>NZ_JACHWH010000001.1 GCF_014191255.1 Amycolatopsis bartoniae
ACGTCGGTCCACGAGCGCTACCACTACAGCGGCTCCCGGCCCGGCCCGGCGTACCGGCTGGAGGGCGGGCAGCTGGTGCTCGGCGGCTGCGGGCACGACTGCACCGTGGACTACGAGGTGATCGTGCCACGGAACACGAAGGTCGGCGGTACCTCGCGCTCCGGCGACGTGCTCCTCGACGGCGTGGCGGGCGCGGACGTCTCCACGAACTCCGGTGACCTCAGGGTGCTCGCCCCCGCGGGTCCGGTGCACGCCGACGCCAACTCCGGCGACATCGACATCACGCTCGCCTCCCCGCAGGACGTGAAGGCGGACGCCAACAGCGGGGACGTCAGGGTCGTCGCCCCCGGCAACGGGTACCGCGTGGTGGCGCACGCCGACTCGGGCGACGAGCGGATCTTCATCCCGACCGATCCCGCGGGCCCGCACCTGCTCGATCTGCAGGCCGACAGCGGGGATGTCGAAGTCCGCTCCGCCTGACGGGAACAACCCGGCGAGGCCCGTCGTTGGGACAGTCAGAAAGGTTGAGCGTCCCCGGCTCAAGTCTCCTTGACGGCGGCCGGAAGCACGAGATACAACTTGAGCGAGACCCGCTCAAGGCGGGCGCGACACCGCAGCTCAAGCAGCGTATATCAGGAGGAGAACCACCATGGCGCGAGCGGTCGGCATCGACCTCGGCACGACCAACTCGGTCGTCGCCGTCCTTGAGGGCGGCGAGCCGACGGTCATCGCCAACTCCGAGGGTTCCCGTACCACCCCGTCGATCGTCGCCTTCGCGAAGAACGGTGAGGTGCTGGTCGGTCAGCCCGCCAAGAACCAGGCGGTCACCAACGTGGACCGCACCATCCGGTCGGTCAAGCGGCACATCGGCACCGACTGGAAGACCGAGATCGACGGCAAGGCCTACACCTCCCAGGAGATCAGCGCCCGCGTGCTGATGAAGCTGAAGCGGGACGCCGAGGCGTACCTGGGCGAGGAGATCACCGACGCCGTGATCACCGTCCCCGCCTACTTCGAGGACGCGCAGCGGCAGGCCACCAAGGAGGCCGGCCAGATCGCCGGCCTGAACGTGCTGCGCATCGTCAACGAGCCCACCGCGGCGGCGCTGGCGTACGGCCTGGACAAGGGCGAGAAGGAGCAGACCATCCTGGTCTTCGACCTCGGTGGTGGCACCTTCGACGTCTCGCTGCTGGAGATCGGCGAGGGCGTCGTCGAGGTCCGCGCCACCAGTGGTGACAACCACCTCGGTGGTGACGACTGGGACCAGCGCATCGTCGACTGGCTGGTGGACAAGTTCAAGGCCAGCCACGGCATCGACCTGACCAAGGACCGGATGGCGCTGCAGCGCATCCGCGAGGCGGCGGAGAAGGCCAAGATCGAGCTGTCCAGCTCGTCCAGCGCCAACATCAACCTGCCGTACATCACGGTCGACGCGGACAAGAACCCGCTGTTCCTGGACGAGACGCTGTCGCGCGCGGAGTTCCAGCGGATCACCAACGACCTGCTGGAGCGCACCCGCCAGCCGTTCAACAACGTCATCCGCGACGCGGGCATCTCGGTCGGCCAGATCGACCACGTGGTGCTCGTCGGTGGTTCCACCCGCATGCCGGCCGTCTCCGACCTGGTCAAGGAGCTGACCGGCGGCAAGGAGCCGAACAAGGGCGTGAACCCGGACGAGGTCGTCGCGGTCGGCGCGGCGCTGCAGGCCGGTGTGCTCAAGGGTGAGGTCAAGGACGTCCTGCTGCTCGACGTGACCCCGCTGTCGCTGGGCATCGAGACCAAGGGCGGGGTGTTCACCAAGCTGATCGAGCGCAACACCACCATCCCCACCAAGCGGTCGGAGATCTTCTCGACGGCGGACGACAACCAGCCGTCGGTGCAGATCCAGGTGTTCCAGGGCGAGCGCGAGATCGCGGCGCAGAACAAGAAGCTCGGCATGTTCGAGCTGACCGGGCTGCCCCCGGCCCCGCGTGGCGTCCCGCAGATCGAGGTCACGTTCGACATCGACGCCAACGGCATCGTGCACGTGACGGCGAAGGACCTCGGCACCAACAAGGAACAGTCGATGACCATCACCGGTGGCTCCGCGCTGCCGAAGGAGGACATCGAGCGGATGGTCAAGGACGCGGAGGAGCACGCGGAGGAGGACCGCAAGCGCCGCGAGGAGGCCGAGACCCGCAACCAGGCCGAGACGCTGGTCTACCAGACCGAGAAGTTCGTCAAGGACAACGACGACAAACTGCCCGAGGACATCAAGGGCAAGGTCAAGACCGCGATCGACGAGGCGAACGAGGCGCTCAAGGGCACCGACACCGCCAAGATCAAGGAAGCGATCGAGAAGCTGAACACGGCTTCGCAGGAGCTCGGCACCGCGCTGTACGCGAACGCACAGCAGGCGCAGGGCGGCGAAGCGGGCGCGACCGCCGGCGAGGGCGGTGCCTCGTCGGCCAAGGCCGATGACGTGGTGGACGCCGAGATCGTGGACGAGGACGAGAAGAAGTGACCGGAAAGCACTCCCGGGAGACGGGCGAACAGGACATCCAGGTCGCCGAGCCCCTGGTGGTGCGGGACCGGCGCAAGATCGACCCGGAGACGGGTCAGGTGCGCCGTCCCGAGGCCGAGCCGGTGCCGGAGGAGGCCGTCGAGGCGCCCTCCTCCGGGCCGAGCCTCGGCGAGTCCATTGTGGACGAGGCGGTAGGCGTCCAGTCGGACGTGGAGAAGGAGCTCGCCGAGCGGACCGCGGACCTGCAGCGGTTGCAGGCGGAGTACGCCAACTACCGCAAGCGGGTCGACCGCGACCGGGAGGCCGTGGTCCTCGGGGCCAAGGCTTCGGTGGTGAGCGACCTGCTGCCGCTGCTGGACGACCTGGAGCGGGCCGAGCAGCACGGTGACCTCACCGGCGCGTTCAAGGCGGTGGCGGACAAGCTCGTCGCCGGCCTGCAGCGAGCGGGTCTCGAACCGTTCGGCAGCGAGGGTGACGCCTTCGACCCGAGCGTGCACGAGGCGGTGCAGCACAGCACCTCGCCCGACGTGAGCGGGCCGACGGTCACCACGGTGCTGCGCCGCGGCTACCGCTTCGGCGACCGGGTCCTGCGCGCGGCGCTGGTCGGGGTCACCGACCACGAGCCGGACGCGGCGCCCGCGGCCGAGGCACCGGTCGAGGGTGAACTGCCGGTGGAGCAACTGTCGGATGAGCAGCAACAGCAGTAACGGATCGACGAGGGAAGGAGGGGACGTCCGGTGAGTGCACGGGAGTGGATCGGCAAGGACTTCTACCGCGAACTGGGCGTCTCCTCTGACGCGTCGCAGGACGAGATCAAGAAGGCCTACCGCAAGCTGGCCAGGGAGAACCACCCGGACGCCAACCCGGGCAACGCGGAGGCCGAGCAGAAGTTCAAGTCGGTGTCCGAGGCGTACGGCGTCCTGTCGGATCCGGCGAAGCGCAAGGAGTACGACGAGGCGCGGCGGCTGTTCGGCAGCGGCGGCGCGGGCGGCTTCGGGTTCCCCGGTGCCGGCGGTTCGGGCACGTTCGACATGGGCGACCTGTTCGGGCAGGGCGCCGGTGCGAACGCGGGCGGCTTCGGTGGTCTTGGCGACATCCTCGGCGGCCTGTTCGGCCGCCGAGGTGCGGCGGGCGCCACCAACACCCGTGCCCAGCGCGGCGCGGACGTGGAGACCGACGTCCGGATCGACTTCGCCGAGGCGGTGAAGGGCGCGACCCTGCCGCTGCGGCTGTCGAGCCCGGCGACGTGCAAGACGTGCGGCGGCAACGGCGCGCGCCCGGGCACGAGCCCGCGCGTGTGCCCGGTGTGCGCCGGTTCGGGTCTGGTGAGCCGCAGCCAGGGGGCCTTCGCCTTCTCGGAGCCGTGCCGGGAGTGCCGGGGCCGCGGCAAGATCATCGACGACCCGTGTCCCGAGTGCGGTGGTGAGGGTGTCAGCACCCAGACCAGGACGCTGACGGTCCGTGTGCCGGCGGGGGTGGACGACAACCAGCGGATCAGGTTGGCGGGCCAGGGCGAACCGGGCCGGGGCGGTGCCACCGCGGGCGACCTGTACGTGCGGGTGCACGTCACGCCGCACCCGGTGTTCGGCCGGTCGGGCAATGATCTGACGATCACGGTGCCGGTGAGCTTCCCGGAGCTGGCGCTGGGTACGACGATCACGGTGCCGACGCTGGAGGGGAAGGTGTCGGTGAAGGTGCCGCCGGGCACTGCGAGCGGCAGGGTGCTGCGGGTGCGCGGCAAGGGCATCCAGCGCCGCGACGGCGGTCAGGGCGACCTGCTGGTCACCCTGCAGGTGGCCGTACCGTCCAAACTGGACGGAACGGAGAAGCAGGCACTCGAAGCGTTCGCGGAGATGTCCGCGAAGCACGACCCCAGGCCGGAAATCACTGAGATGCTCAAGGAGCGGTGATGACTTTCGGTGGGCTGCCCTCCGGGGCCGACGAGGACACCCCGGTGTTCGTGATTTCGGTGGCGGCGCAGCTGTCCGGGCTCCACGCCCAGACGCTGCGCACCTACGACCGGCAGGGCCTGGTCTCCCCGGGCCGCTCGCCGGGCGGTGGCCGCCGTTATTCGATGCGGGACATCGCGCTGCTGCGTGAGGTGCAGCGCCTGTCGCAGGAACACGGGGTCAACCTGGCCGGCATCAAGCGCATCATCGAACTGGAAAACCAGGTCGACGCGCTCCGTTCGAGGGTGCAGGAGCTCACCGAAGAGCTGGCCGCCGCCTACGCGGCAGCGGAACAAGCAGCCGCAGCGGTCCACGCCAGCTACCGCAAGGACCTGGTACCAGTAAGGCGGGAAACCGCACTGGTGGTGTGGAAACCAAAGCGCAGCCGGTAACCAGAACACAAACAGGAACCCGGCAGCGCAAACGCACCCACCACCTCCCCCACACCACCCCCTCCCCCGATACAAAGCCGCCCTTACGGTCGAGACGCCGGGTCAAGGCACGCTTTCCCGCCTTGACGCGGTGTCTCGACCGTAAGACACTTCGGCCATCGGGGGAACCCCCAACGCAAGCCGCGTTAGCGCCCGCCCCGCCCCCTCACCGCAAGTACCGCCCAAAAAACCCCAACACCCGCCGCCAAGCGTCCTCACTGGACTCCCGGTGATACCCCACCCCGGCAACCCGGGCAAGCACGTTCAACGGCCCAAGGTGCAGCTGATTGGCAAAGGAATGCCCAGCCTCGGGATACTCCTTCACATCATGTGGCACCCCGCGCGCGGACAACTCCCGCTCCAACCGCTCAGCCGCCCCACGCAACGACGGATCCCGCCGCCCGAAACTGGCCACCACAGGGCAAGCACCATCCAATATGGACAGATCTGCGGGCAACGGCCCGTAGTACGGTGCGGAGGCATCGAACCCCTGCGTGGCCCCGACGAGCGCGAAGCCCCCACCCATGCAGAACCCGACGACGCCTACCTTCCCGCTGCAATCCCCCCGAGCGGCGAGCAAGGCCCGGGCAGCGGAGATGTCCTCGAAAGTCCGCCCACGCCCGGCGGACAGATCACGAAAAACCGACCGCACACACCGAAAGAATCCACCCCGCGAATACAGATCCGGGCACAACGCCACGTACCCGGCCGTGGCGAACCGATCGGTGATGTTGCGGGCGTCCTCGGTCAGCCCGATCGCGTCGTGCACCACGACCACCCCGGGCCAGGGCGGCTCTCCGGAGACCTCTCGCTGCGGAAGCGCCAGGTAACCGTCGATCACGCCATCCGCGACAGGAATCTCCACGGCGCCCTCAATCGATCGTGAACGGGTCGTACCGGATCTGGTCCAGGGCCGTCCCCGCCACGAGCATCCGCGACACCGTCGCCCGGATCATCGCCGGAGACCCCGACACCAGCACGTCGTGCCCCGGCCAGGCGCCGTGGCGCGTGACGACGTCCGCCAGCGTTCCCTGCTCGCATCCCGCCACACCCGGCCCGCGCTCGATCACCGGCGTGACCGTGAGCCAGGGGTTGCACGAGGCGAGCATCCGCAGCCCTTCCAGCGCGTACAGGTCCTCGCGGGTCCGCCCGCCGTAGAACAGCCGCACGCGCGGGTTGTCCCCCCACTGCTGCAGGTTGTCGAGCATCGCCTGCAGCGGCGTGACGCCGGTGCCGCCCGCGATCATCAGCACGTCCCGGCCGGACTCGCGGTCGACGTGCAGCCGTCCCAGCGGCGGCCCGAACCGCCACACGTCGCCCTTCTGCGTGTGGCTCACGATCGCCCGGGACACCCAGCCGCCGTCGACCGCGCGGACGTGGAACTCCAGCGAGCCGTCCTCGCGCGGCGCGTTCGCCGGAGAGAGGTACCGCCACAGCCGCGGCCGCTGCGGCACCTCGACGCTCACGTACTGCCCCGGCCGGTACGGGATGGGCTCGTCGGGCTCGACGCGCACCATCGCGAGGTCCCAGCTCAGCCGCCGGTGGTCGGCGACCACGGCCGACCAGCTGGGCGGGTTCGTGTCGGTGGCGGCGGCCTCCTGCATCTGCCGCGCGATGATCGTGAACGCCTCCGCCCAGGCCCGCTCGACGTCGGGGGTCCAGTCGGGGCCGAGCTGGGCGCGCATCGCCGCGAGCAGCGCGGTGCCGATCGCCTCGTAGTGCTTGGGGATGACGCCGAACTTGCGGTGGTCCCGCCCGAGCTGCCGCAGGAACGGCACCAGGTCGTCGGGCTGGTCGACCATCTGCACGACGTGCACCAGCGCGCGCACCATCCGGTTGCGCTGTACCTCCATGTTGATGGGGAAGAAATCGCGGGTGGCCGGGGCCAGGGTGAAGAGCATCCCGTAGAAGAACTGCGTCACTTCCGGTAAGTACGGCTCCGCCTTGGCCCAGGAATCCTGGATCAGCCGCACCATGGCGGTGACGGCTGGAGGCGCCTCCCGGTGCACGGACCGGGGGACGGGACTGACGGGGTCTGCGGTCATCTGTTTCGAGGTGCTCCGGGGGTGCGCGGCGGTGCTCGGACACGATTATTCACGAACGCGCAATAGCACGGGTTCGGAGCGCAGGACCTGGCCAGAAGCGTCGTCACTGCGTGAAATGATCACGAATATTCCACCCCATTCGGTCAGGGCTAATCCGGAAAGGCGGCCAAGATTAGCTCGAAGAGTAACCGCTTCGCGGCGTTCCGCCCGCACAGTTGCTCCGTCCGGGTGGTATGAGCTGCCACGTCAGAGTGGCGCGGCTCACGCTTTCAGCCGTCGCCCTGGGTAACTACTCCTCGTATATTTGTATGTGACAACCAATCAGGAGGCGGCATGAGCCTGAGCGAGCACGCCGGGATCGAACTGCTGCACCAGCTGCGTCTCGCGGGCCAGCTGCAGCACGCGTGGGTCACCTCCTCGTTGCAGCACGACCAGCCGGGACTGCACCCGGCCGCAGCGATGCTGCTGAGCGACCTCGCCCAGCACGGTGAGTCCCGGCCGTCGGAGCTGGCCAAGCGCAAGATGGTCGACGTCTCGGTGATCAGCAGGCAGATCGCGCAGCTGGTCGCCGCCGGGCTGGTCGAGCGCCGTCCGGCCCCCGAGGACGGCCGCGCCGCGCTGGTCAGCTTGTCCGAGCAGGGCAGGACGGAGCTGAAACGCTGGCGCGAGAAGCACGTCGAATTCGTCCGTACCGCACTGGCCGACTGGACCGAGGACGAGGTGATCTCCCTCAGCGAGCGGCTGGCGGCGATGAACGAGGCGCTGCGGGGAGCCGTCGAGGGCCGCTGATCCGGGTATTTCCCCGTGTCGCGGAGGCGGCCGGACGGGCAGGATTGGGCGGGCAACCGAGAGGAGCCCACCATGGCCCGACTGGTCTACACCGGAATCGCCTCGCTCGACGGGTACACCGTCGACGCTGAGGGCAAGTTCGACTGGGCCGAGCCCGACGAAGAGGTGCACGCGTTCGTCAACGACCTCGAACGCCCCCTCGGCACCTACCTCTACGGCCGTCGCATGTACGACACGATGGCCGTCTGGGAGACCGAACCGGCGCTCGCCGAGCACGCGCCGCTGATGCGGGACTACGCCGCGATCTGGCAGGCCGCCGAGAAGATCGTCTACTCACGCACGCTGACCGAGCCCCGCACCACTCGCACCCGCATCGAGCGGGAGTTCGACCCCGAGGCAGTCCGGAAGCTCAAGGAGCAGTCGGACACCGATCTGGCGATCGGCGGTCCGGAGCTCGCCGCGCACGCCATCCGGGCCGGGCTGGTCGACGAGTACCACCTGTTCGCCAACCCCGTCGTGGTCGGCGGCGGCACGTCGTTCCTGCCCTCCGGCGTGCGCCTCGACCTGGAGCTGGTGGACGAGCGGCGCTTCACCGGGGGTGTCGTGTACTTCTGCTACCGAACTCGTCAGGGTTGAGCGGAACACACTCAACTTTTCTGACGTTGTACCTGGCGAGAACACAGGCTTTTCGACATGGAGAGTGGGATGGACGCTTTCAACCCGACGACGAAGACCCAGCAGGCGATCTCGTCGGCGGCGCAGGCGGCGACCGTGGCGGGCAACCCGAGCATCGCACCGGCGCACCTGCTGGGGGCCTTGCTCGCCCAGGGCGACGGCATCGCGGGCCCGCTGCTGACGGCGGTCGGCGCCGACCCGGCGCAGGTGCGCAAGGAGCTGGAGCCCATCACCAACGGGCTGCCCTCGGCCACCGGCGCGACGGTGTCCACCCCGCAGTTCGACACCCCGGCGCTGAAGTCGCTGACGCACGCCCAGAAGCTCGCCACCGAGCTGGGTGACGAGTTCGTCTCCACCGAGCACCTGCTTGTCGGCCTCGCCGCCGAAGGGGGGCAGGTCGCCGACCTGCTCAAGCGGCACGGCGCGACTCCCGAGGCGCTGCGCGAGGCGTTCACCCAGGTGCGTGGCTCGGCGCGGATCACCAGCCCGGATCCGGAGGGCACGTTCAAGGCGCTGGAGAAGTACGGCGTCGACCTGACCGAGCGCGCCCGCAAGGGTGAGCTGGACCCGGTCATCGGGCGCGACACCGAGATCCGCCGCGTCGTGCAGGTGCTGTCGCGGCGCACGAAGAACAACCCGGTGCTGATCGGCGAGCCGGGCGTCGGCAAGACGGCGATCGTCGAGGGGCTGGCCCAGCGGATCGTCGCCGGTGACGTGCCGGAGTCGCTGCGGGGCAAGCGGGTCGTGGCGCTGGACCTGGGGTCCATGGTGGCCGGCGCGAAGTACCGCGGTGAGTTCGAGGAGCGGTTGAAGGCAGTCCTCAAGGAGATCACCGACTCGGCGGGCCAGGTCATCACGTTCATCGACGAGCTGCACACGATCGTCGGCGCCGGTGCCACCGGCGAGGGCGCGATGGACGCGGGCAACATGATCAAACCGATGCTCGCCCGCGGTGAGCTGCGCATGGTCGGCGCCACCACGCTCGACGAGTACCGCCAGCACATCGAGAAGGACGCCGCGCTGGAGCGGCGCTTCCAGCAGGTGCTGGTCGGCGAGCCGTCGGTGGAGGACACCATCGGCATCCTGCGTGGCCTCAAGGAGCGCTACGAGGTGCACCACGGTGTCCGGATCACCGACGCCGCGCTGGTGTCGGCCGCGACACTGTCCGACCGCTACATCACCGCGCGCTTCCTGCCGGACAAGGCGATCGACCTCGTCGACGAGGCCGCTTCCCGGCTGCGCATGGAGATCGACTCGCGGCCCGTCGAGATCGACGAGGTCGAGCGGGCCGTGCGGCGCCTGGAGATCGAGGAGATGGCCCTCGCGAAGGAAGAGGACATCCCCTCGAAGGAGCGGCTGGAGGCGCTGCGCGCCGAGCTGGCCGAGAAGCGCGAGGAGCTGTCCGCGCTGACCGCCCGCTGGCAGAACGAGAAGGGCTCGATCGAAAAGGTCCGCGAGCTCAAGGAGCAGCTGGAGCAGCTGCGTGGCGAGGCCGACCGAGCCGAACGAGACGCCGACCTCGGCCGCGCGGCGGAGTTGCGCTACGGCCGGATCCCCGCGCTGGAGAAGGAGCTGGAGTCCGCGCAGCAGAGCACGGCGTCCAGCTCGTCGGGTGCGGACGTGATGCTCAAGGAGGAGGTCGGCAGCGACGACGTCGCCGACGTGGTGAGTGCGTGGACCGGCATCCCCGCCGGGCGGCTGCTGGAGGGTGAGACCGGCAAGCTGCTGCGGATGGAGGAGGAGCTGGGCCGGCGCGTGGTCGGGCAGCAGGAGGCCGTCACCGCGGTCGCCGACGCCGTGCGCCGCACGCGGGCGGGCGTCGCCGATCCCGACCGGCCGACGGGCTCGTTCCTGTTCCTCGGCCCCACGGGTGTCGGCAAGACCGAGCTGGCGAAGGCGCTGGCGGAATTCCTGTTCGACGACGAGCGCGCGATGACGCGGATCGACATGAGTGAGTACTCCGAGAAGCACTCGGTGGCGCGGCTCGTCGGTGCGCCTCCCGGCTACGTCGGGTACGACCAGGGCGGCCAGCTGACCGAGGCCGTGCGGCGCCGCCCGTACTCGGTGGTGCTGCTGGACGAGGTCGAGAAGGCACACCCGGACGTGTTCGACGTGCTGCTGCAGGTCCTCGACGACGGGCGGCTGACCGACGGCCAGGGCCGGACGGTGGACTTCCGCAACACCATCCTGGTGCTGACGTCGAACCTCGGCTCGCAGTCGATCGCGGACGCCTCGCTCGACGAGCGGCAGCGGCGGGACGCGGTGCTGTCCGTGGTGCAGCGGCACTTCAAGCCGGAGTTCCTCAACCGGCTGGACGACATCGTGGTGTTCCACTCGCTCGACACCGAGCAGCTGACGTCCATTGTGGACATCCAGGTGGACAAGCTGGCGCAGCGCCTCGCCCAGCGGCGGCTGACCCTCGACGTCACGCCGGGGGCCAGGGAGTGGCTGGCGCTGAACGGTTTCGACCCGATCTACGGCGCCCGTCCGCTGCGGCGGCTGGTGCAGTCGGCGATCGGTGACCAGCTGGCGAAGAAGCTGCTGGCCGGTGAGATCCGCGACGGGGACACCGTGCGGGTCGACATCCCGGACCTCGAAGCCGGAGACGCACTGACGGTGACGAGGGCCTGACGCTCGGAGGCCGCCCCGGCGACGCTGGGGCGGCCTCCGTAAAAACCCGAACGGGTAACGCCGACACGGCCCGCTGGCCTTGGTTCGAGACGTCGTGGCGATACCCTGGGCCCGTGGGTATTCCAGCGTGGGTCTGGTTCGTCATCGCCGCCATCGCACTGGTGGTGGGCCTCGTGCTGCTCGCGGCCGACCGGACGCGGGAGGGCTCCCGCAACCGGGAGCGGATGCGCTGGGCCGACCTGCGCGGATGGCAGTTCGTCGAGGAGGACGAGCGGCTCGCCCAGCAGTGGGCGGGCGGCGCGATCGGCTACTTCGGTGCCGAGGCCGCGGTGAACGTCGTCGCCGGTTCGACGTTCACCTCCGACGGGCGCCGCCCGGTGTTCGTGTTCGACATCGAGGCCGAGGGGCAGATCCCGGCCGTCGTGGTCGCCGTGCGCTGCAACCGAGTGCACCCCGTGCTGGTGGAGCTGTGGCTCGCGAGCGTGCCGTTCCAGCGGGCCGACATGCCCGAGCTGCTCGGCCCGGTCGGGCAGCGCTACGCCTTCGCGAACGACCCCGAGGGCGCCCGCCGTGTCATCACGCAGGAGCTGGTGGACGCCGCGGACGCGCTCGGCGGCGACGTCGGCGTGGCGTGGCTGGAGAACGAGTGGGTGCTGGCGAGTGTCGCCCCGCAGGCGGGCCCGTCCCGGCTGGAGCGGCTGCTGCGTGACCTCGGCGAGATCGCCGACATCGTCGACCCCTTCGACGACGAGGCCGTGGGCGGCCGCCACTGGCAGCCGGAGACCCCGGGCACGGCGCAGTGACCGTCGCGCTGGTCACCGGTGCCACCTCCGGGATCGGCGCCGCCTTCGCCCGCAGACTCGCGAGCGAGGGTCACAACCTCGTGCTCGTCGCGCGGAACAAGCCACGGCTGGAAGAGGTCGCGGCGGAACTGTCCGAAAAGCACGGAGTCACCGTCACGGTCCTGCCCGCGGACCTGGCGACCGCCGACGGCCGCGCGGTCGTCGAGGACAGGCTCGCGAAGGACCCGGTGGACCTGCTGGTCAACAACGCGGGCTTCGGCCTGGGCGGCGAGTTCTGGACCGTCCCGCCCGAGGAGCTGCAGGCGCAGCTCGACGTCAACGTGACAGCGGTGCTGCGGCTGACGCGCGCCGCGCTGCCGGGCATGATTGAGCGCGGCTCCGGTGACATCGTCAACGTCTCCAGCGTGGCGGGTTTCTTCTCCGGCCGCGGCTCCACGTACACCGCGAGCAAGAACTGGGTCACGTCGTTCACCGAGGGCATCGCCGCCGCCCTGCCGCGCGGGGTGCGGATGACAGCGCTGTGCCCCGGCTTCACGCACACCGAGTTCCACGAGCGCGCCGGCATCTCCAAGCCCGGCCCGAAGGCGTTCTGGCTCGACGCCGACCGGGTGGTTGCCGAGGGGCTCGCAGACCTGCGCCGCGGCAAGGTGATCTCCATCCCGAGCCCGCAGTACAAGGTGCTCGTCACGGTCGGGCGGCTCGTCCCGCGCGGCCTGGTGAGGCGGGTCAGCGGCCTCGTCGCCGGTCGCGACCGCACCTGAGGGCGTGTGCGAGACTGCCCGCGTGGGGATCGATCAGGACGCGAAACTGGAACTGGCCCGGCTCGTCACCGAACTCTCCGTGGTGCACGGCAAGGTCACGCTGTCTTCCGGCAGGGAAGCCGACTACTACGTCGACCTGCGGCGGGCGACGCTGCACCACGCGGCCGCCCCGCTGATCGGCAAGCTGCTGCGCCAGCTCACCGAGGACTGGAACTACGTCGCCGTCGGCGGGCTGACCCTCGGCGCCGACCCGGTGGCCACGGCGATGCTGCACTCCGCCGCGTGTGACGGGATGGTGCTCGACGCGTTCGTCGTCCGCAAGGCCGCGAAGCAGCACGGGATGCAGCGGCAGATCGAGGGCATCGAGGTCTCCGGGCAGCGCGTGCTCGCGGTGGACGACACGTCCACCACCGGCGGCAGCGTCCTGACCGCCGTCGACGCGCTGCGCGAAGCCGGGGCCGAGGTCGTCGGCGTGGCCACGGTGGTGGACCGCGACACCGGCGCCCGCGAGGCGATCGCGAAGGCCGGGCTGCCGTATCGGTACCTGTTGACCGCGGACGATCTCGGGCTCGTCTGACACTTCACCGCTCAGCGTCACACTTTTTAAGTCGACCTTTCTCAGGGAACCCGGAGTAACGTCAGGTGTAAGGGGACGGTGAAAGGGGGAGGTCGGGGTGTCGACAGCGAGGGTGCTGGCGGACTTGACGGTCGCCATCCACATCGCGGCGCTGCTCTACATCGGGTTCGGCGGCTTCCTGGCCTGGCGCTGGCCCAAGAGCATCCTTGTGCACATCTTCTTCGCGGTCTGGGGCGTCGCGGTCAACGTCTTCCCGATCCAGTGCCCGCTGACGGCGCTGGAGGACTACTTCCGCAGCCTGCAGGGGCTCGGGCCGCTGCCCGGCGGGTTCAACGCCTACTACCTGTACGGCACCGTGATCCCGCGGTCGCTGCTGCCGATGGTCGCGGTCACCGCGCTGGCCATCGTCGTCTTCTCCTACGTCGGCGCGTGGATCCGGTACAAGCACCGCGACGCCGCACCGGCGCACCGCGTGCACCACGCCTGAGCGAAAATCCCCGGGTGGAGCTGGAAGAGGCCGGGCCGACCGAGTGGACCGCGCGCGAGGAGGTCGGCGTCGGCCCGTGGACGGGTCCCTGGCCGGACGACGAGCGGTACGACCCGGAGCTGCTCGCGAACGGGGACAGGCGCAACGTCGTCGACGCGTACCGCTACTGGCGGCGTGAGGCGATCGTCGCGGACGTCGACGCGCGGCGGCACCCGTTCCACGTCGCGATCGAGAACTTCCAGCACGACCACAACATCGGCACGGTCGTCCGCACGGCGAACGCCTTCGCCGCGGCCGCCGTGCACATCGTCGGGCGGCGCCGGTGGAACCGCCGCGGCGCGATGGTGACCGACCGCTACCAGCACCTCGAACACCACCCGGACGTCGCGTCGCTGGCCGCGTTCGCGGCCGAGCGCGGGCTGGCGGTGGTCGCGGTGGACAACACGCCCGGGGCGGTGCCTGTGGAAAGCGCTTCCCTGCCGCGCGAATGCGTGCTCCTGTTCGGGCAGGAAGGGCCGGGGCTGTCGGCAGAGGCGCAGGAGGCCGCTTCGCTCGTCGTGTCCATCGCCCAGTTCGGCACCACACGGTCGATCAACGCCGGGGTGGCCGCGGGCATCGTGATGCACGCGTGGATTCGTCAGCACGCGGACCTGTCCCGATCCTGGTGAAATGGGGACATGTT
The DNA here is from genome assembly GCF_014191255.1 of Amycolatopsis bartoniae. Classification (GTDB taxonomy): domain Bacteria; phylum Actinomycetota; class Actinomycetes; order Mycobacteriales; family Pseudonocardiaceae; genus Amycolatopsis_E; species Amycolatopsis_E bartoniae. The sequence continues at coordinate 14,334 of NZ_JACHWH010000001.1, forward strand.
CCGCGAGTGGGCCGCCGAAGCCGAGCGCGCCATCGTCACCCGGCACCTGCGCCGGGTCTGGCTGCTGCCCGGCACGATCCTCGGCCGCAGCGGCTGGCCACCGACGCCCGGCCAGCGCGTGCACTGGCACTGGAACTACTGGTGGCAGGCACATCTGCTGGACTGCCTGCTCGACGCCCAGCTGCGGGACCCGACGCCCGCCCGGCAGGCGACGATCGACCGGTTCCTCTCGTCGGTGCGGTTGCGCAACTTCGGGAAGTGGACCAACGACTACTACGACGACATGGCCTGGCTCGGCCTGGCGATGCAGCGCGCCGGGCGGGACGTTTCGGTGATCCTCGACGAGCTGCGCGGTGCGTGGACGCCCGAAGGCGGCGGTGGAATCTGGTGGCGGAAGGGCGATCGGTTCAAGAACGCCCCGTCGAACGGTCCGGCGGCGATCCTGCACGCCCGCGCCGGGGAGACCTCACGGGCACGAGAGTTGTTGTCCTGGATGGAATCCACGCTCGTCGACCCGGATACCGGCCTCGTGTGGGACGGCCTGCGCGTGGACGACGGCGAACTGGTGAAGGCGATCTACACGTACTGCCAAGGGGTCTTCCTCGGCACCGCGCTGGAACTGTCCGAACTGGACAGTGCCGCGAGGACGGTTCGGGCGGTGGCGGAACACTGTGCGCCCGACGGGATTCTCCGCGGCCAGGGCGGCGGGGACGGCGGGCTGTTCGCCGGAATCCTGGCGCGCTACCTGGCGCTCGCGGCGCAACGCCTGCCCGCGCCGGAAAGCGACGTCGCGCGGGACCTCGTGCTCGACTCCGCCCGCGCCTGCCGGGAAAACGCGACCGAGGCACTGGGCGGGCCGCTGTTCCCGTCGGAGTGGTCGAAACCCGCGCCGGACGAGACCTCGCGCGACCTGTCCGTCCAAGTGGGCGCCTGGCTACTCCTCGAAGCGGCCGCGACGCTCAGCAGCCACACGAATGGCGGTGCATGAGGCGCGGCGGCAGGCGCAGCGTCTCGGGCTGCCGGTTCGGGTCGGCGATCCGCGACAGCAGCAGCTGCACCGCCCGCGTGCCGATCTCCTCGATCGGCTGCGCCATCGTGGTCAGCGGCGGCTCGACGAGGTCCGCCCACTCGGCGTCGTCGTAACCCACGATCGCGAACTCCCGCCCCACCCGCAGGCCCCGCCGCCGCGCCTCGTGCAGCGCGCCGACCATCATCACGTCGTTCGCGACCACCAGCGCCGTCGGCGGGTCCGGCAGCTCCATCAGCCGGTACAACGCCGCCGCACCGCCGTCCTTCGACGAGTGACCGCTCACCACCAGCTCCGGGTTCCACGACAGCCCGCCGCGGCCCAGCCCCAGCCGGTAGCCCAGCGTGCGCTCCTCGCTCGTGCTCAGCCCCGGCGCGCCCGCGACCAGCCCGATCCGGCGGTGCCCCAGCGCCGCCAGATGCTCGGTCAGCGCCGAGGTCGACTGGATGTTCTCGCTGCCGACCTGGTCCACGTCCGTCCGCGTGGTCACCCTGTCCACCAGCACGACCGGCACCCCGAGCGACACCAGTTCGCTGATCACCGCGCCGTCGCCGGGTGAGGGCGTGAGCAGCAGCCCCTCGACACGCCGCGAGCGCAGCGTGCGCACGGTGTCCTGCTCGGTGGCGACCGTGTCGTGCGTGTCGGCGAGCAGCACGGTGTACCCCGCCAGCGCGGCTTCGCGCTCGATGGCCTGCATCAACGCGGCGAAGTACGGGTTGGCGAGCAGCGAGATCGCCACGCCGATGGACCGCGTGCCACCGGTGACCAGCGACCGCGCGATCGCGTCCCCCGTGTAACCCGTCCGCTCGATCGCGGCCAGCACCGCGGCCTTCGTCTCCGGCGCCACCGGGCGCGTTCCGTTCACCACGTGCGAGACCGTGGTGATCGAAACCCCGGCCAGCTCGGCGATGTCCCGCTGGGTCGGCCTGGCGGACTTCGGCTGCGGCATCCGTGCTCCCGTCGAGGTTACCGGCAAGCGTTTGCGCAAACGCTTGCGACAACAGCATAAAGATCTCTAGGTTCCGGGTTCAGCAAGGTCCAGCCTCGATGGGGAGGTCATGTGAGACGCCTGGGACAACGCAGTCTCCTGTGCCTGCTCGCCGCAGCCGCGCTGGCGGTCACCACGAGCGGGTGCACGGTCGAGCGGCACTGGGGCGGCAGCACCGGTGCGGGGAGCGGCGGCAAGGCCAAGGTCGGCCTGGTCACCAAGACCAACACCAACCCGTACTTCGTCGAGCTGCGCAACGCCGCGAGCGCGGCCGCGCAGGCACAGGGCGCTGACTTCGTCGCGCTGGCCGGTCAGTTCGACGGGGACAACGACGGCCAGGTCCGCGCGATCGAGAACCTCATGCAGCAGGGCGCCACCACGATCCTGATCACGCCGAACTCCTCCACCGGCGTGCTGGACGCCATCGACCGCGCCCGCAAGGCCGGCATCCTCGTGATCGCGCTCGACACCGCGACCGACCCGGCCACCGCCGTCGACGCCACGTACGCCACCGACAACGTCGCCGCCGGCCGCGAGCAGGGCCAGTACGTCAAGGCCGCGCTCGGCGGCACCGCGCCGAAGCTGCTCATGATCGACGGCACCGCGGGCAGCACCGTGGACACCTACCGGCACAACGGTTTCCTCGAAGGCATCGGCCTCAAGGACGGCGACCCGGCGATCGTCGGGCGCGAGCCCGCCAACGGTGACCAGAGCATCGCGCAGCAGAAGGTGGAGAACCTGTTGCAGCGCTCCACCGACATCAACGCCGTCTACACGATGAACGAGCCGACCGCGCGCGGCGCCTTCGCGGCGCTGCAGGCCCGCGGCCTGACCACGCAGGTCGTGATGGGCTCGATCGACGGCGGCTGCCAGGGCGTGGAGAACGTGCGCGACGGCCAGTACGCCGCGACCGTCATGCAGTTCCCGCGCAAGATGGCCGAGGAGGGCGTCACCGCGGCCGTCGAGTACGCGAAGACCGGCAAGAAGCCCAGCGGGTTCATCGACACCGGTTCCGTGGTGATCACCGACAAGCCCATGCCCGGGGTGCCCAGCCAGAACACCGAGTGGGGCCTGCAGAACTGCTGGGGGACGAAATGACCGCCACCACCGCACCCGCCCGCCGGCGGGAGACCCTGGGCGAGTTCTTCCTGCGCGCCCCGGCCGCCGGGCCCGCGCTCGCGCTCGTCGTCGCGATGATCGTGTTCTCGGTGTCCACCGACCGGTTCCTCGAACTGGACAACCTGTCGCTGATGGTCAACCAGGCGCTGGTCGTGGGCACGCTCGCGCTGGGGCAGACGCTGATCATCCTCACCGCGGGCATCGACCTGTCCAACGCCTCGGCGATGGTGCTGGCGACGCTGATCATGGCGAAGCTGTTCGCCGGCGGGACGCCGGGCGTCCTCGCGCTGGTGCTCGGCGTGCTCGTGACCGTCGGGATCGGGCTGGTGATCGGCTCGCTCGTCACGAAGATCAAGCTGCCGCCGTTCATCGTGACGCTGGGCTTCTTCACCATGCTGACCGCGGGCGACAAGCTCGTCGCGGGCGGGCAGGCGGTACCGGTGACCGAACACGGCGCACTCACCTGGCTCGGTACCCAGCGTTACCTGTTCGGCGGCATCCCCGTCACCTACGGCATGACCGTGGCGCTGCTGATGTACCTGGGCGTGTGGTACGCGCTCACCCGCACGGCTTGGGGCAAGCACGTCTACGCCGTCGGCGACAACGCCGAGGCGGCGCGGCTGTCCGGGATCAAGGTCAACCGCACGGTGGTCTCGGTGTACGTCGTCGCCGGGGTGGTCTTCGGGATCGCCGCGTGGCAGGCGCTGGGCCGCATCCCGAACGCCGACCCGAACGCGTTCCAGCTGGGCAACCTGCAGTCGATCACCGCGGTCGTGCTCGGCGGCACGTCGCTGTTCGGCGGTCGCGGCTCGGTGCTGGGCACGATGGTGGGTGCGTTGATCGTGACCGTGCTGCAGTCAGGGCTGTCCCAGCTCGGCGTGGACTCCCTCTACCAGGACCTGGCCACCGGCGCCCTCGTGATCGCCGCGGTGGCCGTCGACCGGCTCGCGAGGAGGCAACGATGACCCCCACCCTGTCCGCCCGCGGCCTGGTCAAGCGCTACGGGCACGTCACCGCGATCGACGGCGCCGACTTCGACCTGCTGCCCGGCGAGGTGCTCGCCGTGGTGGGCGACAACGGCGCCGGGAAGTCCAGCATGATCAAGGCTCTGTCCGGCGCGCTGGTGCCCGACGCGGGCGAGATCCAGGTGGACGGCGAGACGGTGCACTTCCGCACGCCGATCGACGCGCGCCGCTACGGCATCGAGACCGTGTACCAGGACCTCGCCCTGTCCCCGGCGCAGGACATCGCGTCGAACATGTTCCTGGGTCGGGAGATCCGCCGCCGCGGGGTGCTCGGGCTGGTCCGGAAGCTGGACACGGCGAAGATGCGCGCGGAGGCCCAGCGCGTGCTCGACGAGCTGGACATCAAGATCAAGTCGATCACGCAGCCGGTCGAGACGCTGTCCGGCGGGCAGCGCCAAGGCGTCGCGGTGGCGCGGGCCGCCGCGTTCGGCACGAAGGCCGTGATCATGGACGAGCCGACGGCCGCGCTCGGCGTGGCGGAGTCGGCGCGCGTGCTCGCGCTGATCGACCGGATCCGCCAGCGCGGGCTGCCGGTGGTGCTGATCAGCCACAACATGCCGCACGTGTTCGACATCGCCGACCGGATCCACGTGCACCGCCTCGGCAGGCGCGTCGCGCTGGTGTCGCCGAAGACCACGTCGATGAACGAGGTCGTCGGCCTGATCACCGGCGCGCTGGAGGTCGACGAGAACGGCGACGTGGTCGAGTCGGCGGTCTCCCGGGGGCTGTCGGCATGACCGTCCTGCTCGCCGGGCTGTGCACGATCGACGTCGTGCAGCGGGTGGCCGAGCTGCCCGCACCCGGCGAGAAGGTGCAGTCGCTGTCGGTGGACGTGGCCGCGGGTGGCCCGGCGACGAACGCGGCGGTGGCCGTCGCGGCGCTGGGCGGCCGGGCCGTGCTGCTGACCGTGCTGGGCTCGCACCCGCTCGCGGACCTGGCCCGCGCGGACCTCGCGAAGTGCGGGGTCGAGGTGGTGGACGTGGCGCCGGACTTCGCCGAGCCGCCAGCGCTGAGCGCGGTCGCCGTCCGGGACCGCGACGGGGAGCGGACGGTCGTCTCGCGCAACGCGGCCCACAGTCCGGAGTTCCACGGCGAGCCCTGGGCCGTAGCGGACGTGAGCGCGGTGCTCGTCGACGGGCACCATCCTGCGCTGGCCTTGGGCACGGCGCGCTGGGCGCGTTCGCGGGGGATTCCCGTGGTGCTCGACGCGGGCAGCTGGAAGCCGGTGCTCGACGAGCTGCTGCCGCTGGTCGACATCGCGGCGTGCTCGGCGCACTTCCACGCGCCGGAGCCTGGTTTGCCGGAGCGCGGGGTGCGGACGGTGATCACCACCGCCGGGCCGGATCCGGTGCGCTGGCGGACCGCGAAGGAGTCGGGCGAGGTGCCCGTGCCCGCGGTCGAGGCACGCGACACCCTCGGTGCGGGCGATGTGTGGCACGGGGCTCTCGCTTACGGTGTCGGAAGGTTCGAACTGCCGGAGCTGATCCGGTACGCCAACGAGGTGGCGGCCGAACGCGTTCGGCACGTCGGCCCTCGGGCGTGGGTGGGAAGGATGGAAGCGCGATGACGTCGTTCGAGGAGCTGCTGGAGCGGGCGGAGGGGCTGGTGGCGCGCGGGGAGCGGACCGTGCTGGGCATCGTCGGGTCCCCGGCCTCGGGCAAGACCACGCTCGCGTGGAGCCTGAAGAACGCGCTCGGCAACCGGGCGACGGTGGTCGGCATGGACGGGTTCCACCTGGCGCAGGTGGAACTGCGGCGGCTGGGGCGCACCGAACGCAAGGGCGCGCCCGACACGTTCGACGCGCACGGTTACGTCAACCTGCTGTCACGCATCAAGGCGGGCACCGAGCCGGTGTACGCGCCGGAGTTCCGCCGGGAGATCGAGGAGCCGATCGCGGGCGCCGTGCCGGTGCCGCCGGAGGTGCCGCTCGTGATCACCGAGGGTAACTACCTGCTGCTGGACAGCGAGCCGTGGAACCGGGTGCGCGGGCTGCTGGACGAGGCGTGGTTCCTGGCGCCCGACGAGCACGACCGCATCGAGCGGCTGGTCACCCGGCACCGGCGGTACGGCCGTTCGCTGGTGGAGGCGCGGCAGCGCGCGCTGGGCAGCGACCAGCGAAACGCGGACCTGATCGGCCCGAGCGCGGCGCGGGCGGACCTCGTGCTGGAGAACATGCCGCTGGTCAACTTCGCCATATGATCCTGGTCGTCACGGGCGGTAGCCGGGGCATCGGCGCCGCGCTGTGCGTGCTGGCAGCCGAGCGCGGGTACGACGTGGTGATCAACTTCGCCTCGGACGGCCGGGCTGCTGAGGAGGTCGCCTCGCGGGTGCGGGCACGGGGCCGCCGGGCGCTGACGGTGCGCGGGGACGTGTCCCGCGCGGACGACGTCGCGGAGCTGTTCGATGCGGCGGCGGAGCTGGGGCCGCTGGCCGGGGTGGTGAACAACGCGGCGATCACGGGGAACACGCCCGGGCGGCTGGACGAGCAGAGTCCGGAGACCGTGCGCCGGGTGCTGGACGTGAACGTGGCGGGCGTGATCTTCAGCTGCCAGGAGGCCGTGCGGCGGTTGTCGACGCGGTACGGCGGTGCGGGTGGAGTGATCGTGAACGTGTCCTCGACGGCGGCGCGTACGGGGTCTCCGGGCGAGTGGACGCACTACGCGGCTACGAAGGCCGCTGTGGAGACGTTGACGGTCGGTCTGGCGCACGAGGTGGCGCGGGAAGGCATCCGGGTCAACGCGGTCGCTCCGGGCCTGGTGGACACGGGCCTGCACGCCGCGGCGGGAATGCCGGACCGGGTTTCGCGGCTGGCGCCGGCGATCCCGCTCGGCCGCGCGGGTCAGCCGGAGGAGATCGCGGAGGCGGCGCTGTGGCTGCTGTCGCCCGCTTCGTCATACGTCACGGGGACAGTGCTCACCGTCGGCGGCGGCCGGTGAGTTGTCCACAGATTGTGAGCAATTCGCGGAGTTGTCCACAGTTTCGCGAGAAAGCGTTTACAGCGCGTCGGCGTCGGTAGCCTTGCCGTGGGGTAGACGAAAGGACGGCTGCCGTTATGTCCACGCTGATCGGCGTGCACCACCTGGCGCTCACGGTGACGGACGTGGACCGCAGTGTCCCGTGGTACGAGCGGGTGCTGGGGTTGAAGGAGGCCGCCCGCCGCGAGGACGCCGAGACGGGGATCCGGAAGGTCGTGCTGCGTGGCGGTCCCGGCGAATTCTCGGTGGTGCTGGTGCAGCACCCGGACACCGAACGAGGCGACTTCGACGAGCGGCGCACGGGCCTCGACCACGTGGCGTTCATGGTGGACTCGTACGCGGAGCTGAAGGAGTGGGAACGCAGGCTGGCGGAGTACGGCGTCACGTACAGCCCGGCCAAGGCCTCCCGCACCCTCCCGGGCTCGGCGGTGCTGGTGTTCCGCGACCCGGACGGGATCCAACTGGAGGTCTGGGCCGACCCGGAGTCCTAGAGGCTGGCGGCGACAGGCTCGCGGCAGCGCGGCTCGGAGCGGTGTAGCCGGGAGGGCGGCTGGCTCCGGCTCGCGGCGGCGACGCGCGGCGGGGCTGGCGGCGGCAAGTTCGCGGCAGCGCAGCTCGGAGCGGGCGGCTGGCGAGGTGCGGCCCGGAGGGCGGCTGGCTCCTACGCGCGGCGGCGGCTCGCGGCGACGCGCCGATTTTGACCTCGCCTGTGCCGGGCGGGTAGCGCTACCGATCAAGCGCCATCGAAGGGCGTCGCAGCCGCTCGCGAGGTTCCCGAGACCCGTGACCGAACTGCCACCGACCACCGGCGAGTGGCGTCAGGCGGCTTCGCGCAGTTCCGGGCCCGCGTCGCGGCCCGGGTCGTCCACCGGGCGGCGCATCTCCTGTCGGTAGCGCACCACGCCGAACGCCGTGCCGCCCACGAAGAACGCCACCGAGAGCCAGACGACCACCGTCTTGAGCCAGGGCAGCGCGTCCAGCAGACCGGCGCCGTAGTAGCCCAGCAGCACCAGCGTCGGCACCCACAGGAGACCGCCGAGGAAGGTGGCCAGCAGGAAGCGCTTCGGGTCCATCCTGGCGGCACCCGCGATCAGCGGCGCCAGCGTGCGGACCCACGGGATCCAGCGCGCGGCGACCACCGCGAAGAAACCCTTGCGGTCCAGGAAGGCCCGCGCCCGTTCGAGGTTCCCGCGGTTGAGCACCCGCCCGCCCCGCCGCGCGATGAAGCGGGTGCCCGTGTGCCTGCCGATGTAGTACCCGACCTGGTTGCCCACCACAGCCACCACCAGCGCGGCCACCGAAAGCAACCAAGCGTTGGCATCGGCGTCGTGCGAGGCGAGCACCACCCCGGCGGCGAACAACAGCGAGTCGCCCGGGAGGAACAGGCCGACGATCAGTGCGCACTCCACGAACACGAAGCTGAGCACGATCACCCACACCAGCAGCGGACCGGCTGTGTCCAGCCAGCCCACGCCGAGCCCTTCCGAGGCGGCGTAGACGACACTCACCCGGCGAAGCCTACGGGGCGGACGCAAGGCGCGGTCAGCCGAAGGGTGGATTTACGGTATCCGTTACCGAACGTGAGGCGCCGGACGAGCCCGCCCGGCGCCCCACGCACTCACATCTGCGGCAGCGTCTCGCCCTGCAGCGCCTGGATCTCGATCTCGATCTTCACCGTGGTGCCGATCGCCGCGACCCCGGCCCGGACCATCGCGTTGTAGTTGATCGCGAAGTCGTTCCGGTGCAGCTGCGCCTCGGCGTGGAACGCCGCCCGCACGCCACCCCACGGGTCCGGACCCCAGCCGCCGTACGTGACGTCGAGGTCGACCTCACGTCGCTCGCCGTGCAGTGTCAGGTCGCCCGACAGCTGCCAACGATCCGCACCACGCTGGTGCAGCGCGCGGCTCTCGAAGGTGATCGTCGGATACGTCTCGACGTCCAGGAAGTCCGGCGAACGCAGGTGGTCGTCGCGCATCTTGATGCCGCTGTCGAGGCTGGCCGCCTTGATCTCGGCCCGCACCGACGACTGCTCCACCGGCCTGCCGATGTTGATCCGGCCGTTGACGTCGCTGAACCGGGCCTTGATGCTCGAAATGCCCAGGTGCCGCGCCGTCGCGACGACGCTGGAGTGCATCGGATCGATCGTCCAGGGCCCCGGCGGCGGGGGCTCGATCGAACCGGCGACCGGCGTCAGGGGGATCTCCCCCAGCGAACCGGTGCCGTCCGACCCGATCTGCGCCGTGCGCGCCACCGGGTTGTAGCCCGCCGCGGTGAGCACCGCGGTGTAGACGCCCGTGGGCAGGGACGGGGTGTCCACCGCCCCCTTCGCATCCGACACCGCGCGTGCCACCTGCTGGCCGGTCATGTCGGTCACGGTCAGGACCGCGCCCTCGACCGCCCAGCCCTCGGCCGTCTGGATCTGTGCCTGCAAACCACTCATGCCTGCTCGCCGCCGAACTGGTCGATCACCTGCTCGTAACCGAGGCGGACGTCGTGCGTCTCCTCGCCACCCTGCAGGCTCACCTGGCTGGTCGCCGGGGGGTACCCGCTGGCGACCACCGTGTAATCACCCTCCGGCAGGTCGCTCACGACGTACCGGCCCTCGCCATCCGTCCGGGCGACCGCCGCCACATTGCCGTCGGCGTCCAGCACCGTGATGCGGGCGTCGGGCACCGCGCGGCCACCGTCGGTGCGGGCGGTGCCCGCGAGCACGACCGCGGAGGCCAGCTCGAGGTCCTGCCGCAGCACGCCGCTGTCGGGCACGGTCAGCATCGTCGCGACCGGGCGCATCCGCTCGGCGCTCGCGACCAGCGTGTACGCGCCGGCACCCACGCCGTGGAAGGTGTACGCACCCTCCGCGTTGGTGATCGACGCACCGGTGACCTCACCGCGCGAGTCGGTCAGGGTGACCGTCGCGCCGGGGAGCGGGGTGCCCCGCCCGGCGAGCCGGACGATGCCGCTCAGCTCACCCGAACCGACGAGCGTCAGGTCCAGCCGCGCCGGCCCCTGCCCGACGACCACGCTGGACGCCTGCGGCTGGTGACCGCCTGCCGACACGATCAGCACGTACGTGCCCGCGCCGGGCGCGTTGATCGTGTACCCGCCGTCACCGCCCGCCGTGCCCCTCGCGACCTGACGGCCGCGCTGGTCGATCAGTGTCAGCGCCGCGCCGTGCACCGAGGAACCGTCCTGCCTGCGGATGTGCCCGCTGATCGGCTGGCCGTCGGTGTCGACCGGGCTGCTCATCCCCGCCGTCGCGGTGGCGAACGGCGTGGTCTGGGCGGCGAGCTCGTACCTGCCGTGCCCGTTGGTCTCGCTCGGCGCCGCGTGGCGGCCGCCGACGAGCGCCGGCTCCCGGTCGTTCTGGTCGAGCGCGGCGTCCGCGTCCGCCCAGGTGTCCTGCGCGGCCTCGGCCTTCGCGTCGACTGTGTCCTGCGCCGCGCCTGCCGGGACGGTGCCGCCCTCGGTCGGCGCCGCGGCCGCACTCGGCCCACCGCTCAACGGAATCTCCTTCATGAAGGCCAGCACGATGCACGCCAGCACCGCGAACGCGGCGGCCACGTAGAACACGCCGTGCATCGAGTTGGTGAACCCGGTCAGGATCGGGATCTTGAGCGCCTCGGGCAGGGTCTGCAACGCGCTGGTGTTCGACTGCAGCCCGTTGAGCGCGCTCGCGTTGAACTGCGGAGGCAGGTTGCCCCCGAAGGCGTCCGCGATGCGGCCGGGCAGCAGGTTGAACAGGATGGTCAGGAACACCGCGACACCCAGGGTGCCGCCCATCTGCCGGAAGAACGTGGCCGACGCGGTGGAGACACCCATGTCCTTGCGCGGACCCGCGGTCTGCGCCGCGATGATCAGCGTCTGCATGCAGCCACCGAGGCCGAAGCCGATGATCAGCGCGTACACCAACGGCTGCCAGATCGGGCTGTCGTAGTGCACCTGCGCGTACAGCAGCGCACCGACCGCCAGGATCAGCGTGCCCACGACCGGCAGGATCTTGTAGCGGCCCGTCTTCGCGGTGATGCGGCCCGAGATCTGCGAACCGGTCATGATGCCCAGCACCAGCGGCAGCATCAGCAGACCGGACTGGGTGGGCGAGTAGCCGCGGACGACCTGGAAGTACTGCGGCACCATGGTGATGCCACCGAACATCGCGATACCGACGATGGTGCCGCCGATGATGACCAGGGTGAACGTGGAGTTCTTGAACAGCCGCAGCGGGATCAGCGCCGCGTCCTTCATCACGTACTCGATGAACAGGAACAGCACCACGCCGAACGCCGCGACCGCGTAGCAGATCACCGAGCGGGTGGAGGCCCAGCCCCAGGTGCGGCCCTGCTCCGCCACCAGCAGCAGCGGAATCACGGCGACGGCCAGCGAGAGCGCGCCGAACCAGTCGACCCGCTGCGGCTGCCTCTGGTGCGGCACGTTCAGCACCTTGAAGACCACGAACAGCGCGACGATGCCGATCGGGACGTTGATCAGGAAGATCCAGCGCCAGCCGTCCAGCCCGCCGAGGGTGTTGAGGCCGGAGAAGAAGCCACCGAGCACCGGGCCGAGGACGGTCGCCGAACCGAAGACCATCATGAAGTAGCCCTGGTAGCGGACCCGCTCCCGCGGCGGCACGATGTCACCGATGATGGTCATCGCGAGCGACATCAGACCACCGGCGCCGAGGCCCTGGAACGCGCGGAACGCGGCCAGCTCGTACATCGAGGTGGAGAACGTACAGGCGGCCGAGCCGATCACGAACAACGCGATCGCGGCGAGGAAGAACGGCTTGCGCCCGTAGATGTCGGACAGCTTGCCGTACAGCGGCGTCGCGATGGTCGCGGTGATCAGGTACGCCGTGGTGGCCCACGCCTGCTCGCTGAACCCGTTGAGGTCGTTGGCGATCTTCACGATCGCCACGCTCACGATGTTCTGGTCGAGTGCCGCCAGGAACATCCCCAGCAGCAGACCGCTCAGCACGGTCATGATCTGCCGGTGGCTGAGCCTCGGGCCTTCGGCGGCGGCCACACCCCCCGTTGGTGCCGCCGGTTGTCGGGTGGAACTCGTCATGCGTCAGCCCCCTTGCTCTGTGCCGACCCCTGGTCGGCCACGTGCGGAATGCTTGTCTCGATGCTGGAGATGAGGCGGTCCAGCAGCCTGGTCAAGGTGTGCCGCTCCTCCTCGGGCCAGTCGGCCAGCACCTCGGCCAGCCATTGGTTGCGCTGCCTGCGGTTCTCCTCGAAGACCCGCAGCCCCTCTGCCGTCGGCGCCAGCAGGCACGCACGGCCGTCCTCGGGGTCGGCCTGGCGCTCGACCAGGCCGTGCTGGACCAGCGAGCTGCTCTGCCTGCTGATCGTGGAGATCTCTGCGTGCAGCGCCTCGGCGAGCCTGCTGGTGCGCTGCGGCCCGTCGTGGATGAGGTGGAAGAGGATCGCGTACGCGGCTCGCTCGATCCCGTCCGGCCCCTGCTTCGCGACCTGCGACTTCGCCTTGTGGATCAGGCGCACGAAGCGGACCATCTGGACCCCGAGCTCGTCCGCGACGTCGAGCTCGGCAGCCGTGAAGGCTGCTTCCTGGGTGGCAGGTGCCATGGTCATCACTCTCTTCACACGCTTAATTGGCCGCTGCAACTAGTTGCCTTAAGCAAGGATGCACCCGAAGTGGTTGGTTGCGCCACTCAAATAACTGTCCTGTGTCGCAAAACACTTTAGTTGACCAAGGCAACTGAATTACTCTCGGGTGATCTGTCCGGTTCGCACCGTTCACCCTCTCCGCATGTTCCCGAAGCTAGCGCGGGGGTACGACAATTCCCGGCATGACGGCTGACTCCGCTCTCCTCAAGCTCCTCGCCGACCGCCCCTTCGGCGTCCTCGCCACCATCCGGCGGGACGGGCGGCCTCAACTATCCAATGTCACCCATTTCTTCGACACCGAAACCAACCGCATCCTGATCTCGGTGACCGACGGCCGCGCCAAGACCCACAACCTGCGCCGCGACCCCCGTGCCACCTACCACGTCAGCAGTGTGGACGGCTGGTCCTACGCGGTGGTCGAGGGCACGGCGGAACTCGCTCCCGTCGCGCGCGACCCGCACGACGAGACGGTGGAGGAGCTCATCACGCTGTACCGGAAGATCGCGGGCGAGCACCCTGACTGGGACGAGTACCGCGCCGCGATGGTCGCCGACGGACGGCTCGTGCTGCGCATCCCCGTCGAGCGGATCATCGGTTCGGCAAGGTGACAAAGTTCGGAAACTTTTTTCCGCTTTGTGGACTGCCCGGTTCTACGATGGATGCATGGGCAACGACGCACTGCTGACGAAACTCCGCGAAGCGCTCGGGAAGGACGCCGTCCTGACCGACACCGACGTCACCGAAAGCTACTCGCGCGACATGATGCCGCTGGCTCCGTCCGGGCGGCCGTTGGCGGTGGTGCTGCCCTCCGACGTCGAGGGAGTCCAGGCGACGGTGCGGGCCTGCGCGGAGGCGAAGGTGCCCATCGTCCCGCGCGGCGCCGGCAGCGGGCTGTCCGGCGCCGCGAACGCGATCGACGGCTGCGTGGTGCTGGTGATGACCAGGTTCGACCGGATCCTGGAGGTCGACCCCGGCAACCGGCTCGCCGTCGTGCAGCCGGGCGTGGTGAACCTCGACTTCCGCAACGCGGTGGAGAAGCACGGGCTGTTCTACCCGCCGGACCCGTCGAGCTACGACTGGTGCACCATCGGCGGCAACCTGTCCACCAACGCGGGCGGGCTGTGCTGCGTGAAGTACGGCGTGACCACGGACGCGGTGCTGGGCCTGGAGGTCGTGCTGGCGGACGGCTCGGTGCTGAAGACCGGACGGCGGACCGTGAAGGGCGTGGCGGGCTACGACCTGACCAAGCTGTTCATCGGCAGCGAGGGCACGCTCGGCGTCATCACGCAGGCCACGGTGGCGCTGCGCCCGCTGCCCCAGGCGCCCGCCACGCTCGTCGCCGGGTTCGACGACACCGAGAAGGCGGGCGAGGCGGTCACGCGGATCGTGCGCGAGGGCCTCGTGCCGTCGCTGATGGAGATCATGGACGCCAGCTCCATCAAGGCGGCCGAGCACTACCTGAACACCGACCTCGGCACCGGCGACGAGTGCCAGGCGCTGCTGCTGTGCCAGTCCGACTCCGGCGGCGAGGTGGCGCGCCGCGAGCTGGCTGTGATCGAGCAGATCTGCAACGACTGCGAGGCGACGATGGCCTACGCCACCGACGACCTCGAAGAGGGCCGGATGCTGATGCAGGCGCGGCGCGTCGTGCTCACCGCACTGGAGGAGTACGGCATCTGGCTGACCGACGACGTGTCCGTGCCGCGGACGCGCATCGCCGAGCTGATCCTGGGCTGCCAGCGGATCAGCGACGAGGTCGGGCTGCGGATCGCGGTGGTCGGACACGCCGGCGACGGCAACATGCACCCGACGATCGTCTACGCGCCGGGCTCGGAGGAGGAGTTCCAGCGGGCGCGCAAGGCGTTCGACGACATCCTGGAGGTGGCGTTGTCGCTCGGCGGCACGATCACCGGGGAGCACGGGGTGGGGCGGATCAAGCGCGAGTGGCTGGAGCGGGAGATCGGCCCCGTGGGAATCCGCGTGCACCGGCAGCTCAAGCAGGCGCTGGACCCGGAGAACCTGTTCAACCCCGGCTCGATGTTCTCGATGGCGTGAACGTACTACTTTTGCGTAGTACACTGGCTTCGTGACCGAGGTGCCAGTGCGCGAGCTCAACCAGGACACGGCCGGTGTTCTCGCGCGCGTGAAACGCGGCGAAGAGGTCGAGATCACCGAGCGCGGCAAGGTCATCGCTCGCCTCGTTCCCGCGCAGCCGAGTCCGGTGTCCGCGCTGATCGCCAGCGGCAAGCTGCGGCCACCCACGGTGACCAGCCGCATCCCGCGGCCCGCCGGGCCGGTGAGGACCGATCAGGAGGCAGGCGAACTCCTGCGCGAGATGCGCGACGACGAGCGGTACTGATGATCTATCTCGACACGGCTGCCCTGGTGAAGCTGATCCGGCGGGAGCCGGAGAGTGACGCGCTCGCGGACTGGCTCGACGAACGGAGTTCGACACTGCTGGTCTCCTCGGCGCTCGCCGAGGTCGAGCTGCCGCGGGCGCTCCGGCGGACCGAGCCGGAACTGCTCCCCGGCGTACCCGCGCTGCTCGGCCGGATCGGCATCTACGAGATCGACGAACTGGTCCGGAGCACGGCGGCCGGTTACCGCACACCCGAACTCCGTTCGCTCGATGCGATCCACCTCGCCACGGCACAGGCGATTTTCGGCGAGCAGCTGAGCAGCTTCGTCACCTACGACCGGCGGCTGCTGGCCTGCGCGGACGCGGCCGGGCTGCCGACCGCCGCGCCGGGGACCTAGCGGTCGATGCGCGGGATCCGCTGCGTGACCTCGGCGTCGGTCTCGGCGGCTGGGGCGTGGCGCTTCTCGCGGCGGTTGCGGGCGTACTCGACGATCAGCGGCACCACCGACACGAGCACGATCAGGATGAAGATCGCCTCGATGTTGTTCTTGATGAACGAGATGTTGCCCAGCACGTGGCCCAGCGCCGTGATGCCCGCGGCCCACAGGATGCCGCCGATGATCGTGTACGTGAAGTACTTCTTCGCGTCCATCCGGCCGACGCCCGCGATCCACGTGATGAACGTGCGCACGAACGGCACGAACCGGGCCAGCACGACCGCCTTCGGGCCGTGCTTCTCCAGGAACGCGTGCGTCTTGTCGACGTACTCCTGTTTGAAGAACCGCGAGTCGGGCCGTTTGAACAACGCCGGCCCGGCCTTGTAGCCGATGAAGTACCCGACCGCGTTGCCGAGCAGCGCCGCGACGCTCACCACCAGGCACACCAGCCACAGCGGGGTGTGGATCGAGCCCTGCGCGACGAACAGGCCCGCGGTGAACAGCAGCGAGTCACCGGGCAGCACCGGGAAGACGCTGCTCTCGATGAAGATGACCAGGCACAGCCCGACGATGACGTACGCGCCGAACTGGGTCAGCAGGTACTCCGGGTTGAACCACTTCGGCATCAGGGCAAGCGTGGTCGTGGTCTCGGCGAGGATCACACCGACAAACGGTACAGGGTGACCCTGTGTCGCCTCTGTGGGCTCAGAACAGAGTCATCAGGCCGATCACCGCACCGGTCGCCAGCCCGAGGAGCGCCGCGAGCAGCAGGACCCAGTACGCGGGCAGCGGACCGGCGGGCAGCTTGGGCCGGATCGCGGGATGACGCACGGTGGGCGGTTCGAGCGCGGCCCGCTCGCGCTCCAGCGCCTCGCCCCCGACACCGGACAGCAGGCCGTACTGGGGTGGCACGCTCGGCGCACGATCGGTGGGCGGCGCGCTCCTCGCCTGCGCGCGCAGCGCCTCGGCCAGCAGGCGCTCCGGGTCCGGACCATCGCTCACCCACTTCAGCTTAGTCGGGGCGGCGACCAGTCCCAGACCCGTGCGGTGCTCCGCCGCACGGCCGCTTCCGGAAGCCATCGGGTGGTCAGGGCCACCAAACCGTGGACGAGCGGGTTCGGCGAGACGGCCGTTTCCCCCTTGCGCCGGGCGGTGTGCGCGATCATCCGCGTGCGGGGCAGGCGCTCGCGGTCGTAGCGGGCGAGTGCGGCGGGTACTGGCTCGTCGCGCAGCGCCGCGGCGAGGGTGACCGCGTCCTCGATTGCCTGGCACGCGCCCTGACCGAGGTCGGGGGTCACGGCGTGGGCGGCGTCGCCGAGCAGGACGACGTTGCCGTGCACGTAGCTCGGGAGCGGGCCGAGGTCTAGGATTTCGTTGCGCAGCACGGTTTCCGTGGCCGCGAGCAGCTCGGGGATCGGCTCGTGCCACGTCCGCACCGCTTCCGGGCCGTCCGCGCGTGAGCCGAGCGCCCAGCAGGCCCGGCCGCCCGGAAGCGGGTGGATCATGAAGTACCGGCCGCGCCCCAAGGTGAAGCTGCCCTCCACCTCGACGCCCTCGGCGACACCGCGCCAGGCCGTGTACCGGCGCCGTGGCTGGGGCGCGTCCCAGAGCAGGTTCCGAAAGGTGCTGTGTACCCCGTCGGCCGCGACGACCAGGTCCGCGTACGGGACCGCCGTCACCCGCCGCCCGGTGCGGATGACATCGCCGGGGAGTTCGCCGAGCAGCACCCGGTGGAGTTCGGCGCGGTGGAAGGCCGCGAGCGGGACGTCGCGGCCTTCCCGGAAACGCCGCAGGTACCGACCCGACGGCAGCCGCTGATTGCCCGTGACCTGGGAGAACGCGGCGTGCTCGCGCACCCGGTCACCGATGCCCAGCTCGTCGAGCGCGCGCATCGCGTTGGTGGCGAGCGACAGCCCGGCGCCGACCTCCTTCAGCTCGGCGGCCTGCTCCAGCACCTCGACCGACCAGCCGATGCGGCGCAGGGCGATGGCCGCCGTCAGACCGCCGATGCCCCCGCCCACCACGACGGCCTCAGGCATCGCCGGGTCCCTTCGCTTGCTCGAACACGCCGGCCATCCACGAGAACGCCCGGTCGGCGTCCCGCAGCCGCGCCGGATCGGGCCCGGCGAGTTCGAGCCCAGCCCTGGCGAGCTGCCCGAACGAGGCGAGCGACGCGATCCGCGCGCGGATCACCCGCTCCCACGCGTGGTCCTCCATCCGGAAGTACGTGGTGCGCTCACCGCGACCGGTGCGCTTGCTGACCAGACCGGCGCCGACCAGCAGCCGCATGTTGCTGGTCAGCGACGCGCGGCTGGCTCGACCCAGTCGAGCACCTGCTCGCTCATGCCGGCAGATGCCAGTCCCGACTGGCATCAAGTCAACCACTCACCGCCACGCAGGACGCGGGACGGGCGCAGGTCGTCGTCGAGGATGACGATGTCCGCGGCCAGGCCGGTCTCCAGCGAACCGGTGCGGTCCTCGATGCCGAGCAGCTCCGCGGGCCGTCCGGAGGTCGCGCGCACCGCGTCGGGGATGCTCAGGCCCGCGCCGCGCACGAGGTTGCGGAACGCGACGTCCATGGTCAGCGTGCTGCCCGCGAGCGAGCCCGTCTCCGCGAGCGTGGCCACGCCGTCGTGGACGTCGACCTCCAGCCGCCCCAGGTGGTAGCGGCCGTCGGCGGCGTCGGTGGCGGACATCGCGTCGGTGATCAGCACCGTCCGGCCGCGACCCGCGTGCGTCGCGGCCAGGCGCAGGACCGTCGGGTGGACGTGCACGAGGTCGCAGATCAGCTCGACCGTGACGCGCTCGTCGTCCAGCAGCGCGCCGATCGGGCCGGGTTCGCGGTGGTGCAGCGGGCGCATCCCGTTGAACAGGTGGGTGCCGACGGTGGCGCCCGCGTCGATCGCGGGCCGGATCTGCTCCTCCGTGCCGTCGGTGTGCCCGATCGCGGCGATCACGCCGGACTCGGTGAGCTGGCGGACCGCCCGCACGCCACCGGCCAGCTCGGGCGCGATCGTCACCATCCGGACGTGCCCGTGCCCCGCGCGCAGCAGCGCGTCGACCGACGCCGTGTCCGGCTCCAGCAGCACCGCCGGGTCGTGCGCGCCGCAGCGGGCCTCGGCGATGAACGGGCCCTCCAGGTGGATACCGGCCAGCTCGCCGTCCTCGACCAGCTCGCGCAGCGCGGCCAGCTGGTCGACCAGCGAGCGGATCGGCTCGGACACCAGGCTGGCCAGCATGGTGGTGGTGCCGTGGCGGCGGTGCGCGGCGATCGCGCGCGCGATCTCCTTCGAGTCCGCGCTGGAGAACGAGCCGCCACCGCCGCCATGGCAGTGCGTGTCGACGAAGCCGGGGACGACGAGTCCACCGCCCAGCTCGACGTGGTCACCCGGCGGCGGGGTGCCGGTGCCGATGCCAGAGATCCGCCCGTCGGCGACGGCCAGCCAGCCGTCGTCCACGAGCCCTTCGGGGAGCGCCAGCCTGCCGCCGGTCAGCACGAAGTCCGTCACGCGCTCCAGCGTACATTGGTCTAAACCAAACACGGCAGGATTCAGCCGCTCATGGCCTTCTGAAGCGATTCAAGTGCCCGGCTCGCCGTCGACTTCACCGTGCCCTTCGAGATGCCCGCCGCCTCGGAGATCTCCGCCTCCGACAGCCCGCCGTAGTACCGCAGCACCAGCACCTCGCGCTGCCGCGGCGGCAGCTTCGACAGGGCGCTGACCACGGCCTGGTGCTCGTTGGACAGCATCGCGAGGCTCTCCGCCGAGCGCGCGTTGACCGCGTGCGGCGGGACGTACTCGCGGGCCGTCTTGCGCCGGCGCAGCACGCTGCGCGACCCGTTGACCACTGCCGTCCGCAGGTAGCCGACCGCCGCCTGGGCGTCGCGCAGCTTCCCCCAGTTGCGGTACAGCCCGGTGAACGCCTCCTGCACGACGTCCTCCGCCGTGGCGGGTTCGTCGACGAGCAGGATGGCGAGCCGCACCAGTCGCATGCGGTGGGTCCGGTAGAGGTCTTCGAGCGTCAGTGGTGCGGCGGGCTGTGCCGGCGCCTGTTCCACTCCGTCGATCGTGCGCAAGTGCCCGAGCGTCCGCTCGACGCTGCGCTCCGCGCTGCCTTCCGGCATGTAGTCCTGCCCGTCCTCGACCTTCGTCTGCACATGTCCTCCACGCGCGCCCAGGGTATCGGGTTGCACCGGGAACCCACACCGCGCGCACGGGTAGCGTGCGGGCAGAAATCGGAGGACGCGGAGGTAACGGGATGGCCTGGTTCCTGGTGGAGACGCGCTACGCGCAGGACAAGTACCGCGACGTGCGGCCGAGGCACCGGGAGTACCTGCTCGAACTCGCCGAGCAGGGTGTGGTCGCGGTCGCGGGCCCGCTGGCCGACGACACGGGTGGCGTGATCCTCGTCCAGGCCGACGACGAGGCGGCGCTGGAGAAGGTGCTCGACGCCGACCCGTACCACGTCGAAGGCGCGCTGGAGAGCCGGACGGTGCGCGAGTACAAGCCGGTCCTGGGCTCCTGGGTGCGGTAGGAGCCCAGGACGCAGTTCAGCGGGTCGCCGCGCGCCCGCCGTGGCCAGTGATCGCCGCCTCGCGGGAGCCGCGGGCCTTGATGTCCTCCAGCGCCGCCTTGTCGGCCGCCGGGATCAGCCGCCGGGAGCCCAGCTCGATGATCGGCGGCAGGAACGACCGCAGCAGCTTCAGCGCCAGCACCCACTTCGGCACGTGGATCGTCCGCGCGCGCTTCAGCACGCCGGCCTCCAGGTGGTCCAGCGCCACGTCCAGCGGGTACGTCTTGCCCATGGGCCCCATGGAGGCCCGCAGCTTGCCGAACACCGGGTGCGCGTCCGCGCCGTCCACCAGGTCGGTGCGGATCCACGTCGGGTGCGCGACGCCGACCTTCACGCCCAGGTGCGCGACCTCCGCGCGGAGGCTGTTGCAGAACGCCTCCACCCCGGCCTTGGCGGCGCAGTAGTTCGCCATGCCGGGCGCGTGGGTGATCGCCGCGAGGGACGAGATCGCCAGCAGGTAGCCCTTGCGCTCGATGACGTGCGGCAGCGTGACCCGGAAGGTCCGCCACACGCCGAGCAGGTCCACCTCGAACACCTTCTCGAACGCCTCGCGGTCGACCGACCGGACGAAGCCGGTGGTGGCGATGCCCGCGTTGGCGACGACGATGTCGATTCCGCCGAAGTGCTCGACCACCCCGGCCGTCGCCTTTTCGAGCGCGTCCCAGTCCGTCACGTCGGCTTCCCAGGCGTGCGCCGCGTCGCCGATGCGCTCCGCGACCTTGCGCTGCTCCTCGACTTCGAGACCGACCAGAGCGACCTTCGCGCCCTGCGCGGCGAGCCGTTCCGCGAGCCCGGCCCCGATGCCGCGCGCAGCTCCGGTGATGAGCACGACCTTGCCCTTTACATTGGCCATGACCAGCACCGTACCTCAACCTACCGGGAGTAAGCTACTCCTGAGTAAGCGCTACGCGGACGCCTCGGCGAGTGCTGCGAGGTCCGCCTGGCTCAGGCGCAGCTCCACCGACGCGATCAGGTCCGACAGCTGTTCCACGGTGCGTGCGCTCGCGATCGGGGCGGCGACCGTCGGCTGCGCGGCCAGCCACGCGAGCGACACCGCGGCCGGGGTGGTGCCGTGTGCGGCGGAGATGTCGTCGAGCGCCTCCAGCACCCGCTCGCCGCGGTGGTCCAGGTACGCGACGGCGCCCTCGTTGCGCGGGCTGCCGGTGTCCGTCTCCCGTGAGCGGTACTTGCCCGTCAGGAAGCCCTTCGCGAGCGAGAAGTACGGCAGTGTCGAGAGCCCTTCCTGCCGCACCAGCGGCAGCAGGTCCTGCTCGTAGCCACGCTCGACCAGGTTGTAGTGCGGCTGCAGCGCGACGTACCGGGCGAGGCCCTCGCGGTCCGAAATGGACAGTGCCTCGGCCAGCCGCTCGGCGGTGTAGTTCGACGCCCCGAGGTAGCGGACCTTCCCCGCGCGCACCAGCTCGTCGAACGCGCCCAGCGTCTCTTCGAGCGGGACGTCCGCGACGTCCCGGTGCGCGTAGTAGAGGTCGATGTGACCGGTTCCCAAGCGCCGCAACGAGTCCTCGGCCGCCTCGCGGATGTTCTTGGCGGACACACCCGGCCGCTTCGGCCAGCTGCCCACCTTCGTCGCGATGACCATGTCGTCGCGGCGGCCGCGTTTGGCGAGCCACCTGCCGATGATGGTTTCGGACTCGCCGCCGGAATTGCCGGGAGCGCGGTGCATGTACGAATCGGCGGTGTCGACGAAGTTGCCGCCCGCCGCCGCGTACGCGTCGAGCACCTCGAAGGACTGCTGCTCGTCAGCCGTCCAGCCGAACACGTTCCCGCCCAGGTTGAGGGGGTAGACGTCCAGGTCGCTGTTCCCGATCTTCATGTTTCCCACGCTAATACGGAATGAACGCACGCGCGGGAGCCGTTGTCCCGGACATGGTGAACGCACTCGGGAAACTCGGAATCTGGGCCCACTACAGCCAGGTCGGCGACGACGTCGCCCGTGAGGTGGAGCAGCTCGGCTACGGCGCCGTCTGGCTCGGCGGCTCCCCGCCCGCGGAGCTCACCGACGTCGAACGGATCCTCGACGCCACCGAACGGGTCGTCGTCGCGACCGGCATCGTCAACATGTGGACCGCCGACGCCGCGCCGGTCGCGGAGTCGTACCACCGGATCGCGGCGAAGCACCCCGGCCGCTTCCTGCTCGGGGTCGGCATCGGGCACCCCGAAGCGGTGCAGGTCTACCAGAAGCCCTACGACAAGATCGTCGAGTACCTCGACCAGCTCGACGAGGCCGGCGTGCCGGTGGAGGACAGGGCGCTCGCCGCGCTCGGGCCGAAGGTGCTGAAGCTGTCGGCCGAGCGCACCGCAGGCGCCCACCCGTACCTGACGACCCCGGAGCACACCCGGCAGGCGCGCGAGATCCTCGGCGAGGGCAAGCTGCTCGTGCCGGAGCACAAGGTCGTCCTCGACACCGATCCCGAGCGGGCGCGCTCGATCGGGCGGCCGAAGGTCGCGAACCCGTACCTCAAGCTCACCAACTACGTCAGCAACCTCAAGCGCCTGGGCTGGACCGACGAGGACATCGCGAACGACGGCAGCGACCGCCTCGTCGACGCGCTGGTGCTGCACGGGGACGCGCAGCAGATCGCCGACGGTGTGCGGGCGCACTGGGACGCGGGGGCGGACCAGGTGACCATCCAGGTACTGAACTCCGACCCGCTGCCGGTGTACCGGGCTGTGGCGGAGGTCCTGCTGTCGTAGTGGTCTCGCGGCGGACCCCCTACGATTCGGGCAACAAGGCGAACCACCTGCTAGGAGGACCAACGATGCCCATCGCCACCCCCGAGGTCTATGCCGAGATGCTCGACCGGGCCAAGGGAGGCGAGTTCGCCTACCCGGCCATCAACGTGACCTCGTCGGAGACCCTGAACGCGGCGCTGAAGGGGTTCGCCGACGCGGAGAGCGACGGCATCATCCAGGTGTCCACCGGCGGCGCGGAGTTCGCGTCCGGTCTCAACGTGAAGAACATGGTGACCGGCGCGACCGCGCTGGCCGAGTTCGCGCACGTGGTCGCCGAGAAGTACCCGGTCAACATCGCACTGCACACCGACCACTGCCCGAAGGACAAGCTGGACACCTACGTCAACCCGCTCATCGCGATTTCGCAGGAGCGGGTCGACCGGGGCCAGAACCCGCTGTTCCAGTCCCACATGTGGGACGGCTCGGCGATCGACCTCGACGAGAACCTCAAGATCGCGGCCGAGCTGCTGGAGCGGGCCGCGGCGGCGAAGATCATCCTCGAGGTCGAGATCGGCGTCGTCGGCGGCGAGGAGGACGGCGTCTCGAACGAGATCAACGAGAAGCTGTACACCGCCGAGGGCGACTTCGAGAAGACGGTGGACGCGCTCGGCTCCGGTGAGAAGGGCCGGTACCTGCTCGCCGCCACCTTCGGCAACGTGCACGGCGCGTACAAGCCGGGCGCGGTCCAGCTGCGTCCGGACGTGCTCAAGCGCGGCCAGCAGGTCGCGGCGGCGAAGCTCGGCCTCGCCGAGGGTTCGAAGCCGTTCGAGCTGGTGTTCCACGGCGGTTCGGGCTCGCTGCTGGAGGAGATCCACGAGGCGGTGTCGTACGGCGTGGTGAAGATGAACGTCGACACCGACACGCAGTACGCGTTCTCCCGCCCGATCGCGGACCACTTCTTCAAGAACTACGACGGCGTGCTGAAGATCGACGGCGAGGTCGGCAACAAGAAGACCTACGACCCGCGCAGCTACCTCAAGAAGGCCGAGACCGGCATGGCCGAGCGGGTCGTGCAGGCCGCGCAGGCGCTCAAGTCGGCAGGCCAGAAGCTCTGACCCGGCTCCTCGTCGCCGTCGCCCACCACGCCGCGGTGACGGCGACGAGGACCACCGGCAGCGTCCAGACCGCGAACGGCGGCGCGGCGCCGAAGCGGGACTGCACCCAGAGCACGCCGTAGCCGAACGCGGCCACGAGCACGCCCGTGAGTACCCCGCGCCGGGCGGCGAGATCCACCGCCAGCCCGACGAACACCAGGTAGAACGGGATCGTCGAGGCCGGGAAGGTGCCCAGCACCAGCAGCGGCCAGATCACCACGCGGTACGCGACGTAGGCCCCCGCGACGGCGGTGGCGGCCCACGCGTGCCCGATGGTGCGCCGCGCCAGCAGCAGCACCACGGCGGACATCCCGATGCCCCACAGGGGATACACCCAGTCCGCGATCGGCATCGTGAAGTGCAGCACCGCGGCGCGGTCCACGGGATGCCCGATCTGCTGCGCCGCGAACTCCAGCAGCGACGGCTCGGCCTCGGGCCGGCCCTGCTCCCACGCCCGCAGCCCCAGGACGCCGTACTCCTGCTGCCCGTTGGGGAAGAAGGCGTTCTCCAGGAAGAACGCCCACAGCCCGGTGAGCACGAGCGTGCGCACGCGGCCCGGCGGGGCGGATTTCAGCCAGCCGTCGATGACCCCGGCGAGCATCACCCCGGTGCCGAAGTACAGCAGCAGGTGCGTCGGGCTCCACGCGGTCAGGTCCAGGCCGTTGACGCGGTGGTTGATCACGTCGAGCGGTGCGGCGATCAGGAACAGCCCGAGCCCCCACTGCATGAGCCGCAGCGAGCGGCGGTCGCAGCCGAGGCCGGTGTAGGTGTGGATCGCCACGAGCACCACGACGATCCCGGTGCCGACGGTGTTGATCAGGTGCGGTGGGGCGAGGTCGTCGCGGATGAACTTGAAGTGCCACGACACGTCCCACGACGAGCCCAGCAGCTTGAAGCCGAACGCGACCAGCCAGGCGGTGTACGCGAAGCGCAGCACCCACTCCGGCGTCGGCTGCCCCGGCGCACCCCGCTGCCAGTGTTCCCGGAAGAACAGCCTGGTCTTCGCCACCGGGCTGCGGGGCACGACGAGCTCCCCCGCGATCGCCTTCGTCATGGGCACATCATGACTTGTCGCTTCGGCGACTTGGACGGGTATGTCCAGAAATCAGGGTTCACCCTGAGGTGGCGTTCCGGGGAAGGGCAGGATGGGAGTCATGACGCACGCGAACCTGCTGGGCCCCGAACCCACCCTGCTGCCCGACCGCCCCGACGCACAGGCCGCACTCGACGCCGGGACCGATCCCGCCGAGGTCGCCGCCGAGCACCCGGACTTCAGCGAGGCGTGGGCGGCACTGGCCGAGCGCGCGCTGGCGGCGGACGAGGTCGTCGCCGCCTACGCCTACGCGCGCACCGGCTACCACCGCGGGCTCGATCAGCTGCGCCGCGCCGGCTGGAAGGGCTTCGGCCCGGTGCCCTGGAGCCACCGGCCGAACCAGGGCTTCCTGCGTGCCCTCGCCGCGCTGGGCAAGGCCGCCCAGCGCATCGGCGAGAACGAGGAGTACGAGCGCTGCCGCACCTTCCTCGCCGACTCGGACGAGGCGGCCGCCGACGCGACCGGCTTGAAGTGAAACGTCAGGCGGACCATCGCTAGAACTCTCCACAGTTGCTAGTGGCGGCGGCGCCGTGCAGGCGCCCGTCCAGCCAGGCGAAGGCGAGGGGGTACGCGGCGACGAAGCCGCCCACGTGCGTCGGTGCGGCGAGCGTGTCGAACTGCACCGTCGCACCTTCCGCGCACCAGTCGCGCGCCATCTGGCGGCCCTGTTCGAAGGGCACGATGTCGTCGAGTGCGGAGTGCGCGACCAGCACCGGCGCCTTCGGCGGGATGGTGCCGATCCGCTGCTCGGCCACCACGGACGCGTACGGCTCCTCGCCGAGGTAGGCGGTGATGGGCCGCCCGTCCGCGGTGAGGTCCGCGGTGCGGGTGAAGGCGTGGTCGAGGATGGCGTCCCCGACGCACTCGTTCTCGACCTGCGCTTCGAGCGCCTTGCCCTTGTCGTTGAGCACGGCGGGGATGTCCAGCTGCGGGTAGGCGGCGTTGATGCTCGCCACCGCGAACATCAGGAAGCCGACCGCGTAGTGCCCGTCGAGGTTCTCGGCGACGGGGGTGAGATCAGCGGGCGGGGCACCGGCGTACGCGCCCTTCAGGTCCAGCTCCGGCGCGTAGGTGCCCTGCAGCTCGGCCGCGGCCGCGGAGGCGCCGCCGCCCTGCGAGTACCCGGCGATGGCGACCGGTCCGTCCGCGGGCAGGCCCGCCTCGGGCAGACGCTGGGCGGCGCGGATCGCGTCGAGCACCGCGTAGCCCTCGGCCTTGCGGTTGACGTAGGTGTGCACGCCGGGAGTACCGAGGCCCTCGTAGTCGGTGACCACCACGGCGTAGCCGCGGGCGAGGAGCCCGGAGATGAACGTGCCCTCGTACTCCTGGCCCACGGCGAGCGCCTTCGACGGGGCGCACTGGTCGCCCATCCCCTGGGTGCCCGCGGCGTAGCTGATGATCGGCCGCGCGCCGGGGCCGGTCCACGGCGCGGTCGGCGTGAGCACGGTTCCGCTGACCGCGATCGGCTGGTCGGCGCTGTCCGTGCTGCGGTAGAGGATCCGCTGCGCCTTCGCCGGCGCGGGCAGGAGCTTCACCGGGTCGAGGAAGAACTGCGCCGCCTGGTGTCGGATGATGTCGCCGGGCGCGCCCGCCGGCAGTGGTGACGGCGGGTCGTAGAAGTCCGTGGCACCGGCCGGTGCCGCGCCGACCGTCAGTGAGGCCAGTCCGATGATCGAAGCCAGTGCTGCCGCGGCTCTGCGGCGGAAGTTGGGTCGCATGCTCGCCCCCCGGTGAGCTAGTTTTCGACAAGATCGTCGGAAAAAGGATCGAGGTGAGAGAGCCCACATGGCAATCCCCCGGAAGCGTGGTCCGGGACGGCCGCGGAAGCTGCCCGTCGAGGAGCAGCGTGCGCTCGTGCTGGCCGCGGCCCGGCAGGTGTTCGCCACGTCGGGCGTCCAGGGCGCCACGATCGAGCAGATCGCCCGGCAGGCCGGGCTGAGCAGGCAGGCCGTCTACGAGCTGTTCGGCGACAAGGCCGCGTTGTTCGAGCAGACGGTGGCCGACCTCGAAGAACAGGCGTACGCCGCGATCGCGGAGCTCGGCTCGGGTGACGCCGACCTCGACCTCAAGTCCTGGGCGCGCAAGAACTACGGCAACCTGTTCGCCTTCGTCGCCGAACACCCCGAGGCCCTGCCGTTGCTGCACGAGGCCGAACGCACGGGTGAGCCCGCGCTGACGCGGCTGCGCGCCCGGCTCGCCGAGGTCTACCGGGAGGCGAGCGGCCGGCGCTGGGCCGAGTTCGGGGTCGAGCCGGGGCGCGCGGACACCGCGCTGGTGGCGATGTACTTCGCGATGGTCGAGGCACTGGTCGGCCTGCCGTGGCCGGACGAACCGCCGGAGCGCGACGCGCTGATCGACCTGCTCACCGAGTTCACCATCGGCGGCGTGCTGCGGCTGTACGGCCAGACTCCGGAAGTGATCGACCGGGTGCGGTAGCTACGGCGTGCGGGGCCAGCCAGGTGGCGTAGGTGGCGAAGCACTCGGCCAGGCAGCCGACCGCGTCCACATCGCGGACACCGCCTCGCGGGCGCGGAAATCGTCGTAACTTCGGAATCATGGCGCCGTGTCACCTCGCGATCGTGGGTGCGGGGCCGCGTGGGGTCGGTGTCCTGGAACGGATTTCGGCGAACGCGGCCGAGCTGCTCGGGCCCGGCGGCCTGGTGGTGCACCTGGTCGACCCGTTCCCGCCGGGACCGGGGCGGATCTGGCGGTACGAGCAGTCGCCGCTGCTGCGGATGAACTCGATGACCGAGGACGTCACGATGTTCACCGACGAGAGCGTGCGGATGGCCGGCCCGGTGCGGCCGGGCCCGTCACTGGCCGAGTGGGCCGACCAGCTACGTGGCGGCGCGCTGCGGCACGAGGTCGCCGAGGACCTGCGGGACGAGCTGGACTCCCTGCTCAGCACGTCGTTCCCGACCCGGCGGCTGCAGAGCGAGTACCTGGCGTGGGTGTACCGGCGGGTGCTCGACGAGCTGCCCGAGGGCATCGAGGTCGTCGAACACCGGGCCCGCGCCGTGCGGATCGAGGAGGGCCGGGTGCACCTGGAGGACGGCGGTTCCGTGCCCGCCGACCTGGTGCTGCTGACCGTCGGGCACCTGGACGCGGACCCGGACGCCGCCGCGGCGGGCCTGCTGGAGTACGCGGAGCAGCACGGCCTGGCCTACTACCCCGCCGGCTACACCGCGGACATCGACTACTCCGCGATCCCGCCCGGCGAGCACGTGCTGGTGCGTGGCTTCGGGCTGGCGTTCGTCGACCTCATGCTGCTGCTCACCGAGGGCCGCGGCGGGCGCTTCACCGAGCGGGACGGCGGGCTCGCCTACACGCCGAGCGGCCGGGAACCCGTGCTGCACGTGGGTTCCCGCCGCGGCGTGCCGTACCACTCGAAGCCCGGATACCGGTTGCGGGGCGAACCCTTGCAGCTGCCGAAGTTCTTCGACGCCGCCGCGATCGAGGCGTTGCCCGACGGGCCACTGGAGTTCTTCACCGACGTGTGGCCGTTGGTGGCCAAGGAAATCGCGTGGGGCTACTACAGCGAGCTGTTCACCGGGCATCCGGAACGGGTGCGCCTCGGTTTCCCCGAGTTCTCCACCCGGTTCGCCGAAACCCCTTGGGACAGCGAGGAAATGCACGGGCTCGTCGGCGAGGCCGTGCCCGCGGAGGAGGACCGGCTCGACCTGAACCGGCTCGACCGGCCGCTCGCGGGCGAGCGGTTCGAGGACGCCGAGCACTTCGGCAAGCACCTGCGCGCGTACGTCGAAGCGGACCTCGCACGGCGCGCGGATCCGGCCTACAGCGCGGATCTCGGCGGTTTCATGGCCCTGTTGTCGGTCTACCACCACCTGCCCGCGCTGGCGCAGTCCGGGAAGCTCGACGCCATCTCCCAGGTGTCCGATGTGGACGGTTGGTTCCACGGGTTCTTCAGCTTCTACGCCAGCGGCCCGCCGCCCCGGCGCCTGCAGGAGCTGCTGGCGCTGGAGCAGGCGGGCGTGGTCTCGTTCGCGGGCGCGGAACTGCGGGTGACCGCCGAGCGCGGCCGGTTCGTCGCGACCACCAGCAGCTTCCCGGGCGAACTGGAGGCCAGGACGTTGGTCGAGGCGCGGCTGCCGAACGCGAGCGTCGGCCTCGCGTCGGACGAGCTGATCCGCTCGCTGCGGGACTCCGGGGAGCTGACCGAAGAGCTGGTCCTCGACCAGCCCTCCGGCCGCATCTCCACGCGGATGACCGACGCCCGGCTGCTCAGGCCGGACGGCACGCCACACGAACGGTGGTTCTCCCTCGGCCCGCACACGAGCGCACGCTCGGCGGCGGCCTTCACCCGGCCGCGGATCAACGCTTTGTCGTTACGTCAGAACGACGCTGTCGCCCGCGAGATCCTCAACAGCGCGCGAGCATGTCGGTGAGCGCGGACTTCTCGGCGGAGTTGACCGTCAGCTTCCAGTGGTACTTCACGCCGATCCACATCTCCGCGTAGGTGCACCAGTAGCTGGTGAGCGGCGGCTTCCACTGGTCAGGTGAAGCGTCGCCCTTCGCCTGGTTGACGTTGTCCGTGACGGCGATCAGCTGCGGGTCCGACAGGTCGTTCGCGTACGCCTGCCGCTGCGCCGTGGTCCACGACGACGCGCCGGTGCGCCACGCGTCGGCCAGCGGCACGACGTGGTCGATGTCGACGTCCGAGGCGGCGGTCCACGTCGCGCCGTCGTACGGGCTGTACCAGCTGCCGGACGTGGGGGCGCAGTCCGAGCCGGTGACGACGTTCTTGCCGTCGCGCTTGAGCACGACCTCACGGGTGTTGCAGCTGTTGCCCTGGTCGATCCAGTGCGGGAACTCGTCGCGCGAGTAACCGGTGAGGCTGCCGTCGGCCTTGACGGTCAGCGAGGCGAGCTCCGAGCGGGCGGTGGTCTCCGAGGGGATGCCGGGGGGCGTGGCGAGCGCGGTACCGGTGAGTCCGGCGGTCACGATCGCGGCGGTGAGCAGGACGGTGAACGTACGGGAACCAGGCATGCGGCGAGCGTGACTGGCTCAGGTGACGAGAACAACACTCGTGAGTGATTTACCGACGTCCGTAGGTTTACGAAGAGTAGTCAGCCCACGCCGCGGACGAGTCGCAGGTCCTCGGTGTGCCGGTACCAGGTCCACCGCGTGACCGCGCGCGGGAACGGCACCCCGTCGCTCATCGGCCGCGTGGGCACGCAGCCCAGCTGGAACGCGCGGCCGGCGAGCGTGACGGGTCGCTTGAACACCAGCCCCTTGACCACCCGCACCGTCAGGCCCGCCCCGCCCTCGGTGTCCGGAGTCACCTCGATCGAGCGAGCAGTCCCACGCAGGGCTACGTCGTCATCACAGTAAGCAACCCCGCGGATGGCGCCGAGTGTGCCTCTGCCCACTAAAACGCCGCCGTTGTCGTCGCGGATGAGCGGCACGGGGTCGACCTCGCCGTTCAGCGCGACCGACAACGCGCGCCCCGGATCGGTCGGCAGACCCCACAGCGCGGCGACCTCCGACGCCGGGTCCGAAGGCACGAAACCGACTCGCACCGAGCCGAGCTTTTCCTTGCGCAGCAAGCGAAGCGCCACCGCGGCGAGATCCGCGTCAGTGCCCGCGACGACGAGCAGGTCGGTGTCCAGCAGCGGGTCGACCTCGTCCTTGCCCGGCCGCTCCCCGACGCGGTGCGCCGTCAGCCCGTCGACCTCCGGCAACACGGGCGCCGACGCTCCGCAAACCAGTACCTGTCCCCGCACGTCGCGGCCCTCCGTTACGCTCATGCACCGGCTTTCCAATCCTCGCCGAATACCTGGAGTGTCACATGCCGGCCATCGTGCTGATCGGTGCCCAATGGGGCGACGAAGGCAAGGGCAAGGCCACCGATCTGCTCGGCGACCGCGTCCAGTGGGTTGTCCGCTATCAGGGCGGGAACAACGCCGGGCACACGGTCGTGCTGCCTTCCGGCGAGAACTTCGCCCTGCACCTGATCCCCTCCGGCATCCTGACCCCCGGGGTGACGAACGTGATCGGCAACGGCGTCGTCGTCGACCCGGGGGTGCTACTGGACGAGCTGGACGGGCTGGAGAAGCGCGACGTCGACACCAGCCGCCTGCTCATCTCGGCGGACGCCCATCTGATCATGCCGTACCACGTGGCGATCGATAAGGTCACCGAGCGGTACCTGGGCAGCCGCAAGATCGGCACCACCGGCCGCGGCATCGGGCCGTGCTACCAGGACAAGGTGGCGCGCGTCGGCGTCCGCGTGCAGGACCTGCTGGACGAGAAGATCTTCCGGCAGAAGGTCGAGGCGGCGCTGGAGTTCAAGAACCAGGTGCTGGTCAAGGTCTACAACCGCAAGGCGCTCGAAGCGGACCAGGTGGCAGACGAGGTGCTGGCGGCGGGCGAGAAGTTCGCGCACCGCATCGCCGACACGCGACTGCAGCTGAACAAGGCGCTGGAGCGCGGCGAGACGGTGCTGCTGGAGGGTTCGCAGGGCACGCTGCTCGACGTGGACCACGGCACCTACCCGTTCGTGACGTCGTCCAACCCGACGTCCGGTGGGGCGAGCGCGGGTTCGGGCATCGGGCCGGGCCGCATCACGACGGTGCTGGGGATCCTGAAGGCGTACACGACGCGCGTGGGCTCGGGCCCGTTCCCGAGCGAGCTGCACGACGAGATGGGCGAGCGGCTGCGCAAGACCGGCGGCGAGTTCGGCGTCACCACGGGCCGCTCGCGCCGCACGGGCTGGTTCGACGCGGTGATCGCCCGTTACGCGGCGCGGGTCAACGGGATCACGGACTACTTCCTGACGAAGCTGGACGTGCTGTCGGGCCTGGAGAAGGTGCCGGTGTGCGTCGGGTACGAGGTGGACGGCTTCCGGACCGAGGACATGCCGATGACCCAGACGGACGTCCACCACGCGACGCCGATCTACGAGGAGCTCCCCGGCTGGTGGGAGGACATCTCGGAGTGCCGCACGTTCGCGGAGCTGCCGAAGAACGCGCAGGCGTACGTCGAACGCCTGGAGGAACTGTCGGGCGCCCGCATGTCGGCCATCGGCGTCGGCCCGGGCCGGGACCAGACGATCGTGCGGCACGAGTTCATCTGAGGTTCGTGGTCACCGGCGTCGGGTTGCGGAACAGGTCCAGCACCGGGCAGTGCTCGTCCACCCGGCGCTTGAGGTCCTCGTAGCGCTCTCGCTCCGCCGGGCCGGTCAGCACGCCGAGCTTCGCCGCCCAGAACTGGTACGTGATCACCTGGCACGAGCCCAGCGCGGCGAGCGCGTACTCCACCGGGTTGGCCGCCACGTCCGTCCCGCTCAGCGGTTGCGGCTCGTCCACCGAGAAGGCGTGGTCGCGCACCCGGCTCCAGCGCTCCCACGTCGTGGGACGCGGAATACGTCCCCACGCGACGCCGTTGCCCGGCGCATGACCATCGGAGTCGCACTCGCCGTTTCCGGCGCGGAGAACTACGTCGACGACATCGTGGAGCTGTCCCGGAAGGCGGCCGCCGCCGGGATCGGGTCGGTCTGGCTGGGGCAACGGCTGGACTACGACGCCGGTGCGCTCGCCGCGATCATCGGGCGGGACGTGCCGGGGCTGCACGTCGGCACGTCCGCCATCCCCATTCCCGGCCGCCACCCGGTGCTGCTGTCGTCGCTCGCCCAGACCGCGCAGGCCGCCACCCACGGCCACTTCCACCTCGGCCTCGCGCTCGGCGCACCCCACCTGATCGAGCAGATCTTCGGCCTGAAGTACGAACGCCCGATCGCGCTGCTGCGCGAGTTCCTCACCGCGCTGCGGCCGCTGCTCGAAACCGGGCAGGCCGACTTCTCCGGCGAACTGCTCACCGCCAGGACCGCGCTGCCCGCCGCGGTCCCCGGCGCCCAGCCGCCCGTTCCGGTGCTCGTCGCCGCGATGGGGCCGCAGGCCCTGCGCGTCACGGGTGAGCTGGCCGACGGCACGCTGCCGTACCTCGCGAGCCCGCGGACGCTGGAGGAGCACATCGTGCCGACGATCACCGCCGCCGCCGAGCGGGCCGGGCGGCCCGCGCCGCGGATCGTCGCGTTCGTCGCGGGCGGCTATGCGTCCGATGTGGACGCTGCTCGCGAGAAGGCGTTGGAGACCATGGCTTTCTACGACCCGATCCCGTCCTACCAGCGCGTGATCAAGCTGGGCGGGGCGTCGCGGGCGGGCGAGCTTGCCGTCCTCGGCGACGAGAAGACGATCACCGACGAGGTGCGCCGGTACTTCGACGCCGGCGCCACGGAGGTCGTGTTCACGCAGCTGGAGCTGGGTGAGCCGCAGCGCACGTTCGAGGTGCTCGGCTCGCTCAGCTGAGGCGCGAGGTCAGGGTGGCCGAAAGCGACAGCTCCTCCAGGTCCAGCTCCCGCAACACCTTGCGCAGGACGTCGTCGTCGAGGTCACCCGCCTCCCGGCATTCGAGCACCGCTTCCCGTTGTGCCAGCAGGAGTTCCCGGCGGGCCCGCACGAACGCCGCGTGCGGGCTCTCCTCGCGTTCCTCGTTCGTCAGGGAGATCGCGGCGACCGCTGCCTGGTAACGGGACTCGACGAGCCCCCGCAGGCGCGCGATCAGCCGGTCGGCGCGCTCCTTCGGAATGTCCAGTTTGGACAGCATCTCGGGCATCAGCTCGTCGAGCCGGTCCAGCGCCGCGTGCATCGCCTGTTCGCGCGCGTACTTCTCCTGCTCCTCGTCGCGCTCCGCCTCGACCTCGGGATCGACGCCGAGGCGGCGGATCAGCACCGGCAACGTCAGGCCCTGGATCAGCAGCGTGCCGATCGCGACGACGAACGCGAACAGCTGGATCTCCTCCCGGCCGGGGAACGGGGCACCGGTGTGGGTCACCAGCGGCACACCGGTGGCGGCGGCGAGCGTGACCACGCCGCGCATCCCGGTCCAGGACAGGATCGCGAAGTAGCGGAACGGCGGCCGCGTGCGTTCGCCGCCGAACAGGCGCATCGCGTGCGGCAGCACCCCGGTCAGGAACACGTACGGGATGCGGACCCCGATCGTCACGAGGAGCACCACGACCGCGGCGACCGCCAGCGTGAGGTTGCTCGCCGCGGCGGCGTCGGTGTTCTCCAGCACGAACGGCAGCTGCAGGCCCATCAGCGCGAACACGAGCGTTTCGAGCAGCACGTCGAGCGACGCCCAGATCGACGAGTCCTGCACGCGCGTGGCGGACCCGGCGTGCAGCGACTGGTTGCCGAGGTAGAGCCCCGCCGCGACGACGGCCAGCACGCCGGACCCGCTGAAATCGGCCGAGAACGGGTGCAGGTGCTCGGCGACCACGTAGACGGCGAACGGCACGATGATGCCGAAGACCGACTCCATCAGCGGGTCGTCGAGCTTGCGGCGGACGAACCCGATGATCACCCCGGCGGCGAGCCCGACCGCGATGCCGAGCACGGCGGCCACCAGGAAGATCAGGAACCCGTGGCCGATCGAGCCCGCGGTGCCGAGCACGGCGGCGAGGGTGATCTTGTACAACGTCAGCGCGGCGGCGTCGTTGACGAGGCTTTCGCCGGTGAGCACGGTCATCAGCCGCCGCGGCAAACCGAGCCGGCGCCCGATCGCGACGGCCGTGACCGCGTCCGGCGGGGCGACGACGGCGCCCAGCACCAGCGCCGACGCGAGGGGGAGCGCGGGCAGCAGCAGGTGCACGACGAACCCGACGACGAACGCGGTGACCACCACCAGCACGACACCGAGCGCGATGATCGGCCGTGAGGCGGCGCGGAACTGGGCGAACGAGCTCTCCAGCGCGGTGGAGTACAGCAACGGCGGCAGCACGAGGGTGAGGATCAGCTCGGGTTCGAGCTCGATCCGCGGCACGCCGGGGATGAACGACACGGCCAGCGCCACCACGACGACCAGCAGCGGAGCGGACAGGTTGTAGCGACGGGCCAGTGCGGTCAGCCCGAGCGCACCGGCGAGGACCGCCATCAGGGTCAGCAGCTGCATGCACTGATCCTTACCCAGGAAAAGCGCCCCCACCCGGCGGGCAGCCGGGTGGGGGCGCCCAGGACGAACTCAGTGCATCGCCGGGGCGATCACCGGCTCCTGGTCGTCGTCCTCCTTGCGCACCGGGGGACGCTTCGGCAGGAACAGGGCCGGCACCAGGCAGACCGCGATCAGCACCAGCGCCCACAGGAACGTCGACGCGAAGGCGTCCGCCGAGGCGCCCGCCGCCGCGTCGTGCGTCTGCGGGTTCATCAGCAGCGCGGTGGCCGTCAGCTGGCCCTGGCTCGTCGGCACGCCGAACTTGCCCGCCAGCAGGCTCGCCAGGATGACCGACATCACGGCGGAACCGATGCCGCCCGCCGCCTGCTGGACGATGTTCATCGTGGTGGAGGCGCGCGCCACCGACCGCTGCGTGAGCGTCTGCAGCGCCGCCGCGCTGATCGGCATCATCGTGAAGCCCATGCCGAGGCCCATCACGAACAGCCCGGCCAGCAGCAGCGGATACGACGTGTCGGCGCCGACCTGCGTGAACAACGCGAGCCCCGCCAGTATCACGATGATGCCGGGCACGACGATCTTGCCCGGCCCGATCTTGTCGGCGAGCCTGCCGCCGATCGGCATGGTCAGCATCGCGCCGAGACCCTGCGGTGCCAGCAGCAGCCCGGCCTGCAGCGCGGACTCGCCCCGCACGAGCACGAAGTACGTGGGCAGCAGGAGCATCGCGCCGAGGAACGCCGCCATGAAGAACGTCAGCGTGATCATGGCGACCGAGAACGTCCTGTCCCTGAACAGCTTCAGGTCCACCAGCGGGTTCGCGATCCGCGTGGCCCGCAGCACGAACGCCGCGATCAGCGCGACCCCGGCCAGCGCGGGCAGCCACACGCCGACCGACGAGACACCACCCGCCGTCGGGACCTTCGACACGCCGAAGATCAGCAGCGCGAGCCCGGGCGAGAGCATCAGGATGCCCGGGAAGTCGAACTTCTCCGCCGGCCGCGGCTGGTCCTTCGGCAGGATCCGCCACGCCAGCAGGAACGCGATCACGCCGATCGGCACGTTGATGTAGAAGATCCAGCGCCAGCTCACCGCGTCGACGAGCCAGCCGCCGAGGATCGGGCCGCCGATGGGGCCCAGCAGCATCGGCACGCCGAGCACGGCCATCACGCGGCCGACGCGGTGCGGGCCAGCCGCCCTGGTCATGATCGTCATGCCCGCGGGCATGAGCATGCCGCCGCCGAGGCCCTGCAGCACGCGGAACGCGATGAGCGACTCGATGTTCCACGCCATGCCGGCGAGCATCGAGCCGAGCAGGAACAGGCCGATCGACAGCAGGTACGGCCGCTTGGTGCCGAACCGGTCGCACGCCCAGCCGGTGACCGGGATAACGGTGGCGAGCGCCAGCATGTAGCCGGTGACGACCCACTGGATGGTGTCGAGGGACGTCTTGAATTCGAGCGTCAACGCCTGCAGCGCGACGTTCACGACCGTGGTGTCGAGGATGGCCATGACGGCGCCGAGCACCACGACGCCGGCGATCTTGAGCACGCCGGAGTCGAGCTTGTCGGAGTCCGCGGGTCTTGGGTCAGCAGTGGTCATGGAGATCCGTTCCCAGTGGCGAAAAAAGGCAAGGCGGCAGCCGAAGAAGCACCGCCGCCTTGCGAAACCCCCTCAACCCGCCGATGACAGTATCGAAACGGAAAAAGCAGACGCTACAGATTTTCGCGGGTGTGCTGATTCGGTCACGTCCCGGTCACCGGCGGCAACGTCGTGTCCGGTCGCTACTGTTGCCGTCAGCCACCGAGCTTCCCCGTGCGGCCGCCGGGGAAGTGCCCCGGCGATCGGCAGGTCGAAAACCTGCCGGCTCGCGGGAAAGGTGGTGAGCCCATGGGCCACAAGCGCCATCGGCGCCGGCCTGGGCCGAGGGCGACGCTCCTGGTCGCCGTCACGCTTCGGATGAAGGTGACGGCGACCGGGGTCGCGGTGATCGCAGTACTGGTGCTCCACGGTTTGAGAGCCCTGCACCAGTTCTGATGCCTCACCCGCCTGGGGCCGCTCCAGTGGGGCGGTCCCAGGTGCCTTCCCTACCGTCGCGGTATGACGCGGTATGACGCACCCTAGCACTGTAGTGCGTCGTGCGATTGACTGATCTCTCAAGGACAACTGTTACGAGCGGCCACGCTACCAGCTCTTTCACCATGGTCATACGGCTCTGATCACGGTAGCACAATCGAAGTAGCATGATCAACTCTGGTGCAATCATGGTTGTACAGCCAAGGTTGCCGCGTGCCCACGCCGAACCGAACCGCGAGACAGGCGATCCTTGAACTGGCCGTCCGCGTCCGGGAGCGGCGAACGGCGCTCGACCTGACCCAGCAGGATGTCGCTTATTCCGCAGGAGTGACCGAGAGCTACCTGTCCGGGCTCGAACGTGCCAAGCCGAAACGCCTGGAGCTGGCCGGCATCCTCGCCGTCGCCGAGGCGCTCGACATGGAGGGCGCCGACCTGATCCGGGGCCTCAAAGCAGACCCACTGCCTTAGTCCGCCCCACTACGAACCGGTCACCGCGAGCAACGCCGTGTCCGGCTGGTCGGCGAAGAAACCGTCGATACCCGTTGCCAGGAAAGCGGATTCCTCGGTGAAGATGTCACCCCACTCCGCCGGGTCCGCCGAGCTGCGCAGGTTCGCGGGCAGGAAGCTGTTCTCGTTGCGGAAGGTGTACGGCGCCACCTTGAGCCCCGCGTGGTGCGCGTCCCGCACGAGTGCCGTCGGCGCGGCCAGGTTGCCCGCCGCGTCGCGAGGGATGATCTGGTTCTTGTCCGGGCCCAGGTAGTCGGCGTACGTGGAGATCTCCTTCAACCCCTGCGGCGTCACGAGATCCGCGTACGTGCGCTTGTCGCCCTTCACGACGAAGTCCGCCGGAGCGCCCGTCGCCGACGTCAGCTGCAGCAGCGGCACCCGCACCTGCTTGCTCAGCGCCTTGAGGTTGCTCACCTCGAACGACTGGATGACCACCGGCGCGTTCGGCCGGTTGAGGCCGTTGCGGTCGAGGATCTCCACCAGCTTCGGCTCGGTCGGGTTGCCGATGGTGCTGAAGTACGTGGAGTGCTTGACCTCCGGGTACGTCCCGAGCGTGCGGTGCAGCTCGCGGCCGAGGCGCTTCGTCAGGTCGAGCACCTCTTGGTAGGTCGCGATCTGCCAGCGCCCGTTGTAGATCGTGTTGTGCGGCCGGACGTCCGGGATCCGCTCGGTGGCACGCAGGGTCTTCAGCTCGGCGAGCGTGAAGTCCTCGGTGAACCAGCCCGTCAGGCTCACCCCGTCGACGACCTTCGTGGTGCGGCGGGAGGCGAACTCCGGGTGCTGCGCGACGTCGGTGGTGCCGCCGATCTCGTTCTCGTGCCGCGCGACCAGCTGGCCGTCCTTGGTGGGCACGAGGTCGACGTCCACCCAGTTCACGCCCTGGCGGAACGCCAGCTCGTAGGACGCGAGCGTGTGCTCGGGCCGGTAGCCCGGCGCACCCCGGTGGCCCACGATGACGGGGCCGGAGTCGCCGGTGCGCGTGTCCTCCGCCGCACCGGACGAACCGGCCGCGCCCAGGAGAGCGAGCCCGGACAAGAGCGCCACCGCCAATCGTTTCCGTACCGTCATCCGGTCACTGTCGCGGGGCCGGAAGTCGGGCACGGCACAACGGATCGACGGGGCGCTGTCGGGCGGGTGAACGGAACGTGCGAAAACGCCCTTGGTTACGCTCGACGCCGTGCGTGTCCTAGTCATCGGGTCCGGTGCCCGCGAACATGCCCTTGTCCTCGCCGCCTCCCACGACCCGGCGGTGACCGCGCTCGCGTGCGCCCCCGGCAACGCGGGGACGGCGGCGGTGGCCGAGCAGCTCGGGGTGAACGTCGCCGACCCGGCGGCGATCGCCGCGCTCGCGACGAGCTGGCAGGCCGACCTGGTGGTGATCGGCCCCGAGGTGCCGCTGGTCGCCGGTGCCGCCGACGCGGTGCGCAAGGCCGGTGTCGCGTGCTTCGGCCCGTCCGCGGCGGCCGCCCGCATCGAGGGCTCGAAGTCGTTCGCCAAGGACGTGATGGCCGCCGCCGGTGTCGCCACCGCGCACAGCGAGACGGTGGACAACCCGGCCCGCCTCGACGACGCGCTCGGCCGCTTCGGGCCGGTCTGGGTGGTCAAGGACGACGGGCTCGCCGCGGGCAAGGGCGTCGTCGTGACGGGCGACTACGACGCCGCGCGCGCCCACGCGATGACCCTGCTCGACGGTGGCCACCCGGTGCTGCTGGAGTCCTATCTGGACGGTCCCGAGGTGTCGCTGTTCTGTCTCGTCGACGGCCGGACCGTGGTGCCGCTGGTGCCCGCGCAGGACTTCAAGCGCGTCGGCGACGGCGACACCGGCCCCAACACCGGTGGCATGGGCGCGTACGCCCCCCTGCCGTGGGCGCCCGAGGGCCTGGTCGAGCAGATCGTGGCCGACGTCGTGCAGCCCGTGGTCGACGAGCTCGCCGCGCGGGACACCCCGTTCAGCGGCCTGCTCTACGCCGGGCTCGTGCTCACCGCCGACGGACCGCAGGTCATCGAGTTCAACTGCCGCTTCGGCGACCCAGAGACCCAGGTCGTGCTCGCGCTGCTGGCCACGCCGCTGGCCGGGCTGCTGCACGCCGCCGCCACAGGCAAGCTCGCGGACCACCCGCCGCTGGAGTGGCACCCGGGCGCGGCGGTCACCGTGGTGGTCGCCGCCGACGGCTACCCGAGCGTGCCGCGCGCGGGTGACGTGATCACCGGCGCCGAGGCCGAGGGCGTGCTGCACGCCGGCACCCGCCGCCGGGACGACGGCGCGGTCGTGGCCCACGGCGGTCGCGTGCTGTCCGTCGTCGGCACCGGGCCGGACCTCGCGGCGGCCCGCGAGCAGGCGTACGAGCGCGTCGGGAAGGTGCACCTGGCCGGTTCGCACCACCGCACCGACATCGCGGCACGCGCGGCCGAGGGCCAGGTGACGGTCCCGGCCTGATCGGCCGAAGGCGGCCCACGCCCGTCCGGACGTTGGTAGCCTGCTGGGGACGGCTACCGTCCGTACCCGGGAGAGTGCGCACCATGGCAGAAACCACCGTGAGCGCCCTGAGCACGGCTGTGCCCGACGTGCCCGGCGCGATGGACATCACCGTCGAACCGGGCCAGGTGCTCCAGGTCGCGAAGATCGTGAACGACCAGGCGGACGCGCTGGCCGACCGCGTCCGGCAGCTGCTGGCCGGGCTCACGATCGAACCCCCCGCGCAGGACGTCGTCAGCGCCACCGCGGTCGACGCGTGGAACAGGCTGGTGGCGCACGGCGACGGGTCGTACGCCGCCCGCGTGCAGCGCTACATCGACCAACTGCGTGAGCTGGCGACCCACCTGCGCACGGCGGCGGCGACCTACGACGCGGGCGAGGACGAGAAGATCGCGGCGCTCGGGGACCGCCATGCCGCCGAGAAGTAGCGCGGTGTTCCTCGCGGTGCTCACGCTGGGTGGTTGCACCTCCAGCGTCGAAGGTGTCGCGCTGCCGGAGCCGTCCGTTCCCCGGCAGCCGCAGCTTCCCGCCCGTACGAAGGACCTGCCGCTGCAGGGCGTCGACCCGTGCACGCTGCTCACCCCGGCCCAGCTGGACCAGCTGCACGAGAACGGCGCGCCGCGGCGGCTGGCCGAGGACGTGCAGCGGGACGGCCCGACCTGCGCGTTCGATGTCGACGCCACCACCCCGACGTACACCTACTACCTCGAAACGATTCCCTCGGCGGACGTGCGGGACTGGCTCACCGGCGCGCACCACCGGTCGGTGATGGTCCAGGAACCTGCCGACGTGCCCGGCTTCCCGGCGCTGGTGAACCACGCCGCGTCGGGCGAAGGCGTCCAGGACTGCGAGGTGCTGGTCGGCGTCGCGGACGGGCAGACGCTGCGCGCCGAGATGGCGCCCGACGACGGTTCCTTCCCCCAGCAGCAACTGTGTGCCATGGCCACCACCGTGGCGAAGATGGCGGTCGAAACCTTGGAGACGGTCAAGTGAGCATCTTCGACAGCAGCGACCACGACGTGCCGACGCTCGTCGAGAAGCTGCGTGACCAGCGCTTCGACGGGTACGACGCGGCCTCCCTCGCGGCCGAGGTGGAGAAGTTCCGCGCGGGCGGCGGCACCGCCGCGATGGGCGACGCGGTGGACGCGCTCAAGCAGATCGCGGCCGCCCTCTCGCACACCGACACCACGCTGCGCGAGCAGCTCGCGGCGCTCGGCGTGTCGTGGCAGAGCAAGGCGGGCGGGCAGGCCAGCGCCGTGCTGTCGGAGAAGGCCGGGTTCTCCGAGGACGCGAACGCGAAGGTGTCCCAGGCCGCGCAGCTGATCTTCGAGCAGGGCGAGGCGTTCAACCGGACGAAGAACAAGCTGCCCGACCCCGCGGTCCTGCGCCAGGGCGACGGCGGCTACACGATGGCCGACACGATGTTCAGCCTGTTCGGCTTCGAGACCGACCACGCGGCGAGCGTGAAGCAGGGCATCGAGGCCAAGGCCCAGGCCGTGGATGCGCTCAACGCGTACGCGCACGACAGCGGAAGCTACCTCGCCGCCTCGCAGCCGGTGGCGGACCCGCAGTCGATGGACCTGCTGTCCTCGCCCGGAGCCGCGGCGCGGTCCGTGGCGGGCCCGAACCTCGTGCCGCCCGTGCCGCCGGTGTCCTCGGTGCCGGACGTCGACCCGACGATCGCCGCCGGGGCGAAGGACGCGCCGGTGCACCGCGCGGCCGCCCCCGTCACCGCGGCCGTTCCGCCGCCGGCCCCGAACGCGCCGACCCCGCCGGTCGGCGTGCCCGCCGTGCACACCGGGTCCGCTGTTCCCCCGCCTTCGCACGCCACCACGCCCAGCTCGGCCAGGCCACCCGCCAGCGGGCCGGTCACCGAGCCGATTTCGGGGGTCGTCGGCGGGCACCAGCGCCCGGGGCAGCAGCAGCGGGAGACCGTCGCGCGCTCGCCCCAGGTGGCCTGCGCGGAGACCGGCCCGATTCCGGGCGGAACCCCGGGCACGACGTCCGGTGAGCAGCAGTTGCGCGGCGGGGACCGGTCGTCCCTCGCGCCAGGCAGGTCCGGCGGCGCCGAAGGTGCGCCGCGCGCGCCGTCCGGTGGGGAAGCCGCGCTGGGCAAGGGAAAGGCGTTCGGCTCCGTGCCGGGTAGCTCCTCGGGCCGCGTCGACGTCGGCCCCGGGCTCGCCAACGTACGCGCCGCGGGCGGGGTGGGCGCGCTCGCCGAGGGCGCCCCGGCGATCGGCGCGGCGGGCACGGCCGGAGCCACCAGCGGTGAGCGGGAGCGCGAGCGCCGCCCGGGCGGCAACACGGCGGCCAAGCGCGTGCGGCAGCTGCCGGTCGGTGACCTGCCCGAGGAAGAGGAGGCCCTGCGCGCCCGCAAGGCGGCGCCCGCACCGCCGAGCGCCGAGAAGACCCGCGCGATCCTCGAACCGGCCGCCACGCAGGACGGCGAGGAGGACGCGCAGCACGTGCGGCGCTACGGCGTCGACGATCGCGACCTGTTCACCGACCCGCGCGAGGTCTCCACCGACCTCATCGGCGACAAGCCGCTGCCGGAAGAGTGAGCGCCCGCGGCAGCCTGGTGCTGTCCACACTGGAGTTCGACGTGCTGTGGGAGGCCGAGCGCCTGCCGCCGCCGCACCCCGCGCTGCGGGTGCCCAGCCCCGGCCGCACGCACACCGAGCGGCGCGCGCTGGTCGCGAAGGCGTGGGAGTCGCTGGGGGCGCGCGGGCTGGCGCGCGGTGACAGGGCGTCCGCGGAGCTGGTGGACCGGCTCAACCTGCTCGCGCA
This sequence comes from Amycolatopsis bartoniae, assembly GCF_014191255.1. GTDB lineage: Bacteria > Actinomycetota > Actinomycetes > Mycobacteriales > Pseudonocardiaceae > Amycolatopsis_E > Amycolatopsis_E bartoniae. Next base: position 57,213 of record NZ_JACHWH010000001.1, read on the forward strand.
GCCGAAGGTCTCCATCGACGTGTGGGTGTGGACGGCCCGGGAGATCAAGGGGCTCGCGGTGAGCACCGGCCGGCAGGCGCTGCTGGCCGTGGTGGAGCGCGACGAGGTGTGGTTGATCCCGGCGCGCGACACGTCGCTGCCGGAGTCCGCGGTGTCGGTCGCGGGTGAGCTGCCCGCCGGGGTCGGGCGCTCGGTGAGCGTGCCCCACCACGTACTGCGGGCCGCGGACGCCGACGCGAAGGGCGAGCCGAAAGCCCTGGTCACGGCACTGGCGGACAGGGGTGTCGAACTGTCGGAGGCGCAGGAGCTGGCCGGGATGATGGTCGGGCTCACCGCACGCGGGCAGTTCGGCGTGGAGCGGCTCGGCCGCGACGGCGCGATGCACCGCGCGGGCCGGGTGATCGGGTTCTCGGACACCGACGCCGGGCGCTACCTCGTCCAGCTCGGCGCGGGTGGCGACGGGCGCGACTGGGTGACGGTCACGCCCGCCGACAACCAGCTGCTCGCGACGCGGCTCTGGGAGCTGCTCGACGAGGTCTGACCGGTGCTAGAAAGTTCCGGGAACCGCCGTCGGCGGGCGCACGTCCGAGCGAGCGGACCGGAGTTTCGCGAAGGGGGATTGACGTGAAGCGGCACAGCGACCCGGACTCGATGGAGCACGTCGCGGGCAGGGTGGAGGCTCTGCACGACCACTTCAAGGAGTCGAAGGAGAAGATGGTCGGCGTCACGGGCCAGAACCCGTTCGGCGACATCCGGCACCCGGACGAGCGTCCCGGCGAGCCGCATCCCTCCGAGCACGCGGTGAACGCGCTGCACGGGTTCCGCGACCGCATGCACACCCAGTTCGACGCGGCGGCGACCCTGATGAACTCCACCGGCGGCGCGCTGCGGGAGGCCGCCCGCGCGTTGCGTGAGACCGACGCCGCGGCGGCGGACAGCGTCACGGTCAAGGACGGAAGTCTCGACTGATGGCGAAGGCAGAGTTCCCCCCGAACTGGAACGACGTCGAGACGAAGACGCAGCAGGTCGAGAACGTCCGCCCGGCCGCGATCCAGGGGGTGGCCGACCAGTTCAGGCAGGCGTCGAAGGACTCGGCGGACCACACGGTCGCGTTGCGCAACGCCACGGCGGTGCTCGGCGGCGGCACGTGGACCGGCCCGCAGGCCGACGCGTTCTTCGCCTACGTCAAGAAGATCGGCGACGCGGGCCAGCGGGTCAACGACCACCTCGACGAGGTCGCTACCGAGCTGGGCACGCTGCAGACGTTCCTGGACCGCACGCAGAAGGAGGTCCAGCAGCTGCGCGACGACGCGCACAGCCGGATCGAGGGTATGAACAAGCAGGCGCAGGCGGCCGCCGACGCGGCTCAGGCGCAGCTGGACGCGGTGGCCGCCCACAAGGAGGGCGCCACGCCGCCCGCGAAGTCGCCGGACCAGATCGTCGCGGAGAACACGCAGGCCACCACGGCCATCGCCACCGACACCACCAACCAGATCGGCGACAAGCTCAACGCGGCCAACCAGGAGATCCAGCGGGTGATGGGCCTGGTGCAGAAGGACGTCGAGGGCGGGTACTCGTCGGTCCCGCCGCTGGGCACGGCGCCGCAGTCGATGAAGAGCACGGGCGGGATCACCAGCGGTCACCACTCCGGCGGCGGTGGGGGCGGAGGCGGCGGTGGGGGCGGTGGCCTCGGCCCGAGCGGCGGGCCGCCGGTCGGCAACCCGCCGGGGAACGTGCAGCAGTGGATCGAGGAGGCCATCAAGGAGCTGCAGGCCGCGGGTGTCAACGTCACGGACGCGGACATCAAGAACATCTGGGCGATCATCCAGCACGAGTCGGGCGGCAACCCGCACGCGATCAACCTGTGGGACTCGAACGCCGCGGCCGGGCACCCGTCCAAGGGCCTGATGCAGTGCATCGACTCGACGTTCCAGGCGAACAAGCTGCCCGGCCACGACGACATCTACAACCCGGTGGACAACATCATCGCGGGCGTGCGGTACACGATCGGCCGCTACGGCAGCATCGCCAACACCCCGGGCCTGCAGGCAATGTCCCACGGCGGCGGTTACGTGGGTTACTAACCTGGGAGGATGACCTCCCCCTCCGCCTTTCCCCGTCCCTCCCGGCGCGCCGATGTGGCGCCGTTCCACGTGATGGAGGTGCTGTCCGCCGCGGAGGCGCGGCGGCGTACGCACGGGGACGTCATCTCTCTCGCCGCCGGGCAGCCCACCGCCGGGGCGCCGCGGCCGGTGCTCGAAGCCGCCCAGCGGGCGTTGCGGGAGCGGAACCTCGGCTACACCGTCCAGCTCGGCATCCCGGAGCTGCGCGAAGCCATCGCCGGGCACTACGACCGGCGCTACGGGCTCGCCGTGAGCCCCGAGGACGTCATCGTCACCACCGGCTCCTCGGGTGGCTTCATGCTGTCGTTCCTGGCCGCGTTCGATGCCGGTGACCGCGTCGCGATGGCGCGTCCCGGCTACCCCGCGTACCGGAATCTGTTGTCGGCGCTGGGTTGCGAGGTCGTCGAGTTCCAGACCGACGAGGCCACGCGCTTCCAGCCGACCGTCGAGCAGCTCGACGAGCTGGGCCCGATCTCCGGTCTCGTCGTGGCCAGCCCGACCAACCCCGCCGGCACGGTCCTCCCGCCGGGCGAGCTCGCCGCCATCGCGGGCTGGTGCTCGGCGCGCGGCGTGCAGCTGATCAGCGACGAGATCTACCACGGCATCTCCTACGAGGCCGAGCTCGGCTGCGCCTGGCAGAGCTCACCCGAGGCGATCGTGCTCGGCTCGTTCTCCAAGTACTTCGCGATGACCGGCTGGCGGCTGGGCTGGATGCTCGTGCCGCGCCGGCTGCACCGCGCGGTCGACGTGCTCACCGGCAACCTCAACATCTGCGCGCCCGCGATCGCGCAACACGCCGCCGTGGCCGCGTTCGAGCCCGAGTCGTACGCCGAGCTGGACGGGCACGTCGCGCACTACCGCGCCAACCGCGACCTGCTGCTCGACGGGCTGCGCGGCATCGGACTGGACCGCGTCGCCCCGGTCGACGGCGCCTTCTACGCCTACGTCGACGTCTCGAAGCACACCACCGAGAGCCTCGGCTGGTGCCAGCGGCTGCTCGCCGACACCGGGCTCGCCATCACGCCGGGCATCGACTTCGACCCGGTGCACGGCGGCGAGTACGTGCGGTTCTCCTTCGCCGGAGCGAGCGCCGACGTCTCCGAAGGCGTGCGGCGGCTCGGCGCGTGGCTCGAGTCAGGGGGAACCCCGGTCTTCCCCTGAACGTTCGGGAAACAACGAGCTTCGCGCCCGGCGACCTGGGAGCCTTGCTCGTAGCGGGCCGGACGGCTCGCGGGGTAACCGGAGGGATGCCATGTTCTGGAAGATCGTCGGGGCACTCATCGTCGCCTGGCTGGCGTTCATGGTGATCGGGTCGGTGGTCGGCTTCCTGCTCAAGGCCGTGCTGTGGGTGGCCATCATCGGCGGCGCAGTCTTCCTCGGCAGCGCCGCCTACGGCGCCATCAAGGGCCGGAAGGAACCCAAGCGCCTGCCTTGACCGCGGTTTCGACGCCCTGCCAGAGGTGCGCCCGCAGGCCCGCCGCGCGTGCACCATCCACATTGGACTGGCGGTCGTCGAAGAACACACACTCGCCCGCCTGCGCGCCGAGGCGGGCGAGCAGCCGTTCGAAGATCTCGCGGTCCGGCTTGGCGACTCCCTCGTCGCCGGAGAACACCCGCACCCGGAAGTGCCGCGCCCAGTCCTGCCGCTCGGCGAACCGCGCGAACGACGACGGCGCGTTCGACAGCAGGGCCAGCGCCGCACCGGACTCGGCGAGCGCGCCGATGAGTTCGAGCGACGCCGGGTCGACGCGTGACCAGCCCTCGATGTCGATGCGCGTCAGAGTGTCCGATGTGGACTCATCGACCGCGACGCCGAGCTCCTCGCCGATCGCGCCCCAGTACTCCAGATCCGGGCCGCCGCGGTCGTAGCGGTCGCGGAACGCCCAGTAGTGGGGCTCGAACTCGGCCACGTCGACACCCAGCGTGGCGGCCAGGCGCGGCAGCGCGTCGGTGCGCCCGCAGATCACCTCGCCGTAGTCGAAGACGATCCACTCGCTCAAGGGTGCCCCCCAGCCTTGATCCGGCGCAGCGCCTCTTCGACGTCGGCCATGGACAGATCGCGGTGCGTCACGAACCGTACCTTCCCACCGATCGACCAAGCCAGGATTCCCTGCGCCTTCAACGACTCCAGCGTCACCTCCACATCGGCGACGCGGGCCAGCACGATGTTGGTCTCGGGGGTGTTCACCTCCCAGCCGAGCTCGGCCAGTCCGACGCTGAGCCTGCGGGCCTTTTCGTGGTCTTCGGCCAGGTCACCGACCCGGTCGAGGGCCACCAGCGCGGCCGCGGCGAGCACCCCGCCCTGCCGCACGCCGCCGCCGAGCATCTGCCGCATCCGGCGCGCCCGTTCGACGAAATTCGCACTCCCCGCGACGACCGAGCCGACCGGCGCGCCGAGGCCCTTGCTGAAGCAGGCGGACACGGTGTCGACGCCGACCGTGAGCGCCGCGGGCGGCAGCCCGAGCGCGGTCGCGGCGTGCCAGATGCGGGCGCCGTCGAGGTGGACACGCAGCCCCGCCTGGCGGGCGGTGGACAGCAGCTGGGCGTGCTCGTGCGGCGGGATGACCGCGCCACCGGCGCCGTTGTGGGTGTTCTCCAGGCACAGCAGGGTGGTGCGCATCGCGAAGTACGGGCCGTTGCGCGGGCCGATGGCGGCGGCGAGGGCCTCGGGCGACGGACGGCCCGGCCCCGCGTCGTGCTCCACCGGATCGGGCATGCCGCCGGCGAGCCATGCGGCGGAGCCGAGCTCGTTGTGCAGCACGTGCGCGCCCTTGGGGGCGAGGAAGCGATCACCACGCTGAAGGTGGACGCTCAATGCGATGACGTTCGCCATCGTGCCGGTGGGAGTCCAGAGCGCGGCGGGCATGCCCAGCACGCTCGCGGCACGCTCTTCCAGCGCTTTCACGGTGGGATCGCCATCGAGGACGTTGTCCCCGACCTCGGCGGACGCCATCGCTCTCCGCATCGTCTCATCCGGCTGGGTGACGGTGTCGGAGCGGAAATCGAGCGACAGGGTGTCTGATGAGGTCACGGTTAGATCACATCACACGGCACGGATGATCTACAAATGTGGTGCAACCGTAGGGGGCAGTGCTTCCGTCCAGACCAGTGAGACGCCCGGGAGGCCGGTGGACGAGCACGAGGAGCAGGAGTTCGCGGAGTACTTCGCCGCTCGGCGGGACTCCGTGCGCCGCACCGCGTACCTGCTGTGCGGGGACTGGCATCGCGCGGACGATCTCGCCCAGACGGCGTTCGTCGCGCTGCACCGCAGGTGGCGCCGCATCCGCGACCGCGGCGCGCTCGACGCGTACGTGCGCCGGACGCTGGTGCGGGCCTCGATCGACGAGTCCCGCCAGCCCTGGCGCCGGGAGCAGCAGGTCGAGCGGCTGCCGGAGCCGGAACCGGTGGGCGAGCGGCTCGACGAGCAGGTGGCGTTGCGCGCGGACCTGCTGGCCGGGTTGCGCGAAGTGCCGCCGAAGCAGCGGGCGGTGCTGGTCCTGCGGTACTTCGAGGGGCTGGACGTCGCCGGGGTCGCGAAGGCGCTGGGCTGCAGCGAAGGGAACGTGAAGAGCCAGACAGCGCGCGGGTTGGCGCACCTGCGCGTGGCGCTCGGTGAGGAGGTGGAGACGCGTGGATGAGAAGGAGCTCGAAGTCCTGTTCCGGGACGCGCCGGGCGAGCCGCCGCCGCCTCGCTTCACCCTCGGTGACGTCACCGCTGCGTCCACCCGGGCGACCGCACGCCGCCGTTCGGTGCTGCTGCTGACCGCGGCCTGCCTGGTAGCGGTGCTCTGCGCTGCCGGAATCGCCGGTGTGTCCTACTTTCGATCGACAGGTCCCAGTCCGGCGCAACCCGTCGCCGCGCCGGAACGTCCTCCCCAGGCCTCTCCCGATCCGCCGTCCTTGCAGGGAAGCGATGCGGACGGGAAGGACGGCCCTCGGGCCGAAGGCACCTCCGGGTGCGAAAAGGTCGACCGGGAGCTCGCCACTGCCCTCGCTGGCGAGCTCCCGGCGACCGGTGCGACCGGTGCTGAACCAGGTCGCCTCTGTCCGACGGCCACCCGATCAGCGGGGTTCCACGTCACTGACGGTGAGCGCAGCGGTTTCGTCTCGGTGACCCTCTTCCCCGCCGGGGTGACGGCTTCGCTCCCGCTGCTCACGGACGGCACGGTCACGGCGGAGCAGCCGACGGCGAGCGGGGGTGTCGTGGTGGTGCTGAGCACACCGGACGAGGGCAGTGCGGTTCCCTTCGAGGCACGACTGCCCGCCATCGCCGCGGCGCTCTCTAAACTCGCGGGGTGACCGCCGCCAGCACGCCGAAGGGCGAGCGCAGGCGGGCCGCCCTCGTGGTGGCCGCCGCCGAACTGCTCGTCGAAGGCGGCTTCGACGCGATCCGGCACCGCGCCGTGGCCGAGCGCGCCGGGCTGCCGCTGGCTTCCACCACGTACTACTTCGACTCCCTCGAAGAGCTGGTGACCGCCGCCGTCGAGTACCGCGGGCGGCTGGAGCTGGACCAGGGCCGCGAGCAGCTGGCGAAGCTGTCCACCGAGCCCCGCGCGACGGACACCCTGGTCGAGATGGTGCTCGACCAGCTACTCGGCGAGGACACGGCGTACGAGGCGGTGCTGCTGCGCTACGAACGGCTCGTGACCACCGGCCGGCGCCCGTACCTGCGGCCGGTGATGCGCGCGATGCAGGTCGAGTTCCACGAGCTGCTCACCGAGATTTTCACCCGCTCGGGTGTCCCCATCGACGCCAAGCGCCTCGCCCAGCTGATCGCGCTCGTCGACGGAGCCGTGGTCAACGCCCTGATCGAGGTGGACCCGGACCCGCGCGCGGTGGCGCGCGCGATGCTGCGGGACGCGCTGAGCTGAGCCCTCTATAACCTGGGCACGTGGACAAGCCCCGCATCCCCAACGTGCTCGCCTCCCGTTACGCCTCGCCCGAGCTGGTCGCCCTGTGGTCGCCCGAGCGGAAGGTGACGCTGGAGCGGGAGCTGTGGATCGCGGTCCTCAAGGCCCAGCGCGAGCTGGGCGTCGAGGTGCCGGACGGCGTCGTCGAGGACTACGAGCGTGTCGTGGACCAGGTCGACCTCGCGTCGATCGCCGAGCGGGAGCGTGTCACCCGGCACGACGTGAAGGCGCGGATCGAGGAGTTCAACGCCCTCGCCGGGCACGAGCACGTGCACAAGGGCATGACCTCGCGCGACCTGACCGAGAACGTCGAGCAGCTGCAGGTCCGGCGGTCGCTGGAGCTGGTGCGCGGCCGGGTCGCCGCGGTGCTCGCCCGGCTGGCCGCGCTCGCCGTCGAGCACTCCGACCTGGTGCTGGCCGGCCGCTCCCACAACGTGGCCGCGCAGGCGACGACGCTGGGCAAGCGGTTCGCCACCGCCACCGACGAGCTGCTCGTCGCCTTCGAGCGGCTCGACGACCTGATCGGGCGGTATCCGCTGCGCGGGATCAAGGGCCCGGTCGGCACCGCGCAGGACATGCTCGACCTGCTTAGCCCGCCCGCCGGCGGTGGAGGCACAAACACAGCTCAGTCCACCTTGTACAACCTGGAACGCCGGATCGCCGACCACCTCGGCTTCTCCCGCACCTTCACCAGCGTCGGCCAGGTGTACCCGCGGTCGCTGGACTTCGACGTGCTCTCGGCGCTCGTGCAGCTGGCCGCCGCGCCGTCGAGCCTCGCCAAGACGATCCGGCTGATGGCCGGGCACGAGCTGGTCACCGAGGGTTTCAAGCCCGGGCAGGTCGGCTCGTCGGCGATGCCGCACAAGATGAACACGCGGTCGTGCGAGCGGGTCAACGGGCTGGCCGTGGTGCTGCGCGGCTACCTGTCGATGACCGGCGAGCTGGCCGGCGACCAGTGGAACGAGGGCGACGTGTCGGACTCGGTGGTGCGCCGGGTCGCGCTGCCCGACGCGTTCTTCGCGCTCGACGGCCTGCTGGAGACGTTCTTGACCGTGCTGGACGAGTTCGGCGCCTTCCCCGCCGTGGTGGCCCGCGAGCTAGACCGCTACCTGCCGTTCCTCGCCACCACGAAGGTGCTGATGGCCGCCGTGCGCGCGGGGGTCGGCCGCGAGACCGCGCACGAGGCGATCAAGGAGAACGCGGTCGCCGTCGCGCTCGCGATGCGCGAGGAGGGCCTGACCCGCAACGACCTGCTGGACCGCCTCGCCGCCGACGAGCGGCTGCCGCTGTCCCGCGAGGACCTCGACCGGCTGCTCGCGGACCGGCTGTCGTTCACCGGCGTCGCTCCCGCGCAGGTCACGGCGGTGGCGAAGCAGGTGGAGAGCATCCTGGCGCGGTTCCCCGAGGCCGCGAACTACGTGCCGGCGCCCATCTTGTAGCGAGGTCGGTGGCGGACCGTCACCTCACAGTAAGCGCAGCGCCACCTTCGGCTGGCGCAATGGGTACATGGACGCCCGCCTGCTGGTCTCCCTGTCCGGCATCGGCCCCCGGACGCTGCACCGCTGCGCCGAGCTCGCCACCGAGCTGGACCGGCGGAAGGTCCCGCTGTCCCTGCTCTTCGCCCCGCAGCTCGCCGGCACCGCCGCTGTCACGGAGTGGGTGCGCACGCGCGTCCGCGCCGGCGACGGCCTGCTGCTGCACGGCTTCGACCACCGCATCGCCCCCACGCACCGCGCGCACTTCGGCCGCCGGGCCGAGTTCGCCGCGCTGCCCGCGCACGAGGCCCGGCTGCGATTGATCGCGGCGCAGGCGGCGGTCGAACGCGCCGGGCTCGCTGTCGACGGGTTCGCGCCGCCGCGCTGGCTCGCCTCGCACGGCACGCTGGAAGCCGTGCGTGGTCAGGGTTTCCGGCTGTGCGCCGACCTCGGCGCCGTGCACGACCTGAGCACCGGCGCGGTGCATCGCTCGCGGGTGCACGACTTCGCGAACCAGCCGCACCGCACGGAGACGCTGCGCTGCTTCGCGCTCGTCCTCGCCTCCGCGCGGGCGGCGAAGCGCGGCGGCCTGGTCCGGCTCGGCGCCGACGCGGCCGACCTCACCCGGCCCGGTCTCCGGCAGGCGCTGCTCGACGCAGTCGACGTCGCGCTGGAAAACCGGGCCTTCGGCAGCACCTATCAGAGCTTGGCGGCCTCGCCGCGCGGGGCGACGCGCACCTCGGTGCCCTCGGGGGCGAGGTTGGTGAACAGGCCGTAGTGCATCGCCGGGTTCGCGAGCACCGCCTCGTGGATCGGCACGGCCACCCGCGGCGAGACGGCACGCAGGAAGTCGACCGCTTCGCCGGCCTTGAGCCACGGCGCGCCGGTGGGCAGGCCCAGCACGTCGACCTTCTGCTCCGGCACGTAGAACGAGTCGCCGGGGTGGTAGAAGGCGCCGTGCTCGAACAGGAAGCCGACGTTCGGGATCTGCGGCAGGTCCTGGTGGATGACGGCGTGCTCGCCGCCGACCGCGTTGACGGCGGTGCCCGCGATGTCGAACGAGTCGCCGGGGCGCGCGATCTCGAACTCGAGGCCCAGCTTGGCGACAGTCTCCTCGGTGCCGGGGTCGACGATCAGCTTCGCGCCGGGGTTCGCTTCGAGCAGACCGGGCAGCTTCTCCGAGTCGATGTGGTCGAAGTGCTGGTGGGTGACGAACACCGCGGACAGCTCGCGCTCGCCCTCGAAGCCCGTGGAGAACGAGCCCGGGTCGAGCAGGATCCGCGCACTGTCGGTCTCCAGCAGCACACAGGCGTGTCCATAATGGACGATTCGCATCTGTTCACTCCTCTGCATGAGTCGAGTTCAGCCTATTACCGGAACCGCGGCTTGTGCCATGCTGGGCGTACTCACCAGTAGGAGGGTGTGGAATGACTGCAGTGGCGCAGGAGACCTTCGACTCGCTCAGCCCGGCCACCGACGAGGTCGTGGGCACGTACCCGGTGCACAGCCCGGAGCAGGTGCGCGACGCGGTCGCGAGGGCGCGGGGCGCCGCGGCCTGGTGGGCTTCCCTCGGGTTCGGCGGCCGCGCCGACCGGCTGCGGAAGTGGGCCGGCATCGTCACTCGACGGATGGACGAGCTGTGTGCCGTCGTGCAGCAGGAGACCGGCAAGCCCCGCGGCGACGCCCAGCTCGAAGTGGTGCTGGCGATCGAGCACATCGCCTGGGCCGCCCGCCACGCGCCGAAGGTGCTGGGCCGCAAGCGCCGCTCCGCGGGGCTGCTGCTGAGCAACCACACCGCCTCGGTCGAGTACGTGCCGCTGGGCGTGATCGGCGTGATCGGGCCGTGGAACTACCCGGTCTACACGCCGCTCGGTTCGATCACGTACGCGCTGGCCGCGGGCAACGCGGTGGTGTTCAAGCCCAGCGAGTACACCCCGGGCGTGGGCAAGTGGCTCGCCGACACGTTCGCCGAGGTGGTGCCCGAGCAGCCGGTGTTCCAGCTGGTGACGGGCTTCGGCCGGACGGGCGCGGCGCTGGTGTCCGCGGGCGTGGACAAGATCGCGTTCACCGGGTCCACCGCCACCGGCAAGAAGATCATGGCCGCCGCCGCGGAGACGCTCACGCCGGTCGTGATCGAGGCGGGCGGCAAGGACGCCCTGCTCGTGGACAGCGACGCCGATGTCGACGCCGCCGCGGACGCCGCGGTGTGGGGCGCGTTCTCCAACTCAGGCCAGACCTGCATCGGCGTCGAACGCGTGTACGTGCACGAGGACGTCTACGACCGGTTCGTCGGGAAGGTCGTCGAGCTGACGCGCGACGTCGAGCCCGGCAAGCAGTACGGCCCGATCACGATGCCCGCGCAGCTGGACGTGATCCGGCGCCACATCGCCGACGCGCTCGCCCGCGGCGGTCGCGCGCTCACCGGTGGCGCGGACGCGGTGGGCGAGCGGTACGTGCGCCCGACCGTGCTGGTCGACGTGCCGGAGGACTCCGAGGCGGTCACCGAGGAGACGTTCGGCCCGACCGTGACGATTGCGAAGGTCCGGTCCATGGACGAAGCGGTCGAAAAGGCCAACGCCACCCGTTACGGCCTGGGCTCCACCGTGTTTTCCCGGCACAACGGCACGAAGATCGCGGCGAAGCTGAAGTCGGGCATGACGTCGATCAACGCGCCGTTCTCCTTCGCCGGAATCGGTTCGCTGCCGTTCGGCGGAGTCGGTGACTCGGGTTTCGGCCGCATTCACGGCCCGGAGGGACTGCGCGAGTTCGCGCGACCGAAAGCCGTTGCGCGCCAACGGTTCTCCGTGCCGATCCAGTTGACCACCTTCACCCGCGGCGAGAAGACGGACAGGCTCGTCGGAAAACTCGTGACGATACTGCATGGTCGTGGCGGTGCTGGGTAACCACCACTATGGCTACCTTGCGAAAGATAACCGGAACCGTAGTAGGAGCGGTGACGGCGATCGGTGCGCTCGGGTTTGCCGCACCGTCCGCTGACGCCGCCACAACCCCGTGCGAGCCGCAGGCGAAAGCCTGTGTGCAGCTGAGTACGGGACAGGCGTGGTTGCAGGACAACGGATCGGTCACCACCGGTCCGGTGCCGGTGGCGCCGGGCCTGCCCAGTTATCCGACACCCAAGGGGATATTCCACGTCCAGTACAAGGACATCGACCACTACAGCAGGCAGTACAACGGTCCGATGCCCTACTCTGTGTTCTTCACGAACACGGGCGTGGCTTTCCACCAGGGCAGCCTGCAGCGGAAGTCGCACGGCTGCGTGCACCTGTCACACCAGGACGCCGTGACCTTCTACAACACGCTGCATCCGGGCGATGAGGTGCAGGTCGTCGCGTAACGCGTGACGTTCGTAAGCGGCGGCGCCGCTTACTGCAGTTTCCTTGTGTTCGGTATTTCGGACGGCGGGGTATGGTGTGGGCATGCCCCGCCTCGTCCCGGCTGTGCTTCGGGCGGCCGATGTCCTCGAACTGTTCCTCGGTTCGCGGGCCACGTTGACGGCGGCGGAGATCGGCCGGCACCTCGGTCTGCCGCGTTCCACCACCCACGAACTGCTGTCCACGCTGGTCGAACGGCGTTACCTCGACCGGCACGAAACCACCTACCGGCTCGGGCCCGTCCTGCTCGAACTCGGTTCCCGCTACCGTCAGCGGCTGGAGTTCTCCGCCGAAGCCGACGCGGTGGCGCGTTCGGTCGCCGCCCGTTGCGGGGAGACCGTCCACGTGGGAATCCTCGACGGACTCGACGTGGTGTACGTGTCCAAAATAGACTCTACGCACCCGGTCCGGCTGATCTCCGCGGTCGGGCACCGCTTGCCCGCGCACTGCACCGCCGTCGGCAAGGTGCTGTTGGCCGGGCTGCCGCGCGAGGACCTGCTCGCCCGGTTGAAGGGCCGGAAGCTGGCCGCGCTCACCGAACACAGTGTGACGGCACGGCCGTCGCTACTCGCCCAGCTCGACGAAATCCGCGTCACGGAAGTGGCTCACGAACGCAGTGAGTCCAATCCGGACGCGGGCTGCGTCGCCGCCCCGGTGGTCGACGCGGACGGGGAGTGGGTCGCCGCGATGAGCATTTCCGTGCCCACGTCGCGGCATTCGCCCGAAGCCTGGACCGGCTGGGAGGACCTGGTGCGTGAAGGCGCGGCCGAGCTGTCCGCCCGGCTCGGCTACGCGACCGGTACGGCGAGGTCGGCGGCGGACAGCGTGGAGCCGACGGCTTCGGGGTCGTAGCGGTTCAGCAGTTCCAGCCCGATCTCGGCACGTCGCACGCGTTCCCGCACCAGCGCCACCGCCGTCGGGGTGAGGTGCGTGCCGCTGGGGTAGATGTTCGGCGCGTTGCGCAACCCGAACTTGAGGTAGACGGGCGCGGCGACGCGCACGATCTCCGCGATCTCGTGGTGCCGGACGAAGCCGCCGAGGTCGTCGGGCGCCTCGACGTAGATGTCCAGCGGGAGGTCGACGGCCGCCCGGACGGCCGCGAGCTGCGCGAGGCTCAGGTCGGTGGGCACGTTGTACGTCGTGGCGCCGGCCTGCTCGGCGAGCCGGATCGAGGCCGGGTTCGCGAGGCCCATCTGCACGCTCACCTTGAACTGCAGGTCCGCGGGCAGCACCCCGGCCTCCCGCATCCGCGCGGCGACGGTGAGCACGCCCAGGTCGGTGACCAGCACGCTGCGGAAACCCGCCTCCGTGGTGCGCCGGATGTCTTCGAGCACGTCCACGAGCTGCTCGGTGCCCCTGGCCTGGGCCGCGAAGGGGCCGCCCGCGCTCGCGACGGACGCGGCGCCGGTGTCCCAGGCCGCGACGGGCCGGGCGAACAGGCTCACCTCGATCGACCGGGCCCGCGCGAACTCCGCCATCGCCGCGAGCTCGCGTTGCGTCAGCAGCATCCCGCCGCTGCCCTGCGAGATCCGGTGCACGGTGACCCCGCGGGCGTCCGCCTCGTCGTACACCGCTTCGAGCGCTTCGGGACCTTCGACGCTCGGGATCTCCACGCGGTACTGGGCGCCGTCCGGGAAGCGTTTGGTGCTGGCCGGCAGCTCGCCCGGATCACCTCCCGGCAGTCCGAGTGAGCGCAGGAACTCCCGGGTGTTCTCTCGCACCGCTGCACCGCCGTTCGATATTTCGGACAAGGTTCGGTATCTCGAACGAGCCTAGGAAGGACGTGCGGGTGCGGTCAAGCTGTGATGTGCGCAGGGCGGGCGACACGGGGACTCTTCGGGCCGTTACCCTGGAGCAGTACCGCCTACCTGCGAAGACATGGGAGCCCCCACCGTGGCCCGAGTCGTGGTCGACGTCATGCCCAAACCCGAGATCCTGGACCCGCAAGGTCAGGCCGTGGCCGGTGCGCTGCCGCGGCTGGGCTTCACCGGCGTGTCCGAGGTGCGGCAGGGCAAGCACTTCGAGCTGGAGGTCGACGACTCGGTCGACGACGAGACGCTGGCGAAGATCGCCGAAGGTTTCCTGGCCAACCCGGTCATCGAGGAGTGGACCGTGCGGAGGATTTCGTGAAGATCGGGGTCATTACCTTTCCGGGCACGCTGGACGACGTCGACGCGGCGCGGGCGGCCCGCTACGCCGACGCCGAGGCGGTGTCACTGTGGCACGCGGACGAGGACCTGCACGGCGTCGACGCGGTGATCGTCCCCGGCGGTTTCTCCTACGGTGACTACCTGCGGTGCGGCGCCATCGCCCGCTTCGCGCCGGTGATGAACAGCGTCGTCGAGGCCGCGGGCAAGGGCATGCCGGTGCTGGGGATCTGCAATGGTTTCCAGATCCTGTGCGAGGCGGGCCTGCTGCCGGGTGCGCTGGTGCGGAACAAGAACCTGCACTTCGTCTGCCGCGACCAGTGGCTCAAGGTGGAGAACAACACCTCCGCCTGGACCACGAGGTACGACAAGGGCGCCGAAATCCTGATCCCCCTGAAGTCCGGCGAGGGCGGTTACGTCGCGGACCAGTCCACACTGGACGAGCTGGAGGGTGAGGGCCGCGTGGTGTTCCGCTACGTGGGCGAAAACCCGAACGGCTCCCGCAACGACATCGCGGGCATCACCAGCAAGAACGGCAGGGTCGTCGGCCTGATGCCCCACCCGGAACACGCCATCGACGCACTGACCGGCCCCAGCGACGACGGCCTGGGGATGTTCTACTCGGCAGTCGACGCCCTGGTCAGGGCCTGACAGCTCGCCGAGGCCGGACTGACCAAGTCCGACGTCATCACCCACAGTACGAATCCCGATCGAGCCGGCGGGTTGCGTCCGGCTGGCGAAATCTGTCCGTGCGGTCAGGCCCGGGCGGACGATAGTGCAACTTTGAGCCTCAGTGGCGGTTGGCCGCAACGTCGCACGGCGTGGGCCGTCCACTGATCAAAGATTCGGCACAGATCCGGGGGTTCGAAAATGGGGTCCACCACGATGAAATCGATGAAGCTGGCACTGGTGGGTGGCGCGCTCGCGGCGACCGCACTTCTTTCCGCTTGCAGTGGGAACAATTCGACTGGACAGGTTTCCCCTGCTCCAGCCACCAAGGTCACCGACGCGGCAGCGGTGCAAGCCTCGCCCCAGACCAAAGCCCACAGTGTGACCACCGGCAATTCCGGGAAAACGGGAACCGGCGACGTCAATTGCAGCGAAAACGGCGGGAAAGTCGGTGCTCCCGGTGGCCCGCAGGTGGATCTGATCGCGAAGTCCTCCAACGAAGGCACCCCCGGCTGCACCGAAGCGTTCAACGTGATCAGTGAGTACTACGCGCAAGCGCCCCAGGGCGAAGGACCCGGACGCCGCGTACTCGACATCCTCGGACACTGGGACTGCGCCAAAGCCGAGGAACCCGCAGGCAGCCAGGGCGTGGTGTACTGCAACAAGGACGGCGACACCGCCCTGCGCATCGAGACCGCCCCGAGCACGGTTCAAGCCTCGCCGCAGACCACCGGTGATTCCGCGGAAACGGGAACCGGCGACGTCAACTGCAGCGAAAACGGCGGGAAAGTCGGTGCTCCCGGTGGCCCGCAGGTGGATCTGATCGCGAAGTCCTCCAACGAAGGCACCCCCGGCTGCACCGAAGCGTTCAACGTCATCAGTGAGTACTACGCACAGGCACCGCAGGGCGAAGGACCCGGACGCCGCGTACTCGACATCCTCGGACACTGGGACTGCGCCAAAGCCGAGGAACCCGCAGGCAGCCAGGGCGTCGTGTACTGCAACAAGGACGGCGACACCGCCCTGCGCATCGAGACCGCGCCGAGCAATTGATCAAGCACTGACCGTGACTCAGGGTGGGCGGCCGGGGATTCTCCCGGCCGCCGCCCGGCGCCGCCTCGGGCTCGAACCCGGCACGACGACCGGCACCGGCCGCCCACCTGTAAAACATCACCCCACGGCAGCGGCGGCCACGAGACGCGCGTAAGCCCCACCCCGGGCCAGCAACTCCGCGTGCGGCCCCAACTCCGTAACCCTCCCGTCCTCCACCACCGCCACCCGATCCGCCGCCGCAGCCGTGTGCAACCGATGCGCGATGGCGATCACGGTCCGCCCCTCCAGCACCCCGCTCAACGACCGCTCCAACTGCCGCGCGGACGACGTGTCCAGCAGGGACGTCGCCTCGTCCAACACCACGGTGTGCGGATCGGCCAGCACCACCCGCGCCAACGCCAGCTGCTGCGCCACCGCCGCACTGACCGCGACCGCCCCGGCCCCGAGCCGCGTATCCAGCCGGTCGCACCACTCCTCCAATCCGACCGCACCCAACGCCCGCCGCAGATCCCCGTCGCTCCACTCACCGGCAGGCAGCGTCAGGTTCTCCCGCAGCGTCCCGGCGAACACGTGCTGCTCCTGCGTCAGCAGCAGCACCTCGCTCCGCAGCACGTCCTCCGGCAGCCGCGACACCTCCGCCCCGCCGATCGTCACGGAGCCGGACGACGGCGCCGCCACTCCAGCCAGCAGCCTCCCCAGCGTCGACTTGCCCGCGCCCGACGGGCCGACGATCGCGAGCCGCTCACCAGGCGGTATCCGCAGGTCGATGCCATGCAGCACCTCGCGGTCGGCCGAGTAGCCGTACCGCACGCCGCTCACGACGATCTCCCGTCCCCGCGGCCGGCCGTCGCGCCGGGCGTCGTCGCTGCCCCGCACGCCGAGGATCCGCCGCACGGCCGTGCCCGACACCTGCACGTCCTCGGCCCACCACAGCAGCTCCTCCATCGGCGCGCTCAGCGCCTGCACGTACACGACCATCGTCGTCAGCGTGCCCAGCCCGACGAGCCCGCGCGCGTACGCCCACGCGCCGATCAGCAGCATCACCGCGATCGGCAGCACCTGGGACAACGACATCCACGGCACCCACCGCACGGTCAGGCTCCGCAGTTCACGCTCCCGCTCGACCGCCACGCCCAGCGCTCGCCGTCCCAACGCGACCCGGCGCTCGACCAGCCCCAGCGCCTCCGCCGTGCGCGCGCCATCCGCCGTCTCGTGCAGGTGCGTCTGGACGTCGGCCCACGAGCCCAGCATCCGCTCGATCGTCGACGGCACCCGCGCCCAGTACCACCGGCACGAGAAGTACAGCAGCGGCACGACGACCAGCAGCCCGAGCGACAGCAGCGGGGACGTGACGACCATCGCGACCACGGTGCACACCACGGTCATCGCCGACACCGTGATCTCCGGAATGGCGTTGCGCACCGCGTGGTCGACCCGGTCGGCATCCGTGGTCGCGCGGCTGAGCAGGTCACCGGTGCCCGCCGCCTCGACGGTGCTCAGCGGCAGCCGCAGCGCCTCGCCCACGAACGACTCCCGAGTCTCGGCCAGCACCTGCTCGCCGAGCATCCCGGTCCGCACCCGCGCCACCCGCTTCAGCGCCGACTGCACGATCAGCAGCACCACGAACAACAGCGCGGGCACCTCGATCTCGGCGTGTCCCGCGGCGACGGAGTCCACCAGGTACCCCAGCACCTGCGGCCCCGCCAGCCCGGCCACCGCGGCCAGGCCGTACAGCCCGATCACCGCGGCGAAAGCCCTGCGGTGCGCGGACATCATCGCCCGCAGCCATGCCATGGCCGCCCGTCCGCTCGCGAGCGGAAGTCTCACCGGCACGAGATCACCTCATCCGCCACGAGTGTCCACAACGGACTTTCGCTGAACACCACCGTCGTCCTGCCCTGCCGCACCTTGGCGACCCGCTCGGTGATCCGGGCCTCGGTGTGGGTGTCCACGGCCGAGGTCGGCTCGTCGAGCAGGAGCACGTCGGCGTCCAGCGCGAGCGCCCGCGCGAGGTTGAGCCGCTGGCGCTGCCCGCCCGACACCTCGCGGCCCCGCTCGCCGATCAGCTCGTCGAGCCCGGCCGGGAACCCGGCCACGATGTCGTCCGCGTCGGCCGTGGTCAGCGCCGGCTCGGCGCGGTGCGCGGGCACGAGCTGCTCCCGCAGCGGGCCGGAGAACCACAGGTCCTGGTTGTGTGCGTAGACCACCCGCGACCGCAGTTCCGCCAGCGCCACGTGGTCGGCGGACACCCCCGAGACGAGGACCCGCTCGCCCGGCGAAGGTTCGGCGAACCGCGCGAGCCGCGCGGCCAGCGCCTCGGCCTGGCTGCCGGCGTCGATCACGGTGAGCTTGCCCGCCACCGCGGTGATCCCGGTCTCGCTGTCGTGCAGCTCCAGCGGGCCTTCCGGCAGGGGAACCGGGTCCGCCGGGTCGGTGAGGAACGGCCGCAGCCGCAGCACTCCGCAGATCTTGCGCGCGGACACCATCGCCGACGTGAACGCGCTGGTGAACTCCGTCGCCGTGCTCACCGGCACCACCAGGAACGCCGACGCCGCGTAGAACGTGACCAGCTCGCCGATCCCGATCGTGCCCGCGACGGCGAGCCGCGCGCCGAGCCACGTGATGGCCACGGTGACCAGGCCCGGCAGCAGCACCTCGGCCGCCACCAGCCACGACTCGCTGCGTGCGACCTCGACCCCGGCACGACGGACCCGCTGGCTCGCCGTCCCGAACCGCTGCCGGAACTGCCGCTCGCCGCCGATCCCACGCAGGATCCGCAGGCCGGAGACGATGTCCGCCGCGATCGCGTTGACCTCCGACAGTTCCTCGCGCTGCTCGCCCTTGCGCTTCTGCAGCGGGGCGACGAGCCGCCCCATGCTCAGCACCGCGAGCGGCACGCCGACCAGCGCGACGACACCGAGCAGCGGTGACGAGAACAGCAGCACGACGCCGACCGTGAGGAACGCCACGACCGAGCCGAACATGCGGCCCATGACCTCGAAGACGTTGCCGATCCGGCCGATGTCGCTCGACGAGATGGCCATGACGTCACCGGTCGCCGCCTGCGCCCGCAGCGAGGCGCCGAGCCGCGCGGTGTGGTCCGCGATCACCTGCTGGGCCGCCGACGCACCGTGCAACCACGCGCCGTGGATCGCGAAGATCAACGCGCTGCCCGCCACCGCCTGCGCCACGGCCAGCCCCGCGATCAGCCCGGCCTGACCCCAGATCGCCTCGCCGTGCGCGATGGCGTCGACCGTGTTCCCGATCACCAGCGGCAGCATCGCGCTGGGCAGCAGCCACACCGCGCCCAGCACGCAGGAGGCCACGGCCAGCGATGACCGGGCCCTGAGCAGGGCGGCGAGGAAGCGCAACGGCGTGAGCCGGGACGGGAGGCGCATGCTCCGAACGGTATGGAGACCCCGTGTCCGGGTCGACCGAATTTCCCGCCGGGTAGCCTGGACGCCGTGACGGAAGCCCTGGTCATCGACACCACCGCCCGCGCCGCAGCCACCCCGGAGACCCCGCAGCCCTAT
This sequence comes from Amycolatopsis bartoniae, assembly GCF_014191255.1. GTDB lineage: Bacteria > Actinomycetota > Actinomycetes > Mycobacteriales > Pseudonocardiaceae > Amycolatopsis_E > Amycolatopsis_E bartoniae. Next base: position 76,515 of record NZ_JACHWH010000001.1, read on the forward strand.
CGCGAGCTCGGCCTCGCCGAGGACGAGTACGCCCGCATCCGGGAGATCCTCGGCCGCAGGCCCACCGACGCCGAGCTGGCGATGTACTCGGTGATGTGGAGCGAGCACTGCTCGTACAAGTCCTCGAAGAAGCACCTGCGCTACTTCGGCGAGACCACCACGCCCGAGATGAAGGCCAAGATGCTCGCCGGGATCGGTGAGAACGCCGGCGTGGTCGACATCGGTGACGGGTGGGCCGTCACGTTCAAGGTGGAGAGCCACAACCATCCGTCCTATGTGGAGCCCTACCAGGGCGCGGCGACGGGGGTCGGCGGCATCGTCCGCGACATCCTCGCGATGGGCGCGCGGCCGCTCGCGGTCGCCGACGCGCTGCGCTTCGGCCCCGCCGACGCCCCGGACACCCGCCGCGTGCTGCCCGGCGTGGTCGCGGGCGTCGCGGGCTACGGCAACTGCCTCGGCCTGCCGAACATCGGCGGCGAGGTCGTCTTCGACTCCAGCTACGCGGGCAACCCGCTGGTGAACGCGATGTGCGTGGGCGCGATGCGCACCGAGGACCTGCACCTGGCGTTCGCGTCCGGCACCGGTAACAAGATCATCCTGTTCGGCGCGCGCACCGGCCTCGACGGCATCGGCGGCGTGTCGGTGCTGGCCAGCGACACGTTCTCCGGCGACGAGTCGGCCGGTGGCCGCAAGAAGCTGCCGAGCGTCCAGGTCGGCGACCCGTTCACCGAGAAGGTGCTCATCGAGTGCTGCCTGGAGCTGTTCGCGAAGAAGCTCGTGGTCGGCATCCAGGACCTCGGCGGCGCCGGGCTTTCGTGCGCCACCTCGGAGCTGGCCGCGGCCGGTGACGGCGGGATGCGCATCGAACTCGACCGCGTGCCGTTGCGCGCCACCGGCATGACGCCCGCGGAGGTGCTGTCCAGCGAGTCGCAGGAACGCATGTGCGCGGTCGTCGACCCGGCCAAGGTGGACGAGTTCCTCGCGGTCTGCCGCAAGTGGGACGTCATCGCCACCGAGATCGGCGAGGTGACCGACGGCGACCACCTGGTGATCACCTGGCACGGCGAGACCGTCGTGGACGTGCCGCCGCGCACGGTGGCGCACCAGGGCCCGGTGTACGACCGGCCCGTCGTGCGTCCGTCCACTCAGGACTCCATCCAGGCCGACACCACGGCGAACCTGGCCCGGCCGCGGACCGCCGACGAGCTGCGCGAGACCGTCCTGCGTGTCATCTCCTCGCCCAACCAGGCGGCCAAGGACTGGGTCACCGAGCAGTACGACCGCTACGTGCGCGGCAACACAGTGCTCGCGCAGCCCGCCGACTCGGGCCTCATCCGGATCGACGAGAAGACCGGCCGCGGTGTCGCCGTGTCGACGGACTGCAACGCGCGCTTCGTCTACCTCGACCCGTATCTCGGCACGCAGCTCGCGCTCGCCGAGTCCTACCGGAACGTGGCCACCAGCGGCGCCGTGCCGCTGGCCGTCACCAACTGCCTGAACTTCGGCGCGCCCACCGACCCGGGTGTGATGTGGCAGTTCGAGCAGGCGGTGCACGGGCTCGCCGACGGCTGCGCGCAGCTCGGCATCCCGGTCACCGGCGGGAACGTCAGCTTCTTCAACCAGACCGGCGAGACCGCGATCCTGCCGACGCCGGTGGTCGGCGTGCTCGGCGTGATCGACGACGTCAAGCGCCGCATCCCCACCGGAATCGGTGCCGAGGCGGGCGAAACCCTGCTGCTGCTCGGCGAGACGCACGACGAGCTGGACGGCTCCGCGTGGGCGCAGGTCGTGCACGACCACCTCGGCGGGCGGCCGCCGAAGGTGGACCTGGAGCGCGAGCGCCTGCTGGCCGAGATCCTCGTCGCCGGGTCGCGGGACGGCATGATCTCCGCGGCGCACGACGTGTCGGACGGCGGCCTCGCGCAGGCTCTCGTCGAGACCGTCCTCATCGGTCAGTGCGGCGCGCGGATCGTGCTGGACGAGGACGCCGACCCGTTCGTCCAGCTGTTCTCGGAGTCCTCGGGCCGGGTGCTGGTCGCGGTGCCGCGCACGGAGGAGCTGCGGTTCACCGAGATGTGCACCGCCCGCGGGCTGCCATGGCGCAAGACCGGTGTGGTGGACCCGGAGTCCGGCGCGCTGGAGATCCAGGGCGTGACCACGTTCCCGCTCGACGAGCTCCGAGCGGCCTGGGAGGGCACGCTGCCGAAGCTGTTCGGCTGATCAGGCCGCCAGGGAGCGTTGCATCAGCAGGGTGTCGAGCCACCGGCCGTGCTTGAACCCGACCCCGGTCAGGCACCCCGCCTCGGTGAAACCGCGGCGGCGGTGCAGTGCCGCGGACGGGTTGTCCGGCCCCGGCGCGGCGATCACCGCGATCACCTCGCGGATTCCGTTGGCGGCACAGCGTTCGAGCAGCTCGTCCAGCAGTAGGCCGCCGAGGCCCTTGCCCACGGCGGACGGTGCCAGGTAGATCGAGTTCTCGACGGTCCGCCGGTACGCGGGGCGGGACTTCCACGGCGAGCAGTAGGCGTAACCCAGCACCACGCCGTCGGCTTCGGCGACCAGGAACGGCAGGCCGGCGCCGGTCACCGCGGTGAACCGGCGCCGCCACTCCGGTAGGTCCGGCGGCTCCAGCTCGAACGTGACGACGCTCCCCGTCACGTAGTGCGCGTAGATCTCCGCGATGTCGGCGAGATGCCGCTCAGCGGCGCTTTTCACTATAGCGGAGGAATTCACTACTATAGGATAGATGAACCTCGCGGCGCTCGGAGCGCAGATCCAGGCCGCCCGGACGGAACGCGGGCTGACCCTGCAGGCGCTGGCCGACCGGTCCGACGTCAGCGTGAGCATGTTGTCGTCCGTCGAACGAGGGGCGAAGGCTCCTACGATCGTGGTGCTCGACCGGATCGCGAACGGGCTCGGGCTCCCACTGGCCGAGCTGCTGACGCCACCGAAGCGGATGATCGTCCGGCGCGCCGCCGACCAGGACACCGTGCACGAGCCCGGCGGCTGGCAACGCACGATCCTGACGCCCGTCGTGCCCGGGGTGAACTTCGAGTGGATCCGCTCCACCTTGCCGCCGGACTGCGAAGCCGGCACCTACCCGCCGTACGCGGCGGGCTCCCACGAGTTCATCGTGGTCCAGACCGGCACGCTGACGCTGACCGTCGACGGCGAGGTGGTGATCCTCGGCGAAGGCGACTCGCTGTACCTCGCCGCCGACGTGACGCTGACCTACGCCAACCACTCCGACATGCCCTGCACGTACTACGTGGCGGCGCTGATCATGCGGCCGAGGCGCCCTGGCCTCGGCCGCAGACCGGCCGGTCAGTAGATGGTGAAGTCGTCGACGCAGGCCCCGCCGTCGCTGGCGTTGTCGGTGGACAGGAACCCGTCGACCTTCTGGTCACCGACGGTTCCCTGCACCCCACCGAAGCCGATCCCGTTGATCCCCGCGACGTCCGCGGTCAGCTTCGCCTGCTGCGACGTCGCCTTGGTGACGTCCGACTGCACGTCCGAAACGTTGTCCGGGCACACGAGCGCCATCGCACCCGCGCTGTCGCCGGCGTTGACCTTGTCCAGGAAGTTCTGCGAGGTGACCTTGTAGGCGTCCGCGCTGGCGCTCGCCGACGTCCTGGGCGCGCTGCTGCTCCGGCGGGTCGGCGCCGTGGCCGACTTGCTCGTGGAGGACGAGCTGTTCGCCTTGAGCGACAGGTCGTGCCAGCACCACTTGCCGTTCTGCTTCTCCAGCCCGCCGGTCGCGGTGCCGTCGGTGCCGGACGCCGTGACCGCCACGACCACGGTGGCCTTGTCGCCGTTGGTCTGGACGCTCGTGAGCTTCGCGTTCGACACGTCGTCGACCTCGTCGATGGCCTCGTTCACATCGGACTCGGCGTTCGCGCAGACGAGCGCTTTCAGCGCGACCTTGTCGTGCTTGGCCAGGCCGTTCACAATGGACTGCGCCACCGGGTCCGGGCCGTCGCCGCCGCTGCCGCCGACGAAGAACCCGGGCTTCCAGAAGCCCGTGACGCCGAGCGCCGCGAGGATCACCACGAGGCCGATGGCCAGCCCGATCCACAGCCCCTTCTTGCCGCCGCCACCGGACGGCGGGGCGCCGTACATCCCGGGCGGGTACTGGCCCGGCGGGTACTGGCCACCGCCGGACGCGTCGTACGCGGGGTACGGCTGGGTGTAGCCCTGGCCGTAGGGCTGCTGGCCGTACTGCGGCTGGCCGGGCTGCTGCTGCGGGAACTCGCCGGACTGCGGATAGCCCGGCTGCTGCCCGTATCCGGGTTGCTGGCCGTACCCGGGCTGCTGTCCGTACCCGCCCGGTTGCTGGCCGTACGGATCCGGCTGCTGGCCGTAGTCCGGCTGGCCCGGCTGCGGTGGATAGGTCATCGGCGTCGCCTTTCGCAAGTCACTTCGCCCGCTCGGACGTGCCGGCCCCGGGCCTGGTTCCCGGAAAAAATACGTGAACGGGACCCCTGTCCGGTGCGGACAGGGGTCCCGTCACAGGAAACCGTTGCTCAGTCGGAATTCGTCGCGAGCGCCACCAGCCTGTCGTAGGCACCGTTGAAGGTGTCCTGGTCGACCGGGCTGGAGCTGTACTGCCAGAACGTGTAGTAGTCCCAGTTGTACGGCAGGGTGCCCACGCTCGATGCGTACCGGGCGACCCACAGCGGGTTGGTGGAGCTGAAGTCGCCGTTCACGCACTGACCCCACCAGCTGGTGCTGGAGTAGATGGTGGGGTACTTGTTCGTGCGCGCGTGGTAGGTGTCGCTGAAGTCCTTGATCCACGCTGTCATCGCGCTGGCGCTCAGGCCGTAGCACGTCGCGCCGTACGGGTTGTACTCCATGTCGAGCGCGCCCGGCAGGGTCCGGCCGTCGGCCGACCAGCCGCCGCCGTGGTCCACGAAGTAGTTGGCCTGCGCCGCGCCGCTGGAGGTGTCGGGGGTGGCGAAGTGGTACGCGCCGCGGATCATGCCGACGTTGTACGAGCCGTTGTACTGCTGGGCGAAGTACGGGTTGGTGTAGTTGACGTTCTCGGTCGCCTTGACGTAGGCGAACCGGATGCCGGAGTTCCAGTAGCTCGCCCAGTCGACGTTGCCCTGGTGCCCGCTGACATCGATGCCCGAAACGGTGGCCGTGGCCACCACGCCGTCGGCGTTCAGGCCCTGCGGCTGCCGCGCGGCGGCCTTGGTGTCCGGAGTGGACTGATCACCTTCGACCCGCCGGATCTGCGAGCCCATCTCGTGGTCGTGCTGCGCGACGTACTCGTCGATCGACCCCGTGCCGTCGGCGGCCTCGGCCGGGCTGAGCAGGCCCGACACCAGCGCGGCGGCCGAGGCGGCGCACACGGCCGCGGTGAGTCTCCGCCATCTTCTCCCGGAATTCGACATGGATGTGTCCCTTTCGATTGCCCTCGCGATGTGGACGGCCTGGTGCAGGGAGGCCGTCCGCGCGTGATTCTTTATGACGACATGCCGACTTGTCATCAACTTCCGGCAAATTCTCGGGACGTGTGAGGAATTTACGCACGTCAGGACCACGGGAAGCGACTTTCGTCGTCCTCCCATTGGTCTAGAACAGTCACGGAACGGGCGTCACTGCCCCAGCGCGAAGGCCCGCAGCGCGTCGGCGGCCCCGTCGAACAGGTTCTGGTCGCCGGGCAGCGTGCCGCTGTCCGCGAACTGCCAGATCGTCTGCTTGCCCCAGCCAGAAGGCAGCCCACCGGGGTTCTCGTTGTACCGCGCGATCCACAGCGGGTTCCCGCCGAAGCCCTTGTTGTTGCCCGTGCACCGGTTCCACCACGTGGTCGACGTGTAGATGGTGGGGAACCGGCCGGTGCGGGTCCGGTAGGTGTTCGAGAAGTCCGAGATCCACGCGCTCATCGCCGTCGGATCCTTGCCGTAGCAGGCGTCGCCGTACGGGTTGTACTCGACGTCGAGCGCACCGGGCAGCGTGCGGCCGTCGGCGGACCAGCCGCCGCCGTGGTCCAGGAAGTAGTTCGCCTGCGCGGCGCCGCCGGAGACGTCGGGCCGGGCGAAGTGGTAGGCCCCGCGGGTCATGCCGACCGCGTAGGACCCGTTGTACTGCTGGCCGAACTGCGGGTTCACGTACCCCGTGCCCTCGGTGGTCTTCACGTAGACGAATCGGCCGCCGGAGTTCCAGGCACCGGTCCAGTCCACCGCGCCCTGGTGCCCGCTGACGTCGTGCCCGATCGTGCCCACCAGGTTCTGGTACGCGGGTCTTCCGCCCACGCCCTCGACGCGCGCGATCTGCGAGCCGGCCGACGTGGTGTCGGCCTGGCTGTAGTCGGCAGCGGCGGCGCTGGGGGTGAACACAGTGGTCAGTGCGCCGGTCAGGCACAGGGCCGCGCCCCAGCGCAGCCGAGAATTCGCATGACGCATGGCAACTCCCCTTCCCTAGGGAAGCACCATGCCTCTATCGAGCACATCATGCGAATCGAACGTCACTCAGCGGAGTGACAACCGGCGTGGCCCAGTGGCGCGCGTTACCGCTTTTCCTCGCGGGCGAGGGCCTGCTCAAGGTGCTCCGCGGGCACGACCGCGGTGACCACGTCGTGCGGGTTGATCGCGATCGGGTGCCCGGCGAGCAGCGGGACCACGTCCCGGCCCAGCACCGCCCGCGCGTGCGGCCACTCGCGGGGAACCAGCGACTTCGACGTGTACGCGGGCACCATGACGCGGCCGTCGGTGTTGTGGAAACCGATGACCGTGCGCTGCAGCGGCGACATCGCGTACACGAACAACGTGGCGTCGAGGATCACCGGCGGCAGGTCCTCGGCCGGGCGGTGGTTGGTGCGGACCAGTTGCAGCAGCCGCTCCAGCTCGTTGCCGGGCTCGGGGAAGCCGAGCGCCTTGGGCGAGGGCCGGTACCGGTCGTTGGGGTGGAAGTCCTCGACGATGGCACCGCCCGCGTTCACCGGGTACGCCCCGACGACCGCCCACGAGGGCACCGGGCCGTTGGGGTCGAACGCCTCGTCGATCACATAGAGCCAGCTGTTGGGATTGGCCCTGGCGTTGGCGCGCATCTCCTCGGTGATCTTCGGCTTGCCGAGCCGGCCGGTGGTCTGGGGATCCGGTACGAGCTCGTCCGCTTCGTCCCGCTGCGCCATGTTCAACCCCACGTGTCAGGTGCCTTCGTACTGGCGTTCACTCTACTGTTCCCCCATGCCCACTTCGCGTTCGGTCGACCCCGCAGAGTTACGTGCCGCACTGGCTGCGATCTCCGGGTGGCTGAGCGGAGACGAGGAGAAACCGGCACGACAGGCACTGGCCGCCGCCGTGCGGCTCAGCCTACGCGCACTCGCGGCCGACGCGCCGGGACGAAGTGTCGAGGTCCGCGTGCCGCCGTTCGCCGCCGTGCAGTGCGTGGAAGGGCCCCGGCACACGCGCGGCACGCCACCCAACGTGATCGAGACCGATCCGCGGACGTGGCTCGAACTGGCCACCGGACGGCTCGGCTGGGCGCAGGCGGTGGAGGACGGCCGGGTGACCGCGTCGGGCACCCGGGCCGACCTCTCGCACTGGCTGCCCGTGGCGCGTTAGGGCTTGCGACCCACACCGCCGACGATGCACCGACGGACGGGGTTGAGCGGCTGCATGCGCGGGCCGTCCGGCCACCAGTCGTCGCACAGCACCAGACCGGGCTCGACCATCTCCAGCCCGGGGAACATCGCCTCGATCTCCGCGCGGGTGCGGAACCGGCCGCTGCCCATCGGGCTGTGCACGAACTTGTCCTCCATCTGCCGGGCGAGCTCGCTCAGCTCCTCGGTCTCGGGGTCGAAGAAGTGCGCGATGGACACGTACGAGCCCGACGGCAGCGCATCGACGTAGGTCCGCATCAGCTCGGCCGTGTCGTCGCCGAGGTAGTGGTGCAGCGTGCCGACCTGGAACAGCGCGATCGGCCGGGTGAAGTCCAGCTCCCGGTGCACCAGCTCGTTGCCCAGCACCTGCTGCGGGTCGAAGATGTCGGCCTCGACCAGGTGCGTCAGCTCGTTCTCCTCCAGCAGCGCACGGCCGTGCGCGAGCACCACGGGGTCGTTGTCGACGTAGACGACGCGGGCCTCGGGGCTGACGCGCTGCACCACCTGGTGCGTGTTTTCCGCGGTGGGCAGCCCGGAGCCGAGGTCGAGGAACTGCTCGATGCCCACCTGCATGGCGAGGAAGCGGCAGGACCGGATGAGGAAGTCCCGGTTGGCCCACGCGAGGTCGTTGACCTGGGGCGCGACGGTGCGTACCTGTGCCAGCACCTGCCGGTCGATCTCGTAGTTGTCCTTGCCGTTGAGCGCCGCGTCGTAGACCCGGGCGATGCTGGCCCTGCTGGGGTCGACGCCGACGGGGACGGAGCTGGGATAGGAGGCGGTGGCACCGGACATCGGAACACTCCCGGGCGATCATCGAGTCGGAGTGGTGAAGGACACGTTGCACGAAGGGTAATCGGCCGGGTCGCTCGGGTAAATGCACAGGTGCACTTGACCGCGGCCCACCGCGGTGTACTTTCGGATGCTGGGTGTCTTCTCCCCACCCCCCTCCCGAATCCAGGAAGGTCCTATGGCTCCGGTCGACACTTCCGGCGTCGAGCCGGGCACTGGCCCCACGGCGCGGCGGATGATCCTCGGGACCCAGCTGCGCCGGTTGCGGGAGGCCGCCGGGGTGACCCGGGCGCAGGCCGCGTGGGAGATCCGCGCCTCGGAGTCGAAGATCTCCCGCATGGAACTCGGGCGCGTCGGCTGCAAGGAACGCGACGTGGTCGACCTGCTGACCATGTACGGGGTGCACGACCCGGCCGAGCGCGAGTGGGCCGTGGAGATGGTCAAGCAGGCCAACCGGCCCGGCTGGTGGCGCAGCTTCAACGACACCCTCCCCACCTGGTTCGACAACTACATCGGCCTGGAAGAAGCCGCCACCCGCATCCGCACCTACGAGCTGATGTTCGTGCCCGGCCTGCTGCAGACCGAGTCCTACGCCCGCGCCGTGATCTCCCGCGGCAACCCGGACAACCCCGACCCCACCATCGAAGGCCGCGTCGCCATCCGCATGCGCCGCCAGAAACTGCTCACCGGCCCCAAGCCACCCCGGCTGTGGGCGGTGCTCGACGAGGCCGTGCTGCACCGGCCGGTCGGCGGCATGGCCGTGCTCAAAGAGCAGCTGGAACACCTGCTCGAGGTGATCAAGCTGCCCACCATCTCGCTGCAGATCGTGCCGTTCGACATGTCCGGCTACGCCGTGGAAAGCGCTTTCTCCCTGCTGCAGTTCGCCGAACCCGAACTGCCCAACATCGCCTACCTCGAACACCTCAACGGCGCCAGCTACCTGGAAAAGGCCGACGAACTCGAACTCTACGGCCGCGCTTTCGACCGCCTCACCGTCGACGCCGAAACACCCGATCGAAGCAGGCAAATGCTGATCAAACGCATCGCCGAGATCTAGCCCGCATTTCGATCACGGTGAGTCAGGTTCCGCGCGGTCCTTTTGCGGGCTCGTTCACCCAACCGGGTGGGCCCCGAATGGCGTAGCTCCCCGCCGAGTGAGCAGTTCACCGGTCCTTCTGCACGTGCATCGACTCGTGCATTTACGCGTGCAGCGCCACGCTGGTAATTTGCCAGGGAACGATGCAGATGCACGTGCATTTGCATTACCAGGACCAGACGATCGGGAGGGGTGCGGCCCATGACGAAGCGATACGAGAACGGCATGTCGGCGACCGAGATCTCCGGGGCCCGCTGGCGCAAGAGCAAGCGCAGCGGCGCGATGGGCAACTGCGTCGAGGTGGCCGAGCTCGGCTCCGGCGAGATCGCCGTCCGGAACTCGCGCTTCCCCGACGGCCCCGCACTCGTCTACACGCGCGCCGAGATCGCCGCGTTCGTCGCGGGCGCGAAGGACGGCGAGTTCGACGATGTGCTCAGCTGATTCAGGTTCCGTGGAAGCGCGGCTGCTGGACCTCATCGACCGCGGCTACCGCTTCCTCCACCCCTGCGACGGTGACGGCCACGTGGTCGCCGTCGTGGGGATCCGGGCCCACGGCTCGGTCATCGACGTGCTCCGCCTCGACGCCGAGGACGACGCCGTCGCCACCCGCGTGCCGGGCGACGAGCAGGACGTCCTCAGCCCGCGGAAGCTGCTCTGGCGCTGCCGCGGCACCGCGAACGAGGTGCTCGACGAGCTGCTCGCGCTGGCCGACGACTACGGCGCCGAGCGCGCCCGGCCCGCGGGCGGCTGCTGGGTGCCGGGCGAGCACGGCCGCGCCAAGTGGCTCGCCGCGACCCGCTGAGGGAGCCGAAGGTCACTTGCGGCGGCCCCCATGGGGGAGCGCCACCTACACTTGAGACGGCCTGCCCTCGTCTCCAGGGAGCACTTTCGTGGTTTCCTCCGACCACAGTCCGATCGACCAGCCCGAAAACGAACCCCGGGAAGAATGCGGCGTCTTCGGCGTCTGGGCTCCCGGTGAAGAAGTCGCGAAGATGGCCTACTACGGGCTGTACGCGCTGCAGCACCGTGGACAGGAAGCCGCGGGCATCTCGGTGTCGGACGGCAAGCAGATCGTGGTGTTCAAGGACCTGGGCCTGGTCAGCCAGGTCTTCGACGAGCAGGTGCTCTCCTCTCTGCAGGGGCACATCGCCGTCGGGCACTGCCGCTACTCCACCACCGGGTCCTCGACCTGGGAGAACGCGCAGCCGATGTTCCGCACGACGGCCACCGGCAGCGGGCTGTCGTTCGCGCACAACGGGAACCTCGTCAACACCGCGGAGCTGCGCGACCGCACCCGCGAGCTGGGCATCAAGCCGCACGCCGGACTGACCGGGTCGTCGAGCGACTCCGACCTGGTCTGTGGGCTGCTCGCCGAGACCGCCGCCGACAAGGGCATCGAGGGCGCGGCGCTGGAGCTGCTGCCCACCCTGCGCGGCGCGTTCTGCCTGGCGTTCTCCGACGAGGAGACCCTGTACGCCGCCCGCGACCCGCACGGCGTGCGCCCGCTGGTGCTCGGCAGGCTCGAACGCGGCTGGGTCGTCGCGAGTGAGACCGCGGCCCTCGACATCATCGGCGCGTCGTTCGTGCGCGAGGTGGAGCCCGGCGAGCTGATCGCGATCGACGCGGAGGGCCTGCGCTCCTCGCGGTTCGCCACGCCCGAGCCCAAGGGCTGCATCTTCGAGTACGTCTACCTGGCCCGCCCCGACACGTCGATCGCCGGCCGCAGCGTGCACGCCACGCGCGTGGACATCGGCAAGCGGCTGGCGCAGGAGAGCCCGGCCGAGGCCGACCTCGTGATCCCCGTGCCGGAGTCGGGCACGCCGGCCGCGATCGGGTACGCGCAGGCGTCGGGCATCCCGTACGGCCAGGGCCTGGTCAAGAACGCGTACGTCGGGCGCACCTTCATCCAGCCGTCGCAGACCATCCGGCAGCTGGGCATCCGGCTCAAGCTCAACCCGCTGCGCGACGTGATCCGCGGCAAGCGGCTGGTGGTGGTGGACGACTCGATCGTCCGCGGCAACACCCAGCGCGCGCTGGTCCGGATGCTGCGCGAGGCCGGCGCGCTGGAGGTCCACGTGCGGATCGCGTCCCCGCCCGTGCGGTGGCCCTGCTTCTACGGCATCGACTTCGCCTCGCGGGCGGAGCTGGTGGCCAACGGCGCGGACCTCGACGGGATCCGGCGGCTGATCGGCGCGGACTCGCTGGCCTACGTGTCGCTGGACGGGCTGGTCGCCGCGTCCGAGCAGCCGCGCTCGCGCCTGTGCACGGCGTGCTTCAGCGGCGAGTACCCGATTCCGCTGCCCGACGACGCGTTGATCGGGAAGCACCTGCTGGAGAGCCTCGACGCCACCGACGGTCCGGCTCGGCCGGTCAGTCCAGCCGGGTACGGTGCTGGGGATGCCGTCCGGCGTCCCTGAGCCCTGATCGAGTCTGGAGTCCGCTTGCCGTGAGCGAGTCCACGAACGCCACGTACGCCGCTGCCGGTGTCGACATCGAAGCCGGTGACGAAGCCGTCGAGCTGCTGAAGCCGCACGCGCAGCGGACCAGCAGGCCGGAGGTCCTCGGTGGGGTCGGCGGGTTCGCCGGGCTGTTCTCGCTGAAGCTCGACCGCTGGAAGGAGCCCGTGCTGGCGTCCTCCACGGACGGCGTGGGCACCAAGATCGCGGTGGCGCAGACGCTCGACAAGCACGACACGGTCGGCATCGACCTGGTGGCCATGGTGGTCGACGACCTCGTGGTCACCGGCGCCGAGCCGCTGTTCCTGCAGGACTACATCGCGGTCGGCAAGGTCGTGCCGAAGCGGATCGAGGCGCTGGTCAGCGGTATCGCCGAGGGCTGCGTGCGCGCCGGCTGCGCGTTGCTGGGCGGCGAGACCGCCGAGCACCCGGGGCTGATGGGCGAGCACGACTACGACCTGTCGGCCACCGGGGTCGGCGTGGTCGAGGCGTCGGACGTGCTGGGCCCGGAGCGGGTCCGGCCCGGTGACGTCGTGATCGCGATGGGCTCGTCCGGCCTGCACTCCAACGGCTACTCCTTGGCCCGGCGTGTGCTGCTGGAGATCGCGCGGATGCCGCTGGAGGGACACGTCGAGGAGTTCGGCCGCACGCTCGGCGAGGAGCTGCTCGAACCGACCCGGATCTACGCGAAGGACTGCCTGGCGCTCGCCGCGGAGGCGGAGGTGCGCACGTTCGCGCACATCACCGGCGGTGGCCTGGAGGCGAACCTGGCGCGCGTGATGCCGCATGGCCTCGTCGCCCGGCTGGCCCGCGACACGTGGACGCCGGCGCCGGTGTTCGCGCTCATCGCGCAGCGCGGCAAGGTCGAGCGCGCCGAGATGGAGAAGACGTTCAACATGGGCGTCGGCATGGTCGCGATCACCGACGCCGAGGACGTCGACCGCGCGCTCGCGGTGCTGACAGCGCGGCACGTGCCGGCGTGGGTGCTGGGCGAGGTCCGCGCGGCCGAGGACAACGACGGGCCACGGGCCGTGCTGTCCGGCGACCACCCGCGGTTCTGAGCGGTGCCGCTCGACGCCGACCTGGTGGTGACCCGGCGGTTCGTCATCCCGCCGGGTGAGCTGCGTGAACGCTTCTCCCGGTCCTCCGGGCCAGGCGGGCAGGGCGTCAACACCACGGATTCGCGCGTCGAGCTGTCCTTCGACGTGGCGCGTTCCCCATCGGTCCCGGACGACCTGCGCCCGCGGTTGCTGGCGCGCCTCGCGTCCCGGCTGATCGACGGCGTGCTCACGATCGCGGCGAGCGAGCAGCGGGCGCAGCTGGCGAACCGCGAGGCGGCGCGGGAGCGGCTGGTGTCGCTCCTGCGTGACGCGGCCACGCCGCCACCGCCGAAACGGCGCCCCACCAAGCCGAGCCGCGGCTCGAAGGAACGCAGGCTCGCGGCGAAGAAGCGCCGGGGCGACGTCAAACGCGGACGCCGAGGGCGCTTCGAGGACTGACGGTCAGCGGCGCAGCGCCGTCTCGCGGTCCATGTGCGACAGCTTCTCGGGGTTGCGCACGGCGTAAAGGCCCGTGACCTTCCCATCGTCGATGCGCACCGCGAGCACGGTGTCGATCTCGCCGTCCTGCCGGAAGACGAGCGCGGGACAGCCGTTGACCTGGGCAGGCCGCAGCGACCCCAGTTCGGCGAGGCGCGGCAGCCCGGCCACCAGCAGGCGCGCCACTCTGTCCGCCCCGACGACGGGCCTCGGAACGGCCTGCTTGATCCCGCCCCCGTCGCCGAGGAACACGACGTCGGGCGCGAGGACGTCGAGCAGTCCGCGCAGATCTCCCGTCTCGGTCGCCCGCTGAAACGCCTCGAGCGCGTTGCGTGCCTCGGCTGCCGAGACGGCTCCGCGCGGCCGCCGCGCCGCGACGTGTTCCCTCGCCCGGTGGGCGATCTGGCGGACGGCGGCCTGGCTCTTGTCGACGGCTTCGGCGATCTCGTCGTAGTCCAGCGCGAACACCTCACGCAGCACGAACACCGCCCGTTCGGTCGGCGTGAGCGTCTCCAGCACCAGCAGCATCGCCATCGAGACGTGGTCGGCCAGCTCGACGTCCTCGGCGACGTCGGGCGCGGTGAGCAGCGGCTCGGGCAACCAGGTGCCGACGTAGGACTCCTTGCGGCGGCCCAGCGTCCGCAACCGGCCCAGCGCCTGCCGGGTCGCGATCCGGACCAGGTACGCACGCTGGTCCCGGACCGTCTCCAGGTCGACGCCGGTCCACCGCAGCCACGTCTCCTGCAGGACGTCCTCCGCGTCGGCGGCGGACCCGAGCATCTCGTAGGCGACGGTGAACAGCAGGTTCCGGTGCGCGAGGAACGCCTCGGTGGCCGGGTTCGGGCGGTCGTCCATACCCACCAGATGCCGGTCGCCGCGGTCCTGTGACACGGCGGGAATGTGTCCCCGATCACTGTCACATCGCGCCGGTCGGCGGCATCTGGTGGTCGTCACGAAACGAAGACGAAGTGAGGACGGAAGCGATGGAACCCCGGTTCGACCTGTTCACCAACGAGCTCGCCGCCAAGTTCGCCAAGCGGTTCGCCAACACCGCGCTGGTGCTGCACCAGTCGACGCTGCCGCCTGCCACACAGGAGCTGGTCTCCCTGCGGGCCAGCCAGATCAACGGCTGCGGCTGGTGCGCCGACATGCACACCAAGGAGGCCACGGCGGCGGGCGAGACCGCGGTCCGGCTCGCCCTCGTCGCGACCTGGCGCGAGTCGACCGTGTTCACCGAGGCCGAGCGCGCCGCGCTCGCGCTGGCGGAGGAGGGCACCCGGCTGGCCGACGCGGCCCCCGGCGTGTCGGACGAGACTTGGGCGCAGGTGCGCAAGCACTACGACGACGACCAGGTCGCCGCACTGGTGTGCCTGGTCGCCCTGATCAACGCGGCCAACCGGATGGCCGTGATCGTGCACCAGCAGGGCGGTTCCTACGAGGTCGGCGCCTTCGCCGCCGCAGTCGGCTGACCGCCGCGCTCCGGGTCGCCGCGATCAGGCCCCGGCGACCTGGAGCACGCGGTCGAGGACCCGCTGGATGTGCAGGCCGCGGCGGATGTCACACGGGTGGGTAGTGGTGCCGGTGGCGATCATCGCCGCGAAGTCGTCCAGCAGGGCGGTGAAGCGCTCCACCCCGGGCACCGGACGGCGGGCCAGCGCTCGGTACCCGTGCTCGCCGTACACCGAGATGTCCGAAACCGCGGGCTCGACCGGGACCCGCATCGACATGGTGGCCGTGCTCGACGCGCCGCCCTCGTGCGCGAAGACGATCTGCCACAGGTCCTGCGGGGAGCGGTGCGCCGCGACGACGTCGGTGATCGGGCCGAGCGCGGCGTCCAGCAGGTCCACGACGTGCGGGCCGACGTCGGCCAGCGCACCGCCGTCGTGGCGCCAGGGGGAGACGCTGTACGGCCCGTCGAGCAGGGCACCCGAGAGCCAGCGCATGCCGCCGCCCGCCCAGCCGCCCACCGCGGCCAGGTCGTCGAGCCACTCGCGGGTCTCCACGGCGTACCGCAGCGTGAACATCACCAGGCTCGCGACCTCGGCGGTGAGCACTGCCTCGGCGAGCCGTTCCGCGGACTCGACGTCCGGCGCGATCGGCTTCTCCAGGATGACGTGCTTGCCGGCCTTCACGGCGTCGACGGCCAGCCCCGCCTGCACGGCGGGCGGCACGGCGAACGCGACCGCGTCCACCTGTCCGAGCAGCTCGTCGAAGGTCGCCGAGACCGACGCGCCGTGTGCCTCGGCCACTTCGGCGGCGGCTTCGGGACGGCGAGCCCAGACCGTGGCCAGCGAGGTGCCGGGGTGGTCGGCGAGGCCGGGCGCGTGCACCCGCCGCGCCCACGGACCGGCACCGACGAGGCCGACGCGCAGCTGCTCGTCCATGCTCAGGAGTACGTGTAGAAGCCGCGGCCGCTCTTCTTGCCGAGCAGCCCCGCGTCCACCATGCGCAGCAGCAGCGGCGGCGCCGCGTACAGCGGCTCCTTGAACTCCTCGTACATCGAGTCCGCGATGAACTTGACCGTGTCGAGGCCGATCATGTCGGACAGCCGCAGCGGACCCATCGGGTGCGCGGTGCCCTTCTCCATGCCGCGGTCGATGTCCTCGGCCGTGGCGAAGCCGGACTCGACCATCCGGATGGCCGACAGCAGGTACGGCACCAGCAGGGCGTTGACGATGAAGCCCGCGCGGTCCTGCGCGTGGATCACGGTCTTGCCGAGCATCCCGGTGGCGTGCTCCTCGGCTCGCCGGACCGTCTCCTCGCTGGTGAGCAGCGACGGCACCAGCTCGACGAGCGGCAGCACCGGCACCGGGTTGAAGAAGTGGATCCCGAGCACCTGCGCCGGCCGGGAGGTGGCCCCGGCGAGCTTCACGATCGGGATCGACGAGGTGTTGGAGGCGAGGATGGCGTCCGGCCGCTCGACCACCTTGTCCAGCGAGCGGAAGATCTCGACCTTGGCCGCCTCGTTCTCGATCACCGCCTCGACGACGAGGTCGCGGTCGGCGAAGGACTCCAGCTCGGTGGTGAACGTGAGCCTGCCCAGCGCCGCGTCGGCGTCGGACTCGGCCAGCTTGCCGTTGCGGACCGCGCGCTGGAGCGACTTCTCGATCCGCGCACGCCCGGCGTCCAGCGCCGCCTGACCGACCTCGGTGACCACCACGTCAGCGCCCGCGCGTGCGTGCACCTCCGCGATGCCCGACCCCATCAGTCCGGCACCCACCACGCCGACACGCTGGATGTCCGCCACGAAAACCTCCTCGTTCAGGTGGCTCCGCAGCGATGAGCCCGCAGAGCCCGGCTCAGCAAACCCAGGGCACCACGAGGAACGAGGGCGGGTTCCGGAAGCTCCCCGGAGCCCACCCTCGTGCCTCGTCGGACGTCAACGACGGTAGTCGTCGTATTCGTCCGCGTACGGGTCCTCGTACTTGTCGTCCTCGTCGTGGGAGTTCTGAGAGGATTTACCTGACAGCTCGCGCTGCAAAGCATCGAAGTCCGTGTCGTGAGTGCTGTATTTGAGCTCTCGCGCCACCTTCGTCTGCTTGGCCTTAGCCCGGCCGCGCCCCATGGCTCGACCCCCTCGCACAGGGACGGGGCGGCCGGGGGAAACGGCGGCCCCGTATCGTTCGACAACTATTTCCTTCGCACACCGTACCTTGTCAGAGGGGGAGAATGCGACGTGGCATCTCGTCGCGTGGCGAGTGTCTCTCCGCCTTCGCGTGGTCGATGCACCGACAGGACCGCCGACGTGCCACGATTCAACGGTGCTCCGACCGATCGTGGCTTACCTGCGGGTGTACGAACCCCTGTCCGCTTTCGGCGAACCCACCCCTGACCAGCTGAAAAAGGCCGTGGACGCGGCCACGCTCGACCGGTCGACCGTGGGCCAGCGCGAGCAGTGCATGTGGCTCAAATCACAGGTCGCCGTGCCGACCCGGCTGCTGCCCGCGGAGCTCGCGAACGGCAAGCCCGCTCCGAGCACCGGAACCGACGTCCTGGTCCTCGATCCGGCCGACGTGCCCGGCGAGGTCGGACCCGGGCCGCTCGTGTGCCCACTGGAGCTGCGGGCCCGCTCGGCGGCGGCGCTGGTGAGCTTCCTCGGTGACGCGTCCCCGGCACTCGCGGCGACGGTCCTCGAAGCGGGCGGCGTGACCGCGGAGACGGTGCGCTCCCGGACGACGGCCGCGTTGAGCGGGTTGCCGAAGGCCGCGGTGCACGTCCTGTCGACCACGTGGACGGTGCCGCTGCCGTGGTTCGCGCTCGTCGACCCGGCGGAGCGACGGCTGGTGCTGGGCAGCGGCCAAGACGACCCGGCGCGCGAGCTGTCGTGGCGAATTTCGATGTCCGACGCGCTGACCCGGGCGGCCGAGGCGCGGGAGCTGGTGGAGAGCACCCTCGGCGACTCGGGTCCCACGCGGATCCTGGAGGAGACCGAGCGCTGGCTGACGAACTTCGACCCGGGCTCGGCGGTCGAACTGGACTACGGCGGGCTGGTGCAGCTGATCGCCGACCCGATACTGGAGTCCGACACGTCGGCGGAAGAGGTGCACAGCATCCTGGAGGCGCTGCGCTCCGGGAACGTCGAGCAGCTGGCCGAGCTGTTCAACGAGCTGCGCGAGTACTGGTCCGAACTCGCCGCCAGGGAACACTTCAACTAGTCGTCGTCGCGGGCGCGTTCTGCTGCCAGCAGGTCGTCGACCGAGGCGGTGCGGTCCCGGTAGCGGCCGGCGATCTCCGAGTTGAACAGGTCCACCACCGCCTGCACCTGCCGCCGGCGGGTGGAGACCGACGACTCCTCGTCCGTGTACTCGCGCAGCGTCTCCGCCAGCTTCTCGTCCGACAGGGTGCCCACGTCCGTCAGGTCCGAGTTCCCGACCAGCGCCTCCGCCTGGCGGCGGTGCTCACCCGCCCGCGACGGCTCCAGCGCCTGGTGCCGCCCGGAACCGCGGGCCGGGCGCAACGCGTTGTCGGACAGGATGGTGGCCAGCTGCTCCACGATGCTGCTCTGCCCGCCGGTG
Source organism: Amycolatopsis bartoniae (assembly GCF_014191255.1). Classification (GTDB taxonomy): domain Bacteria; phylum Actinomycetota; class Actinomycetes; order Mycobacteriales; family Pseudonocardiaceae; genus Amycolatopsis_E; species Amycolatopsis_E bartoniae. Next base: position 95,015 of record NZ_JACHWH010000001.1, read on the forward strand.
CTGCGGCGCTGCTGCTCGGCCTTCACGATGTCGATGCGCGCGTGCAGGAGCCTGCGCAGGTACGACAGGTCCGTCTCCTCCTGCGCGGCGTCGTCCCGGCGCTCCCGCAGCTGCTCCAGCGAGAGCGCGCTGAGGTCACGCACGTAGGCGGGGTCCAGGACGCGGTCGATGCGGCGGCGTCCGCCCGGCCGGACTTCGATCACGCGCACATCCTGCTCCATTGAACGGCGTGACGCCAGGGCGGGTCAGCCCCGGAGTCGCGCCGCGGCCTCCCGGCCCTGACCGACGTGCTCGGCGGGCACCGAGTCGGGGTCGACGGCGGCCTGGACCACCCGGTCCTCCTCGCCCGCCAGCAGTTCCGCGTCCACCGGCACCGACCGCTTGAGCAGGGCGAGCGCGACCGGGCCCAGCTCGTGGTGCTGCGCGACGCTACCGACCCGGCCCACCACGCGGTCGCCGAGCCGCACCGCGTCACCCGTCTCGGGGTAGACCTCGGGCGAGCCGTCCAGGTGCAGCAGCACCATCCGCCGCGGCGGGCGGCCCACGTTGTAGACCTTCGCGACGGTCTCCTGACCGCGGTAGCAGCCCTTCGCCACGTGCGCGGCGCTGCCGATCCAGTTCACCTCGTGCGGGATGGTCCGCTCGTCGGTGTCGACGCCCAGCCGCGGGCGCAGCGACTCGACCCGCAGCGCGTCGAACGCCCAGCTGCCCGCGGGCCGCGCTCCGGCGTCGGTGATCCGGCGCCACCAGGCGGCCAGCTCCGCGCGCGGCACCGCGAGGTCGACGCTCGACCGGCCGGGCCACGGCATCCGCCGGGCGAACCCGCCGCCCACCGCGACCACCGCATACGGCGTCGCGGGCAGCGCTATGTCCAAAGTAGACAGAACGCGATCGGCGTCGGGGCCGAGCACCGTCAGCACCGCCAGCTCGCCGGTGACGTCGGAGATCTCGACCTGCGACCAGAACTTCATGGCCTCCAGGTACTCGCGCAGCGTCTGCGGGCCGCCCTTCGGCAGCGCGCTGGTGGCCTTCGCACCCGGGTCGGAGTCCAGGTAGACCGCGCCCTCGACGTGCGCGAGCACCATGTGCGTGTCGACGTGCCCCTGGCTGTCCAGCACGAGCGCCTCGGTGCCCGTGCCCTCCGCCAGCTCCGTGACGTGCTGCGAGATCACCAGGTGCAGCCAGGACAGCCGCTCCGGCCCCGTCACCTTCAGCACCTCGCGGTGCGAACGGTCGACGACCGCGACGCTCCTGGTGGCGGTGCGCTGCTCGGCGAACGGATCGCCCCAGTGCCAGGGCACTCCCTGTTCCGGGTGGCCATCGGGCGGGGCGACGGCACCGGGCGCCTCGAGAAGCGGCGACTGATAGGTCATGCCTCCGATGTTAGGTGAGTACGGTGACTCCATGCGCGTACTCGCTTTCCTCGACGGAACCCTCGCGAACCCCGAAGACCCGCACATCCGGGTGGACGACCTCAGCGTGCAGCGTGGCGACGGCATCTTCGAAACGGTGCTCGTCGTCGGCGGCGAGCCGCGTGAGCTGCGCCCCCACCTGGACCGGCTGGCCCGCTCGGCGTCGATGCTCGACCTGCCGGAACCCGACGACGAGGCGTGGCAGCGCACCGTCCGGCTCGTGCTGGACCAGTGGCCGAGCGAGACCGAGTGCGCCCTCAAGCTCGTCTACACCCGCGGCGTCGACGGCACGCCGGACCCGACGCCGACGGCCTTCGTGCTGGCCAGCCCGATCGGGGAGAAGATCATCCGGGCGCGCGCCGAGGGCGTGTCCGTCGTCACGCTGGACCGCGGCATCGACCCGGGACTGGCCGAGCGGGCGCCGTGGCTGCTGCTGGGCGCGAAGTCCCTGTCGTACGCGGTGAACATGGCCGCCGGGCGCGAGGCCGCCCGCCGCGGCGCCGAGGACGTGATCTTCCTGGCGACGGACGGTTCGGTGCTGGAAGGCCCGACGTCCAACGTGATCGTCGCGCGCGGCCGCACCTTGTACACGCCGCCGGCGACGATCGGGATCCTGCCCGGCACCACGCAGGCCGCGGTGTTCCGCGGCGCCGAGCGCGCCGGCTGGACCACCAAGATCGAACCGCTGTCGGTGGAGGACCTGCACGACAACGACGGCCTGTTCCTGGCCTCGTCGGTGCGGAAGCTGACCCGGGTGCACACCCTCGACGGCGAGCAGCTGCCGGATGCCGGTGCGGTGCACGCGGAGCTGGCGAAGGCGTACGAGGACGTCTACGCCTGAGGCCGGAAGCGAACGGTGGTGCCGGGGCGCGCCTGCGCGAGGGCGGGCAAGGACCTCGGCGCCACCACCCCGATCACCGGATAGCCGCCGGTGGTCGGGTGATCGGCGAGGAACACCACGGGCAGCCCGCTGGGCGGCACCTGGATCGCGCCGGTCACCAGGCCCTCGCTGGGCAGCTCGCCGTCCTTCGAACGGCGCAGCGGTGTGCCGTCGAGGCGCAGGCCGACCCGGTTCGACTCCGGCGTGACGGTCCACGCCACGGCGAGCTGCTGCGCTGGTTCGGCGAACCAGTCGTGCCGCGGCCCCAGCAGCACGGGTACGACCAGCTCGGCGGGCGGGCGGCGCGCGGCCAGCTCGTCCTCACCGGTCGGAATGCCCTGCGGCTCGCCGAGCGGCAGCACGTCACCGGCCTTCAGCGGTTGCGGGCCGATGCCGGACAGCACGTCGCGGGACCGGCTGCCCAACTCGGCGTCGGCGGCGATGCCGCCGGAAACCGCCAGGTAGCAGCGCAGCCCGGTTTGGGGTGCGGCGATCTCCAGCACCTGCTCGGGCCTCAGGTGGATCGGCAGGTGGGAGCCCGCGGGACGGCCGTCCACGGTCACCCGCACAGGCGGCCCGGTGACGGCGACCGTGCACGACGACCGGGCCCTCAGGACCAGCCCGCCGAGCAGCGACTCGATCCCCGCGCAGCCGTCGTCGTTGCCGACCAGCCGGTTGGCCAAGCGCAGGGCGGGCACGTCCAGCGCGCCCGACGGCGGCACGCCGAGGTGGGCGTAGCCGGGGCGGCCGAGGTCCTCGACCAGCGCGGCCGGTCCCGGTTCGACGACTTCGAGCGTCCTCATCGCACGCTCCGGAACCGCACCCGGTCGCCGGGCGCGAGCAGCGCGGGCCGTTCCGCGCGCGGGTCGAACAGGACGGTCTCGGTGTGGCCGAGCAGGCGCCAGCCGCCGGGCGACGAGCGCGGGTACACGCCGGTGAACTCCCCGGCCAGGCCCACGGAACCGGCGGGCACCCTCGTGCGTGGAGTGTCCAAACGCGACTGTCGCAAGGGCTCGGGCAGGCCGGTGAGGTAGGCGAAACCGGGCGCGAACCCGGTGAAGGCGACGGTGTACTCGGCGCCCGTGTGCAGCTGCACGACCTCCTCGACGGAGATCCCCGCGGTCTCGGCGACCAGGCGGAGGTCCTCGCCGTCGTAGGTCACCGGCAGCTCGACCTCACGCGGATCGGCGCCGGGCGGGTGCTCCAGGTCGGCGGCCTCGACGGCCTTGCGTGCCTGCTGCAGCGCGGACGTCCCCGGGCGGCCGACGACGAGCACCGTGCGCGCGCCGGGAACGACCTCGACGACGTCCGGCAGCCGGGCGGCCGTGACCGTCGCCCGTACCGCGCTCATCTCGCCCAGCGAATCGCATTCGACGAGCACCGCGTCCGGGCCGTAAGGCAGCCAGCGCACTAGCTTTTGTTCCCGAAGCGGCGGAGCCGCTTGCTGTGGGCCGTCAACCCGCACCGACGCGGGTTCTCAGACGTCCTCTCGCGAGGACAGCGCCGACGTGGTGAATTGGCATTCATGAGGAGGCGATCCCGGAGCGAGAGGGCGTCTGAGGTTCCGCCACCCGCACCGCCACGCAGGCCACTCCCATCACTCATTCAGCCCGCTACGCGACGGAGATATGCGGAGACGTGGGGCTGCATGGGCTGACCGGCCATGGCGCGCTCCTCGACGTAGCCGAGGTCGCCGTTGTTCACCAGGCCGTAGAGCCGCTGCGCGCCGGTGACCTCCTTCGCGCTGGCCGTACGGACCACCGCGTCGGTGCCCAGCTCCCAGGCCGTCTGGCTGCGCGGCTTGCCGTAGAAGATCTCCATGATGCCGCTGGAGTGGGTGAGCAGCAGCTCGATCGTGTCGTCCGCCTGCGGGCGCCACCAGCCGACCTCGCGGGCGGCCGGGCGGATCACCGCGCCCTCGTCGTCGACCAGCCACGAGCGCGACTCGTGGTAGAGGAACGGCCTGCCGTCGTGCGCGATCGTCAGCTGCTGGGCGAACTTGACCGGCTTCTCCATGGTGGAGTAGTTGATCTCACCCTCGCCGCGCCACACCCCGACCAGCGGCAGCAACGCCAGGCAGGCGTCGTTGAGGTCCGGGCCCTGCCGCAGGTTCGCGGTGTCGCCGGGGATGGGCAGGTCCTCGAACTGGGGGAGGTTGCGGTCACGCGTGCTCGCGGCCCGCTCCTCCGCGGCCTGGATGGCTTCATCGCCACTGCTCATCGGGCTCAGCGCTGGTCGGCGTACAGGCGGTAGATGACGTAGACCGTGAACCAGACGACGGCGATCGCCATGATCACCATCAGCGTCGTAAACAGGATCTCCACCCGGGCAGCTTAACTCTCCGGCACCGTCCGCGCGCCGCCGCCCGGGGTGGCACTCGACACGCGACGAGGCCGCCTCCCCGGCGGGGAGACGGCCTCGTGCGCAGCAGTGCTCAGGCGACCGAGATGGCCACCTGGTGCAGTCCGGGACCTTCCGCGGTCACCGACGCCTCACCGTTGCCCGAGCGGTGCAGGGCACGCACCGTCCAGGCACCGGGGGCGGCGTAGAACCGGAAGTCACCCTCCGGCGAAGCCTGCACCTCGCCGGCGAAGTCGCCGTCACCGTTGAGCAGGCGCACGTACGCGCCGCCGAGCGGACCGGCGCTGCCGGTCACCTTGCCCGCGACCACGACCTGGCCCTGCGTGTCGATGTCCTCGGGCGTCGCCGTCTGGGCCGGCGCGCCGCAGCCGTCGGCGCTCACTTGCCCGCACCCGTCTCGATCGGCACGCCGACCAGCGAGCCGTACTCGGTCCAGGAACCGTCGTAGTTCTTGACGTCCTCCAGGCCGAGCAGCTCGTGCAGCGCGAACCAGGTGTGGCTGGAACGCTCGCCGATGCGGCAGTAGGCGATGGTGGCCTTGCCGGTGTCCAGGCCCGCCTCGGAGTACAGCTCCCGCAGCTCCTCGGCCGACTTGAACGTGCCGTCCTCGTTGGCGGTCTTGGCCCACGGCACGTTCAGCGCCGACGGGATGTGGCCGCCGCGCTGCGCCGACTCCTGCGGCAGGTGCGCCGGGGCGAGCAGCTTGCCGGAGAACTCGTCGGGCGAGCGCACGTCGACCAGGTTCTTGGTGCCGATGGCGTCGACGACCTCGTCGCGGAAGGCGCGGATCGCGGTGTTCGGCTCCTTGGCGGAGTAGCTGGTGCGCTCGCGCTTGACCTCGTCGGTGGTCAGCTCGCGGCCGTCCAGCTCCCACTTCTTGCGGCCACCGTCGAGCAGCTTGACGTTCTCGTGGCCGTAGAGCTTGAAGTACCAGTAGGCGTACGCGGCGAACCAGTTGTTGTTGCCGCCGTAGAGGACCACCAGGTCGTCGTTCGAGATGCCCTTCTCGGACAGGAGGTTCTCGAAGCCGGCGCGGTCCACGAAGTCGCGGCGGACCGGGTCCTGCAGCTCGTTCTTCCAGTCGATCTTCACGGCGCCGCGGATGTGGCCGCCGTCGTAGGCCGTCGTGTCCTCGTCCACCTCGGCGAAGACCACGCCGGGGGTGTCCAGGTTCTCCTCGGCCCACTGCGTCGTGACCAGGACGTCTTCTCGGCTCATGTGAGCTGACTCTCTTTCTCTCTTCGTTGGGTGGACGGGTTTCAGGACGTCTGGCCGGCGGGGACGACCCGCCGGATCAGCAGGTACATCTCGCAGCCGAGACAGAAGTTGAAGGCCGCGTTCAGGAAGGCGGCGAACAGCGCGAACGCGGTGGCGACGAGGCCGAGCGTCGTCACGCCGGTGGCGTAGCCGATGGTGCCGACCAGCGCGAACACGAACCCGACGGCCTGCGCGAACCGCAGCGGCGCCGCGTCCTCGCGCTCGCTGGTCGGCCCGAGGCGGGGCGCGACGAGGTAGCGGTACAGCAGCGAGTACGGCGCCGGCTTCAGCCCGACGAACGCGCCGATGGCGAACACCACTGTCTGCAGCGCGAGCAGCGGCCACCAGCCAGTGACCAGCACGACCACGAGCACGATCGTGGTGAGCACTGCCGCGAACCGCGGACCACGCGGATCGACGGCGGGTCCTGCCGACATCTGACCTCCCGGGACGGCGCGAGCGCGCACGACTAAACGAACCTTGCGAAAAAACCGGGGGAAGGGGAGCTATGACCAGCTCGTCAGGACAGACACAGGCTGCTGCGCACGCGGCACAGGTCGACCGCGCGTCGTTGGGTCAGCAGAGTGGTCGTCACGCCATTCAGAGTACCCAGCGCTCCCTCTTCGTGGGAATGCCGCTCACTGGGTGGGACGAGTGCCGGATCCGGAAAGATGCTCGTCCAGGGCTTCCAGTACTGCGGAACCCTTCGGTACGCCGCTGATGCGCAGCAGTTCCTTCCCAGCAGGTGAGAAGGCGAGCGTGGTGGGCGTGCGCAGCACCCCGAGCGCCTGCGCGACCTCCGGCTGGTTCGTCACGTCGAGCTCGACGTGCCGCAGGCCGTCGGTGCGCGCGGCGAGCGGTTCGAGGACCGCCTTCGTGTGCCGGCAGGGCGCGCAGAACGTGGTGGAGATCTGCACCAGGGTGACCGCGGCGTCCGGGTCGAGGGCCTCGGCGACGGGAGCAGGCAGCTCACGCCGCTCCTGCTTCGCCTTCGCCGCACGGATCCTGCCGTTGCGTGCCTGCAGCACCGCACCCGCGATGCCGCCGAGCACGAGCACTCCCAGCACGACCCAGACGCCGACCATCAGCTCACCTTCCCGCCGTGGTGGCCCCGCTGAACGTCACGTTCTTCGCCTCGCCCTTGATCGTCACCGAACCGCTGTTGACCTGCACCGCGGTGGGGGTCACCTCGAACGGCAGGCTGCCGGTGTCGATCGTGGCCTTGAAGTTGGGCAGCAGGGCCTTCTGCACTGCCTGGGGAACGACGGTGGTCTCCTTGTCATTCCCGTACTGCAGCCGCTGCGGCACGATCTCGATCTGCGTGCCGTGCAGTTCGATCATGGCGAAGCAGAAGATCTCCAGCTCCTGCCCGGCGATCTGCACGGTGCCCGAGACGCGGACGCCCGCCTTCGACTTGTCCTGCTCCTCCTGCTCCCGCGTCTGCTCGTCGCTGCTGTCCTGGCCGGTCTGCACGTACTCGACGCTGGACGGCTCGATTCGCAGGTCCTGGATCTTGGTGAGCGGGTCGATCTTGGCGATGTCGCTGGCCTTGATGGTGACCTGGGCCTCCAGCTGGCCGATCTTGATCGCGTCGGTGTTGCCGTTCACCAGGTCCGACAGCGGTGCCGTCACGTTCTCCAGCTCGGCGTTGACCGCGACGTCCTTGAGGTCCTTGATCGGCACGCCCGAGGCGGACAGTGAGATGTGCCGGTAGTCGCCCGCGATCGCCTGGGTGGTGAACGGGAAGCCGTGGATCGTCACCGACGGGTCGTCGGTCAGGCCCAGCTGCTCGCGGGCCTTCTGCGAGACCGTGTGCTCGGCGAACGCGGCGAGGCCGAAGTCGGCCCCGACCAGCAGTGCGACCAGCACCAGCAGGCTGATGACGATGCGGCGGGCGCGCCTGCCCCGGCGGTTGGCCGTGGCCGGTGACGCTGTGCGGTCCTGGGTTCCGGGCCTGCTCACTCTTCGTATCCGATCTGTCGGAAAGCGGCTCTTCGCGCGACTGAACGATAGGGGTCCCCAGTGTGACGCTGGTGTGACGAGCACAGCAGGGGGGAGGTGTTTCGGCTGTTCACCGGCTACCCTCGAACAAACACCGGCCGAGAGCGCCCGAGCTACGATCTACCAGAAGGCGGTGCGGCGATGAGCCTGGACCTGCTCGTTCTCACTCCGGAGGCGGAAGCCACCTCAGTCCTGCCGGCCCTGGACCTGCTGCCCCACACCGTACGCGTGCGCGCACCGGAAGTCACCGCGCTCCTGGACGCCGGCCACCGCGACGTGATCCTGCTCGACGCCCGCACCGACCTGGCCTCCGCCAAGAGCCTCTGCCGCCTGCTCAAGGGCGCGGGCGAGGACGAGGCAGGCACCCCGATCATCGCCGTGGTCGGCGAGGGCGGACTGGTCGCGGTCAGCGCCGAGTGGCGCACCGACGACATCCTGCTCCCCACCGCGGGCCCGGCCGAGGTCGACGCGCGGCTGCGCCTGGCCACCACCCGCGACGGCGGCTCGGCCCAGGTCGACGCCGAGCTGCGCGTCGGCGAGCTGGTGATCGACGAGGCCACCTACACCGCGCGGCTGCGCCGCCGCACCCTCGAACTCACGTACAAGGAGTTCGAGCTGCTCAAGTACCTCGCCCAGCACGCGGGCCGCGTGTTCACCCGCGCCCAGCTGCTGCAGGAGGTCTGGGGCTACGACTTCTTCGGTGGCACCAGGACGGTGGACGTGCACGTCCGGCGGTTGCGCGCGAAGCTCGGCCCCGAGCACGAGCAGATGATCGGCACCGTGCGCAACGTCGGCTACAAGTTCGAGCGGCCCGCGAAGGGCCCGAAGCAGGGTGTGGCGTCGCTGTCGTTCGACAACGTCGAGCTGCCCAGCGAGGTCCCCGCGCAGTAGCGTCGGACCCGTGCTGAACACGGTGTGGGTCGACGAACCGGACGAAGCCGCCCTGCGTGGGATCCGCGGGCTGCTGCTCGCGGCACGCGAGGTGGACGGGCGCCCGGAGGTGACCGCCGACGGGCCGTTGCCCGGCGAGTTCTCGGGCGGCCTGCACCTGCTCGCCCGCGTGGACGGGAAGCCGGCCGGGTACGCCCACCTCGACACCACCGGTGACTCGTTCGGCCGTCAGGTGGCCGAGCTGATCGTGCACCCGGACTTCCGGCGCCAGGGCGTCGCCACCCGGCTGACCGAAGCGCTCGTCGACAAGGTGGGCGACGGCAAGCTGCGCGTGTGGGCCCACGGTGATCACCCGGCCGCCGCCCGGATCGCCGAGCGGGCGGGTTTCACGCGCGCGAGGGAGCTGCTGGTGCTCCACGTCGACGTCCGGGACTGGCCGGAGCCGACGCTGCCCGACGGCGTGACCCTGCGGACGTTCGTGCCCGGCCAGGACGAGCAGACCGTGATCGACGTCAACGCCCGCGCCTTCGACTGGCACCCGGAGCAGGGCGCGCTGACCGTCGAGGAGCTGCGCGCCACCGAGGCCGAGGGCTGGTTCGACGCGGCGGGCTTCTTCCTCGCCGAACGCGACGGCCGTGTCGTCGGCTTCCACTGGACGAAGGTGCACCCGGCCGACCCGGACCGCTTCGACGGCGAGCCCGTCGGGGAGGTCTACGTGGTGGGCGTCGACCCGCGTGCGCAGGGTGGCGGACTGGGCAAGGCACTCACCCTGGCGGGCCTGCGGCACCTGCGCGAACGGGGGTTGCGGCACGTGATCTTGTACGTCGAAGGGGACAACGCACCGGCACTCGCCGTGTACGAGCGACTCGGCTTCACCCGTTTCGCCGTGGACGTTCAATACGCACGGTAACCGCATCGCGGGGCGGGTTAACAGGGCGCCAACTGCCCGTCACGATGGGCAAACCCGCTGGTCACAGCTAGGACACGGCGCTCCTTCGGTGGTGTACGACACGCGGGAAACGCCACCTTGTTCACCCTGCGTTCACCTGTTCACGGCCACCCGGCCACCCTGTCTGCCTAGTGTCCGGTTTTGAAAAGCTCAGACAGCTGGAGGACACGACAGTGAAGATTCTGCGGCCGATGGGTGCCGTCGGCATGGTGGCGAGCGCTGCGCTCGTCCTTGCCGCCTGTGGCTCGGACCCGGCCTCGAACAACAGCGGCACCCCGACCTCCGGTGCGGCGGCCGCCGCCACCGGCACCGCGAACGTGGTGTGCGGCGGCAAGACCCCGCTCTCCGGAGAAGGCTCGACCGCTCAGAAGACGGCGGTGGACGTCTTCGCCCAGCAGTACGCCAAGGCGTGCCCGGGCCAGGTCGTCAACTACAACGCGACCGGCTCCGGCGCCGGCGTGAAGCAGTTCAACGCCAAGCAGGTCGACTTCGGTGGCTCGGACTCGCCGCTGAGCGGCGCGGACGTCGACGCCGCGAAGACCCGCTGTGCCGGCAACCCGGCCTGGAACCTGCCGATGGTCGTCGGCCCGGTCGCGATCGCCTACAAGCTGGACGGCGTCTCCTCGCTGACGCTGAACGGCGAGGTCGCCGCCAAGATCTTCAACGGCCAGATCAAGACCTGGAACGACCCGGCCATCGCCGCGCTGAACTCCGGCGTGCCCCTGCCCGCGAAGCCGATCCAGGTGTTCTCCCGCTCGGACGAGTCCGGCACCACGGACAACTTCCAGCACTACCTGTCCGCCGCCTCGAAGGGCGCGTGGACCCAGGGCACCGGCAAGGCCTTCAAGGGTGGCGTCGGCAACGGCGCGTCGGGCTCGAACGGTGTGGCCTCGGCCATCCGCGCGGCTGACGGCGCGATCGGTTACGTCGAGTCCTCCTACGTCAAGGACGGTCTCACCGCCGCCAAGATCGACAGCGGCTCCGGCGCCGTCGAGCTGACCCCGCAGAACGTCGGCAAGGCGCTCGACGCCGCGGTGTTCAAGACCCCGGGCAGCAACGACCTGGCGATGGACCTCGACAAGATCTACGCCGCCAACACCCCGGGTGCGTACCCGCTGCTGCTGACGACGTACGAGATCGTCTGCTCGAAGGGCTACGACGCCGACACCGCCAAGGCGGTCAAGGCGTTCCTGACCGTGTCGGCCACCACCGCCCAGCAGCCCATCGCGGACAAGGGCTTCGTGCCGCTGCCGCAGAGCCTGCAGGACAAGGTGCTGACCGCCATCAACGCGATCTCCTAGGTAGCGGTCACCCGAGGAAAATGAGCGAGTCCATCTCGACGCGGAAGCCCACCGGTCACCCCGGTGGGCTTCCGTCGTCGTTTCCCACCCCCCGGAGGCCACGATTTCGGCGCAACCAGTGACTCGAAGCCGGACCAAGGTCCGGCCGGGCGACCGCATCTTCAAGAACCTGACCACGGGTGCCGGCGTCTTCGTCGTGGCGCTCATCGGCCTGATCGGCATCTTCCTCGTCGTGCAGGCGATCCCGGCGCTGTCCGCGGACAACGTCAACTTCCTGACCTCACGGGTGTGGTCCACGGGCGACCCCACCAACCTGCAGTTCGGCATCTTCGACCTGCTGCTGGTCACGATCTACACGTCGATCGTGGCGCTGATCATCGCGATGCCCATCTCGCTGGGCATCGCCCTGTTCCTCACCCAGTACGCGCCGCGCCGGCTGGCCAGGCCGTTCGCGTACGTCATCGACCTGCTGGCCGCGGTCCCCTCGATCATCTTCGGCCTCTGGGGCATCCTCGTGTTCGCGCCGGTGGTCGCGCCGTTCGCCCAGTGGATCAACGACGTGGTCGGCTTCATCCCGATCTTCGGCACCGGCAACGTGTACCCGAACTTCTCGGGCACGATCTTCACCGCCGGCATCGTGCTCGCGGTGATGGTGCTGCCGATCATCACGTCGCTGTCCCGCGAGGTGTTCCAGCGCACGCCGGTCGCGCACATCGAGGGCGCGCTCGCACTGGGGGCCACGCGCTGGGAGGTCATCCGCACCACGGTGCTGCCGTTCGGCAAGGCGGGTTACATCGGCGCTTCGATGCTCGGCCTCGGCCGGGCGCTCGGCGAGACGATCGCCGTCACGGTGATCCTGTTCATCCCGCGCGGCGGTCACTTCGACTGGTCGATCTTCGATGGCGGCGCCACGTTCGCCTCGCAGATCGCCACCAACGCGAGCGAGTTCAACAACCCGACCTCGGCGGGTGCGTACATCGCGTCCGGCCTGGTGCTGTTCGTGCTGACCTTCGCGGTGAACTTCGCCGCGCGGGCCGTCATCGGTGACAAGAAGGGCGACTGAGTCATGACGAGCACGCTCTCGGAAACCGAGCGGCCGGCCCTGTCCCCGGCCTTCCAGTCGATCAGCGCGGCGCGGAAGTTCAAGAACGGCCTCGCCACGGTGCTGGTGTGGCTGTCGTTCCTCATCGCCGTCGTGCCGCTGGTGTGGGTGCTCTACACGGTGATCGCGAACGGCATCAAGCGCATCCCGTACACCAACTGGTGGAGCCAGGACTTCGGTTCGGTGCTGTCCGACGAGGTCGGCGGCGGGGTGCTGCACGCGATCGTCGGCACCCTGGAGCAGGGCCTGGTGTGCGCGGTCATCGCCGTGCCGCTCGGCCTGCTGGTGGCGGTGTACCTCGTCGAGTACGGCCGCGGGACCCGGCTCGCGAAGGTCACCACGTTCATGGTGGACATCCTGTCCGGGGTGCCCTCGATCGTCGCCGCGCTGTTCATCTACGCCCTGTGGATCACCACGTTCGGCCTGCCGCGCAGCGGTTTCGCCGTGTCGCTGGCCCTGGTGCTGCTGATGATCCCGGTGGTCGTGCGGTCGGCGGAGGAGATGCTGCGGATCGTGCCGGACGACCTGCGTGAGGCGTCCTACGCGCTGGGGGTGCCGAAGTGGAAGACGATCATGAAGGTCGTGCTCCCCACGGCGCTGTCCGGCATCATCTCCGGCATCATGATGGCCCTGGCCAGGGTCATGGGCGAGACCGCGCCCCTGCTGGTGCTGGTCGGCTACTCGGCCTACACCAACTGGGACCTGTTCAACCACGAACAGGCCGCCCTGCCGCTGCTGATGAACAACGAGCGGGCGACCAACACCATGGAGCCCGGCAGCGTCGGCTTCGACCGCATCTGGGGCGCGGCGCTGACGCTGGTCCTCATCATCGCCCTGATCAACCTCGTCGCCACGGTGGTCTCCCGCCTGGTCGCACCGAAGAAGAAGTGAGCTGATCCGCCATGGCAAAGCGAATCGACGTCAAGGATCTGGACATCTACTACGGCAAGTTCCACGCCGTGGACAGCGTCACGCTGTCGGTGCCGCCGCGCAACGTCACCGCGTTCATCGGCCCGTCCGGCTGCGGCAAGTCGACCGTGCTGCGGACGCTGAACCGGATGCACGAGGTGATCCCCGGCGCGCGCGTGGACGGTGACGTCCTGCTGGACGGGGAGAACATCTACGCGTCCAACGTGGACCCGGTGCAGGTGCGCCGGACCATCGGCATGGTGTTCCAGCGGCCCAACCCGTTCCCCACGATGTCCATCAAGGACAACGTGGTCGCGGGCCTGAAGCTCGCGGGCGGGGCGGGCAACCGGAAGCAGCTCGACGAGATCGCCGAGCGCGCGCTGCGGGGCGCGAACCTGTGGAACGAGGTCAAGGACCGGCTGAACAAGCCGGGCGGCGGCCTCTCCGGCGGTCAGCAGCAGCGGCTCTGCATCGCCCGCGCCATCGCGGTGCGGCCGGACGTGCTGCTGATGGACGAGCCGTGCTCGGCGCTCGACCCGATCTCGACGCTCGCGATCGAGGACCTCATCGGTGAGCTGAAGAAGGACTACACGATCGTCATCGTCACCCACAACATGCAGCAGGCGGCGCGGGTGTCGGACCAGACGGCGTTCTTCAACCTCGCCGGCGTCGGGCAGCCCGGGCGGCTGGTCGAGCTGAACGACACGGAGAAGATCTTCTCCAACCCGAACGAGAAGGCCACCGAGGACTACATCTCGGGCCGCTTCGGCTGATCCGGGCACGAAGAAGGCCCTGGAACCGTTGGGCACTCACGGTTCCAGGGCCTTCGTCATGTCGAGGGTCGGTGCGGCGGTCGCCTCTCGGCGAAAGGTCCGAACAGGGCTCCAGCGGAACCGGTATTCCCTGACGGCTGAAAAGGTGAGGCCCGGGGGACACGAACCGCACCGACCAGTTCGTACAACCAGGGGTGGCGCGGGGATATTCCGCGGCATCCCGGCCCGCGAGAACTGTCGTACCCCCGCGTTAGGGTCGTGACGTGGTTTCGGTGCATGTGGACGAGTACGGCGGTCGCCTGCCGCGGCCGCGGTCCTTCGCGCTCGCGGGGCGGGCGCTGGGGGCTGTGCCCCCGCCGCTGCAGATCCTGGTCGGGATCGTCAGCGTGCAGGTGGGCGCGTCGCTGGCGAAGCAGCTGTTCACCGTCGCGGGCGCGGCGGGCACGGTCACGCTGCGGCTGTTCTTCGCCGCGGTGGTGCTGCTGCTGGTGTGGCGCCCGGCGGTGCGGCTGGGGCGGCGCGCGTGGCCCGTCGTGCTCACGTACGGCGTCGTGCTCGGGGTGATGAACCTGAGCTTCTACCAGGCGCTGGCCCGCATTCCCCAGGGGATCGCGGTCACGGTGGAGTTCCTGGGGCCGCTCGCGGTCGCGCTGGCGGGGTCGCGCCGCCTGGTCGACGCGCTGTGGGCGCTGCTCGCCGCCGGCGGGGTGGTGCTGCTCGCCGAGACGCGCGGGGACCTGTCGCTGGCGGGGCTGCTGTTCGCGCTCGGCGCGGGTGTGTGCTGGGGGTTGTACATCCTGCTCAGCGCGGCGCTCGGCAGCCGCACCAGCGAGGGCAACGGGCTCGCGCTGGGCATGGCGGTGGCGGCGATGGTCGCCATGCCGGTCGGCATCGTGGAGAGCGGTCCGGCGCTGCTGTCGCCGTGGATCCTGGTGATCGGGCTCGCGGTGGCCCTGCTGTCGTCGGTGATCCCGTACTCGCTGGAGCTGGAGGCGCTACGGCGCATTCCGCCGCGCCTGTTCGGGGTGCTGATGAGCCTCGAACCCGCCGTGGGCGCGCTCGCCGGGCTCGTCGTGCTGCACGAGTCGCTGCACCCGTTGCAGTGGGTCGCGCTGTGCTGCGTCGTGGCCGCTTCGATCGGAGCCACACGCGCGAATAGGTAACCTTGGCACTGTGACTGTGCTCGACGACCTGGACCAACCTCCCGCGGTGCTGCGCGAGCTGGGCCGGGAGCTGATGGTCTACAAGTTCGCGGTCGACGAGCTGATGACGAAGCTGCGGATCCTGTCCGAGGAGTTCGACTTCGCCCACCAGCACGACCCGATCGAGCACCTCACGAGCCGCGTCAAGCAGCCCGAGGCGATCCTGCGCAAGCTGCGGCGCAAGGGTATCGAGCCGGGCATCGAGGCGATCCGCGAGCACATCGAGGACGT
Organism: Amycolatopsis bartoniae; assembly: GCF_014191255.1. Lineage (GTDB taxonomy): Bacteria > Actinomycetota > Actinomycetes > Mycobacteriales > Pseudonocardiaceae > Amycolatopsis_E > Amycolatopsis_E bartoniae. The sequence goes on from NZ_JACHWH010000001.1 coordinate 110,284, forward strand.
CGCGGGCATCCGGGTGGTGTGTCCGTTCGTGCCGGACGTGTACGAGGTGGCGCGCATGCTCGGGCGGCAGGACGACGTGGAGGTCGTCCGCACGAAGGACTACATCGCCGAGCCGAAGCCCAACGGCTACCGCAGCCTGCACCTGATCGTGCGCATCCCGGTGTTCCTGTCCGACCGGGTGGTGAAGGTCAAGGTGGAGATCCAGATGCGCACGATCGCGATGGACTTCTGGGCGGCGGTGGAGCACAAGCTGTTCTACAAGTACGACGGCGAGGCCCCTGAGGACTTCGCCGCCGAACTGCACGCCGCCGCGGCCACGGCCGCCGATCTCGACAGCCGCATGACCGCGCTACACCAGCGGCTCCGCCGCTAGATGTCCTCGTCCGAGCCGTAGCCGGGCATCTTGCCGGTGGCGACGAAGACCATGCGCTTCGCCACCGAGACGGCGTGGTCGGCGTAGCGCTCGTAGAAGCGGCCCAGGAGGGTGACGTCCACGGCGGCCGGGACACCGAACTCCCAGTCCTTCGCCATGATCACGCTGAACAGGTGGCGGTGGATGTCGTCGACCTTGTCGTCCTCGGCTTCGAGCGAGCGGGCCGCCTCGGCGTCCTTGGACTTGATGACCTCTTCGGTGCGCAGCGCCAGCTGCACGACCGCCTCGCCCATCTCCGCGAAGTACGGCTGCACCGGCTCGGGCAGCGCGTGCTCCGGGTGCCTGCGCCGGGCCGCCTTGGCCACGTGCAGGGCCAGGTCGCCCATGCGTTCCAGGCTTTCGGCGGCGTGGATCACGGCGAGCACCGTGCGGAGGTCGGTGGCGACCGGGGCCTGCAACGCGAGGAGGGCGTACGCCTCTTCCTCGCACTGGGCACGGAGGTCGTCGATCTTGGCGTCGTCCCCGATCACCTGTTCCGCCAGGGAGAGGTCCGCGTCCAGCAGGGACTTGGTGGCCTTCTCCATGGCGTGGGCGACCTGGACCGACATATTCGCCAGATTGCCGGCCAGCTGTTCGAGTTCGACGTGGTAAGCCTCGCGCATGGCCACACCTTACGGCCTGAGCAGGGCGAACACCGCATCCACGGATGAACCGGTGGTGAACCGGGGCTAACGATCTACTGGTCGGGCGAACCGGTTGCGCCGGTCGCGGCACCGGGGGCCGGTGAGGTCGACTGCGGGGTGGTGCCCGGTAACGCTGTGTTGTCGATGAGCGCCTGGAAGATCGCCTTGGCCTTGCTCTCCAGCAGAACCTCGTTGCCGCGGGAGTTCGACTCGCCGACCGTCGGCACGGTCATGAAGTTGACCTTCGACGGGTCGAGGCCCTTCATCGACTGTGCGAGCGTGAGCATCTGGTCGACGCCGATGTTGTCGCCGAAGGTGGCCTTGGCGAACGCTGTGACGAATCCCGTCAGCTGCGACGGGTTGGTGAGCACGCCGTGGGACATCACCTTCGCCATGAGCGCACCGATGAACTCCTGCTGCCGCTTGATCCGCCCGTAGTCGGACGTCGGGTCGCCGATGACGTGCCGGGCGCGGACGAAACTCAGCGCCTGGTCGCCGGAGATCGTCACGTCACCGGTCTGCGAGATCACCATGCCCAGCGTGGTGTCGTTGATCGGGCTGTCGACGTGCACGGTGACGCCACCGACCGCGTCGACCATGTCCTTGAAGCCGCTGAAGTCGATGCCGACGAAGTGGTTGATCTTCATGCCGGTCAGCTGCTGCACCCACTTGATGAGGCAGCGCGGGCCGCCGACGGCGTAGGCGGTGTTGAGCTTGACCTTGGTGGCGGCCGGGACGATCTCGCTGGTGTAGTCGTTGGCGGCGGAGTCGAAGCGCTCGCACGGGGGGCGGGTGATCTCCAGATCGCGCGGGAACGAGATGACGACGGCGCGCTTCCGGTCGGCGGGGATGTGGGCCAGCATCACGGTGTCGGAGCGGGCGCCGCCGACCTCGTCCGCGTCGCCGACGTTCTCTTCCGCGGTGGCGCCGGCGCGGGTGTCGGAGCCCGCGATGAGGAAGTTCTCGTCGCCCAGCTGGGCCGGCGCGTCCTGGATGTCGGAGGAGTTCTCGTCGAGCGCGGCGATCTCGGTGAACTTGCTGTTGAACCAGGTCTTGGTCCCCCAGGCGGCGCCGGTGGAAAGGAAGACGAGCACGGCGACGACGATCAGCGAGATCCGTCCGATTCGGACAGTGCGTTCGTTGTGCCGTTGTTTCTTTTCCTGCAGACGGGTCTGTGGGGAGGCTTCTTCGTCCTCGGGTTTTGCGGCGGCTTCCGCGGCTTTCGCCGGGGCGACCGCGCGCTGGAACCGGGTGCGGGTCTGTTCCAGCAGCTGCGCGGGCCGGGCCGTGAGCTTTTCGAGGCGCTGTTTGCGCTTGGCCTCTTCCTCGGCGAGCTCGTCGTGGGCAGCGGAGAACCGGGCGAGGGTGTGGTCGATCTTGCGGCGCACCTTGGTGCTGTCGTCGATCGGCTCCATCTCGTCGGTCATCGTGAGCCGGTCTTCGGCGGTCCGCGGCCGCCGCGGCTCGGCTTTGTCGCCTTCGGACTGCTCGCCCGGGACGGCAAGGTCCCCGAGCGGCCGACGAATCTTGGTGGGCTCGGCGTCGCCGGATCGCGGCGGCAGAGGCTGCGACGTCTCGGCAACCTCGAACGGCCCGGCAGGCTGCGCGCGACGGGTAGGACCGTCCACTGTGGACGGCGGGGTGCCAGGAGCAGGCCGAGGCTCGGCAGGACGCCCGGCGGGCGGCTCACCGGGAGCAGGGCGCCCGACGCGCGACTCACCGGCGGCGGGGACGGAACGGCCCCCGGGATTCTGCCCGGGCAACGGTCCTCCGGGGCGCCCGACCGGCGGCTCACCGGGAGCGGGCCGAGGTCCGAGTTCGCGAGCGGGCACGGCGTCCGCCGGTCGGCCGACCGCCCCACCGGGAACGGGACGAGGCCCCGTGCCACGACGAGGCAGCGGTTCCTCGGCGCCAGGACGCTCGGCAGCGGCGGGAGACGCCCCCGGATTCGCGGCGCCGGAACCGTTCAGGCCGGGCGCGGGCTGGCGAATCGCATCAGGACCTAGAAGGCGGGGTTCGGACGCGGCCGTGGGCCGCTCGGTTCTGGTGGGACCAAGCCGCTGAAAAGTTTCCGGCGACTGCGGAACCTCACGATCCGGCACTTCACGGCTCGGCATGGCATGACGAAATTCCGAGTTGCCCGGAATCTCACGCGCCGCGTGGCGGAACTCCGGCGGTTCCGGCATCTCACGGGGCCCGGCGCGGCGGGACTCCGGCGGCTGGGGGACCTCGGAACCCGGCACGGCGCGGCGCGACTCCGGCGATTGCGGAACCTCGCGAGTCGGCACCGCGTGACGGGACTCCGGAGTTGACGGAACATCCTGCCCCGTCAAGGCGCGGCGCGACTCCGGCGATTGCGGAACCTCGCGACCCGGCATCGCGTGGCGCGACTCGGGAACCTCGCGGCCCGGCATGGAGTTGGGGAACTCCGACGGCTGCGGGACTTCACGACCGTGCCCGGCACGGCGCGGTTCGAGCGGCTCGGGGACTTCGCGGCCCGGTACCGCATGGCGCGATTCGGGGGCCGCGCCACCCGGCGTCGGGCGACGGGATTCAGGTGACTGCGCGACCTCGCGACCCGGCAGGGCGCGACGGGGCCCCGGTGCCTCGCGATTCGACGCCGCGGGGCGGGACTCCGGCAACTCCGGCACCTCGCGACCCGGTACCGCGTGACGGGATTCGGGCGATTCAGGGACCGCGCCCCCCGGCGTCGCGTGGCGGGATTCGGGCGGCTGCGCGACCTGGCGGCTCGACGCCGCGGGGCGGGAGTCCGGCGGCTCGGGGCCTTGGCGTCCCGGCGGGTTGTGGGGGGATTCCGGCGGCTCCGGTGGTGTTTCGACCAGGCGAAGCCGCCGGGGAGGTTCGGGGGCCGAGTGGCGTGCCTCCGAAGGTTCTGGTTCCTGGGGGAAGCCGGTGCCGGGCTCGTCGGGGGCCGAGTGGCGGGAGCTGGGGGTGAAGAAAGCGCTTTCTCGACCGTTCGGTGCCGCGTGGCGGGACTCCGGTGCTTCCGGCGCGCGCGAGAAGCCGCTGGTGTGCCCGTTCCGGGTGGCACGGCGGGGATCGGACGGATCGCGTGTCAGGTCAACGCTTTCCGCATTGTTCGGGGCCGCGTGGCGGGATCCCGGTGCCTTCGCGAAACCGCTTCCCAGGCCATCGGGGGCGGAGTGGCGGGACTCCGGCAAGCCGGGCGCTCGGGAGAAGCCGCTTTCACGACCGTCCGCAGCGTCGCGGCGGAACTCGGGTGTCCGCGTGAAACCGCTCTCGCGGCCGTCCGGAGCCTCACGGCGAAAGTCGGAGGCCCGCGTGAAACCGCTTTCACGGCCGTTCGGCGCGTCGGGGGCCTGCGTGAAGCCGCTCTCACCAGCCGGAGCGTCGTGGCGTGAGTCGGGCAGTCGGGAGAAGCCGCTGGCGCTACCGATCCCAGCCGGAGAGCCGGGCGAGAAAGCGCTTTCTCGGTCCTCCGGCGCGGCGTGGCGTGACTCCGGCCCGGGGGCGGCGTGCCGCGAGTCCGAAGCGCCAGAAGCCTCAACGGCACCCGAAGTCTCAGGAAACTCCGGCGCCGCGTGGCGGGAGTCCAGTGGGGGCACCGGGCGGCGGGCCTGGCGGGTCACCGGAGGCGGGGTCTGCGGGCGCCGCTGGACCGGGGGGTCGGCGGGCGCGGCACGACGCCCGCCAGGCGGCAGGGCCGGGTGCGGATCCTTCGGCTTGCTCGTGGCGGCCTGGTCGGCGGCCGGGCGGGCTCCCGTGTGCTGCGCGAGCACGTCGGACACGCTGATTCCGCCGTGGGTGTCCAGCGAGCGTCGACGCCGGGCACGGGAGCCGGGGCCGGCGGCATGATCGTCTGGCACCCGGGCTCCTTCCAGTCTCTCCTGCAGGCGAAAAACGGCTTCAAACATTGATCGCCCGAACGGCGAGCATCGTTATCGTACGGATACTTGCCGTTCCTGACGACACCCCACCGCCAGTTTTTTCACCGAGCGTGCGAGGAACCGTGCCTGCTGCGACAAACCGGGTGAACCGATGGGAGCACACACGCTCCGAAAACTACGGACAGTATTCGACAACCCGCGTGCCCGCGTGGTCCCGGTACGCGACCCGGTTACGGCCCGCGTGTTTGGCGGCGTACAACAGGTCGTCCGCCTCCAGCACCTGCCTGCGGTTCGCGCTCATCTCACCCGACTGGTACGCCAGACCCACGCTGATCGTGACCGCGAGCCCCTCGCACAGCGCCGACCAGGGGTGCTCCGCTATTCGCGCCCTGGCGAGCTCCGCGATCCGCACGGCGGCATCCGGCTGTACCGCGGGCAGCACCAGCATGAACTCCTCGCCACCGTAACGCGCACAGAACGCGTGCGACGGGAGCCCTTCCCGCAGCAACTCGGCGACCCGCCGCAACACCTGGTCGCCCACGACGTGACCGAACGTGTCGTTCACGTTCTTGAACAGGTCGATGTCGACCAGCGCGACGGCCACCGGCTTGCGCGCGTCCGACAACAGGTCTTCCAGCCGCTGGTCCAGATAACGCCGGTTGTAGACGGCCGTGAGCGCGTCCCGCAGGCTCTCCTCCCGCGCCTCGGCGCGTTCGCGGCGCAGCCGGTCCACCTCGCGGCGCAACTGCTCCGGGATCGACGGTTCGGCGCGCGCCAGCGCCAGCGCCACCCTCAGGTGTTCGTACGCGCGACGCCAGTCGCCCTGCGACGCGAGCGTGCCCGCGATGGTCTCGTGCAGGCTTGCCTCGTCGGCCGTGACCTGCTTCGGCGTCACCGTCTCCACCTCCGTCACCCAAGTCTTGTCGTCTACTAAGAGGCGCGGCTTGAGCGATCGGTACGAGCAGATGTGAATATCGCTCAACCGGACGACGAGGGGATGGCGCTGTGTGGCCGTTACTGCGGCAGACGGGGCTTTTTCCGCGGTCCCAGGAGACCGAAGACGACTCTCCGCAGCTGAGAAACCCTTGACACGAAAGAGAACCGGCGTACGGCTTGTCGTTCGCGAGCCGCACGCCGGTTCTCGGGAAATCAGGCCACCGCGGTGATGCGGTCGGCCGGCGGCGGGGCGATGCCCGGGTGCGCGCCGAGGTACGCGACCAGCGCGTCGAGGTCCACCGGACCACCCGTCAGGTCGGTGCCCTTGGTGAACTCGGTGAAGCCGTCCCCGCCCGCGGCGAGGAAGTTGTTCACCGACACGCGGTAGGTCGCGTTCGGGTCGACGGGCGTGCCGCCGACGGTGATGTTCGAGACGCGCGAACCGATCGGCGCCGAGGCCGAGTACGCGTAGTGCAGCGTCGACGAGATCTGCAGTAGCCGCGTGCTGGTCGCGGTCCACTGCTGCTCCAGCACGTTCTTCAGGTTCGCGCCGGTCAGCGTGATGGTCTGCATGATGTTCGAGAACGGCTGCACGGTGAACGCCTCGCCGTAGGTGACCACCCCGTCGCCTTCGCCCGCAGGTGACGAGGCGTAGGTGAGGTCGGCGCGGATGCCACCCGGGTTGGTGATCGCGATCTGCGCGTTGTTGCTCGCGGTCGCTTCGAGCTGGGCGTCCGCGATGACGTCGCCGAGCGGGGACTCACCGGACGCGGCGCCGGCGGCCTTCAGGTCCGCCGTGATGGTGCCGACCTGCTTGTTCGCGATGGGCGCCGACTCGGTCACCGCCTTGTCGACCAGTTTCTGCACGGCCGGGTCCGGGGTGACGTCGCGGGTGACGACCTCGTTGTGCGCCTTGGTGGCCGAGCGCACGACGTCACGGGTGCGGGTGTCGATCTTGAGGTCGACGACCGACAGCAGTCGCCCGAACGAGGCGCCCTGGATCACCGTGCGCGGGTTGCCGGCGGGGTCGTCGATCACGCAGTTGTACTGCTGGTGGCTGTGCCCGGTGAAGATCGCATCGACGCTCGCCGACACGTTCTTCGCGATCTGGGTCGCCGCGCCGGGGGTGACGTTGCAGTCGTCGGGACCGCCGGTGGGCGCGTTGTCGCCCTGGTGCAGCAGCACGACCTGCGACCTGATGCCGAGCTTGTCGAGCCAGCCCGACGTCCGGTTGATCGCCTCGACCTCGTCGCCGAACTTCAGGCCCTCGATCGCGGTCGGGGTGACGACGGTCGGCAGGTCCTTCAGCGTGGCGCCGATGATGCCGATGGGCACGCCGCCGGAGATCTTGACGGTGAACGGCAGGAGCGCGGGCAGGCCGTTGTCGAAGTAGACGTTGCTGCCCAGGATCGGGAAGTTCGCACCCTTGTACGACTTCTCGAACTGGCAGCCGTCAGTCGGGTGGCAGCCGCCGAACTGCATGCGCTGCAGCTCCTGGTAGCCCTCGTCGAGTTCGTGGTTGCCGACGACGGACGCCTGCACGCCGATCTCGTCGAGGAAGTCCATGGTCGGCTCGTCGTGGAACAGCGCCGAGGTGAGCGGGGACGCGCCGACGTTGTCGCCAGCCGACAGCAGCAGCGAGTTGCGGACCTGCGCTTCGAGCTGCTTGACGTGCGTGGCGAGGTACGCGGCACCACCGGCGTTGACGGTCGTGCCGTCCGACAGCGTGACCCGGCCGGACGAGCCGGCGGGCGGCTCGAGGTTGCCGTGGAAGTCGTTGAAGGTGATCAGCCGGACGTCGGTGGTCGGGGCCGGCCGCTGCGCCGACGCCGGCGCGGCGGTGGCCACGACGGCGGCGAGCACGGTGGCCGTGACGGCTACGGTGCGTCGCAGCAAACGGGGTGAAAGAGCCATGTTTCCTCCGTAAGGGGCATAACTCGCTGGATCCTTCCTGCGGAGCGCGGCAGAAACCAGACCCGATAGGTGGAAGGTGCGTGAACGGGAGCGCCTCGGCCATCCGGCCGATGCGGGGCCGGGACTTCCGGCTGGTCGACCGATCCGCGGGGCCGGCGGGCGAACTTAGCGTCGAAGCATGACATCAGTGCAGGTCAACGCCCTGGGCACCGGACTACTCGTCTTCCTCGCGCTCTGGGCCGCGGTGCTCGTGCCACAGGTGATCACGCACCACGCCCGGTTCGGCCGGGTGATCGGGCGGCGCGTCGCGGCGACGGGCGCGCTGCTCTGCTACGCGTGCCTCGCGCTGGCGGTCGTGTTCCTGCCGCTGCCCGGGCCTCGCGCGCACCACCTGGCGCAGGACGTCCAACTGGTGCCGTTCCAGTGGATCGCGGACGTGCACCGCGACGCGGCGGGCAATGGCCTGGTCGATGCGCTGACGACGACGGCGTTCGAGCAAATGGCGTTGAACGTGGTGCTGTTCGTACCGCTGGGGATCTTCGCGCGGATGCTGTGGCGGCGCGGCTTCGCCGGGACCGTGCTGCTGGGGTTCGCGTGCTCGCTGCTCGTGGAGATCACGCAGCTGACCGCGAACTGGGGGACGGCGCCGTTCCAGTACCGGATCTTCGATGTGGACGACCTGATCACCAACACGACCGGTGCCGCGGTGGGCTGGGTCGGCGCGGCGCTCTACCTGCTGCTGCGGGCTTCAGCGGTCCGTGCGGAGGCGTTGGGGAGCGAGCGGGTCGACCTCGCCGAGACGCGCTAGCCGCGCGGCCCGTTGCAGAGCCTTCCGATGTGCGGCTCGCCGGTCCTCGAAGGCCACCACGGCCACGGCCGCAGCGAAGAACAGCACTACGAGGCCGAGGACGATCGCGATCTCCACGCGCGCCTCCCTTGGCGTCGTCCTTGTGTGGCAGATCACACAGAGTACGCCTCCGGTGTGCGTTTCGCCACCTTTCGTCCGAGGCGGGCGGCGAACCAGGCGTGGTCGGGCGAGCGGAAACCGTCGAAGACCAGGCCCGCGGCAGCCAACAGCGCCTCCAGGGCGGGCTGATCGAGACGGCGGGCGGTGAAGCGCTGCTCCCATGACGAGCCCCCCGCCTCGTACCGGACGGTCGCGGTCAGCAGGTCACCCCGCCGCGCCACGCCGGACAGCGAAACCCGCACCTCGCCGAGCATCCCGCCCGCGCCGTCGGTGACGGTGTCGAACCACGACGGCGGATGCTGCTCGATCACCGCCCGGCCGCCCGGCGCCAGGTGGCGCGCCACCGCGTCGAGCAGCGGACCGCAGTCCGGGCGGTTGACCAGGTGGCTCGCCAGCAGGACCGCTTCGAATCGCCGGTCGAGGCGCAGGTCCTCGATCCGCGCGAGGACGGTCTCGGTGCGGACGTGCGCGAGCATCTCGGGCGAGTCGTCCACCGCGACGACCGGATGGCCCTGCTCGGCCAGCCGGTGCGCGACGCGGCCCGTGCCGCAGCCCAGGTCCAGCACGGCCGCGCCCGGCGAGACGGCGGCGTGCACGATCTCAGCCTCACCGGCGGGCGGGAGCAGCCGGTACACGTCGACGGAGCAGCCGTCCGCGGTGGTCATGCCTCCAGCGTGTCAGCCGCGGGGCGGGAGCACGCAGAACTCGTTCCCCTCCGGGTCGGTCAGCACGATCCACGGGAACTCCGGCTCGTCCGCGACGACCTTCGCGCCGAGGCCCACCAGGCGGTCGACCTCCTCGGCCTGGCTGCCGTCCGTCGGGGCGAGGTCGAGGTGCAGGCGGTTCTTCACCACCTTCTCGTCGTCCACGGGCTGGAAGAGCAGCATCGGGCCGTCGCCCTCGAGCTGGACGTACTCGACGCCCTTCGCGTCGCGCCAGCGCTTCGTGTCCGGGTATCCCAAGGCCGCCCGCCAGAAGGCGGCCAGCGCTTCCGCGTCGTGACAGTCGACCGCGACGGCTAGTATCCGGCTGTTCATGACTTCCTTCCGCCCCACCAAGGAACAACTCGCCGCCGCGCACGGCACGACGATCCGAGACGTCATCGCCCCCGGCCTGCGAGTGCTGTTCTGCGGCATCAACCCGGGGCTGTACTCCGGCGCCACCGGATACCACTTCGCCCGGCCCGGTAACCGGTTCTGGCCCGCGCTGCACGCGAGCGGCTTCACGCCACGGCGCTTCGACCCGAGCGAGCAGGACGAACTCCTCGCCCACGGCCTCGGCATCACGAACCTCGTCGCCCGCGCAACCGCCCGCGCCGACGAGCTGACCGACGCCGAACTCCGCGAAGGCGGCGAGATCCTCGTCACCAAGCTCGACCGCTACCGGCCGCGCTGCCTCGCGGTGGTCGGCGTGACCGCGTACCGGACTGCATTCGGGCGACCGAAGGCGCAAGTCGGCGAACAATCTGGTTCGATTGGTGAAACTGCCGTTTGGGTACTGCCGAATCCAAGCGGTCTGAACGCCCATTGGACGCCCGCGACACTCGCACAGGAGTTCGCCCGATTACGCGAAAAGTTCTACTCAGAGTAGTCCTGCACTCGGCTGGGTGAACCCGCGTCACACTCGTGCGGCGGGCTACTCCCACAATGGACGAAGAGTCAGGCCGGCCGGTCCCAGCAGGGGGGATCGGAATGTGGCGCCCGGAGCGCTCGGAAGGACCGTCGAGGGGGCGGCCCGTCCGGGCGGGGCGCGCACCCCGGGTGCTGACCGTGCGAGACGGAGTTGTTCATGACGCGCAGTAACGAGCCCAGCCGGGCCACGCAGGGCTCACCCCCGGCCCGCAGCCTCGGGATCGCCGCCGTCGACCCGGTGCCGTTCTGCCGCGAGGGACTGTCCTCGATCGTCCAGCGGACCCCCGGCCTGCACTGGGCCGGTCACGCGGGCAACCCGCACGCCGCGCTGCAGCTGGCCGAACAGGTGCATCCCGACGTCATCCTGCTCGACTCCGGTCTCGACCCCCACGGGCACCTGACGAAACTCCTGGTCACCGGCGACCCGTCGCTGCTGGTGGTACTGCTCGTCCGCGATGCCCACCGGACGGCGGCGTTCCTGCAGACCGCCCAGCTCGCCGGCGCGCACGCCGCCCTGCCACGGACGTCCGAGGCGCGGCGGCTCGTCGAAGCCATCCGGCGGGTGCACCTGGACCGCCGCTACCTCGATCCCGCGCTCGCTCCGCTGACCGGGCAGCAGCGGCAGGGCCTGCGCCCCGGTGAGCCGGTGGTCGCCACCCGGCGGCCGCGGATGCCGTTGTCCCGGCGCGAGTTCCAGGTGCTGCAGCTCGTCGCGGAAGGGCTGGAGAACGCCGCGATCGCGAAGATCCTCTACCTTTCGGTGGAAACCGTGCGGACGCACGTGAAGAGCATCCTGCGCAAGCTCTCGGCCCGTGACCGCACGCACGCGGTGACGATCGCCTTCCGCGGCGGCATCCTGATCTGCCAGCCCGAGGACGTGCCCGAGGGGAAAACCCCTGGTCCGGCCGCGAATCCGCCGTCGGGGATGGCGGAGCACCAGGCGCGCTGACCCGTTGCCTCCCCGGTCACAACCGGGCGGATTTCCTTGCCGGAGTTACCCACAGGTAATATCCTGATGTTACCGGCCAGTAGGGGACCTCCATGCGCCCAGCCGGAGAAACCGACACCAACGGAGCGACGACATGGGCCATTACAAGAGCAACGTGCGTGACCTCGAGTTCAACCTGTTCGAGGTGCTCGGCGTCCAGAACCGCCTCGGCAAGGGCGTACTGGCGGACTCCGACGAGGAGACCGCCCGCGGCGCGCTGCACGAGCTGAACAACCTGGCCGTGGGCCCCCTGGCGGAGTCGTTCGCCGACGCGGACCGCAACCCGCCGGTGTACGACCCGAAGACCTTCTCGGCCAAGCTGCCCGAGTCCTTCAAGAAGAGCTACCAGCAGCTGTGGGACGGCGAGTGGTGGCGCCTCGGCCTCACCAACGACCTCGGCGGCCTCGGCCTCCCGCCCACCGTGCAGTGGGCCGCCTCCGAGCTGATCCTCGGCGCCAACCCGGCCCTGTTCATGTACCTCGCGGGCCCGAACTTCGCGATGATCCTCGACCGCAACGGCACCGAGGAACAGAAGCGCTGGGCGCGGATCATGATCGAGCGCGCGTGGGGCGCCACCATGGTGCTGACCGAGCCGGACGCCGGTTCGGACGTGGGCGCCGGCCGCACCAAGGCCGTGCTCCAGGAGGACGGCAGCTGGCACCTCGACGGCGTGAAGCGGTTCATCACCTCCGCCGACCAGGACATGACCGAGAACATCATGCACCTGGTGCTGGCCCGCCCCGAGGGTCCCGGCATCGAGGCGAAGCCCGGCACCAAGGGCCTGTCGCTGTTCCTCGTGCCGAAGTTCCACTTCGACACCAACACCGGCGAGCTCGGTGAGCGCAACGGCGCCTTCGTCACCAACGTCGAGCACAAGATGGGCCTGAAGGTCTCCACCACGTGCGAGCTGACCTTCGGCCAGCACGGCATCCCGGCCAAGGGCTGGCTGCTCGGCGAGGTGCACGACGGCATCGCGCAGATGTTCCAGGTCATCGAGTACGCCCGGATGATGGTGGGCACCAAGGCCATCGCGACGCTGTCGACCGGCTACCTCAACGCACTCGAGTACGCCAAGGAGCGCGTGCAGGGTGCGGACCTGACCCAGATGACGGACAAGACCGCCCCGCGGGTCACCATCACCCACCACCCGGACGTGCGGCGCTCGCTGATGCTGCAGAAGGCGTACGCCGAGGGCCTGCGTGCCGTGTACCTCTACACCGCGTCCTTCCAGGACCAGGTGTGGACGCAGGAGGGTGACGAGGCGTCGCTGAAGCTGGCCGAGCGCGTCAACGACCTGCTGCTGCCGATCGTCAAGGGCGTGGGTTCCGAGCGCGCGACCGAGCAGCTCGTGCAGTCGCTGCAGACCCTGGGTGGCTCCGGCTTCCTGCAGGACTACCCGATCGAGCAGTACATCCGCGACTCGAAGATCGACTCCCTGTACGAGGGCACCACGGCGATCCAGTCGCAGGACTTCTTCTTCCGGAAGATCGTCCGCGACAAGGGCCAGGCGCTGGCGTACATCGCGGGCGAGATCACGAAGTTCATCGACTCCGAGGCGGGCAACGGCAGGCTCAAGAACGAGCGGCAGCTGCTCAAGCAGGCCCTGGAGGACGTGCAGGGCATGCTCGGCTCGATGATCGGCTACCTGACCTCGGCGCAGGAGGACATCAAGAACCTCTACAAGGTCGGCCAGCACACCGTGCGGCTGCTCATCTCCGCCGGTGACCTGCTCGTCGGCTGGCAGCTGCTGCGCCAGGCGGAGGTCGCGCTGACCAAGCTGGACGGCGCCTCGGCCAAGGACCAGGCGTTCTACCAGGGCAAGATCGCGGTGGCGTCGTTCTTCGCGAAGACGGTGCTGCCGGAGCTGACCGCCCGCCGGGCGATCGTCGAGGCCGCCGACAACGACCTCATGGACGTGCCGGAAGCCGCGTTCTGACCGGTTCCCCCAGGAAGGGCCTCGTCCTCGCGACGGGGCCCTTCTTCGTGTCCGAACCGTGTCAGAACAGGGCACCGGAAGTGGTTTGCCGGAGTAACCGAGGCGGTATCCCCTGGGGGCCAGCGACATAAGGAGTTTCGATGACCATCGTTACCATCATCACGACGATCATCGTCGGTCTCATCATCGGTGTGCTCGGGCGCCTTGTCGCTCCCGGCAAGCAGGGCATCCCGATCTGGCTGACCATCGTCATCGGCATCATCGCCGCGTTCATCGGCACGGCGATCGCGCGTGGCCTCGGCTACGCGGACACGAAGGGCTTCGACTGGCTCGAACTCATCACCCAGGTGGTACTTGCTGCCATCGGTGTCTCCCTGGCGGCCAGCATGTACGGCCGCCGCAGGGTGAACAGGTAACGCGGGAAAACTGCCCTCCGGGTACCGGGTGGGGAAGGCGCGGCGGGGCGCCTTCCCCACCTTTTTTCGTGTCAGCTCCGGAAGACGGCGCAGGCCACGGCCACGTAGGACTTCTGCGGCGCCCGCCACGTCACCTCGGCCCACCGGTTGTCGGTCACCTGCTTGCCGTCCGTTCCCACGCAGGTGTACTGCCCGCCGGTCACGTACGGCCCACACGGCGTGTCCGCCGCCGTACCGGCGCAGGTGGTGTAGTTCGTGCAGTTCAGCGTGCCGAGCAGCGTCGAGCCGACGTCCGAGCCCGCCCGCACGTTGAGCTTGCACTCGTTCTGCGGTGAGGCGTGCACCAGCACCGGCTGGGTTTCCGCGGCGTCCGCCGCCGGCGGCAGGACCAGCATCGCGCCCGCGACACCCGCACACGTGAACAGCACCTTGGCGGGCGACCACTCAGTCAAGACAACAACCTCCCGAACGCAGAGTTACAACTCGCGACTGAGCGTATCGGCCGGCTAGCAGAACACGATCGGGCGAGGCTGGTAGGTCGTCGAGCGGGAGTCGCGACGGACCTCCGCTCCCGTGCCGAGGTCGTAGAGCACCCGCGTGTCCGTGACCGTGAAACCGAGCGAGCCGGAAGAGGGCAGGCAGCCGGGCGGGCCGGGCTGGACGGCGGGCGGCGTGAAGTCGGTGCGCTGGCCCGTGTCGCCTTCGACGCGGTACTGCCGCGTGCCCCAGATCCGCACGGTGACCGTCGAACCGGACGAGCTGGCTTCGATCGCGACCCCGCTCGCGAGGCTGTCGGTGAACTTCAGGTCCACCGGCGAACCGTCGTCCCGGATCGCCTGCGCGTCGCGGCCCGCCGGGTAGCGGTCGAGGTAGTACGGCTGCGGGGTGTGCCCGGCGTCGGTCAGCCCGGCGAGGTACGCGGCGTTGTACAGCGTGGTCGCGAACTGCGAGACGCCACCGCCGGTGACCGACGGACCGGTCCCGTCCTCGTTCGCCGGAGCGGACACGAAACCGGAAGCGAACGAGCCCGTCCGCGCCAGCAGGCTGAACGTCTCGCCGGGCTTGAGCACCGTGCCGTTGACCTTCGCCGCCATGATGCTGACGTTCGTCGCCCCCGGACCGTCGAGACCGCCCGTGGAGAACTGCGCGACGACCTCCTTGACACCGAGCGCGTTCGCGTCGTCGGTGCTCAGCGCGGGTTTGCTCGTGCGGTACTTCACCTGCAGGTCACGCCCGTCGCTCCTGGTCAGGACGGTCATCAGCGGGGCGAAGGTGGGTGACCAGTCGATCCGGCGGGCGTCCTCCGACGGCCGCACGACGGGTGCGCCACCGGCGAACACGATCTGCGCGTCCTTGCCCGCCGTCTCCGTGCCCGCCAGCTGCGGTTGCAGGTTCTGCCGCAGCTTGGTGGAGTCCAGGCGCACGTCGAGCCCGCCGTCGTCGCGGGGCGCGAACTGCATCGCGTCGGCGATCGTGACGGGCTGGAGCACGCCGTCCGCGCCGTCCCCGTGCACGATCACCGGGCTCGCGACCGCGGGCAGCACCACGGTGTCGAGCGCCGTGTGCACCCCGGCCGAAGTCGCCTTCACGGGCGCGAAGGTCATCGGCAGCCGCACGCCGGTCTTGTCCAGCCACCGGCTCTTCACGAGGTTCGCCGCGCCCTGGACGTCCGTGAGCGTCTGCCCCGTGCGCGGTTCGATCGCGAACGGCGTAACGCCGCTGCCGTCCGACGCCGCGTGGAAGCCGATCCCGCCTTCGGTCGCCGGATGGTCGAGCGTCGTGCTCGCGAGGTTCCGCACCGACTGGACCAGTGCATCGGGATCCACCGTGGTCACCACGTCGACCTGGCGCTTCGTGAAGAACGAGCGGATGCGGTCGATCGGGTCGAGCGGCTGGTGCCCGGCCTGCGCGAGGGTGGCCGACCAGTCCAGGCCGAGCCCCGAGCGGACGGGGTCGAGGTTCGCCACGACGTCACCCGCGGTCACGGGCACCGGCTCGGTCAGCCGCGGTTCGAGCTCGCGGCGCAGTTTCGCCTCGGCGTCCGCCCGGCTCAGCCCGCCGACGTCCACGCCCGCGACGACGACGCCGCGCGGCACTTCACCGGCGCTGAGCATCAGGTCGACCGTGTACAGCAGCACGCCGAGGATGAGCACGGCACCGGTGCCCATCAGCACCTTCGCGAGGAAGCGCTTTCCCGGCGGAGGGGGCAGGGGAGCGACCCGGTCACCTTCGAGGAGCTCGTCGAAGAGGGCGTCCTCCTCGGGCGGGTACTCCTGCGGCAGCCCGGGAATTCGGTCGGTGGCCTGGGAGTCGTGGTCCCAGGCCGGCCAGTAGTGCTCCTCCCGCACGCACCCTCCCGTGAGCTACAGGTACAGCCCCGTTCCGTGCTCCGTGCGCTCCGTAGCGACCGCGTGGATGTCGCGCTCCCGCATGACGAGGTACGCCTCGCCCTGCACCTCGACCTCCAGCTGGTCCTCCGGGTTGAACAGCACGCGGTCGGAGACCTTCACGTTGCGCACATTACTGCCTACACCGAGTACATCGCCCCACGCGAGCCTTCGCGCCACCTGGGCTGTCGCCGGGATCACGATGCCGCCGCTGCTGCGGCGCTCACCCTCCTCGGCGGACAACCGGACCAGTACCCGGTCGTGCAGCATCTGAATCTCGAGCTTCGGCACGGTGGTCGGTTCGGACACGCGGGTAATGCTACGCACCCGAAGTGGCGCCTACCGGCTGACGCCTGCCCTCCAGCTCGAAGTCCTCGGTGCGCGTCGCGCCCTCGCGGACGAGGATCCGGCGCACGGTCGAGTACCGGCCGGGAGCCGACACCACGAGGTCCACGAACTGCTGGGAAAGGCCCGCCACCGCATACGAACCGTCGTGGTCGGCGACCGTGCGGACGAGCTGCTGGCCACGCGTGTCGGTCACGGTGATCGCCGCACCGCCCACCGGCTCGCCGTCGGGCGTGCGGACGGTGCCGTTGACCACCGGAACCAGCTGGCCGAAGTGGTGGTGACGCGCCGGCACCGCGGTGGGCCGGGGCATTTCCAGCGTCGGGTCCTCGACCGGCGCTTCGACGACGGCCGCGTCGGCCTGCGCCCGGCGCTTCTGCCACAGGGCGTGCCCCGCGATGAGCGCGATGCCGACCAGCAACCACGCACACAGCACGAGGATCGGGCGCAGGATGCCGACGCCGTGGAAGTAGAAGACACCCCGCGCGGCCTCGATGAGGTTGCCCATCGGCATGATCGGATGCAACGCGCGGAAGAACCCGGGCACGAGCTGGATCGGGATGGCGCCGCCGCTGGACGGCATGCTCAGCAGCACGAACAGGCCCATGGCGACGCCGGGGAAGAACTGCTTCGCGAACGGCACGAGACCGAACGACGTCAGCGAGATGCCGAGGCTGAGCAGGAACGCCAGCGGCATCACCGCGGGCTCGTTCGGGATGACGTGCATCGCCAGCCCGGCGAGGTAACCGGCGACGCTGAGGAACGCGCCCCAGCCGACGAGGGTGAGGATCTTCGTGCGACGGCTCATGGTGACCGCGCGCAGCAACATCATGACCACGACGTAGCTCGGGATGTTCCACACCAGCACCAGGTAGAACATGCCGGTGCCCATCGGGTCGCCGCTCGCGGTGGGCGCGAGGTCGACGACGGCGAGGGTGCCGCCGCCCTGCGCCGCGATCGGCGTGAAGGTCTGGGTCAGGATCGATTCGAGCATGGAGCCGTCGGCCTTGGCGACGTACAGCGTCGGGTGAGCGGGGTCGGCGGAAAAGCCGGCCGTGGTGTCGCGGTCGAGGACGGACTGACGGGCCGCGTCGCCGTTCGGCACGGGCACGATGTCGAACCCGCCGGGGCTGGCCTTGTCCAGCGCGGTCTCCAGCTTCGCCGCCGTGGCGGGGTCGGCGACCGCGACCTTCACGTGGTGCGGCGTCGGCTGGTGGAACGCCAGCAGATAGCAGACCAGGAAGCCGCAGAAGAAGAACACGGGAAACCAGAGGGTTTCCGCCAGGGTTCGGGCCAGGGGTTGCTTCGTCTCGTTCGTCTTCGTCTCCACTTCATCCGCCATGTTGACCATCCTACTCTTTTTTGCAGGCAGTGCAAAAATGCAGTACTGTAAGAAGCGTGACAGCAACGGGGCTTCGTGAGCGGAAGAAGGAAGCGACGCGGGAGGCGCTGCGGCACGCCGCGGTCACCCTCTACCGCGAGCGCGGTCCGCACGCGGTGACGGTCGAGGACATCTGCGCGAAGGCCGGAGTCTCGCCCCGCACGTTCTTCAACTACTTCGAGACCAAGGACGAGGCCGTGCTGGCGCTCGACGTCAGCGCCGAGGCGTTGTACGAGCGGATCGTGGAGCGGCCCGCCGACGAGGACCCGTTGACAGCCCTGCGTGCCGTCTACGCGGCCCGCTTCGCGGAGCTGATGCAGAGCGAGACGTTCCGCGAGCGCACCCTGCTGCTGCGTGAACACCCCGAGCTGGCCAAGCGGCTGACGCACAGCAACAAGGCGTTCGAGGAGACGGTGGCACGCGGCATCGCGACACGCACCGGGCTGCCGAGCGAGGACATCTACGTGCGCACCACGGCGGCGGCCGCGTTCGCCGCCAACCGCAGCGCGCTGGTGTGCTGGCAGCCGGGCTCCGGTCCCGGCCTGGTGGCGCTCCTGCACCAGGCCATGGACGTCCTGGAGCGGGGCCTTACGCCGTCCCGGCCAGAATGAGCCGCAGCTGCGCCGAGCCGTCGGGCTCCAGGCGCACCGGCACGCCCCAGTCCTGACGCGTCACCCGGCACACCGGGTGCTCGGCGGCGGAGTCACAGCTCGCGGCCTGCGCGACGACCTGCAGCACGCCTTCGGTCACGCCGTCGGCCAGCCGGATCCTGCGGGTCAGGTCGGTGCCCGTGCCGCCGCCGTCGACCAGCAGCTCGGGCGGGGAAGCGCTGATCTCCAGCCGCGTCGACGGGCCGAACCGGTCGTCCAGCTTCTCGCCCGGTGGCGGGGTGAACACCACCGTCAGCTCGACCTCGCCCGCTTTGAGCACGCTCGGCGGCCGCCGGACGGCGTGCGCGTCGCCCGCGACCTCGGCCGCGTCGGCGGTCAGCGGCAACGGCGTGAGCCGGTGCGCGGCCGACTCGACCACGACCAGCGCCTCGTCGGTGACCAGCAGCCCGGAGGGTTCGGCCAGTCCGTCGGCGATCGTGGCGAGCGTGCCGATTTCCGGGTCGTAGCGGCGGATCGCGCCGTTGTAAGTATCGGCGACCGCGATCGTCCCGTCGGGCAGCGCGGCGACGCCGAGCGGGTGCTGCAGCAGCGCGTCGGCGGCTTCGCCGTCCTTGTGCCCGAAGGTGAACAGGTCGTACCCGACGGCCGTGTGCACCTCGCCGTCCTCGATCCAGCGCAGCGCCGAGCTTTCCGCGTCGGCGAGCCAGAGGCGGTCACCCTGCACGGCGAGGCCGGAGGTCTGCGCGAAGAACGCTTCGGCGAGCGCGCCGTCCCGCAGACCCTCGACGGTGGTCCCGGCGTAGCGGGAGATCGTGCCCTCGACCGGGTCGAACAGGCCGAGCGTGTGGTTGCCGGCCATCGCGACGACGACGCCACCGGCGACGTCCCACCATGCGACGTCCCACGGGCTGGTCAGGTCGATCTCCCGGCCCGGACCGTCGGTCGGGCCGTCGCGCCACTGCTTCCCGGTGCCGGCGACGGTGGAGACCTCGCCGTTGATCAGGTTGACGCCGCGCAGCAGGTGCCCGGCGGTGTCCGCGACGAGCAGGTGGTAGCCGGCGCGCTCGGCGACCTCGGCGGGCAGCAGTGTCAGGCCCGAGGGCTCGGAGAAGCTCGCGACGTCGAAGGCACCGTCGGCGGCACCACGCTCACCACTGCCGAAGCGGCGCACGACGGTCTCCCCGTCGGAGGCGAACTCGACGATCGAGTGGTGTGCCGTGTCGGCGACGAGGATGCGGCCTTCGGCGGTCGCGACGGCCTTGCTGGGGAAGGAAAGTTCGTGCTGCTGCTCCTCGGGAGCGACGTAGAGGCTGCCGCCGCGGCGGAGCGTGCCCTTGGCCTCGTGCTCGGCGACGAGCCCGGTGATGACGCGGCGCAGCGCCTCGGCGTGCCCCTCACCGGCGGCGACGTGCACGACGTAACCCTGCGGGTCGACGATGACGAGGGTCGGCCAAGCCTTGACGGCGTACTGCGACCAGGTCTTCATCTCGGGGTCGTTGAGCACGGGGTGGTGCACCTCGTACCGCCGCACGGCGCCCTCGATCGCGGCGGCCTCACCCTCGTGCAGGAACTTCGGCGAGTGCACGCCGATGGTGACGAGCACGTCGGCGAACTCCTCCTCCAGCGGGCGCAGCTCGTCGAGCACGTGGAGGCAGTTGATGCAGCCGGAGGTCCAGAAGTCGAGCAGCACGATCTTGCCGCGCAGCCCGGCCAGGGTGGGCCGCTCGCCGCCGGTGTTGAGCCAGACGTCCCCGGTCAGCTCGGGGGCGCGCACTCGGGCCTGGCGTTGCACAGAGGTCACGTCAGGGGCAACGAGCACTTCGCGGGAGGTTGTTCCCGGCGCCCGGCATGTGGAACTTCACACGCATAATCGCCCGATGCGGATCGCAGTCGTGGGATGCAGCGGAGCGGGCAAGTCGACACTCGCGCGGCGCCTCGGGGTCCTGCTCGACATTCCGGTGACCCACCTCGACCGCCTCTTCTGGCGGCCCGGCTGGGTGGCCGCGCGGGACGACGAGTTCCGCGCGGCACAGGAGACCGCGGTCTCGGCACCGGCGTGGGTGATCGACGGGAACTACCGCCGCTCGATGGACCTGCGCTTGCCCACGGCCGACCTCGTCGTGTTCCTCGACTTCCCCCGCTGGCGGTGTTTCACCCGGGTGGTGAGCCGGATCGTCCGCGAGCTGGGGCAGGACCGGCAGGCCGAAGGGTGCCCCGAGCGCTTGGACCTCGAATTCCTGCGGTGGGTCTGGCGCTGGCACCGAGACCACCGGCCGTTGACACTCGAAGCTATCCGGCGCCACGGGGCTCCCGCGCGGCAGATCCTCCTGTCCAGCCCGCGCGAGGTGGAGTGGTTCCTCACGAGCCTGCGGGATCAAACGGGCAGCCCCGAGCGTTGAGGGGGTATGGCTGTCCTCTTCCTGCTCTACGTCGTCGCCGAGGTGGCGGCCGTCTGGGCGGTGAGTTCTGTCGTCGGTGTGCTGGGCACCCTCGGGCTGCTCATCGCCGGCGCGCTGCTCGGCTCCTGGCTCGCCCGCCGCGAAGGTGCTCGTGCCGCCCGTGCGTTCATGAGCGCCGCCCGGGCGGGGCGGTCCCCGCAGGCCGAGGTCACCGACGGGATGCTCGTCGCGTTCGGCGGCGTGCTCATCCTCGTGCCCGGCTTCCTCAGCGACGTCGCCGGCCTGCTCCTGCTGCTGCCGCCGACCCGCGGGATCGTCCGGCGGGCGTGGCTGCGCCGCGTCGAGAAGCGCACCAGTCCCCGCGTGATCGTGGTGGACAGCGAGGTCGTGCCCGACGACCGCGCCCACCCGGTCATCGAGGGGCGTTAGGGATGTCGAAGTAACCCGGCAGGCGCACCGCCGGGGCGTACTCGCCCTTCACGCGCACCTTCCCGGTCACGAACATCGTGGCCACGGCGGCGTTGCCCGTCGCGATGCGGAAGAAGTCCTCCGCCGCGACCGTGATCGTGGTGTCCGGCTCGCGGCCAA
Source organism: Amycolatopsis bartoniae (assembly GCF_014191255.1). GTDB lineage: Bacteria > Actinomycetota > Actinomycetes > Mycobacteriales > Pseudonocardiaceae > Amycolatopsis_E > Amycolatopsis_E bartoniae. The sequence continues at coordinate 131,708 of NZ_JACHWH010000001.1, forward strand.
GGTCCTCGCCCGAGACGCACCGCCCGTCCTCGATCACCGTCTGGAACCGGTCGTAGCCGCCGTCCCCGTCGCCGCCGGAAAACCGCCAGTTGACCACCACGGACGAGTACTTCGCCTTTTCGGGCAGGAAATGATCCGACATCCGGCGAAAGATCTCCTCCAGGAACACCTTCCGCAGCTCCGGGTGCTCGGCGACGGCCCGCAGCTGGTCCTTCGACGCCCGGCCCACCACGTCGACCAGGGTCTCGGTGTCCATCTCCCGCAACTGCACGCCCGCGCCGGCGGTGCCGAGCATGTGCAGCGTCTCCAGCAGCCGGATGAACTGCTCCGCGCTGAGCCTCGCGAAGTCGAGCCGGCGCGCCAGTGCGTCGATCACCGAAGACACGGAACGATCGTACCGGCGGAAGGCCGAGGGGGTAGCTTCTCACTGTGACCGAAGACGTGAAATCCTCGCCGCCCCGGTCCCGGCGCCTGCCCAGGGCCGTGCGGGAACGGCAGATCCTCGACGCCGCCGTGGAGGTCTTCTCCCGCCACGGCTACCACTCCGCGTCGATGGACGAGATCTCCGAGGTCGCGGGCGTCTCGAAACCGATGATCTACTCCTATCTGGGCGCCAAGGAGGACCTGTTCGCCAAGTGCATCCGCCGCGAAGCCGCCCGGATGCTCGAAGCCGTGCGCCAGGGGGTGCGCTCGGAGCTGCCGCCGGACATGCAGCTGTGGCACGGCCTGCGCGCGTTCTACCGCTTCGTCGCCGAGTACCGCGACTCCTGGACGGTCCTGCACCGTCAGGCGCTCACCGTCGGCGGGCAGTTCGCCGGCGAGGTGAACCTGTTGCGCAGCAGGGCGATCGACATGGTCTCCGCCCTCGTCGTCACCGCGGGCACGAAGAAGGGGCTCGGCCAGGTGGCCGAGTTCTCCGGGCCCGCGCTCGCCGTCTCCCTCGTCGGCGCCGCGGAGTCGCTCGCCGACTGGTGGCTCGACCACTCCGACGTGTCCGACGGTGTCCTCGCGTCGTGGCTGATGAACCTCGTGTGGATGGGGTTCAACGACCTCATCGAGGGCGACGTGTGGCAGCCGCGGTGATCGTGCCTTCCAGGTGGGGCTTGGGTTTCCGCGCGTTCCACAGCTCGAAGGCCCAGCCCTCATCCGTCTGCCACGACGTGAACGCGACCTTCGCGGGCAACAGCACGGGCAGCTTGAACCGCACGTCCACCGTGTAGGCGTCGGGGAGCCTGCCCTCGAACGCGGCGAGCGCGCGGGCCTTGGTCCACATGCCGTGCGCGATCGCCGAGGGGAAGCCGAACAGCCTCGCCGTCAGCGGGTGCAGGTGGATCGGGTTGCGGTCGCCGGAAACCTCGGCGTACCGGCGGCCGATGTCACCCGGCACCCGCCAGATCGCGTTCGGCGCCGGCGCGGTGAGCTGCCTGCTCTGCGAAGACCCGGAACCGCCACCGCGCCGCAGGTACGTCGACACCTCGCTCCACACCACACCGTCCGATGTGGACAGTTCGCTGAGCACGTCGAACTGGCGGCCCTTCTCGTGTGGCCGGAGGTTCTCCGCGCGCACCCGCACCGTGACCGGCTCGCCGAGGCGCACCGGACGGTGCTGGGTGATCCGGTTCGCCACGTGCACCATGCCCAGCAACGGGAACGGGAAGTCCGGCTGCGTCATCAGCGCCATCTGCAACGGGAACGCGAGCATGTGCGGATAGGTCGCGGGCAGCTCGTCGCCCAGCGGGAAGCCGCACACGTGGTTGTACTCGGCCACGTGCCGCGGGTCGATCTCGACGGCCGAACGCACGTATTCGGTGTCCGGCAACGACTTTCCCTCGGCGGAGGGGAGCAGCGCCTTCGCGTACAGCGGCGCGAGCCGGGGCGCGGAGTGCAGTTCCTTCGTCGCCATCACGCCCCCAGCAGTGCCTGGCCGCACACGCGGACCACGTTGCCGTTCACCGCGGCGGACGCCGGGTTCGCGAACCAGGCGATGGTTTCCGCGACGTCCACCGGCAGCCCGCCCTGGCCGAGGCTGGACAGCCGCCGCCCGGCCTCGCGGATGAACAGCGGGATCGCGGCCGTCATCTGCGTCTCGATGAACCCGGGCGCGACGGCGTTGATCGTGCCGCCGTACTCGGCGAGCTTCGGCGCGGAGTCGTTGACCATCCCGATCACGCCGGCCTTGCTGGTGGCGTAGTTGGTCTGCCCGACGTTGCCCGCGATCCCGGCCATCGACGAAACCCCGATGATGCGGCCGTTCTTGCGCAGCACCTTGTCCGCGAGCAGCTTGTCGTTCACGGCGAGCTGGGCGGCGAGGTTCACGGTGAGCACCGCGTCCCAGGCGCCTTCGGTGAGGTTGCCGAGCGTCTTGTCGCGGGTGATGCCCGCGTTGTGCACGACGATGTCGACGCCGTCGTGGCGCTCCTTGAGGTAGCTCGCGAGCTTCTCCGGCGCGTCGGCGGCGGTGATGTCGAGCTGCAGCGCCGAGCCGCCGATCCGGTTGGCCACGGCGGAGAGATCCGCACCCTGCGCGGGGATGTCCAGCGCGACCACGTGCGCGCCGTCGCGCGCGAACACCTCGGCGATGGAGGCACCGATCCCGCGCGAGGCACCGGTGACCAGCGCGACCTTGCCCGCCAACGGCTTTTCCCAGCTCTCCGGCCGGGGCACCTCCGGAATCCCTTCGGTGCCGACGCGGACGACCTGCCCGTCGACGAACGCGGACTTCGCCGACAACAGGAACCGCAGCGTCGACTCGGCGGCCTCCTCCGCGCCCGGCGCGACGTAGACCAGCTGCACGGTGGCGCCGCGCTTGAGCTCCTTGCCCACCGACCGGGTGAAGCCTTCGAGCGCCCGCTGGGCGATGCGCTCGCGACCCTCGACCAGCTCCGGCGGCGTGCCGAGCACGAGGACGCGGCCGGACGCGCCGACCTTGCGGATCACCGGGTGGAAGAACAGGTACAGCTCACGCAGCTGCTTCGGGTCGGTGATGCCCGTGGCGTCGAAGACGAGCGCGCCGTAGCGCTGGTCGTCCACCGGCTCGGTCAGCACGTCGATCCCCGCGTCGGCCAGCTGGATCTTGACGGTCTTCTCCAGTCGTCCGCCGGGCGCGGCGCCGAAAAGTGCGGGACCATCGAGGGGAGCCTGTCCCGGCTGGTAGCGGCGCAGCACGGCGGGACTGGGCAGGCCGAGCTTCGGCACCAGGAACTTCCCGACGGGGGACTTGGTGAACTGCTGATAGCGGTCGGCCATCAGGCCCTCCTTGCGTCGCACACAACCTACTCATGAGTAGGTTACACTGTTTCCAGCGTTCCACCATCCGCGCGGGAGGAAACCCATGGACGTCCGCAAGGTCGCGATTCTCGGCGGCAACCGTATCCCGTTCGCGCGCTCGAACGGCCCCTACGCCAGTGCGTCCAACCAGGACATGCTGACCGCGGCCATCGACGGGCTGGTCAGCCGGTTCTCGCTGCAGGGCGAGCGGCTGGGCGAGGTCGCCGCGGGCGCGGTGCTCAAGCACGCACGCGACTTCAACCTGGCGCGCGAGGCCGTGCTCGGCAGCAAGCTCTCGCCCGAGACCCCTGCCTCCGACGTGCAGATGGCCTGCGGCACGGGGTTGCAGGCGATCGTCAACGTCGCCAACAAGATCGCGCTCGGCCAGCTGGACTCGGCCATCGCCGGCGGTGTGGACACCACGTCGGACGCGCCGCTCGCGGTGAACGACGACCTGCGCCGCATCCTGGTCCGGGTCAACTCGGCCAAGTCGCTCGGCGAGCGGCTGCGCCTGCTCACGAAGATCCGGCCGGGCCAGATCGTGCCGGAGATCCCCCGCAACGCCGAGCCGCGCACCGGCCTGTCGATGGGCGAGCACGCGGCGCTGACGGCCAAGGAGTGGGAGATCTCCCGGGAGGCGCAGGACGAGCTGGCCGCGACGAGCCACCAGCGCCTGGCCGCGGCGTACGAGCGCGGGTTCTTCGACGACCTGATGACGCCGTTCCTGAAGCTGACCCGCGACCAGAACCTGCGCCCGGACTCGACGCCGGAGAAGCTGGCCAAGCTCAAGCCCGTGTTCGGCGGCCCGGACGGCACGATGACCGCGGCGAACTCGACCCCGCTCACCGACGGCGCCTCGACGGTGCTGCTGGCCAGCGAGGAGTGGGCGAAGGCGCACAAGCTGCCGGTGCTGGCGTACCTGACGTTCGCCGAGACCGCGGCGGTGGACTACGTGCACGGCCGCGAAGGGCTGCTGATGGCGCCGGCGTACGCCGTGCCGCGGATGCTCGCGAAGGCCGGGCTCACGCTGCAGGACTTCGACTTCTACGAGATCCACGAGGCGTTCGCGTCGCAGGTGCTCGCGACGCTGAAGGCCTGGGAGGGCAAGGGTTTCGCGAAGGAGAAGCTGGGGCTGGACGAGCCGCTCGGGTCGATCGACCGCGCGAAGCTGAACGTGAACGGCTCCTCCCTGGCGGCGGGCCACCCCTTCGCGGCCACCGGCGGGCGGATCGTCGCCACGCTGGCGAAGCTCCTGCACGAGAAGGGCTCCGGCCGCGGGCTCATCTCGATCTGCGCCGCCGGCGGCCAGGGCGTCACCGCAATCCTGGAGAAGTAGGCGTCAAAGGGCGGCGGTGCCGGTCGACGACAACCGGCACCGCCGCTTGAAAATGTCGTCACACCGGCAGGACGTCGCGGGCAGCGCCTGCCGTGTTGGCCACCTGCTTGCGGGCCGCGCCCGCCGTGCTGGACACCTGCTTCGAGGTCTTCGCGGCGGCGCGGCGGGCCCGCCAGCCCAGTGAGGGTTTGCCCTCCGTGTCCGCGGCGGCGATCAGCAGGCCGCCGACGAGGCCGACGTTCTTCAGGAAGTGGATGATCTGCTCCTGCTTGTCGGCGTCCTTGGCCTCCCAGAACGCGTGCCCCGCCGCCGTGGTCGGCACGAGGCTCCCGACCAGCGCGAGCGACGACAGGCGCGGGAACTTGCCGAACGCGAGCGCCGTGCCCGCGACGATCTTCACGCCCGCGTCGATCTTGACGAGCGTCACCGGGTCGGTGGGCACCTGGTCGGGCAGCTTGTCCTGCTGCTGCCCGACCGTCTTGTCGAGCAGCGGTTTCGCCACCTCGGCGTGCCCTTCCGCGTGACGCAGGGCGTTGATGCCGCCGTAGATGAAGATGGACGCCAGCATGGGACGGGCCAGTCGACGCAGAATCACGGTCGTCGCCTTCCTAGGTTGCCTTCTCGATGCGCCGGAAGTACCCACTAGCGTCCTCTTCAATGCTCTAGCGCTTTATCGCACACACGCTAGAGAACGCTAGAGAGCCCTAGCGACACGCCGATACCGGTATCTCGGCAAATATCAGGTCAGTCCTAGAAAGCCCGATAGCGTCGTAGGGATGGATCCCATCCGCAACCCCTTCGCGCCGGGGGCCGGGCAGCGGCCGCCCGAGCTGGCCGGCCGGGAACGCGAGCTGACCGCCTTCGAGGTGGTGCTGCAGCGCGTCGCGCGGGGGCGGCCCGAGCGGAGCCTGATCCTCACCGGCCTGCGGGGTGTCGGGAAGACCGTGTTGCTGGGCGAGCTGCGTTCCATGGCGGTCAAGCACGGCTGGGGCGCGGGCAAGATCGAGGCCCGGCCGGACGCCGAACTGCGGCGCCCGCTGTCGGCCGCGCTGCACCGCGCGATCCGCGACCTCGCGGTGCGCCACCGCGCGCCGGACCGCGTCGACCAGGTGCTGGCGGTACTCAAGGCGTTCGCGCTCAAGGCCAGCAAGCCCGACGCGAAGCTGCGTGACCGCTGGCAGCCGGGCATCGATGTGCCCGCCGCACAGGGCCGGGCGGACTCCGGCGACATCGAGATCGACCTGGTCGAGTTGTTCACCGACGTCGCCGAGCTGGCCGCGGACGTCGGCACCGGCGCGGTGATCCTGATCGACGAGATGCAGGACCTCAAGGCGGCCGACGTGTCGGCACTGTGCGCGGCGTGCCACGAGCTTTCGCAGTCCGGCGCGCCCCTCGTAGTGGTCGGCGCCGGGCTGCCGCACGTGCCCGCGGTGCTGTCGGCGTCGAAGTCGTATTCCGAGCGGCTGTTCCGCTACGCCCGCATCGACCGGCTCGACCGGGACGACGCCGACCGCGCGGTGATGGCTCCCATCGAACGCGAGGAAGCCGGGATCGAGCCAGAGGCGCTGGATGCCCTGTTCGACGCGTCCGGCGGCTACCCGTACTTCATTCAGGCGTACGCGAAGGCGGCGTGGGACGCCGCGCCCGCGGACCCGATCACGGTGAAGGACGTGCAGGTCGCCGCCCCCGAGGCCGAGCAGGAGCTGGCCGTCGGGTTCTTCGGCTCCCGCTACGAGCGCGCGACTCCCGCCGAGCGCGAGTACCTGCTGGCCATGGCGGAGCTGACGCAGGGCCGCGACGAGGGCGCGGGCACCTCGGACATCGCCGTCTACCTGGGCCGCAAGCCGTCTTCGCTGTCGCCGGCGCGGGACAGCCTGATGAAGAAGGGCCTGGTCTACTCCGCCGAGCGCGGGCTGATCGCCTTCACCGTGCCGCACTTCGGGCACTACCTGCTCAGCCGCAACGAGGATTGATCGCATCCTCTAAGGGTTTCTAGCGTTTCGCCTAGAGATCGACATCGTCCGCGATATGCGCCTTTCGCCGATGAATCATCGGCAAGTGCGCCACATCACCGGACGATCGTTGGCGAGCTTGTGAAAAAAGGTGCATACTAGAAGCACAACCACCGGACATCTGAGGGGATGCGAAAACCCATGAGCAACATCGCCGCCAAGCTTCGTGCCCGCCGCGCGCAGGCCCGGACCCGTCGCGCGGTGAACCGGGCGATCGAGACCGCGGCCAGCCCGACCGTGCGCCAGGAGCTCGTCGCCATCGCGCAGGCGCACCAGGTGCACATGCGCTGAAGTGATCCAGACCACATAATGGTCTCGGTGTAACGCCGAAGGGAAACCCGGCGATACCCCTTATGACCCCGTGATGCTGGCGGACCCCCGACCTGGCAGCATCACGGGGTTTTCCATTGCCCGGAACCCCGTTGACGGCCTCGCTACTCTTTGACCAAGTCAACGAAGTGGTTGAGGTGGGCAATGAACGATCAGCAGCTGCTGGACCGCGTCGCCCGGGTCCGCGCGTTCAACCGGCTCTACACCGGAGTCATCGGCGTCCTCGACGAGGGGCTCGTCGGCACCGAGTACTCCCTGAGCGAGGCCCGCGTGCTCTACGAGCTGGAGCAGCAGGGGGTCACCGAGGTGACGGAGCTGCGCCGGCGGCTCGCCCTCGACGCCGGGTACGCCAGCCGTCTGCTGGGGAAGCTCGAACAGCGGGGCCTGCTGGTCCGCGAACGCTCCGGCAGCGACGCCCGTCGCCAGGTCATTCGCCTCACCGACGCCGGCCGCGCCGCGCAGCACTCGCTCGAACAGCGGACCGTCGAGCAGATCGGCGAGCTGCTCGGCCGCTTCACCGACGAGGACCAGCACCGGCTGCTGAAGTCCATGCAGGCCATCGGCGAGGTCGTCGGCGAACGGAACAGCGACGCCACCATCGTGCTGCGCCCGCCCAGGCCCGGCGACTTCGGCTGGGTCGTGCAGCGCAACGGCGCCGTGTACGCGCAGGAGTACGGCTGGGACGCGACGTACGAGGCGCTCGTCGCGCGCATCGTCGCGGACTACGTCGAGCACCAGGTGCCCGCGAAGGAAGCGGCGTGGATCGCCGAGGTCGACGGCGAGCGCGCGGGCTGCGTGTTCTGCGTACGCGGTTCGGACGAGCACACGGCGAAGCTGCGGCTGCTGCTCGTCGAACCCGCCGCGCGCGGGCGCGGGCTCGGCAAGCGGCTCGTCGCCGAGTGCGTCGCGTTCGCCAAGGCCCACGGGTACCGCGCGATGGAGCTGTGGACCAACGACGTACTCACCGCCGCCCGGGTGATCTATGCGAAGGCCGGTTTCCGGCTGGTGGCAAGCGAACCGCACCACAGCTTCGGCGCGGACCTGGTGGGCGAGACCTGGCGGCTGGAGTGGTGACGTGCTGGTCGTCTCCTGCCCGATCTGCAAGCGCCGGACGCTGCTGGGCGTCGACGAGGTGGAGTTCGTCGACAACCTCGCGCCGGGCGTGATCTCGGTGTCGGCCACCTGCCCGCGCGGACATCCGGCGGTGATCCTGACCGGGGATGCGTTCACGCCGCACGAAGACCCGCGACGCTGGCAACCCCCGGCGTGGCGACGAGTCACGCGACACTGGTGGACACGCTTCTACCGCGCCTGGCGACCCATCCCGTAGAACTCCGGATTCGGGCGCAGCACCCCGACCCACCATCCTGACCGGCACAGCGCCCCATGACGCCGCACGAAGACCCGCGACGCTGGCAACCCCCCGCGTGGCGACGAGCCGCGCGACACTGGTGGACACGCTTCTACCGCGCCTGGCGACCCATCCCGTAGAACTCCGGATTCGGGCGCAGCGCGGTGAGGTGCGCGAGTCGGTTCGACATCGCGAACAGCGCCGTGATCGCGCCGACGTCCCAGATCTCGTCCTCGGTCAGGCCCGCTTCGCGTGCGGCCGCGAGGTGGTCCTCGCCGAACAGGTGCGAGTCGCGCGCCAGCGCGAGAGCGAGGTCGACGATCGCCCGCCCCCGCGCGTCCAGCTCCACCTGCCACGGGTTGGCCGCCACCCCGTCCGCCAGCTGCGGGTCCTTCGCCCTGATCCGCAGGATCGCCCCGTGCGCCACCACGCAGTACGTGCAGTGGTTCGCACCCGAGGTGGCGACGACGACCAGCTCCCGCTCCGCCTTGGACAGTCCTTCGGGCCGGTCCATCAGCGCGTCGTGGTAGTCGAGGAACGCGCGCAGCTCCGCCGGGCGGTGACCGAGCGCACGGAAGATGTTCGGCACGAACCCCGACTTCTCCGCGATCGCCCCGACGCGCTCGCGCAGGTCGTCCGGCAGGTCTTCCGGCTCTACAACGGGAAAGCGGCTCACCACGTCAGTGCACCCCGATCGCTCGAAGGTCCTTGTCGTGCTCGTCGGCGTGGTAGTCGGTGCCCTCGGTGTCGTCGGTGCCGTTGAAGATCTTCAACTGCCGCGCGATCACCGTGCCGATCACCGCCACCACGAGGTTCGCCACCAGCGCCACGAAACCCGGGTAGATCTGCGTCGCGATGCCCGAGAACGGGTGCCAGCCGAAGATCGACAGGTTGCCCAGCGGCATCGCCGAACCACCGAAGTGCGCCTTGCCGTTGCTGGGGTTCGGGATGTTGTAGAGCATGATCAGGCCCCAGCCCATGCCGACGACCCAGCCCGCGATGAGCCCCCACCGGTGCAGCCAGCGCGTGTACAGCGCGATGGCCACGGCGGGCAGCGTCTGCAGGATCAGTACACCGCCGATCAGTTGCAGGTCGATGGAGAACTGCGGGTCGATGAACAGGATGAACGCGACCGCGCCGAACTTCACCACCAGCGACGCGAGCTTCGCCTGGGTCGCCTCCTGCTTCGGCGTCGCGTCCCGCTTCAGGTACTCCTTGTAGATGTTGCGGGTCCACAGGTTCGCCGCCGCGATCGACATGATCGCCGCAGGCACCAGCGCGCCGATCCCGATCGCGGCGAACGCGATGCCCGCGAACCAGGACGGGAACTGCAGGTCGAACAGCACCGGGATGACGGTGTTCGAGTCCGCGTTGCCGGTGGCGGCGTTGGTGATCGGCTTGACGCCCGCCGCGATGGCCACGTAACCCAGCAGCGCCAGCAGGCCCAGCAGGAACGAGTACGCGGGCAACGCCATCATGTTCCGCTTGATCACACTGCGCCCGCGCGAGGCCAGCACGCCGGTGAGCGAGTGCGGGTAGAGGAACAACGCGAGCGCCGAGCCCAGCGCCAGGGTGATGTACTGCAGCTGGTTGGTGCCGGTCAGCAGGACCGACCCGGCGGGCTTGCCCGTCTTCGGGTTGGGCTGCGACAGCTTCGCCGCCGAGACGTCGATGATGTGCGACCAGCCGCCGAGCTTCGCGGGCAGGTAGAACACCGCCACCAGGATCACCACGTAGATCAGGCCGTCCTTGACGAACGCGATCAGCGCGGGCGCCCGCAGGCCGGACTGGTAGGTGTAGAGCGCGAGGATGATGAACGCGATCAGCAGCGGCAGGTGCCCGACGATGCCGGAGCCGTTGAGGCCCATCGTGCGCAACACCGCTTCGAGGCCCACCAGCTGCAGCGCGATGTACGGCATCGTCGCGACGATGCCGGTGATCGCGATCAGCAGCGCGAGCGTCGGCGAGCCGTACCGGCCGCGCACGAAGTCCGCCGGGGTCACGTAGCCGCGGGAGCGGGACACCGACCACATCCGCAGCGCGGGCAGGAAGACGATCGGGTACAGCACCACCGTGTACGGCAGGGCGTAGAAGCCCAGCGCTCCGGCACCGAAGACCAGCGCGGGCACGGCGACGAACGTGTACGCGGTGTAGAGGTCACCGCCGACGAGGAACCACGTGATCCAGCCGCCGAACTTGCGGCCACCGAGGCCCCACTCGTCGAGGTGGTCGAGCGACGCCGCCGCCTTCCAGCGCGCCGCCAGGAACCCGAGGACGGTCACGAGCAGGAACAGCACCACGAAGATGCTCAGTTCCGTCCACTGCAGTCCACTGCCCGGAGTCATCGCTGCTCCCCCTCGTCCAGCTCTTCCGCGGCGAGCCGGTCCGGCTTGCCCTTCACGACGGGCGCGCCCTTGGTCATCACGTACACCACGGCCACCGACGCGACCCCGATGATCACGAAGAGGAACTGGAACCAGTAGAAGAACGGCAAGCCCAGCAACCTCGGCTTGTCGAAGTTGAACCACGGGGTGACCAACATCAACAGGGGGATCAACAGGAACAGGTTCCAGGGGCTCACCTGTAGCCCTGTGACCTTCCCGGCCGCTTTGCCAGACATCGGACCTCGCTTGAGAGTTCGGACAGCCGTCAGCACCTTAAGTCCTGCGAGCAGCAAGGTCACGACCGCCCGAGGTATCGATTCGGGCAGGAAACGCCCGACTAAGGCAGGTTGCCCGGATCCTGCCCGCCCGATAGGAAGGTGCGACTGCTGAACCGAAGGGGCGAGCATGAAGTCAATGCGCTACGCGGTGGTGATCCCGGCACTGGCCGGCGCCCTGCTGGCGGGCAGCACGGTGGCCTCGGCCGCCACCGTCGCGCCGTTGAACTCGACCGGGATTCCCGGCAAGTACGCGAACCAGGTGCTCGGCTGGCACACCTGCTCCACCGACGAGCTGTCGGGGCAGGTGCCGCCCGCGGGTGCGGAGGGCATCGAGTGCGCCACCTACCAGACCCCGCGTGACTGGTACCACGCGAACGCGAACGTCGACCTGACCATCGCCGTCAGCCGCCTGAAGGCGACCGGGAACGCGACGGCGAGCGTGCTGGTCAACCCCGGCGGACCGGGGGCGCCGGGCCGCATCTTCCCGTCCCGGCTGCGCAACCAGCCGAAGCTGCGCGAGCACCAGGAGATCGTCGGCTTCGACGTCCGCGGCACCGGCAAGAGCACCAACATCACGTGCGGTGGTGCGATCGGCACCGGCAGCAACCTCGACCCGCGTGACCGCAGCCGCTCCAACCTCAACCTGATCCTCGACGCGACGAAGTACGCGGCGGACTCGTGCCAGGTGAAGTCGGGCGACCTCGGGCCGTACATCACCACCGACCAGACGGTGCACGACCTCGACCTGCTGCGCGTGCTGCTGGGCAGGCAGAAGGTCAACTGGGTCGGGTACTCGGCGGGCACGTGGCTGGGCGCGCACTACGCGCAGGAGTTCCCGAACCGCGCCGAGCACTTCGTGCTGGACTCGAACACCGAGTTCACCACCACGTGGCAGAAGTCGTTCGACTGGCAGCCGCTGGGCTTCGAGCGCCGCTGGCGGGAGGACTTCCTGCCGTGGCTGGCGAAGTACGACAGCGTCTACCACTTCGGCACCACCGGTGAGGCCGCGCGGCAGACCTACGAGCAGGTGCGCGCCGCGCTGGCGAAGCAGCCGGTGGACGTCGACGGCGCGCCGCTGTCGGCCAACGAGCTGGACTCGTTCATCGCGTCGGAGCTGTACAACAAGAAGTCGTTCCCGGCGCTGGCCGACTACCTCGTGAACGTCCGGACGCTGACCCAGGCCGCGCCCGCCGACCAGCAGGTGCGGGCCAAGCGCGAGGTCGAGGCTGAGCACGCCGACGAGACGGCGCTCGGCCCGCAGCCGCTGGTCGTGCCGAGCGACTACGACGACGCGTACGACGCCAGCTTCTGGACGATCCCGTGCAACGAGGGGCCGTGGTTCGGCACCACGCAGTCCGCCATCCACCAGTCGGACCAGCTGGGGCCGAAGTACCCGCTGCTGGGCTGGGGCTGGTTCATCCAGCCGTGCCTGTTCTGGAAGCACCAGCCGGTGCCGTTGCCCGTGCTCAACGGGCGGGGCGTGGCGCCGGTGCTGATGGTGCAGTCGACGCACGACCCGGCGACGCCGTACGAGGGGGCGCTGCGGGCGCACCAGGCGTTCCAGGGCTCGCGGATGATCACCGTGACCGGCGAGGGCGACCACGGCATCTACGCCGGCGGGAACGCGGCGGTGGACAAGGTTGTGGAGGACTACCTCGTCGACGGCATCGTGCCGAAGGACCAGACGCTGCCGGGCATGCCGCTGCCGGTGCCGCCGGGCGCGTGAACGGCGGATTTTCTCGATGAAGCCAGTGCTCCACAACCTGTGCACAGAGTTGTCCACAGGTTGTGGAGTATTTGGCGGATAGACTGTGGACATGGTGCGTGTGCCGCTGACCGAAGCCGAACGTGCCCGCGGTGAGCGGCTCGGCGCCGTCCTGCGGGAAGCGCGGGGCTCCCGCAGCATGGTTGAGGTGGCCGCGGAGGCCGGAATCTCGGTGGAAACGCTGCGCAAGATCGAGACGGGCCGCATCCCGACCCCGGCGTTCTTCACGGTGGTAGCGGTCGCCGACGCGGTCGGCCTGCCGCTGGAAGCCCTCCGCGGCGCGGTACCCGCTTAGCGCGCTGTCGTCCGCGCGGGTCACCGCAGCGTTGGCTGTCCGCGGTCACCGGCTTCCTCGGCGAGTCCTAGCTCAGGTACTCGATCACCGACGCGAAGGCGTCCATGCTCGGTTCCAGCACCGTCACGTACGAAAGTCCCAGCTTCTCCCGGTGCTCGCTGAGCTGCTGCGCGATCTGCGCCGGCGTGCCCACCAGCAGGGTGGGGATCTCGCCCAGCTCGTCGGGGCTCAGTTCGGGCGCGTAGGGCGCCGCCTGTTCCAGCACCGAGCGGCGGTCCTCCGTCAACACGACCCGCTGCACCAGGACGTTGAACTCCGCTTCCCGCTCACCCAGCGCGGCCCGCACGAACTCCACCCGTTCGCCGAACTTCGCCAGACCCGCCAGGGTGGTGAGCCTGCCGTCCCGGTGACTCGCCGTGCCGGTGAAGCCGACGATCGAGGCGCGGCGGGCCGCGAGGGTCAGCATCCGGTCACCCCAGCCGCCGACGAGCACCGGCAGACCATCCGTGTCGAGCTCGGCCAGGGTGCGCTCCAGGTGGTCGATCCGCTCGCCCGGGCTCGGCCACGGCAGTCCGGCGCGGTCGAACTCCTCCTTCGCGTACCCCGTGCCCACACCCAGTTCGAGCCGGTTGCCGATCAGCGCCCGCGCGGTCGAGACCTGGCGGGCCAGCAACGCCGGCGGGTAGAACCCCGCGTTCAGCACGTACGGGCACAGCCGCGGCCGCTCGGTGTACTCGGCGGCGAGCAGCAGCGAGGGGAAGGGATCCGGCATGTCCAGATGGTCGGGGACGCACAGGACGTCGTAGCCGAGGTCCTCGGCGGTGCGGCACTTGTCGATCCACTCGGCCCGCGAGGCCGAAACGGTCAGGTTCACTCCGAAGCGGAAGTCGCCCACACCCGCAGACCCTAGCGTGAAAACAGCCGGTTCTTCCCCCGGTCGGGGGAAAAACCGGCTGCTTTCCGCATACCTCAGCCGAGCCGCTGCTTGAGCAACTCCAGCTCATCCCGCAGGTTGGACGGGACCCTGTCGCCGATCTTCGCGAACCACTCCTCGATCAGCGGAATCTCCTCGCGCCACTCCTCGGGCTTCACGTCCAGCGCCGCCTGGATGTCCTCCAGCGGCTCCTTCAGCCCGTCGGTGTCGAGGTCCTCGGCGCGCGGCACGAAACCGATCGGCGTCTCGACCGCATTGGCCTTGCCCTCGATGCGCTCCACGACCCACTTCAGCACGCGCGAGTTCTCGCCGAAGCCCGGCCACAGGAACCGCTTGTCGTCGCCGCGGCGGAACCAGTTGACGTAGAAGATCTTCGGCAGCTTCATGCCGTCGGCCGCCTTGCCCAGCTCGATCCAGTGCTTGAAGTAGTCACCGGCGTGGTAGCCGAGGAACGGCAGCATCGCCATCGGGTCGCGGCGCACCTCGCCGACCTTGCCCGCCGCGGCCGCGGTCTTCTCCGACGACATCGTGGCGCCCATGAACACGCCGTGCTGCCAGTCGCGCGCCTCGTTCACCAGCGGCACCGTGGTGGCGCGACGACCGCCGAACAGGATCGCCGAGATCGGCACGCCCTTCGGGTCGTCCCACTCCGGCGCGAGGATCGGGCACTGTGACATCGGGGTGCAGTAGCGCGAGTTCGGGTGCGCCGCCTTCTCCTCCGACTCCGGCGTCCAGTCCTGCTTCTTCCACGACGTCAGGTGCTCGGGCTTGGAGTCCATGCCCTCCCACCACACGTCACCGTCGTCGGTCAGCGCCACGTTCGTGAAGACCGTGTTGCCCTGCTCGATGGTGCGCATGGCGTTCGGGTTGGTGTGCCAGTCGGTGCCCGGCGCGACGCCGAAGAAACCGAACTCCGGGTTCACCGCGTACAGCCTGCCGTCCTCGCCGAACCGCATCCACGCGATGTCGTCGCCGAGGGTTTCCGCGCGCCAGCCCGGGATCGTCGGCTGCAGCATCGCCAGGTTCGTCTTGCCGCACGCGCTGGGGAACGCCGCGGCGATGTAGTACGCCTTGTCCTCCGGCGAGATCAGCTTGAGGATCAGCATGTGCTCGGCCAGCCAGCCCTCGTCGCGGGCGATCACCGAGCCGATGCGCAGCGAGTAGCACTTCTTGCCCAGCAAGGAGTTTCCGCCGTAGCCCGAGCCGTAGCTCCAGATCTCGCGGGTCTCCGGGAAGTGCGAGATGTACTTGGTGTCGTTGCAGGGCCAGGGCACGTCCTGCTCGCCCGGCTCCAGCGGCTTGCCGACCGAGTGCAGCGCGGGCACGAACTCGCGCTCGGTGCCGTCCTCGGTGACGAACCGGTCCAGCGCGGACTTGCCCATGCGGGTCATCACGCGCATCGAAGCGACGACGTAGGCGAAGTCGGTGATCTCGATGCCGAGCTTCGGGTCGTCCGCGTCGAGCGGGCCCATGCAGAACGGGATGACGTACATCGTCCGACCGCGCATGCACCCGCGGTACAGCTCGGTCATCGTCGCCCGCATCTCGTCGGGGTGCGTCCAGTTGTTGGTCGGCCCGGCGTCCTCCTCGCGCTCGGAGCAGATGAACGTCCGCTCCTCGACGCGCGCGACGTCGCTCGGGTCCGACGCGGCCCAGAACGAGTTCGGCTTGGCCTCCAGTGGAACGAAGGTGCCGGCCGCCACGAGTTCGGAATTGATCCGCGCGGCCTCTTCCTCGGAGCCGTCACACCACACCACTCGGTCAGGAGTGGTGAGCTCGGCGACTTCCCGCACCCACGCGAGCACACGGCTGTGTGAGGTCGGCGCCTTGTCCAGTCCCGGGATGGCTACTGCAGTCATTCCTTCTCCTGACTTCGACGGGAGGAGCCCGCGACCGGACCCGACTGGATGTCCTGACGCGGGCTCCATCGCCGGCGACCGAATGGCTTCACACACCGGCTGGCGACCGGTGTGCTGGAAATTGGGATTCCTTGAGAGTAGCCAAGGCGTGGCCCCGTAACCGAGCCCTGAGCTGTCGGTTCTCTCACAAGAACGATCAGGGAATCGATTCAGATATCGCTGAACCGGCCTAGCCGAGAAATTTTTCCCGCGTCGCCGTGATCTACCCGATACCTGACTTCCAGGCGGCACACAGCAAAAGACCGGCTTTCCGTGTGGAAAGCCGGTCTTGCCCGGATCGGGAACCCGTCAGTTCTGCGAGATCCACTGCCCCGTGCCGGAGTCGATGCGCGCGACCCCTTCCACGGTGTCGCGTCCCGGGGCACCCCACAGCGCGTCGCTGTCCGCGCGGACCCCGCTGCCCGCGGTCTCGGTCCACTCGCCGTGGCCGGTGTGCTCGTAGGTGTGCGACTCGCCCTCGGGCGTGATGATCGTCTGCACGTCGGCGCTGCCGTCACCGTCGGTGTCGGTGAACAGGCGCGTGTTGCCGTCGGCGTCGGTGACGACCGCCGTGTCGGCCGTGCCGTCGTTGTCGCTGTCGACGGTGGCGTGGCCGAGGTCGACCGTGCCGTCCGCCAGGTCGGCGGTGAGGTCGCCCTGGTGACCCGCGTCGCTGCCGGCATCCGTGGTGCCCGGCTCGCCGGAGGCCACCCACTCGCCGGTCGCGGAGTCGAAGCGCGCCGCCTCGACGACGTTGCCCTCGGTGTCGGTGTGCAGGTACTCGTCGGCCTGCCCGTCGCCGTCGGAGTCGACGTACGCCGTCATCGTGCCGTCCTCGTTGTCCAGCCGGACGGCGTCGTCGTGCCCGTCGTGGTCGATGTCGAAGTTCTCCTCGGCGCTGTACGTCTGGCCCTCGACGGAGATTTCCAGCTCGCCGTCGTGCCCGGTGTCGGTCGCCTCAGCGCCACCAGTCTCGTCGATCCACACGGCCCGCTTCTCCCTGCTCTCCGAGGTAGTGATCTCAGACCTTCGACTCACCGTAGGCCGCTTCGGTTCCCCGGCACAACCGGCCGTCCCCGATCGGCATCAGGGCTGGTCGCGGACGGTCCGGATCCGGGAAAGCAACTGCTCGGCGCGTTCCCGGCCCTCGGCGGTCTCCCGCAGGCGCCGGTTCAACTCGGCGAGCCTGCGGGAGCGCTCCTGCGTGTCCATCTTGATCGCCTTGTCGACTTCCTTCAGCTCCGCCTCGATGGCTTCGATGCGGCGGCCGAGCGCGTCGTCGAGCGCGAGCGACAGCTGCTGCTCGGCCTCGATGAGCTGCTCGGCGATGAGCTGGTCCAGCGTCGAGCGGGCGTCGGCGATCGACTCCACGAGCCACTGCTTCATGTGCTGCTTGTCGGCCGCGTGCCGCCGGGTGCGCGCCATCCACCAGCCCGCGCCGAGCCCGATCACGATCGTCGCGGGCAGCACCACCGGGTTCAGCAGCGCGACGCCGGCCAGCGGCAACGCGGCGATCTTGCCCGCGCCGACGCCACCGGAGACACCCATGAACACGAGCAGCTTGTCCTCCGGCGTGGGCGGCCGCTTGTCCGGCGGGCGCAGCACGACGGGCGGGCCGCCGCCCCGCAGGAACTGGGCGCGAATGACGTCCAGCTCCTCGGCGGAGAACAGGTCGGCCAGCGCGATGTCGGTGACGCGGTTCAACCGGTACGCCAGCGTCGCCGAAACCCGCTGGGAGGCCATCCGCAGCGCCGCGTCGACCTGCTGCGGCAGCGCGTGCAGCTGCTCGCGCTTCGCGGCCTCGATCTGCTGGCGGAACCAGGACTGGGCGTCGCGCATCTGCCTGCTGGACTCGTGCCCGAGGTCCACGCGCGCCCGCTGGATCTCGCCGCGCAGCTTGAGCTGCCAGCCGCGGGTGGACGACCGGCGCTCGGTGGCGAGCTGGTCGCGACGGTCCCGCAGCGCCTCGGCCTCGGCCTCGCCGGAGGAAAGGGCACGCTGTTCGGCGGCGAGCCGGGCGTGCTGCTCGCCGAGCGCCGTGGCGAGCGCGCGCAACGTGTTGGCCTCGCCGAGCATCGCCGACCGGCCGAGCAGCTGCTCCTGCACCGCCGTCTGCAGCACGCTCACGCCGGACTGCTCGCGCAGCAGGGTCGCGGCCTGCTCGCTGGGCGCGCGGGCGGCCAGCTCGAAGATCCGCGCCGACACGGGGTGGAACACGCTTTCGGCGAACCTGGGCGCATGCTCGGCCAGCAGCGCGCGGTCGGCTTCGAGCACCTCTCGCCAGCCGCGGAATTGGTCCGTTTTGGACAGTGCGAACAGGACCGTCTCGACGCGGTCGCCGACGCGGCGCAGGAAGTCCAGCTCGCTCGCGGTGAAGGGCGCCGAGGCGTCGACGACGAACAGCAGCGCGGTGGCCCCGGCCGCCGCCTCCATCGCCAGCTCGCCGTGCGCCGAGTCGAGGCCACCGACCCCCGGCGTGTCCACTATGGACACCCGTTCGAGGATCGGCACGGGCCCGGTGACCTCGACGTAGCGGGGCGGGAGCTGGCCTTCGGGCAACTCGTGCGCGGCGGAGACCCAGCGGGGCAGCTCGGGCAGCGGGATCCCGACCGGGGCGAGCTGGCCCGGGTAGCACGCCTGCGCTGTCCACTCGTCGGAGTGGTCGAACACCAGGTACGTCGCCGTCGCCACATCCGCGTCGACCGGGGACAGCCCCGGCGTGGCGAGCAGCGCGTTGACCAGTGAACTCTTGCCCCGGTTGGTCTCGCCGACCACCACGATCGACGGCTTGCGCGGCCGGGCGCGGCGGATGTCGGCGACCCACTTCGCGGCCTGCGGGTCGTTCTCCCGCAGGAGCGCCAGCAGCGCGTCCCGGGCCTGCTTGACCTGCGCGGGCAGTGCGGTGACTGTCATCGCTTCGTGTAGACCGTGACGATCGGGGCGCGCAGCAGCTGGTCGTGGTCGGCGAACCCGACCACCTCCGTCTCCGCGACCACCCCGTCGAGCGCCGGGTCGTCGGTGGCCACCGCGCCGCCCGCTTCGTGCCGCGAGGGGTCGAACCGCTGCCCGTCCGGGCGCACGGCGGTGACGCCGATCCCGGCCAAGCCCTGCTCTATGCGCTCGACAACACCGCCGCTGCGCGCCCGGTCGAGCGCGTAGAGGCAGAGCTGAATGAGCGCCTGGCGGTCGGCCAGCGCCCGCTCCAACACGGAGTTCACGTCGTCGTTCGACGCACCCGGAGCGGCTTCGGTTCCGTCGGCCTCCTCGATGAACCTGCTCATGTGCTCGGCCGGGATCTGCCCGGTCGGATCCTCGGTGTCCGGGTCCGGCTCCCGGCGAAACCACGACGGCACCGCACTCACCCCCGGTTCTCGCGCAGCTGCTGCCAGATCAGGAAGTACGCGCGGTGCACCACGTGCGCCACCCGGCTCTGGGCCGGCGTCGCGCCGAACGACGCGAACGAGCGCCACCAGCCCGCGCGTTCCAGTGCGTGCGCGGCCAGCTCTGCGCGAGTGCCGCCGGGCAGCCCGAGCTGCGCGTCGACCACCGCGTTGCTCCCCACGCGCAGCACCTCCTCCGCCAGGTCCTCCGGCATGTCGACCGCTCCGCCGACGACCAGGGTCAGCGCCTCCAGCAGCCGCAACTGGTGGGCCTCCGGGCGGGCCAGCAGCACCTCGATCGCGTCGTGCACGCGCTGCCGTTCCGCCGGATCGCCCGACGCGTGCGCCAGCGCTGTCACCGACGCGAGCGCGGCGGCGGCCTTGATGCCGTCGGCGCGGGCCGCGAACACGACGCTCAGCCGGGCCCGAACCGACGCCAGGCCGGACGCGTCGAGCAGGATCCGGCGCAGCGCACCGGCCGGGATACCCGGGTCGGCGCGGATCGCGTCGATCGCGCAGCGGATGCCGTACAGGTCCAGCTTCTCCAGCAACCGCAGGCGCGTGCCCGTCGGCACCTCGCACTCCCAGCTGGTGAAGATGTCCGCCGCCATCAGCATGGTCTCCAGCGTCGCCTCGTCGACCGCCGCCAGCTTGCGCAGCGCCTCGGCGTCCGCGGAGGTGAACTGGCCGGACTCGGTGGTCTCGGCGAGCAGCCCGATCACCGGCAGCACGTCGGCGACCCTGGGCTTGAGCAGCGCGGCCTGCTTCTCGGCGAGGATCGTGGCCGCCTTCCACACGTCACCGCCCGCGCCCTGCACCGACTCGGGCGCGACGGTGTCGGCCTTGTTCAGCACCGCGATCGCGTTGACCGGACCCGCCTCGCGGCTCGCGGTGGCGGCGGTGAACGCGGCGAGCGCCTGGTGGTCGTCGGCCCGCACGCCCTGCGTCACCACGTACAACACGGCCTCGGCACCGGCGACGGCGTTGCGCGAGGTGTCGTCGAGGTCGTCGGAGCCTTCGTCCTGCTTCGCGGCGCCCAGCAGCTCCTCGGTGCGCGACACCGACGCGGCGTCGAGCGAACCGAGACCTGGCGTGTCGATGACCGTCATGCCCTGCAGCACCGCGCTGGTCAGGTAGGCCTCCAGGTGCGACACGGCGGAGATGTCCACGCCCAGGTCCGCCGGGATGCTCCCGTCCGCCGCGAACGGCAGCACCTGCTTTCGCCCGTTGGTGAACACCACCTCGATGCGGTCCACGGTGCCGTACTGGAAGCGGGTGACCAGGCGCGTGCACTCGCCGACGTCGGTGGGCGCGACCCGCCGCCCGATCAGCGCGTTGACCAGCGTGGACTTACCGGACTTGATGCGCCCGGCGACCGCGACCTGCAGCGGCGCGCCGAGCCTGCGGACCACCTCGGCGAAACCGGCGGCGGTGCGCGCGGAGACCTGGGGCTGCAACCGGCGGCACAGGGCGGCCACCGACATCGACAGGGGGCCCGCCAGGCGGCTCTGGTCAGTCACCTCGCGCCCCTTCCCTTCGCGGTCCGAATCCTGCCACGGATCGTCCCCGAGTCGCACCGAAGGTGCTACCGCCGGCTGACGCGGTCGCGGGCCCCGGCGGCCTACGGTGAACCCCGTGCGGCGACTGAGCATGTGGATGCGGGCGCACCCCATGGTGGGCGACAGCCTGCTCGCCGTGTTGCTGGCGCTGCTGGACCTGCTGGTCTTCGCGATCAACGCGGCGGCACCGTTCCCGAAGGTCCACCCGTGGTACGTCACGGTCCCGATGGACCTGGTGATGGTCCTGCCCCTGGTGTTCCGGCGGCGCGCCCCGGTTCTCACGGCGTACGCCGTGCTGGCGGTGAGCATTCCGCACAGCGTGCTGCAGCTCGGCGTCGGCAGCCTCTTCGCGAGCGCGATCGCCCTGTACACGCTGGTCGTCTACGTCGGCCGCAAGCAGGCAGCCTGGTACCTCGCGGCGCAACTGGTCTCGACGGGGGCGCAGACGGCGCTGATGTGGCGTACCCAGACCGTGTCGGCGCTCATCCTCTTCACCGTGACGTTCGCCTTCTGCTGGTTGCTCGGGGAGTTCGTCGGCGCGCGGCGGGCGTACCACACCGAGGTCGAGGCACGACTGCACCTGCTGGAGACCGAGCGCGACCAGGCGAGCCGCATCGCGGTCGCGGAGGAGCGCGGGCGCATCGCGCGCGAGCTGCACGACGTGGTGGCGCACGCGGTGAGCGTCATCGTCGTGCAGGCGGACGGGGCGTCGTACGCCGTGCGCAAGGATCCGGACCTGGCCGAACGCGCGGTGCACACCATCTCGGCCACCGGCCGGGAGGCGCTCGGCGAGCTGCGGCGGCTGCTGGACGTGCTGCGGAACGAGGACGGCATCGACGTGCCGCGCACCCCGCAGCCGGACGCGCAGTCGCTGGCCGACCTGGCCAACCGGGTGAGTGAAGCCGGCGTGCCGGTGCGGCTGCAGGTCGAAGGCAACCTCGCCGGGCTGCCCACCGGCGTGTCGCTCGGGATCTACCGCATCGTGCAGGAGTCGCTGACCAACACTCTCAAGCACGCCGGGCCCGGCGCACGGGCCCACGTGAGGATCGAACGAAGGGAAGACGTGATCGAGGTGACGGTCACCGACGACGGAGCGGGCCGGGCACGGGCACTGGTGCCCGCGGACGGCCCGTTGCCCGGCGGGAACGGCGTGATCGGCATGCGGGAGCGGGCGCACGTGTACGGCGGCTCGCTCGACGTGGGCCCGCTGCCCGGTGGCGGCTGGCGGGTGCGGGCGTCGCTGCCGGTCGGGTCGGCGCCGTGATCCGCGTGGTGGTGGTCGACGACCAGGAGCTGATGCGGGCCGGGTTCCGGATGGTGCTCGGCGCGCAGGACGGCATCGAGCTGTCCGGGGAGGCGGGCAACGGGGCGGAGGCGATCCGGCTCGCGGAGGAGCTGCGGCCGGACGTCGTGCTGATGGACGTGCGGATGCCCGTGCTCGACGGTGTCGAGGCGACCAAGCGCATCGTCGCCGCGGGCACGTCGCGCGTGCTGGTGATGACCACTTTCGACCTCGACGAGTACGTGTACGCGGCCTTGCGCGGCGGGGCGAGCGGGTTCCTGCTCAAGGACACGCCACCCGCCGACCTGGTGTCCGCCTTGTACGCGGTCGCCAGCGGGGACGCGGTCGTGTCGCCGTCGGTGACCCGGCGCCTATTGGACCGGTTCGTCAGCGCGGGCGCGCCGCGGGACGAAGCCGTGCTGGATCCGCTGACCGACCGTGAGCGCGAGGTCCTCGTGCTGATCGGCAGGGGACTGTCGAATGTGGAAATCGCCGGGACCCTGTTCCTCTCCGAGGCTACGGTGAAGACGCACGTCGGCCGCATCCTGGCGAAGCTCGGGCTGCGCGACCGCGTGCAGGCGGTGGTGCTGGCCTACGAGACCGGCTTGGTCCGTCCGGGTCAGGGCTGAAAGCTCAGGGGGCACTCAGGGTCATTCCCGAGTGCGCCACTCGCTCGGGCGGAGGAAGCTACTACCGCAGTCGGGTGCAAGTTCGACCCGCAGGATGACGCGCCAGCACCGCCCGATCGGAAAAGATGGGGCACCAGGGGCAAACGGGCCTGACACAGGGGAGCAGTCATGATCGAGGCACAGGGCCTCACCAAGCGATACGGCAGGACGCTGGCCGTCGACAACCTGTCGTTCAGTGTCGAACCAGGCCGCGTCACCGGTTTTCTCGGTCCGAACGGAGCCGGGAAATCCACGACGATGCGGATGATCCTCGGCCTGGACAATCCCACGGCGGGACAGGTCCGCGTCGGCGGAAAGCGCTATCAGGACCTGAAGAACCCGCTGCGCACGGTCGGCGCGCTGCTCGACGCGAAGTGGGTGCACCCGAACCGTTCGGCGCGGGCCCACCTGCGGTGGATGGCGAAGTCCAACCGGATTCCGGACCGCCGCGTCGACGAGGTGCTGGACATCGTCGGCCTGACCAGCGTCGCGGGCAAGCGCGCCGGCGGTTTCTCGCTCGGCATGTCGCAGCGGCTGGGGATCGCCGCGGCACTGCTCGGCGACCCGGAGGTGCTGCTGTTCGACGAGCCGGTGAACGGGCTCGACCCGGAGGGCATCCTCTGGATCCGCAAGTTCATGCACCGGCTGGCCGACGAGGGGCGGACGGTGTTCGTCTCCAGCCACCTGCTGTCGGAGATGGCGCTGACGGCCAGCAACCTCGTGGTGATCGGGCGGGGGAAGCTGATCACGCAGAGCAGCACCAAGGAGTTCGTCGCGCGGGCCGCCGAGAACACGGTGAAGGTGCGCAGCCCGCACCTGGACCGGCTGCGCCCGGCCGTCGAGCAGGCGGGCGGCAGGGTCACCGAGTCCGACGAGGGCATTCTCGTGTCCGAAATGGACAGCGACAAGATCGGCGAGCTGGCCGCGGAGAACGGCGTCGTGCTGCACGAGCTGAGCCCGCAGACGGGCTCGCTGGAGCAGGCGTTCATGCAGCTCACCGGTGACTCGGTGGAGTACCACACCGGCCTGGAGGCCGAAGCACAGCAGGTGCTCGGGTCGAGCGCCGAATAGGGGAGACGGAAACCATGACTCTGCTCGCAGTGGAACGCATCAAGCTGTTCACCACGCGCTCACCGTGGTGGTGCGCGCTGATCGCGCTCGTCGTCACCATCGGCTTCTCGGCGCTCGTCGTCGGCAACGCGAACGACAACACGTTCCCGGCCACCGTCTCGTCGACGCAGTTCGGCTACAGCTTCGGCATGGCCGTGATCATGGTGCTGGCGGCGCTGTCGGTCACCACCGAGTACCGCTTCGGCACCATCCGCACCACCTTCCAGGCGGTGCCCCACCGCGCGTCGGCGCTGCTGGCGAAGACCACGGTGGTCGCGGTGCTCGCGCTGGTCGTCGGCGAGCTGAGCGCGTTCGGCTCGTGGGCGCTGGCCAACGTGCTCAAGCCCCACGCGGACCTGGCGCTCAACAGCGGGGCCGACTGGATCAACGTCGCCGGGGTGGGCGTGCTCTACGCCGTCGCCGCCGTCATCGCGATCGCCGTCGGCATCCTGCTCCGGCACAGTGCGGGCGCCATCGCGCTGCTGCTCATCTACATGCTGGCGGTGGAGAACCTCATCCGGCTGATCCCGAGCATCGGGGACGACATCTACAAGTGGATGCCGTTCAACGTGGCCGAGAAGTTCCTGACCGGTTCGGGCGCCACGAACGCGGGCCGGGACGCGGCGGCGGGCGCCCCGCTGTCCACCTCGCCGCTGGACCAGGGGTGGGCGCTGCTCTACTTCGCCGGCATCGCGGCCGTCCTGCTCGCGATCGCCATCAGCGTCGCGAAGCGCCGCGACGCCTAGGACCTTCCACAGGGGAACCAGGGGAAGAAGAAAGGCCCGGGCCGCCGATCGGGGGGCGGCCCGGGCCTTCGTCCGTTCGGCGCGCGTCATCGATTAATTGCGGGTGACCGTTAGCCGATTCAGGTTAAGAGGTCGTTAATGATCTGTGTGCGGGCTCACAGGGAGCGGACATTGCTCAGTTGAGCAGGAATCATGGGTGTCACCACGTCAGGAAACCCCCTGGAGGTGCCCCTTGACGGTGGACGTCGGACGCGAAATCGGTATCCCCGTTCCCGCCCCGCGCAGCGTTGCGTATCCCCCGCTACTCGAACCACTCGACGGGCTGCAGTGGTCGCAGGCGATCGAGCTGCCCCGCGACGCCGCGATGGCGACCAGACCCGCGGAGATCCGCCGCGCCTGGATCCACCGCGCCCCGGAGGCCGAGGTCCTGAGCCTGTACCGCGCCGTGCGCGCGAGCGGGGAGACGATCCCGTGCCCGTGGTGGCTGCGTGCGCTGGCCGAAGGCAGGCTGGCGTCGCGCGCCGACGGGTTCCGGGTCGAGGACCGCATCGCGCAGCTGCTGTCGCGTCGCCCGGGCTGGGAGTACGTGCCGTGGGTCGCCGACGGCGAGTCCGGCTACTGGGAGTTCCTGCCGTCCGAACGCGGTCGCTCCGGCCACAGCATCCCGACGACGCTGCTGAACACGAGCAGGCACGACGGCTGGATCGACGTGCTGCCCGCGCACAACGGCACCACCCCGGCGCCCATCGCCGTCGCCGGACTGGCGGGGCTGCGCTCCCGCCTGGGGGAGTTCGAGGCGGTGCGCTGACCTCGACCGCGTGAAGTGTGGGCCGTCCACCGGCACCGCCGCGGGTTCTCAGGCGTCCTCTCGCGAGGACAGCGCCGACGTGGTGAATTGGCATTCATGAGGAGGCGATCCCGGAGCGAGAGGGCGGCTGAGGTTCCGCTACCTGCACCGCTACGCCAATCGGACTCTGGGTAGCTTGTGCTGGTGGAGAGCGAGCAACAACCGCGGCTGCGCAGCGTCGTCAGCTACGTGCAGCGTGGCGGGCGGATGACCGTCGGGCAGCAGCGGGCCTGGGAGCAGCACTGGCCGGAGCTCGGCCGCGAGGTGGCGCAGCTGCCCGAGGGCCCGATCGACTTCGCCGCGTGGTTCGGCCGGTCCGCTCCCGTGCTGCTGGAGATCGGCTCCGGGATGGGCGAGACCACCGCCCAGCTCGCCGCCGCGGAGCCGGAGGTCAACTACGTCGCCGTCGAGGTGTACGAGGCGGGCCTCGGCCAGCTGATGCTGCGGGCGGAGAAGCTCGCGCTGGAGAACCTGCGGCTGCTGCACGGGGACGCCGTCGTGCTGCTGACCGAGCACATCGCCCCCGAGTCGCTGTCCGGGGTGCGGATCTTCTTCCCCGACCCGTGGCCGAAGAAGCGGCACCACAAGCGCCGACTGGTCCAGCCGAAGTTCATCCACCTAGTGGCGTCGCGGCTCGCACCCGGCGGGATGCTGCACCTGGCCACCGACTGGGCGCACTACGCCGACCAGATGCTGGAGGTGTGCAGCGGTGAACCGTTGCTGCGCAACAGGTTTCCGGACTGGGCGCCGCGCCCGAGCTGGCGTCCGGTGACGAAGTTCGAGCAGCGCGCGAACGAAGAAGGCCGGATCAGCCGCGACCTGATCTTCGAGCGGCTGCCGGCCTGACCGGAGCCGCCGCCTTCCCCCGACGAAAGGCGGCGACCCCGACCAGCCCCCTTACTCGTCGGCCAGCGGCTCCGCCCGCACCCGCCGAAGAGCGGGCGTGCAGACCGACGCGGCGAGCACGGCCACCCCGAGGCCGAGCACCACCGGCGCCAGCAACCACGGCGTCAGCACCGCCGACGCCCTTTCGTGCCCCTCTTTGATCATGCTGAACAGCCCGAGGCCGACGAGCATTCCCATCGCGCCCGCACTGATCGTCGCGACGAGCGCGGGCAGTGCGGCTTCCGCGCGCAGCGCGCGGGAGAGCAACCGCACCGGAGTGCCCGCCGCCATCAGCGCCCCGAACGTGCGGCGGCGGTCCATCACCGAGCCCGCGGTGGCGATCGCGGCGCTGCACCCCGCCAGCACGGCGGCCGCCACCAGCCCGATGATCGTCACGCGGCGCAGGTCACCCAGCTCGGACTGCTGATCCGCCAGGTAGACGTCCCGGCTGTACACACTCCCGCCGCTCACGCTGAGCGCCGTCCGCACCACCTCGGGGTCGCTGCCGTCAGTCGTCGCGGCGACCGCGAAGAACTCGGGCACGACACCCGCGGGCAAGGCGGCCGGGTCGAGCACCGCCCGCACCGACGCGGCGGAGTCCTCCGGTGCGAGCGGGCGGCTCTGGACGCCGGGAGCCAGCGGCACGCCCGGCTCGCCGCTGAGCCCGCTGACGCGCCAGCCCGCCAGGTTGTCCACTCCGTACACCGCCGGCCCCGGCTGGCACCGCAGGTTCAGCCGCAGCAGCTGCGTCGCCTGGTCACACGGCATCACCATCGCGACGATGTCGCTGCCGTTCACCGACGACAGCCTCACCTCGCCGATCTCCGTGGCGCGCGCCCGCTGCCCGTACGCCGCGAGCCGCTCGTTGGCCTGTGCCGTCAGCGCCGCCGCCTGGTCCGGTGCGACATCCAGCGACAGCACCGAGTCCCGGTAGGTACCGCCGCCCCCGGCCATGCCCTCGAAGCTCGGCATCAGGGTGAGCGCCATCGAACCGATGAGCACGGCCAGCACCACGCCCGCCGACGCCCGGTACGCGCCTCGCGGGTCGTCCAGCAGTCGCCGTCCGGCCAGCAGCCCCGCCGGTTTCCGCCAGCGCTGCACGAAGATCCGGCCCACCGCGAAGGTGAGCCACGGCCCGACGACCACCGCCGAGCCGACCACCAGCAGCAGGCCGAGCAGCACCGGCAGCCCGCTCGACGAGTGCCCGGTGACCGCGAAGAAGAAGACCAAGCCCGCGACGGGCAGGGCGAGCAACCGCCACGCGCGCAGCGGTTTCGGCGTGTGCGCGGCGACCGCCCCGACCGGGTTGCTCACCACACGGCGCAACCCGGCGACCGCGGCGACCAGGACGAGCACCGGCATCGCCACCACCAGCAGCACCGTCACCCCGGCGGGCAGCTGGAAGTCGGACGCCTGCCAGGTGCCACCGCCCCACGGCACGAGAGTCGCCAGCCCGTGCAGCACCGGGCTCACCGCGAGCCCGAGCAGCGCACCGACCACCGCGGCGATCCCCGTCTCCGCCGCGACGATCCCGGTGACCTGCCCCGGCGTCGCGCCCGCCAGCCGCAGTGCGGCGAGCCGCCGTTCCCGCCGGGCCGCGGTCAGCCGCGACGAAGACGCGACCAGCACGAGGCTCGGCACGACCAGGACCACGACCCCGACCCCGGCCAGCAGCCCGAGCAGCGGGTCGACCTCGGCGTCGGTGGCCGGGCGGAAACCGTTCGTCTGGTAGGCACCGGTGGGCATCGTCTCGGGCGCGTGCCCGACCAGCGCGACGAGCTGGTCCGGATACTCCAGCGCGTCGTCGGTGAGGGTGCCGACCACAGTGCCGGGAAACCGGTCGGCCAGCTCGGCCGCGGGCAGCGCGTGCATCCGCTCGAACAACGCGGGCGACACCAGCACCTCGCCGGCACCGGGGAACCGCGGCACCCCGGCCGGCAACGCGATTGGACTGTCCGAAGTGGACGCGACGTCGACGCGGACGATCTGCTCGCCGTGGCTGATGTCGGTGGCCTGCGTGATCAGCATCGACGAGCCGCTCGAACGGTAGTCCGGCTCCTGCCAGATCGACCGCTCCGCCCTGGCCTGCGTCGCGAACGGCAGGCTGACCAGCAGCAGCACCAGCCCGGTCGCGACCGCGACGCCGACCGCCATGAGGATCGTCGAGGTCCGGGTGCGGCCGTCCACCCGCAGCACCCGGAACGCGAGCTGGACCGGGTTCACGCGACCGCCCCCACGGCCTGCGAGATCCGCCCGTCGCGGATGGTCACGGTGCGCGGCAGGGACGCGGCGAGCTCCCTGTCGTGGGTCACGATCAGCACCGACGCACCACCGTCGGCGGCCGCGACCAGCAGCGCGTCCATCGTCTCCTTGCCGGTGCGCGTGTCGAGCGCGCCCGTCGGCTCGTCGGCGAAGATCACCTTCGGCCGGTGCGTCAGCGCCCGCGCGATCGCGACCCGCTGCGCCTGCCCGCCGGACAGCTCACCCGGCCTGCTGCCGCCCCGGCCACCGAGGCCGAGCCGCTGCAGCCACTCGCGCGCCGTCCCCAGCGCCTGCTTGCGCCCGACGCCCCCCAGCAGCATCGGCAGCGCCACGTTCTCCTCGGCCGTCAGCTCCGCGACCAGCATGCCCTGCTGGAACACGAACCCGAACTCGCTGCGCCGCAGCTCGCTGCGCTTCTTCTCGGACAGCTGGTCGACGCGCTGCCCGGCGAGCTTGATCTCACCCTCGTCGGGCCGCAGGATCCCGGCCAGCACGTGCAGCAACGACGTCTTGCCCGACCCGGAGGGACCGACGATCGCGATCGCCTCCCCGGCCAGCACGTCGATGTCCACCCCCGCCAGTGCGAACTGCGTGCCGTACCGCTTCACCAGACCCCGTCCGGACAACACGGCCCGGTCGTTCCACTGTGGATTCATGCCGACCAGGCTGGCAGCCGGGCCGACGGGCCCGGATCGGCCGATCGGCCGATGTGGGGTGGCCGCCCGGCCAAGGTGCGGACGCCTCCGGATCCTCTACCGTTCCGGTGTGCCGTTTTCCGATCGTGTCTCTGCGGCCTGGCGCTGGCTGGGTCTCGAAGGCGTCGTGCTGCTCGCGGCACTGTTCGTCGACGTGCTGATCGTGCTGTCGGCCGCGTTCGACGACGCCGGCCCACGCGGGCGCGATCTGGTGCTGCTGCCCGGGATCTTCGCCATCTCGGCGTGTGCGCTGTGGTCCCGAGAGCACCCCGCACGCGGGTCGTTCGGCGGCGCCGCGGTGCTCGTCGGTTCGACGGTGCTGATCCGGATCACCCACGCCACGGCGTACTCGACGCTGCTCAACGACCTGTCGCTGACCGAGACGGTCGCTGGGGTGGAGCTGGTGTTCTTCGCGGTGCGGCGGCTGCGGCCGAACCTCGCGTTCGCCGCGGTGAGCAGCCTGGTGGTCGCGGCGTTGTTCGCCGCCGAGCTGCGCAGCGGCACGAACTTCCACTCCGACCGGATGGTCCTCACGCTGCTGCTCGGCGCGGTGCTGCTCGCCGCCTCGGTGACCGCCGGACTCCGGCTGCGCAAACAGGCCGCCACCACCAAGGAGCCCAACGCGCTCAACCGGCTGCTCCGCGACCAGTGGCCGCTGATCGGCGTGCTGTGCCTGCCGCTGTTCCTGGAGCTGTCGGAGGCGCTGGACTCCGGCCCGCGCGCCTACCTCCTCCTGCTGTGCTCGATCGCGAGCGCGGCGCTCGTCGTCTACGCCACGCAGCGGCCGATCCTCGCCGGAGTGCTGCTCTCGGGCGTGATCCTGCTGTCCGGCGTGCTCCACTGGCTCGCCCCGAGCTCGTACGACCTGCCCTTCCGGGCGTTGCCGCTGACCGAGATCGCCGCGGGCACCGTCTTCGTCGTGCTGCTGGTGCGCACGGTCCGGCCGCGACAGGCGTGGACCGTCATCGGGCTGCTGTCGGTCGCGGTCGGCCTCACCACCACGGCGAACGTCTACTCGCACAACAGCTTCTACCTCCTGAACAACCTGCGTGACCTCGCGCTGGCGGCACTGCTGGTGCTGGGCATCGCGGTCGCGGTCGGGCTGTACTTCCGCGCGCGGGACTCCGAACGCGCCAAGGTGGTCGAGGCCGCGGTCACCGAGGCGCAGACGTCCGAACGCATGGCGCTCGCGCGCGAGCTGCACGACGTCGTCGCCCACCACGTGACCGGAATCGTCGTGCAGGCGCAGGCGGCGAAGCTGATGGGCGACCGCAACCCGGCGCTGGCGATGGACGCGCTGGGCCGCATCGAGGAGGCGGGCGCCGAGGCGCTGGTGGCGATGCGGCGCCTGGTGCGCAGCATGCGCAGCGCCGCCGACGCCACCGAGCAGGCCACCACCGACCTGGAGGCGGACCTGCGCAAGCTGGTCGACACCGGTCACCACGGCGTGCCGACAGCGCTCACCATGCGCATCCCGCCGAACATCCCGCAGGAGGTCGCGCGGTCGGCGTTGCGGCTGGTGCAGGAGTCCCTCACCAACGTCGGCAGGCACGCGAAGGGCGCGACGCAGGCGCTGGTGGTGGTCGACGTGATCGACGGTGAACTGCACATCCGGGTGAGCGACAACGGGCAACTGGAGCACCAGCGGCCCGCCGAGGGATCGGGGGGCTACGGTCTCGTCGGAATGCGGGAACGGGTCGAGCTGCTGCACGGCCGCCTCTCGGCCGGTCCGGTCGCGGGAGGCTGGGTCGTGGAAACGTGGTTGCCGCTCGAAGGGGAGAACGAATGATCCGGGTGCTCATCGCCGACGACCAGAGCATGGTGCGCACCGGGTTCCGCATGATCCTGGAGAGCCAGGACGACATCGAGGTGGTCGCCGACGTGCCGGACGGCGTCGCGGCCGTCGGCAAGGCGCGTGAGCTGCGCCCCGACGTGTGCCTGCTCGACATCCGCATGCCCGGGCTCGACGGCTTGGAGGTCACGCGGCAGCTGGCCGGCCCGGACGTCGCCGACCCGTTCAAGGTCGTCGTGGTGACCACGTTCGACCTCGACGAGTACGTCCACACTGCGCTGCGCAACGGCGCGAGCGGCTTCCTGCTCAAGGACGCGGGCCCGGCGCTGCTGATCGAAGCCGTGCGGGCGGCCGCGCGCGGGGACGCGCTGGTGTCGCCGCAGATCACCGTGCGGCTGCTCAAGCACTTCAACGGCGGCGGGGCCCGGCGGGACGTCGAGCAGCCAAAGGAACCGCTGACCGCACGGGAGCTCGACGTGGTCCGGGCCACCGCGCGCGGGCTGACCAATACCGAGATCGGCGCCGAGCTGTTCCTGTCGCTGTCCACGGTGAAGACGCACCTGGCCGCCGTGCAGGGCAAGATCGGTGCCCGCAACCGCGTGGAGATCGCGGCGTGGGCGTGGCGCAGTGGTTTGATGGACTGATGCCGTCGAGATACACCGCTCCTGTTGTCCTGCCCTGTGATCCCGCCTGTTCCGTCGTGCACGACGGCGCGGTGGACGTCGACGACTCCGGCCGCATCACCTACTGTGGCCCGGTTTCCGCGGCGCCGGCCGCACCCGTTGCCGTCACCGCGTTGTCCGGGATCCTGTTGCCGGGCTTGGTGAACACGCACGCGCACAGCCCGATGACGTTGCTGCGCGGCATGGGCGGCGACCTGCCGCTGCTGCGGTGGCTCAACGAGATCATCTGGCCCGCCGAGGCGAAGCTGCGCGCCGAGGACGTCCGCGCGGGCATGGTGCTCGGCTCGCTGGAGATGCTCGGCCACGGCGTCACCACCAGCGCCGAGATGTACTTCCACCCCGAGGAGATGGCCGACGCGGTGCTCGCCACCGGTGCCCGCGCGGTACTCGGCGGCCCGATCATCGACCTGCCCGGCATCGACTGGCACGCGATGATCCGCGCGGCCGAACGCTGGATCGACGCCGACGGCCTGCGCTTCGGGCCGGGCGAGCGCATCGAGCTGTCGTTCGCCCCGCACTCGGCGTACATGCTGCCGCCGGAGGCGTTGCGGCTGACGGCGGAAGCCGCGGCGGCGCGCGGTGCGCTGGTGCAGATCCACGTCGCCGAGGCGGCGAACGAGGACGAGCAGCAGCGCGCGGAGCACGGTTCCGTGCCGCGGCTGCTGAAGGAGACCGGTTTGCTCGACGGCAGGCTGCTCGCGGCGCACGCGATCCACCTGTCCGATGAGGACGTCAAGCTGTTCGCCGAGCACGGCACGGGTGTCGCGCACTGCCCCGGCTCGAACGGGAAGCTGGCGTCGGGCATCGCGCGGCTGGCGGACCTGCGGGCGGCCACCGTGCCGGTCGGTCTCGGCACCGACGGCCCGGCCAGCAACGACGACCTGGACCTGTGGGAGGAGATCCAGCTCGCCGCCATGCTCGCTCGTCTGTCCACACAGGACTCGGCCGCGCTGGACGCGGCGAGCGCACTGCTGATGGCCACCCGCGGCGGCGCGGACGCGCTGGGGCGGGACGACATCGGCGCGCTGGAGCCGGGCCGGTGGGCCGACCTGGTGCACGTCGAGACCGACGGCTTCGCCTTCGCGACGGGCCTGGACGTGCCCGACCCGCAGCTGCTGTCGAACCTGGTGTGGGCCGCGGGCTCCCACCGGGTGCGGGACGTGTGGGTCGCCGGTGAGCAGGTGCTCGCCGACGGCGAGCCCACCCGCTACGACCGCGACAAGGCGTACGCCGAAGTGCGCGAATCGGCGGCCAGGATCCGGGGCTAGCGGCGCCGGGGGCGGACCACCACTTCGGTCGGATGGGCGTCCGGCGTGGCGGTCACCGCGCCGAGCACCGCGGCGGCCACCGACTCCGGGCGCAGGTACTGCTCCGGGTGGTACTCGAGCCCCTCGGCGGCGGTCACCGCCTCCTGCATCCCGGTGGCCGTCCGCCCGGGGAACACCGACGTGACGCGCACGCCGTTCGGCTCCTCCTCCAGCCGCAGCGTGTCGGCGAAGGCGCGGGCCGCGAACTTGCTCGCCGCGTACGCGCCCCAGCTCGCCTTGGCGTTCATCCCCGACCCGGAGTTGATCACCACCACGTGCCCGTGCGCCGCTCGCAGCGCGGGCAGCAGCAGGCGCGTCAGCTCCGCGACGGCGACCACGTTGACCTCGAAGTGCCGGCGCCACGACTCGGCGTCCGTCTCCTCGACCGTGCCCAGCTGCGCCACGCCGGCTGAGTGGACCAGCACGTCCAGCCGCTCGATGCCGGCCACGGCCTCGCGCAGCGCGGCGAAGTCGGTCAGCTCCACCGGCCAGGCCGTCGCCCCCGGCAGGTCCGCGGCCTGCTTCTCGAGCGCCTCGGCGTCCCGGCCGCCGAGCAGGAGACGATAGTGCGGCTGGAGGGCGCGGGCGGTCGCGGCGCCGATGCCTCGGGAGGCGCCGGTGACCAGTGCGAGGGGAGATTCCGACATACCCCCACGGTAATCGGTCCTTGACGGACGGACCGGGGTGCCATGAAATGCCATGCATGTCGACGAAGACCACCGGCGCGGGCGACCGCGTACTCACCAAGGTCGCCGTTCGGGTCATGCCCTTCCTGGCGCTGCTGTACTTCGTGAACTACCTCGACCGCGTGAACATCGGGTTCGCGGGCCCGAACGGGCTGAACAAGGAGCTGGGGCTCACCTCCACCGCGTTCGGGTTCGCCTCCGGCATCTTCTTCCTCGGTTACCTGATCCTGGAGGTGCCGAGCAACCTCGCGCTGCACCGGTTCGGCGCCCGCCGCTGGCTCGCCCGGATCATGATCACGTGGGGGATCGTCGCGACGGTGCTGGCCTTCGTGCCGAACCCGACGACGCTGGTGATCCTGCGGTTCCTGCTCGGCGTGGCCGAGGCCGGGTTCTTCCCAGGCATCATCCTGTATCTGACGTACTGGTTCCCGGCGGCGCAGCGGGCGCGGGCGGTCGCGCTGTTCATGACCGCGATCCCGGTGTCCTCGGCGCTCGGTTCCACGATCTCCAGCCTGCTCATCGCCCACGGACACGGGATCTTCGGGCTGTCCGGCTGGCGGTTCATGTTCCTCGTCGAGGGGATTCCCGCGATCCTGCTCGCGTTCGTCACCTGGTTCTACCTCACCGACCGGCCCGAACAGGCGAAGTGGCTGACCGTGGAGGAGCGGCAGTGGCTCACCACGGAGCTGGACCGCGAGCGTCAGGCGAAGGAGACCGAGTTCCACTGGCCGCTGAAGAAGGCGCTCACCCACCCGCGGATCCTGACGCTCGCTTTCGTCTACTTCGCGATCGCCTACGGCCTGTACGCGCTGGGGTTCTTCCTGCCCACGATCATCGCCGGGTTCGGTGCGCAGTTCGGTACCAAACTGTCGATCGTCCAGTCCGGACTGGTCAACGCGATCCCGTACGTCGTCGGCGCGGTGGTGATGGTGTTCTGGGCGCGGCACGGCGACCGTACCCGCGAACGGAAGTGGCACGTCGCGCTGCCGATGTTCATCGGTGGCGCCGCGATCCCGATCGCGCTGTACCTGGGCAACCCGTACGCGGCGATGGTCGCGGTGACCGTGTGCGCGGTCGGCGTGTGCTGCGCGCTGCCGACGTTCTGGGCGCTGCCGTCGACGTTCCTCAGCGGTGCGGCGGCCGCGGGAGGCATCGCATTGATCAACTCGCTCGGCAACATCAGCGGGTTCGTCGCGCCGTACCTCACCGGCTGGCTGCGCGACCTGACCGGCACCCAGCGCACGGGCCTGTGGGTCGTCGGCGCCTGCATGGTCGCCGGGGCCCTGGTGGCCGTCGCGCTGGGTGCCAGGCCGTCAGTCGCGCCAGACCGAGGCGATGGCGGGACGCGCGAGTGAGGTCCCGCCGTCCGGCCAGTGCGAGGTCGGCGCGGTCGGCGTGCCGTTCTCACCGGGGTGCTGCACGGCCACCACGACGAAGTCGCTGGTGACCACCGGGCCGCACGTCTCGGCGCCGATCGGCACGGTGAGGAACTGCTTGACGTGGCCGCGCTCGGCGCCGGCGACGGGCACCGAGAACAGGCCGTCGTTGGAGCCGAGCGCGTTGCCGTCGGTGGAGATCCACAGGTTGCCGTACGGGTCGAACGCCACGTTGTCCGGGCAGGAGATCGGGCTGACCTGGTCCTTCGGGAAACCGCCGAAGTAGGTGTCCGCCGTCTTCGGGTCACCGCAGACCAGCAGCAGGCGCCACGCGAACTTCGTGGCCGCCGCGTCGCCGCGGGCCTCCTCCCACTCCAGCACGTGCCCGTTCTTGTTGCCGTTGCGCGGGTTCACCTCGTCCACGCCGGCCTTGCCCGCCGCACCGCGGTCGGTGTTGTTCGTCAGCGCGGCGTAGATGCGGCCGTTGACCGGGTTCGGCTCGATGTCCTCGGGCCGGTCCATCTTCGTCGCGCCCGCCTTGTCCGCGGCCAGCCGCGTGAAGACGTAGACCTCCTCGGCGGTGAAACCGTCCACAAAGGACTTGTTTCCGCTCACGAGCGGGATCCACTCGCCGGTGCCGTCGAACTCGCCGTCCTCGGGCAGCTTGCCACTGCCGTCGAACTCGCTCGCCGGGCTGTCCCCGGTGAACTTCGCGACGTACAGCGTGCCCTCGTCGAGCAGCGCCATGTTGTGGCGGCGGGCCAGCGCGCTGTTGCCGGGCTTGTACCTGCCCTTCGAGACGAACTTGTAGATGTAGTCGAAGCGCTCGTCGTCCCCGGAGTAGACGGCGACGCGGCCGTCCTTGGTGATCTTGACGTTGGCGGCCTCGTGCTTGAAGCGGCCCAGCGCGGTGTGCTTGACCGGCGTCGAGTGCGGGTCGTTGGGGTCGATCTCGACGACCCAGCCGAACCGGTTGGGCTCGTTGGGCTCCTGCGAGACGTCCCAGCGCTTGTCGAAGCGCTCCCACTTGCGGGTGCTGGTGCCGGTGCCGACGCCGTAGCGCTTGAGCCGTGCCTGCGTGACCGGGTCGGTCACCTTGTCGGAGTTGGCGAAGTACTGGTGGAAGTTCTCCTCGCCGGACAGCACGGTGCCCCACGGGGTCACGCCACCCGAGCAGTTGTTCTGTGTGCCGCGCACGCGGCGGCCCGTCCGGTCGGCGGAGGTCTTCAGGTACTTCGAGCCCGCCGCGGGACCGCGGACCTCGAACTCGGTGTCCAGCGTGATGCGGCGCCCGTATCGGCTCGGCACCACCTTCAGCCCGCCGTGGCGGTCCTTCTCCACCTGCACCACGGAGAGCCCGTGCGCCGCCCACGCGACCTCGACCTGCTCGCGGGTCGGGTTCGCCTCGTCGTACTGGCCGGCGGGGAACATCTGGACCTCGGTCGTGTACTCGTGGTTCACGACCATCAGCCAGCGGTCGTGCCCGTTCGGGATGAGACCGACGAAGTCGTTGTTGTAGCCGAACTGCTTGGCCTGCGCGGCCGCGGTCTGCTTCGCCGGGTCGAACTTCGGCGCACCGGTCACCACCGGGTCCCCCCAGCGGATCACGACGTTCTGCCGGTAGCCGGGCGGCACGGTGAGCGCGTCGGCCCGGTTCGGCGCGACGGGCGTGAAGTCCGTGCCCGGCACGGGACGACCCGGCCGGGTGAGCGCGACGGGGGAAGCGGCGGCCGGTGCGGTGGTCCCGGACAGCGCGGCGAACCCGCCCGCGGCGGCCGCCATCACGGCACCGGCCTTGAAGACCCCGCGGCGGGAGAGGACGTTCTTGGCGACGTCGCCGAAGTACTCGTTGTCGGAGGTGTTCGGCGCCTCGTGGGCACAGGCGTTGCCGCAGCGGTACTCGCAGGTCACCGACGATCTGCCGGAGTGCGCGAACAGGGGCAGAGACAGCACAGGGCCTCCATCACTCAGTCAGGGGAACGCCCGTGACGGTAAGCGACGAAGGCCTAGTGCACTCAAACTGAAGGTAAACGAAGTCTAAAGCTCCTCGCCGATCAGTGCTGCTTCCTGTGGGACTTCGCGAGGATCCCTTGACTTCTCCTTGACGAACAGCAGCCCGCCCGCGATCACGCAGAGCACCGCCGCGACGAGGAACGGGGCGTGCTGCGAACCGAGCCAGTCGGCGACGTGCCCGACGAGGGTCGCGGCCACCGCGCCACCGAGCCAGCGGCAGAAGTTGTAGCCCGCGCTGGCCACCGGCCGCGGCGCGTCGCTGATCGACATCGCGGTGCCCGTGAACAGCGTGTTCAGCAGGCCCGAGATGAGCCCGGACACGATCACGCCGACCACGACGACCGGCTTGCTCGGCACCGCGAGCACCAGCATCAGCACCGCGTACCCGAGCACCGACACCGCGGTCGCGTGCCGCTCGCCGAGCCGGTGGGCCAGTTTCGGCGCCAGCACCACGCCCGCGACCGCGACGCACAGGCCCCACCCGCAGAAGATGAGGCCGACCGCGACCGCGCCCCAGCCGAGCACGAACGGGGTCCACGCCAGCACGGTGAAGAACGCGGCGGTGTAGAGCGCCGAGCCGATCGACGTGCGCAGCAGGCCCTTGTGGGCCAGCGCCCGCAGCGGGTCGGACAGCCGGATCTTCGGCCGCTTCTCGTGCGCGTCGCGGTTCAGGAAGATCGAGCACAGCACCAGCGCCGCGGCCATCAGCACCGCGGTGCCGACGAACGGGCCGCGCCACGAGATGCTGCCCAACAGCGCGCCGAGCAACGGCCCGACCGCGAGCCCGACCCCGAGCGCGGCTTCGTACAGCAGGATCGCGCCGGCCTGCCCGCCCGTGGCGGCACCGACGATCACCGACAGCGCGGTCGCGATGAAGAACGCGTTGCCGAGACCCCACACCGCGCGCAGCGCGACGAGCTGGGTGATCGAGCCCGCGGCCGCACAGAACGCCGTCGCGAGAACGATCAGGACCAGTCCGGAGAGCACCGTGCGCTTGGGCCCGAACCGCGCGCTCGCGGCGCCGGTGACCAGCATGGCCAGCACCTGGACGCCGAGGTACGACGAGAACAGCAGCGTGACCTGCGACGCCGTGGCGTGCAGGCCGTCGGCGATGGACAGCAGGATGGGGTCGACCAGCCCGATGCCCATGA
Source organism: Amycolatopsis bartoniae (assembly GCF_014191255.1). Taxonomy (GTDB): domain Bacteria; phylum Actinomycetota; class Actinomycetes; order Mycobacteriales; family Pseudonocardiaceae; genus Amycolatopsis_E; species Amycolatopsis_E bartoniae. Next base: position 170,000 of record NZ_JACHWH010000001.1, read on the forward strand.
ACGCGATCACCGCCGCGAACGCGGTGATCCAGACCTGTTTGGGCTGGCCCTTCACCGCGTCGAGCAAGCTCCCATGAGCCTTACCGCTCATCCAGCAACTCCTCCTTCTTGGCTGGATCGATCAGCCTCCGCAGGGCCGGCAGCGCGGTGTCGATGGCCGCGCGCTCGGCCGGGTCCAGAGCGGCGAGGCGCTCCCGTAGGAACTCCTCGCGGGCGACGACGACCTCTTCGAGGTAGCGCCTGCCCGCGTCGGTCGCCTCGACGAGCACGGCGCGCCGGTCCTCGGGATCACCGGTCCTGGTGACCAGCCCGAGCCGTTCGAGGCGGCGCACCAGGTCGGTCATCGACGGCTGGCGTACGCCTTCGAGCTCGGCGAGCACGCTCATCCGGCGCGGCCCGCCGGTGACCAGCTCGGTCAGCACCGAACCCTGGGTGAGGGTCAGCTGGTGCTGGGGAGTGAGACGGCGAACCATGTAGTACAGGCGAAAGACGAGGGGGCGCAGTTCGTGCGCGAGCTCGTGCACTCCGGACTTCACTTAGCTAGTCTAAGCAATATTAGTTAGGGTGTCGAAGTAATTCGACTCACAGGAAGGCCGCTTTTCGGACAGCGCTACCCTTCCCGCCGTGCCGACACCCTCGTTCCCCCCGGACACCCTCGACCCCGAGGGCACGCCGCTCTGGATCGCCGAACTGGCGAACGACGACCCCAACCACGCCCTGCACGTCGTGCGCGGCCTCGAACCGGCCGAAGTGCTGGACGCACTGGGCGTCAAACCCCACCTGGTCCGCCCATGCGAGTTACCGGCCGAGAAGCCGGACGAGTGGACCTCGCTGCCCGGCGCCGCCCTCGGCGTCAAACCGGGCACCGCCGCAGCACTGGTCGCCGGCCGCGTGGGCGAGTGGACCTTCGTCTACGACGACTCGGGGCACACCGTGTCCGACGAGGAGACGGTCGCGCTGTCCGTCGGCGGCCGGGCGGCGGCCACGAGCGTGTTCACCATCAACGCGGACACCAGCCTCGTCTACGCCGTCGACGGGGAGGAGGTCGCGAACATCAACGGGGACAACCTCGACCTGGCGGAGGACCTGCCCGGCCTGCCACCCGAGCTCCGCACGGCGTTCGAGGTCGCGGGCACAGTCGAACTGGACTACCTCGAACCGGGGGAGCCCGACTACGACATCCTGATGCGCGCGATATGCGCGCTGGCCGGGCTGACGTTCACCCCCGACGAGCTGCGGCGGCTCCCGCTACTGGGCGCGATCCTCGGTTGACGCCGGTACCGTGCCGGTCATGGATGCGGTGGTGTTCGACCTCGACGGCGTGCTCGTCGACTCCGAGCGGACGTGGGACGAGGTGCGGCGGTCGGTCGTCGCGGAGCACGGCGGGCAGTGGACCGGCGAAGCGACCCGCGCGATGCAGGGGATGAGCACCCCGGAGTGGGCGCGCTACCTGGTGCACGACCTCGGCGCGAAGCTCACCCCCGAGCGGATCGCCGAGGTCGTGGTCGAGGAGATGGCCCGCCGTTACGCCGACGGGCCGCCGGTCCTGCCGGGCGCGGAGGACACCGTCCGCGCGGTGGGCGAGCGGTATCCCGTGGCGATCGCCAGTTCGTCGCCACCGGTGCTGATCAGGGCTTTCCTGGAGGCCACCGGACTGACCGGGCTCGTCCGCGTCGCCGTGTCGAGCGAGCAGGTCGCTGCGGGCAAACCCGCGCCGGACGTCTACCTCCGTGCCGCCGAGCTGCTGGCCGTGCGACCGGAGACGTGCGCGGCGGTCGAGGACACCACCAACGGGCTGCGTTCGGCGCTCGCCGCGGGCATGGCCGTCTACGCCGTGCCGAACCCGCACTTCCCGCCCGACCCCGCAGTGCTCGCCGAGGTCGCGTTCGTGCTCGGCGATATCTCGGAACTACCGGCCAAGCTCTAAAAGCCGCGGTCGATCGCCCGCAACCGCCCGACGGGCTGCGGCTCCTCGCCTGACAACGTTGTCGCGGGCGGTGACAACCCGTAGGTGCCGTACAACCACCGCCGCACTCGCTCGACCGGGTACTGCGGGCCGTAGACCACGGCCTTGTAGATGACCCCTTCGAGCACACTGCGCAGCATGACCTCTTCGAGCGCCGGATCCGCCGCGCCCCGCCGCTCGAACAACCCGCGCAGGTTGTCCTCCAGCTCCCGGAGCCGCTCCTCCTTGCGGGCCTCGACCTCGGCGAAGATCCGGTGCGTCGACGGCTGCACCACCAGTCCCAGGATCACGCCCTGCACCGGGAGGTTCCCGACCAGCCCGCGGAGCACGCCGTCGATGATCGCGGCCAGCCGCTCGTCCGGCGTCCCCGGTACGTCGATGATCGCGGCGACCCCGTCCAGGTAGGCGTCGACCAGCTCACCGACCAGCAGGTGCTTGTTCGGGAAGTAGTAGGACGCGAGGCCGCGGGACACCCCGGCCCGCCGCGTGATCTCCGTGATCGTCGCGCCGTGGTAGCCCTTCTCGGCGAACACCTGCAGAGCCGCGGCCAGGATCTTCTGCCGCGACTCCGCCCGCATCTCCTCGTTCAGGCTCGCCGACCGGGGCACCGCACTCCTTCACTGACGGAAAAAACCGGCGCTCGCCGGCAGACCCCCTCTTCACTGCCTGCCGGAGAGCACCGGAGCCCGGACCCGTTTGACTGTACGTACATCCAGTGGACCAGGCCGCCGCCCTCCCCCGGCCGGGTGAGGACCGGGGGAGGGAGCGGGTCAGCGCTCGAGGTCGCCGCGGATGAACGCCTCGACGGAGTCGCGCGCCTGCGAGTCGTTGTACTGCTCCGGCGGCGACTTCATGAAGTAGGAGGAAGCGGACAGCAGCGGGCCACCGATGCCGCGGTCCAGCGCGATCTTCGCGGCACGGACGGCGTCGATGATGATGCCCGCCGAGTTCGGCGAGTCCCACACCTCGAGCTTGTACTCCAGGTTCAGCGGCACGTCGCCGAACGCGCGACCCTCCAGCCGGACGTAGGCCCACTTGCGGTCGTCGAGCCACTGCACGTAGTCCGACGGGCCGACGTGCACGTTGGCCTTGCCCATGTCGCGGTCGACCTGCGAGGTGACGGCCTGGGTCTTGGAGACCTTCTTGGACTCCAGCCGCTCCAGTTCCTTCATGTTCTTGAAGTCCATGTTGCCGCCCACGTTCAGCTGCATGGTGCGGTCGAGCTGGACGCCGCGGTCCTCGAACAGCTTCGCCAGCACGCGGTGCGTGATGGTGGCGCCGACCTGGGACTTGATGTCGTCACCGACGATCGGCAGGCCCGCGTCGGTGAACTTCTGCGCCCACTCCGGGTTGGAGGCGATGAACACCGGGATCGCGTTCACGAACGCCAGGCCCGCGTCGATCGCGCACTGCGCGTAGAACTTCTGGGCGGCCTCGGAACCCACCGGCAGGTACGACACGAGCACCTCGGCGCCCGACTCGCGCAGCGCGGCGACCACGTCGACCGGCTGCTCGTCGGACTCCTGGATGGTCTCCTGGTAGAACCGGCCCAGCCCGTCCATGGTGTGCCCGCGCTGCACCGGCACGCCCATCGGCGGCACGTCCGCGATCTTGATGGTGTTGTTCTCGCTGGCCAGGATCGCCTCGGACAGGTCACGCCCGACCTTCTTGGCGTCCACGTCGAACGCCGCGACGAACTCCACGTCCCGCACGTGGTAGGGGCCGAACCGCACGTGCATCAGGCCGGGGACCCGGGCGCTCTCGTCGGCGTCCCGGTAGTAGTGCACCCCCTGCACCAGTGATGCCGCGCAGTTGCCGACGCCAACGATGGCCACCTTCACGCGGCCGCTGTTGTCGCCCATGCCGGTTTCTCCTTCGGTCGTTTCTTGACAGGTCAGTGCTGCTCGTCCGCAGAAATGAGGGTGCGCGGCGGTCATTTCTGCATGCCGCGCTGTTCGGCCTGCTCGTGCGCGATCAGCTCGTTGAGCCAGCGGACTTCGCGCTCACTGCTCTCCAGGCCGAGCCGGTGCAGCTCGCGCGTGTAGCGGTCGATCTTCTCCTCGGCTCTGGCCATGGCGGCCCGTAGACCTTCCCGGCGCTCCTCCACGCGCCGGCGCCGGCCCTCCAGGATGCGCATCCGCACGTCCGCCGGGGTCCGGGAGAAGAACGCGAGGTGCACCCCGAAGCCTTCGTCGTCCCAGGTCTGGGGGCCGGCGTCGCCGAGCAGCTGGGCGAAGTGCTCCTTGCCTTCGGCAGTGAGCTTGTACACCCTCCTCGCGCGCCGGACCCTGCTCCTGGACTGTGGCTTCGCGTGCTCACCGACCTCATCGGCCTCCTCGACGATGAAGCCCGCCCGCTGCAGCCTCCGCAGAGTCGGATACAGCGAGCCGTAAGAGAACGTGCGGAACATGCCGAGCGTCTCGTGCAGTCGTTTGCGCAGCACGTACCCGTGCATCGGCGCCTCGTGCAGCAGCCCGAGTATGGCGAACTCCAGCACGGTGCACCCCCTTCCGGGCGACAAACGACGGCATAACGTCAACCTAACGCCGGATTATATCGGGCCGATACATCGAAGTGGCGTAACTAACGATCCGGATCACCCGGGGTTCACCCGAAACGAGTGGTGAAGTTCACCGAGGAGTTATCGAACCGTCGGCGTGTTCCTCCACCCCGACGAGACCTTTCGGCAGAACAGCTCATGGCGACCGTACGCCGGGCACGTACTCTGTCCTCGTGCAGAAGCAGCGACACGTCGTGGACTACGGCTTGCAACGCCGCGCGTTGCTGACCGATTTCCGCGCCGGTCGCCTCGGTAGGAAGGACGTCTGCGACGCGGACCCGTACCTGCTCAGGGCGGCGAAGTTCCACGGAGAGCCGGCGCAGGCGGAGTGCCCGGTCTGCCTCTCCGCAAACCTGATGGAGGTCTCGTGGGTCTACGGCGACGAGCTCAAGCACGTCGCCGGGTCGGCGAGGACCCCGGACGAGCTCTCCCGCATGGAGGGCCTGTTCGGTGAGTTCACCGTCCACGTCGTCGAGGTCTGCCGGGCGTGCCGATGGAACCACCTGGTGCTGTCGTACGTCCTGGGCACGGGAACACCACACGGCCCGACGAAGAGGACCGCCGGGCAGTGACCGGAGGACAACCGTGACCGCACCAGCGGCGTACCCCGAACCGCCGTTCTGGGAGGCTCATCAGTGAACGACCAGTACAACCGCTCCTGGCCAGGTCAGGAGCCTGAGGAACCGCGCCCTGGGCAGCGCCCGGGTGGCGCTCCGCGACGTCCGGGCGGCGAACCACCGCGCCCGCCGCAGGGCGGCCCGCAGTGGCCCGGTGATGGGCAGCAGCCGCAGTGGCCCGGCGGGGGCGACCCCGACGGCGGGCCGACGCAGCGGCGCGTCCCGGCCGCCGGTGGCCGTCCGGTGCCGCCCCGCCGGCCAGGACCGCCGCCTCCTGGTCCGCAGAACCGCGGGGACCACCGCCCGCCGCCTCCGTCCGGCCCGCCGAACCGCGAGCCCGGGCTGCTCACGCACAGCCCGCTCGGCGGTCCCGGCCCCGTCGACGACTACCCGGACGACGACTACGACGACGAGCAGCAGGACAGGTTCGCCGAGTTCGGTCCCGAGGACGAGCCGGGCGAGGACGAAGGCGACAAGAAGGGCAAGGCCGCGCTGACGCCGCGCCAGCGGAAGAAACGCCGGTGGAAGATCGTCCGGCGCACGCTGTACGCCCTGTTCGGCCTGTTCGTGATCGTGCCCGCCGTCGCGTTCACGATCTCGTACTTCCTCGTCGACGTGCCCACGCCCGAGGAGGTGCTGGCGCAGCAGAGCCAGGTGGTCACGTACTACTACGCGGACAACTCGGTGATGGGCAAGGAGGTCCCCGACACCGGGAACCGCGAGATCCTCAAGCCCGGACAGATCCCCGACACGGTCAAGCACGCGGTGTACGCGGCCGAGGACGCGACGTTCGAGACCAACAACGGCTTCGACGTCCTCGGTATCGCGCGGGCGGTCTACAACAACCTCACCGGCGGCCAGGGTGGTGGTTCGACCATCTCCCAGCAGTACATCAAGAAGGCCACGGAGAACGAGGCGCCGACGCTGTCCCGCAAGGCCACGGAGCTGGTCAAGTCGTTCAAGATGAACCAGACCCAGCCCAAGGAAGACATCATCACGGCGTACCTGAACATCGTCTACTTCGGACGCAACGCCTACGGCATCCAGGCGGCTTCGCACGCGTACTTCAACAAGGACGCCTCGCAGCTGACCCCGTCCGAGGCGGCGTTGCTGGCCGGGCTCATCCAGGGCCCGAGCAAGTCGGAGAACACCGAGTACGTCCAGTGGCGCTGGAACTACGTCATGGACAACATGGTCAAGTACAACTGGCTGCCCGCGGCCGAACGCCAGGCGGCGCAGTTCCCGACGCCGCTGCCGAAGGACCAGACCAAGCCGCAGGCGATCAAGGGGCCGGAGTCCTTCATCCAGAACCAGGTTGAGGACGAACTGGACGCCGCGGGCTACTCGAAGGAAAAGCTCCAGTCGGGCGGCTACAACATCTACACCACGATCGACCCATCGGCGCAGAAGCTGATGGAGCAAACCGTCGACGAGGTGATGAAGGGGCAACCTCAAGAGTTGCGTGACGCAATGGTCGCGGTCTCGCCGAAAGACGGCAGCGTCGTGGCTTACTACGGGGGCCCGAACACACCGGGCGTGAACGAGCGTGACTGGGCAGACACGGCCCGCAACCCCGGATCTTCCTTCAAGCCGTTCGACCTCGTCGCGTTGCTGCAGACAGGGAAAGGCCTCGGGACGACCTACGACGGGACCTCACCACAGCAATTCGGCGAGAACGCCGACGGCACACCCCGAATCGTCACCAACGCGGGCGCTTCCAACAGTTGTTCAAGCGAATGCACCGTGGCCGAAGCCATGAAGATCTCCGCCAACACAGTGTTCTACGGCATGGTGTATAACGACGGCACGCCGCAGCACAAGGGACTCGGCTACGGTCCGGTCGTGAAGGCAGCCGAAGCGGCCGGCATCTCGACGGTGAAGAACGTTCAGGACGTCAATATCTCCATCGGTGGTGGCACGACCCAAGCCACTCCGCTGGAAATGGCGAGCGCCTATGCGACCTTCGCCGGTGACGGCGTACGTCACGACGAGCACTTCGTCCAGAAGATCACGACCCCGGGCGGGGACGTCGTCTACCAGGCACCGACCGAGAACACGCCGGCATTCGCCTCCTCCGCCGACAAGTCCAAGCAGATCAGCGGCAACGTCACCATGGCGTTGAAGCCGGTCATCGGGTTCACCAAGCTCGAATGCCCGACGGGCCACGAATGCGCGGGCAAGACCGGCACCCAGCAGTACAAGGACACCGGCATGAACAGCGACGTGTGGATGGTCGGTTACACGCCATCGATCGCCGTCTCGTCCTGGGTGGGCACGGCGACACCAGGACCGATCAAGGACAAGAACAACAAGCCGATCTCCAGTAGCGGTCTACCGGCGCAGCTGTGGCAGAAGTTCATGGACGACTACCTCAAGGACAAGCCGGCGGAGAAGTTCTCGACAGTGGATCCGATCGGCAAAACTGCGACGGCGACAGACACGCCGTCCACGAAGCCGACGCCCACCTCGTCGGCGCGGCCGACGACGTCGTCGCCGACGACGACATCCACTCCACCCCCGGTGACCAGCACTACGGAGTCCCCGACCTCCAGTGTGTCGAGGCCGAGCGGCCTGCCCACGGGCATCTCGTGGCCGAACCGGAACAACTTCGGGACGGGTGACTCGACGACGAACCCGGATGGCTGATGGATCGGGGTGTCGTCACGGAAGGCCTCTGTGACGACACCCCGATCTCGTCCTGCGTCAGAACCAGTCCTGGTAGATGTCGTTGATGTTGCACCCGACCATGCGCAGTTCACCCCAGGAACTTTCCTGCATGCAGTTCATAGGTGTCGGAGATGTCTCCAGTCCTCGACTGACAGCGCCGCGACCGGATCGACCAATCCGAAGCCGTACTGTGGGTCCCGGCCAGGGAGCCCCAAGTCGACAGCAGACTGAACAAGCCTGGCCGCCACTTCGTCCGCCGAAAGATTCGGAGATGGGGCGGGACCAGCGCCACCACGCCTGACACGATTGCCGCGGCCTGCCTGGTTCCGGATGTCGGGGCTGACTCTCCCCATCGGGAAGTCGTGATCTCAACGCCGGGGGCGGCCAAAGTCACTTCCGGTCCCTCGACACTGATCTCCGGTCTGAATCGCCCCGCGCGATCCACCGCCGAGACCGACCATGCGCGGTCGATGTCGAGCTGTCCGATCCAGTACGCGTCTCCGGCATCAGCGATCAAACCGCACAAACACCCAGCCAGCTCTCGCGACACCGGACATTTCGGACAGGACCGGTTCGGGGGCATGCCAGGGCTGCTCCTTTCGTGCAATGAGGCCGCTCTCACTGTGGCGCGACCCCACTGCCCGTAACATCGCGCGCGTGTCCAGCCCGACCGAACCCGTGCCTGCGTCGCTGAATCCCGAGGAGCGGATAGCGCCCAGCCGCACCGAGCCGCTCGTCGCCGCGGCCAGCAGACCGCTCGGCGGGCCGCTGGGGGAGCACGCGGCGGTGGGGCGGCACTGGTTCTGGTCGCCGCAGCGCGTCGGGCTCGCGATGGCGACGCTGGCGCTGCTGCTGTGCTGGTTCGGCAAGGCCAGCTGCATCCAGCAGTACACCGACGACAACGGGCAGAACCAGCTCGACTGGCGAGCCGGCCGCCCGTACGTCGCGATGTGCTACTCCGACATCGTGCCGCTCTACAGCGCCGAGCGGCTCGACCAGGCGGGCACGTTCCCGTACCGCACGAGCTGGACCGACAACGCGGGCACGCCGAACGCCACCACCCGGTACATGGAGTACCCGGTGCTCACCGGGCTGTTCCAGTGGGTCAACGCGAAGCTCACCGCGGGCTGGCTCGCCGTGCACGACGTGGGCTGGCTCCCCGGCGCGCTACCGGTCGCGGTGTACTTCGACATCACCGCCTTCTGGCTCGCGGTGGGGTGGCTCGTCACGGTGTGGGCGGTGGGCCGCACGGCGGGACGCAGACCGTGGGACGCGACGCTCGCCGCGCTCTCCCCGCTGGTGTTGGTGCACGCCTTCACCAACTTCGACACGGTCGCCACCGGGTTCGCCGCCGCCGGACTGCTCGCGTGGGCCCGCCGCAAACCGGTGCTCGCCGGCGTGCTGCTCGGCCTCGGCGCCGCGGCCAAGCTGTACCCGTTGTTGCTGCTCGGGCCGCTGCTGGTGCTGTGCATCCGCGCGGGCCGCGTGCGGCAGTGGGCGCAGACGGCGGGCGCGACGGTGGCCGTGTGGCTCGCGATCAACCTGCCGGTGGCGCTGACGCTCAACGCGGGCTGGCGGGAGTTCTTCCGGCTCAACGGCCAGCGCGGGATGGACCCTGACTCCCTCTACAACGTCATCTCGTACTTCACCGGCTGGACCGGGTTCGACGGGCTGCTGCAGCCGGGGCAGACGCCGACGTGGCTCAACATCGTGAGCGGCGGGCTGTTCCTGCTCTGCTGCGCCGGGGTCGCCTACGTCGGGCTGACCGCGCCGGTGCGTCCGCGGCTCGCGCAGCTGTGCTTCCTCGTCGTCGCCGCGTTCCTGCTGACCAGCAAGGTGTGGAGCCCGCAGTACTCGCTGTGGCTGGTGCCGCTGGCGGTGCTGGCGATCCCGCGCTGGCGGCTGCTGCTGAGCTGGATGCTCATCGACGCGCTGGTCTGGGTGCCGCGGATGTTCTACTACCTCGGCGTGGACCACAAGGGCCTGCCGGAGGACTGGTTCCTCGGTTTCGTCGTGGTCCGGGACGTCGCCGTGGCCGGGCTGTGCCTGCTGGTGCTGCGCGAGATCTACCGCCCGGCGCTGGACAAGGTCCGCCTGGTGGGCGACGACGACCCGGCGGGCGGCGTGCTCGACAGGGCGCCGGACGTGGTGGGGCTGGGCTCCCGGGTCGCGGTCAGCTGAGCGCTTCGCGCAGGTAGGCGATGTCGTCGGCCTGGCCGTCGGACGGGGTTTCGACCACCACCGGCGCCCGGGCCTCCTTCGCCACCGCCGCCAGTTGCTCCGGGTCGATCGTGCCGCCGCCGTGCACGACGTTCGCGTGCCGGTCGCGGGTCGAGCCGAACTCGTCGCGCGAGTTGTTCAGGTGCACCAGGTCGATCCGGCCGGTGATCGACCTGATCTTCGCCACCAGTCCGTCCAGTTCCCAGCCCGCGGCGAACGCGTGGCAGGTGTCGAGGCAGAACCCGGCGCCGTGCTCGCCGACCACGTCCCACAGCCGCGCCAGCATGTCGAGGTGGCGGGCCATCGCCCCGTCCCCGCCCGCGGTGTTCTCGATCAGGATCGGCACACCGAACCCGCCGTCCTCCGCCTGCCGCTCGAACAGCTTTCCCCAGTTGAGCAGGCCCTGCTGCGGGTCCTCGTCCTTGCGGACGTGCCCGCCGTGCACGATGAGCCCCTTCGCGCCGATCTCGGCCGCCGCCGCGGCGTGCTGCGCGACCGCCTTGCGTGACGGGATGCGGATGCGGTTGTTCAGCGAGGCCACGTTCACCACGTAGGGCGAGTGGATGAAAACGGAGACCCCGGCCGCCTCGATGTCAGCCGCGCTGGGCGCGGGCACCGGCTTCTTCCAGCCCTGCGGGTCGGCCAGGAAGAACTGCACGACCTCGGCGTTCCGCTCGCGTGCGGCGGACAGCGGGTCGTCATCGCGGACGTGGGCACCGATCTGCATGGCGCCACGCTACCGCGCTCCCGCCCGCGTCCCCGTTACTGCAGATGCAGTAGCGTGACTGCATTGCGTACGCGAGCCGACACGCCGTGGAAACAGGGGGAAAGATGCACAAGATCGTGAAGCGGAGCCTCGCGCTGGGCTTCTTCCTCGCCGTTTCCGGGGGTTTCGCCCTGCCCGCCGCGGCCGATCCGACGCTGTCCGGCGACTGCGCCGCGACGCTCGGCGAGCCCGGGCAGCCGCTGGCGCTCGACGCGGGCCCGCTCACCGTCGGCACCGGCCCAACCATCCCGGAACCGCTCGTCACGGTGGACGTCGCCGATTCCGCGAAGGCGTTGCACGTCAGCGAAGTTCCCGGCAGCGGCGCGGTCCGGGTGTTGTGCGCGGACGCGCAGGGCGCGGTGAACACGCTGCTCAGCGACGACGACACGACGGCAACCCCGGCGCCTTCCACCCCGCCCGTGACCGTTCCGCAGCCGGTTCCGGCTCCCGCGCCCACTCCTTCGGCTGAGACTCCGGTGGAGCCCGGCCTGAGCAGCGTGGAGTTCACGTCGTTCCCGGTCGAGGCCCTGTCACCGCTGACGGTGGGCGACCTGCCCGACCTCTCCGACCTCTCCGACCTGCTCCCGCCGCTCGCCGTCGTCGCGCCGGACGCCCCGGGCCTGCCGCAGGACGTTCCGCCGACGGGCACCAGCCCCAGCATCGTCACCCAGAACTCCGGCAGCGCACAGGCACTGCCCGCCAGTTCGGTTGCGCCCGCGAAGGGCCCGCTGCTGCTCGCCGCGGTCGCGCTCGCGCTGGCCGGAGCGGGGCTCGCGCACACCTGGCTGCGTCGCCGGTTGGGCTGACGAAATCCGGCCATCCTGCACGCGTCACTCCGCTGGGTTACGTTCGTTATCTCAGTGAGTGATGCCGCCACTGGAGGCTTCGAATGCAGGGTCGAACGCGAAAGGTCGCGGCGGTCGGAGCGACCGCCTTCGTACTGGCCGGCTCCGCGGTGCTGGCCACGCCCGGCACCGCGAGTGCGGCGGAGACCGTCACCGCCAAGTGCGGGGACACGGTCACGGTGCACCCCGGGGACAAGATCCAGAGCCCGCTCGGCCTCCAGACCGTCACCGACGGGCTGACGTCGATCGTCGGCGGCCTGCTGTCGGGGCTGTGCAAGATCACGGTGAACGTCGTGGACACCGTGGTCGCGCCGGTGCCCGTCGTCGGCGCGCCGGCCGCCGGAGCGCTCGACAACACGGTGGCCGGAGTGACGAACGGTGTCACGTCCGGCGTGCAGGGCGCGGCGGGAGCCCTGCCCGGCGGGAACAAGCAGGGCCAGCCGGCGCCGCAGAACCCGCCGGCCAACGGAGGCGCCCCGCAGTCCGGCCCGTCGGGCGGCAACACCGGCGCGCCCAGCGGCAACCTGGGCAACCTCATCCCCGGTTCGAGCAGCCCGGTGCTGTCCGGCGGCGACGCGGCGATGTTCGACCTCCTGCCGTTCGGTTCCTCGGGATACGCGCCGATGCGCGACTACAGCGACATCCCCTACGCGCTCGCCGGGCTGTTCGCGCCTTCGCCGGGCGTGCGGTACGGCGGGCAGATCCCCGGTTACGCCCCGGAGGTCGGCGCGCTGGGCGACGGTTCGGGCCAGCAGGGCCGCGCGGTGCAGAACGCGGGCGAGGCGCAGGCACTGCCGGGTGACGGGCACAGCAGCCTGCCCGGTGACGTCGGTCTCCCGATGCTGATCGCGGTGCTGGCCCTGTCGGGCGTCAGCGCCGCGCTGGTACGTACCTGGGTTCTGCGCGGGACTGCTACTAGCTAGTATCTTCGGGGTCTGCTCCTCGTTGTCCCCTCACGGACGACGACCGCGATCTTGGAGGACAGCACCCGTGCGCATGCCAACGCGGACCGACCTGACCAGGACGACGCGACGGGTACTCACGGCCGGCGCGCTCGCGGCCGTCTTCGGTGGCCTCGCGTTCCAGGGCACGGCGTCGGCCAGCACCGTCCTCGCGCAGGGCTGCACCGGCAGCGTCGTGGGCAACATCGGCGACCAGGTGGCCGTGCAGGGCAAGGACCTCGCCGACCTGGTCAAGACCGGGGCGAAGGAGCAGGAGATCTTCCTGCACCTCAACGGCGTCGACCCGGACGGGCTCGCCGACACGATCACCAAGGCGGGTGCGCTGCCCGTCGGTTCGGTGCCCAACGCGGCCAACGGCACCATCACGGGGCAGAACGTCGCGGCCGTCGTGAGCCAGGCGCTGCAGAACAACAGCGGGCTCGGCGTCACCCCGGACCAGAAGCAGAAGACGCTCACCTCGATCACCAACAAGGTGGCGGGCAACTGCGGCATGACGACGTACGCGGGCAACTACTCCACCGCCACAGCCCTGCCCTCGGCGGGCACCGGCGGAACGACGGGTGCGCCGGGCACCACCGCGCCGGGCACGACGCTGCCGGGCACCGGCACCGCGACCGCCCCGATGCGCGACTACGGCAACATCCCGGCGGCCGTGCCGGGTGTCGGCATCGCCGTCTCACCCGGAACGCGCTACCCGTCCTCCGCGCCGGTCGCCGGCCTGCCGACGCCGGAACTGCTCGGCGGCAGCGCCAGCGGCGGGCAGAATGACGTGCGCAACACGGGGAACGCCGACGCGCTGGCCTCCGACACGTCGTCGAACACCGTGCAACTGCCCATGCTCCTCGCGGTCGTCGCGCTGGCCGGCGTGAGCGCCGCGCTGGTCCGGACCTGGGTGCTGCGAAAAGTGTCGTAGCGGCCCGTTAGGCTGGTACCCGACAAACCCTCCTGCCACGGACAGTCCGTGGCCGCGAGCCCACAGGAGGTGAGTGGTTGTGTCACGCCATTACGAGGTAATGGTCATCCTCGATCCCACGCTCGACGAGCGCACGGTCGCCCCGACGCTGGACACGTTCCTCAACGTGATCCGCCAGTCCGGCGGCAGTGTCGAGAAGGTCGACGTGTGGGGCCGGCGGCGCCTGTCCTACGAGATCAAGAAGCACGCCGAGGGCATCTACGCCCTGCTCGACGTGAACTCCGAGCCCGACGCGGTCAAGGAGCTCGACCGGCAGCTGTCGCTGCAGGAGAACATCCTCCGCACCAAGGTCGTGCGCAAGGTCGCTCCGCGCAAGGCCGCCAAGGTCGCGGCGAAGGCCTGAGGCGACCATGGCCGGAGACACCGTCATCACCGTGGTCGGCAACCTCACCGCCGACCCGGAACTGCGCTTCACCCCGTCCGGTGCGGCGGTCGCGAACTTCACCGTCGCGTCCACCCCGCGCACCTTCGACCGCGCCAGCGGTGAGTGGAAGGACGGCGAGGCGCTGTTCCTGCGCTGCAACATCTGGCGCCAGGCCGCGGAGAACGTGGCCGAGAGCCTGACCCGCGGCGCGCGCGTCGTGGTGCAGGGTCGGCTCAAGCAGCGGTCGTTCGAGACCAAAGAAGGCGAGAAGCGCACGGTCGTCGAGCTCGAGGTCGAGGAGATCGGCCCGTCGCTGCGCTACGCCACCGCCAAGGTCAACAAGGTCAGCCGGGGTACCGGCGGCGGCGGTGGTGGCGGCGGTTACGGCGGCGGCGCGCCCGCCGACGACCCGTGGGGTTCGGCCCCGCCTGCCGGGGGCGGCGGCGGTTTCGCGGACGAGCCCCCCTTCTAACCAACCACTCTTTTCGGAATTACCAGGAGCAGCACCGTGGCCAAGCCACCCATTCGCAAGCCCAAGAAGAAGGTCTGTGTGTTCTGCAAGGCGGAGCAGAAGGGCCGTCCGGAACTCATCGACTACAAGGACACCAACCTGCTGCGGAAGTACATCTCCGACCGCGGCAAGATCCGTGCCCGCCGGGTGACCGGCAACTGCAGCCAGCACCAGCGTGACATCGCCATCGCGGTCAAGAACTCCCGTGAGATGGCGCTGCTGCCCTACACCTCGACCGCGCGCTAAGGGAGGCACGTCAATGGCGAAGATCATTCTGACCACCGACGTGGCCAACCTCGGCGGCCCCGGCGACATCGTCGAGGTCAAGGACGGGTACGCGCGCAACTACCTGCTCCCGCGGGGCTACGCCATCGTGGCCACCAAGGGTGCGGAGAAGAACGTGCAGACCATCCGGCGCACGCAGGAGTCGCGCCGGATCCGCGACCTCGACCACGCCAAGGAGGTCAAGAACCAGCTGGAGCAGCTGGGGACGGTCCCGCTGAAGGCGAAGGCGGCCGAGGGCTCGAAGAAGCTGTTCGGCTCGGTCACCACGGGCGACATCGCCGCGGCGATCAAGGCCGCCGGTGGCCCGCTGCTGGACAAGCGCATCCTCGAGACCGACGGCCACATCAAGACCGTCGGCAAGCACCAGGTGAGCGCCCGCCTGCACCCGCAGGTCCAGGCGTCGGTGCGGGTCGAGATCACGGCCGGGGAGTAACTCCCGCTGGTTTGCCAGGCCCCGAAAAGCCCTCTTCCGGTTGCGGAAGGGGGCTTTTCCCTTTCGACCACGGGAACCGGACCGGCTGCGCTAGCATCCAACACACTGATCTCGCGCGGTGGGGACGCGAGACGGAGAGAAGGGGACGGCCGATGACTCAACCGACGTCGGCGAACACGCCGGTGGACACACTGACCTCCGTCCCCCCACCGGCCCCCATCCAGGTGGGCAGCAACGGCACCCCCGGCGGGTATCGCTTCGACCCGGACCAGGTGCAGTCGGTGATCCAGAAGTGGCAAACGCTGCTGGACGGCGTTGAGAGCGACATCTACCAGGCCGAGTTCATCGCGAACGTACGAGCGCCCGGCGCCGAGCCCGCCAGTAAGACCTTCATCGCGCAAGGCGCAGGGCCGTCTGGCTCTACCCTGCTCGAACAGCACAAACGCATGCGGACCTACATCCAGAACTACATAGCCGCACTCCAGCAGGCAAGCGGGAAGATCGCGCAGTCCGACGACGACGCACGGCAGGCCGCCGCGAAACAAGGACAGGGAATCGTATGAGCAAGACCCGGGCCTTCCAGCTCGGTGCGGCCGTGCTCGCGGCCGCCGCTGTGCTGTCCGCCTGCTCCGGAGGTGGTGGTGGAGGCAGTGTGATCCCCACCCTCAACCCGACCTCTGGCTCGGCCGCCACGAGCAGCTCCGCAGCGCAGCTCGCGCCTTCGGTGCCCAACCCGCTGCCGACAGACGCGCTGGTGGCGGATCCGTGCAGTGCGCTTTCCGCCAGCCAGGTCACTCAGATCGGCCTGACCGGCTCCGGTGACGTCACTCAGAACGACGCGGGTTCGAGTTGTACATGGAAGTCGGCCACCTCGTCGCTGAACTCGGTCTTCGTCGCGCCCCTGAAGGCCAACAAGAACGGGCTCGGCGACATCTACGCGAACAAGGCGAAGGACCAGTATTTCGAGCCGACGACCATCAGCGGCTATCCCGCTGTCTACGCCGGTATCTCGGACACGCGCTCCGATGGTGACTGCTCGCTGTGGGTCGGGGTGACCGATGAACTCGCGGTCAACGTGCAGACCCAGATCGGCAGTGGCCCCAACAAGTCCAATCCCTGTCCGGTCACCGAGCGGGTCGCCACCGCGATGATCCAGCACCTGCAGAGCTCCTAGGAGGGGATGAGCAGCATGGGTAACGGCGCGTTGATCGGGCAGACCGTCGGCAACGTGGTCATGCCCGGGGCGGGCGGGATCCTCGGCACGATGGCCGGTGGGCTCTACGACCTCTTCTCCGGGCCGGAGGCTCAGCATCAGCAGTCGAACGTCGGCGGGCAGACCATCGACGCGCGGCAGATCTGGGAGCAGATCCACCCCGGCAGCTCCGACTCGCTGCACGAGGGCGCCGGTGCGGCGGGCACTCTGCAGTCGGTGCACGACCAGCGCTCCCAGCTCATCGACGAGATCAACAAGGCGATGGACGCCGCCTGGCAGGGGGATGCCTCGCAGCAGGTGCAGGCCGGTGCGCACCCGCTCGGCATCTGGCTGCGCGACTCCGCCAGCAACCTCACCAAGAGCCAGGGCTACCTGACCTCCCAGGCCGACGCCTTCGACACCGTCCACGCGAAGGTCGAGGAGATCGCCGCCGATCCGCCGCACTCCGGGTTCCTCGACGACATCAACCCGTGGAGCGACAAAGACGACGAGATCCGCAAGTACAACGAGCAGGGTCAGACGAACGTCAACGCCTTCAACGCCTACTACCAGGCCAGCGCCCAGAACGCGGCTGGCATGCCGCAGTTCAGTGCCTGGCAGGGCAACAACTTCTCCGACGGCACCGGAACCGGCAACACGGGCAACACCCCCGGCACCGGTCACACCGGCAACGTCCCCGGCACGGGCAACGTCCCCGGCGGCTTCCAGCCGTCCAACGTCGGCAGCATCACCGGTGGCAACGTCGGCAGCATCCCCGGCAGCTCGAACACGAACCTCCCCGTGGGATCCAACTCGCAGACCGGTACCGGCAACACCGGCATCGGAACGACCACCGGCTACCAGCCCAACGTACCCGGCTACAAGTCGCCCACCTGGGACGACAGCACCACCGCCGCGGGCTATGCGCCCAGCACCTCCGGTACCGACTTCACCAGCGGTTTCGGCCCGACCGGCTCCGGCTACAGCCCCGGCAGCGCTTCCGGCGGCTTCGGCGCGGGCGGCAGCGGCAGCGGGGGCGGAATCGGCTCGATCGGCGCCGCGGGCTTCGGCCCCGCCGGGTCGGGTTCGCTAGGCGCGGGTTCGAGCACGGGTGCCGGGGCCGGCGGCAGTGCCGGTGGCGCCGCGGCCGGTCGTGGCCTGGCCGGTGCCGGGGCGGCGGGTGCCTCCGGGCGGGCCGGTTCCTCCGGCATGGGCGGCATGGGTGCGCACGGCGGTCGCGGCAAGGGCTCCGACGACGAGGAGCACCAGACCAAGTACCTGGTCAGCGAGGACCCCAACGAGCTGTTCGGCACCGACGAGCTGACCGCGCCACCCGTGATCGGCGAGTGAAGTGCTGAACGCTCCCATCAAGCTCGCCACCCCGATCCTGCTGAACCTGATCCGCCGCCGCGGGGGCGAGCCGCACCCGACGCTGTCCGGCAAGGCCGTCTGGTACGACGAGAGCGCCCAGCGCGCCGTCGACCAGGAGGTCAACTCGCTGCTCACGAAGCACGGGCTGATGGGCCCGCGCGGGATGGACCGCGGCCTGCTCGACGCCATCGAGTCGATCTCGCGCCCGCAGGTCGAGTACTACGGCTGGTTCGACGGCCAGTTCCCCGGTACGCCCGGCAACTTCACGGTGTTCGCGGGCAGCGGCAGCGGAGGCGCGTTCGTGCTGGTCCGCCTGCTCGGCGAGGAGACCGTGATCCTCGCGCCCGAACGGCCGGAGGAACTGTTGCCCGGGTTCGTCAACCAGATCCCGCCCGCGCGGCCCGCCACGGGACAGCCGCTCGTCACCACGAAGTCCGAGTTCGAGGCGGGCCGCGACGCCCTGCCCGAGGGCGAGTACACCGTCATGCGCTCGGGCCGCGACGCGCCCCCGGCGCCCGCGAAGGAGATGAGGCGGATCATGGAGCTGCCGCGCACCGGCGCGGGCAGCCTCTACGTCGCTGCGCGCACCCGCAGTGGTGCCCGGCGGCGGTGTGAACGTCCGCTGAACTTCGTGGATACGGCCGAAGGCCGCTGGTTGATGGAGGAACGACCGGGACGTGGCGAGTCGCTCGTCGTGTTCACCCCGGCGTCTCCGCAGGTCCTGGGCGAGTGGTTACGGAACGCACAGAGCGTTCCGGGCTGAACCCACCCGGTACCACCCACATGGCCCAGAAGACTGAAAGCACACCGTCCGTAGCATTCATCCACAGGCGAGTACTCACCGGGGTGCACAACTCGCGGTACGACACGCCGATTGCGCGTACGGGCGCGACACGCCGACGAGTTTTCCGCAAAGTTCTCCACAGCTTGCCCACAGGGTCTGACCTGCGGATATGCCCCTTCAGGCAGAAATGTTCCCCAGGTTGTCCACAGACTCGGCGGCAGTTGTGATTCGTTGGGGCCACCCTTCCACAAGTTGTCCACAGGGTGTCCCCACTCGATCAACAGGCGAGTTTGCCTTGCTCCTTCCGAGGGATCTAGCGTGCCCGGGAAGCAGTAGCGCGCAGTGCGCGACACGCCCGCCAGGGGAGGTGGGCGGCGAGCCGATGAGACGGCATAATCGAACTGGTGTTCGCTTGACGAGGAGGTGTCCGCGCGGTGGCGCTGACGGACGACCGCGGTCCCGCCTACGCATCCGACCCCGGGCCGGAGGACCCGGGGCCGCGACGCGGTGAGTTCGACCGGCAGCCGCCACAGGACGTGGCGGCGGAGCAGTCGGTGCTCGGCGGCATGCTGCTGTCCAAGGACGCGATCGCCGACGTGGTGGAGGCGCTCGGTCCCAGCGACTTCTACCTGCCGAAGCACCAGGCGGTCTACGACTGCATCCTGGACCTGTACGGCCGCGGCGAGCCCGCCGACCCGATCACCGTCTCCGCCGAGCTGGAACGCCGCGGCGAGCTGGCCCGCGTCGGCGGGGCGCCGTACCTGCACACGCTGATCGCGACGGTGCCCACCGCCGCGAACGCCGGGTACTACGCGGAGATCGTCGCCGAGAAGGCCATCCTGCGGCGGCTCGTCGAGGCCGGTACGCGGATCGTGCAGTACGGCTACGGCGCCGCGAACGAGGGCGCCGAGATCAACGAGGTCGTCGACCGCGCGCAGGCCGCGATCTACGAGGTCACCGAGCGGCGCACCAGCGAGGACTACATCGCGCTGGAGGAGCTGCTCCAGCCGACCATGGACGAGATCGACGCGATCGCGTCCCGCGGCGGCACGGCGCAGGGTGTGCCCACCGGGTTCGCCGACCTCGACGAGGTGACCAACGGCCTGCACGCCGGACAGATGATCATCGTGGCGGCCCGGCCCGGTGTCGGTAAGTCGACACTGGGTCTCGACTTCGCCCGGTCATGTTCCATCAAGCACGGCATGACCAGCGTCATCTTCTCGCTGGAAATGAGCCGCATCGAGATCGTCATGCGCATGCTCTCGGCCGAGGCCCGCATCCGCCTCGCCGACATGCGCAGTGGCCGCATGTCCGACGACGACTGGACGCGGCTCGCCCGGCGGATGAGCGAGATCAGCGAGGCCCCGCTGTTCATCGACGACTCGCCGAACATGACGATGATGGAGATCCGGGCGAAGGCGCGCCGGATCAAGCAGCGCAACGACCTCAAGCTCGTGGTCGTCGACTACATGCAGCTGATGACGTCGGGCAAGCGCGTCGAGTCGCGGCAGCAGGAGGTCTCGGAGTTCTCGCGGCAGCTGAAGCTGCTGGCCAAGGAGCTCGAAGTACCGGTGGTCGCGATCAGCCAGCTGAACCGTGGCCCCGAGCAGCGGACCGACAAGCGGCCGATGCTGTCGGACCTGCGTGAGTCGGGATCGCTGGAGCAGGACGCCGACATGGTCATCCTGATCAACCGCCCGGACGCGTGGGAGCGCGACGACCCGCGCGCGGGGGAGGCGGACCTGATCCTGGCGAAGCACCGCGCCGGCCCGACGAGCACGATCGTGGTCGCGCACCAGCTGCACTACAGCCGTTTCGCGGATCTGGCCCAGACCTGACGGGTCACCGCAGGATGCCGCAGCGGTGGAGGCTCTCCTCGACGCGCAGACGTTCCGCCTCGTGTTCCAGGCCTTCGGGCACCGTGTCGAGCCACTGGGGTTCGCCGACCGCGCGGCAGGCCTGGGCCAGCAGGGCGTCGTACGCCTGTTCCGTCGCGCGGCGGCGCAGCGCCGGTGCGCGGGGTGGGATCCGTTCCAGCGCTAAGCGGACCCGGCGCAGGTCGGCGGCTATGCGTTCGATCGGTGGGCCTTCCGGCACCGGGCGGCGGCTGCGGTAGTGGTCGACCAGTGCGTCCGCGAGGCGGGGCAGTTTCGAGGCCAGCCAGAAGCCCACCAGCGGTCCGGCGCAGACCGCCACGTACGCCACCACGTTCCCGACTGGAACGGCCATGACCGAGGATAAGCGCCTCCACGCACCCCATCGCCACTCTTGACCGGTTCCGCCGGAATAACTCCGTGCCCCGCGGCGTCCCTGTCATTGAATCTTCAACAGATGGGAGCCCGCGATGAGTGCGACCCCCGTGCTCTACCTGAGCCACGGCGCCCCGCCGCTCGCCGACGACGCCACGTGGACCCGGCAGCTCGCGCACTGGTCCGCCGGGCTGCCGAGGCCCCGCGCGATCCTGGTCGTCTCGGCGCACTGGGAGGAGGCGCCGCTCACCCTCGGCGCCACGACGACGGTGCCACTGGTCTACGACTTCTGGGGCTTCCCCCAGCGCTACTACCAGGTGACCTACCCCGCACCGGGCGCGCCGGAACTGGCCGCCAAGGTCCGCAAGCTGCTGCACGGTCCCGGCAGGCCCGTGCACGACGCGCCGGACCGCGGCCTCGACCACGGCGCCTACGTGCCGCTGGTGGAGATGTACCCGGAGGCCGACATCCCCGTGCTCCAGGTCTCGATGCCGTCGCTCGACCCCCGCGAGCTGTTCGAGCTCGGCCGCCGGTTGAAGCCTCTGCGCGACGAGGGCGTGCTGATCATCGGCAGCGGCTTCTTCACCCACAACCTCGCCGCGATGCGGCAGGTCGACGGCACCGACGGGCAACCGCCGCGCTGGTCAGCCGAGTTCGACCAGTGGGGTGACGAGGTGCTCCGCACCGGGGACGTCGACGCCCTGCTGGACTTCCAGCACAAGGCGCCCGCGGCGGCGCTCGCGCACCCGCGCATCGAGCACTTCGCGCCGCTGTTCGTTTCCCTCGGTGCCGGGAGCGAGGACGCGAAGCCCGAGACCGTCATCGACGGCTACTGGTACGGGCTCGCGAAGCGCTCGGTGCAGCTCGGCTGAACGACGGGCCCGGGAGCGCCGTTGCTCCCGGGCCCGTCCGTCAGTCAGCTCAGAGCTTCATGTGCTTGCCGTTGCCCAGCCCCAGCACGCCGGACTTGTTCAGCAGCGTGGCCGGGCTGGCGTCGATGTTCGGCAGTGACGGCGCCTGGATCTGCGGCATCACGTCGCCGAGGCGACCCGGCAGCGCGTGCCCGCCGACCACGCCGTCCGCACCCGGCAGCACCGGCAGCTTCGGCAGGACCTCGGTGATCGCCTGCGCACCCGGCACCGCGCCCACCGACGGGAGCTTGCCCGCCTGCGGCATACCCGGCATGCGCGTGACGATGTCGGTCAGGTCGGCGCGGTCGGCCCGCGCGGCCTCGGTCCGCTTGAGCGGCAGGCTCTTCAGGTTCGGCAGCGTGGGCAGGTGGGCCGCCTCCAGCTCCGAGGTGCTGATCGGCATGCTCAGCTGCGCCGCGCGGTCGGCCACGTCGAGCTCGGTGACGTTGCGGGTCTGCGAGTCCACGACGGCGACCACACCGGCCGGGATGTCGAAGACCTGCACGGCGCCGCCCACCGGGACCTGCCGGTCCAGCCCGGACAGCGCGTGCTCCGAACCGGCCGTGTGGGTCTCGCCGTCGACGGTGCCCACGGTGGTGTTGTCCGCGACCGCGTGCGCGACACCGCTCAGCGAAGCGGCCACGCCGAACACCTGGGCCACTGCGGGCACCGGGACGTCGAAGATGTCGCCGGACAGCGCACCGTCCACACCGGACGTCGCCACGTCGCCGCCCGAGGTGACCTCGCTGTTGTTGAGCCCCGCGCCCCGCGCGACGCCGGCCAGGCTGGCCGCGTCGCCGAAGACCTGGGCGATCGGCAACGCCTGTGCGCTGACCACGTTGCCCGCGATCGAGCCGCCGTTGCCGTTGGTCGCCGAGTCGCCGCCCGCCGTGGACGCGATGTCGTTGACGGCGTCGCCGTGGGCCACGCCGCCCCAGTCCGCGGCGAGGCCGAACACCGAGGCAGCCGCACCCGCGGGTGCCTGCACGATGTTGCCCGCCAGCGTGCCGCCCTCACCGGTCGCGGTGGCGTCGCCGCCCGCCGTCGAGTCGGTCAGGTCGTCACTCGCGCCGAAGCCGTTACCCACCAGGGCAGCGGCGACGCCGTGCACCTGAGCGGGCAGCGAAACCGGGACCTGGGCGAGGTTTCCGGCGGCGGTGCCTTCCTTGCCGTCGGCGTTGGTGTCGCCACCCGCGGTCGAGGTGGTGTCGGTGGTCGCCGCACCCCGGCCCTGCCCGACCAGGGACGCACCGGCTCCGAAGACCTGCGCCGGCAGCGAGATCGGCGCCGCCACCAGGTTCGCGCTGCCGGTCCCGTGGTCGTCCTGGGTGTTGCCGCCACCGCCCGCGGTGACGTCCTTGCACTCCTCGGCCGCACCGGTGCCCTGGCCGACCACGGCGGCTCCCGCGCCGAAGAGCTCGGCGGGCAGTGCCACCGGGACCTGAGCGACGTTGCCGGAGCCGGTCGAGTCGTTGCCCTGGCTGCCGTTGTAGCCACCCGCGGTGACCGTCTTGGTCTCGCTCGCGGTGCCGGACGCGTTACCGATCACCGCGCCGCCAAGGCCGAAGACCTCGGCGGTGCCGGCGGGCTGCGGGTGGACGCTGTTGCCGCCCAGGAACGAGCCGTTGCCGTTGGTGTAGGTGCCGCCGCCTGCCGTGGCGTCGATGTCGTTCTCGCAGCCGCCCGCGTTGGCGGTGCCGATCACGGCGCCGGCGGCGCAGAACACCTCGGCGGGCAGCGCGACGGGGGCGTCGACGATGTTGCCCGAGGCGGCGCCGTCACGACCCGCGGTGGACGTGAAGCCACCGGCCTGCGCTTCCGTGCCGATGATGTTCGCGGCGCGGCCCACGCCGGAGCCCGCGAGCGAGTTGCCGACCACGGCCGCGGCGTTGCCGACGACCGTCGCGGGCACGGCGCCCTGCGGCTGGACGACGTTGCCCGCGAGGAACGCGTTGTCGCCGTGGGTCTGGATGTAGCTGGGCGCGTCGTGCAGACCCGGCGTGGTGTCCCCGGCGATCGCGGAGGAGACCGCGCTGCCGTGCGCGTCGGCGTCACCGCCGCCCGAGACGGCGTTGTTTGAAGCCTTGACCGGCAGGGCGATCGGCAGCGCCGCGACGTTGCCGGTGCCCGCACCGTGCGACCCCTCGGTGATGACGTAGCCGCCCGAGTCGGCCTCGCTGACGCCGTTGAAGTCGGTCTCGGCGTGGCCGAGCAACCCACCCAGCGCGTTGCCCGACACCTGCACCGGCGTCGCGCCCTGCGGGCTGACGACGTTGCCCGCCGCCGCGCCGTTGGTGCCGTCGGTCTCGACGTCGCCGGTGGTGGCCGCGGACTGCGCGGCGCTGCCGGAGGTCCGGCCGCTGCCGACGAGGCCGAGCGCGTTGCCGGAGATCTGCACGGGCAGGGCCCAGTCGAGGTTCACGGCGTTGCCGGCAAGGCCACCGTGCGCACCGGTGGTGTCGATGTCGGTGTCACGGGTGTAGGTCTGGTCGGAGTGGGTGTGGGTCTCGGCGTTGCCCAGCACACCGATCGCGTTGCCGGTGATCTGGATCGGCACCACGACGTTGCCGACGACCTTGTTGCCCTCGAACACGTCACCGTTCGGCTCGACCGACGGCGGGGTTGCCTGGTCGGTCCGCTTGGCGGTCGCGCTGCTCAGCGACTGCCCTGCCTGGCTCGCGGCACCCGTGACCTTCGAGGTCACCCCGTTCACCTTGCTCAACCCGGGGGCGGTGGGCTTGAGCGCTCCGGTGGTGGCGGCCCGGGCGAGGGCGTGGTTCACCCGGTCCGTGGCCGGCGCGGTGCTGAACTCCTTGTGGATGTCAGGCAGGTCCACCTGCTTGCCCAGCGTTCCGAGCGCGTTGCCGGAGATGTCGACCGGGATGCTCGCGTTCAGGTCCAGGGGACCGGCCGGGGTGTCCGGGTTGACGTTCTCGTCGGCCGACGCGATGCCGGTACCCAGCATCAGCAGGCCACCCGTGACCAGCGCGGTCTGGATTCCACGCTTTGCCCAGGTCTGCATTAGGGGTTTCTCCTTTTCCTTGGGTTCCCTTGCGGGGCTTGTGAGGGCGGGTGGAACTCACCCGGGGTCGCGGAACGACGTCCGCGAGGGGACAAGCGGGAATGCAGGGAACACGCGACCGGGCACGAGAAAGCCACGGCGAACAGGGCGCGTTCCGCTACCCCGCTCGCGAATCAGTCAGGTGTGACGCCGGGCTGCTCGCCCGGCTGGACCGGCGTGTGCCGGATACCGAAGCGCACGGCACGCACGGCGTGGGCGTCGGCGAAGGGCTGCACACCGGCGGGAACGCCGAGCAGCTGACCGTCCACATGACCACCGGCGGCGGAACCACCGGGGGCGAACGGAACACCGGAGGGGGCCAGCGGGCCGCGCTCCGGGGAATAGGGGAACCGGTCGTGCCGGTCCGCGTGCGAGCCGCCGTCGGCCAGGCCGTAGTCGTCGGCGTGCTGCGCGATGCTGTGCGCACCGGGCAGCACGAGCGCGACCGGGCCGAACGGCTCGGCGGGCAGCACGGGCGGGGCGGCGACCGCCGGAGCGGCCGGGGCGGCGGCGGGCTCGCGCTCGCCGGCTCCGGGTATCCCGGGCAGCGGCAGCTTGATCAGCTCACCGCCCGAGGGGCGGAGCAAGTGCAGGAAGTCCTGCGGCGGCGTCAGCGCCTGGCCGATCACGCGCGGCGCGTCCTGCGGCTGGCGGGTGAGCTGCACGGCCGTGTCGACGACCTCGTGCACCGGGGCCACGACGGCGTCCTGGGCGAACCGCTGCACGGCGTCGGTGACCTCGGCCGCGGTCTGCCGCCCGTGGGCGATGCCGTCACCGGTTTGCAGGTGCGCGGCGAACTCGGCGGGACCCGCCAGCACGTCGGCTGCGTCGGGGACCGCGGGAGCGTGCTCGTCCTGCTGGACGGCGGCCTGCTGGCCGGACTCCGGCATGGCGGTGTCGGCGGAGGCGCTGGCAGTGGAGACGGCCCAGGCAGCGGCCGTGCCGGCGACCGCGCCGCCGAGCACGAGCAGAGCGCGCGCGAACCAGCGGCCGGCACGTGCCGTGCCCCGCTGTGCGGACGCGTCCTGCTGCTTCACCGTTCTCCTGCGTTCCGGAATTTCGCCGACGCCGAAAAGAGTTCACATTGGTTTTCGACGGGCTTGCATCGACGACATAACCAAAACTCCGGTCCGCCGCGCATCTCGGAGACGCCTTGATCGCTAGATCGTGTGAAGATCGCTGAGTGCCATCGGCCACCACCCAGCGTCACGGGCCGCGCGATCCACCCGATCGATTGAGCAGCTGCGGAAGGTGTCGGCACCCCCGCCCGAATCGCCCGGCTCGCTAGGGTGAGGCCGTGACAGACCGCCGCAGATCGCCCCTGCCCGGGGAGGATCCCGCCAGCACCGCCGCCGTGCCGAGGGGACTGCGGATCGCCGCGGCCTTCGCGTGGCGCTTCCTGCTCGTGATCGCCGCGCTCTACGTGGTCGTCTGGCTGGTCGGGCGGCTGTCCGTCGTGGTCGTCCCGGTCTCCATCGCGCTGCTGCTGTCCGCCCTGATGGCGCCGGCGGTGTCGCACCTCGTCACCATCCGCGTGCCGCGCGGGCTCGCCACCGCGCTCGTGCTCGTCGCCGGGCTCGCGATCCTCGGCGGCCTGCTTACGTTCGTGATCATCCAGTTCACCGACGGCCTGCCCCAGCTGCAGACGCAGCTCAACAGCAGCCTTTCGCAGGTGCGCGACTGGCTGGTGAACGACCTGCACCTGCGCCAGGAGCAGATCCAGCAGTTCATCGACAACGCCATCAGCTACCTGCAGCACAACCAGGCCGCCATCACCACCAACGCGCTCACCACCGCGAGCACGGTGGGCGAGATCCTCACCGGTTTCCTGCTCACGCTGTTCGTGACGATCTTCTTCCTCGCCGGGGGCGACCGGATCTGGTCCTTCCTCATGCTGGGCGCGCCGCGGCCGGTGCGGAACCGGCTCGACGTCGCCGGGCGCCGCGGGTTCGCCTCGCTGGTCGCGTACGTGCGGGCGACCGCGGCGGTCGCGGTGGTGGACGCCGTCGGCATCGGCATCGGGCTGTGGATCGTGCGGGTGCCGCTGGTGGTTCCGCTGGCCACGCTGGTGTTCCTGGGCGCGTTCGTGCCGATCCTCGGCGCCGTGGTGGCGGGTGCGGTCGCGGTGCTGGTCGCGCTCGTGACCAACGGCTTCGTCACCGCGCTGATCGTGCTGGGCATCGTGATCCTGGTGATGCAGCTGGAAAGCCACATCCTGCAGCCGCTGCTGCTGGGCCGCGCGGTCAAGCTGCACCCGCTGGCCGTGGTCCTCGCGATCGCCACGGGGCTGGTCGTGGCCGGGATCGCGGGCGCGCTGCTGGCGGTGCCGCTGCTCGCCGTGCTCAACTCCGGTATCCGCTCGCTGCTGCACGAGACCGACCCGCATCCGGAGGAGGTGGACGTGCTGCACGACCAGGAGGCAGCCGCGCCCAACGACGATCCCGAAGAGGTCGTGGAAGGGCAGCGATGAGCCGCCGCTTCGGCCCGACAGCCGTCGAACCCGCGACGCCACTGTGGTGGAGCGGGATCGCGCTGCGGTTGCTGACCTGGCTGTTCGCCCTCGGCGCGGTGATCGCGAACGACCGGACCTACCAGCGGCCGGGGCTGGCGTGGGTCGTGCTGGGCTGCATGGCGGTGTGGACGGTGCTGACAAGCCTCGTCTACGCGCGCGAGGCGTTGCGCTGGCGGTGGCGCTGGTTCGTGGTGCTCGACCTCGTCGTCGTGTGCGGGCTGATGCTGACGTCGCCGCTGATCCTTGACCCGGCCCAGCTGTCCGGAGTGGACCCGCTGATCACGACGGTCTGGGTCGCCTGCGTGCCGGTGGTCGTCGGCACGCGCTTCGGCAGCTACGGCGGGGTGGCGGCAGGCGTGGTCGTCGGTGCGGCGACGGCGGTGGCGCGCCAGGCGTTCACCCTCGACGTCGCGCGGGACGGCGTGCTGCTCGTGGCCACCGGGCTGCTGATCGGCATGAGTGCGACGACGGCCCGCAAGTCCGCGGCGGCGCTCGCCGAGGCTTGGCGCAAGGAGGCGGCGACCGCCGAGCGCGAGCGGCTCGCCCGCTCCATCCACGACAACACGCTGCAGGTGCTCGCGCGCGTCCGCCGTCGCGGCATGGAGGTCGGCGGCGAGGCCGCGGAGCTCGCGGAACTGGCCGGGGAGCAGGAGATCGCGCTGCGGGCACTGGTCACCACCGAGCCCACCGCGACCGGCGCCGGGGAGACCGACCTGCGGGGTGCGCTGCAGCTGCTCGCGTCCTCGAAGGTGCAGGTGGCCGCGCCAGCCGGAGACGTGCTGCTGCCCGCGCGCGTCACGGCCGAACTCGTCGCCGTGGTCCGGGAAGCGCTTTCCAACGTCGAAAAGCACGCACCAGGCGCGAACACCTGGGTGCTGCTGGAGGACCTCGCTTCGGAGGTCGTGATCACCGTGCGCGACAACGGGCCGGGCATCTCCGAGGGCAGGCTCGCCGCAGCGGAGGCTGAGGGGCAGCTCGGGGTGGCCCGGTCCATGAAGGGCCGGGTACTTGAACTGGGTGGGACCATCTCACTGGAGACCGGCCCGGATCGCGGAACCGAATGGGAGATTCGGATGCCGAAGGGGGACACGAAGCGATGATCTCGGTGATGGTCGTCGACGACCACCCGATGTGGCGCGACGGCGTGGCCAGGGACCTGACGGAGCACGGCTTCGAGGTGCGCGCGACCGCGCCGGACGCCGACGCGGCGGTGCGCATCGCCGGTGCCGTGCGGCCCGACGTCGTGCTGATGGACATCAACCTCGGCGAGAGCTCCGGGGTCGACGCCACCCGCGAGATCACGATGGCGCTGCCCGACACGCGCGTGCTCGTACTGTCCGCGAGCGGCGAGCACAGCGATGTGCTGGAGGCCGTGAAGGCCGGCGCGTCGGGGTACCTGGTGAAGTCGGCGTCCGCGCAGGAGCTGGTGGAGGCGGTGCACCGCACGGCTCAGGGTGACCCCGTGTTCACCCCGGGACTGGCGGGGCTCGTGCTGGGCGAGTACCGGCGGATGGCCGACTCGCCCGTGGGCGGCCCGCCGCCACCGCGGCTGACCGAGCGGGAGACCGACGTCCTGCGCCTGGTCGCGAAGGGGCTGACGTCGCGGCAGATCGCGGAACGCCTCGTGCTCTCGCACCGGACGGTGGAGAACCACGTCCAGTCGACGCTGCGGAAGCTCCAGCTGCACAACCGCGTCGAGCTGGCCCGGTACGCGATCGAGCACGGGCTCGACCAGGAGTGATTCGGGGTTTTTCCCGGATCCCACCCCCGCTTTCCCGTCCTACGCTGCCCGCATGGGCGAAGAGACCGAGACCGCGACGCTCGACCCCCGCAACCTGCGGGTGTCCGACGAGGAGCGCGAGCACGTCGTCACGATCCTGCAGAAGGCCATCGGCCGGGGGCTGCTGGACCTCGACGAGTTCACGCAGCGCACTGACATCGCGCTGGCCGCCCGCACGCGCGGCGAGCTGAACGGCGTGCTGGTCGACATCCCCGGCATGGTCAACCGCGACCTCGGCGCCCCGCCACCCTCGGCGTCCTCCGATCGGCGCCTGGTGCTGACGGCGAAGTACTCCTCGCTCGTGCGCAACGGTCAGTGGCTGGTGCCGTCCGAGGTCGTCGTGAACAACAAGTTCGGCTCGACGAAGCTGGACTTCAGCGAGGCCCAGGTGTCGAGCCCGACCGTGCGGATCGAGCTCGACTGCAAGTGGGGCTCGGTCGAGGTGATCATTCCGGAGCACGCCTCGGTGGACCTCAACGAGATCACCGAGCTCAAGTACGGCTCGCTGGAGGACAAGACCGCCTCGGACGGCCGCGCGGGCACGCCCCGGTTCGTGTTCACCGGGCGCGTGCACGGCGGCTCACTGGTGATCAAGCACCCGCGTCGCGGGCTGTTCTCCTAGCCTCGGCGGAGTCAGCCGTCGCCAGCACGGCTTCGGCGAGGGCTTCGCACTGCGCGAGGGTGACTTCCGCGAGGCTCGCGCCCACCGCGCGGACCGCGGGCGCGTTCATCGACAGGCTCGTCACGCCCAGTCCGGTCAGGACGCGCGC
The DNA here is from genome assembly GCF_014191255.1 of Amycolatopsis bartoniae. Classification (GTDB taxonomy): domain Bacteria; phylum Actinomycetota; class Actinomycetes; order Mycobacteriales; family Pseudonocardiaceae; genus Amycolatopsis_E; species Amycolatopsis_E bartoniae. The sequence goes on from NZ_JACHWH010000001.1 coordinate 199,799, forward strand.
CAACAGCGGATCCGCCGCGGCCTCTCCGCAGATGCCCGCCGGTTTGCCCGTGGCACGGGCCGCGTCGCCGATCAACTTGATCAGGCGCAGCAGCGCGGGCTGCCACGGGTCGTTCAGCTTCGCGACCGCGCCCAGCTGCCTGTCCGCGGCGAACGTGTACTGCGCCAGGTCGTTCGTGCCCACGGACACGAAGTCGACCGCGTCCAGGACCTCCCGCGCGGACAGCGCCGCGGCCGGGATCTCGATCATCACCCCCGCGCGCTCGATACCCGCGGCACGCACGCGCTCGGCGAACCACGCGGCCTCGGCCGCGGTGGCGACCATGGGCGCCATCACCGACACCTCGGCGCCGGAGTCCTGCGCCGCTCCCGCGATCGCCTCCAGCTGGCGGTCCAGCACCTCCGGCCGGTCGAACGCGACCCGCAGGCCGCGGACGCCCAGCGCCGGGTTGGGCTCGGCCTCCGGGGACAGGAACGCGAGCGGCTTGTCGGCTCCCGCGTCCAAGGTCCGCACGATGACGGGCTTTCCGGCGAACGGTGCGAGCACGGCGGCGTAGGCGGCGCGCTGCTCGGCGACGGAAGGTTCGTCGGCCGCGTCGAGGTAACAGAACTCGGTGCGGAACAGGCCCACGCCTTCGGCACCCGCGTCGGCGGCGGCCCGCGCGTCGGCCGGAGAACCGACGTTGCCGAGCACCTTGACCCGGTGACCGTCCGAAGTGGTCCCCGTGCCGTCCCACTCCGCGGGTCCACTCGCGACAGCCGTGAGCACGCCTTCGCTCGCGTCGGCGGCCTCGACCTCCCCGGTGTCGCCGTCGACGAGCAGCGCGTCGGCGTCCAGCGCGAGCAGGCCGCGAACCGCGACGACGGCCGGAATGCCCAGCGCACGGGCCAGGATCGCGGTGTGGCTCGTGGGCCCGCCTTCCTCGGTGACGAGGGCGAGCACCTTCGCCGGGTCGAGACCGGCGGTGTCGGCGGGCGCCAGGTCGCGGGCGACGAGCACGCTGGGCGTGGTCAGCTCGGGCACGCCGGGCGGTTCGACGCCGAGCAGCTCGGCCACCACGCGGTCGCGCACGTCCTCGATGTCGCGCACGCGCTCGGCCATGTACCCGCCGGCGGCGGCGAGCGTCTTGGCGAAACCGTTGGCCGACTCGTACACCGCTCGCGCGGCGGGCAACCCTTCGGCGACCACGAGGCGTTCGGCCTCGCTGAGCAGCGCGGGGTCGCCGGCCATCGCGGCAGTGGTCAGCAGGATGGTGGCGGCTTCCCCGGAGGCGCTCGCGGAAAGCGCTTCCAGACGCTCGGCCACCACCCGCGTGGCAGGGCCGATGCGCGCGGCCTCGGCCTGCGGATCGGTCGGCTGGGGCGTGCTGGCGGGTTCGCCGAGTGGTTCGGCGACCCGCACGACGGGACCGCGCGCACGGCCCGGGCTCACGGCGACTCCGGTCAACATGGTCTAGACCATACCCTTTCCCCGACCTCGGAGGACAGCCCTCAGCGGCCCTCGAGTTCGGCGGCGGACGGATAGGACGGCTGCGCACCGCGGCGGGTCACGGAGATCGCCGCGACGCGAACGGCCTTGCGAGCAGCGGTTTCCAGCGTGACGCCCGTCGCGAGCGCGGCGGCCAGCGCGCCGGTGAACGCGTCTCCGGCACCCGTGGTGTCGACGGGTTCGACCCGCGGCGCGGCGATCTCGGTGGCTCCGTCCTCGGTGAGCACGAGCGCACCGCGCGCGCCGAGGGTGACGACCGCGGAACGCGGCCCGAGGTCGAGCAGTTTCCCCGGCGCCACACCGGAACCCAGCAGTGCCGCGGCTTCGTGCTCGTTGACGAGCAGCACGTCGAGCGCGGCCAGCGTCCGGGGGGCGAGCTCGGCGACGGGCGAGAGGTTCAGCAGGACGAGCGCTCCCGCGTCGGCGGCCGCGGCGACGGCCCGTTCGACGGTGGGCAGCGGGATCTCCATCGAGGCCACCACGACCTTGACGCGGGCGAACGCACCGTCGAGCGCGTCCGGTTCGAGCGCGCTGTTCGCGCCGGGGGAGACGAGGATCGAGTTCTCGCCGTCCGGGGTCACGGTGATGTAGGCGATCCCGGTCGGTCTGTCCACGGTGCGCAGGAGCTCGGTGCGCACTCCGGCGCCGTGCAGGGACTCCGTGAGCAGGCGGCCGTACGCGTCGTCGCCGATCGCGCCGAGCAACGCGACGTCCGCGCCCAGCTTCGCCGCCGCGACCGCGGTGTTCGCGCCCTTCCCACCCGGCAGGACGGTCGTGTCGCCGCCCAGCACGGTCTCCCCGGCGCCGGGACGCCGTTCGGCCGCCACCACGAGATCGGCGTTCGCCGAACCCACCACGAGGACGTCTGTCATGCGGTCCAGTCTCCCCTATTGGCAAATGTGAAGAACTTTGTAACTTCTCCGGGAGAAGATGCGACACTAGGGTGAGTGTCCGGTCTGCTTCACCCGAATGGGTGAGATGGCCGCTGGGCCGTCCCAACGGGGCCGTTCCGGACTCTCCAGAGCTGTCCGTTCCCGGCCCCGCCGGAAACGGGCATCGGGTCGCCGGTACCGATCGCGTAGCCCCCCGAGCGATCGGTACCGGCGGCGCCCGGTGGCCGACTCACCCCCGGAAACCGCATTTCCCTGTCCCGGACCGGGACGAGCCGGACCTAGAATGCGGGAATGGACAAGCCGACGCGCCGGGGCCGCGTGCGCGTGGCGACCGACCAGGACATCCGACGAACTGCCCGCTCACTGCTCGTCCAGCGCGGACCGGAAGCGGTGACCCTGCGCGCGATCGCGCGCGAGCTGGGCATCACCGCACCCGCCCTCTACCGCTACTACGGCTCCCGCGACGACCTCGTGGAACACCTGCGGCTCGACGTCATCGCCGACCTCGCCGCCGAGCTGAGCGAGGAGATCGGCGGGCTCTCCGACGACGGCGCCAAGCAGCTGTTCGCGATCTGCCGCGGTTTTCGCCGCTGGGCGCTGACGCACACGAAGGAGTTCACGCTCGTGTTCGCGTCGCCGACCGGTGACGTGGGCTCGGCCGCGGGCAGTGTCGCGACGATGCACCGCGCCAGCGAGCCGTTCGGCCGGATCTTCCTGGTCGCCGCAGGCCGGATTCTCGCCGGCCACCAGCTGACGATCCCGCCCGCGGACGCCGTACCCCCCGAGCTGCGCGACGACCTCACCGCGTTCCAGGCCGACCTGCTCTCCGTGCTGCGCAAGTCCGGCGCCGAGTTCCCGCCGGACAAGCTCGACCTCGGCACCACCTACGTGATGATCCAGTTCTGGGCCCGCCTCTACGGGCACATCACGCTGGAGGTGTTCGGGAACTACCCGATCCCGTTGTCCAAACCGGACGCCGTGTTCGACGCACTCCTGGCCGACCTCGCACGCGAGATCGGCCTGGAGTAAGGCGTCTAGAGCACCACGTTCACGAGCCGGCCGGGCACCACGATCACCTTGCGCGGCTCGCCGCCGTTCAGCAGCGCCTGGATCTTCTCCTCCGCCAGCGCCGCCGCCTGCACCGCGTCCTTGCCGGCGTCCGCCGCGACGGTGACCCGCGCGCGCACCTTGCCGTTGACCTGGATCGGGTACTCGACCGTGTCGTCCACCAGGTACTGCTCGTCGGCCACCGGGAACGGCCCGTGCACCAGCGAGTCGACGTGGCCCAGCCGGTGCCACAGCTCCTCCGCGACGTGCGGGCACAGCGGCGCCAGCATCAGCACCAGCGGCTCCACCAGCTCGCGCGGCGTGCCCTCGGTCGAGCCGTACACCTTGGTCAGGTGGTTGTTCAGCTCGATCAGCTTCGCGCCAGCCGTGTTGAACCGCATCTCCGCGTAGTCCTCGCGGACCCCGGCGATGGTGCGGTGCAGCTGCTTGCGGTCCTCGGCCGACGGCTCCGCGGAGGACACCCGCAGCTCGCCCGTCTGCTCGTCGACCACCAGCCGCCACAGCCGCTGCAGGAACCGCTGCGCGCCCACGACGTCCTTGGTCGCCCACGGCCGGGAGTCCGCCAGCGGACCCATGGCCATCTCGTAGAACCGGAAGGTGTCGGCCCCGTAGTCCGCCGCCATCTGGTCGGGCGTGACCACGTTCTTCAGGCTCTTGCCCATCTTCCCGTATTCCTGCTTGACCTCTTCGCCGTGGAAGAAGAACTTGCCGTCCTTCTCCTCGACCTCCTCGGCAGGAACGTAGAAACCACGGGAGTCCGTGTACGCGAACGCCTGGATGTAACCCTGGTTGAACAGCCTGCGGTACGGCTCCTCGGACGACACGTGCCCCAGGTCGAACAGCACCTTCTGCCAGAACCGCGAGTACAGCAGGTGCAGCACCGCGTGCTCGACGCCGCCGACGTACAGGTCCACACCGCCGGTGTCGTTGACGCCGTGCTCCGCCGGGCGCGGACCCAGCCAGTACTGCTCGTTCTCCGGGTCGACGAAGCGCTCCGCGTTCTCCGGGTCCACGTACCGCAGCTGGTACCAGCACGAACCGGCCCAGTTGGGCATCGTGTTGGTGTCGCGGCGGTAGGTCTTCGGCCCGTCGCCCAGGTCCAGCGTCACCTCGACCCAGTCGGTGGCGCGGGACAGCGGCGGCGACGGCTCGGCGTTCGCGTCGTCCGGCTCGAAGGTGCGCGGCGAGTAGTCGTCCACTTCGGGCAGCTCGACCGGCAGCATGTGCTCGGGAATCGCGTGCGCGACGCCGTCCTCGTCGTAGACGATCGGGAACGGCTCACCCCAGTACCGCTGGCGCGAGAACAGCCAGTCGCGCAGCTTGTACTGCACCGTGCCCTCGCCGTGGCCGTGCTCCTCCAGCCACTCGATGATCGCCTTCTTGGCCTCGGCGACGTCCATGCCGTCCAGGAAGCCCGAGTTGATCGCGGGCCCCTCGCCGGTGAACGCCTCGCCGTCGAAGCCCTCCGACGGCTGCACCGTCCGGACGATCTCCAGCGAGAACTTCGTGGCGAAGTCCCAGTCGCGCTGGTCCTGCGCGGGCACCGCCATGATCGCGCCGGTGCCGTAGCCCATCAGCACGTAGTCGGCGACGAAGACCGGGATCTCCTTGCCGTTGACCGGGTTCACCGCGTACGAGCCGGTGAAGACGCCAGTCTTCTCCTTGTTCTCCTGACGGTCCAGTTCGGACTTGCGCGACGCGGCCAGCCGGTACGCCTGCACGGCCTCCGCCGGGGTCGCCCCGCCACCGGTCCACGTCTCGTCCACATCGGACGGCCACGCGGCCGCGGTCAGCTCGTCGACCAGCGGGTGCTCCGGCGCCAGCACCAGGTACGTGGCACCGAACAGGGTGTCCGGGCGGGTGGTGAAGACCTCGATCGAGTGCTCACCGGCGGCGAACCGGACACGGGCGCCGTGCGAGCGCCCGATCCAGTTGCGCTGCATGGCCTTGACCTTCTCCGGCCAGTCCAGCCGGTCCAGGTCGTCCACCAGCCGGTCGGCGTAGGCGGTGATCCGCATCATCCACTGGCGCAGGTTCCGGCGGAACACGGGGAAGTTGCCGCGCTCGCTGCGCCCGTCGGGAGTGACCTCCTCGTTGGACAGCACCGTGCCCAGCCCGGGGCACCAGTTGACCGGCGCCTCGGAGATGTAGGCCAGCCGGTAGTCGGCCAGGATTTCCAGCTGCTCCTTGCGGGTCAGCTCACACCAGCCCCGCCCGTCCGGCGTGGGGCGCTTGTCCTGTGCGAACTCCGCCTCCAGTTCAGCAATAGGCCGAGCTCGGGCGGCCGATTCGTCGTACCAGGAGTTGTAGATCTGCACGAAGATCCACTGCGTCCACTTGTAGTACCCAGGGTCGATCGTCGAGATCCGGCGCCGCTCGTCGTGGCCCAGCCCCAGCCTGCGGATCTGGCGCAGGTAGGTCTCGATGTTCTCCTCGGTGGTCTTGCGCGGGTGCTGCCCCGTCTGCACCGCGTACTGCTCCGCGGGCAGGCCGAACGCGTCGAAGCCCATGGTGTGCAGGACGTTGCGCCCGATCATCCGGTGGTAGCGCGCGTAGACGTCCGTGCCGATGAAGCCCAGCGGGTGCCCGACGTGCAGACCGGCGCCCGACGGGTACGGGAACATGTCCTGGACGAAGAGCTTGTCCGAGGGGATGTCGGCGGCGGCGAGCGGACCGACGGGGTTCGGCGCGTGGTACGTGCCGTGGTCGGCCCAGTAGTTCTGCCAGCGCAGCTCGATGCGCCCGGCCAGCTCCGCGTTGTAGCGGTGGCCGGGGATCTCCTCGGTTGCCTCACTCACACCCGCAATGGTATGCCGCCGGGTGAAACGCTTTGGACCCGTATCCTTACGCCTGTGTTCGTACTCGCGCTGATTCCTGTCGTGCTCGGTCTCGTCGTCGGCTGGGGCGGGGTCCTCGGCTGGCGGGAGAAACTCGTGGACCGCGGCGCCGGGGTGCGCACGGAGGCCACGTTGCGCTCGGCGCAGGCCTTCCGCACGGCGAACAAGGTCGCCGGGCTGCCCACGATCGTGGCCGGGCTGGTCGGGATCCTCGCCGGGGTCGCGGGGCTGTTCATGCCCACCACGGCGGGCGTCGTCATCGCCGTCCTCGTCGGGTTGGTCGGGATGTTCGCGCTCGTCACCGCGGGCGGGCTGCTTGGGCACCGCGCGGCGCTGGCCGTGCCGGAGCCGATCGCGCCCGGTGGCGGCGGTTGCTCGGGTTGCGCTTGCGGCGGTTGCTCGCTGCAGAAGGCTTAGTTTCTTTGAAGGTCACCTGGATGGGTGGCCAGTAGCGCCGTCGGGACGCCCTGGCGGCGCAGCACCTGGCCCCACAGGTCGCGGTCCGGCGTCGCCAGCACGTCGCTGGGCAGCGCGGGCACGATGAGCCAGTCGCCGCGGTCGATCTCGCCGGCCAGCTGACCGGAGTCCCAGCCCGCGTACCCCGCGAACACCCGCAGCCCACGCACCTTCGGCACCAGCAGGTCCGGGTCCGCGTCCAGGTCCACCAGCGCCACCGGGCCGCGCACGCCGATCAGCCCCGGCACGTTCGCCGCCGTCTCCCCGGCCCGCAGCGCGGCCAGGCACAACGCCGTCTTCTTCTCCACCGGACCGCCGACGAACACCGACTGCGGTTCGACCACGTGCCTGCCCCAGCTGGGCAGCACGTCGTCGACCGGCACGTCGCTCGGCCGGTTCAGCACGACCCCGAGCGTGCCCTCGTCCCGGTGGTCGATGATGAAGACGATCGTCCGGCGGAAGTTGGGATCGAACATGGTGGGGGCGGCGACCAGGAGCGAGCCCGGTTCAACCTCGGCGTCCGGTGGCACGCAGCCATGATCCCACTCACGTCACGGACGATTCGAGCGGAGCGGGAACAACACGCCGCCGGGGTCCGTTGGACGTACTGGCCGGCGCACTCCGTGTCCCCCGGGCCCACTTGAGAAGAGCCTTTGTGGAATACCGTTCGGCTGGAGCCACACTGCGCCACGCCGCCGAGAGGCGACCAAGTGCGCCGGCCCCTTTCGCTCACTCTGAGATCTTGTGCCGACACCGTATGCTGTCGAGCTGTGACAGCGAGCGCGGAACCAGCAGCGAAGAAGATCGGGCCGCGCGCGTTCCTCGCGATGCCCGGCTTCCGCAGGCTGCTGTTCTCCCGCTTCGCCGCCCAGTGGTCCGACGGGGTCTTCCGCGCCGGGCTCGCGGGCGCGGTCCTGTTCAACCCCGAGCGCGGCGCCGACCCGCTGACCATCGCCGGTGGCTTCGCGGTCCTGCTGCTGCCGTACTCGGTGATCGGCCCCTTCGCGGGCGCGCTGCTGGACCGGTGGGACAGGCGGCGCGTGCTCGTGCTGGCCAACCTGCTGCGTGGGCTGGCCATCGTGCTCGCCTCCGCCGCCGTCGGGTTCGGGCTCGCCGGCACCGAGCTGTTCGTGCTCGCGTTGCTGGTCGAAGGCATCTCGCGGTTCGTCGGCTCGGGGATGTCGGCTTCGCTCCCGCACGTCGTGCCCCGGCACACGCTGGTCACGGCGAACGCGGTGGCCACCACGCTCGGCTCGATCGTCTCGGTGATCGGGGGCGGCTGCGCGATCGCTCTGCGCGCGCTGTTCGGCACCGGGAACTCCGGCTCCGCCTGGGCGACGTCCTTCGCCGTGCTCGGCACGATCGTCGCCGCCGTCGTCGCGGCCCGGTTCGCCCGCGGCAGCCTGGGGCCGGACGCGGTGGACGAGCCGGACGACGCCTTCGTCGCGGTGGCGCGCGGGCTCGCGGACGGCGGCCGCGCCGCGCTCGCGGCCCCGACGGTGACCGCCGGGTTCGTCGCGCTGTTCGCGCACCGCGCGTCCTACGGCATTTCACTGCTGCTCACCGTGCTGCTGCTGCGCTACTCGTTCACCGACCTCGGACTGCTCAAGGCCGGGTTGCCCGGGCTGGGCCAGCTCGCGGTCGGCGCGGCCGCGGGCATCCTGCTCGCCGGGTTCTGCACGCCGCGGCTGGTCAGCCGCTTCGGCAGGCACCGCGTCGTGCTCGCCTCGCTGCTGCTGGCCGCGGTCAGCCAGGCCGGGCTGGGGCTGCCGATGCTGCTGCCCACCACGCTGCTCGCCGCGTTCCTCATCACCGCCGCCGGGCAGGTGCTCAAGCTGTGCGTCGACTCCGCCGTCCAGCGCGATGTCGGGGACGAGGCCCGCGGGCGCGTCTTCGCGCTCTACGACACGTTGTTCAACATCACGCAGGTGGTCGCCGTCTCGATCGCCGCGGCCGTCGTCCCGCTCGACGGGCGCTCGCCGGCGTTGCTGCTCGTCGCCACCGCCGTGTACCTGCTCGGCGGGGTCGGCTATCTCCTGGCCATCCGACGCAATTCGTGAGTCCGGCAGCGCTTTCTCGCTTAAAGTGAGCGCGATGGACGCAACGGCCGGACGCCCGCTCGCCGTGACCTTCCGGCACGCGCGGGTCGTCGACGCGCACCGTCCGGGCGAGGCGCCGGCAGTGGACCGGCCGCCCGTGCCCGAGGACGAGATCCCGCTGGTGCTGCGGTACCTCGAACGCCAGCCCGCCGTCCTCGTCGGCAGCGGCTTCGGGCCCGACGTCTTCAGCGGTGAGGCCGACGTGCCGGAGAGCTACCACACCGACGGCACGTGGGTCTGGCACGCGTCGGTGCCGCACTACCTGCGCAAGCACGGCACCCCGCCGGAACCGGAGTTCCTCGCGCACATCCGCGCGCAGGGCTTCCAGCCGCCATATGTCGACAAGTTGATTCGCCGGACGGCGGCCGCCGACCTCCTCGGGCGTCCCCGGCCTCGCGCGGACGCCCGTGACCTGGGCCCGACCAGCGGAGACGTCGCCGCGGCCCTGGAAACCCAGACCGACCCGAAGCTGGAGGACCCGGCGCTGCTCGTCGTCCTCGCGCAGCGGCTCGGCGAGGAGGGCGTCTGGCCGGAGGCGTACCGCATCGCGGCCCGCGCCGACCACGCGTGGTGCCTCAACGCGACCGAACGGGGCTGGGAGGTCGCCTGGTACGAGAACTCCGTGCCGGTGGAGGCTTCCTACTTCGACCAGGCGCAGGACGCGGCGCAGTTCCTGCTCGGCACGCTGCTGTTGCACCCCGCCCGCCGGACAGCGGGCCAGGAGACGCCGCTGGAGACCTCCGCCGAGCTCGCCGACTGGCCCATCCAGCCGACCGAGGGTGAGCCGCCGCTGACCCTGCTGCGCAACAAGCGGATCGTCCGGCTGGGGGCCGGCACGGTCGTGCTGCGCTTCGGCGGTGAGAGCGGCAACCTCGTACACCACGACGAAGCCCGCTTCCCGACCACGTCGCTGCCGATCGAGCGCGAGCGCCAGGAGCGCAAGTACCGGCTGTGCCGACCGCTGTCGGTCATCCTCGGTATCGCGGTGCCGTGGGCGAACCTGCCCGGCGGGGCGGTGAGCTACGTCCTGCCGAAGGCGATCCGCGACCACGTCGCCGACGGCAGTCTCGAGCGATTTGTCGGTTAAGTTCTCAGGGTCCACGGGCACAGGGGGAGAAGTGCGGTATCGAGCAGAACTGGCAGACCGGCCGGACGGCCTGTACGGCGTGTGGCGGGGCCAGGCGTACCGGGCCGAGCGGTCCACGGCGGACGCCGCCGTGCTGCTGGTCTCCGCGCCGGACGAGGACGCGCCCGAGGACTTCGACACCGAGTGGGACTCGCGCCCGGCCAAGGTGATCCCCGAGGACCAGGCCGAGGGCACGTTCACCCTGCAGACCCACTGCCTGTTCGACGACGAGATCTTCCGAGTGGAGCCCGGCACGGAGCTCACGCTGCGCTGGAACGGCCAGGACGAGGCGCGTGCCCGCCAGCTGGGGCTCACGGACCTGACGGCGACGGCGACGCCGGCCGAGATCACCGCGCTGTGGCAGGAGCGGCACGACTTCCCGGGCGCGGCGCGGCCGGCGCCCGAACCGGGCGACCCGGAGCCGCTGGTGCGCGCGATCGCCCGGACCGTGCGGGCGATCCTGCCCGAGGGCTGGGAGCGGGTGGCCGCGCAGTTCCGGCAGGTCGGGGAGTACGCGGAGATCGAGGTCCGGTCGGTCGGCGGTGGCGAGTCGGTGTCGCTGCCCGCCCCGCCGCGGCTGGGGCAGCTGTTCACGCAGCTGCGCACGGCGATGTACCGGCCGGAGACGGGCACGTGGTTCCAGGGCACGCTGACACTGGAGGCGCCGTCGTCGTTCTCCTTCGACTACAACACCACCGACGAGCCGAACTGGCGGCAGTCGCCCCGCGGGCGGCTCACGGCCCGCTCGTACGAGGCGGAGCTGGAGCGGTTTCCGCGTGACCGCAAGCAGGTGCCGGAGTGGCTGGCCGGAAAGGCCGGGTTGCCGCTGGACCTGCCGTTCCGCCACGCCCGGCTGCCGGAGCAGCCGCAGCCGTTGACGCAGGAGGAGGCGCGGGCGGTACTGGACTACCTGTACCGCGCGCCGGTCGTGGTCAGCAGGTCCGGGCGCCTGCCGGACGCGGTGAACCCGGGTGCTCCCGCGGACGTGCCGGACGCCTTTCACACGGATGGCGTCTGGATCTGGGCCGCGGCGGTGCCCCACTACCTGCGGAAGTACGGGATCCCGCCCGAGCCGGAGCTGCTGGACCGCATCCGCGCGGCGGCGTACCGCGTGCCGTACCTGTCGTCGCAGGTGCGCGCGGCGGCGGAGGCGGAGGTGCTCGGGCGGCCGAAGCCGTCGGTACCCGAGCCGGTGGAGCCGGACGCGGTGACGCTGGTGGACCGCGGCGGGGAGCCGCCGTTGGGGCTGCGGGCGTCGGAGGTGCTGGCGGTACTGGAGCGGCGGCTGGCGGAGTACGGGATCCCGGCGTCGGCGTTCCGGATCGGCGAGCGCGTCGAAGGCGTGTGGTGCCTGGTCCGGACGAAGGAAAGCTGGGAGGTGAGCGGCCCCGGCGCCGGTGAGCCGGCGGCGTTCGCGCACGTGGAGGAGGCGGCGCGATTCCTGCTGGGGTCGCTGTTGCTGTACCCGGCGCGGACGGAGGAGCCGGGACAGCTGGACTGGCCGATCGTGCCGCTGCGCGGCGAGCCGCCGCTGAACTTCTTCCGCGCGAAGCGGATGATCGTGCTGCCCGCGGGCACGACGGTCCTGCGGTTCGGCAACGAGGCGGGCAACCTGGTCCACGACCCGGCGACGCGGTTCCCGGAGGCGTCGCTCGCGCCGGAGCGGGAGCAGGTGCAGCAGCGGTACCGGCTGGTCAGGCCGCTGCCCGCGCTGACAGGGGTGACACTGCCGTGGGGCCCGATGCCGGGAGGGGCCGTCGGCTACCTGCTGCCGAGGCCCCTCGCGCAGCACCTGGAGCAAGGGGTTCTGGAGCGGATCTAGCTTTCGACGCCCTTGATCAGAGCGGTGATCTGGGACATCCCGACGGCCACCATGGAGAAGCCCTCCTTCATCTCCTTCTCGATCCTGTCCATCCTCTGTTCGACCCGGTCGAGGCGCTGACCCTGCTCCACATGGTCATCACGAATTGCGTTCAGCAGATTGGTGTGCCCGCGGAGAATGCTGACGCAGTCACCAGCCTCCAGCGAGGCACCGCGAGCGAGAGCTTCAGCCATGGCTGCATGGTGGCGTGCATCCCGGGCGATCGCAATCGCTTCCGGCACCTCGTCCTCGAGCTTGGCCACGCGGGCTTCCAGTTGTTCGGTCATGGCAGCACCATAGGAGCCCCGAAAACCGCCCCTGACCTGCGGACGCGGCCTGTCGCGGTGACGCCACGAACGGCCGCGGGCTACCGCGGCATCCAGAGGGTCACCCGGGTGCCGCTGCCCGGGCTGGACTCCACCCGCGCGCGGCCGCCGGCCTCCGCGAGGCGTGCCGTGATCGACTCGCTGATGCCGAAGCCCGCGGGGCGGTGGGACTCGTCGAAGCCGGTGCCGTGGTCGCGGATCACCACGGCGACCCCGCCGTCCTCCTCGGCGACCCGGACCACGACCTGGTCGGTGCCGCCGTGTTTGAGGGTGTTGCGCATCGCCTCGCGGGCGGCGTCCCGGATCGCCACCTGGCGCACCTCGTCGAGGGTTTCCTCGTCCAGTTCGGCCATCACCAGCTGCGCCCGCAGTCCCTCGCGCGCCATCTCCGCCGCCAGCGCGGTCAGCTTCTCGCCGAGCGGGCGGGCGGCTTCCTCGTCCGACTCCCGCTGCGAGGTCTCCAGCATCTGCCGCACTTCGAGCGCCTGCGCCCGCGCGATTCGGCGCAGCTCGGTCAGCTGCTGGTCCGCGTCACCCGCACCGGGCAGCGCCATGCTTTCCAGCGTCTGGAGCACCGTGTCGTGCAACGTCCGGTGCTGCCGCGCGCGCTCCGCGAGCCGCCCGTGCCGGATGCCGTACGCCAGCGCCAGCCGCGTCCCGAGGCCCAGCAGCACCAGCGCACCCGTCGCGGTGAGCAGGACGCCGAGCATCGTGCCGAGCGCGGTGAACCCTTGTTTCACGTTGAACACACCGCTGTTGAACAGCCACGCCAGCATCGCCAGCGGAATGCTCAGCACCAGCAGCCCGGCTCCGTAACCGATACCGAGCGCCAACGTGAGCAGTGCGATCCCGCCCAGCAACTCCTTGCCCGGCACCTGCATCGCGGCCGCGAACGACGACGGCGGGACCACGGCCGCCACCACGAGGTACGCGGCGACGGTGAACACCACGTCCAGCAGTAGGAGGCGCGCCGCGTTGCCGTTGCGGAACGGCGCCGAGCGCAGCAGCCAGCGCAGGCCGAACACGTTGAGCCCCACGCACAGCACCGCGACCACCGGCACGACCGGCGAACTGCCGCCGTCGGCGTAGAACGCGGCCAGCGCGCCGAGCACCGCGATGATCCGGTACAGCAGCGGCACCATCGCCACGTACCGTGTCGCGCGCAGCAGCAGGTTGTCCTGCACCGTCACGTCCACGGGCCCGGCCATGCGGCGCATCCGGCGCAGGGCGGCGATGGGGGACGGGTCGGCAATCCGGTCGTCCAGCTCGCTGGTGGCGGTGGCCATCGCCGGCGCACCCCGGCGCAGGAGCGTCACGAGGAACCCGGCCCGCGGAGTTCGGGTGTTCACACCCATGGAGTCCCCTCGCGCGGCGCGGAAGTTACGGAATCCCGTTCTCCTCGGCCCAGCGCCGCAGTTCCACGATCGCTTCGTCACGGGACAGGGGACCGCGGTCGAGCCGGAGCTCCTTGAGGTACCGCCACGCCTTCCCGACGAGCGGACCGGGCGGCAGGCCCAGCAGTTCCATGATCTGGTTGCCGTCGAGGTCCGGTCGAACCCTGGCGAGGTCCTCTTCGGCCTGGAGGCGGTTGATGCGCTCCTCCAGATCGTCGTACGTCCGCTGCAGCGCGGCGGCCTTGCGCTTGTTGCGCGTGGTGGAGTCGGCGCGCACCAGCTTGTGCAGCCGCTCCAGCAGCGGGCCCGCGTCGGTGACGTAGCGCCGCACGGCCGAGTCGGTCCACTCGCCCTTGCCGTAGCCGTGGAACCGCAGGTGCAGGAACACCAGCTGGCTCACGTCGTCGACGATCTGCTTCGAGTACTTCAACGCCCGCAAACGCTTGCGGACCATCTTCGCACCGACGACCTCGTGGTGGTGGAAGCTCACGCCACCGCCCGGCTCGAACCGCCGCGTGGCGGGCTTGCCGATGTCGTGCAGCAGCGCGGCCAGCCGCAACACGAGGTCCGGCCCGTCCTGCTCCAGCGCGATCGCCTGCTCCAGCACGGTGAGCGAGTGCTGGTAGACGTCCTTGTGCTGGTGGTGCTCGTCGATCGCCAGCCGCATCCCCGGCACCTCGGGCAGCACGTGCGTGGCCAGCCCGGTGTCGACCATCAGCTCCAGCCCGCGCCGCGGGTGCTCGCCGAGCAGCAGCTTCGAGATCTCCGTCTGCACCCGCTCGGCGGTGATGCGCTGGATCTCGCCCGACATCTCGGTCATCGCCTCGACCACGCGCTCGGCCGGGGTGAAGCCCAGCTGCGAGGTGAACCGGGCGGCGCGGAGCATGCGCAGCGGGTCGTCGGCGAAGGACTCCTGCGGCGTGGCCGGCGTGTCGAGGACGCGCCTCGCCAGGGCCTCCATGCCGTCGTGCGGGTCGACGAACTGCTTTGTCGTCAAATCGATTGCCATGGCGTTGACCGTGAAGTCCCGCCGCACCAGGTCACCCTCGATCGTGTCGCCGAAGGTGACCTCGGGGTTGCGGCTGACGCGGTCGTAGGCGTCGGCGCGGAACGTGGTGATCTCCAGCGTCGAGCCGCGCTTGGCGACGCCGACGGTGCCGAACTCGATCCCGGTGTCCCACACGCCGTCCGCCCAGCCGCGGACGATCTCCAGTATTCGATCCGGGCGCGCGTCCGTGGTGAAGTCCAGGTCGTGCGAGAGCCGGCCGAGCAGCGCGTCACGCACGCTGCCGCCGACGAGGTACAACCGGTGGCCGGCCCGGGCGAAGAGCCCGGCCAGCTCGTCGGCGAGCGGTGAGATCCGCATCAGCTCGATCACCGCATTCCGCTGGGCAGCGAGTTCGTTCACTGGGACACAACCACCTGCAAGGTCCACTGTTGCCGACGAGACACGAGTAGCCAGCGTACCCATCGACCGAAAGTGAGGGCGCAACTACGCTTTCGCAACCACTCAGCACCGGCAACCACTAGCATCGCAGCATGTCTGGATCGACCGGTCGCTCCGGCGGAGGGAAGCCGCGGCGCAGGTCGCGCCGCCGCCGCGGCCGGAAGATGACCACGGTCGACGAGACGTCCGCCGGCGGCCTCGTCGTCGACGCCGAGCGCGAGCAGGCGGTCCTGATCGGGAGGCTCGACCGGCACGGCAAGCTGCTGTGGTCGCTGCCGAAGGGGCACATCGAGGACGGCGAGACGATCGAGCAGACAGCGCTGCGTGAAGTCAAGGAGGAGACCGGGATTTCCGCGCGCGTGCTCTCCCCGCTGGGGACGATCGACTACTGGTTCGTGGCCGAGCGACGGCGGGTGCACAAGACCGTGCATCATTTCCTGCTGGAAGCCGTCGGCGGCGAGCTCTCCGACGAGGACGTCGAGGTCACCGAGGTGGCCTGGGTGCCCATCGCGGATCTGGAGCGCAGGCTCGCCTACACCGACGAACGCGCCCTGGTGCGCAAGGCCCGAGAGCTGTTCGCGGACGAAGAGCCGGCGACCGAAGGAGTCGGAGAGTGAAGCGGTTCGCCGCCGTGGTGTCGGTAGCGTTCCTGGTCGTCCTGCTGGCGCCGCTGCGCGTCGGCGCCCAGCCGGTCACGGACACGCCGAGCCGGCTGCGTCTGGACGTCACGCAGATGAACCCCCGGGTGCTGACGTCCACGTCCAGCACCCTGAACATCACCGGCACGGTCACCAACACCGGCGACCGCCGCATCAGCGACCTGCAGGTGCGCCTGGAGCTCGGCGAGCGGCTGGGCACGGAACGGCAGGTGCGCACGGCGATGTCCGGCACGCCGGCCACGCCGGTGACCAACACGAAGTTCCTCGACCTCGACCCGGCGACGCTGGAGCCGGGGCAGACCGGGCAGCTGACGATCACCGTGCGCCTGGACGGCTCGGCCGGCGGTCTGCGCGTGCCGAGCGCCGGGACGTACCCCCTGCTGGTGAACGTCAACGGCACCCCGGACTACGGCGGCGCGGCCCGCCTCGCGTCGCTGAGCCTCCTGCTGCCCGTGCTCGGCGCGCCGGGCAAGGCGCCGGCGAGCCCGCCGGACGACCCGGCGAAGGTCACGGTCGTATGGCCGGTCGCGGACACCCGTCCGCGGGTGGTCGCCGCGCCGTTCAACGGCAGGGTCGTGCTGGGTGACGACGTGCTGGCAGGCGACCTGCGACCGGGCGGGCGGCTGGACGCGCTGGTCTCGTCGGCGCTGGCGGTCCGCGACGACGCCCAGGTGAGCCGCTCGCTGTGCTACGCCGTCGACCCGGATCTGCTGGACACGGTGGACGCGATGAGCCGCGGCTACGACGTCCGGACGCCGCAGGGCAACGTCCCGGGCAGCGGCACCGACGCGGCGAAGACGTGGCTGGCGTCGCTGAAGCAGCTGGTCGCGAACCAGTGCGTGATCCAGATGCCGTACGCCGACGCCGACCTGTCCGCGCTGGCGGGCGTCCGTGGCGGCGACCTCATGACCTACGCGCTCAACACCGCGCAGCACGTGCAGCAGGTGATCGGCGCCCAGCCGCTGCCCGGCGTGCTGTGGACGGGCGGCTCGCTCGACTCCGCCGCGCTGACGGCGTTGCAGAACGCCGGGATCAAGACCCTCGTGGCCGATCCGGCGGACCTGTCGAGCGACGGCGAGAGCGCCGTCACCGTCAAGGGCACGTCGCTGCGGGCGCAGCCGGCCGACTCACTCGTGGCCACCGGATTGGCGGGTGCGACGAGCCGTTCGGCCACGGCCGCGACCCCGCCCGACGACCCGGCGGTCGGCGCCCAGAACGGGCTGGCCGCGCTCGCGTACCGCGGCCTCACCGGTGGCGGCGGGTCCGTGCTGGTCACGCCGCCGCGCCGGTGGTCGCTGCCCCAGACCGAGCTGACCCAGCTGCTCCAGGGCGTCGGCGAGCTGGTCGGCCGCCGGATGCTGACCGCGACCCCGCTGACGCAGCTGCTCACCCAGGCCGCGTCGGGCACGGCGACGATGAGCTACACCGCCGAGGACGTCGCC
The DNA here is from genome assembly GCF_014191255.1 of Amycolatopsis bartoniae. Taxonomy (GTDB): domain Bacteria; phylum Actinomycetota; class Actinomycetes; order Mycobacteriales; family Pseudonocardiaceae; genus Amycolatopsis_E; species Amycolatopsis_E bartoniae. Next base: position 216,895 of record NZ_JACHWH010000001.1, read on the forward strand.
GCCGCCACGCCCGCGTCGGTCACCGACACGATGAGCTCCGTCGAGTCGACGATGGCCGATCTGCGCAGCGCGATGTCGGTCGACCCGGTGGCGCAGGTGGACCCCGACCAGCTGCTGATGCCGCTGCGTTACGCGCTCGTGCGCAACACCTCGACGGCCTGGCAGCCCGGCACGGACGCGGCGGAGGTGTCCGCGGGCGACTCCCGCACCCAGCTCCAGTCGCTGCTCGGTCAGGTCACCGTCGACACCCCTGGCGTGCCGATCTCGCTGGCCTCCGGCTCGGCGCCGCTGCCGGTCTTCCTGCACAACTTCCTGCCCGTCCAGGTCGACGTGCGGGTCGCGCTGAACAACAACACCGGCTTGCGCACGGGTGACATCGGCGACGTGCTGCTGCCCGCCGGCCTCGGCAGCAACAACAAGATCACCATCCCCGCCGAGGCGCTGCGGGCCGGCCGATTCAGCGTCACTGTCGCGCTGAGCACGCCGGGCGGCACCCAGCTGGGCAGTCCGGCGCGCTTCGAGCTGCGGTCGAACCAGTACGGCGTGGTGACGCTGGTGCTGACGATCGCCGGCGGCGTCGCGCTCGTGCTGCTGTCGGGGCGGCAGATCTATCGCCGAGTCAGGGCCCGTCGCGCGAAGTGACTACCCTGGAGTGACCGTAACGACCGCCGAGGATTGGGCACGCGTTGGACAGAGAGCCGGGGTGGCCACCCGAGCGTCCCGCCGAACGTGTCGCGCGGCGCCCGCCGCCTGACCGGACCCCGCCGCCGGAGCAGCCGACGCGGCGCGTGAAGCCGGTCCCGCCCAACGGGCGGCGCAGGCAGGTCCCGCCGCGGTCCCAGCAGGCCCCGGTCCCGCCGCCGCCCGTGCGGCAGCCGCCGCCGCGCCAGCCGCCGCCCCCGCGCCGCCAGCCGGTACGGCCGTGGCGCCAGGAGCGCGAGCAGTCCCCGGACAGCATGCCGTTCGGGGCGCCGCCGCTGCCCCCGAACGATCCCGACGCCACGATGCTCATCCCGCGCATCGTCGGGGCGCCCACCAGTTCGCGGTGGCCGATAGCCGACCCGGACTCGATGCGGCCGTACGACTCGCTGGCCACCCGGATGATCCCGCGGCTGTCGAGCTCCTCGGCCAGCTCGTTCGGCGAGGGGCCCGGTCTCGACGCGACCGGTTACCTGCCGAAGGTCGAGCCACCGGCCAAGACGGCGGAGCCGTCGCTGGTCAAGTCCTCCAGCCGCATCGCGATCGCCTCGCTGATCAGCCGCATCACCGGCTTCTTCTGGAAGATCATGCTGGTGTGGGCGGTCGGCACGAGCGTCGTGAACGACTCGTTCAACATCGCCAACACCCTGCCGAACATCGTGTTCGAGCTGCTGCTCGGCGGGGTGCTGAGCAGTGTCGTGGTGCCGCTGCTGGTCCGGTCGCAGGACGATCCCGACGGCGGCGAGGCGTACACGCAGCGCATGCTCACCGTCGCGTTCGTACTGCTGCTAGCCGGCTCGGTGGTCGCGGTGATCGCGGCACCGGCGCTCACGTCGTTGTACCTCGACGGCGGTTCTGGGCAGGCCAACCCGGCGCTGACCACGGCTTTCGCCCGGCTGCTGCTGCCGGAGATCCTCTTCTACGGGTTGTTCGCGCTGCTGTCGGCGGTGCTGAACGCGAAGCAGATCTTCGGACCGGCGGCGTGGGCGCCGGTGGTGAACAACCTCGTCGTCATCATCACGCTGGCGCTGTTCATGGTGCTGCCCGGCGAGATCAGCACCGACCCGGTGCGCATGGGTGACACCAAGCTGCTCGTGCTCGGCCTCGGCGTCACCATGGGCATCGTCGTGCAGGCGCTCATGCTGGTGCCGCCGCTGCTGCGCACCGGCTTCCGGTTCAAGTGGCGCTGGGGCATCGATCGGCGCATGCGCGAGTTCGGCGGGCTCGCGCTGTGGATCCTCGGATACGTCGCGGTCAGCCAGATCGGTTACACGATCAACACCCGGGTCCTGACCAGCGGTGACCCGGGTGGCGTCACGATCTACTCCAACGCCTGGCTGCTCTTCCAGCTGCCCTACGGCGTGATCGGCGTGTCGCTGCTGACGGCGATCATGCCGCGGCTGAGCCGCAACGCCGCCGACGGCGACACCCGCAAGGTGGTCGCCGACCTGTCCTACGCCTCGCGCATCTCGACCGTGATGCTGGTGCCGATCGCCGCGGTGATGAGCGTGATCGGCTCGTCGGTCGGCATCGCGCTGTTCAGCGGTGGCGCGAACTCGACCGCTGCCGCCGAGCGCCTCGGCGAGGCGCTGGCCATCTCGGCGTTCGGGCTCCTGCCGTACGCGCTAGTCATGCTGCAGCTGCGGGTGTTCTACGCGATGAAGGACGCGCGCACCCCGACGCTGATCATGATCGTGATGACCGTGGTCAAGGTCCCCCTGCTGTACCTGTGCCAGGCGCTGCTGTCCGACCAGAACATCGTGCTCGGCACCATGATGGTCAACTCGCTGACGTTCGTGATCGGCGCGATCATGGGCCAGGTCTGGCTGTGGGTCAGCCTCGGCAACCTGCGCAGCAAGCGCGTGCTGGGCGTCATCCTGTTCACCCTCGTCGCCAGCGCGCTCGGCGTCGTGGCGGCCGTGCTCCTCGGTTCGATCGTGCCGGACTTCGGCCCTCGGATCACCGCGTGGATCAAGCTGATCCTGCAGGGGATCGTGGGGCTCGGCGTCTCGTTCGGCGTCCTGGCCGCACTCCGGGTGGAGGAGCTCGCGCCCGCGACCAAGCGGTTCACCCGTTTGGTGAAGCGCAGGTAACGATCGACACACGGATAACCCCGTATGACCCGTCGTACTCGCGTACTCTCGACTCCCAGAGGCGCGAAAGAGAGAGCTCGGGGTGAACGAGAAGCGGAGCGAACAGCTCGGTGTCCGCGCGCGGGGCGGGTCCCTCGCGCCGGGCAGTGTCGTCGGTGACGGCCGGTACCGGCTCCTCGCGCAGTTCGGGATCGACGAACGGGCGGGCGCCCACCTCTGGCGCGCCCGTGACGGGCAGCTCCGCCGCGACGTCGCGCTGACCCTGCTGGTGGGCGACCCGGCGGACGCGGAGTCCGCCCGGATGGCGCGCCGCACCCTGGAGCGCGCGGCCCACGCCGCGAAGTTCACGCACGACGGCGTCGCCCGCGTGCTCGACGTGCTGAGCCTCGGCAGCGGCATCACCTCCAGCGAGGGGCTGCTCGGGGTCGTCGTCACCGAGTGGACCAAAGGCACGGACCTCATCGACCTGGTCGCCGAGCACCCCGTCGCCCCGCTCACGGCGGCGCGGATGGTGCAGAAGCTGGCCGAGGCGGTCGAGCGCGCCCACCACGCGGGGCTCGTGCTCGGCCTCGACCACCCCCAGCGGCTGCGGCTCACCACCGACGGCACGCTGCGGCTCGCCTTCCCCGGCCCGCTGCCCGACGCGACCCTGCGTGACGACGTCAAGGCCATCGGCGCGGTGCTGTACCTGCTGCTCACCGGCCGCTGGGCGCTGCCGGGCGGACCCGCGGCCATCCCGGCGGCGCCGCACGCGCCCAACGGCAGACTCGTGCCGCCGAAGTCGCTCGTGGCGTCGGTGCCCGCGGAGCTGTCGTCGCTCGCCGTGCGCACCATCGAGGACGGCGGGCACGGCGGGATCCGCACCAGCGCGGCGATCCTGCGCGCGCTGGAGCTGGCCGCCGAGGCGGAGGAGCGCACGCAGCTGATCAACGCCGCCGGCGTCAAGCCGGACGACGACGGCACCATCTGGACCACGAAGAAGCCGGTCAAGGACAAGGCGCGGCGGCGCAAGCTCGCGCTGGGCGTCACCGTGCTGGTCGTCGCGGCGGTCGCGATCCTCGCGTGGCTCGGCATGCTCGCCATCAGCTTCTTCCAGGACAGCCCCAGCGACGGCCCGCCGATCAACGTCGCGCAGCCCACCACCACGGCGCCCGCCCCGAGCAGCTCGCAGGCCCCGCCGCCCAGCAGCAGCGCACCGGCGCAGCCGCAGCTCGGTGCGCCGGTCGCCCCGGCGAGCACAGCGGTCTACAACCCGGACGGCGACGGCGACAACACCAGCCGCGCGAAGAACCTCGTCGACGGCGACCCGGGCACCATCTGGCGCACCGACCAGTACCGCCAGCAGTTCCCGGCGATCAAGCAGGGCGTCGGGATCATCGCGTCCTTCGACAACCCGATCAACCTGGCGAAGGTGACCATCGCGGGCGGCAGCGACGGCACGGTGGTCGAGCTGCGGTCGGCCGACTCGAAGACCCCGGACCTCGACTCCACGCACGTGCTCGGCACGGCCACCCTGAACGGCCAGTCCACCGACATCACGCTGCCGCAGCCGCAGCAGGGCCAGTACTTCATCGTGTGGATCACCCAGCTGTCGGGCAGCGCCGGGAAGTACCAGTCGCAGATGGGCGAATTGACGTTCATACCCGCCCAGTAGTGTGTCGCGGGTGACCGCAGCCGTACCGACGGACGCCGAGCTCATCGCGGCCCACGCCGCGGGGGACGCAGGCGCGTTCAGCGAACTGGTGCGGCGGCACAGGGACCGGATGTGGGCCGTCGCGCTGCGCACGCTGCGCGACCCCGAAGAGGCGGCCGACGCACTGCAGGACGCCTTCATCTCCGCGTTCCGGGCCGCCGGCAACTTCCGTGCCGAGTCCCAGGTGACCACGTGGCTGCACCGCATCGTGGTCAACGCCTGCCTCGACCGCATGCGTCGCAGGCAGGCGCGCCCGACGGTGCCGCTGCCCGAGACGGGGCTCAACGAGCCGGCGACGCCACGCGACTCGATGGCCGACCGGGAGACCAGGCTCGTCATCTCCGCGGCGCTCGACCAGCTGCCCGAGGACCAGCGGACGCCGATCGTGCTGGTGGACGTGGAGGGATACTCGGTGAGCGAGACCGCGAAGATGCTGGGCATCGCGGAAGGCACGGTGAAGAGCCGGTGTGCCCGGGGTCGCGCGAAACTCGCCAAGGTTCTCGGTCATCTGCGGAACCCGGATGCGATTGCGAACGTCCCAACTTCCGAAAGCAAACGCCGACGGGAGGCTCGATGACGGACGAGAGTCGGGGGATCGCCGACCGGCCGTGGTCTGTCGATCTGCTCGCCGACCTGCACGCGGGCGTGCTCGACGACGCCACGGCGGCCGAGCTGTGGCCGCGCGTCCAGGCCGACCCCGAGGCCCAGGCGGTCATCGAGGCACTCGAAGCGACCACGGCGGACCTGGCGACGTTGGCCACCGCGCCCGCGCCGCCGATGCCCGCGGCGGTGGCCGCCCGGATCGACGCCGCGCTGGCGCAGGAGGCCGGGCACGTCGCGCCGGTCGTGGACCTCGCGGCCGCCCGCCGCAGGCGCAACCGCCGGATCGGCTGGATCAGCGGAGTGGTCGCCGTCGCGGCCGCCGCCGTCGCGGCCATCGCCATCACCGTGCCGGGTACCAGCGGCCAGTCGGGCACTCCGGTGGCCGAGCCACCGTCCAGCAGCGCTCCGGCAGGTGGTTCGCTCGCCGTGCGCAGCGATCAGCCGCAGGCCGCGGTCGCGCAGCTGAGCGCGGGCGTGAAGGACTACGGCCCACTCGGTGACGCGCAGCGGCTGAACGCCTGCCTGCAGGAGGCCGGGTTCGCGGCCACGGCGGCGCCGATCGGCGTCCGGCCGGGCACGCTCGACGGGCGGCCCGCCGTGCTGGTGCTGCTCACCACGGGCAGGCTCGCCGAGTTCCGGCTCGTCGCGCTGTCTCCGGACTGCGGCCCGAAACCGCTGCTCGACCAGGTCGTCGGCAAGTAGCGCGACGGGGGTCACCGCCGGGAACACCTGACCCTACGATCGTGTTGAGCCTGGTACGCAGGTCACGACGAGCGGAGGTCACGGGTGGCAGCGGAGAACGTTCGGAACCTGATCATCGTGGGATCCGGACCGGCTGGGTACACGGCCGCGGTGTACGCCGCGCGCGCCCAGCTCGAGCCCCTGGTGTTCGAGGGTTCGCAGTTCGGTGGCGCGTTGATGACCACCACCGAGGTGGAGAACTACCCGGGTTTCAAGGACGGCATCCAGGGTCCCGACCTCATGGACGAGATGCGCAAGCAGGCCGAGCGCTTCGGCGCCGAGCTGCGCGCGGAGGACGTCGAAGAGGTCGAGCTGACCGGGGACGTCAAGTACGTGACCGCGAACGGCGTCCGGTACGCGGCCAAGGCCGTGGTGCTGGCGATGGGCGCCGCCGCGCGGTACCTGAACGTGCCGGGCGAGCAGGAGCTGCTCGGCCGCGGTGTGTCCGCCTGTGCGACCTGTGACGGGTTCTTCTTCCGCGAGCACGACATCGCCGTCATCGGCGGTGGCGACTCCGCGATGGAGGAGGCCACGTTCCTGACCAAGTTCGCGCGGTCGGTCACGATCATCCACCGCCGCGAGGAGTTCCGCGCCTCGAAGATCATGCTGGAGCGCGCCAGGGCGAACGAGAAGATCCGCTGGGCGCTGAACAAGCAGGTCACCGAGGTGGTCGGCGACGGCAAGGTCGAGGGCGTGAAGCTGCGGGACACCATCACCGGCGAGGAGTCGACGCTGGACGTCACGGGCTTCTTCGTCGCGATCGGGCACGACCCGCGCAGCGCGCTGGTGCGCGGCCAGGTGGACCTGGACGACGACGGGTACGTCGTCACCAAGGGCCGCACGTCGTACACGAACCTCGACGGTGTGTTCGCTGCGGGTGACCTCGTCGACCGCACCTACCGCCAGGCGATCACCGCCGCCGGCTCGGGCTGCAGCGCGGCCATCGACGCCGAGCGGTGGCTCGCCGAGCACGCCGGGACCGAAGAGGCCGAGACCGCTCCCGAGCTGGTCGGCGGCGGCTACGGCCCGGCCAACTGACCACCTGACCCCGCATCCCACAGGTAAGGAGAGAGTCCCATGTCCAACACCGTGAAGGTGACCGACAAGTCGTTCGCCGACGACGTCCTGACCAGCGAGACCCCCGTTCTGGTCGACTTCTGGGCCACCTGGTGCGGCCCGTGCAAGATGGTCGCGCCCGTGCTGGAGGAGATCGCGGGCGAGCACAAGGACAAGATCAAGGTCGCGAAGCTCGACATCGACGAGAACCCGGGCACCGCGCGTGACTACCAGGTCATGTCCATCCCGACGCTGATCCTGTTCCAGGGCGGCAAGCCGGTGAAGCAGATCGTCGGCGCCAAGCCGAAGGCTGCCCTGCTTTCGGATCTTTCCGACGTTCTCGCCTGAGCGAGGCAACCTGGACCCGGGGGCGTGCGTCTTCCGAAGACGGCCCCCGGGTTCTGTGCTGTCCATCCCGCGCAAGGGTGACGCACCGACCGGCCCTGCGTGATCACGGAGAGTCCACAGGGCAGAATAAGGATCCGGGTCAGCTGCCCCGAACTGTTTGCGCCGCACCGGAATCCCCCGCCGGTGCCCAAGGAAGAGCGAGGAGTGCATGCGGGTACTCCGCCGCGGTGACGCCGGTGAAGACGTCGCTGAGATCCGGTCGATGCTGGTGTCGTTGGGCCTTCTCGCCACCCCGGGCGAGGCAGCCGATCCCGCGCTCTTCGACCAGGAGGTCGAGCGAGCCGTTCGCGGTTTCCAGCAGCGCCGGGGCCTGATCACCGACGGGATCGTCGGCCCGGCCACCTACCAGGTGCTGCGGGGCGCGACCTACCACCTGGGCAGTCGCCCGCTCGCGTACCTCATTTCCTCGCCGGTCCACGGTGACGACGTGTTCGCGCTGCAGGACAGGCTCACCGAGCTGGGTTACGACGCCGGCCGCCCGGACGGGTTGTTCGGCGGGCGCACCGAGCACGCCCTGCGGAACTTCCAGCGCGACTACGGGCTGACGGTCGACGGCATCTGCGGCCCGGCGACGGTGCGCGCGCTGCGTCAGCTGTCCCCGCGCGCGCGTGGCGGCCGCCCGGTGTTCCTGCGGGAGCAGGAGCAGGTGCGGCAGGCGGGCCCGCGGCTGCGCGGCAAGCGCATCGTGATCGACCCCGGGCACGGCGGCCCCGACTCGGGCGTGGTCGTCCAGGGCGTGCGCGAGTCGGACGTCGCGTGGGACCTGGCGCGCCGGCTCGAAGGCCGCATGAAGGCGACGGGCATGGAGGCGCTCATCTCGCGTGGCCCGGACTCCGGCGCGACCGAGGCCGAGCGGGCGGCGTTCGCCAACGAGGCGGGTGCTGACCTGTTTCTGTCGCTGCACTGCGACTACAACCAGTCGCCGCACGCCCAGGGCGTCGCGACCTTCCACTTCGGCAACGGCTACGGCACCACGTCCACGGTGGGCGAGCTGCTGGCGGGGTTCATCCAGCGTGAGCTGGCGGCCCGGACGGGGCTGCTGGACTGCCGGACGCACGCGAAGACGTGGGAGATCCTGCGGCTGACGCGCTGCCCGGCGGTGCGCATCGAGATCGGCTACCTGAGCAACCCGAACGACCGGGCACGCATGTCGGACCCGGCTTTCCGGGACATCGTCGCCGAGGGCATCCTCGTGGCGGTCAAGCGCCTGTACCTGCTGGGCGAGGGCGACCAGCCCACGGGCACGTTCACCTTCGCCGACGTGCTGGCGCACGAACTGGCCAAGGCGGAGTAGCTCGCTCAAGGCGCGGACAGCGTGTGCACAACTGTGCCTAGTTGTCCACAGATCTGTGGACAACTAGGCACGCAGAGTGCTCGGCTCCGCCGTCTTGATGCTCACCTGGTCGAGCAGGCGCTCCAGAGCAGCTTCGACGTCTTCCTTCCAGGAGATCGCCGAGCGCAGCTCCAGGCGCAGCCGGGGCCACTTGGGGTGCGGCCGCACGGTCTTGAAGCCCACCGCGGACAGGAAGTCCGCCGGGACGACGCACGTGTGCCCCATCGCCTCGTTCGCCGGCTCCTCGGGGTTCGCGTCGCCGAAGGCTTCGATCGCCCGCACCCCGCGGCGCGTGAGGTCCTTCGCGACCGCCTGGACGAGCGTGCGACCGAGACCGCCGCCGCGGAACTCCGGTAGTACGTGAAAGCCCGTCAGCAGCACCGCGTCGGCGCTCGGCGGGGAGGTGGGGAAGGCGTTGGCGCGCGGCACGGCGTTCGGCGGCGCGTACAGCACGAAACCGACCGGCAGGTTGTCGCTGTAGATCAGGCGGCCACAGGAACCCCACTCCAGCAGCACGCTGGAGACCCAGGCTTCCTTCTCGACCTCCGTGGACCCGAACTCCTCCGCCTGCGCCCTCAGGTGCGGCGCCAGCTCCCAGTACACGCACCGGCGGCAGTGCTTGGGTAGCTGCTCCAGGTTGTCCAGCGTGACGCCCACGACGCGACGCGACACCCGACCTCCCAGAACGTTCGGACCGATCGACGGGCATGAAGTACCGTCGCAACATTTTTCGGTCGCTTCTGAGGATAGGTCCATGTGACGCGTGCCGAAAGGCCGCGAAGGTCACAAGGTCGGGTGGTTACACTCGACGGACTGCCCGCCGACACGCTTGCGAAGTGCTATGACTGCCTCGACGCCCGACCGCTCCGGCCGCCACAAACTCGATCCGCACCTCGACCGGTACGCCGCGCGCACCGCGGGGATGACCGCGTCGGAGATCCGAGCGTTGTTCGCCGTGGCGAGCAGGCCCGAGGTCGTCTCGCTGGCCGGCGGCATGCCGAACCTCGCCGCGCTGCCGCTCGACACCCTTTCGGCGCAGGTGGGCGACCTGATCGCCGAAGACGGCCTCGTGGCGCTCCAGTACGGCTCCGCGCAGGGCATCCCGGTACTCCGGGAGCAGATCTGCGAGATCATGGCCCTGGAGGGCATCTCGGCCCATCCGGACGACGTCGTGGTGACGGTCGGCTCCCAGATGGGCCTGGACATGGTCACCCGCCTGTTCTGCGACCCCGGTGACGTGGTGCTCGCCGAGGGCCCGTCGTACGTCGGCGCGCTCGGCTCGTTCGCCGCCTACCAGGCGCAGGTCCTGCACGTCGCGATGGACGACCAGGGCCTGGTCCCGGAGGCGCTGCGAGAGGCCCTCGCGCAGGCCGAGAAGGCCGGCAGGCGCGTCAAGTTCCTCTACACGATCCCGAACTTCCACAACCCCGCAGGCGTGACGCTGGCCGTCGAGCGGCGCGCCGAGATCCTCGCGATCTGCCGGGCGCACGGCGTGCTCGTGGTCGAGGACAACCCGTACGGCCTCCTCGGCTTCGACGGGCAGACGTACCCCGCGCTGCGCTCGCTGGACCCCGAGAACGTCGTCTACCTCGGGTCGTTCTCCAAGACGTTCGCCTCCGGGCTGCGCGTCGGCTGGGTGCTGGCGCCGCACGCGGTGCGCGAGAAGCTCGTGCTGGCCGCCGAGTCGGCGACGCTGTGCCCGCCCTCGCTGAACCAGATGATCGTCGCGCGGTACCTGGCCACCCACGACTGGAAGGGCCAGATCAAGACCTTCCGCGAGAACTACCGGGAGCGGCGGGACGCGATCCTGTCCGCGCTCGAACAGCACATGCCCGCGGGCTGCAGCTGGACGCGTCCCGACGGCGGTTTCTACGTCTGGGTCACCGTGCCGGAGGGCGTGGACACCAAGGCGATGCTGCCGCGCGCGGTGACGGCACGGGTCGCGTACGCGTCGGGAACGGGTTTCTACGCTGACGGTTTCGGCAGCAGGCAGATGCGGTTGTCGTACTGCTACCCGACGCCCGAGCGGATCCGTGAGGGCGTCCGCCGCCTCGCCGGAGTGCTCGAGTCCGAAATGGACCTGGTGCGCACGTTCGGTAACGTCAGCATGAAGCCGATTTCCGGGCCGGAGAACCCGTCCCCGGACACGGCCTGATCTGCTGTCCACAACAGACGACCAGGGGAGTACGGCGTGGTGAGCGCATCCGTCGCGGTGCTGGCAGGCGGGCTCTCGCACGAGCGAGACATTTCCCTTCGCTCCGGCAGGCGGCTGTCCGCCGCGTTGCGGGCGCAGGGGCTGACCGTCGACGAGTGGGACACCGACGCCGGTCTGCTCGACCGGCTCCGCAAGGACAGGCCGGACGCGGCGGTGATCGCGCTGCACGGCGGCGAGGGCGAGAACGGCGCGGTCCAGACCATCCTGGAGATGCTGAAGGTGCCGTACGTCGGCACCAGCTCGCAGGGCTGCCGCCGGGCGTGGGACAAGCCCACCGCCAAGGTGCTGCTCGCCGAGGCCGGGTTCGCCACGCCGGACTGGGTGGTGCTGCCCAGCAGCACGTTCCGCGAGCTCGGCGCGCAGCCGGTGCTGGACGCGATCGTCGACCGCCTCGGGCTGCCGTTGATCCTCAAGCCGGACCAGGGTGGTTCGGCACTGGGCACGCAGGTCGTGCGGGACGCGTCGGAGCTCCCGGCCGCGATGGTCGGTTGCTTCGCGTACGGGGACACCGTGCTGGCGGAGCGGTTCATCGACGGGACCGAGGTGACGGTCGGCGTCGTGGAGCGCGACGGCGTGCCGTGGGCGCTGCCGGCGGTCGAGATCGTGCCCGAGAGCGGGGTGTACGACTACACCGCCCGCTACACCGCCGGCCTCACCGACTTCTTCACGCCCGCCCGGCTGCCGGACGACGTGGCGAAGGCGGTCGGCGAACAGGCCGTCGCCGCGCACCGGATCCTGGGCATGCGGGACATCTCGCGGACTGACGCGATCGTGGCGGCCGACGGGACGGTCCAGTTCCTCGAAGTGACTCCGTCGCCTGGACTGACCGAGACGTCGACGGTGCCGATGGCGATGGAGTCCGCCGGGACCAACCTCGGCGAGGTGTTCGCCGATCTGGTGCAGCGCGCGATCGCCCGTACCGCCTGACAGATGCTGAAGGCCCCCTCCGGATGCTCGGAGGGGGCCTTCAGCTATTCATCACCGTGACGAAATGACCTGGTGTCATTCCTCATTGGAATTAAGTGTCCGATTTGTCGCTTCCGGCGCCATCAGCGCCACGATCCGCTCCAGATCGTCGACGGAACCGAACTCGACGACGATCCGGCCCTTGCGGCGGCCGAGGTCGACCTTCACACGGGTGTCGAAGGTGTCCGAGAGGCGAGTCGCGAGATCCTGCAACCCGGGCGCCTGCATCGGCTTGCGCGGTTGTGCCTTCGGCTTCGCCGGCGCCTCGCTCTTCTTGAGCGTCACCGCCTCTTCGGTCGCGCGGACCGACAAGCCCTCCGCGACGATCCGGGTCGCGAGCTCCTCCTGAGCCTCCGGGTCCTCCAGCGACAGCAGGGCCCGCGCGTGACCGGCCGACAGCACCCCGGCGGCGACCCGGCGCTGGACGGGGAGGGGGAGCTTCAGCAGCCGGATGGTGTTGGTGATGACCGGACGGCTGCGCCCGATGCGCGTCGCGAGCTCCTCGTGCGTCACCTCGAACTCGTCGAGCAGCTGCTGGTACGCGGCCGCCTCTTCGAGCGGGTTCAGCTGGACGCGGTGGATGTTCTCCAGCAGTGCGTCCCGCAGCATCGCCTCGTCGGCGGTCTGCCGGACGATCGCGGGGATCTTTTCGAGCTCAGCCAGCTGCGAGGCACGCAGGCGGCGCTCACCCATGACGAGCTCGTACTGCTCGTCCGGCAGCTCCCGCACGACGATGGGCTGCATGAGCCCGAACTCGCGGATGGAGTGTTCGAGCTCGGCGAGCGCCTCCTGGTCGAACACCTGCCGGGGCTGCTTCGGGTTGGGCCGGATCGCGTTGATCGGCACCTCGCGGTACACCGCCCCGGCGACCTCGCCCCCGGCCTGCGGGACCGCGTTGTCGACGGACCAGTCCTTCTCGCCGTTGCGCGAGGACGTCTCGGGCCGGGCTTCCGCTGCCGGCTGCTCACCCGCCGCCGGTCCGGTGGGGATCAGCGCCGCGAGGCCGCGGCCGAGCCCTCCTCTGCGCTCCGTCATAGTGTTCCGCTCCTCGATCCGTTGGTGCTGCCGCGCTCGGCGATCTCCTTCGCGGCGTCGACGTAGCTCATCGCGCCGCGCGAACCCGGGTCGTACGCGAGCACGGTCTGGCCGTAGCTCGGCGCCTCCGACACCTTCACGTTGCGGGGGATGACGGTCTTGAGTACGACGTCGCCGAAGTGACCGCGGACCTCGGCGGTCACTTGGTCGGCCAGCTTGGTGCGGCCGTCGTACATCGTGAGCAGGATCGTGGAGACGGCGAGGCTGGGGTTCAGGTGCTTCTGCACGAGGTCGATGTTGCTCAGCAGCTGGCCGAGACCTTCCAGCGCGTAGTACTCGCACTGGATGGGGATGAGCACCTCGCGGGCGGCGACCATCGCGTTGACCGTGAGAAGACCGAGCGACGGCGGGCAGTCGATGAAGACGTAGTCGACGCCGATCTCGTCGATCGCCTCCGCCGACAGTGCCTCCTTGAGCCGCGACTCCCGGTTCTCCATCTCGACGAGCTCGATCTCGGCACCGGCCAGGTCGATGGTCGCGGGGACGCACAGGAGGTTGGGGGACTGCTCGCTGACGGCCACGGCGTCCGCCAGGGACACCTCGCCGAGGAGCACCTCGTAGACCGACGGGGTGCCGGAGCGATGGTCCACGTTGAGCGCGGTGCTGGCGTTGCCCTGGGGGTCGAGGTCGATCACGAGGGTTTTCAACCCGTGCACGGCGAGCGCGGCAGCCAGGTTGACCGCACTGGTGGTCTTGCCGACGCCACCCTTCTGGTTGGCGACGGTGAGAACGCGTCGGTGGTCGGGGCGGGGCAGCATGTTGGGTTCAGGATGCAGAACGCGCGCCGCGCGCTCGGCTTCTTCGGCGATCGGGGTCCAGTCTGACGAAGGCGGGGTCACCGGCCGAGCCACCTCTCTGGTATCGACACTCCACCGCGCACACCGCACGGTTTCACGTGGAACATGGCCATCTTTTCATCCCGTCCGCTTCGACCGAACACCGACAGCGTTTCGCCGTCGTTTCCCCTGAGCCGATGCCTGCGGACGCTCTCGCTCGACAATCACAACGGTTGTGGGGACCTCCAACAGGCCGACCCCACATTCGGAGACCTCCGGCTGGCCGCCCCCGAGCCGGGCCACGGCCGCCGCGTCGCGGGCGATTTCGTCCCGCGCACTGGCCCCCTTCAATGCGAGCATCATGCCACCTTCACGGAGAAGAGGCAGGCACCATCCCGCCAATCGAGCGAGGGGAGCGACCGCTCGGGCGGTCACCACGTCCACGGTACCGATCTCCGCGCGGACGGCCCGTTCCTCCGCTCGGCCGCGGGTCACCCGGACGTCCAGTTCGAGTTCCTCGATCACCTCGGTCAGCCACTCGACGCGTCGCGCCATCGGCTCCACGAGGGTGAGCTCCAGATCCGGCCGAGCGATCGCCAACGGGATGCCCGGCAGACCGGCGCCGGAACCGACGTCGACCACGGTCGCCCCCTTGGGGATCCGCTCGCCGACAACCGCGGAGTTGAGGAGGTGCCGATCCCACAGCCGGTCCACTTCCCGGGGACCGATCAGGCCACGCTCCACCCCATGCTCTTCCAGTAGTGCCGCGAACCGCTCTGCCGCCGCCAGCCCCGCCCCGAACACCTCGGCGGCCGGGCCTCGCACGTCTCCCACTCGTCACTCCGTTTCACGTGAAACTCGCTCCTACCGATTGTCCCCGACTCCAACATCAAGAGTGGGAGGCGGACCGGTTTCACGTGAAACAGGGCAGCGGAAGTCGTGCGTAGGGATATGTCCCGCAAAAAAGGAGCGGCCCGCCGGTTTCCCGGCGGGCCGCTCCCTTGATCCCTGGTTCGTCAGTCCTCGTCGTCCGGCAGGACGACCACCCGGCGCTTCGGCTCCTCGCCCTCGCTCTCGCTCCGCGCGCCCTCAACCGCGGCGACCGCGTCGTGCACGACCTTGCGCTCGAACGGGCTCATCGGCTGCAGCCGCACCTTCTCGCCCGTCGACACGACCGTCTCGGCGGTCGTGCGGCCGAGCTCCCGCAGCTCCTCCCGGCGCGCCGCACGCCAGCCCGCGATGTCCAGCATCAGCCGGCTGCGGGTGCCGGTCTCCTGCTGCACCGCGAGCCGCGTCAGCTCCTGCAGCGCTTCGAGGACCTGGCCGCGGTTGCCGACGAGCTTCTCGAGATCGTCACCACCGTCGATGCTGACCACGGCGCGGCCCGCTTCGACGTCCAGGTCGATGTCCCCGTCGTAGTCGAGCAGGTCCAGCAGGCGCTCCAGGTAGTCCCCGGCGATGTCACCCTCCTGGACGAGCAGATCGGCGCCGGTGGGCGCGTTCTCCTCATCACCGGACTTGTCCTGCTCGGTTCCGACCGCCTCGACCGTCTCCGACATCATTCGTCTCCTTCCCCGGGGCAGCCGTCAGCGACGCTTCTGCCCCGAGCCTTTCTGTCCAGAGTTCTTGCCACCCGATGCCGGCTTCTTCCGCTGCTGCGCCGTCCCGTTCTGCGGGCGCTGCGGCTGGTCGGCGAACCGGTGGGGGGAGCCTGCCTTGGAACTGCGCTTGCCGCCGCCATTCGACGCGGGGGTCGCGCCGCCGGTCTCCGGCTTGTCCTCGTCCGCGGCCTTGGCCTGCTGCGCCGGCTTCTGACCGGGCTTCGGCTTGGCACCCGGCTTCGGCGCGAGCGCGTCGCGCTTCTCCTTCGCCTCGGCCTTCTTCGCGGCCTCTTCCTTGTCGATGCGGGTGTACACGAGCCGCTGCTGCATCAGGGTCCAGCTGTTGTTCGACAGCCAGTAGACGAGCAGCCCGATCGGGAAGAAGGCACCGAACACGAGCACGCCCAGCGGGAAGACGTACATCGTCAGCTTCTGCATCATCGCGGCCTGCGGGTTGGCCTCGGTCGCGGCGGCGGCCTGGCGCGCCGTCGAGTGGCGCGCGGTCAGGTGGGTCAACACGCTCGCGAGGATCATCAGCGGGATCGCGACCGGGGCCACGTTCCAGTTCCAGCCGCCGCCGGTACCGCCCAGCACCGACGCGTGGTGGATCGCGTCACCGATGTTGACGCCGAACAGCTTCGCGTTGACGTACGACTCGACGCCGGCGTGGTCGAAGAAGTAGTTGTTCGCCTTCTGGTCGAGCGGCTTGTTCGTGAACGACCGCAGCACCCAGTTCAGACCGATGAAGACCGGAATCTGGAGGAGCATCGGCAGGCAGCTGCCCAGCGGGTTGACGCCGTGCTCGCGCTGGAGCTTCTGCATCTCCGCCGCTTGGCGCTGCTTGTCGTTCGCGTACTTCTTCTGGATCTTCTTCAGTTCCGGCGCGAACTCCTGCATCTTCTTCATCGACCGGACCTGGTTCACGAACGGCTTGAACATGATGCCGCGGACCGTGAACGTCAGGAACATGATCGCGAGGATCCAGGCGATCGCGTTGTTGTCGCCGAGAACGAACCCGAAGACTTTGTGCCAACACCAGAGGATGAAGGACACGGGGTAGTAGATGAAGTTGAGCACTGAGCTACTCCTCGGTTGACAAACCAGGTCTGGTGTGGCGCCAGGAGAAGGTCTCGGGCACCGGGTCGCGGCCGGGTGGCGTCCACGGTCCGCAGCGCAGCAACCGGCGCGCCGCGAGGTACGAACCCCGGGCGGCGCCGAACCGGGTCAGCGCCTCAACCGCGTACGTGCTGCAGCTCGGGTAGAAGCGGCAGCTCGGCGGGAGGAAGGGAGAGATCCACCGGCGGTAGAAACGCAGGGGGAGCAGCAGGAACCAGGCGACCGGACCCGGGCGCGGAGCCTCCTGGGTCTCGTCGCCGATCGCGGTCGGGTGTTCGTTCACACCGCAGGCCCATCTTTGTCGTCCTGGCCGGAACCGGCCGTGCGGCGGTCCGGGAGCAGGCCCAGCCGCCGCAGTGCCGTGTCGAGGTCCGCGCCGAGTTCCGCGCTGGACGCCGTGGCCGCCGGCGGCAACGCCCTAATCACCAACGCGCTACCGGGCGGCACGGTTCCGAGGCGGGCGGCGACGAGGTGCCGCAACCGCCGGGACACCCGGTGCCGCACGACGGAGTTCCCGACGGCCTTGCTCACCACAAAACCCGCCCGCGTACTGGACGCGGACGGGCTGGGTGCCACTCGGGCGTGCACCACCAGGCGCCGCCGCCCGGCGCGGGACCCCCGCTTCATGACCTCACGGAAGTCCTCACTACGCCGCAGACGTGCGGCAGCGGGCAGCATGGGATGCGCCTGCGGGTGGCGCTATCAGGCCGACAGCTTCTCGCGGCCCTTGCGACGGCGGGCCGAAAGGATCGCCCGGCCCGCGCGGGTACGCATGCGCAGCCGGAACCCGTGCGTGCGGGCGCGTCGGCGGTTGTTCGGCTGGAAGGTGCGCTTACCCTTGCTCACGACTCTGCTTCTCCTGCTCTCGACATACCGGTGGTACGCAACCACCGTCAGGTCTGGTGTGTCTCCCGGCGGGCGCGAACGTGGACACGCTGAGGTGCCCGCGGCAAGCGGGGACTTTACGAGGGTACGCACCCGCTCAGGTGACCTGTGCACCACCCCCTAGTCTGCACGCGGGAGGATCGGGTGGCGACGCGGCGTAGGACGTGGGATCGTTCTGGACCTGGCGTCTTGTCTGGCGGCGCGAGGCTTGTTAGCGTGTCTCCTCTTGAGTCACCCGTTCGTGGGGCTCGGCGTCGCCGCCAGAAGGTGTGGAGGCTCTGGCTGGCGTAGGTTGCACCCGCAGGTGGAGTCGCTACGGGTCGCCGTACATTAGTGCACAGTTGTGGACAACTCTGTGGATGAACGCTGCCCGCGGGGGGCTGGTGAGGTCGATTCGTCTGGGGTGACGAGGGGAGGGGAGCTGAGTCGGTGTCCGAGCACCAGATGAACCTGGGTGTCGTCTGGGAGCAGGTGGTCCGTGAGCTGTCCGACGGAACTCTCTCCCCCCAGCAGCGCGCGTGGATGCGCGTCACCCGTCCGATCGGTCTACTCGACGGCACCGCGCTGCTCGCCGCTCCCAGTGACTTCGCGAAGGAAGCCATCGAGCGCGCGTTGCGCGAGCCGATCACGCACGCGCTGTCCCGCCGGCTCGGGCGGCCGGTGTCGCTCGCCGTGAAGGTGGACACCGCCGAGGTACCGCCCCCGCCTCCCCAGCCGCAGTACTCCCCGTCACCCGCGCGGGTGGAGAACGTGGTGACCGAGCCACCGACCCGTCCGGTGATGCCGCCCCTCGACGACGGCATGCTGCCGCCCATGCGGCGCGCCCGCGTCCAGGCGGAACCTGCCAAGCCGATCCTGGCGCCGGTCGACGACGACGGGGACGAGGAAGTGGACGAAGAGGGCGACGCGCTCGCCGCCGCGCACGAAATCTGGCCGATGTTCTCCGGTCAGCCGGTCGCCGGCCAGCCGTACACCGCGCCCGCCCAGCCACAGACCTCGAAGACGCGCCTGAACGAGAAGTACACATTCGACACCTTCGTCATCGGCGCCTCGAACCGCTTCGCGCACGCGGCCGCCTTCGCGGTCGCGGAAGCGCCTTCCCGCGCGTACAACCCCCTCTTCATCTGGGGCGAGTCCGGGCTGGGGAAGACGCACCTGCTGCACGCGGTCGGGCACTACGCGCAACGGCTGTTCCCCGGGATGCGCGTGCGCTACGTGTCGACCGAGGAGTTCACGAACGACTTCATCAACTCCCTGCGCGACGACCGCAAGGTGGCGTTCCAGCGCCGCTACCGCGACATCGACATCCTGCTGGTCGACGACATCCAGTTCCTGGAGGGCAAGGAAGGAACCCAGGAGGAGTTCTTCCACACCTTCAACACCCTGCACAACGCGAACAAGCAGATCGTGGTGTCCTCGGACCGGCCGCCGAAGCGGCTGGAAACCCTGGAGGACCGGCTGCGCACGCGGTTCGAGTGGGGCCTGATCACCGACATCCAGCCGCCGGAGCTGGAGACCCGCATCGCGATCCTGCGCAAGAAGGCCGCGCAGGATCGGCTCGCGGTGCCGGGTGACGTGCTGGAGTTCATCGCCTCGCGCGTCGAGGCGAACATCCGGGAGCTCGAAGGCGCGCTCATCCGCGTCACGGCTTTCGCGTCGCTGAACCAGCAGCCGGTGGACGTCGGGCTGGCGGAGATCGTGTTGCGGGACCTGATCCCGGACTCGCAGGCGCCGGAGATCAGCGCGCCGACGATCATGGCCACCACGGCCGAGTTCTTCGACGTGACGATCGACGACCTGTGCGGGCCCGGCAAGACGAAGGCGCTCGCCACGGCCCGGCAGATCGCGATGTACCTGTGCCGCGAGCTGACGGACATGTCGCTGCCGAAGATCGGCCAGACCTTCGGCGGCCGCGACCACACGACGGTCATGCACGCGGACAAGAAGATCCGCAAGGAAATGGCCGAGCGGCGCCGGATCTACGACCAGGTGCAGGAACTGACCTTCCGCATCAAGCAGCGCGCCCGCCAGTAGTTCCGCGCGCGGTTCCCCTTAACCAAGAGCACGGCGGACTGTTCAAGTAGGACAGTCGCGTCGTGGTCAGCTGCGCCCCGCAGCCGTCGCGGCGAGGTAACTCGGCTCGCGCGTTTCCCTTCTGTGCCAATCGATCCTGCGCCCGGTGCGTCGTTTCTTCCTTGCTGGCCACGGAATCCAGCCTGCCGCGGTTGCCCGCGGTGGTGCACTGCACGCCGGATTCCGCCGCGCCGCAACGAGTTTCTCCGCGAGGGGCCGGGGTATCCCAGAGCCGCGAACGACCGCGGTAGCCCGCTGCGCCTTGTGATCCCCATAACGGGACCGCATCGAAAATAGATCTCCGTCGCACGCGCGGGTGAAGTCTGGACCACCGCGGTACCGCGCGGTGGATGGGTACAACTCCACCCACAACTGGGGAAGATCGTGTGGACAACTGTGGATGGCTGTGGACGGCTTAGGGGCGGCCGGAAGTTGTCCACGGAGGGCCGAAGTTGTCCACGGGTGGTACTCCACAGCTGTCCACAGCCCGCCGCGCCGATGGACCTGCGGCAACACGGGCTGTCCACACAATCCACACCCCCTATTACTGTCACTGCCTTTGTTTCTCTCAAGAAAATCTTCTAAAGCAAAAACAGGCGGCTGTGGATCTGGGGACAAGCGGTGAACGACTGGCAACTTGTCGACAAGTCGATGGCCTGCCCCGAATGACGCCGGGCGGGCTCACGTTCTAACGTGGGTATCCACACCCAGGCCCGCACACCGTTGGCGACACCGGCGCCGGGCTCCACCACACTGCGAGATCCCTGGCCAACGCGCTGCGCACCGCGCGTCCGGGGCCGTTTGTCGATCTTCTCGAGCCTCCAGGGGGTGGCTCGGCTGTCGAAAGGATGGGCGCATGAAGATCCGCGTCGAGCGAGACGGGCTGGCGGACGCCGTCGCGTGGGTGGCACGCAGCCTGCCGTCCAGGCCACCGGTACCGGTGCTGGGCGGTGTCCTGCTCGACGCCGGGTCCGACGGCTCCTCCGACGCGCTCACCGTCTCGGGCTTCGACTACGAGGTGTCCGCGACGGTCGGCGTACCCGCGACGATCGCCGACGGCGGCCGCCTGCTGGTGTCGGGGCGACTGCTCGCCGACATCACCAAGGCGCTGCCCGCGCAGCCGGTCGAGATCTTCGTCGACGGCTCCCGCGCGTCCATCACCTGCGGCAACGCGCGCTTCTCCCTGCCGACGATGCCCGTCGAGGACTACCCCGCGCTGCCCGCCCAGCCGGCGCTCGCCGGTGAGGTCGCGGGCGACGCGTTCGGTCAGGCCGTCACCCAGGTCGCCGTCGCGGCGGGCAAGGACGACACGCTGCCGATGCTCACCGGCATGCGCCTGGAGATCTCGGGCAGCACGCTCACCCTCGTCGCCACCGACCGCTTCCGGCTCGCGATGCGCGAATTCACGTGGGAGCCCGCCGAAGGGCTCGCGGACGCCGCGGTGCTCGTGCCCGCGCGGACGCTCGCCGAAGCGGCGAAGTCGCTGGGCGCGAGCGGCGCGAAGGTCTCCCTCAGCCTCGCCAGTGGCGAAGGTCTGCTCGGCCTCGCCGGCTCCGGCCGCTACACCACCACCCGGCTCCTCGACGCGGAGTTCCCGCCGTACCGGCAGCTGCTGCCCGCCCAGCACACCTCCCGCGCGGTCATCGACGTCGCCCCGCTGTCCGAGGCGATCAAGCGCGTGTCCCTCGTCGCCGAGCGGGGTACCCAGGTGCGGCTGGAGTTCGCGGACGGTTCACTGCGGTTGTCCGCGGGTGGTGACGACGAGGGCAGTGCCGAGGAAGAGCTGCCGGTGGACTACGAAGGCGAACCGGTGACGATCGCGTTCAACCCTGGCTACCTCGTCGACGGCCTCGGGGCTCTGCACGCCGACCGCGCGGAGCTGACGTTCACCACCCCCAACCGTCCGGCTTTGATCAAGCCGGCAGACGAGCAGGGCCAGGTCGTTCCTGGTTACCTCTACTTGTTGATGCCGGTCCGCCTACCCGGTTGATCGGAACAGAAGGACACAAAGGGGATTTTCGATGGTTCAGCTGGGACTCGTCGGCCTCGGCAAGATGGGCTTCAACATGCGCGAGCGGCTGCGCGCCGCCGGGCACGAGGTGGTCGGTTACGACCGCAACCAGGAGGTGAGCGACTCCACGTCGCTCGCGGACATGGTGTCGAAGCTCGCCGCTCCGCGGACCGTGTGGATCATGGTCCCGGCCGGTGGCCCGACGCGCGACACCGTGGACGAGCTCGGTGAGCTGCTGTCCGAAGGTGACCTGGTGATCGACGGCGGCAACTCGAAGTTCACCGACGACAAGCGCAACGCCGAGGTGCTGGCGGCGAAGAAGATCAGCTACCTCGACTGCGGTGTCTCCGGTGGCGTGTGGGGCAAGGAGAACGGCTACGGCCTGATGGTCGGCGGTGCGGCGGAGGACGTCGAGCGCGCGCTGCCGATCTTCGACGCGCTGCGCCCGGACGGTCCCCGCGAGGAGGGCTTCTCGCACGCGGGCTCGGTCGGCGCCGGTCACTACGCGAAGATGATCCACAACGGCATCGAGTACGGCGTGATGCAGGCGTACGCCGAGGGCTTCGAGCTGATGGAAGCCGCGAAGGTCATCGACGACGTGCCGGCCGTGATCAAGGGCTGGCAGCGGGGCACCGTCGTCCGGTCGTGGCTGCTCGACCTGCTGGTCCGCGCGCTGGACGAGGACCCGGACCTCGACGACCTCGAAGGTTACGTCGAGGACTCCGGCGAGGGCCGCTGGACGCTGGAGGAGGCGATCAACAACGCGGTGCCGGCGCCGGTGATCTCGGCCGCGCTGTTCGCCCGGTTCTCCTCCCGCCAGAAGGACTCCGCCGCCATGCGGGCCGTCGCCGCGCTGCGCAACCAGTTCGGTGGGCACGCCGTCAAGAAGGTCGGTCAGTAGGCGCACCTTGTACCTCCGTCACCTCCAGGTCACCGACTTCCGGTCGTGGGAGCACGCTGACCTGCCGTTGACGCCGGGGCCGACCGTGCTGGTCGGCCCCAACGGCCGGGGCAAGACCAACCTGCTCGAAGCGATCGGCTACCTGGCGACGCTCGGTTCGCACCGGGTCGCCACCGACGCGCCGCTCGTCCGGCACGGTTGTGAACGAGCCCTGGTGCGGGCGGCCGTGGTCAACGACGACCGCGAGCTGACCGTCGAGCTGGAGATCACGCCCGGCAAGGCGAACCGCGCGCGGGTCAACCGCGGTGCGGTCGGCAAGCCGCGTGACATCCTCGGGATCCTGCGCACGGTGCTGTTCTCCCCGGAGGACCTCGCGCTCGTGCGCGGCGATCCCGGCGAACGCCGCCGCTTCCTCGACGAGCTGCTGGTGCTGCGCGCGCCGCGGTGGGCGGGGGTGCGGTCGGACTACGAACGGGTGCTGCGGCAGCGCAACGCGTTGCTCAAGACGGCCGGTAAGAGAAAAGGAGCGCGCGAGGACCCGTACGCGCTCTCGACGCTCGAAGTCTGGGACAACCACCTCGCGACGGTCGGCGCGCAGTTGCTCGCCGCGCGCCTGGACCTCGTTGCCGACATCGCGCCCCACACCGCTGCCGCGTACGCGGGAGTGGCGCCGGACTCGCGGCCGGCGAGGATCTCCTACCGGTCGAGCCTGGGTGAAGCGTTGCCCGAGGGGTACGGGCGGCCGGACGGGGAGCGCGCGGATCCGGAGAAACTGAGCACCGTCCTGGTGGAGGCGCTGGCCGAGGCGCGGCCCTCTGAGCTCGAACGCGGGGTGAGCCTGGTCGGTCCGCACCGCGACGAACTGGAGCTGATCCTCGGCGAGGCGCCGGCGAAGGGCTACGCGAGCCACGGAGAATCCTGGTCGTTCGCGCTCGCCCTGCGGCTCGGGTCCTACGAGCTGCTGCGCGCGGAGAACGGGGAGCCGGTGCTGATGCTCGACGACGTGTTCGCGGAGCTGGACAAGCGCCGCCGGGCGCGGCTGGCGGAGGTCGCGGCCGCCGCCGAACAGGTGTTGATCACCGCTGCGGTGGACGAGGACGTACCCGGGGAGTTGACGGGAACCCGCTTCACGGTCTCGAACGGGGAGGTCACCCTTGCCTGAGCACCCGCTGCCCGAGGACGGCCGGACACCCGGGGTGACCGGCGCCACACAATTTACCCACCGATCTGGGGATAAGTCTGTGGATAGTGTGGATAACACCGTGAGCGGGTCATCGCCGCGGGTGAGCAAGCGGCCGAACGAGTTCGATCAAGGCACCCGGGCGGGGCACGGTGGGGTGGCCGACAGCGTATCGGCCACGCAGAGTGATCCCGCAACTGGGCCGAACGGGCAGGGGCCCGGCCGGGACCTGGCGCGGCAGGCTCTGGCTGCCGCGAAGGCCAAGGCCGAGGCCAGGGGTGTCGAGCCTGGCGTGCGCAAGCGGGCCAAGGCGAGCGAACTCAATCAGAACCCGCGCCGCCGCCGCTGGTCCGGCCCCGGCGCCGACCCCCGCGACCCCCAGCCGCTCGGCCGCCTGATGCAGCGCCTGGCCGGTGAGCGCGGGTGGAACGAGCGGCTGACCGACGGCCAGGTCTTCGGCCAGTGGGCCCGGCTCGTCGGCGAGGAGGTCGCCGAGCACGCCCAGCCGGTCTCGCTCAAGGACGGCGAGCTGACCGTCCGCGCCAGCTCGACGGCCTGGGCCACCCAGCTCCGGTTGCTGCAGGGGCAGCTGCTCACCAAGATCGCCGCGGCGCTGGGCCACGGGGTGGTCAAGCGGATGCGCATCCACGGGCCCACCGCGCCCAGTTGGCGCAAGGGGCCCCGGCACGTCTCGGGACGTGGCCCGCGCGACACGTACGGCTGAGGCGGCGTACGCGCCGTGATGCCTCGGTATGACGCAGAGCCATCCCGGCACTCGTCCGGGTTCGAGTTAGTGGCTCTGTGAGGAAATCAGGGGTGTCCTTGCCGCATGTGAGCGGACGTGGCCAAGTAGAATGGACACAGGGAGCGGGGTCCCTTGGGCGAGATCGAGGAGAAAGCAGGCCTGTGGCAGCCAAGAACGATTACAACGCGTCCTCCATCACCGTGCTCGAGGGGCTCGAGGCCGTCCGGAAGCGTCCCGGCATGTACATCGGCTCGACCGGTGAGCGCGGTCTGCACCATCTTATCCAAGAGGTCGTCGACAACTCGGTCGACGAGGCGATGGCGGGGTACGCGACCAAGGTCGACGTGACCCTGCTGGCCGACGGCGGCGTCCGCGTCGCCGACGACGGCCGCGGCATCCCGGTGGACATGCACCCCAAGGAGCACCGGCCGACCATCGAGGTCGTGCACACCGTGCTGCACGCGGGCGGCAAGTTCGACAGCGACTCGTACGCGGTGTCCGGTGGTCTGCACGGCGTCGGCATCTCGGTGGTGAACGCGCTCTCCACGGCGCTCGACGTCGAGGTCCGCCGCGACGGCAGGCTGTGGAAGCAGCACTACGACCACGCGAAGCCCGGGGAACTCATCGACGCCGGGCCCGCCGACTCCACCGGCACCACCACCACGTTCTGGGCCGACCCGGAGATCTTCGAGACCACGACGTACAACGCCGAGACGGTCGCCCGCCGGCTGCAGGAGATGGCCTTCCTCAACAAGGGCCTGTCCATCACCCTGCGGGACGAGCGCGTCAGCGAAGAGGAGACCGAGGAGGACGCCGAGGGGCACAAGGCGCGCGTGAAGGAGCGCACCTACCACTACCCCGGCGGTCTCGAGGACTTCGTCAAGCACATCAACGGCAGCAAGGACCCCATCCACCCCAGCGTCATCTCCTTCGACGCGAAGGGTGACGGCCTCGAGGTCGAGGTCGCGATGCAGTGGAACAACTCCTACACCCCGTCGGTGCACACGTTCGCCAACACGATCAACACCCACGAGGGCGGTACGCACGAAGAAGGCTTCCGCGCCGCGCTGACCCGCGTGGTCAACGCGTACGCGCGCGACAAGAAGCTGCTCAAGGAGAAGGACGAGAACCTCTCCGGTGAGGACGTGCGCGAGGGTCTGGCCGCGATCGTGTCGATCAAGCTGTCCGAGCCGCAGTTCGAGGGCCAGACCAAGACCAAGCTGGGCAACAGCGAGGCGAAGTCGTTCGTGCAGAGCAAGACCAACGAGTGGCTCGCCGACTGGTTCGAGCGCAACCCGGCCGAGGCCAAGACGATCATCAACAAGTCGGTGGCCAGCGCGCAGGCCCGCATGGCGGCCCGGCGGGCCCGTGACCTGGTGCGCCGCAAGGGTGCGATGGACATCGGCGGCCTGCCGGGCAAGCTCAAGGACTGCCAGTCGACGAACCCGGAGGAGTGCGAGCTCTACATCGTCGAGGGCGACTCCGCCGGTGGCTCCGCCAAGGAGGGCCGCGAGTCGCGGTTCCAGGCGATCCTGCCGATCCGCGGCAAGATCATCAACGTGGAGAAGGCCCGCATCGACCGGGTGCTCAAGAACAACGAGGTCCAGTCGCTCATCACCGCGCTGGGCACCGGCATCCACGACGACTTCGACATCTCGAAGCTGCGGTACCACAAGATCGTGCTGATGGCCGACGCCGACGTGGACGGCCAGCACATCCGCACCCTGCTGCTGACGCTGTTGTTCCGCTTCATGCCGCAGCTCATCGAGCACGGTCACGTGTACCTCGCGCAGCCGCCGCTGTACAAGATCAAGTGGCCGCGGGCGGAGCCGGAGTACGCCTACTCGGACAAGGAGCGCGACGGGCTGATCGCCGCGGGTGCCGAGGCGGGCCGGAAGCTGCCGAAGGACGACGCGATCCAGCGCTACAAGGGTCTCGGCGAGATGAACGCCGAGGAGCTGTGGGAGACCACGATGGACCCGGCGCACCGCCTGCTGCTGCAGGTGACCCTCGACGACGCGGCCGCGGCGGACGAGCTGTTCAGCGTCCTGATGGGCGAGGACGTCGAAGCACGCCGTTCGTTCATCACCCGCAACGCCAAGGACGTCCGTTTCCTCGACGTGTAGTCGCCACCGTCCAGCCTGAGCTTTTCACGAGAAGGACCTCATGACGGAAACCTTGCCGCCGGAGCACGACCGCACCGAACCGGTCGACATCCAGCAGGAGATGCAGCGCTCCTACATCGACTACGCGATGAGCGTGATCGTGTCGCGGGCGCTGCCGGACGTGCGCGACGGTCTCAAACCCGTGCACCGCCGGGTGTTGTACTCGATGTACGACTCGGGCTTCCGGCCCGAACGCGGGTACAACAAGTGCTCGCGCGTCGTCGGCGACGTCATGGGCAACTACCACCCGCACGGTGACTCGGCGATCTACGACGCGCTCGTGCGGCTCGCCCAGCCGTGGGCGCTGCGGTACCCGCTGATCGACGGGCAGGGCAACTTCGGCTCGCCGGGCAACGACCCCGCGGCGGCCATGCGGTACACCGAGTCCCGGCTCGCGCCGCTGGCGATGGAGATGCTCCGGGAGATCGACCACGACACGGTCGACTTCTCCGACAACTACGACGGCCGCACGCAGGAGCCGGACGTCCTGCCTGCCCGCATCCCGAACCTGCTGGTCAACGGCACCTCGGGCATCGCGGTCGGCATGGCGACCAACATCCCGCCGCACAACCTGCGGGAGGTGGCGGACGGCGTCATCTGGAGCCTGGACAACCCGGACGCCACCGAGGACGAGCTGCTCGCCGCGCTGATGCTGCGCATCAAGGGCCCGGACTTCCCGACGAAGGGTCTGATCCTCGGCACGGCCGGGATCGAGGAGGCGTACCGCACCGGCCGCGGCTCGGTGAAGATGCGCGCGGTCGTCGAGGTCGAGGAGGACCTCAAGGGCCGCCCGACACTCGTCGTCACCGAGCTGCCGTACCAGGTCAACCCGGACAACCTGGTGGAGAACATCGCCTCGCTCGTGCGCGACGGCAAGCTCACCGGCATCGCCGACATCGCCGACGAGTCGAACAGCCGCCGCGGCATGCGGATCGTGATCACGCTGAAGCGGGACGCGGTCGCGAAGGTCGTGCTGAACAACCTCTACAAGCACACCCAGCTGCAGTACAACTTCGGCGTCAACATGCTGGCACTGGTCGACGGCGTGCCGCGGACGCTGCGGCTCGACCAGGTGGTGCGGCACTACGTCAAGCACCAGATCGAGGTCATCGTCCGGCGCACGAGGTTCCTGCTGCGCAAGGCCGAGGAGCGGGCCCACATCCTGCGTGGTCTGGTCAAGGCGCTGGACATGCTCGACGAGGTCATCGCGCTGATCCGGCGGTCGCCGACCGTCGACGAGGCGCGCACCGGCCTGATCGAGCTGCTGGAGATCGACGAGATCCAGGCCACCGCGATCCTCGACATGCAGCTGCGCCGCCTGGCCGCGCTGGAGCGTCAGAAGATCATCGACGAGCTGGCCAAGATCGAGCTGGAGATCGCCGACTACAAGGACATCCTCGACAAGCCGGAGCGGCAGCGGCAGATCGTCAAGGACGAGCTGACCGAGATCGTCGACAAGTACGGCGACGACCGGCGCACCCAGATCATCCCGTTCGACGGCGACGTGTCGGTCGAAGACCTGATCGCGGTGGAGGACGTGGTGGTCACCATCACGCGCACCGGGTACGCGAAGCGCACCAAGACCGACCTGTACCGATCGCAGAAGCGCGGCGGCAAGGGCGTGCAGGGCGCGGCGCTCAAGCAGGACGACATCGTGCAGCACTTCTTCGTGTGCTCCACGCACGACTGGATCCTGTTCTTCACCAACAAGGGCCGCGTCTACCGCGCGAAGGCGTACGAGCTGCCGGAAGCCAACCGGGCGGCGCGCGGCCAGCACGTCGCGAACCTGCTGGCGTTCCAGCCGGACGAGGAGATCGCGCAGGTCATCGAGATCCCGAACTACGAGGTGGCGCCGTACCTGGTGCTCGCCACGAAGAAGGGACTGGTCAAGAAGACCAAGCTGACCGACTTCGACTCGAACCGCTCCGGTGGCCTCATCGGCGTCAACCTGCGCGAAGGCGACGAACTGGTCGGCGCGGTGCTCGCCGGCCCGGAGGACGACCTGCTGCTGGTGTCGGCCGAGGGGCAGTCGATCCGCTTCCACGCCACCGACGAAGCGTTGCGCCCGATGGGGCGCGCGACGTCCGGTGTGCTGGGCATGCGCTTCAACGAAGGTGACGAGCTGCTCGCGCTGAACGTCGTGAAGCCCGACAAGTTCCTGCTGGTCGCCACCGACGGCGGTTACGCCAAGCGGACGCCGATCGAGGACTATCCGGTGCAGGGCCGCGGGGGCAAGGGTGTGCTGACCATCCAGCACGACCGCAAGCGTGGCAGGCTGGTGGGGGCGCTGATCGTCGACGCGGACGACGAGCTGTACGCCATCACCTCCAGCGGTGGGGTGATCCGGACCGCGGCGGGGCAGGTGCGCAAGGCGGGCAGGCAGACCAAGGGGGTCCGCCTGATCAACCTCGGCGAGGGCACCACTCTGCTCGCGGTGGCACGCAACGCCGACGAGCCCTCGGACGTCGGTAATGGTGAAGGCAACGGAGACGAGACCGGAGCGCAGGCCCCGCAGCCTGACGCCGGGTAAGGATTATCAGTGACTTCGCCCGAGAACTCGGAACCGCCCACGGTCGCCGCCGACAAGGCGTCGCCGCCCTGGCAGCGCGTGAGCAAGGAGAGCGGCGGCAACGGCACCGCCGAGAGCCCCACGCAGTGGCTGCCCAAGGGCGGTCAGGCCGGGGAGAACGCGCCGCAGCCGGAGCAGGCCGCCGCCGCGCGGCCGGTCGTCACCGGCAGCGCGGCGCCGGGGCTGTTCGGCAACCCGGCCCAGCAGTCCGACGACCCGCTGGCGGCGTTGCGCGGGCAGGAGACGGTGAGCGTGCCGGGCACCCCGGCCAAGGGCAGGGGCACGCCCAGTGCGTTACGCCGCCCGGGCCGCGGTCCCCGGCGGGCGAGCCTGCAGGTGAAGCGCTTCGACCCGTGGTCGGTGCTGAAGCTGTCCCTGGTGCTGGGCGTGGCGATGTTCTTCGTGTGGCTCGTCGCGGTCGGCGTGCTGTACACGGTCCTCGACGGCATGGGCGTGTGGGACAAGCTGAACGGCACCTACTCGTCCCTGGTGTCCGGCGAAGGCGGCGACGCCCCGTCCGACCCGCTCATCAGCGCCGGCCGGGTGTTCGGCATCGCGGCCATCCTGGGCGCGATCAACATCGTCCTGCTCTCGGCGCTGGCCACGGTGAGCGCCTTCATCTACAACGTGTCGGCAGACCTGGCCGGCGGGCTGGAAGTGACCCTGTCGGAAAGGGAGTAGAGGGCATCCTGTAGTCTTTCCCTCGTTCCCGGGGCCCATAGCTCAGGCGGTTAGAGCGCTTCGCTGATAACGAAGAGGTCGGAGGTTCAAGTCCTCCTGGGCCCACCCCACGTCAGGCCCCGTCTCCCGTTGCAGGGAGGCGGGGCCTGAGCGTCGTTCTGGGCGACAGCGGGGCCGCGATTCGCGACCCAAGGGGGGACTTGGGTGCGCCGATCAGCTCTGAGCACAGTCCTTGTGGCCGCCGCACTGGGCGCGGGGGCCTGTGCCGGTGCGCAACCGCGTGCAGCCAGCCCTCGACCAACGAGGTCGGCGGCATTTCGCTGGACATAACGGTCCGTCCCACCAAAGGACTCAAGGACGGTGTCACTCTCGACGACGTCGCCGGTCAAACGTCGGAGGTGCATACCACTGGCGGGCATGAAGCCAAGTTTTCGAAGATCACCGATGGAGATAAGGGTTGCGTCCTCGGAGCGCTGGAAATCGGTGTCGGTTCGGGGCGGGTGGAACTCTATGCCAGGACCTCGCCGGCTGCCGATGCCTGTTCTGTGGTGCGTAGGCTGGCCGACGTCGTTGAGCCGAAGTTGCCCGCATCCTGACCAGGTGAACGGTCGGCACCTCCACGCGTACGTCAGGTACCGAAGATTCGACCCATCGCCTTGGCCTTTCTCGTTGCCGAGCGATGATCGAAATTCACCGGAAGACTGGGGCAGAACATGACTTCCACCAGGCATGACGGGGACACCTGGGACCTGGCGTCCAGCGTCGGCGCGACCGCCACCATGGCTGCGGCCGCTCGGGCGATCGCGACCCGCGAGGACCGTTCGCTCATCGACGATCCGTTCGCCGAGCCGCTCGTCCGCGCGGTCGGCATCGACCTTCTCACCAAGCTGGCGGCCGGTGAAGTGCCTCCCGGTGAACTGGTCGAGCGCGTGGCCATCGACGTGGCGAAGGTCCGCGCCAAGTTCTACGACGACTTCTTCCTCGAGGCGACGAAAGCGGGCATCACACAGGCCGTGCTCCTGGCCTCCGGGCTGGATTCCCGCGCGTACCGGCTGCCCTGGCCTGCCGGGACCGTCGTGTACGAGGTCGACCAGCCCCAGGTCATCGAGTTCAAGACCCGCACCCTGGCCGAGCTGGGCGCGGAGCCCACGGCCGACCGGAGGGCGGTGGCGGTCGACCTGCGTGACGACTGGCCCGCCGCGTTGCGCACCGCCGGGTTCGATTCCGCCCGGCCGACCGCGTGGAGCGCCGAAGGTCTCCTCGGCTACCTGCCGCCCGAGGCGCAGGACCGCTTGCTCGACACCATCACCGAACTCAGCGCGCCGGGCAGCCGGGTGGCCACCGAAAGCAGGCCCAACCCTCAACCGGGTGACGAGGACAAGACGAAGGAAAGCCTGCACCGAATCTCGGAACGCTGGCGTGCGCACAACTTCGACACCGACATGGTCCGGCTGCGGTACTTCGGCGAGCGCAACGAAGCTGCTCCCTACCTGACCGGCCTCGGCTGGGTGCTGCACGGACTCACCATTCGAGAGCTGTTGTCCGCCCACGACCTTCCGCTCCCGGAGGACGACGGCCTGCGCATGGGCGGTGTGCGCTACGTCAGCGGCGTGCTGCCCGGCTGACACGTTCCGGTGATTGTCGCCTCACCGGCTGTGGGCTGCCTAACGAGCACCTGATTCCTCGACCCGCGCGTGGCTAGTGTCCTTTCCAGACACCCACGAGCAACGGGAGAGGTGAACATGTTCGGTCGCCGCAGGGACGGCCGGCACGGGGAACCGGTCACCTTCGACGCCGGAGCCGGGCTCGTCAGCGCGCGCGTCCGCGACGAGAACGGCCGCCCGCTGGCGGGCGCCGAGATGGCGTTGCGACACAAGCGGACCCAGCGCGTCTCCCGCGCGATCGCCGACGACTTCGGCCTGGTCGTGAGCAGCGCGGCGGCCGGCGTGTACGGCGTGACCATCGAGGCGGGCGGTTACCGCCAGCGTGACTACAACGTCGAGGTCGTGAGCGGCGACCACACCGCGCTCGGCGAGGTCGAGTTGCTGCCGGACGTGAGCCTGCGGCTGCCGGATCCGGGGGAGTGGGTGCTCGACCCCGACCACACGTCGATCCGGTTCGTCGCACGGCACATCGGACTTTCCCGGGTGCACGGGCGGTTCACCAGCTTCCGCGGCAGCATCCACGTGGCGCAGCGCGTCGAGGAGTCCTCGGTGGAGGTCGTCATCGACGCGGCGAGCATCGACACCGCCGCGCCGAAGCGGGACGAGCACCTGCGGTCGGCGGACTTCCTCGACGTCGAGAACTACCCGAAGCTGCACTTCTTCAGCAACCGCGTCACCCGTGCCGCCGGCGACCGCTGGTACCTCGACGGCACGCTGAACCTGCGTGGCGCGAGCCGCGGCGTGCGACTCGACGCGGGGTACCTCGGGTTGCGCCAGTGGAACGGGGACCGCCTGGGCGCCCGCGCCACGGCGGAGCTGCACCGCGAGGACTTCACCATCAACTGGCAGCAGACGCTCGCCAAGGGACTCGTGGTGGTGGGCTCCACTGTGGACATCCAGCTGGACGTCCAGGCGGTCCGCGCCTGAGTCAGGCCACGTCGGCCACTACGCAGGCGATGTTGTCCGCGCCGCCGCGGGCGTTCGCCCGGTCGACGAGCCGGTGCACGGTTTCGCCCGGATCTTCGACCTCCTGCAGTACTTCGCGCAGGGCAGCGGTGTCGAGCGCGGTGTGCAGGCCGTCGGAACAGAGCAGGTAGCGGTCGCCGGGCTCGGCGTCGCGCAGTGCGAGGTCGGGCTCGGCCGCGCCGTTGCCGTGAATCGCCTTCACGAGCAGGCTGCGTTGCGGGTGCGAGGCGGCTTCCTCTGGGGTCAGTCGGCCCTCGTCGATCATCGACTGGACGAGCGTGTGGTCCTGCGTGATCTGGAACAGCCGGCCGTTCCGCAGCAGGTAGACGCGGGAGTCGCCGATGTGCACGAGCGCGAGCTGCGAACCTGAACGGACGAGCGCGGTGAGCGTGGTGCCGACGTTCTCGTCGAGCCCGCGCACCGCGGTCCCGGCGCGCTCGACCGCGTCGGACAGCGCGTTGAGCAGGTCGCCCGCGGGAACCTTCGCGTCGAGCGGCTTGAGCGCGTCGATCGCGGCGGAACTGGCGGCCGCACTGCCGAACCCGTCGGCGACGGCGAGCAGGTTCGGTCCGGCGTAGGCCACGTCCTGGTTGTCCTCGCGGACGAGACCGCGGTCGGTGCGGACGGCGTAGCGGATGGTCAGCATGGGTTCTTCCTTCCTCGACAGGTGGGCCATGAGGAAGGAAGCCAGCTGCTCACGAGCGCGCACGTCCGCCTCGACCTCGCGCCAGTAGGCCCCGATCTCGTCGGCCGCGGCCTGCCCGTCGAGCTCGCAGACGAGCCGGATCCGCGCGAGCGGCATACCGAGCCGGCGCAGCCAGGCGACCAGCCGGGCCCGTTCGAGCTGGTCCGGGGCGTAGAAGCGGTAACCGGACAGGGGGTCGACGGACACCGGGCGCAGCAGTCCGAGCTCGTCGTACAGCCGCAACGCCTTCGGCGACAGGCGGGAAGCCCGCGCGAAGGCCCCGATGGTCAGCAGTTCCATGCTCACCTTCCTCATGTCGTCGACGGTGCGGCCTGCCCCGAGGTCAAGGTCAAGGCTGCCGTGGTTCCACGTGGAACGGCCAGGACCGGTGGGCCATCCCTCGGACGCGGGATGCCCGGAGTCCGGTAGCATTCTGGGGTCAGCGGAAACGTGGAAGAGGGGCTTCAGGTGAAGAAGCTGTTGGCGCTCGCGGTCATCGCGGGTGGTGTGCTGTTCGTCATCAAGCGCAACAAGGACGCCAAGGCCGAAGCCGAGCTGTGGCGCGAGGCCACGGCCCCCACGGACAAGCCGCTGGGCGCCGTCTCCACCAACGGCACCACCCCGGCGCGCGCCGCGGGAGCCGGCCACAACAACTGAACTCCACGCGGGCCCGCCCGCGTCCGGGGCTGTAGCTCAATTGGTAGAGCGCTGCTTTTGCAAGGCAGAGGTCAGGGGTTCGATTCCCCTCAGCTCCACATCTCCCGATGACTTTTCCTCCCGTCCGGAGTCAACAGCGTCATGAGCACAGTTCTCTCCGCTGACGGCACCTCTCTCGACTACGACCGCTACGGCGAGGGGCCCACCGTGGTCTTCGTCGGCGGGGCAACGCAGTACAGGGCCCTCGATGAGGGCACCACGGAAATCGCCCGCCGGGTCGGGATGGCCGGGTTCTCCGCCGTCGTCTACGACCGACGCGGCCGAGGGCGTTCCGGGGACACCGCGCCCTGGGCGCTGGAGCGTGAAGTCGAGGACCTCGCCGCGATCATCCGCGAGATCGGCGCGCCCGCCGCTGTCTACACCAGCTCGTCCGGTGCGACCATCGGGCTGGAAGCCGCCAGGACGGGCATCGTCAGCAGGCTCGCCCTCTACGAACCCCCCTTCTTCGCCGGGGCGGACAACAGCGCGCACGTCGATGCGCTGCGGGTGTTCGTCAACGACGGCAAGTACGACGAGGCCATGCGCTACAACCTCACGCACGTCATGAACCTGCCGAACGAGGCCGTGGAGGGGATGACTCATTCGCCGGCGTGGCCGCTCATGACGGCCGTCGCCCCGACGCTGGTCTACGACTTCACCGCCGTGCACGACGTGAACGTCGATCGGGACTGGCGGGCGCGGTGGGCCGAGGTCACCGTGCCCACCATCGTCTACTCCGGCGACCAGACGTTTCCCGGGATGCCCGAAGCCGCGGACGCCGTCGCCGCCGCGCTGCCCCACGCGGAACGCCGGGTGCTGACCGGCCAGGGCCATGGACCCACCCCCGACGCGATCGTGCCCGTGCTCCTCGACTTCCTCCGGTGACCGACAGACCGCCGGTTACGCTGGGACGATGACGTGGACTGCCCCCGAGGTGGCGATCTTCTCCGGCTCCACCGCGGCGGATGAGCGCACCATGCTCGCCGGGTACCTGGCTTGGCATCGCAGCGTGTTGCTGCACAAGTGTGCCGGGCTCGGTGGGGAAGAGTTGGCCCGCCGGACGGTGCCGCCGTCGAGTTTGTCCCTGCTCGGGCTCGTGCGGCACATGGCCAAGGTCGAGCGCATCTGGTTCCGCGAGCGGTTCGCCCGCGAGGACGTCGAGCGGCTGCACCCCGGCACGGACGTGGACTTCGACGAGGTCGACCCCGCCAACGCGGCCGCCGAGTACGAGCTGCTCGTGCAGGAGCAACAGCACGCGGACAAGATCCTCGACGGCGCCTCCCTCGACGACACGTTCGTCCACCACGACCAGGTCTTCTCGGTGCGCTTCCTGTACCTGCACCTGATCCAGGAGTACGCGCGGCACAACGGGCACGCCGACCTGCTGCGCGAGCGCACCGACGGGGTTGTCGGCGCTTGAGCAAGCGGCGCAACGCATCCACTCCCGTCCCGGGCGAGTACCCGGTGCGGTTCGGCACCGCGGAACTGCTCGCCGACGCCGACCGGCCCGGCGGCTGGCTTGTCAGTGTCGAGGGGGTCGCGCAGTCCTATGTGGACCTCGACGACCCGTTGCACCTCGAGTTCGACTACGTGCGGCGGATGGGCGACGTCGTCGACTGCCTACCCTCCGGCCCGCTCGAAGCACTGCACCTCGGCGGCGCCGGCTGCACCCTGCCGCGCTACATCGCTGCCACCAGGCCCGGCTCGCGGCAACTCGTCTTCGACGCCGACGGGCCGCTCATCGAACTCGTCCGCGAGCACCTCGACCTGCGCAGCGTGCCCCAGCTGCGCGTGCGCATCTCCGACGGGCGCGCCGGAGTCGCCACGCGGCACGACGACTCCGCGGATCTCGTTGTGGCGGACGTGTTCCAGCAGTTCAGCATGCCCAGCGAAGTCGCCACGCTGGAGTTCGCCACCGAGGTCGCGCGCGTGCTCCGCTCCTCGGGCACCTACCTGATGAACATCGCCGACGGGCCCGGCCTCTTGTTCACCCGCCGGGTCGCCGCGACGATCGCCGAGGTCTTCCCGCACGCGTTGATGCTCGCGGAGCCGGGCGTGCTGCGGGGCCGCCGGTACGGGAACATCGTGCTCGCGGCGTCCAAAACGGACTTACCCGTGACCGCGGTGGCCGGGCTCGTCGCGTCGGCCGCGTTTCCCGCGAGGTGCGTCGCGGGGGAGGACCTGAAGTCCTTCTGCGGCAAGGCGAAACCGCTGACGGACGAAAACCGGATGGCTGCTCCGATCCCGCCCAAGGGCTCGTTCAGCTGACCAGCTCCGCGAACCGCTCGGTCGACACGTTGCCGCCCGAGATGATCACACCCACCCGCCTGCCCGCCGCGCGGACCTTGCCCGTGAGCAACGCCGCGACGACCACCGCGCCGCTCGGTTCGACCACGATCTTCATGCGGTCGAACAGGAACCGCATGGCTTCGACGATCTCCTCGTCGGTGACCGTCGCGACCTCGGACACCAGCCTCCGGTTGATCTCGAACGTCTGCTCGCCCGGCTCGGACACCGCGAGCCCGTCCGCGACCGTGTGCGGCACGTCGATCCGCACCCGCTCCCCGGCGGCGAAGGACCGGCGATGGTCGTCGCCCTCTTCGGGTTCCACGCCGACGATTTCGATACCGGGCTGCAGCGCCGTCGCGGCCGTCGCGCTGCCGGCCATCAGCCCGCCACCGCCCATCGGCACCACCAGGACGTCCACCGCGCCCGCTTCTTCCAGCAACTCCAGCGCTGCTGTGCCCTGCCCCGCCATGATTTCCGGGTGCTCGTACGGCGGGATGATCGTCAGCCCGGCTTCGGCCGCGAGCTGCCCGGCGAGCGCGGCCCTGTCTTCGCGATACCGGTCGAACCGGCGCACCTCCGCGCCGTAACCGAGTACGGCGTCCACTTTGGACTGAGGTGCGTCCTCCGGCATCAGTATCGTCGCCTTGGTGCCGAGCAGCGCCGCGCTCAGCGCGACGGCCTGCGCGTGGTTCCCCGACGAGTACGCGCACACCCCGCGGTGCAACTGCTCGGGCGTCAGCTGCGACAGCGCGTTGTACGCGCCGCGGAACTTGAACGCGCCGATCCGCTGGAAGTTCTCGCACTTGAGCAGCACCTGGCCACCGACCCGCTCGTCGAGCGTGCGTGACGTCAGGACCGGAGTGCGGTGGGCGACGCCGGCGATCCGGGTGGCGGCGGCGCGGATGTCGTCGAGGTTCACTCAGACAGTATGTCAAATTCCTGGACTGATGGTCCATGGATTTAGTGTCGGACCATGCGCCGACTCGTGCTCGCCTTCGCACTGCTGGCCACAGCCTGCTCGCAGCAGCCCGCGGCCCCGGCTCCGTCCAGCGCGCCCGCGCCGCCGGCTACCACGGTCGCGCAACCGCCGCCCGATCCGCAGCCGACCGGACCCGGCCCGTGCCCGTACCTCGAAGCGTCCTTCGTCGCCGACGCGAACGGTCAGCACGTCTCCAAGGTCCAAACCTCTTCGGACCAACCGCATCCTGCGTGCTTCTTCTACGCCCTCAACGGGAAGCTTCAGTTGACCGTCCGCGTGTACACCGGCGACGCGGCTGTCGCTGCCGCGCTCGTCGACAAGGCAGCGCCCGTGAGCAGCAGTAATCCCGCGACGGACCCGCCCGGTTGGCAGGGCGGCTACCAGACCACGGACAGCGGCGCGGTGTACGCGGTGGCGAAGGCGGGCACCGCCGTCGTGGTCACCACCAACCAGAAGCAGACGGTCAAGGCGAGAACCGTTGCGAAGCAAACAATTTCTTCACTCGGGCTTTAAGGCCCAGTGGCTGAAGTGGCTCGTCGATCTTGTACTACGCTGACCCCCACCTGCGGCCGGGGAGGACCAGCACCCGGTCGGCGTGCAAAGGGCCGCAGCGAACTCCGTATACCTCGAAGTGAAGAAGGACAGACACCAGTGGCTGACACCCTCAAGGAAATCCTGCTCGACTCCAGCAGGCGTCCCGCCGTCGTGGCCGACCTGGAGACCCTGGTCGACCAGGAGGTCTCGGACAAGGGCGGCGTTTCCGGTGCCGTCATCAAGACCGGTTTCGCCGCGGTCAAGAAGATCAAGCCGGGCATCATCGGTTCCGCGGTCGACAGCCTGCTGGACGACTTCTCCGCCAAGCTCGAGCCGTTCTACGCGGACTTCAAGGCCCAGGGTGGCGGCGACTTCGGCGCCTACCTGTCCGGCCACGGCGACCAGGCGGCCGACGCGCTGCTCGAGGTCACCGACGCGCGCGCGGAGCGCAGCAGCCGCGACAGCATCAAGAAGGTCTACTCGAAGCTGCGTCCGAACGGCAAGAAGAACGTCGAGGAAGCGCTTCCCCGCCTCGGCCAGCTGATCGACAAGCACGCGGCCACCGCCTGATCCGCGTTCTCCGCAAACACCGAGGCCGCCTCCGGAACGTACCCGGAGGCGGCCTCGGTGTTTTCCGCTAGCTCTTCTTCTGAGCCGGGGACGGCGTCGTGGCCTGACCGTTGGTGGCCGGCTTCGGGTCCGCCGGGGTCGGCGTCGCCTTCGGCGGCTCGGTGGCCACCGGCGGCTCCTCCTTGGGCCGCAGCGCGTACGCGGCGGCAGCGGCGATCAGGCCGATCCCCAGCAGCCACGGCCAGCGACGGCGCTTGCGCTCGCCCTTGGCCGCCGACTTCGCCTCGGCCAGCGCTGCCTGGAACTCCTTCTTGGCGGCTTTGAAGTCCTTCTTGCCCTTGCGCTTGGACTCACCGGCGGCCTTCGCGGCCTTGATCGCGGCCGCGCGGGCCTTGCGTCCCGGTGCCCGCATCTCGGCGAGCCGGGCGGCTGCCTCCTTGCGCGCCTCGGCGCTCGCCTTCGCCAGTTCCTTGCGGGTCTGGCCGGACTTCTTGGCGAGCTCCTTGCGGGTCTGCGCGCTCGTCTTCGCGAGCTCCTTGCGCGCCTTGCGGCCACGCTTGAGCGCTTCCTTGCGCACCTCTTCGGTGTTCTCGGCGAGCAGTTGCTCGGCCGCCTGAGCGGCCCGTGCCGTCGCCTCAGCGCCGACCTTGCCCGCCTCCACCGCGCGGTCACGCAGGCCCAGCAAGCCGGTCCGAACCTGCTCACCGACCGAGTCTGCGGCTCGGGTCATGGCCTTCACCTCGTCAATCGTTGCGTCTACCGTTGATTTCCTGACATCTATCCTGCCCGTTTCCGCCGGATCCCGCTGCGGATGGCACGATGAGGCGCGTGACTGAGAGCAATGAATCCCTCGTCGGAGCGAAGGTCAAGGCCGTGCTGCGCACCAACCACGGTGACATCCGGCTGAACCTCTTTCCTGATCACGCGCCCAAGACCGTGGCGAACTTCGTGGGCCTCGCCGAAGGCTCGAAAGACTACACCCAGCCCAACGCCAAGGGCGAGAAGTCGGGTCCGTTCTACGACGGCTCGATCTTCCACCGCGTCATCTCCGGTTTCATGATCCAGGGCGGCGACCCCACGGGTACGGGCCGCGGCGGCCCGGGCTACCGCTTCGGTGACGAGTTCCACCCGGAGCTGCAGTTCAACCGTCCCTACCTGCTCGCGATGGCGAACGCCGGGCCCGGCACCAACGGCTCGCAGTTCTTCATCACGGTGGCGCCCACCACGCACCTGAACTTCAAGCACACGATCTTCGGCGAGGTGGCGGACCAGGAGTCCCAGAACGTCGTCGACACGATCGCGAACACCGCGACCGGTGCGGCGGACCGCCCGCTCAACGACGTGGTGATCGAGAAGATCGACATCGAGCGCTGAGTTCGCGGGTACCTTGGGAGGCACTGTGACCCAGCCTCCTCAGACCCAACCCGCGGCCCTGCCGGGCTGCTGGTGGCACCCCAGCCGCCAGACCGGCCTGAGCTGTGTCCGCTGCGGCCGGCCCGCGTGCCCGGACTGCCTCCGCGAGGCGTCCGTCGGTGCCCAGTGCATCGACTGCGTGCAGGCCGGCCGCAGGCAGGGCCAAGTGCAACGGCGGCAGTACCCGAGCGCGCGGACCGTCGCGGGCGCCCGGGTGTCCCAGCGCGTCGTCGTCACGCCGGCGCTCATCGCGCTGAACGTGCTCGTCTACGCCTTCACGGCGGTGCAGGCCCACGACCCGATGAACAACCAGCTGTCGGACCTGTTCAAAGCGTGGGTCCTGTGGCCGCCCGGCATCGCGGGCGGCGAGTGGTGGCGGCTGGTCACCGGCGGGTTCCTGCACTACGGGCCCGTCCACCTCGCGGTGAACATGATCTCGCTGTGGATCATCGGCAGGCAGCTGGAGGTCGTACTCGGCAAGGGCCGCTACCTCGCGCTGTACGTGCTGTCGCTGGTCGGCGGCAGTGTGCTGGTGTACCTGCTCAGTGGGCTGGACCAGCCCACGGCGGGCGCCTCAGGGGCGATCTACGGGTTGCTCGGCGGCATTCTCGTCGTGGTGCTGCGGCTGCGGCTCAACCCCGCGGGCGCCATCGGCACGATCGTCCTGAACCTGATCATCACCGTGTCCCTGCCGAACATCTCCCTGTTCGGGCACCTCGGCGGCCTGGTCACGGGCGCGCTGGCCACGGCCGCGCTGGTGTACGCCCCGGCGAAGAACCGGGTCGCGTGGCAGTCCGCCGCCTTCGCGGTGGTCGCGGTGGCGTTGGTGGGCTTGTTCTTCCTCCGGGACGCGCAGCTGGCGAGCATCGCGTGTTCCGGGTCGGGCGCGACCCTCGAATGCTCAGGTGCGTAACGCGGTCAGCGCGTCGAGCACGTCGCGGGGGTCGGCGCCCAGCTCCAGCCAGCCGAAGACGAACAGCTGCTCCCCGGCGGAGATCTCCAGCGTGGTGCTGTCGCGGCCCAACCGGCGCGTGCTGCGCAGCTCCGCGCTGGCCTCCTGCCAGCCGAACTCCCGCACCCCGCCCGCGGTCCTGATGCGCACCCCGGCGGCATCGGCGGCGAGCCGCGGGCGGACGAGCAGGCCATGGGCCGACAACGCGGCGAGCACCACCGCCGCGACCGCGAACAACACGTCACCCATGCGGTCGTCGTAGAGGAAGGCGCCGACGAGCGCGACGAGGGCCCCGGCGAGCCCGACCGTGACGAGCGCGGGCCGAGGAGCCCAGGCAGCCGGGTTATCCACAGGAGTTATCCACAATGGGGATGGGTCACAGGGGTGTAATTACCCTGCGGTACTAACGCCACCGCATGGTCATCAACAGGCCCGAGATCATCAGCGCGAAGCCGATCGCGAAGTTCCAGTTGCCGAGGTCGGCCATGAAGCCGATCTTGTCGCCGGCGATGTAGTTCACCACCAGCCAGGCGAGCCCGACGATCATAAGCCCGAACATGACGATCTTGTACACCGGGTGCGACGGCCCGGCGGCGCGGACCTTGACCGGCGTGCGCCGATCGGCAGGCGGCGTGTACGCCGTCTTCTTGCGGACCTTGGACTTGGGCATCGGGGACCTCGCGTACTCGACAGAACTCGCCACAGGCGCGCGGTTCGGCGCGCAACCACCTCTACCACCACACGTTAACGTAAGCGGGCACCGGAGAGGAGCGTGCGTGGCGATACTGGAAGCACCGCCGCCGGAGAAGTCGCGCGGCCGCGGCGGACGGGCCGTGCGGACGGTCGGAGAACTGCTGATCACGGCGGGTCTGGTCGTGCTGCTGTTCGTGGTCTACGAGCTGTACGTGACCGATCTGTTCTCGGCGGAGAAGCAGGCCAGCGCCACCGCCGGGCTGGACCAGGACTGGGCACAGGGCCGCGAGCTGCACTCCGACCTGATCGACGGCAAGGCGTTCGCGAAGCTCTACATCCCCAGCTTCGGCGCGGACTACCACTTCACGATCCAGGAGGGCACGGACGCCGCGGCCCTCGAAGTCGGTCCCGGGCACTACAAGGGCACCGCGCTGCCGGGCGAGCCCGGCAACTTCGCGGTCGCCGGGCACCGCGTCGGCAAGGGCTCCCCGTTCAACGACCTGGACCTGCTCAGCTCGTGCGACGCGATCGTTGTCGAGACCCAGTCCGACTTCTTCGTCTACCGGGTGCTGCCGCACTCCGACGAGCTCGCGAACTGGGCGACGGGCAAGGGCAAGCAGCCGCAGTGCGCGAAGGTGAGCACGCTGCGCACCGACGCGCCGGGCGGCGGCCCGTACGGGCAGACCGTCGGCCGCGAGGTGGTCAGCCCCGACCAGGGCGACGTGGTGGCCCCGGTGCCGCACCAGCCCGCCGACGCGCTGCCGGCGGCGCAGCAGGTCGCGCTGCTCACGCTCACCACGTGCCACCCGCAGTTCTCGGACAAGCAGCGGCTGATCGTGCACGCGGTGCTGACCAACCAGTTCCCGAAGACCCCCGGCGCGACCTACGCGCAACTGCTCCAGGCGATCGGAGGGGCGTAGGTGTACGCGTGGATCTGGCGGCACCTGCCAGGACCAGTCGGCGCGAAGCTGCTGCTCGCGGTCGTCCTGGTCCTGGCGGTGGTGGCGCTGCTGCTGTTCGTCGTGTTCCCCTGGCTGGAACCGCTGCTGCCGTTCAACCGGGTGTCGGTCACTGGCGGCTGACGCGCACCATTTCGTCGCGCTCGACCACCTTGACCCGCTCGCGGCCGTGCGGCTCGCCGAGTGAGCGCTCGTGCGCGTCGAGCTTGCCCCAGCCTTCCCAGGTGGTGAACGGAACGGACCGCTCGGCCAGGAAGTTCAGGATCGCGTCGGGGTCGTCCTGCTTCGGGGCGGGCAGCGAGTCCGCGTCCGCCAGCAGGTTGGCGATCGTCTCGGCCGCGTCGCCCTTGGTGTGCCCGATCAGGCCCACCGGGCCGCGCTTGATCCAGCCCGTGACGTACACGCCCGGCACCTGGTTCTCGTCGATGTCGAGCACCCGGCCGCCCTTGTTGGGCACGGTGCCGGTGCCGTGGTCGAACGGCACCTCCGCCAGCGGCGAGGACAGGTAGCCGACCGCGCGGTACACCGCCTGCACGTCCCAGTCGTGGAACTCACCGGTGCCGCGGACGTTGCCGTCACCGGTCAGCTCGGTGCGTTCGGTGCGCAGCCCGGTCACCCGGTCCTCGCCGAGGATCTCCGTCGGCGAGTGGAAGAAGTGCAGGTGCAGCCGCTTCGGCCGGTCGCCCTGGTCGCGGATCGCCCACTCCTGCAGGGTTTTCACGACCATGTCTACCTGCTTGGACC
The DNA here is from genome assembly GCF_014191255.1 of Amycolatopsis bartoniae. Classification (GTDB taxonomy): domain Bacteria; phylum Actinomycetota; class Actinomycetes; order Mycobacteriales; family Pseudonocardiaceae; genus Amycolatopsis_E; species Amycolatopsis_E bartoniae. Next base: position 259,644 of record NZ_JACHWH010000001.1, read on the forward strand.
CGCGGATCGCGGCCATCGAGCCCTCGTCGAACTCGATGTCCTCCGGGTACACGATGACCTCGACGTTCGGCGAGTGGTCCAGCTCCCGCAGCTCCAGCGGGGTGAACTTGGCCTGCGCCGGGCCGCGGCGGCCGAACACGTGCACGTCGGTGACCGGACTGGCCTTCAGCCCCTCGTACACGTTCGGCGGGATGTCCGTGGTGAGCAGCTCGTCGGCGGTCTTGGCGAGGATGCGGGCCACGTCGAGGGCGACGTTGCCGACGCCGAGCACCGCGACGCTGGTGGCCTCCAGCGGCCAGGTGCGCGGCACGTCGGGGTGCCCGTCGTACCAGGAGACGAAGTCGGCGGCGCCGTAGCTGCCCGGCAGGTCGACGCCGGGGATCTCCAGCGCGCGGTCGCTCATCGCGCCGGTGGCGAAGATGACGGCGTCGTAGAACTCACGCAGGTCGTCGAGCTTGATGTCGGTGCCGTAGTCGATGTTGCCGAGCAGGCGGATCCCGGGCCGGTCGAGCACCCTGTGCAGGGCGGTCACGATGCCCTTGATGCGCGGGTGGTCGGGCGCCACGCCGTAGCGGATCAGGCCGAACGGCGCCGGCATGCGTTCGAAGAGATCGACGCTGACCTCGGCTTCGGACTTGTCGAGGATGTCGGCGGCGTAGATGCCGGCAGGACCGGCGCCCACGATCGCTACACGAAGAGATCGGCTCACCGTTCCCACGGTAAGGTGAGGTGACCCTAACTATCACTGTGATGTCGCGTACGTCAGTAGGGTGGGCTCCATGCGCGTTCTCGTGGTCGACAACTACGACAGCTTCGTCTACAACCTCGTCCAGTACCTGGCGCAGCTCGGCGCCGACTGCACGGTGTGGCGCAACGACGTCGTCGACCTGGACCGCGTCGGCGAGTTCGACGGCGTGCTGGTTTCACCCGGTCCGGGCACGCCGGAGCGAGCCGGGCAGAGCATCGACGTCGTGCGCCACTGTGCCGACACCGAAACCCCGGTGCTCGGGGTGTGCCTCGGGCACCAGGCCATCGGCGTCGCGTGGGGCGCGACCGTCGACCGCGCGCCCGAGCTGCTGCACGGCAAGACCAGCGAGGTGCGGCACGAGGGCACCGGGGTGCTGGCCGGGCTGCCCGACCCGTTCACCGCGACCCGCTACCACTCGCTGACCGTGCTGCCGGACACGATCCCGGCCGAGTTCGAGGTCACCGCCCGCACCGAGTCGGGCGTCGTGATGGGCATGCGCCACCGCGAGCTGCCGGTCGAGGGCGTGCAGTTCCACCCCGAGTCGGTGCTGACCCAGCGCGGGCACCGGATGCTGGCGAACTGGATGGCGTCCGCCGGGCACCCGGTGCCGGAGACGACGGTGGACGGGCTGGTCCGCGAGGTCGAGGCGTTGCAGAAGGCCGCGGTTGCGTGACAGCGCTGATCCGGCTCGGTGGAGTCGGTAAGCGCTACGGCAGTGGCCGCGTGGTGCTGTCCGGGGTGGACCTGGAGGTGCCCGCGGGAGGTGTGCTCGGCGTCGTCGGCACGAACGGGTCCGGGAAGTCGACCCTGTTGCGGATCCTCGCGCGGGTCTCCGAACCCACGTCGGGCACGGTCACCGGCAGCCCGCTGACCGGTTATGTGCCGGACCGGTTTCCGGCGTCGACGCGGATGAGCGCGCTCGCGTACCTGCGGCACCTCGGCCGGATCTCCGGCGTGCCGGACGCGAGTGAGCGCGCGGAGGCGCTGCTCGAACGGCTCGCGCTCGAAGGCGGTCCCCATACGGCTATCAGACGCCTGTCGAAGGGCAACGCGCAGAAGGTGGCGCTGGCGCAGGCACTGCTCGCCGATCCGGAGCTGCTCGTGCTCGACGAACCGTGGTCCGGCCTCGATCCCGACGCGCACCACGTGCTCGGCGAGCTGATCGAGGAGGCGAGGGACCGCGGGGCGGGTGTGGTGTTCACGGCGCACGACGAGAAGGTCGCGCGGGCGACCGCGACACAGGTCTTCCGCCTGCGCGACGGGCGGTTGAGCGGGGGCGGGGAGTCGACGGTGCGGATCGTGCTGCGGGGCCCCGGCGAGGCGCCTTGGCCGGACGTCGTGACCCGCGACGGGGAGCGCGTGGAGCTGGCGGTGCCCGCGGACAGGGCGGACAAGGTGCTGCTGGAGGCGTTGCAGCGGGGCTGGTCGGTGCGGGAGGTCCGGCGGTGATCCGATACCAGCTCGCGCTGCTCGGGCACTCGCAGCGCTGGCTACCGCCGTCGCTGCTGTTCGCGGTGCTGATGGGAATCCTGTACGCCGATCCGGGGTCGCAGATCCTGCCGCAGTTCGCGGTGAGCGCCGGGGCGCTGACCGTGGTCGCCTGCTGGCTCACCGTCGCACTCGTCGACGCGGAGGACCCGGTGCAGCGGCTGATCACCCGGGTGCACGCGAGGCGGCTGTCGACGGTGCTCGGCGGCATCGTGGGCGCGGTGTTCGCCTGCTGCGTGCTGCTGACGGTGCTGCCGCTGGCCTGGTCGACGGTCACGTTCCACGGCAACTCACCGGGCGCGCTCGGCGTCGGCGCGCTGGCCCATTTCGCCGGGGCGGCCACGGGCATCGCGATCGGCCTGCCGTGCTCGCGGCTGCTGGTCCCGCGCATCGGCTACACGGTGCTGATCGCCCCGGTGGCCCTGGTGGTGGTGCTGCTGGTCCGGCAGCTCCCGCTGCTCAACCCGATGCTGCGCGCACTGACCTCGGACACCGCGTCGGCGGCCCCGCTCGCCCTGGCCCTCGCAACGTCCGCCGCACTACTCCTCCTGAGCGCAACGGCCGTCGGCGCGGTGACCCGCAGACGCAGCTGAGATCTCGGCGAGGATCTGCTCGATACGGGGCAGGACTTCGGGAAGGTCCACGGTCAGCACCTGCCACAGCGCGTTCAGATCCATCTCGAAGTAGCCATGCGTGATGCGATGGCGCATCCCGATGATCGCTCGCCATGGCACGTCGGAATTGGCTTGCTGCACCGTGGGCGCTACGTGGTTGGCGGCTTCGCCGATGATTTCGACCAATCGCGTGAGAGCGAGCTGCGCCTTGAGATCTGCGTCGAATTCGTGACGGCTCGACGGGCGGATCTGTGCAGCGGTGTTGGCAGCTTCGAGAATGTCACGGAGCCGCTCCGGGGTCGCTCGCTTCACAGGGGAACCGCTTCGGCGAGTACTCGGTCCCGAATGCGAGACTTCAGTCCGTTGGGAGTGGCGACCTGGGTGAAGACGTTCAGCAACTCCTCCACGTCCAGTGCGAAACCGGACAGACCCCACAGACTGGTTTGAGGGCCGGGGTCCACCAGGAGGTCCAGGTCACTGTCGTCGTCGGCCTCGTCACGGGCGACGGAGCCGAACACACGGACGTTCAGCACCCCGTACTTCTCGGCGATGCGGTGGATCTCCTCGCGGTGGGCGCGCACCTCCGCGAGCGTCACCCGCCGGTGCGGAGCGTCGACGACTGTCCCGGTCATATGTTCAGTATCGCAGCCCCGGCCATGCCCCCGCCACGGCGAACGCGGTCTGCCGCGGACAGCAGTGAGGCCAGGTCCCGCTCCGGGGACCTGGCCTCAACGACCTGCAGTGTCGATCACGGGAAGCCGGGCAGGCCCGTCTTCGAGGTCGGGGCGCTCGGGCTCGTGCTGTTGTTGCCTCCGCCGCCGTTGCCGTTCGTTTCGCCGATGAACAGCGTGATCGACTGGTTCTTCGCGATCTGCACGCCCGCGCTCGGCGACGTGCGCGTCACCAGGCCCTCCTGGTCCGAGTCGTTCACGCGGTCCGCCTGGTAGTTCAGCTGACCGTCCCAGCCCGCCTGCTGCAGCTTCGCCTGCGCCTGGTCCTGCGTGAGACCCGTCAGGTCCGGCATGGTGATCTGCGCCTGCGAACCGTCCGACACGAACAGCGTCACCGTGCTGCCCTCGGGCTGCAGGCCCGCGTTCGGCTTCTGGTTCAGCACCTTGCCCTCGGGCTCGGCCGACGCCTGCGACTGCTTCGACACCTTGAACCCGGCCGCCGTGAGCGCCGACTGCGCATCCTCGAACTGCTTACCCGTCTCGTCGGGGACCTGGACCATGTTCTTGGTCTTGCCGACGGTCACCGTCACCGTCGTGCCCTCGTCCACCGTCGAGTTCGCCGCGATGCTCTGCCTCACGACCTTGCCGTACTGGTTCGGGTCACTGACGTCGACCTGCGGCGCGTTCGGGTCGAGATACAACCCCACCGCCTGCAGCGCGGCCGCCGCCTCGTCCTCGCTCTTGCCGGTCAGGTTCGGCACCTGCACCTTCTTCGGTGCCGCACCGACGCTGACCTTGATCTCCGTCGTCGTGGTCACCGTCTGACCCGCCGCCGGGTCCGTCGACAGCACCTTGCCCACGTCGTCCGGGCCGCACGCCGGCTGCTGGTTCTGCAGCATCTTGCACGACACCTGCACCGGCGTGATCTTGGTGAAGCCCTTCGCCCGCAGCATGTCCTCCGCGGCCGCCTGCTGCTGCCCGCGTACGTCCGGCACCGCCGCCGTCGCGGCCTTCGTGTCGAACGCGCCCGACAGCCACACGAAGAACATGACCAGCGCCAGCCCGAGCACGGTGAAGAGCACCGCTGTCCACGTGCGCCGTCGCCGGCGCCGCGCCGGGTCGTCCTCGGCGTAACCCTCGCCGTACTCCTCGTACTCCGCCGCGTGCCCGGGCGGGCCACCGCCGTTGAGCACCTGCGTGCGCTCGTCCGCGGTCATCACCATCGGCGCCGACGGGCGCTGCCCGGACAGCACGCGCACCATGTCCGACCGCATCTCCGCCGCCGACTGGTACCGGTTCGCCGGGCCCTTCGCCAGCGCCTTCAGCACGATCGCGTCCAGCTCGGCCGACACCGCCGGGTTCACCGTCGACGGGGCCTTCGGGTCCTCCCGCACGTGCTGGTAGGCCACCGCGACCGGCGAGTCCCCGGTGAACGGCGGCTCGCCGGTGACCAGCTCGTACAACACGCAGCCGGCCGCGTACACATCGGAACGCGCGTCGACGCCCTCGCCCCGCGCCTGCTCCGGCGAGAGGTACTGGGCGGTGCCGATCACCGCGGCGGTCTGCGTCATCGCGGCCTGGCCGTCGTGCATGGCCCGCGCGATACCGAAGTCCATCACCTTGACCGCGCCGTGGTCGGTGATCATCACGTTCGCCGGCTTCACGTCCCGGTGCACGATGCCGTGCCGGTGCGAGAAGTCGAGCGCGGCGCAGACGTCGGCCATGACCTCCATGGCCCGCTTCTGCGACATCGGACCCTCGGTCTTGACGATGTCGCGCAGCGTCCGGCCCTTGACGTACTCCATCACGATGTAGGGCAGCGGGCCGAACTCGGTCTGCGTCTCGCCCGTGTCGTAGACGGCGACGATCGCCGGGTGGTTCAGCGCAGCGGCGTTCTGCGCCTCCCGGCGGAACCGCTCCTGGAACTGCGGGTCCCTGGCCAGGTCAGCACGGAGGATCTTCACCGCGACCTCGCGCCCGAGGCGGATGTCGGTGCCGTGGTGCACCTCGGACATGCCGCCGTAGCCGAGCGTGTCGCCCAGTTCGTAGCGGTTGGAGAGCAGTCGGGGTGCACTCATCGGAAAAAGCCTGTCCATTCCGTCCAAGGTGTACTCATCATGCCCCGTAGGTCGTCGGTTCGGTGGGAGGCGTCGGCTTGTGGCCCGGCACCAGATCGCTCGTGCCCACCCGCCCGGGTGCCCCCGGCTGTTCGTGCGAGCCCAGCAACCGGGGCAGGACCAGCACCGCGGCCACGACCAGCCCTACGACCACCACTGCGAGCACGACCCACAACGCCGTGAGGTTGCGCCTTCGCGGGGGGACCGGCATCGGCAGGACACCGCTCGGGTGTCCCATCGGCGGCGGCGTCACCGGCTGCAGCACCGGGTGCGACACCGGCCCCACCGGAACCATTGGGTTGGGCGGTGCATAAGTCTGCACCAGTCCCGACGGCGCGGGCAGCGGGCGCCCCGCCCGGACCGCGGCGACGGCGGCCGCGAACTCGCCGCCCGTCCGGTAGCGCTGCCGCGGGTCCTTCACCAGCGTCGCCTCGACCACGGCCCGCGCGCCCGGTGGCACGTCCGGCGGCAGTGGCGGAGGCAGGTCGCGGATGTGCATCATCGCGACGGTCACCGAGTGGTCCGACAGGAACGGCCGGTGCCCGCTGAGGCACTCGTACCCGCACACGGCGAGCGAGTAGACGTCGCTGGCGGGCTCCGCGTCCTGGCCGAGCGCCTGCTCCGGGGCGATGTAGTGGGCGGTGCCCATGACCATCCCGGACCGGGTCACCGGCGCCGCGTGCGCCGCCTTCGCGATGCCGAAGTCGGTGATCTTGACCTTGTTGGCGGGCGTGACGAGGATGTTGCCGGGCTTGATGTCGCGGTGCACCAGCCCGCGCTCGTGCGCGGCCTGCAGCGCGTTGCCCGCCTGTTCGAGGATGTCGAGCACGCGGTCGGCGGCGAGCCTGCCCTCACGCGCGAGGATGCCGGCCAGCGGCTCGCCCTCGACGAGCTCCATGACCAGGTACGCGATCGACTGGTCGTCCGCGGCGGATTCACCGTAGTCGTGCACGGCCGCGATGCCAGGGTGGTTCAGCGAGGCCGTGGTGCGGGCCTCGGTGCGGAACCGGTGCAGGAACTCGGCGTCCCCGGACAGCTCGGACTTGAGCACCTTGACGGCGACGGTGCGGTCCAGACGGGTGTCGCTGGCCTGCCAGACCTCGCCCATCCCCCCGACGGCGATCCGGCTGACCAAACGGTAGCGCTCCGCTACCAGCTGACCCGTGGACAGCATCCGCTACCCACCTCCGAGCTGGGCGTTGATCGCGGCCCGGCCGATCTCCGCGGCGACGGTGCCACCGGTGGCCTCCAGGCCCCGGTTGCCACCCGACTCCACGATGACCGCGACCGCGATCTGCGGGTCGTCGGCGGGCGCGAACGCGGTGTACCAGGCGTGCGGCGGGGTGTTCTTCGGGTCGTTGCCGTGCTCGGCGGTACCCGTCTTGGAGGCGATCCTGATGTTCGCCTTCTTGCCGGCGCCCTTGGTGTTGTCCTCCGACGCCTCCATCATCTGCTTGAGCAGCTCGGCGTTGGCCGAGGACAGCGCGGCGGTGCCGGTCAGCTCCTCCGGCGTGAAGCCTTCGAGGTCGGACAGGTCGGGCGCGAGCAGCTTCTTCACCAGCTGCGGCTTCATCGCCATGCCGCCGTTGGCGACGGTGGCGGCGAGCAGGCAGTCCTGCAGCGGGGTCAGCCGGACGTCACGCTGGCCGATGCCGCTCTGGTACAGCGCGGCGGTGGAGTCGAGCGCGCCGAGGCTGGACGCGGCGACCTTCGTCGGGATCGTCAGGTCGGGGTCGCCGATGCCGAAGTTGGCCGCCGTCTGGCGGAGCTTGTCCGCGCCGAGGTCCCCGGCGAACGTCGCGAACGGGACGTTGCACGAGTGCGCGAGGGCGTCCTTGAACGTGTTGCCGACGCACGGCGCGCCGCCGTAGTTCTCCAGCGTGGTGTTGGTGCCGGGCAGCTTGACGTTCGGCGCGTTGCTCACCGGCGTGTCCGGGGTGGCGCCGTTCTCCAGTTCCGCCGCGGCGACGACCAGCTTGAACGTCGAACCCGGCGGGTAGGTCTCCGCGATCGCCCTGTTCACCATCGGGTCCCTGTCGTCCTCGGTGAACTGCTTCCACGCCTGCTGCTGCGCGTTGCCGTCGTGCGAGGCCAGCGCGTTCGGGTCGTACGACGGGGTGGAGACCATGGCGAGGATCTCGCCGGTCTTCGGGTTCATCGCGACGACCGCGCCGGTGTAGCCCTTGGCCGTCATGGCGTCGTAGGCCGCCTTCTGGACCGCCGGGTTGATGGTCAGCTGCACGTTGCCGCCACGCGGGTCGCGGCCGGTGACCATGTCCGACAGGCGGCGCACGAACAGCCGCGGGTCCGAGCCGGTGAGGATGTCGTCCTCGCTGCGCTCCAGGCCCGCCGAGCCGTAGCGCACCGAGTAGTAGCCGGTCACGGGCGCGTACAGCGGGCCGTCGACGTAGTGCCGCTGGAACTTCAGCTTGTCGTCCGTCGACACGACGTCCGCGATGACCTGCCCGTTGTACTGCGACACGAAGCTGCCGCGCTGGCGCGCGTACTCGTCGAGCAGCACGCGCTGGTTGCGCGAGTCGGTGCGGTAGTCGTCGGCCTTCACCACCTGGATGTAGGTGATGTTGATCAGCAGCAGCACCACCATGACCAGCATGGCGATGCCGACGCGGCGCATGGGCTTGTTCACCGGGCACCCCCTGCTTCGGGCCCCGCGGCGGGCGGCCGGTTCACCAGCACCGTGCCGGCCTCCGCGATCGGCGTCTGCTGCTGCGGCGCCTTCGGCCGCGGCTTCGCGGCGGGCCGCCGCGCGGCGTCGGAGATGCGCAGCAGCAGCGCCACCAGCATGTAGTTCGCCAGCAGCGACGAACCACCGTAGGACAGGAACGGCGTGGTGATACCGGTCATCGGGATCAGCTTGGTGACCCCGCCGACGATCACGAACACCTGCATCACGATCGAGAACGACAGGCCGCAGCCGAGCAGTTTGCCGAACGTGTCGCGGACCGCCAGCGCGCTGCGCATCCCGCGCGTGGCGAGGATCAGGTACACCATCAGGATCGCGGCGAGCCCGACGAAACCGAGCTCCTCGCCGAGCCCGGCGGTGATGAAGTCGGTGTTGGCCTCCGGCACGATGTCCGGCCGCCCGGCGCCGAGGCCGGTGCCGCCGACGCCACCGGTGCCGAGGCCGAACAGGCCCTGCGCGATCTGGTAGCCGCCGCCCGGGTCCGAGTAGGTGGCCAGCGGGTCGATCCAGTTCGCCACGCGCTGCTCGACGTGCGTGAACAGCTTGTACGCGATCACACAGCCGACCACGAAGAAGCCGAGCCCGGTGACCACCCAGATCGCGCGCTCGGTGGCGATGTAGATCAGCACCAGCACGATCGCGAAGAACAGCAGCGACGTGCCCAGGTCCTTCTCGAACACCAGGACCAGCAGGCAGGCGGCGGCGGCGATGAGCAGCGGGCCCAGGTCGCGGGCGCGCGGCAGCTCGACGCCGAAGACCTTCTTGCCCGCGATCATGAACAGGTCGCGCTTCGCCACCAGGAACGTGGCGAAGAAGATCATCAGCAGGATCTTCGCGAACTCACCCGGCTGGATGGAGAAGCCCGGCAGCTTGATCCAGACCTTCGCGCCGTTCACCTCGGACAGCGAGCTGGGCAGGATCGCCGGAAGCGCCAGCGCGGCGATGCCGATCAGGCCGCACGTGTAGCCGTAGCGGGTCAGCGTCCGGTGGTCCTTGACCCAGATCAGCACCGCGAGGAACAGCACCAGCGAAAGCGCCGTGAACAGCACCTGCTTGGGCGCGGCCGAGCTGTAGTCGTCACCGCTCTGCGTCGCCCGTTCCGTCAGCGCCAGGTCGATCCGGTAGATCATGACCAGGCCGATGCCGTTGAGCAGCGCGACGCTGGGCAGGATCAGCGGGTCCGCGTACGGCGCCCAGCGGCGCACCGCGAGGTGCGCGACGCCGAACAGGCCCAGGTAGGCCAGCCCGTACCAGACGATGGAGAAGGACAGCTCCTGCTCCTGGTTGGCCTGGACCAGTACGAACGCGCAGGTGACGATCAACGCGGCGAAGCCGAGCATGGCCAGCTCGGTACCCCGCCGTGTCGGCAGCTCCCGCTGCGGATTGCTCTGGTGGATCGCGGCGGCGGCGTCGGGCGGCGCTGGCTGGCTCATCAGCCACCGCCAGCCGGCGTGCTGGTCTGGCAGTCCTGCTGCCCGGTCGTGGAGGGGGTCGGCGACGCGGACGTGGACGTGCCCTGCGGAGCCGGGGTCTGCGTGCTGCAGTCGCGCAGCGTCTTGTAGCGCAGGAAGTTGTTGATGTAGTCGCGCGCGGCCTGCAGGGTGTCCTTCTTGACGCCGTTGCGCACCGCGTTCTGCGCGTCCTGCTGCAGCTGCGGCACGGTCAGCACGTCGCACAGCGAGCTGCCCGGCGGGCACGAGCCCTCCGCCTCCTGGTGCAGCTGGATGCCCAGGATGCTGCCCGGCACGCCGCGGAACACGGCGACCTCACCGTTGGCACCCTCGCCCACGTAGTACTGGCTGAGCACGAAGTAACGCGTGGCGATGCCGCCCGCGGCCAGCAGGACCAGCACGAGCAGGATGCCGACGAACCAGCGCCAGCGCTTGCGGCGCTTGGCTTTCGGGTCCGGCGGCGGCTCGGTCAGCTGCGGCGGCGGAGGCGGCGGCGCGGTGAGCGCGCGGGCGCGGGCCGCGGGGGAGTCGCCCTGGTGGTACTCGTCGCTGCCGTCGCCGGCGGCGCCGCCCACGATGGGCGCGTCCTCGCCGAAGTCGACGTCCACGACGTCGGCGACGATCACCGTCACGTTGTCGGTGCCGCCGCCCTTGAGCGCGAGCTCGATCATCCGGTCGGCGCAGTCCTGCGGGTCCGGGATCTGGATCGCCTCGGCGAGCGTCTCGTCGCTGACCATGCCCGACAGCCCGTCGGAGCACAGCAGGTAGCGGTCGCCGGCGCGCGCCTCCCGCACCGTCAGGCTCGGCTCGACCTCGTGCCCGGTGAGCGCTTTCAGCAACAGCGAGCGCTGCGGGTGGGTAGCGGCCTGGTCGGCGGTGATGCGGCCCTGTTCGAGCAGCTCGTTGACGAAGCTGTCGTCACGGGTGATCTGGGCGAACTGCCCGTTGCGGAACAGGTAGGCCCGCGAGTCCCCGACGTGCACCATGCCCATGCGCGAGCCGGAGAACAGCATCGCGGTGAGGGTGGTGCCCATCCCGTCCAGATCGGGGTCGTTGGCCACCAGCTCGGAGATCGCCGCGTTCCCACCGGAAACGGCCTCTCTCAGCTGGGACAGCAGATCGTCGCCCGGCTCGTCGTCGTCGAGGGGGGCGAGGGAGGCGATGACCACTTTGCTGGCGACCTCACCCGCGGCATGGCCACCCATGCCGTCGGCGAGTGCGAGCAGGCGCGGTCCCGCGTACACGGAGTCCTGGTTGCTCGAACGCACCAGGCCACGGTCGCTGCGGGCCGCGTAGCGAAGAACGAGTGTCATGGGCGAAGCTCGATCACCGTCTTGCCGATCCGGATGGGGACACCGAGTGGAACTCGGAGGGGTGCAGTGACCTTAGCCCGGTCGAGGTAAGTCCCGTTTGTGGATCCCAGATCTTCCACGTACCAGTCGTTACCGCGCAGCGAGATGCGCGCGTGCCGGGTCGACGCGTAGTCGTCGTCCAGCACGAGCGTCGAGTCGTCGGCCCGCCCGATCGTGATCGGTCTGCCGTCGAGTGCGATCCGGGTCCCGGCCAGCACACCGTGGGTCACGATGAGCTGGCGGGGGGACTTGCCCGACGCCTTGGGGCGTTGCTTGTCCTTGCCCCGCCGCAGGCCGGGAATCGCCACCTTCAGCCCGGAGGCCGCGTACAGATCGGACCGCACCACGCGCAGTGCGGCCAGCACGAACAGCCAGAGCAGGATCAGAAAGCCCACCCTGGTGAGTTGAACGACCAGCTCTGGCACCTGTTGTGTCAGCTCCCGCCTCTGTGCTCCCGCCCGCGACACCGGTGCGCCACGGGGTCCCGCCGGAGGTAATTCTGCGGGACAGGGGATACCAGCTTCCCAGCGGCTCGGCCAACCGAAGCAGACAGGTACCGTCCCGGTGCTCAGCCCTGGGTGCGGAAGACCAGAGACGAGTGCCCGACCCGGATCACGTCGCCGTCGGCCAGCTGCCACGTCTGCACCGGGGTGCCGTTGACCGTGGTGCCGTTGGTGGAGCCGATGTCGGCGAGCGTCGCGCTCTGGCCGTCCCAGGTGATCTCCAGGTGCCTGCGGGAGACGCCGGTGTCCGGCAGCCGGAAGTCCGCGTCCTGCCCGCGGCCGACGACGTTGCCGCCCTGCTTCAGCGAGTAGGTGCGGTTGGAGCCGTCGTCGAGCTGGAGGGTGGCCTGCAGCTGGCGGTTGGCGCCCGGCACCGCCGGCGGGGCGTAGCCCTGCTGCGCGTACGGGTCCGGCGCGGCCTGGGGGGCCTGCCCGTAGCCCTGGTCGTAGCCGGGCTGGCCGCCGTACCCGGGCTGGTCGTATCCGCCGCCCTGCGGCTGCCCGTAGCCCTGGTCGTACCCGGGCTGGCCGCCGTAGCCGGGCTGCCCGTAGCCCTGGTCGTAACCGCCCTGGGGCTGGCCGCCGTAGCCACCCTGGCCGTACCCGCCCTGCGGCTGCTGCTGGCCGTAGCCCTGGTCGTACCCGGGCTGCCCGGCGTAACCGCCCTGTTCGTACCCGGGCTGTCCCTGCTGCTGGCCGTAGCCCTGGTCGTAGCCCTGCTGGCCGCCGTAACCGCCCTGGTCGTACCCGGGCTGTCCCTGCTGTCCGTAGCCGTACTGGCCGCCGTGCTGGCCGTACGGGTCACCCTGGTCGTATTGGCCGTAGCCGGGGGGCTGGCTCATTGCTGGGTCTCCTGCGTTGCTGGGTCGAGCTGGCCGTCCTGGACCCGGGCCGCCACGCGCGCTGACGTCCGGGTCGACGGATGAACGGATCTTGAATTGTCCAGTGTGCAGCGCCTCGTTGCGCTCGAGCGAGACTACGACGTCACCATAGGTCTCCCAGCCGTGCTCGGCGAGATGCTGTCCGACAGCCTCCGCCAGCACTCCGGTGACGCGTCCTTCGTCGCCCGCCATGCGGTCGTGGTCCGCCGTGCCCAACGAGACCACGTAGTGGTTCGGGGCCAGCAGCCTACCGCCGGCGAGCTCACGGACGTTGTCCTCGCTCTCCCGCTCCAGGGCCTGCGCCACTTCCTGGGTGACGACATTGCCGCCGAACATGCGCGCGAAGGTGTTGCCCACCAGGCTTTCCAGGCGTCGATCAAACCGTTCAACGCGGCCCACCGGGACTCGCAGCCTCCTTCACCCATGTGCTTTCGCACCGATCCTATCGGCATCCGGGCCTCCCGACACGGCCCCCGCTGAAACCCCTCGAACCGGCCTGCTAGAGTTCTCTCGCTGCCGCAGTTGAAGGCACTCGGGGCGAGTGGCGGAATGGCAGACGCGCACGGTTCAGGTCCGTGTGTCCGAAAGGACGTGAGGGTTCAACTCCCTCCTCGCCCACCCTGTTCAGGCCCGATCCGCTGGCGCGGATCGGGCCTTTCCCGTTGTCCTCATCACACCCGGGGGGGCGACCCCCCGGACCCCCACGGTGCGTGCTCCTTTCGGTTGTGTGCGTTGGGCCGTTTGGTGTTGACCAGCCACGATGCCTGCTTCTTGCGTAGTTCCGGTTTGTCTGGACCAGTGGTTGAGGCTTTCTTGGTGCGGGTGGGGGCGGTGGGGGGCGGTACGGTTCGGGTGTGGAGAACCTGTTCGATGGGGCCGCTGAAACTGTCGTCATGGGGCGCGACATCGGGCAGGTCCACTTCCACGGTGCGCGGCGGGTGGCGGCGTTGTGCCAGGTCCCGGCCGTGCCGGAGCACTACACCGACAACGAGCGGCCGCTCGGGGAGCTGGACGCCTGGTTCGCCGACCGCGTCGGGCCCAAGGTCGCGATCGTGCGCGGGGCACCCGGATCGGGGCGGACCACGCTGGTCAACCACTGGGTGCAGCAGCACCGGCAGGACTACCCCGACGGCCGGTTCTTCGTCCGGCTCGCCGGTGGGCCCGACGGCGCCGACCGTGAGCGTTCCGCCCTGCGCGAACTGCTGCTCGCCACCAGCCACCCCGCCGCGGAGATCCCCGAAAGCCTCGACGGGCGCGCGAACTGGTGGCGGTCCTGGAGCGCGGACAAACGGATCGCGCTGGTCATCGACGACGCGCTGACCGCGTCCCAGGTGCACAGCCTGCTACCCGGCGCCGGTGCGTCCGCCGTCCTGGTCACCGAGGCCGGGCGGATCACCGGACTGCTGGCGTCCTCCACCGCCACGCTCGTCGACGTCGACCCGATGGCCGATTCCGCTGCCCGCGAACTGCTCGGCAGGCTGGTGGGCGCCGACCGGATCGCCGCCGAACCCGAGGCCGTCGACCGGTTGCTCGCCCGCTGCGAGGGCTCGACGATCGCGCTGTGCGTCGTCGCGACGCTGCTCAGGGAGTACTCGAACCGCACGGTCACCTGGCTGGCGGACAAACTCAGCCGGGACGAGCGCGTCCTGCGTGAGCTGTCCCGCGACGACGGCCTCTCCGTGACGGTGGTGTTCGACGCCGCGTACGAGCGGCTCGGCGAGGCCGCGCAGGCGTGCTACCGGGCCCTCGGCGTGCGGGGCCGTCGCGGCCGAGACCGTCGCGGCGGTGCTGGAGGAGCCGGTCGACGACGTGTCGGAAGCGCTGCAGGAACTCGTGCGCACCCGGCTCGCGACGGAACCCGAGGAGGACCGCTACCTCCTCTCGGGCCTGGTCCGGCGACACGCGCGCACGAAGGTGCCGAACGCCGACGAGGTGCTGGACCGGTTCCTCGACCACTACCTCGCCCGCACCGTCGCGGCGGCCGTGCTCCTCATGCCCGATCGAACCTGGCACCGGACCCTTCTGCCCCCGGTTGTCGGCACCGGCGACCCGTCTTCCGCGCAGGAGTGGCTGGACGCCGAGAGCGGCAACGTGCGGGCGGCCGTGGAGGCGGCGTACCGCTTCGGCAGGCTCGGGCACGTCTGCCTGTTCGCCGTCGGCCTGTGGCCGTACCACCAGCGAGGTGGGCACGCACAGGACATGGCCGCGGTCAACGAGCTGGGCGTCCGTGCGGCCGGGCACCGCGGCGACGACCTGTGTCACGCCGTCCTGGCCTGCCAGCTGGGTTTCGCGCACCTGCAACGCGGCGACGCCGACCGTGCCATCGAGGTCCTGAGGGACGCGCGGGAAGTCGCGGCGAGGACCGGTAACTCGGAAATCGAGGCCACGGCCATCGAGTCGCTCGGGCTGGCGCACCTGGCTCGCGGGGACGCCGCGGCCGGCGACCTGCTGCGCCGGAACCTCGAACTGGCGCTGGAGCTGGGCGACGAGCGTCGTCTCGCGCTGGCGCGGTTCCACCTCGCCAAGGCCGTGCCGCCCCGGGAAGCCCTGTCCTTGCTGGCCGAGGCCACGGCGGGACTGCGGAAGGAACCGGAGAACCTCGCGAAGATCGACCTGTGGCGGGCCCGCAAGCTGCGGGAGACCGGTGAGCATGCCGAAGCGGAACGAGCGCTCGCGCGAGTGCTGGAGACCGGTCAGTACCGGGAACGGGGCGAGGCCCTGGTCGAACGGGCGGAGCTGGCCGTGTCGCGCGGGGAAACCGACCATGCCCGTGCGGACCTGAATGAGGCGCTGGAGCTGTTCCGGCGGCGCGGACTCACGTCTCTCGCCGGCTCGACGGAAGCCCGGCTGACCGAACTCGGCTGACCACCGTCGCGACCGCGCTGTACCGCCTCCCGCCCGCTACCACCTGCAGCCGTCCCGGCGGCCGGTGCAGCAGCAGGGCGGCGAAAGCCGCGACGGGCCCGCTGACGTCGTCGAGCTCGATGAACATCCCGTCGGCCGTGCCCAGCAGCCAGCTCGTCCCGCCGGTCCGCGCGGCCGCGAGCCGGCAGCCGGGCAGCGCCCCCAGCGTCCGTTCGACCCACTGCGCCGGGTCGGGCGGACCGTCATGCACGAGCACGTCGGCCAGGTCCAGCAGGCGCACGCTCGCTTCCCGCGTGTCGACGACGAGGTGCGCGTCCGGCGGCAGCAGGTCCGGCTCGCGCAGGGCGTCCGCGGGAAAGCGGTCCACGGTCGCCTCGCCGTCGTGGAGGCGCACCCGCACGAGCTGCGCGTGGGCGTGCGGGACGGTCACCTCCGGCACCGGCAGGGCGCGAGTCTCCGCAGCCCACCGCGGTGGTGGCAGGTCCAGCCACCGGTAGATCGTTTCGCGGAGCACGGCGGCGGACTTCCCCGGCAGGGACGTCGTCAGCTCGGTGATCGCGGCGAGCCCGTGCGGTTCGGGACCGGACAGCGCGTGCTCCAGCTGTGGTCCCGGCGGTGCGTGCCGGTCGAGCCGTGGGGTCACTTCGAGGAGCCTGCCGACCGGGGACCGCGGATCCACCGCGTCCGCCGGGGCGGCCGCGAGCAGCAACGGCGTGCCGAGCGCGGCGGAGTAGAAGCTGACCGACCCGTGGTCGCCGATCGTCACGTCGGCGGCCACCAGTGCGGGACCCCACAGCTGCTCGGTCGGCAGCACGAGCACTCCGGCCCGGACACAGTCTTCGAGCCACCGGTCCACCTGCCACCGCGAGTGGCGCCCCGCGATGTTCGGGTGCAGCGCGACCGCCAACCGGTAGGAGTCCAGGTCCAGCTGGGCGGCGAGGCGGGCGATCAGGCCGGGGTCCGAGCCGTACAGCGACGCCGCCCCCCACGTGGACGAGACGAGCACGAGCCGCTGGTGGGGCCGGACGCCGAGCGCCTGCCGGTAGCTCTCGCGCAGCGGCCTGCTCGCGAGCATCCGGTCGAAGCACGGATCTCCGGCGACCAGCGCGGCGCCGACCGCCTCGGGGCACGCCTCCGCGAGCCGGGTGAGCTGCTCGGCGTGGGACAGCACGATGACCGACGGCACGGGACGGCCGCGGTGGAGCAACCACGGGCTGGACAGGCCGAAGACGCCGGAGATCCCGTTCGATTCGAGGTATTTGTTGTAGCCCATGCCGTGCGGCACGACCATCAGCGGCGCGCTGATCTCGTGCAGGTCCCCGCCGTAGCTCGCGGCGATCGCGAAGTCCGGGCGGTGCCGCAGGGCCTGGCGCCACGGCAGGAGCCGCGTGATGCCCGCGCGGGCGAGGAACTCGTCGGTCCCGGCCGTGAAGGCGCTGGACCCCGGGCAGGTGAACACCGTCTCCACCCGCGGGTCCTCGGCGAACAGCGGGAGGATGTCGAACAGCCGGGTCGCGGCGGTGGTGTTGTGCACCACGGCCAGCACTGTGCGCTCGGGGCGAACCGTGCTCCAGCTGTCGACCGACACGACGGTTGATCCTAGAGCGGTTGCCACTCCGAGTTGGCGCCGCAGAGGACGATGGCCGGGAGGTCGCCGGGGAGCCGGTTCGCCAGCCAGGCGGCGAAGGCCGTGGCGGCCGCTGGTTCCACGGCCAGGCGGAACTCGTGCCACAGCAGGTCCCGTGCGGCGAGGATCTCGTCGTCCGGGACCCGGAGGGCGTGCAGCGGGTGGCTGGTGAGGATGTCGAAGGGGGTTCGGCCGACCCGGGTCGCGCCCAGGGCCGAGGAGGCGATCGAGGTGGTCTCCGCGGCGACCGGTTCGCCCGCTTCCAGTGCCCGGTTCAGGCTGTCGCAGTGTTCCGGTTCCACGGCGACGGTGAGGCGGCCGGCGCTGCCCAGCGCCAGGCCCGCCGCCAAGCCGCCACCGCCGACCGCGACGGCGATCGTGTCCACCTCCGGCACGTCCTCGACGATCTCCGCGGCGACCGTGCCCTGCCCGGCGATCACCACCGGGTCGTCGTACGCCTCGACGTAGCGGGCGTCGGTCACCTCGTGCGCCGCGGCTGCCGCCTCCGCGTACGTGTTCCCGACGCGGACCAGGCGTGCGCCCGTCTCCTCGATGCGGACGGCCTTGCTCGCGGGGATCGACTCCGGCGCGTACACCGTGGCTCGCAGGCCGAGGATCGACGCCGCCGTCGCCACGCCGATGCCGTGGTTGCCGCCCGACGCGGTCACGACCTGCTCCGGCCGCGGCCCGCTGAGCAGGGCGTTCAACGCGCCCCGGAGCTTGAACGAGCCCGTCCGCTGCAGGTGCTCCAGCTTCAGCACCAGCGGTCGCCCGTCGAACTCCGTGCGCAGGACCGGAGTCCGGCGGACGTACGGGCGGATGCGCTCCGCGGCGGCGGCGACTTCGGACGAGAGGGTGGCTGTCATGGCTCCACTCTGCTCGCCGCCGGTCGTTAGCCGATAGCGCGATTCGCTAAGCAGACTTCAGCGATACTTACGACGTGCTGCACGCCGAACGCCTGCGGATCCTGGTGGAGGTGGCCCACGCCGGTTCGATCGCGACCGCCGCGCGCCGCATGGGTTTCACGCCCTCCGCGCTGTCCCAGCAGCTCGCGCGGCTGGAGCGGGAAGTGGGCTGCACGCTGCTGGAACGGCGGCCCACCGGTGCTTCGCTCACGGAGGCGGGACGACTGCTCGTGACGCACGGCGAGGTCGTCGCAGGCGAACTGCGCGCGGCCGAACGGGCCGTGGCGACCCTGCGGCGGCAGCCGGTGGCGGACCTCGGCATCGGAACCTTCGCGACGGCGGGCCAGGTCCTGCTGCCGCCCGCGATGCGTGCCTTCCGCGAGGCGCACCCGGACACCCGCCTGCGGCTGATCGACCTCGAACCGCCGGGCGGCTACGGCCTCGTCGTCTCGGGAGAACTGGACCTGCTGATCACCCACCGCTATCCCGGGGTGACCCTGCCACCCGCGCGCGGGCTGGCCCGGCGGCCGCTGCTGGCCGACCGGCTGCGCCTCGTGCTGCCGGCCGACCACCGGCTCGCGGCCGCGCCGCGGCTGGAGTTCGAGGACTTCGCGGACGACGACTGGGTGTCCGGAGACCAGGCCGCGCCGAGCCGGATCTGCTTCGAGAGCCTGGCCGACGAGACGGGCGTGCACCCGCGCGTGGCGTACGAGACGCGGGACTACGCGGCGATCCTCGCGCTGGTCCGCGCCGGGCTCGGGGTGTCGTTCGTGCCGCAGAGCCTGCTCGGCGCCGCCGCGCGGGACGGGATCGTGGTGCGGGACCTCACCGGGCGACGGCCCGTGCGCGAGATCCTGACCGTGCACCGCGAGCGGCCGTCCGAGCAGGTCATGACGATGGTGGAGCTGCTGCGCCGCTAGCCGACCTCGACCAGGTCGACGACGAAGACCAGCGTCTCGTTGGGCTTGATCACGCCGCCGGCGCCGCGCTCGCCGTACGCCAGCTGCGGCGGGATGACGAGCTGGCGCCTGCCGCCGACCTTCATGCCCTGCACGCCCTGGTCCCAGCCGGGGATGACGTGGCCCTGCCCCAGCGGGAAGCGCAGCGGCTCGCCGCGGCCCCACGACGAGTCGAACTCCTCGCCGGTGGAGTGCGAAACACCGACGTAGTGCACGGACACGACCTTGCCCGCGGTGGCCTCGTCGCCCCCGCCGACGGTGAGGTCCGTGACCTCCAGGTCTGCGGGCGGCGGGCCGTCCGGGCGGTCCACTTCGGGCTTTTCCAGTGCCATGTCGACTCCCTCGTTCTCGGCTCGGTGCACCGTATCGACCCGGTGGCGGCCCCGCATCCTAGGCTCGCGGGTATGGACTGGTCACTGCGCACGCGCGCGATCGCCGCCGGTCGGCCCACCGAGCCGGGCGAGCCGCTGAACACGCCGATCGTTCCGACGAGCACGTACGTCGCGGGTGGCGGCTTCACCTACGCGCGGGAGAGCGGCACGCCCACCTGGGAAGCGCTGGAGGAGGCCGTCGGCGCGCTCGAAGGCGGCCGGGCCACCGCGTTCGCGTCCGGGATCGGGGCCATCGCCGCGGCGTTCGACCTGTTCCCGATCGGCGCGCGGGTCGCGGTGCCGACGTTCAGCTACTCCGGCACGCGCGGGTTGCTGGAGCACGCCGTCAAGCAGGGCCGGTTCACCGTGCGGCAGCTGGACCCCGAGGACGTCGCGGCGTGGGAGGCGGCAGCCGACGAGGTGGACGTGCTGTGGGTCGAGTCGCCGACCAACCCGATGCTGCACCTGATCGACTTCGCCCAGCTCACCGGCCGCCACGCGAAGGTCGTCGTCGACAACACGTTCGCCACCCCGCTCGCGCAGCGGCCACTGGAGCAGGGCGCCGACGTCGTGGTGCACAGCGCGACGAAGCTCATCGGCGGGCACAGCGACCTCCTGCTCGGCCTCACGGTCGCGCGGGACGAGACGCTGGCGCAGGAGCTGCGCGACAACCGGACCCGCACCGGCGCGACGCCCGGCGCCCTCGAAGCGTGGCTCGCGCTGCGCGGGCTGCGCACGATGCCGGTCCGGCTCGCCGAGCAGTCGAAGACCGCCGCGCTGCTCGCCGAGCGGCTGTCGCGGCACGAAGCCGTCACCCGCGTCCGGTATCCCGGGCAGGGCATGATGATCGCCTTCGAGCTGGCCGACGCGGCCGCGGCGGACCGGTTCTGCGCGGCGCTGGAACTGATCGTGCACGCCACGAGCCTCGGCGGGGTGGAGAGCCTGGTCGAGCGGCGGGGGATGTACGCGCTGGAGGCGCACGTGCCGCAGGGGCTGATCCGGTTCAGCGTCGGGCTGGAGGATCCCGAGGACCTGTGGCGCGACCTCTCGCGCGCGCTCGGATGAAAGCCCGGTTGCTGGCGCTGGCCCTGCTGCTGGGGATTTCCGGCTGCTCGGCGGGCTCGACCGCGTCGGTGAGCGGCGGGCCGGACACGTTGTCCGTCGGGTTCTCCGCCGAGCCGCAGAACTTCGACTTCACCCGCACCGACGGGACGGCGATCCCGCAGGCGTTGCTCTACAACGTCTACGAGGGCCTGGTGAAGCTCGACGGGAACGGGAGCATCGTCCCGCTGCTGGCGAGCTCGTGGACGGTCAGCCCGGACCGCCGGACGTACGACTTCCAGCTGCGGCCCGGCGTGCGGTTCAGCGACGGCGCGTCGTTCACCGCGTCGGACGTCAAGTTCTCCCTCGACCGCGTGAAGACCGACTGGACGATCTCGATCAAGTCCAAAATGGACGTCGTCGACCACGTGGACGTCGTGGACCCGCTGCACGCCCGCGTCGTGCTGAAGCAGCCGAGCAACAACTGGCTGTTCGACCTGACCGGTCGCGTCGGCGCCATGTTCAGCCCCACGGGCATCGCGGACCTGGCGAACAAGCCGGTCGGCACCGGCCCGTACGTCGTCGCCGAGCGGCGGCGTGGGGACTCCATCGTGCTGCGCGAGAACCCGGACTACTGGGGTGCGAAGCCGGCCTACAAGACCGTGGTGCTCAAGTACATCAAGGATCCGACCGCGCTCAACAACGCGTTGCTGAGCAACGGGATCGACGTCATCTCCACGATCACCGCGCCGGACTCCATCCCGCAGTTCGAGTCCGACACCCGGTTCACCGTCCTGCAGGGCACCACGAACAGCGAGGTGGTGCTGTCGTTCAACGGCGCCCGCGCCCCGCTGAACGACGTCCGCGTGCGCCGCGCGCTCACGCTCGCGATCGACCGGAAGGCCTTGCTCGACACGGTGTGGGCCGGGCGCGGGACGCCGATCGGCAGCATGGTGCCGCCGACCGACCCCTGGTACGAGGACCTGTCGAACTACTACCCGTTCCGTCCCGACGAGGCGAAGGCGCTGCTCGCGCAGGCCGGCCGGCCGAACCTGTCGCTGCGGCTGCGGATTCCGAACCTGCCGTACGCGGTCTCGGCCGCACAGGTGGTCGCGTCGGACCTCGCGGACATCGGGGTCGAGGTGAGCATCGAGCCGCTGGACTTCCCCGCGGTGTGGCTCAAGCAGGTGTTCACCGACCACGACTACGACATGTCGATCGTGCAGCACGTGGAGGCCCGTGACATCACGACGTTCGGCAGCCCGAAGTACTACTGGGGCTACGACAACCCCGAAGTCCAGCGCCTGCTGGCAGAGGCCGACGCCGGCACGCCGCAGCAGCAGGTCGACGACATGAAGACCGTCGCCCGCACGATCACCGGCGACGCGGCGGCGGACTGGCTGTTCCTGGCGCCGAACGTGGTGGTGGCCAAGAAGAAGGTGACGGGTCTGGCACGCAACCAGGTCAGCGAGTCGTTCGACCTGACCGGATTGGGGCGCGCATGACCGCGCTCGTGCGCCGCACGGCGATCCTGGTCGTGAGCGTGTTCGTGGCGTCGATCGTGGTGTTCGCGTTCCTCGCCGTGCTGCCGGGCGATCCCGCGCAGGTCGCGCTGGGCGTCAACGCCACGCCGGAGCTGCTCGCGCAGACGCGGCACGCGTTCGGCCTCGACCGGCCGCTGGTCACGCAGTACTTCAGCTGGCTGGGCGGCGTGCTGCACGGCGACTTCGGCCGGTCGTACGTGACGGGCGAGGCCATCGGCCCCCAGCTGGTCGACCGGCTCGGCGTGACGCTGTGGCTCGTCGGCGCCGGGATGGTGGTGGCGCTGGTGCTGGCGATCCCGTTCGGCACGCTGGCCGCGACGTGGCACCGCCGCGCGTCGGGCGCCGCGATTTCCGGGTTGTCGCAGCTGGGCGTGGCCGTGCCCGCGTTCCTCGCCGGAATCCTGCTGGTGCAGGTGTTTGCGGTGCGGCTGCGGTGGTTGCCATCGGGCGGCTGGACCCCGCCGGACCAGGACTTCGGCGAGTTCCTGCGTGGGCTCGTGCTTCCGGCGCTGTCGCTCGGCGTCGTGCAGGGCGCGGTGCTCACGCGTTACGTCCGCTCGGCCGTGCTGGACACGCTCGGCCAGGACTACCTGCGCACGGCGCGGGCGAAGGGGCTGCGGCCGTATCCCGCCTTGCTGCGGCACGGGTTGCGCAACGCCGCGGTACCGGTGGTGACGGTACTGGGTCTGCAGCTGACGACCCTGCTGATCGGCGCCGTCGTGGTGGAGCGGGTGTTCGTGCTGCCGGGGCTCGGGAGCATGTTGCTGGACGCGGTGTCGTCGCGGGACCTGCTGACCGCGCAGGGGATCGTGCTGGTTCTGGTGGTGGCGGTGCTGCTGGTGAACTACCTGGTGGACGTGCTGTACGTGCTGATCGACCCCAGATTGCGGGTGGGGCGGTGAACCGGAACCTGTGGGCCGGCTCGGTGCTCGTGGGGCTGGTCGTCCTCGCGGCGCTGGTGTCGTTCGTGTGGACGCCACACGACCCGTTGAAGGTCGACGCCGCCGTACGGTTGAGCGGGCCCAGCGCGCAGTTCTGGCTCGGTACCGACAAGTTCGGCCGCGACGTGTTCTCGCAGATCCTGGTCGGGGCGCGGACGACGTTGTACGTCGGGGTGATCGCGGTCGGCGTCGCGGCGGTCGTCGGCACGCCGCTGGGCATCCTCGCCGGGATGTCGAAGCGGTGGCTCGGCGAACTGGTGATGCGCGTGAACGACCTGGTGCTCGCGTTTCCCGCGCTGCTGCTGGCGATCATGTTCGGCGCGGTGTTCGGGGCGAGCACGCTGACCGCGATGCTCGCGATCGGCATCGCGACGATCCCGTCGTTCGCGCGGATCGCGCGCTCCGGAACGCTGCAGGTGATGAGCACGGAATACGTGCTCGCGGCCCGGTCCGGCGGCCGGTCGCGGCCGTTCATCGCGCGGCGGCACGTGCTGCCGAACATCGCGGGGCTGGTGATCGTGCAGTCCTCGGTGTCGTTCGCGATCGCGGTGCTGGCCGAGGCCGCGCTGTCGTTCCTCGGGTTCGGCACGCGCCCGCCGACGCCGTCGTGGGGGCGGATGCTCCAGGAGTCGCAGGAGCTGCTGACCGTGCAGCCGCGGCTGGCACTGGTGCCGGGTGTCGCGATCGCGGTCGCCGTGCTGGGGTTCAACCTCCTCGGCGACGGGCTGCGGGACCGGTTCGACCCACGACTGGAGCGCCGATGATCACCGTCGCAGGACTTTCCGTGTTCGCCGGCGACCGAGCGCTGGTGCGGAACGTGTCGTTCGAGATCGGCGACGGCGAGCGTGTGGGGCTGATCGGCGAGTCGGGCTCGGGCAAGTCACTCACTGCGTTGACGGTGCTGGGCCTGCTGCCCGAGGAGCTGCGGGCGACCGGTTCGGTCCTGTTCCACGGGAAACAATTGCTGTCCGCAAGCGAGCGCGAGCTGTCCCGGCTGCGGGGAAACGCCCTGGCCATGGTGTTCCAGGAGCCGATGTCGGCGTTGAACCCGCTGATGCGCGTGGGACGACAAGTCGCGGAGTCGACAAGACTGCACGGCACCCGCTCCCGGCGGAAGGCGAACGAGAAGGCACAGCGGTTGCTGGAGTCGGTCGGCCTGCCCGATGTCTTCCGGGCCTATCCGCACCAGCTCTCGGGCGGCCAGCGGCAGCGCGTGGTCCTGGCGATCGCGCTGGCGAACGACCCCGCGCTGCTGATCTGCGACGAACCCACCACCGCGCTCGACGTCACCGTGCAGGCCCAGGTGCTGGACCTGATCCTCGGCGGCGTCGCGGAGCGGTCGAGCGCGCTGCTGTTCATCACGCACGATCTCGCCGTCGTCGCCCGCGTCTGCGACCGGCTGCTGGTCATGCTCGACGGCGAGATCGTCGAGCAGGGCAGCACGCGCGAGGTGCTCACGGCGCCCCGGCACGAGTACACGCGGAAGCTGCTGGCGGCGAGTGACCTGGAGGCGGCGTGATCGAGCTGCGGGACGTGCACCGGCGGTACGACCGGGTGCACGCGTTGCGCGGGATCTCGCTCGACGTCGAGGCGGGGCAGCGGTTCGGCATCGTCGGCGAGTCCGGTTCCGGCAAGTCGACGCTGGTACGGCTGCTCGCCGGGCTCGACCGGCCCACGTCCGGCGAAATCTCCTTCCAGGGCCAGCGGATCGACGGGCTGCCCGAACGAAAGCTGGGTTTCCTGCGCTCGGCGTTGCAGGTCGTGTTCCAGGACCCGATGGGCTCGCTCGACCCGCGGATGCGCGTGCGCGACATCATCTGCGAGCCCCTGGGCCGCACCGACCGCGAGCGGGCCGCCGAACTGCTGGCCGCGGTCGGGCTGCCCGCCGACAGCGGCGACCGCTATCCACACCAGTTCTCCGGCGGGCAGCGGCAGCGGATCTCCATCGCCCGCGCGCTCGCGCCGCGGCCGAGCGTGCTCGTCGCCGACGAGCCGGTCAGCGCGCTCGACGTGTCCGTCCGCAAGCAGATCCTCGACCTGCTCGCCGACCTCGTCGACCGCTTCGATCTCACGCTCGTGTTCGTCTCCCACGACCTCGGCGTGGTACGACGGGTCTGCGACACGGTCGCGGTGATGCGACGCGGTGAGATCGTGGAGCGGGGCGAGGTCGCCGAGGTCTACGACGCGCCGCGGCACCCGTACACGCGGGAGCTGATCGCGGCGGCGCCGAACCTGCGGGCCGAGCTCGCCCGGCTGAGAGGAGGAGCGTGAACTACGAGCAGTTGTTCCGCCTCGACGGCAGGCGCGCGGTGGTGCTCGGCGCGGGCAGCGGGATCGGGCGCGAGGCCGCCCGGGCGTTGCTGGCGCACGGCGCGGAGGTCGTCAGCGCGGACCGGGATCTGGCCGCGGCAAAGGAGACCGGCGGGCAGGCGTACGAGCTCGACCTGCTGGAGCCCGGTGCCGTCGAACGGGCGGCGCGGGAGCTGGGCGAGGTCGATGTCGTCGTGCTCACCGCCGCGGTGAACGTGCGAAAGCGCTTGCTGGACTACTCGCGCGCCGAGTTTGACCGGGTCGTGGAGCTGAACCTCGGCGCCGCGTTCGAGGTGGTGCGGGCGTTCGGCGCGGGCATGGTCGAGCGGCGGCGGGGCAGCATCATCGGGTTCTCCTCGATCCGCGGCACCACCGTCGAACCCGGGCAGGGGCCGTACGCGGCGACGAAGGCCGGGCTCGTCCAGCTGCTGCGGACGGCCGCCGCGGAGTTCGGTCCCGCGGGCGTGCGCGTCAACGCGATCGCGCCCGGAGTCGTCGAAACCCCGTTGACGGCGCCGATCAAGGCGAGCCCGGAGTGGTACGACGCGTACGCGGGCAAGAGCGCGCTCGGCCGCTGGGCGCGGCCGGAGGAGATCGCCGGTGCCGTGGTGTTCCTGGCGTCGGACGCGGCCAGTTTCGTCACCGGTTCCGTGCTCACCGTCGACGGCGGCTGGACCGCGGTCGACGGCCGCTACGCCCCACCGGAGTAGGAGGGTTTCGTGTTCGAGAGCGCCACCGAACTGCTGGCGGGCTACCGGAACGGAACGCGGTCGCCGGTCGAGGTGACCGCCGCCGTGCTGGACCGGATCGACCGGCTCGAACCCCGGCTGCACGCCCTCTACGCCTACGACCCGGAACAGGCGCGAGCGGCGGCGAAGGCGTCCGAGCAGCGGTGGCGGTCCGGACGGGCTGGCGGGCTCGACGGAATTCCCTTGACGCTCAAGGAGAACATCGCGACTCGCGGCACCCCGGTGCCGCTCGGCACCGCGGCCACCGAGCTCGTGCCCGCCGCCGCGGACGCGCCGGCCGCCGCACGGGTCCGCGAGGCCGGTGGCGTGCTGCTGGCGAAGACCACGATGCCCGACTACGGGATGCTCACCTCCGGCCTGTCGAGCTTCCACCCCGCCACCCGCAACCCCTGGGACCTCGCGCGCACGCCCGGCGGGTCGAGCGCGGGAGCGGCGGCGGCCGCCGCGGCGGGGTACGGCCCGCTGCACGTCGGCACGGACATCGGCGGTTCGATCCGGCTGCCCGCGGGCTGGTGCGGGCTCGTCGGGTTCAAGCCGAGCTTCGGCCGCGTGCCGGTGGACCCGCCGTTCCTCGGCCGGGTCGCGGGGCCGCTCACCCGCACGGTCGCGGACGCCGCGTTGCTGATGAGCGTGCTGTCCCAGCCTGACTCGCGGGACCACCTGTGCCTGCCGCCGCAGGAGCTGCCGTGGCTGGACCTGGACTCCACCGTGCGCGGACTGCGGATCGGGCTGCAACTGGAAGCGGGGGTGGGCCTCGCCGTGGAGCCGGAGATCCGCGACGCGGTCGTGGCGGCGGCACGGCTGCTGGAGTCCGCGGGAGCGGTCGTCGAACCGGTCGAACCGTTCCTGACCCGCGAAATGCTCGACGGGCTCGACACCTTCTGGCGCGTGCGGGCCTGGTGCGACATCAGCGCGTTGCCGGAGGAACGGCAGGCGAAGGTGCTGCCGTACATCGCCGAGTGGGCCCGCGGCGGCGCGGACGTCTCCGGTGCCGCGACCTACCGCGGCTTCTCGCAGATCGATGCGATGAGCGTCGCCGCGCTGCGGGCCATCGAGCCGTTCGACTTCGTGTTGTCCCCGACTTGTCCGGTTTCGCCGCCGCCCGCGGACTGGGCGTCTCCGACGAACGACCCGAACCGGCCGTTCGAGCACATCGCGTTCACCGTGCCGTACAACATGTCCGGTCAGCCCGCGTTGTCCCTGAACTGCGGTTACACCTCCGAGGGCCTGCCGATCGGGCTGCAGGTCGCGGGCCGGCGCTTCGACGACCCCGGCGTGCTGCGCCTCGCTGCAGCATTCGAAGGAATTCGGAATCCGCAGCGGACGCCTGAGGTGTAATCGGCCGCGGAAATTGAGACCATCGACCCATGCGCATGGTCTACACCGGAGCGGACGAAGAGGACTTCATCGACGCTCGCCGGCGCCTGCTCGTCGAGCTCGACGCGTGGTCGGAGATGCGGCAACGCGTGGTCGACCCCGTGGTCGCCGGCGCGCTGCTCGACTACCGGTTCGAGCGGGACGGGCTGCTGGGCCGGTGGACACGCGAGGTGCTGCGAGGTGCGCTGCTGACGTGGTTCCCGCGCAAGGTCGTGCTGCTGGACCCCCACTCGTCGGCGGTGCTGTCCACCGTCGAGGCGCTGCTGGACTTCTTCGACGACGCCGACCTGTTCGACGACCGCAGCGAGCCGCCCGGCGTGCTGCGGACGTTCGTGCGCGGCGTCGCGGACCGCTTCGACGAGGCGATGCGGGAGCCGTCGAACTTCGGGCTCGCCAAGTTCTGGGCGGTCGCGATGGCCGAGCACGGCGTCGACCCGCTCGACGAGTTCGAGGCGCAGGAGTTCCTCGACCGCGTGCAGGAGGGCGAGGTCGAGGTCGACCAGGAGCTGTTGCAGGACATCGCCTACCGGCACTACGAGGGCGACACCGAGGTGGAGCCGCTGGAGCCGACGCCGGTGTTCGCGCTGGCCTCGGACCAGGAGCTGACCGGCGACGCGGCGGAGACCAGGGTGGTGCGGCGGCTGCGGCGGTTCGTCGACTGGGTGGGCGACGGGCGGGAGCTGGCGGCCAAGGGCAGGCTCGCGGAGTCCGACGCGCGCGACCTGGCCGACCGGCTCGACGAGCCGGACCCGACGGAGCTGGTGTCGCTCGCGAAGACGGCGGGCGTGGTGCGCGTGCTGAAGGGCAGGCTGGTCCGGGTCAAGCGGGCCGCGCCGCTGCTGGAGGACCCGCTGGCCCTGTGGCGGGTGGCGGTCCCGCACGTGGTCGCGGACTGCCGGGAGCCGCTGCGCCGCTCGGCCGAACGGCAGCTGGCGTACGAGCTGCTGGAGTCGATCCAGGCGGACAACGACTGCGCCACCATCCCGATGCTCATCGAGATCCTGGACGACCTCGGCGACCTGAACTGGCGCTGCGCCGACGCGACGCCGGTGCTGCGGGTGCTCGGCAGGCTCGCGGACTTCGGGCTGGTGGAGCTGTTCCCGGCCACCGAGGAGCACTACGAGGACCTGCTCGACTTCGCGGGCGTGGACTCGGTGGACGACGTGCCCGAGGAGGAACGGCAGGTCGTGCGCATGCGCCCGCTCGGCACGCGCGTGATGTACGACGCGAGGGTCCAGGCCGGAATCCCGACGCTGACCCTCGGCGACCTCGCGGGCGAGACCGCGGAGGTGTTCCTGGCGCGCGTCGGCCCACTGCCGCAGGAGGCGTTCGAGGAGGGCGCGCGGCTGTGGCTACGGGCGCGGCACCCCGAGCGGGCGATCGCGGAGCTGTCGGAGGTGGCCAGGCGCACGGACGACTTCGAGCACCGCATGCTGGCGTTCCAGCTG
This sequence comes from Amycolatopsis bartoniae, assembly GCF_014191255.1. Lineage (GTDB taxonomy): Bacteria > Actinomycetota > Actinomycetes > Mycobacteriales > Pseudonocardiaceae > Amycolatopsis_E > Amycolatopsis_E bartoniae. Next base: position 288,310 of record NZ_JACHWH010000001.1, read on the forward strand.
CTCGCCGAGTACGGGGAGCAGGGCGTCTCGGCAATTTCCGAGCTGCGTGATCACTCGGCCGCTGGTCCCGCCGCGTTGAGCTGGCTGTTGGACGCGGGGCTGATCGATCCCAGCGAGGTTCGGGGGCGGGAGCGGACGTACGGGATGGTTGACGTGCTCGCTGCCGGAATCCGGTCAGCGGGGCGGAAGAAGGCAATGGAGGAGTTCGCCGCGCAGCCACGTCAGGCGCAGTTGTTGTTCCTGGCGGATGCGACCATTTGCGGGCATCCGCATACTCGGGAGGTTTTGGAGTCGATGGTTTTGGCCCATCCGGACCGGGCGGTGTCGAACGCGGCTCGGAAGGCTTTGGACTGGCTGCACGAGCCGGAGGGCTAACCGCCCAGCGTCTCTGCCAGTGCCAGCACCCTGCGGGCTTCTTCCACGTGCAGGTTTTCGATCATCCTGCCGTCCACCGTCACCACGCCCTGGCCTGCTTGCTCGAAAGCCGTGATCACCTTGCGGGCGTGCTCGATCTCCTCCGCCGAGGGGGCGAAGATGCGGTTGCACGGGTCGATTTGGCTCGGGTGGATCAGCGTTTTGCCGTCGAAGCCGAACTGCCTGCCCTGACGGCATTCCGCCTCGAAGCCTTCCACGTCCTTCACGTCGTTGTAGACGCCGTCGAGGATGACTTTTCCCGTGGCGCGGGCGGCGAGCAGACAAAGCGACAGGCCGCCGAGCAGTGGGGCCCGGCCTGGCACGAACTCCGCGTGCAGCTCCTTCGCCAGGTCGTTCGTGCCCATCACGAGCACCGTCAGGCGGTCGCTCGCCGCCGCGATTTCTTCCGCGTGCAGCATCGCCACCGGCGTCTCGACCATCGCCCAGATCTTCGTCGACTCCGGTGCTCCGCCCAGCTCCAGTGCGCGCTCGATGTTGTGTACGTCGCGGGCCGAGTTCACCTTGGGGACGACCACCGCCGCCGGGGCGGCCTGGGCCGCTGCGCGCAGGTCCGCGTCGTGCCACTCGGTGTCCAGGCCGTTCACCCGGATCGCCACCTCGCGCGAGCCGTAGTCGCCCGAGGAGGCCGCCGCGCACACCCGGTCCCGGGCGGCTTCCTTCGCGTCCGGCGCGACGGCGTCCTCCAGGTCCAGGATCAGTGCGTCCGCGGGCAGCGTCTTCGCCTTCTCCAGCGCACGTTCGTTCGCGCCGGGCATGTACAACACGGACCGCCGTGGCTTCAGCTCGGTCACGCCAGCGCCTCCTTCGTCGCTTCGTCGTAAGCCGCCCTCAGGTCCGGGTCACGTTCGGCCAGCTTGTCCGCCAGCTCCGCCACCACCCGGCACTGCTTGAACGACGCGTCGTCCTGCATCTTCCCGTCGATCATGACCGCACCGGTGCCGTCCCCCATCGCGGCGATCACCCGGCGCGCCCACGCGACGTCCTCCGGCGCGGGCGAGAACACGCGCTTCGCGATGTCGATCTGCACCGGGTGCAGCGACCAGGTCCCGACGCAGCCGAGCAGGAACGCGTTGCGGAACTGGTCCTCGCACGCCACCACGTCGCGGATGTCCCCGAACGGCCCGTAGTACGGCAGGATCCCGTGCAGCACGCACGCGTCCACCATGCGCGCGATCGTGTAGTGCCACAGGTCCTGCTGCGAGGTGGTGCGGCCCTCGTGCAGGTCCTCGCCCACCGGGTCGGTGCGCACGAGGTAGCCCGGATGCCCGCCGCCGACGCGGGTGGTCTTCATGCGGCGGCTTGCCGCGAGGTCCGCGGGGCCGAGCGAGATGCCCTGCATGCGCGGACTCGCCCCGGCGATCTCCTCGACGTTCGCCACACCGCTCGCCGTCTCCAGGATCGCGTGCACCAGCAACGGTTTCCGCAGTCCGGCGCGGGCTTCCAGCTGCGCGAGCAACCGGTCGACGTAGTGGATGTCCTGCGCGCCCTCGACCTTCGGCACCATGATCACGTCGAGCTTGTCACCGATCTCCGTGACCAGCGTGAGCAGGTCGTCGAGCACCCACGGCGAGTCGAGGCTGTTGACGCGCGTCCACAGCTGCGTCGAGCCGAAGTCGTTGGCTTTCGCGATGTCCACGAGCCCCTGGCGCGCGGCCTCCTTGCGGTCGGCGCGCACCGCGTCTTCGAGGTTGCCGAGCAGGACGTCGACCTTCTTCGCGAGGTCGGGGACCTTCGCGGCCATCTTCTCGTTGCTCGGGTCGAAGAAGTGGATCATCCGCGACGGCAGTGCGGGAATCTCCCGGACCGGGTCCGGGGCCCCGACCGCGAGCGGCGCGAAGAAGTCCTTCGGCGAGCGCATCGATCCTCCAAGCAGTGGTAACGGGGAGCAACCCTAGCTCCCGGCTAAGCCGCTGTGCTGCGGTGAAGCTCACGCCCCGGCGTCTACCTGCGGTTCCGGAATCCGGTTGCTCCGTTCGGCGGTACGGAAATCCGCTCAGTAGCACCGTTCGACTGGCCGTCACCCGTTCGGTCGCAGGGTCGGACTGAAGTCCGATTACCGCTCATCGACCGGTCACCGACCGTCGGGCGCCGCCGATCGCAGCCGGTCTCCCAACCCGAAGACCCGCGGCGCGCGCACTGGTACTCAATTCATGTGCCCGTTTTCACGAGGGGGAACGGCACGCAAGACGCAGGCAGGGCAAGAAGGAGGCGGACTCGTGGCGGTTACACCAGGGCACACCGGCGACGCGGTGGTGGCCGGCGGAACCCGGTCATTTCCCACCCGGGTGGTGCCGCCAGTCGAGCTCCCGGCGAGCACGTCCTACCTGGCCGCCGCCGCGGCCGCGCAGCTGGGCTGGAAGGGCGTAGTGCTGCCCGAGGTGACGATGCTCGGCCGCCGCGTGTGCGTGGTGGCGCGGCTGCGCACCGACGTGCACGCCGAGCGGATCGCGTGCGGCATCGGCCCGGTCGCCGACCGCACGACGGTCTCCACGTGGATGTGGCCCGAGTTCGCGCCGACCGCCCCGGCGCCGGCGGCGGAGATCGTGGGCGTGCTGTCCGTCGCCCGCCACTGGCGCACCGGCATGGCCGCCACCGTCCCGTTCGCCCGCTACGGCGAGGCCGCCATGGTGCTGCCGACGCCGGCGGTGCTGAGCAAGGACTACGTCGACAACTGCCTGCCGCGCGCCCGGTCCTACGGCCTGTCCGTCGTGTCCGCCGACAGCGACGCCTCGGTCGCGCTGGACGTGTCCGACCGCCGCGAGCGCACCCTGCTGCCGCAGGACGCGGTGTCGCGCTGGATGAACGAGATGGTCTACGAGCAGCTGCTCGCGTCCTACGACCTGCCGGTGGCCTGAGCCCCGCCTAAAGTCCAAGCATGCGAGTAGTCATCGCCGGAGGGCACGGAAAGATCGCGTTGCGCCTGGAGCGGCAGCTGGCCGCGAACGGCGACCAGGCGGTGGGCATCATCCGGAACCCGGAGCACGCGGCGGACCTGCGGGACTCCAGCGCCGAGCCCGCGGTGCTCGACCTGGAGAGCGCGTCCGTCGAAGAGGTCGCCGAGGTGCTGAAGGGCGCCGACGCCGCGGTGTTCGCCGCCGGCGCGGGCCCGGGCAGCGGGGTCGAGCGCAAGGACACTGTGGATCGTGGTGCGGCGGCGCTCTTCGGCGCTGCCGCGGAGCTCGCGGGCGTCCGCAGGCACGTGCAGATCGGTTCGATGGGCGTGGGCCGCCCGCCGCGCCCGGGGACGGACGAGGTGTTCGCCGCGTACCTGAAGGCGAAGGAAGCCGCGGAGGACGACCTGCGCGGGCGAGATCTGGACTGGACCATCATCCGTCCCGGCCGCCTCACCGACGATCCGCCGACGGGCGAGATCCACCTGGCCGACGAGGTCGACTACGGCGAGATCTCCCGCGACGACGTGGCCGCGGTGATCATCGCGCTCCTCGAAGAGGGCCGCACCTTCCGCCGCACGCTCGAACTGGTCGGCGGTCACACGCCGATCGCGGAGGCCATCGCCCGCGTCTAACCCAGGACGCGGTCCAGGTACGGGTTGCTGAACACCCGCGCGGAATCCACCTCGTCCCGCACGCGGACGAAGTCGTCGAAGTGCGGGTACAGCTTCCGCAGCGCCGGGGCGTCGAGGTCGTGCATCTTGCCCCAGTGCGGGCGGCCGCCGACCTCGGCGACGATCGCCGCGAAACCCGCGAAGTACTCGCGGTACGGCATGCCGACGAACTGGTGGATCGCGACGTACGCCGAGTCGCGGCCGTATGCGGTGGACAGCCAGATGTCGTCCGCCGCCGCGACCCGCACTTCCACCGGGAACGCCACCGGGTCCCGCAACCGGGGCACGAGCGCACGCAGCTCGGTGAGCACGTGGTGCAGCGACTCCCGCGGCACGGCGAACTCGGACTCGACGAACCGCACGCCGCGGTGCGTCACGAACACCCGGTGCGAGTGGTCGGCGTACTCCCGCGTCGAGAGGGCCGCCGAGGCGAACCGCCCGAGCGGCTGCGTCAGCTTCGGCACCGCGCGGCCCACCCGGCACAGCGTGCCGAACGCGACGTTCTCCATCACCTGGTAGTCGTAGAACTGCCGGAACCGGCTCAGCGGCCGGTGTTCGTCGGTCCGGTTGTTGCGCTTGACCAGCGCGTTCTTCCCGTACGGGAACCAGTAGAACTCGAAGTGGTCGTTCTCCTCGGCGAACGAGTCGAAGCCCTCCAGCACCTGCTCCAGCGGTTCGGGCCGTTCCTGCGCGGAGAGCACGAACGACGGTTCGCACTGCAGCGTCACGCTGGTGATCACGCCGAGCGCACCGAGGCCGACACGCGCGGCGGCGAACAGTTCGGGCCGCTCGTCCGCCGAGCACCGGACCAGCGAACCGTCGGCGAGCACCAGTTCCAGCGCGACGATCTGCGTGGCCAGGCCCCCGAGCCGCGCGCCGGTGCCGTGCGTTCCCGTCGACACCGCGCCCGCGATGGTCTGAGCATCGATATCACCGAGGTTGGTCATCGCGAGCCCGAGCCGGTCGAGCTCCGCGTTGAGGCGTTTCAGGGTGGTGCCCGAACGGACGGTGACCTGGAAGGCACCCGCGTCGAGGGCCTCGACGCCGGTCCACTCGTTCAGGTCAATCGCGTCGGACTCGGCGACGGCGATCGGCGTGAACGAATGACCGCTGCCGCGCGGCCGGACGCGGCGGCCCGCGGTGGCCGCACTCGCCACGACCTCGGCGATCTCGGCCACGCTGCGCGGGGTGTGCACGCGCTGCGGGGCGGCGGTCGCGGTTCCCGCCCAGTTGGTCCACCGGTTCATGGGTTGCCCGTTCGTGTCGAAGTGGGGAAAACTTAAGTGAAAGAAATTCGCTTTTCAAGTCCTGCTGTCGTACCGTAACTTGCATGACCTCGCCGGACGCGGCTATCTACGACCAGGCCACGAAGGACCTCGACCCGCCCTTCGCGGTCATCGATCTCGCCGCGTTCGACGACAATGCCGACGATCTCGTCCGCCGCGCGAACGGCACGCCCATCCGACTGGTGAGCAAGTCCGTCCGCTGCCGCTACCTGCTGGAACGCGCCCTCGCGAAGCCCGGGTTCGCCGGGCTGATGTGCTACTCCCTCGCCGAAGCGCTGTGGCACGTCGAGCAGGGCACCAGTGACGACATCCTGGTCGCGTACCCGACTGTCGACCACGGTGCGCTGCGCCGGCTCGTCGCCGACGACCGTGCCCGCGAGATCGTCACGATCATGGTCGACTCGGTCGAGCACCTCGACGTCGTCGACGCCGCGGTCGGGCACGCGCACGGTGACGTGCGGGTCTGCCTGGAGCTGGACGCGTCGTGGCGGCCGCTCGGCCTGGTGCACGTCGGCACCCGCCGGTCGCCGGTGTTCACCGTGCGCCAAGCCGCCGAACTCGCGCGGAAAGTCGTGACTCGCAAGGGTTTCCGGCTCGTCGGGCTGATGGCCTACGAGGGGCAGATCGCCGGGTTCCCCGACGCGACCGGCTCGCGGACCGACAGCGCGGTGCGGTGGATGCAGCGGAAGTCGGCACGCGAGCTCGCGCGCCGCCGGGCGGCGACGGTGCGGGCCGTGCGCGCGGTGGCGGACCTGGAGTTCGTGAACGGCGGCGGATCGGGCAGCCTCGAAACGACCGGCGCGGAACGCGTCGTGACCGAGGTGGCCGCGGGCTCCGGACTGATCGGCTCGACCCTTTTCGACAGCTACACGCGGTTCCGGCCGCGGCCCGCCGCGCTCTTCGCGCTGCCAGTTGTCCACAAGCCGACGAACAACATCGCCACGCTGTTCTCGGGCGGTTACATCGCGTCGGGACCGCCCTCGGCGTCCCGGCAGCCGTCGCCGTACCTGCCCTCCGGGCTGAAGCTCCTGTCGCTCGAAGGAGCGGGCGAGGTGCAGACGCCCGTACGCGGAAAAGCGGCCCGTGACCTGCGGCTGGGCGATCGGGTGTGGCTCCGGCACGCCAAGGCGGGGGAGCTCGCGGAGCGGTTCACGCACTACCACGTGGTGGTGGACGGCCGGGTGGAGCGGACCGTGCCCACCTACCGTGGGGAACACCAGAACTTCGGGTAGTGACCGGAGCAGTTGTCCACAGGGGTGTGGACTACTCGCCGAGCCGGTCGGCGAGGTACAGCTTGATCACGTGCTTGGTCTCGTCGACGATCTCCTGGTCGCCCTGTGGGTCGCGCGCGAAGGCGAACTTCAGCAGCGCGTCCGCCATCTCGATCGCCACCGCGACCGCGAGGGCCAGCCGGTCGCCGGGCGTCTCGATGTAGTTGCGCACCAGCTCGGTCAGCGAGTCCGCGATGACCTTGTTGTTGTCGCGGCTGTCGTCGAGCAGCTGCCGGTCGACCACGTCGCCGAAGTGCACCTTGGCGAAGCCCGGCACGGCGCGGTGCATGTCGAGGTAGATGTCCAGGATCGAGTCGACCACGTCCCACCAGTGCGACGGGTCCTCGCGGGCGAGGCGTTCGCTGACCGCGACCATGAACCGGTCGAGGTTGCGCTGGGTCAGCGCCTGCACCACGGCGCGTTTGTCCGGGAAGAACTGGTAGAGCGAACCGACCGCGACCCCGGCCCGTTTCGCGATCAGCGTGGTGGTGAGGGCGTCGTAGCCGACCTCGTCGATCAGCTGGGCGCTGGCGTCCAGCATCTGCTCGACCCGTTTCGCGCTGCGCTGCTGCACGGGCTGCCTGCGCAGTGGGGTCGCCTGGGTGTCCGCCACGGTTCGCTCCTCCTGGTGCTCTGAACTGCGACTTTAGCGTGCTGAAACGCTTCCCCCCGGTCGAGGGAACGGGCTATCGTATGAGAAGTTTTCACGTTTGCTCGGCGAAGGGGTCGCGCGGCAGTGGAAGACCTGATCTTTCCGGCGGAGTTCCTCTGGGGCGTGTCCACCTCAGCGTTCCAGATCGAGGGGGCTCCGCGCGAGGACGGGCGTGGACCGTCCATTTGGGACGATTTCGGCGAGGTGCCCGCCGGCGCCGCGACCGACCACTACCACCGCTACCTCGACGACATCGCGTTGATGGCTGACCTGGGCGTCGGCGCCTACCGGATGTCCTTCGCCTGGCCGCGGATCCAGCCCGGTGGTTCGGGGAAAATCAACCCCCGTGGTCTGGACTTCTACGACCGGCTGCTCGACGGGGTGTGCGCGGTCGGCATCGCGCCGGTCGGCACGCTCTACCACTGGGACCTGCCGCTCGAACTGGAGGAAGCGGGCGGCTGGCTGAACCGGGACACCGCGCTGCGGTTCGCCGAGTACGCCGCGGTCGTGGGCGAAGCCTTCGCCGATCGGGTGAAGATGTGGATTCCGCTCAACGAGCCGATGGTCACGACCGTCTACGGCTATGCGATCGGTGAATACGCGCCCGGTCGCACACTGCTGCTCGACGCGTTGCCGACCGCCCACCACCAGAACCTGGCCCACGGTCTCGCCGCGCGGGCACTGCGCGAGGTGGGGGCGACGAACATCGGCACGGCCAACCACCACTCGCCCGTGTGGCCCGCGAGCGACGGCGAAGCCGATCGGGCGGCCGCCTGCTGGCTGGACGCGCTGCTCAACGGCCTGTTCGCCGATCCCGTGCTGCTCGGGCGGTATCCGGACGAGATGCTGCCGTTCCTGCCCGCGGACGCCGTCGACGACCTGCCGGTGATCGCGCAGCCGCTCGACTTCTACGGGGTCAACTACTACGAGCCGCAGGGGGCCGCGGCCCCGAGCGAGGGCAACCCGCTGCCGTTCGAACTACGCCCGATCGAGGGTTTTCCGCGCACGACGAACGACTCGCCGATCGTGCCCGACGGGCTGCGGGAGTTGCTCGTCAGCTTCGCCGAGCGCTACGACCTGCCGCCGGTGTACATCACCGAGAACGGCTGCAGCTTCGACGGGATCTGCGACCGGCAGCGGATCGACTTCCTGGCACGGCACCTCGCGGCGCTGCGGTCGGCGATGGACGCGGGGGTCGACGTGCGCGGGTTCTTCGTGTGGTCGTTGCTCGACAACTTCGAGTGGTCGAAGGGTTACGCTCCCCGTTTCGGCCTGGTGCACGTGGACTACCGCACGCAGCGCCGCACACCGAAGGACTCCTTCGCCTGGTACCGGGAACTGGTGAGCCGATGACCGACACGGACCTGCCCGCGGCGCTCGCCGAACCGGTCACGCGGGTGCGCCCGGGCTGGACGAGCCTGCTGTTCCTCGCGAACATCGGCCTCTGGCTGGGGATCTACGCGCCGATCCAGGTCCTGCTGCCGGAGCAGGCCGAGCTGCTGGACGCGGCGGACAAGGAGCTGGTGTTCGGCATCGTCACGGGGGTCGGCGCGGTGGTCTCGCTGTTCGCGAACCCCCTGGTCGGGCTGGCGTCGGACCGCACCCGTTCACGGTTCGGCCGCCGTCACCCGTGGACGCTGCTCGGTGCGCTGGTCGGCGCCGCGGGTCTGGTGGTGCTGGCGCTCGCGGCCAACGTGTTCGTGATGACGGTCGGCTGGTGCGTCGTGCAGGCGGGGCTGAACGGGATGCTGGCGACGCTGACGTCGGCGGTGCCGGACCGGGTGCCGGTGGAGCAACGCGCGCAGATCGGCGGCCTGGTCGGGATCAGCCAGATGCTGGGCACGGTCCTCGGTGCGGTGCTGGTGACGGTGCTGGTCACGAGCCTGCCGGGCGGGTACGTCGCGTGTGCGGGTCTGGTGGTGCTGGGCGCGGCGGTGTTCGTGCTGCGGACGCCGGACCTCGCGCTGCCCCGTGGCTGGCGACCAGCACACGGCTGGCGCGAGGTGCTGGCCGAGCTGTGGGTCTCGCCGCGTGCGCATCCGGATTTCGCGTGGGCCTGGAGTTGTCACTTCCTGATCAACCTCGGCAACGCGCTCGGCACGTTCTTCCTGCTGTTCTTCCTCAAGGACGCCGTGCACTACCCGGATCCGGACACCGGCCTGCTGATCATGATGGGCCTGTACGGCGCAGCTCTGGTGGTGGGCGGCCTGACGGTGGGCTGGCTGTCGGACCGCAGCGGCCGGCGTAAGCCGTACGTGTGGCTTTCGGTGCTGGTGATGGCCGCCGCGGCGTTCACGCTGACTATCTGGCAGACCTGGCCGGCCGCACTCGCCGCGTCCCCACTGCTGGGCGTGGGCTTCGGCGCGTACTGGGCGGTGGCGCTGGCGATCCTCACCCAGGTGCTCCCGGCCGCGCAGGACCGCGCCAAGGACCTGGGGGTCATCAACATCGCGAACCTGCTGCCGCAGGTCATCGCCCCCCTGCTGGCCACGGTGATCCTGTCGAACCTGGGCGGCTACCCGGCGCTCTTCGCAGCAGCCGGAGTGGCAACGCTGGCCGCGGGCGCCGCGGTGGCGAGGGTCAAGAGCGTGAAGTGACGGGTTTTGCGACTGAGCAAGTGGAACCGCGGGCCGGTGCCGGTCGGGGGAGGGGAGTGCAACGGCACCGGCCCGCGGAGTTCTAGGGGGTCACCGCAAGTGCGATCTGCAAATTCGCACCGGGCGACCATGATGATCAACATAGCGGCGGAGGGGACTGTCCGCCAGGGGTCTTGAGCTAGTTTTTACGATTAATCGACGAACGGTCAGTGCGCTGCGACCTGCGGTATAAGCGCGTGACGGCCCGTCGTCTCGACCTGGGTGGGCTTGGGGGCGCGGCTCTGGTTCGGCACCGTCGCGCGGGTCCGGCGCGAGGAGCGGCGCAGGTCCTGCTGCGGGGCGAGGCCGCCGGCGACCAGGTGCTCGTGCGCCACCTGCCACACCGAGCACGGCGCCTTGCAGCGGTGCCAGCGGGTCGAGCAGGTGGGGCAGTCGCCGCGCTCGTCGGGCTCGTGCGCCGACAGCATGGCGCGCCAGCCTTCGGTCAGGCGGGGCAGCTCCGAACGGGCCACCGAGACGAGTGAGTCCGTGTCCGCGCGGGTGGCGAGGTCGGCGAGCATGTCGAGGCGCTCCCACACCGCGTTGCGGAGCACCTGCCCAAGAATCTGGTCCACTTCAGAACTACCTTTCCGTCAGCTTCGCAGCTTCGTTGAGCGCCGCCCGCAGCTGGCCGAGCTGGCCCGCCGTCAGTCGCGCTGTCTCTCCCGGTGGCCCCACCAGCACCACCTGGTCGTCCTGGACGAGCACGGTCACACAACGCTCCCGGTTGATCATGTCGCCGCACTGCACGCGCCACACCAGCTGACCGCTCTCGTACCGGCGCACCTGCGCCGCACGGGGGTCCGTCACGGCCGGCACCGCGGAGCGGGGCACCGTCCGCACCGGCCCGTGGTGGTGAGCCTGGGCGGCCGCACGTGCTGCCGGGATCGAGTCCATGAACTCCACCACGTCAACTCCGCTCTGTCGATCTCGGGTCTGTCGTGTCTTCCGTCGCTCTGTGTGATCGCGGGGTGTGCCCGCTCGCTCACGGAGAACTGAGAACTAGATTGCGATGAACCGGACCCGAAGAGAAGCCGAACCGGCAGCACAGCGGCGACCGGCTCGGGGTACACGGTGAACGGTCAGGAGAGTTCGGCCGGGCTGATCAGACTCGGCAAACAGCGTTTCGCAGGGTTGAATGAGAATGCCTACGCTGCGAATCGACGCCCGAGGTGAACGGTGAGGGGGCGCAATGGACGCCAGTAGCGCTGCGGAGGCCCGGCAGGGCCACCCGATCAGCTCTGATGTCTGGGAGAAGCGCGAGATGCGGGAAGCGCTGGCCGCACGAGAGATCAGTGCGGTCTACCGCAACCTCCGCAAGGAGGGCATCTCCCAGCGCCAGATCGCCGCACTCACCGGCCAGTCACAGTCCGAGGTCTCGGAGATCCTCAAGGGACGGCAGGTCATGGCCTATGACGTGCTCGCCAGGATCGCGGACGGCTTGGGCGTCCCCCGTGGATACATGGGCCTCGCCTACGACGAGGCCACCGAGATTCAGGTCGTCGGCGCGGCCGACGAGCAGCAGGCTGAGGAGGACGAGTCCGTGAAACGGCGGAACTTCCTCGCGCATGCCGCCCAGGTCACGATGGGGGCGGCGGTCTTCGGATCGTCCCCGCAGGCATGGGGGGCTTCTCCCGCGAGGACGCCGGCACCGGGGCACATCGGGATGACCGACGTGCGCCAGGTGGAGGCAGCGACGAGAGCGCTGCGGGCACTCGATTACCAGTACGGCGGCGGTTTCTGCCGCGACGCGGTGGTGGCGCAGCTGTCGTGGGGGCAGCAGATGCTGGACTCCTCCGCGACCACCCCGGTCAAGTCCAGGCTCTTCGTGGCGCTGGCGGACCTGCACAGCCTGGCGGGCTGGACGTCGTTCGACACCGGCCTGATGGACTCCGCGCGCGGCCACTTCGCGAACGCGCTGGAGCTGGCCAAGCAGGGCGACAACAACCCGCTGGTGGCGAACATCCTGTACCGGATGGGCCGCGTCTACCTGCACCAGGACGCCCCCAACGACGCGCTGAAACTGTTCCAGCTGGGCCAGATCGCGGCGCAGGAGTCCGGTTCGGAGCTGGCCATCTCCGTGCTCGCCGCCAACCAGGCGTGGGCCTACGCGATGATGGAGAACGAGGACCAGGCGCTCAAGCTGCTGGGGCTGGCCAAGGACGAGTTCGCGCGGGCGAACCTCGCCGAGGCCGAGGACTGGGTCAAGTTCTTCAACGAGACCGACGTGTACGCGATGATCGGCACCGTCCACACGGTGCTCGCGCGCAACGTGGACCTCAAGCACACGACGTATGCGATACCGGCGCTGACCAGGGCCGTCGACGCCTACGGCGAGGACATGCAGCGCAGCAAGACCTTCAACCTGAGCGCGTTGGCCACGAACCACCTGCTCGAAGGCGACATCGACCACGGTGCCCGGGTTGGGCGAGCCGCGCTCGAAGCGGCCGAGGGCCTGAAATCGGCCCGCGTGAAGGACCGGATGAAACCCCTCAGGGAAGAGGCGGAGAAGCGTAAGAACAACCCGGACGCGCGGGATCTCGCCGAGCGTCTCGGCACCTTCTTCGCCGCCTGAGCCTGCCGCGAAAGGTGGGTGCACCATGCCTGCCGCGACTCTCGATGGCCGTTTCACCAGGGAAAAGCTCGCCGAGGCGCTGACCGCGGCCGCCGGGCTGCTCGGGCTCGACCCGCGCGGCGCCCGGCTGCTGCGGTTCACCAACAACGCCGTCTACCGGCTGGCGAGCGCGCCCGTCGTGCTGCGCATCGTCGGGTCGCGCAAGCTACGCCACCGCGCGGACCGCGTGGTGGCCGTGGCCCGGCACTTCGAGCGGCACGGCGTGCCGGCGATCCGGTTGCTGCCGGGCGTCGAGCAGCCGATCCACGTCGGTGAGCACGTCGTCACGGCGTGGGAGTACGTCCGGCCGACCGGTCGTCGCGCCACCGCGAAGGACCTGGCGCGGCTGCTGCGGCGCGTGCACGAGCTGCCCGTGCCCGACGGCGTCGGCGAGTGGGACCCCCTCGCGGACGTGCGGGCGCGGGTGGCCGACGCCGAGGAGCTCGACGCGGGCGACCGGCGGTTCCTGCTGCGGCGCTGCGCCGAGGTGCAGGCCGCGCTGCGCGAGCTGGAGTTCCCGCTGCCCAGAGGTCTGATCCACGGCGACGCGCATCCCGGCAACGTGATCGTGGGCCCGGACGGGCCGGTGCTGTGCGACTTCGACTCGTCCTGCGCCGGTCCGCCGGAGTGGGACCTGACGCCGCTCGCGGTCGGGCGTGAGCGGTTCGCCGACCCCGCGGGCAGGTACCGGATGCTCGCCGACAGCTACGGCTTCGACGTGACGGCCTGGGACGGTTTCCCGGTGCTGCGGGCCGCGCGGGAGCTGAAGCTGACCACCAGCGTGCTGCCGATCCTGCGCAGTCACCCACAGGTGCGAGACGAGCTGCGCCGCCGCCTGACGGACCTGCGGGACGGCGGCAGCGATGGCCCATGGGTGCGTTACCGCTGACCACGGAACGACGGCGTTCGCCGACGACAGGTGTCCGCTCGTCGTTTCCCGGATGCACGTGCATCCGGTCACAAATTCGGCTCGGCTAGTCACCCCGAACGGTCCAGTCGCTACTCCCGTGTTGCAAGTTGCGACTACCCGGTGTTAGGAGACCGGCGCGCGCGTCAGGACGACGGCGAAACCGAAGGCCAGACCCATCACGGTGAGTTCCAGGCTCGCCCACACGGCGAGCGCGGTCCGCTCGTGCTTGGAGATGCGCGGCATCAGCCGCCAGCGCACGTTCGCGCCGAGCACGCCGATGGCCGCCACGCACAGCACCTTCAGCAGCACCAGCCGACCGTAGGGGGTGGTGAACAGCGCGGACCAGAACCCGATCGTGGGGTTGAGCGCGATCTCGATGACCGCGTTGAACACGCCGGTGACCACCGACAGCGCCAGGCACAGCGTCGCGAGCTTGGAGAACCGGGGCAGCGCGTGCGCCAGCAGCGTCCGGTTACCGACGAGCAGCACCGCCATCGCACCAAGCCCGCCCGTCCACGCGACGGCGCTCAGAACGTGCAGCTCCATCGAGACCATCGTGTAGTCGTGGTAGTTCCAGTTGGACGCGTGACCGGTGACGGGCAGCGGCAGCAGCGCGAACAGGCCGAGCCCCACGCGCACCTCGGCGGGCACCTTCTCGCCGTGCCGCAACGCGAGCACGCCGAGCCCGGCGTGGGCCAGCGCGAGGACGGCGACGACGAGCAGCGCCTTGCCCGCGCCGATCTGCGCGACGTAGGCCCCGATGTCGGCGAACGACACGGTGGACGCCTGGGGGCGGAACTCCGCGGTCTGCAGGACGAGGGTCACCAGCGCCGCGGCGGCCCACACCAGTGCGCTCGCCACCGCGGCCGGCCGGGCCAGCGCGAGCACCGGTTCGGTGAGCTTCGGCCGGTCGTAGCCGACCAGCACCGACAGCAGGCCGAGCCCGACGGTGGTCACGGCCGCGAGGTCGAGCAGCACCCGCACGACCGGGATCGCGACCGAGACCACCTCGCTGACGTCCGCCACCCCCGGCACCGGGGTCGTGGCGGTCAGCGCGACGCCGACCAGCACACCGGCCAGCGCCGCGACGACCGTGGCGGCGAGGGTGGAGTAACGCGGCGAGGCGGTCTCGGTCTTGCTCACTCGGTCTTCTCCCGGCCCGTCCGCAAGGCCAGCGTCAGCCCGATCGCCAGCAGGACGACCGCGCCGAGGACCCACACCCACACCGGAACGCCACCGCCCGAGGAGTTCCCGGAGTCGGCGGCGACGCCCTTCGCCGCCCCGGCCGTGGCCGGGGTGCCGTTGCCCGCCTTGGTGAGGGTGAACGAGTACTCACCCTCCACCGGGTGCCCGTCCGCGGACAGGATCCGATAGCCGACCGTGTAGGTCCCGGCGGGGCCGAGCGGTCGCACCGGTGCGCTGATCTTGTTGCTCTCGATGTCGACCGTGCCCTCGGCCCACTGCGACTTGTCCGGTCCGAGGACGGAGACCTGGTTGATGTCCCCGCCCTGGATCGGCGCGTCGAAGGTGAGTGTGATGCGGGCCGGACCGGTGTCGAGCCGGGCGTCCTTCGCCGGATCGGTCGAGATCAGCACGTTGTGGGCGAGCGCCGGGGTGGCGGTGGCGAGCAGAGCCGCCACCGCCACGCCCAGCACGGTCAGGACCTTGCGCATCACTTGGCCGCCCTGCGGCCGCGCAGCACCGCGCCCGCTCCGGCGCCGAGGCCCAGCGCGCCGACGACGAGCCCGGCGCCGCCGAGCCACCGCGCGGTGTCGTCGGTCGAGTCGGTGCTCGCGGTGCCCCCGCCGGTGGACATGCTCGCGTGCTCGTCCGAGCCGCTGCTCGCGGCGGCCAGCTGCACGGTGGGCGCGGGGTGCTCGGGCTCGGTGTCGCCGGTCTGCACCTGGTCCCAGTTCACGACCTGGCCGTCGTCGTAGGTCTGGATCGCGGGCAGCACCAGCTCGTCCACGTTGGACGGCAGGGTGGACGCGGTGATTTCGAACTCCTGCAGCTCGGTGTCGCCCTTGGCGATGCCGCCGCCGGGCTGCGCGGTGAACACGATCTTCGTGACGGGGTCGGTCACGTCGAGGTTCTTCCCGTTCTTGACGGGGCTGGGCAGCGTGGTCTTGGTGACCTCCGCGGTCCAGCCGGGCACCGGCTTGTACCGCACGGAGCTGATCGCGTACTCCGGCTTGAAGTCGATCTCGACCTTGACGGTGCCGGCGTTCTCCTCCTCGTTGGGCACGCGGAAGACGATGGCGGCGTTGCCGCCCTTCTGCGGCTGGCTGCCGTAGATGTTGGCGGTGACGTGGGCGGACGCGACGCCCGCTCCGAGGAGTCCGGCCGCCCCGAAGGTGGCGGCCAGCACGGTCGCGCGCAGGGCGCGGTTGTTCGACATGGGGTTTCTGCTCCTGAACAGGGGAAAGTGGACCGGACGGCTGAGGCGCCCGGCTGGGGAGTCGTCGGTTCAGGAGAAGGCCGGGGGACCGCGCCGCCCGTGTACCCGGCGAAGGAGCACCGAAACGAGTGACGTGGCCGGGTCGGTGCTGGGCAGGACGGGCGCGGGAGCGGCGGCGACCGGCGCGGGCCGCCACACCACGGGCAGCAGCAGCCACAGCCGCGCGACCGCGACCCGGATCATCGCTTCCGCGTGCCAGAGCAGCCCGGCGGTGAGCGCGGTCGCGACCCCATGCGCCAGGAACATCCCGGCCGCCGGGGCGGCGTGCCCCATCAGCTCGGTGAGCACGAGGTGCATGGCGAGCTGCGCCGTGCCGAGGACGGCGAACACGCCGAGCGGGCCGCGGGTCCGCTCCGCGAGGGCAGCGCCCGTCCAGCCGACCAGCGCGGTGAGCAGGAGGGTGAGCGCGGTGTCGGGCAGGCCACCGTCGGCGAGGGCGTGCGCGGTGATCCCGAGCCCGGCGGAGCAGAGGGCGAGCAGCGCGCCACGAACGGCGCGTGACGCACCGTGACTTCGTGGCCGCCTGTTCACCGCCCCAGCGTAGGAGACCGGACACCCGGCCCGGCAGGGCGTCTCGTGTGGTGAACACGACGTTCACGAGAAACCCGAAAATATGTGTACAAACGTTGTCTTCCCTGGTCAGGTGCCATCCAGTTGGGTGATCTCCACCCTCCGCCGCCCGGGCGAAAGTTGCTGATCACGAAAGAATGCGGAACGGTGGCTACGCCGAGTACCGGCTTCTTCGTTCATCCGAACGAGTGATCCGACCGGAGGGAGGCCGCCCCGCGTGAACCTGTTCGACTACATCGCGGATCGGTGGAGCAGGCTGTCGCTGCAGGCGTGGTTGCACGTCAGCGAAGTCGTGCAGGCCACCGTCATCGCCGCGGTGATCGGTGTGCTCATCGGCGTCGCGGTGTACCGCAGCCCCATCGGCTCGGCACTCGCCACCGCGCTGGCCAGCACGATCCTCACGATCCCGTCCTTCGCGCTGATCGGCCTGCTCATCCCGATCGTGGGCCTCGGCGTCGCGCCGAGCGTCATCCCGCTCGTGGTCTACGCCCTGCTGCCGATCGTGCGGAACACGATCGTCGGGCTGTCCGGCGTCGATCCCGCGATCACGGACGCCGCCCGCGGCATCGGGATGAACCGGCTGCGCGTGCTCACCCGCGTCGAGCTGCGGCTGGCCTGGCCCGCGATCCTCGCCGGGATGCGGGTCGCGACCCAGATGCTGATGGGCATCGCGGTGATCGCCGCCTACGCGAAGGGGCCCGGCCTCGGTTCCGAGGTGTTCTCCGGGCTCACCCGCGCGGGCAGCGCGAACGCGACGAACCAGGCGCTCACCGGCACCATCGGGGTGGTCGTCCTCGCGCTGATCCTCGACGGCATCTACGTCCTCATCGCCCGTTTCACCGTTCCGAGGGGTGTCCGTGTCTGAAACGATCGCAACTGCATCCGCCACCGCGGCCGACGGCGCCGTCTCCGGCGTCGAGATCCAGCTGGAGCACGTGACGAAGCGGTACCCGGGCACGCGGCAGCCCGCGGTCGAGGACGTCACGATGACGATCCCCGCCGGGAAGATCGTCATCCTGGTCGGCCCGTCGGGCTGCGGCAAGACCACCACGATGCGGATGATCAACCGGCTGATCGAGCCGACGTCGGGGAAGATCACCATCGGCGGCGAGGACGCGTTGAAGATCGACCCGGACCGCTTGCGCCGCAAGGTCGGCTACGCGATCCAGCAGGCCGGGCTGTTCCCGCACTTCACCGTCGCGCAGAACATCGCCGTCGTGCCGGGGCTGCTGGGCTGGAACAAGAAGAAGGTCGCCGCGCGCGTCGAGGAGATGCTCGACCTCGTCGGCCTGGACCCGGAGCAGTTCCACGACCGCTACCCGCGCCAGCTGTCCGGTGGGCAGCAGCAGCGCGTCGGCGTGGCACGGGCGCTCGCCGCCGACCCGCCGGTGCTGCTGATGGACGAACCGTTCGGCGCGGTCGACCCGATCACCCGCGGCAACCTGCAGGACGAGCTGCTGCGCCTGCAGTCCGAACTGCACAAGACGATCGTGTTCGTGACGCACGACTTCGACGAGGCCGTCAAGCTCGGCGACAAGATCGCGGTGCTCGGCCCCCAGTCGTCGATCCTGCAGTACGACACGCCGGACGCGATCCTCGCCAACCCGGCCGACGACACGGTGGCGGGCTTCGTCGGCGCCGGCGCCTCGCTGAAGCAGCTGACGCTGCAGCGGGTCCGCGACGTCGAGCTCAGTCAGAAGACCGTCACCGCGTCGGCGGACGACACGGTCGAGGCGGTGCGGCAGAAGCTCGCCGAGCGCAAGGCGAACTACGCGCTGATCCTCGACGCGCGGCGGCGCCCGGTCCGCTGGGTGCACGCCCGCGAGCTGCGGTCGGCCTCGTCGCTGGCCGGGCTGGGCAAGCCGCTCACCGACTCGGTCAGCCTCCAGTCGACCCTGCAGGACGCGCTCGAGGCGATGCTCGTCGAGGGCGGTGGCGTCCCGGTCACCGGTCAGCGTGGCGAGTTCGCCGGGATGATCGAGATGGACACGGTGATGGCGACCATCCAGCGACTGCGGGAGGAGCACACCGAGTCATGACGACCACGGTAGAAAGCGGTTTCTCCACCCGTTCCGGTTCACGCCGGGCCGAACGCGGCCGGTTCATCGCACAGCCCGTCGCGGTCGTCCTCATCGTCGGGGCCGTGCTGATCTGGGCGCTCACGCGCGACAACGACGCGATCGAGGCCGAGAACCTCAACATCAGCACGCTGCTGTCCGACACCTGGGCGCACCTGCTGATCACCATCGCGGTCGCGGTGATCGTCGTGCTGGTCGCGGTGCCGCTGGGCATGCTGCTCACCCGCCGGTGGGCGCGCCGCGTCGCACCGGTGTTCCTGACCATCGCGAACATCGGCCAGGCCGCGCCCGCGCTCGGCATGATCGTGCTGTTCTTCCTCTGGACCAGCTGGGAAGGCTTCTGGTGCGCGGTGCTGCCGCTCGCCTTCTACTCACTGCTCCCGGTGCTGCGCAACACGATCGTGGGTATCGAAGCGGTCGACCCGGCGCTCACCGACGCCGGCCGCGGCATCGGGATGTCGGGCGCCGGGGTGCTGTGGCGGATCGAGATGCCGCTCGCGGTGCCGCTGATCCTGGCCGGCCTGCGGACGTCGCTCGTGCTGGCCGTCGGTACCGCGACGCTCGCGTTCTTCGTCAACGGCGGCGGGCTCGGCGAGCTGATCGACACGGGGTACAAGCTCAACCGCGTGCCCGTGCTCATCACCGGCGCCGTGCTCGCGGTCGGCCTGGCACTGCTCGTCGACTGGGTCGGCGCGGTGCTCGAACAGGTTTTCGGACCGAGGGGGCTCAAGTGAAGCACCGGTTGAAGGCACTGCTCGGCACCGTCCTGCTGGCCTCGTCGCTGACCGCCTGCGGGCTGAACGTCAACGCGGCGCTGCCCTACGACGTGCAGCCCGGCTCGATCCGGCCCGTGCCCAGCCTCGAGGGAATGACGGTGACGGTCGGGTCGAAGGACTTCACCGAGAACATCATCCTCGGGTACATGGCGGAGCTCGCGTTGTCGGCGGCCGGGGCGCACGTCATCGACCTGACCAACATCAGCGGCTCGAACAGCGCCCGGCAGGCGCTGCTCAACGGGCAGATCGACCTGTCGTGGGAGTACACCGGCACCGGCTGGATCTCCTACCAGGGCAACACCGAGCCGATCCCGGACGAGCAGCGCCAGTACGACGCGGTGAAGGCGGCCGACGAGAAGCAGTACGGCATCACCTGGCTGGACTACTCGCCGCTGAACGACACCTACGCGTTCGGCGTCCGCGAGTCCTACGCCGCCGAGCACAACCTCAAGACCAATTCGGACATGACGGCGTTCCTGAAGGAACACCCGGACCAGGCCGTGTTCTGCGTCGAGACGGAGTTCGCGAGCAGGCAGGACGGGATGCCCGGCGTGGAGAAGACGTACGGCTTCTCGCCGACGCAGCTCAAGACCTTCGGCACCGGCGCGATCTACACGGCGGTCGCGAACAACACCTGCAACTTCGGCGAGATCTTCACGACCGACGGCCGCATCGCCGGGCTGAACCTGCGCGTGCTGGACGACGACAAGAAGTTCTTCCCGCAGTACAACGCGGCGGTCACGCTCAAGCAGTCGTTCCTGCAGGCGCACCCGGCGCTCGCCGACGTGCTCGTGCCGGTCGGCAAGGCGATGGACAACAAGCAGATGGTCGAGCTGTGCAAGGAGGTCGACGTCGACGGCCGCGACGCCGGTGAGGTCGCCCGCGACTGGATGGTGTCGAAGGGCTTCATCAAGTAGTGCGTCAGACGCCGAGGCGGCGCAGGATCTCCGTTTCGAGGCGCTCCAGCTCCCTGGCCACGGCCTGGTGCGCGGCGCGGCGGCGGGACGACGGCATGCGTTCCGCCGCGCGGACCGCCGCGGTGAGCTGCTGCAGGGTCGCCCGGGCGTCGGCCCCGAACTTGATGGTCTCGTTGTCGGCGCGCGGGGCCTCGATCAGCTCCGTCACCGCCTCGGACACCCCGGCGATGCGGGCGAGCAGCCCCGCGCCGCGCCCGGTGAACTCGGACAGCCGCTCGACGGGCACGCCCAGCTTGCGGGCCTGGTACCGGTCGTAGGCCTCGCGCGCGGCACCCGCCGCCTTGATGGCGACCGGCGCGAGCACCGGCGCCACCGCCGGCACCACGACCTTGGCCACGGAGACGGCGTTGCGGGCCTTCTTCGGGGTGAGGCCCTTTTCGGCGGGCTTCTTGCGTGCCATGCGCAAGAACTTACTGGTCCGGTCGGGTGCAGGCACACCGGACGCGCGCGATTTCTGTCGGTGGGTGCTTCTAAAGTGGTTCACGTGGAAACAGAGGTGCTGTTGGACGCCGGAGCGGTGAGCCGCTGCCGGCGCCGCGTGCACCTCGAAGCCGACCCGGCGATGCGCGCGGTTCCGCTGGCTCCGCCCGATCCGGCGTCCGAGCAGCGGATGGCCGACGCGGCGGGGCACCGGGAGGAGATCCGCCGCCGATTGGTCGAGGCCATTCCGGGGGTCTGGGCCACGGTGCCGCGCGAGCTGCCGCCGGACGAGCGCGTCCGGCTCACCGAGCAGGCGCTGGCGGCGGGAGTTTCGTACGTCTGGGGGGCGTTGCTGCCGCCGGATGTCGAGGGCCACCGGCGTGGCGGCGCGGAGCTGCTGGTCCGATCGGGCGAGGGTTACCTGCCGGTGCTGGTTGTGCGCCACCGCATCACCGACCCGGGCACGGGCGCGGTCACCACGGCGCCCATCGATCTCGACCCGGCCCACGCGGTGGTCGACGAGGAGCGGAAGGTCCGTTCGCACGCGCGTGACCAGCTGCGCCTGGCGCACCTGCGCCGGATGCTGGAGGCGCTGGGTCTTGGCGCGGCCCGCCCGCTCGGCGGGGTCATCGGGCTGGACGCGGACGTGGTGCTGTGGCACGACCTGGCCGCGCCCACGTGGCCGGGCGGCCGCAGCGCGCTGGCCGAGTACGACAGCCGGTTCGCCGACAGGGTGGCGGTCGCGCTGGCCGCGGCACGGGGGGAGCCCGCGCTGGCCGAGCCGTCGCGCGTCCTGGAGTGCCGCACGTGCCCGTGGTGGCCCAACTGCGAGGCGGAGCTGCGCGCGGTGCGGGACGTGAGCCTGGTGGTCCGCGGCGAGGACGCGATGGAGCTGCGGCGCGCCGGAGTCTCCACTGTGGACAAGCTGGCGGCGCTGGACCCGGCCGACGAGCCGCCGATCGTGTGGACGTCCGGCACGTTCCCCGACGCCGTCGCGCTGGCCAGGGCGTGGCTCGCGGACCTGACGGTGGTGCGCCGCGTGCCCGAGGTGACGGTGCCGAGGGCCGACGTCGAGGTCGACGTGGACATGGAGAGTTTCGGCGAGTCCGGCGCGTACCTGTGGGGCTGCCTGCTGACGGGGGCGGACATCGGGCTGGCGCACGGGTACCGGGCGTTCGTCACGTGGGACCCGCTGCCCACAGTGGACGAGGCGCGGTCGTTCGCGGAGTTCTGGGCGTGGCTGCGGGAGGTCCGGCAGCGCACGGCCGCGGCGGGTCTGACGTTCCGCGCGTACTGCTACAACGCACTGGCCGAGAACCGCTGGCTGTTCGGCTCGGTGGAGCGCTTCGCAGGGCGCCCGGGCATCCCGGAGCGCCGCGAGGTGCAGTCCTTTGTGGACTCCGACGAGTGGGTGGACCTGTTCCGCGGGGTGTCCGACCAGTTCCTGTGCGCGCGGGGCAAGGGGCTGAAGGTGGTGGCCCCGGTCGCGGGCTTCACGTGGCGCGACGCGGAAGCCGGCGGCGAGGCGTCGATGCGCTGGTACCGGGACGCGGTGGGCATGAACGGCACACCCCCGGACCGGGGCCAGCGCGAACGCCTCCTCCGCTACAACGAGGACGACGTCCGCGCCACCCAGGTCCTGCGCGAATGGATGTCCGGCCCGGCGAACGACATCCCCTACATGGGAGACCTGTAGCCCCAGGTCAGGAAGCGGTAGTGCAGTCCGGTCGCGGACTCCTGCCACTCCCCGGCGGAGTCCGGTTCGCGCGCCACGTCCGGCGCCTGCGTGTCGCCGTCGAAGTGCTCCCGGATCTCGGTGACCACGATCCGGTCCGCGAACGGCAGCGCCGCCCGGTACACCGCGGCCCCGCCGATCACCCAGACGTCCCCGTCCACCGCGGCGAGCGCCGCGGGTAGGTCGGGGAACGTCTCCACGTCCTCCTGCGGCGTACGTGACAGCACGAGGTTGCGCCTGCCCGGCAGCGGCCGGAACCGCGGAGGCAGCGACTCCCACGTGCGGCGGCCCATGAGCACCGTGCCGCCCGCGGTCAGCGCGCGGAAGTGCTTCAGGTCCTCCGGTAGGTGCCAGGGCAGCGCGCCGTCGCGGCCGATGACCCCGTTCGCCGACTGGGCCCAGACCAGCCCGATCACACCGCCACCGGCGCCTTGATGGCGGGATGCGGGTCGTAGCCCTCGATCGTGACGTCCTCGTAGGTGTAGTCGAACAGGCTGTCCGCGGGCATCAGGCGCAAGGTGGGAAACGGCCGCGCTTCGCGAGCGAGCTGCTTGCGTACCTGGTCGACGTGGTTGTCGTAGATGTGGCAATCGCCGCCGGTCCAGACGAAGTCACCCACGCGCAGACCCACCTGCGCGGCGAGCATGTGCGTCAGCAGCGCGTAGCTCGCGATGTTGAATGGCACGCCGAGGAACAGGTCGGCGCTGCGCTGGTACAGCTGGCAGGACAACGAGCCGTCGGCGACGTAGAACTGGAAGAGCGCGTGGCACGGCGGCAGTGCCATCCGCGGGATGTCCGCGACGTTCCACGCGGACACGATGATCCGCCGCGAGTCCGGGTCCTCGCGCAGCGTGCGCAGCACCTCGGCGATCTGGTCGACGTGGCCGCCGCCGGGGGTGGGCCACGAGCGCCACTGCACCCCGTAGACCGGGCCGAGCTCCCCGTCGGGAGCGGCCCACTCGTCCCAGATCGTGACGCCGTTCTCCCGCAGCCAGCCCACGTTCGAATCGCCGCGCAGGAACCACAGCAGTTCGTACGCGACCGACCGGAAGTGGACCTTCTTGGTCGTGATCAGCGGGAAGCCGTCGGACAGCCGGTAGCGGAGCTGGTGGCCGAAGACCGACCGCGTGCCCGTACCGGTGCGGTCCGCCTTGCGGGCGCCCGCGTCGAGCACGCGGCGGAGCAGGTCTTCGTACTGCGTGTCCGGCATGTCCGCGAGCGTAACTAGCGAGGCGCCATCCGGAGGGAGCCATCCATGCGGATGACCTCGCCGTTGAGGTAGTCGTGCTCGATGATGTCCAGTGCGAGCTGTGCGTACTCGTCCGGGCGGGCCAGGCGCTTCGGGAACGGCACGCCCGCCGCCAGTCCGGCGCGGAACTCGTCGCTCACCGTCGCCAGCATCGGCGTGTCCACGATGCCCGGCGCGATGGTCATCACCCGGATCCCCTGCGACGCGAGGTCCCGCGCCGCCGGCAGGGTCAGGCCGACGACACCGCCCTTGGACGCCGAGTACGCCACCTGTCCGATCTGCCCGTCGAACGCCGCGACCGACGCCGTGCTGATGATGACGCCCCGCGCGTCGTCCGCCAGCGGCTCCGTCTTCGCGATCGCCTCGGCGGCCAGCGTCATCACGTTGAACGTGCCGATCAGGTTGACCTCGATGACCTTCTTGAACAGCCCGAGGTCGTGCGTGCCCTTGCGCGACAGGATGCGCGCCGACGGGCCGATGCCCGCGCAGTTCACCACGGTCCGCAGCGGCACCCCGGCGCCCGCGGCCTGCTCGACGGCGGCCCGGACCTGCTCGGGGTCGGTCACGTCGGTGCCGACGTACGTCACGCCGGACACCTCGGGCGCCTTCTCGATGCCGGCCGGGAGGTCGAACGCGAAGACCCGCGCACCCTTCTCCGCCAACGCCCGCGCTGTCGCCCCGCCGAGCCCGGAAGCCCCACCGGTGACGATCGCCGCCGTGTCCGCAATACGCATTTCGTCCCCTTATCGTCGCCACACTGCCGATGTCAGGTTAACGTTCGTTCGCACGCGCTCCCGGTGGTGCTCCTCACCGTCGCGCGGAGTACCCGGCGGCGACCACTGGCGTTAGCACGGCCGTCAACTCCGGCTGTCACCTTCGCAGCATGGGCTCAGCTCGGATCGTCGTCATCGGCACCGGATACGTCGGCCTCACCACGGGCGCCTGCCTCGCGAGTCTCGGCCACCGCGTCACCTGCGTGGACGTGGACTCGCTCAAGGTCGCCAGACTCGCGGCCGGCCAGGTGGACATCCTCGAACCGGGGCTGGAGGAGCTGGTCTCCCGCGGCCTCGCGACCGGCAGGCTCGACTTCGTCGTCGGGTCGCGGCAGGCCGTCGTGGACGCCGAGGCCGTGTTCCTCTGCGTGCCGACCCCCATGGGCGCGGGCGGCGCGGCCGACCTGCGTGCGGTCGAGGCGGTGATCGACGAGGTCGCGGGCGCGTTGCCGCCGGGCTGCGCCGTGATCACCAAGTCGACCGTTCCCGTCGGCACCGCGCAGCGCATCCGCGGCCTGCTCGGCCGCACCGACGTGCCCGTGGTGGCGAACCCGGAGTTCCTGCGCGAGGGCACCGCGGTCGGTGACTTCCTCAACCCCGACCGGATCGTCGTCGGCTCCGACGACCAGCCCGCCGCCCACTGGGTGGCCGGGCTCTACGCCGACCTCGCCGCGCCGAGCGTGGTCACCGACGCGGCGAGCGCGGAGCTGGTCAAGTACGCCGCCAACTGCTTCCTCGCGATGAAGCTGTCCTACGTGAACGCGGTCGCCGAGCTGTGCGAGCGCCTCGGCGCGGACATCGAGTCGGTCACCGAGGGCATGGGTTACGACCGGCGCATCGGCCGCTCGTTCCTCAAGCCCGGGCCCGGCTGGGGCGGTTCGTGCCTGCCGAAGGACACGCACGCGCTCGTGCAGGTCGCCGAGTCCGTCGGGTTCGACTTCTCGCTGCTGTCCGCCGCGATCCAGGAGAACATCGCGCAGCGGGACCGGATCGTCGCGAAGATCGCCGGTGCCGTCGGCGGCAGCCTCGCCGGGGCGCGCGTCGGCGTCCTCGGCCTGGCGTTCAAGGCCGGGACCAACGACCTGCGTGACTCGCCCGCGCTGTCGGTGACCGCGATGCTCGCCGCCCACGGCGCCGAGGTGACCGCCTACGACCCCGCGGTCGGCGGCGAGCAGCCCGGCATGCGCATCGTCGACGACCCGTACCAGACCGCGAAGGGCGCCGACGCGATCGTGGTGCTGACCGAGTGGGACGAGTTCCGCAGGCTGGACTGGACCTACGTCGCCGAGCTGATGCACGGCGACGCGGTGGTGGACACCCGCAACCTGCTCGACCCGCAGTCGGTCCTTTCGGCGGGCCTGTCCTGGCTCGGCCTCGGCCGCCCGCGGGCGCGCGTGCTCGCTCCTTAGGGCTGCCAGAGCCAGAACTCGATGCCCTGGTTGTCCACGCACTCGGCGGACAGGCCGTACGGCTGTCGTTCGACGTCGCCGGCCTGACCGCCGAGTTCGCGCACCCGCGCCAGCGCCGCGTCGAGGTCGTCGACCGCGTACATGACCTTCCAGCCGACCTGCCGTCCCGGCCCGCCCCACAGGCCGCCGAACAGGCCGTTGCCCTCGATGCCCCAGCCGTGTTCGACGTGGCCCGGCGAGAACTGCCAGCCGAGCACCCCGCCGTAGAACTCCTTGGCGGCTTCGTCGTCCGGGACCTGGAAGGTGAAGTACCCGGCTTCGCCGTGCCGGGGAGCTTTCCCGGCCGAGGTCCGCGGCGGGGCCTGCGCGACCAGCCACCGCTGCCCGAACGGGTCGCGGACGGCCCCGCTCAGCCCGTGCCCGGTGTCGGCGACGGGGCGCAGCAGCTCCGCGCCGCGAGCCACCGCCCGGCGCACCGCTCCTTCCACGTCGGGCACCTCGATCCGCACCGACGCGCCACCCGGGGCGGCGACGTGGCCGACGTCCTCGGACTCCTCGGCCAGCATCAGCACCGAGTCGCCGACCGCCAGTTCGGCGTGCCCGATCCTGCCGTCGGACATGACGATCGGATCGCCGCGGCGGGTCGCGCCGAACACCTCGACGTAGAAATCGAGCGCGCGGCGCGCGTCGGACACGGCGAGGTACGGGGTCAAGGAGTGCAGTTCGGCCCGTGCGGGCGCTTCGGTGGTGGTCATCTCTCCTCCGTTCAGGATGGCGAGCTGCAGCTTCTGGCGTAGTTCGGCGGCGAACCGCGGATCGGGATCGGCGGGGCGCGAGGGTTCGCGGAGGGCGTCGAACGGGTCAGTCATGGCAGCCCTCCTTTCCCCGGTACGCGGTGCGGAACGCGGCTTTCGCCCGCACCAGCAGGGCTTCCGTGGCGTGCACGGTGCGCCCGAGCAGGCGTGCGACCTCCGGCACGGGCAGTCCGTCGAGGTACCGCAGCGTCAGCGCGGCCCGGTGGTGCCCGCCCAGCTCGGCGAGCACCTCGCGGGCCAGCAGCGCGTCGATCTCTCCCTCCCACGGGTCCACGGTCTCGGTTTCACGCACCAGCCGCAGCCCGCGCTCCTCCCGCTCCCGGCGGCGCCAGTGGTCGACCAGCTTGTGCCGGGCGACGCCGATCAGCCACCCCGTGCTGACCGGCGGCGCCTCCGTGGCACGGCAGGCGGAGACGGCACCGAGGAACGTCTCGGACGTCAGCTCCTCGGCGACCGCCCGGCTGCCGCACCGGGACAGCAGGTAGCCGTACACCTCCGGCAACGCCTCCTCGTAGAGCTCGAGCAGGGCGAATGCC
This sequence comes from Amycolatopsis bartoniae, assembly GCF_014191255.1. Lineage (GTDB taxonomy): Bacteria > Actinomycetota > Actinomycetes > Mycobacteriales > Pseudonocardiaceae > Amycolatopsis_E > Amycolatopsis_E bartoniae. Next base: position 315,475 of record NZ_JACHWH010000001.1, read on the forward strand.
GGGTCCGGTCGTACCCGCGGTTCGCTCACACCCCCATCGTCGTCCGGGCGCCCGGTTTTCCGACGGGGCGGAACGGACTTTTTTTCGACGGCACCGGGCGTAGCCGTGGAAGCCGCTTTCGGACGGACGCGCTCGGTGGCCTGCGTGCCGTAGCTTTCCCGGTGTGTGGCGAACGAGCCGGTACCCGGTGGACGTGCTGGTGACGCTCGTGCCGATGGTGTTCGTGCTCGGCGCGACGACCCTCGCCGGGCACTTCCAGCCAGGCAGGGCGCTCGACCTGCCCGGGTACCTGTGGCTCGCCGGCGCCGCGCTGCCGCTGTCGCTGGTCCGGCGTTTTCCGCTGCCGGTGTTCCTGGTGACCGGCGCGGTGGTGCTGGCCTACTACCGCTCGTCCTATCCGAACGGGCCCGCGCTGCTGTTGCCGACGATCGCGTTGTTCACCCTGACGCGGACGCGGGGACTGCTGGTCGCGGGGGTCACCGGTGGGGTCGCGTTGCTCGCCGCGTTCGGCGTGTACTTCGGCACGGGTGGCGCGTTGACGGCGAACACCCCGGTGGCGCTGCTTGTCGTGTGGCTCGCCGCGGTGCTGGGCATCGGCGCCGCGGCCCGCAACCGGGCGGCGGCGGTCCGGGCCGCGCGGGAGCGGGCCGCCGAGCACCAGTACCGGATGGCGGAGCGGGAGCGGCTGACGATCGCGCGCGAGGTGCACGACGTCGTGGCGCACAGCCTGGCGATGATCAATGTGCAGGCCGGGGTCGCGGCGCACGTCGCGGACCGGCGGCCGGAGCAGGCGGTCGAGGCGCTGCTGGCGATCAAGGAGGCGAGCGCGGCCGCGCTGGCGGACCTGCGGGCCACGGTCGCCGTGCTGCGGTCGGGGCAGGGGCTGGGCCCCGCGCCGAGCCTGGACCGGCTCGACGAGCTGCTGGACCACGCCCGCGCGGCCGGCCTGCGGGTGACCGTGCACGGCGAGCCGGGCGAGCTGCCCGCGCCGGTCGACGGGGCCGCGTACCGGATCCTGCAGGAGTCGCTGACGAACGTGGTCCGCCACGCCGCCGGAGCATCCCAAGTGGACGTCCACTTCGGACGCATCAACGGCTCGTTCACGCTCGCGGTGCGCGACGACGGCGAGTCTCCGGCGGATCCGTTGCCGGGCAACGGTTTGCGGGGAATGGCCGAACGGGCCGCGGCACTGGGCGGCCGGGTGACCGCGAGCCCGGTCGAGGGTGGTTTCGAGGTGCGGGCGGAACTGCCCGTCGAGGAGGACCGATGACGGTACGCGTCGTGCTCGCCGACGACCAGGCGCTGGTGCGGGCGGGTTTCCGGGTGCTACTGGACACCGAGGACGGTTTCGAGGTGTGCGGCGAAGCGCGCGACGGCGGTGAAGCGGTGGAACTGGCCCGCGCCACTCACCCCGACGTCGTGGTGATGGACGTCCGCATGCCGGGCGTGGACGGCCTGGAGGCCACCCGCCGCATCACCGCCGACGAGGACCTCGCGGAGGTGAAGGTCCTGGTGCTGACGACGTTCGACATCGACGAGTACGTGTACGAGGCACTGCGCGCGGGCGCGAGCGGTTTCCTGCTGAAGGACACCGAACCGGTCGAACTGCTGCGTGCCCTGCGGGTGGTCGCGGCGGGCGACTCGCTGCTGGCGCCGACCGTCACGCGCCGGCTGATCGCGGAGTTCGTCGGCAGACCCGAAAACCGCCGTGTGGACAACACCGCGGTCCGGCAGGTCACCGACCGCGAACGCGAGGTGCTGGCACTGGTCGCGGGCGGCCTGTCCAACGACGAGATCGCCGCCCACCTGGTGATCTCCACCGCGACGGCCCGCACGCACGTCAGCCGCATCATGACGAAGGTCGGCGCCCGCGACCGAGCCCAGCTGGTGGTGCTGGCCTACGAATCCGGACTGGTCACCCCGGGCCGGTGAGATCCCGGCCCGGGGCGGCGGTCACGAGTTGCGCTGCGTCGGCGGCGCGTGGTCGACCTGGTCCTGCAGGAGTGAGGTGAACAGCTGCTGCGCGGCCGCCCGGTCGGGCCCGAACGTCTCGACGATGATCACCCGGTCGTAGAGCACGTAGACCGCGCGGAAGACGCCCTGCGACGACTTGGCCGAGGTGCTCAGCACCGGCACGCCCTGCATCGACAGGTCACGGTTGGCCGACAGGCCGCCCCGCCGCTGGTTGTCGGCGTACTCGTTCGCGACCGTGGTGGCGGCCGACGGGCTGGGCAGCGTGAGCGAGAACAGGCCGATCGTCGACCCGCCCTGCGTCGAGGTGTTCAGCCGGCCGCTGGTCATGCCGCCCTGCTGCAGCGCGGCGATGACCGAGTCCGGCAGGAGCTTGTTGGACTGCAGGGTGGCGAGGGTGAAGTCCCCGCCACCGGCGCGCGGCGTGCCGGGCGCGGTGATCAACGCGTCGGCGTCGCTGCTCGGCTCCGGCTTGGTGGGCGGCGGTTCCGGCAGCGGCTTGCTCGTGGCGGCGGGCGGCTGCTGGCCCGGGTTCGCCGCCTGCACGTCCGTGCTGTTGTCGCGGCCGAAGAGCAGCCAGACGGCCACCCCGAGCCCGATCACCACGATCGCGGCGATGGCGGAGAACAGGATCTTCCGCCCGTTGCCCTGGGACTTCTGCTTCTGTTCGCCCTGCTCCGGGCCCTGGGACACCCACTCGTAGCCACCCTGCGGCGCGATCGGCGGCAGGTCACCGCCGCCCCACGGCGGGGTCGAGTCGCTCTGCGCGGCGTGCCACGCGGGGGGTTGCGCGAACCCGGCGGGCGGGGACTGCATGCCGGGGCCCTGCGGGTACTGGCCCTGCCACGGCTGCACCGCCTGCGTCCGCTCCGCGGAACTGTCGTAGGAGGGCACGACCTGCGTGGCCTCGGAGTTCTGCGGCACCGGCCCGGAGGGCTGCGCGTTCTGCTGCGGGGGCTGGTTCTGCTGGGCGGGCGGCTGCGGTACGCCGCTCGGCGGCGACACCGGCTCGATGATCTGGGTGGAGTCGCCCTGGCCCGGGGTAGCCGGGGCTTCGGGAGGTGCTGCGGTGACCGCGGCGGAGAGGATCTGGTCGCGCCGCTGGCGGTAGGCGTCGGCCGAAAGTGAGCCGTTCGCCAGGTCTTCGTCGAGCTTGCGCAGCTCTTCCTGCCAGGTCACCCCGGCACCCCCTTCGGGATCGGTGTTGCGAATGCTTGCGGCTGGAAACCGGAACGTAGCCGCACCCGACTACGGCACATTGTGCACCCCGGCCTCGGGCCCGTTGGCCCCTACCTGGGGTGACTCGCCAGTACAGCGGCGATCTGGTCCACCACGGAATCCCGCAACAGTGGACTCGCTCCGCCGACCGCATTCCGTTCCGCGAGTTCCACCACGATCACGTCTCGATCGGCCAACAATTGCAGTGCGTTGGCGGTCGTGTTCTGCGCCATCGTCTCCGCGTGCACGATCGTCAGGTTCTGGAAACCCGCGGCCAGGAACGGACTCGCGAACTGGGTGAACGAGTCCGCGATCACCGCGGTGTTCCCGCCGATCACGCCCGGCGCGGGAGCGCCACCGCCCTGGTCGAGGTGCAGCGGCGCGCGGAAGTCGCTCGCCACGTAGCGGGCCCGGTCGGTCTTGCCGTCCGGGGCGAGGGTGTAGGTCTGCAGCTGGCGGTACTCGGACCGGCCCAGCAGCGTCGGCAGGTCGGCGGGCCAGGCGTTGACCTGGCGCTTGCCGACGGACCAGGTCGACGTGACGCCCGGCTGCAGCCGCTCGGCCAGCGCGTACGTCATCGTGAGCCCACCCTCGTACGTCCAGTGCGTGTCGTACGCGTCGTAGAGCGGGTGCCCGACCCGTGTCGCGGTCGCCGTGAGGCTGGGCCGCACGTCGATGTCGCCGAGCTTCGTCGTCGCGTTCTGCCAGAACTCGGCGGACGCTGCGCGGGCGCAGTCCTTGCCCGCGTAGGTGGCGGGAAGGTGCTCCGGCGCGGCGGTGGACTTGTCGGGCGCGATCACCAACTCGAACCGGCGCCCGGACGCCTCGACCGCCGCCCGCAGGCGTTGGAAGGTCTCGACCACCTGGTCCGGCTGGAGCGTCGGGACGCACTTGTTGCTCATGTCGGCGCCCAGGTACAGCCAGTTGTCAGAGCCGTAGATGAGCGGCGGGTAACCCCCGGCGGGCAACGTGTCCTTCGGCGCCGCCGGGCCCTTCGGCTCCAGCCCGATCGGGCCGCCGGTGTCGGTCTGGCCGGTCTGGGGCGGGTCGCCGAAGACACCGGAGCTGACCGCGCCCGCGGCGTCGACGCCGGCCTTGCGCAGCGGCAGGTGGTCGGTGGCCCAGCCGGAGAACGAGGTGAAGAAGTCCCAACCGTCGCCCGGCGACGGGAACGCGTGCAGCGCCCGGTTCTCGAACGCCGTCGGCCGCACGCCCAGCACGAAGGCCAGCGCCGGGGTCAGGAAGAAGATCAGCGCGCAGGTCAGCGCGCTGCGCTGGCGCCTGCTGTGCCGGGGCCGGTAGAGGCTGTGCTCCCGCGGTAGCCACGCCTCGGGAGTGGGTGGCAGTCCGCCCGGCGGCTGTTGCGGGGCTCCGGGACCGGCCTTCATGGTCGGTAGGTTACCGAGGGCCGCCCGCCGCCGTGGTCGTTCCCGCTAACCTGCTCCCCATGGACGCGGGGAGCACTGGTGAGCGCCTGATCGAGTGGACCGGCGAGCGGTGCGTGCCGTGGACCGACGACCACCAGGTGATCTACGAGCACTACCACCGGTACGCCCTCGCGCTGCGGTACGTGGCGGGCAAGCGGGTGCTGGATCTCGCCAGTGGCGAGGGCTACGGCGCCGCGTTGCTGGGTGAAGCGGCCGCCGACGTGGTCGGGCTCGAACTCGACCCGGTCACCGTCGAGCACGCGACCAGGCGCTACGGCTCCAAGGCGCTGCGGTTCCACGTCGGGTCCATCGAGGACCCGGAAGCGCTGCCGGACGAAGCACCTTTCGACGTCATCACGTGCTTCGAGGCGATCGAGCACGTCGAGCACCAGGACCTCGTGCTGCGGCTGGTCCGCAGGCTGCTGGCGCCGGGCGGGATCTTCCTGTGCAGCACGCCGGACATCGAGGTCTACACCCACGACCACGGCAACGAGAACCCGTTCCACGTGCACGAGCTCGACGAGCAGGGCTTCCGCGACCTGCTCGCGGGCACCTTCGAGCACGTCGAGATGCTCCGGCAGAACGTGGCGGTCGGTTCGCTGATCGTCGGGGACGGGACGGGCGCCGACCTGCACACGCTGCACCAGGACTCGCCGGACGACTGGCGGGTGCGCCCCGGTGTGCCGCACACGTACTTCGTCGCGGTCGCCTCGGACGAGCCCGTCGAGGTGCCGGGCACGTCCGTGCTCACCGACGAGAAGCTCACCCTCATCGCCAAGGCGCTCGCCGACCGGGCGGCCGCCGCCGCGGAAGCCGGGCGGTCCGCCGAGGACGCGCAGCGGCTCCAGGACGAGCTCGCCGCGGAGTCGGCGCGAGCCGAGCGCCTGACGGCTGAGCTGGGCGGCGTGGTGCGGGAGCGCGACAGCGCGCAGGAGCAGGTGCGGAAAGTGCGGCGCGCGCAGACGTCGCTCGCCGCGGAGCTGGACCGCGAGCGGCGCAAGGCCGAGCACCAGCAGGCCAGGCTCACCTGGCTGGACGAGACCAATGCCAGGCTCCGGCGGACGGTGCACGAGCTGGCCACCGAAAACGCGACCCTGCACGCCGAAGTCTCCGCCATGGGGCAGCGGCTCATCAGCCGCTATCGCGCCTCCATCGAGCGGTACGCGCCCCGCGGCACCCGCCGCCGGGACGTCTACGAGCGGGCGCTGGGCCGTCCTGCCGGGGTGCTGCCGGACGCCGCGCCGGAGCTCGGCCCGGTGGGTGTCACCACGAGCGAGCAGCCCATCGTCAGCGTGGTCATCCCCGTCTACGGGCACTGGGACTACACCCGCCGTTGCCTCGAGTCGATCGAGGTCTCCCGGCCGCGCACGCCGTTCGAGGTGATCGTCGTGGACGACGCCTCCGTCGACGACTCGGCCGACCGGGTCGCCGCGTGTCCCGGCGTCCGGCTGGTGCGGGCTCCCCGCAACCTGGGCTTCATCGGGGCGTGCAACCTCGGCGCCGAGCAGGCGCGGGGCGAGCTCGTCATGTTCCTGAACAACGACACCGAGGTCCGGGCGGGCTGGCTGGACGAGCTGGTGACCGTCGTGGAGGACCGCGCGGACGTCGGTCTGGTGGGCAGCAAGCTGGTCTACCCGGACGGCCGGGTGCAGGAGAGCGGCGGCATCGTCTGGGCGGACGGGACCGGCTGGAACTACGGCCGCAACGAGCCGGAGCGGCCGTGGTTCGAAACGGTCCGCGACGTCGACTACTGCTCCGGTGCGGCGCTGCTCGTCCGGCGCGACCTGTTCGAGCGCATCGGCGGCTTCGACCAGCGGTACGCGCCGGCGTACTACGAGGACACCGACCTGGCGTTCGCGGTGCGGGCGGCGGGGTACCGCACGGTCGTGCAGCCGGCGTCGGTCGTGGTGCACCACGAGGGCGTCTCGAACGGCACGGACCTCTCCTCCGGCGTCAAGCGGCACCAGGAGCTCAACCGGCAGGTCTTCGTCGACAAGTGGGCCGAACAGCTCGCGGCGCACCTGCCCGAGGCCAGCCCGCGCAACGTGTGGCTTGGCCGTCAGCGCACCGCCGCAGGGCACGGGGGCGGGATCGTGCTGGTCGCGGACTACCAGGTGCCGCGCCCGGACGAGGACTCCGGTTCGGTGCGGATGAGCAGGCTGCTGTGCCAGCTCGCGGAGCTCGGCGAGCGCGTGGTGTTCTTCCCGATGAACCACGCGCTGCCCGAGCGTTACGTGCGGCCGCTGCACCTGGAGGGCGTCACCGTGGTCGCGGGCGAGGAGCACCAGCAGGCGTTCCTGCGGGAGGCGGGGCCCGCGCTGAGCGTGGCCGTGCTGTCGCGCCCCCAGGTCGCCTGGCAGCTGCTGGAGCAGATCCGCTCGGTGTCCCCGCACTGCCGCATCGCCTACGACACGGTCGACCTGCACTTCCTCCGGCTCGGGCGGCAGGCCGAGCTGGCGGAGCGGGAAGGCCGCGACGACGAGGCGACCTCGTTGCGGCAGCGGGTCACGGCACTGCGCGAGATGGAGCTCGGCCTGGTCCGCAGCACCGACGTCACGCTCGTGGTGTCCGAAGTGGAGCGCGAACTGCTCCACCGGCTGGTGCCGGACGCGAACGTCACCGTGCTGTCCAATGTGCACGTCGTGGACGAGACCGAAGCCGTGCCGGAGGACCGGTCCGGGGTGCTTTTCGTCGGCAGCTTCGACCACACGCCCAACCGGGACGCGGCCACCTGGCTGGCGCAGGAGATCATGCCGCTGGTGCGGAGGTCCCGGCCGGACGCGGTGGCGCACGTCGTCGGCAGCAACCCGCCGCCCGAGATCCTCGCGCTGGCTTCGGAAGGCGTGGTCGTGCACGGCTGGGTGCCGGAGCTCGCCCCGCACTACCGGGAGGCGCGGGTCGTGGTGGCGCCGCTGCGTTACGGCGCCGGGGTGAAGGGCAAGGTCGGCGAGGCGCTGGCCTGCGGTGTCCCCGTGGTCGCGACGCCGGTGGCCGCGGAGGGGATGCACCTCGAACACGGCGAGAGCGTGCTGATCGGGGAGACCGCGCGGGAGCTGGCGGACCACATCCTGACGCTGCTGGGCGAGGACAAGACCTGGCAGGAGCTCTCCGAGCGCGGCAAGGTGGCGGTGGAGCTCCAGTTCGGACCGGACGTCGCGAAGCGGGCACTCCAGTCGATCCTGAGGTGAATTCTCAACGCTGTTCCCCCCTATCCGGTGACGTAATCCGTTAGCATCAGCGGCCATGCGAGCCGTGAGCAAGACCTACGCCGATCCCAACATCGGGTTCGCGTGGCTGAGAACGATCGGCGCGCTCATCGTCGTCATCGATCACTGCTCGCCGCTGCTCCACCCGGAACGGCTCACGATCTTCCCCGCGTCGTGGGGGGCTTCGCCGGGTTACGTGGCGCTCATGGGTTTCTTCGCCATGAGCGGCTACCAGATCCAGGACAGCTGGGCGCGCGACCCGTCGTGGTGGCGGTTCAGCGCCCGCCGGCTGCTGCGCATCCTGCCGCCGGTGGTGCTGGTGGTCGCGGTCACCGCGCTCGTCATCGGTCCACTCGTGACCAGCTGGCCGCAGGCCGACTACTGGGCCTCCGCGCAGACGTGGCGCTACCTGGTGGGCACCACCCTGCTTTTCCTGCTGCAGCACCGGTTGCCCGGCGTGTTCGACTCGAACCCGTACCCGTGGTCGGCCAACGGTGCACTGTGGACGCTGCCGATGGAGATGCTCGGCTACGTGATCGTGCTCGTCGTCGGACTGGTCATCGCGCTCGGCGTCTCGCGGCTGTTCCTGTTCGCGGTGCTGGCGGTCATGGTCTTCGCCGACAGCCAGACGCTGGCCACCTTCGGCGACCACGGCCGCGGTGGCTCGCTGCTGGACGTGCCGGTGGGATCGACGATCGCCTTCCTGGTGCCGTTCGTGCTCGGCGTCATCCTGCACACCTACCGGGACCGGATCCCGTTCCGGCCGGTCGCCGCGATCGCGTTGCTGGCGGTGTGGGTGGCGCTGAACCACACGCCGGTGGGCCGGTATGCGCTGGTCGTCGCGGCGTCGTACGGGGCGATCACCTGGGCCCGCCACTGGCCGACGCGGCTCGAGAAGGCGGGGGACTGGGTCTACGGCAGCTACGGCACCTACATCTGGGCGTTCCCGATCCAGCAGCTGCTGATCATGGCCGGGGTGCGGAACGTGGCACTGCTCGTGGCGCTCGCCGTGCCGCTGGCCTTCGCGGCGGGTCAGCTGTCGTGGCGGTACGTGGAGAAGCCGACGCAGCGCCTGCGACGGCACCTGCGGCGTCCGGCGCCGCGCCCGGTTCTGCCGGTTCCGCCCCGGCCGGCGCCGAGGCCGATGGCGCGTGCGGTCCGGTGACGGTGGGGTCTGTGACGTCGCCGATTCGCTGAACCGCACCGAAAGGGGTTGCCGCTCCGTTAGCATCGGTTGGCGATGCTCAACTCCTGCACGAAGGTCCATGCCAATCCGCACGTCGGTTTCGCCTGGCTGCGCACGGTCGGCGCGCTGCTGATAGTCCTGGACCACTGCTGGGCGTTGCTGTTCTCGGACCGCTCCACCATCCTCCCGCCGTCCTGGCACGTGGCGCCCGGTTACGTCGCGCTCATGGGTCTGTTCGCCATGAGTGGGTACCAGATCCAGCACAGCTGGTCGCGTGACCCGTCGTGGTGGCGCTTCGCCGCCCGCCGGCTGCTGCGGATCCTGCCGCCGCTGGCGCTCGTGGTCTCGGTGACCGTGCTCGTCGTCGGGCCGTTGGTCACCGTCTGGCCGCAGGCCGACTACTGGACCTCGGCCCAGACCTGGCGGTACCTCGTGGGCACCTGCCTCGTCATGCTGCTGCAGCACCGGCTGCCGGGGGTGTTCGACTCGCTGCCGTACCCGTACTCGGCGAACGGTTCACTGTGGACACTGCCGATGGAGCTGCTGGGCTACGGCCTCGTGCTGGTGGTCGGGGTGCTGGTCGCGCTCGGCGCGTCGCGGCTGGTGCTGCTCCTGCTGCTGGCGGCGATGGTCTTCGCCGACGTGGTGCTGGGGGCGAGCTTCGAGTCGCAGGGTGAGGTGTCGGTGCTGAACATCCCGCTCGGGTCGACGGTGTCGTTCCTCGTGCCGTTCGTGCTCGGCATGGTGTTGCACGCCTTCCGCCACCGGATCCCGTTCCGGCCGTCGGTCGCGGCGGTCCTGTTCGTGGCGTGGGTGGCCGTGTGCCGGACGGAGTGGAACCGTTACGTGCTGCCGCTGATGGCCGCCTACGGGGCGGTGACGCTGGCGCGCCACTGGCCGCAACGGCTCGGGGGCGTGGGGCCGTTCGTGCTCGGCAGCTACGGCATCTCGATCTGGGGCTTCCTGGTCCAGCAGCTGATCATCCTGGCCGGCGTCCGCGACCCGTGGGTGCTCGCGGTCCTGTCGCTGCCCGCCGCGTACCTCGCGGGGCAGCTGTCGTGGCGGTTCGTCGAGGAACCCACGCTGCGGCTGCGCCGGTACCTCAAGCCGCGGCGGGCCGCGGTGCGCGCGGAACCGGTGGTCAGCTCGGTGGCAGAGCCGCTCGCAGTTCCGATCGCTCCTGGTCGAGATGTTGCCTGAGCTGGTCCTCGGCGCGCCCGGCGGGCTGTGACACCCACAACACCACCGACACGTCACCCGAGGAGTACCAGGTGCCGTTCATGGTCCGCCCGGACTTGGTCCCGGTCGCGACGGACGGGTCGGCGGGCAGCACGGTGTACCCGCTCGACAGCGCGCCGCCCCGCATGTAGTTGGTGACGGCCTGCGCCTGGCTCGCGGAGCCCGCGTGGATCACGAGCAGGAAGTACTGCTCGTCGCCCTCCGAGGAGGCCCGGTAGACGATCTCGCTCACGCCGTTGCGCTTGTAGACGTCGGCGGCCTCGACGGGGTAGAGCCCCAGCTCAACACCCTTGTCGACGGAGACAGTCGAGTTGTTGGGGTCCGGCGTGCCCGGCAGTGCGGGCACCCGCTGCTCGACCGGTACCGCGGAGGAGGTCTGCGGCGCGGCGGCGGTCGTGCCGCCCGCGGTGGTGTTGCTCGTCTCGCGGTTGCCGAGGAACCACGTCGCGCCGCCGATCAGGACCAGCACCAGGAACACGCCCAGGGCCAGGAACAGCCACGTCGGCTTGCGGCGGTCGGGGCGTTCCGGGCGCGTGGGGAGCGGCGGCACCTCGTCGCGCGGCGGGGAGAGCGGGACGAGGCTCGGCAGCGTGCCGTGCGGGATGGCGGGCGTGATGACCGTCGGGGCCTCGTGGATGGGCGGGTAGCGCATGGAGTCGGTGGGACGGTGGTCGGCGGGGCTGGGGGCGCTCGTCGGCACGGAGGATTCCAGCAGCGCGGCCGAGCGGCCCTGCGAAGCCGGCGCCGCAGCGGGAGCCGGGGCCGGGGGCGCAGGCGGTTCCGGCACCGGTTCGGCGGTCGGCCAGGCGGGGACGGCCTCCTGCGCCGCGGGCATCCGCGGCGAGGTGAACGGCGACGGCGCGACCCCACCGGACGCGGCGGCGAGCAGCTCCTCCCGCTGTTTGCGGTGCTCCCGCAGGCTGATCCGGCCGGCGGCAAGGTCCGCGTCCAGACGGCGCAGCTCTTCCTGCCAACTCATCCGTGCTCCTCGGGGGTCGTGTCTGGCCTTACGTTAGCGCCAACGAGTGAATCTTGGCCCTCACGATTCAGAACAAGGTCAACGGATCCGTGGGGAGCGGTTCGGGGAGCGGCGCGACCTCGGGAACGCGGGCTCGCACCTCCTCGTGGAAGCGACGTGCGAGGGCCAGCGCCCCGGCGTTGTCGGGGGTGTGGACGAAGATCGTCGGGGAGCGGCCCTCCCGCAACCAGCGGACGACCGTGTCGAGCCAGTGCTGCCAGCCCTCGGCCGTGCGCGCGTCGTCGTCGCGGCCGATGTACCTGACGACCGGGTGCGTGGTGAGTGCGTGCGACCGGCGGGGCAGGCGCGGCTTCTTCTGCCAGGCCTCCTCCTCCGCCGCGCTGGTCGGCGGTGCGCCGAACAGGACCGTGGTGTCGAACAGCACCTGTTCGGCGCCGACGGCGTCGAGCGCCTCCGCCAGCCGCGCCGACCAGCGCTCGTCCTCGAAGAACGCGGGGTGGCGGACCTCGACCGCCTTGCGGCGCTCACGCGGCAGCCTGCGCAGGAAGGCCGCCAGCACGTCGAGGTCCGTCGGCCCGAACGACGCGGGCAGCTGCACCCACAGCGCGTGCACCCGTTCCCCGAGCGGTTCGATCGTGTCCAGGAAGGCCCGGACCGGCCCGGCGACGTCGGCGAGCCGGCGTTCGTGCGTGACGAGTTTCGGCAGCTTGAGCAGGAAGCGGAACTCCGGCGGCGTCTGCTCCACCCACGACGCGACGGTGCTCGCCGCCGGGGTGGCGTAGAACGTCGTGTTGCCCTCCACCGCGTTGCAGTGGCTCGCGTACGAGCGGAGGCGTTCGCGCGACGGCAGCTCCCGCCCCGGCCACGCCGGGTGGGTCCACATCGCGCAGCCGACGTGCACCTCCATGCCCCGGAGGCTACCCACCTCAGTCGTCGAGATAAGCCGCCGCCTGGAGGGTGAACAGGTCGGCGTAGTCGCCACCCAGGCGCATCAGCTCCTCGTGCGTGCCCTGCTCCGCCAGCTTCCCGTGGTCGAGCAGCAGGATCTTCTCCGCCTGCCGGACCGTCGAGAACCGGTGCGAGATGTAGAGCGTCGTCCGGCCCGCGGCCAGCGCCCGCAGGCGCGCGAACAGGTCGTGCTCCGCCTGCGCGTCCAGCGCCGACGTCGGCTCGTCGAGGATCAGCAGCGGCACGTCCCGCATGAACGCCCGCGCCAGCGCCACCTTCTGCCACTCCCCGCCGGACAGGCTCACGCCCTGGTCGAACCACCGGCCCAGCGGGCTGTCGTACCCCTTCGGCAGCCGCTCGATCCGCTCGGCCGCACCCGCCCGGTGCGCCGCGTTCTCGATCCGCGGGCGGTCCTCCAGCGCGGTCAGCTCGCCGAGCCCGATGTTCTCCGCCGCCGTGCCCTGGTACGTCACGTAGTCCTGGAACATCGCGCTGATCAGCGTGCGCAGCTGCGTCGGGTCGAACTCGCGGATGTCCACGCCGTCGAGCAGGATCCGGCCGCCCGTCGGGTCGTAGAGCCGGCACAGCAGCTTGATCAGCGTCGACTTCCCGGCCCCGTTGCGGCCCACCACGGCGACCGTCTCCCCGGGCCGGATCTCGAAGCTCACCGCGTCCAGCGCCGGTTCCGCCGCGCCGGGGTAGGTGAACGACACGTCCTGGAACTCGACGTGCCCGCGCACCCGTTCCGGCAGCGGCCGCGGCCGTTCGGGCGCGGTGATCTCCGGTCGCGTGCCGAGGAACTGGTACAGCGTGTCGAGGTACAGGTTGTTCTCGTACATCCCGGCGAACCCGGTGAACAGCCCCGACACGGCCGTCTGCACCGCGGCCGCCGCGCTCGTGTACAGCGCCAGGTCGCCGATGGTCAGCCGCCCGTGCACCGCTTCCAGCGCGATGTACAGCGCGATGCCCGAAGCCGCCGCAGTCGACAGGAGGCTCCACGCCGAGCCGACGAGGTTGCGCCTCGTCGTCAGCTTGCGCTCGCGCGTGTAGTAAGCCTTGCCGAGCCGCTGGAACCGGTCCACCAGGTAGTTCCCGAGCCCGAAGAGCTTCGTCTCCTTGGCGTAGGTGTCGGTGGTGACGAGGTTGTTCAGGTAGTCCATGCGCCGCCGGATCGGAGACACGTACAGCGCCAGCATGAAGGCCCGCGATCCGTACTTCGACTGCGAGACGAACGCGGGAATCGGCGCCACCAGCGCGACCACGGCGAGCAGCGGGCTCACCGCGACCAGCAGCGCGACCATGCTCGCGAACGTGATCCCGGTGCGCACCAGGCCCAGCGCCGACGTCAGCATCGACAGCGGCCGCGACGGCGCCTCCTGCGACGCCTGGCGCAGCAGGTCGTAGGACTCCGAACCCTCGAAGAACGCCAGGTCCAGCGTCGCCGCGTGGGACATCACCTGGTGCCGGATGGTCAGCGTCATGCGCTCCTGCAACAGCTGCTGCGCCACGTTCGTCACGGCCGTGCTCACCGCGGTGAACGTGAGGACCCCCAGTTCCAGCAGCGTGATCTCCACGATCCGCTGGACCGATCCGTGCCCCTGCACCGCCGCGACCACCGCGTCCAGCAGCAGTTTCGAGATGTACGCGGTGAGCGTCGGCAGCACCCCACTGACCACTGTGGACAGTGTGATCAGTACCGTCAGCACCCGGCTGGCCTGCCACGTCAGCCGGATCACCTTGGGCAGCCCGCGCACCGTGCCGCCCGCGGACGTGCGGAACCGGTGCAGCCGCGCCCGCAGGTCCTTCGGCTCGTCGGCGGGCTTCGGGTCCGGGATCTCGATCGGGCCGGTCAGCCCGCTGTCCGGCACCGTGCTGCTGACCTGCCGCAACCGCCGTCTCAGCCCGAGCGGCGGGCCTCCTCCGTGCATCACTTGGCGGTCACCGCCCCGTGCAGGAACACGTCGACGAGCTCCTCGACGGCGACGACGTGCTGGTCGCTCCGGGTCCGGCTGAGCAACAGCGACATGAAGAGGCCGCCGAGCTGCTCGGGAGACAGCCGTAGCCGATCGCGTTCCGGTTCGAACAGCTCGGCGACCGCCTCGCGCATCCTGGTGAACGACTCCTGCCGGTCGCCCTTCGGACCGCCGGATCGGCGCCTGCCGGACGCATGCAGGGCTCCCAATATCGCGCCGATGCGTTCCAGGTGCGCCGACAGCACGTCCGCGGCTTCGGTGAGCCGCTTCGCGAGCGGCTGGTCGAGCGGGATGTCCGCGAGCAGTTCGAGCATCCCGTCCGGGCGCAGCGCCTCGTGCACGCACGCCTCGACCAGCTCGTCCTTGTCCTTGAAGGCGCGGAAGATCGTGCCTTCGCCGATACCGGCCGCGCGGGCGATCTGGGCCGTGGTCACGGCGGCCCCGTGTTCGACGATGAGCGGCAGCACGGCCTGCACGATCATCTTGCGGCGTTCCTCGGGGCTCATCCCCGGAGCGCGTCTCCTCACTTCGGTCACGGCATCCAGTGTGCGGAGTGAGCGCTCACTCCGTCAAGCGGACAAACGAAAACCGGCCCCGTGCGGGACCGGTTTTCGTGGTCAGTACGTGATAGCCATCGCCGGATCGGCCAGTATCGCGCCGACGTCGGCGAGGAACTGCGAGCCCTGCTGCCCGTCCACCAGGCGGTGGTCGAAGCTCAGCGCGAGCTGCAGCACCTTCCGGACGGCGAGCTGCCCGTCCACGACCCACGGCATGTCCTTGATCGCGCCGAAGGCCAGGATCGCCGCCTCGCCGGGGTTGATGATCGGCGTGCCCGTGTCCACACCGAACACGCCCACGTTGGTGATCGTGATGGTGCCGCCGAGCATGTCCGCGGGCGGCGTCTTCCCCTCGCGCGCGGTCGTGGTCAGCTGCTCCAGTGCGGTCGCCAGCTCCGCCAGTGACATCGCGTCGGCGTCGCGGATCTTCGGCACCACGAGCCCGCGCGGGGTCGCCGCGGCGATCCCGAGGTGCACGTAGTCCTTGTAGACGATCTCGCCCGCCGCCTCGTCCCAGGACGCGTTGACGTCCGGCGTCCGCTTCGCCGCCAGGCACACGGCCTTCGCCGCGAACGCCAGCGGGGTCAGCTTCACGCCCGCGAACGACGGGTGCTTCTTCAGCTTTTCCCGCAGCTCCATCATCGGCGTGACGTCGACGGTCAGGAACTCCGTGACGTGCGGCGCGGTGAACGCGCTACTGACCATCGCCTGCGCGGTGGCCTTGCGGACGCCCTTGATCGGCACCCGCCGTTCGCGCGCCCCGGCCTGGACCGGAGCGGCTTGCACCGGCGCGGCCTGCGTCGGCGCGGCGGCCCGCTGGACGTCCTCGCGCGTGATCACGCCGTCGACCGAGGAAGCGAGCGCCCTCAGGTCGACGCCCAGCTCCTTGGCGAGCTTGCGCACCGGCGGCTTGGCCAGCGGCACGTAGCCCCCCTTGGCGACGGGAGCCACCTCGGGCGCCTCACGGCGAGCGCGGCGCTTGGTGGTGACCGTCTTCGAGCCGTACCCGACGAGCGGCTTCATCTCCTCCTCCGCCGCGGGCGCGGACCCGTTGACGGCACCGCCGTGCGGATCGACGTCTACGGTCAGGATCGGAGCACCGACCTCGACCGTCTGCCCGGGCTCGACGAGGACCTCCGTGACCCTGCCCGCCCACGGGATCGGCAGCTCGACGGCGGCCTTCGCGGTCTCCACCTCGCACACGACCTGGTTGACCGTCACCTCGTCGCCGGGCTTGACCCGGACGCTGAGGATTTCGGCGTCGGTGAGCCCTTCCGCGGTGTCGGCGAGCAGGAACTGCTTGAACTCCGGCACCCCTCACCACCCCATCGAGCGGTCGACGGCGTGCAGCACCCGGTCCAGGTCCGGCAGGAAGTGCTCTTCCAGCTTGGCTGGCGGGTACGGGGTGTCGAACCCGGTCACCCGCAGCACCGGCGCCTCCAGGGAGTAGAAGCACTCCTGCTGCACGCGCGCGGCGATCTCCGAGGCGATGGACGACTCCGACGGCGCCTCGCTCACCACGAGGAGCCGGCCGGTGCGGCGCACGGACTCGAACACCGGGCCGAGGTCCAGCGGCGAAAGCGTGCGCAGGTCGATGACCTCCAGCGAACGGCCTTCGTCGGCGGCCGCGGCCGCCGCGTCCAGGCACACCTTCACCGAGGGGCCGTACGCGACCACGGTGGCGTCGGTGCCCGCACGCAGCACGCGCGAGGCGAACAGCGACCCCGGCGGCGCGGAAGTGTCCACTTCGGACTTCACGTGTCCGTTGTGGTACAGGCGCTTCGGCTCGAAGAACAGCACCGGGTCGTCGCACGCGATGGCCTGCTGGATCATCCAGTAGGCGTCGGCCGGGTTCGAGCACGACACGACCTTGAGCCCCGGGATGTGCGCGAACAGCGACTCCGGCGATTCCGAGTGGTGCTCGACGGCCCCGATCCCGCCGCCGAACGGCACGCGCACGACCACCGGCACCTTGATCCGGCCCTGTGAGCGGTAGTGCAGCTTCGCGAGCTGGCTGGAGATCTGGTCGAACCCGGGGAAGATGAACCCGTCGAACTGGATCTCGCACACCGGGCGGAACCCGCGCACGGCGAGGCCGACCGCGGTGCCGATGATGCCGGACTCCGCGAGCGGCGTGTCGAGCACGCGCTGTTCGCCGAAGTCCTTCTGCAGCCCGTCGGTGATGCGGAAGACGCCGCCGAGCTTGCCGACGTCCTCACCCAGGATGATGACCTTGTCGTCGGCCTCCATCGCGGCCCGCAGGCCGAGGTTCAGCGCCTTGCCGATCGTCAGCGTCTGCACGGCGGCGGGCGTCTCGTCCACTTTGGACCTCACCGGGGCGGCCATCAGCGCTCACCCGCCGTCGCGAAACCGTCGAGGTAGGAGAGGTACTCCTCGCGCTGGGCGTCGAGCACCGGGGAGTTCTCCGCGTAGACGTTGGCGAACACTCGTTCCGGTGGCGGTTCGGGCATGTTGAACGTGAACTCGCGCAGCTGCGCGGCGAACTCGTCGGCTTCGCCCTGGACCTGGTCGAAGTACGACTGGTCGGCGTGGCCGTTGCGGGCGAGGTACGCGCGCACGCGCTCGATCGGGTCCTTGAGCTTCCACGCCTCCAGCTCGTCGGAGAGCCGGTAGCGCGTCGGGTCGTCGGTGGTGGTGTGCGCGTCCATGCGGTAGGTGAAGGCCTCGATCAGCACCGGGCCGTTGCCGTGCCGGCACTCGTCGAGCGCCCAGCGCGTGACGGCGAGGCAGGCCAGCACGTCGTTGCCGTCGACGCGGATGCCGGGGAAGCCGTAGCCGCGGGCGCGCTGGTAGAGCGGCAGGCGCGACTGGCGTTCGGTCGGCTCCGAGATGGCCCACTGGTTGTTCTGGCAGAAGAACACCAGCGGCGCGTCGTAGACCGCGGACCACACGAAGCCCTCGTGCACGTCGCCCTGGGAGGTGGCGCCGTCGCCGAAGTACACGATGGTGGCCTCACCGTCCTCGTCGCCGACCTTCCCTTCGAACTTCTGGCCCATCGCGTACCCGGTCGCGTTGAGCACCTGGTTGCCGATGACGATGGTGTAGGGGTGGAAGCCGTGGGCCTTGAAGTCCCAGCCGCCGTGGTCGGTGCAGCGGAAGATGCCCATCAGGTCGCGGAAGTCCACGCCGCGCGCGTAGGCGACGCCGTGCTCGCGGTAGCTGGGGAACGCCATGTCCTGCGGCTTCAGCGCGCGGCCCGAGCCGATCTGCGCCGCCTCCTGGCCGAGCAGCGGCACCCAGATGCCCAGCTGGCCCTGGCGCTGCATGGCGTTGGCCTCGCGGTCGGCGCGGCGCACCAGCACCATGTCGCGGTACAGCCCGCGCAGCGCCTCGCCGTCGATGTCCTGGACGTAACGGTCGAACTGGGGTGAAGCGACCCGTTCGCCCTCGGGCGTGAGCAGCTGGGTCAGCTCAGCGCCACCTTCACTCGTTGCTCGCAAACCCGCGATCACCTGCTCCGGGGACGGTTGTGCGGCCTCGGCCGCCGGTCCTTCGCCGGGCTCCGGGTGCGTCCACTGTTCGGGGGACGGCATGCGCGTTCTCCTCGGTGTCGTGCCGCGAAGCCACTTGTGGCGGCCTCGGCGGGCGAGACCGGCGGCCACCAGCGCATTCGGGTCCGAAGCGCTCGGGCAGCCGTCGGCCGTGACGGCTTTACGCCGTCATCCTGACACGAAGGAGGGGTCACAGGTCAGTACCGGTGGCTGATTTGTTGCTGAGAAACCATGGCTGAGCTGCGCAAACACTAGGACTACCGACGATGTGGGCGCCGAAAGTCGGCCTTGCACACGGGGTGTGAGCAGCCGGTTGGGTGGGCTCCGCGGAGCGTGTGCCGGGTGGGCGCTGCTGAACGGGAAGCGATCGTGAGCTGCGCCACACCAGGCAGGCGCTGGCAGAATGGCCACGTGGATCAGACAACCGTGCGTGAGACCGTGTCCCGGCTGTGGGAGAGCGAGGTCGTGCCGAGCCTGTCCGGGCTGGTGCGGATCCCCGCGTTGTCCCAGGCGTTCGATGCCGACTGGGCTGCCAACGGCCACCTGCAGGCGGCGGTCGAGCACGTGCGGGGCTGGATCGCGGGGCGCGACCTGCCCGGCGCGACGCTGGACGTGGTGCGGCTGGAGGGTCGCAGCCCGGCCCTGGTGGTCGACGTGCCCGCCACGCCGGGAGCGGAGGGTCGCGGCACGGTGCTGCTGTACGGGCACCTCGACAAGCAGCCGCCGGTGGGCGGCTGGTCCGAGGGCCTCGGCCCGTGGCAGCCGGTGGTGCGGGGCGAGAAGCTGTACGGCCGCGGCTCGGCGGACGACGGCTACGCGGCGTACGCGGCCACGACGGCGCTGGAAGCGGTGCACGCGGCGGGCGGGCAGCACGCCCGGTCGGTGGTCCTGCTGGAGACGGGTGAGGAGTCCGGCAGCCCGGACCTGCCCGCGTACCTGGAGCACCTGTCGGCGCGCCTCGGCGAGGTGTCGCTGGTGGTCTGCCTCGACTCGGGCGGCAACGACTACGAGCGGATGTGGCTGACCACGAGCCTGCGCGGCATGGTGCACGTGAACGTGACGGTGCGGGTGCTGCGGTCCGCGCAGCACTCCGGGCTGGCCAGTGGTGTCGTGCCCAGCTCGTTCCGCGTGCTGCGGCAGCTGCTGGACCGGATCGAGAACGCGGAGACGGGCGAGATCAAGCTGGCCGAGCTGAACGTCGAGATCCCGGCGAACCGCCTGGATGAGACGCGGGCGACGGCCGCGGTGGCGCCGGGCGCGATGGCCCGAGCGTTTCCGCTGGTCGAGGGCATGCGCCCGGTCTCGGACGACGAGGTCGAGCTGATGCTGAACAACAGCTGGCGGCCCACGTTGTCGGTGATCGGCGGGGCGGGCTTCCCGGAACCGGCGAACGCGGGCAACGTCCTGCGCACCGCGACGACGCTCGCGCTGAGCTTCCGCCTCCCCCCGACGGCCGACTCGGCGGCGGCGCTGAACGCGGTGGAGAAGGCGCTGACAACGGACGTCCCGTACGGCGCGCAGGTGGAGCTCTCGGGCGTCGAGCACGCGGGCGGCTGGAACGCGCCCGACCCGGCGCCCTGGCTGTCGGCGACGCTGGAGAAGGTGAGCACGGAGGTCTTCGACGCCCCGTGGCGAGCAGTCGGCCTCGGCGGCTCGATCCCGTTCATGGGCCTGCTGGCGGAGAAGTACCCGCGGGCACAGTTCCTGGTGACGGGCGCACTCGGCCCGGACTCGAACGCCCACGTCCCGGACGAGTGGCTGCACCTCGGACAGGCCCGCCGCGTGACGGAAGCGGTGGCGCACACCTTGGACGCCCACGCGCGAGGGTAATGACCTCTCTTTGCGCAGGTCACTAGAGACCTGTCGAAGTGGACCCGGCAGCCTTCCGGACGGTGGGCGGGCCGGGTTTCGCGTTTTCAGACGACCCGTACTTCGGGCGCCCATCGCGGCCGCCGTCACGAAGTAGCCGTTCTGCTTCGTCTCGTCGACGAACACGGTCTGAGACACCTAGAGATTGTCGGTGATGGTTTCGACGGGCCACCGCGTCGTTCCACGTCACACCTCCACTGTGGATCGCTGCGCCGCTGGGACGTGTCCGCTGCGCCGTCCGGTCCCGAAGCCCCGGCGTGCGGAGTTAACCCCCCGTTACCGCCCGGTTGCCCGCGTTGTCGACATCACGCCGTGACCTCCCTGGTGCTGCGGAGGGAGCCATTCGGATGGCAGGATGCGTGGACTCATCCGGTATGACCTACTAGGAGTGACGAACGTGGCGCGTGCAACATCCTTCAAGGCGCTTGCCCTGCTGCCGGCCTTCGCACTGGCCGGCCTGACCATCGGTTGCGGTTCCGGTGGCAACGGGTCGGGTGGCACGGGGCCCAGCGCCGGCGCGCCCGCCGCACAGGAGATCCCCGCCGAGGCCAAGGACGCGAAGCTCGCCGCCATGGTGCCCGCCGGGATCGCCGCCGACGGCAAGATCGTCGTGGGGCAGGACCAGAGCTACGCGCCCAACGAGTTCGTCGACAACGGCAAGGTCGTCGGCTTCGACGTGGACCTCGGCAACGCCATCGCCCAGAAGCTGGGGCTGACCGCGGAGTTCCAGAACGCCGCCTTCTCCGGCATCATCGCCGGCGTCGGCTCCGGGCAGTACGAGCTGGCGATGTCGTCGTTCACCATCAACGCCGAGCGGCTGCAGACCGTCGACATGGTGTCCTACTACAGCGCGGGCACCTCGCTGGCCGTGCCGAAGGGCAACCCGGACAAGATCAGCCTCGACGACCTGTGCGGCAAGAACATCGCCGTCCAGCAGGGCACCGTCCAGGTCGACGACCTCACCAAGCGCTCGGACGACTGCGTCAAGGCGGGCAAGCCCGCCATCACGATGCAGCAGTTCCAGGCCCAGACCGACGTGAACCTGCAGGTCCAGACCAAGCGCAGCCAGGGCATGCTCGCCGACTCGCCGGTGATCGACTACGCGGTGAAGCAGACCGGCGGCAACGTCGAGGTCGTCGGCCAGCCCTACGACAGCGCCCCGTACGGCATCGCGCTGAAGAAGGGCCAGGGCACCTACGCGCAGGCCATCCAGGGCGCGGTGCAGGCGATCATCGACGACGGCACCTACGCCAAGATCCTCGCCAAGTGGGGCCTCAACACCGCGGGTGCGGTCCAGAAGGCGGAACTGAACCCGGCCGTCAGCTGATCCCATGACCGACACCGAAAACCGGACGCACGCCGAGGACATCCGGGCGGTCCCGGTGCGCCACTACGGCCGCTGGGTAGCCGGGGTGATCATCGCGTTCGTCGCGTTCATCGTCATCCGCAGCGTCGTCACCAACGCCAACATGCAGTGGGACGTCGTCGGCCAGTACCTGTTCAACGACCGGGTGCTCGAGGGCCTGGTGAACACCCTCAAGCTGACCGCCATCTCCATGGTCATCGGTGTGGTGGGCGGCATCCTGCTCGCCGTGATGCGGATGTCGCCGAACCCGCTCGCGGCGGGCGCGTCGGGCACGTTCATCTGGCTGTTCCGCGGCACTCCGCTGATCACGCAGCTGGTCATCTGGAACTACCTCGCGCTGTTCTACCCGCGGCTCGGGATCGGCATCCCGTTCGGACCCGAGTTCGTCAGCGCCGACACGAACTCGCTCATCTCGCAGCTCTCCGCCTCGCTGCTCGGCCTGGGGCTGAACGAGGCGGCGTACATGGCCGAGATCGTGCGCGGCGGCATCCTGTCGGTCGACGCGGGGCAGCTCGAAGCCGCGGCCGCGCTCGGCCTGTCCCGGTCGAAGACCCTGCGGCGGATCGTCCTGCCGCAGGCGATGCGGGTGATCATCCCGCCGACCGGCAACGAGACCATCGCGATGCTCAAGACGACCTCGCTGGTCGTCGTGATCGGCTACTTCGAGCTGATGGTCGCGACGCAGCAGATCTACTCGCAGAACTACCGGATCGCGCCGCTGCTGATCGTCGCCGCGTTGTGGTACCTGTTCATGACCTCGGTGCTGACGCTGATCCAGATGCAGATCGAGAAGTACTACGCGCGCGGCACCTCGCGGGCGACGGCCACCCGCCAGAAGTGGGCGAACCGGATGCTCGGCTTCAGGTTCGGCAACCGGGACCAGGGAGGGCAGCGGTGACGCCCGTCGTGCAGGCCCAGGGCATCCACAAGCGGTTCGGCCGCCTGGAGGTGCTCAAGGGCATCGACTTCGAGGTCGCCGAGGGCGAGGTCGCCTGCCTCATCGGCCCGTCGGGCTCGGGCAAGTCCACGCTCCTGCGCTGCATCAACCACCTGGAGAAGATCAACGCCGGGCGGCTGTTCGTGAACGGGCACCTCGTCGGCTACCGGCAGCGCGGCGAGAAGCTGTACGAGCTGCGGGAGAAGGAGATCGCGGCGCAGCGGCGGGACATCGGCATGGTGTTCCAGCGGTTCAACCTGTTCCCGCACATGACGGCGCTGGAGAACATCATCGAGGCGCCGGTCCAGGTCCGCGGCGAGAGCAAGGCCGAGGCCCGCGAACGCGGGCGGGAGCTGCTCGCCAGGGTCGGCCTGGCGGACAAGGAGAGCTCCTACCCCGGGCAGCTGTCCGGCGGGCAGCAGCAGCGGGTGGCGATCGCGCGGGCGCTGGCGATGCGGCCGAAGCTGATGCTGTTCGACGAGCCGACGTCCGCGCTGGACCCGGAGCTGGTCGGCGACGTGCTGGGCGTGATGCGGCAGCTCGCGGCGGACGGCATGACGATGATCGTCGTGACGCACGAGATGCAGTTCGCCCGCGAGGTCGCGGACAAGGTGGTGTTCATGGACGACGGGGTCGTGGTCGAAGCGGGCCCGCCGGATCAGGTCATCGCCAACCCGCAGCACGAGCGGACGCGCGGGTTCCTGTCCCGGGTGCTCAACCCGAACGCCTGACGTCGTAGGTGGAGGGCGCCACGCGGACCAGCCGGTTGGTGGCGTTCAGGGCGTTGCGCAGGCCCTCGCGGGTGATGGGACGGGCGAGGCGGGCGCGGATCTCGTCGAGGTGCAGGGGTCTGCCCTCGGTCTCGATGAGCCGCACGGCGTTCTCCGTGCTGGAGCCGCCGGGCTCGGCGTAGGGCTCGATGTGCCAGGACTCGAGCGCGAAGGTGCTCGGGGCGACCCGGACGAAGCGGCTGTCGGCGTTGAGCCGGTTGTACAGCGGACCGCGGCTGTACTGCCGGTCCATGCGCCGCAGCAGCTCGTCGAGGTGCAGTGGCTTGCCGGCCTGGGTCAGCAGGTCCGCCGCGAGGTCGGTCGCGGTCGGGCCGCGGGTGGTGCGCTTGCCCGGCGAGATCCGTTCCACCGCACGGTGCAGCGCCCGCCGTGGCTGGTGCAGCTCGGTCTCGGTGACGCGGTAGCCGCAGTGCGCGAGCCAGCGCACCAGCTCCTCGTCGGTGAGCGAAAAACCGCGTGCGGCGAAGATCTCGGCGGGAGCTTCGGCACGCAGCGCCTCGCCGAGCGCGGTCACGGCGTCCCGGGTGGTGGCGACGGCGCTCGGCAGGTCCGGCACCGCGGCCCAGCCGTGGTCGACCTCGAACACCCCGCCGAACCGGGCCAGCACGCGCCACGCGGCGACGTTCGGAGCGATCACCGGGTAGTCGAGCGCCGGGTACCTGGCGAGCAGCCGGGCCAGCGGCAGAACGGGCTCGATTTCGGCGCGCAGCCGGTCGGTCCACCGGCGCAGGTCGCCGTCGTGGCACAGCGCCGCCTTGACGCGCTCCTCGAACCCGGCCTCGATCGCGTCGCGGTGTTCGGGCGCGGGAAGGTACTGGCCGAACCAGCGGTACGCGTCCTCCTCGTCGGCCCACAGCCGCCGCCGGAGGGTGGCCAGCTCGCCGTAGGTCACGCCCTCGGTGACCGCTCTCAGCTCCGCGAGGGCCTCCATCCCTCGACGATAACCGCGTCCGGCGGTCACCTCAGCGAAAGCGCACAACCGGAGTAACGCGACGGCTAAGGTCGGTTGCGCGCGGAACCGGAGGAGGGGTGGATGGCGAACGGGCAGTCTTGGCCGGTGGACAGCGACCTGCCGCCGCTCGACCCGTTCGCGGGCGTGCCGGACGCGCGCTACCACGTCTCCGCGGCCGACCTGCTCCGGCCGTTGCTCGAACCCGGTAGCGGCGGGCTGTTGCGGTGGCGCAGGCACAGCAGCAACGCGCCGATCGTGCCCGTGGAAAGCGCTTACATCACCGGGCGGCTGGACCTGCGCGGAGCGGACCTGGACTGTCTTTTCCGGTTCGAGAACTGCCGGTTCGAGCAGGCGCCGGACGTGCGCGAGGCGAAGCTGCTGGGACTGGTGTTCCGGCGCTGCTGGTTGCCGGGGCTCAAGGCGCGGAACCTGCGCAGCCGCAACGACATCCGCCTCATCCGCAGCGTCGTGCAGCCGTTCCCCGGCGGCACCGACGACGGCGAGACCGCCGTGCAGCGCGGTGACACCAGGGAACGCGGCGTGCCGGACGCGGCGATCAACCTGACCGACGCCGTGATCGAGGGTTCGCTCGTGCTGACGCGCACCCGCATCGCGTCGCACGGCCGCGCGCTGCAGGCCGACCGGCTCAAGATCAGTGGCGCGCTGCTGGCGTACCGGCTCAAGGCCGACGGCGAGGTCCGCGTGCCGGGCATGTGGACGGGCGGCAACGTGAACTTCTCCGGTGCCACGCTCAGCAATCCCGGCGGCCTGGCGCTCGACGCGAACGGCGTGCACGTCGGCGGCAGCCTGCTGTGCGAGGTCGACAACTTCGGCTCGGCCGACCGGCGGCAGCCGTTCACCGCACGCGGGGTGCTGCAACTGCCGAGCGCCCGCGTCGACGGCGACATCGTGTTCCGCGGCGCCGACCTCGCGAGCCCGCAGCGCGGCTCGATCGCCGTCGACGCCTGGAATTCCAGTGATCCGTACGTGGATCCGTGGCCCGCGCTGGTCGCGGACCGGATGCGGGTCGAGGGCAACGTCGAGCTGTCCGACGAGTTCTCCGCGGTCGGCACCCTGCGCATGATCAACACCCGGATCGGCGGCACGCTGCGGCTCGCGGGCGCGCGGCTCAAGGTGCCGCGCGGTGGCGTCGAACCGTTCTACGACCGCGCGCTGCACCTGGACGGCAGCGAGATCGACGGCGATCTGGAGGCGACGGCGTTGCGCGTGCCGTCGGGGCAGCTGCGGATGGCGGACGTCCGGATCGGCGGCAACGTGCTGGCTTCGCGTGCGCACCTGCAGCACGCCGGCCGGGACGTGTTCTCCGCGCGGCGCATGAAGATCGCCGGGAACCTGCACCTGACCGACGCGACGATCGAGGGCACGGTGCGGCTGCAGGGCACGGAGGTCGGCGGCAGCATCGAGCTGTACGGCTCGCACGTCACGGAGCCCACGATCCGCACGCAGACGAGCTATTCGGTCGATCTGCGCACGGTGCGGGTGGGCCGCAACATCAGCCTCACCGAGTCCCGCGAACGGCACTTCCGCGCTTCGGGTGGGGTGAACATGGACGGGGCGAGCGCCGCCCGCCGGGTGGATCTGACCGCGGCGGAGCTCGATGCGCTGCCGGGGCACGAGATCGCGCTCGACGCGAGTGACCTGACGGCCGACGAGCTGCTGCTCACCCCCGGCGCGCGTCCCGGTGGCCGGATCCTGTTGCGGCACGCCCATTGCCGGACACTCGGTGACAACGACGCGTTCTGGTCGGCGCGGGGCGGGATCGAGCTGGAGGACTTCCGCTACGACGTGCTGAACCACCCGATCGAGATGAAGGACGATCGGGCGGTGGACAGGCGCATCAGGCAGCTGCGCGAAGCGATGGACGGCTACCGGCCGGGCCCGTACGACCAGCTGGCGACGATGTTGCGTAGCAGCGGCAACGAGGAGCACGCGGACACGGTGTTGTTCCGCAAGCAGCAGTACCGGTACGAGGCGCTGGCGCAGGGCTACCGGGTGCTGGGGCCGGGTGTGCGGCTGTGGAGCTGGTTGCAGCGGTGGATGGTGGGCTACGGCTACCGGCCGGTGCGGGCGCTGGGGTGGCTGGTCGGGCTGCTCGTGGCGGGCAGCCTGTACTTCTGGCTGGGCGACGACTCGTGCGTGTCGGACCCGGTGCGGTACATGGTGAGCGGCCCACGCTGCGCGGTGGACCAGCAGGAGACGGGCCTGCAGTGGAACCCGTTGCTGTACACGGCGGACCTGCTGGTGCCGATCGTCGACTTCGGCAACAAGAACCGCTGGTACATGCACGGCCTGGACAAGTGGGTCAGCGACGCCTTCATAGCCGCGGGCTGGATCCTGGCCACCACAGTAGCCGCAGGCGCCGGCCGAATGATCCGCCGAGACACCCAAAGCAAATAAACCGAAGCTCCGCGACGGGAAGTGGGCGGTCACCAAGCCGAACCCACCCACCCAACGCAACCACAGGCAGGGGGGTGCAGGGGGGCGAAGCCCTCCCTGCCGGGGGTTCGGGGGTCCGACCCCCGATGAGATGGCGAAGGGGCCAAGGCTCGCGCGTTCCGCGAGCACACGTCCCCCAGCCCCGAGCGGACGACGGGATTCGAACCCGCGACCCTCACCTTGGCAAGGTGATGCGCTACCAGCTGCGCTACGTCCGCACGCCCCGTTAACCGGTGCGTCGCCCACTTTATACCCTGCCGCTTGGGGGCGTTACAGGCACCCGGTCGGAGGTAACTCTGTCACTCCCGGAGTACAAGGGGTGACGCCAAGCGTTTCGCTCCGTATGGTGTCTCCATTCAACCGAACGGGTTAGTCCCGCCCGGGGAGGAGGTGCCTGGCCGGATGACGGAGGAAGCGACGGTACCGGAGCAACGCACGGTATCGGCCGATGAGCAGGCTCTTCTGCGTCGGCTCCGGGCGGGCGAGGACCGCGCGTTCAGCGAGCTGTTCGAGCTCCATTCGGGAGCCGTGCGGCGCCTGGCGCGTGGGATCGCCAGCGACGCGTCGGAGGCGGAGGACATCACCGCCGAGACGTTCTTCCGGGTGCTGCAGGCCCTTCGCCGTGGGGCGGGGCCGCGGGACCACGTCCGCGCCTACCTGCTGACCGTGGCGCGCCGCGTGTCGTGGGAGTGGCACGGGGCCCGCCGGGACGTCCCGGTCACCGACGACGAGCTGACCGTGCGCGCGGGCGCCGGTGCGGACGCGCATGCCCGCACGGCGGAGCACTCGCTGATCGCGACTGCGTTCACGAGCCTGCCAGAGCGCTGGCGCACCGTCCTCTGGCAGACGGAGGTCGAGGGGGAGCAGCCCGCCGTGGTGGCCCCGCACTTCGGCCTGAGCGCGAACGCCACCGCGGCGCTCGCCCGCCGGGCGCGCCAGGGGTTGCGCGCGGCGTACCTGCAGGCGCACCTGGCGATGAACCGCACCTCGGACGTTGGTTGCCGGGGGGTGATCGAAAAACTGGGCGGGTACACCGCCGGCAGTGTCACCGGGTCCGAGGCGACCCGGATCCGTACGCACCTGCTGGGCTGTGCCTCGTGCCGGTCGATGCACGCCGAGCTGCGCGACGTCTGTTCCTCGCTGCGGGCGCACGCCGGTGTCCTGGCGCTGCTCGTGCCTTCGACGGCCGCGATCGCGGCGGCCGGTGCGGGCAGCGGGGCGCTGACGACCCTCAAGGGCCTGCTGCTGTCGAAGCTCAAGATCGGCGTCGCGCTGGCCTCGACGGCCGCCGCGGGTGTGGTCGGCGTCGCGGTCGGTCCCGCGCTGCTCGACGCGCACCACTCGCAGCCGATCGGCCTGCCGCAGAGCGGCGTGGAGCTGCGGATCGCGCCGACCCAGCCGTCGCTGCTCAGCTCGCCGCCGCAGGAGCCCGTTCCGCCGGGTGAGGCGACGCTGCAGCTGCCCGGCAAGCCGGCGACGGTGCAGCACCAGTCCACCGTGGACCGGCCCGTGAGCGGGGACGACCAGGCCGTGGTGCCGCCGCCGCAGACGGCTCCGGCCACGGCGAGCGGGGACTCGTCGAGCAGCTCCGGTTCGGTCGGGGCCAGGGACGACCTGGGCTCGACGGACACGTCGACCCAGAGCTCGAAGCCGGGCAAGGGCAACCACGGGGCGAACAACCCTCACCGCGGCGACGACGAGACCTACAGCTCCCGGTCCGACGACACCCCGGACAACGACGTGAAGATGACCGAGACCACCGACACGGCCAAGCCCCGGCACTCGACGTTCTTCTGGTGGCTGTGGGGCGGGTCGGCGCAAACGGACGAAACTTCCGCGCCCAGCAGTGGATCTTGAGCCGCGTCCCTCGCGCGGTGCACCCGGGCCGCGCTACCGTTGATCCGCTCAGGAACGACGGAGCGTGCCCGGGAGGCCACGAACGATGAACCGGCGGGTGCAGGGTACGGACGGCCGGGAGTGGATCGTCCGGGCGCAGATGGAGTGGCGCCGCCCCGCGACCGTGGAGGACTTCGAGCACGACGTCGCAGGCAGCCCCGCGTCCGGGGTCGCGATGTTGTCCGTCACCCTCCTGCTCGCGGTTATCCTGGTGGCCTGGCTACCCGACGGGGTCGTGGTTCCGGCGTGGGTGGTCTGGGGCCTGCTGCTGATCGCGCTGTTCTTCCCGCTGCGGTGGGTGCTGAACCGGCCGTGGGGGCTCGTGGCGGAGACCGACGGGGATCCGCTGGGCGAGCACCCGCCGGAGCGCTGGGTCGGCGTCGTCACCGGGATGTTCCGGGTGCGCGGCGAAGTCGCCAAGGTCGCCAGGACCATCCAGCGCGAAGGCCTGCCGGACTTCGACGGCCCCCTGCACCCGATGGAGTGACCGATGCCCGAGTTACCCGAGGTCGAGGCGCTCGCTTACCACCTGCGTGAGCACGCGGTCGGCCGCACGGTGACCCGGGTCGACGTGGCGTCGTTCGGCGTCCTCAAGACCGTGACTCCGCAGTGGACGGAGCTGCATGGCCGCACGGTCACCGGCGCCGGCCGCCACGGCAAGCACCTCGACCTCGACTGCGACGGCCTGCATCTCGTGGTCCACCTGGCCCGCGCGGGCTGGCTGCGCTGGTCGGACTCGTTGTCCCCGGTGCCGCCGAAACCCGGGCGCGGGCCGCTCGCGCTGCGGGTGCACCTGGGGGGCCCGGGGTTCGACCTCACCGAGGCGGGCACGAAGAAGGGCCTCGCGGTGTGGATCGTGCGGGATCCACAGGAGGTGCCGAGCATCGCGAGGCTGGGGCCGGACGCGCTGGAGCTGACCCGCGAGAAGCTCGGCGAGCTGCTCGCCGGCCGCACCGAGCGGCTCAAGAACGCCCTCACCGACCAGTCGCTGATCGCCGGGATCGGCAACGCGTACTCCGACGAGATCCTGCACGCCGCGAAGCTCTCCCCGTACGCGACGCCGGGCAAGCTCACCGAGGACACGCTGGACAGGCTGTACGAGGCGATGCAGCAGGTGCTCACCGACGCCGTCACGCGCTCGGTGGGGCAGGACGCGGCGCGGCTGAAGGGGGAGAAGCGCTCGGGCCTGCGGGTGCACGCGCGGGCCGGGTTGCCGTGCCCGGTGTGTGGCGACACGGTGCGGGAGATCTCGTTCGCGGACAAGGCGTTCCAGTACTGCCCGACGTGCCAGACCGGCGGGAAACCGCTCGCCGACCGGCGGATGTCGCGCCTGCTCAAGTAGCAGCGGGTGAGTGAGCTTTTCACCCGTTGAGCGTCTAATTGCGACACACGGTTGGTCGATTCGGCGGTTCCTGCGCGGCGGGTAAGGTCCCTCTTACCCCAGGGTGTTGATACCTACACAGAAAGTGGGCTGGAAGCCTTGCACCCGGTCGAGCGAGCGCAGAGCATTGACGCCGTGTCCGACTTGCCGATCGCGCAGATCCTCCCGTGGACGCTCGCGGGTGTGCTGCTGATCGTCGTGATCACGCTGGTCGTCCGCGCCCGCAAGCCGAGCAGCTTCGTCGACGACGCGGTGCTCGAAGCCGTCTACCACATGTCGAAGGCGGCGCCTGACCTGCGCGAGGGCTTCGACCAGGCGGCCGCCGACCGGATCACCTCCCAGCTGCTGGAGCTGCTCAAGTGCGTCGCGGTCGGGATCACCGACCCGGAGGGCACGCTCGTCTCGTGGGACGGCGAGGCCAACGACCACTACGTCGACCTCACCGGCCCGATCAGCATGGCGATCCGCAAGCACCGGCGCGAGGTCGTCTCCCACGACGACGTGCCGTGCGACCACCGCGGGACCTGCAAGATGCGGACCGCCGTGATCGTGCCGCTCATCGTGGACGGCGAGATCGAGGCGGTGCTGATCGTCGTCGGGCGCACGAAGGGCAAGCGCCTGGTGCAGATGGCCGACGCCGTCGCCCAGTTCGTGTGCACCCAGTTCGAGCTGGCCCGGCTCGACGAGTCGAAGCTGCAGCTGCAGCAGGCCGAGATCAAGGCGCTGCGGGCGCAGATCTCGCCGCACTTCATCTACAACGCGCTCAACACGATCTCCGCGCTGATCCGCACCGATCCGGAGGAGGCGCGCGAGCTGCTGCAGGAGTTCGCGGACTTCACCCGCTACTCGTTCCGCACCTCCGGCATGTTCACCACGCTCGCAGACGAGCTGCGCAACATCGACCGCTACCTGACCATCGAGCGCGCCCGCTTCGGCGGCAGGCTGGAGGTGCGGCTCAAGATCGCGCCCGAGGTGTTGTCGGTCGTGGTGCCGTTCCTGATCATCCAGCCGCTCGTGGAGAACGCCGTGCAGCACGGGCTGGCGAACAAGCCCAGCGGCGGCATGGTCACCGTGACCGCGCAGGACTACGGCACCGAGGCGCTGATCAGCGTCGAGGACGACGGCATCGGCATGGACCCGAACCGCCTCGCCGACCTGCGCAACTCGCACCGCACGGGCGCGCACGTGGGGCTCGGCAACATCAACGCCCGCATGCGGCAGCTGTTCGGCGACGAGTACGCGCTGATGGTCGAGACAGCGCCAGGGGCGGGCATGAAGGTGACGCTGCGGGTGCCGAAGTTCGCCCCCGGCGTGCGCACCGAGCTGCCGGACTACACCGCGAACGTGCCGCCGCAGACGAGCCGCAACGGGTCACCTGCACACGCGAGGAAAGGCACGTAACCTCTCGGCATGAGTGCGAGCGTCACCGACCTACTGACCAGCCGGATCCCGCGCATCGGCGACCGGGGTGACCGCACCGACGTGGTCGCGGTCGTCAAGCTGCACGGCGTCATCACGCCGACCCCGTCGCCGCTGGCGCGTGGCA
The DNA here is from genome assembly GCF_014191255.1 of Amycolatopsis bartoniae. GTDB lineage: Bacteria > Actinomycetota > Actinomycetes > Mycobacteriales > Pseudonocardiaceae > Amycolatopsis_E > Amycolatopsis_E bartoniae. Next base: position 346,886 of record NZ_JACHWH010000001.1, read on the forward strand.
GCATCAACCTTGCGGCCATCGAGTCGGCGCTGACCAGGGCGTTCGACCACGACCGGCTCAAGGCCGTCGCGCTGCTGATCAACTCGCCGGGCGGCGCGCCCACGCAGTCCGGGCTCGTCGCCGAGCGCATCCGGCAGCTCGCCGCCAAGAAGCCCGAGGTGCCGGTGCTGGCGTTCTGCGAGGACGTCGCCGCGTCGGGCGGGTACTGGCTGGCGTGCGCGGCCGACGAGATCTACGCGCACCGCACGTCGCTGGTCGGCTCCATCGGCGTGATCTCCGGCGGGTTCGGCTTCACCGGGCTGCTGGAGCGGTTCGGCATCGAGCGGCGGCTGCACACGGCGGGCGAGAACAAGTCCCGGCTCGACCCGTTCAGCCCGGAGAAGCCCGAGGACGTCGAGTGGCTGGGGAAGATGCACGCCCAGCTGCACGAGCTGTTCGTCGGCTGGGTCAAGGAGCGCCGCGGCGACCGGCTCGCGAGCGACGCCGACCTGTTCAACGGCGACGTGTGGCTTGGCGAGAAGGCCAAGGAGCTGGGCCTCGTCGACGGCCTCGGCAACCTGCGCGAGGTGGTCGAGGACCGCTTCCCGGACGCCGAGATCCGCGTCGCGGAGCCGAAGAAGCCGCTGCTCGCGCGGCTCGGCGTCGGTGCGCCCGCGGCGGCGTTGCTGGAAGCGGTCACACAGCGGGTTCTCTGGAGCCGCTACGGGTTGTAATGCGTTCGCCCGTGCGCGGTATGGACAGCAGGCCGATCACTGGGCAGGATGCGAACCACTTATGAGTGCGCACAACGAAACCCGGCGATTGGTCGTGCTCGCCGTGGACGACGAACCCCACGGGCTGAGCCTGCTCGTCGAGGGCCTGCAGTCGAACCCGCACATCGGGCGCGTGTTCGCCGCGGTCGACGCGGCGGAGGCCCTGCGGCTGCTGGCTTCCGACGACGAGGAGCTGCGCCGGCGCAAGGAGCGCGGCCTGCCCCCGATCGACGCGGTGTTCGCCGACCTGCAGATGCCCGGCCTGTCCGGGATGGAGATGGCCCGCGTGTTCTCGGCGCTCAACCCGGCGCCGGTGCTCGTCTTCGTGACCGGGCACGCGTCGGAGGCCGTGAACGCGTTCGACCTCGGCGCGGTGGACTACCTGCTCAAGCCGTGCAACCAGAGCCGCCTCGACCGGGCCGTGGACCGGGTGCTGGAGAAGCTGCGCACGGTCCCGGCCCCGAGCGGGGGGCAGCCGGGCGCGGCCGCCCCGGCCAAGCCGGACGACGACGAGGTGATCCCGGTCGAGCTGGCGGGCACCACGAAGCTCGTGCCGCGCTCCACCGTGCGGTGGGTCGAGGCGCAGGGCGACTACGCGCGGCTGTTCACCACGGACGGCAACAGCCACCTGGTGCGCATCCCGTTGACCCAGCTGGAGGAACGCTGGGAGAAAGCGGGTTTCGTGCGTATCCACCGGTCGTTCCTGGTGGCGCTCAACCTGATCACCGAGCTGCGCATGGGCCAGGGCGGCTACCAGGTGGTGATCGGCAACGACGAGAAGCTCCTGCCGGTGTCGCGACGGCACACGCGTGAGCTGAAGGACCGCTTGACCGGGCGATGAACGGCGAAGACTTCTACCGGCGGGTGGACGGGGTCCGGGTGCCGGACCCCACCCTCGGGAAGAACTACGCCCGGCACGAGCCCGCGACGGTCGAGCGGGTGCCCGCCGCCCCTGTCGAACCCCCGCCGGAACCGGAACAGCAGGCGAAACCGCCCAAGCGGCAACGGGTCGTGCTCGCCGACCCGCGTTCGCGGTCCACGCCGACGCTGCGGGCCCGGGTCGAGCTGGAGGAGCAGACCAGCTGGGGCACGCTGCTGGTGGACGACCTGGTGAAGCGGCAGCTGCGCGCCGGGCTGGCGCTCACCGCGCTGGTGGTGCTGCTGCTCGGCGGCCTGCCGCTCGCGTTCTACCTGGCCCCGGCCTTCGCGGGGGTCAGCGTCATCGGCGTGCCGCTGGCGTGGCTGTTGCTGGCGATCCTGCCGTTCCCGCTGCTCCTGCTGGCGGGCCTGGCGTACAACAGGCTCGCCGAGCGCCACGAACGCGACTTCGTCGACATGATCGAGAATTGAGAAGTGATCATGGCTTGCGTAGCGGTGCGGGTAGCGGAACCTGAGAAGGCCCCTCAGAACCCGCGGCGGTGCGAGCTGCCGCTGGGGGAACGAGCCGACCCGTGATGCCACACTGTCAGCCGTGCAGCTGAACGCGTGGGCGCTCACCGGCATCGTGCTGGTGGCCGCGATGACCTTCTACCTCGGTCATCGCTCGTCCCGGTTCGCCAGCTCCACCCACGACTTCCTGGTCGCGCGCCGGACCGTGCGCTCGCGCCGCAACGCCGCCGCGATCTCCGGTGAGTACCTGTCCGCCGCGTCGTTCCTCGGCGTCGCCGGGATCGTGCTCAAGGAGGGCGCCGACGGGCTGTGGTACCCGATCGGTTTCACCGCGGGCTACCTCGCGCTGATGCTGTTCGTCGCCGCGCCGTTGCGCCGGTCCGGCGCCTACACCCTGCCGGACTTCATCGAGGCGCGGCTCGGTTCGGTCGCGCTGCGCCGCTGCGCCACCGCGTTCGTCGTGGTGATCGGGATCCTGTACCTGGTGCCGCAGCTGCAGGGCGCCGGTCTCGCGCTGAGCATCGTGCTGCCCGTGCCGTGGTGGGTGGGCGCGCTCGCGGTGATGGTGCTCGTGCTGACGAACGTGCTCGCCGGCGGGATGCGCGCGATCACCGTGGTCCAGGCGTTCCAGTACTGGCTCAAGCTGTTCGCGCTGGCCGTGCCCGCCTTCGTGCTGTGCGCGGTCTTCGTGACCAGCGGTCACAACGGGCCGTCCGGCTCGCTCGGTTCCCCCGCGCCGCCGACGTTCCCGGCCGACACCACGGTGCGCGTCGAGACCAACGTGGGCCTGCGGGTCACCACGGTCACGCCGGTGCGGGTGCGCCTGCCCGGCGAGGCCGACGACCGGATCGTGGTCTGGGCCAAGGGCGCGACCGAGCAGGTCGCCGAGGGCACCGAGCTGCGCTTCGCCGCGGGCACGCCGGTGCCGGTGGTCTCGGACGCCGCGTCGGCCAACAGCGACTGGCTGCGGCCCGGCCGGGGCGGCGTGGCCGACCTGCTGCAGACGTACTCGCTGCTGCTGGCGACCTTCCTCGGCACGATGGGCCTGCCCCACGTGCTGGTCCGCTTCTACACCAACCCCGACGGCAAGGCCGCCCGCCGCACGGCGGTGCACGTGCTGCTGCTGCTCGGGTTGTTCTACCTGTTCCCGACGCTGCTCGGCGCGATGTCCCGGATGTACGTGCCACAGCTGCTGGTCACGGGGCAGACCGACGCGGCGGTGCTGCGGCTGCCGCAGGCCGTGCTGCCCGGCGTGGGCGGCGACATCCTCACCGGCGTGGTGATGGCGGGTGCGTTCGCCGCGTTCCTGTCCACCTCGTCGGGGCTGCTGGTGAGCGTCGCCGGTGTGGTCTCGACCGACCTGTTCAAGGGCCGGGTGCGGGACTTCCGCTGGTCCGCCGGGCTGGTCGGCATCCTGCCCGCTCTGCTCGCGCTGACCATGCGGGCCACGGACCTCTCGCTCAGCGTCGGCATGTCCTTCGCGCTCGCCGCGTCCACGTTCTCCCCGGTGCTCGTGCTGGGGATCTGGTGGCGCAGGCTCACCTGGCCCGGCGCGATGACGGGGATGATCGTCGGCGGCGGCCTCGTGGTGGCGGCGTTGGTGCTCAACACGATCAGCGGCTACACCGGCGGCTGGGCCCCGTGGCTCGCCGACCAGCCCGCGTTGATCACGGTGCCGGTGGCGTTCGCGGTCACTGTCCTGGTCAGCCTCGCCACCCCGGACGGCAAGCCCGCCGACGTCAACAACGTGATGCTCCGGCTGCACGCGCCCGACCCCCTGGGCTTCATGCGGGATCGCGCGGTCGCGCGCTTCGGACAGGTCGAGAACCGCCACCGTGCTGGCCGGGGACGGCACCGCAAGTAACCGTACGGGTGCAATCTGAAGTTCCAAAACGGACATCGTTGTCATAATGGGGCCGTAATTTAGCCCACAGTGAGTAATCTCATTCACTCGAAAGGATTAACAACTTATCTCCGCTTTACCGGCAAGATCTACCGCAGCCACCGACCGGGAGAGGGAGAAATCATGGAGAGTGAGGTTGTCCCGTGAGCACCACCGACCAGGGCCTGGAAGGCACGGGCCCGGGCAGCGACTGGAAACAGGTGCAGGAGAGTCCGGACTTCGTCCAACTGAAGCACCGGCTCCGCACCTTCGTCTTCCCGATGACGGTCCTCTTTCTGGCTTGGTACCTGCTCTACGTCCTGCTCGCTGACTACGCGCCGAAGTTCATGGCGACGAAGATCGCCGGGAACTTCAACGTCGGACTGCTGATCGGCCTGCTGCAGTTCGTGTCCACGTTCGTCATCACCGGGCTGTACGTCCGCTACGCCAACCGGAAGCTCGACCCGGTCTCGGACCGGATCCGCGGTGAGATCGAGGGCGAGCGGCTCGAGACGGTCGAAGGAGACGCCGAGTGAAGACACTGGCGGCGGGCGTCGAGGGCAGCAACCCGACGCTCAACATCATCATCTTCGCGATCTTCGTCGCGATCACCCTCGTCATCGTGTTCTGGGCCAGCCGCAACACGAAGACGGCGTCCGACTACTACGCCGCGGGCCGCGCCTTCACCGGTCCGCAGAACGGCATCGCGATCTCCGGCGACTACCTGTCGGCGGCGTCGTTCCTCGGCATCGCGGGCGCCATCGCGGTCAACGGCTACGACGGCTTCCTCTACTCGATCGGGTTCCTGGTCGCGTGGCTGGTCGCCCTGCTGCTGGTCGCGGAGCTGCTGCGCAACACCGGTAAGTTCACCATGGGCGACGTGCTGGCGTTCCGCATGAAACAGCGCCCGGTGCGCGCGGCGGCCGCGATCTCGACGTTGATCGTGTCGATCTTCTACCTGCTCGCGCAGATGACCGGTGCGGGCACACTGGTGAACCTGCTGCTCGGCGTCTCCGGTGACGTGGGCCAGGACATCGTGATCGCCGTCGTCGGCGTGATCATGGTGCTGTACGTGCTGATCGGCGGCATGAAGGGCACCACGTGGGTGCAGATCATCAAGGCCGCGCTGCTGATCATCGGTGCGCTCGCGATGACCCTGTGGGTGCTCGGCCGGTACGGCTTCAACTTCTCCAGCCTGCTGCAGCACGCGGTCGACAAGGCCGGCGGCGGCGCGAAGGGCGAGGCCCTGCTCGGCCCCGGCAAGCAGTACGGCAAGACCGGCACCTCGAAGCTGGACTTCCTGTCGCTGGGCATCGCGCTGGTGCTCGGCACGGCGGGCCTGCCGCACGTGCTGATGCGCTTCTACACGGTGCCGACCGCCAAGGACGCCAGGAAGTCCGTGGTGTGGGCGATCGTGCTGATCGGCGTGTTCTACCTGTTCACGCTGGTGCTCGGCTACGGCGCCGGCGCGCTGGTGGGCGCGGACAGGATCAGCAAGGCGCCCGGCACGACGAACTCGGCGGCCCCGCTGCTCGCGCTCGAACTGGGCGGCCCGGTGCTGCTCGGGTTCATCGCGGCGGTGGCGTTCGCGACGATCCTCGCCGTGGTCGCGGGCCTCACGATCACCGCGTCCGCGTCGTTCGCGCACGACGTGTACGCCAACGTGATCAAGAAGGGCAAGGTGGACAGCAAGAACGCGGAGGTGCGCGTCGCCAGGATCACCGCGCTGGTGATCGGCGCGATCGCGATCGTCGGCGGCATCCTCGCCAAGAGCCAGAACGTGGCGTTCCTCGTCGCGCTGGCCTTCGCGGTGGCGGCCTCGGCGAACCTGCCGACGCTGCTGTACTCGCTGTTCTGGAAGCGGTTCAACACCCGGGGCGCGCTGTTCAGCATCTACGGCGGCCTGGTCGTCACCATCGTGCTGATCGTCTTCTCGCCCGCGGTGTCCGGTGAGTCCACGTCGATGATCAAGCACGCGGACTTCCACTGGTTCCCGCTGTCCAACCCGGGCCTGGTGTCCATCCCGGTCTCGTTCTTCCTCGGCTGGCTCGGCACGGTCCTGTCGAAGGAGACGAACGACGCGAAGTACGCCGAGATGGAGGTGCGGGCGCTGACCGGTGCCCACGCCGAGAAGGCCACTGCGCACTAGCTCACGTGCGCCTGATGGAGGCGCGTGGGAAACTGGCCGCGTGAACCACCCTGGTCAGCCTCCCACCGCCTCCGTCTCCGAACTCCCCGCCGACGACGTCACGTTGCTCGACGTCCGGGAGGACGACGAGTGGGCCGCCGGGCACGCGCCCGGCGCGCTCCACATCCCGCTGGGCGAACTGCCCGCCCGTGTCGACGAGCTGGCGAAGCTGCCCGACGACAAGCCGATCTACGTGGTGTGCCGCAGCGGCGGCCGCTCCGCCCGCGCCACCGCCTGGCTCAACGCCAGCGGCTGGGACGCGGTGAACGTGGCCGGCGGCATGAAGTCCTGGCACGCCGAGGGCCGTCCCGTGGTCGGCGACCACGCGGACGTGCCGCCGGAGATCCTCTAGCCCGTGCAGTCCGGCCGTCACCACTTCCGCCCGCGTGTGCGGTGGGTCGCCTCCCCACCGCCCGGCGCGCTGCCGCCCCGCCGGGTCCGCCCGGTCGAGCGCTACGCCGGCCCGCCCGCGTACCCGGTGCCGCCGCGCTGGGGTTTTCCGAACCTGACGTGGCGTGAGCCGACGACGGTGCCCGGCACCCCGTCCGGCTACCCGCGTCCGGTGGAGCGCGTCCGGGTGCTGTCGCGCAACGCCGTCACGATCCTGTGGTTCCTCGTGGGCCTGGCGCTGGCCGGGGCGGCGTCGGAGTACTGGCGTTACGCGCTGCTGGTGATCAGCCGGAACTCGGCGCTGGACACCGACGTGGTCGCGATGTCGGACTCGCTGGAGATCATCGCGTCGCTGCTCACGGTCATGTTCGGGTTCCTCGGCATCGCGTCGGCGCTGTGGTGGCTGCTCGTCGCACGGCAGGCCGCGGCGGACGAGAACGGCCAGGAGCCGCCGAGGCCGACGCGCCAGGTCCTGCTCGGCACGCTCGTGCCGGGGCTGAACCTGGTGATGGCGGGCTCGATCCTCGCCGAGCTGGAGCACACCGTGCTGCGGCGGCCCGCCGACCAGCGCCCCAAGCCGTCGCGGCTGGTGCTCGCCTGGTGGGCGGCGTGGGTGCTGGACGCCGTGGTGATGGTGCTGGTGATCGTGTGGCGGTTCCGCGACGGCGTGCAGGCGCAGGCCGACGGGGTGTTCCTCACCGGGCTGCTCGACCTGTCGGCCGCGTTGCTGGCGGCGCTCACGGCGACGGCCGTGCACCGGCTCACCAGCCTGCTCGCGCCCGTCTCGCTGGAGAAGCTGCGGCTGCGCCGCGTGGTGGAGGTCAAGGGCGCGCCGGCGCCGGTGCTGCGGCCGGTGCGGGCGAACACCTCACGCTGACACCGGCAGCGTCCGCAGACCGCGGATGACGAACTCCGGCCGCCGCTGCGGCTCGGCCGTCAGGTGCAGCTCCGGCATCCGCCGCGTCAGCGCAGCCAGCGCGGCCGCGATCTCGATGCGGGCCAGCGGCGCGCCGACGCAGTAGTGGATGCCCGCGCCGAAGCCGAGATGCTGGTTGGGGGTGCGGCCGAGGTCGAGCGCGTCGGGGTCGTCGAACACCTTGGGATCCCGTGCGGCGGCGCCGAGCAACGCGGCGATCTTCTCGCCCTTGGCCACCCGGAAGCCCGCGATCTCGACGTCCTCGGTGGCCGTGCGCTCGAACAGCTGCAGCGGCGAGTCGTAGCGGATCAGCTCCTCGACGGCGGAGTCCAGCAGCGCGGGGTCCTCGCGCAGGCGCCGCCACTGGCCGGGGTTGCGCAGCAGGGCACAGACGCCGTTGCCGATGACGTTCACCGTCGCCTCGTGCCCGGCCATCAGCAGCAACACGGCGGTCGCCACCACTTCGTCGCCCGTGAGGTCGCTCTGCACGAGGTCACTCACGAGGTCCTCGCCCGGGTGGCGGCGGCGTTCCTCGACGATCTCCCGCAGGTAGTCGGAGAACTCCTGGGCGGCCTGCTCCGCCGCCCGCTGCCCCTCCGGCGGCAGGCCGTACTCGTACATCTTCACGATCGCGTTCGACCAGGGCACGAGCCGCGGCCGGTCGGCCTCGGGAACGGCCAGCAGCTCGGCGATCACCGCGACGGGCAGTGGCTGCGCGAGGTGTTCGAGCAGGTCACCCTCGCCGCGTTCGGCCAGCTCGGCGACCATCCCGCCGGCGAGCGCGGCGACGGTCGGCCGCAGCCGTTCGACGTGCCCGCGCCCGAAGGCCGACGAGATCGAGCGCCGCAGCCGCGTGTGCGCGGGCGGCTCGTTCTCCAGCAGCGAGTTGCGGTGCAGCAGGTTGAACGACACGAACTGCTCGGCGGGCTGGGCGTCGGTCCAGATCCGGCCGAGTGAACGGTGCCGCAGCACGGCGGACGCGGCGGCGTGGGACACCGCGACCGCCAGCCCCAGCCCCTCGTGCCGGTGCACGTCGCCGGTCTCCCGCAGGCGCGCGAACGCGGGGTACGGATCGGCGAGGAAGTCGGGGTCCCGTGGATCGAACACCCGCCGACCCTAACCCGATCGTGGCTTCGGTAGCGTCTGCGGCCGAGCTGTCTAGGAGGACACGATGGGCAAGGCCTCGCGGAAGAAGAACAAGGCCCCGAAGGTGCGCGACGTCTTCGTGGCGCAGCCGTTCGAGGGGCTGGCCGCCGAACCCGAGCTGATCGCCCTGCGCGAGTTCGTGCCGTCCGCCACCGCGAAGCTGACGCTGCGCGACAGCGACCGGGAGATCACCCTCGCCACCGTGCTGCCCGGCGCCGCCGCCGCGTTCGTCCGTACCGACGAACGGGTGTTCGTCGGGCTGCAGGTGCAGACCCGCTCCTCGGACCTGAGCCGCGACCTGGGCCGGTCGGTCAAGTGGGCGCTGGAGGCCAAGCCCGGCGACGTGCTGAACGTCCCGGACACCACGTCCGCTCCCGCCGACGGGGAGCGTCTGCAGGACCTGCTGGTCGCCGACGCCGAGCTGGACGTCACGCTGCACGAGAACTTCGACTGGTGGCTCCCCGAGGACGCCGCCGCCGAGGGCGAGGTCAAGCTCTCCCTCGACCGCGCGAACGAGGCGATCATGCCGACCGAGCGGCTCGGCAAGGGCTCGTACTGGGTGCTCGCCGGGGAGAAGGCGCACCTGCGCTGGGTCCGCCCGGAGCCGGAGAACAAGCTGCTGCAAGCGCTTGCGCGGCTGTCCGCGGCCGGTGAGCTGAACCTCGGCGAGGGCTCCCGCTACGCCGGCTCCTTCCGCGCCCACGGCCTGCTGGTCCCGGTGTGGGACCTCGACCCGGAGGCACACGCCCGCGAGTGGGCCGAGCCCGCGGAGCAGCTCGGCGCCCGGCTGGAGAAGGCGCTGGCCTCGCTGGACTCCGAGCCGCTGGACGCCACCGAGCGCCGCGCCCGCGACGGGCTGATCGGACGCCAGCTCACCCTGCGGTGATCCTGCACATCTGCGCCGAGGCGGACTGGACGGGCGGCGAGTACCGCCCGTCCTCCCTCGACACGGCCGGGTTCGTGCACTGCTCCGACCCCGGCACCACCCACCTGCCCGCGAACGCGCTCTACGCCGGGCGGACCGATCTCGTGCTGCTGGAGATCGACCCGGCCCGCCTCGGCGTGCCCGTGCGCTGGGAGGAGGGCGATCCTCCGCACCCGGCGGGCATCTGGTTCCCGCACGTCTACGGCCCGATCCGGCCCGAGGCCGTCGTCGCCGTGCACCCGTTTCCGCCCGGCCCCGACGGCCTTTTCCGGCTTCCGGACGCGGTCGCCAACCGATGAGCCCCACCGCGCGTCCTGTTCGGCGGAGGAACGAGCTGAGGGGGCTGTCGTGGAAGGCGCTACGGTGGCGACGATCGTCCCGGCCGGCGGAGTGCGGCCGGTGGGGAGGGAGTCGCCGATGGCCGGTGAGCTCACGGACTTCGAGGAGTTCGTGCGCGCGAACCTGCCAGGGCTGCTCCGCTACGGGCACGCCCTGACCGGCAACCCCCACGACGCCGCCGACCTCGTGCAGACCGTGCTGGAGAAGATCGGTTCGCGGTGGACGCACGTCCAGCGCAAGACCGGGGACCCGCTCGCGTACATCCGCCGGTCGATGGCGAACGCGCACATCAGCCGCTGGCGCCGCACCCGCAGGGAGAACCTGGTGGCGGACGTGCCGGACGGCCGCGTGGTGTCCCCGGCGGACCCGTTCGAGCACGAACCGCTGTGGCAGGCCCTACGCGAGTTGCCGCCGAGGCAACGCGCCGTCATCGTGCTGCGTTACTACGACGGGCTGTCCGAGCTGGAGATCGCGCAGGCGCTCGGGATCAGCCAGGGCACGGTGAAGAGCCAGGCCAGCAAGGCGATCACGAGCCTGCGCGGCAAGATCACCGGAGGGAGGGAAGTGGGTTGACCGACCAGGACGAGCTGGAAGTGCAGCTGCACCGCCTGTTCGGCGACGAGCGGCTGGACGTGCGGGCGCGGAAGGACGCGCCCGAGGCGATCCTCGCCGGTGCCCGCCGCGTCCGGCGCCGCCGCCGGGCGCTGACCGCCACCGGCGGGACGCTCACCGCGCTGGTGCTGGTCGCGGGCGGCCTGGTGCTGGGCGACCTGCGGTCCACCCGGACGGACACCGCCGCGCCGGTGCCGAGCACGATGCTCAGCGCCTCGACCACCGCGCTGCCGCCCAGCTCGATACCCCTCGCGCCCCAGCCCGGCAGCTCCTCGCCGGACGTGGCCTCCGGCAGCGCCTCCGGGTACACCTCCCCGGAGACCTCCCAGCACGTGGCGCCGCCGTCGCGCGCGCAGGACAGCACTCCGCCGTCGACGCCGAGCGCCAAGACATTCGCCGGCCCCGTGCTCGGACCGGTGGGCTACGGCAAGCTCGTGCTGGGCATGCCCTACGCCGCGGCCGTGCGCACCGGCCAGCTCGCCGCCACCGCCGCCCCGCAGAGCGGCTGCACCCAGTACCCGCTCGCCGAGGGCTCCGCGAACATCCGCACCGTGACCATCTCGGACACCCAGGGGATCGTGAGCTTCGAGGCGAGCGGCGCGCGGACCCCGGAGCGGGTCGGCATCGGCTCGTCGAAGGACGACCTGGAAGCGGCCTACCCGTCGCTGGCCGAGAGCGCGACGGGGTACACGGCCGCGGCCGGTTCCGGAGCCACCTACGTGTTCTCCGTCGACGACCGCAACCGCGTGACCGGCCTGCGCCTGGTCGGCCCCGCGAGCTGCTGAACTACAGCGCCCCGCCGGCCACCGGCGGCATTTCGGCGTCCGGGGCATCGCCGCCGAGGGCCTCGCGGACCAGGTACGTCTCCACGTCGAACAGGTTGCCGTTGCTGCGGCGCACGACGTTGAGCAGCGTGCTCATCGTCGAGACCTCCTCGACCTGCTCCTTGAGGAACCACTGCAGGAACTGCTCGCCCTGGTAGTCGTCCTCCTCGCGGGCGGCCTTCATCAGCGTCCGGAAGTCGGCGGCGACCTCCTTCTCCTGCTCCAGCGCGAGCTCGACCAGTTCGGCCGCGTCGGTGAAGTCGTTGCGGATCTCACCGGTCCGGGGGATTTCGACGTGGTGCTCGGTGTCCATCAGGTACTGCGTGATGGCGAGCGCGTGGTTGCGCTCCTCCAGCGCCTGCCGGTAGAAGAACTTCGCCAGCTGGGGCAGGTCGGAGTTGTCGAACCACACCGCCAGCGCGACGTATTGCTGGGACGCGGTGAACTCGTTCTGGATCTGCTGTTGCAGCAGCTCGTAGAACTTTGAACGGGGTTCCTTCTTCAAGATGGCCATGAATCGAGAATAGGGTAGGAAAATGGGGGCCGCAGATGAAGGAGAACCTATTTTCGATAAGCCTTCCCTCAATTCGGAAAGGTTAGGCTCCCCTCATTCCAGTGCGTCGCGCACGATCGGGCACGACATGCAGCGCGGCCCGCCGCGGCCCGATCCCAGCTCGGAACCGGCGATCGGCAGCACCTCGATGCCCGCCTCCTCCAGCCGCGCGTTCGTCTCCACGTTGCGCTCGTACCCGACCACCACGCCGGGGGCGAGGGCGAGCGTGTTGTTGCCGTCGTCCCACTGCTCGCGCTCGGCCGTCACGGGGTCGAGGCCGGTGTCGATGACCCGCAGCTTCTCGATGCCCATCGCCTCCGCGGCGGCGTGCAGGAACGGCTCGGGACCGCTCACCGACAGCGAGCCGTCGCCGTCCGGGCGCATGGTGAAGGCGACGAGGGAGTCACGCGCCAGCGGGTACATCACCACGGCGTCGCGGTCCACCATCGTGCACACCGTGTCCAGGTGCATCGTCGCCCGCTCCTGCTGGATGGGCACAGCGAGCACGGTGTGCGCGAGATCGTCGGCGAACAGCGAGCGGGCGAGCGACTCCGCGCCGGCCGCGGTGGTGCGCTCGCCGACGCCGACGGCCAGCACGCCGGGCGCCAGCAGCATCACGTCGCCGCCCTCGACCGGCGCCGAATGCGCCCCGTACGCGCGGCCGGCGTGGCAGAACCGCGGGTGGTAGGCGTAGATCAGGTCGAGCAGCATCGTCTCGCGGCGGCGGGCCGGCATGGCGAGCGACGAGATCGCCACGCGGTCGGCGATCCACACCGACGAGTCGCGGGTGAACAGCAGGTTCGGCAGCGGGTCGACCGCGAAGTCGTGCGGGTGGTGCATCTTGCGCACCAGCGACGCGCCCTCCGCCGCGGGTAGCTCCTCGTACGTCAGACCGCTCGTGAGCACCTCGGCCAGCGCGGCCGCGTCCACACCGGACAGGTGCGAGCGCAGCGAGTCGGCGAGGCTCTGGCCAAGGCGCAGCTCGTCCACGGCGGCGCGGACGCCCGCGGCGTGGGCCCGGTCGTCCTCCAGCGCCTCCTTCAGCACGTCGACCAGGAGCAGCACCTCGACCCCGCGGCCGGTCAGCACCCCGGCGAACGCGTCGTGCTCCTGCTGGGCGCGGTCCACCCACGGGATGGAGTCGAACAGCAGCTGGTCGTTGTTGCGCGGGGTGAGCCTCTTGAGCTCGTTGCCCGGCCGGTGCAGCAGGACGGCACGCAGTGGTCCGACCTCGCTGTCCACCCTCGGTTGAGTCATGCCCCGCAGATTACGGCAGGAACGACACGTGGCCCTTCAACAGCGAGTAGCCCACGAACGACACGACGTCGAGCAGCGTGTGCGCGACGATGAGCGGCCACAGGCGGTTGGTCCGCTGCCACACGCGGCCGAACACCAGTCCCATCACCAGGTTGCCGACGAACCCGCCGAAGCCCTGGTAGAGGTGGTACGAACCGCGCAGGACGGCCGCCGCGAGCACCGAGTTGTTCTCGCGGAACCCGAGCTGCCGCAACCGGGTCAGCAGGTAGCCGATCACCAGCATCTCCTCGGCGAAGGCGTTGCCGAACGCCGAGAGCACGAGCACCACGGGCCGCCACCACGTGTCGTTCAGCGTGGAGGGAGCGACGGCGAGGTTGAAGCCGAGCTTCCAGCCCACGAAGTACAGCGCGAGGCCGGGGATGCCGATCAGCGCGGCGAGACCCGCCCCCCACAGCGCGTCGTGGCCACGCCAGCCGAGGCCGACCGACCTCAGCCGCACCCCGGCACGCACGAGCAGGTAACCGCCCAGCGCACCCCAGCCGACGAGCTGCGCGACGCTCAGCAGCTGCGCCAGCAGGTCGAGCAGGCTCAGCACTTCCTGCGGCTTGTTGAGCACGACCTGCTGCTGGCTCAGCGGAATCGGCTGCAGCAGCGAGTCCAGGAGCGACACCAGGCTGCGCGCGCCCGACAGGCCGAGGGTGATGCCGAAGACGATCAACAGTTCGACCTTGACGCGCGTGCGCTCGGCCGCGTCGTCCACGATCGCGGGGCGGTCCGGGCGCTCCGGGCGCAGCCAGTCGCGGGCGACGCTACCTTGGGTGTTCATGGCACCGAAAATAGCGACGGCGGACCGCGTCGGGCGTGAAGAGCTCCTCCAGTTCCTGCGTCCGCGCCACCGCGCGATCCTGATGACCAGCCGCGCCGACGGCACTCCCCAGCTCTCGCCGGTCACCGCGGGCATCGACACCGAAGGCCGTTTCGTGGTCTCGACCTACCCGAAGCGCGCCAAGGCGGTCAACGTCCGGCGCAACCCGGCCGTGTCGGCCTGCGTGCTGTCCGACGAGTGGAACGGCGCGTGGGTGCAGTTCGACGGGCAGGCGGAGGTGATCGACATGCCGGACGCCGTGGAGCCGCTGGTCGAGTACTTCCGCTGCATCTCCGGCGAGCACCCGGACTGGGACGAGTACCGCGAAGCGATGCGCAAGCAGGGCAAGTCGCTGATCCGGGTGACGATCGACCGCTGGGGTCCCATCGCCACCGGGGGGTTCCCGGCCGAGGTCGCTCAGTCGCTCTGACGCTGCTTCGCCAGGAACGGGCAGCCGATCAGCCGGCGCAGCTCGCCGGACAGCTGGGCCGGGTCGGCGACGGGGCGGGAGAACGCGAGCCGGACGTCGTGGTCGTCGGTCTCGGTCTCGACCCGCAGCCGCAGGCCGAACCGGTCCAGCCCGAGCGGCCGGATGCGGCCGCCGCGCAGCTCCTCGGGCACGTGCCGGGCGAGCTGCCCGACCACGTCCGCGTGCTCGGTCTCCAGGTGCCGCAGCCAGTTCGCCTCGTAGTCGGTGAACGGGTCGGCCGCGGCGGCGCTGAACATGTGCGGGCGCAGCGAATGCGTGCCCTCGGCGTCGGCGAGCACCAGTGACGCCGGAGTGAGCCGCAGCAGGCGCAGGCCGTGGCCGAGGTCGAGCAGCCGCGGGTCGGGCCGCTGCTCGGCGATGGCCAGCGCGCGGGCCCTGGCCGCGGCCTCGCCGAGCGGGCGCAGCCAGCCGGTGATCCACAGCAGCCCGCGTACCGGCTCCCGCAGCTCGACGGGCGCCTCGTCGGCCAGTTCGAGCATCACGGCGACCTCGGCGTCGCAGGCGCGCACGACCAGCGGGTCCCCGTCGGGCAGCAGGATGCTGACGCTGCCGCTGGAGTGGACGTGGTGCAGGACGGGCACCACGCGTTCGCCGCCTTTCCCACCCGTGGGCACGAGCGTGGCGGGGCAGTCACGGGTCGCGAGCGTCTTGGCGCGCTCGGCGGGCGCCGGCGCCGGGGGACGCCGGGTGGAAGTCTGGGTCACGGGCCACCTCCTGGTTAGGTGAGCCTAACCTGTGTAGCGGGAAAGCGGAAGTGATCTCCTTGGCCCATCCGGCGTAGTGGCGCGGGCTCGTGCGGACCCGGGCGATGTCCGCCCTGCGGACCCGTTTGTCCGGCTGTCGTACGCTACTAGCGTGTCCCTTGTGTCAAGCGCTGTGGAACTCACGCCCCCCGGCCCCCGCGGAATTCCCCCGCTGTTCGCGCGGCTCGTAGACGACTCGGCGCTGTTCCCCCCGGGGACCGCGACCATGCCCGAGGCGCTGCGGGCGCACTTCGAGGCGCGCGCGGGCGACCGCTCGGCGATGCTCGGCGTCTTCCTCTGCCAGGCGTCGCGCCTGCCGGAGCTGATCACCGAGCTGATCAAGGTGAAGCCGAAGCAGCCGCTGCCGCTGTCGCTGATCATCGACACCGGGCTCGGCGGGGTGCCCAAGGCGATCTCGATCGTCGAGTCCCGCAGCGAGCTGCTGTCCCTGCGCATGGTCGAGATGCCCGCACCGTCCGATGTGGACGAAGTGTGGCTGGAGCGGGTGTCGGAGTTCGTGCCGGAGGACGTGATCCGCGTGGTCGAGCCGCGCCGGGGCGTGGGCTGGCTCGACGGGGTGCGCAAGGTGATCGAGCACGGCAGCTGGCCGAAGATCCGCTGCGGCGGCGTGTCCAGCGAGAACTTCCCCAGCGTGGACGAGGTGGCCGACTTCCTGGCCGTGCTGAGCGGGTCGCCCGGCGCGTCGTTCAAGGCGACCAACAGCCTGCACCGCGCGGTGCGCCACGAGGACCCGGAGACGGGCATCGCCCACCACGGCTTCCTCAACCTGCTCGTCGCCGTCGCGCGGAGCCTGTCCGGCGGGGACGTGCGCGCGGCGCTGTCGGCCACCGACGGGCAGCAGCTGGCCGAAGAGGCGCGCGCGTTGTCCGAGCCGGCGGCCAAGGCGGTGCGGGCGCTGTTCGCGTCCTACGCGTCGGCCACCTTCGCCGAGCCGATCGCGGACCTCGAGGCGCTCGGGCTGCTGTGACGGCCGAGGGGTCGCTGACGCTGGACCGCGGCCTCGCCCTGCTGCAGGCGGTGGCGGACGCGGGCGGTGAGGCGGCCACGATCTCGGAGCTGGCGACGAGGATCGGGGCGAGCCGGGCCGCGGTGTACCGGCTGCTGGTGCCGCTGGGCGAGCGCGGGCTGGTGCGCCGCGACGGCAACAAGGTGCGCCTCGGCGTGGCCGTGCTGCGGCTGGCCGGGCAGGTGGTGCCACAGCTGCGGGAGGTGGCCCGGCCGGTGCTGCGGGCGCTCGCGGAGCGCACGGGCGCGACAGCGCACCTGTCGATCGCCGAGGGCGACCAGGTCGAGGCCGTCGCCGTGGTGGAGCCGTCCTGGACGAACGTGCACGTGGCCTACCGCGTCGGCACGCGGCACCCGGCGGGCACGGGTGCGGCGGGCAAGGCGCTGGCGCTGCGTCAGAGCGGCCGCGGCTGGGCCGTGTCGACGGGGGAGATCCAGCGCGGGGTCACCGGGCTGGCCGCGCCGGTGCGGGGCGTGCCCGGGCTGCGGGCGAGCGTCGGCGTCCTGGCGCTGGGCCGGATTCCGGCGGAGACCACGGGCCCCGAGGTGGTCGCGGCGGCTACCGAGCTGGCCGCGGAGCTGAAGTAACGGTCACCACGGGATCGCCTGCCACACGGCGACCGCGGCGAGCGCGGCGAAGACGAACCCGGCGATGCGCTGGATCAGCTGCGGCCGGATCCGGCTGCGGATCTTCCGGCCCAGGAACACGGCGAGCCCGGCCACCCCGACGAGCGCGGCGAAGGCACCGACGGCCACCGCGACGGGCTGCCCGTAGCGCGCCGTGAGCCCGGCCGTGGCCAGCTGCGACGCGTCCCCCCACTCGGCGGCGAACAGCACCCCGAACGACGTCATCGCCGACCGCAGGAACGTCGTCGCCCGCGGGCCCGAACGGGCCGCGTCCTCCGCACCGTCAGGCTTCGAGGAGAAGCCCTCGCGGAGCAACATGAACGCGCCGAGCCCGAAGAGTACGGCCACCACACCGGCCACCAGGTTCCCCGGCAGCAGGGTCAGCACGTGCCCGAACAACACCGCGATGACGCATTGCACGGCGAATGCCGCGGACACCCCGGCGAACACCGGCCATGCCCGGAAGCGCGTGGTCAGGACGAGCGTCGCCACCAGCGTTTTGTCGGGTAGCTCCACGGCCAGGACCAGGGCGAACGTGCTGACGAGCGCCAGCAGCGCGGTACTCATGTCGGAATCGCACCCCTTTCACTGCAACGATAAAGGGGAGCGACCGGAAAAGGCCAGCAGATCGATCTCGCGAATTGTCCGGGAAGTACTCGCCAAACTCAGTTTTCGGCGCGCCGAAACAATTTCTGAGTGGCGCCTGTCCGCGTCAGCCAGGTCTCGAACGTCATCAGCTCCGGGTGCAGTTTCCGCAGCTCCGAGAAGTCCGCGGACGGTTCGGGCATCGAGTTCATCAGCTCGTACCCGCGCGCGAAGCGGGGGTTCACCTTGCGCAGCTCCTCGATCGGCAGGTGCACGTACGGCACCTCGCGTCCGGTGGCGGCGCTCACGGCCGCCGCGATCTCGGGTGGGGTGAGCGCGTCCCCGGCGAGGTCGAGCGTGCGGCCGCGCAGGAGGTCCGGTTCGGCGAACGCGAGGGCCGCGAAGGCGGCGATGTCGTCGACGGCGATGAGCTGCTGGCGGGTGCCGGGGTTGAGCGCGGTGCGCAGTTCGCCGCCGAACAGGCCGAACCGCGGGTCGAGGTAGTTCTCCATGAAGGAGGACGGGCGCAGCACCGTCGCGGAGACGCCGAGGTCCGCGATGAGCTGTTCGACCGCGTGCTTCGCGGGTTGCGAACGGTCCGCGCCGAGCGCCGAGCTGTAGACCAGGTGCGCGTCCCCGGCGGCTTTGACCACCGGTTCCAGGTCGGCGAACTCGTCGAGCTCGGGTGCGAGCGGTCCTGGGTGCACCGCGAACACGGCCTCGACGCCGCTGAACGAGGGCGCCGTCACCATCTCGACGCCCTGGGCCGCGAGGGCCTGTGCCCTGGCGCCCGACGGGTCCCGCGTCACCCCGCGCACCTGCCAACCGTCCGCGAGCAGGCGTCTCGCGACCGCGCCGCCCTGCTTTCCCGTCACACCGAGGACCACCACGCGCATGTCCACTCCTTCTAAGCGGGTTGCTAGTTCCGCTTAAGACGATACGGAACGAGCGCCCCGCTTGTCCACGGCAGGACCTAGGTCCCGCCAAGATCAGGACTCCGGGACCTGATGAAGGAGGAGTCCCGCGAGCAGGCTGGACAGCGTGGACGTACTCCAACTGGCGAGGTGGCAGTTCGGGATCACGACCGTCTACCACTTCCTCATGGTTCCGCTGACGATCGGCCTGTCCGTGCTCGTCGCGGGAATGCAGACCGCCTGGGTCCGGACCGGGCACGAGCGGTACTACAAGATGACCAAGTTCTGGGGGAAGCTCCTGCTGGTCAACTTCGCGATGGGCGTGGTGACCGGCCTCGTGCAGGAGTTCCAGTTCGGGATGAACTGGAACGCGTACTCGCGCTTCGTCGGCGACGTGTTCGGCGCGCCGCTCGCGATGGAGGGGCTCGTCGCGTTCTTCGTCGAGTCGACCTTCCTCGGGCTGTGGATCTTCGGCTGGGACCGGCTGCCCAAGCGCGTCCACCTGGCCTGCGCGTGGGCGTTCTCGCTGGCCACGGTGGCATCGGCCTACTTCATCCTCGCGGCGAACTCGTGGATGCAGCACCCGGTCGGCGTCGACTTCGTCAACGGCAGGCCGACCATGAACTCCATCTGGGCGGTGCTGACGAACAACACCGCGCTCGCCGCGATCCCGCACACCATCGCCGGGGCGTTCTCGGTGGCCGCAGCGTTCCTCGTCGGCGTCGCCGCCTGGCACCTGTGGCGCAAGCGGAACGGCGACGACGAGCACCGGAATGTCTGGCGGACCTCGCTGCGGCTCGGCGGCTGGGTCGGCGTGGTGGCGTTCGCCGCGCTGGCGATCACCGGGGACACGCAGGGCAAGCTGATGTTCGAGCAGCAGCCGATGAAGATGGCCTCGGCCGAGGCGCTGTGCCACACCGAGCAGCCGGCGAGCTTCTCGATCATCGCGGTCGGCGACGTCTCGAAGCAGAACTGCGAGGACGTCAAGACGTTCAACGTGCCCGCGCTGCTGTCGTTCCTCGCGCACAGCGACTTCAAGACCGAGGTCAAGGGCGTGGAGGACCTGGTGTCGCAGTACCAGGCGAAGTACGGGACGAACTACCCGGACGACCCGGCGCTGGGCGAGCTGGCCGGCAAGCCGATCGACTACACGCCGAACCTGCCGGTCACGTACTGGGGTTTCCGGATCATGATCGGCTTCGGGGCGATCTCCGCGGGCATCGGCGTGCTGGCGCTCTGGCTGACGCGGAAAGGCCGCGTCCCGGACTCGAAGTGGTTCCCGCGCCTGGCGCTGCTGGGCATCGCGACCCCGTTCATCGGCAACAGCGCGGGTTGGGTGTTCACCGAGATGGGCCGCCAGCCGTTCGTCGTGGTGCCGAACCCGTCGGGGGTGGACGGGGTGTGGATGTTCACCGCACAGGCCGTGTCGCACCTGTCCGCAGGCGAGGTGTGGACCTCGCTCGTCGCGCTGACGTCGCTGTACGCGGTGCTCGGCGTGGTGGAGGTGTTCCTGATGCGCAAGTACGTCCGCGGCGGGGTCGAAGGCGTGCTGCCACCTCCCCGGCAGGACGAGTCGAAGACGGACTCGCTGTCCTTCGCCTACTGACCTGTGGACAACTAGGGATATCTGTGCACAAGCCTGTGGATAGAAGTGAGGAGGACGCGCGATGAGCCTGGCGACCCTGTGGTTCTGCATCATCGTGCTCTTCTGGCTGGGCTACCTGTTCCTCGAAGGCTTCGACTTCGGCGTGGGCATGCTCCTGCCGGTGCTGGGCCGGAACGACACCGAGCGGCGGGTCCTGATCAACACGATCGGCCCGGTGTGGGACGGCAACGAGGTGTGGCTGATCGTCGCCGCGGGCGCGACGTTCGCCGCGTTCCCCGGCTGGTACGCCTCGCTGTTCTCCGGCGCGTACCTGCCGCTGCTGCTCGTGCTGCTCGCGCTCATCGGGCGCGGGGTCGCGTTCGAGTACCGCGGCAAGGTGGACTCGCCGCGCTGGCGGCGCAACTGGGACCGCGTGATCGTGCTGGGTTCGTGGATCCCGCCGCTCGGCGTGGGACTGCTGCTCACCACCAGCGTGCTCGGCCTGCCGCTCGACGCGTACGGCAACCGGATCGGCTCGGCGTTCGCGGCCGTGCGGTGGGACACGCTGCTGGGGGCGCTGGCCGTGGTCGGGTTCTCGCTGGTGCACGGCGCCGCGTTCCTGGCGCTGAAGACCAGCGGCGACGTGCGGGAGCGCGCCCGCCTGCTGGCGGTGCGGATGCTGCCGGTCGCGCTGGTGCCGTTGCTCGTGCTGCTGCTGGTCGTGCAGTTCCGCGAAGGCGCGTTGTGGACGCTGGTGCCGCTGGCGGTGGCTGTCGGCGGGGCGGTCACGGCGTGGCAGAAGCTCGCCGCCGACCGCGACGGCCAGGCGTTCGCCGCGCTGGGTGTGACGATCGCGGCCGCCGTGGTCACGATGTTCGGGGCGCTGTACCCGGACGTGCTGCCGTCCACAATGGATGCAGCGAACTCCCTGACCGTGCACAACTCGTCGTCGAGCCCGTACACACTGAAGGTCATGACGTGGGTCGGCGCGTTCGGCGCCCCCGCGGTGCTCGTCTACCAGGGCTGGACGTACTGGGTGTTCCGCAAGCGCGTGAGCACCGCGCACATCCCGCCGGTCCACACACCATGAGGTTTCCCGGTCGCACCACCCTTCCCGCCGAAGTGTCCACAACGGACACAGTGCGTCTGGGAAAGGGGCCGCTCGGCGCGCTGCCCGCCCTCTCCGGGGCGGCGCGCCGGGCGCTCGCCCTCGCCGCTGTCCTCAGCCTGCTCAACGCCGCCGCGCTGGTGGCGCAGGCCTTCCTGCTCGCGTCGGTCGTCGCCGGGCGCGAGGTCACGAACCTCGCCGTGCTGCTGGGCGTGGTCGTCGCCCGGGGGTTGATCGCGTGGGCACTGCGCGTCGTCGCCGCGCGAGCCGCCGCCGGAGCGAAGGAGGAGCTCCGCGCGAAGGTCGTGGACCACGTGCTGCGCCTCGGCCCGGAGGACATCGCCGGCCGCGGTCCCGCCGAGCTGACCGCGCTGGTCACGCGGGGTCTCGACGCGCTCGACGCCTACTTCACCGACTACCTGCCCGCGTTGGTCACCGCCGCCGTGGTGCCGCTCGGCGCGGGTGCCGCGATCCTGTTCGCCGACTGGCCTTCCGCGGTGATCATCGCGCTGACCGTGCCGTTGCTGCCGGTGTTCGCGATCCTGGTCGGCAAGTACACCGCCGCCCGCGCGGCCGCCGCGACCGACGCGCTGCACCGGCTGTCCGGGCAGCTGCTGGAACTGGTGCGGGCACTGCCCGTGCTGGCCGCGTTCCGCCGGGCGGAGGCGCAGGCGGAGACCGTCCGCGTGGTGTCCGAGCGGCACCGCCGCGCGACGTTGAAGACCCTGCGGGTCGCGTTCTCGTCGGCCTTCGTGCTGGAGCTCGCGGCGACGCTGTCCGTGGCGCTGGTGGCGGTGCTCATCGGGGTTCGGCTGGTGAACGGCGACCTGCCGCTCGCGATCGGGCTGGGCGTGCTGATCCTCGCGCCGGAGTGCTACCAGCCGCTGCGCCAGGTGGGCGCGGCCTTCCACGCGAGCGAGGACGGTGTCGAGGCCGTGCGCCGCGTGGCGGAGGTCCTCACGCAGCCGACCCTGCCCGACGGCACCGTGGTGCCGGCGCCCGGCGTGGTCCGCGTCGAGGGCCTGAAGGTCGCGCGCCGCAACGGTTTCGCCCCCGACGGCGAGTCGTTCACCGTCCGCCCTGGCGAGATCGCGTGGCTGCGGTCGGCGAGCGGTGTCGGCAAGTCCACGACGCTCGCCGTGCTGCTGGGCTTCGTCCGGCCCGCGGCCGGCAAAGTCACCATTTCGGATGTCGATCTTTCGGACGTCCAGATGTCAACATTCAGAACACAGGTCGCTTGGGTGCCGCAGTTGCCGGTGTTCACCACCGAAACCGTGGGTGAGGAGCTGGCCGGGGCGTCGCCCGAGCTGCTGGCCGAGCTGAACCTGGCGGGTTTCGAGTCGGCGCGGCTGGACCAGCTGTCCCTCGGCCAGCGGCAGCGGGTCGCCGTCGCGCGGGCGCTCGCGCGGGACGCGTGGCTGCTGCTGTTCGACGAGCCCACCGCGCACCTCGACGCCGCCAACGCCGCACGGGTCATGTCGGCCATCGAGACCGCGCGCAGCCGGGGCGCCGCGGTCGTCATCGCCGCGCATGACCGGCCGGAGGCGGTGGTTGTCGCCGGAACCAGTGGAGTCGTGCCCACCGAACAGCCGACGACTCCGGGCGGCGGGAACGTGCGAGGGCTGGTCGGAAAGCGCTTTCTCGCCGGTGCGGCGCTCGGCGCACTGGCACTGCTCGCGGGCCTCGCGCTGACCGCGACGTCCGGCTGGCTCATCGCCAAGGCCGCGGAACAGCCGCCGATCCTCACGCTCACGGTTGCCGTCGTGGCGGTGCGCGCGTTCGGCCTCGGCCGCGCGGGCCTGCGCTACGCCGAGCGCCTCACGACGCACGATGCCGCGTTCCGCATCGCCGGGCGGCTGCGCGTCGACCTGTGGCGCGCGCTCGTCCGGCTCGGCCCCGCGCACAGCCTCCGGCACGGCGAGAACCAGCGCCGGCTGGTCGCCGACGTCGACACGGTCCGTGACCTGCTGCCGCGCGTGCTCACGCCGCCGGTCGTCGCCGGTCTCGTGCTGGCGTGCGCGGTCGCCGTGCAGACCGTCGTGCTGCCGTCTGCCGGGCTGGTGCTGGCGGTCGCGGTGCTGCTGGGCGCGTTCGGCGCTCCGCTGCTCGCGTTGCACCTGGCCCGCCGCGCCTCCGCGGCCCTCGCCGACGGCCGTCGCGCGGTGGCCGCCAAGGTGCTCGCCCTGTTCGAGAGCGCGGCCGAACTGCTCGCGTTCGGCAAGGCTCGCGCCCGCCGCGACGACCTCGCCGCGGCCGATGCCGAACTGGTCCGCCAGGCGCGGCGGCAGGCCCTCGGCGCCGGTGCCGCGGACGGGCTGATCGTGCTGCTCACGGGGATCGCCGCGGTCGTGAGCACCGCACTCGCCGTCGGGCGGATGGACCCCGCGCTGGTGCCGGTCGTCGCGCTGGTGCCGCTCGCGCTCGGCGAGGTCCTCGCACTCCTGCCGCCGGTCGCGCAGCACTGGGACACGCTGCGGGACGCGCGGGCCCGGCTGGCTCTGGACATCCCGGCCGCGGAAGAACCCGAGCACGGCGACCACGTCGTCATCCGGGACGCGGACTTCGCCTGGCCCGGCGGCGCTCCCGTGCTGCGGGGTGTCGACCTGGAAATCCCGACCGGCACGCGGGTTGCCGTCGTCGGCGAGTCCGGCGCGGGGAAGTCGACGTTGCTCGCCGCGTTGCTGGGCTTCCTGCGGCCGGTGCGCGGCAGCGCGGTGGTGCCCGCCGAGGTCGCGTGGGCGCCGCAGGACCCGCAGCTGGTCTCGACCACCGTCGCGGAGAACCTGCGCCTCGCCGATCCGCACGCCGACGACGAGCGACTGTCCGACGCCCTGCAGGCGGTGTGCCTGTCCGAACTGGACCCCGGCACCGTGCTCGGCAGCGCGGGCAGCGGGCTGTCCGGCGGCCAGGCGCAACGGCTCGCGCTCGCCCGCGCGCTCGTGGCGCCCGCCGGTCTGGTGCTGCTCGACGAACCCACCGCGCACCTCGACGAGGCGACCGCTCGGGAGGTCCGGGCGAACCTCCGCGACGCCCTCGCCGGCCGCACCGTCGTGCAGGTCACGCACCACCCCGAGGAGGCCGCCGATGCCGATCTGGTGCTCGAAGTGCGGGACGGCCGCGTGACGGCGGGGGTGCCGGAAGGCGTCTACTCTTGACCTCGCTCATGGAACCGACCCTTGCCGCCCACGCGCTCACCGCGGCCACCGACATCACCACCGCGGCCCTGTCCGGCGACGAGCCCGACGAGGTGCTGCCCTCCGTCGTGCAGAAGGCCGCGGAGCTGGCCAGGGCCGACCTCGGGCTCGTGATGGTGCGCGCGGACGACGGCAGCGTGGTGGTCGAGGCGGCGTACGGCTCGCACCCCAAGGACCTGCGCGGCCTGCTGCTGCCCGCCGACTCGGTGGCGGGCAAGGTCGCCCGCGGCGGCGAGACGGTGGTGACCGACGACTTCACCGTCGACCCCCGCACGGCGCCGCACGTGCCCGGTGACCTGCGCCGGTACGGGCCGTTCGCGGCAGCGCCCTTCGGGGCCGGCGGCCGCGTGCTCGGCTCGCTCGTCGTCTACCGGACGAGGGGCAGCGAAGGCTTCTCGCCCGGCACGGTCGAGGTGCTGACGGCGTTCGCGGCGCAGGTCGGCGTGGTGCTGGCTCTCGCGGAGGGCGCCAACGCGCGGCATCGCGTGACGCTGTACCAGGAGCGAGAGCGGATCGCGCGCGAGCTGCACGACGTGATCGTCCAGCGGTTGTACGCGGCCGGGATGCAGCTCGACCGCGTGCGGCGGCGGATGCGCAAGCGGTTCGCGGGCACCGACGCGGCCCGGCTCGGCGAGGCGATCGACCAGCTCGACCAGACCATCGAGGAGATCCGCGCGACGGTGCACAGCCTGCGCTCGCCCGCGCCGGAGCCGGAGCAGGCGCCGCGGACCGACCTCGCCGAGTCCGCGCGTGACGAGGTCCGCATCGCCGAGGAGCTGCTCGGCTACCCGCCGACGCTGGAGCTGTCCGGCGAGTTCGCCGACATCCCCGCCGAGCGGGCCGACCACATCCGCGCCGCGCTGCGCGAGGCACTGTCCAATGTGGTCCGCCACTCGGGGGCGAGCGAGACGCGCGTGAGCCTGCAGCGGGAGGCGAACGAGGTCCGGCTTCGCGTGCGGGACAACGGCGCCGGTGTGCCGCAGGGAGTCGCGACACGCGGCCTGCGGCACCTCGCCGAGCGAGCGGAGAGCGCGGGCGGGAAGTTCTATCTCAACTCCTCGCCCAGCCTCGGCACGCTGGTGGCGTTCGACCTGCCGCTGGAACCGGACAGGCGCGCGAGCTGATCGCGGGACGCCGCCGCCACGTTCGCGGGCACGCCCAGCTCGCCGAGCATCTCGGCCGCGGCGGCCATCTCCTCGGTGCGGCGCTTGGCGTGCTTGTACGAACCGGTCACCAGCCGGTCCACTGTGGACGCATTCGCGTTCGTCAGCTCCTCGACGATCACGCCGCGCAGCCAGTCCTCGACACCCGCCGCGCGCGCCGCTTCGAGCGCTTCGACGACCGCGGCCGACATGCCCTTGAAGAACACGCTGCGCAGGAGCTTCCGCTCCGCCGCCAGCCCCGCTTCGCCGTCCATCACCTCGACCGACGCGCCCAGCGACGTGAGGATCTCCGCCGTGCGCTTCGCGGCGGGACCGCTGGCGAGCAGTGGCACCTTCAGCCCGCGGCCCGGCACGGGCGCCATGATCGCGATGTCCGTGAACGGCACGTCGCCCGCGACCTGCGCCAGCTGCCGCTTGAGCCCGGGGGAGCCGGTGTTCAGGTCGGCCCAGATGCCGGTGGTCCTGGGCAGCCCGGCGCGCAGCGCGTCCACCGCGACCGAGGCGCTGTTCACGCTGAGCACGAGGTCGGCGCCGTCGGCCGCCTCGGCCTCGGAACCCGTGTCGATGATCCCGTCGGTCGCCGGCACCGCGGGGTCGTACCCTCGCACGACGGCACCCGCGGCGAGGAGGTCTCGCGCCAGCGCGCCGCCCGCCTCGCCGAGTCCGAGGACGGCGATCGTCACTGGCGTACCGGGCATAACGGACTCCTTGAGCTTCGGGAAACAGGCACTACGATCGATTGAACGAGACCCGCGACAAAATTGTCAACAATCGCGGCCAGAGGAGTGGGGAAGCAGTGACGGAAACCCTGGGCGACCAGCCGGTGGTGGTCGCGATCCGCGACGCCATCGTGCGCGGTGACTTCGTCCCCAACCAGCGGCTGGTCGAGGCCGATCTGTCCGCCCAGTTCTCCGCGAGCCGCGCGAACGTACGGGCCGCGCTGATCGAGCTGGCGAACGAAGGGCTCGTCGAGCGGGTCCAGAACCGCGGCGCCCGCGTGCGGGCCGTGTCGATCGAGGAGGCCGTGGAGATCTCCGAGGTCCGGATGATGCTCGAAGCGCTGTGTGCGGCCAAGGCGGCGGAGCGGATCAACGACGAGGAGATCGCGGAGCTGGAGCAGCTGGGCGAGACCATGCGCCAGGCCGTCGCGGGCGGTGACGTGGTCGGTTACTCGGGGCTCAACCAGCGGCTGCACCGGCGGGTCCGCGAGATCAGCGGGCAGCGCACGGCGGGGCAGGTGCTGGAGCGGCTGCGCGGGCAGAGCGTGCGTCACCAGTTCCGGCTCGCGATGCGGCCCGGGCGCCCGTCGGTCTCGCTGCCCGAGCACCTGGCGATCATCGAGGGCATCTGCGCGCACGACCCCGAGCGTGCCCAGGCCGCGATGCGGGCGCATCTCGAAAGCGTGATCAAGGCCCTGCGTGAGGCCGACGGCGATCCCCTGCGGGGCTAGACGCTCAACCCCTCCACGGTCTGCAGCACCGTCCCCAGCAGGCCGGCCAGTTCGGCTCTGTCCACTTCGGACAGGTTCGCCAGCGCGCTGCGCTCGGCTTCGAGCTGGCGGGGCAGCAGGTCGTCGATCAACGCGGTGCCCTTGTCGGTGAGCCGGACCTGCACCACGCGACGGTCGCGTTCGCTCGCCGTGCGCGTCACCAGGTCCATGCGCGCCAGCCGGTCGAGGCGTTTCGTGATGGCCGCGCCCGACGACAGCATCTCCCGGCTGATCTGGCCCGGGTTCAGCACGCCGTTGCGCCGCAAGGCACACAGCACGTCGAACTCGGCCCTGGTCAGCTCGTGCCCGGCCAGCAGGTCGTCGGTGTCCCGGCGGATCAGCGACGCGAGCCGCAGCACGCGCCCGATCACGGCCATGCCCGAGGTGTCCAGGTCGGGCCGCACCTCCCCCCACTGGCGCTGGGCTCTATCGATGAGATCGCTCACCGGACTGCTCCTTCGCGCAGAAAGCTTCGGTAGTATTTTACTCGTGAAATATATGGATCGTTCCGACCTGCGCCGCGCGCTCGCCCTTCGGGGCTGGTGGCGGTTGCGCCCGGTGACGGGACCTGCCGGCACATCGGCGTTGCGAGCCATGACCGGGGCGAACATAGTCCTCGCCGCTGTCGTGCTCACAGGGCACACCGCTCTGGCTCCGGCGGCCGCGTTCGGCGGAATGACGGCGGTCCACGGACGCTTCGAGCCGTACGCGGTGCGTAGCCGGCTGCTCGCGGCCGTCGGCGCGGGGCTCGTGCTGTGCGTCGCGCTCGGCAGCGCCGCCGCCGCGGCCGGGTGGGGGCCGGTGCCCGTGACGGTGCTCGTCGCGGTCGTCGCGGCGCTCGCGAAGCTGCTCACCGACGCCGTCAGCGCGGGCCCGCCGGGCGGGCTGATCTTCGTGTTCGCCGTCGCCACCACCGCCGTCCTGCCGGTGTCCTGGGCGCAGGCCGGCGCGCAGATCGGGATCGCGGCCCTCGCGGCGGTCGTCGCGTGGTGCGTCGGGATGGTCGGCTGGTTGTTCTTCCGCGAGCCGGCGGACAAGCAGATCTCCTGGCGCGAAGGCCTCCGCTCGGCCGTGCGGCTGCCTTCGCACGAGCTGCCGCGCGCCACGAAGGTCGGGGCGGGCGTGCTGGCGGCCGGGCTGCTCGCGCACTTCCTGGACCTGGGCCACCCGTACTGGACGATGATCGCGGCCGCGGCGGTGCTGCAGTCCACGCACCTCAACCACACGCTGCACCGCACGGTCCAGCGGATGCTCGGCACGCTCGCCGGCGTCGTGCTCGGCGGCCTGCTGCTCGCCGCGCACCTGCCCACGCCCGCGAAGCTCGCGTGCATCGTGATCGCCCTGCTGTGCGGAGAGCTGACGGTGATCCGCAACTACGCGCTGGCCATGCTGTTCATCACGCCGCTGACACTGCTGCTCAGCTCACTGCTGACCCCGCCGGACGTGCTCGGCCTGGCGTCGGACCGGCTGCTCGACACCGTTCTCGGCGCGCTGGTCGGCCTGGTCGCGGCGGTGGTCCGGCCAGGCCGCGGCTACCACCTCGCCACCGCGTAGCTACTTGCCGCGCCGCGCGACCCACGCCGCGGCCTGCGTCCGCCGCTGCATGCCGAGCTTCGCGAGCACCGACGTGACGTAGTTCTTCACGGTCTTCTCCGCGAGGAACAGCCGTTCGGCGATCTCCCGGTTGGACAGTCCGTCGCCGATCAGTTCGAGCACGCTGCGTTCCCGCTCGGTGAGCTGGTCCAGCTCGTCCTCCCGCGGGTGGCGCAGCTTGTCGAGCACGCGCGCGGTGGTTAGGGGGTCGAGCAGCGACCGGCCGGCGGCGACCTCGCGCACGGCGTTCACCACGTCCTGTCCGCGCACCTGTTTGAGCAGGTAACCCGCGGCGCCGGCCATGATCGCGCCGACCATGGCCTCCTCGTCGTCGAACGCGGTGAGCACGAGGCACTGCGGCGGGTTCGGCTTCGACCGCAGCTCCCGGCACAACGCGACGCCGTCGCCGTCCCCGAGCCGCACGTCGACCACGGCCACGTCCGGCTCGACGTGCATCGCGACGGCCAGTGCCTCGTCGGCGCTGCCCGCCTCGGCGACCACCTCGATGTCCGGCTCGTCGCCCAGCAGCTCCTTCAGTCCGCGGCGGACGACCTCGTGGTCGTCGACGAGCAGCACCTCGATGGCCATATCCCCAGGTTAGCGGGCCCAGATCCGCCGTGACGCGCCTTCGGGATCGGACTTCACGGAGATCTGCGTGTCCCAGATCCGGGCGAGCCGCTCGCCGGGCTCGTACTCGGGCCAGCCGGGGTCACCGGTGGTCGCGAAGGATGTCCAGGCCTTGCGGATCTCCTCGGAGATCGTCCGTGCCTCGGGCGGGATCGGGTCGCCGAGGACCATCGCACCGAGCTGGCCGTCGAAGTTGCCGAAGGTCAGCGGCAGGTCGAGGGCGTGGCAGCAGCGCAGCATCCCGCCGAACGCGGGACTCGGCCAGGTCAGCTCGTACAGGTAGCTGCGGCCGGGGTGGTTCTGTGCGCACCACGTCGTGGGCATGCGGAAGATCACGTCGGACATCATCAGCACGTACAGGTCCGGGTCGGCGAGGTCCGGGTACGCCGTGCGGTAGGCGTCGACCGGCACGCCGAACGCGGCCGCGGTGACCGCCGGGTCCTTGGTGCTCAGGTCCTCGTTCACGGAGAACAGCCGGTACTCGTCGCGGTTGAACCCGGCGACCAGGTCGACCTCGCCACGCAGGTTCTCCCACGGCACGCCGGTGAGCAGGTCGCCGTCGAGGACCGGGCCGAAGGGCGTGATCGTGCCGGGCAGCGTCTGCACGCCGTGGATCGCCTCGGACGGAAGCTCGCCGAACGCGTCGGCGGTGAGGTCCGTGCCCAGCGCCGCGGCGATGCGCTCGGAGGTGGCGCGGGCGGTGTCGACGGACTGGAAGCCACCCGCGATGCTCTGCCCGATCGCCCGGCGGAACAGCCCGCGCCCGGCGTCGGCGGAGGTCAGCGCGGCGACGGCGGTGGCGCCGGCGGACTCGCCGAAGATCGTGACGTTGCCGGGGTCGCCGCCGAAGCCGCGGATGTTGTCCTGCACCCAGCGCAGGGCCGCGAGCTGGTCGAGGAACGCGCGGTTGCCGGGCGAGCCGGGCAGCCAGCCGAACCCCTCGAACCCGACGCGGTAGTTCAGCGTCACGACGACCACCCCGCCGCGGGCGAGGTTCTCGCCGTGGTACTCGGGCTGGCGCGAGGTGCCGATGAGGAACGCCCCGCCGTAGATCCACACCATCACGGGCAGCCCGCTCGCCCCCGGATCGGGCGTCCACACGTTGACCGTCAGCGACTCGGTGTCGTCCCCCGGCGTCCAGGACGAGGGCACCCCGGGCAGCAGCGTGCCCTGCGGGGTGTCCGCACTGAACCGGAACGCGTCCCGCGTACCGTCCCAGGACTCGGGCGGCTGCGGCGCCAGGAACCGCCGGACCCCGTCGAGGGGAGCCGCGTAGGGAATGCCCTTGAACGCACTGACGCCATCGGCCGTCCGGCCCCGCACTGCCCCGTGCGCTGTCTGCACCACTGGATCCACGTCCCCTGGATACCAGAATCCCGTTCGGTGCGGGCCGGCCCACTGGTCACCCCGCCGGAAACCGCTGCTCGTTGCGGTCGATCTTCGCCGCCGCGGCGGTCAGCAGGTCGACGCCCAGGACGTCGGCCAGGCGGAGCAGGTAGAGGGTCACGTCGGCGAGCTCGTCGTGCACCTCGGCGGACAGCGCCGGGTCCTCCAGCGCCCGCGCGGACTCCTCCGGGGTGAGCCACTGGAACAGCGCCGTCAGCTCGCCGACCTCCCCCGACAGCGCCATGACCAGGTTCTTCGGCGTGTGGAACTGTTCCCAGTCGCGGGCGGCGGCGAAGTCGCGCAGGCGCTGGACGAGGTCGTCGAGGGTCACGGGCACCGAGTATGGCCTGTGTGAGGTGCGTGTACTCCATCCGTGCCTGCGCCACGGATGCGGTATCACTGTGTGTATGTCGCCGATCCCGGAGCTCCAACAACGGCAGATCGATCGTTGGTGTGAACGGCGCGTACCGGCGGACAACCGGATCGTGTCCCGCTGGCGCGGGCGCATGGTGACGCTGGTCGAGAAGCGCCCCGAGTGGTCCGAGCAGGCCGAACGGCCCTTCGCTCAGCTCCGCTACGGCGTGGACGGGATGTGGACCCTCTACTACTGGTCGGACGAGATGGGCCGGTGGCGGAAGTACCCGGACAGCGTCCGCGAGAACTCGCCCGTACCGTTGCTCGCCGACATCGACCGAAGTACCTACGGCGAGTACTTCTTCACCGGTTGAGCTGACGGAGCGTGGCCGTGACCTGCGAGAAGTCAACGCTCGTGGGTGACGGTGACACTCCTTCGGGTCCGGCAGGATAGGCCCGTGCATCCGGCCCCCGACCTCCGCGCGTACCTGCGCACGCTCGACGCGGAGACGCTGGCCGAGCTGCTGCACGCCGAGGCCGAGCGGAACCCCGAACTGCGGCGGGAGCTGGAGCGGCGCGCCGCCGCCGCGGCCAAGGCCGGGCCCGCGCTCGACATGCTGCAGCGCCTCCTCGACGCCGGCACCCAGGCCGACCTCACCCCGCTCGCCCGCCGCACCCTCGACCGCCTGGAGCACGCGACCACCGCCGAGCGCCGCCGCGCGATCGCCCTCTACGCGCGGGCCTGCGCCACCCACCCGCCCGACGCGGTGCTGCTCGTCGACTGGATCCTCGGCGTCGCGTTCCACCGCCCGGACTGGCCGGAGCCCCGCATCGCCGACTTCGCCGGTGCCCTCGGCGAGCGCGGCCTCGACCGGCTGAAGTCCACAGTGGACAGGGTGCTCGCCGAGCGGGCCGGCCCACGCCGGAACGTCGCCCGCCGCCTCGCCGAACAGCTCGCCGAGGTGACCGGCGACGTCGACACCCTGCTCACCCTCCTCGCCGAGGAAGCGCCGACGCCGGAGGTCGACCTCCGCATCGTCCGCGTGCTGCGCGCCGCCGGGCGGCACGGCGAGGCGGTCGCGCACGCGGCCCGGACCCTCGTGCACCGCGACCGCCCGCAGGGCGGGCTGCTCGCCCTGCGCCGCGCCGAGTTCCGCAGAAACCCTGACACCGCAACGTATTCCGCCCTGCGCCAGGCCGCGGGCGAGCGCTGGCCGGAGGAACGCGCCGCCGCGCTGGCCGCGCTCGAACCGGCGGACGCCATTCCCCTGTACCGGCTGTACGTCGAGGAACTGATCGCGCAGAAGGACGTTTCCCGCTACCAGGAAGCGGTGCGGGTGCTGAAGGAACTGCGTGGGTTGCACCGCCGCACCGAGACGCCGGACGAGTTCACGCACTACCTCGCCGACCTGCTGGAGCGGCACCGGCGCAAGACCCGCCTCGTCGTGGAGATCCGGAACGCGCGGTTCGCGATGCCGAAGGCGGGAACGCACCGCAAGGCTGACACCATGAGCGCATGAGTCCGGTCAGCCGCGGTCGCAGGACCAAACCCCAGAAGAAGAAGCCCGCCCTGGACGCCGGGCTGCGGGCCGGGTTCGACGAAGCGCTGGAGGCGTTCGCCGAGGTCGCGGCCTCCGACGACGTGCTGGACGTGGAACTGCTGACCGCCGAGGTCGTCGGGAGCTTCTGGCTCGTCGGCGAGCCGGAGGCGGCCACCCGCGAGGTCGGCTTCCCGCTGGTCGGTTACGCCGCGTCGCGCCAGAGTGCCGCCGGTTTCGCGTTGCTGTGCGCGCTGCAAGCGCTTTCTCCCGGCGCCGAACTGCGGGAACGCGCCCGCGCCGCCGCGGCCCGGCTCGCCGCGCTGGGCATGAAGGAGCCGAGCTGGGCCGGGGCGTTGTCCGAGGTGACGGTCGTGGAGTGCCACCAGCAGACCGACGTCTACGGCGACCAGTCGTTCCTGCTGTTCCGCTGCGAGCGCGGCGGCCGGGAGCACGCGCTGGTGGTCGAGACCGACCGCTACGCCGGGGTGCTGGAGGCGTACCTGACCACCCAGCACGAGGAGATCCTGGCCGAACTGGACGAAAGCAGCCACGAGCTGCTGGTCACGGGTCCCGTTCCGCTCGCCCGCGCGCGCCGGGTCCTGGAGGACGCGATGGCGGTCAACGACGGCGTCGCCGCGCAGCTGCCCGAGCCCGCCGAGGACGACCCGCTGACCGACGCCCGCGTTCCCGTGCTCGCCCGGTTGCGGGCGATGCCCGAGGCCGAGCCGCCCGCGCCGGCGCGGCAGGACGACGGCGCCGTCGAGGAGTTCCTGGCCACGGCCCAGGACGTCGACGCCGAGTTCGTGCACCTGCTCGCGGAGTTCGGCGAGGACGTCGACGAGCGTGAGCCGCTGCACGTGAGCCCCGGCAAGTTCGAGTTCTTCTTCGACGAGCTGCTGCACACGCGTGACCTCGACGACAAGGCCGTCGAGTCGCTGCGCGACACGCTGCTCGCGTGGGCGGGCTGGCAGGGGCCGCGCCAGGGCCTGTCGGCCGCGGCCGTCGAGCACCTGCTCGCCGACGTCGAGGACATGTTCGACGACTTCTTCGAGCACGAGCGGGAAGCCGAGGCGGCCGAGGTTCCCCCTGCCCTGCGTGGGTAGGCCAGGATGTGCCGGTGACCGACCTGCAGGGCTACCTCCGCTCGCTCGACGCCGAGACCCTCGCCGGGCTGCTGTACGAACAGGCCGAGCGCGACCCCGAGCTGCACGCGCGACTGCAGCTGCGCGCCGGTGGGGAGGAGCCCGCCGAGGTCGACCGGCACGCGGGTGAGGTCACGAAGATCGCCGCGGTACTGGACACCGTGCAGCGCCTGCTCGACTCCGGTTCCCCGGCCGACCTGGCCCCGCTCGCGCGGCGCACGGTGGAGCGGGTTCTCAAGGCGCAGCAGGATGATCCGGCCGTGGTGCGGCGCGCGGTCGCGCTCTACGCCCGCGCCTGCGCGAACCGGCCGCCGGCCGACCTCGCCGAGTGGCTCGCGTCGGCCGCGCTCGACCACGGAGCAGAGATCGACCTGGCGGCCTTCGTGAAACCGTTGGGAGACAGCGGTCTCACGCAACTCAAGTCCATAGTGGACAAACACCATGGGCCGGCCGCCGAACGGTTCGCCGAGCAGCTGGCGGAACTGTCCGGTGACGTCGACGCGCTGCTGGAAATCCTGTCCCGCCGCCCGCAACGGCTCGACGTGCGGCTCAAGATCGTCCGCGTGCTGCGTGGGGCGGGACGCACGGCGGAGGCCGTCGCGTACGCCGCCCGTGCGCTCAACCAGAACGACGACGCGGTGAAAACCCGTGGCACCGAATTCCGGCGCGCCCCGTCGGAAAAGACTTTCCTCGCGTTGCGCGAAGCCGCCGTCGAACTCGGCCGCTGGGAAACGGAACGGGAATCGGCGCTCGCCGTGCTGCGGAAATCCGCGGAGTCGGACGAGGCGGCCGCCGACGAGCTCGTGCGGGTGCTGCTCGCCGAAGAACGCCCCGAGGAGGCGTGGCAGGCCGCGCGGCGGTACCCCTGCTCGCTGCCGGTGCTGCTCCAGGTCGCCGAACTGCGGGAAGCCGAAGCGCCCGGCGAGGTGATCGACGTGTACAAACTGTTTGTCAATCACCTGATCGAGCAAAAAGGCGCGAGCCATTACGAACAGGCCGCGAAGCGGCTGCGCAGGATCCGGCAGTTGCACCGGAAGGCGGGCACCGCGGACGAGTTCGCGCCCTATCTCGCCGAGCTCGTGACCACCCACAAGCGCAAGGCCCGGCTGCTCGCCGAAATCCGGCAGGCGCGGATCGCGCTGCCCAAGGGGTGAAGGTGGCACCGCCCGGCGCCGGTGCCACTATGTGACTCATGACCGAGCTGCCCCAGCAGGAATCGAGCGAAGACGCGGCGAGCGGAAGCGAGCTGCTCGAAGAGGTGCTGCGTGAGTTCGCCGAGCTGGACTCGGCCGCCGATCCGCTGCGGGTCGAGCTGGTGACCTCCGAGATACTGGGCGAGTGGTGGGAGGCCGGTGACGACCTGGCCGCCGAGCTGATCGAGTTCGCCGCCGAGGCGCCCGAGCCGGAGCGCCTGGTGGCGCCGCTGGCCGCGCTGCGGTCGCTGGCGCCCACCGAGGAGCAGCGGGAGGCCGCCGGGCTCGCGCTGGACAAGCTGGGGCTCGGCGAGCCGGACTGGGCCAGGGCGCTCAACCAGGTGCAGGTCGGCGAGTGCTGGCGGACCTCCGATGTGTACGGCGACGAGACGTCCGTCCTGTGTGTCTTCGGCGAGGGCGAGTCCGCGCACGGGTTGCTGGTGTCGATCGGCTACGCGCTGTTCGGCGGCTGGGCGGACGAGGCGGTCATCGTCGAGTCACCCGCTGAGGTGATTTCCGAGATGCAGAGCCAGGCCGCGGAGAGCGGGAACCTCGTGACGTGCGAGCCGATCACGCCCGGTCGCGCGCACCAGCTGCTCGCCGACGCGTTCGTGGGCACGGAGCTGCAGACCGAGCCCGAGGTCACCGACGACTACGTGCGCTTCCGCGCGCTCGCGATGGCCCGCACGCGGTCGCTGCCCGAGCCCGAGCCGGTCGACCCGCCGCGGGTCCTCTCCGCGGAGGAGGAGGCCGAGACGATCGACGAGTTCTTCCGCGCGGCCCTCGACCTGGAGGACACCGAAGCGGCCCGCGTGTGCGCGCTGCGGCTGATCGAGTTCGGCATGGAGCACGACCCGCGCACCCCGCTGCGCGTCGGCCCCGACAAGCTCGCCTCGTTCGTCGACCTCGTCGACGACGGCGCGATCGAGCTGACCGACGAGCAGGACGAGGTGCTCGACGCGGTGCTGC
Source organism: Amycolatopsis bartoniae (assembly GCF_014191255.1). Classification (GTDB taxonomy): domain Bacteria; phylum Actinomycetota; class Actinomycetes; order Mycobacteriales; family Pseudonocardiaceae; genus Amycolatopsis_E; species Amycolatopsis_E bartoniae. The sequence goes on from NZ_JACHWH010000001.1 coordinate 382,653, forward strand.
CGGCGTGGGCCCGCTGGGGCGCGCAGCGCGACAGCCTGCCCGCGGACGCCGTCGAGCCGCTGATCGAGGCGGTCGAGGACCGCATCTACGAGCGCAGCCTGGAGACCGAGTCCAGCCTCGACGCGTACCTCGAGGACGCCGAGGACCTCGATGAGCAGGCCGCCGCCGCGGTGCTCGAACGCCGCCAGTTCGCCATTCCCTCGGTGTACACCGAGATCGCGGGCGAAGAGGTGGAGCTCGACCCGTCGGACCCGGAGCAGCGGCGCCTGCTGGTGATCGGCGAGCACCCGGACTTCCAGGACTCGCTCGCCGAGGACGACCTCGACGAGGAGTCGTTCCTGCGCCTGGCCGCGCACACCACGCTCGTCGACCAGCTGTGGGACGACGAGCCCGCCGAGGTGTGGCAGGCCGCCCAGCGGCTGCTCACCCGTGGCCTCCAGCGCACCGAGGTGATCGCGCAGCTGGCCGCGGCGCTCGAAGAGCGGCTGGAGACCGGCGAGGGCGACGGCCTCGAGTTCGACCTGGACGACTACCTGCGCGCCCTGGAAGAGCTCGGCTGACGGGTCAAGGCCCCGCGGTGCCTTCCGGGGCCTTCTCGGTGCGGGCCGCGAGCGCGTCGTCGAAGTCGACGACGAACGCTCCGGCCGCCATCGCCAGCAGCACCACGATGCCCAGCACCGCGCCGATCCACGTGAACACGATGGTCGCCATCGGTGTGCCTCCTCCCTGGTCGGGGTGCAATTCCTGTTTCAACCAGGGTGCGGTCCACGCGATGTGCGCGGTATCGGCCAACCGGTTACTGACCGGGTGACAACATCAGCCGATCGGCCGATCGGGCGCCTACAGCTTGCGCAGGCGCACGCGGTTGATGGAGTGGTCGGCGTCCTTCCGGAGGACGAGCGTGGCCCTCGGCCGGGTGGGCCGGATGTTCTCGACGAGGTTCGGCTCGTTGATGGTCTTCCACAGGTGCCGGGCCTCGGCGCGCGCCTCGTCGTCCGGCAGGCCGGCGAAGTGGTGGAAGTGCGAGGCCGGGTCGGAGAACGCGGTCTGGCGCAGCTTGAGGAACCGCTCGACGTACCAGTGCTCGATGTCCTCGGTGTGCGCGTCGACGTAGATGGAGAAGTCGAACAGGTCCGAGACCATCAGCCGGGGGCCGGGCTGCAGCACGTTCAGGCCCTCGATGATGAGGATGTCCGGCTGCCGGACCACCTGCTCCTGACCGGGCACGATGTCGTACGCGAGGTGCGAGTACACCGGCGCGCTGACCTCTTCGGCGCCGGACTTGACCTCGGCGACGAACCGCAGCAGCGCGCGCCGGTCGTAGCTCTCGGGGAAACCCTTGCGGTGCATGATGCCGCGCCGCACGAGCTCGGCCCGCGGGTACAGGAACCCGTCGGTGGTCACGAGGTCGACGCTGGGGTGGTCGGGCCAGCGCGCGAGCAGGGTGCGCAGCAGGCGGGCCGTGGTCGACTTGCCCACGGCGACGCTGCCCGCGATGCCGATCACGTACGGCACCTTGGTGCCCCGGCAGTCCTCGCCGAGGAACGTCGTGGTCGCTTCGTAGAGCCGTTGCCGCGCGGCGACCTGCAGGTTGATCAGCCGGGACAGCGGGAGGTACACCTCCGCCACCTCGGTGAGGTCGACCTGCTCGCCGAGCCCTCGCAGGCGCAGGAGCTCTTCGGCGGTCAGCGGGAGTGGGGTGCTGCGGCGCAGCTCCCGCCACTGTTCCCGGTGTAGCTCGACGTAGGGGCTGAGCTCACGAACCCGTGGCATTCCCACACTCCTTGCCCGTCGGTGGGCTGGCGGCGACGTCTGCTTAACGCTCTTCCAACGGTAAGTCGAACGCGCGTCGAACGCCCTGTGAGTTACTGCACGCCGCCGAAGACCTCGGCCCACGCGGCGGCGACCTGACGGGCGCAGGTCTCCGGGCTCACGCCCCCGACGCCGGTGCCGAGGCCCGGCATCGCGATGGTGTCGACCACGTGGCGGACTTCGGCCCCGTGCTCCAGCTTGCCGTCGCGCCACTTCAGGAACACCGCGCGCGCCGCGAGGTACGGGTGCACCGTGTCCTCGGGCAGCCGCTCGCCCGGCTCGCGCATCGTCGGCGCGCTGATCAGCCAGGCGGGCGCGGGCTCGCCGGTGGGGACGATCACGGACTCGCCGATCGGCAGCTCGCCGCCGTGGTAGGCCAGCACCGCGCTGCGCACGTTCTGCTCGACCTCGGGGAACGCCCGCGCGTACACCGCGTCGATGCCGCCGCGCATCCAGCCGTAGGAGTTGGCCGGGCTCACCACGGCCTCGGCGGCCACGTCGAGCACCGAGCCGTGGTGCACGCGCGCGGCACCGTCCACCCGGTCCACGACCGACTGCCAGGCCCGGGCGAGTGGTTCGTCGATGGCGCACAGCACCAGGGCCGGAGTGTGGGGGGAGACCAGGTCGTCGGTGCCCTTCGAGGTGGCGTGCGTGCCCGAATCGGCGGTCACAGGTACACCATGCCAAAAAACGCCACCCAAGGTAACCGTGCGAACTCGGCACCGCCTGAACAGAGCAGCGCTTCCGCAGGTGCGTAGCCTGGCGGAGTGGCAAAAATCGCATACTTCGGCCCCGAAGGGACGTTCACGGAGCAGGCGGCCCGTGGACTGGCCGCGGACGGCGACGAGCTGATTCCATTTGAGACGATCCCGCTCGCGCTCTCGGCCGTGCGCAAGGGCGAGACCGACGCGGCGTGCGTGCCGGTGGAGAACTCTGTCGAAGGAGTGGTCCCGGCCACTCTCGACGGTCTCGCCGAGGGGGACCCATTGGTCGCGTTCGCCGAAGGGTTGCTGCCCGTTCACTTCAGCGTCCTGACGCGCCCCGGGACGGAGGAGATCCGCACCGTGGCGAGCCATCCGCACGCGCTCGCGCAGGTGCGGCTGTGGGTCGAGGCGAACCTGCCCGGCGCGAAGCCGGTGGCCACGTCCTCGACGGCCGCGGCCGCCGTGGCCGTGCAGCGAGGTGACTTCGACGCGGCCGTGACCGCTCCGGTCGCGGTGCGGCACTACCCGTTGGAGGTCCGCGCGACGGAGGTCGCCGACGTGCGCGACGCCCGCACGCGGTTCCTGCTGGTCCGGAAGCCGCAGCAGCCGCTGCCGGAGCCCACGGGTGCCGACCGGACGTCCATCGTCGCCGCGGCCGCGAACCGCACCGGTGCGCTCGCCGAGCTGCTCACCGAGCTTTCCGGCCGCGGCATCAACCTGACCCGCCTCGACGCGCGGCCCGCCCGCTCGAACTTCGGCGAGTACCGCTTCTTCTTCGACTTCGAGGGCCACATCGCCGAGCCGCGCATCGGCGACGCGCTCGCGGCGCTCCGCCGCCGCTGCCGCAACGTCCGCTTCCTCGGCTCGCACCCGCGGGCCGACGGGGTACGGGCCACCATCGCCGAGGCGGCCGGCAACGAGGACTTCGTCGACGCCGCCGACTGGGTCGCGGCCGTGCGCAGGGGGGAGCTGGCGTGAAGCTGTACCTGATCAGGCACGCCGAGAGCACGGCGAACGTGCGCAAGATCCTGGACACCGCGCTGCCGGGGCCGCCGCTGACCGACCTGGGGCGGATGCAGGCGCAAGCGCTTGCGGATCGCCTCTCGGGCGAACCGTTCGCGGCGGTCTACGCCTCGCGCGCCACCCGTGCGCAGCAGACAGCCGCTCCGCTGGCCGCGGCGTTGACCCTGTCGGTGCAGGTCATCGACGGGGTGCAGGAAGTGAACGTCGGTGACCTCGAAGGCCGCGGGGACCGCGAGGCGCTCATGGCGTACGCCGGGACGGTGCACCCGTGGACGCGGGGTGACCTGAGCGTCAGCATGCCGGGCGGCGAGAGCGGGGAGCAGGTGCGCGCCCGCTACACCGCGGCGGTCGCCGAGCTGCGGGAGAAGCACGAAGGCGACGAGGCGATCGCGTTGGTCAGCCACGGCGGCGCGATCCGGTTGGCGGCCGAGTGGCTGTCCGACAACGTCCGCCCGGAGCTGGCCGACCAGGGGCTCATCCCCAACACGGGTGTCGTCGAGCTCGACTCGCGGCCCGAGGGCGGGTGGACCTGCCTCAGTTGGACGGGCACGAAGATGTGAACCACCGTGTGGTGTTTTCACCTCGTGCGGCGACTTCTCGTAACAAAATGGCGTGGTCTGCACAACCACGTGCGTGGCCCGCACGTCTCCCGGGTAGTGCTCGAACAGCACAGGGAGGCGAAAACATGGTGCGAGTGAGGATCTCTCGGATCGGGCTGGCGGCCGCGGTGGCCGGCATGGCGGTCGCCGTCACGGCCTGCGGGCAGGGCACGCAGAACGCCCAGCCACAGCCCAGCACGACGACCACCACAGCGACTTCGGAGAGCACGTCGGCGAGCCCGAGCCCGACGACGTCCACCGCGTCGGTCGAGCAGGGGGCGCCGGCGGCGACGCAGGCGGACAACGGGATGTGCAAGGCGAGCGACCTGAAGCTGTCGCTCGGACAGGGGGACGCGGCGGCGGGGACCGTGTACCGGCCGCTGGTGTTCACGAACATCAGCAACCATTCCTGCGTGATCCAGGGCTTCCCCGGCGTCTCGTACGTCGGTGGGGCGGACGGCCACCAGGTGGGCCCGGCGGCGTTCCGCGAGGGCACGAAGGGCGCGCCGATCACCCTGAACAAGGGCGAGACCGCGTCGGCGGCGATCGGTTTCGTCAACGTGCAGAACTACGACACGGTGACGTGCCAGCCGCAGCCGGTGCGGGGCCTGCGGGTGTACCCGCCGCAGGAGACGGCTTCGGAGTTCGTCGACTTTCCCACCACGGGCTGCGGGAACGACAAGATCCCGGGCAACCAGCTCACGGTCAAGTCGATCGTCAAGGGCAGCAACGCGCAGTAGCGGTCAGACCTGGGCGCACAGCCGTTGCGCCAAGGTCAGGTGGCGGCGCCCGGCGGGGTCGGCGAAGTTGAGGCTGATGACCATCCGGCTGACTCCGTCGAGGTGGTCGGCCAGTTCCTGGTAAACGGGATTCTGGTCGGCCGCCGCGGCGGACAGGTCACGGGCCGCGGTGATGCGCCGGACCACCCCAGGCGCGAGCACAGCCTGACTCACGTACCCGGACGGCAAGGTCCCGGCCCGCTCCAGCGCCTTGCACGCGGCGCGAGCGTCGTCGGCAGCGGGGCTGCTACTGGTGGCCCCGATCCACAACAGCCCCATCACGAGCATCCCGATGAGGAACCCGGCCACTCCCGCGACCACCAGAGGCCGCCGAGAAGCCACCGGTTCGTCCGGCGCCAGGTCCTCGGGATCGGTCAGCATGGGCCATTGCAACACCAGCGGGCGCGCACAGCCCAGCATTGCGTCCAGGCTGTTATCAACACGGCGAAGGACACCCCGCAACGATCCGCAACCCCAGGCCCCACCGCCCGGCCCCCACCCGACCCCGATCCCCAGCTGCATTAGCGGTTGGCTCGCCGGGTCAGGGGTGGCGAAGCCATCGCGAAGCGACGCCGCAGGCGCCCTTGACGCGGTGAGCCAACCGTTAAACGGGGCGGGGGTGGGCCGGGCAACGAGGGCGGCCACGCCCGGTCAAATCCGCACCCGAAGCGACCACGACCCACGCGCTCAGCGCGTCAACCCCACCCCAGCTCGTGCAACCGCTCGTCGTCGATCCCGAAATGATGCGCGATCTCGTGCACCACGGTGACCAGCACTTCCTCGACGACCTCGTCCTCGGTCTCACACACCGCCAGAATCGGCTCCCGGTAGATCGAGATCCGATCCGGAAGCACCCCGCTGTAGTCACTGGTCCGGGACGTCAACGCCACCCCGTGGTACAGCCCGAGAATCCCGGGCGCCTCTTCGTTGAAGTCCTCCACCAGCACGACGACGTTGTCCATCGCCTGCGCGAACTCCTCCGGCACGGCGTCGAGCGCGTCCGCGACGAGCTCCTCGAACCGGGCGGCGGTCATCTCGACCGGCACCGCGTCACCCACTGGCCTTGCTGGTGGGCGGGGCCGACGACGCCGGCGGAGCGTCCTGTGCCTGCTGCCGGATGCTGCCCGTCACCGGCGCGAGGCCGCTGTTGTCCGGCAGCTTCGCGGCCACCTTGCAGTTGACCAGCGTGGACCCCGCGTCCCAGCTCTCCTGTTCCCGCAGGTCCCACGTGAGGATCAGCTTCTGCGCGTCGAGGTCGACGCCGCCCGCGTAGCCCTGCACGTCGTGGTTGCATTCGGTGTCCAGCCACGTCGCCTGGTCGTTCTGCGCCGGGTAGCCCCCGGTGAAGTGCGTCTTCAGGTCCACCGTCGCGACGATCTCGTACGCGTGGGGCTGCGCGCAGTCGATCGGGTTCCCGACCGTCTTGTCCGCCAGCGCCAGGCAGGTGCCCGGCTCCCACACCGCCGCCTGCGACTGGCCCGCCGCGTTGCCCGTCACCGGCTGCAGCGCGCCGCCCGGCGCGGCCCACTGCAGGACGCACCGCATGTCGCGGTCGCCGTCCGCCCACTCGTCGGTGCCGGGGCGCAGCGCGCTGACCGTGAACTTCCCGAACGGGTCGAGCTGCTTGCCGAGGTACTTCTCGGCGCCGTCGGTGCACCGGCCCATCGCCAGGTCGCGCCACTCGTCGACGCTGGGTGCGGGCGCGCCCTGCGGGTACTTGTCGCCCACGCTCACCACGCCCGTCACCTCGTACAGGTGCGGCTGCGCGCACGGCACGGTGTGGATGTCGCTCGCGTCGGGCTGCACCCAGTTGAGACAGGCGCCCGCGTTCGCGTGGAAGGCCGCCTTCGCCTCCGGCGACTCCTCGACCTTCCCGCCGCCGGCCACGCCGCCACCCCACGAGAAGGCGACGCTCAGCGACAGCGCGACGACCGCGCCCAGGAACACACCGATCATGACGAGTCGGGTGCGCACCGTGTTCGTTGCCAAGCCGTGTCCGAGCATCGCGTCAATAATGCCCGCGTCTGCCCCGCAAGACGACCCTCGGGTGGTTAGTGTGTTCGCTGATGACCGAAGAGACCCCGCCGGAGGGGGAGCAGTCTCCGGAGCAGGCACCCCAGCGCGGTTCCATGCGGTTCCAGGACCCGGAGTCGACCAAGCCGCGTGAACCCACGCTCGCGGAGCAACGTGCCCGTCGCAAGGCGCTCGCGGAAGAGAAGGAGCGCACGGAGGCGGCGAAGCAGGCGTACAAGGAGGCCGAGCGCAAGGCCGCCACCCGCCGCAAGGTGATGATCGGCAGCGGGGTCACCGTCGGACTGGTGGGTGTCGTCGCGGCCTGGTACCTCGTCGGCACGCCCGACACCGTCAACGCCGTGTGCACGGACGCCAACGGTGTGGTGCAGAACGACGAGTACTGCGACGACAACTACGTCGCCACCCACGGTGGTCATTACGACTCCGGCAGCGGACTGTGGATCATCCCGTTCGGCATCGGCGGTGGCCAGTACCGCTACAACTACGGCGGCACCGGCACGATCGGCCAGCACGTCTCGGGCGGCACGTACACCAAGCCCTCGGGCAGCCCGACGATCAAGACCAACTCGGGCAAGACGGTGCAGCGCGGCGGGTTCGGCATCAGCGGCAAGAGCAGCACGGGCGGCAGCGGCAAGTCGGGGGGCTCGTAAGTGCGGAGGGGAACCAGCGCCCCGCGGCGGGACTGGCAGCGCATCGTCGAGGAGCAGGGCCTGGTGTTCGGCACCCCCGCGCGCTACGGCTCCGGCAAGGACCGCCCGTACTGGGACGAGTCCGTGCACTACGTCCTGGAGATGGACGAGGTGCTGTCCCTGGAGGCCGACGTCGAGCTGCTGCACTCGATGTGCCTGGAGGCCGTCGAGCACGTCGTGCTGACGGAGCAGTACGCGAGGTTCGGCATCCCGGAGTGGGTGTGGCCGCACATCGCCGAGTCGTGGAAGCGGCACGACCCGCACGTCTACGGCCGGTTCGACCTGCGCTACGACGGCGGCGGCCCGGCGAAGCTGCTGGAGTACAACGCCGACACCCCGACGTCGCTGCTCGAAGCGGCGGTGCTGCAGTGGCACTGGAAGACCGAGGTCTTCCCCGAAGACGACCAGTGGAACTCGATCCACGAGAAGCTCGTCGAGCGCTGGCAGGAGATCGGCACGCAGCTGCCGTCGAAGGAGCTGTACTTCACGTGGTCGTCCGCCGACCCCACGGGCGAGGACCACATCACCACCTCCTACCTGCAGGAGACCGCCGCCGAGGGCGGGCTGGACACCGTGGGGCTGGCGATCGAGGAGATCGGCTGGGACCCGGTGCTCAAGCGGTTCGTCGACCTCGAAGAGGCGCCGATGAACACCGTCGTGAAGCTCTACCCGTGGGAGTGGGTGGTCGACGAGGAGTTCGGCCGCTACGCGGTCGAGTCGCTGCCGCGCACCCTGTGGGTCGAGCCGCTGTGGAAGATGCTGCTGTCCAACAAGACGCTGCTGGCCGTGCTGTGGGAGAACTACCCCGGCCACCCCAACCTGCTGCCCGCCTTCGCCGACGACCCCGGCCTGCTCACCGAGTACGTGCGCAAGCCGAAGCTGGGCCGCGAGGGCGCGAACGTGTCGATCGTGGCCCCTGGCTACGAGACCGAGACGCCCGGCGTCTACGGCGAGGAGGGCTACGTCTACCAGGCGTTCGACCCGCTGCCCGAGTTCGACGGGTTCCGGCCCGCGCTGGGCGCGTGGATCGTCGGTGACAGCTCCGCCGGACTGGGGATCCGGGAGACCGCGGGCCTGGTCACGGATGACGGTGCGGCATTCGTCCCCCACCGCATCCCGGAATCGTGATAAACACCCCGCGACACACTGACCGACCCTGGGAGACTCGATGACCCTCGCGCTGGCCGACACCTTCGGCTCCGACCTCGTCAAGGGGATCGGCGCCATCCTGCTGTACGGCGTCGTCGGGCTGCTGCTGATGCTGGTGGGCTTCTACGCGATCGACTGGACCACGCCCGGCAAGCTGTCGTCGCTGGTGCACCGCGGCCTGCCGAACGCCGTCATCGTCACCGCGTCGGGCATGCTGTCGATGGCGTTCATCGTGGTCGTGGCCATCTTCAACTCGGCCAGTGACCTCACCGAGGGCCTCATCACCTCGCTGGTCTACGGCCTGCTCGGCATCATCGTGCAGGTGCTGGCGGTGCGGCTGCTGGAGTGGGCGACGCGGATCGACGTCGGTTCCACCATCGAAAGCGAGAAGTTCGCCCCCGCCAGCATCGTGGTCGCGGCCGCGCACATCGCGTTGGGGCTCGTGGTGGCGGTCGGAATCTCCTAGGGTCGGGGTGTGCGCCTCCTGAGGACTCCCGAAGACCGGTTCGCCGACCTGCCAGAGTTCGACTACCCAGCGCTGTACGCCGACATCGACAACCCGAGAGACGGCATCGTCCGGATCGCCTACACCGAGGCCGGACCACCCGACGGACCGCCCGTGCTCCTGCTGCACGGCGAGCCCAGCTGGTCTTTCCTGTACCGCAAGATGCTGCCCGTACTGGCCGACGCCGGCCTGCGGGCGATCGCGCCGGACCTGGTCGGCTTCGGCCGGTCCGACAAGCCGGTCGACATCGCCGATCACACCTACGCCCGGCACGTGGAGTGGATCCGCGCGTTCGCCTTCGACGCGCTGGACCTGCGGGGCGTCACGGTGGTCGGCCAGGACTGGGGCGGGCTGATCGGGCTGCGCCTCGTCGCCGAGCACCCGGAGCGGTTCGCGCGGGTGGTCGCCGCCAACACCGGGCTGCCGACGGGCGACCAGGACATGCCGGCGGTGTGGCACGAGTTCCGCCAGGCGGTGCAGAAGGCACCGAAGCTCGACATCGGCCGCTTCATCCAGTCCGGCTGCCGGACGAAACTGTCCGACGAGGTCCGCGCCGCCTACGACGCGCCCTTCCCCAACGAGATGTACAAGGCCGGGCCGCGGGCGATGCCGAACCTCGTGCCGATCCGCCCGGACGACCCGGCGAGCGAGGCCAACCGGCGGGCGTGGGCCACACTGTCCGAACTGGACATCCCGTTCCTGTGCGCGTTCTCCGACGGAGACCCGATCACCGGTGGGATGGCCCCGGTCCTGAAGCGCGCCATGAAGGGCGCCACTGGCCTGGACCATCCCACGGTGACCGGTGCCGGGCACTTCCTGCAGGAGGACGCCGGTGCGGAACTGGGCGAAATCGTGGCCCGGTTCGTGCGCGGCTAGCGACTAGGGGTGGTTGCGGCGGCCCATGCGGTCGCGACCGTCGCGACCGTCCTCGTCGACCTCGATGCGCTCCTTGCGGACCTCGCCGGAGAGCTGCTGCTCCTCGGTGACGTCCTCCTTGCGCAGCCGCACCTTCTCCATCGGCACGGCCTCCTTCTCCACCTTCGCCCGTTCGGCGTGCAGGGTCATCTCCTGCTCCTCGTCGCCGATGCGGGCGTTGGCGCGCTCCCCGTCGGTGATGGGCTCGCGCTCGATCCGCACCTCTTCGTGCGTCACCGGCACCCGGACCTGCTGTTCCTCCGTGACCGTGTACTTGCGCAACCGCACGCGGCCGGTCTCGACCTGGTCCTTGCCGACCTTCAGCTGCTCCTCGGAGCGGGTCATGGCCTCACCGGCTTCGCGGGTGCGGCCGGTGTCCATCCCGCCCCGGCGCCCGCCGGTGTTCTCCATCGAGGCGCGCGGCGTCGGCAGGTTGTAGTACCGGTAGAGCTCGACACTCTCCTGTTCGGACAGGTGCTGGTCGGCGTCGGTGCGCGGCGCGTCGGAAACCTGGTCCTTCGACACCTGGACGTGCAGGCCGTCGCGGTCAAGGCGCGCGCCCCGCAGCGGGACGAAGCTCTCCTTCTGCCCGAACATCCCGGTCCGCACGGTCACCCACTCCGGCTCCTGGGTGTCGTCGGACAGGTAGACCGTGCCCACCTTGCCGATCTTCTTCCCCTCCGGGTCGACCACGGCGTTCTCGGTCAGTTCCTCGGGACGAAGTGTGCTCGTCATGACTGAATCTCCCCTTCGGATCGTCAACCGTCCTGAAAGGAGTTGACGTTTTCCGGGGACCCCGAAACTGACACGTTCGGGGTTCACTCACGCGTGCCTCAGGAAGTGGTGCCGTCCGCGTTGATCGTGGTGAAGCCCGTGTACGGCACCAGCGCCTCCGGGATCCGGATGGAACCGTCGGCCTGCTGGCACTGCTCGACGAGGGCGACGAGGGTGCGGCCGATCGGCAGCCCGGAGGCGTTGAGTGCGGCCACCGCACCGCGTTTGCCGTCCTTGCCCTTCGCGCGGATGCCGGCGCGGCGGGTCTGGAACAGGCCGGTGTCGGACGCGCTGGAGATCTCGCGGTAGGTGTCCTGGCTGGGCAGCCACACCTCGATGTCGTAGGTGATCTGGGCCGAGAAACCGATGTCGCCCGCGGGCAGCTTGATCACCCGATAGGCGAGCCCGAGCTTCTGCAGCACTTCCTCCGCGTGCACGAGGATCTCTTCGAGCGCCTCACGCGACTTCTCCGCGTCGACCAGCTGGACGAGCTCGACCTTCGAGAACTCGTGCTGCCGGATCAGGCCGCGGGTGTCGCGGCCGTACGAGCCGGCCTCCGAGCGGAAGCACGGGGTGTACGCGGTGTAGCGCAGCGGCAGGTCCTCCAGGTTGAGGATCTCGCCCGCGTGCAGGTTGACCAGCGGCACCTCGGCGGTGGGGATGAGGAACAGTTCCCGGTCGGCGACCGCCGTGCGGAACAGGTCCTCCTCGAACTTCGGCAGCTGACCGGTGCCGGTCATCGTCTGGCGGGTGACGAGCGCGGGCAGCGAGAACTCGGTGTAGCCCTGCTCGATGTGCACGTCGAGGAAGAACGCGGCCAGTGCGCGCTCCAGCCGGGCGCCCGGGCCCTTGAACACGGCGAAGCGCGGGCCGGACAGCTTGGTGGCGCGCTGCAGGTCGAGGAACCCGGCGCGCTCACCGAGGTCGACGTGGTCGAGCGGGGTGAAGTCGAACTGCGGCACGTCGCCCCAGCGGCGGATCTCCTCGGCGAACTCCTCCGTGGCGCCGTCGGGCAGCTCGTCGAGCGGCAGGTTCGGGATCGCGAGCAGGAACTCCTGCAGCTCGGCCTCGACCGAACGCTGCTCGTCCTCCAGCTCACCGATGCGGACCTTCAGCTGCCGCGCCTGCTCCCGCAGCCCGGTGATGTCCTCGCCGCGCCGCGCGGCGGCCTGCACCTCGGTGGCGGCCTTCTTGGACTCCGCACGAGCCTGGTCGCCCTCGCCGATGACCTCGGAGCGCCTGCTGACCAGCTTGCCGAGGCGGTCGGTGTCGAGCACGAACCCGCGACGGCGCAGCTTGGCGGCCGCGTCCACGTCGGGGTCGAGCAGCTGACGAGGGTCGTGCATGGGAACTCCAGGTACGAGCCGGGATTGTCCCGTCCAGCGTATCCACCGGGAGTTCTCGGTGGCATACCGGCTCGTCAGGCCACCTCGGGCACGAAGAGCGGCTCGGTGAGTGCGCTTTCCGCGGCGAGCACCTGCCCGGCGTCCTCCAGCGCGGCCCACATCGTGACCTGGTTCGCGGTCAGCACCGGGATGCCGAGGCGCCGTTCCAGCGGCGCCACCACGTCGTAGGTGGGCACGTTGGTGCAGGAGACGAACAACGCGTCGGCTCCCGTGAGGTCGAGCCCGGCGACCGCGCCCAGCACCGCCGAGTACGACATCTTCCAGATGTCCCCGAGCAGCCCCAGCCCGACGCTCGCGGTGGTGGTGATGCCGTACTCCGCCAGGAAGTCCAGCAGCCTGCCGGTCACGTCGTCGACGTACGGGGTGAGCACCGCGAGCCGGCGGACGTCGAGGCGGGTGCACGCCCTGATCAACGCGCCCGAGGTCGTGACCGCCGCCGGGGCGCCCGCGTCGAGCATGCTCCGCACCAGCTCGGCCTCGCCCGCCGCGCCGCCGACGAAGCTGCCGGAAGTGCAGGCGTAGGCGACGACGAGCGGTTCCGGCACCAGGACGTCCCGCGTCGCGCGGCGCACACCGTGCGGGTCGCTCAGCGCCTCGGCCAGCTGCACCGTCACCGGCTCCGGCAGGTACGGCAGGCGCGTGGTGTGCAGGCACACCTGATCGGGAACCCAGCGCCACAGTTCGCGGTCCAAGGCGAAGTCGAACGGCGCGACCACGCCGACTCCCGTCTGCGCCGGCAGCGTGATCTCGAAGGGACTGCCCGTCATGATGTTCCCCTTATCCCCGGGAGACTCCACTCAGGACGGTAGGTTCCGCGTGCGAAAACGAACGGCGGCGCTGGTAACCGTGCCGTTAATTTCCCTGGCGCTGACTTCCGCCTGCACCAGCACGATCGGCGGGACGGCGCAGCCCGATCCGGCCCGCGTCACGGTCACGCCCCAGGCGTCGACGGACCCGTGCTCGCTGCTCACCAGCGACGAGGCCGAGGAGCTGGGCCTGCAGGTGCCCGGCGTGCCGCGCGAGGCCGAGCCCGCCTCACGCATCCCGCCGAGCTGCAACTGGTCCTCGACCAACCCCGACTCGGAGCTGGACGGCTCGCTGCAGGTCTTCCTCAGCACCGACCTGAACGTGCGCGAGTACTACTCCAGCGCGCCCGACGGGCAGGAGGAGTTCGGCGGCGTGACGTGGGACCACTACCCCAGCGTGATCGGCGACTCGATGTGCGACTACGCCGTCACACTGGCCCAGCTGTCGTTCGTGACGGTGAGCAGCCAGAACTTCGGCGACACCACCAAGGCGTGCGACACCGCTCGCGCGGCGGCCCCGCTGGTCGCTAAGCACCTGCCACGTTAGCCACGTGCTTCGCGATCTCCAGTGCGCTCGTCGCGGCCGGTGACGGGGCGTTGAGCACGTGGACCTGGTGCGGAGCGGTCTCGATGAGGAAGTCGTCGACGAGGGAGCCGTCGGGCAGCAGCGCCTGCGCCCGCACGCCCGAGCCGTGCCGCACGATGTCGTCCGGGCCCACCGCGGGCACCAGCCGCGCCAGGCTCGCCGCGAACCGGCGCTTCGACAGCGAGCGCAGGACCTCTTCGAGCCCCGTCGGGTAGGCGTACCGGCGTGCCAGTCGCCAGGCGCCGGGGAACCGCGCCACGTCCAGCAGGTCGGCGGGGGAGACGTCGCGCCAGCGGTAGCCCTCGCGGCGCAACGCCAGCACCGCGTTGGGGCCCGCGTGCACGCTGCCGTCGAGCATGCGGGTCAGGTGCACGCCGAGGAACGGCAGCGCCGGGTCGGGCACCGGGTAGATGAGCCCGCGCACGAGGTGCCGCCGTTCGGGTCGCAGTTCGTAGTACTCGCCGCGGAACGGGACGATCCGGGCGCGCGGGGTGAGCCCGGCGAGCCGCGCGATGCGGTCGGACTGCAGGCCCGCACAGTTCACCAGGACGTCGGCGCGGAGCACGTCGTGGCCGGTGGCGACCTCGACCCCGCCCGTGCGGCCCGGCCGGACGCCGAGCGCGGGCGTGCCGAGCCGCAGCTCGGCGCCCTTCTCCGCCAGCAGCCGGACGAGCGCGGCACACACCCCGGGGAAGTCGATGATGCCGGTGGACTCGACGCGCAGCGCCTGGACGCAGGCCACCTCCGGCTCGTACTCGCGCGCCTCCTCCGGCGGGACCAGCCGCGCGGGCACGCCGTTGGCCTCGGCGCGCTCCGCGAGCACGTGCAGCGCGGGCAGCTCGGCCTCCTCGGTGGCGACCACCAGCTTGCCGCACACCTGCACGCCGACGCCGTGCTCGCGCGCGAAGTCCACAATGGACCTGTTCCCGGCCACGGACATCCGGGCCTTCGCCGAGCCCGGCTTGTAGTACAGGCCGGCGTGCACGACGTTCGAGTTGTGCCCGGTCTGGTGCGCCGCCCAGGTGTGTTCCTTCTCCAGCACGGTCACCGCCGTGCCGCGCCGGGTCAGCTCCCACGCCACGGCGAGGCCCAGGATGCCGCCGCCGATCACCACCGCTCGCTGCGTCACCGGACCAGGGTAGGCGGACCGGCGGTTACCGTGGGCGGGCCACCAGCGGAAGGATGAGGACGTGACGCTCATCGGGGACGGTGCCCGGCTCGTCGACGCGACCACCGGCCGCGCACTGGAGCACGACGAGCTCGTGCTGCAGGTGACGCGGGTCGCGGAGGCTCTGTCCGCCCTGCCCGGCGGGGTGCTGTTCGCCCGTGCCGGGATCGACCTGACGGGGATCCTGCACTACCTCGCCGCGTTCGAGGGCGGGCGCGCGGTCGCGCTCCTCGATCCGGCGCTGAGCACCGGATCCGTGACCGAACTCGTCGAGCGGTTCCGGCCGGGAGCCGTGCTCACCGCACCCGCCGCCGCTCCGCCGCCGGGATATGTGGCGAAGGACGGGCACTGGGTGCGCCAGGACCCGGACGGCGTCCTGCCGCACCCGGACCTGGCGCTGCTGCTGGCCACCAGTGGCTCCACCGGCACGCCCCACCTGGTGAAACTCTCCCGCCGCGCGGTCGTGGCCAACGCGCACGCCATCGCCGAGGTGCTCGGCATCGGGCCGGACGAGGTGGCGCCGACGAACCTGCCGCCGCACTACGCCTACGGCACGTCGGTGCTGAACTCGCACCTCGCCCGCGGCGCGACGGTGGTGATCGAGCCCTCGGGCCTGCGGGAACGCGCGTTCTGGGAGGCCGTCGACCGGTGCGGCTGCACGTCGCTGGCCGCGGTGCCGACGCACTACGAGATCCTGCGGCGCAACGGTTTCGACCCCGCCGACCACCCGCGGCTGCGCACCCTCACGCAGGCGGGCGGCAGGTTGCGCCCGGAGCTGGTCGCGGAGTTCGACGCGAAGATGCGGGCGGCGGGCGGCGGGCTGTACGTGATGTACGGGCAGACCGAGGCCGGGCCGCGCATGTCGACCATGCCCGCGGAACTGCTGGCGCGGAAACCGGACTCCGTCGGACCCGCCGTGCCGGGTGGCCGGTTCAGCATCCGGCACAACGACGGGTCGGAGACCACGCACCCGAAGATCAGCGGCGAGGTCGTCTACCGCGGCCCGAACGTGATGATGGGCTACGCCGAGGACGAGGCCGGGCTCGCGCTGGGCGACCAGCTCGACGGGGTGCTCGCGACGGGCGACCTCGGCTACCTCGACGAGGACGGGTTCCTGTTCGTCACCGGGCGGCTCAAGCGCATGGGCACGGTGTACGGCAACCGGATCAGCCTCGACGACCTGGAGCAGGCCGTGCGGACGTGCGCGCCGGAGGTGGGGCTCGTGGCCGCGGTGCCCGGCGACGACAGGGTGGTGCTGTTCGTCGAGGGCCTGCCCGGCGAAGCCTGCCGGAGCGTGTCCGAAGCGCTGGCCGACCGGCTGCACCTGCACGCTTCGGGTTTCGACGTGCGGTGCACCGGCACCGTGCCCCTGCTGAGCAGCGGGAAGATCGACTACCAGGCGCTGACCGGGGAGCTGTGAGCGCCCCCTCTTCACTACGCGGAAGTAACCTACGGTCCCGTAACCTTGGTGGCATGGCAGAGCTCGTGTACCCGCCCGTCATCCTGTTCGCGAAGAGCATGTTCCGGGTCCTGGACCTGAAACTGCGGGTGGAAGGCGGCGAGCAGCTGCCCCGGCGCGGCGGCGCGGTGATCGCGTGCAACCACGTGAGCTACCTGGACTTCATCTTCTGCGGCCTCGGCGCGCAGCCGGCGAAGCGGCTGGTGCGGTTCATGGCGAAGGAGCCGGTGTTCCGGCACCGCATCTCCGGGCCGCTGATGCGCGGCATGCACCACATCCCCGTCAACCGGCAGGCGGGCCGCGCCTCCTACGAGGAGGCCGTCGCCCGGCTGCGGGCCGGGCAGGTGGTGGGCGTCTTCCCGGAGGCGACGATCAGCCCGTCGTTCACGGTCGAGGGCATCAAGTCCGGCGCCGTGCGGATGGCCGCGGAAGCGGACGTGCCGCTGGTGCCGATGGCGGTGTGGGGCACGCAGCGGCTGTGGACGAAGGGCCGCCCGCGCCGCCTCACGCAGCGGCACGTGCCGATCTCCGTCCTGCTCGGTGAGCCCATGCACCCGCACCCCGAGGACGACGTGGACGTGCAGACGCGGGAGCTGCGCAGCCGGATGGCGAACCTGCTGGACAAGGCGCAGGCCGAGTATCCGGAGCAGCCCAGCAGCCCTGACGAGCGCTGGTGGCTCCCCGCCCACCTGGGCGGCACGGCACCCGAGCCGCCCGAGGTCTCTTAGCTCCGGACTCAGGAGCGTGGCAGTAGGCCCACGAGCGACGTGATGATCGCGAGCCGCAGCCCTGTCCGCAGGTCGGTGTGGTGGACCGCGAGTGCTGGCTCGGATTCGTAGACGGCGAGCAGGCTCGGCGGCGGCGGGGTGTAGGCGGACAGTGCGCCGGCCACCACCAGGACGGTCAGGCAGAACTGTTCGGCCTGGTCCCCGACCTCGGGCAGGTACCGCCGGACGAGGCCGGCCATCACCGCGAGGTTGGCCAGTGAGGCCTGCTTGTGCCGGCGGACCACCTCGACCGAGACGTTGTGTTCGAGCACTCCGCCCTGCGCGCCGTAGAGGTCGCAGAGCGCCGTCTGGGCGGCGAGCGACCGGCTGAGGACGTCGGCCGTCTGTTCGGCCCGTTCCACCGCGGGCCGGTCCAGGTCGACAGCGCGGGCCAGCTCCTGCTCCAGCTCGGCCAGCCAGGTCGCCGTCCGATCGTCCATCAGGTCGAGCAGCACCGCCTCGCGGGACTCGAAATAACGCAGCACCGCCGTCTTGGCCAGGCCGACCCGCCGGCTCAGCTCGTTCAGGGTCACCTCGGCCACCGGCATCTCGTCGAGCATCGCCGAGGTCGTTTCCAGGATCGCCCGGCGCCGGACTTCACGCTGCTCTTCGGTGCGCGCCCGCTGGAACGTCATGACTTCGATCCTAGCTTGGGTACCGCCGGTACCTTGACAATGTACCGGCGGAACATTATCGTTCGAGTCATAAGTTACCGGCGGTACATTAGGAGGTTCTGATGAAGTGGACCGAGCAGCAGATCCCGCGCCAGGACGGCCGGGTAGCCGTGATCACCGGTGCCAACACCGGACTGGGCTTCGAGACCGCCCGGCGGCTCGCCGAGCGCGGGGCAACGGTCGTGCTGGCCGTGCGCGACACGGAGAAGGGCAAGCTGGCCGCCGCCCGGATCAACGGCGACGTCGCCGTGCAGGAACTGGACCTGACCTCGCTGGAATCGGTGCGCGCCGCCGCGGCCGCCCTGCGCACCACCTACCCGCGGATCGACCTGCTGATCAACAACGCCGGCGTGATGTACACCCCGAAGCAGACCACCCGCGACGGCTTCGAGCTGCAGTTCGGCACCAACCACCTGGGCCACTTCGCGCTCACCGGGCTGCTGCTCGACCTGCTGCTGCCCGTGCCCGGCTCCCGCGTGGTCACGGTCAGCAGCACCGGTCATCGCATCCGCGCCGCCATTCACTTCGACGACCTGCAGTGGGAGCGTTCCTACGACCGGGTCGCCGCCTACGGTCAGTCGAAGCTCGCCAACCTGATGTTCACCTACGAGTTGCAGCGCCGGCTCGCCGCGCACGGCACCACCGTCGCGGTGGCCGCACACCCCGGTGTCTCCAACACCGAACTCGCCCGCAACACCCCGCCGGCCGCCCGCCGGTTGATCACCTGGCTCGCTCCGGTGCTCACCCAGCCCGCCACGGCGGGCGCGCTTCCCACCCTGCGGGCCGCCACCGACCCGTCCGTCCTCGGTGGGCAGTACTACGGGCCCGGTGGTCTGGCCGAGCTGCGCGGCTATCCGAGGCTGGTCACCTCCAGCCCCGGCTCCTACGACCTGACCGTGCAGCAACGCCTCTGGGCCGTCTCGGAAGACCTCACCGGCGTGCGCTTCCCGCTCGGCCGGGCGGCCGCCACAGCGTGAGCCGTGCCTAGAACCAGCGCTCCAGCACCTGCGCCACGCCGTCCTCGGTGTTCGGTGCGGTGATCTCGTCGGCGGCCGCCCGGACGGCCGGGTGCGCGTTGGCCATCGCCACGCCGTGCCCGGCCCACTCCAGCATCGCGACGTCGTTCGGCATGTCCCCGAAGGCGATGACCCGCTCGGCGGGCACGTCGAGCCGCTCCGCGACCTCCGCGAGGCCCGTCGCCTTGGTGATGCCGTGCGCGGCGATCTCGATGAGCCCCGAACCCGCGGAGAACGTGATGTCCACCGAGCCGTCGAGCACCGCGCCCGCCGCCTCGGCCATCTCGTCCGACGTCATCCCCGGGCGGCTGACCAGCAACTTCATCGCCGGGTGCCCGATGACCTCGGCGCGCGGGACCCGCACGCCCTCGCCGTCGCCCCAGGGGTTGCGGTAGTTCTCCTCGATCACGAGGTTGCGCACGTCGGCGTCCACGGCCCGCCTGCCGATCCGCTCGGCGGCGAACGCGCAGCCCGGAATCGCCTTCTCCACCTCGGCGGCGACCTCGCCCAGCAGCACCGGTTCGAGCAGCCCGTTGACCTCGACGATCAGGTCCTGCCTGATGTCGTAGAGCACCGCCCCGTTCGCGCACACCGCGTAACCGGTCAGCCCGGCGGGCTCGGCGACCGACGGGATCCAGCGCGGCGGGCGGCCGCTGCACAGGACCACCGGCACGTCGGCGTCGTTCACCCGGCGGAGCACCGCCAGGGTTCGGGGGGACAGCCGTTCCTGGCCGTCGAGCAGGGTTCCGTCCACGTCCGAGGCGATCAACAGGGGTTGCTCCACACGCCCATTGTCCCTTTGTCAGCCCTGCCCGATAGCGTTGGCTACGTGCGCGTAGGCATTGTGATCCTCCCCGAGGACCGGTGGTGGGCCGCCGAGCCCAAGTGGCGGGCGGCCGAGGAGTACGGCTTCGACCACGCCTGGACCTATGACCACCTCGGCTGGAGATCCCTCGTGGACGGGCCGTGGTTCAGCGCCGTGCCCACGCTCACCGCCGCCGCCATGGTCACCTCCACCATCCGCCTTGGCACCTTCGTCGCCTCGCCCGTGTTCCGCCACCCCGTGCCGTTCATGCGCGAGCTGAACACCCTCGACGACATCTCCGACGGCAGGCTCCTGCTCGGCGTCGGCGCGGGCGGGCTGGGCTACGACAACTTCGCGATGGGCGGCACCGAGCCCACCCCGCGGCAGCGCGCCGACCGGCTGACCGAGTTCGTCGAGGCCCTGCACGGGCTGTTCAACACCGACAAGTTCGACTACTCCGGCGAGTACTTCCAGGCCGTCGGCGTCCGGAACCTGCCGGGCCCGGTGCAGCGGCCGCGGCCGCCGCTCCTGGTGGCCGCCAACGGTCCCCGCACCATGCGCCTGGCGGCGCGGCTGGGCACCGGCTGGATCACCAACGGCAAGCCCGCCGAGACGCTCGACGAGTGGTGGCAGGGGGTCGGCGAGCTGTCGCGGAAGTTCGACGAGCTGCTCGCCGACGCCGGGCGCAAGCCGGTGAACCGCTACCTGAGCCTCGACTCCGCGCCCGTGTTCTCCCTGACGAGCGTCGAAGCGTTCACCGACGCGGCGGGCCGGGCGGAGGAGCTGGGTTTCACCGACGTCGTCACGCACTGGCCCCGCTCCGGCGGGCCGTACGAAGGCCGGGAAACGGTGCTTGAACAGGTCGTGTCCGACGTCTTGCCGAAATTGCACGGCACGGCTTAACTCACGGCCGGTGCGGTAGCACTGCGTAGCGTGGGTACCCTCGACGCCCGTGAGCGAGCACACGAACTCCACTGACTTTTCCGAAGCCGACTTCACCGGCTACGACCTCGTCGTCGTCGGCTCCGGCTTCTTCGGGCTGACCGTGGCCGAGCGCGCCGCCACGCAGCTGAACAAGCGCGTGCTCGTCCTGGAACGGCGTTCCCACATCGGCGGCAACGCCTACTCCGAGCCCGAGCCGGAGACCGGCATCGAGGTGCACCGCTACGGCGCGCACCTGTTCCACACCTCGAACAAGCGGGTGTGGGAGTACGTGAACCAGTTCACCGAGTTCACGAACTACCAGCACCGAGTGTTCGCTCGGGTCAAGGACCAGGTCTACTCGTTCCCGATGAACCTGGGCCTGATCAACCAGTTCTTCGGCCGGTCGCACACCCCCGACGAGGCGCGCGAGCTCATCGCGAAGCAGTCGTCCGAGTTCGAGACCGCCAACGCGAAGAACCTGGAGGAGAAGGCGATCTCGCTGATCGGCCGTCCCCTCTACGAGGCGTTCATCCGCGGTTACACCGCGAAGCAGTGGGAGAACGACCCCAAGAACCTGGGCGAGAACATCATCACGCGCCTGCCGGTCCGCTACACGTTCGACAACCGGTACTTCAACGACACGTACGAGGGCCTGCCCGTCAACGGTTACACGGCGTGGCTGAACAAGATGGCCGAGCACGAGAACATCGAGATCCGGCTGAACGTGGACTACTTCGACGTGCGCGAGCACATCCCGGCGGGCACCCCGACGGTCTACACCGGGCCGCTGGACCGCTACTTCGGCTACTCGGCGGGCCGGTTCACCTGGCGCACCGTCGACTTCGAGTCCGAGGTCGTCGGCACCGGCGACTTCCAGGGCACCTCGGTCGTCAACTACAACGACCAGGAAGTTCCCTACACCCGGATCATCGAGTTCCGCCACTTCCACCCGGAGCGGGACTACCCGAAGGACAAGACGGTCATCTTCCGCGAGTACTCCCGCTTCGCGGGCGAGGACGACGAGCCGTACTACCCGATCAACACGCCGGAGAACCGGGAGAAGCTGGAGCGCTACCGCGAGCTGGCCAAGGCCGAGGCGCGCGACAAGAACGTGCTCTTCGGCGGGCGTCTCGGCACGTACAAGTACCTGGACATGCACATGGCCATCGGTTCGGCGCTGTCGGTGTTCGACAACAAGATCGCCCCGCACCTGACCGACGGCGCGCCCCTGGACGGGAGCCTCGATGCTTGAGAAGGGCGACAGGCCGCTCACCGAGATCGACATCCTCGCCAAGGTGCAGGGGGTGCTCAAGCGGCCGGCGACGGTGAAGGCCGCGCGTGGCCTCTCGCACTTCGGTGAGCACAGCATCGGCTGGTTCGCCGCCGGGCTCGTCGGCGCCGCGGTGGACCGCAAGCGCCGCAAGGACTGGCTGGTCGCGGCCGGTGGCGTGGTCGCCGCGCACGGCGCGTCGATCGCTGTGAAGCGGGTGGTCCGCCGCCCGCGCCCGGAGCACCCGAGCGTCGAGGTGCTCGTCGGCACGCCGAGCCGGCTGAGCTTCCCGTCCTCGCACGCCACGTCCACGACGGCGGCGGCGGTGCTCTACTCCGGGCTGACCGGGCGTAACCTGGTTCCCGCCCTGGTGCCGCCGATGCTGGCCTCCAGGCTCGTGCTCGGGGTGCATTACCCGACAGACGTGCTCGCCGGAGCCGCGCTCGGAGGTGTGGTCGGTGGTCTGCTGCGCAGGAAGATCCGCAAAAAGGGGTAGGGAAGCCGCGTGACCAATTCAGTGAACAAGGCGGAGACCGAAGTGGAGCCTCCTGAGGAGACCACCGAGGCCGCCGAGAGCAAGAACGGCACCGCGAGCGCCACGGCGGCCGGGGACGACCTCGACACCGAGCCGGACTTCGCCGCCGCTCCCGAGCCCGTCGAGGGCGCGGCCAAGCGCGGTCCGTTCCGGTCGGTGCTCGGTGTGGTCAAGACGGCCCGGCCGCGCCAGTGGGCGAAGAACGTGCTGGTCTTCGTCGCGCCGTTCACCGCCGCGCAGATCACCAACGGCGGGGTGCTGCTCGACGCGCTGGTCGCGTTCGTCTCGTTCTGCCTGGTCGCCTCGTCGGTGTACCTGATCAACGACGCGATCGACGTCGAGGCGGACCGGGCGCACCCGACCAAGCGCAACCGGCCGATCGCGGCCGGGCTCGTGCCGGTGCCGGTGGCCTACGCCGCCGCGGTCGTCTTCTTCCTGGTCGGCCTCGGCCTGTCGTTCCTGGCCAGCCCGCAGCTGGCGATCGTGCTGGGCGTCTACGAGGCGGTCCAGCTGGGTTACTGCTTCGGGCTCAAGCACCAGCCGGTGGTCGACCTGGCCATCGTCGGCTCGGGCTTCCTGATGCGCTCCATCGCCGGTGGTGTGGCGGCCGGCATCGCGCTGTCGCAGTGGTTCCTGCTGGTCACGGCGTTCGGCTCGCTGTTCATGGTGGCGGGCAAGCGCTACGCCGAGGTGATGCTGTTCGAGCGCACGGGCGCCAAGATCCGCTCGTCGCTGAAGAAGTACTCGGCGAGCTACCTGCGTTTCGTGTGGGCGACCTCGGTCGCGATCGTGATCATGTCGTACTCGCTGTGGGCGTTCGAGCTGCGCGAGCGCGCGGACGGCTCGGTGTGGCCGGTCATCTCGATGGTGCCGTTCGTGGTCGCGATCCTGCGGTACGCGGTGGACGTGGACAGCGGGACAGCCGGTGAGCCCGAAGAGGTCGTGCTCAAGGACCGCATCCTGCAGGTCCTCGGTCTGCTGTGGGTCGTCACGCTCGCGGTGACGTTCTACCTGTGACGACGACCTTGGCGCGGGCCGCCGCGAAGGACACGGCGCCCGCGCCGGAGGAAGCCCCGCTCACGCGGCTCGGCCTGGGCCGCACGGTGGCCGAGCTGGTGCTCGGTGGCGTGCTGGCCGTGGTGCTGAGCCTGGTGCTGCAGGTGGCGGCGAACCACATCGGCACCGACCCGGGCACGTACGTGCCGGACGCGCTGGTGAACCTGGCGTCCGCGGTGATCCTGCTGGTGCTGTTCACGCTGCTGGCCTGGGGCTGGGCGGCCCGCTGGCCGTCCTGGCTCAAGGTCGCGGGCTGCTGGGCGGCGCTGAGCGCGTTCGCCACGCTGCTGCTGGCGATCCCGCTGCAGGCCACGCGGTTCTACCTGGGCGGCTCCTCGGTCGACAACACCTTCCGGCTGCAGTACCTGGAGCGGATGACCGCCGGGCACTCGCTCGCGGACATGAACTACCAGGGCCTCGCGCCGTACTACCCGGGCGGCTGGTTCTGGCTCGGCGGCCGCTTCGCGAACCTCCTCGGCTGGGAGGGCTGGGCCGCCTACAAGCCGTACTCGATCCTGTGGATCGCGCTGGCCACCGTCGTCGCCTTCGTGCTGTGGAGCCTGGTGGTGCGCCGCCGGCTCGCGCTGCTGGCCTCGATCGCGACGGTGTTCGCGGGCTTCACCACGGTCGCCGTCGACGAGCCGTACGCGTGGCCGACCACCGCGTGCCTGGCGCCGATCGCGGTGCTGGCGTGGCGGGTGTTCCGCCGCCGCGGCCGGGTTCCGGCGTGGACGCTCGTGCTGATCGGTGCGTACCTCGGCGTCTGCGGGATCACCTACACGCTGCACCTGGTGTTCGGCGTGCTGGTCGTGGTGGTGCTCGCCGTGGTGGCGGGTGTGCTCGACGTGCGCCGCGGCGAGGCGGCCGGCCCGGTGGTCAAGCGCCTGTTGCTGCGCCTCGTCGTGGTGGGCGTGGTGACCGGGTTGCTGTCGCTGGTCACGTGGGGGCCGTTCATCCTCGCGGGTGGTCTCGGCGAGCCGAATGTCGCCGCGCACTTCCTGCCCGACAGCAGTGCGAACTTCCCGACCCCGTTCGCGCCGACGAGCGTGTTCGGCGTGCTGTGCCTCGCCGGGCTGGTCTGGCTCGTGCTGCGGGCCCGGCGTGACCAGGTGGCGTTCCCGCTGCTGACGGTCACGGCGCTGGTGTACGTCTGGTTCGCGTTGTCGACGCTCGCACTGCTGGCGCACACCACGCTGCTGGCGTTCCGGTTCGTCGTCACGCTCGACACGGTGCTCGCGGTCGCCGGGGTGTTCGCCGCGGTCGACCTGCTGCGGCTGGTGCCCGGCCTGTTCCGCGAGTCGCGGCCGGTGCTGGTCACCGGGTTCGTGCTCGCGTTCGCCGCCGCGGTGTCGCTGTCGCAGGCGTCGGTGCAGGCGCTGGGCGACCAGGTCGACACCGCCGAGTCGGACTACTACGCCGACGGGTACAACGCGAAGGGCCAGCACGACCCGTCGAAGGACGGCGCCTGGACCGGCCAGCTGATCAGCACCATCGATGAGCTGTCCGGCCGCCCGCGGACGGACGAGATCGTGCTTTCGGCGTACGACCGGTTGCTGTCCTTCGCGCCGTACTGGGGTTTCCAGCAGACCACGCCGCACTACGCGAATCCCCTCGCGGAGTACACCGCGCGGAATGCGGAGATCAAGCAATGGGCCGCCGCGGCCGGTCCGGACCAGCTGCTCCAGCGGCTCGCGGACAGCCCGTACCACGCGCCGAACGTGTTCGTGCTGCGCCGGGACGGCGGCAAGCTCGCCGCGTACCTGGCGTCCGACTCGTTCCCGCAGGCGTCGCCGGTCGCGGTGGAGAAGGTCGACTTCGATCCGGCGTTGTTCGCGTCGCCGAGGTTCACGCAGCGTGATGTCGGGCCGTTTACCGTCCTCGTCGAGCGGTAACCATGTCCTGGTGAGCAGGTCCTGGTGGCTGCCGGTCACCGCAGCGCTGCTGTCGGCGCTGACCTTCCTGGTGGCCAAGGACAGTCTCACCGACGACGCGTACATCACGCTCGACTACGCGCGGAACCTCGCGGTGCACGGGGACTGGGCGCTGATCCCCGGGCGTCCGGCGAACACGGCGACCTCGCCGCTGCACGTCGCGCTGCTGGGGTTCGTCACCCTCCTCACGCGACTGTCCGGTTCGGTGCACCCCGTGCTGGCGCTGGGGATCGTGAACGTCGGCGTGAGCGCGGTGTTCGGCTGGGCCTGGTCGAGAATGCGCTTACCGGCGGTCGCGCAGGTGCTCGGGATCGCGCTCGTGCTGCTCAACCCGCTGCTGCTTTCCGCGCTGGGCATGGAGGTCCTGCTCATCGCCGCGATGCTGACGCTACTCGTGGCGTTCGTGGGCCGGCCGGGGGTGTTCGGCCCGCTCGCCGGGCTTACCCTGCTGACCCGGCTGGACCTCGTGGTGTTCGTGGTGCTGATCGGGGCCGCTTCGGCGGCGGTGCGGCGGAAACTGCCGCAGGTCGTCGGCTGGTGCGCGCTCGTCGCCCTGCCGTGGCTGGTGTTCAGCTGGCTCTACTTCGGTTCGGCGGTGCCGGACACGCTGGTGATCAAGCAGCTGCAACGGTCCTTCGGCGGCCCCGGTTACCTGCACACCGGGTTGGACTTCATGCGGAGCAGTAATCCGGTTGTCGCGTTGAGCTTCGCGCCCGCGGAACTGGGGGTGCTGGCGGTGCTCGCGGTCCTGCTGCTGCGCCGCCGTTTCGACCCGTTCGTCGCGCTCGGGCTCGGCGCGCTCGCGTACTGCCTGCTCTACGCCCTGCTGCGGGTGCCGCCGTACCACTGGTACTTCGTGCCGCCGGTGACCGCGCTGAGCGCGGCGGCCGCGGGAATCGCCGGGCAGGCGGCGAAGTGGCCGCGCGCCGGTGCGCTGACGCTCACGGCGTTGCTGGTCGCCGGATACGCGCCCGCGTTCCTCGTGCCGCTGCCGTGGCAGGCGCCGCCGTTCTTCGGAAACTGGGCCAGCGCGCGGGATTACGCCCGCGTCGGGCACGAACTGGCGGCCCGCGTCGGTGACCGGGCGGTCGGCGCCCCCGGCGAAATCGGCACTCTCGCGTACTTCTGCGACTGCACGATCGTCGACGGTTTTTCCGACCCCGGACTTCTCGCACCACAGATCCGGCAGCGCATCGACAACGCCAGCCCGGTGGTCGCGTGGCTGTTCC
This sequence comes from Amycolatopsis bartoniae, assembly GCF_014191255.1. Lineage (GTDB taxonomy): Bacteria > Actinomycetota > Actinomycetes > Mycobacteriales > Pseudonocardiaceae > Amycolatopsis_E > Amycolatopsis_E bartoniae. The sequence goes on from NZ_JACHWH010000001.1 coordinate 409,268, forward strand.
GGCTCGACTACACGCGTTTCCAGTGGTCCAAACCGCCCATCCGGCTCGACTACCAGCTGCGCTACGCGCCGGGACCGGGGCCGTGGCAGGTCTGTTCGGCGGCCAAGGGTATCGGCCATCTCACCCTTGAACCGAGTCGCTGATTCCGTAAGCTGCTCGTAAACTCCCTGGGTCCAAACCGACGGGAGAGTTCAGCGAAGGGGTGTCATGCGTTACCCCCGGTACCGGCACGGCACGTTCGCCGTACTCGACGGCGTGTCCCACCCGGTCTCGTACTCGGTCGGGGACACCCATGTCCACCTGCTGGCCGTGCGGACCCAGCCGGTTCCGGTCGAAGCGTGCGAACGCGTGATCTCCGTGCAGGTCTACGCCACCTACCGCGGGCACGGCGTGCTGGTCGACGACATGGACGAAACCGGCAGAGCGCGCATCATGGAAGCCGAGTGGGACGAGGAATGGGCCACGATCAACGGCTTCGTGCACGAGAACCGGTACGAGTACTTCAAGACCGTCGACGTGCTCGACCTGCGTGACTACTACGAGAAGCAGACGGACCTGCTGTTCCTGCGCTGGCGGGCGGCGCATTTCGCGCGCCCGGTGGACGGCCACCCGCTCACCGGCGGCTGGGCGAACGGCACCCCGGCGGTCGTCCAGGGCCGGCCGCGTTCGGGCGTGGTGCAGATCGAGGACGGCCGCACCACGGAGGTCACCACGCGCGCGGAGTACCTCGGTTATCCGTGCGAAGTGGCCGGTATCTCGGCGGACGGTTCGGTGGGCCTGTACTACCTCGGGCAGGACACCGCGCGCGCCGAGGCCGACGGCTTCGAGCTGACGGTCGACTTCCGCTGGGCGAAGACCGTGCACATCTACGACCTCGCCCGCTACCAGGAGCACCACGCCGACCTGTACTTCGAGGAGTGGCGCTCGGCGCGGGAACTGACTCGCGGGTAAGAGGCCGGGGGCAACCGGCGCCCGGAGCTCGACGTACAGTTCCGTGTGATCGCAGCGCTGAACGCCACCCGCGAAACCAGCACGGACTTCCGATCTCCGGCGCGCACGAAGCGCGACTTCGTCCCCTGGCTGATCGGCGGGCTCGCCCTGCTCCTCGGGCTCGTGTTCGTCGTCTTCGACCTCGCGTTCAACCAGGGCAAGCTCATCGCGCCGCTGGACGACGTCTACATCCACCTGCAGTACGGCAGGCAGATCGGGCTCGGGCAGTTCTTCCGGTACGAAACGGGTGATCCGGTCAGCGCGGGCGCCAGCAGCTTCCTGTACGCGCTCGTGCTCGGCCTCGGTTACGCGATCGGGTTCACCGGCCACTGGTTCCTGGTGTTCGCGATGGGCTTCAACATGCTGTGTTTCGCCGCGGGCGCGATGCTGGTCACGCGGCTCGGCACGCGGCTGGTCGCGCGGTCGGTGGGGCGCTGGACCGGGTTGCTGGTGGCGTGCAGCGGCGTGCTGTTGTGGGGCACGACCAGCGGCATGGAGGTCGGCCTCGTGCTGCTGCTCGTCGTGGCCGCGGCGCTGGTGTTCGTGCACGAGACGCCCGCGGGCCGGTTCCGCTGGACGCCGGTGGTGTCGACGCTGCTCGCGCTCGCCCGGCCGGAGGGGCTGATCTTCGCGGGCGTGCTGGTGCTGGGGCAGTGGTGGATCCTCCTGAGCCGCCGCCGCACGACCACCCGCTCCTGGGCGCGCTGGCCCTGGACGCTGCTGCCCGCGCTGGCCGGGCTCGGCCAGCTGCTGTTCTACAAGCTCGCGACCGGCACCACGTCGGCGAACGGGATCCAGGCCAAGTCGCTGCTGTACGACCGGCCGGAGTTCTACCTCGCCGAGTTCCTCGACCGGACGATGGCGAACCTGCGGGCGCTGCTCGGCGCTTTCCTCGGGTTCACCAACGGTGACTTCGCGTTCCCCGGCGCGCTGCTGCTGGCGTTCGGCGGGCTGCTGTACCTGGTGCTGATCCGCCGCGCGTGGCGCCCGGTGTTCGTCGCGTTCGCGGCCGGGCTGGTCGTGGTGCTGCTGTCGGTGTCCACTTTGAACACCGCGCTGGTGCACAACCTGCGTTACGAGCAGCCTTTCCTGCCGATCGTGCTGTTGTTCGCGGTGTCCGGGGCGTACGGGATCACCCGCGTGGTGCCGGTTTCCGTGCGGCGGTATGCGCTGCACGGCGGGCTCGCGGTGGCGCTCGTGTTCTCGCTGCTGGCCGTGCCGACGTGGGCGGTCCGCTTCGGACGGGACACCTCGACGATCCGGGACACCGACGTGTCGGTCGGCGCCTGGGTTTCGGGCAATCTGCCGCCGGGGGCGAGCGTGGCGGTCAAGGACGTCGGCGCGGTCGCGTACTTCGGGGAGCACCACGTGGTCGACCTGATCGGCCTGGGTACGAACGGGTTGGCGGAGCCGTCGAACAACGGCATCGGCTCGCTGTACGAGGCGTTGCGGCATCTGCCGGCGGCGCAGCGCCCGGCGTACTTCGCGACGTACGACACGGGTCCCGGCCCGTCGATGGCGCAGCTGCGGCAGGCGGGGATCCTGGCGGACGAGCCGTTGCAGGAGTTCAAGGTGCAGACGCCGCTCGACCTCAGTGGCAACGTGATCGTGCCGTTCCGCGAGATCGACGTGTACCGGGCGGACTGGAGCCTGGCGGGCAGCGGTGACGTGCAGCAGGTGCCGGGGCAGCTGCGGGACTACGTGAACGTCGGCGACCTGACCAGCGAGGGCGCGCACGCGTACGAGCCGGAGATGGCGCAGGTGAACATGCAGCCGGTGAGCATCGTGACCCGCATGGGCGACGTGGTGGACAGCGGCCGAACCATCCTGGGCGGCGAGGTCTTCACGGCCCGGAACCTCACGCCGGGCCGCGCGCTGACCCTGACGGCCCGCACGTCGATGGACAAGATCGTCCCGGACATGCAGGTGCTGGTCGACGGCAAGGCCGCGGGCACCTGGGTGCGCACCCCGGAACCCGGCGGCTGGGCGACGTACACGTACACGATCCCGGGCGACCTGATCACCAGCCCGTCGCCGCGCATCGAGGTCCGCCAACCACGCCCGCTGCTGAACCCGTACCCGGTCTACAACTCGTACGGCTACTGGCTCAGCCAGTGACCTAGGCCGGGCCGCCGAACCGCGCGACGAGCTCCGCCGCCAGCGGTGCGCGCAGCAACAGCGCGGACCCGTCGGCGAAGTCCACCCGGACCACCCGCGGCGGCGGCGCACTCCGCCCGGCGAAGGGGGCGGAGAAGCGCACCTGCCGGGAGTCGGTCTCGCAGAACGTGGTGAACAGTTCACCCGTCGTGCCGAGGAACTTGCTGGGGTACACGACCGCGACACGCCGGTCGCTCGCCACGAGCCGCGCTTCGCCGTGGCTGTTCGCGAAGTGGTCGGCGAAGTGCACGGCGAGCTGGTCGGGGTGCTGCGCGTACGCGAAGTGCCCGACGGTCGGATCGTCCGGCCAGTCCTCTTCGAGGATCTCGGGCGACGGCAGCGGCCATCGCGGCTTGCCGAGTTTCTCCAGGTCGAAGGCGGGCACCTGGTGCAGCGGCTCGTGTGGGAGCCGGACCTGACCACCGATGTTCGACCGCACGTACTCCCGCAGCGGCGGCGTCCCGAAGCCGAGCCGCTCGCCCCTGCGCAGCCAGTGCCGGGTCAGTTCCTCGGTGACGACCTCGTCGTTCTTGCGCAACTGCTTCGCGAGGAGGTCCACGTCAACGCGCCATCCACTCGAACACCGCGGGATCCTCGACGGGGAGCAGGAGCTCCAGACCCGAACCGTCCACGAAGGACAGCCGGAGGCACGGCTTGCGCCGGCGCTGCGCCGGGGCGACGCCCGCGATCCGGGCCCGCGGCACCTCCGCGACGACCTCCCGCTGCTCGATCACGACCGGCTGTCCCTCCGTGTGCGCGCCGTAGGTCTTCCTGCTGTTCCCGGTGACGGCCCTGGCGAGCCCCTTGCCCACACCGAACAGGGTCTTGCCCAGGCTCACCGGTTCGGGCGTCGGCGGCCGGCCGAACAGGACGAGCCGGCGGGCCGTCAACGCCCACAGGCATTCGAGGTTCTTCCCCGGCTCACCGAGCGCGGCGAGCACGTCCGTGGCCAACCCCTCCTTGCGCGCCCCGACGATGAAGACACCGGCCGGCGGCGGCGTGTTGGAACTGGAGTCGGTCTCCCCCAGCATCTCCGACGCGAAGTCGCCCGCCACTCCGCCGACGGCACGCAGACCCCGCAGGACGGCGTTCTTCTTGCGCTCGCCCAGCGGGTCCAGGCCGTCGACGTCGTAGTAGTACGCGAAGCGGTTGTAGGCGGCCCACAGCAACTGTTCGTCGGGCGGAAGCTGGAGCCGTGCTGTCGTCGCCGCGCCCACCGGATCGGAGAAGCGGTAGCTCATTCGAGCGTGAAGCCTCTTTCTTCGGTCTCCCGACGCTCTTCGTCGGACTGGGATTCCTGCGCCTCGTTGTAGCCGTACTTCACGCCCTGCTCCACGGCGAAGCCGGGCAGATCCGCCTTCGCGGTGCGGTAGGCGGCCTTGCCGACCGAGCTGGTGCCGCTCATCCCCGCCATCCGCAGTCCCGTCTCGGCGAGGTTGGCGGCCAGCGCGCCCTCCCCGTTGCCGAGCGCGCCGGCGAACTTGTTCCCGGTGGCCGAGGCGATCCCTTCCGCGTCGGTCTTGGTGAGGATCTTGACCAGGGGGTTCCGGTCGAGGTGCTCGGCGAGGCGCTTCTCGAGGAAGCCGCCGTTGCGCATGTTGTTCATCTTCTCGACGACCTTCTTCAGCGGCCCCTTGCGCAGCCACTGCAGGAACTTCTCCAGCTTCTCCACCAGTGGCTTCAGCTTGCCGAGCAGCTCCTTGACCTTCATCGCGAGCCGGCCGCCGGTCGCCGCGGTCTCACCGGCCGTCACACCTTCGGCGGCGGCGACGGAACCACCAGCCGTGATCCACGAGGCGGCCAGTGCCGCCAGCCATTCGACGATCAGGCCCAGTATCAGCTGCTCGATGATGTCGACGCAGATCTCCACGAACTCGTCGAACAGGTCGGCCGCGAACTCCAGCATCTGCTGCAGCCCGCGCACCTCCTCGGCCAGCGCCTTGGACCCGTCGGCGAACTCGCTCATCTGCTGCCGGAACGCGTCCCCGCCGCCGCCCTGCCACGCCTGTTGCGTCGCGTCCGCGCGTTGCTTCTCGTGGTCGCCGAAGCCGTCCAGCCAGTCGGCGACGCCTCCCCAGCCCTGCGCGGTGCTGCGCATCTGCTCCGGGTCGCCGATGGCCGGCTCCAGTACGAACTCCACCAGCGGACTGAGCACGATCCCGATCAGGAAGCCCAGCCCGTTGTCGACGAACGACTGGCCAGGGCTGGTGATCAGCTGCAGCTGCTCCATCCGCGCGTTGATGGTCGCGAACACGACGTCCGGCGGGCTGCTCGCGCGCGCCACGTCCCCGGCCGTGCTGATCCACGAGCTGCCGTAGCCGCCGTTCTGCTCCAGGTAGCTCTTGCGGCTGGAGTCACCGGCGGAGTTGACGGCCGAGATGCTCGCCGGGTCGCCGCCCGCGTCCGCGAGCTCCTTGTACTTGCCCAGGTCCTCGGCCGTCAGCTGGTCCTGCCCGTGGTACATGTTCGCCGCGAGCGTGGTGTTGTCGGCGATCTGCTCCAGGAACGACTGCGCCTGCGCCGCGAGGTTCTGGCACTCCTGCAGGCCGTCGAAGTACTTGAACGCGAGGAACTCGCCGATCGGGCCGAAGCAGTCGTCGCTCACGCGCGCCTGCTGCAGCACGTCGGCGAGCTTGCCCAGGTGCCCGGACGCCTCCCGGGAGCCCTCGCTGTGCGCGAGCAGCGCCCCGGGCTCGACCTGAAAACCCGTCGTCATCTAGTCCCGCCTCAGAATCGGTCCGCCGAAGTCCTCGGGTTCGACTTCCGGGGCCGGTGCCCGGTTCCGGGGCTTCTGGACGGGTTCGGGCGGCGGCTGTGGCGCGGGCGGCGCGGGCGGTTCCGGCGTCACCGGGCCGAGCGCGGGCACGTGCGCGTTCAAGGCGTCCTTGAACTGCTCCGTGCGGTCACCCAGCAGCGGGCGCACGGTGTCCTGCACCTGCGCGGCGGCCTGCTGCGTCGCCTGCCGGATGGCGGCCATGATGTCCTGCTGGAGCTGGACGTGCGTGCGGCGCATCGCGGCGGGGGACAGCTGCAGGCCCATGACCGCACCGGAAGGCGCGACGGTCACGGTCACGGCGCCGTCGGGACTGCGGCCCTGGCCGCGCAGCTCGCCGAGCTTCTCCTTGAGCTGAGCGGCCTTCGCGGCCTGCTCCTGGAAGGACCGCAGCGCGCGGTCCAGCCGTTCCTCGCGGCTCGCCATGTTTCCCCCTCGGGTTCAAAGTGCTACCCAAGGGACAGTAAAACACGGCCCGGAGGCGTCAGATCGGCAGTTTCCGGAAGATCGGCCGCGGCACGTGCCGCAGCACCGACATGACCAGCCGGAACTGCGCGGGCGCCCACACCAGGTCCTTGCCCCGGCGCGCGGCGTCCACCGCGATGTCGGCGACCTGCTCGGCGGTCTGCTCCAGCGGCGCCTTGCCCATGCCCTCGGTCATCTTCGTCCTGACCTGGCCGGGGCGGACGACCGTGACGGTGATCCCGAACGGCGCCAGTGCCTCGCCGAGGCCCAGGTAGAACCCGTCGAACCCGGCCTTGGTGGAGCCGTACACGAAGTTCGAGCGGCGCACGCGCTCACCGGCCACAGAGGACAGTGCGATGACCTTGCCGTGCCCCTGCTTCTTGAGCTTCTCCGCCAGCAGGACACCGACCGAGACCGGCGCGGTGTAGTTCACCGTGGCCAGCTCGACGGCCTTCGCGTGGTCCTGCCACAGCTGCTCCGCGTCACCGAGCAGGCCGAACGCGACCACCGCGACGTCGATGTCGCCGCCGGCGAACGCCTGGTCCAGCACCGCGGGGTGCGACGCGGTGTCCGCCGCCTCGAAGTCCACTTCGGACACTTCGGCGCCCGCGGCGCGCAGCTGCTCCGCGGCGACCTTCCTGCGCTCCGTGGCACGGGCGGCCAGCACGACCTTCACCGGCCGCTCGGCCAGGTACTTGCGGGCGATCGCGAGCGCGATGTCCGAGGTGCCGCCGAGCAGCAGCAGAGACTGGGGGTTGCCTACCGCGTCGATCACAGTTCGAGCCTCCGGCTCATGTCTGAGGCGAAAACGCCTTCGGGGTCAACGGAATGCCGGACCTTGCGCCACTCGTCCAGCCGCGGGTACATCTTCGCGAACATCTCCGCCGTGGTCCGGGAGTCCTTCGCGGTGTACAGCCGGCCACCGGCGGCCAGCACGGCCTCGTCCATCTCCATGCAGAACCGGCTCAGCCCGGCCTTGATCGGGAAGTCGACGCTGAGCATCCAGCCCGGCGAGGGCCACGACAGCGGCGCGCGGTTGCCCTCGCCCATCCGCTTGAACACGTTCAGGAACGAGTAGTGCCCGGACGTGGCGATCCTGCGGCACAACGCCTTCAGCTCGTCCTCGCGGCCGAACGGCACCGAGAACTGGTACTGCAGGAAGCCCTTTGAGCCGTACGCGCGGTTCCACTCGCTGAGCATGTCCAGCGGGTGGTAGAACTGCGTCAGGTTCTGGATCTTGCCGCGCGCGCCCTTCTTCGGCACCGTCAGCTGCCACACGTTGTTGAGCAGCCCGAAGGTGAGCTTGTTGCCCAGCCCGTTCGGGAACACGTCCGGCAGCGTCATCAGCTGCGGCGCGTCGAACTTCAGCGGGTCGGCCCGCAGCTTCGGCGGCAGCTGGTCCAGCTTCGCCAGCGAGCCGCGGGAGAACGTGGCGCGGCCGAGGCGCGAGTCGGAGTTGATCAGGTCCGGCACCGACATCGAGTAGTCGTAGTTGAGGTCCGAACCGTTGGTGAACAGCTCCAGCGTCTCGTCGAGGTTCGACGTGCGGTCGGCGTCCACGTAGAAGTACGCGCTCTCGGTCTTCTTCATGCGGATGGTGGCGCGCACGATGATCCCGGTGAGCCCGATGCCCGCGACCGTGGCCCAGAACAGCTCGGCCTCGGGCCCGTCCGGCGTGAGGTTGCGGACGCGGCCGTCGGCGGTGACCAGGTCCATCGACACGACGTGGTTGCCGAAGCTGCCCGCGCTGTGGTGGTTCTTGCCGTGGATGTCGTTGGCGATCGCGCCGCCGATGGTGACCTGGCGCGTGCCCGGCAGCACCGGCACCCACAGCCCGTGCGGCAACGCGGCCTTCATCAGCTGGTCCAGGCTCACGCCCGCGTCGAGGTCGACCAGCCCGCTGTCCGGGTCGATCGAGTGGATGCGGTTCAGCGCGGTCATGTCCACGACCAGGCCACCGGCGTTCTGCGCGGGGTCGCCGTAGGAGCGGCCGAGGCCGCGGGCGATCACGCCGCGCTCACCGGCCTGGGTGACAGCGCGGGCGATGACCTCGACGTCCGGCGTGCTGAGCACGTCCGCGGTGGTGGGGGCGGTGCGGCCCCACCCGGTCAGTGTCCGCCGCTCGGTCGGAAAATCGGCAGTCGTCGCGTTCACCCGGTCCAGGGTAACGATCCCCGATCGGCGGCTTGCGGCTGACCGCTTCTACACTTTCGAAGTCCTGGAAAATCCCATGCCGGTGAGGTAGTGCAGTGGTGTCCACGGAACCGCAGGAGACGACCGAAACCCCGAAAACCGCGCCGGGCCTCCTCGGCCAGCTCGTGCGGTTCGCGCTCATCGGCGGCTTCTGCGCGCTGCTGGACCTGGGCACGTACTCCCTGGAGATGGCGCTCGGCATGGACGTCCAGCCGTGGCCGGTGCTGGCCCGCGCCGTCAGTTTCATCGTCGGCACCACCACCGCCTTTTTCCTTAACCGGAAATTCACGTTCTCCGCGGGCCGGAAAGACGGCGCCGGGCAGATCGGCGGATTCGTGCTGCTCTACGGCGTGACTTTCTTCGTCACGATCGGGGTGAACTCGCTGATGCTGGCGGTGCTTCCGGAGTTCACGCTGAAGGAGACGGTGGCCTGGGTGATCTCGCAGGGCACCGCGACGGTGATCAACTTCGTGATGCTCAAGTGGGTCGTGTTCCGCGAGCAGCCCGCCGCCGCGTAGCCCCCCGAGCACCGGTAGCTTGACCCCGGCGTGACCGAACCCCTGGAGGACAGCGAACTCATGGCTGGTAAGACCGCCACCGGAAGGCCCACGACGTCGGCGCGGACGCGGAGCAACGGCTCTCGCGCGGCCGAGGGCAAGGAGCAGACCACGTTCTCCGAGCACACTCCCCAGGGGCGGTTGACCACCCAGCGCGGCCTGTTCGCGGGGCCGTCGCCGATCGTGTCGAAGGACCTCTACGCCGAGGTCCCGTCGGGTGTCGTCACCCGCGGCCGGGACACGCTGGTGCTCGAAGAGGCGGCCCGCGTCTCGGGCAACACCTACTTCGGCCGGTTCCCGGCGAGCTACTGGCAGCGCTGGACCACGGTCCGCGAGGTGCGCGCCGAGCTGGTCGTGAGCGGGTCCGGCCTGGTCGCGGTCCGCGCGTCGGACTACGAGGGCGAGCCGCGGACGGTCGAGGCGCGCGAGGTCGAGGGCGCGAAGCAGGAGGCGGTGTCCTTCGACCTGAAGCTCGACAAGTTCCTCGACGGCGGCGCGCTGTGGCTGGACTTCGAGACCGAGGCCGGGCAGGGGCTGCGGGTCGAGCGGGTGCGCTGGACGGTCGAGCCGCCGGAGAAGATCCGTCCCACCGCGGTCACCATCTGCACGATGAACCGCGCGGACGACTGCCTCAAGAACCTGCAGGCGCTGGCCGGGGACATCTCGTCGCTGGAGACGCTCGACGCGATCTACGTCGCCGACCAGGGCACGGACCGGGTCGACTCGCGCGAGGGCTTCGCGAAGGTCGCGGCGGACCTCGGTGACAAGCTGCACTACATCACCCAGCCGAACCTCGGTGGCGCCGGCGGGTTCACCCGCGGCCTGTACGAGGTGGCGGGGCATTCGGACACCGAGCACGCGAACGTCCTGTTCATGGACGACGACGTGCTGCTGGAGCCGGACCTGGTGATCCGGCTGACGGCGTTCTCGAACCGCGCCGCGAACCCGGTGATCGTCGGCGGGCAGATGCTGAACCTGCTGCACCCGCACCAGCTGCACGTGGGGGCCGAGTACGCGCGGCTGAACACGCTGGAGCCGGGGATGCCGGTGGAGCACAGCCTGTCCACAGCGGACCTGATGGGTGTCGACGAGGAGACCGGCAAGCCGAACAAGCAGGAGCGGCGCCTCGACGCGGGCTACAACGGCTGGTGGTCTTGCCTGATCCCGGCGGAGGTCGTGCAGGCGGTCGGCTACCCGATGCCGTTCTTCTTCCAGTGGGACGACGCGGAGTACAGCTACCGGGCGCGGGCGCACGGCTTCCCGACGGTCACCCTGCCGGGTGCCGGGGTGTGGCACGCGGACTTCCACTGGAAGGACTGGGACGAGTGGCACCGGTACTTCAACCTGCGCAACTCGATCATCACGGCGGCGCTGCACAGTGAGTTCAACCTGACCGTGCTGGCGCGGGTGCTGATGGCGCAGCTGGTGCGGTACCTGCTGGGGATGCAGTACGGCCTGACGCACACGCTGATCAAGGCGGTCGAGGACTTCCTGGAGGGCCCGGAGATCCTGCGTGACGGCGGGGTCGCCGCGATGCGGGAGATCCGCGAGATCCGGGCGAAGTACCCGGAGACGAAGCGCCACGACCCGACCGAGGTCCCGGGCATCGCGTCGAACGACATCGGCATCATCAACGGTGGCGGCCGCCCGTCGCTGCAGCGGCTGGTCCTGATCAAGCGGGTCGTCGACCGACTGCGGGGGCGGTCCCGGTTCTCGCTGGGCGCGATCCCGATGGACGAGGCGTCGTGGTGGCACGTGGCCCTGTTCGACACCGCGGTGGTGACGGACGCGAACCAGGAGGGCGTGCGGGTCCGCAAGTACGACCGGGACCGGATGTTCGAGCTGGGCAAGCGCGGGGTGCGGGTGCTCAATCGTCTGCGCAAGGAGGGCAAGGCCGTCCAGGCGCAGTACAAGCGGGCGATGCCGGAGCTGACGAGCCGGGAGAACTGGAAGCGCCTGTACGAGCTGTGATTTTCCGCTTCGGAAGGGGCGCGGGCTTTCGGGTCCGCGCCCCTTTTGTCGTGGTGGGGGAACCACAGGCCGCTGAGCTGCGTCGAAGGAACGATTCTGCGTGAAACCGCGGTTACCGCTGGTCGCCGACCAGTAGACTCCGCGAGGTACCAGAACGAGACGACGTGGGGACAGCGATGACGGGGTTCGTGCCCAACGCGGGTCAACAGCCGCCGGCCACCACCATCGGTGGCACGATCGGTTCAGCGATCGGCGGCATGCTCAGCGAGGCATCCATCGCCTCCACCACGGCCGAAGTGCAGAAACTGGTGGACTCGGCCAAATCCGGCGGCTTCGCGATCAGCGAAGAAGGCGCGAACGAGTACATCCGGGTTTTCCGTGAGTTCGAAGACGTAGGCGGCGATCTGCTGCGTACGGTGGACGCGGCCGGGCAGGCACCGCAGCTGGGCGACAGCGACTACGCGAACAGCGTGGCCTCCCACACCGTGCTGATGGCGAGTGGTGATCCGCAGTCGTACGGCACGGCGCTCCGAGCGCTTCTCCAGATCGTCAAGCAGGCCCGCGAAGCGTTCGAGCAGGCCAAGAAAAACTACACGCACATGGACGACGAGGCCGTGCGCACCTTCAACGGGGTGCAGGTCTGACCCATGACTGCCGTCAAGAACAGCCTTTCGGCGCTCCTTGCGACCGTGGCGGGAGCGTTTCTCGTCGTTGGGTGCTCGAGCCCGCAGACGGGACAAGCTGTTCCGAGCACGGGCAGCGGCGCAGCGTCGAGTACCTCTGCGGCTGGTTCCTCGCCTACTGCCAACACCTCCCTGGCGTCGATCAAGCCGTGTGACCTGCTGACCTCTCAGGAGGCAGCCCAGTTCAAAGCTCAGGGACCGGGGCAGGTAGGAGACACGCAGGCGTCCGGTTCGACCAGTGCGTGTGGTTGGCACGGACGGTCTGCGGACGACAGCTCCGTCAGTTTCGGCATCGACATCCGAGCGTCACAGGGTGTGGACGAACTGCGCGCGAACGGCGGCACCATCACGGATGGCAAGGTCAACTCCCGTACCGCCCGCCAGCTGCAGACAGTCAATGCCGGCTGCATCCTGACGCTCGCGGTTACTCCGAACTCCCGCGTGGACGTGTCCGTTGTCGTAGCGGCGAGCCCGAATGCCACCGAGGCCTGCCAAATCGCTTCGAACATCGCGACGATCATCGAGCCGAAGTTGCCTCCGGAGGCGAAGTAGCATGACCAATCCGCAGCAGCCGGGCAGCCAGGGGCTGGACCAGTACAACGGCGACGGCCGGTACGTTTCGCCGCAGGAGGCGTACGCCCAGGAGCTCAAGGCGCAGGGCTACGACCCCAACAGCCAGGGCTTCCTGGACGCCATCAACAACTTCGCCGCTCAGTTCCAGGCGCAGGCGACCACCGACCAGCAGCGTGCGCAGCAGTCCCGCCAGCTCAGTCAGGACGTCGAGTTCCGCGGCGGGCTGAAGCCCTCGAACCAGAACTACCTAGCGATCGAGCACGAGAAGCTCAAGGCCATGGTCGACACCGTCAACCCCAGCCAGGTCACCGGCGTCTCCAGCTCCTGGACCCAGCTCGCCAACGCGATGGCCACCTTCGGGCAGCAGCTCAACCAGGCCGCGTCCAAGTCCGGCGCCACCTGGAAGGGCGCGGCCGCGGGGTCGGCTTTCAACTTCGTCTCCGGGCTCGGCACGTGGAGCGACCAGAGTGGTCAGGCGGCGCAGCTCGCCGCCGATCAGGTGTACAACCAGTCCTCCGCGGCGGAGACCGCGAAGAACAGCATGCCCGAGCCGATCCCGTTCAGCTGGTCCGACGAGGTCAAGAGCTGGGCCACCTCGAACCCCTTCGACCTCGTCGACAACATCGACAAGTCGCTCCAGAAACAGCAGCAGAGCCAGGACGCGCACGAACAGGCCGCGCAGGTCATGTCCACCTACGACAACAACCTGTACAGCGCCGCCGCCAAGGCACCCGCCTTCACGCCGCCCCCCACGTTCGACGCCTCCTCCACCGGCTCGATCGGCCACATCACCGGCGGCCTCGCCGGCACCACGTCCTCCTCCTTCACCGGCCCGACCGGCGGCAACATCGGCGCCTCCGGCGGCCACCCGACCAGCTCCACGGGCACCCCCGGCACCGGCTCGGTCAGCGGCATCCTCGGCAGCATCGCCACGCCACCGACCCTCACCAACGGGGTCAAGACCGGGGTCCGCAACCCCTCGGACAACACCACCAGCGCACAGGGCTTCCAGACCTCCACCGGCAACTCCGGCTCCGGCACCACCTCCGACCTCGGCGCCACCGGGCTCGGCGCCATGGGCGGCATGCCGATGGGCGCCATGGGCGGCGTCGGCGGCATGGGCGACGAGGAGTACTCCTCCGGCAGGTCCGGCCGCGCTGGTAGCGGCAGCTTCGGGCCCGGCGGCAGCGGTTCGGCGGCCGGCAGCGGCAGCGCCGGCGCGGGCGGTCAGTCCGGTGCCCGCGCCGCCGGCGCCGGGGCGGCCGAGACCGCCGCGGGCGGTGGGCGCGGCGCGGCCGGCGCGGGGCGCAGCGGAATGGGCGGCATGGGCGCCCACGGCGCCAAGGGCAAGGGCGAGGAGGACGAGGAGCACCAGCGTCCCACCTGGCTCGTCGAGCCCGACCCCGACGACGTGTTCGGCACCAGCGAACGCACCGCGCCGCCGGTGATCGGGGAGTAACGCGGAAAAGGAATCAGTGCAGCCCGAAGACCTTGCCCCTTCGCTGCAGGTCGTCGATGTACGCGACGGCCACGTGGGCGAAGTTCACGGAGATCCGGTTGTCCTCCTTGGTCTGCACTGATTCCACCGAACCGTGCTCCAGCAACAGGTGCAGTTTCGACGCCAGCTCGTCGGCGTCCTTCTCCGCCAGCGCGAACACCAGTGGTTCGCCGCCGGTGGACAGGTGCAGGACGAGTGCGGGTTTCTTGTCGGCCATGCACCCAGAACAGCAGCTCGCGATCTTGCCAGGCAACACGGTTCGCTGAAAGCGGAGGGAAAAGAAACGATGCCACACCAGTTTTCGCTTTCGCTGGCGGCGCTGGACATCCTGCTGGAGCACCTGGACCTCGGCCGGGCCCCGCAACCGTTCGAGGTCCCCCACCTCGGCATCACCTTCGACGAGCGCGCGCAGATCCGCAACGCCGTGTTCCGCGACCTCGAGTCACGCGGGCTCTTCGGTCGCGGCCGCCTCGACGACGACGTGGAGCTGGCCCTGCGGACCTTCGTCGCCGGGCCGTTCGCCGTCCTCGCCGTCGCCCAGCTCGACGACGGGCAGCAGCTGTTCGCCCGCGCCGCGTCCAACGGCCAGTACGCCGTGGTGGCCAAACAGGACCGCAACTCCATGATCTTCCAGGAGTGCCGTGCCACCGCGATCGTCGCCGGCGTCGTCGACCTGCTGCCCCGCACGCCCGCCGCGGCCGGGCCGTCGGTCACGGTCGCCAAACCCGCGAGCGGCCGCCACCACCGCCAGGACGACGCGTACGACCCCTTCGCGAACGTCGCCAAGCCGCGCTCCACGGCGCCCGCCCAGCTGCGTGCGGTGGAGCGGATCTTCCAGAAGCCGAAGCTGCGCATCGGCCAGTTCACCGTCGTCGTCCCCGGTCGCGACGGGAAACCCAGCCGCCTCACGCCCACCGCGTGGTTCGACACCGACGAGGGCCGCTACTTCGCCACCTCACGCAAGGCCGAGGACGGGCAGAGTTGGCTGACCTATGCGCCCGCCGACAACTCACGCATCGCGCATCACCTGTTCGAGGAGCTACAGGCTCACGCGCGGTAACGGAAGAAGCGCTCGCGCTGCCCCAGCCGCACCAGCTTCAGCCACTGCAGGAACGCCTTCGGGTCACGCTTCACGCCCACGAAGTACAGCCCGAACCGGAGCACCTCAAGCGCACCGATCTTGCGCATTCCCGGCTGCGACAACAGGTACCCGCGGTTGCGGTAGGTGTAGTACCGCTTGACCTCGTTTTCCGGGTCCTGCGCGTGGAACCGCCCGCCGAGCATCGGCTTGAACTCGTCCGACCCGTCCGGGTGCAGGTATGCCACGCGCAGCGACGTGCCGAACGGCAGCCCCGACCGCACCAGGCGGCGGTGCACCTCGACCTCGTCACCGCGGAAGAACAACCGCAGGTCCGGCACGCCGACGACGTCCAGCGTCGAGGCGCGGAACAGGGCGCCGTTGAACAGCGACGCGATGCCGGGCAGGAAGTCGGTGCCCAGCTCCGCCGAGGACCGCTTCCACGTCAGTCCCCGCCGCAGCGGGAACGCCAGCTTCGCCGGGGCCTCGATGTTGGACACGACCGGCGAGACCTCCGCCAGTCCGCGTTGCTCGGCCTCCTGGAGCAGCACTTCCAGCACGTGCTCGTCCGCCGGGCGGCCGTCGTCGTCGGCCAGCCACACCCAGTCCGCGCCCAGCGACAAGGCGTGCAACATGCCCAGCGCGAACCCGCCGGCGCCACCGAGGTTCCGGTGCGACGGCAGGTATGTGAACGGCAGCGGGAAGGTCTCGACGACCTCGCGCGCGGGCTGGTCCGGCCCGTTGTCGACGACCACGAGGTGGTCGACGGGCCGGGTCTGCGCCGCGATCACCTTCAGCGAGTCCGCGAGCAGGTCACGCCGGTGCCGGGTGACCACCACGGCCACCACGGCCCCCGCGGGCAGGGGCGCCTGCTCGGCACCGCTCATGCTCACTCGCCGCCCTTGCCGGCGACCGCGGGCTCGGCACCGAGGCGGGCCAGCATCTCCGCGCTCATGTTCTCGTACGGGTCGCGGCCCTTGTACGCCGTCAGGACTTCCCGCAGCGAACCCTGCTTGCGCATCCGGCCCTCGTCCATCCAGATGGCCGTGGTGCACAGCTCCAGCAGCAGGTCGTCGGCGTGCGAGGCGAACACCAGCAGACCCGAGCGGCGGACGAGGTCGACGAGCCGGTCCCGCGCCTTGTTGAGGAACGCCGCGTCGACCGCGCCGATGCCCTCGTCGAGGATGAGGATCTCCGGGTCGATCGTCGTCACGACGCCCAGCGCGAGCCGCACCCGCATACCGGTGGAGTACGTGCGCAGCGGCATCTGCAGGTAGTCACCGAGCTCGGTGAAATCCGCGATGTCGTCGACCCGCTTCTCCATCTGCTTGCGGGTCATGCCGAGGAACAGGCCCCGGATCATGATGTTCTCGTAGCCGGAGATCTCCGGGTCCATGCCGATGCCCAGGTCGAACACCGGCGCGACCTTGCCCACCACGCGCGCGGTGCCGCGGGTGGGCTCGTAGATGCCCGACAGCAGCCGCAGCAGCGTGGACTTGCCCGCGCCGTTGTGCCCGACCAGGCCGACGCGGTCGCCGTCCTTGAGCGACAGCGACACGTCCTGCAGCGCCTCGATGATCGGGACCTTCGCGTCGGTGCCGATCTTGCCGCCGACCTTGCCGAGCACCCTCTTCTTCAGCGAACGGGTCTTCGCGTCGAAGATCGGGAAGTCGACGTAGGCGTTCTGGACCTCAATGCTGACCATGTCTAGTTCTCACACCCAGTAGGAGACGCGGGCCCGGTAGTTGCGCATGGCGATCAGCGCGAGCAGCCAGCCGACGACGGTGATACCGCCGACGACGACCCAGCTCCACGGGTTGACCGCCTGCCCGATGAGCGGGGCGCGCAGGACCTGGACGAAGTGGTAGAAGGGGTTCAGGTGCACGATCGGCACCACCCAGCTGGCCAGCTCGGCGCGGGCGCCGGTGCCGTAGAGCTGGTCGATCGGCCAGACGATCGGGGTCATGTAGAACAGCAGCTGGATCAGCGAGTTGATCACCTGCGGGATGTCCCGGTAGCGGGTCGAGATGATGCCCAGCAGCAGCGTCACCCACCACGCGTTGATCGCCAGCAGGACGAACGCGGGGATCGCCGACAGCGAGTACCAGCCCAGGCCCGGGTGGCAGATCACGTTGGCTTCGCACACGCCGTGCTGCAGGCCGTAGGAGTGGTTCAGGTTGCCGAAGAAGATCGCGTCGATGATCACGACGACGATCAGGTTGTGCGCGAACATCAGCGTCTGCCGCCACACCGTGCGCAGCGCGTACACCGTCAACGGCGCCCGGATCTGCTTGATCAGGCCCTCGTTGGAGATGAACGTCTCCATGCCCTCGGCGAGGCAGCCGCTGATGAAGCCCCAGACGATGAAGCCCGTGGCGATGTAGGGCAGGAACGTCGAAACGTGCAGACCCCACAGCGTCGAGTACAGGACACCGAGGCCGAGGGAGATGACACCCTGGCTGATGGTGATCCAGAACGGGCCGATCACCGAGCGGCGGTAGCGCTGCTTGATGTCCTGCCAGCCCAGGTGGCTCCACAGTTCGCGCTGGCGGAAGCCGTCACGGAGATCGGCGGTCGCGCGCGCGAAGGAGCGGCTGCCCGCCGAGGGCGGGACGCGGCTGGCGCTGTCTGTCACGGGGTCGCTGGCCTTATCGACCGTGCTGGTGGCGTGCACCCGCTCAGGGTAGCGACCGGAGCCACACCCGCCGGGAGAGGGCGGGCAACCTCAAGGTCATTCGCCGCGTCACTCTTTCGGGGCGGGTGATTTATCGCCTTCTCACGCCCGGTAGCGTGTGATCCATTCCGCGAGGCGTCGGGGCCGAGCGCTGCCGTCGACAAAAACAGCACATTTTCTCGAGACGGGGTATCGAGCGATATGACCCAGAAAGCGATCGCCGAGCCGGAGAACCGGTCCGGTCGCCAGTCCGGTGGGCCCGGGCGCCTCCTCGCACAGCGGACCTTCTTCGCCGCGCGTTCCTTCCCGGCGCCCGACGCGATGTACGCCGTCACCACGCTGGGTGCCGCCACCACGGAGCGGGACCGCGTCACGGTCGAGCCGCACGCCGCGGTCAGCACGAACACCTACTTCGGGCGTTTTCCGGCGAGCTACTGGCAGCGCTACACGGAGATCACGTCGTGCGACGTCGAGGCCGTCGTCACCGGTTCCGGCAAGCTCATCGTGAGCGCGTCGGACAGCAAGGGCGACAGCCGGCAGGCCGCCTCCGTCACCGTTTCGGGTGCCGACCGGCAAACCGTCCGGCTGACCGCGCCGATCGACCGGTTCGTCGACGGCGGCGCGCTGTGGCTGGACGTCGAGACCGCCGGTGAGCGGCTGGTCGTCGAGGACGTCCGCTGGACCGTCGCGGCCGCCGGCGCGCCGCGCCCGGTGTCGGTGGTCATCTGCACGCACAACCGCGCCGACTACTGCATCGAGACGCTCACCGAGCTGGCCGAGGACCCGATCGTGCGCGACTACGTCGCCGCGGTGCACGTCACCGACCAGGGCACCGACACCGTCGAGTCGCGCGAGCGGTTCGCGCACGTCAAGGAGCTGCTCGGCGACAAGCTGCGCTACGTGCGCCAGCCCAACCTCGGCGGCGCGGGCGGGTTCACCCGCGGCATGTACGAGACGCTCGAAGCCCCTGGCGGCGAGGACGCGCACATCCTGCTGATGGACGACGACATCAAGCTCGAGTCCGACACCATCATGCGGATCAGCGCGCTCGCCAACAGCACCACCGAGCCCGCCGTCGTCGGCGGCCAGAACCTGTGCGAGCTGCACCCGGACCAGCTGTTCGTCGACGCGGACATCGCGAACCTGCCGAAGCTGCGCGCCGGCATCGACCGCACCGACTCGCTGTCGCAGCGCAGCATGCTCGAACACAACCAGGACCGCCGGGTGGACGCCACGCACAACGCGTGGTGGTGCTGCCTGATCCCGGCCGAGGTCGTGCGCGCGGTGGGCTACCCGCTGCCGATCTTCTTCCAGTGGGACGACGTCGAGTACGGCCTGCGGGCGCGTGGCGCGGGCTTCTTCACGGTGACGCTGCCTGGCGCCGGGGTGTGGCACCAGGACCTGCACTGGAAGGGCTGGGACGACTGGGCCCGCTACTTCCACTACCGCAACGGCCTGATCACCGCCGCGCTGCACCACCAGCTGCAGCCGAAGGACATGTTCCAGTTCCTGCTCAACGAGTTCATGGAGACGCTGGCCTCGATGCAGTACGGCCTGGCGGCGACCATGATCAAGGCGATCGAGGACTTCCTGAGCGGCCCCGAGACGCTCGCCGACGGCGGCGCGAACGTGGTGCCCGCGATCCGGATGCTGCGTGCGGAGTACCCGGAGACGCACATCGTCCCGGCGGCACGCACCGGCGTGCGGGCCGACCACATGCCGATCGTGCGGGCCGGTTTCGAGCCGTCGAAGCCGACGCTCGTGCTGCTCAAGCGACTGGCCATGCAGTACCTGGACAAGCCGGGCGGCAGCGCGGCGGTCCGCGCCGGGGACGAGCACTGGTGGCACGTCTCGCTGTTCCGCACCGCGGTGGTCACCGACTCCTCGCAGACGGGTGTGCGGGTGCGCCGCCTGGACAAGCGGCTCATGACGAAGCTCGGCAAGCAGGGCCTGCAGGTGCTGTGGCGGCTGCGGCAGGAGGGGGAGCAGACCGTCCGCCGCTACCACGAGGCGCAGCAGCAGCTGACCAGCAAGGAGAACTGGGAGCGCCTCTTCGGCGAGCGATGACGTTCCGTACCCTCGGCCGGGTGACAGAACGCGACGGGACCCGGGTGCTGGCCGTCGTCCCGGCCCGGGGCGGCTCGAAGGGCGTGCCCGGCAAGAACCTGGCGAAGGTGGGGGAGGACCCGCTGGTCGCCCGTGCCGTGCGGGCGCTGCGCTCGTCCGCCCGCGTGGACGAGGTGGTCGTCAGCACCGACAGCACGGAGATCGGGACGGTCGCCAAGGCCGCGGGTGCGGTCGTGCTGCCGCGCCCCGCCGAGCTGTCCGGCGACTCGGTGTCGTCGGAGGCGGTGCTGCTGCACGTGCTGGACGCCTTCGAGCAGGAGCACGGTCACGCGCCCGACGTGGTGCTGATGGTGCAGTGCACCTCGCCGTTCATCGCGACGGAGACGATCGACAACGTCGTGGCGCAGGTCGCCGACAACGGCTGGGACTGCGCGCTCACCGCCGTGCGGGTGCACGAGTTCCTCTGGCAGCGTGACGCCGAGGGCGGTGCCGTCGCGGTGAACCACGACGCCGCCGTGCGGCCGCGGCGCCAGGAGCGCGCGCCGGAGTTCCGGGAAACCGGTGCGGTGTACGGGATGCGCGTGTCCGGGTTCCGCGCGGCGCGGCACCGGTTCTTCGGCCGCATCGGGCTCGTCGAGAC
Source organism: Amycolatopsis bartoniae (assembly GCF_014191255.1). Classification (GTDB taxonomy): domain Bacteria; phylum Actinomycetota; class Actinomycetes; order Mycobacteriales; family Pseudonocardiaceae; genus Amycolatopsis_E; species Amycolatopsis_E bartoniae. The sequence continues at coordinate 429,587 of NZ_JACHWH010000001.1, forward strand.
GCCCGCGGAGCATGCGATCGAGATCGACACGCCGGAGGACCTGGCGGTCGCGCGCCTGCTCGCCGCCACGCTCGAACCGCCCGTGCCGGAGCTCGTCGACGTCGACGCCGTGGTGACCGACTTCGACGGGGTGCACACCGATGATCACGCGCTGGTGCTGCAGGACGGCACCGAGGGCGTCATGGTGAGCCGGTCCGACGGCGCCGGGGTGGCCCGGCTGCTCGCCGCGGGCGTCCCGTTGCTGATCCTGTCCGTCGAGCAGAACCCGGTGGTCGCCGCGCGCGCCGCCAAGCTCGGCGCGCAGGTGCTGCACGGCGTCGGCGACAAGGCCGCCGTGCTCAAGACCTGGCTGGCCGAGCAGCGCCTCGACCCCGCCCGCGTCGCGTACGTCGGCAACGACCTGCGCGACCTGGAGGCGATGGCGCTGGTCGGCTGGCCCATCGCGGTGCAGGACGCGCGGCCGGAGGTCCGCAGGGCCGCCCGGCTGGTGCTGGACCGCCCCGGCGGGTACGGCGCCGTCCGCGAGGTGGCGGACCTCGTGCTGCACGCAGTCGAACGGAGGAAAGAACAGTGACTTCTGCCGTGCGGATCGGCGACCGCGAGGTGGGCCCGGGGCACCCGGTGTACACCGTCGCGGAGATCGGTATCAACCACAACGGCGACGTCGGCATCGCGAAGCAGCTGATCGAGATCGCCGCCAGTGTGGGCGCGGACGCGGTCAAGTTCCAGAAGCGGACGCCGGACATCGCGACCCCGCCGGACATGCGCGACACGATGCGCGACACGCCGTGGGGCCGGATGACCTACCTCGACTACCGCTACCGCGTCGAGTTCGGCGAGGAGGAGTACGCCGAGATCGACCGGTACTGCAAGGAACTGGGCATCGCCTGGTTCGCCTCGCCGTGGGACGTGCCGAGCGTGGACTTCCTGGAGAGGTTCGACGTCGTCACGCACAAGGTCGCTTCGGCGTCGCTGACGGACCTCGACCTGCTGAAGGCGTTGCGCGACACCGGAAAGCCGATCATCGCCTCCACCGGTATGTCCACAATGGAGGAAGTCGACGCCGCCGTCGAGGTGCTCGGCACCGACCGGCTCGTGCTGCTGCACACCACGTCCACGTACCCGTGCCCGCCGGAGGAGGCGAACCTGCGCACGATCGGCACGCTCGCCGAGCGGTTCGGTGTCCCGATCGGCTACTCCGGGCACGAGCGCGGGCTGCAGGTCTCGATCGCCGCCGTCGCGCTGGGTGCGTGCCTGGTCGAGCGGCACGTGACGCTGGACCGCACGATGTGGGGTTCGGACCAGGCCGCGTCGCTGGAGCCGGACGGGCTGCGGCGGCTGGTGCGCGACATCCGCAACGTCGAGCTGGCGCTCGGCGACGGGGTCAAGCGGGTCTTCCCGGGCGAGGAGAAGCCGCGGCAGCGCCTGCGCCGGGTGTGACGCCTGCTGTGCCGTTCGTTACAGTCTGGCGGTCCATCGGGGAAGAGGAGGACTTCGTGCACCTCGCGGAGGCCGCGCCGGAGCAGGCGGGCGCACCGGGGCAGCTCGACGTGTTCCGGGACCTGCTCGTCGCCTACGCGCGCGGGCAGCGGGTCGAGACGGTCACGGTGGTCGGCAACGCGCCGCTGCCGCCCAGCGCGCAGCGGGCGGAACTGATCGACGACAGCGACCTCGTGCTGCGGATGACCACGTTCGCGCTCGACGAGCCCGGCGCGGAACCGGCGTACGGCCGCAAGACCGACGTCGTCGTCCTGCACCGCGGAGTGCTGGTCAGCCCGCACACCTTCGCCGACTACAAGTCGCGGCTGTACCTGCTGGCCGAGCCGGGCAGGCTGCACTGGGAGACCGAGATCATCCCGGACTGGTGGCCGGACGACATGGGTTTCGTGCCCATCCCCAACCGCCTGTTCGTGCAGCCGCTGGGGCGCCTGCTCGGGCTCGACCCGGAGCAGGCGATCTGGGCGACCACCGGCACCCTCGTCGTGTACCTCGCCGTGCGGCTGTTCCCGGCGGCGAAGATCCGGATCACCGGGTTCTCGATCCTCGACCGGCCCGAGCAGACGACGTTCGCGCACGCCTGGGGCGAGGACGTGAACGTCACCGGAGACCACCGCCTGCACGCCGAGTCCGCGCTGCTGCGGTCCTGGAGCGACACCGGAGAGATCGAGTTGATCGCGTGAGCACCGTCAAGAAACTGGGCAAGGTCGCCGTGTTCCCGCTGTGGAAGCGGTTGCGCTGGCGCATCGAGAACGTGACCGAGCAGCGGTTCGGCCCGCAGCTCGACGACCTGCGCCGCCAGCTGGACGGGCTGCGCGGGGAGCTGCACGCGGTGCGTGACGAGCTGCGCGGGCACACCGACTCGCGCGCCGCCGAGCTGGACGGGCGCATCGGCTGGCACGACGACGAGATCCGGCGGCTCGCCGCGCACGTGGCCGCCATGGACAGCAGGCTGGCGACGCTCGAACGCCCGGGTGCGGGTAACGGGCAGTCGCCGGCCGACGTGGAAGAGGTGCGGGCCGAGCACGCGCGGATCCGGGCCCGCGTTTCCGCCGTGGCGCAGTACGAGGAGCGCCTGGCCCGAGTGGAAGAGGCACTGACGAAGGATGACCACCGCAACTGAGGTCAGACTCGGCGCCCCCAGCCGTCGCCCCGCGTTCTCCCGCGTGGCCTGGTTGGCGGGCGGCCTGCTCGCGGCGATCCCGGTCGCCGTGACGCTCTTCTGGACTGGTCTGAACCACGATGTCCGGTTCGTGCTCGGTTGTCTGCGTACGAGCGATGTCGGTCCCGCCGGGGTTTTCGTGCACCGGCCGCTCGCGTACCGGCTCGTTCTCGCGCCGACCAACCTTGTCTCGTCGGAAACGCTGATCCGCCTCGGCGCGCTCGTCATCGTCGCGCTCGTCGCACTCTGGCTGCGCGCCGCGTTGCGCCGCCCGGAAAGCTCACTCGTGGCGGCGGCCGTCGGGCTCGCGCTCGCGCTGTCGCCGAACTGGGACTTCCTGCAACCCGAGTGGATGGCCGGTGTGTTCGCCACCGCCGCCGTCGCCGCTTCCCTGTGGCCCAAACGACTGTGGGTCGGCGCGGTGCTGGGCGGGCTCGGCCTCGCGCTCGCCGTGCTGGTGAAGTACACGACGGCTCCCACGGCGTTGCTCGCGATCGGCGTCGTGCTGCTCGTCGACCGCCGCCGTGCACTGTGGACGACCGTGGCCGCCGTGCCGATCGGACTCGGGCTGTTCGGCCTCGCCGTGCTGATCGAACCGCGCGAATGGCGCTGGTTCCACGAGTTCTCGGTGCTCAACGGCGCGTCCCCGCTCAGCGGCGGCAAGATCGACGTGTTCGACCTCGCCCGCACGGTGATGAACGAGGCGCTGCAGAACCCGCTGTTCGCGCTGCTGCCGGTCAGCGTCGTGGTGCTGCTGCGGCTGCGTCGCGGCTGGTGGGTGCTCCTGCTGGCGCTGGGCGTGCTCGGTGTGTTCACCACGACCCTGTTGCAGGCGCAGTGGTTCCAGTACCACCTGACGCCGCTGCTGCCGCTGGCCGCCGGGGTCTGGGCGCTCGCCGTCGGCCGCTGGTACACCGAGCACGGCCGTCCACCGTGGACACTCGTGGTGACCACCGCGATCCTCGCCGTGATCGAACCGCTCGCGGCGGCGCGCTCCGAGCAGTGGCGCGACAACCACCAGATCCTGGCCTACGCGGGGCTCACCGGGCTCGTGGTGCTGGCGTGCGTGGTCGCGGCGCTGGAGTCGACGCGCGGCAGCCGACGGCTGTTCGCCATCCCGGTGCTGGTCGCCGTGGCCGCGTTGTCCGTGCAGGTGTGGCCCAGCAGCCCGTACTCGTTCGACTTCGGCGCCGCCGACAACCGCAACACCGACCGCGTCAACACCGCGGAGCGGCTCGTGACGCAGCTGGGCCAGGTGCGCGAGCAGATCGGCCCGGACACCGAGGTGCTGTACATCGCTTTCGGCGACGTCGCGTACTTCCTCGGCAACCCCACGCCGTGCCGGTACCCGTCGCCGGTGTTCCTGCAGCGCAGCACCGACATCCCGGCGATCCGGGGGCTCGTCAGCTACGAGGAGAACGCGGCCTGCCTGACGGACCCGAAGGTGCGCTACCTCGTCTACAACACCAGCTGGCTCGACCTGGACAAGCTGGAACCGCGGCTCGCGCAGGAGGTCCGCGAGACCTTCGACTGCAGCAACCCGATCAGGACCACCGACGTCGAGGTGTGCCCGCGCCGTCAGTAGGCGGCGCGGGCACCCCCGCTACAGGTACTGCCCGGTGCCGCTGATGCCCGGCGCGTGGCCGTCGGGCCTGGTGGCGGCGGTGCCCGGCGGCAGGCCGCGGCGCATCTGCTCCAGCTGCACCCGCGCCGCCATCTGCTGCGCGAACAGCGCGGTCTGGATGCCGTGGAACAGCCCTTCGAGCCAGCCGACCAGCTGGGCCTGCGCGATGCGCAGCTCGGCGTCCGACGGGGTCGAGTCGTCGGTGAACGGGTTCACCAGGCGTTCCAGCTCCTGCTGCAGCTCGGGGGCGAGCGCCTGCTCCAGCTCCTTCACCGACGTCTGGTGGATCTCGCGCAGCCGGTTGCGGCTCGCGTCGTCCAGCGGTGCCGCGCGCACCTCCTCGAGGAGCTGCTTGATCATCGTGCCGATGCGCATCACCTTCGCCGGCTCTTCGACGAGGTCGCCGACGGACTCTTGGTGCTCCTCTTCGCCAGACGGCACGCGTGCCGTGCCCACCGGGGCACCGTCCGGGCCGACGACCAGCACGTGCTGGGCCTGCTCGTCCGACTGGGGGTTGGGGTAGTTGGGCTCCGTCATCGCTCCATCCATGGACTCGGTTGCACGTTCGAGACTAGCCGGATTACCGCGGTCAGGTGTCCCATAGTCCAACCCCGGACGCGCAGCGAAATTACCCCTCCGTACGGTGTCTCCATGGCGTTCGACGTCGCTCGAATTCGTGGGTTGTTCCCCGCGCTGGGTGACGGCTGGATCCACTTCGACGGCCCTGCCGGAATGCTGGTACCCGAACAGGTGGCCTCGGCCGTGTCGACGGCGATGCGCGCCCCGGTTTCGGTGCCAGGGGGCGCGTTTCCGGCGTCCCAGCGTGCGGAGAGCATAGTGACTGCCGCGCGGCGCGCGGTCGCGGACCTCGTCGGCACCGACCCGGCCGGGGTCGTGCTCGGGCCGAGCGCTGCCGTCCTGCTGCGCCGCCTGGTCGACTCGATGAGCGAACGCTGGACGTTGGGCGACGAGGTCGTGGTGTCGCGGCTCGACGAGCAGGCGAACCTGGTGCCGTGGCAGCGCGCGGCGAAGCGCGTCGGCGCGATCGTGCGCTGGAGCGAGATCGACATCGAGACGTGCGAGCTGCCGGCGTGGCAGTACGAGGGTCTGGTCAACGCCCACACCAAGGCGGTCGCGATCACCGCGGCGTCGGGTTCGGTCGGCACGCGGCCGGACGTGCCGACGGTCGTGGAGTTCGCCAAGCGCGTCGGCGCGATGGTGGTGGTGGACGCGACGTACGCCGCGCCGTTCCTGCCGCTCGACCTGCCGGAGCTGGGCGCGGACGTGATCGTCGTGTCCGCGCAGTCGTGGGGTGGTCCGGCGGTGGGCGCGCTGGCGTTCCGCGACCCCGAGATGATCGAGCGGCTGCCGACGGCGTCGCTGGACCCGGAGGTGCGCGGCCCGGGCCGGCTCGAACTGGGGCCGCACGCGTACCCGCTGCTCGCGGGCCTCATCGCGTCGATCGACTACCTCGCGGGCCTGGACGACGCCGCCACCGGCTCCCGCCGCGAACGCCTGGTGACCTCGCTCGGGTCGGCGAAGTCGTACCACGCGGGACTGCTCGCGCAGCTGACCAGCGAGCTGCGGTCGCTGCCGCACGTGATGCTGATCGGCGACGCGATGCGCCGGATCCCCGCGCTGGCGTTCGCCGTCGCGGGCAAGAAGGCGCCGGAGGTCGCGGACTACCTGGCGTCGCAGGGCCTGTGCGCGTTCGCGGACGAGGGGACCAGCGGGGTGTTCGCGGCGCTGGGCGTGGGCGAGGTCGGCGGCGCGGTCCGCATCGGCCTGGCCCACTACTCCAACGTCTTCGAGGTCAACCAGCTGGTCCGCGTCCTCGAAGAGCTCCGCTAAGCGCGAGAGGTCAGCAGCACCTTTCCGAACACGCCGCCCTCTTCCAGCGCGCGGTGCCCGTTCGCGGCCTCGGACAGCGGGATCGCCTGCCCGACGATCGGCTGGACCGACCCGTCCTCGACCAGCGGCCACAGGTTCTTCCGCACGTCGGCGACGATGCGTCCCTTGTCCTCCACCGGCCGTGCCCGCAGCGTGGTGGCGGAGACGAAGGCCCGCTTGGCGCTCAGCTTGGTCAGGTTCAGCTCGGCCTTGGTGCCGCCCTGGAAACCGATGATCGTGATCCGCCCGTTCGGCTTCACCGCGGCGATGTTGCGCTCCAGGTAGGACGCGCCCATGTTGTCGAGGATGACGTCGGCGCCGCCGGTCTCCTTCTTCAGCTCCTCGACGAAGTCCTGTTCCCGGTAGTTGATCGTGATGTCCGCGCCGAGCTGGCGGCAGCGTTCGAGCCGCTCGGCCGAACCGGCGGTGACCGCGACGGTGGCGCCCAGCGCCTTGCCGACCTGGATGGCGTGCGTGCCGATGCCGCCCGCACCGCCGTGGACCAGCAGCACCTCGCCCTCGGTCAGCTGCCCGATCATCACGACGTTCGACCACACGGTGCACGCGACCTCGGGTAGCGCGGCGGAGGTGAGGAGGCTGACCTCGCCGGGCACGGGCAGCAGCTGCACGGCGGGCACCACGACCTTCTCGGCGTAACCGCCGCCGGCGAGCAGCGCGCACACCTCGTCGCCGTAGTGCCAGTCCTCGACGCCTTCGCCGACCGCCGCGATCGTGCCCGAGCACTCGAGGCCGAGGATTTCGCTGGCGCCGGGCGGCGGCGGGTAGAAACCCTGCCGCTGCAACAGGTCCGCGCGGTTCACGGCACTCGCGGCGACCTCCACGACCACCTCGCCCGGGCCCGGTTCCGGGTCCGGGACCTCGGTCCACTCGAGCACTTCGGGGCCGCCGGGTTCACGAATCGTGATGGCTCGCATACACCGACCCTATCGCGGAGCGGGGGTGGCTTCAGCCGAGGTTGCTTGTGCCGAACGTGTCGCAGCGCGCCGGGTCGCCGGTGGTGAAGCCGGTGTTGAACCACTTCTCGCGCTGGGCGGACGTGCCGTGTGTGAACTGCGAGGTGTCGATCTTGCCGCTGCCGAGGTTCTTCTGGATGTAGTCGTCGCCGATGCGGGAGGCGGTGTCGAGCGCGCGGTTGATGTCGTCCTGCGTGATGTCCGTGATGAGTGGGCGGCCGCTGGAGGACGGGGTGGTGGTGGCGTGGTTGCCCCAGACGCCGGCGTAGCAGTCGGCCTGCAGTTCGAGCCGGACGGAGCCGGAGGTGGGGCCGGTGCCGCTGCCGACGCGGTCGGAGGTGCCGAGGAGGTCCTGCACGTGGTGGCCGTACTCGTGGGCGAGGACGTAGGCCTCGGCGAAGGGGCCGCCCTCGGCGCCGAAGCGGCTCTGCAGCTCCTGGTAGAACGACAGGTCGATGTAGACCTTGCCGTCGGCGGGGCAGTAGAAGGGGCCGGTGTCGGAGGTGGCGCTGCCGCAGCCGGTGCGGACGCTGCCGCTGAAGAAGTTCGTGGTGGCCTTGCGGTAGGTCTGGCCGGAGCGGGCGAACTGGTCGGTCCAGTAGTCCTGGATCGAGTTGATGTACGCGACGACGGCGCAGTCGTGGTTGCGGTTGGCGTCGGCGCCGGTGTGGCACTCGTCGGCGAGGGTGCTGTTGGTGATCTGCTGCCCGGACTGGAGCTGGCCGAGCCCGACGCTGCCGCTGCTGCCGCCGGTGCTGATCCCGCCGAGCTGGCTGAGCACGAAGTAGATGATCAGGCCCACCACGCCGAGACCGCCGCCGCCGAGCGCCACGCGCCCGCCGATGCCGCCGCCTTCGCCGCGGAGGTCGGAGACCTCGGAAGTGTCCAGCTCAGCGTTGTCGTCGAACCTCATAATTGCGGCAGCTTAACCGAAAAAGGCCCGGGTGCGGCGGTTGGAGGAGCCGCACCCGGGCTTTACCGAGGTTGTTCCTGTTGTGGGGCGGTTGGCTGGTTTCCGGGCCGGTGAGTCGTGCGCCGCCGGTGCGTGTGCGGAGACCGCACCGATGCGGGGCCAGATCCTCACCGTTGTGCTGTTGGAGCGCACGAAGAGAACACCCGTCGCCGCTCGCGTCGCGACCGGAGTGGGGTCATCGCATCCCGGTCGTGGGGGCGCAGCCGACAGTCAACCGCTGGGGTTTTCTCGCCACTGAACCACCTGACCTTCCTCGGCGGCGGGCCCCGCGAGGTGCACCCGGGTAGTGCGCCGACGTCGCGGAGCTCGTCCTCCGACATCTCCAGCATGCGCCTTTCCGGCGCCACGCTCAACCGATCCGTCATCCCACGTCCGGGCGGTTCCGGCTTCGCCCGCTAGTGTTCCCTGGCATGGGTGAAGTGCGCTGGCTGACCGAACGGGAGGCGGCGGCGTGGCGGGCTTACATCGTGGCGACGGTGAAGCTGCGGCACCGCCTGCACCGCGAGCTGAGCGAAGCCCACGACGTCTCCCTGACGGACTACGAGGTCCTCGTGTGCCTGGACGCGCAGGAGGACAAGCGGATGCGGATGACCGAGCTGGCGACGATGCTGGGCTCCACGAAGAGCCGCCTGTCGCACCAGGTGGGCCGCATGGAGAGCGACGGTCACGTGAGACGCGTCCCGGACCCGGAGGACAAGCGCGGGGTCATCGCGGAGATCACGCCGGCCGGCCGGGCACTGCTGGAGAAGGCGGCACCCACGCACGTCGAGGGCGTGCGGGAGCACCTGATCGACCTGCTCACGCCGGAGGAGCAGGTGGTGATCGGCCAGGCGTTCACGCGGGTGTTCGAGCACCTCAACCACCTGCCGGAGTGACGGGCTACCCTGCACCCCAGGGAAGCGTGGCAGAGCGGCCGAATGCACTCGCCTTGAAAGCGAGCGTGGGGCAACCCACCGGGGGTTCAAATCCCTCCGCTTCCGCTTGGGGTTGCGGTTGACGCCGCAATCGGCTGTGCGCTGAACTTCCTGCGCTTGTCCCCGGCTTGTACGGATATGGCGATCCGGAGCATCGAACGTCGTGGTACAGGCCTGACCGAAGTCCTACTCGTCTGAGCGGCACGGCGGCGTGCTCGAGAGTGGCGAAACCGTGCTGCGGTACCGAATCCGGGTCAAGACCGGCTCGGGCGCCACAGCAGCGCCACGCCGTGACCCGGCAGCAGCCATGAGCGCACGTCCAGCTCCGGCAGGTCCTCCGCACGCAGCCAGCGCGTCGTCGCGGTGTTCGAGCGGAACGTGAAGGGCGCCAGGTTGAACTCGAACACCGTCGAGCCGTCGACGTCGAGCTCCTTCGCGGCGAAGGTGATCTGGTCGACGTAACACGGGTACGGCGCCTGCCAGTAACAAATCCCGTCGTCGATGCGCTGCAGCGCGCTCACCCGCACCGACAAGCGCTCGATGGCGCGGACCGTGTGGTCGTCCGCCGCGATGTCGCTCAGGTCGCACTCGAAGATCCGCAGGTCACCGAGGTGATCGTGGGTGTTCTGCCGCGGCAGCGGGCCCATGTCCTCCCGGAAGAACGACAGGTAGTCCGCCCACTGCTGGTACTTCACCTCCCGCAACCGCAGCTTGCTCGCCGACGCGCTGTGGTGCCCGCCGTCCAGGTCGAGGTACTCGATGCCCAGCCGCACCGAGGGCAGCATGTCGTCCACCGAACTGCGGAACAACGAGCTGTCCGGCACGAACCACAGCTCGAACAACGGCAGCTGGCACCCGGAACTGATCGAGTCCCGCAGCAGCGCGTTGCACGTCGCGAACACGATGAACCGGTCGACCTGCACGTTCTTGCGGAAGCTGTACGTGACAGCAGTCGTCAGGTAGTACAGCTCGCGGTCGACCCCGCGCAGCTCCATGTGCACGCCGGTGTGCGTGCTGATCGTGAGATCGCCGCCGAGCGGCCGCCGTCCCGCGCCGCCCAGCACGCCCGTCATGACGTCGCGGTTCGCGTCGTTCTCGCCGTAGATCGAGTCCAGCAACGCCTCCATCACCTGGTGCGGCAGCAGCGCTTCGACGATCCGCGGCCCGGCCAGGTGGGCGAGCTCCGCCGCCAGCCACCGCCGCAGGAACAGCTCGTACCCGTACAGCGCGGCCCCGGCGAGCAACGCGACGGGGAAGCTCAGCTCCAGCAGCCGGTGGACCGCCCTGCCCACGCCGCGCGCCGGATCCCACAGCACGACCGCGACCAGCGAAGCGGAACCCAGGAGCAGGAACCCGGCGGCCACCCGCCGGACGGCAGGGCGCGCGAAACCGGCGGATCTGCTGCCGTCCCCAGCCTCCACTGCCTCTCCGCCCCGTAGAGAGAATCCATGATCTGTGGAGAGAGGACGGACGCGATAGGCCCGATCGGTTGATTCAGGACTTGTGCCAGCGGGGTTCGTCGGCTTCGTCGTAGCTGTACGTGTTCAGCGTGGCCCGCTCGTCGGGCGGCACATCGCTCCGATTCGCCAGGTCGTTGTACAACCCGAGCAGGTGCGTGGTCATCGACACCCGCGCGCCGCCCTCGTCACGCCGCTTGAGGAACCACGCCACCTGGTCGTGCTCGGTCGCCGACCGGTTGTGCAGCTCCGCGGTGCCGTAACTGTTGCGGCGATAGCCACGCAGCTTCGGCACCAGCGACCGGTACAGCTGTTCGAGGAGCTCGTTGTGGCTCGCCTTCACGACGGCCGCGTGGAATTCCTCGTCGGTGCGGAGCAGCTCCTCGACGTCGTCCGACGACGCGGTCTGGTGGTCCTTCGCGCGCTTCGCGATCTCGTCGATCTCGCCGTCGTCCGCGCGCACCGCGGCGAGGCTGGCCGCGGTGGCCTCCAACGCGATCCGGACCTCCAGCAGGTCAGAGTCGCTGATCCGGCCGTCGAGCACGAGCGGGGTTTCGTCGCGCTCACCGACGTGGGTGGACCGGACGTACCAGCCGCGTCCGCGCATCACCTCGACGATGCCTTGCAGCTGCAGGCGTTGCAGCGCGGTCCGCAGCGAACTGCGAGCCACCGCCAGTCGCTGGGCGAGCTCGGGCTCGGTGGGCAACCGGTCGCCGGCCTGGAAGCGGCCGCTCTCGATCAACTGCCGGAGCTTGTCCTCGATCAGCTCCGGCAGCGGTTTGCGGGTGTCCGGTGAGAGCGCCCAGCTCTCGTCATCCATGGTCAGCCTTCTCGAGCTCTCAGTGGTCCCCGAGCATTCCGGTAATCGTAAGCCTGGACGGACAGCGGACGCAAGTTGTCTGGCAACAAGTTGTAACTTGACAGACAACTGACAGGATGGAGATCCTGGAACTGCCGAGTCGGCCGGAGTGGTGATCCCCGGTTCGGTCCTGGCTCGGCGGGAACCGAGGAGGTGTTCTGGATGAGCTCGCAAAACCTGCTTGTGGTCATCTTCCTGGTCGCCACGGCGGTCGCGATGATCGGCTGGCGGACAATACTGGTCATGACCGTGACGGCGGGACTGACCCTGGCCGTGCTCGGCCTGGTGCAGATCGTCACCCTGCTGGGCGGAAGTGCCTGACAGTACCGTGGCGGGGACATGTCCAGTCTGTTGTCAGACATGTCCCCGGATGTGCGGGCCCGCCAGAAAGCTGTACCTTGTCGCGGGTCGGGGCTCGCTCCTAGTGGAAGCCGCAGCATGAATCCCAACTCAGACTGGCCGGACGCCACCGCCGTGCACGCGGTGCTCGCGCCGGTGGACGCGCTGCTGGCCGAGCGCCGCAGCCTCTACCGGCTGGCCGTCGAAATGTTCACCGGCGCCCCGTGCGCGCTCGCCGACGAGCGGCTGGACGATCCGCTGTTCCGCTTCCGTGTCGGGGAAGCGCTTGCGGGCCGCGGTGAATTCGTCCCCGAAGAGCTGCCCGGGGATGCCGTGATCCGCCTGTCCGCGGGCACGTTCGCCTTGCCCCTCGCTTCCGGTGCGCCGGAACATCTCGCCCGGATGCTGGCCGTCGTGCACGCGCAGAGCGGGATTTCCGGCCCGCCGCCCCGGGCGCTGACCGAGGCGGACGGCGAGCGTTTCCGCCAGGCGCGGGCGGTCGTCGAAGCGGGTCTCGCCAAGGTGTACGACGTCGTTCCCGGGCTGGCAGCCGACCTCGTGCCGCACACCGGGTTGCTCGTCGTGCTCGACCGGAACACCTCGCGCGGGCTGGTGTCCGCGTCCTCCCGGTTGTTCCCCGGCCTGATCCTGGTCGACGAACCGGCGTGCGCCTACGACGTGGCGGAGGCGCTGGTGCACGAAGGCGCGCACCAGAAGTTCTTCGACCTGGCCATCACGCACGACTTCCTCGCCGAGGACCTCTCGCGCGACCGGATCTTCCACCCGTCGTGGTCCGGCGCGAGCTGGCCGGTGGAGCAGGTGATCGCCGCGTTCCACGCCTACGCGTGCCTGGCGCAGTTCGGCGAGGAAGTTCGGCGTCGCGGCGAAACCGCGTTGCTGGGGGAAAACTCGCTGCTGCTCGACGCCCGCGACCGGGAAACGGAAATCGGGCACTGGCTGCTCGGTGCCGAGGACGCGCTCGAATACGACGCCCGGTGGTTCCTGCGCACATTTTTGCGCGAGGAAGTCGACCGACCGCAAATCCTCCCGGGAAACGCGCCCGAAGGCCGTTACGTGCTCGATCCGCTGGTGCGCCTGGCCCGCACCGCGACCACGGGACGAGTGCTGCTGGCGCGTCCCGGCACCCCGCCCCAACTGCACTGGCTCGATCGGGAAGCCGCAGAAGTCGTGCAGTGGCTGGAAAACGAGCCGGTATCGGCCGACGCGCTGCGGCCGGCCCAGGCCGCCGCGCTCGCCCATCTGGTCGAGTCCGCGCTCGTGCACCGCGTGCCGATGCCGGATTGACACGTTCGAGGGAACTCGGGATTCGGGCTGGCCGGTTGCGGAAATCCGTCACCAAAAGTCGCACCGGGTTCGCGCTCCGCCGCCGGAAAAGGCCGGGGGTGGGACGTGGTGGGCACGGTAGTAGTGTCCTCTTCGGACCGAATCCCGAATCGTTTAAGGAGAGCGATGGCAGCCCAGTGGGAGCCTCCTCGCAGACCCGGCACCCCCTCCGGTGGGCCCGCGCAGCAACAGGCCCGGCCCGGTGAGAACACCGCGATCGTTCCCCTCGGCCGGCCCTACGGCAGGCCCGTGACCCCGGTGGAGTTCTTCCGCCGCATGCCCACCGGCGGCGGCACCGTGTACTTCAAGCCCAGCCAGGACTGAGACCGCGCGCGGTGACCACGGGGTTGCCGCGCGACTCAAAGAGCCCCGGCCGCCATCGCCTCGCAACTGCGGATCACCACTGCCGCGGCGCGCCGCTCTCCGACGCCGAAGGCCGGGGTCTCCGCCAGCGCCCGCCACCGCCGGATCGTGTCGAACACCGCCCGCTGCAGGCCCGCACCCTGCGTGCCCAGCCGCTCCTCGATCCCGATTCCGTTGCCGCCCACCAGTCGCAGCGCTTCCGCGTTCAGCTCCGGCGGCAGCGTGACCCGGCCGGTGCGCAACGCGGCCACCAACCGCAGTTCCCGGAAGTCGTGCGCCCCGGCCAGAATGCGCTCCAGCCCCGCCGCTAGCCCGGCCGCGGCCGGGCGCGGTTCCATCCGCAGCACCACCTCCAGCCCCAGCAGTGCGGACCGCGCCTTCAGCACGTCCTGCCGCTCGGTGAAGTACTGGTCGATCGTGTCGCGCAGCTCGGCGAGCCCGCTGCGGGGCACGAGCTGCGCCGCCAGCGCGGGCAGCGTCTGGGCGCCACGCCGGATGAGCGTGACCGCGAGCCGCACCCCGAACATCCCGAACCGGCTCAGCAACACCGCGCCCGGCTGTCCCGTCGCGGCGATGAACCGGTCGGCGGACAGCAGGTGCGCGTCCAGCTCCGCACGCGGAATGCGGGCCAGTTCGAGCAGGGCGTCGAACTCGACCTCACGCAGGGTCCGTCCGCCCGCCGCGAGCAGCCCGGCGACCGGCACCACGTCCTGGCACAACCCCCGCAGCTCCGGCTCCCGGCGGTAGCGCCGGGCGATCTGGCGCGCGGAGATCAGCGCGTCCACGCGCCCGCCGCCGAGCTCGTCGGCGCGCGACAGCACGACGACGGAGTTCACCGCGGACGCTCGCGCGATCGGGTGGTCCTGGAGGGTGTGCAGGAAGCCCAGGTCGGCGTTCTGCGGATGCCGCACCAGGTACAGCACCGCGTCCGCCTCCGCGCAGATGCCCTCGATCGTCTGCGGCGTGGCGTCGGCGTCGATGGCGGGGGTGTCGATGAGCGTCAGCTCCTCCTGCGAACGGCTCGGCGCCGCGCGGAACCACCGCATCCCGTCGCCCTGACCGTGCAGCTCCTGCCCGGCGATCGCGCTCACCATCGTCGACTTGCCCGCCTGCGGGCCGCCGACGACGGCCAGCCGCAACGGGTCGGAGAACCGGTCGAGGTGCTTGCCCAGCCAGGCCGCCGCGCGTGGGCTGTCCTGGTACGCGTCGAGGGCCTGTTCGAGCAGGATCCGGGTGCGGGCGGCCAGGTTCACGCCGTGAGCCCCCGCGGCGCCGGGCGCGGCCGGAACCCACCGAGGGACTGCGCCCGCTGCCGCAGCAGCGCCAGCTCGTCGATGCTGCGGCGGATCTCGTGGGCCCTGGCCGTGCGTTGCGCGGTGTCCGTGTCGATGACGTGCTTGATCGACTTCGCGGACTCCGTGATCTCCGCCCGCAGCTCGTCCGCCACGCCCGACAGCCTGTCCCGCAGCGCGCGGTGGATCTGGCGCGCGGTGTCCTTGCTGTGCTTGCCGTAGGTCAGGAAGAAGTCGTCGACGTACCGGTGCGCGGCGGTCTTCGCCGCGGCCTGCCGCCGCTTGAGCCGGTTCCCGCGCTCCTCCAGCACGCTCTTCGCGCCGAACGCCGCGCCCGCGCCGAGCGAGATCGGGTTGATCAGCGGCAGGCCCGCGATCGTCGTCGCCAGGCCGAACATGAGCAATCCGCTGTAGGAGCCGCGCATGCCGACGAACAGCTTCTGGCCGACGCCGAACCGCTCCACCCGCGGCATGCGCAGGTCGCCCACCGCGTCGGCCGGCACCTCGCGCGGCAGCGAGTCTGGCACCGCGTCCGGCCGGTGCGGCGCGAGCTGCCGCGCCAGCTTGCGGGCGATCCACTCGAACCGGTCGAGCAACCACTCCGAGTTCGTCTCGGCGACCGTCGTGAGGTTCTCGCGCAGCCACTCCTCGAACTCCGACCACGTGCGGGCCGGGTCGGCGGCGTCGAAGTACTCGTCGACCTCGACCAGGATCCGGCGCGTCCGATCGCGCAGGTCGAACTCGACGTCCGACAGCAGGTCCGAGACCTCGTCCGACAGCAGCGTCTGCCAGCGGGCGGCGTCCCGCTGCAGCCGTTCCAGCCGCCGGCCCTCGTTGTGCCAGCGCGCGACCGCCTCCCCACCACCGGCCTGCTGGGTGGCGGCGAACTCCTCCAGTAGCGGCCCCTGCAGCGACTCGACCGTCAGCGCGGTCAGCGCTGCCACGGAGCGCCGGGCGAGCAGGTCCGCCTGGCCGAGCAGGTCCTGGCGCAGGAAGCGGATCAGGTCCGCGAAACCGGACTCCTCGTTGAGCGCCTTGTCACCGGTGCGCGCGGCCGCGAGCCGCAGCGTCGCCGACACGGGCATGACCGTGGCGAGCAGGCCGTCCTCTTCGAGGCGGGCGCGGGTGCGTTCGACGACGGCACGCCAGCCGGGGACCAGGTCGATCTTGGTCAAGGCCACGATGATCGTGGGGCACAGCCGGGCGACCTGTTCGAGCAGGCGCAGCTCCGCCGCGGACAGGTCACTGGTGGCGTCGGTGGCCATCAGCACCGCGTCCGCCGCCATGTCCTGCACCGTGTCCAGCGCGGCCGGGGCGGGTGTGTCGACCAGGGCCAGCCCGCCGGCGAGCAGTGCGCGGGGCAGGCCGATCTCCGTGCGCACCACGGGGGCGCCGGACGCGGAACGGGCCTCGCGGTTGGCCTCGGCGGTCACCGAGTCGACGGCGACGGCGGCGTGGGCCGGTCCCTCGATCGCCCTCGGCCCGCCGGTCACGACGGTCGCGGTGGGGGTCTCGGCGTGCTCGATCACGGCGGGCACGGCGGTGGTGCGGTCGTCGCCGACCGCGCAGACCGGGGCGTTGAGCAGCGCGTTGATCAGCTGGCTCTTGCCCTGCCCGGACTCGCCGATGACGACGACACGCAGCTTCGGATCCAGTAGCCGGGATCTGCGCGTGCTCAGCCGCTCCACGAGATCCGGGCGCCGGTGAGCGGCGCACACGCGGACGGTGTCGTCCAGCACTTCGAGCCAGGGCAGTGCCATCACGGCCAGAAGTGTGCCCTGTCCGGTCACGAAATGGAAACGGCGGGGGTCCGTCCGAAGACGAACCCCCGCCGTCGATACGACCGGCGAACGGTGTTCTCACCCCGTTGGGAGGGCACTGGCGAGAACACCACTCGCCACACTGGGCGCGGTCAGTGGCCGAAAGGCAGGTCGTCAGTGAGGCCGCCGAGACCAGGGGCCTCGGACAGCACGGAGTGGTCGAGGACGTGCGTCGCGTCGCTCACCGGGTTGTGCGACACGTCCACGGAGTCGCTCAGCGGCTGCGAGGAGATCGCGTGCTCCAGGTCGCCCGCCTGCGGCAGCGGGTTCGCCACCGGCAGGTGCGGCAGCGACTGCGGCAGCTCGGCGGACACGTGCACCGGCAGGTCGGCAGGCAGGTGCGACGGGACCTCGGTGGGCAGCGCGGGCGCGGGCAGCGCCGGGGTCTCCACGGGCAGGTGCGGGGCCTGCGTGGAGAGGCTCTCGGCGCCGTTGGTCACCTGGGTCGAAGCCTCGGCGCCGGTGGCGGTCACGGCCTGGCCGACGGTGCCGTCGACACCGGTCAGGTAACCGCCGAGGGTCGAGGTGCCACCGGCGACGTGCTCGCCGACCAGCTGGCCGCCCGAGGAGACGTAGTCGGCGAGGGTGCCCGCGGCCGGGGCGCTCTTGGCCAGCGCGTCCTCGTCGAGGCTGCGGCCGAGGTCGCCGACCGAGTCGAAGCTCGGGACGCCGGCGGGGATGCCGTCGGCGACGACCGAGTAGGCGCCGAGCGGGCCCTCGCTCTCGAGGCCGCCCGCGACGGCGTCGGTGCCGGCGGCGCCGCTGCCCGCGACGGTGCCGAACTGCGAGTCGGCGGCACCGGCGAGGCCGACGCCGTCACGGGCGGCGGTGGCGCCCGCGGCGGCCGCGCCCTGCTCACCGGCGTACGCGGCGCTGCCGGCGAAGCCGTCGGTGGTGCTGCTGGTGGCCGTCTGGACGGTGCCGACGCCCGGCAGGTCCAGCTGCGGCGCCGACACCGGCACGCCGTTCACCGAGGGGGTGTTCAGGCCGTCGATCTCGTCGGTGTCGACGGGCAGGCCGTCGAACTTCGTCGCCTCGTGCGCGAGCCCGCTCACGGGCAGCTCGTTCAGCGGCAGGTCACCGATCAGCGGCATGCCGTGGGAGAGGTCCGGCGTGCCCAGCGGCAGCGTGGTGCCGAGCTCGGGGGCGGCGGGCAGGCCCTCGCCCAGGTTCGGCAGCGCGGGCAGCCCCTCGCCGAGCGCGGGCAGCCCCTCGCCGAGGGCGGGGAGCCCGTCGCCGAGGTTCGGCAGCGCCGGGAGGCCGTCGCCCAGCGCGGGCAGCGCGGGGAGACCGTCGCCGAGGTCGGGCAGCGCGACCGGGAGGCCGGACAGCTCGGGCGCGGACACCGGGAGCGAGCGCTCGCCCTCGCCGCCGAGCTCGGGCAGCGTGGGCAGGCCGTCGCCCACCGCGGGCAGCGTGACCGGCAGGCCGGAGACCGTCGGCGCCGACAGCGGCAGTCCGCGCTGTTCCGGGGCCAGCTCGGGCAGCGCGTTCGCGGCGTCGGCGACGGCGGACAGCTGCGCGATCGCACCCTGCAGGCCCTCGGTGTTGCCGGTGGGCAGCGACGAGATGACGGACTGGAGCGCGTCCGCGGCGGGAACCGGGGCGTAGTCGGCGACGAGCGGGGCGACTTCCTGGATGTCCTGCGGGGTCACGTCACCGAGCCCGGCGCGCTCCAGCGCGGCCGTGGGGTCGGTGGAGAACGCCGACCGGGCACTGTCGTCGGTCAGCAGGGTGAGCACGAAGTCGTGCAGCGTCTGGGCGGGGTGGGACAACGAGGTCTCCGGGATCTAGGAATCGGTCATGAGGGCGCTCGGCACCGGCCGAACAACTCGACCCAATCTAGGCATTCCCGCAGGTCCTGCCATCGGGGAACATTCCTGGTCCCGTTCGGGGCACGGCCACACGAGCGGGTTAGGGGGTTAGGGGATGAGACCCCAACGGAAGCCTTTGGTACGAAAGGACGACTCCTAGGAGGAAGCACTCGAATGCGTTACGTCCTCGGTATCGATCTCGGTAGTACCCGGATCAAGGCGGCGGTATGCCGCCGCGCGGGAGAAATCTGGGGTGAGCCCGAGGTCGTGTGCTCGCTCGAATCGGTCCTGCACGTCGCGGCGGACGCGACGGTCGTCGCGGGCCCCGAAGCCCGTCACGCGGCCGCGGCCGAGCCCGAGCGGATCGCGCGTGGTTTCGTCCGCCGGGTCGGCGACGAGGTCCCCATGCTGCTGGGCGACGAGCTGTACCGGCCGGAGTCGCTCGCCGCGGTCGTCGTCGGCTGGGTGGCCGACCAGGTCGCCGAGCTCGAAGGCGAGGAGGCGGACCGCATCGCCGTGACCCACCCACCCGGCTGGGGCGCGCACCGCCGCCGCCTCCTGCACGACGCGCTCGTCGAGGCCGGGCTGCCCGGAGTGCTGCTGCTGCCCGGCCCGGCCGCGGCGGCGGAGGCCCTGCTGGTGCGCGAACGCGTCGAGGTCGGCAGCCTCCTCGCGGTGTGCCGGCTCGGCGGGGAGCACGTCGACACCGCGTTGCTGCGGCGCGCGGCGGCGACGTTCGAGCTGGTCGCGCACGACGAGCAACCCGCGCCCCCGATCGACGACGTGCTGGTCGAGCACGCCGTGTCCCGGTTCGGCGGGGAGCCGGCGCAGCTGCGAGCGGCGTGCGTCGAGGTGAAGGAGCGGCTGTCCACCGTCACCGAGGTCGACCTGCCGGGCCGTCTCACGCGCGTCGAGTTCGAGCGGCTGGTCCAGCCGTTGCTGACCGTCGCGTTGACCCCCGTGCGCCGGTACGAGGAGGCATCCGCGGTGCTGCTGGCCGGTGGCATGGCCCGGATCCCGCTGGTGGGCAGGCTCGCCGAGGAACTGCTGGACTGCCGCGTGGTCGTCGACCCCGGGCCCGAGACGGCGGCGTGCCGCGGGGCGGCGCTGGCCGCCCGCCCGCCCGCCGAGGCACCGCCCGAGTCCACCGCGCTCGTGCCGGTGGTGCCGGGCTATCCCGAGCTCGACGCGGACGAGGTCTACGATTCCGAACCCACCCCACCACGACCGCCGGTCGTGGTGACCCCGCTCGAACCACCGCGTCGCCGGTTCGTGCCGAACCGGCGCAGCAGCCGAGACGAGGACGACGAGTGATCCTGCTGGACGAGCCCACCGAGCGCGTGTGCGCGGCCGTCGCGGCCGGCGAGCTCACGCCGGTCCGGCTCGCGATCGTCGCACCCGGCGGCTACGGCAAGACGACCGTGCTCGAACGCCTCGCCCGTCCCGGTCTCCGCCTGGTCGACGACGCCCACCTGCTCGGCGACGCGGAGCTGGGCGAGCTGCTGCGGTACCTCGAGGACGAGCAGGCGGAGATCGTCATCGCGACCCGGCCGCACCCGCGGCGGGTGGTGCTGAACCAGGTGCTCGCGCGGTTGCGCGGGCAGATCGTGTTGCGCCCCTTCGACGTCGCGCGTACGGCGACGTTCCTCGAAAGCACGGGATCGCGTGAGCAGGCCGAGTTCGTGCACACGCAGACCGGCGGGGTGCCGGGCCTGGTGCGAGCGGCGACCGAGCTGAACCTGCTGCGGCACGAGCTCGACCACGCGGGCGAGGACGTCGTGCGGTACCTGGTGGCGGCGGAGGCCGGCGCGGGCGGTGACCAGTCCGGTCCGGTGATCGAGGCGGCGCACGCGACGGGGCTGCTGTCCCCGGACGGGCGGCTCCTGCCGATCGCCGCGCGGGCGTTGCGCGAGCTGGTTCCGCAGACCCGGCAGGTCGCGTTGCGCAGGCAGCTCGTGCAGCGGCAGCTGGAGCGCGGCGGCCCGGTGCTGCCGCTCGTCCGCCCGCTGCTGGAGGCGGGCCTGACCGGTCCGGAGATCGGCGCCGCGTTCGAGGCGGCCGCGGACGAGGCGGAACCGGAGCTGGCGGCGAAGCTGTACGAGGCGGCGGCGAAGGCCGGGCGGCAGGTGGGCGCGCGCTGGGCTGAGGCCGTGGCGCGCGCCGGAGACTTCGACATGGCCTTGCGGCTGGCCGACGAGCTGATCGCGGCCGAGGACCCGGGGGCCAGGGCGGAAGGCGCGCACGTGGCCGGAACGGCGCTGGCGCACCGCGGGCAGCTCGCCCGCAGCGCGGAGCTGTTCCAATGGGCCGGTACCGGGGACGCGCGGTGTTTCGGCGCGATCGCACTGGTCGGCACGGGACGGCTCGCCGACGCCGAGCGCGCGCTGGACGAATGCAGTGGCACGGGTCCGCCGACGCTGCTGTCCGGCGCGGTGACGGGGGCGGCGCGCGGAATCGTCGAGTCCGTGACGGAACAACCCGCCGTGGCACTGTCCACTTTGGTCAGAGCAGCGGAGATGCTGGAACCCGTGTCCGGCAAGCTGTTGCTGCCCGACAGCCCGGCGGCGCTCGGGGCGCTCGTGGCGCTGCACAGCGGCGAGGCGGCGATCGCGGAGCCGCTGCTGGAACGCGCCATCGAGGCGGGCGCGCTGGTCGCGCGGCACCGGTTGCTGCTGGCGTGGATCTCGATGGTGCGCGGCGACGAGGAAACCGCGGTGACGCGCCTGCGCGATGCGGGCGACGGCCTGTCGCCGCGGGACTGGCTGTTCGCGGTGGGCCTGCGCGTCGGCCTGGCGCGGCGGGCGAGCGATCTCGCGACGCTGCGCCGCATCTGGGGGCAGGCACGGGAAGCGGTCGTCCGGCATCCGGTGGACCTGTTCACGTTCCTGCCGTTCGGGGAGTTCGAAGTCGCGGCCGCGCGGCTGGGCGAGCGCGACCGGCTTGCCCCGCACCTGCGGCAGGCGCGGCAGTTGCTGGCGGCGCTCGGCGACCCGCCGCTGTGGGCGACGGCGTTGCACTGGAGCGGCCTGCACGCGGCGATCCTGGACGAGCAGCCGGGCGAAGCTGCGGAGCATGCGGCGGCGCTGGCCGAGGGAGCGGGCACGGGCCCGTACTTCGCGGCGATGTCGCGGGCGGCGGAGTGCTGGCTGAAGGTGCTGGGCGGCGAGGTCGACCCCATCGCGGTGGAGGCGGCCGCCCGCGGCCTGCACGACGTCGGCCTGTGCTGGGACGGCGCGCGGCTGGCGGGCCAGGCGGCGATCCGCACGTCGGACCGCAAGGTGATGGTCACGCTGCTCGACTGCGCGCGGGTGCTGCAGGGCCGCGACC
The DNA here is from genome assembly GCF_014191255.1 of Amycolatopsis bartoniae. Classification (GTDB taxonomy): domain Bacteria; phylum Actinomycetota; class Actinomycetes; order Mycobacteriales; family Pseudonocardiaceae; genus Amycolatopsis_E; species Amycolatopsis_E bartoniae. Next base: position 451,236 of record NZ_JACHWH010000001.1, read on the forward strand.
CGGCGGTGACCCCGGGCCCGGCGCGGCTGAGCGACCGCGAGCGGCAGGTGGCGGAGCTGGTGCTGGCCGGGATGACGTACAAGCAGATCGGCGACCGGCTGTTCATCTCGGCGAAGACGGTCGAGCACCACATGGCGCGCATGCGCCAGCGGCTCGGCGCCGGGAGCCGGAGCGAGCTGCTGGCGGAGCTGCGTGCGGAGCTGGAGCCGGCGGAGGGCTAGGCCGGGTTACGGCACGACCTGCACGGGGTCGCCGACGCTGAGGGTGCTGAAGAACTTCAGCGACGAGGCGCTCGACAGGTGTACGCAGCCGTGCGACGGGGCGGAGAGGCTGCCCTGGTGGAAGGCGTCGCCGGGGTAGAAGAAGACGGAGTTCGGCATCGGAGCGTCGTCGAACTCCTTGCTGAGGTGCATCTTCTCCTTGTAGAGCACGTGGAAGGTGCCCGTCGGGGTCGGGTAGCCCTTGCGGCCGGTGGTGATCGAGACCGGGCCGTAGATCACCTTGCCACCGCTGAGCAGCCACGCCTTCTTGGCGGAGATGTCGACGCAGGCGCCCTCGGTGATGCTGCACGGCACGCTGGGGTTCGCGGCGGGCTGGGTGGTCTTCTTGGGCGTCGACGTGGGCTTCTTCGTGGTGGTCGTCGACTTCGACGTGCTCGGCGGCGCGGTGGTGGTCGTGGTCGACGGCGGAGGTGCCGTGGTCGTGGTGGTGGTTGGCGCCGGGGTGCTGGTGGACGTCGGCGTGCCCGCCGCGGCGAGGGGCTGCACAGCGGTCGTGGTGCCGCCGGAGCACGCGACGAGCGCGGCGGCGGCAGCCGTGCCGGTGACGGCCAGCCAAATCTTGTTCACTCGCACGTGGGTCCCCCTCGGACTCGCGGTTCCTGTCACCGAATGAGACGCCATATTCCCCCGAAAGGTTGACATTCGGGAGTCACGATCTTGTTGCGGCTGCTTTCGCCGGACGGCTTGGCGTGGAAGTGCCGTCCGGTGGTGGGATGGGGGTATGCGATACATCGTCATCGGAGCCGGGGCGATCGGGTCGACCGTCGCGGCGCAGCTGCACCTCGCCGACATTCCGGTTCTGCTCATCGCCCGCGGCGAGCACGGTGCCGCCATCCGCGAGCGTGGGCTGCGGTACTTCCGGCCGAGCGGCGAGCAGTTGGTGCGGGTGCCGGTCGCGGGCAGCGCCGACGAGGTCCAGTTGGAGTCGGACGACGTGCTGGTCCTCGCGACCAAGACCCAGGACACGGAGGCCGTCCTGCAGGAGTGGTCGTGGCGGCCGGCCGGCGGGGGCGTCGCGGCCGAGCTGCCGGTTGTGTGCCTGCAGAACGGTCTGGAGAACGAGCGCGCGGCGCTGCGCCGGTTCCGGACGGTGTTCGGCGCGGCGCTGTGGCAGCCGGCGACGTACGTGCGGCCCGGCGAGGTGAGCGCCGACGGCGGGGAGAAGCCGGGCATCCTGTGGCTGGGCCAGTACCCGGCCGGCGAAGACGCCCGGTTGGCGCGGATCGCCGAAGACTTCCGGACGGCGGACTTCGGGGTGCAGGTGGTGCCGGATCTGCTGCGCTGGAAGGCGGGCAAGTTGCTGGCGAACCTGGGCAACGCCGTCGAGGCCCTGTACGGGCCGAACCGCCGGGTGTCGGAACGCCTTGAGGCGGAGGCCCGCCGAGTGCTCAGGGCGGCGGGGATCCCGGCGGCGGATCTCGTGGCGGAGTCCGAGGTGCCGGTGTCACTCGTGCAGGTGGTGGAGACGCCCGGCCGGCCTCGGGTGGGCAGTTCGACGTCGCAGAGCCTCGCGCGGGGCCGGTCGGTCGAGGGTGATTTTTTGAACGGCGAGATCGTGCTGCTGGGTCGGCTGCACGGGGTGCCCACGCCGCTTAATGAAGCGGTGCAGCGCCGTCTGGGTTTGGCGGCCGCGCGAGGTGAGCGACCGGGCACGGCCGACATCAGCGAGCTGCCGTCGGTGGTGCCGCCGGTGTTGGTGGCGGCGGACGAGCTGGCGCGGGAGCTGGAGTCCGCGGACCCGCCGGTGTTGCTGGACGTGCGGTGGGCGCTCGGCGACCCGCACGGGCACCAGCACTACCTGGACGGACATCTTCCCGGGGCGGTCTACGTCGACCTCGACACCGAGCTCGCCGCGCCCGCGGTGCCGACCGAGGGCCGTCACCCGTTGCCGGACGTGGAAGCCCTGCAGGCGGCAGCCCGGCGGTGGGGTATCAGCGAGGGCAGCCGCGTGGTGGCGTACGACAACAGCGGCAACCTCGCGGCCGCCCGCGCGTGGTGGCTCCTGCGCTGGGCGGGCGTCGAGGACGTCCGCCTACTGGACGGCGGTCTCGCCGCGTGGGGCGGCCGTCCCCAGGAGACGGGCCCTGGCCGCACCCGGGAGCAGGGAGACGTGGTCCTCAAGCCCGGTGCCATGCCGGTGCTGGACATGGACGAGGCAGCCACGTTCGACGGCGTCCTGCTGGACGCGCGAGCGGGCGAGCGCTACCGCGGCGAACAGGAGCCGGTGGACCCACGCGCGGGCCACATCCCCGGCGCGGTGAGCGCCCCGACGGCCGACAACCTCACCCCGGACGGACGGTTCCGCTCCCCGGAGGAACTCACCGAGCGCTTCACCTCCCTAGGCGCGGCGGACACCCCGGTAGGCGTCTACTGCGGCTCGGGCGTCACGGCCGCCCACGAAGTGGCGGCCCTCGCCGTGGCCGGCATAAAGGCGGCGTTGTATCCGGGCTCGTGGTCGCAGTGGTCGAACCACCCGGATCGGCCTATCGCCACCGGGCCGAATCCGTGATCGGTGCCGGTGTCGTGGTTGCTCAACGGACCGGGGTGCGGGTGGTGGCGGTGTGGGCTACCAGTTGGATCCCTTCCGCCGCGGCCGCCTCGGGTCACCTGCCGCGACGTCACGGTGCCGGTCAGGTCCAGGTTCGGTCAAGGTAGGTCAGATCGGGAAGTGGGGGTTCGCGCGGCGCCTTCGGGCGTCTCGGGTCCGGGGAGCTGGGCGCGCGAGTTGAGCGCTGGACGCGGGTGGGGCGGTGGGTGCGGCTTGGCGCTTGGCGCGGGTTGGCGCTTGGCCCCGAGACGAGTGGCCTGCGCTTCGAGAACAATTCCGGTGATCTCGTGCCCGACCCGGTCATGCACCTCGCCCGCCAGCCGCACCCGCTGCTCACGGCAAGCGGCAGTGACGGCCCACTGACGTTGTTCATCCAAGTGACGCAAGTACAACCCGACCGCCATACCGCCGACGGCGAGCATGAACCAGCAACACCCAAGACCACCCACCTCTGCCGCGATGGGTGAAGCCCTGGCCGACACCGTCACCCGAAGCGTCGACACGACGATCACGGCCACTAGCGCCGGACCGCTGACCGCCCATCGGGCTGATCGCGATCGGCCCACCCGCACTAGCAGGAGCAGCATGAACGCGGTCTCGACGAGCAACCACGCCAGAACGTAGTGAACAGCGGCCGCTGAGCCTGTCAGCGTGGTGAGGACAGATACCGACGCCGCGGCAGCGGCTGCCCAAGGGAGCACCGCCGGGTTGCGCCGCCGGCCAACCAAACTCGCCATAGCGGCTATACCTGCCACTACGGCGGATCCGGCGAATGACAAGGCACCCGGGGGAGCCCGGCGAGTGCGACAACGGCGAGGAGCGGCAGGCCGAACCTGAATCGCCGAAGCCGTGGCTCCCCGGCCTTCCTGAGGAACCAGCGCCAGACCTCGGCGAATGCCTGCTGCTGCGACGTGTGCGCGGCCACGGTGTCCACATCTTCACTCCTGTTTGGTCGATCGGTTCTGCTCCGAGCTTGCCCCAGATGCACGCCGAACACTATCTGCCAAAAGACAGATCTTTTCCGACCTGTCAGGAGTAGAGCACCCAAAAGTGTGTCGAACGGACTTTCGATAGTGCGCTATTGTCTACCTATGCGTGTCGCGGCGTCTGCCGCTTGACAGTCTCGAAGCCTTCCCCCGAAACCCGTTGGAGTCGCTGTGTTTTCCTTGTGCCATCAGCTGTTGTCCCGCATCGGGACGTCGCTGGTCCGGGCTCTGTCGCGCGCTATGTGTGGCGGTTGGCCGATGGTGACGGGCGGAGGCGTGCCGTCGTACCGCTCGATCTCGACCAGTACGTGCTGTCCGGTGCACCCTTGCGACAGTGACGACGACGGTAGGTCCGCAGTCAGCACGTTGGGATTTCCGTGCAGGCACAGGGATCCAGCAGGATCGAACCAGGCTCCCGTCGGGAGCTGTACGACACCGCGTCGAAGATCCGGCGTCACCACCGCGCCGGCGAGGCAGGCGCCCCGATCGTTGAAGATCCGAACGACGTCACCATTCCCGATGCTGCGAGTGCGCGCATCCTCGGGATGTATCCGGACGGCCTCCCGCCCGGCCACCTTGCCCGCCTGGCTCACCGCACCGCCGTCCAATTGGCTGTGCAACCGGGTGCGTGGTTGGTTCGCGATGAGCTGGAGGGGAAAGCTCTCGGCACGAGGCCCACCCAGCCACTCCGAAGGCTCCAACCACGCGGGGTGCCCGGGGCAGTCCTCGTATCCGAACGACTTCACGCGCTGGGACGTAATCTCGATCTTGCCGCTCGGCGTCGGCAGACGGTGAGCCACAGGGTCATGGCGAAAATCAGCGAAGACAGTTCTCTCGACGTCACCGGCGGGAAGTTCGTACTGGCCGTGAGACCAGAAGTCCACAAAGGAAGGAACAGGGATTCCCTTGTCCAGCAGGTCCTTCCGCCATGACTCGTAGAGATGCTCCAGCCAGGCCCTGGGCGATCGGCCTTCGGTGAAGCGTTCCTCGATACCGAGCCTGGTCGCGAGTTCCGCCAGGATTGCGTAGTCGTCACGAGCCTGGCCGAAGGGCTCCACCACTTGGTGCATTGCGATGAGGTGAGTGTCACGACGGCCTGATCCGAAGTCCTCACGCTCGAGAGGCACGGTTGTCGGTAAGACGAAGTCCGCGTGTCGGGCTGTTGCTGTCCAGTACGGCTCGTGAACGACGACGGTGTCCGGCTTGGTGAATGCGGTACGCAGCCGATTGAGGTCCTGGTGGTGATGGAAAGGATTACCGCCGGCCCAGTAAACGAGGTGAATATCAGGATAAGTACGGACTGTTCCATCGTAGTCGTAACGGGTTCCTGGATTGAGCAGCATGTTCGCGATTCGGGCGACAGGAATGAACTCCTGCACCGGGTTGCTGTCCTGGGGAAGCTTGGGCGCCCGCAACTCGGGGCCGATGTCTCCGGTGTCACCCATCGATCCGTAGCCATGGCCGAACCCGCCACCGGGGAGGCCGATCTGACCGAGCATCGCCGCGAGGGCGATGCCTGCCCACACCGGCTGTTCGCCGTGTTCAATTCGCTGGAGGGACCAGGTGACGGTGATGAAGGTGCGGGACGTGGCCATGCGTCGAGCCAGGGCGACGATGTCCGCGGCGGACACCTCAGTGATCGTGCTTGCCCAGACAGCATCCTTTGGCACACCATCGTCGAGACCAAGGAGGTACCGTTCGAACTCGTCATAGCCGACGCAGTACCGGTCCAGGAAAGCCTTGTCGTGCAGGCCTTCCGATATCAGGGTGTGCGCCAGGGCCAGCATCAAGGCGGTATCGGTGGCAGGACGGATCGGATACCAGTGGGCACCGACGTCGGCGGGAACATCGTCCCGGAGTGGGCTTACAAGCGCGACTTCGACGCCACGGCGGCCTAATTCGCCGAGGAAGCCTGGGGTGTGATGCCGAGTCACCCCGCCGGGCGTGACGAAGACGTTCTTCTCGGGCAGGCCACCGAAAGCCACGAGCAGTTCGGTGTTCGCGACGATCGTGGGCCAGCTGGAACCGCGTTGAAGCAGAGTCGCAGAACTACCGACGATATAAGTAAGCACGATGGCGCTGGTGCCATGGCTGTAGGTGTTGCGACTGGAGGTGAAGCCCCCGAAAGCATTGAGAAAACGATGCAGTTGACTCTGCACGTGATGGAACCGGCCGGCGCTGCCCCAGCCGTAGGAACCGCCGAAGATGGCTTCGTTGCCGTGGAGGTCACGGACTCGACGAAGCTCGCTTGCGAGGAGGTCCAGCGCCTCATCCCAGCTGACTTCGACGAACTCCTCATCACCACGTCCTGGGTCGGAGCCCGGCCCCCGTTCGAGCCAACCTCGCCGGATCGCCGGCGCTGCGACGCGGGTGGGGTGGCGAAGAGTGTCGGCGAAATTACCCAGGAGAGGAGAGGGTGACGGGTCTTCCGGGTGAGCAGCGACTCGCAGCCTGCCGTCCGGAGCCATTTCGGCGGAGAAGGCTCCCCAGTGGGATGTGCTCGGCCGTAGCGTCATTCGTCAAGACCTACCAGACGGACGGGACCGTTCATACGGATTTGAGCGGAGGGTGTGGTCGACAGGACAGAAAGGAGGTATGGATTCTGTGAGACGGTGATGTCCATGGACAGGACAGCGCTGACAGCGGATGTGTTCGGCGGCCGGATGCCCGCCCGGGCCGGTGACCTCGTGGTCGAGTCACACGGAATCACGCCGGTGCCGGTCCGTAATCGGTTCGGTCGCCCCGTGCGACTGCTCACGGTGTTCTTCGCCCCCAACCTCACCATGACCGCGGTGTTCTCCGGGACGCTCGGTGCGGCACTCGGGCTCGGCTTCGGGACAGGGCTGGTTGCGTTACTCGTCGGCACCGTCCTCGGGGCGCTCCCCGTCGCGTACCTGGCGACCTGGGGTCCGATGACCGGTACCGCGCAACTTCCGCTCGCGCGGCTGCCGTTCCGCAAGACCGTCGTCCTGCCGGGGCTCGTGCAGTGGTTCAACTCGATCGCCTGGGACGCGCTCGTCGGGTTGTTCGGCGGAGATGCGCTCTCGCAGCTGCTGGGCATACCGTTCTGGCTGGCCGTGGCGATCGTGCTGCTTCTGCAGTGCGCGGTCGGGGTGCTGGGCTACGAGGTGATTCACCGCGTGCAGGCGGTGATGACGGCGGTCATCGCGGTGTTCTTCGTCGTTCTCACGGTGAAGCTGCTCGGCGGGCACACCGTGGCCATGAGCGACACCGTCTCCGGAGGGGACCTCGTCGGTGCATTCCTGTCGTTCAGCACGATCGCGTTGAGCCTGGCCATCTCCTGGGCGAGCTATGCGTCGGATTTCAGCCGGTACCTGCCGCCGACCACCTCTCGGCCACGGGCGTTCGTCTACACCCTGCTCGGGGTCACACTGTCGTTCGCCTGGGGCGAGGCCCTGGGGCTGGCGGCCGGGCAGACCCTGACCGACCAGACGACCGCGGGCATCAGCTCGTTGCTCGGCGGTGGTGTGCTCGGCGGGATCGCACTGCTGGTCATCGCGCTGACGGCGGTGTCCTCGAACGCGATGAACGACTACAGCGGTTCGCTCGCGTTGCAGACAGTGGGCGTCCGGCTGCGGCGACCGGTTTCGGCTGTGGTCGTCACGGTGATCGCGTTCGCGCTGATCCTGTGGATGCACAGTGGCGACCTGGCTTCGAAGTTCGAGGACGTGCTGCTGGTGATCGGGTACTGGATTCCGCCGTTCGTCGGGGTCGTGGCGATCGATTGGTGGAGCCGCACTCGTCGCGGTCGGCGTTTCGACGTGCTCGCCGACGCGGCCGAGCCCCAGGCGGGGTGGCCGGCGCTGGTGGCGTTCCTGGTCGGATGCGCCGCCGCGGTGCCGTTCATGAACACGAGCGTCTTCACCGGCCCGGTCGCGGCGGCGGCCCACGGGGCGGACCTCGCGTACTACGTGGGACTGGTCGCGTCAGGTGTCGTCTACGCGGTGTTGCGCGCGCTCGTGCCGTCGGCGCGGTTGGCGGGGGCACGAGCCAGGACGTGACCGTGCGGCCCCGGTGCGCAAGCCAGGCCGAGACCCGGCTCGGTGGACCCGGCTCAGAGGGCTCGGCGGCAACCGAGCTTGACGAAAGATCCCAAACCCAGGTGTGCGAGTGAGCTTGCCCGGCCCGGACGCTCGATAGACGACGGGCTCAGCGGCCAACCCCAGCCTCGGGGGCAACCGGGCTCGGCTAACCGGAGGCCCGACAGACCACCAGTCTCAGCGCCCAATTAGGGCCACCGCCCAACCCCGCGTCCAGCATCCAGCCCGCACCCACCGCCCCACTCGGGCGCACCGCCGCCCCTTCGGCTGAGCTGGTGCAAGTCGGGGTGCACCGCAGCGCTGATGAGCTGGTGGTGCTTGTGACGGACCACGGCGACGGACCGCCTGGTCGCTTGCGCTTCGGACGGCGAAGGTCCGGGGAACGGGGCTTGCCGGACTCACAGCACGTGTTGAGGCGCTGGGGGCGGAAGCTGGGAGTCCGCAACAGGGTGGGCATCGCGGCATGGATGTGGGAGGTCGGCGAGAAAGGAAGAGAAACGGGTCAGTAACCAACCGCGGTGGACGGAGCGCGTAGTTACTCTCTGCGTGAAACGGACGGAGTCGCATCACCCGATAGAGTTGTTCTTCAGTCTGGATGGTGAAACCGAGAGTCTTTCACCATCGGTCCAGGCATTGCGCTGGTAGCTTCGGGCGCGCCTTGAGTGAGTAGGACTGCGGTCGAGTGACGGTCGGGCTCGCGACAAGGTGTCGAAGCAGTCGGATGGTGGCCCTGGAGGATTTGATGGCGCACGCGGATCTGCGCAGCAGGCCCGGTGACATCGTGACGGCGATTCAGCGGGCCGACCGCACCGGCATCGTCGCCGCCAGTGCGCCGCCCGCGACCGAGGAACCGAAGCCGGTGGAGTCCACACCGTCGGTGCTGGTCACCGATTCTCAGCCACAACGGCCGGCAGCCCGGCGCCGGCACCTCGTCTTCACCTGTGCAGCCGCCCTGTTCCTGGTAGTCGGCTGGATCGGTGGCGGGACGTTCGGGCACCACGAGCCCGAACAGGCTCCCGCGTTGGCCGTGGGCGCGGTCTCCGACCAGGGACAGGGCGGCACCAAGCCTGCGCCGCCGCCGGTGACCACCCCGCAGCCCGTCACTCCAGCGGCGCCGACTTCCACCGCGCCGACCGAACGCAAGAAGCAGGTGGTTCCCAGCACCAAGCGGACCACCAGGACCACTGAGAAGACCACCGCGGCCAGTTCGACGGGTGCGGGGCGTGCTGACACCGCGGGCGGCGGCTCGGCTTCGAACCAGAGCCCGATGGGCACCATGGCCGAAGAGCTCGAGCAGATCCTGGGGCCGTGGCAGGCGCCGTGGGATGCCGGGCAGGTCTACCGCAGCAACCGCGACTTCGGCCTCGTCGGGCGTTGAGCGTCAGTACTTGCGGGGTGTGATCAGCGTTCAGCACCCGTGGGCGTTCAAGCACTCGTGGATGGTGAGCGTTCAGGCAATGGCGGGTGGTGAGCGTTCAAGCACCCGTGGGTGGTGAGGGGTCAGCACTCGCGGGGTGGTCAGCGGTGTTCCGAACGAGGGATGCGTGGGGCGTAGTCCGCTCCGGATTGCCGCTCGGCGGTGAGTCCGAAGTTCGGGCTACGCGACACCGTCGGTAGGGGAGACTCCGGGGGCGCGATCCGGGGGTGCAGGAACCCTGCCGAAAGCCCGAGGGAACGGTCAAAGCTCAGGACTTGAGGGAGCCGACTGCCCAGGCGATCACGAGCAGCGCGATCACGAGTGAGATGGCCGACTGCAGCATCATGGTCATCTTCGCCCAAGGACGGAGCGGCATGACGTCCGTGGGGCTGAAGGCCGTCGAGTTGGTGAAGGACAGGTAGAGGTAGTCAGGGTAGGTGGGGCGCCAGTTCCTGCTCGTGAACTCCGGCGACGTCATCTGCGGGAACAGGAAGTCCGGGAACCGCGAGTCGCCGGTGGCTCGTCGGCCTGGGCCGCCTCGGTCGAACTCCCAGTACCAGAGTGAGAAGGCGACGATGTTGCTCCAGTAGACGATGCCCGCGCTCGCGAGCACCGAGCCGGGGCGATCGGCGATCGAACCGCCGATGATGCCGTCCACCAACTGAACAGCGGACGCGGCGTTGGCCACGCTCACGACCGCCACGATGCACAGCGCGATGGTGCGATCCAACGGCGAGCGCTTGCTGACCCGCCCGGGATTGACGATGAGCAGCGCGATCACGAGCAGTCCCGTGACCGCCGGCAACAGCCACCAGGGACGGATCACCAGCTCGTTGGGCAACAGCAGCTGGAGCGCGACCGTGGCCACGACAACCGCCACCGCCCGCCAGCGGTGCTCGCCCTTCGTCGGGGCGCGCCACTGCGGCATCGACCCCTCGTTCGGCTCCATCGGACTGACCATAAGGGCCACGACCCTCAGCGGAGCCGCGACCTGCCGGGCAGGTCAGACGTTCGTGATCTCGTCGATGAACGCGTCGACGTCGAAGTGCTCGCTCTCGGCGCCGATGGGCACGACCTCGGACGCGGCGTCCAGGAACCGCTCGACGTCCTCGCGCTCCATTTCCACCAGAGCGTAACCATCCGGTGACTCGATCTCGAGGATCAGCAGGTCGTCGTCGTTCGCCAGGTCCGGGCGCACCCGCACGTCGCCCAGGCCGCTCGGCTCGGACAAGCCCTGCACGAGCAGGTCACGGGCGAACGTCCACTCCACCCAGCGACCCCGCTCGGTGCGGAACGCGATGTTGACGGCGAACGGCTCATCGCCCACATAGGACAGTCGAGACAGGACGGGGGCGGGCGAGCCGTTCAGGGTGACGAACTGGCTCTGGTTGACGGCTTCGGTGCTCACGTGCCACTCCTCACGAGTCGTGGCCCGCGCCGGTGGCGCGAACCGTTCGGACAGACGTGAGATGGTGGCGAGGGCCGAAAATGATGCGTCTTGAAAGACTTTCACGCGATCCGGTGCAATCGACCGTAACGTGTAACACGTCGGGAATTAATGATCAGCCGCCGTTCAGGGGAACCGTCAGGCCGACCTTCACCCGATCCATCACGACGCTGGTGGTGAAGTGCCGGACCTCGCCGTTGTCGAAGAACGCGCGCCTGGTGAACGCCTCGAACTCCGCCATGTCCCGGCACATGACCACCAGCACGAAGTCCGCCGAGCCCGTGACGTAGTAGCACTGCTGCACCGCCGGATCGGCCTGCACCTGCTTGCGGAACGCGTCGAGCACCTCGATCCGCTCGCGCTCCATCTCGACGTCGACGATGAACGTCATGTCCACGCCGACCGCCCGCGGCTCGATGACCGCCACCTCGCCGGCAATCACCCCCGTCTCCCTCAGTCGTTTGATCCGCCGCTGCACGGCCGCGGCCGACAGACCGACCTGCGCGCCGATCGACTCGGCGATCGTGCGCGAGTCAACTTGCAATCTGCTGAGAATGGCTTGGTCGAGGGGATCGAGTTCGGCGACGGGCACCTTCGCATCGTAGCCACAAAGTGCAGATCAGAAGACTGATTGCGCAAGTTCGGAGAAGCACACCCGACCGACCGCACCCGGCGTGGCGAACTACAACAGCAGCCTGCCTGAGCTCTCCAGCGCGGCCCTGTCCTTTGTGGAGACGCGTTGGAAGGGCACGATCTCCAGGTTCGTCTCGGCTCCCCACCGGTGAAAGTTCCGCGCGGCGTGGCGAGAGCAGTCGGCTGAGGTCCGGGTACCGCTTGGCGAGCAGCTTGCCCAGTTCGCTTCCGGTGCACGGCCGTTCTGCGAGCAACTCCCGGGCCCGAGTCGCGAGCCGGGAAGGGGTCAGCTCTGCGAAGCGCCGGCGCGCGTGGGAGGAGCTCCGACAGGTTCGGATGACTTCAAGTGGTGATCCCCTCACCGATTGCAAGCACCTGCGCGACCGCCAGCGTAGACAGCCCCACCGACAGTTCCGGCCGTACCGTTTTCCGAGGTCGTAGTCCTTTCGGGCGCAGTGACAGTGACCTGGAACACAACTCACCGGTCTACCGAGGGGTAAGCCCTACAAGTGAGGGCATGCAGAAGGCGCACTCCGCGGTTCTCGCCGGGCTCGGCGCCTGGCTGCCCCCGCGAGTGGTGGACAACCACGAACTTTCGCGGCGACTGGACACCTCCGACGAGTGGATCCGTACCCGGACGGGTATCCGCGAGCGCCGCGTGGCCGATCCCGAGATGTCCACTGTGGACCTTGCCGTGCAGGCCGGCGCCAACGCCCTGCGGAGCGCGGGGTCCGACGTCGTGGACGCCCTCGTGCTGGCGACCTCCACGGCCGACCACCTGTGCCCGGCGAGCGCGCCGCAGGTGGCGTCGGGGCTGGGGCTGAACGGTGTCGCCGCGCTGGACGTGAACGCCGTGTGCAGCGGGTTCGTCTACGCGCTGGCGACGGCGGGTGGGCTGATCGCGGCGGGCGTGGCCGGGCGGGTGCTCGTCATCGGCGCCGACGTGTTCAGCCGAATGTGCGATCCGGACGACCGTTCGACCGTGCCGATCTTCGGTGACGGCGCGGGTGCGGTCGTGCTGCGGGCGGGCTCGGCCGACGAGCCGGGCGCGATCGGACCGTTCGACCTCCACAGCGACGGCGAGCTCGCGGAACTGCTGATCGTGCCCGCCGGCGGTGCCCGGCAGCGCGAGTCGGCGGACCGGCACGACCACTTCCTGAGCATGCAGGGCACCGCGGTGTACCGGCACGCGTGCGCGCGGATGGCCGAGTCGGCGCGCACGGTGCTCGAGCGCGCGGGGCTCGACGTCAGTGAGGTGGACCGCTTCGTCGGGCACCAGGCGAACCTCCGCATCCTGCACGCGACGGCGAAGCAGCTCGGGCTGCCGGAGGACCGGGTGGTGGCGAACATCGGGCACACCGGCAACACCAGCGCCGCGTCGATCCCGCTCGCCCTCGCGGATGCCTGCGAGGACGGCAGTCTCGTGCCGGGGCACCGGGTGCTGATGGCGGCCTTCGGGGCGGGGTTGACGTGGGGTTCGACGCTGCTCACGTGGCCGGATGTGAAACCGGGGTAGTGCCTCGGTGGAGCCGGGTGCCTTCGCGAAGCCGGTGGGGTTGCGGGGAGACCGGGTGCCCGCCGTTGCCGGGGCTTGGGGTGGTCGATCGGGCGTTGTGAGACCGGACTGACCACGGCGGCGGCGAGGGCGCTGCAGCACCGAAGCGACCGCCAGCGGCGAGGGCAACGAAAACCCTCAAGCCGTCCACGTGGTGGTCGGGGCTTGGCGGCCTCTCAGCTCTATCGTGCGGTGTCGCGTCCAGTGTTCCTGCTCTCCTGCGGACGCCGACGTCACCACGGCTTCGCTCGCCAGGATTCGGCCCGGCACCTTCTTCGCGTGTTCCGTCAAGCGGGCCGCTTCGTTGACCGCGTCGCCGATCACCGTGTACTCCAGGCGGCTTCGGGCGCCCAGCTGGCCCGCGAACACCAGGCCGCACGCGACCCCGATGCCCAGGTCCAGCTCGCCCGCCTCCAGGACCTCGTCCCGGATCGCCCGTGCCGCCGACAGCGCCACCGTCTCCGGGTGCGCCAGGCGGGTCGGGGCGCCGAACACGCACAGCGCCGCATCGCCCTGGAACTTGTTCACCAGGCCGCCTCTCGCGTCCACCGCGGAGACCACGCTGGCGAACAACCGGTTCAGCTTGCGGACGATCTCCTCCGGCGACGTCCGGTACGCCAGCGCCGTCGAGTCCACCACGTCCACGAACAACGCCGTCACCTCGCGCACGTCCCCCGACAGCGAGATCCCGTGCTCCAACGCGTGCCGCGCCACGTCGTCGCCCACGTGCCTGCCGAACAGGTCCCGCATGCGGTCCCGCTCCCGCAATCCGGCGACCATGCTGTTCACCGAGACCTGCAACTGCCCGATCTCGCTCGCGTCGTCGACCTGCACCTCGACGTCCCGCCGCCCCCGCGCCACCATCTCCAGTGCCACCCGCAACCGCCGCAACGGGGCCGCCACCGCCCGCGCCAGCAGACCCGTCCCCACCGCGCCCGTCAGCAGCCCGACGATCGCCAGCATGATCAGGCTTGCCTTGTCGTTCGCGTGCCCCAGATCCGGCGGCGCCGTCAGGATCAGCACACCCAGCAGCGGCACACCACTCGCCACGGCCCACGTCAGCACCAGCCGCCACAACACGGTCACCGACGTGATCTGGTCCGGCGGCGTCACCTCCAGCGCGACCGTCAGGATCGGCCGCGCCACCCACTCCGCGGCCAGGTACACCAACCCGACCGTGAGCAGCCCACCCGCCCCGATCGCCACCGTGACGCCGTATGCGTACATCCAGGTCGCTAACAGCGCGGCCATCCCGCCCAGCAGCAGCGTCCCGCCCAGCCACAACGCGCCGCTGATCAGCGCCAGGTGCAAGGGCAGACGCAACGCCCGCTTGGCCTCCTCCGGCGTCGGGCGGCGGCCTTCGGCGAACCACAGCGCCGTGCGCCGGTGCAGGAACGCCGTCCACAGCGAACCGACGACCACCGCCACCGCCACGTAACCCGCGGCGAGCAGCACGAACGTCAGGTTGTGCGCCCCCATGTCGGCGGGCAGCCCTTGCAGCACGAGCAGCAGCGCGACCGCCGCCGCGCCGCACACGCTCGACCCGACGCCGAGGACCACGAAACCGAGCGCCGTGCGCAGCGCGACGCGCAGCCGCGTGAATCGGGTGAGCCGGAGCACTGCGTGATCGTATTCAGGAAGCCCGCTTGCGCGAGCCCTGCGCCTCGCCGACCGCCTTCTCCAGCTCCGCCCGCGACATCTTCGACCGCCCCTTGACGTCGAGCTCGCGGGCCATCTTGTCCAGCTCCGCCTTGCTCAGCCCGGACAGGTCCGGCGCCTTCTTCTTCGACGAACCCGACGAAGACGCCTTCTTCCGGCCGCCCTTGCGGCTCTCCACGCTGCGCGACAACGCCTCGAACAGGTCGACGACCTTCGTCGGCTCCGACGGTGGCGCCTCGACCGACACCTTCCGCCCGGCCTTCTTGTCGTCGATCAGCTTGTGCACCCGCTCGGTGTACGTGTCGTGGTAGTCCTCGGGGTGCCAGTCCTCGGTCATCGAGTCGATGAGGCTGACCGCCATGTCCAGCTCGCGGCCGCGCGCCTCGGTCTTCGACGGCAGCTTCCGCAGCTCCTTCGCCGGGTCACGCAGGTCTTCGGCGAACAGCAGGGTGTCGAGGATCAGCACACCGTCCTCGCCGGCGCGGATCGCGGCGATCTGCTCCTTGCCGCGCATCACGAACCGCGCGACACCGGCCTTGTTCGTGCGGTCCATCGCCTGCACGAGCAGCCCGTACGCGCGGCCGAACTCCTCCTTCGACGGCGCCAGCCAGTAGCTCTTCTGGAAGAAGATCGGGTCGATGTCGTCCAACTCGACGAACGCCTCGATGTCGATGGACCGCGACCGCCCCGGCGCGATCTCGTCGAGCTCGTCCTGCTCCACCAGCACGTACTCGCCGTCGCCGAGGTCGTAGCCCTTGACGATGTCGCCGAACTCGACCTCCTTGCCGGTGCGCTCGTTCACGCGCCGGTACCGGATGCGGTCGGAAGTGCCGCGCTCGAACTGGCGGAAGTGCACCGTGTGGTCCTCGGTCGCGCTGTACAGCTCGACGGGCACGGTCACCAGCCCGAAGTTGATCGCGCCGCTCCAGATCGCCCGTGCCATGGCCTCACCCCTCCCGGATCACCGCGGTCGGCGGCTTGTCGTCGCGCAACCCGGTGAACCGAGGATGGCGCAGCTTGCCGTCGCCGGTCCACTCGGAGAACCGCACCTGCACCACGAGCTTCGGTTCGACCCACTTCGGGCCGCGCTCGGGCACCACCTCGTCGAACGGGGAGCTGTCCCGGCGCAGCTCGGCGAGCGTGCCGGACAGCTCCCGCAGCGTCGCCTCGGTGTAGCCGGTGCCGACCTTGCCCGCGTAACGCAGCCTGCCCTCGTCGTAGTAGCCGACGAGCAGCGCGCCGAACCCGTTGCGCGAGCCACCGGGCTTGGTGAACCCGCCGACCACGAACTCCTGGTCCTTCACGCACTTGAACTTCAGCCAGTCCGAGGTGCGGCCAGGGTGGTACGGCGCGTCCGCGCGCTTGGCGATCAGGCCCTCCCAGCCGTGCGCGCACGCGTACTCGTAGTACTTCTCGCCGTCGATGTTGCGGTGGTTGGAGTACCGCAACGGGTCGACCCACTCGAACGCGTTGCGCAGCAACTGCTTGCGCTGCCGCAGCGGCAGCCTGCCGACGTCGGAGTGGTCGAAGACGAGCAGGTCGAACAGGTAGTAGTAGACCTGGACACCGCTGGCTTCGATGCGGTCGCGGTCGGTGAGGTGGATGCGCGGCTGGAGGCGCGCGAAGCTGGTCTGCGGGCCCTCGAACGCGACGATCTCGCCGTCGGCCACGAAGTGCGACCCGCCGTGCGCGGCGAGTGCCTCGACGAGCTCGGGGTACGAGTCGTTCATGAGGTTGTGGTTGCGCGACCACAGCTTCGGCGTGCCGCCGGAGCGCGAGCAGATCGCCCGCACCCCGTCCAGCTTCCGCTCGAACAGCCAGTCCTCACCGGAGAAGCGGCGTTGGGTCAGCGTCGCGAGCATGGGCTCGCGCCAGCCGGCCTCGGTTTCCATGATCAACGGATACCCCCGATCGACCCGGGAAAACCGCGTGCGTCAGGGGGAGACGGAGTCCTCGTCCTGCTCGGTGAGCCCGTCCCGCAGTCGTTCGAGCGTCCTGGCCAGCAGCCGCGACACGTGCATCTGGGACACGCCGATGCGTTCGGCGATCTGGGTCTGCGTCATGTTGTGCACGAACCGCAGCCCGAGGATCTTGCGTTCCCGCTCGGGCAGCTCCTGGATGAGCGGCAGCAGCGCCTCGTGGTTCTCGACGCCTTCGAGCGCCGCGTCCTCCTCGCCGAGGGTGTCGCCGAGCGCGAGGTTCTCCGTGTCGCCCGAGAGCACCTCGTCCAGTGACATGGAGTGGTACGCGTTGCCGGCTTCGAGGCCCTCGAAGACCTCGTCCTGGCTGATGTTCAGGTGCGCCGCGATCTCGCTCGGCGTCGGCGCGCGGCCGAGCCGCTGCGCGAGCTCGGTGTTCGCGGCCGAGATCGACAGGTGCAGCTCCTTGAGCCGCCGCGGCACGCGCACCAGCCAGCCGGTGTCGCGGAAGTGCCGCCGGACCTCGCCCATCACCGTCGGTACGGCGAAGGACAGGAAGTCCGACCCGCGGCTCGCGTCGAACCGGTCGACGGCGTTGATGAGCCCGACCGTGGCCACCTGGACCAGGTCCTCCTTCGCGACACCGCGGCCGGAGAAGCGCTGCGCGATGTGCTCGGCCAGCGGCAGGTGCCCGGTCACCAGCTCGTCCCGGAGGGCGGCCCGGCGCGGGTCGTCCTTGCCCAGAGTCGCGAGTTCTTCGAACAGCGGAGCGAGGTGTCCGTATTCGTTGGACGAGGTGGGCTTTGCGGGCTCGGCTCGCGAGCCGGTCACGCGCCCGCCCCTGGAACGTCGACGACGATCCGGCGCTTGGCGAGCTCGATGTCCACCTGGTGGCCCTGCTGCCCGTTCGGGGTCACATGGGTGTCGACGGAGTCGGTGAGCGTGGTGAGCACACGCCAGCCGAAGGACTTGGTGCTCGGGGAGCTGCCGCTCTCCGAGTGCACCGTGCCGGTGAACCGGAGCTCGTCGTCCGAGACCGTGAACCGGCAGCGCATGGAGCTGCCGGGGACCGCGCGGGTGATCAGCGTCGAGCACGCCTCGTCCACGGCCAGCCGCAGGTCGGCGATGGCGTCGAGGTCGAAGTCCGCGCGGGTGGCGATGGTCGCCACCACGGACCGGACGATCGGCAGGTGCACCAGGTCGGCACCGAGCCAGAGCTCGATGTCGTTGTGCGCGTGCAGGCGCGGGGGTTCCCAGTCTGCCACTTTCACCTCGCCGTAGTTCGGATGTTGCTGCGCACCATGATGCCTCGAACGGGGGACTTCCGCCCGCCGATGATGATCAGTCACGGCGGCCGGTCGCGCCCAAGCCTTCGGAGAGTGCGCTGTCAACGTAGACGAGGGCCGCGACCACCGCGAGAGCGGCCACCGGCCGCCGCGACGCCGTCGTCCGCATGGCGGGGGTGGTACCCGAGGCGAACGGCGCAAAACGTCCTGTTGGATGGGGGTATGACACGGAGTGGATCCCCCCGATGACGTGGTGGCAAGCGCTGCTGGTGCTGCTCGCGGGCCTGTGGGCGGGCGCGATCAATGCGGTCGTGGGGTCGGGGACCCTGGTCACCTTCCCGGTGCTCGTCGCGATCGGTTTTCCTCCCGTGACGGCGACCACGTCGAACGCGATCGGGCTGGCGCCGGGCACCATCAGCGCCGCGATCGGCTACCGGCACGAGCTGACCGGGCAGGGGCGGCGGGTGGCGCGGTACTCCGTGCCGTCGCTGCTCGGTGCAGTCTGCGGCACGATCCTGCTGTTGTCGTTGCCGCCCAACGCCTTCGAGACCGTGGTACCGGTGCTCGTCGGGCTCGCGGTGGTGCTCGTGATCGTGCAGCCGAAGGTGTCGCAGTGGGTCGCGAAGAGGCGGGAGAACGGCGAGGGGGCCGAGCCGCACGGCGGCCCGCTGCTGCTGTTCCTGATCTTCCTCGTCGGCATCTACGGCGGCTACTTCACCGCAGCGCAGGGCGTCATGCTCATGGCGTTCATGGGCATGCTGCTCACCGACCCGCTGCAGCGGCTCAACGGGATCAAGAACGTGCTCGCGGCCGTGGTCAACGTGGTGGCCGGGCTGGTCTACGCGTTCGTCGCGCCGATCAGCTGGCCGGTCGTCGGGCTGCTCGCGGTCGGCTCCACGCTCGGCGGGCAGCTGGGCGCCAAGGTCGGCAGGCGCCTGCCGCCCGCCGTGCTGCGGGCCGTGATCGTGGTGGTCGGCGTCGCCGCGATCGTTCAGCTCCTGTTGCGGTAGCTGCGGGCCGCGTGCAGGAACAGGTCGTTCTCCTCCGGGTGGCTGATGGTCACGCGCACGCCGTCCCCGGCGAACGCGCGCACCACGACCTTCTTGGTGAGCGTGTGCTCGGCGAAGTCGAGCGCGGCGTCGCCGAGCGGCAGCCACACGAAGTTCGCCTGCGAGTCCGGCACGTCGTAGCCGGCCTCGATGAGCTCGGCCCGCACGCGGTCCCGTTCCGCCACAATGGTTTCGCAGCGGGCGAGCAGCTCGTCCTCGGCGTCCAGCGAGGCCATCGCCGCGATCTGCGCGAGTGAGTTGACGCTGAAGGGCACGTACACCTTGCGGATGGCGGCGGCCACTTCCGCCGGGCCCACGAAGTACCCGACGCGCAGCCCCGCGAGCCCGTACGCCTTCGAGAAGGTGCGTAGCACGGCGACGTTGTCCCGGGCGCGCACGTAGTCGAGACCGTCCGGCACCTCCGGGTCGCTCACGAACTCGCGGTACGCCTCGTCGAGCACGACGAGCACGGAGGACGGGATCCGGTCGAGGAACCGGTCCAGCTCCGCGCGCCGCTTCGCCGTGCCCGTCGGGTTGTTGGGGTTGCACACGAGGACGACTCGGGTGTTCGGCGTGACGGCGTCGGCCATCGCGTCCAGGTCGTGCGCGTGCTCCGCGTCCAGCGGCACCTTCACCTGGGTGGCGAGCGCGATCTGGCTGGCGATCGGGTAGGTCTCGAACGACCGCCAGGCGTAGACCACCTCTTCGCCCGGCTCGCACATCGCGTGCATCAGCTGGTGGCACAGCGAAACCGAGCCGCAGCCCACGGCGATCCGCTCGACCGGGAGGTCCACCTTGGCCGCCAGCCGCGCGGCGAGCTTGCCGACGCTCGCGTCCGGGTAGCGGTTGACGTTGGTGGTGGCCTCCGCGATCGCCGTCGCCACGCTCGGCAGCGGCCCGTCGGGCACCTCGTTGCTCGACAGCTTGATCGCGCCCGGCACTGTCCGCCCCGCCACGTAGTCGGGGAGCGAAACGAGGTCTGCGCGGGGCTGGACGGGCATCTTGGTGCTCCTTCTGGGCGAAAAGCGGCTGCTGTCACCGTAGCCCGTGGCTCCAGCGGGAGTTCATGTTGACTTCTGTTCACCGTCAGGTGGTTGAGTGGGGAGATGACGCAGACGCACACCGAACACCACGAGCGCGAGGACGGTCGCGCGATCGAGCTGACGTACGCCGAACCCGAGAACGTGGTGCGCGGCGGGCTGGTCGTCCTCCACGAGGCGGAGGGGATCACCGCCGGTGTGCGCCTGCTGATCGGCAGTCTCGCGAGCGAGGGCTGGCTGGCCGTCGCACCGCACCTGAACGGCGAGCCGTCGCAGGAGGACGTGCTGGCGGCCACCGACATCGCGCTGGCGTGGCTCGCCGACCACGGCGTGCAGCCGGACCTGATCGGTGTCGTCGGGTTCGACCTCGGCGGCACGGCGGCGTTGGTCGTCGCGGCGAACCGCACGCTCGGTGCCGCGGTCAGCGTCGGCGGGCAGGGTGGCAGCGCGCTGCCCGCGCTGGTCGAGACCGCGGGCAAGCTGAGCAGTCCGTGGCTGGGCATCTACGGCGACGCGGGGGACGAGCCCGCGGCGGCCGAGGTGGAGCAGCTGCGGGACGCGGCCGCGCGGTCCGGAGTGGTCACCGACGTCGTGCGCTACCCGGGCGCGAACCACCGGTTCGACGCCGACCCGAAGGCGGCGGTCGAAGCCTGGCAGCGCACGTTGAACTGGTTCGACGCGCACCTGCGCTGACCGTAAGGTCGGCCCGTGACCAACGGTGCTGACATCCCCGAAGTCCTCTGGCGACCCGACCCGGAGCAGGTCGCCGGAACCAGGATCCAGGCGTTCCGGGAGTGGCTGCGCAGCCAGCACGGCGTGCTGACGACGGACTACGACGAGCTGTGGCGGTTCTCGGTCTCCGACCTCGCCGGCTTCTGGGGCGGGCTGGCCGAGTTCCTCGGGGTGCTCTGGCACGAGCCGCCGCGGGCGGTGCTCGACGGCAACGAGATGCCGGGCACGAAGTGGTTCCCCGGCAGCACGCTGAACTACGCGGAGCACGCGCTGACGCGGGGGGTCGCCGGGGCGACGAAGGCGGACGAAGAGCTCGCCGTCATCTACTCACGTGAGGACGGCGCGAGCGCCCGCCTCACCTACGGGGATCTGCGTGCCCAGGTCGCCGCGGCGCGGGCCGCGCTCTCGGCGCTCGGCGTCGGCAAGGGCGACCGCGTGGTCGCGCTGGCGCCGAACTGCCCGCAGACCCTCGTCGCGTTCCTCGCGACGGCCAGCCTGGGCGCGATCTGGTCGTCCTGCTCCCCGGACTTCGGGGTGCGGGCGGTGCGCGACCGGTTCACGCAGATCGAGCCGAAGGTGCTCATCGCGGTCAACGGGTACGTCTACAATGGACGGTCTTTCGACGTCCGGCCGACGGTGACCCAGCTGCGCGAGGAGATCCCGTCCCTCGCGGCGACCGTGCTCGTCGGTTACGCCGGCGAAGGCACCCTCGACGGGGCGCTCGACTGGGATTCGCTGCTGCGCGAGCACGCCGGGGCGGAGCTGGCGTTCGAGCCGGTGTCGTTCGACCACCCGCTGTGGGTGCTCTACTCGTCGGGCACCACGGGCCTGCCGAAGGGCATCGTGCACGGGCACGGCGGCATCGTCGTCGAGCACCTCAAGGCGCTGGCGCTGCAGTCCGACCTCGGCCCTGGGGACCGCTTCTTCTGGTTCACCACCACCGGCTGGATGATGTGGAACTTCCTGGTCGGCGGGCTGCTCGTGGGCACCACGATCGTGCTGTTCGACGGCAGCCCGGGACACCCGGACCTCGGCGCGCTGTGGCGGCTGGCGGAGCGGGAGAAGATCACGTACTTCGGCACCTCCGCGCCGTACGTGCAGAGCTGCCTCAAGGCGCGCCTCGACCCGGCCGCGGACTACGACCTGTCGTCGCTGCGGGCGGTCGGCTCCACGGGCTCGCCGCTGAGCGTCGAGGGCTTCCGGTGGCTCGGGGAGAAGGTGGGCTCGCACATCCAGATCTGCTCGGTGTCCGGCGGCACCGACCTGTGCGCGGCGTTCGTGTGCGCGGCCCCGGACGTGCCGGTGTGGCTGGGAGAGCTGTCCTGCCGGGCGCTCGGGGCCGCGGTCACGGCGTTCGACGACGACGGGAACGAGGTCGTCGAGGAGGTCGGGGAGCTCGTCGTCACGCGGCCGATGCCGTCGATGCCGGTGTTCTTCTGGCACGACCCGGACGGCACGCGGCTGCGCGAGGCGTACTTCGAGCAGTACCCGGGCGTGTGGCGGCACGGGGACTGGATCCGGATCACCGAACGCGGCTCGGCGGTGATCTACGGCCGCAGCGACTCGACGCTCAACCGTGGCGGTGTCCGGATGGGCACGGCGGAGTTCTACCGTGTCGTGGAGAGCTTCGACGAGATCATGGACTCACTCGTGATCGACACCACCAGCGTGGGGAATACCAACGGTGAGCTGCTGTGTTTCGTCGTGATGGCGCCCGGGGCGGCGCTGTCGGACGTCGAACCGGAGCTGCGGAAGGCGCTGCGGGCGGAGCTTTCGCCCCGGCACGTGCCGGACCGGTTCGTCGAGGTGGCTGAAGTGCCGAGGACGCTCAACGGTAAGAAGTGTGAGGTTCCGGTGAAGAAGATCCTGGCCGGTGTGGCGCTGGACAGGGCGGTCAGCCGGGACGCACTGGCCAACCCGGACGCGTTGCGGCCGTTCGTCGAGCTGGCCGAGGGGTAGCGGACCAAGAGGGGGACTGGGTTGGTGAGCAGGCCGTTGACCGGCGAGGAACACGGCGCACCCGCGCTGTGGCGGCTGACCGGTGCGGCTTCGGTGGCGGCGATCACGTGGACGACGAGGCTCGTCGGGCTGATCGCGGTGTTGTCGGTCGTGCTGCCCGCCGGGCGCCGGGGGATGCGCGGGCACGTGGCCGAGTGGCTGGAGCTGCCGCAGGACGCGACGACGGGTGCGGCGGCGGTGGTACTGGTCACCGGGGTGCTGCTGATCCTGCTCGCGTCGGGGCTGCGGCGGCGCAAGCGCCGGGCGTGGCAGCTGGCGCTCGCGGCGAGCGTGCTGCTGGCGTTGTCGCACCTGGGGCTGCGGCACGTGCTGGGTGCGGGGCTGGTGTCGGTCGCGCTCGCGGTGGCGCTGCTGGCCAACCGGCGGCACTTCATCGCGTTGCCGGATCCGGTGACCGGGCGCTGGCGCGCGGTGCGGGTGTTCCTGCAGCTCGTGGTGGCCGGTCTGGTGATCGACTTCGCACTGCTGTCGTTCGCGCCGCGCAGTTTCGTCGAGCCGATGGGCTGGCAGAGCAGGCTCGGGGAGGCAGCGCTCGCGCTGATCGGGATCAGCGGGCCCGCGGTGTTCCACGTGATGTGGATGGACGACCTGACCGCGTCGGTCGGCCTGCTGTTCGGGCTCGGCGCGGTGCTGGTCGCGGCGTACTTCCTGCTGCGCTCGGCCGAACCGGCGCCGCACGTGACGGCGGAGGAGAAGGCGCGGCTGCGGGAGCTGCTGGACCGCAACGGTGAACGGGACTCGCTGGGCTACTTCGCGCTGCGGGACGACAAGTTCGTGGTGTTCTCGAAGTCCGGCAAGGCGGCGGTCACGTACCGCGTCATCGCCGGCGCGGCCGTCGCGTCGGCCGACCCGCTGGGTGACAGCGAAGCCTGGCCGGGGGCGATCGAGGAGTTCCTGGAGGTGTGCCGGCGGCACGGCTGGGTGCCCGCGGCGATGGGCTGCTCGGAGCTGGGCGCGACGGTGTGGGCGCGGTTCGACCTGGACGTGCTGGAGATCGGCGACGAGGCGGTGGTCGACGCGTCGACGTTCACGCTGGAGGGACGCGTGATGCGCGGCGTCCGGCAGGCGGTGTCGCGGACGAGGCGCGCCGGGTACGAGGTGCGCGTGCGGCGCACGGAGGAGCTGTCGGCGGAGGAGCTGGCGGAGCTGGAGACGCTGGCCGCGACCTGGCGCGGGAGCGACACGGAACGCGGGTTTTCGATGGCGCTGGGCCGCATGGGCGACCCGGGCTCGGTGCTGGTGACGGCCGAGCAGGAGGGGCGCGTGCGGGGGCTGTTGCAGTTCGTGCCGTGGGGGACGCAGGGCCTGTCGCTGGACGTCATGCGGCGTGATCGGACGGCGGACAACGGGGTGAACGAGCTGATGATCTCGGAGCTGCTGCTGCGCGCGCCCGAGCACGGCGTGAGGTATGTCTCCCTGAACTTCGCGGCGTTCCGGAAGCTGCTGGAGGAGGGCAGGCGGATCGGCGCGGGCCCGGTAGCGCGCATGTCGGCGAAGGTGCTGGGCTGGGCGTCGAAGTGGATCCAGATCGAGACGCTGTACCGGTTCAACGCGAAGTTCCAGCCCGCGTGGGTGCCCCGGTTCCTGGTGTATCCCGGCGTGCGGGAGCTGCCGAGGGTCGGGGTGGCGGTCTTCGAGGCCGAAGGTCTCGGCGGCAGGTCCCAGTGGCTGCGCAGACTGCTGCGGCGATGAGGCGGGATTTCCGCTGGTCGTGGGATTGCCCGTAGTGGCGAGGGGGTGCTGTTACGGGCGGTTTCGGGGCTGTGTACGCTACTCAGGCAGTGGTCGTTGATCGGGGAGGCTTCGCCTAGTCTGGTCTATGGCGCCGCACTGCTAATGCGGTTGGGGGTAACCCCCCCTCCCGGGTTCAAATCCCGGAGCCTCCGCTCAGCGCCCGGTTCGCCGGATGCTAAGTTAATAACTGAACAAGCGCCCGTAGCTCAACGGATAGAGCATCTGACTACGGATCAGAAGGTTAGGGGTTCGAATCCCTTCGGGCGCGCGTCTGGTTGAGACAGCAGTACCGAGAAGCCCCCTGGCGACAGGGGGCTTCTTGCTGTTCGGGGTCAGGCAGATCACTCGGCCTCGAGGAAGCACTCGAAGCAGGGCGATGCGGGTGCCGTGCATCTTCCTGGAGGCCGTGTGGCGCGGTAGCGTCCTTCCTCTGGATCTTGTCCCTTCGTCCGTTGCTCGGCAACAATCCTTGCCATGACGCTGAGCGCTCCTCAAGACAAGAAGCCGGAGGCGGAGCCCCGCGCCGGGCGGGATGTGCTCGGTCAGATCCGGGCTTTGGTGCCCTCGCTCCGTCCTGCGGATGCCCGGGTCGGCGAGGTCATCCTCGGCCGGGCGCAGACCCTGGGATACCTCTCCGTCACCGAGGTGGCAGCCGAGGCGGGAGTGGCCGAGTCCACTGTCGTCCGCGCCTGCCAGCGGATGGGCTTCGGCGGGTTCCAGGACGTCAAGCGCCTCGTCGCCCGTGGCACGCAGCCCGCTGCCGACCTGGTGTACGACGACATTTCCGCCGCTGACGACAGCTCGACCGTCCTGGAGAAGGTCGTCGCGTCGAGCGCGGCCGTGTTGTCGGACTGCTTGGCGACCGTCGACCGCGCGGCCTTCGCCGCCGCGGCTCGGGCGATCGCCGGGGCGGGGCGGCTGCTACTCGTCGGAGTCGGGCCGAGCAGCCCGATCGCACAGGACGCGGCCTACCGGTTCCGCATGCTCGGCCTCCCGGCCGACGCTCCGGTGGACGCGTTGACCCAACACCTCGCGGCGCGCCACCTCGGGCCTCGCGGGGTCTGCGTCGCGATCAGCCACACCGGTGCGACGCGGGAAACCCTGGCGGCGATGTCGGCAGCGCGCGAAAGCGAAGCAAGCACGATCGCGATCACGAGTTTCACCAAGAGCCCGCTGACCGGCCTCGTCGACCACCCGATCATCGCCGGTGGCCGGGGGACCAGTTACCGGGTCGAGGCAATGGCCAGCCGGCTGGCCCACCTCGCGGTGGTGGACGCGCTCTACGTCGAAGTCGCGTTCCGGGGCGAGGAGCGCGCCCTCGTCGCACTCGACCAGCATCACCAGGTGGCGGCCGAACACCAGCTCTGAAGTTCATGTCGAGTTCACGCCCACCGTATTGCTCGCGATAAGCAACTGAGGCAAGAATTCTTGCCTAGCACTGGTTTTGAGCTAGATCCAGCCGACACGTCACACCGGTTTCAAGCACTGCGTCCGCACATCCGGTGTCGATCGCGACGTGAGGCACGCACTTCAGCGACCCCGTTGCCACGGCGTCGTCGCCAGCCTGGAATCCGTCCGACTGATGCCAGAGTCCGACTGCTATCGAGCCCTGGAGCTTGAGATGACCAACCCCGTCCCCACCGACGGTCGTCCGACCGCCCGGCGCCGCCGCGGCCGAACGGCGCTCATCGCCGGCCTGCTCGTGACGGCCGTCACCGTCGCCGGTTGCGCCGGTCTGCAGAAGTCCACCGACGGCGCGGGAACCGGAGGTGTCCCCACCACCGTCCGGGTGGCGTACGAAGCGCCGATCAGCACACTGGATCCTTTGCGCTCCGGCAGCTTCGCCGACCAACAGGTGCAATACCTGATCAACGGGCAACTGACCAAGTTCGGCGCGGGCAACGACCTCGGTCAGCCTTCCCTGGCCCAGAGGGTCACCGAGTCGGCGGACCGATTGACGTGGACGGCCGTGCTGAGGCCCGATCTGGTCTTCTCCGACGGCACGCCGATCACCGCGGAGGACGTCGTGGCCTCCTTCCGGCGCGTACTCGACGATCCGGCGGGATCGAAGCTGCCGGAGTACACCGATCTCAAGAATGTGACCTCGCCCGGTCCGGGCACGGTGACCTTCACGTTGAGCCGGCCGAGGGCATCGTTCTCCGGGATCCTCGCCCAAAACAGCGCGACGATCTACCCGGCGGCAGGTCTGCGTCAGGGGCAGGCGTTCTTCGCCAAGCCGGTTTCGGCAGGCCGGTACCAGGTCGACTCCGCCGACTTCGTGGCCGGGCACATCGTGCTGAGCGCGAATCCGCACTATCCGGGGACACCGCAGAAGGTGCGGCGAGTCGAGTTCACGCTCGTACCCGACGCCGCGACGCGGCTCGCGCAGCTGCAGAACGCGGAAGTGGACTACGCGCACAACCTCCCGACCAATCTGATTCCGCAGATGCGCGGAGCGGTGCACCAGCAGAACTCCACGTTCCCCGGCGGCATGATCCCGCTCTTCCTCAACTACGCCGGCATCATGGGCAACACCAACGTCCGGCAGGCGATCAACCTCGCCGTCGACCGTGATCAGATTTCACGCGCGGCGTTGGCCGGGGTGATGCAGCCGAAGTACGGGTTCTTCCCCGCTGACCAGGTTTCCGGCCAGCCGAAGACCACCCGGAACGTGGCAGAGGCCAAGCGACTGCTGAACGGAACGCCCTGCGAACACGGCTGCACGGTGAAGTTCCTGCTCCTCCCCGACTTCAACTGGCAGATCCCGCCGGTGACCACGGTCGTGCAGCAGAACCTGAAGGACATCGGGATCGACGTCCAGCTGCTGACCACACCGATCTCGACCTTCGCCAAGCGGACGCAGCAGGGTGGTTTCGACGGGTTCGTCCTCACCCCCGCCTCGCTCATCGACCGGCCAGACCTCGTCGCGGCCCGTCAGCTCGATCCCGCCGGCAGCTACAACACGTCGTACCACCTGAACGTCGCCGCGCCGCAGCTGCACGATCTCGTTCAGCAGCTCGAAGTCGCGCCTGCGGCACAACAGCCCGCGATCGCGCAGCAGGCCGAGCAAGTGTTCGCGCGCGAGCTGCCGTTCATCCCGCTCACCGAGCTCACCTTCGTCAGCGGCTCGCGGCTCCCGGCCGAACAGCTGTCGACGACGCTCGGCTGGTACCTGAACCTGCCATGACCGCGCAGATCACACAGAACCAGGCGCCTGTCGCGCCGCTGCCGCGAGGCGGATCACGTGCTCGTGCCATCACGACCCACATCGCCCGGCATCTCGGACAGGCCGCGGTGACCAGTGTGGGCGTTGTCGTCGCCACCTTCTTCCTGATCCGGGCCGTACCGGGGGATCCGGCACGGGCGATCCTCGGCGAGCAGGCTCCCCAGGCGGCCGTCGACGCGTTGCGCGCACAACTGGGACTGGACCGCAGTCTGCCGCTGCAGCTGTGGGACTACTGCGCCGGACTGTTGCACGGCGATCTCGGGATGTCCCTGCGTTATCCCGGTACCCCGGTGTCGTCGCTCGTCTTCCACGGCATCGCCAACACCGCGCTGCTCGCCGTCGCGTCGATCGTGGCCGCGGTCATGGCCGGTCTGTGCCTGGGACTGCTCGCGGCGGCGGCCAGGTGGAGGCCCGTCGACGCCGCCATCCGCCTGTTCGCGATGGTGTCGCTGGCCGCGCCACCCGCGCTGGTGGGGCTGGTGCTCATCCTCGGGGTGGCGGTGCGGGCCGGACTCGCTCCCGCGGGCGGCTGGGGCTATGGCTATCCGGCCAACCTGGGCTTCCTCGTCCTGCCGGTCATCACCCTGAGCGTCTACCTCGCACCGGTGATCATCCGGGCGGTGCGCGAACGAGGTCGGGCCGTTCTCGGGCAGCCACACGTCGAGGCGGCTCGCGCACGCGGTCTTTCGCCTACCCGGCTGATGGTGCGGCACGTCGTGCCCAACTGTGCGCTGCCGATCCTGACGATCGTCGGCATGAGTCTGGGTGGATTGCTCAGCGGCGCCGTGGTAATCGAAGCCGTATTCGGGATCCCCGGCCTCGGTTCCACCCTCGTCAACGCCATCATGAGCCGGGACTACCCCGTGGTGCAGGCGGCTGCTCTGCTCAGCGGGATGGCCGTGGTTCTCGCCAACACCCTCGCCGAAGCGGTGCAACGGGTGATCGACCCCAGGACACGCGGATGAGCCTCGACCTGTCGGCCGTTGCCGAAATCCCCGTCGGCGCCGGAACCGCGAAGGTCCGGAGGCGTCGGCGTCGCAGTCCGCGACAGGCTCTCGTGGAACGCGTCGTCGGGCTGACGATCCTGGTGCTCGCCGCCGTCGCGTTCGTCGTCGTCCCGCTCGTCAGCACGGCGAGCCCGACTGCCCTGGCGGATCTACCGCAGCAGTCACCGTCGGCCGCCCACTGGTTCGGTACGGACTCGCTCGGCCGGGACAGCTTCGTCCGGGTCTTCGCGGCTGGCTGGACCGACTTGTTGATCACCGTACTGGCCGTGACGATCTGTCTGATCGCCGGAACCGTCAGTGGTGTCGGTATCGCGGCCTGCCCCGGGCCGATTCGCTCGGTGGTGCTGCGCCTGATCGACGCGCTGCTCGCGATCCCCCACCTCATCGTCGTTCTGGCGCTGATCGTCCTGCTCGGGCAGCAACAGCTCATACCATTGCTTCCCGCGAGCGCGTCGAGCATCGTGATCGCGATAGTGATGGTGGGTTGGGCGCCATACGCACGGCTCACCGTCACGCAGGCGTTGGTGTTGCGAGAGCGTGAATCCGTGGTCAGCGCTCGCCTGCTCGGCTACAGCCGCGCCCGAATCCTGTTGCGCCACACCGGACCGGCGATGATGGGCGTCAACCTTTCCTACGCGGCCACACAGGCGGTGCTCACCACCGGCGTCACCGCGTCGTTGGCCTTCCTCGGCGCCGGCGTGCCCGAGCCCACGCCCGAACTCGGGATGATGATGCAGCAGGGCGTCGCGCTGTTGCCGACCACCTGGTGGATCACCGTCATCCCCGGTCTGTTCGTGCTGGTCCTGGGCATCGGGTTCGCCCTCGTCGCCGATTCCATCGATCCCCAGGGAGCAGCATGACCGAGTCGTCGGCACTCGCCATCGACAACCTGAACGTCCACATCGGGGGGCAGCCCGTGCTCACCGACGTCTCCCTGCGCGTGGCTCCCGGCGAGGCCGTCGGCCTCGTCGGCGAGACGGGCTCGGGCAAGACGATGACCGTCCGGACCGCGACCGGCCTGTTGCACCGCCTGGGTGGGCGGATCACCTCGGGCAGGGTGCGCGTGGCGGGAACCGACCTGACCCGGGGGACTGATCGCGACTGGCGGCGCGTGCAGGGGCGCACGATCGCGCTCGTCCCGCAGAGCAGCATGTCCAGTCTCGATCCGCTCATGTCGATCGGGCACCAGTTGGGCGAAACGGTGCGCGCGCTCGGTGGACCCACCGGCGGTGACCGCCGAGCGGCAGTACGAGGTCTGCTGGAGGCGGTGCAGCTCACACCCGACGACCGCCTGCTGCGCGCCTACCCGCACGAATTGTCCGGCGGGATGCGTCAGCGCGTGATGATCGCGCTGGCCCTCGCCGGGAACCCGCGAATCCTCGTCGCCGACGAGCCCACCACCGCACTCGATGCGGCGATCCGGCGCGAGATCCTCGCCCTGTTGAGCAGCCTGCGGCATTCCCGCGGTCTGGGTCTGCTGCTCGTTTCGCACGACCTCGGCAGCATCAGCGCGACCACGGACACCACAGTGGTGATGTACGCGGGACGCACCGTGGAAGCGGGGCCGACGAGCGAGATCTTCGAACAGCCGGCCCACCCGTACACGGAAGCCCTGCTGGCGGCACTGCCCGAACGCACCCCGCCCGGCACGCGGATTCCCGCGATCGGCGGTCGGCCTCCGCTCCCCGGGGAGGTTCGTGCGGGTTGTGCGTTCGCGGCGAGGTGCCCCGTCGCCGAGCCGGCCTGTCACACCATCGAGCCGCCCACTGTGTCGGTCTCGACCACCCGGACCGCCGCGTGCCTCCAGCACACTTCGCCGGGCGAACGGCCGCACCGGAAGGAGCTCGTCGGATGATTCGTACCCCACTGCGGATTCAGGTCGAAGGGCTGGACCATTCGTTCGGGCACCATCAGGTGCTGCACGACATCAACCTCGACGTTTCCGCCGGCGCGAGGCTCGGCATTGTCGGTGAAAGCGGTTCCGGAAAGACAACGCTCGCGCGCCTGCTGGGCGGGGCACTCGGGAGTTCCGCTGGAGCGGTCACGGTGAATTCGGCGCCGTGGTCCGCAGTGCGGCGTGGCTCTCCGACACGACGAGCGGTGCAGCTCATCTATCAGGATCCCTACGCATCGCTCACCCCACACGTCAGCGTGGGATCAGCCGTGCGAGAGGCGGCGCGGGTCTGTCGGCGGCTGTCGCGCCGGAAGGCCCGCGCACACGCCGAGGAGCTGCTCGCGTCGGTCGGCATCTCGCCGGCACTGGCGGGCCGCCGTCCCCGGCAATTGAGCGGTGGGCAGTGCCAGCGGGTCGCGATCGCGCGGACCCTGGCGGCGGATCCCGACCTGATCATCGCCGACGAGCCGACCTCGGCGCTCGACATCTCGGTACAGGCGCAGATCATCAACCTGCTGCTCGACATCATGACGCGGCGGGGTGCCGGTCTGGTGCTGGTCTCCCACGACCTCGCCGTCATCCGGCACCTCACCGAAGAGGTGGTGGTGATGCACGAGGGGCGGATCGTCGAACGCGGCGCTACGGCGTCGGTGCTGACTGCGCCGAAACACCCCTACACCCGGCAGTTGTGCGACCGGAGCTGACGAGCTCACCGTGGCGCGGAGCCGAGCAGCCGGGCGACCGTCTTGGCGTGCGTGGTGGTGAAGCGCAGCTCGACGCGGCCCGAGCGGTCCGCGCGGAAGGCCTTGGCGTCGTAGGCGATGTGCAGCAGGTCCTTCTCGGCCTGCACGTCGAGGGCCAGCCGCAGGGGGTGGGCGAGTGGGACGTCGACGTGTTTGCTGCCCGCCGCCCACACCAGCAGCCGACGGGTCGTCACCGCCACCGCGCCGGCGAGGGCCACCTGCTTGCGGCGCACCCGCACTCCGTTCGCCCGGTAGCGGCGGTACGTGATCGAGCCCAGCAGGTCCTCGTCGAGCACCAGCAGCTCCTCGGCCGCCAGCGAGGCCCGCACGTCATCCGGGAGGCGGCCGGCGGAACCGGGCCAGTGTGGCGACGGTGGCAGGTCCACGAACACCGCGCGCAGCTCCGCCGCAGTGCGGGCCTGAGCCACGACGTCGGCGCGCTCCTCGAACTCCACGGGCGACAAACGCCCCGCTGTCAGGTGCGAGACCAGCGCCGAGGCGGCCGACTCCCGCTCCCGGTGGCCGATCCGCTCCACGTCCGAACTCCCCGGCACGAGATCACCGTAGCCGCGCGCGAGAGACCGCGGAAACCCCTGGTGACGTCCGTGATCACTGGCTAGGGTGTGGGCGGCCCGACACGCCTCGGGGATTGGTGGTCATCCGGATGGGTAATCGGCAGGGCATGAGTCGCACGCTGCTCGGGGTCTACCTCAACGATCACCTCGCCGGGGCGATGGCCGGGGTGGAGCTCAGCAGACGGCTGGTGCGGACCGAGGGCGAGTGGGCCGGGAACGGGAAGCTCGAACGGCTCGCCGAAGAGATCGAACAGGACCGGGCCGCGTTGCTCGAAATCATGGCCGCCCTCGGAGAACCGGTGCGGCGCGCGGAAATGTGGACCGGTTGGCTCGCCGAAAAGGTCGCGCGCTTCAAGCTCAACGGGCGCATCGTCAACCGTTCGCCGTTGAGCCGCCTCGTGGAGCTCGAGGCGATGCGGCTCGGCGTCGAGGGCAAGGTCGCCGGCTGGCGCACCCTCCGTGCCCGCGCCACCGTCGACCCGCGGCTCGACTCCGCCAAGCTCGACGAGCTGATCACCAGCGGCCGCAGCCAGATCACGCGCCTCGAACGGTTGCGGGCCCGCGCCGCCGAGGAGTTGTTCGGCGCCGGTGAGGACAGTTTGGACGCCTGAAGTCGTTGGCACGCAAGGCAGTCGCGTGTGGACAAACGAGTTGTCCCCAGGTGTGGGCAAGCCTGTGGATCACTGGGCCAGCACCAGCCCCTCCCGTCGCACCCGCTCCCGCCAGCGGCAGGCGACCCGGCGCGCGCCCGTGACGTTCATCCGCCACTGGGCCATCGCGACGCTGACCTGGAAGCGGTTCGCCACCGTGTGATCGGACCACCCGCGCAGCGCGGCCACGCGCGCGGCGTCCGTCGGCAGGAGCAGCTCCCCCGACAGCTCCGCCGCCTCGTCCTCGAGCCGCCGCACACCGGACCGGCAGCCGTTCTCGTCCGCCAGCGTCGGGCCGAACGGGTGCTCCAGCAGGACGTGCGCCATCTCGTGCGCGAGCGTGGACCGACGGCGCCGCAACGGGTGCACGTGGTTCTCGATGATCACCGCGCCGCTGGGGTCCAACGGCACGAGAGCCGCGGAGAACACCTGCGGCCGCACCTCCGTCAGGTGGCGCACGGACTCCGCGGGCAGCGCGGGATGCGTGAGGTCGAGTACCTCGATCCCGTACAGCTCGGCGAGCGCGTACGGATCGAGCGGTGCGAGCACCTCGACGCCCAGCTCCGCGCGCACCTCCAGGGCGAGTTCCCTGGCTTCCTTCTTGAACCCGCGTCTCAGCGCCACTTCAGCCTCCCTGGTTTCGTGCCCTCATGTGCCGCAGCGTTATGCCGACCACGTCCAGCACGTGCTGCTGGTCGGCCTCGCTGAGCTCCTCCTCCGCGCGCAGCAGCGGGGCGAGCTGCGCCTCCAGCGACGGCTTCGCCCGCTGCTGCCGGGCACCTTCCGGCCACACCATGAACGTCTCGGCGGGCATGCCGAGCCACTGCACCAGCGCGATGAACCCGTCGAGGTCCGGCCGGTGGCCGTTGCCCATCCGGCTCACCAGCGACGGGCTGACTCCTGCCTCGGCCGCGAGCTGCCGCCACGACAGGCCCCTGGCCTCGCGCTGCGCGTCGAGCGCCCCGTACAACCTGGCCGTGTCCAGTCGTCCCACCACCGGCCTCATCCTCCGCCCCTCGGTCTCTTCCGGTTCTTCAATGGGGTTGCGATTGTGGGACACTGGTGCAATACTGAGACAGTGTTGCCACCTTGGAACACTACTGGGGAAGGGGAATTGCCATGTCGTGCACCGTCTACTGGGTCTCGCCGTTGTGCGGCAGCTGGGACGTGCGTCGGAAGGGGGAGGTGCTCTCGCACCACGGGCGCAAGCGCGAGGCGGTGTGCGCCGCCGCGCGGCTCGCGCGTCGTGATCGGCCCAGCGTGCTGCAGATCCAGCGGCGGGACGGGTCGATCGAGAGCAGGCGGGTCTACCGGCACGATGCGCTGGTGCCCGGCGGTTGACCTCTGGGTTCGGGAGATGTCGAACATGGGTTCGATGGTAGGGGTGGGGTGTGACAGTTTTGGGTTTCGCGCTCGTACTGCCACATCCGCCCAGGGGTCCGTGCCCGGGTGAGCTTCTGCCGGTGAGGCGTCAGGCGTCCTTTGTGGACAACCTGCCGGCGGAACTGCCCGGTGCTGCGGGGATTTCCGATTCGCGCCGGGTGAGCACCAAGGGGGCGTCCTCGGTGATGGCGATCGTGTGCTCGGAGTGGGCGGTGCGTGAACCGTCGGCCGAGCGGATGGTCCAGCCGTCCGGGTCGTAGACGATCCGGTCGGTCGTGCGGGCGAACCAGGGTTCGAGGGCGAGGGTCAGGCCCGGCCGGAGTTTCAGGCCGCGGCCTGGCCGGCCCAGGTTGGAAACGTGGAGGTCCTCGTGCATGGTGCGGCCGATGCCGTGGCCGCCGAACTCGGTGTTGACCGGATAGCCGTAGTCGCGGGCCACCGCCCCGATCGCGGCCGAGATGTCGCCGAGGCGGTTGCCCGGGCGCGCGGCGTCGATCCCCGCTTCCAGTGCTTCCTCGGTGGCGCGGATGATCCGCAGGTCCTCGTCCGCGGGGGTGCCGACGATGATCGTGCGCGCCGAGTCGGCCGCCCAGCCGTCGATGCTCACCGCGAGGTCCGCGGTCAGGACGTCGCCGTCGCGCAGCGTGTAGTCGTGGGGCAGGCCGTGCAGGACGGCGTCGTTGACCGACAGGCAGATGACGTTGCGGAACGGGCCCTTGCCGAAGGAGGGGGCGTAGTCCCAGTAGCACGACTCCGCGCCGCGACGTTCGATCATGCCGCGTACGTGGTGTTCGAGGTCGAGGAGGTTGACGCCCACGTCGGCGAGCCGGCCGACCTCGGTGAGCACCTCGGCGACGAAGCGCCCGGTCACGTGCATGCGTTCGATTTCCGCAGGCGTCTTCAGTTCGATCACGGGTACCTCGCGCTACAGGGGTTGGTATAGTTATACCGGAACCCTAGCACTTGGCGGTATAGTAATACCAGCTCGCGTCAGGACTTCACCAGGCGGGCGATGGCGTCCGAGGCTTCACGGACCTTCACCTCGGCCTCCTTGCCGCCGGCCTTCGCGGCGTCCACCACGCAGGTCGACAGGTGCTCGTCGAGGAGTTCGAGCGAGAACGACTGCAGTGCCTTCGTCGCGGCGGAGACCTGCGTGAGAATGTCGATGCAGTACTTGTCCTCTTCGACCATCCGCTGCAGTCCCCGGATCTGCCCCTCGATCCGGCGCAGGCGCTTCAGGTAGGCGTCCTTGTCCCCGCTGTAGCTCGCCATTCCGTTGCCCACCTTCGTACTCGACGTCCCTGAAATCATACCCGCTCCCCGTATGCCGAGACACAAACGAAACCCGCCTCGCCTGTTCATCTGATTAACCTGTCAGATGTGATCAGGCGCGACTGGGCGGCCGTGGCCGCGATGGCGGGGTTCGTGGTCGTCCTCAACGTGCTGGGCTGGGGGGTGCTGACCCTGATCGTCGTCCCCCAGCACTACCAGATCGGGAACGCGCAGGTGTTCGGCGTGGGACTCGGGGTCACGGCGTTCACCCTCGGCATGCGCCACGCGTTCGACGCCGACCACATCGCCGCGATCGACAACACCACGCGCAAGCTCATCGGGGAGGGACAACGCCCGCTGACCGTCGGGTTCTGGTTCTCGCTCGGGCATTCGACGATCGTGTTCGCGCTGTGCCTGCTGCTGTCGCTCGGCGTGCGCGCGCTGGTCGGGCAGCTGGAGGACGACGGCTCGACGCTGCACCAGGTCACCGGCGTCATCGGGGTGTCGGTGTCCGGCGTGTTCCTGTGCCTGATCGGGCTGGTCAACCTCGTCGTGCTCGCGGGGATCGTCCGGATCTTCCGCGGCGTGCGGGTGGGGGAGCTGAACGAGGCGCAGCTGGAGGAGCAGCTGAACAAGCGCGGCCTCCTGAACCGGGTGCTGGGCCGGGCGACCGCGGCGGTGCGCAAGCCGTGGCACATCTACCCGGTGGGCCTGCTGTTCGGGCTCGGGTTCGACACCGCGACCGAGGTCGGGCTGCTGGTGCTCGCCGGCGGTGCGGCCGCGTTCTCGCTGCCGTGGTACGCGATCCTGGTCCTGCCGGTGCTGTTCGCCGCGGGCATGACGCTGTTCGACGCGGCCGACGGCGTGTTCATGAACCGCGCCTACGACTGGGCCTTCGCGCAGCCGGTGCGCAAGCTCTTCTACAACATCACGGTCACCGCGCTGTCCGTGCTCGTCGCGCTGCTCATCGGCGTGATCGAGCTGATCAGTGTGCTCACCGACCAGCTGGGTATCACCACGGGACCGCTCGCGGCGATCGCGAACCTCAACCTGGACTACGTGGGCTTCGTGATCGTCGGACTGTTCGTGGTGACGTGGGTCGTCGCGCTGCTGGTCTGGCGCGTCGGCCGCTTCGAGGAGCGCTGGGCAGTGCCCGCGGACTGAGCGGCTCCCCGTACGGGTAGGGGGTATAGTGGGGGTCATGACTCAGACTACGTACACCGTCACGGGGATGACCTGCGAACACTGCGTCAAGGCGGTCAGCGAGGAGGTCGGCAAGGTCGAGGGCGTCGAGTCCGTCGCGGTCGACCTGCCCAGTGGCGCGCTCACCGTCGTCAGCGCGCACGAGCTCGACGACGCCGCGATCCGGGCCGCCGTCGACGAGGCCGGGTACCAGGTCGCCTGATGACCACCACCGCGGACTCCGGCAGGCTGGAGCTCGCCATCGGCGGGATGACGTGTGCGTCCTGCGCGATGCGGATCGAGAAGAAGCTGAACCGGCTCGACGGCGTCACCGCAACGGTCAACTACGCGACGGAGAAGGCCGAAGTGACCTTCCCGGCGGGTGCCGATCCCCAGCGGCTCGTCGAGACGGTCGAGGCCGCTGGGTACACCGCGAAGCTGCCCGAGCCGGGCGACGAGGACGAGGACCCGTCGCGCCCGTTGCGCAACCGGCTGGTGGTGGCCGCGGTGCTCGCGGTGCCGGTGATCGTGCTGGCGATGGTCCCGGCGCTGCAGTTCGACTACTGGCAGTGGATCTCGCTGGCGCTCGCGACGCCGGTCGTCACGTGGGCGGCCTGGCCCTTCCACCGGGCCGCGTGGACGAACCTGACCTACGGCGCCACGACGATGGACACGCTGATCTCGGTGGGCACGCTCGCCGCGTTCCTGTGGTCGCTGTACGCGCTGGTCTTCGGCGACGCCGGGATGATCGGCATGCGGCACGCGTTCGAGCTGACCGTCGGGCCCTCGGCCGGAGACGCGCTCTACTTCGAGGTCGCCACGGGTGTCACGGCCTTCCTGCTCGCCGGCCGTTACTTCGAGGCGCGGTCCAAGCGGCGCGCCGGGGCCGCGTTGCGGGCGTTGCTGGAGCTCGGCGCGAAGGACGTCGCCGTGTTGCGCGACGGCGTGGAGGTCCGCATTCCCGCCGGGCAGCTGACCGTCGGCGACCGGTTCGTCGTGCGGCCGGGGGAGAAGATCGCCACCGACGGCGTGATCGAGGACGGTGCCTCGGCGGTCGACGCGAGCATGCTCACGGGCGAGTCCGTACCCGTCGAGGTCGGTCCCGGGGACGCTGTCGTGGGGGCGACGGTCAACGCCGGTGGCCGGCTGGTGGTCCGGGCGACGCGTGTCGGCGCGGACACGCAGCTGGCGCAGATGGCGAAGCTCGTCGAGGCAGCGCAGACCGGGAAAGCGCAGGTCCAGCGGCTGGCCGACCGCGTCGCCGGGGTGTTCGTGCCCATCGTGCTGGTGCTGTCGCTGAGCACGCTCGTCGGCTGGTTCGTCGCGGGTGGCACGCCGTCGGCCGCGTTCACCGCCGCCGTCGCGGTGCTGATCATCGCCTGCCCGTGTGCACTGGGGCTCGCCACGCCGACCGCGTTGCTGGTCGGCACGGGCCGGGGTGCGCAGCTGGGCATCCTGATCAAGGGGCCGGAGGTGCTGGAGAGCACGCGCCGGATCGACACCATCGTGCTCGACAAGACCGGCACGGTCACCACGGGCCGCATGGCGCTCGTCGACGTGCATCCTGCCGCCGGTGTGGAACGGGACGAGGCGCTGCGGCTCGCCGGGACCCTGGAAAACGCGTCCGAACATCCCATCGCGAAGGCGATCGCCGCCGCCGCGCCGGAGCTGGGCGAGGCCAGGGAGTTCGCCAACGTCGAGGGGCTCGGCGTGCGGGGCGTGGTCGACGGCCGCGAGGTTTCCGTGGGCCGGGCGGCGCTGTTCGAGGACCTCGGCGAGCTCGCGGAAGTCAAGGCGGCGGCCGAAAAGCGTGGGGACACCGCTGTCGTCGTCGGGTGGGACGGGCAGGCGAAGGCCGTGCTCGCCGTGGCGGACACCGTCAAGCCGACATCGGCGGAGGCGGTCGCGCGGTTCCGGGAGCTGGGGCTGCGGCCGGTGCTGCTGACCGGTGACAACGAGACCGTCGCTCGTGAGGTGGCGCGCGAGGTGGGCGTCGACGACGTGATCGCCGAGGTGCTGCCCGCGGGCAAGGTCGACGTGGTGCGGCAGCTGCAGGACGAGGGGCACCGCGTCGCGGTGGTCGGCGACGGGGTGAACGACGCCGCCGCGCTGGCGCAGGCCGACCTCGGGCTGGCGATGGGCACGGGCACGGACGTCGCGATCGAGGCCGGGGACCTGACGCTGGTGCGCGGGGACCTGCGCGCGGCGGCCGACGCGATCCGGCTCTCGCGGCGGACGCTGAACACCATCAAGGGCAACCTGTTCTGGGCCTTCGCGTACAACGTGGCCGCGCTGCCGCTGGCCGCGCTCGGCCTGCTCAACCCGATGATCGCCGGCGCGGCCATGGCGCTGAGCTCGGTGTTCGTGGTCAGCAACTCGTTGCGGCTGCGGCGGTTCCGGTGACTAGTGGTGGTGCCCGGACTCCGGCGCACCACCCATCATCTTCAGCATCGGGACGCCGCCGCTGCGCACGAAACGGAACAGCAGAGCGGCCGCGACCAGCAGGAAGACGAGGTTGAGCCACGTCGTGTAGTTCCAGGTGATCCCCGCCTCCAGCACCTGCGCGTCGCGGGTCTTCGGGGTCAGGCCGGTGACCCCGAAAAGCAGCTCGACGACGTAGCCGGCGGCGACCATCGCGACGTAGAAGACGCCCAGCAGGGTCAGCGCCATCCTCGTGCCGTAGTACTTCCGGTAGATGTTCAGGATCGGCAGGATCAGCAGGTCGGCGAAGATGAACGCGACCACCCCGCCGAAGCTGATGCCGCCGTTCCACAGCACCGCTGCCAGCGGGACGTTGCCGACCGAGCACACGAAGCTCAGGATCGCCACCACCGGCCCGACGACGGGACCCCACAGCGCCGAGCCCAACGGGTGACCGGTGAGGAAGAACGCGCGCCAGAACGAGTCGGGCACCCAGGCGCCGATCGCGCCCGCGATCAGCAGGCCGATGACCAGGTCGCGCAGGATCGCGGCCCACTCCATGACGAACACGTGCGACACCGACGTGAAGCCCTCCGCTGACAACAACCGACGCCAGAACGGGCCCTCCCGGCTGACGGACATGTCCATCGCCGCGTGCCCTTCCATCGACCCCGCCGCACCCCGCTCCGCCTGGTCACGGGCAGCGCGCAACAGCCGGTCACGGACGAACAGCCGGAACAGTAGGGCGACGAACACGATCATCAGCGGACCGCCAACGAACTCCGCGACCATGAACTGCCAGCCCAGCAGCAACGCCAGCAGGATGCCCAGCTCGACGACCAGGTTGGTGGACCCGATCTCGAACGCCATCGCCGCCGTGAAGTTCGCGCCCTTGCGGAACAGGGCGCGGGCGAGCGCGACGGCCGCGTAGGAGCAGGACGAGGAGGCCGCGCCCAGACCCGCGGACACCGCCAGCGTCCGCGGCCGGTCGTCCCCCAGTAGCCGGACGATCGTCGACTTCCGCACGACCGCCTGCACGACCGCGGACAGCGCGAACCCGAGGATCAGCGCCCACAGGATCTCCCACGTCATGGTGCCCGCGAGCGCGAGCGCTTCGCCGATTGTCCTCATACCGCTGAGGGGTATCACGGAAGAAGAGCTCCAAACAACATGAGGTAGAAGGGAGAGGTGAGCGGACCTCTCTCCGGTGTGTTGATCGCCGACTTCAGCCGGGTGCTCGCGGCGCCCTACGTGACCATGCTGCTCGCCGACCTCGGTGCCGATGTGATCAAGGTCGAGAGGCCCGGCACCGGCGACGACACGCGGGCCTGGGGGCCGCCGCACGTCGACGGGGAGGCTGTCTACTACCGCTCGGTCAACCGGAACAAGCGGTCCGTCGCGCTGGATCTCGCCGATCCGGCCGCGCGCGAGCTGGGGCGCCGGGCCGACGTGCTGATCGAGAACTTCCGCCCGGGCCTGATGGCACGCTTCGGGCTCGACCACGAAACGCTCCGGGTGGACAACCCGGGTCTGGTGTACTGCTCGATCTCGGGCTTCGGCTCCGGCGAAGGAGCGAAACTCCCCGGCTACGACCTGCTCGTGCAGGCCGTCGGCGGGTTGATGAGCGTCACCGGGCCCGGGCCGGGGGAGCCGACGAAGGTGGGCGTCGCGCTGGTCGACGTGCTCACCGGGCTGCACGCGGGCCTCGGCATCCTCGCCGCGCTACGGCACCGCGACGCCACCGGCGAAGGGCAGCTCGTCGAGGTGAACCTGTTGAGCGCGTTGCTGTCGAGCATGGTCAACCAGAGCGCCAACCACCTGATGGCGGGGCTCGTGCCGGGGATCATGGGCAACCGGCACCCGTCCGTCGCGCCGTACGAGGTCTATCCCACCGCGGACCGGCCCATCGCGCTGGCGGTGGGCAACGACCGGCAGTTCCAAGCTCTGTGCAAGGCGCTGGGCCTGGAGCCCGACGAGCGGTTCGCGACCAACGCCGGCCGCGTCGAGCACGTCGCCGAACTGGCGGACCTGCTGGGCGCCCGGCTGCGGACGCGTCCCGCGGACGAGTGGTTCGCGCTGCTGACGCCGTTGGGCGTCCCGTGTGGACCGGTCAACGACCTCGGCGAGGCGTTCGCGTTGGCCGAACAGCTCGGCCTGGCGCCACGAGCGCCCGGCGGAACGGTCCGCAATCCCATCGGGTTGTCGGCGACTCCGGCCGAGTACCGGCTGCCACCACCCACGCTCGGCGAGCACACGAACGAGGTGCTGGAGTGGCTGCGCGAGTCACCAGGCGGCCGAGCGGACGGCGCGCTCGATGGCCGTCCGCGCTTCGGCCAGGGCGTCGAGGACTGACTTCTCCGCCTCGGGCGTCAGGCGGGCGATCGGCACCGAGC
Source organism: Amycolatopsis bartoniae (assembly GCF_014191255.1). GTDB lineage: Bacteria > Actinomycetota > Actinomycetes > Mycobacteriales > Pseudonocardiaceae > Amycolatopsis_E > Amycolatopsis_E bartoniae. The sequence continues at coordinate 492,348 of NZ_JACHWH010000001.1, forward strand.
AGCTGATCGCGTCGAGCACCGGGGTGTCGTAGCGCAGCGCCATGCCGAAGCAGCGCAGGCCGACGGTGCCCTCCTCGTTGTCGATCGCGTAGCCGCGCTCGCGGACTCCCGCCAGGTCCGCGAGCAGGCCCGGCCGGTCGAGGGTGCGTTCGGTCAGCGCGGGCATCTCCGGCGGCAGCAGCTTCTCCACCTCGGCGTCCGACCGCTCCGCCAGGATCGCCTTGCCCAGCGAGGTCACATACGCGGGCAGGCGACGGCCCACGCGGCTGAACGGCCGCAGGTAGTGCCGCGACTCGCGCGTCGCGAGGTACACGATGTCCGAACCGTCGAGCCGCGCGAAGTGCACCGTCTCGCCGACCTTCTCGCCCAGGTCGTCCAGGTGCGATTTGGCCGCGGCGAGCCGGGGGTCACCGTCGATGTACGACGTGCCGACCAGCAACGCGCGCACGCCGATCGTGTACAGCGAGCCCGTCGGATCCGTGCGCACCCAGCCGCGGTTCACGAGCGTCTGCAACAGGGCGTACAGGCTGCTGCGCGGCACGTCCATGCGTTCGGCGAGCTGGCGCAGGCTCAGCGGCTGACCGTCGAGGCTCCCGAGCACTTCGAGAACCTCGACGGTGCGCGCCGCCGACTTCACGTCGCGCACGCCCTTCTGCTGCTCAGGCATGCACGCATCTTCTCACTGGACGACCGGGGAGGTGATCCGCGAGCGCGCGGGCATGTACCGCGCCCGCACCAGGAACACCGTGCCCGCGGCCAGCACCGACACGATCGACAGCACGTACAGGCCGCCTGCCGTGCTGCCCGTGCTCTGTTCGACCGCTCCCACGAGCGTCGGACCGACGAAACCGCCGAGGTTGCCGAGCGAGTTGATCAGCGCGATGCCCGCGGCGGCGATCTTCAGGTCCAGGCTGTGCTGCGCCAGCGGCCAGAACGCCGACGCCGCGCACTTGAAGCCCGTCGCGCCGAGGCACAGCGCCACCAGCGCGAACCACGGTGGTCCGACGGTCGCGAGGAACGTGCCCACCGCGCCGAGCACCAGCCCGACCGCGACCCACGGCCGCCGCCTGCCCGTCCGGTCGGTGTACCAGGCGAGCGTGTACATCGCGATGATCGCGCAGATCCACGGGATCGCCGACAGCAGGCCGACGGTGAAGTCGGACGTGCCAGGGATCTTCTTGACGATGCTCGGCAGCCAGAACGTGATGGCGTACCCGGTGAGCGACATCGCGAAGAACAGCCAGCACAGCAACAGCACCTGCGGGTTCGCGACCAGCTTCCAGCGCGGCACGTGCGCGGTCTTCTTGTCGTCGCGCACGGCTTCGTCGCGTTCGACCGCCGCGCTCAACGCCGACTTCTCCTCGTCGGTCAGCCACTTCGCGTCCCGCACGCGCGAGACCAGGAAGAACCCGGCGACGATGCCGATCACCACCGAGGCCCCGCCTTCCAGCAGGAACATCCACTTCCACCCGGCGATGCCGCCGACGCCGTGCATCTCCAGCAACGCACCGCTGATCGGCCCCGTGACGATGTACGCCGACGCGGACCCGCCGAGGAAAATCGCGGTCGCACGGCCGCGTTCGGCGTTGGGCAGCCACTTCGTGAAGTAGTAGATGACCCCGGGGAAGAACCCGGCCTCGGTGACACCGAGCAGGAGCCGCAGGATGTAGAAGGTGGTGGCGTTGTTGGTGAACGCGGTCGCGGCCACCACCACGCCCCACGTGATCATGATGCGCGTCAGCCACACGCGGGCGCCGAAGCGTTCGAGCAGCATGTTGCTCGGCACCTCGAAGATCGCGTAGCCGACGAAGAACAGCCCGGCCCCGAGCCCGAAGGCCGCGGCGCCGATGCCGAGATCGGTCTTGAGGTGGGTCTGCACGAACCCGACGTTGGTGCGGTCCATCTGGTTGATCACCAGCATGAACACCACCAGCGGCAGCATGCGGCGGAAGAACTTCCGCACCGCGCTGCGGTAGGCGGGGTTTTCGGAAGACAGCGTCATCGACGTCTCCGTTTTCTCGGGAGCCTTACCAGCGGGGGAACTTCGGCGCGGTGAAGTCGGGGTGCACGCGGCGCATCGCGGCCGCGTCGTCGCGGCGCCGGACATCGCTTTGCTGCCAACGTTCGTGCAGCTTCGCCAGCGCTTCGCGGTCGAGCTCCACGCCGAGCCCCGGCGTGTCCGGCACCGCGATCTTCCCGCCGGAGAACGTGTGCGGCTGCGTGATCACGTCCTCGGTCTGCCACGGCCGGTGCGTGTCGCACGCGTACCGCAGGCCCGGAATCGTCGCCGCCACCTGGGTCATCGCGGCGAGGCTGATACCGAGGTGCGTGTTGGAGTGCATGGAAATCCCCACGCCGAAGGTCCGGCACACCGCGGCGAGGTCCTGCGTCGCACGCAGCCCGCCCCAGTAGTGGTGGTCCGACAGCACGACCTGCACCGCGTCGGTCTTGAACGCCTCGGGGACCTCGTCGAACGCCGTCACGCACATGTTGGTGGCCAAGGGAAGCGACGTCTTGCGCGCGACCTCGGCCATGTTCGCGGTGCCCGTGGTCGGGTCTTCGAGGTACTCGAGGACGTCCTCCAGCGCGGCCGCCACTTCGAGGCTCGTCGCGACCGACCACGCGCCGTTCGGGTCGAGCCGCACCGGCTGACCGGGGAACGCCTCGGCGAGCGCGCGGGCCGCGGCGACCTCCTGCTTCGGCTCGAACACGCCGCCCTTGAGCTTGAAGGAGCTGAAGCCGTAGTCGTCGGACATGCGCTTCGCTTGCGCCACAACACCTTCCGGGTCGAGCGCGGCGCCCCAGTCGTCCTTCGGCTCGTCCGGTTCCGGGTGCTCGGCCCAGCGGTAGAACAGGTACGCGCTGTACTCGACCGCGTCACGCACCTTGCCGCCGAGCAGCGCGTGCACCGGCAGGCCCAGCTCGTGGCCGAGCGCGTCCCAGATCGCGACCTCGAACGCCGATGAGACGCTGAGCGCGATCTTCGTCATCGTCCGGCTGCCACGCAGGCCCTCGGCCTGGACGGTGTTGTCGACCCGCTCGGCGCCGACGCGCTCCAGGCAGCGCGCGACGTCCGCGGGCAGGGTGTTGACGACCAGTTCGGCGCCGACGAGCTCGGGCGCGAACGCCTCGGCGAGCTTGAGGTAGTCGGTGTCACCGTAGGTTTCGCCGAGACCGACCGCGCCGCTCTCGGTGATCACCTCGACGATCGTGCGAGGGGTGTACGGCTGGTGGACGCCCTGCAGGTTCAGCAGGGGCGGGTCGCTGATCAGGATGGGGGTGACGCGTACTTCGGCGATGCGGGACAACGGTGTCCTCCTCAGACGAGGTCGAGGCCGGTGGCCAACAGGGCTTTCAGGGCGGTGAGCTCTTCGGGAGCGGGGTCGGTCAGCGGCGCGCGCACCGGTCCGACGGGCAGGTCGCGCAACCGCGCCGCGGCCTTGACGAGCGAGACGGCGTAGCCCGCGCGGCGGTCACGCAGTTCCACGAACGGCTGGTAGAAGTGGCGCAGCAGATCGTCCACACGGGACTGATCGTCGGCGTGCAACGCGGTGAAGAACGCCTTGGAGATCTCCGGCGCGAAGGCGTGCACGGCCGAGGAGTACGCCGGAATTCCGATCGAACTGTAGGCCCGGGCCTGCATCTCGGCGGTCGCGACGCCGTTGAAGAACAGGAAGTCCTCGGGCGCGCTCAGCCGCAGGCGCTGCAGCTGGTCGAGGTCGCCGTGACCGTCCTTGAGCCCGATGACACCGGGGATCTTGGCGAGCTGCGCGACCGACGCCGCGTCGAACCTGACGTAGTCGCGCTGGTACGCGATCAGCGGCAGCGACGTGGCCTCGGCGACCTTGCGCACCTGCTCGACGAGCCCGTCGACCGGCGCCTTGACGAGGTAGTGCGGCAGCAGCAGGGCGCCGTCGGCCCCGGCCTCCTGCGCGCGGGCGGCGTACTGCGCGGCGATCGCCCAGCCGTAGCCGACGCCGGCGACCACCGGGATCCGGCCCGCGGTCTCCTCGACCGCGATCCGCACCACCTCGGTGTACTCGTCGAGCGTCAGCGAGAAGAACTCCCCGGTGCCACACGCGACGAACACGGCGGCGGGCTCGGCCGCGAGCTGCGTGCGGAAGTACGCGCGGAAGGCGTCCGGATCGAGTGCGCCGGTTTCGGCGAAGGAGGTCAGGGGGAAGGACAGCACTCCGGCGGCCATGCGGCGCCGGAGCAGGTCTGCGGTTTCCTGCGGAGTGCTCATCAGCTCGTCTTCATATGTAGACAGTAACTCGATATGAAGACAGCCTAGGAACCGATTGCGGCTCCCGTCAATGCCGAAGGCCCCCTTCCCGGCGGGAAGAGGGCCTTCGAGGTGGTGGGCTCAACGGGACGGCAGCAGTTCCTGGGCTTTGGTTTTGAGGCCTTGGGCCATGAGGTGCCAGGCGTTCGGGTCGCCTTTGAGGACGGCTTCGGCGGCGGATTTCATTTGTTCGAAGGTGGCGTGTGGGGGGATGGGTGGGACTTCGGGGTCGCAGCGCACGTCGAGCAGGGCGGGTGTGTCGGCGGCCAGCGCGCGGTCCCAGGCGGGGCCGAGCTGGTCGGGGTGCTCGACGGCGATGGCTTCGAAGCCGAGGGAGCGGGCGATTTCGGCGTAGGAGATGTCGGGCAGGGATTGGGATTCCTCGAACTTCGGTGCCCCGCCCATCGCGCGCAGTTCCCAGGTGACCTGGTTGAGGTCGTTGTTGTGGAACACGCACACCACCAGCCGCGGATCGGTCCACAGGTGCCGGTAGCGGGCGATGGTGATCAGCTCGGCGAGCCCGTTCATCTGCATCGCCCCGTCCCCTTCGAGCGCGATGACGGGCCGGTCGGGGTGGGCGAACTTCGCCCCGATCGCATACGGCACCCCCGGCCCCATGGTGGCCAGGGTGCCCGAGAGCGTCGAGCGGACGCGGCCGCGGATCTTGAGGTTGCGGGCGTACCAGTTGGTTGAGGACCCGGAGTCCGCGGTGATGATGGCGTCGTCGGGGAGGCGGGTGGAGAGTTCGTGCACGATGCGCATCGGGTTGACCGGGTTGGCCTTCAGCATCGCCTGCGAGGTGACGGTGTCCCACCAGTCGGTGACGTTGCGCTCGATCGTCTCCCGCCACGAGCGGTCCTGCTTGCGGGTCAGCATCGGCAGCAGGGCGCGCAGGGTGGCCTGGGCTTCGCCGACCAGGTTGACCTCGGTCGGATACCGCATCCCGATCATCGACCCGTCCAGGTCGATCTGCACGGCGCGGGCCTGGCCGAACTCGGGCAGGAACTGGCTGTAGGGGAAGTTCGAGCCCACGATCAGCAGGGTGTCGCAGTCGCGCATCAGCTCATACGACGGGCGCGTGCCCAAAAGCCCGATCGACCCGGTCACATACGGCAGGTCATCGGGCAGCACATCCTTACCCAACAACGCCTTCGCCACCCCCGCCCCGGTCACCTCGGCCAGCTCCCGCACCTCGGCGGCGGCGTTGCGCGCACCCTGACCGATCAGGATCGCGACCTTCTCCCCGGCGTTGAGGATTTCCGCGGCGTGGGCGAGTTCGTCCTCCGGCGGGATCGTCACCGGATGCGGCCACCCGGGCGCGCTCGAGGGCACCTGCTTGAACGCGTGCCCGGGCGGGGAGTACGGGGATTCCTGCAGATCCGCCGGGATGATCACCGCGGTCGGGGCGCGCTTCGCGAGTGCGGTGCGGATCGCGCGGTCCAGCGCGTTGGGCAGCTGCTCGGCGACGTTGACCTCGACCAGATACTCACTGGCCACGTCCTTGTACAACGCCTGCAAATCCACTTCCTGCTGATACGCACCCCCCATCGCCGACCGAGCGGTCTGGCCCACGATCGCGACCACCGGCACGTGATCCAGCTTCGCGTCGTACAACCCGTTCAACAGATGAACCGCACCCGGCCCCGAGGTCGCCAGGCACACCCCGACCTGACCGGAAAACTTCGCAAACCCCACCGCCTCGAACGCGGCCATCTCCTCATGCCGCGCCTGCACGAACCGCGGCCGGTTGTCCGCCTTCCCGAACGACGCCACAATCCCGTTGATCCCATCGCCCGGATAGGCGAAAACCTGCTCAACACCCCACTCACGCAACCGCCGCAACAGGTAGTCGCCGACCGTTTCGGCCATGGTGCCTCCTCACGCTGTCCCTGGGGTTCGGCTACCCCCGGCGTGAGGAGGCGACACCTCAGGCGTTGAGGCGATCCGGCACGGGACGCAGCACGGCGGCGTCTGATGACGGGTTCACCGTCCGGATCGTCTCCAGCGGCAGGGTTCCGTCGTGGACCTGCAGGCCGGCGAGGTGGTGCAGCATGATCCCCTCGCGCAGCGCCCACGGGCAGATGTCGACTTCCTTGATGTCCAGCGAGCTCATCGTCGCCTTCGCCACGATCGCGCCCGCGAGGATCTGCCGCGCGCGGGACGCCGACACGCCACGCAGGCGCGCGCGTTCGGCCGCGCGCAGGTCGGCGAGCTTCGGAATCCAGCGGTCCAACGCGTCCTGGCGCAGCGTGCGGCGGACGAAGGGGCCCTTGCGCTGCGGCGCCGCTCCGGCGAGGCGGGCGAGTTGCTTGAACGTCTTCGAGGTACCGACGGCGCGCGAGGCGGGGCCTTCCCAGCGCAGCCGGTCGGCGACCTCGCGCAGCATGTCGCGGACGTGCCGCTGCATGTCCTTCACCTGGCCCCGCGACGGCGGGTCGTCCCGCAGGAACTGGCGGGTCAGGCGGCCGGCGCCGAGCGGGAGGGACAGCGTCAGGTCGGGTTCGGCGTCGCGGCCGAGTGCGATTTCGAGCGAGCCGCCGCCGATGTCGAAGACCAGGATGCGGCCGGCGGACCAGCCGTACCAGCGGTGCGCGGCGGCGTAGGTGAGGCGGGCTTCGTCCTCGCCGGTGAGGTACTGCGGGCGTACTCCGGTGCGCTGCTCGATGCGGTCGAGGACGTCGTCGCGGTTCGTGGCGTCCCTGATGGCGGAGGTGGCGAACAGGAAGAGCTGCTCCACGCAGTGTCTTCGCGCCGCCGCGAGCGTGACGTCGACCGCCTCGACGGCACGGTGCACACCCTCCTCCGAGAGGGAGCCGTCCGCCTCGATCAGCTCCGCGAGCCGCGTCGGCTCCTTCACGGCGAGCGCGGGCAGCGGCGGTGCGCCGGGGCTCGCGTCGACGATCTGGAGCTGTGCGCAGTTGGAACCGATGTCGAGTACGCCTAATCGCATGAAGACCGAAGTACCCGTTTAGGTGGTCGTTCACACGGCTATCTCCCAGATCATGGCTACCGTTCAGTACAGCGCCCCCGCGGACCTGCCCGCCGACGACGCGTTCACCTTCATGACCAGCGCGTCGGACCTGGCGGCCCTGCTGCCGGGCGCGAAGACGGTGCGGACGGAGCACGCCTCACGGCAGTTCACGTGGGACGACGGCGGTGCGCTGCGGGTGCTGGACCGCGGCGCGAACCAGTGCGAGATCGAGATCTCGGTCGACACCGAGCGCGACGCGGAGCAGGTGCGCCAGGAGTTGGCCGAGGCGGTGGCCGCACTGGCGCACAAGGCGAGCGCGGCGCGCGACGAGGCCGAAGGCGAGGCGCACGGCCCCGGCGGCGGCTGGGCCTGACGGCCTTACGCTGGGCGCATGACCGAGCACGTCGTCGTCACCACCACGACCGACAGCGAGGACGCCGCGCGGGACCTGGCCGCGCGGGCGGTGGAGGCGAAGCTGGGCGCGTGCGCGCAGATCGTGCCCATCACCAGCGTGTACCGCTGGGAGGGCGAGGTCCGGACGGACCCCGAGTGGCGGGTGGAGATCAAGACCGCGGCGGACCGCGTGCCGCCGCTCGTCTCGTTGCTGCAGGAAGCCCACAGCTATGACCTGCCGGAGATCATCGCAACCCCCATCGAGGGCGGGAGCGCGGAGTACCTGGCGTGGCTGGTCTCGGAGACGCGGGGCGATTGACGCGGCCGTGAGGCGAACGTAAATTTCTTTCGCATGTTGCGCCGGAGTCTCGCCGTCGTCCTGGTCGCTCTCCTCTCCCTGCTCGCGTGGCAGCCCGCGCAGGCCGACGACTGGTCCCGCGCCTTCTACTGGGGTGTCGCGACCGCCGGATACCAGTCCGAGGGCAGCGCGCCCGACAGCAACTGGTCCCGGTACGTGGCGCGCAGCGGCGACGTCGACCCGTACGGCAACGCGGTCGACTTCCGGCACCGCTACGCCGAGGACATCCAGCTCGCCGCGGACATGGGCGTCAACACCTTCCGGTTCAGCGTCGAGTGGGCGCGCGTCGAGCCGCAGCCCGGGGTGTGGGACGCCGCCGAGCTGGCCTACTACGACGATGTCGTGCGGCACATCCGCGACGCCGGCATGACCCCGATGATCACGCTCAGCCACTGGGTCTACCCCGGCTGGGTCGCCGACCGCGGGGGCTTCGCCGATCCCCGGTCCGTCGACGACTTCCTCACCTTCACCGACCACGTCGTCGAGCGGTACCGCGACCTCGGCGTCCTGTGGGTGACCTTCAACGAGCCCGTCGCGTTCCTCAGCCAGGAACTGAAGATCGGCGCGCTCAACCCGCTGCAGATCCCGCTGTGGGAGGCCGACGTCGTCCAGGCCCACCGCCGCGCGTACGACCTCATCCACAGCCTCGACCCGACCGGCAAGGTCACCAGCAACCAGGCGTTCTACGCGGGCTTCAACCCCGTGACCGACTTCCTGGTCCTCGACCAGATCCGCGACAAGCTCGACTTCGTCGGCCTCGACTACTACTACGGCGTCAGCCTCGACAACCTCACCGCGATCAACGCGATCTCCGGCGACCTGTGGAACATCAAGCTGCAGCCCGAAGGTATCTACGACGCGCTGCGCTACTACGCGAACCGCTACCCGAACCTGCCGCTGTACATCGTCGAGAACGGCATGCCCACGGACAACGGGCAACCCCGCGCGGACGGCTACACGCGCGAAGCCGCCCTGCGCGACTCGATCTTCTGGGTGCAGCGGGCGAAGGCCGACGGGATCGACGTGATCGGCTACAACTACTGGAGCATCACCGACAACTACGAGTGGGGCAGCTACCGGCCGCGCTTCGGGCTGTACACAGTGGACGCCCTCACCGACCCGTCGCTGACCAGGCGCCCCACGGCCGCCGTGCCCGTGTACCGCGACGTCATCGCCCGCGGCGGCGTGCCGGACGGCTACCGGCTCGTCCAGGGACCCGCGACGTGCTCGCTCGTGGACGCGCCGCTCAGCTGCCTCGCACCCGCGAACCCGAACGGCCCGCTCGCTCACCTGGGTTAACGCGGTCTCAGGAAAGATCGACCCGGAGTAGGTAGTTTCGAGCTATGGCGAGACGACTTCGGTGGCTGGTCCCGGCGACGCTGGGTGCACTGGCCTTGGCGGCGTGGGAGATCCCCCTGGCCTTCGGCGGCCGCCCTGACCTCGAGGTGATGAAGCGGTCCCCCCAGTTCCGCGACGGGCGGTTCCAGAACCTGGCCCCGCCAGTACCGCAGGACGTGAACAGCGGAGGGAGCCTGCTCCGGGAGATGCTGTTCGGCGGGCAGCGCCGCAAGCCGGCGGGCCCGATCCCACTCGTGCCACCGGCGCCCGATCACCCGCAAGACGGACTGCACGTCACCTGGTACGGGCACTCGTCGTCACTCGTCGAGATCGAGGGCCGTCGGGTCCTGATCGACCCGGTGTGGGCGAAGCGCGCGTCGCCGTCCCGGCTCGTGGGCCCGAAGCGGATGCACGAGCCGCCACTCGCGCTGGAGGAACTGCCGCGGCTCGACGTGATCATCGTGTCGCATGACCACTACGACCACCTCGACGCGGCCGCCATCCGGACGCTGACCCGCACGCAGCAGGCGCCGTTCGTCGTCCCGCTCGGGGTCGGCGCGCACCTGCGGCGGTGGAAGGTGCCGGTGGAACGGATCATCGAGCTCGACTGGCACGAGCGCACGGAGATCGCCGGGGTGGGCATCACCGCGGCCGACGCGCAGCATTTCTCCGGCCGCGCCTTCACCCGCAACAACACGCTGTGGGCGTCGTGGGTCATCGCGACCGCGAACCGCCGCGTCTTCTACACCGGCGACTCCGGCTACTTCGGCGCTTACAAGGAGATCGGGGAGAAGTACGGGCCCTTCGACGCGTCGCTCGTGCAGATCGGCGCGTACCACCCGTCATGGCCGGACATCCACATGACGCCGGAGGAGGGCGTCGCCGCGCACCTCGACGTACGCGGCGGCGTGCTGGTCCCGGTGCACTGGGCGACGTTCCGGCTGGCGCTGCACGCGTGGAACGAGCCGGCGGAACGCGTGTGGCGGGAGGCGAAGGCCCACGACCTCACGCTCGCGGTGCCCCGCCCCGGCGAACGGATCGACCTCGACAACGTGCCCGCCATCGACCCCTGGTGGCAGGCGCTTTAGCTCCCCCGCCCGCCACCACCCTCAACGGCACGCTGCACGCGGCTAGCCCATCCCGAGGGTCCGGGTGATCCGGATTTCCAGCACCACGCGTTCGGGGTTGGGGCGGGGCTGGCGGTAGCGCGCGGCGTAGCGCTCTTCCGCCTCCCGCACCGACTCCGGGTCCTCGCGCACGACGGCGATGCCCTCCAGGGTCGACCAGCGGGGCCCGTCCACCTGGCTCACCGCGACCCGGGCCTCACCCGCGGCGCGGATGTTGCGCGCCTTGACGCTGTCACGCGAGCAGATGATCCGCGCGACGCGGAACTCCTCGTCGACGGTCACCCCGACGGGCACGACGTGCGGCGATCCGTCGGCGCGCAGCGTGGTGAGCGTGCACAGGTGGCGTTCCCGCCAGAACTCCCGCAGCTCCGGACTCATCCCGTGGTCCTTTCTGTCAGACCCTCTTGCCAAGATCATCCTCATGATGGGCCGCACGCGCCTGCTCGGCGGGCGGGACGATACAGACGAGGGCGAGGACAGGGGGAAAGCAGGCTGCTGGCGGTTCCGGTCAGCCGATGCTCAGCGCGAATCCGGTGGTCGACGCCTGCTCCTCGGACTCCCAGATGACGCCGCGGTTCACGTTGCCCACGTGCGCGCCGTACAACGGCCTCCCACGGGGGACCTCTTCGACCGTGAAGTCGTAGGTGCCGTTGTCTCCGGTGAGGTAGCCGACTGCCAGGACGCTGTTGCTGTTGTCGACGATCTCGACCTGCGCACCGGCGGTGATGTCGCCGTAGCCCAGGCAACTGGTGCTGCAGTTGACGGTGACAGTGCCGTGGACGGTGAACATCTCAGACGCGACGGGTGTGAGTTGGCGACTGTCGCCTCCGAACACCCCGGTAGCGGCGAGTGTTACCGAGGTGGCGGCAGCAGCCAAGGCGATGACCAGCACGATCCACGGTGTGGGGTTCCTCCTGCGCCTCGGTTGCGGCTGTGGCCCGGGGTAGTAGTGGGGGCTCGGTTGCGACGTCATTGTCCACTCCAGATGCTCGCGTGGTGTGCCAGTCGCGCGCAGCTATCCCTGCGTTACGGCTTGGCGTTGTGCAGCGGTCCCGCTCCAGGGCACGCGAAGCAGGGCGTCGATAACCTCCGTGTTGATCAAGCAAAGGAGAGACCCCCCGTTGATGGGCCGCACGCACGCACTCACCGGCTGGTGTGCCGGACTCGCCGTCGCCCCGCTGGTGGGCGCGAGTTCGGTGCACCAGGCCGTCGCTTTCGCCGCCACGACGGCCGGCTTCGCGCTGCTGCCCGACCTGGATCATCCCGGAGCGGGCGCGTCGCGGTTGCTCGGGCCGGTCACGGGCGCGTTGTCCTGGCTGCTGCGCCGGTTGTCTTCGATCCTGTACGCGATCACGAAGGGGCCGCGCGACGAGCGGCACCGCGGGATGCACCGGCACCTGTCGCACACCGTGTTGTTCGCCGCCGGGCTCGGGGCGCTCACGATGTGGGGCACCCGCGCGGGCGGCTGGTACGCCGTCGCCGGGGTGGTGGTGTTCGGGCTGCTGCTGGCTTCCGACGCGCTGGGCGACTGGCTGTTGCTCGTCGCCGCCGGGGCCGCGGTGTGGTGGGCGCGCACGGCGAGCGCGGAGGGCGAGCTGCAGCAGCTGACCGGCTGGCTGGGGCTGGCCGTCGCGGTCGGCTGCGTCACACACTGCCTCGGCGACGCGCTGACCGAGGCCGGTTGCCCGTTCCTGTTCCCGGTGCCGATCGCGGGCGAGACGTGGTACGAGCTGCGGCCGCCGTCGTTCCTGCGGTTCCGCACCGGCAAGCGCGTGGAGAACCTGCTGGTCTTTCCGGTGTTCATGGTGCTCGGGGTGCTGCTCGTGCCCGGCGTGTGGCACGGGCTGACGGGCTTGTTCGAGCAGTCGACGGTGCAGGCGGGCCAGTAGACTCGGGGCGGTGAACAGTCCGAGGCCCGCCCTGCGGGCCGACGCCCGCCGCAACCGCGCGCGCGTGCTCGCGGCCGCGCAGGAGGCGTTCGCGGACGAGGGGCCCGGGGTCCCGCTCGACGAGATCGCGCGCCGCGCGGGCGTCGGCGCGGGCACGGTGTACCGGCACTTCCCGTCCAAGGAGTCGCTGTTCGAGGCCGTTGTGCTGGACAGCATCGAGCGGCTGGCGGGGCAGGCCGAGGCGCTGCTGGACGCGCCGGACCCGGGTGAGGCGTTCTTCGGGTACTTCGAGACGGTCGCCGAGCAGGCGCTGTTGAACAAGGCCCTGTGCGAAGCCCTCGAATCCACGGGCGAGGCGATGGCAAGGCCGGAGGTGCCGGAGTTCCACTCGCGGTTGGGGGAGCTGCTGCGCCGGGCGCAGGAGAGCGGTGCCGTCCGCGCCGACATCGCTGCGGAGGACCTGCCCGCGTTGCTGGCGGGGCACCTCGCCATTCGGCGCCAGACTTCGCGGGGCGCGGTGGCCCGTATTCTCGTGGACGGTCTTCGCCCCTAAACTCCTCCACCATGACCCGAATTCGGCTCGGCTGGGAAACGAGATCCGATCAGATCGCGGTACTGGTGGACTTCCTGATCGTCGGTCTCGGCCTGGTGCTCCTGGGTTCGCTGAGCGGCTGGACCGGCTGGATCACGGTGCCGATGATCATCGTTGGAGTGGTGTTCCTGCTGGGTATGGGGCTGCGGATGCTCGGCTGGGATTCGCTGCGGTGGCCACGCGATCTGGTGGTGAGCGGCGACTACGTCGGTTACGAGACCAAGACTTTCGACAGTGCGATGGGTAAGGCGTTCCGGATCTCCTGGGACAAATTGGGCGCTTTGGCCTATCACTCCGATTCGGACGCCCCTGAACGTTATGGGGCGGCCCTGGTGTTCTTCCCGAAATCGAAGGATTTTCCGGACCACGTGACGAGCCCCGTTCTGGTTCGCCTGCACCGGAATTCGGCGGTGAAGTTCCGCCTCCCCCGCGCCGCGGGTGTCGCGGAAGCGATCAGCGCGGAGGCTCCGCAGGACTGGCAGCGGATCCCGTCGGGTCACTGGGACGCGCTCGTGGCCGCGCCCGGGGTCTCACCGCAGGTGATCCCCGAGCCGGACCCCCGCCCGCCGGTGGTGGTGAACGTCAACCGCCGGGCCGTCGGGCAAGTTCTCGTCGGCGGCGTGATAGCCGGATGCGTGGGGGCGGCCATGATCGCGGCGGCCTTCACGTCGAAGCAGGTCGAGGTGGGCATGCAGGTCTTCCTGACCCTGTTCGGCGCGCCGTTCATCCTGCTGGCTGTGGTGTCGGTGCTGGGGTTGCCCATGGTCGGCCGGAAGCGGAACTTCGTGATCGACGCGGACAGCTTCACCTGGGACGACCCGAGCGGCGAGGGGTTCACCTACAGCTGGCACGACATCACCTCCGTGGCGGCGCACACCAGCATCAGCAGGAAAGCACCGGGCAGCTGGGCGGCTCGTCGGCGCATTGACGAGGTACTGGTGCACACCCGGGAACGGAACGAGACCGTGTCCCTGGGGACCCAACCCGCCACCGTCGCCCGGGTGGCCCAGGCGGTCCAGCAGTTCGCGCCCCAGCTCTGGGCCGGGGCGCGCACGGGTACCGCGGGTCCGTTCCAGCTCAGGTAGCCCGGCGAAACCTCACTCGCCCTCGCCGTCGGACTCCTCTTCGCCGTGCTCCTCCTCGTAGGACTCGGCGGCTTCGTTCGACCGGTCGGCCTGCTCGTTCTCCTGGCGGCGGGCTTCGGTGCCCACCGCGACGGCGTCGCCGTAGCTCGGCTTGGCGGGATGGCCTTCCTCGGTCCATTTGTCGAGGTCGAGGAAGCTCTTGTCGAGCGGGCTCGCCTCACCCTCGGTGGCTTCGCGGATCTCCTGCGCGGTCCGCTTCGCCTCGGTGGCTTCCTTCAGGTCCTTGCCGGCCTGCGTGAGACTGTTGGCAGCCGATTCGGCCTTGGTGGCTGCGTTGAGGCTCTTGTCAACGATCTTGTCTGCGGTCTTGCCGACCTTGGCCAGTGCGTTGGCCGCACCCTCGATGGCGGCCCTGGACTTGTTCGCGTTCTTGGCCAGCGCCTCCAGCTTGGCCACGATCTTCGCGATCCGGGTGCTGATCTTCTCGGCGAGGATTCCGCCCTCGACCACGGAATCCGCGATGAAGGCCGCGACGGTGCCACCGAACGTGAGCAGTGCCGACGCGGCTGCGGCGAGCCCCTTCACGACCAGATCGCCGATGAACTCGGAGATCATGTCGCGGATCAAGCCGCGTTCGGTGCCCACGATCGCCGCTGCCACCTGCATCGCCGTGGACGCACTCTGCGCGTGCCCGGCCGCGCCGCGCAGAGAGTCGGCATAACCCTGCGCAGTCTTCTGGTAGGCAGCCGGACCACCTTCGCCCTTGTAGGACTGAGCGGTCTTGGCGGCCGACTGTTCGTAGGTGTCGGCCGTCTCGTTGAGCGACTTGGAGATGTTCTGCCAGGTCTGCGCCTTCGCCGTGACGGCTTCCGGATTGCCCGCGAGCTTGTCCAGCCCCTCCTTGAGGAAGCTGATGTGTTCGATGAGCCAGCCGATTCCCGCGCTCGCTAACGCATCCATCGGGTTCATGGCCGCGCCGAGCAGATCCAGCCCGTCGGTTGCCACGTCCATCGCGGCGTTGGCCCAGTCGCCGTCGGAGAAGTCCTTGACCGTCGTTGCGACGTCGTTGAACAGGCCCGATCCGGCGGTCTGCGCGGGTGCGTTGTCGATGGCGCTCGCGCCGTCCTTGCCGAAGCCCGTCGTGAAGCCGGAGGGTGACTCGGAGGTCGCGACCAGCGGGTTCTCGCCGCTCTCGGTGGTCGTCTCGGTGGAGGTCATGCCTGGAGGTCCTTACCGATCGCGGTGAGCTTCGCCTTCGAGTTCTCTTCGTGGGTGGACAGGGCCTCGTGCGTGGTCTTGACCTTGTCGGCCACGTCGTGGCCCGCGTCGCCGAGGGCCTTGACGAAGCTGGTCGCGCTGGAGATCCAGTACTCCACCCCCAGCGCCACCACCTGCCCGACGATGCCGAACGCGTTCATGTCGCCGAGGCCCTGCGCCGCGCCGGTGGCGTCGATCGCCTGGTGCACCTTTTCCGCGACCTCGCGCACCTCCGGCTCGTGCGCCGCGAGCGCGTTCAGGTCCGCTTCGTATCCGCCTGCCATCACCAGCCCCTTTGCATGAACGAACCGAAGTCGTCGCCGTCGTCGTCCGGCCGGGGGCGCTGCGGTCGCGGCGGCTTCGGCGGCGCGGGCGGAGGCGGGGGCGCCGCCTGTTCCTCATTGAGGACGAGCCGGCGGTCCGGCTGCGGCGGTTGTTCCTCCGGCACTTCGGGCGCGGGGAACTGCTCTTCCAGGAAATGCATCGCGTCGCTGTCGGTGCCGATCACCGGCGCCATGATCGCGGTTATCTGCCGCGCCGCCTGCGCCTGTGCGCGTTGCGCGGTGGCGACGACGGTGGCCGCCAGCTGCTCCAGCGGCAGTTCGCGTGCTTTCGCCCCGAAGGCGAGTTTCTGCAGCGCACCACTGGCGTTGACGGTCACGGTCGCCGCGCCGTCCGAACTGGACAAAGTGGCCGACAATTCCTGCAGCCGAGCCTTGGCCACTTCGGCTTTGTGCTTGATGTCCGCTATACCGGCGTCCCCGGGCGAATTCATGCTCACTCTGATGGAGCTAAGCCGATCCCGGTTCCGCGAACAAGCGGAAACGTGGAATGTCTGTTTTGCTATTCTTTCAGCCCCAGTGCCAGGTATTTCACGTCCAGGTACTCCTCGATGCCCTCGTCGCCGCCCTCGCGGCCGAACCCGGACTGCTTCACCCCGCCGAAGGGTGCCGCCGCGTTCGACACCATGCCGGTGTTGATGCCGACCATCCCGGTCGACACCCGCTCGCCGACGCGGATGGCGCGGTCGAGGTCCCGGGTGAACAAGTACGCCACCAGGCCGAACTCCGTGTCGTCGGCGAGGCGCAGCGCCTCGTCCTCGGTATCGAACGTGGTCACGGGCGCGACCGGGCCGAACACCTCCTCGTGCAGGATCCGCGCGTCCGGCGGGACGTCGGTGAGCACGGTCGGCGCGTAGAAGAAGCCCTCGCCGTCCACCGGCTTTCCGCCGGTCGTGGCCCGCGCGCCGCGGGAAAGTGCGTCGTCGACCAGCTCCACCACCTTGTCGCGCTGGTCCGCGCTGATGAGCGGGCCGACCTTGACGCCGTCCTCCGTGCCGTGCCCGACCTTCAGCGCCGACATCTCGTCGGTCAACCGCCGCACGAACTCCTCGGCGATGGAGGAGTGCACGTGGAACCGGTTGGCGGCCACACACGACTCGCCGTTGTTGCGCATCTTCGCGGTGATGGCACCGGAGACGGCGTCGTCGAGCGAGGCGTCCTCGAACACCAGGAACGGCGCGTTGCCGCCCAGTTCCATCGACATCCGCTGCAGGTTCGGCGCACACTGCTCGACCAGCTTGCGGCCGACCTCGGTGGAGCCGGTGAACGACATCTTGCGGATGCGCGGGTCCTCCAGCGCCGGGCTGACGACCCGGCTGGCGGAGGTCGTCGGCAGCACGCTCAGCACGCCGTCGGGCAGCCCGGCCTCCTGTAGCAGGGCCGCGAGGTTGAGCATGGACAGCGGGGTGAGCTGCGCGGGCTTGACGATCATCGTGCAGCCGGCGGCGATGGCCGGGCCGAGCTTGCGGGTGCCCATGGCGAGTGGGAAGTTCCACGGCGTGATCAGCACGCACGGGCCGACGGGCCGTTTCGTGACGATCATGCGCCCGGTGCCGGCGGGGTTGCGGCCGTAGCGGCCTTCGACGCGCACGGCTTCCTCGGAGAACCAGCGGAAGAACTCGGCCGCGTACGTGACTTCGGCCTTGGACTCCTCGACGCTCTTGCCCATTTCGAGGGTCATGAGGCGGGCGATGTCGTCGGCGCGGTCGGTCATGAGCTGCCATGCGCGGCGCAGGATCTCGCCGCGTTCGCGCGGCGGGGTCGCGCCCCACTCCTCCTGCGCGGCAACGGCCGCCTCGATGGCCTCGCGGGCGTCGGCGTCCTGAGCGTCGGCGACCTCGCAGAGCTGCTGCTCGTTGCCGGGGTCCTGCACGGCGAACCGGCTGCCGTCCGCGGCGTCCCGCCAGCGGCCGGCCAGGAAGATCTGCTTGGGTACGCGGTCGATCAGCTCGCTGCTCATGCGGGCGGACTACCCGCGCCCTGGTCGGCGTAAGCGTGCCGTACGCGAAGAGCCCGGACCCCCGACCGGCCCGGGCTCCACTGCGAGGCGCAATCGATTACCCGATGTCCCGCCGCCTGAAACCCGCCAACCCCGCAACGAGCGCGATGAGGGCGATTCCGCTCAACCACACCAACGGCGTCACCGTCAGCGTCGCGGTCGGGAGTTTCGGCACGTGCGTGAACGGCGAGACGTCCAGCACCGCCTGCGGCAGCCGTAACGCCGGCCCGTACAGCGCGATCGCCAGCGAAAGCGACGCGACCGACCAGCCCGCCGTCGCGGCCTTGGGCACGATTCCGAACAACAGCACCGAAATCCCGGCGACCACCCAGACCGCGGGCAGCTGGGCGACCGTCGCGCCGAGCACGCGCGGCACCTGACCGCCGACGTCTCCCACGCGCAACCCGTGCAGCAGCCCGGCGGCCACGCCGGCGACGACAAGCAGCAGCGCGCTGCCCAGCAGCGAGAACACCAGGTGGCTCGCCGCCCACCGCAGTCGCCGGACGGGCGTGGCCAGCAGCGGTTCGAGCCGGAAACCCGTTTCCTCGCTTCGCATCCGCAGGTTCGCCTGCACCGCGAAGACCGCCGCGACCATCCCGAAGATGCCCGCGATCGCACCGAGGTAGGAGTCGACGAGCGCGGACGTGCCGCCCATCCGCTCGAACACCTGCCGTATCTGCGGGCTGTCCCCGACGAGACCGCCGATCCCGCTCGCGAGCGAACCGAGCACCGCGCCCATGACCGCGAATCCGACGAGCCAGCCCGTCAGCGTTCCGCGGTGCAGCCGCCACGCGAGCGCCAACGGTGACCGCAGACCGGGCGCGGCGGTGGCCGGGCCGGGCCGCGACGGGAAGATGCTCAACCCGACATCGCGCCGCGGCAGCAGCCCGTACGCCAGCCCGCACAGCACGACAGTCGCGGCGAGCGGCAGCAGCACGACTGCCCAGCGCTCCCCGGCGAACGCCCGCAACTGCGGAGCCCAGCCGAGCGGCGACAGCCACGACAGCCAGCTGACGTCCTTCGCGGAGTCGCCGACGCCGCGCACCAGGAACGCGAGCCCGAGCACCGCCGAGGCCAGCCCGTTCGCGGTGCGCGAGTACTCGACGAGCTGCGCGGTCACCGCCGCCACCGCGCTGAACACCCAGCCCGTCGAGGCGATGCCGAGTCCAAACGCGACAGACCCGGCCGCCGGCATTCCTGTCGCGACAAGCGTTATCACGGCGACCAATCCGGTGGTCAGTGCGGCCGCTCCGGCCACGAGCAGCGCCGCGGTGAGCGCGGCGAACCGCCCCAGTACGGCGGACGACAGCAGTTCCTGCCGCCCGGTGTCCTCCTCCTGGCGGGTGTGCCGGGTGACCGTGAAGACGCAGGCCAGGGCGGTGAACAGGGAGAGGAACGCGAGGATCCGCCACGCGGTGAAGCCGCCCGCCGTGGACAGGTCGAACGCGGGCCCGTAGAGCAGCGTGACCGAGGGGTTGGCCGCGGCGCCCGTCGTGAGGGAGCTGCGGCTGGCGGCGTCGGGGTAGAACTGCTCGTACGTCGCGGCGATCGCGGCCGGGAGCACCCCGAGGACCAGCACCCAGACCGGCACGACGACCCGGTCGCGCCGCAGGGCGAGGCGCACCAGCTGACCGGTGCCGGCGAGTGGGTTCATTTCGCCGCCGCCTCGGTCTGGTAGTGCCGCAGGAACAGCTCCTCGAGCGTCGGCGGCTGGCTGGTGAGGCTGCGCACGCCCACGTCGGTCAGCCGGCGCAGCACCTTGTCCAGCGAGGGCGTCTCGACGTCGAACCGCACCCGGCTGCCCTCGATCCGCAGGTCGTGCACGTCGGGCAGTGAGGACAGGCCGTCGGGGTGGCCGGCGAGCTCCGCGGTGATCGAGGTCCGGGTGAGGTGGCGCAGGTCGCCCAGCGTGCCCGACTCGACCGTGCGGCCGTCGCGGATGATGCTGACGCGGTCGCACAGGGCCTCGACCTCGGCGAGGATGTGGCTCGACAGCAGCACCGTGCGGCCCTGCTCGCGTTCCTCCTGGATGACCTCCTGGAAGGTGGCCTCCATGAGCGGGTCGAGGCCGGAGGTCGGTTCGTCGAGCACGAGCAGGTCCACGCGGGACGCGAGGGCGGCGACGATGGCGACCTTCTGCCGGTTGCCCTTCGAATAGGTGCGGCCCTTCTTCTTCGGGTCGAGGTCGAAGCGCTCGACCAGGTCCGCGCGGCGGCGTTCGTCGAGCCCGCCGCGCAGGCGGCCGAGCAGGTCGATCACCTCGCCGCCGGACAGGTTGGGCCAGAGGTTGACGTCCCCGGGCACGTAGGCGAGGCGGCGGTGGAGTGTCGCCGCGTCGCGCCAGGGGTCGCCGCCGAGCAGGCGGACGTGCCCGGCGTCGGCCCGCAGGAGGCCGAGCAGGATGCGGACGGTGGTCGACTTGCCCGAGCCGTTCGGGCCCAGGAAGCCGTGCACCTCACCGGTGGCGACCTCCAGGTCGAGGCCGTCGAGGGCCCGCGTCGCGCCGAACGACTTCCGCAGGCCCGAGATGGAGATGGCGTTGTCCATGGCGGCGAAGCTACGCTGAATTCACAAACTTGTGAAGTTAGGAAAACGTCAAGATCAAGTGAAAACTGGAGGGGATGAGAGAGGATGATCCGATGCCGACCGACCCCGCCGTGTCGCTGGACGACGCCGTGGTCCGGTTCGTCGAGAACTTCGCGCTCGCGCTGACGGAGGCCGGTATGCCGCGCATGCCGTCGCGGGTGTTCGCGGCGGTGCTTGCCAGTCCGGAGGGCAGCCTGACCTCGCAAGATCTGACGGAGATCCTGCGGATCAGCCCGGCGGCCGTGTCGGGGGCGGTGCGGTACCTGGGGCAGGTGGGCCTGGTGCGGCGGGAGCGCCGCCCGGGCGAGCGGCGCGACCGGTTCATGGTGCGCAGCGAGTACTGGTACGAGGTGATCACCAAGCAGGACAACCGGTACCAGGCGATGCTGGGCGACCTCGCCGAGGGCGTCGAGGCGTTGGGGGCGGACACCCCGGCGGGCCGGCGGGTGCGCGACACGCACGACTTCTTCGCCTTTTTGGCCGAGGAGATGCCGAGGATCGTGGAGCGGTGGCGAGCGGTTCGAGAGGCGGAGTGATCGGTGGTGGTTCGCCGCGGTCATGCAGGCTGCGGAAGCTCCTCCACATGACGAGCGGCCGTGGCTTTCCCCGTGACGGTGTCGCCTGGGTGGGAGGCGCTTGACCTGGGCGGTGCGACTGCGCCAGCCGGGCGTGTGGCGCTCGCTGGGCGGGACCGATGGGTCGTCGCAGCTCGTCGCACCGCTGCTCGGCCCCTGACGAGCACCGCACGCCAACCGGTCAAGCGCCGCCGATCTAGCCGCTCCTGCGCGTCCGACCAGCTTCACCCCCCGTTGCGCAGGAGGGGCTTGACCAGGCTCCGGGCGAGTGCGTCGAGGCGGCCGGGGAGCGGGAGTTCGCCTTCGTAGTGGTTCAGGAACGCCTGCTGGAAGCACGCGCCGAGCAGGAGGGCGGTCATCGCGACGGGGTCGGAGAACGGGGGCAGCCTGCCGAGCTTCTGCTCGCCCCGCAGGTACCGGACGAGCTCGGTGTGCGGCGTGCGTGGTCCGGCGCCGCGCTCGTGCACGGTTTTCCGGTGTGCGGCCAGCAGTTCGCGCGTCGAGAACACGGACGCGGCGATCGGGAAGCTCTCGGTGTAGAAGTCGAGCGCCGCCCGTGCGACGCGGGTCAGGTTCGCGTGCACCGTGCCCTTGCCCGGTTCCAGTTCGGCGAGCACCGTGCCGAGTCCGGGCAGCTGTTCGTTCAGCACCCCGAGGAAGATCTCCGCCTTGTCGGCGAAGTGCTTGTACAGCGCGGCTTCCGAGTACCCCGCCGCCCGGGCGATCTCCTTGGTCGTCGCCCGCGCGTACCCCCGCTCCCGCATGATGCGGCTCGCCGCCGCGAGGATCTCGTCCCGCGTGCCCAAGTCTCAGCCCCTTCTCGGTACCTGCTTGACGGGTTAGTGAGTGCTCACCAACTATAGCTGGTGAGCACTCACTAACCGAGGAGGTCAGGCATGAGACTCACGGTTTTCGGCGCGACCGGCGGAACAGGGCGCGAGATCATCCGGCAGGGGTTGGCGCGGGGGCACCACGTCGTCGCGGTGGTACGGCCGCGGGGCGGCGCTCCCGCGAGTGACGCGGCACAAGGTGATCGGGCGACGCAGGGAGGCAGTCCGGTGCAGGATGGCCGTGCGGTCCCGGAAGGTGGCGCGGCGCGGGACGGCAGTGCGGCCCCGGAAGGTGACGCGGCGCGGGACGGCAGTGCGGCCCCGGAAGGTGGCGCGGCGCGGGACGGCAGTGCGGCATCGGAAGGTGGCACAGCGCGGGATGACCGTGCGGTACTGGAAGGCAGCGCGGCGCAGGATGGCCGTGCGGTATCGGACGGTGGCACAGCGCAGGACGACCGCGTGACGTGGGAAAACCCTGCGGCACAGCACACCGGCCCGGCCGCGGGCGCTCAACTCACCGACCTCACCCAGCACCACGCACCCATCCACCCCCGACTGGACCTCCCCGCCCCCGAGCGGCTCGACGTGGTCACTGCGGACGTGTTCGACCCGGCAGCCATCGCCGACGCGATACGGGGGAGCGACGTCGTCCTCACCGCACTCGGGCCACGCGACCGCGGCCCGAGCCGGGTCTGTCGTGACGGCGCCGCTTCCATCATCGCCGCTATGAACGAGGCAGGCGTCCGGAGGTTGCTGGCCGTCAGCAACAGTGGCATGCACACGGAGGGAGATGGGCTGTTCACCCGCCTGGTCGTCAAGCCGATCCTCATCCGGGTGTTGCGTGAGGGTTTCGCCGACATGCTGGAAATGGAACGGCGCATCACCGCGAGCTCACTCGACTGGACCATCGTCCGCCCGCCGCGGCTGACCCGTGGGCCGCACACCGGACGGATCGCACACAGCGTCGGGCGGAACGTCCGCGGCAGGTTCACGATCTCCCGCGCCGACCTCGCCGACTACCTCCTGCGCCTGGCCGAGAACGGCCAGCACAACAGGCAAGCGGTCTCCGTCGCGAAGGGCTAACCCTCCAGAAGCGCCTTCAGCGTCCGGAGATCCTTCGTCACGGCCTCGGCGTCGGCGGCGTACTGCTCGTCGTCCATGTCCGGCAGGCGGAACAGCGTGAACTGCACCTCGGTCCCGTCACCGTTGCGGACGACGCGCATCGGCACGTGCACGTCCTGCCCCGGCAGGTGAACCGTGTGGTCGAGCACTCCGAACTCGTTCCGCGGCGCGGACGTGACCGGCGCGCTGCTGTCCATTCCGGAGGCCCATTTCGCAGAACTTCCCGGCTCCGTCAGAAAACCGTAGACCTCGTCGTAGGGGCGTTCGATGCGGACGCTCAGCACTCGTGAAGGCAGTGTCGTCATGTCGCGAAGTCTGCCCGCTCACCCGTCGCGTGGCTTGAACGAATCGGACACGGGGACCACGGCGAGTAGGCGCCTGCTACGCCGAACGGGTGAAAGTAGCCGCATCCGACCAGGCCCTTCCAAAAAAATTCTGCCGGTGTGTATCTGCGCCGCCCCCTGCTGCGTCATAGGAGCGTCGGTTGAGTTGGCCCCCTGTTGGAGGATGCAGTGAGCACCCACCATCCCTGCGAAGAGGAGATCGCGGCGATCCGCGAATCCCTTGCCGCGCTTGGGGAACCGTGGCAGGTCGGGGAAACCCGGCTGAGCAGGCTGGGGGCCGAGTCGCGTGCGGTGCGGCTGGGGGTGCCGGCCCCGAGCGTGGCCGAGGTCGAAGCCAGGGCGGAACTGCCGGGGCAGATGACCGAAGCCGCACTCGGGGCCGCCGGCCAGCAGTGCACGGCGCCGCACGCGCCGTCGGGGGAGCTGCCGCGGGCGTTCGACCTGCGGCGGACGTGCGGCGGCGACTACACCACGCCCGTCAAGGACCAGGGGGAACGCGGCACGTGCACCGCGTTCGGGGTGGTGGCCGTGCTCGAGGGGACGGCGGCCTACACCCGGCGGGCGGCGGGGCTGAACCTCGACCTGTCCGAGGCGCACCTGTTCTTCGGGCAGGGCACCCCGCGGCAGATCAACGGCCAGGACGGGGCCTGGCCGGACGACCTGCTGGGTGACTGCGTCTCCACCGGGGTCACGTTCGAGGACTACTGGCCCTACAGCGACACCGGTGGGGGCCGGCTGAACCCGGACTGGCCGCACCGCGTCGTGCACGCGGAGAAGATGGTCGACCTGACCCGTGACCCGGCAGGGATCAAGCACCACATCTACGGGTACGGGCCGGTCACCGCATGCATGGTGGTCTACGAGGACTTCTTCCACTACACGGGCGGCGTCTACCGGCACACCACCGAGGAGACCCGCGGCGGGCACTGCGTCGCCCTGATCGGCTGGGACGACGAGCAGGGTTGCTGGATCGGGAAGAACTCGTGGGGCACCGGCTGGGGCGAGGGGGGCTTCTTCCGGATCGCCTACGGGGAGGCGTTCGTCGAGGACTATCCGGAAGCCCGCCCCACCACGCTCGGCTGCACTGGCACGACCCTGCGCGCGTGGCTGCCCGCGCAACGCGCGCTCCGGCTGTTCGCGTCCGCTGAGGACGGACGCGGATGGGCGCTTCTGGAGAACCTGGGGTGGACCCGGCTCTCTGGGGGGACGAGTGGCGCGCACCAGCTGGCGCTGCTCGCGGACGCGCGGGCGGGCGGTTATCCCGTCAGTCCGTACGTCGAGAACTACGAGTTACGAATGGTCCAAACCACCTTCTGATCGTGCGAGCAGGGGAGCGATGCGATGACCACGAGTGAGACCGAGAACCCGGCGACCGGCTCCGGGGAGGAGCCCGAGCCGCAACCGGTGACCAAGCCCAACGGCGCCTGGGACCCGAACACCCCGCCCACCGGGGCCTGGGATCCGAACACTCCGCCGCCCACGGGTGCGTGGGATCCCAACACGCCGCCGCCCACCGGGGCGTGGGATCCGAACACTCCGCCTCCGACGGGCGCTTGGGATCCCAATACTCCGCCTCCGACGGGTGCATGGGACCCCAACACCCCGCCGCCCACCGGGGCATGGGATCCCAATACCCCGCCGCCGACCGGCGCCTGGGATCCGAACACTCCGCCGCCGACCGGCGCGTGGGATCCGAACACCCCGCCGCCCGCGCCGCAGCCCGGCAACGGGCAGTCGCTGCCGCAGAACGGCGGCACGTGGGTGCGCGACCGCGTCATCACGCACCTGATGTCCTCCAGCGGACGGCCGGGTGTGTGGGCGTTCGTCGCGGGGCTGGGCTGGAAGCGCCTCGCCTCGGTGGAGTCGGGCCGCAGCCCGCTCACCGGGCTGGCGGTGCTGGCCAAGGCCAACGGGCTGACGGTGTCCTTCCGCGAGAACGCGCAGGGGCAGATCGACCAGCTGCTGGTCTGACGAGCTGGTGGTGACCGGCAGCCGAGGGGGCCGCCGGACGCCACCGTCGAGCGGACCGCCGAAGGAGGTTCGGGGGAGGCTTCGGGTGCGGTCCGCGGTGGCCGTCGAAGGACGGTCGCTGGGTGCGATGGCCGAGGGGGAAGGCCATCGGGTGTAGGGGGGAGCCGGTCGGCGTCGCAGGGCGTCGGCCGGCGCTACGCCATTCGAGTGACATTTGTATCTGATGGCCGAAGCACTTCTCTCTATCGGCGAAGGCGGGATACTGCGTGCGTCGAAGCAACCGACGAGAGCGGGGGCGAACGGGGTGACGGGAGTCCACACCGCCGAGGCCGGCCCGCCGTGGGAAGGCCTGCGGGGACCCGAGCTGTTCGAGGCCTGCCTGCGAGCGGCACGAGAAGGAGACAAGCGGGGTCTCGACCGGCTGGTCGCCGAGCTGACACCACTCGTGTGGAACGTCGCGCGCGGCGCCGGGCTGGACAAGCACACCGCGGAGGACGTGGTGCAGACGGTCTGGCTGGCGCTGCTGAGCCACCTCGAACAGCTGCGCGAGCCCAAGGCGCTCGCGGGCTGGCTGGTGACCACCGCCCGGCACGAGGCGCAGCGGGCCAACGGCCGCAAGCAGCCGCCGGTGCCGTTGACCGACGAAATGGCCGAAGCCGTTCCCAGCACGCTGCCCGCCCCGGAGGCCGAGGCGCTGCGCACGGAACGGGACCGCCGGATCTGGCTGGCGTTCGGCAAGCTTCCGCAGCGGTGCCAGGAACTGCTGCGGCTCACGGTGCTCGCCGGCCGTGCCGAGTACCGGGTTGTCGCCGAGGCACTGCACATGCCGCGGGGCAGTATCGGGCCCAACCGAGGCCGCTGTCTGAAGACGATGCGCGAACTGCTGGACATCGAAGGGGGCAGCGCATGAACGAGATCACCGTGCCGGAGGGCGCGCATCCCGGCGACGAAGCACTGCTCGCCGACCTGGGGCGCGTGCTCCAGGCGTACGACCCACCGCCCGCCGGACTGGTGGAGCGGGTCCAGTTCGCACTGGAGCTGGAGAACCTCGACGTCGAGGTCGCGCGGTGGGAGCGGGCGGGCAGGCTGACGGGCGTCCGCAGCAGCGTCGACCAGGGGACCATCACGTTCACGGTCAGCGACCTGACGGTGATGATCAACCTGACGAAGACAGGGCGTTGTCACCGCATCGACGGCTGGCTGGTTCCCGCCGGGCGGCACGGGGTCGAGGTGCGGGTGGCCGAGCACGGGTCGTCGTCCACGGAATCGGACGAAGGCGGCCGGTTCGTACTGGACGAGGTGCCGCGCGGGACCACGCAGATCGTCATCTCCGTGGGCGGCACGGCGGGCAGGCGCACGGTCGTGACCCCCGCGGTGGTGCTCTGACCCTCACCGGCTGTATCCCGCTGCACACGCGTGTGCTCAGATAGCTGATGTGGCCGGACCTCCTGAACTGCACCGCGTTCTCGCGCGAGTCAGGGACCTGCACTCCCGTGCGGCCGACGCGTCCGGCAACCTCCACAACGCCGTCGCCCTGCGCCTGCTCAACCGGGCGCTGAAACTCCTCGACGCCGCGGGCTCACTCGACGAGCCGGAGCACGTCGAGCTGCGCGTCCGCCTGCTCATCAGCCTCTCCGTCGCCGAAGCCGAGATCGGGTCCACCGAGACCGGGCTGGCGCACCTGGACGACGCGGCCACGTTGCCGGTGGGTGACCTGCTCCGCGCGGTGATCGACGCGCAGCGCGCGCTCGTGCTGTGCCGGGTCGGCCGGTTCGCCGAGGCGCTGGAGCTGTTCGACGCGATGATCCCGGTGCTGGACCGCGACCCGGAGGCGAACGCGCTGCCGCTGGCGCGGAACCTGATGAACCGCGCGCTGGTCCACATGAGCCTGAACCAGCCCGCCGCCGCGCTTTCCGACCTGCGGCGCTGCATCGATCTCGCCACCCACCACGGATTCGACCGCATCGAAGCCAAGGCGCGGCACAACCTCGGCGACCAGTCGCAGCTCGTCGGCGACATCCCGGAGGCGCTGCGGCACTACGAGCAGGCGGCGCGCCTCTACGAGTCGGTGAGCCCCGGCTGGCTGCCGCGCCTGCGGCTGGACCAGGGCCGCGCGCTGCTGACCGCCGGTCTCGCCGAGGAGGCCGCGCGGCACCTGGACGAGGCGCTGCCGGAGCTGCGCCGCAGCCGGGCGATCCAGGACGTCGCCGAGGCGGAGGTGGCCCGCGCCGCCGCCGCGATACTGGAGCGCGACTTCTCGTTGGCCCGCAAGGTGGCCACCGAGGCGCGGCGCCGGTTCCTGCGCCGTGGCAACGAAAGGTGGGCCGAGGTCGCGGCGCTGGCGAGGCTGCGCGCGAACGCGACCGAGGCGCTGGAGGAGACCGGACGGCCGAACCGGGGGTTGGCGCGCGAGCTGGGGGAGCACGCGACGCGGCTGGCGGAGCTGGGGCTGCGGGACGAGGCGGCCGTGGCGCGGCTGCTCGCGGTGCGCGTGCACCTGCGCCGCGGGGCGGTCGACGTGGCGGAGGAACTGCTCGGGCAGGTGCCGAAACCCCGGCGCACCACACCGGTCGACCACGTCATGTTGCTGCGCCTGTGCCGCGCCGAACTCGCCGTGGCACGCGGCAATTCGCGGTCGGCGCTGGCGCAGGCGCGGGCCGGGTTCGCCGAGCTGAGCCAGGTGCGCGACCGGATGGGCGGGCTGGACCTGGTGTGCGGCACGGCCGTGCACGGGCAGGAGCTGGGGCGCGTCGCGGTGGGGCTGGTACTCGGTGGTGCGCGCGGCAACGCGGGCGCGCGGCGCGTGTTCGCCTGGCAGGAGCGGACGCGGGCGCAGGTGTACCGCTACGAGCCGCTGCCGGAGATCGCGGATCCCGTACTGGCGCGGCTGATCACGGAGATGCGGCACGTGCAGCGCATCGCGCAGCAGAACCGGCTGGAGGGCAAGCCGGCCGGGGCGCTGGAGCAGCGGTACGTGCGGTTGCAGCGGGAGGCGAGCAGGCTCGGCTGGTACACGAGCCCGTGGGGCAGGCCCCGGCCGGTCGCCACGCCCGAGGAGGTCGCCGAGGCGCTCGGCGAGCGCGCGCTGGTGAGCGTGATCGCGCACGAAGACCGGTTGTCCGCGGTCGTGGTGCGCGACGGACGGTTCCGGCTCGTCGAGCTGGGGCCGCTCGCGGAGACCGTCGAGATCACCAAGCAGTTGCACGCGGACCTCAACGTGCTCGCGCCCGACCATCTGCCCGCGCCGCTGGTGGAGGCCGTGACGCGGTCAGCGGAGAAGCGGGCCGGCATGCTCGACCGGCTACTGGTGGCGCCGCTGGCGGACGCGATCGGCGACCGGGAGCTGGTGATCGTGCCGCTCGGGCCGTTGTACGCGTTGCCGTGGGCGGCGTTGCCGTCGTTGCGGGGGAGGCCGTTGTCGATCGCCCCGTCGGCGACGGCGTGGCACAACGCGGTGGAGCGTGTCGAATCGGAGCCGGTGGTGCTGGTCGGTGGGCCGGGGGTGCCGGGCGCGATCGGTGAGGTGCGGGAGCTGCGGGCGGTGTACCCGAAGGCCCGGCTGGTCGACGGTCCGAGCGCGACGAGCGACGCGGTGCTGGCGGCGCTGGACGGTTCGGGTTTGGCGCACCTGGTGGCGCACGGGGCGCACGAGCCGGGGAACGCGTTGTTCTCGCGGCTCGACCTCGTCGACGGTCCGCTGTTCGCCCACGAGACGACGCGGTTGAAGCGCCCGCCGGAGCGCGTGGTGCTGGCGGCGTGTGAGTTGGCGATGAGCCACATCCGGCCGGGCGAGGAGGCGCTGGGCTTCGCGGGCGCCCTGCTGGCGGGCGGTTCACGGACGGTCGTGGGCGCGATCGCGAGGGTCGGCGACCACGCGGCGGCGGAGGCGATGACCGAGCTGCACCGCCGCCTCGCGGACGGCACGTCTCCGGCGCTGGCACTGGCGGAAGCCACGGCGGCCGACCCCTTGCGGCGGCCGTTCCTGTGTCTGGGGGCGGGTTGACGACGGAGTGGCTCGACGACATCCGCAAGTCGTACGACACGGTGGCAGCGCCTTACGCCGACCAGGTGGGGAAGCTCTTCGCCGCGGCGCCGCACCAGCACGCCGCGATGGCGGCGTTCGCGGACCTCGTCCGGACGGCAGGCGCCGGGCCGGTGGCGGACATCGGCTGCGGGCCTGGCCACGTGACCGCTCACCTGCGGGAACTGGGGCTCGACGCGTTCGGGCTCGACCTGTCCCCGGCGATGATCGACCTGGCGCGGCGGGATCACCCTGGCTCGCGGTTCCTGGTCGGCTCGATGACGGCCCTCCCCCTCGCCGACGATGCGGTCGCCGGCCTGCTCGCGTGGTGGTCGCTGATCCATCTGCCCGACGACGTGGTTCCGGCGGTGCTGGCGGGTTTCCGGCGGGTGCTGCGCGCAGGGGGCCCGCTGTTGCTGGGGTTCCACGTCGGCGACGAAGCCGTGCCGAAGACCAAGGGCTACGGCGGCCACCCGATGCACGTCCACGTCCACCGGCGGCGACCGGAGCGCATGGGTTCCTGGCTGCGCGAGGCCGGATTCACCGTGGAGGTTCAGACGATCGTCCGCCCCGAGGACGAGGTTCCGTCGGCGATCCTCTTCGCTCGCTGAGTCAGCCCAGGAAGTCCGCCAGCGGTACGGGAGTCAGACCGTCCACTTGGGACTGTCGGGTGAACGCCGCGAAGTCCTCCACGAAGGTCTTGCGGAAGTGCATCAGCACGATGTCCCCGGCCCGCAGGTGCTTGCCCTCCTGGAAGTCGACCCGGCCGTCGTTCAGCGATGCCGTCCACAGCACGCTCACGCGCATCCCGCAGTTCGCCGCGGCTTTCAGGGTGTTGCCGTCCCACGAGCCGAACGGCGGGCGGAAGAACACGGGCCGCACGCCGAGCGAACGCTGCAGGTCGTCGGCGTCGTCGCAGATCTCCTTCTGCTGGAACGCCAGGGACTTCCCGCGCAGGTCCGCGTGGTCCACCGTGTGGTCGCCCAGCGTCGCGCCCGCCGCGAGGATCTGCCGGAAGTAGTCCTCGTGCCCGCGCACGTAGATCTCGTTCAGGAACAGCACCGGGTGCACCCCGGACTCGCGCAGCAGCCGCGGCGCGTCCGGTTGCTGCACGGCGCCGTCGTCGATCGTGAGGAACACGTACGGCTTGTCGACCGCGATCCGGCTCACCTGCGGCACCTTGCCGCCGGTCACGGGCGCCGCGTGCTGTTGCACCTCGCCGAACGGGTAAGGCGTGCCCGGCGGCAGCGGCGCGGGGCTGTACGTCGGCACCGACGCCTCGATTCGGGCGGCACACCCGCTCACCAGCAAAACGACCGCGAGCACGACAGCTCGCCACGACACCGTCCGGTCCCCCTTCATGACAGAAAGGTCGCGCGAGGGGACGTTGACGTTGCACGTACTGGGACGTGATCTCAGTCGCGTTCGGCGGCGCGGACCAGCCGGGCGGACAGGAACGAGATCGCTCCGCGCAGCGCCTGCCGCGCCACCGGACCGGTCCCGGGCACCTTCTCGGTGAACGACCCCCGCCAGCGCAGCTCGGTGCCACCTCCCGGCCGCGGCGTGAAGGTGACCTCGGCGCGGTAGTCGTCCACCGGTGCCGAGCGGGCGAAGGTGTAGACGTGGCGCCGGTTCTCCTCGTACTCCAGGGTCTCCTCGTACATGAACACGGGGAACAGCCCGACGCGGCGCACCGCGCCCACGTCGCCGGGACGTTCGGCCCACCGCTCCCAGCCGGACTGGACGATGAGCGGTTTCGCCCACTCCGACCAGCGGGCGCCGTCGGTTTCCAGCC
Organism: Amycolatopsis bartoniae; assembly: GCF_014191255.1. GTDB lineage: Bacteria > Actinomycetota > Actinomycetes > Mycobacteriales > Pseudonocardiaceae > Amycolatopsis_E > Amycolatopsis_E bartoniae. Next base: position 523,227 of record NZ_JACHWH010000001.1, read on the forward strand.
GGAAGAGCCGCTCGGGCGAGGCGTTGCTGGTGCGGAGGACCTCGAAGGAGAACGTGCGTGCCATGCCGGACATCATCGAACAGGTGATCGTGGGGCGCTACCCGTCAGTACGGTGTTCGATGGCCGGATGGGCATGAACTTCGACGACATCAGGAAGAAGGCCCAGGACGCACTGGGCCAGAACGCCGGGAAGATCGAGGAGGGCATCGACAAGGCGAGCGGTTTCGCCAAGTCGAAGCTCGGGCAGCACGCCGACAAGATCGACAACATGGCGGGGAAGGCGAAGGACCTGCTGCACCGCTCCCAGGGCGGGCCGGGTTCGCCGGACCAGGACTGACACGCTCCGCGACGGTGCGCTGGATCTGACGCGCCGCTCACGGTGCCGCGGCCCAGGGCCGGGGGTGGCAGTGGCGTCGCGTGAGCGCCGTGGATACGGCCGGGAGCCGCCGAGGGGCCTGGCCGTGCCGCCGGGCGTTCTCGGTGGATGGGCCTGTCGGGCGTGGAGGTGGCGGCTGGTGAACCGCCGTGTGCTTCGGCTACGCGGTCGGGGATCGCCGTGGATGGGGCTGTCGGGAGTGGCCGCATAGCCCGGCTTCGCCGGGTCCCGCCCGCTTGGGCGGGGTGCCGGGGGCGGTCGGCTGGTCTGGCTAGGGGCGTGGAGGTGGTGGCTGGCAAGTCGCCGTGCGGTTTGGCCGTGCCGTCGGGCGTTCGCGGTGGATGGGGCTGTCGGGAGTGGCCGGATAGCCCGGCTTCGCCGGGTCCCGCCCGCTTGGGCGGGGTGCCGAGACTGAGTGCGGGGTGGCGTGACCGTGTAGACGTGGCGGCTGGCGAGCCGCCGCGTTCGGGGATCGCCGTGGAGGTGGCTGTCGGGAGTGGCCGCGGGAAGCCCGGCGTCGCCGCACCCCCGCGCTTGAGCGGGGGTGTCGGCAGATCTGGCCGTGCTGCCGGGCGTAAAGGCGGCCCGGGAGAGGCGCCGCCTCAGAGCACTTCGCCGATGGCGACGTCCTCCGTGATGGCCGTGATCCGGCCGCCGCGGTCGCCCACCGCGCGCAGGCCCGCGCGGGCGTCCGGCGCGGTCAGGTCCAGCCGGATGCCGCTGGCCGTCTGGGCACGCCAGTGCGCAAGCGCTTGCGCGCCCTCGTGGCCGGACTTGATCGTCGCCGCCAGGCCGCCCGTCGAGGCGAGTGAACCGCGCATCGCGCCGAGCCTGCCGAGCGCCTCGTCGAGCACGGGCAGCAGCGCGTCCCGGTTGCCCTCGGTCATCGCCCGCACCAGTTCCGGCCGCGTGCCCGCGACGCGCGTGCCGTCCGTGAACGACCCCGCGGCCAGTGCCAGCGCGACCGGCCCGCCTTGCGCCCCGATCGTGGCGAGCACCTCCGCGAACAGGTGCGGCAGGTGGGAGATCCGCGCGACCGCCTCGTCGTGGGCCGCCGCGGTGAGCGGGACGACGTGCGCCCCCACGTCCAGCGCGAGCCGCGCCACTTCCGCCCACGCCCCGAGGTCCGTGTCGTCCTCGACACACGTCACCCACGCCGCTCCGCGGAACAGCGCCTCGTTCCCCGCCGCCCAGCCGGACTCGGCCGTGCCCGCCATCGGGTGGCCGCCGACGAACCGCGCGTCAGGCACGGCGGACCGCGCCGCCGCGAGCACTGGGGACTTCACACTCGTGACGTCGGTGACCAGGCAGTTCGGCGCGCAGCTGCCGACCTGGCGCAGCACGTCGCGCACCGCGGGCAGCGGCACCGCGAGCACCACGAGCGCGTCCTGTTCCGCAGCCCGCCGCAGCGCCGCCTCGACGTCTGTGGAAACGTCGAAACCGGCGGCGTCGACCGGGGAGGCACTGGCGCCCCAGGCCTCACGTCCCGCCGCGGAGGCCGCGCGCAGCAGCGAGCCGCCGATCAACCCGAGCCCGATCACGCATACGTCTCGCACGGAGCGTCATCCTGCCAGTGATCGCCGCCCAGACGCACGCAACGCGTCGAGCGCGTACGCCGCGTACATTGCCACGCCCGAGGGAAGCGCGCTCTCCTCGTGCAGCACGCGGTTCGAGTGGTTCGAGGCCGCCTCCTCGGGATCGACGCCGGGCGGGCACGTGCCGAGGAACGCGAAGGCGCCCGGAACCCGTTGCAGCACGTACGAGAAGTCCTCGCCGCCCATCATCGGCGCCGGCATCGGGACGGCGTTGTCGGCGCCCAGCACCTCGCGGCCCAGCGCGAGCACCCGCTCCGCCTCCACCGGGTCGTTCGCCGTGACCGGGTAGCCGGGTTCGAGGTCCACCTGGACCCGGCAGCTGTACGCCGATCCGACCGCTTCGCAGACCTTCGGCAGCTCCGCACGCACCAGCGCCCGGCTGTGCTCCGACAGCGTCCGGAAGGTGCCTTCGAGCTCGGCGACCTCGGGGATGATGTTGCTGGTCGTGCCACTGGAAATCCGCGTCACGGACAGCACCGCCGGGTCGAACACGCTGACTCGCCGGGTGATCATCGTCTGCAGCGCGCCGACCATCGCGGCCGCGGCGGGCACCGGGTCGATCGCGTGGTGCGGCGACGAGCCGTGCCCGCCCTTGCCGATCACGCGGACCAGGAAGTTGTCCGTCGACGCCATCATCGGTCCCGGCCGGGTCTGCAGCTGCCCGGCGGCGATGTTGGCCGACACGTGCACCCCGAACGCCCGCTCGACGCGCTCGCCCGCCGCGTCGAGCACGCCCTCGTGGATCATGTGCCGCGCCCCGTGGAAGCCCTCCTCGCCGGGCTGGAACATGAACACGACGGACCCGGTGAGCTCGTCGGCGTGCGCGGCGAGGAGCCGGGCCGCGGAGGCGAGCATGGCGACGTGCGTGTCGTGCCCGCACGCGTGCATCACGCCGTCCTCCGCCGACGCGAACTCCAGGCCGGTGTCCTCCTGCAGCGGCAGCGCGTCCATGTCGCCGCGCAGCAGCACCGACGGGCCCGGCCGGGCGCCGCGCAGGACCGCGGTGACGGAGGTGGTCGACTTGCCGAGCGTCACCTCCAGCGGCAGGTCTTCGAGCGCGCGCCGGACCGCGGCCTGCGTGCGCGGCAGGTCGAGGCCGCGTTCGGGGTGCCGGTGGAGGTCGCGGCGCAGCTCGACGGTGGTCGCCTGCAACGCTTGTGCCTCGGCCAGCAGACCGGCGAACCGGGCGTCGGGCAACGAAGGCAGGTCGGTGGGTCCGCTCATGTGTCGATACTGACCCATGTCCCTCCGCCCCAGGTATACGGTGTGCGCATGTCGGTGAAGGAGCCGGTCGCGGGGTTCGCCGTGGCTGTCGTCCGTGAGGACGGCAAGTGGCGGTGCAGCGCGTTGGATTCCGAGGCGCTGACGAATCTGGACGCGGCGATCACGGCACTGGGGAAGCTGCGCTCGACGGGCGCGGTGTTCGGCCTGCTGGCGGTCGACGACGAGTTCTTCGTGATCGTCCGGCCCAGTCCGCGTGGTCCGTCGCTGCTGCTGTCGGACGCCGCGGCCGCGCTGGACTACGACATCGCCGCGGACGTGCTGGACGTGCTGCGCGTCGACCCGCCGGACGAGGACGACGACTCGATCTGGCCCGAGGGCGACCTGGAGATCCTGGCGGACGTGGGGTTGCCGGGGCCGGAGCTCGAGGTCATCACGGGCGAGGTCGACCTGTACCCGGACGAGCAGCTGCAGATGATCGCCCAGCGCTGCGGGTTCGCCGACGAGTTCGCACAACTGCTCGACGAGATCTGATGGACGCCGCCTTGGTCCGCGTCGCGATCGAGGCCGCGCGCGAGGCCGGGCCGGACGTCCCGATCGGCGCGGCGGTCTTCGGCCCGGACGGGGCGTTGCTCGCGTCCGCGCACAACGCGCGCGAGGAGCGCGGCGACCCGACGGCGCACGCGGAGGTCCTGGCGCTGCGCGAAGCGGCGCGCGTGCACGGTGACGGCTGGAGGCTGGAGGGCTGCACGCTCGCGGTGACGGTCGAGCCGTGCACGATGTGCGCGGGCGCGCTGGTCCTCGCGCGGGTGGCGCGCGTGGTGTTCGGGGCGTGGGAGCCGCGCACGGGCGCGGTCGGGTCGCTGTGGGACGTGGTGCGCGACCGGCGGCTCAACCACCGGCCCGAGGTGGTGGGCGGCGTGCTGGAGGACGAGTGCGCTGAGTTGCTGGATTCCTTCTTCGCGGGTCACCGGGACGTGTGACGCCGGCTGGTCGCGGGTAACCGTCGGTCAGGTCGGAAGGAGGAGCGGATGAGCGTTCTGGAGCGTGCGAAGAGCAGGTCCCGCCAGCTGGTCGGGGCCGCGAAGCAGGAGTTCGGCCGCCGGACGGGCAACCAGCGTCTCGCGGCCTCCGGTCGGCGCGATCGTGTGGTGGGCAGTGTCCGCGAGACCACGAACGAGGTCCGCGACTGGGCGACGACCGCGGCGCGCGACGCCCGCCGCCGGTTCGGCAACCGCCCTCGGTGAAGCGCGCGGAGGGCGTGCAGTACCCTAGTCGGCGGTAGCGTGTCCGAGCGGCCGAAGGAGCACGACTCGAAATCGTGTGACGGTTAACCCCGTCCGTGGGTTCAAATCCCACCGCTACCGCTGGAGACAGACGAGACGCCGGGTCCATCGGGCCCGGCGTTTTGTCGTTTCGTCTCAGTTGGCGCCGGCTTGGCTGGGCGGAGCCACGGGGATGAGGTGCTCAATGGGCTACCTCTTCGTCGGTGGTCGTCGTCATGCGATTTCCTTCCACTGTGCGCTCTTCGGCCTGCGATGCTCTGTGTTGTGCTCTCGGTCCGGATGAATGACTCGGCTGTCGCCTTGCTCGGTGAGCGACCGCTTCCCGCGCTCGCTCCCGGCTTGCGTGAGATGGCGGTTCGGGGCATCGAACGTCGGGACGCAGTCCTGACGTGGGCCGGATCGCCATTCGCCGCGGTCAGGTCGGCGCCTTCCTCCGACCTGACCGGCTGGGAGTGCGACGAGACCTCGTTTCACCTGGAACGCTTCGTGCCGGTCGACAAGACGACCGACGAAGGTGTGCCGCACATTCCCGAGGAGGGACAGCGGATCCTGCTCAGCCAGGGACTCGCACTCGCATTGGCTCTGCGGGAGCAGGTCTACGCACTGACCCCAGTCGTGCCGGTCCGGTGCATCGTCGCTGCGAACGAGACCAACGGGACCTTCCGGTTCCACCAGATCCGCCCCGGGGAGGGCTGGAACGTGCCCGATCTCGACTTGTACCAGTCGGACAAGGTGCTCGTTGTCGACATTGAGCCGCCCGGCACAGCGGCGCGGCCGTAGAAGCGCAGTCGTCGTGTCGGTGCGCGTTTGACCTGAAAGACATTCGGGTAGTCCCGCCGGACCGTTCGTTGAACAGACAGCGAGAGGTGGGGCGATGGGGGCGTGTGGGGAGCGGGCGCATCCCGCGGTCGGGGGCGCCGGCCTCAGGGCGTGGGCCCGGTCGTTGCTCATCTCCGAGTGGGCCCCCGAAAGCGTGCTCGACGTGCTCGTCGTCCTCGAAGAGCTGGTCGCCCACGTCTGCGCGACCAGTGGCGCCACCAGCGTCCGGCTGACCTACCGCAGCGGGAACTGCCTGCGGATCGAGGTCGTCGCCGGGCAACCACCCGTGCCGCTCTCCCCGGACGTCGGCGGCCTCCTGGTCCGGAACATCGCGCGGGCCTGCGGCACCACCGGAACCACCTACTGGGCCGACGTCTCGCTCACTCCCCGCCGGGTGCCGGCCGCGTTGCCGGGCGGTCGGGCGCTGGCCAGCGGCGGCTTCGAACTGGCACGGCCCTCGGTCAACTAGCGTGCCGAACCGTTACCTGTTGTTACAGCTCAGTCTTCCCCTGTCTCACTAGTTCGAGGGAGGATGCCTCGACCGATCGAGAGTTGAGGGGAACTGAGGGTGATCTCTCGCAGAACGGGTTTCGTGGCCTTCATGGCAGCCGCCGGGCTCATCGCCGCCACTCCGGCCGCGCTCGCCGCGCCCAGCACGGACGTGCTCATCGGCGAGGTCTACGGCGGCGGTGGCAACTCCGGCGCCACGCTGACCAGCGACTTCATCGAACTGACCAACGCGGGCGGAGCGGCGGTGAGCCTCGCCGGGTGGAGCGTGCAGTACCTGCCCGCGAGCCCGAGCGCGTCCAGCAAGTGGCAGGTCACCCCGCTGACCGGCAGCGTCGCCCCGGGTGCGCGTTACCTCGTTGGTGAGTCCACCGGATCGGGTGGCACCGTCGCGCTGCCGACGCCTGACGCGTCGGGCTCCATCGCGATGGCCGCGGGAGCCGGCACCGTCGCGCTCGTGCACGGCACCACCGCCCTCACCTGCCTCACCGCGGCCGACTGCGCGGCAGACGCCTCGATCCACGACCTCGTCGGCTACGGCAGCGCGACCGTCCGGGAGACCAGCCCCGCGCCGGCCGCGAGCAACACCACCTCGGTCTCCCGCACGGGCGCCGACACGGACAACAACTCGACGGACTTCACCGCGGGCACGCCCACCCCGACCAACGGCAAGGGCGAGACCGCGGGCGGCAGCACGCCCGCCATGCCCGCGAAGATCCACGACATCCAGGGCACCACGCGGATCTCGCCGTTGAAGGGCCAGAAGGTCTCGGACGTGACCGGCGTCGTCACGGCGATTCGCTCGTTCGGCTCCTCGCGCGGCTTCTGGTTCACCGATCCGCAGCCCGACAGCGACCCGCGCACGAGCGAGGGCCTGTTCGTCTTCACCGGCTCGACCACCCCTGCGGTCGCGGTCGGCGACGCCGTCACCGTGAGCGGCACGGTGAGCGAGTACTACCCGGACAGCCCCACCGACTCGATCTACCAGTCCACCACCGAGCTGACTGGTCCACAGTGGACGATCCAGTCGAGCGGAAACCCGTTGCCCGCCCCGACGGTGCTCACCCCCACCACGGTGCCGGACGCGCTCGCCCCGCAGGTCGGCGGCAACATCGAGAGCCTGCCGCTGGAGCCCGCGAAGTACTCGCTGGACTTCTGGGAAGCGCACGAGGGCGAGGTCGTCAGCGTCAGCGACGCGCGTGTCGTCGGCCCGAGCAACTCCTACAACGAGCTGTACGTGACGACGAAGCCCCGCGAGAACCCGACGCGCCGCGGCGGCACTGTCTACACGGGATACGACGACCCGAACACCGGCGTGCTCAAGGTCGAGTCACTGCTTCCGTTCGCCGAGCGCCCGTTCCCGGTCGTCAACGTCGGCGACTCGCTCACCGGCGTCACCTCCGGCCCGGTCGAGTACGACTCCTACGGTGGCTACACGCTGGAGGCCACCGCGCTCGGCCAGGAGCGCAGCGGCGGCATCAAGCATGAGGTCACGCGCAAGCAGCTGCCCGACGAGCTGGCCGTGGCGACCTACAACGTCGAGAATCTGTCCGCTGTGGACACCCAGGACAAGTTCGACCAGCTGGCGCACGGCATCGTCGACAACCTGCGCTCTCCGGACGTCGTGACCCTGGAGGAAATCCAGGACAACAACGGCGCGGCGACCACCTCCGACACCGTGGTGGCAGCCGACCAGACGCTCAAGCGGTTCACCGACGCGATCGCCGCCGCCGGCGGCCCGCGTTACCAGTGGCGCGAGATCGACCCACAGGACGACACCGACGGCGGCGAGCCGGGCGGGAACATCCGCGTCGGCTTCCTGTTCAACCCGAGGCGTGTGTCCTTTGTGGATCATCCGGGCGGTGACGCGACCACCGCGGTGTCCGTGGTGAAGCAGCGCGGCCAGGTGCACCTGTCGGTGTCGCCCGGACGCGTCGACCCGACCAACCCGGCGTGGGAGGACAGCCGCAAGCCGCTGGCCGGCGAGTTCGTCTTCCAGGGCCGCACGGTGTTCGTGATCGCCAACCACTTCAACTCGAAGGGCGGCGACCAGCCGACGCATGGCCGCTACCAGCCGCCGACGCGCAGTTCGGAGGTGCAGCGCGGGCAGCAGGCGCAGGTGTTGCGCGGGTTCGTCGACCAGCTGCTGGCCGCGGACCGGCACGCGAACGTGATCGTCGCGGGCGACCTGAACGACTACCAGTTCTCCCCGGCGCTGCAGACGCTCACGGCGGGCGGCAAGCTGACCGATTTGATCGACACGCTCCCGCAGAGCGAGCGGTACAGCTACGTCTACGAGGGCAACTCGCAGGTGCTCGACCACATCCTCACCGCGCAGACCCCGTGGTGGGGTGTGGACTACGACGTGGTGCACATCAACGCGGAGTTCGCCACGCAGGCGTCCGACCACGACCCGCAGATCCTGCGGTACCGGCCGCTGTTCTGAACCGCTAGACCGCGTGCAAGCAGGTGGCCCGGTGCTGGGCAGCCCGGGCTGCCTGCAGCATCGCCTCGGCGAGGTCCGCCGGATCGACCTTGCCGAGCAACGCGGTGTTGATCGCGACCTCGACGACCTCGCCGGTCCTGGTCACCCCCACCTCGACCAGGCCCCAGTCGTCCTGCGCCACGGTGATCCGCTGCTCGCGCTGCCTGCGGCGGGCGAGTGGCTTCGGTTCACGCTCCATCGCGTCCCCCTTTCGCCGCCTACGACGGTGGGAAACCGCCGGTGGTTCCGGGAACCCCGCCGGTTTTCCACCCGTCGGACGATCATGAGCTGGACGAGGGCACGCGCCGAGCACCTGTCCCGCCGCCGGATCGCGCCCGCGGTCCCGGCCGCCGTCGGGGACGAAACGGGCTGGGTGCGGGCGTACGTCCTGCAGCCGGTCGAACCCGAGGACGAGAGCCTCGAACCGGAACGCTGGCTGCGCCCGGCGACCTGAGCCGGGTCAGCGCCGCGCCCGCCAGCCCAGTGACAGCACGGAATCCACCAGCTCCTGGTAGATCGGCTTCAGGTCGTTGAGGTATCGCTCCAGCCACGCGCCACGCGCGTTCGTCGCCGGCGTCGGGCCCTCCGCCAGCTCCAGCCACGGCAGACGCGACACGTTGTCCTCGGCCATCCGCCACCAGTGGTGCGCCACCTGCACCGTGCGCTGCTCGCGCTGCACGGCGTCGGCCACCGCCTGCTCGGCGGCCGCGATCTCCGAGTCCAGCTCCTGCGCGCGCCGCAGCTCCCAGGCCCGCAGCTCCTCGGCCGCCTTTCCGGCGAGCCCGACGATCTCCTTGTAGCGCAACGCGGCCGATGCCATCAGAACTCCGGGCGGTCGAACGGGATCATCACTTCGGGCGAGACGTGCGTGCTGCGGTCGAAGAACAGCGCCCGGCCCGGCCGCGGCGACCAGTGCACGACCTGCCCGGCGGCGAACTGGCTCAGCTCGCTGCCCTGCACGTCGAGCGCGGCCCACGCGCCGATGTCGTCGGTGCTGCCGAAGCCGAGGGTGTCCTTGAGCCGGGCTGTGCTGCGCCACCACCCGAGCGTGTGGACGTCGCGCGTCGGGCCCTGCTTGAGCACCGTGCGGAAGTGGTCGAGCCCGCTCTTGAGCTCGCCCGGCTTCTTCGCCTCCAGCACGGGCAGCGCCGCGTCCACGCCGTAGAGCAGCAGGATCCGCGGGTGGCCCGTCGGCCCCTCGACCAGCTGCTGCAGGCACGCGCCGAGCTCGTCCTCCTGCGGCTGGCTCACCAGGTGACCTTCGCCCTTGAGCCACTGCACCAGGTGTTCGACGGCCGGCATGCACCGGTCGACGAGGCACGACACGAGGAACTCGACCTCGTTCGGCCGGTACTGCCTGCCGAGCGACTTCGCGGCGGAGTCCAGAATGGACAGCGCCTCGGCCGCCGCTGTGCCGAGCACCGCGAGGTTGCGGCCCGGCGCGCCGAACAGATCCACCGCGCACGCCTTCTCCTCGACCTCGATCGCCTGGCCGAGCAACGCCTGCGGGCGGCCGCCGGGGGACAGCGCGGCGAACGCGGGCACGTGCTCCAGTATCGGCGAGTGCGCGCCGTCGAACAGCCGCGGGCGCTCGTGCTCGTTGGAGTACAACTCCCACAGCCTGCGTTGCAGCGACGAGAAGACGTCACGGCTGCTGGCGTCGGGCACGTGCGCGAGCTGGTTCCCGTGCGCCACCCCGGAATCGTGGTTGACCACCGCGTGCCACTTCGGCGCCGCCACCGCCGCGTTGTTCGTCTCAGCCAGCACCCGCCGGGCCTTGGGCATCGCGATCCGCAGCGTGCACTGCTCGAACACGGCGGGCTTGCCCCAGAACGCGTCGATCCCGGCGATGTCCTGGCTGGCGAGTATCAGGTGGATGCCCTGGGCACGGCCGCGGCGGGCGATGTCCTCCAGCAGCGCGGTGGCCTGGTTGGTCACCGTGTCACGACCGGCGAACAGGTACTGGAACTCGTCGATCACGGCGACGATGCGTGGCCAGTGCCCGTCCGGGTCCTGGCGGCGCAGCTCGGCGAGGTCGGTGACCTCGTGCTCCTTCGCCGCGGCCGAGCGGCGCCGCAGCTCGTCGGCGAGGAACCGCAGCAGCGCGAGCCCGAACTCACGGTCGGTGTTGACGTTGACGCCGATGAGCCGCGCGTGTGGCAGCCAGCTCGCGTCCCGGCGGCCGGGCGCCAGCCCCGCGAACGACACGCCTTCCTTGAAGTCCAGCAGGTACAGCGCCAGCTCACTGGGTGGGTACCGCGCGGCGAGGCTGCCGATGAGCGCGTAGAGGAAGTTCGTCTTGCCCGAACCGCTCGGGCCGCCGATGAGCGCGTGCGGGGTGGCGTCGCCGATCACGACCTCCACCGGGTCGCCCTCGTAGAACCCGACGGGCGCGCGCAGCTCGCGCGCGGAACTCTCCCGGCCCAGCTCGGCGGGCAGCAGGTCGGGGAACGAACGCGGGCCGCCCTGCTTGGCGATGAGGGCGTCGGCGAGCCTGCTCGCGGCGGCGCTGACCTCGACGGCCGGGATCGGCGGATCGAGGTCCACGACGATGTCCTGGCCGGTCATGCTGGTGACCGCGTGCTGCTCGTCGACGAGGCGGATGTTCTCCACCCCGCCGCCGAACATGGTCGGCAGGTCGACGCCGATCAGCGAGATGCCGGCGGCGAGCGCGCCGCCCGCGATGCGCCGCAGCTCGCGCAGCTGCTCGCGCGACCAGTCCTCGCCGTTGCCGAAGAACACCGCGATGCGCCACGGTTCCGTGCGCTGACCGAGGGCCTCGCGCATGCTGCGCACGGAGTGGTGCCCGGCCTGCATGGTCTGCGCGTGGGTGCGGCGGATGTAACCGGCGAGCTCGTCGAGCAGGTCGTCCAGCCGCGCCGGGTCGTACACCGTGACCGCGCTGGTGCGGCTGAGCGGGTACAGGTTCGGCAGGACGGCCGTGAGCTGCCCGATGTCCCACAGGTGCACGCGGACCGCGCCGGGTTCCATGCTGCTCAGCACCCGCAGCAGCAGGTTCTCGACCAGCGCCTCGGCGGCGGCGCGGGTCTTCGGCGCGGTGGTGATCGACAGGTGCGACTCGTCCAGCAGCGGCACGGCCACCGGGAACGGGCCGCTGGAGTCCACTGTGGACGAGCCGATGCGCCACAGCGGCGGCACGGACAGCTTTCCGGTGCCGACGCGGCCGAGCCAGTCGCTCGGCGGGGCGCTCGCCGCGCCCGGCGCGGACTCCGCGACGAGCTGCCGCAGCTTGCCCGGCACCGTCGAAGCTTCGGCGTAGAAGGCGGTGTGCACCGCGTTCAGCCTGTCCTGGACGCTCGACAGCGCGGGGTGGCGCAGGTCCTCAGGGTCGGCGTGCGCGATGCCCGCGCGGAGGATCCGCTGCTCCAGCCGCAGGCGCTCCAGCTCGGCCTCGGCCGTCTCGCGGGCCGCCTGTGCGGCGCCGAGCACCAGGCCGAGCTGCTGGCGCATCGCGCCCAGCGCGGTCAGCACGCGACCGCGCTGCTCACTGCTCTTGGCGAACTTCATTACAGGCGCGCCTGGTAGCCGCTCACCAGGTCGTCGGCGGCCGCCAGCCGTCCGGCGTCCTGGCGCAGCCGTTCCTCGGCGAGGGCGAGCTGGGGCGGCAGCCAGGGCTCCGCCTGCTCGAAGGCCGTGACGATCGTTTCGCGTGCCTCATCCAGCAGCTCCACCGCACGGTTGGTGTGTTCCGTTGCCTCCGCCAGTTTGGCACGGAAAGCGGCCAGCTGCGCATGGAGCTCGGCGAGCGAGTACATCTACAGCCGGGCGGAATAGGACTCGGCGGACGAAACGGCGGCCTGGATCGTGTTCTGCTGGCCCGTGATGCCCTGGACAGCTTCGGCGAGCAGGCCGTGCGCCTGGGTGACCTCCGGCTGGGTGCTGCCCGCCGTCACCTGGCCGAGGATCTGCTGGGCCTCCTCGAGCGCCTGGGCGGCCTGTTGCAGGGCGGCGACGCTGGCGTTGCACTTCTCGTTCGCCATCGCGATCCCAGCGCGGATCTCTTCCACTCCGGCCATCGGCGCGGGTTCTCCTCGGATGTGTCGTGCCACGGTGGTCGTCGTTGGTGACGACCCCCATAAAACTATCGGTATGCCAGCGAGGGGAACGCACTAGGCCGATCGTGTGACAAAGGCCCCGGGCGGTGTGACACACCCGGGGCCTTCGAAGAGAGCGGAGGATACGGGATTCGAACCCGTGAGGGCTGTTACACCCAACACGATTTCCAATCGTGCGCCTTAGGCCGCTCGGCCAATCCTCCGTGGAAGAGCGTACACGGGCCTCACGCGCGGTCGAGACGGGGGAAGGTCACCTCGCGCAGGAGCAGCAGCACAGCGGCCGCCAGCGGGATGGCCACCAGCGCGCCCACGACGCCGAGCAGCACCCCGCCGAGCAGCACCGCGACCACGGTGACGAGCGCGGGCACGCGCACCACCCGGCCGATGATCTTGGGCACCAGCACGTAGTCCTCGACGACCCGGTAGGCGACGGCGAAGCCCACGGTCGCGAGGCAGGCGGGGACGGACACGGTGAGAGCCATCAGGGCCAGCACCGCGCTGCCGACGGTCGAGCCGGCGACCGGAATGAGGTCGAGGACGCCGAACAGCAGCGCGAGCAGCACCGGGTAGGGCACGCCGAACGCCAGCAGCCAGACGAAGGCGGTGACGGACGCGATGAGCGAGACGGCGAGGTTGCCCAGCACGTACCAGCCGACCTTGGCGAGGATCTCGTCGCCGATGAGGATGGCGCGGGGCCGCCTGCTGTGCGGCACGAAGCGGTAGGCCGTGGTGCGCAGGCGCGGGAAGTTCGCGAGGAAGTACGCGGTGAGCACGAAGACGATGACGGTGTCGGCGAGCGTGCCGAGCAAGGCTTTCCCGCCGCCGATGAGGCCGGTGAGCAGCTCGGGGTTGCGCAGGGCGGCTTCGGCGCGTTGCCGCAGCTGGAAGCGTTCGCCGAGGCCGCCGGTGTGGGCGCCGAGCTGCTGGAGGAGCTGCGGCGCCTTGTCGGCGAACGTCGTCGCCTGCTCGACGAGCGGCGGGATGAGCGCGGCGAGCAACCCGGCGACGACGGCGAGCGCGAGGACGAGGACGCTCGCCACGGCGAGGGGGCGCGGGAGGCGCTTCCCGGCGAGCCACCCGACGACGGGCTCCAACCCGACGGCGAGGAACAGCGAGACGCCGATCAGCACGAGGGTCCCGCTGGTGACGTACAGGAGCCACACGCAGCCGGCGGTCACGGCCATCCCGGCGGCTAGCGCGATCCCGACGAAGAACGGCGACCGCCGGTCGAAGGGAGCCCCCAAGGGCCCGAGCGGCTTGGCCGGTTCACTGAGCTGCGCGGCCTCCGAGTCCGCATCCGCCACGGGATCACGGAGGTACCTGAAGGCGGCCATGCGGTTCGGTTGCCCGCAGGAGGGGCCGGAAAACCCGAAAGGGGTTCACACGGCTGGGTGCTGTTACGGAGGGCTGAGGTCGTAGCCAAAGGCCTTCGCGGTGGCGATCAGGTCTGGGTCGGCGAAGTGGGCCCACAACTCGGGCGTCATCCACTCCCGCCACTCACCCACCTTCCCGCGGCGAACCATCCTTCCGTTTTCGGCTGCGCGTCCCTCCTCGCGCAGCACTTCCTCTTCGTGCTTCCGCATGTGCTCGAAGGAGCTGAGTTCGGCAGCCTCGGTCAGCGCCGACTCGTCCACGTCGATGTCGAATGCGCGCAGGGCTTGGTCCATTGTTCCGACTGGGTCGCGCTTGAGGTCCTCGAACCGGGTGACCGCGGTGCGCCCGAACTCTGCAGCCTGCTCGAGCCAACCCCGGTAGGTGTAGTGCCAGACGTCGACAGGGCGTCCAGCGAGGAAATCGGAGGAAGCAAGCCAGTCGGCGAATGTCTGGCGTTCTGACGCCGGGAGTTGAGGGTAGAGGTGCTGGTAGTACGAGTAGACGTTGTCTCGCGGGTCGCGCACAAGTGCCCACGCGCCGTACAACGACCGCGAATTGAAGTACTGCGGCGGCAACGGAGTTTTGACGAAACGTGGCCAGATCAGTCGGGGTGGTGGACGGTGCAGCCCATCGGATGCGGGGTCCGTGTCCAACCGCTGCAGGTAATCAGCGTAGCGGGAAACGGGTTCGTTCGATCCGTCGGTAGACAGGCGCTCGGTTACAGCGTAAGCGTAATTCAGCCGCAACAGGCGCAACACATTGGCCAGAATCGTCTTGCCGGATCCTGGATAACCGACGACCACCACGTCCTGATGGCCGATCCTGGGCAGGTTCTCCTCGAGCACGGTGCCGAACAGGCGCACGAGATGCTGGTGCAGGCCATCATCAACTGAGACCTTCATGCAATTTCCTTCCGTGCTTAGATGCTGAGCAAGGCGTCCAGTTGACGAACGACTGAGTGTCCGGAAAGGAGGTCCTTGTTCGAGTCGAACTCATGCCAGAGACCTGGTGCTGCCACCGCTTCGATCGACGCGGCGCCAGTGGCCACGATTTCGGCGAGGAGCGCTGTCGTGTCCGTGCGACGCTCGTGAGCGGCCGCTGAATCAAGCGTTCCGGCAAGTACGCGCCATCCTTCAGGATCGAGCTTGAGCAATCCCATGTACTGCCCGTGGATCTCGGTCGCGGACTTGGCACTTCCTCCGATCTCCGCAAGCGTCCGGTCGGCATTCAACCGGAATGTTTCCGCGTCGCTCAGCGGATCCTCGAACCGCGAAGACCACTGCTCCAGCCAGTTCGGGTCGTACGCCACCACGATGGAACCCTGCCCGGCCAAAACTGCTCGCACGGCGTCCGGCGCGTAGACGATGTCCCCGTACGACACCACCACCGGCTCCGTCCGCAGCCATTCCTCCGCGCACGCCAACGAGTCCACCATGGACGAGTCCGCCCACCGTGCATTGTGGAACAGCCGGAACGGCAGGCCCGCGAAGCGCTCCGCCTGCCAGCCCGTCACCACGCCGATCTCGGTCACGCCCGCCGCGGTCAGTGCGGCGACCTGGCGGTCAAGCAGAGTCCTCCCGTCGATCTCCAGCAGGCACTTCGGCCGGTCCGACGTGAGGTCGCCCATGCGCGAACCACGCCCCGCGGCCAGGATGACGGCTTTCATCGCTACTCCTGAACAGCTCGGTGAACAGGGCCAGGTCCGCCGGGTCGAACGGGTCCGTGCGTTCCGGATGCCACATCGTTCCCACCACCGGCGCCACGCGGTGCCGGATCGCCTCGACGACGCCCTCGTGACGGGCGGTCACCGTGAACTCGCGTGGGGCTTCGACCGCGCCCCAGTTGTGGTAGCTGTTCACGACACGCCCGTCGGCCAGCCGGTGCTGCACGCCGACGTGCCCTTCGACCTTTTGCAACACCCCGCCGAAGGCCGACAGGATCAGCTGCATCCCCCGGCAGACGCCCAGAACCGGCAGCCGCCGCGCGAGTGCGGCGGCCAGCAGCGACAGCTCCAGCTCGTCCCGCTCCGGCACCTCGCCCAGGTCGTTGCCCCCGGTCAGCAGCAGGCCCGCGCACCCGGCGGCTCGCATGACCTGCCGCGCGAGCGCCGCTTCCAACGGCAACGGCACCGGGATCAGGCCGGCCGCGGCCAGGAACCGGGCCCACCGCACATCGAGCGCGAGCCGGATTTCGCCGGTCACGGGGTCCACGACGATTCGCTGTGTCACCGCGACAGGGATCATGGGCGGCCTTCGAGCAGCCGCGCGGTCCAGCCCACCGTCAGGTACGGCACGTCGAGCACCTCCTGGCCGAGACTCAGCGCGATCCGCTCGATCTCCGAAACGAGGTCGTCGAACAGCGGCCCGGCCTGCCGCTGCAGCGTTGCGTGCGAACGCCACGCCGCGAGCCAGTCCGTTGCCGCCACCTCGTGCAGGATCGGCTCCTCGATCACGGTCACCTCGCCGAAAAGCCCGCTCTTCTCGATGACCGGCCCCTGGTCCTCGCGGCGGAGCCCGTACGAGTAGCCCGGCACCCGCGACCGGATGAGCGACTCGATCTCGAACTGCAGCGGGTCGTCGAGCTGCCGGTGGTTCCACAGACACGCCAGGTGGCCTCGGTCGACCAGCAGCCGGGCGGACTCCCGCAAGGCGGCCGGACGGTCGGTGGTGTTGAACGACGAACCGAACGTGACGAGGTCGTAGGTGAATCCGGGCAGCCCGGACTCCTCCCCGGTGCCGGCGGACCAGCCCACCTGGTCGTGCTCGGCGGTGCGGCTGCGCCCGACCTCGGCCATCGCCGCGTTCGGCTCGACGGCGTCCACCCGGCACCCGCGTGCGAGCAGGTCGAGCGTGAGGTGGCCGGTACCCGCGCCGATGTCGGCCGCCCGGGGGTGGGCGGTGGCGGCCAGGCCCACGATCCGGTCGATCGCTCGCGGCGCGTACGGCGGCCGGAGCGAGTACGTGGCAGCCAGCGTCGTGTAGTCCCAGGTCGTCATAACACTCCTCGTGCTTGGCAGAACTCGTGTATCCGGGTGGCGGCCCGGTCCGGGGAGGTCGTCCCGTGGTTCGGGATGCGCAGGTGCGGGGCCAGCGGGAACTCCGCCGCCAGGTCGACGCCCACGATGTGGCCGTCCGCGGCGCGGTAGATCGCCTTCGGGTCGCGGCGGTGCAGCTCTTCAAGTGGCACGTCGAGCAGAACCTCGACGTAGCAAGGCAAATGACGCCGGTTCCAGTCGTGGACCCGGTGCTGTAACGAGATCGTCGCGCACACCACCACGTGTCCCTGCTCCGACAACAACCTGCACAGGCGTGCGTACGTGCAGGCCAGTTGCCGTCGCTGGGCCATGCCGAAGTCGGGCGCCGCGTCCAGTGCGCTGCGCAGCTCGTCGCCGTCGAGGTACACCGGGGCGTGGCCGTCCGCGCGCAGCCGCTCCACGAAAGCGCTTGCCACCGCGGACTTTCCCGCCCCGGACAGGCCCGTTATCCAGATCACCGCGCCCCTGGTCACGACCGGCCCGCTCCCGCCGCCCTGATCACCCGGTTCCCGGCGTCCAGCTCCAGCACCCCGGCCCGCCGACACTGCTCGAACCGCTCCTGGCCGACCCCGATCGCGGCGGGCACCCCAAGCTCCAGCGCCCGGATCGCCATGTGCGAGTTCGCCCCGCCGAACGCGGTCAGCAAACCCTTGACCCGCTTGGTGAAGATCCAGTCGTACCCCGGGTCCGCGGCGGCGATCACGGCGATCGCGTCCGTCGGGTCCTCCCCGGCGGCCACATCGGCGATCGGGGCGATGACGCGCGAGTGCGTGATGAAGTTCGCCGCACCCGAAGCGGCCACGAAACCGGTCAGCTGTTCGGGAGCGGCGAGCAAGGCGGGTGCGCACAACGCCTCTGTCAGCTCGTGCCGTTCCCGTCCCGTGCGGACGATTTCCGTCAGCCGTCGCCGATTCTCACCGTCGGTGCCGTGCAGTTCCAGCAGCGCCGGGAAAGTCGCGTACGACAGGTCGTCGGCGCTGAAACCGAGGTGCTCGCCCCCGCGGCGCACCTCCCACAGGATTTCGCTGAGAAAACGGGAGAACTGCAGCTTCCCGTACTCCCGCGCGGCGACCGCGTGCTGCACGAACGTGAGCAGGTTCTCCGGATTTCCCGGCAGGGAATGGGAAACGAGCAGTTCAGAGATCGCCCGCAACTGTTCGTTCGTGGGCTCGAACGGCGCGGTCGGCGGTGGCGCCGTCCTCGCCGCGGACCAGTCGAAGTAGACGTCCGGCGCCTCGTCGTACCGGGGCGACAGGATGTCGTAGCTGCCCGGCCGCAGGTGCCCGTACCGCTCCAGGAACTCGTGCCTGCTCAGCGAGGCGAAGTCGGTCAGCAGCTGCGCGCTGACCGTGTTCGCGCTGCCGAGGAGCGCGTCGGCGTCGTCCGAGGACAGGACGTCGAGGTCCACCAGGCTGCGCACGATGCTGGTGGCCACGAACGCGGCCCGCGCCAGGCCCGAGAACGGCAGGGTGCCGCGCCGTCGGCACGCGGCGGCGAGGTGACCGAGGTGCGCGGGTGAGTAGTCCGCCGGCCGCACGATCGGCGTCGCGGCGAGCAACCGGACCGCACGCAGGTCGGCCGCGAACGGGCCGTCGTCGGCCATGACGCCGGTGGTCAGCTCCCGCAGGCTCTTCTCCAGCAACGCCGAGTCGTTGGGCGTCAGGACATCGGCATCGACGAGCTTGCGCAGCTGGTCCTGCAGCGTGAAGTGGTAGCAGGTGAGGGCGATGGAGAACTCGACCTTGTCGTGCAGGTGCGGGTTCGCGCGCAGGGTGTCGACGTAATGCTCCACCAGCCGGCGCGCGAGGACGTCGTCCAGCGACGCGGGCACGAGCGAGGTGAAGCTCGCCCGCGTGTCGATGTACGGGAGGCCGCCGAGGTCGACGAGCAGCGGCACGTCGGTCAGGTCCCGGTAGCCGTACCGGGCGCGGGACTCTGCCCATACGCTGTCCGTGATCAGCGCCCGGTACAGCGAGGTCGCGAGCGGGCGCGGGCGCACGCCGATCATCTCGGCCGGGTTCCAGTCGGGCATGATCCCCAGCACGGTGCGGGCGCCGAGCGCGGGCGGGCGCACCTGGTTGAGCAGCTGCACCTGGTACTGGCACGCGCGGACGAGCTGCCCGTGCCGTTCGCCCTGCGGAATGGGCCGCGCACCGGCGAGCGGGCGCACCTGGAACAGCACCAGAGCGCCGGAAGCGGTGGCGGCGAATTCGAACTCGAACGGGTCCGGGCCGACGAGGTTCTCGAGTTCGGTGACGAGGCCGGGGATGCCGGAAAGGCAGTCGGCCGGGGCCTTTTCGGAATTGCCGTCGAGGTAGTACCAGGTGCTGACTTCGGTGCCGCCGGAAGTCACCTCCGTGGTGTCGGCACCACCGGTCCAGTTCACCACCCGATAAGGCGCGCCGCAGCTCGGTTCGTAGGACGAGACGACCCCGCTCGCGACGGCTTCCGCGAATTGCGGTTGGACCAGGACCTGGTTTCCGGGATTCCCGTCGTCGAACGAGTCGATGACCCGGATGATGGCCCGGACCAGTTCTTCACGACCGAGCACGTTGGGGCACGAAAGGTAGCGCCCCGCGTTGGAGGAACCGGTCCTGTCCTCGGACAACGCGCTGCTGCGGACGATCAGCGTGGCGTCGGACCAGGGCCGGGAGGCGATTTCCGCCAGAACCGCCTCGGGATTTACGCGCCATTCGTCGACGCTGAAGAATTCGAGCGGAAGCACGGTGGCCGACCGCACCAGTTCCGACATCCTGGTGAGGGTCTCGGCCTTCGTTCCGTACTCGAACCGCACTGCGGTGTTGCGGTAACCACGCATAGTCGGCTCACTTCCGGATTGCTGGCGCGTGAACGGGCAATGAGCGAGCAACGCCCAGACCACCAACATATGCTTAAAACGATCGTGATAACTGGGGTCGACTTCTGCTGTCGAAGCCGTTCCGCGCCCTTCAGCGAACCAGCGACAGGACTGTTCCGCTCGATGCCGCGGTGAGGGAATTGTCGAAGCAGTCGCGGGCGCGTTCGATCGCGGCGAGGCCGTCGGCGGGATCGGCGAGGTGCGACAGGAGAAGCGTTTCCGCGCCCGCCCGGTCGGCCATCAGCCCGGCCTGGCGCGCGCTCAGGTGCCCGGCGGTGTCGTGGACCGGATCGAGATGGGTCGCTTCGCAGACGAAGACCGTCGCGTCGGAGGCCGCGGCGATCACCGCATCGGTGACTCCGGTGTCCGACGAGAAGGCGACGGTGGCTTCCGGGAGCTGGAACCGCAACGCCGCCGAGGGCACGGAATGCCTTGCTGGATAAGAGAAGAGCGTGACTCCGGGCACGACGGCGAGCCCGGTCGTGCCGTCCATCGGCAGGGCGATCTGCTCGAAAGTCCGCCCCACGGCACCGCAGTAGAGCCGGTCGAGCTGGTCGAACAGGTCGAGCGCGTGCGCCGGCGCGAACAGCAGTGGCCGCCGCCGCGGCTGGTGACGCGCCGATGCGAGGGCGACCACGTCGAGACTGTGGCCGGCGTGCGCGTGCGTGATGACGACCGCCCGCACGTCCGGCAGCTGCCCCGACCGGTCCAGCGCGTCGACGACTCCCGGTCCACAGTCGACCAGCACGAGACCACCGGGCGTGTGCAGGAGGTAACCGGAACTGCGGTCCGCCACGGAATGCAGCACGGACAACCGCGGCGCCCGGCGGCGAACGCAGTCCGGCGCGGCGAGCAAAGCGGCGAGCGCGTCGAGATCGTCCACTGTGGCCGCTGGCCCCGCGGTCAGCAACGCGTCCGCCGGGCGGTAACCGCCGGTGTAGGCGACGGCCGTGGCGCAGGCCCTGGTGGCCGCCACGACGTCGTACTCGGTGTCACCGACATATGTCACGGGCCCGGTCTCGGCCAGTTCCCGCAACGCGGCGGCCTTGTCGGTGACGCCCGGGTGGACGAAGTCGATCAACCCATGCCAGCCGAGGTGGTTCAGATCCTGTTCCAGACAGCCGACGGCACTCACGACCGCCACCGCCCACCCGGCGTTGCGGGCCTGCCGCAGCAGCTGGACCGCGCCCGGCGCCGGGACCGGTCGCGACCGGCCCATCTCCGTGTGCCACAGCTCGACCGTCTCTTCGATCAGCGTCGGCGGCACGGCCAGTTCGGCGAAGAAGTCGGTCAGCGGTAGGCGGAACGTGTCCCGGAAGCTGCTCGTGTCCCAGTCTTCGCGCCCGTGCCTGCGCAACACCGCTGCCGTCGCCTGGGTGGCGCGCCGGATGTCGGCGACGAGCGTGCCGCACCAGTCGAAGGCCAGGACGGGCTTCACCCGAGCGTCTCCACCGCTATCTCGGCGAGCACGCCGTAGTGGTCGCTCACCGGTGGGTCCGTCAGCACGACCTCCGTGCGGAGGATCTTCGCGCTCACGTCGGGGTGCTGGTGCCGCGAGCCCACCAGCACGTAGTCGAGACGGCGGGCGTGCGGCTGCTGGCCGACCGCTTCGTCGACGACCGGTGCCGCGAGCGGGTTTTCGCTGGTCCAGGTGTAGCCGGGGCCGCCGTCGCCCGCCACTTCCCACGCGTCGTGGTAGTGCACGCTCGTGCCTTCGAGCGCCGTCCGGCCGACGAGGAAGCGCATGCAGTCGGCGTCCGGTGTCGCGTCGAAGTCGCCCGCGATGATGGTCGGGGTGGCGCGGCGCTGTTTGGCGTCGAACTCGGCGATGGCCTTCACCTGCGCCAACCGGTTCGCCTCGGCGTCCAGGCGCCACGTCGGTTTGACCGCCATGAAGACGAAGTCCTGCCCGATCGGCAGGCGGATGGTGGCGGCGATGGCGCATTCGGCGCCCAGCGCCTGCGGCAGGGGAATCGCCTCGACCTCGGTCGGCGCCCAGCGGGAGGCCAGCGCCGTTCCCGCGCGTGCGGCTGCGGGAACGGGGCCGAGGACGTCGAGCTGGTGGACGCCGTGCAGGCCCGTGCCGTCGAGCAGTTCGGCGAGCTGGTCCCGCCCGTCTTCGCGCGTGACCTCCTGCAGGGACACCAGGTCGGGCCGCAGGTCCCGGATCGCCTTGCGCAGCAACGGTTGCCGCGCCGGCTCGCCTTCGACGTTCCAGATGTTGAGGGTCAGGACTCGAAGCGTGAGGCGGTCGTCCACGGCGCCAACTCCTCGCAGGTCTGTCGTGTCACCGGCCTGTCGAGATTACCAGTTGGTGCAATAGGAGTTCCACTCAGTGAATCAGGCAGCTTCCAGCGGCTCGGCCTGCAGGACGTGCCGCCCGGCGTCGGTGAGCCGGACCGGCACCCGCTGCCCGAGCGCGCCCGGCCGCGCCGGGCGGATCAGCCCCGCGTGCGAGAGTAGCCGCGCCGTCACCTGGTCGCAGCACGCGAGACCGTCGATGAACAGGTCGGGCTCGCAACTGCAGGTCATTTCCGCGCGACCACTCGCCACCGCCCTGAGCATGGACAGAGCCCGCTGCGGTAGGTCCGGGAGTGTCGTACTCATCCGCGACCACCTTCCACTCACTCTCAGTGGCCAGAACGGGCAATGGTCGGGTCACTGACGCTCGACTGTGTTTCGTTTGCCGGTACGCCGTGTTCGTTCAGTGAAATACTAGCAGGCTGATCGCTGTTCCGGCACAGCTTCGACGGTATTCGCCGGGCCGAACAGGGAACAGATCTCGGTGATGACCTGGCGGTGCACCGCCAATGCGAGGTGCCCGGCGCCGGGCACCAGGACGTTGCGCGCGGGCAGGTCCGGGTGCTCGATGAGGCCGTTGCGGGTCGGCAGCACCACCTGGTCGCTGTCCCCGGCGAACGCGAGGAACCGCGTGGTGCAGCCGGGAGCGGGTTCGGCCAGCTCCCGGATCAGGTCGCTGCCCGGGCGCAGCTGCCTGACCAGCGGCAACGGCGAAGGCAGCCGCGCCGCCTTGGTACCGCCGTGCGGGGTTCCGATCGTCACGACAGTGCCGGTCCGCTTGTGTCCGCCCAGGCGCTGGACGTAGTAACGGGCGATGAGGCCGCCGAGGCTGTGCCCGACGAGGTCGACCTGGTCCTCGCCGCTGATCTCGCACAGCTGCTCGATCTGGCCCGCGAGCCGGTCGGCCGCCGTCCGCACGTTGCCCACGAGAGGGCTGTACGCGAACGAAACGACCGGCCCGGCTCCGCAGGCGTCCAGGGCGGCTTTGAGTCCGGTGAAGATGGAGGTGTTGTCCGCGAGACCGGGGAGCACGACCAGCGGTCGGCGGGCCTGTGGTGGCAGTGCCCAGCGGTGTCCGATTCCGGAGGGGTAACGCACCAGGTGGTTGACCACGCTGACCAGCTCCACAGCCATGTTCCGCAACATCCTTACCTCACGTCGACTCAGCTGAACAGTCCGAGCTTGGGCATGACCTCGGTGGCGGCGGCCAGCAGCGACCGCACGGTGCCGAGGTACGTCTTGGCCTCGGCGGGGATCACGTGGCTGTCGCGGCTGGTCGGCGCCTGCAGCTCACGTGCCCGCTGCCGCAGCGCCTCGACCTGCGAGAACTGGTGCCCGAACTGGGCGGTCACCGCGGTGCCGACGACGTGGTCCGGCGCCGACGCGGCCGCCCGCAGCCCCTGGTGTGCCAGCATGGCCGAGCCGATGAGCTGCGCGGCCTGGGCGAGCAGGACGAACGCCGAGTCCGGCGAGGCGTCGGTCAGGTGCTCGGCGGAGGCGATGTGCTTGCCCGCGAGCTGCAGGAACGGCTGGCTGTTCGCCGCGGGGCCGCTGGCCATCTCGAGCTGCCCGTTGCGCAGCAGCTGGGTGATGACCTCCTTGCCGTCCAGCTCCACGCCGGCGATCTGGGGCACGACGCGCGGCCGGATCGGGGTGACCTCGACCACCGGGTGGCCGGGGCGCTGGCGGGGGATCTGCAGCGTGTCGAGCTCGGGCTCGACGGTCGCGACGGCGACGTGCACGGGGCGCTTGAGGCGTTCCTCGGTGCGCTTCACCGCGGTGGTGAGGGCGCGCTCGTCCAGCCTGCGCCCGGGCGGGGTGGCGAGCAGCAGTTCGACGCTCTCGGGGGCGGGGCCGGGGATGCCGGCGAAGCGGTCGGCCCACACACCGCCGAGCACGATCCGCACGACGCCCGGCACGCAGCCGAACTCCTCGCCGATGACCTGCGGCACGCCGTAGGTGAGGCGCATGAGCTCGGTCAGCGGGCCGACGAGGGGGCCGCTGTCGCCGGCCGCGCGCATCAGGCGGATGGTGCCCTCGCGGCGGCTGGTGAGGATGCCGGCCTTCTCGAGGAGCTTGTTCTCCTTGTCGACGCTGGCCAGCGAGCTGCCCGCGTGCTCGGCGAGCTCGGTCAGGCTGAAGGAGCGGTCGGGGTTGAGCAGCGTCGCGGCGAGAATGCCGGCCTGGACGCGGGACCGGAAGACGGGCAGCAGGGCAGGAGTGCCCTGCGCGCGGCGGGCGGGCCCCGGCGTGGCGGGGGCGTTCTCCGTGACGACGGCGTGGCCGAGCCGGCTGCGCCGCCGAGCCGCCGCGGCCGCGATGTCGAGGCGTTCCTGCGGGACCTGCAGGACCACGGACAGCCACTGACGCGTGCCGAGCCGGGGGATCTGGTGCCCGCGCTCCCACCGGGCGACGAGGTCGCGGGTGATGGTGGGCCGGCCGGAGATGGTCGCGAGCTCCCTGGCCAGCGAGTACTGGCTGAGCTGACGCTGGCGCCGTGCGGCCCGGATGACGTGCGAGATCGGTTGGTTGAAGTCGACTTCCATGATCGCTCGTACTCCTTGTCGCGTCCTGTTCGCCCTGGAAGACCTCGACGCTAACTCCGCAGGTAGGCCCCGGTCTGTCCGCTTTGCGCACAGCTTTGGCGCATTCGCGCACGGGCGACGTGGAGCGGGGGCGGATGAAACACGACCCCTGGCTGGTCCAGCGGGGTGAGCGCAAGCCTGGAGCGCAGGCTCAGGATCTGTGGGAGAAAACAGTGGACGACCACGAAAACAGTTTCTCCGAACTATTCATCGACGAGCAGGATTCGATTCGTTCGGCCCTGTCACTGATAGATCGGCTCGGTATCGACCGGGCGTTCGTTGCCGACCGGCGGCGGATGCTGAAGGGTTGTGTGGCGAGGGAACACGTGCACCGCGCGTTGCTCGACGGGTGCGCTCTCTACGAATCGGTGACGTCGCTGGTGCAGCCAGTCGTCACGACGGCTCGGGCGACGGACGGGCGGGCCGAGGTGCTCGATCTCATGCGCGCGCTCAGGATCCGCGAGCTGCCGATCGTCGACGGGCACGGCAGGCTGGTCGGGATCCACGTCGAGGACCAGATCATCGGCCCGGTGAAGCGGGACAACTGGGCGGTCATCATGGCCGGCGGCAAGGGAACGAGGCTGGGGTCGCTGACCAGGGACACGCCGAAACCGATGCTGCCCATCGCGGGCAGGCCCATCCTCGAGCGACTGGTCCTGCACCTCGTCGGTTCGGGCATCACGAAGATCTTCCTCTCCGTGAACTACTTGGCCGAGAAGATCGAGAAGCACTTCGGTGACGGCGGGCGGTTCGGGTGCTCGATCGAATACCTGCGGGAGGAAACCGATCGGCCGCTGGGCACCGGCGGCTCACTGAGGTTGCTCAACGACCTCGGCTACCGGCCGCAAGCTCCGCTGCTGGTCATGAACGGCGATCTGGTCACGGCCTTTTCGGTGAGCCACCTGCTGCAGTTCCACCAGGCGCACAAGAACGTGGTGACGATCGCGGCAAGCGAATACCAGCACCAGGTTCCGTTCGGAGTCCTGCACACGGACGACGGGCGACTGTCCCGGATCGTCGAGAAGCCCACCCATTCCTGTCTGGTGAACGCGGGGATCTACGCCATCGACCCGGAACTGCTAACCGAAATACCCGCGAACGTGCTGTACCCGATCACCGAACTGTTCTCCGCCTGCCTGCGACGAGGCAAGCGGATCGGTGTGTGGCAGCTCGACGACGGGTGGCAGGACATCGGTCGTCCCGACGAGCTCGCCAAGGCCCGGGGCGAGCACTGACCGTGCGGCTCTCCAATCGCGAAAGGTGACCAGTGTGAACCAACTCCGGGGAAAGCGGGTCCTGGTGACCGGCGCCGACGGATTCATCGGCAGCCACCTTGTGGAGCGGCTGGCGAGAACGGGCGCGGACGTACGTGCGTTCTGCGTCTACAACTCCAACGGTTCCTACGGGTGGTTGGACGAGCTGGACGAAGCTCTCACTGAGAGTGTCGAGTTCCGGCTCGGGGACGTGCGGGACTACCGGTCGGTGCGGGATGCGGTGGAGGGTGTGGACGTCGTCTTCCACCTCGCGGCGCTCATCGCGATTCCGTACAGTTACCAGGCGCCGCGGTCCTTCGTCGACACCAACGTGAACGGCACGCTCAACATCCTGGAGGCCGCTCGCGAGGAAGGCCGCGTGCGGGTGATCAACACCTCGACCAGCGAGGTGTACGGAACTCCGGAAACCGTGCCGATCACCGAGCACCACCCGATCCGCGGGCAGTCCCCGTACGCGGCTTCGAAGATCGGGGCGGACCAACTGTGCGAGTCCTACGTCCGCTCCTTCGGCGTCAACGCAGTGAC
Organism: Amycolatopsis bartoniae; assembly: GCF_014191255.1. Classification (GTDB taxonomy): domain Bacteria; phylum Actinomycetota; class Actinomycetes; order Mycobacteriales; family Pseudonocardiaceae; genus Amycolatopsis_E; species Amycolatopsis_E bartoniae. The sequence goes on from NZ_JACHWH010000001.1 coordinate 549,542, forward strand.
ACTGCGGCCGTTCAACACGTTCGGCCCCAGGCAGTCGGCGCGAGCGATCATCCCCACCCTGCTCGGACAGTTGCTGGCAGGCAGCACCACGGTGCAGGTGGGCAACGCCGACCCGAAGCGGGACTTCACCTACGTAGAGGACACCGTCGAGGGATTCCTTCGGATGGCACTGGCCGACGTACCGGCGGGAACCGTGCTCCAGCTGGGGACCGGGCACTCCATCTCGATTGCGGACCTGTTCCGGGAGTGCTGCGAGGTACTCGGCGTGCGGGCAGAGCTGGTTTCGGACCCGGCTCGCGTGCGGCCACGCGCCGGCGAGGTCGAAATCCTGCTGTCCGATCCGCGGCAGGCGAAGGAGAAGCTCGGCTGGCAGGCCGAGTGGTCGCTGGGCGACGGGTTGAAGAGCACCGCTGACTGGCTGCGGAACCGTGTCGACCCGGCCCGCGCGATGCGCTACCAGCGTTGAGGGGGATAAAGGTGATTCCCCTGGTCGAACCGGTACTCGGTGAGCGTGAGCGGCGATACGTCATGGAGGCTTTCGACACCGGGTACGTGTCCTCGGTCGGTCCCTTCGTGGACCGCTTCGAGCGTGAGTTCGCCGACGCCGTCAGCGTGCCCCACGCGGTGGCCTGCAGCAGCGGCACCGCGGCCCTGCACGTCGCGATGCGGTTGGCGGGCGCGGGCCCCGGCTCCGTGGTCGCTGCTCCCACGTTCACCTTCATCGCCTCGGTGAACGCGATCCAGTACACGGGTGCGGACATCTGGCTGGTGGACAGTGAGCCGGGCACGTGGAACATGGACACACAGCTGATCCGGGATGAGGTCGTGCGGCGAGCCCGGCTGGGGCGCAGGATCCCGGACATCGTCGAGGTGGTGCACGTCCTCGGTCACCCCGCCGACATCGAGCCCGTACTGGAACTCAAGGAGCGGTTCGGGATCGCGGTGGTCGAAGACGCCGCGGAGGCGCTGGGAGCGACTTGGCGCACCGGTCCGTTGGGTGGCAGGCAGGTCGGCAGTGTCGGTGATTTCGGTTGCTTCTCCTTCAACGGCAACAAGACGATCACGACCGGTGGCGGCGGCATGATCGTCGGCGCCGATGCGCAGGCCGCCCGCCGGGCCAAGAGCCTGACCACGCAGGCCCGTGAGCCCGGAGTGGAGTACTGGCACGAAGAGGTGGGGTACAACTACCGCCTCACGAACCTCGCCGCTGCGCTCGGTACTGCGCAGCTGGAAGAGCTGCCCGGCATCCTGCGAGCGAAGCACGACATCGCCGGACGGTATGACGAATGGCTCGGCGGCACTGCTGTCTCGTGTTCGCCGCACGCACCGTGGGCCGACCCCAGTTACTGGATGTACTCCGTCCTGCTTCCCGCCGGCGGGCCGGCACCCCGGCAGGCCACCGAGGCACTGCTGGCCGAAGGCGTGCAGACCCGGCCGCTCTGGCCGCCGGTGCACGCGCAGAAACCGTACGTCGGCTGTCTACGGATCGGCGGGGACGTTGCCGAGTCGGTGTACGCGCGCGGCCTTTCCCTGCCGAGCTCGTCAAACCTGACGAGTGCGGACCAGAAGCACGTGGTCCGCGCGCTGACCGGGATGGCCGAGTCCTGGGCGGGCTGAACAACCACTTCTACCACGGAGGTTCCGGACTGATGCGTGTTCTGAATTCCGGTACTCCGCGATAGTGCTTTGGCTCTGAATTGACCAATGTTGTTGGAAGTTGGGCTCCTGAGTCAGGAGAGGAGTTCAGAGTCTCGCGTGTCTGGAGTTCAAAGACCTAGTCAGGTCAGAACCAGGGTTTGGCGGTGTTCTGGATCGGTACGGGGATCAGTATCAATGTGTGATTGAACTGTCGCCAGTACGACATTATTCCCAATCTACTCGGCCGACAAAAAAGACCGTTTAAGGTACACGGCCGGAGGGCTGGAGTAGCCCAAGGAACTCCCATGCAGAGCTTGCCCGCGACTCATCCCAGAGGGCGTCGACTGGGCCATCCACCCTGAGGCAGCAATTTTATCTCGGGTGATAAAGTGCACAATTTACCTGCAGCGCCACCACGACGAGGCCACCGACGATTTGAGGTACGGCAGGATCCCTGCGAATAACTTGAACCGTTGCCGGCATCGCATCAATACAACCGGCAGCAAGCAGTGACTGGCCGAAACAGCGAAACGCAAGTGCTACTACCTTCTATGCCGACGCCCGTTCAGTAGCCTGGTTTCACTTCATTTACGGTTCGTGGAGCTTCGTTCATTGCTTATTTTAGCAGTAATTCGTGCAGTGATCCGCGCCCGAAACTAATTTCGCTGGTTTGAGCACATGTAAAAATAGCTATCCGGAAGATCGAAAAATTTTTTACAGGACAGAGGCTTCAAGTTTACTGTCTTGAGGATATGCACTATGCGATCAGCGGCGTATCCGTCGCCGTAAGGAGTGTCGGAAAGTCCCGGTAGGTCATCTCGAGAGATCCGCAGCGCAGCGTCGATTGCCGCGGCTATCTCGGCCTCATCCTCGCCGCAGTCAATGACTGATTTGGCGCGAGGCCTGCCGTCTTGACGACTGCCGATGTTGACTGTTGGCGTACCGACGGCGGGTGCCTCGTAAATGCCGCTTGAAGAGTTGCCGACCACAGCTGAGGAAATCTTCAATAAGCTGAGGTAACCGGCCTGGCCGAGCGATGAAACAAGACGGGTCGAAGCTTCTCTTCTGCGGACGTATTCCTCAATATCCTTGGTGATCGACAACGAATGCTGGTCGATGTTGGTGCCGGTGAAAATTATAGTGACGTCTGGGAATCGATCGAGCGCGGCCAATAGACCTCTGAGTCCTCGGCCACTGCCTTGAGGGTCCGCCGTGGCGGGATGGTAAGTGACCGTTATCACCGGGGTTTTCAGGGTGACGCCCACTAACTTTGACGTATCATGCTGGCTGAGAAAGGCCATAGTCCGGATGTTATCCAACCCCGGTGCACCCACGTTGAAGACTCGTTCCGGATCCTCGCCAAGTTGGATCACGCGAGACCGGAACTCTTCGGTTGACGTGAAGTGCAGGGCCGCGAGTTTTGTGATCGCGTGGCGGACGGAATCGTCAGTTGCTCCATAGGTCAATTCCCCGCCGGAGATGTGCGCGATGGGCAGCAGGCGAAGCGCAGCTGTGATTGCGACACCGAGAGCCTCGTACCGGTCGCCGAGCACCAGCAGGAGATCGGGATCAATTCGATTGAGCGCCTCTGCGTACCCGGCGATCCCGAGAGCCAGCGACTTCGCGACGCCGACAGGCGTGTCGCTCGCTAGCACATTCTCTACTTGTTCATCGACTCTAAAACCGTCAAGGCTGATTCGCTCAGTTGTCATGCCCTGTTGCCCGACCAGGTGTCCCCCAGTGACCAGCAGTCGCAGTTCCAGCGCGACATCCTTCTGCACAGCCCGTAAGACTGGCAGCAAGGGACCGTAGTCCGCCCGGCCGCCGGTGAATACACAAATCCGTCGCATAACTTGTCCTCCCGGATGGGCGCTCACTATGTGTACAGTCTAGAAAAGATCAAGAAATAGCAGTGTCGTTTCCGGTGGGGGCTAGTTCAACTCGGTTGTCGGCATGTAAAAGGGGACAACCGAGGGACGGACCGATGTCTGCAGGCGCGCGTTGTGGGGAGTCCAGGCTCTGTCGTCGAACCTACCGCTTGGCTATAAACTGAAGTTGTGGTTTCATCAGTCGATACGCAGTCTGGGCAGCGGCACTGAGCGTCAGCGAAGGACTTGTTGCCGCTGAGACGACGGAGGCGAGCAGTGACGACGAGACGTTTCGGGCTGGAAAGATTTGCGAACCGGCTACCGTCCGTGAGTGAATTTGTCACTCTGGGTGAGGGCAACACTCCGGTCGTACCTTTGCCCCGGCTTGCCCGGGGCATTGGTTTAGGCGACTTGTCCGCCAAATTGGAAACTGCAAATCCCACCGGTTCATACAAGGATCGCGCTGCCGCGATGTCGATCTCGCTTGCATTGAGCAGGGGATGCCCTGGCTGGATTGCGACCTCTTCCGGAAACGCTGGAGCCGCCTTTGCTGCCTACGCCGCACGGGCTGGCCTGCCGGGGATGTTGTGTGTGGTGGCGGGAGCGCCGCCGGAGAAGTTGGCGGCTTTGCTGCCATATGGAACAAGCGTCATGGCCGTCGAAGGCATTGGTACCAGGGGATCCCGAAAAGCGCTAGACAGACTTCTACGTCAAGTTAGTGAATTTGCGAATGAACGCGGCTTGTTCCTTGGGGTTACGGCAAATGCTCTCAATCCCGACGGTATGCGTGGCGTGGACACTATCGGTTATGAACTAGCGGAGCAACTTCCAGACGCCACTCACGTCTACCTTCCAGTGGGCGGTGGCGGCCTCTTGGTTTCCGTTGCGCGAGGCCTGTCGGAGTATGCGATGGAACCCGTGATTGTCGCCTCCCAGCCGGCGGGTTGTGCGCCCGTGGCGCGGTACCTTTCTGGAGAGATAGCGGTGCCGCGTGTCGATCGTTGCAGTACGGTCGTATCGGGGCTTCAGCTTCCCAGTCCGCCTGACGGATGCGAGGCGGCGAAAGCTGTCGAGGAGAGTGGTGGTTGGGGTACGACTGTCACCGACGAGGAGGTAGTTGCGGCGCAGGAGCTCCTGGTGGTAACGGAAGGACTCTTCGTCGAACCTGCATCCGCTACTGTTGTTGCCGCGCTTATTCGCGATGTCCGGAACCGGCGAGTCAATGAGCGAGACCATCCAGTTCTACTCCTGACTGGGGCGGGTTGGAAAGATCTCTCTCGGTTTGCAGCACGAACCCGTGAGCTTCCACGAGAAAACGCAAGCCATATCTACCGTCATCTATGCGCCTGGTTTGAAAAACCTAAATATTGTGATGATAAAATTCTTTAAGCAGGCCCCGTCTGGTTTTCTTTACTCGCTGACGAACAGTGCCCTGTCTGCGTATGGAAATATGGTTGTAAATCGATTGTTGCGGCGGGGATTGGCTCAGGGTGCCGGTAGTGAGTTCCTTTGTGGGAAATGACGTAGAGGACGTTGCAGCATCGGCGTGCTGGAAAGATGAGAGCAGTTTTGTGCTTATTGCCGTCGGCTCCTTTGTGGTTGCCGGTACGACCGGTGTGTTCACCCTGGATGCTGGTGTCGGAGGCATGAGTCACCGGGGCAGTCCTGGCGTAAGCAGCCAGATGGGCGGAGGAGGCGATGGCCGTTACGGCGAGCGGCTGGGGGATTCCAGGCCTCGTTCTCGACCGCGAAGCGTCGCCCGTTGCTATCGCGAGCAGGGTGTTGTCGCATGGTCGACCTCCAGCAGTCCGCACCACAGTCTGGAGCGTACGCCCTCACGCGCCGAACGCCGTATTGTCAAGGTTCGCGTGCTGCGGCGGTGGGGACCGGTTCGGATCACGTCTTCTCTGCACCTGATGCCGTCCACGGTGCACCGAGTGTTGGCTAGCTACGGTGTGGCGCGTCTGGCCCATCTCGACCGGGCCACCAAACAGCCGGTATGCCCGCTAGGAATTTGCCTGCTCGGCGAGCTGGGGCACGTGGATATCAAGAAACTAGGCAATACCCCTGATGGCGGTAGCCAGTGGGTGCTTGATCGCGCTCAAGGTCGGCACAACGCCCGGGCTACCACGCCCGAACGCGGTAACATCGGACACCGATCAGCTACGGCTACCTACACAACGCGGCGGTGGACGATCATCCCCGGCTGCCTCACATCGAAACCCTGCCCAATGAAAAGAAGGAAACGGCGGTCGCGTTCTGGCAGCGTGCCCCACTCTTCTTTGCTGCCCACGGATTCACCGTCCCGCGGGTGCTCACCGACAACGGGCCACGCTCCAAATCGCGGCTTTGGCGAGATGCCCTCGCCGCGGCCGCGATCACCCACAAACGCACCCGGCCCTACCGGCCGCAGACCAACGGGAAGTGGAGCGGTCCAACCGAGCCCTACTCGACGAATGGACCTGCACCCGCCCTACCGGTCCGAAACCGAACGACGCGAAGCGCTACCGCCATGGCTACACGCCTAACATCACCACCGCGGCCACACCGCACTCGGCGGCCACACCCCCGCGAGCCGCGTTCCTAACCTCTCAGGCCAGTACACCTGATATGTAGTGGGTCTTTGTCGAGGGCAGGGTGAGACGCCGCCGGGGAACGACCCCGGCGGCGTTTCGTGCTTCGTGGTTGCGTGTGGTGGTGGGCGTGTCGTTGGCGACGCGTGGTCAGACTGATATGCGCGGGTTGGTTACCGTAGGACGGGCTTTCGGCAGGAGCTGCGCCGCGTGTCTAGGGGCGAGCGTGGCACAGTTGTCGATATGGGCGGCTGGCCGCTCATAGATGTTTCGCGAGTCGCTTCACGCGCTGCCACTACCGTGTCTGCGGCGACGAAGCTGCTTTGTGGGTGTTAGTCCATGACGGCCAGGGACCAGCACCAGCCGGCCAGCTCACGGGCGATGCCGACGTTGGCGATGGCCGGGCGTTTGCGGCGCGGGTTGAACGTGACCCAACGCTCGTGCAGGCGACGGTTTCTGGTGTCGGCGCGGTGCTGGGCAGCGGCCGGGGTCAGTTCCCAGCGAGCACGCAGACCGTTGCCGATCGTGTAGCGGGCGCGGTGGTGCCAGGCGGCCTCACCGAGCAGGCGGCGCAGGTGAGTGTTGCCGGTGTTGGTGATCGAGCCCTGCACTCGCGTCGTCCCAGAGGAGTATTCAGACGGTACGAGGCCGGCAAACGAGCCGATGCTGGCACCGGTGAACCGGTGCCAGTCGCCGATCTCGACCGCGAGCGCGAACCCGGTCAGCAGCGACACCCCGTGCAGACAACACAACCGGCGCACCACAGCAGTGAACTCGCTGTCGGTGGCCATCTCGGTGATGGCCTTGTCCAGACGATCCCGGCGAGCAGTGATCGCCAGGACCGCTTCGTAATCGGACTCGAACGCGGCCGGTGTGGCCGGCGAGTCGAAGTGTTGCCGGCGCAGCCAAGCATCGTGCGCTCCGGTCCAGGTACGGCCACCGGAGTAGACGATTCCGTGGCGCAGCAACAGTTTCGAGAGCCGGTGCCGAACCCGCATCAGATCGGCCCGGGCGTCCTCCCGAGCACGAACCAGATCCCGCGCGGCCTCCTGGCCGATGGACGGGACCGACACCGGTGTGACCTCTCCCAGCCGCAGCAGCCGCGCGGCGTCCCTCGCGTCGGTCTTGACCCGATCAGCGGACGGGCGCTGCGACTTCGAGGGCGCGGCAACCAGACACCGGATCCTCGCCGCCGTCAGCTCGCGGTACAACCCGAACCCCGTCGGACCAGCCTCATACGCCACCGCAACCGGACCTTCCTGCTCGATCCAGGACCGGATGTGATCGTGCGACGGCGTCAACCGCGCCCGCCGCAGCTCGCCTGTCACACCGTCGATCGCCGCGGCGGCGACCGATCGGGCATGGACATCGAGCCCCACACTTGTACGCTCAACAAGCACCGGGGCCTCCCACATATGTCGGATAGGCCGAGCAGGCGGCCCCTGCCCGGCAACCCACGAATCTGCGTGAGCGAGGCCCCGGCCCGCAACCACCTCACCGAACCGGTCGCCCCACACCGTCTAAGGGCTGTCACGTAACGGATCTTCTGGTTGGGGGGACTGTCCCGCGAGCGGTGTTTCTGGCCCGACACCAACGTAAGACGAGATTTGTCAAGTGGGGATCGGGGGCTCACCGGCTCCTCGGCTCTACGTAGCTGGCAATGGGGTTGTTGGCCCGACAGCGTGCAATCGAGTTCGGGGAGGAGATGATGGGCCTGCTCAGGGTGTCGGTCGAGGTTGGTCCTCCACGCCAGGTGGAGCTTGGCCCGTCCCTGGAATCCGGCGCGGCCTGGGTCAGACGGCGGCGGAAAGATCGGTGCGTCCGCAGGCGATGTGTTCGTTCCAAGGACTCGTTGGGTGATGATGACATGCAGCCAGCGCAGTAGCGCGGCAGCGAGCGCGGCGTGCACCTGGCCGGTGGTGAGCGGATTTTCCTGCCGGGTGGTGAGATGATGAAAGCGAGCGGTAAGTACCGGGTTGTTCGCTGGGGCGCCCCAGACCGCCCGCCATGCGGCAGCCCGGGGTGGCCACGACGGGCGATGCGGGCCTGGCCTTCCGTGGTGCCGCTGTTGTTCTCGCGGGGACATAGCCCGGCATGCTTGACCACCGCGCGTGGGCTGTCGAACCGGGCAGATCCCCGGTTTCGGCCAGGATCGCGGCCGCGCCGACGGTCGACAGCCCGGGGATGGAGCTGACCAGGTCGGTGAGTCGACTTGGTCGAGGACCTCGACCATGCGAGTCTCCACTGGGACAGTCGGCGCTTCGTCGCATGCCAGTCGGCGAGCACGACGCAGGCTCGTTCCAGCGCACCGGCGCGCTGTGCGATGACCCCGGCCCGATCGGTCAGCGCGATGAACACCGCGCTGACGATGCGCCGCCAGACCTGGCGCCCACCCCAGCGCGCCACTTCGCGGTTGACCGCCTGCAGAAACCGCGCAAGCCCCATCCTGGCCAGACGTTCCGGCCGGCCGTTGCAGCGCTCAAGCACCACCGTCAGCGCGGGGCACCAGCTGTTCGATTCGAACGGTTTGCCCGCGCAGCCCAGCACCGCCGACCAGGCGCATTCCAGCAGGTCGCGCAGTTGCTGCACGTTCGCGGTGGCCTCGGCGACCAGCCGTTCCCGCCGAGCGCCCAGGTGCCGCAGTCGCGCCCAGTTTTCCTCTGCCCGTTCCGGCACGTAGCAGCGCAGGTCACCGACCAGCCGGGCGATCAGCACGGCATCCTTGTCGTCGGTCTTGTCCCGGGTGTAGTCCTCGCTCTCGCGTGCCCGGCCGACCAGCAGCGGCTGCACACACCACCGGCATCCTCCACCCCGCCGCGAGTTGATCAAGAACGCGCCACCGGTGCCCGGTCGGCTCGCATCCCACCGTGACATCGACAAACCCGTGCCCGCGAGCCACGTTACGGGCCCATTCCAACACCGAACCCAGCCGCCATGCCTTCGCCCGGACCCGTTTCCGGGCCAGCACCCGCGAATCGTGATCGGTCACGACGATCGCTTGCTTCTCATCGGCCAGATCGATCCCCACGATCGCGTTCCAGGGCGGCGGCACCAGCGCCCGCAACCGGGCCAATCGCTCGTTTCGGCGCTTGTCACCGCGCGACAGACCACTATCGTGGGGCATGACGTCCTCCTCGATGTCCTGGGACTGCAAGCCCGCACACGACATCAGGAGGACGTCCTCGTGATCAACTCGCATCGGCATAGTTCCCTTACTACGCCGGGCTGAGGTCCGGCGGGATGGGCACTGTGAGTGATTCCCAATGATGTTGTCAAGCGGTAAGCGGCGCGGGTTGGGCGTGGTATTGCGTGTTGTTACGCAGCATGGCCCAGAGCACGTTGAGTCGTCGGCGCGCGAGCGCGATGACGGCTTGGGTGTGCCGTTTCCCTTCGGCTCTCTTGCGGTCGTAGTAGGCTTTCGACGCGGCGCACCAGCGGATGCTGGCCAGTGCCGAGAGGTAGAAGGCGCGCAGCAGACGCCGGTCGTAGCGTCGTGGTCGGCGCAGGTTGCCGCTGATGCGTCCAGAATCGTGGGGTGCGGGCGCGAGCCCGGCGACGCCCGCGAGACGGTTGGCGGTGCCGAACGGGGTCATGTCGCCGCCGGTTGAGGCAAGGAACTCGGCACCGAGCAATGGGCCGAATCCGGGCAGGCTCAAGATGATCTCGGCGTGTCGGTGCTGGCGGAACCGACTCTCGATCAGGGTGTCGATCTCGGCGATTTCCTCGTTGAGAGCGATCACCGCCTTCGCCAGCCTGATGACCATATCAGCAGCGAGCCGTTGGCCGGGCAACGTCGTGTGTTGTGCTGCCGCAGCCTCGATCGCGGTTGCCGCGACGGCCGCAGCGTTGCGGACTTTCCTGTTGCGTAGCCACGTTTCCAGTCGGGAGTGCCCGATCCGCCGCAGCGCTTCGGGCGTTTGATAGCCGGTCAGCAAAGTGAGCGCGGCTTTGCTGGCGCTGTAATCGAAAGCTCGCTCAAGAGCGGGGAAGTATTCGAGCAGTTGCGTTCGCAGCCGGTTGATCGTTCGGGTGCGGTCGCAGATCAGGTCGGTGCGGCGAGCGGTCAGGATCCGCAGGTCGACACTGATGTCATCGCCTGGCCTCAACGGTTGCAAGTCGCGGCGCATGCGGGCCTGGTCGGCGATGATCGCGGCGTCCTTGGCATCGGTCTTGCCGTCTCCGCGGTAACTGGCTGCCGCGTGGTAGACGGTGCGGCCGGGAATGTAGAGCAGGCGCTGATCGTGGTTGACCAGCAGTGCCAGCAGCAGCGCTGCGCCTCCGCTGTTGAGATCGATCGCCCAGGTTGTGGCGTCGTCGCCGGCGAGTTCGGCGACGTTGGCGATGAGTTCCAGCAGCGCCGTCTCGTCGTTGGCGACTCGCCGGGACAGCCGTCGTTTCCCGTCGGCGTCCAGCACGACGCAATGGTGATGTGATTTGCCTGCGTCGATTCCGGCCCACAGTTCGGGCACGGTCACCTCCAGCTCGAATGATGTCGCGGTCACGGCCCAACAGACGACCTCGCCGTCGCGTCCTTACACAGCGATCCACGTCGCGCATCCCAATGAGCGGTCGAGTCGTCGCGGGGTGCCGGGCGGCCAATCACTCAAGGCCATCGGCGGCGGTGACATCAAAGCCATACCCGGCACCCTGGGTGCCGGAGAGCATATGGGCTGCTCCGGGACACCTACCGATCACGGTAAGGATGACATCTGACCCTATGGATCCCGGTAAGAGTGGGAAGAAGCCGGCGCGGCAACGGTCGCCGGAGCAGGCCGCTGCGGCGGGGATGGTGGCCGAGGCGAAGGCCCGTGGCCTGGAGCTGACCGGACCCCGACGGGCTGTTGAAGCTGTTCACCAAGAAGGTGCTGGAAACGGCCCTGAACGAGGAGATGACCGAGCACCTCGGGCATGAGAAGAATCGTGCCGAGGCGGGCCGGGACTCGTCGAATGTGCGGAATGGTCAGCGGTCGAAGACTGTGGTGACAGACGCGGTGGGCGAGGTCGAGATCGAGGTTCCGCGAGATCGGGAATCGACGTTCGAGCCGCAGATCGTGAAGAAACGCCAGCGCAGGCTGACCGATGTGGGCGAGGTCGTGTTGTCGCTGTACGCCAAGGGAATGACGACCGGAGAGATTTCCGCGCATTTCAGTGAGATCCACGGGACGTCAGTGTCGAAGGAAACGATATCGCGGATCACCGACACCGTGGTGGCGGAGATGCAGGAATGGGTCGGCTGTGCACTCGACTCGGTGTACGCCGCCGTGTTCATCGACGCGATCGCCGTCAAGGTGCGTGACGGGCAGGTCGCCAACCGGCCCGTCTACGCGGCCATCGGAGTCACCGTGGACGGTCGCAAAGACGTGCTGGGGATGTGGATGAGGGGTACCGGTGGCGAGGGCGCGAAGTTCTGGATGAGCGTCCTGGTCGACCTGAAGAACCGCGGCGTCACGGACGTGTTCTTCCTTGTCTGCGACGGCCTGTATCGTACACCTTATCCGCAATACGTTCCGGCTCGTCGCGCGGCAGCACCGGGACTCTCTCAAGCGTGATGTGAAACCGATTTACACCGCACCCAGCCCCGATGCAGCCCTCGTGGCACTCGATGAACTCGAGGAGAAGTGGGGACGCAAATATCCGGCAATGATCAGGCTATGGCGGAACGCATGGGAAGTGTTATTCCTTTCCTTGACTACGACGTCGAGATCCGCGGAATGATCTGCTCCACCAATGCCATCGAGTCGTTGAATGCTCGCTACCGGCGAGCCGTGCGAGCACGCGAGCACTTCCCCCACCGAACAAGCAGTGTTGAAATGCCTGCATCTTGTGACCGCAGCCTGACCCCGCCGGGACAGGCCGCACCCGATGGACGATGCGCTGGAAGCCCGTGATCAACGCGTTCGCTATCACCTTCGGTGATCGCTGGCCCACCGCCGAAACCTACTGATCAACAACGCCGGAAACACCGTTCGTGCTACAGACCCGGTTGGGGCCGCTGGCGTTTCGGTTACCCAGTGAGTGCGATGTAGTGGAGATGAGCGATTCCGGACACTGTGTCGCTGAGTGTGCTGGCGGCGCGGCGGGTAGTCGCGGAGGATCTTCTAGCACTTCATGCGGGCCAGGGTGTTCGACCCGTGCGCGGACGGTGCGGTGGATCGAGTTGAGTTCTTCCTTCCAGCCGGGAAGATCGCTGCCGTCGCAGGGTTTGCGGAACGGCATGATCGCCTCGGCGTTGCCTTGGTAGCCACCGTCGGTCATGACCGGCTGATCGCCGAGTTGGTCTGTGACACCGGACGTCCGGTAGACGGTGCAGTCGTTGCGGTTGCCGGGTTGAGGGTCGCCGGTGGCGATGACCAGGCGAGTGTCGGCATCGATGGCGATCTGCACGTTTGTGGAGTACCGGTAGTTCTTGCTGGGGGCAGCCAGGCGGTGATCCCGGGTTGGCACGAGGGTGCCGTCGACGATCGCGACCGAGTCGATCCGGCGTTTACGTACCGGCGCCAGCGCGAGCAGCGGCCCGATCGTGTCGATCACCCGATGGGCCGCAGCATGTGAGACAGTGAACAACGGGCCGATCTGACCCATGGTCAGATTGGTTCGCCATAGGTCGCCACCAGCAGCACCCGGTCTGCCAGCGGCAACGCCCACGGCGGACCTGGCCGCCCGTCTGCGATCGCCCTTCCGCCCCGCTGGGCCACCAGCCGCACCAGCTTGCGGAACTGACCTGGTTCCAGCCCGGTGAACGGGGCGATCCACTCCGATCTCGACGCTGTGATCACCTACACCACACCGCGACGATCAACTACCCGCTGAGTAGACCGCCACCGGGATTACGTGACATCCCTTAGCGCGCGCAGGTCGTACGGTCGAGCTCAGCACTTGCGACGTACATAGTGAGCCCGACGAAGGCTGTTGGTGCTGTCCCCTTCTGCCCTGTCATCGTACCGAGGCGATCCGGCCCTTGACACAGTGACTCCTAACTAACTAACTTGGTTGAAACTTGCGATTCAGTCAGTGAGACAACTGTAGTCCTGGCTCGCGTCGCCAGATGCGACGGATCCCTGCTGGGCTCTCTTCGAGGTTACGTAGCCCGAGGACGGCTTCGAAAGGTCCGCGTCGGCCCGGTTCCATGGCTGTCCGTACCCCGATTGCGGAGGTGACTTCGTGCCTTGCTACAAGATCAACAAAAGAGTGGAACGCGGGTGGCGCGACTACTTACATCCCTTGAAGGTTCTGCTTATCGGCACACTCGTTGCCGCTTCGGCCGCGGCTTGCGGTAGCGGAGGAGGCAGTGGCACAGGATCTGAATCGGCGACCAAGTTGACCGTGGGGTTCACCCAGGAACCAGCGGATTGGAATTTCCTCCGCAACTCCTCGACAGCTGTGCGCTCTCTGCTCTTCTACAACGTTCTTGAGCCGTTAATAGAACAGAATGAAGACGGCAGCTTCAAGCCGCTTTTGGCTGAGTCGTATCAAGTCGATACGTCGGGTACCCAGTACACGTTCAAGACCCGAGATGCGCACTTTCATACCGGCGCACCGGTAACAGCTGCCGATGTTGTCTATTCTCTCAACGCAGCGAAAAGCTCCACATTGTCAACCATATCCGGCCCCCTATCTGTGGTTCGGCAGGTGGAAGAGCTTGATCCGCGAACTGTTCGGGTTACTCTGACTAAGCCCAGTCAGGCCTTTTTGACGAGCATATCCAAAGATGTGGCAATCATCCCCCAGGGCTCGGCAGAATCTCTGAGCAAGAATCCAGTTGGTACAGGGCCGTTTGTGTTTTCGGATTGGCAGCACGGTGTGCGAGTCAGTCTTACTTCGAACGAAAATTATTGGGGAGCAAAGCCGAAAATTCGTGAAGTAACATGGCGATTCTTCACGGATAAAAATGCTGCCCTCAACGCACTTCTTGCGCATGATGTCGACGTCATGCCCGCCGTACAAAGTAAGCAGCAGGTGCGAAAGGCAGAGGCTACCCCCGGTTTAGCAAGTGATCCCGTGAGCGGTTCCGAGATCGGCTACATCAGCCTTAATGCCAAAGACTCAAAGCTGCAAAATCCCGCCGTTCGACAAGCGATTGCCTACGCAGTTGATCGTAACACTTTTGTTCAGGGCATAGACGGTATCGCCACGCCAACATGTGCGATGGTTAACCCGCCCAACCAGCCTTGGAACACAAACCACTGCCCATATCCTTACGACCCTGCACGAGCACGGCAACTCCTCGCCTCGGTAGGAATTCAAAACTTAACGCTACAGTTTCCCTACATTGGGTCGAGTTACTCCACGTGGATGCAAATAGTATCGCAGCAACTAAAAGACGTCGGCGTGACTCTCGAGCCAATAAATCTTGATCTAGCCACTTACGTTGACCGCGTCCTCACCAAGACGGACTACGAGGCAACGGTGATCAGCGGCCCTCAGCAGATTGATAGTTGGAAATGCCCGGGGTTCTTCACCGGCGCCTGCTTGAAGCAGTTCGACGACCTGCTGGCCCGGGCTGATACCGCTAAGGATCGAACCCAGTGGGCAGACCTCCGTCGGCAAGCGGTTGAGTTGCACGCCGACCAAGCTTACCTGATACCCCTAGCGACAATCGGACAAAGCGTCCTTCACACCGATCAGGTAACCGGAATCAAGCGGTTCTCGGTTGCGAGCGAGTTCGATCTTCGTGCCATCCGATGGGTGGACGGTAAATAGGGGCCGCGGCAATGTTGCCGCAGGCTGTCGAGGCCAGTAGGAGCCAAGATGTATCGTCTCGTAGCCCGATCGACTGTGATGCTTATGGCATCCGCGTTAGCGGGCTCCATGGTAATCTTCTTGCTACTTCGAGTGCTCGGTGGCGACATTGCCGCGGTGATTCTTGGGAAAAGTGCGACGCCGGAATCGCTAGCTTCTCTGCGTGCACAGATGAAACTCGACCGTCCGTGGTTTATACAATATACAGACTGGCTATTTGGGATAATCAAAGGACAGCTAGGCCAATCTTTCGCTGCTCAATATGATATCGCCGATGAAATCGGTTCACGTCTCGGTGTAACTTTGAGTCTGGTCCTCATCTCGATTTTCGTATCGAGCATCCTGGCCCTGGTTATTGGGAGCTACTCGGCAACCAACGTCGGCAAACTTCGTAGCGGAGTGATCGACGTTCTGACCCAATTTGGAATTGCTGTTCCCGTCTTCTGGGGTGGACTCCTTCTAATCACCTTTCTATCGGTGCGGGCAGGTTGGTTCCCTGCTGGCGGATACACCCCGTGGATTCAGAACCCGGGAGAGAGCGTGAAGACGCTCGCACTGCCGGTGACAGCCCTCACTATTCCGATGACCGCGGTCTTCGCCAGATACGTGAGATCCGCGATGCTAGACATTCTAACCCAGGATTTCATGCGCACTGCGCGCGCAAAAGGACGGACACTGCGTGGTGCGATCCTAGTCCATGGTGTGCGAAACGCTTCCATTTCTCTATTGACAGTGGGAACACTGCAGCTCGGATCGCTACTTGCGGGCACCGTTGTTATAGAGAATGTCTTCGCGCTCCCGGGGCTTGGTAGTCTACTGATGAGCGCCATCGAAGGACGCGAAGTAATCGTTGTGCAGTCCACGGTCTTTGTCATTATGTTATTGATTCTCGGGATGAACTTTCTAATGGATATCTGTTACGGACTTTTGGACCCGAGGATACGGGACGCGGAGAGGAGTAGCCAGTGAACTGGAACGGGCGTGTATCGCTGTCATTCATGGTCGGCGCAGTACTGATGACTCTCTTCATTGGCACCGGCGTGGTCTCGTTATTTTGGCTTCCCTATGACGTGGACCGGATTGACATTGCGCACAAGTTCGCATCTCCTGGCACTGCAGCTCATCTTCTGGGAACGGACGCGTTGGGTAGAGACGTTCTCGCCCAGTTGATGTCGGGCGCGAAGGTTTCACTGTTGGTAAGCGTTGTATCTACCGTGGTTGCAGTGGTCCCCGGTGTCGTATTAGGCCTTGTCATAGCCGGGATTGAGGGACGTATACAGAGTGTGCTGATCCGTGTAACCGACGTGGGCCTCGCACTTCCGGGTATCCTGGTTGCACTGGTTCTTGCGACGGCGATAGGAGCTGGAAAAACCGCAGCGATCATCGCTATCGTATTTTCGTTTATTCCTATTGTCGTACGAGTTACTATCGGGCCGGCGAAACAGGTGCTTGCTCTCGAGTATATCGAAGCCGCCTACTCGTATGGGAGATCGCGTTTGTTCGTTCTGTTCAGACATGTCCTACCAAATGTGGCGTCTGTAATCATCGTACTGGCCTCGGTGATGTTCGCATCGGCGATCCTGGTGGAGGCTGCGCTGTCATATCTAGGCGTGGGGTCGCAGCGGCCGGAGGTGTCCTGGGGGCTTATGCTCAACGAATCTCAGGCTACCGTTGACACTGCTCCTTATCTGGTTGTCTTTCCTGGCCTGGCGATTGTCATAGCGGTTCTTGGGTTCAACTTGATGGGCGACGGATTGCGATCAGCCTTTGATCCGCACCAGACAAAGGCTGTGATCGCGTGATATTGCAAATAAGGGACCTCTCAATTTCTATTCGCGGCCAGGAAATAGTGACGATAGATTGTCTCGATCTCGCTGCCGGCCAACGACTTGGGGTTGTTGGCGAATCCGGATCAGGTAAGACGATGGCGGCTATGAGCATCGCCGGCCTGGCACCAGGGGTGGTTGACGTCAAAGGTTCTATCCGGCTCAATGGCCAGGAAACGATCGACATGACTGATCGGCAACTGGCGGCCTCAAGGCGAGGGTTGGTCGGAGTTATATTTCAGGACCCGCAACGAGCGCTCAACCCGATGATGCGCGTGGGTCGACAGGTTGCGGAAGCGATTCGATTGCACAGGCGACAGTCGCGGGCACATATACGTGCGAGAGTTCTAGAACTCCTGGAGCAGGTTCAATTACCAGATCCCCAGAAGCTCATGCGTCGCTACCCTCACCAATTGTCAGGCGGTCAACGACAAAGGGTAATGATTGCTATTGCAATCGCTTGTCGGCCCAAGCTACTCATCGCGGACGAGCCAACTACGGCCTTGGACGCCACGGTGCAAAAAGAAATTCTGGAACTAATCAACGACCTCAGCGTGCAACATAATATGGGCTTGTTGTTTGTGAGCCACGATCTGGGTGTCGTGCGAGCTGTGAGTGAATACATGGCGGTTCTGTATGGCGGGCGATTGATGGAGATGGGGCCGATTGGCCACGTGCTCGAGCGCTCCCGGCATCGGTATACGGAAGCGCTCATCGCCTCAAATCCGGGTCGTGTTTGCGTGGGAACGAGTGAGATTGGGCTCGGGCGACGGTTCATTCCGATTGAAGGGAACGTGCCGTCGCCAGGTGCCTTTCCGCAAGGTTGCAGATTTCGCGGGCGCTGTAGGCACGAGCTGCCGGCGTGTGTGGAAGAGCCGCGGTTAACCCTGCTCGAAGACGGTCATGCGTTCAGGTGTTGGAATCCGACCATCATGCGGGAGGCGGAGTCACATGGGTCTGCTTGTTGAAGCCCGAGGGTTACGATTTAGCTACGCTGGAATCCGATCGAAACGCCGCTCGGAAAAATGGGAACTCGACAGTCTTGATTTCGAGATTGAAAGAGGCAGCACAATCGGAGTGGTTGGAGAGTCGGGTTCGGGAAAGTCTACCCTTATCCGTGTACTCTGCGGGCTTCTTCCATCCTATTCCGGCAGTTGCCTGTATGCCGGCCGGGAGCTTCGGGACTGGGTTCGAGAAGTGCCGCGTGATTTCAGAAGCCAGAATCAGATGATTTTTCAAAGCCCGGCGAGTTCGTTCGATCCGAGAATGCGTATAGGGGCATCGCTTGCGGAGCCCGTGAAGGCTATCGAGAGGCGATCACCTTCGATCGATGAGTTGGTGAGGCAGCTCCGAGACGTCGGCCTTAACGATGAGATTTTGAGTAGGTATCCGCATCAACTGTCGGGCGGACAGTTGCAGCGGGTCGCGATTGCGCGTGCTTTGCTTGTTAATCCAAACGTGCTGTATGCAGACGAACCGACTAGCGCTCTCGATGTGTCTGTCCAAGCGCAGGTGTTGAATTTACTGATGGACATTAGGGCTGAGTTGGGACTCACCCTTGTTATGGTTTCACACGACCTCGCGGTGGTCAGCCGGATGTGTGAGTACCTTTTAATTATGTGTAAGGGTGAAATAGTCGAATCCGGGTTTACTGAGGATATTGTAGCTGATCCCGGCTCGCCATACACCAAGACTCTGATCGAAGCAGCTAACGCAGTGAGCCTCGATAGTGCGCTAGCGAACGGTAAAAAGCAAATACCCAACGAGATTGTGGCACAGTCGGCCTGACTTCTGTCAGCGTATTGTGTGTCCTTGTGGTAGCGCTGCAATGCTGGTTGCGCCAAGCGGTTGGTCACAAGGACGGCTGGTCCAAAACTGGCGGAGGTTGTTGGCGGCCTGGGCTCCTGATGTAGGAAGGCACCTGGCTGAGCTTGTTTCGAGGTAGAAAAACCTGGTCAGGCGTGTGAACCGGCGTCTGGCCGTGCTACGGCACGCCGAGAATGTCAGTGGCAACGTGGCGGCGACGTGCCGATACTATGGTATCGGCTCAGCCGCAACATCTTTTACCGGTGAACGCGACTACGAGGAACACGACCTAGGTGTTCTGTCCCGGGAGGTTAGGTAGGCGGCTGGCGGGTGGGTGGCCTGCGAGTGCGGTGTGGCCGCGGTGGTGATTGTAGGTGTGTAGCCATCGTGGCAGTGCTTCGCGGCGTTCGGCTCCAGATTGGTAGGGCCGGGCGTAGGCCCATTTCGTCGAGAAGCGTGCGGTTGAATCGCTCCACCTTTCCGTTGGTCTGAGGTCGGTAGGGGCGGGTGCGTTTGTGGGTGATCCCGGCATCGGCGAGGGTGTCGCGCCAGAGTCTGGACTTGTAGCACGAACCGTTGTCGGTCAGTACCCGCTGGGTCGTGATGCCGTGGGCAGTAAAGAAGCTCTGGGCTCGTCGCCAGAACGCGACCGCCGTCTCTTTCCTCTCGTCCGGGCAGGATCTCGGTGTAGGCCAACCGGGAATGGTCGTCCACGGCGTTGTGCAGGTAGCTGTATCCGACATGGCTGTTGCCGCCTGCGTCGAGGGTTTTGCCGGGTGTGCGGGTGCGATGCCGCTGCCCTGCTTGCCGACCGGTGACGCGGTGCCCGCCTCCGTCGGGGATGTTGCCCAGCTTCTTGATGTCCACGTGGACCAGTTCACCGGGAGTGGCATGTTCGTAGCGGCGGACCGGCCGGCCGGTGACTCGGTCGAGATGGGCCAGGCGGGGTAGGCCGTAGCGGGCCAGCACTCGATGCACGGTGGAGGGCACTAGGTGCAGGAAAAATGCGATCCGGGCCGGTCCCCACCGCCGCTGCACGCGGACCTTGATGATCCGGCGTTCAGTGCGAGTGGGTGTGCGCCGGAGACTGTGGTGCGGGCGTGAGGACCGGTCGACCATGTCGGCCGCACCGTCCTGGCGATAGCGATCGGCCCAGCGCTTGGCCGTGGTCACCGAGACCTGGAAACGCTCGGCGGCCCGGCGCAGCGACCATCCCTCGTCCACCACACAACGGGCCAGGCGCAGTCTGCCAGTCGGACTCAGCGGGGCGTTACGGTGTGACACGAGGACCTCCGAGGTGTGGTGCAGATTGTGGTGATCCACACCAAACCCGAAGGTCCTCCCTCATTCCAAGATCATTCGATCACGTGCCCCGCCGTTCGCAACCTCCCGGACAGAACACCTGTTGCGGGTCGTGACTTTGATGTCGGCGGAGGGAGCCTGAGGCGAGGGGACGGGTCTTTCGGGGGCAGGATGAGAAGTGCGACCCCCTCGTCCGTCGAGCAGAAAGACCCGTCCATGCGCCACCCTGATGCTCCACTGTCTGTCGAAGGCCGACGTCGGCTCGTGCAGCGTTGTCAGAGCCGCCCGATCGCCCACGTCGCCGCCGAGATGGGCATCTCGCGGCAGTGCGCCAGCAAGTGGATCAACCGCTGGCGGCGACACGGCGAAGCAGGTCTGAGCGACCGCTCTAGGCAGTGTCTGACAAAGTCTTGGTCCAGGTGGTCACGGCGTGGAGGACGATCGCGGCGCGGTAGACGATGGACAGCTTGTCGTAGCGGGTAGCCAGGCCGCGCCGTTGTTTGAGCAGGCTGAACCGGCGTTCGACGACGTTGCGGCCGCGGTAGTCGGTCGAGTCGAATGCCGGTGGGCGACCACCGCGGGAACCGCGGCGTTTGCGGTGCCCGCGGTGATCGGCAGGTTCGGGAATCACCGCGACGATGCCGCGGGCGCGCAGATGCTGGCGGATCGACCGCGAGGAGTAGGCCTTGTCACCACGGACGCGGTCGGGTCTCGTGCGAGCCCGACCGCGCCCATTCCGGCGGATGCGCAGGTGGCGCATCAGTTGCAGGGACATTGGTGCATCCCCGGCCTGGCCCGGACCCACCAGAACCACCAGCGGCCTGCCGTTGCCGTCCACGAGGTGATGCACTTTGGTGCTCCAGCCTCCGCGGGACCGGCCGATCGCGTGATCAGGCGGCTCGCTGTGCAGATCCGTGTAATTCGATCCAGCCCCCTGTGAGGCGGGTGATGGTCCCGCTGGCGCCGCCGACGACAACACCAAGCCCGTCTCAGCCACTACAAACGCCGCGGCTACCCACTTACCTAACTGCGGTTGCAGTACTAGCCCGGTAGGTTCGGCGAAGGTGAATGTTGGTTTACTGGCCGACAGGTGGCCCTGAAGGCAAGCGGCAGAACTCCTGGTGCCCTCGGATGGGACAGGTATGGGAGCGAAGGGTGCCAGCTCTCGGCAAATGTAATCGGCAGTATCGGCGCGGCATCGGTAGATTCCGGACGAACTCCGGGGGCAGGACCACGTCGCGCCGGGCGATGATCACTCTGTGGGCGTCAATCGCGAAGGTGTGAATGCCCTGGCCGTATGAGGGGAGGTGTCAAAAAGAAATAGATAACGTAGCTGTGCGAGACCGGCGAGAGGATCAACTACTGCGGATCGTTACAGGTGCACTGAGGGGAAGGTCACCCGCAGAGCGGCCTGCAAGTATAGTGAAGGTTCCAGTTTCCGTCTCCCATGAGTGCGACTGTTCCGACCAATGTTGGAAGCTACGCGGCGAAATGTGAATTTCGGCGGTTACCCCGTGCCCAGGATCTGCTTGAACTCCACAGAATCCAGCAAGCCATATAATCGGTCGGTCGATCACGGAAAGCTTCCGCTGGAGATAAACCTGCACTACCTCTCGTCCGGGCCGGAGGCCGACATTTGCCAATCGCACCTGGACTGTTATCGGACTGGTGAGGGAAGCTGTATCTGGTACTTTCAAAGCGTGCAGCTGCCATTCGGTGTATCCTAATCCGTGGCCAAAGTAATAGGCAGGTTTCACCTTTGTGCGTGCCCATGCTCGGTAACCGATGTGTAGGCCCTCCGCGTAGACGAGTTGGTTGTCCTGCGGTTGTGTAACTAGGACCGGTACATCACTTTCCGAAGTGGCCCAGGTGGTCGGCAACCTGCCACCTGGCTCGCGTGCGCCGAACAGGATGTCAGCGAGCGCCTTGCCGCCTTCTTGGCCGGGAAACCAGCACAGCAGAAGCGCGTCGACCGCCTTATGCCAGGGAATTTCTACCGGTGCACCAGTATTTAATACCACTACAGTGCGTTTGTTGACGGCCGCGATTTTGTTTATGAGTTCGTTCTGTCTACGAGGTAACGTCATGGTCGCACGATCTGCGCCTTCGCTTTCATCATAGTTCGTAGTGCCGACGATGAGGATCGCCACATCCGCATCTCGCGCCACGTCTACTGCGGCAGCCAGTGCTTCTTCATGCGTTTGAGCACGACCGAGTAGTAAGCTGAGGGTGACGCCTGTTGGTACGCCTATCGCACCAGATTTTATCTGATGCGATAGGCGTATAGCGATTTCTTGGTCTTGATGCAATTCAACCTCACCTGTTCCTGGCGCCGCCGGCACAGCGGTTCCGGGTTGTCCGCTCTCATGGTTGTCGATCACTTCATCCACGAGAATCTGCTCATCGGCGGCAAGTCGATAGGTCCCTGGCGAGCGGATAGCTCCGTTTCCGCCAACGCCGATCCTGTAAATTCCCGGTTCCAAAACCCGCAAACAAGTTTCTATTTCGATGAGGTCCACATCGACCAGGCCATCGTCCAGCCATATAAGCTGAGTCGCTTGCCGATTTTCGATTCTTATTACCTGCCCGTCCTTGTCGAGGTAGCGAACCCGCACACCCGGTCGTCGTGTCTCTGGGTTCCGCAACATTTCCAATGGCATGAGGGGCAACTCCGAGCCGAAGTCCACCCCGGCGGCGTAGGCCACCTTTGTCTCTGGAAGGAGGCGTTCGCGTATATCCTCAAGCGGTGAGACGGTCTTTTCTGGAATAACAGCTGCGCTACCTCCACCCTGGATTTGGGCAACGAGCGCGTTGGGGCCGATCACTGCAATCCGTTTGAGCCGGTTGGGATTCAGAGGCAAGAGGCCGTTCTCGTTCCGAACCAGCACCGCGGAACTGGCAGCCGCCTGCTGTAGCAACGTTTGTTTCAGCTCGTTCTGCTGGACCAGACCGTCGTCAGGTTCGCGGTCAGTCGTGAATGCCTTCACGCGGTCCGCCAGGCGCAGAAGCCGAGCCACTTTGTCGTTGATAATCGCCTCGGGCACGTCACCCGCCAGAACCGCGTCGACGAGTCGATCGCTCCATGCTGTGGCCGGCCCTGGCATTGCAAGGTCATTGCCGCCATTTCCGGCTGCGACGGTTGAGCGGACGGCGAGCCAGTCCGAGATCACCACGCCATCGAAACCCCACTCTTCTTTCAGAGGGTCGCGTAGGAGTGAGTGCTCGGTCATTGTAACGCCGTTCACTCGGTTGTAGGCTGACATGAGCAACCACGCGCCGACGGTCACTGCCTGTTCAAAGGGTGCCAGGTAGACCTCCCGAAGAGTGCGCTCGTCCACCCGCACGTCCGCAGTGAAGCGTTCTGCTTCGGAATCGTTGGCGACAAAGTGTTTTGGCGTTGCGCCGACACCTTGTGCTTGCAGTGCACGGATGTAGGCCGCGCCGATCCGAGCGGTAAGTAATGGGTCCTCTGAGAAGCACTCGAAGTGCCTGCCGCCTAGGGGGCTACGGTGGAGATTCAGGTTTGGCCCCAACAACACATGTATTCCTTTGCGCCGGGCCTCGTGGGCCAACAACGTGCCCAGCCGCATGGTCAGTGCTTCGTCCCAAGTGGCAGCAAGCGCCGTAGGTGATGGCAGACAGGTCGAGGGTGAACATTCATCCCAAGTGGTTCCGCGGACACCGCTAGGTCCATCCGAGAAGGTAATACTGCCGAGACCGATGCTGGCCTGTGGACAGGTTGTCCAGTAGCTTGCTCCGCTGATCAATTGCACCTTCTGGGTTAGGTTGAGTTTATTAAGCAACGGGTTGGCCTGCTCTGTCCTGGCGGATGCCATGTGTGCCCTCCTCGTGAGGTCGTCGCGTACCAGTGGTTTCGTCTAGTAAAATAGCCGATTTGTGTGGTGCAATCAAGGCTTGTGGTGCGCTGACCGGAGAGTGCCTGTCGGCGACCGACTTGGCTGGATCGTGTGGAATTCGCCCCTTTCCTGCCTCATCCTGGGGACAACTATTCTTCGAAAGTCTCACTCTCTGATTCGACGGCGAGGTGGTCGTTGCCCATGCGTTGGTCAGTCGTGTCAGGGTCACGGGTTGTGGGGTGGTTTCGGTGAAAGTTCTGATCCTGACTCATGGAACCCGTGGTGATGTCCAGCCTTATGTCGCCTTGAGCCGCGCGCTGGATAAGGCTGGCCACAGGGCCGTGCTTGCCGCGCCGCGTTCCCTTGTTCCTTTTGGGGTCGACCATGGCGTGGAGATGTTACCGATCGACGATGGCCCAAATGAAATGGTAGATGACCCGGTTGTGCAGGAGGCGTATAGACTCAACTACCGGGGACTCCGGGGTAAGAAGCTTGCCGCGCAACTCCTCCGGAAGCATCGTCCACTCATGGCGAAAGTTTTACGGGACATAGTATCCGTTTCGGATGTAAATGCCGATCTATTGGTGCACCATGTCGTCCTGCCTGGCAATGAGATCGCTGAAAAGTTGGGTATTCCGTCCGTTGCGGTCTGTCTGCAGCCGATGTGGGTTCCCACGTCGGAGTTTCCTGATCCGCTGTGCCCATTCCCCGTGCCTTCGCTGTTCAACAAGCTTTCCTATATTTCCACTCGCTTGTGGTATCGTGCTGCACTAGGAAGTTCGGCCGGATGGCGTCGACAAGTATTGCAGTTGCCGTCTAGGCGGGGACGGCAAAATTTTCTCCGGAGGCCGGATGGTGGATCGGCGGCCGTATTGCAAGCATTCAGCCGGTATATCGCATCGCCTGCGGCTTATCCAGCTTCAGTTCATACCACGGGGTTCTGGTTTTTGCCCAGCGGTTCCGATTGGTC
This sequence comes from Amycolatopsis bartoniae, assembly GCF_014191255.1. GTDB lineage: Bacteria > Actinomycetota > Actinomycetes > Mycobacteriales > Pseudonocardiaceae > Amycolatopsis_E > Amycolatopsis_E bartoniae. The sequence continues at coordinate 574,121 of NZ_JACHWH010000001.1, forward strand.
TCCTCCCGTAGAGTTAAATAGTTTTATCGAGTTGGACACTCGGCCGGTCGTGTATATCGGTTTCGGGAGTATGTTAGGCGATAACGCGACCGCTGCCCAACGCGCCGTGGTGAAAGCTACGCGACTGGCAGGCGTCCGCGCTGTGGTGGGAACGGGATGGGGGGGAATTTCAGCGGGTACTCATTCTGAAGACGTATTCTACATCTCCGACACTCCGCATGATTGGCTGTTCGCTCGGGTGGACGCTGTTGTCCACCACGGGGGTAGCGGAACTACGGGTGCGGCATTGTTGGCTGGACGACCACAGGTCGTTTGCCCATTTGTTCTTGATCAGCCCTTCCATGGTCGGCGGATGCACGATTTAGGCGTTGCGCCGCCTCCGCTGCCACAGCGGGCCTTTACCCCCGAGGCGCTTGCGGATGCGGTATGTGCTGCGGTGACTGATGGCAACATGGCGAGGCGTGCTCGGGAGATCGGGGTCGCGGTCCGTGACGAGGGCGGTGTTACTGAAGCCGTTGAAGTGTTGGAGTCGCTGCAGTGATTGTGCCTGAATGCGTATCCAACCCCGGATTGCAACCCGGGGTTGGATACGCATCAGCGTTGTGGCAGACGGTGTCTTGGTCTCAGATGGGATCCGTGTCGTTCCCTCTACTGGTGGCCAAACCTGAAGAATACACGGTTTCACCGGCTTGTATTCGGGCTTGTCGGCGGAGGAACATGATTACTTCGTCTGTGGGTGCGTAAAACTCTTCAACAAGATCCCCGTTGTAGTCAAAGATTTGCCCTATTTTATCTCCGTGTTTGACGAAGGATCCCGCTTCTGTTGAGGCTACGAAGAAACCGCTATGGGTAGCCTTGGTTGCCTGATCCAAATCGCCTTGCCCGCTTATCACATATTGTGGCGTTGTCGAATTTGAGTAGCGGTAAGAACTTGGAAGCATTTCTAGATCAGCCATAACCGATAGTACGCCAGTCACGTAGGCGTCGAGGTGATCTCTCTTGATCGCTCCTCCGCCGCCACATTCGGCATAAATGGCAGGTATGCCCGATGAAGCCGCAATCGTGATGCTTCGACCTTCAGGGGTCTTGTCGTGCTTCCACACCAGCGGCGTGCCGAAAGCAATAGCAGCACGGTGGCAAGCCTTCGCTGCGTCAGGAGTGTCGATGTAGCCGCAAAACAATGGCATGCAGTACCGCAATCCGGCGGAGTGCAGATCAATTAGGAGATCAGCTCCCTTGATTACCTTCTCGGTGATTGCGGTTGCAATAGCGGCTGTCGGCCCGGAGCTTCCGTGGCCTGGAAAACTGCGTGCCAGGTCTCCTCCGTCCAATGGATTTCTGCGGCTGCAGGCGGACCAGGCAATTGCATTCGCCGGCGCGACGGCTTTTACTACGCCCACAAAATCTATGTCGGCAAGACGTGTCAACAATTGCCGGACAGCTAGGACCCCCTCCTCCTCGTCCCCGTGAACGCCGCCGAGTATCGCGAGTGTTGGTCCCGCTTGAGTGGCACCTCGGAGGATGGACATGACTGCCCCGCCGGGCAGTGGAACGTGTTCATGCTGGTCATGCGTTGACAACAAGCTCCACCTCTTTACAACTACCTGCTGTAACGATGGTTCGACCGGGCTTACCCGTCGAATGGTGGCTGGTCAACTAGGAGAACATGCGCCCTAGGATAGTAGTCGCCGTAGAACCACCCTAAAACGGATACCTCTCCGGCTTACTGGTCGCGTGCTCCGGCGTGCCTGAACCCCCCCACTACACCCCTAGGACACACCCACCGGGTTCGTGGCGATGCCCGACGCGACCTCGATCAACGTCTTCGCCGCTCGCTTGGCGTCCTGCAGTGAGAAGCGGGATGACGGGCCGCTGATGCTGATCGCCACCGGGAGGTGGGTGCCCAGCAGCGGGGCGGCGACACAGCGGCCGTCGTCCTCGTTTTCGCGGTCGTCGAGGGCGTAGCCCTGCTTGCGGACCTTCGCCAGCTCGTCGAAGTAGCTGTCGATGGCCGTGATCGTGTTGCCCGTGCGCTTCACCAGGCCCGTCTGGTCCAGCAGGTCCCGCACGCGCTCCTCCGGCAGCTGCGCCGCGATCGCCTTGCCCAGCGCCGTGCAGTGGATCGGGTCGCGGTCGCCCCTCGACGCGGCCAGGCGCACGCCCCGCCGGCTCTCCACGATGTCGATGTAGATCACGTGATCACCGTCGAGCAGGCCCAGGTTCGCGGTCTCCCCGAACTCGTCGCGCAGGCGCTCCAGCGACGGCCGCGCCCGCTCGCGCAGGATCTCCAGGTGCCGTGACTGCATGCCGACGAACCCCAGCCCCAGCCGGAAGAGCCCGCCCTCCTCGTCGCGCTCCACGTAGCGGTGGTTCTCCAGCGTCCACAGGTAGCGGAACGCCGACGACTTCGGCAGCCCAGTGGTCTGGGCCACCTCGTTGAGGGTGATCCCGTCGACCGATTCCTGCAGCAGGTTCAAGATCAGGCAAACACGCTCGACAGCGCGAACCGAATAGTCGCGCTCCTCCTCGGAACCCTCGGTGTCCTGAGGAGTCATGTCATCGGGATCTTGCTTCCTGCGGCGGCTCACGGTCTACCTCATTTCGAGAGTTAACGTTTGCGTTTCAGATGCTACCGCCCCTGGAACCGGCATGTCAGGGGGCCAGAACGCATTCCGTCAATGCCCAGTGACACTTTTGCGCCGAGTGTCATCCTCTGGCGTTCGGCGGTGCGGGGTACGGCCCCTTGACGCCTCCTGCCCGTCACCGTAGCTTGAAGCTATCTGGCAGATCTGCTGTTTCATTAGGTGAAACCCGACTGGGCTCGGGCACCGACGCGCGTCTGAAGGGATCGTCGATGGACAACGCAGGGCCGCAGCTGCTCACCCAGTCCGAAGAGCTGAGGCGCCGAGCGCTCGTGCGGACACCGGGCGGAGTGCACTCCAACGTCCGGCTCAGCGGCTCACAGGAATTCATCAAGTGCGCGCAGGGTGCTTGGCTCTACGGCGTCGACGGCCGGGACTACGTCGACTACCTGCTCGGCCAGGGCCCCAACTTCCTCGGCCACGCCCCGAAACACATCATCGACGCCGTCTTCGAGGCGTGCCGCGACGGTGTGGTCTTCGGCGGGCAGCACGAGCTGGAGGTGCGGGCGTCGGAGCTCGTGTGCCAGGCCGTCGGCTGGGCGGACATGATCCGCTTCAGCATGACGGGCACCGAGGCGGTGCAGGCCGCGCTGCGGCTCGCGCGCGCCGCCACCGGCCGCACCAAGCTGATCCGGTTCGAGGGGCACTACCACGGCTGGCTGGACAACGTGCTGCTCGGCCAGCGCGACGGCCAGTGGGGCATCGCCAGCGCCGGTCAGCTGGAGAGCCACCTGGCCGACTCGATCATCCTGCCGTGGAACGACCTGCGCAGCGTCGAAGAGGCGCTGGACCGGCACGGGCACGAGGTCGCCGCCGTGATCATGGAGCCGGTCATGATCAACGCCGGGGTGATCGAACCCCTGCCCGGCTACCTGCAGGGCGTGCGCGAACTCGCCACGCGGCACGGCGCCGTGCTCATCTTCGACGAGGTGATCGCCGGCTTCCGGCTGGGCCTCGACGGTGGCGCCGGGCGCTACGGCGTGACCCCGGACCTGGCCACCTACGGCAAGGCGATCGCGGGCGGCTTCCCCGTCGCGGCGCTGGTCGGCAACGCCGACCTGATGAACCGCTTCGGCACGGGCGAGGTGAACCACTCGGGCACGTTCAACAGCTCGGTGATGGCGACCGCGGCCGTCACCGCCACCCTCACCAGCCTCCTCGAAAACCCGCCGTACGAGCGGATCGCCGCGCACGGCACCGCGCTCATGGCCGGGTTGCGCGACATCGGCACCGAGCGCGGGCTGCCACTGCGCGTTTCCGGTCTGCCGCAGGCGTTCCACGTCTCCTTCGGTGACGCGGAGGTGACGGACTACCGAACGCTGCAACAACTCGACCTGGCTCGTTACGAATCGCTCTCGCGCGTGCTCGTCGACAACGGGATCTGGGTCACCGGTCGCGGCGTCTGGTACGTCTCGGCGGCGCACGGCCAGCGCGAGCTGGAAGCGGTGCTGTCCCGGTTCGACAAGGCCGTCAGCGAATGGGTGGCGCAGTGACGAGTGAGGTCCGCGTGCAGCGAGACGGCAACACCGCGAGCTTCTCCCCGTACGTCTGCGCCGGCGACTTCGTGTTCGTGTCGGGGCAGGCTTCCGTCGAGGACGGCGTGATCGTGCCCGGCACGTTCGCGGAGGAGATGCACCGGTCGATCGAGAACGTCCGCCGGATCCTCGGCGAGACCGGGCTGCGACTGTCCGATGTGGTCAAGGTGGGGGCCTATGTGGACGATCCCGCCGACGTGCCGGAGTTCAACCGCCTGTACCGCGAGTACTTCGGGCAACCTCTGCCGGCGCGCACCACGCTGACCGGCTGCCTCGGCGGGCTCATCAAGTTCGAGATCGACGTCGTGGCCTACGCGGGGGAGTGACCGGTGCGCTTCGCGACACTCGGTCTGTTCCACGAGGCCAACACCTTCTCGCCGTACAAGGCGGACCGGAGGCTGTTCGACAACGGTGGCGTGTTCCGCGGGCAGGAGATCGTCGACGAGTACGCCGGCTCGTCGACGCCCGCGGGCGGCTACCTCGACGAGTGCCGCCGGCTGGGCGTGGAACTCGTGCCGCTGTTGCACGCCTTCGTGACGCCGGTCGGCGCGATCACGCAGGAGGCGTTCGAGTCGCTGGTCGGCGAGATGCTGGAAGGGCTGTGGGAGCAGGGGCCCTGGGACGGGGTGCTGCTCAACATCCACGGCGCCGCGGTGGCGGAGCACCTGCCGGACGCCGACGGCGAGATCGCTGCGCGTGTGCGGCAGATCATCGGACCGGGCGTGCCGATCGGCGCGGTGCTGGACATGCACGCCAACGTCTCGCCGGAGCTGGTCGACGCGCTCACGATCACCCTGGCGTACCAGACCAACCCGCACGTGGACGCCCGCGAGCGGGCGATCGACTGCACGCGGCTCGTGCTGGCCGCCGCGGACGGCAAGATCCGGCCCGCCCAAGCGCTGGTCCAGCTGCCGCTGGTGGTGAACATCGCGCGCCAGGACACGAACGAACCGCCGATGGCCGACCTCGTCGACAAGGCGCGGGCGCTGGCGGAGGAACCGGGCCTGCTGTCGGTGAGCCTGCTGGAGGGCTTCCCGTACGCGGACGTGCCGCACATGGGCATGTCCTGCCTCGCGATCGCGGACGGCGACGCCGATCACGCCCAGGCCGCGGCGCAGGAGCTGGCCGACGAGGTGTGGCGGCGGCGCGCGGACCTGCAGGCCCGCGGAACGACCGTCGAGGACGCGCTGGACCTGGCCGTGCGTGGCCCGGGCCCGGTGGTGCTGCTCGACGTCGGCGACAACATCGGTGGGGGTGCGCCGGGCGACTCGACGGCGATCCTGCAGGCAGCGGTCGCGCGAGGGGTGCGCTCGCTGGTGCAGACGCTGTGGGATCCCGAGGCCGTGCGCCGCTGCGTGGAAGCCGGGGTCGGCACCCGGGTCCGGCTCGAAGTGGGCGCGAAGAACCCGCATTCGGCGGGGCGGCCGGTGCCGGTCACCGGGCACGTGAAAACGCTTTCCGATGGCCGGTTCGAGGAGCCGAAGCCGACGCACGGCGGCTACCGGTTCTTCGACATGGGCCCGACGGCGGTGCTCGAAACCGACGCCGGGCACACACTCGTGCTCACCACCAAGGCGATCCTCAGCTCCAGCCTTCAGCAGCTCCTCAGCGTCGGCGTCGATCCGTCCGCCTACCAGGTGGTCGTGGCCAAGGGGGTCAACTCCCCGAGGGCCGCGTACGCGCCGATCGCGAAGCGGATGGTCGTCGTCGACACCGATGGCGTCACCGCCATGGGGCTGGAGCGGTTCCGCTACGAGCACCGCCGGAAGCCGTTGTACCCGTTCGAACCAGAAGGACGTTGAGATGAAGTTGCTGAGGGTCGGGGCGCCGGGCGAGGAGCGGCCGGTGTTGCTCGAAGACGGCCGGTACTACGACCTGAGACCGCTGACGCCGGACGTCGACGGGCGGTTCCTGGCGCAGGACGGGCCGCGCCGGGCGCGCATCGCCCTCGACTCGGGGGAGCTGCCGGAGACCGACGTGCTCGGGCTGCGCATCGGGGCGCCCATCGCGCGCCCCGGCGCCGTCCTGTGCATCGGGCAGAACTACGCGGCCCACGCGGCGGAGTCCGGCGCCGAGCCGCCCGCCGAGCCGATCCTGTTCCACAAGTCGCCGAACACCGTCGTCGGCCCGTACGACGAGGTGCTGATCCCGCGCGGTTCCGTGAAAACCGACTGGGAGGCCGAGCTCGGCGTCGTCATCGGCAAGCGTGCGCGGTACCTGGAAAGCCTCGACGAGGCCCGCGCGTGCGTGGCCGGATACGTGACGTCCAACGACGTGTCCGAGCGCGCCTTCCAGCTCGGCCGCCCCGGCGGGCAGTGGAGCAAGGGCAAGTCGTGCGAGACGTTCAACCCCGTCGGGCCCTGGTTCGTGCCCGCGCACGAGCTCCCCGACCCGCAGGTGCTGGAGCTGCGGTCGTGGGTGAACGGTGACCCGCGGCAGGACTCGAAGACCTCGGACATGATCTTCGGCGTCGCCGAGATCATCTGGCACCTCTCGCAGTTCCTCGTGCTCGAACCGGGCGACCTCGTCAACACCGGCACGCCCGAGGGCGTCGCGCTGTCCGGGCGGTTCGACTACCTCCGCGCGGGCGACGTGATGGAGATCGAGGTCGCCGGGCTCGGCAGGCAACGCACCGTGTGCGGTCTGGCCTGATGGCACTGCCGGACGGCGTCGTCGACGCGCTGCAGGAGATCGTGGGCTTCGACGGCATACGGCTCGCCCCAGGCGACCTGGCCGCCTACGGCCGGGATGCCACCCCGTTGTTCGAGGCCCAGCCGGACATCGTCGTGTTCCCCAGGACCACCGAGCAGGTCTCCGCCGTGCTGCGGCTCGCCACCGAGCACCGGGTACCGGTCGTGCCGCGCGGCGCCGGCTCGAACCTGTGCGCGGCAACGGTTCCGCTCAGCGGGGGCATCGTGCTGGCGCTGACCAGGATGACGCGGATCCTGGAGATCAGCGGCGACGAGCTGCTGGCCCGCGTGCAGCCGGGGGTGACCACGGCGCGGCTGGCCGACGCGGTGGCCGCGCAGGGCCTGCTGTACGTCGCGGATCCCGGCAGCCGCACGACCTCCACGGTCGGCGGCAACGTCGCGACGTGCGCCGGCGGCCTGCGGGGGCTGAAGTACGGCGTGACGCGCAACTACGTCCTGGGCCTCGAAGCGGTCCTGCCGACGGGGGAGGTCATCCGGACCGGTGGGCGGTTGTGGAAGGACGTGGCAGGTTACGACCTGACGCGCCTGCTCACCGGTTCGGAGGGCACGCTCGCGGTGATCACCGAGGTCACCGTGGCGCTGCTGCCGAAACCAGCCGAGACGGGCACGGGAGTGGCGTACTTCGAGAGCCTCTCGGACGCCTGCCGTGCGGTCGCGTCGATCATCTCCGCCGGGATCGTGCCGGCGATGCTGGAGTTCCTGGACCAGAAGTGCATCAGCGCGGTCGAGGAGTACGCGCGGCTCGGGTTGCGCCGCGACGCGGGCGCGCTGCTGCTGTTCGGCGACGACGGGCCGATCGAGGTGGTGGCGGGAAACCTGGTGCGGCTGCGAAAGATCTGCACCGAGGAGGGCGCGCTGGAGGTCACGCTCGCCGACGACGTCGCCCGCTCCGACGCGCTGCTCGCGGCCCGGCGCTGCTCACTGCCCGCGTTGTCCCGCCTGGCCTCGCTGACGATCCTCGAAGACGTCACCGTGCCGCGGCCGCGGCTGGCCGAGATGGTCGATCACATCGACGAGATCGCCACGCGCTTCAACCTGCGCATCGCCACCTTCGGGCACGCGGGGGACGGGAACCTGCACCCGACGTGCGTGCTCGACCCCGAGGACGAAGAGGCCGTGGAGCGCGCGCACAAGGCTTTCGCGGAGATCTTCGCGACGGCGATCCGCCTCGACGGGACGATCACCGGTGAGCACGGCGTCGGCGCGGCGAAGCTGCCGTTCCTCGCCGACCGGCTGGGCACCGACCAGGTGCGGCTGCTCGGCCGCATCAAGGCCGCGTTCGACCCCGCCGGCATCCTGAACCCCGGAAAGGTCGGCTCGTGATCTTCGACGACGATCTGCTGGAACGCTGCATCTCCTGCGGGTTCTGCCTGCCCGCGTGCCCGACGTACGCGCTGACCGGTGAGGAGACATCCTCGCCGCGCGGGCGCATCACGCTGATGCGGGCGCTCGAAACGGGCCGGCTCGAACCGGACGACGAGACACTGGTGGAGCAGTCCTCGTTCTGCCTCGGCTGCCGCGCGTGCGAGCCGGTGTGCCCGGCGGGCGTGCAGTACGGGAACCTGCTCGAACAGTGGCGGGACCACCAGTGGCAGGGCCGCAACCGCCCGGTGGTCGCGCGCCTGCTGATGACGGTGGTCGCGCGGCGGTGGTTGTTGCGGTTGCAGGGAATCGTGCGCAGGCACGCGCGGACCCGGGACAGCGGCAGGCCGTTCTCGCTGATGCTCGGCTGCGTCGAACGTGGGTTGTACCCCAAGGTGAGCCGCGCCGTGCGGCGGCTCGCGCCGGGCATCCAGGTGCCGTCGGCGCAGGGTTGTTGCGGAGCGCTGCACGCGCACAACGGCGAGTCGGCGCAGGGCGCGGAAATGGCGCGGCAGCTGGGAAAGCAACTGTCCGGCACGATCGTCACGACCGCCGGTGGTTGTGCCGCGCACTTGTCGGCCCACCTCGGGCGCGACAGGGTCAAGGAGCTCAGCGAGTGGCTCGTCGAGCTGAACGCCTGGCCGGACGGTGAAGTCCGCGTCGACGGACGGCGGGCGCGCGTGGCGCTGCAGGACTCGTGCCATCTGCGCAACGGCATGGGCGTGACGCGCCAGCCGCGCGAGCTGATCAAGGCCGTGGCGGACTACGTCGAGCTACCCAGCGCGGGCGGCTGTTGCGGCGCCGCGGGCACGTACGCGCTGCTGCGGAGCGCCGACAGCCGGAAGGTGCTGGCGCCCAAGCTGGCGGAGATCGAGGCGGCGGGCGTGGACTACGTGGTCGCGGTGAACCCCGGCTGCCTGCGCCAGCTGCAACAGGGCCTGCGCGGGTCGCGGGTCAAGGCGCTGCATTTAGCCGAGCTGCTCGCCCAGGCGGGGAATCCGGGCGCCTGAACTGAACCCCTGGCTCGGAAAAAGGCCACTCGACAGGGTGGAGGAATGGCGCAACCGATCAGGGTGGCAGTTTCCGGCGTCGGCGGCGGGGTCGGCCAGAGCATTCTCAAAGCGTTGCAGGGCACCGAATACGACGTACTGGCGCTCGACGGTCACCCCCTGGCAACGGGTCTGTACACCACGAACCGGGCGCGCCTGGTGCCCCGGCCGACCGATCCGGAATTCCTCGACACCGTGCTCGGAATCTGCCGTTCGGAGAACTGCAGGCTGTTCTTTCCCGGGCTGGACACGGAACTGCGGCCGCTCGCGGACAACACCGAGCGGTTCGCCGAGCACGGCATCACCGTGGTGGTCAGTTCGCCCGAGGTCGTGGACATCGGGGACAACAAGTTCCGCACGTTTTCCGTGCTGCGCGAGCACGGGGTCGCGGTGCCGGAAACGGTCGACATGGCGGCCCCGGGAGCGCGCTTCCCGGCGTTTCCGTTCGTGCTGAAACGGCGTGAGGGTGGCTCCCGCTCGAAAGACGTGTACGTGGTCCGCAACGAGCGCGATCTCACCGAACTGACCGTCGATCCCGCGGCGTTCGTGGCGCAGGAGTACATCGAGGGCGACGAGTTCACCTGCGGTTCGGTGAGTTTCGACGGTGACTGCAAGGGCGTCATCGTGATGCGCCGGACCCTGCGCGACGGCGACACCTACAAGGCGTTCGCGGTGCGCGACGAGCGCGTCGAGGACGAGGTGCGCAAGGTCATCGGCGCGATCAAGCCGTTCGGCGCGTGCAACGTGCAACTGCGGGTGCGGGACGGGGTGCCGTACGTGTTCGAGATCAACGCCCGGTGTTCCGGCACCACCGCCGCCCGCGCCCTGTGCGGGTTCAACGAGCCGCTCATGATCGCCGACTACCTCTGCCACGGGCGCGAACCCGAGTTCCGCGTGCGCGAGCAGACCGTGCTGCGGTACTGGAAGGAGCTCGTCGTGCCCAACGAGCTGGTCGACGAGCTCGCCCGGCACGGCAGCCTCTACCGGTCGGCGCCCGAGCAGCTGTAGCCATGCTGCTCGCGGTGTTCAGCGACGTGCACGGCAACCTGCCGGCGCTGGAGCTGATGCTGGCCGACGCCGGGACCGTCGACGGGTACGTGTGCCTGGGCGACACCGTGAACTACGGGCCGTGGAGCAACGAGTGCGTCGACCTCGTCGAGTCGTTGCCCAACCTCGTGTCGTTGCGCGGAAACCACGAGGACTACTTCCTGGCCGGCGAATACGGGGGCGGCAGCACGCTGGCGCGGCAGTTCTTCCGGCACTGTTTCGGCTCGTTCGACAGGATGGCTTCGCTGCGCGGGCTCGAAGCGGAGTACCGGACGAACGGTATTCGGTTTTCCCACACCATCGGTGATCGTTACGTCTTCGCCGACACCCCGGTCGAGCTCGACTGCAACTCTGTCATCGGCCACACCCACCGGCAGTTCCTGGTTTGCCGTTCGCCTTTCTACTTGTGCAATTGCGGGAGCGTCGGGCAGAATAGAGCGTTCCTCGACGTCATCGAATACGTGAAGATCGAAACCGAAACCGGCGAAGTCGACCTGCGCGGGCTCACCTACGATCCCGGCCCCCTCATCAGTGAGCTGAGGGCCCGCCACTACCCCGACGACTGCGTCGCCTACTACGAGAGCAAGCCGCGGCGGGGGTGAGGCTTTCACCTGTCCTGCCGGCGGTTCCTTCTCTACTTTCAGTAGCTGAAACGGGTTGTTTCTTCGCCGGATCGGCGTAGTATATGGGCCTTCTTCCTCTTGTGAAACCACCCGCCCTCTGCTTTCGCAGCCGACCATCCCCCGACGGTGCGCCACGGAAGGTGCAGGGATCCATGTCCTTACCGCTGCACGGACACCGACTGTTCCGCTCCCACGACCTCGACCACGTCCGGGAGGAGATGAGCCGCGTCCTGTGCCCCCACGACGTCTTCACGCTCGGGCGCGACGCGCGCATCGACGCGGAGATGAACTCCCTGGCACTCGACGACGTGGTGCTCAACTACGTGCACTACGGTGCCCCCGTCGCCGTCGACCCCGGCTGCACCGGCGACTTCATCGCGCTGCAGGTGCCGCTCACCGGGTTCGCCGACGTCCGCTGCGGTTGCGAGTCCCTGGCGTCCACACCGGACATGATGCTCGTCAGCAGGCACAACGAACCGCTGCAGATGCGGCTGTCGGAGAACGCCCGGCTGCTGCTGACCAAGGTGTCGTGGCCCTTCCTGCTGGGCACGCTCAGCGACCTGCTGGGCGGCTACGTGCCATGGCCGCTGCGGTTCGAACTGGGACTGGATGTCCGGGGCGAGCGGCAACGCCGGTGGTTCGAGTTCCTGACCGTGTACCTGCGGCGCGCGAGCAGGCCGGACCTCGGGCTGCGCACGCGGCTGTGGGGGCCGTACTTCCAGGAACGCCTCGCCGTCGGCCTGCTGCGCGTGCAACCCAACAGCTACAGCGCGATCCTCGACGCCCGGCCGCTGCCCGCGCCGTCGCGCACCCTGCACCGCGCGATCGACATCCTGGAGACCACGCCCGAGCGGGCGCACACCGGGTGCTCGCTCGCGCGCGAGGTCGACATCAGCACGCGCGCGCTCGACGAAGCCTTCCGCAGCAGGCTGGCCACCTCGATCCCCGAGTACCTCTACCACGTCCGGATGCGCCGCGCGTACCTGTCGCTGCGCTGGTCGGAGCCCGGCGACGTGACGGTGGCCGGTGTCGCCGAGCGCTGGGGGTTCTCCGAGCCGGGCTTCAGCAAGTGGTACTACCGCGAGTTCGGCGAGACGCCGCAGGAAACGCTCTACCACTGACGATTGCACCGTTGACGGCGAGTGGGCCACTGTCTATGTTCGTTAATGAAACAGCCGTTCCGCGTGGAGAGACTAACTGACATGACAGAAGAGGAGCGCGACGCGGCGAGAGTGCTCGGGCCCCATCTCGTCCGCGTCGCCAGGGGAACGACGCCCCGGCTGCGCGTGGCCGCGGTGGCCACGCCGCGGATGGTCGTCGGCACCGTCGCCTACGGCTGCGAGGTGGCCATCGATCTCCAAGCACCACAAGAGGACTACTTCGTCGTGACCGTCCTTTCCGGACGGTTGGTGTGCCGCCACGGCGACCGCTGGCTGGAGCTGCGCCGGGGCGAGGTGCTCGCCGCGTCGCCGGTGCAGCTGCGCGCGCTGCGCTGCTCGCCCGGCTGCCTGTTCCGGATCATCCGGATCCGGCCGGACCTCCTGCTCGCCCGGCTGGCGCCGCTGCTGGCGTTCCCACCGGAGGGGCTGGTCTCGTTCCGTCCACTGGTGCGCACGCTCCGGTCGGCCTCGGACCCGCTCGTCCGCAGCGCGCAGCGCCTGCTCATGGGGCGCCCGGACGACCGGCTGACCCGTTACGTCGAAGAGGTGCTGGTCGATTGGCTCGTCCGCGCCCAGCCGCACCAGTTCTCCTCCCGCTTCCGGCGGGAGGCGCGGGACGTCGCCGAGCTGGTCGCCTTCGTCAGGGTGCTCATGGACTCCGACCCGTTCGGCGGCCGGTCGATGAGCCACTACGCGCAGCTCGCGGGCGTGTCGCTGGCCGAGCTGACCGCCGCCTTCCAGGAGGAGGGCTGCCTGCCGCACGAGTACCTGCGCGCGGTGCGGCTCGACTGCGTCCAGCGGCTGCTGGCGCGGGCCGGGCAACCGTCGGTGCGGGCGGCCGCCGAGCAGTGCGGCTTCCGCGACAACGCGTTGTTCAACAAGTGGTACTACCAGCGGTTCGGGGAGTGGCCGTGGCAGACGGCCCGCCGCGGCAGGGCGAGGTGACGGTGCTCGACGTTCCCGAGGTCACGGTTTCCGCTCGGCACAAGGGTTTTCCGTTCGCCGCGCTCGGCCGTCTCGCCACCGACGTGTCCGGCACGCTCGACGACTTCCTCACGCCGATCCTGGTGTTGAAGAACGCGCCGCTCCGGCACAACCTCGCGACGATGGCCCGGTTCTGCGCCGAGCACGCCCTGTCGCTCGCGCCGCACGTGAAGACCACGATGTCACCGGAGATCGCGTCGGCCCAGCTCGAACACGGCGTGTGGGCGCTGACACTCGCGACGCCGAGCCAGGTCCGGACGTTCCGGGAACTGGGCGCGCAACGCGTCGTGCTCGCCAACGAGCTGGTCGACCCGCAGGCGATCGCGTGGCTCGGCGCCGAGCTGACCGAGAACGCGGACTTCACCTGCTACTGCTACGTCGATTCGTTCGACGGTATCGACGTACTGGAAAAGGAACTGCCACCCGGCGGCCGGCCACTGCCGGTGTTGCTGGAGCTGGGCGTCGAAGGCGGCCGCGCGGGGGTGCGCGACCTCGGCCTGCTGCCGTCACTCGCCGAACGAGTGCGGAGTTCGGCCGTGCTGGAACTGGCCGGCGTCGGTGGTTTCGAGGGGATCATCGCGGGCGGCCTGAACGCCGGTCTGCTGGCCGACGTGCGGGAGTACCTGCGGCGGCTGCGCGACGTGGCCGACGAACTACTGGCCGGCTTCGAGGGCGAGTTCGTCGTCACCGTGGGCGGCAGCGCGTTTCCGGAGCTGGTGGCCGAGGAGCTGGGCCCGCGCTGGCAGCGGAACCGTCCGGTACGGGTGGTGCTGCGCAGCGGATGTTACGTGACCCACGATTCCTTGGCGTACCAGGACTTCCGGCGGTTGATGAGCACCGAGTACCGCGCCCTGCCGCTACGGCCGAGCCTGGAGCTGTGGGGCCGCGTGCTGTCCTGCCCGGAGCCGGGGCTGGCGATCCTCGACTTCGGCAAGCGCGACACCGGGGTGGATGCGGGATTTCCCGTGCCACTGCACCGGATCCGGCGCGACGGGAGCGAGGTCGAGCCGGCGCCGCCGGGCGAGCTGACCGCGTTGAACGACCAGCACGCCTACTTCCGCGGCGAGCTGACGGTGGGGGACCGGGTCGGCTTCGGGATCTCGCACCCGTGCACGACGTTCGACAAGTGGCGGCTGTTCCCCGCCGTCGACGACGCGTACCACGTGTGCGGAATGGTACAGACCTTGTTCTGAGGTTGCCGAAACTATCGCTCGCCGTGGTCGGATTCGGGCCACCACTGGTCGAGGATGTCCATGCGGGAGTCGAGCAGTGCCGGGTCGCGCAGGTCGACGATGTGCACCCCGTTCCAGCGGCGGAAACCGATGCGCTCCAGCATCGCACCCGCGCGGACGCTCGCCAGCTCCGCCGCCACCCGGTCGCCAGGGCACGGGAAGTCCAGTGGTGACACGCGGCTCGCGGCGAGCCGGGCGGTCGGGGCGAGGATGCGCAGCGCGCCGGCGATCAGCGCCGGGCCGAGTGCGTGCCCCCGCCACGCCTCCACCAGCTCGACCCGCCGGAGGATGACCATCCGCGGCGCGCCGGGCGTCATCGTCTTGTCCAGCTCGGGGTGTAGCTTGCCCTCGTCCGGGTCGATCACGGTCTCGGCGATGAACTCCAGCGCCCACTCGCCGAGCACCACGGAGTCGAGCAGGTTGCGTTCCTTGGTGAGGTCGGCGATCACCAGCGAGATGTCGCCGACGTGACGCAGCTCGTCCGGGCACACGTCGAGCGGTGAGATGTCGGCCGAAGCGTGCCACTGCTCCGGCAGCTCGTCCTCGTCGTCGGTCTGCCACCAGAACCGGCGGTGGGACAACGTGAGCTCGATCGAGAGCGGGTTCGCGGGAAGATCAGGGACCATCGTCGTTCACCGAACCCCTGCCGGAGCCGTCAGTGTGTTCACCTGGTCGCCGATTCCGGTCACCCGGAACGTCTTAATCTCATTCCGGCCGCCAGTCAACGGGCACGCTGCGTCAGCCATCACCGTCACAATACCGACCGAACGTGAAAGAAAGCTACCGCCGATGGATTGATGTTGCGCCGAGCAGCCGTTTTGAAAATGATCTCGGCTTCCCGGCAGCGAACGGCGGTTCGCCCTGGTAACCGCGGACAGGGGCAAATCCACCCCAATGGGTGACGACGGCTTTTTCACTGGGGCCGTGCCCTCCGGTCGGCTATGTAAGTTCCTTTCGATCTGATTGTCACGACCAACCCCCGATAACGGAGCAGGCGCGTGGCGTGCCGGGCCGTGCCCAGGGACACACCGTATTCCTGGGCCAGCCGCCGCTCGGACGGCAGCGGCGTGTTCGGCTCCAATTCCCCCGCCTCGATTCGCGCGGCGAGGTGCTCGGCCATCATTTCGTAGACGTATCCCGGGGTGTCGCCCGGGTCGAAGTCAGGTACGACCACGCCTGCGACGGTAGAAGGGCCTTGAACAGGCGAAATAGCGCGGGTGAGCCGTTCTGCGGTAGGGCGCTGCATTACGCGCACCACCCTGGCTGTGGAGTGGTGCCGGTTTTCGGGAAGGGGGTCACTCTAGCGGGTTACAAAATCGGCCCCGGGCTCGCCGCGCAGAATCTCCACGCGGTCGGCAGCGGGCCAGCTGTTGACCCAGCTCGACCCGCGCACGTGCTTCGCCGCCTTCTTCAGCGGCGCCAGCATCCGCGAAACCTCTTGGTACGACTGGGCTCTTTCACCAGCGCACACGATCGTCGCGAGGGAGACGGTGACGGGCCTGCCGTCCGCGGACCACGCGACATCCAGGAGCGCGTCGGCGACGGGCGTTATCTCGTCGAGGTCGCAGGCGACGAGGAAGTCGTCACCACCGACGTGGCTCACCACGACACCCGGCAGTTTCGTGTGCAGATCGGACAGTGCGCGTCCGATGGCGCGGATCAGCTCGTCGCCCGCCGCGAAACCGGCGGTGTCGTTGACGCGCTTGAAGGAGTCGATGTCGAGCCACCCGACGACGGTGGGGTGGCTCGCCGCGAGCCGCCGGTCCACCTCGCGGGCCACGGCGTCGCTGCCCGGCAGCCGGGTCAGGGGGTTGAGCGCGGCGGCCTCTTCGATCTTCACCTCGGCGACGCCGCGCACCAGTTCGTGCACCAGCACCACGCCGACGCACCGGCCTTCGGCGTCCACCACGATCACGTCGTCACCGCTGCGGTCGAGCTCGGCGTCGGTGACGAGGTCCAGCAGTTCGAGCGCGCCCGCGCCGGAGCGGATGGTGCGTGGCGGGTCCGCGAGCCGCGCGGCGGGGCGGTTCGCGTGCAGCGCGTGCCCGAACGGGCCGGTCAGGTCGAGCAGGAAGCGGGACCGGTCGACCGACCAGGCCGGCCTGCCTTCGGCGTCCACGCCCACGATCCCCGTCGGCGCGTCCTGGTCGAGCAGCACCTTGCGGACCTGGTCGCACGTCGCGTCGGCGGGCAGGGTCGCGGGGGCGCGGAGGAAGTCGTCGACGCGCGGGTTCGTGGCCGTGCGCGCGGCGGGTGCCGGGGGCACCGAGGCGAGACCCGCGGCCGGGACGGTGCCTTCGCGGGCGGGCGCGAACAGGTTGCCCTGCACCAGCCGGATGCCGAGCCGCCGGACGGTCTCCAGCTGCGCCTCGGTCTCGACCCCCGTCGCGACCAGCCGGACGTCGGCGCGCGCGGCGAAGTGGCACAGCGCTTCGACGAGCGCGACCGTGGGCTGGTCGTCCGGCAGCCGGTGCAGGGTGGTGCGGTCGAGCTTCATCAGGTGCGGGCGGGCCTCGGCGAGGAGGTTGAGCGGCAGGTCGCCGTGGCCGAGGTTGTCGAAGGCGATGCGGAAGCCCAGCTCGGTGAACCGGCGGACGCCGGCGAGCAGCGCCTTGGCGGGGACGCCGTGGAAGGGGGAGCCGACCTCCAGCACGATCTCCCGCGTGCGGCGGCCGGTGGTGCCGAGCGCTTCGAGCAACGGATCGAGCACCAGCTGCGGGGCCGCGGCGGAGGCGGCCGTGAGGTTGACGTGCAGCGGCAGGAGGGTCTCGTGGCTCGGCTCCGCCAGCAACGCGCGCGCAGCCAGCGCGGCGTCCACCGCGACGAGGCGTCCCCGGCGCAGCGCGTGCCGGAGCAGGTCCTGCACCTTTCCCTTCGCGGGCCGGGCGAGGGCCTCCACTCCGATGACGCCCCCGGTGTGCAGGTTGTACACCGGCTGGAAGGCGAAGCTGACCTGCTCGACGGCGACTTCCACGATTGCGATCCTCGCTCTTCCCGCTGTGGCTGACTTGATGGTTGCACGGCGAAGCGGCCCTGCCTGCCTCTGTGCGCCCCATCACGCGCCGGGTGAACTGGCCCCTACCTTCCGCCGGGACGGGCGGCGACGCTGGAGGGGTTGTGCTTGCCCCGCGGGAGGAGAACCGATGCCGTCCTTCATGGAGCCGTTCCGCATCAAGGCCGTGGAACCGATCCCGTTCCCCACCGCGGACGAGCGCCGGGAGGCGCTGGCCGCCGCCGGGTACAACCTGTTCCGCGTGCCCGCCCGGCGGATCACGATCGACCTGCTGACCGACTCCGGCACGGCGGCGATGTCGGCGGCGCAGTGGTCGGCGCTGCTGTCGGGTGACGAGTCCTACGCGGGGGCGCGCTCGTTCGAACGGTTTGAAGGCGTGGTGCGCGATCTCACCGGGTTCTCCGAGGTGCTGCCGGTGCACCAGGGACGGGCTGCGGAACGGATCCTGCTCGGAAACGTACTCAGGCTCGGTGACATCTCCGTGAGCAACACCCATTTCGACAGCACCAGGGCGAGCGTCGAGGCGGCCGGGGCGGAGGCCGTCGACCTGCCGGTGCCCGCTTACGAAGGCGTGGCGAACCCGTTCGGCGGCGACCTCGACCTCGACGCGCTCGCCGAGCTGCTCACCGGCCGGTCGGGCGGCCGCATCCGGTGCGTGGTGCTGACGGTGACGAACAACGCGAACGGCGGGCAGCCGGTGTCGCTGCTCAACATCGCCGGCGCGCGCAAGCTGTGCGACGAGCACGGGATCCCGCTGTTCCTCGACGCCTCGCGGTTCGCCGAGAACGCGTACCTCATCACCGAGCGCGAAGCGGGTTACGCGGACTCCGCGCCTCGGGAGATCGCGCAGACGATGTTCTCCCTCGCGGACGGGTGCTGGGCCAGCCTGAAGAAGGACGGCATGGCGAACATCGGCGGCCTGATCGCCTTGCGTGACAAGGAACTGGCGGCCCACTGCGCCGAACAGGTCATCGCGGTCGAGGGCTTCCCTACTTACGGTGGTCTAGCGGGGCGCGATCTGGACGCGCTGGCCCAGGGACTGCTCGAAGTCACCGACCCGGACTACCTGCGCTACCGGGCCGAGACCGCCCGCTGGTTCGGGGAGCAGCTGCGGCTGGCCGGGCTGCCCGTGCTGCAACCCACGGGTTGCCACGCGGTCTACGTCGACGCCGGCCTGCTCCTCGACCACATCCCGCCGCAGCAGCTGCCCGCCACGGCGTTCGCGAACGAGCTGTACCTGGCCGGGGCAGTGCGTGTGTGCGAGCTGGGCACCCTCGTGTTCGGCAGGCGTTCGCCCGACGGCGGACCGGACATCCCCGCGCCGCGTGAGCTGGTCCGCTTCGCCCTGCCGAGGCGCGTCTACACCGCGAGCCACCTGGAGTACGTCGTCGACACGGCGGAGGAGGTCCGGTCGAAGGCGGCCGAGTTGCACGGCTACCGCATCGTGACGCAGGGCGGGGCGCTGCGGCAGTTCACCGCGGGTCTCCAGCCGGTTTAAATCGCAGCTGCCCGGATTCGTCCGCGCGCGGCGTGCAACTTGCAGTCAGCAAACTCCACCCGTTTGGCCGGTACTTCTTTCACCGCAAAGGGCCGACAGTATGACCCTGGAGGTGTGTGGGAGTCGACCTCGCCAAGACCCAGATCGACAAGACTGCCCGGGACAATGACAGAGCTACCTCTTGAGAAATACAAAGTTTTCGAATCCACCGACGTGGACGAGACCCGTGACCAGGTGGAGAAGATCTTCTGTCCGCACCGGATGGACGTCGTCGGACCGAATCCGGAGCTGAACGCCCGTATGCACTGCCGTCGTATGCGCAATATAGCGGTGACGTACGTGTCCTACGGCTGGGACGTGCGCGTGAATCCCGGGCACCTGGAAAACTTTTTCGCCATTCTCGCGCCGACTGCGGGAAGGGGTACGTTCCAGTCGGGTTTCGAACAGGTACAGGCATCGCCCGAGCGCATCGCGGTCGCGTCACCGACGGAGCCACTGCACATGCGGCTGTCCAACGACTGCGGCCAGCTGGTCATCCGGGTCGAGCGGGCCGCGGTGGAGGCGCGGCTGTCCGAGATGATCGACGGCGCCCTGCGCGAGCCCATCCGCTTCCAGCTCGGCATGGACGTCACCGCGGGTTACGCGCGCAGCTGGTTCGACCAGCTCAGCTGCGGTGTCAAGGACCTCGGCAGGCCCGAGTCCCTGCTCGCGCACCCGCTCGCGATCGAGCAGTTCGAGCAGAACGTCATCACCGGGCTGCTGCTCGCCCAGCCGCACAACTACACCGCGATGCTCAACGGCGACGACCGCCCGGTGCCTTCGCGGCTGCTCGGCATCGCGGTGGACCTCATGGAGGGGCACCCGGAATGGGCGCACACGCCGTCGAGCCTGGCCCGGCAGGCCGGGGTCAGCGTGCGCGCGCTGCAGAAGGCGTTTCGCGAACAGCTCGACAGCTCGCCCAGCGAGTACCTGCGGGGCGTACGCCTGCAGCGGGTGCACGACGAGCTGTGCGCGGCGCAGGCCGACGTCACCACGGTCGGCGAGATCGCGAGCAAGTGGGGAATGGCCCACCACGGCCGGTTCGCCGCCGTCTACCGGGAGAGATTCGGGGAGTCGCCCAAGCAGACGCTCAGTCGGCAGCATGCGCGAAGGGGATGAGAGTGTTCGTGGAACGGATCGCCTGTCGTGACCACCTTGGCTAACGTCAAGCCCATGTTGACCCGCGAGACCGCGGGATCCCGGCTCAGGGCCGGCGACGGCCTTCCGATCGGACGACTGATCCGGTCGGTGCGCCGCGAACGTGGGCTCACCCAGTACGACCTCGCCGACGCTCTCGCTTCCGCGTCCGGGAACAGCAGCCTCGGCCGGGACGAGGTTTCCCGTTGGGAGCGCGGGAAGAGAGTGCCCGGTCCCTACTGGCAGAGCTGGCTCAGCCGCGTCCTCGGCATCGCCCCGGAACGGCTGCGCTCGTCGGCCCGGCTGGCCAGGGAACTGAGGTGGCGGCAAGTGGAACACGCCCCCTGATTTTCGTCCGGCTCCCGGGCGCACCCTCCCCAGCGGGGAAGGGAATTGGCTGTTTTTCCGGGAGTGGGAGTAAATGGGTAAGGCACTGGTGACCCTGGTCAATCCGAATCTGGTCCATCCGCCGATCACGCCGTACGCGCTCGACATTCTGACGACGTCGCTGGAAATGGACGGGTTCGATGTCGAGGTGGTGGACCTGACGTTCCACCGGGACGCGTGGCGCGACGTGTTGCGGGAGTACTTCGTCGGCCGCGAACCGCTGCTGGTCGGCGTGACCGTGCGCAACACCGACACGATCTACGCGCAGCAGCAGCGGGTGTTCCTTTCCGACCACAAGGCCATCATCGACGAGATCAAGGCCCTGACCAGCGCACCTGTCGTGGCGGGTGGGGTCGGGTTTTCCTCGATGCCGTTCGCGTTGACGGACTTCTTCGACATCCCGTTCGGGGTCAAGGGGCCGGGGGAGAACACCATCGTCCGACTGGCCGACGCGCTGCTGACGGGGCAGTCGCCGGAATCGGTGCCCGGGCTGTTACTCAACCGCGGCGGCGGCCGGGTGGACCGGGTTCCCCAGGTGGTCGCGCAGCGCGGAAAACCCGTTTTCACGCCCTTGAACACCGTGACGAAATACACGCGGCGTTCCGGTGAGGCGTACAAGGTGGACAACCTTCAATATTACCGTGGCGGTGGTCTGGGCAACATTCTCACGAAGAACGGGTGCGCCTATTCGTGCGCGCATTGCGTGGAACCGGACGCGAAGGGTACGCACTTCACCCGCCGTTCCGTCGAGGCGGTCGTGGACGAGATGGAGCTGTTGTGCGGGCAGGGCGTGTACGACCTGCACACCACCGACAGCGAGTTCAACCTCGCGATCGCCCACAGCAAAGCGGTGCTGCGCGAGGTGATCCGCCGCCGCGAGGACCCGGCGTCGTCGCTGCGGAACCTGCGGTTGTGGATCTACGCGCAGCCGACGCCGTTCGACGAGGAGTTGCTGGAACTGCTCGTGCAGGCGGGCTGCGCGGGTATCAACCTGGCGCCGGACCACGTCAGCGAGGACCTGCTCGACGACTGGAAGGTCACCGGCCGCGGCAGGCGCTACTACTCCTTCGACGACGTGCGCCGGATTGTCGAACTGACGAAGCGCCACGACCTGCCGGTGATGGTGGAGGTCCTGCTCGGCATGCCGGGCGAGACACTCGAAACGATCACCGAGGCGGTGCGCGAGACGCTGGCGCTCGACGTCACGGTCGCCGGGTACAGCCTCGGCATCCGGGCCTTCCCCTACTCGCCGCTGGGCATCCAGCTGGCCCAGCAGTGCGACGGCAGGCAGACCCTGCCGGGGCTCCAGTCGGACACCGCGACGGAGCCGATCGTGCTCAAGCCCCGAGCACAGTGCGAGAACATCGTGGAGTACGAGCGACAGTTCGTTTTCGACGCACACGGACGGTTCCGGCCGGTTTACTACCTGTCACCGCTGCTGCCCGAGGATCCCGCCACGCTGGCGTCGCCGAACGGCCGCTGGGAGCGGACCGTGCAGCTGCTGTGGGACCTGGTGCCGGAGTCGGAGTACCACCGCGTCATGCTGCCGACGCTCCCGGGCCTGACCGAGGACGACAACAACTACGCCGACAACCCGTTCCTGCTGAAGCTGATCCAGCTCGGCTACACCGGCGCGTTCTGGTCCCACTGGCCCCGCAGGCACGAGATCATGCAGGGCGCCGCCTGAGATCTCGATTTCACTACGACTGTTCGCGGGTCCGCGATCGTTCAGTAGAGTCAGCCACAGGCCGCTTCGGCGGCACGCCACCTTCACCAGTGGCTCCGGCCCCGCCGGTGGTCCCCTCAGCGTCGAGGAGGCCGCCGGCGGGGCCGGTCCATGTTCGTCCTAAGTGGACGATGTGTGCTGATCGTTCCCGTGGGTACCCCGGAGACATGAGAACCTTGCGCGAACTTCCTTGGACCCGTGGGGAGTACGAGCGTGCGCTGCAGGAGCAGGCCGGACCGCCGCCCGCTCGCGTCTCGACGC
The DNA here is from genome assembly GCF_014191255.1 of Amycolatopsis bartoniae. GTDB lineage: Bacteria > Actinomycetota > Actinomycetes > Mycobacteriales > Pseudonocardiaceae > Amycolatopsis_E > Amycolatopsis_E bartoniae. The sequence continues at coordinate 596,527 of NZ_JACHWH010000001.1, forward strand.
GCCTCATCCTCGACGTCGCGGTCGTCGTGGCCTGCATCGCGCTCGCGATCGTGCTCGGGGTGTTCGAGCTCTGGTGGGCCTCGGTGCTGCTGTCCGTGGTCGCGGTCGGCTGCCTGCTCGACTTCGTCCTGATCGCCGGTCCGAAACACCGCCGTTGGCGTGTGCTCACGACCGATCTGGGTACCCACGTGCCATGACGCGTGCGCGTGCGTTTCCCGACCGGCGGGCCGCGGGCCTGCACCTGGGTGAGCAGCTGCGCCGGCACGAGTGGCACGACCCGCTGGTACTGGGGCTCGCACGCGGCGGGGTGGTCGTGGCGCACGCGGTCGCCGAAGCGCTGGACGCGCCGCTGGACGTGGCCGTCGCGCGGAAAATCGGCGCGCCGGGGCAACCCGAGTTCGGCGTCGGCGCGGTCACCGCGCGGGGCGACGCCACCTACGACGCCCGTACCCTGCGGGCCCTGCGCCTGCGCCCGGCCGACCTGCGGGAGAGCTGCGAGGCGGAGCAGGCCGAGGCCCGCCGTCGCGAACAGGTCTACCTGCACGGACGCGAGCCGCGGCCGCGGGCGGGCCGGGACGTCGTCCTCGTCGACGACGGGCTCGCGACCGGGGTCACCGCGCGCGCCGCGGCCCACGCCATCCGTGAGGAACGGCCGCGCTCGCTGGTCTTCGCCGCCCCGGTTTGTGTTCCCGAGGCGGCCACCGGCCTCAAGGCCGACGTGGACGAGGTCATGTGCCTGCTGGCGCCGGACGACCTGCGGGCGATCGGCGAGTGGTACCAGGACTTCGCCCAGACCAGTGACGACGAGGTCGTCGAACTCCTCGGAAGCGAGCCGGAGTGACCGTGCCCCTCACGATCGACGTCGGAGGCGCCACCCTCCACGGCGACCTGACGCTGCCCGCCGACGCCATCGGTGTCGTCGTCTTCGCCCGGACCTCCGAGCACGGCGCCGAGGCCGACGCGATCGCCAGGACCTTGCAGGACTTCCGCTTCGGCACGCTGCTGTTCGACCTGCTCGCCGACGGCGAGGAGCAGCCGGCGAACGAGGTCGACCTGCTCACCCGCCGCCTGCTGCACGTGCTCGACGACCTCACCCGGCGCGAGTCGACGGCGAACCTGCCGGTAGGGCTGATGGGTGCGGCCGACGGGGCAGCCGCGATCTTCGCCTCGGCCGCGGCGTGGCCCGAGGAGGTGCGGGCCGTCGTCGCGCGCAGCGGTCGCCCGGACCTCGCCGGGGAGGTCCTGCCCCGCGTGACCGCGCCGACGCTGATGATCGTCGGCGGCAAGGACCCCGACGGCCAGCGGGTCAACGAGGAAGCGGCGCAACGGCTCGCCGGACCGGCGGAGGTGCGCCTGGTGCCGGGCGCGACCCGGGAGTTCGAGGAGCCCGGCACGCTCGAATCCGCCGCCGAGCTGGCCGGCGACTGGTTCACCACGCACCTGCGCTGACGCTCACCGCAGGCCGAGGAAGTCCGCCATCTGGTCGGTGGTGTGGGCGAATAACGCGTCGGCCGGGTCGGCGCTGCCCACGTACTGCCCGAACAGCTCGAAGTTCAGCGCCCCGAACAGCTGTGTCCACGCGATGAGCAGCCGGCTCACGTCGGCGGGGGCGATGTCCTTGCCGAGGAGCTCCGCGAGCCGTCGCGCCTGGTCCGCGAGCTCGTCCGGCAGCGCGGGGCCGGGGAACGCGGGTTCGAGCGGAGCGGTCACCGCCACCTCCGCGAGCGCCAGCGCGACCCGCGCGGCGGGGGCGACGGTGTCCTGCGGGGCCTGGTAGCCAGGGATGGGGGAGCCGTAGATCAGCGTGTACTCGTGCGGGTGCTGCCGCGCCCAGGCCCGGGTCGCCTGCCAGATCAGCCGCCAGCGGGTGCGTGGCCGTTCCGCCGGGTCGTCGGCCTTCTCCGCGGCCTCGCCGATCGCGTTGTACGCGTCGACGATCAGCGCGGTGAGCAGGGAGTCCCGGCTGGGGAAGTACCGGTAGAGCGCGGACGAGACCATGCCGAGCTCCCTGGCGACCGCGCGGAGCGACAGGCCCTGCGCACCCACTTCGGCCAGCTGACGGCGGGCCTCGTCCTTGATCTCCTGCGTCAGCTCGGCCCGGGCGCGGTCGCGGGCGGTCCTGATGGCGGCCATGGGCTCAGTGTGCCAGGGATGAGAGCGCCGGACAAATTCGAGAGCACTGCTCTTGACTTCGCTCTGGCTGTGGTGTTCACTGATCTCAATCGAGAGCACCGCTCTCGCAAGCCGAAGGAGATCCCGATGACCCGCTACCTCGAACCCGGCAAGGGCACGGCCGTCATGAACAAGTCGGTGCGCTGGCTGACCGAGCGCGGAGTGAGCCTCATGGGCAGCAGGGTCCTGTCCGTCCGCGGCCGCAAGAGCGGGGAGCTGCGGTCGATCCCGGTGAACCTGCTGACGCTCGATGGGGAGCGTTACCTGGTGGCGGCCCGCGGCGAGACGCAGTGGGTGCGCAACCTGCGTGTGGCGGGCGAAGGACAGCTGCGGGTCGGACGCCGCGTGGAGCACTTCAAGCCCGTGGAGGTGCCGGACGAGCAGAAGCCGGCGGTGCTGCGCGCCTACCTGAAGCGCTGGAAGTGGGAGATCGGCGCGTTCTTCGAGGGCGTGGACGCGAACGCCCCGGACGAGAAGCTGCGCGAGATCGCGCCGGGCTACCCGGTCTTCCGGATTCCGGCGTGAGCGCTGCCGGCGGACGTCCGCCGGCAGCGCCCCACCTCAGTGCTCGTGCCCGCCGTGCCCCGAACCCGCCGGGTGCACGTGGAACTTCGCCACCTCGGGCGGGTGCACCACGAATGGCCGCATCATGCCCTCGTCCTCGTGATCCAAAATGTGACAGTGGTACATGAACTCGCCGGTCGCGCCTTCGAAACGGCCGGCGACGGTGATCCACTCACCGGCCTGGACCTGGAAGGTGTCCTTCCAGCCCTCCTCGTACTTCTCGATCGGCCTGCCATCCGGTGGCGCCTCCAGCGGCGCCGTCGTACCGCCGGTCGCGAGGTCGAAGCCGGCGACGTTCCCGCCCGTCAGCGGGAACTGCCGCCGGGTCAGGAGCTGCAGCTGCACCATGTGGATGTGCATCGGGTGGGTGGGCCCGCCGAAGTGCAGGAAGTTCCACACCGCCCAGCGGCCGTGGTCGATGAAGAACGTCGTGGTGTCGTCGAACAGGTCCGCGACCCGCTGGAACGTCCGCGTCTCGCCCGTCGCCGGGTCCTTGACCTGCAGGACGCCTTCCGCGGGCAGCGTGGGCGGCACCTCGGCCGCGGTGAGCTCCCGTAGTTCCCACAGCTGCGGGTGCGCCTCACCCGCGGTGCCCGGTGGCACGAGCGCGACGAACACGTGGTCGTGGTCCTCCGGCACCGTCGTGCCGTGCACCAGCCGCACGTAGGAGCTGGACAGCCGCTCCGGCAGGCGGAACGGGTCGTGCCGCACCGAGTCCTCCACCCGGAACTCCATGAGGTCGGGCTCGGTTCCCTGGGCGAGCGTGTTGGTCAGCCGCAGGTGCTGCCCCGGGAAACGGCTGAAGTCGACCAGGATGTCCGCCCGCTCCGCCGGCGCGAGCGTGAGCCCGCCGGCGGGCAGCGCCGCCGGTGCGGGCAGCAGACCACCGTCGGTGCCGATGATCCGCACCGCGTCGTTCTGCACCGCGCCCGTCTCGTCCACCAGGTTGAGCTGGTAGAAGCGCGAGTTCGCCGCGTTGACCACCCGGAACCGGTACCAGCGGGTGTCGACCTCCAGGTGCGGCCAGATCACGCCGTTGACGAGGTTGAACGGGCCGGTGAACGGGATCGGTGCCCCGCTGGGCGCCACCGCGATCTTGAACAGCAGCTGCCCGGTGAGCGCTCCCGTCACCGGATCCGTGTCGAGGTTGCGGTCACACAGCACGAGCGGCACCTCGTGCCTGCCGTGCGGCAGGTTGAGGGCATCCTCCTCCGCGTCGCGGATCAGGTACATGCCCGCGAGCCCGGCGTGCACGTTCCACCGGGTCACGGCCATCGCGTGGTCGTGGTACCACATCGTGGTCGACTGCTGGCCGTTCGGATACTCGGCGAGCTGCGCGTTACCCCGCAGCACGGCGTTGTGCGCCCAGCCGTCGTTGCCGCCGTTGGTCATGGCGCCGTGCAGGTGCACGACTTCCCAAGCCGGCAGGTTCGCGACGCCGTCGATGACCGAGAAGCCGGGCAGGAGCTGCCCGTTCGCGTCGCGGTAGCCGCCGGGCACGTTGCCCGGCGCCTGCGCGATCGGCCCCTGGACGGCGACCAGCGGCATCTGGCCGTCGGTGTCGTTGGTCCAGGCCACGCGCAGCCGCTTGCCGCTGCGCACCTCGATGGTCGGCCCGGGAAACTCCCCCTCGTAGGCCCAGACCTCGGTCTCCGGCAGCTGCGAGTGCAGCCGGACCCGGGTGCGGACCGCCTTGATGGTGATCTCCTCCTGCCGCCACCACAGGTGCGGTCCGATGACCGACGGGATGCGCAGCGGGTCGAGGAACTTGGTGAGGCCGAAATCCGGTGCGGTGACCGGAACCGGCTGGACGATGACCTCCGTCATCGGTTTCCTCCCTGACTTTTTCGCAGGGGAGGGCCTGCATGCAACGACGCTCCCCCGCCCCCAGTGCGGCCGCCGGAAAGCGGCCGTCTTCAGGCAGAGGCGGCCGGAAGGTGCGCAGATACGTCGGTGGCGAAGTCGACGAGGACGAGCGCCTGGTCGTCGTGCCGCTTCGCGCGTGGCCAGCGTTCGCCGAGCGGGTCGCCGTACTCGGCTCGGCGCACGGCGTCGCACACCGCCGATGGCCCCTGCTCGCGAGCCAGCCGCAGGGCCTCCGGCCAGCCGAACAGCTGGTAGTCGTCGATGCCGACGGACACGCCGTCGGTCGCGAGCAGCACCGCGTCGAGCGATGAGCGGGGCCAGCTGCGGGTCAGGGCGTGTGACGCCGCGGCCGGATCCGCCTCGGCGACCCAGAAACCTTCGGGCCGGTTGCGCAGCGCGCGGACCTCGGCGGCCGTGCCGAGTCGTCCCGCCACCCGCAACAACGCCAGCCGGTCGTCGGCGAGCCGGTCCATCGTCTGTCCAAACGCGACTATCGGGCTGTCCGCCAGCACCAGCCCGTCGACCCGTTCGTCGTCCCAGCGCAGCAACGCGACCGTGCTCGACGGGGACGCTCCCGGGTGCAACCCGTGCATGCCCGCGACGGCCGCGATCGCGTCGGAAAGCAGGAGCCGCAGGTCGTCGGCGGGGCGCTCACGCAGCACCCGGCCCAGTTCCTCCGCGAGCAGCCCGGCGTACCAGCCGCCAGGAGGCAGGTCGGGGCTGGGCGAGGTGGCGCCGTCGAGCAGCACGACGGCGTTGTCCAGCACCACGACGTGGTCCTCGGTGGGGCGGGGCCTGCCGTCGAGACCCACCCCGGCCTGTTCCGCGACCTTGATCTCGGGCACGGCGAACAACCCTACGCGTGTCAACCGGGGTTGACATCCGGCTGGCGTCAACGTAGGTTGACAGACATGAGTGAGGCAACCGACCTGGCCGCCAGGGCGGGCGACCGCGACCCCCGGGTGGGCCTGCGGGCCGTCGCCGCCCTGCGGCGGCTGCTGGAGCAACTCGAAGCCGTGCAGGTGCGCAGCGCGCGCGGGCAGGGCTGGTCCTGGCAGGAGATCGCCGCCGAGCTGGGCGTGAGCCGGCAGGCGGTGCACAAGAAGCACGGAGGGGACTGATGTTCGAAAGATTCACCAAGGACGCCCGGGAGGTCGTCATCGAGGCGCAGCGCGACGCCGCGGAGACCGGTGCGCAGGAGGTCACGCCGCTGCACCTGCTGACCGCGATGCTGCGGACACAGGAGAGCTCGGCGACGCGGCTGCTCGCCAGGATCGGCGTGCCGCCCGCCGACGTGGCCGCCGAAGCGGGCCGCGTGCAACGGCGTGGCGGCATCAGCGAGGCCGACGCCGAGGCGCTCGGCGAGTTCGGTATCGACGTGGACCGGATCGTCGCGCGCATCGAGGAGGCACACGGGCCGGATGCCCTTTCGGGCAAAGGAAAAAGCCGTCCGGGCAAGCACATCCGGTTCGCCGACGCGTCGAAGAAGACGCTCGAACTGTGCCTGAAGGAAGTGGTGCGGATGGGCGGGAAGAGCCTCGGCGCCGAGCACATCCTGCTCGCGCTGGCCGTGCAGCGCGGCCCGGCCGCCGACGTGCTCGCCCGCTTCGACGTCGACGCCGCCAGGTTGCGGGCCGCGCTTCCCTGACTGTTCCGCTGCCCTTCATCCCGCGGCCAGTCCTGATCACGACACTGGGGCCGAATCCGGACTCCAGGAGGAAAACCGCATGGACCAGGCCCCCAGACCCGGCGGTGTCGGCCGCCGCCGGCTGTTGCAGGCAGCACTCGGCGCGCCCGTCGCCGTCGCGGCGTCGTCGCTGGTCGCAGGCACGCCGAGTGCCCAGGCGACGCCGGCCGCCGACGCGACCAGCCGGCGCTTCACGTTCGCCGTCATGCCCGACACGCAGTACCTCTTCGACGGCGACGGCACCGACCCCGACCCGGTGCGCGAGTCACTGTGGTACCTGCTCGGGCAGCGCCAGGAGGACGACATCGTCTTCATGGCGCACCTCGGCGACGTCACCGAGCACGGCACGGCGGCCGAGATGGCCGCCGCGGACAAGGTGTTCGCCGCCGTCGACGGGAAGCTGCCGTGGAGCGTCCTTGGCGGCAACCACGACGTCTCCGGTGACGACCAGCGCGGGGACACGCCGTTCCTGCGCACGTTCGGCCCGCGCCGGTTCGCCCGCTCGCAGACGTTCCGCGGTTCCTCTGTGGACGGTTACAACACCTACCACGTGTTCCGCGCGGGAGGCCGGACGTGGCTGGTGCTCGCGCTCGACTGGCGCATCTCCGACCAGGGCCTCGCCTGGGCACGCCAGGTCCTCGACCGCAACCCCGGCGTTCCGACGATCCTCACCACGCACGACTTCGTGGCACCGGACGGCACCGGCGGCGCGGAGCTGTCCGACAACGGCAAGCGCATGTGGGAGGGGCTGGTCCGGCACTACGACCAGATCTTCCTCGCCCTCAACGGTCACTACTGGCCCGCCGGGCGCGTCACACTCACCAACGACGCGGGCAACCCGGTGCACGCGCACATCACCAACTACCAGGACCGCTACTACGGCGGGGCGGGCATGATCCGCTACTACTCGTTCGACCTGGCCCGCAACGCGATCGACGTCGAGACGTTCTCGCCGTGGCTGCTGGCGAAGCGGAATCCGTCCACTTTGGAGGCCGAGACGGCGGAGCTGAGCGGCGACGTCGACCGGTTCACCGTCGAGCCGGACTTCGACGCGCGGTTCCCCGGCAAGCCGCTGCCCGCGCTCCCGCCGCAGGCAGTGCTGGTGCCGGGCACGGTGGCGTACTGGCGGTTCGAGGGCAGGGACGGCGAGCCCGCCACCGCCGCGCGCGACCTCAGCGGCCGCGGCAACGACCTCACCGTCCAGCGCATCGGCGCCGGCGGCTCCGACGTGCTCAAGTACTCCGCCGAGTACCACGAAGCCCAGCCCGCACACGGCAGCGTCCGCTTCGACGGCGCGCAGAACCGGGGCGCGGTGCTGCACACGGCCCCATCGGCACCGCTGAGCACGGCGAAGTTCGAGAACGGCTACACCATCGAGACGTTCCTCAAGCTGCCCGAGCCCTTCGTCGGCGACCACGCGTGGATGGGCGTCCTCAGCTGGGAGGGGCGCGCGGGCGACGCGGGCAAGGACGGCGGCTACTCGCCGGACGACGCGCCGTGCAGCCTCAACGTCACCAGCGAGCGCTTCCTGCAGTTCGTCGTCTACCCGGTCAACCAGAACGACGACCCGACGTGCTGGAGCCACGCCCTGCCCACCGGGCGGTGGACGCACGTCGCGATCGTCAACGACGGCCACCACACCACTGTGTACGTCGACGGGTCGAAGATCGCCCGCAACGCGTCACTCGACTCGCGGGGCATCAGCACGGTGGGCAAGCCGTTCGCGCTGGGCGGCACCCAGGGCGGTGGGAAGTACGGCCAGGGCTTCTACGGCTGGCTCGGTGACACGCGGATCGTCTCGCGGGCGTTGCGGCCGGATCAGTTCCTCACCGCCCGGTAGCGCCACGCCACCAGCGGCAGGAAGGCCTGCGTGAGCGGGCCGATCGAGAAGGCGTACAGCACGGTCCCGAGGCCGACGCTGCCGCCGAGCAGCCAGCCGACGGCCACCACGGTCACCTCGATCAGGGTGCGCGCCAGGCGCACCGAAAGCCCGGTCCGCGCGGACAGGCCCGTCATCAGGCCGTCCCGTGGGCCGGGCCCGAGCCGCGTGCCGACGTACGCGGCCGTGGCCAGCCCGTTGAGCACCACACCGCCGACCAGCAACGGGATCCGCCAGCCGAGTGCCTCCTGCTGCGGCAGCACGGCGCGGACCAGGTCCACCACCACCGAGATCACGACGACGTTGAGCACCGTGCCGATTCCCGGCCGCTGGCGCAGGGGGATCCAGAGCAGGAGCACGAACACCGACGCCACCGCGACCGCCGTGCCGAACGTCCACCCGGTGTGCCGGGTCAGCCCGTCGGCCAGCACGTCCCACGGGTCGAGGCCGAGGCCCGCCCTCGTCATCATCGCCATGCTCGCGCCGTAGAGCACGAGCCCCGCCAGCAGCTGGGGAAACCGGCGGACGGGACTGACGGTCAGGCGGACGGGGTCCAGTTCCAAAGCAGCCACGGTCCGAGGATGCCCGGCGATTGGACTGGATATCCAGAGCCAATGTGGAAGTATTGGTCCGGTGGACACTTATGGTCGCATCACCGGCCCGCGATTGGCCACCCTGCTCGGGTCGTGGCGGCACGGTTCGCGGCAGGGTGCCCTGGCCCTCGCGGGTGCCATCGAGCTGCAGGTGCTCGACGGGCACCTGCCCGTCGGCACCCAGCTGCCCGCGGAACGCGAGCTGGCGCAGGCGCTCGGCGTCAGCCGGACGCTGATCGGTGCGGCGCTCGACCGGTTGCGTGAAGGTGGGCTCGTCGCGAGCCGCCGGGGCGCTGGCTCGTGGATCACCTTGCCGGGCAAGGCGGGTGAGTCCGGGCCGATCTTTCCGGGGGAGAGCGAGAACATCGACCTGGTCTGCGCTGCCCCGGCGGCCATTCCGGGCTTCGTGCAGGCGGTCGACGTGGCCCGGCGGGGGCTGGCCGAGCAGCTCGGGCACCCGGGGTACAGCGAGCGGGGCCTGCAGGTGCTGCGGGAGCGGCTGGCGCAGCGCTACACCGAGCGCGGACTGCCCACCAGCCCCGCGCAGATCATGATCACCAACGGTGCGCACCACGCGTTCGGCCTGGCGCTGCGGATGCTGAGCGACCCGGGGGACCGCGTGCTCGTCGACCAGCCGACCTATCCCAACGCGCTGGAAGCGATCCGGGGCGCGCACGCGATCCCGGTGCCCGTCGCGCTGGACACGGAGGGCTGGGACTTCGACGGCATCGAGGCGGCGCTGCGGCAGGCCGGGCCCCGGCTCGCGTACTTGATCGTGGATTTCCACAACCCGACCGGCCTGCGCATGGACGACGACGGCCGCGCGCGGTTGGCGGCTCTGTTGACTCGGGCGCGGACGCCGGTCGTGATCGACGAAACGCTCGTGGAGCTGGACTTCGGTTCGGAGCCCGCACCGAAGCCGTTCGCGGCGGGGGACTGGTCGATCCTCGTTGGTAGCGCGTCGAAAGCGTATTGGGGCGGGTTGCGGCTCGGCTGGATTCGGGCGTCGGAGGAGCTGTTGAGCAGGCTGTCGTCGGCGCGGTTCGGGCTGGACCTGGGTTCGCCGGTGTTCGAGCAGCTGGTGCTGGCGGAGCTGTTGACCGACCCGGAGCCGTTGCGCCGGCGGCGGGAGGACATCCGGCGCCAACGGGACGCGCTGGCCGACGCGGTGCGCCGGCACTGTCCGGAGTGGACGTTCCGGACGCCGGAGGGCGGGTTCTGGCTGTGGTGCAAGCTTCCGGAGCCGATGAGCACCCGCCTGGCCGTCGCCGCGGCGGCCCACGGGGTGCAGCTGGCGCCGGGTTCGAGGTTCGGCGCGAACGGCGGCCTGGAACGCTGGATCCGCCTGCCGTTCTCCCGCCTACCGGACGTCCTGGACGAAGCAATGCGCCGAATCGCCTTGGCGGCGGAGTCAGCCCGCGGCGGCGAGGCGTTCGCCCCGGTGACGTGACAACGGCCGGTCGTGCTGGGCCGGGTCACTTCGGCGGCGGATGCCTTCGCCTCCATCACATGACGACAGCCGGTGCCCGGACGAGTCCTCTCCAGGGATAGGAGGTCGATCGTCCGGGCACCGGCTGTCGGTGTGCCGCCTGGACCCGCCGGCACCGCCCCTCGACGTGCCGGCGGATCCCGCGGCTAGGCGCGCATCGGGTTGTTGTCCGTGCTCGGCGCGGTGAGCACGGACGCCCGAGGCGTGCCCGGAGTTGGTCCCGTGGTCACAGGGGCAGCGTGACTCCGGGACCGGAACCCGACGCGGCCGGGCGCGATCGGCCGCTCGGGAAGCAGAGTGGTGTGCATGAAAAAGCCCCTCGGTAAAAGGAATCCGCGCGAAGTTGATCTTGTTTTGGGCGCGGGTCGCCTGCGGAACCGAGGGTGTGGTCAGTCCGGAGAGGTAGTGGGCAGCGCCGCGTCGCGGCTGTTGCCGACGACGTCCTGCGGCCGCTGCACGCCGAGCGCCGACAGCGCGTCGGCGTTGGTGCGGGTCCCGAGGATCGCGTGGGGGTGCTTGGTGTTGCTGCCGCCGTCGTGCGCCGGGGCAATGGTGCAGACCTGACCGGCCGGGCTGTCCGGCACCGGGGCGGGCAGGTCGTTGCGGGCCTGGAAGGCGGGCTCGCCGGCCGCCGTCCGGCCGCGTGACGTGGTGGCCTGCTTGTCGGTGTGCTTGACGCTCGGACGGTGCTGCTCGACCACGACGAGCACGGGCTCAGCAGACGGCGCGGGCTGCGAAGCCTGGGGGACCTGCGCGGTCTGCGTCTCGACGGGAACGGTCTCGATCCGGGTCTCCACGGTGGTGGCGGTGGTGGTTTCCGGCTGCGTCCCGGTCACGGTGAGCACACTGGTGACAGGCTGCACCACGGCGCCCGTCGTGGTGACCAGGGTGCCGACCGTGTCCTGCACCGTGAGGACGACGGTGTCGACAGTGGTCTGCACGGTGGTGGTGAGCGCCTCGACGGTGCTGGTGAGCGTGTTCAACGTCGCGCCGAGCAACCCCCCGAGCAACCCACCCTGGGCCGCGGGGTGCGCGTGCTGCGTGGCCTGGGTTTCGCTGAGGGAGCTGGCCTGCTGCGTGGCCTGGGTTTCATCGAGGACACTGGCCTGCTGCGGGTCTTCCTGCTGCGGGGCCTGGGCGGAATCTTCTTGCTGCGTCGCTTGGGTTCCGCTGGAAGAATCGGCGTGCGGTGAGGCTCCCCCTTGCGGATCCTGCGCGCGGCCCTCCTGCTGTGCGGCTTGGACTTCGCTGCCAGGCCCGGCCTGCTGCTGGTTCTGCGCGGAGTCCTCCTGCTGCGGGGCCAGCGTCTCGTTGTTCAGACCGCCCTGCTGCGGGGCTTGGGTGCGCTGCGGGTTCCGAGCGCGGCCGACCGGCGTCTCCTGGGACGCCGCCGCGCCAACCGAGCCGTCCTGCTGCTTCGGTGGCGCGCTCGCCTGCGGGCGCCCATCGAGGCTCTCCTGCTGCGGTGCCTGCGCGAAGGAGCCTTCGCCCTGCGGACCCTGGCCGTGAACCGACTCCGCCTGCCCACCGTCGGTACAGCCGAGCAGCGCCAGCGTGCGGCCGAGGAGACCTTGCCGCTCGGCGGGGTGCACGTGGTGGTGCTGCGCGTGCTCGTCACCGTGCGGTACCTCGTCAGCCGATGCGGTGAACCCGCTCAGGAGTCCGGCCAGCAGCCACCCGGCGAAGGCGAACCCCGAGGCGAGCAGGACTTTGGCCCACAGCGGTACGGCGCGGGGCGTGCTCACCGCGTCCCTCACCGCCATCACCACCATCCGGGCCCCGGCCTCGTGGGCGCTGTCGAGTCGATCTTGTCGGAGCGTTGTTACGCCTGGTCATCCGCTACGCGGAACCGGCACATTTCTAGCACCGCTGGCGAGTGTTTCACCTCGAAAGCTTCCGATCCACCCCAGACGGCCGAAAAGAGCCACCGGCTTGCGTGCATCTAACCAGATCGTGATCACTCTGGGTATCGCATCCTGCGGTTCGGGACGTCTGCGGTTCCTGAGGGGGACTACCCGACCGGGTGCTGACCTGCGACTTCGGGAGCCGCCTCGCGGTCCGTGCCATCGAAACTGCATGGAGTGGCCGAAGAGTGAGACGGAGCAACCGGATGTCGCGTCGTTGGTGGCTCGTGCCCGCAGTGGCGACCAGACGGCGTGGCAATTGCTGGTGCGCAATTTTTCGGCGCCATTACTGAAAATCGTCCGATCGGCGGGCATCACTGGTCCGGATGCCGCAGACATCTGTCAGCAGACCTGGTTGAAGCTCGCACAGGCACCGGAGCTGAGAGACCCGGCACGGCTGTTGTCCTGGCTGGCGACCACCGCGCGCCGCGACACGTGGCGGTGGGTGAGGTCGCGGTCCCACGAGGTACCCGCGACGCTGCCGGACCCACCGGAGCGAGCCCCGACCCCCGAGGGGGCCGCTCTCCTCGCCGAGCGGGACCGCGTGCTGTGGCAGACGGTCGAGCGCCTGCCGGAACGGCGCCGCGAGCTGATGCACCTGCTCGCCGCACACCCGCCGCCGTCACACCCGGAGATCGCCGCGGAGCTCGGCATAGCCCTCGGCAGCGTCGGCCCGCTACGCCGCAGAACCCTCAACCAACTGCGGCGCATGCTGGAGGTCCAGGGCTACGACCACGCCTAGCGAGGCCGGTGGTCGCACAGGTCGCGGGGGCGTGACGTCCGAGTCATCGCACGACCGCACGGCCCGGCCGTAGCGCAGCCCGCCTCGCCGCAGTGGGCGGCCTTCGGGTCGCCGCGCAGCCTCCGCCGACGTTGCCGCATTCGCCTTTTCTGGTCACCGGGGAGCCCGCCTTGCTGTAGCTGACGCCATCGGAGCCTGCCGTGCGGCAGCGGGCGCGTTGGGCGGACCGCGCAGCCTGCCTCTCCGGACCACGCCCAAGGGTGGTCGCTACCACGGCTCACCTCACCCCACAGCCCCACGGCGCTCGTCACCGAGCCACCCTCACCGCAGCGTGTGCAGCCGCTTGATGCCCTCGTCCAGTACCTCGTCCCGCTTGCAGAACGCGAACCTCAGCAGGTGCTTCCACTCGTCCGGGTGGTCGGTGAACCCACTGACGGGTACCGCGGCCACACCGATCCGTTCCGGCAGCTGCCAGGCCAGCTCCGTGGCGTCCTCGAACCCCAGCGGCCGCACATCCGCGCACACGAAGTACGTCCCGAAGCTCGGGTGCACCCCGAACCCCGCCTCCGCCAGCCCCGTGGACAGCCGGTCGCGCTTGCCCTCCAGCGACTTCCGCAGCTCGTCGACCCACGACAGCTCGTGGTCGAGCGCGTGCGCGACGGCCGGCTGCAGCGGCCCGCCGGACACGAACGTGATGAACTGCTTCGCCGCCTTCACCGCGCTGACCAGGTCCGGCGTCGCGCAGACCCACCCGATCTTCCAGCCCGTGCAGTTGAACGTCTTGCCCGCGCTCGAGATCGACACCGTCCGCTCGCGCATGCCCGGGAAGGTGGCCAGCGGCCGGTGCTCGGCCGCGTCGAAGACCAGGTGCTCGTACACCTCGTCGGTGATCGCGACGAGGTCGTTCTTCACACACAGCTCCGCGATCGCCGACAGCTCCGCGTCACTGAACACGGTGCCCGTCGGGTTGTGCGGGGAGTTGACCAGGATCGCGCGCGTCGCAGGCGTGACCGCGGCGCGCAAAGCGTGCACGTCGAGCAGGAACCGGCCGTCCTCGCCCTCCACGAGCGACACGACCTTTCGCGTGGCGCCCGCCATCGCGACGGCCGCCGGGTACGAGTCGTAGTACGGCTCCACCACGATCACCTCGTCGCCGGGCTCGGTCAGCGCGAGTACGGCGGCGGTGATGGCCTCGGTGGCGCCCGCAGTGACGAGGATCTCGGTGTCCGGGTCGTAGCTCAGCCCGTACCGCTCGCGGTGCCGGGCGATCGCCGCGCGCAGCTCGGGCCGGCCGGGGCCGGGCGGGTACTGGTTCGCCCCGCCGTACAAGGCGTTCTTCGCCGCGTCGAGCATGCCGGCGGGCCCATCGGTGTCCGGAAAACCCTGGCCCAGGTTGATCGAATCCGTGCGCACGGCGAGCGCGGTCATCTCGGCGAAGATGGTCGAGGTGAACGGCCGCAGGCGGGGGACGAGAGCTGGTACGCGCATAATTCCCGATCCTCACGGACAATGGGGGTGTGGAGCAAACGACGCCCGCCGACCCGCCCGGAGGTCTGGCCAACGAGGAGGCCAAACGGCGTGGGCTGCGCAAGATGAAGCTGGTCGCCTCGGCCTTCCTGCTCGGGGCGACTGTCGTGTTCGCGCTGACCAGCTGGGCGCAGGCCGCGGGCTGGCCGGGCTGGGTCGGCTACGTCCGGGCCGCGGCCGAGGCAGGGATGGTCGGCGCGCTCGCGGACTGGTTCGCCGTGACGGCACTGTTCCGGCACCCGTTGCGGCTGCCGATCCCGCACACCGCGATCATCCCGAACAAGAAGGACCAGCTCGGGACGAGCCTCGGCGACTTCGTGGGCAGCAACTTCCTGTCCGAGCCGGTGGTGCGCGACAAGCTGCGGCGGGCGGAGATCGCGCGGCGGCTCGGGGAGTGGCTCGCGCAGCGGGAGAACGCCGAGCGCGTGACCTCCGAACTGGCGACCGTGGTGCGGGGCCTGGTCACGGTGTTGCGCGACGAGGACGTGCAGGCGGTGATGGAGCAGGCTGTCGTGCGCCGGGTGGTCGACCGGCCGTGGGGGCCGCCGCTGGGCAAGCTGCTGGAGCAGGTCTTCGCCGACGGGGCGCACTACAAGCTTGTCGACCTGATGTGCGACCGCGCGTACGAGTGGGTGCGGGACAACCACGCCACCGTGCTGCGCGTGGTGTCGGACCGGGCGCCGAGCTGGTCGCCGAAGTTCGTGGACTCGATGCTGGCGGACAAGGTGTACGGCGAGGTGCTGTCGTTCGCGTGGGCGGTGAAGACCGACGTGAACCACCCGATGCGGCTGGCGCTGGACAAGTTCCTCGGCGAGTTCGCGCAGGACCTGCAGAAGGACCCGGACACGATGGCACGGGCCGAGCAGGTCAAGCAGCAGATCCTCGACCACCCCGACGTGCAGAAGCTGATCGGTTCCGCGTGGACGACGGCGAAGGGCATGCTGCTCACCGCGGCGGAAGACCCGTCGAGCGAGCTGCGCCGCCGCGTCCGCGACGGTCTGTGCTCCCTAGGCGAACGCCTCTGCACCGACGACGGCCTCCGGTCCAAAGTGGACGGCTGGGCCGAGGGTGCGGCGGCGTACCTTGTCACGCACTACTCGCGCGAGATCACCACGATCATCACCGACACTGTCGAGCGCTGGGACGCCGAGGAGACGTCGCGGAAGATCGAGCTCCAGGTCGGCCGCGACCTGCAGTTCATCCGCATCAACGGCACGGTGGTCGGCGCACTGGCGGGACTGGTGATCTACACGGTCGCCGAGCTGGTCTTCTAGCTCGTGCGGGACCACGGCCTCCGCGAGCAAGCCAAGCTGCCCTGAACACCTCTAGGTGTGATGTCCGGAGACGTTGTCCCGAGATGAAGTAGCCGGTGACGGCCTGTCGTGCAGACAGGTGAAGGCCTCTGGTTGTGAAGTGGAGCTGTCGAGGAACCGCTTCACCGACCGGGGGCCTTCGTGTCCCACCCTAACGCCACCCTGACCCCGCGCACTCGACTCCGGTTGGCGCGCCTGATCGTCGAACGAGGCTGGACCTACGCCCAAGCAGCGAAAATGTTCATGGTCGCGCCCAGGACCGCCGCAGTCCTGACCCGGTGCCGGATCAACCGGCTCACCCACCTCGACCGCGTCACCGGTGAACCCTTACGCCGCTACGAACACCCCCACCCGGGCTCGCTGATCCACGTCGATGTCACCAAGTTCGGCAACATCCCCGACGGCGGCGGACACCGGTTCGTCGGCCGCCAGCAAGGAGACCACAACAAACGCACCACCCCCGGCCTGGCCCGAAGCGCCGACCGCAATCTCCGCACCGGCACCGCCTTCCTGCACACCGTCATCGACGAGCGCTCCCGCGTCGCCTACGCCGAGATCCACGCCGACGAGACCGCAGTCACGGCGACCGCGGTGCCCCGGCGTGCGATCACCTGGTTCACTGCCCGGGGAGTGTCTGTCGAACGAGTCTTGTCCGACAACGGGTCGGCCTACCGGTCCCACGCCTGACGCGACACTTGCACCGAGTTGGGCATCACCCCGAAACGCACCCGTCCTTACCGCCCTCAAACCAACGGCAAGATCGAACGCTTCCACCGCACCCTCGCCGAGGGCTGGGCCTACGCCCGCCTCTACCCGTCCGAAACCCACCGCCGAGAAGCACTACCCGGCTGGCTCCACTTCTACAATCACCACCGACCCCACTCCGCCATCGGAGGCAGGCCACCCACCACCAGGCTGACCAACCTCCCCGGACATCACATCTAGAGCAGGACCCACCCCCCGTCGACACACAGCGTCTGGCCGGTCATGAAACCGCTGTCCGGGCTCAGCAGGAAACTGACCGCGCCGGCGACGTCCTCCGCGAGGCCGCGGCGTTGCAGGATCTGGTTCGCCAGCACACGCTCGCGCACCGCGGCCTGATCCGGGAACGACTCCAACTCCTCCTCGGTCTGGATCGCACCGGGCATCACCGAGTTCACGCGGATGCCACGGGAGCCCAGCTCCCGCGCGAGCGCGCGGGTGAACCCGAGGAGTCCGGCCTTGGTGGTCGTGTAGTGCAGCGACTGCGGCGCCCCGAGTTTGGCCTGCACGCTGCTGACGGTGACGATCGCGCCGCCGTCCGCCCCCCGCGCACCGCCGAAGGCCCGGCGGCAGCATAGGAACGCGCCCTTGAGGTTCACGTCGCTCACCTTGTCCCAGGTGCTCTCGGTGATCTCGTCCCACGGTTGCCGCCCGGTGGCCGCGGCGTTGAGCACGAGCGCACCCACCGGCCCAAGCTGCTGCTCGCAGTCGGCGAACATTTCGTCGACCGCCTCGGCGTCGGTGACATCAGCCGCGAAGACCGCCGCGTCGCCGCCCCACCCCCGGATCTCCTCCGCGACCTCCTTGGCCCGGTTGAGCATGTCGCCGTCGGGATAGCTGTTGATCGCGACCGCCATCCCGTTGCGGGCCAGGCGGCGGGCCACCGCCGCGCCGATGCCACGGGACGCACCCGTCACCAGTGCTACACGCATGGGACACCTCCGGAGAAGCGATGGGGCAGTAGACCTCGAACGGGAACGTCGACGGCGTGGAGCAGACCTCCGCCGACGGCGTCGCCAGAGTTCGCCGTCGTGATGTAGAGCGTCGACAGATCCCGGCCGCCGAACGCGCAGCTGGTCGGGCAGGGCACCGGAACCTCGACGATCGCCGTCGTCTCCCCGGTCTCCCTGTCCAGCCGCCAGACCTGTCCCGCGCCCCAGAGCGCGAGCCACAGGTCGCCGTTCCCGTCCACCGTGAGTCCGTCCGGCAACCCCGTCTCCTCGGGAATCCGCCGCAACAGGCGCGGCATGTCCAGCTCGCCCGAGTCCAGGTGGAACTGCCAGGCCGTGACGGTGCCCGCCGTGCTGTCGACGTGGTAGAGCTCGTCGCCATCAGGGGACCAGTCGATGCCGTTGGACATCGACAGTTTCTCCAGGTGGGTGGTGACACCACGGCCGTCGAGCCGGTAGAGCGCACCACGTCGGCTGCCGTCGCGGACGGCGGAACCCGCCCACGCCCGGCCTCGGGGATCGATACCGCCGTCGTTCATCGAGACCGGTGCGGCCACGATCTCGGCGAACTGCTCGACATGACCGGATCCGGGATCGAGCCAGCCGAATCCCGTGCTGGTCACCGCGAGCAGGTCCTCCTCCGGGCCGAGCTCGACGGCCGTGATCCGCGCGGACAGCGGGACGCACTGGTGCCTGCCTTCGAGGTCCAGCGTGTGTAGTTGCCGGCCGGGGACGTCGAGCCAGCGCAGCCCGGTGTCCGCGGTCCAGAGCGGCGATTCGCCCAGTTCCGCCACCGCGGTTGAAACGGGAGCGGCTTCGAGGACGACTTCGCAGGAAGACGGTCCGGCCAAATGTCACCACCGTGGTCGGGTTTTGTCAGTGAAATAGTCGTTTCACGTTAGCAGAGCGAACCGACAATCCACAGGGGTCAGCTGCTGGGCCGCTCGGGTGAACGTCTCATCCGTGCTCCACCTGCGGTTATCCCTAGTTGTCCACAGATCCGGAGTTATCCACAGGGTCTTCTGTGGGTAACTCGTTCGAGGGTTACCGGCGTTCGCGCCTTATTGCGATTGCTGCCCCTCTCCGTCGCTTCCATACTCGCGACACTGGTCGTCGAAAGGAGAAGTGGATGAGTGCGGTACCCACGTTCGGTCTGGTGGCCCTGGACTGCCCCGATCCCCAGCGGCTCGCCGACTTCTACGCGGCCCTGCTCGACTGGTCCGACCTGCGGGCCGAGGAGGACGGGCACTGGGTGGAGCTGTCCGGCCCCAGTGGGGTGACGCTGGCGTTCCAGCGGGTCGGGAACTACCGGGCGCCGGAGTGGCCGGGTCAGGATGTTCCACAGCAGTTGCACCTCGATTTCAACGTGACGGACATGGATGCGTCCCAGGAGCGGGCGCTCCGCCTGGGCGCGAAGCTGCTCGACGACAGTCGCGACGCCTTCCACGTTCTCGCTGATCCCGTGGGGCACCCGTTCTGTCTCGTCGCAGCTTGATGACTATGAACTGAGTGTATAGACGAGGACTATACATCGTGTGTATAGTCCTGTCACATGTCGATCGGACACACACTTCTCGGCCTGCTCGAAACGGGGCCACGACACGGGTACGAACTCAAGCGTGCCTACGACGAGCGCTTCGGGCTGGAGCGCCCGCTGCACTACGGGCAGGTGTACGCCACGCTCGCGCGGTTGCTGCGCAACGGGCTGGTGACCGAGTCCGGGGTGGAAGCGGGCGCGGGCCCGGAGCGCAAGAGCTACGCCATCACCGACGCCGGGGTCACGGACGTCGAGAAGTGGCTGAACACGCCCGAGAAACCCGAGCTGTACCTGCAGAACACGCTGTACACGAAGGTCGTACTGGCGCTGCTGTCCGGCCGCAGCGCGGACGACGTGCTGGACGCGCAGCGGTCCGCCCATCTGAAGACCATGCGGGAGCTGACCACCCGCAAGACCAACGGCGACCTCGCGGACGCCCTCATCTGCGACCACGCGCTGTTCCACCTGGAAGCCGACCTGCGGTGGCTAGAGCTCACGGCCGCCCGCCTGCACGACCTGGCGGAAGAGGTGCGCCGATGACAGCCCTGCTCACCGCCACCGGCCTGCGCAAGTCCTTCGGCCCCACGGAAGCGCTCGTCGGTGCGAGCTTCGCCATCGACGGAGGTGAGGTCGTCGCCGTGATGGGGCCGTCCGGCTCCGGGAAGTCCACCCTCCTGCACTGCCTCGCCGGCATCGTGCGGCCCGACCAGGGACAGGTGCGTTACCAGGGCAGGGACCTCGCGGAGCTGTCCGACGCCGAGCGCACCGCACTGCGCCGGGACGAGTTCGGCTTCGTGTTCCAGTTCGGCCAGCTCGTGCCCGAGCTGAGCTGCCTGGAGAACGTCGCCCTGCCGTTGCGTCTCGCCGGGACGCGCCGACGGCAGGCCGAAGCCGCGGCGAGGGAGTTCCTGGCGCGGGTCGACGTGGCGGAGCTCGGCCCGAAGCGCCCCGGCGAGGTGTCGGGCGGCCAAGGTCAGCGCGTCGCCATCGCCCGCGCGCTCGTGACCCGACCGAAGGTGATCTTCGCGGACGAGCCGACCGGCGCGCTGGACTCGCTCAACGGCGAGCGCATCATGCGGCTACTCGTCGCCGCGGCCAAGGAGACCGACGCGGCCGTCGTCCTCGTCACCCACGAACCACGCGTCGCGGCGTACTCGGACCGGGAAGTGGTCGTGCGAGACGGCAAGACACGAGAACCGGTGGTGGCCGCATGAGAACTGCTGACAGGTCGGAATCATTCAGCGCCACGCTGGCCGATGACGCTGCCGCGGCTTGCCGCGTCCTTGAAGGTAGGGCCGCATGAGCCGTGGCGCGCACCGGTTGACGGATCTGGCCCTCGGGGTCCGGCTGGCCGTCGGGGGCGGCCGGACCCTGCGGACCTCGCTGCTCCGGCTCGCGCTGACCACGATCGGCGTCGGCCTGGCCACGGCGGTCCTGTTGCTGGTCGCCACAGCGGCGTCCGCTTTGGACAGTCGTGGTGACCGCATCGCGGCCCGGGAACCGGACACGACTGCGCGTCAGGGCACTCCCGTCTTCGTACTGGAGCACCATCCCGCCTGGGACCTCCCGGTGGAGTACCTGGAGCCGGCGGGTCCCGGCGCTCCGGTGCCGCCGGGCCTGCGATCGATCCCCGCTCCAGGGCAGCTCGTCGTCTCCCCCGCGCTCGCGGAGAAGATGCGATCGGACCCGAGCGTGCGGGAGATGTTCTCCCAGCAGGTCGTGGGGGTCATCGAGCCCGCGGGGCTCGCCGGGCCGAACGAGCTGCGCGCCTACGCCGGTGGCACCGGGCTCCGGAAGGCCGAGTACGTGCGGACCGTCTACGCCTTCGGGCAGCCTTCCAGTCTGGATTCGGTCCCGCCACAGCTGATGCTGCTCGGGGGGATCGGCTTCCTCGTGCTGCTCGTGCCGATGCTGGTGTTCGTCGCCACTTCGAGCCGGATCGCCGGCCCGGAGCGGGAGCGACGGCTGTCCGCGCTGCGGTTGGCGGGCGCCGGAGCGGCCCAGGTGCGGCGGATCGCCGCCGCGGAGGCGCTGGTCGGGGCGGGCAGCGGGGCGTTGCTCGGGTTGGTGTTGTTCCTCGCGGTCCGGTCGCTCGCCGCGAGCGCCCAGCTGGCCGGGGTGACCGTATTCCCTGCCGACTTCACGCCGAAGTGGTCGCTCGTCTTGCTCGTCTTCGCGGTGATCCCGTTGATCAGTGTGGCTTCCGCCTGGCTCGGGCTACGCGGCCTGATCGTCGAGCCACTGGCCGTGTTCCGCCGGGGCAAGCCGGCCCGGCGACGCCTGTGGTGGCGGGCGTTGCTCGTCGGATCGGGTACAGCCGCGCTCTTCGCGACCGTGCTTCCGCCCGGTGGCCGGTCGGCAGGCGACCTGCTGCCCTTCATCCTGCTGGGCACCACCCTGCTGCTGCTCGGCGTGCCCACGCTGCTGCCGTGGCTCATCGAATCCGCGGTCAACCGGTTGCGCGGAGGCTTTCCGGCCTGGCAGCTCGCGGTACGCAGGCTTCAGCTCGACAGCGGAACTCCGAGCCGGGTGGTCGCCGGAGTCGTCGTCGTGCTGGCCGCGGTCGTGACGTTGCAGACCCTGCTCGGGTCCGTGCAGGTGGGCGCGAACCAGGACCGGCGCAGCTACTACGACACCGACGTCGCGCAGATCTCGGTCGAAGCCAGTGCGGAAGACGACGTCATCGCCCTCGTCGACGGCGTGCCAGGAGTGCGTTGGGTGGAGCCGGAGCGGTGGGTGGCGATGCGGAGTCCGGACGACGGGTATGTGAGCGTCGTCGTCGCGCCGTGTCCCCTGCTGAAGTACCGCTTCCACGTCTCCGGCTGCGCCGAGGGAGATGCCTTCGTGGCGAGCGGTCTCATGCCGGGCGAGGTGCTCGACTCCAGTGGCGGTCAGGCGTTCACGGTGCCGGCCAACGTCGGACACAGCCCCGGGGGCACGCGTGAGGCAGCCGACCTCCTCCTCACGCCCACGGCCGCCGGGCAGTTGCGGGCGGACTACCACGACGTCGAGGCGCTGTTGGACCCCGCTGTTCCGGACGCCTTCGACCAGGTGCGCTCGGCGGTGAGCACGTTGGAATGGCGGGCTTCGGTTTCCGGTGCGGCCGCCGAGGACACGAGTGCCGCCACGTTGCAGACGATGCGGGTGCTGTTGTACGCCGGTGCGGTGCTGACGATGCTGCTCGCGGGCATCAGCATGCTCGTGCTGATCGTCGGGCAGGTCAGCGAACGGCGACGGCCATTCGCGGCGATGACCGCGGCGGGCGTGCCGAGGGGAGTGCTCGGCCGCTCCCTGCTGTGGCAGAACGCGGTTCCCGTGGTCTTCGGCGTCGTGGTCGCTGCTGGGACGGGCATCGGCGCGGCGGCGCTGATCATGCGAGCCCTCGATCCAAAGTCGGAGCTGCTGCTCGACGGCGGTTTCATCGGGCTGGTCTCGGGCGCGGCGGTGGTACTGGTGCTCGCGGCGACGGCGGCGGCGCTGCCCGGGCTCCGGTCGGTCACGAAGCTGGAGGCGCTGCGGATGGAGTGATGCGTAGGCTGAAGGCGTGATTTGTCCGAAATGCCAGAACGCCATGCGGACCGTCGACAAGAACGGCGTGCACATCGAGCAGTGCGAAGGCTGCCGTGGGATCTTCCTGGACCACGGTGAGCTGGAGCGGATCGCCGGTGCGGAAAGCGCTTACTACGGCTCGCCGCCGCCCTACCAGGGATCCGGGTACGTCGGGCACGGGGACTCGCCGCGTCCGTACCACGGTGGGCACGGCGAGTCCCCCGGCCCCTATCGAGGCGAGCATGGCGGTGGGTACGGGGACTCGCCGAAGCCGTACCGCGGCGACCGCGGCGGTTACGGCGATTCGCCCCGGCCATACCGAGGCGCCCGCGGCGGCAACGGCGACTCGCCACGCCCGTACCGCGGCCACCGGCGGCGCAGCTTCCTCGAGAACCTGTTCGACTAGATGCTCGATCCGCGCATCTGCCCCGCCTGCGGGGACCGCGCGCAGGTGCCGCTCGTCGAGGGTGCGACGCGGAGGTGCGCGCGGTGCGGGCACCGGTGGCCGTTCCGGCGGTTGCCGCTCTTCGCGCTGACCGGACCCAGTGGCGCGGGGAAGTCGACGGTCGGTCCGGCGCTCGTCGAGCGGCTCGGTGGTCGGGCGGTCGTACTGGAGCAGGACGTGCTGTGGACCGCCGGGCTGCGTGACGACGTCGACGGGCACCCCGAGTTCCGGGCGACGTGGCTCCGGCTCGCGGCGATGATCGCCCAGAGCGGGCGCCCCGTCGTGCTGTGCGGCACCGTGGTACCGCCGGAGTTCGAGCCGTTGCCCGAGCGGGCGCTGTTCTCGCACATCCACTACATGGCGCTCGTCGCCGAGCCGGAGGTGCTTGCTCGCCGCTTGCGGGCCCGTCCGGCGTGGCGCGAGTGGGGCGAGCCCCGGATCGCCGAGACACTCGAGTTCAACGAGTGGCTCCGCAAGAACGCCGACACCTTCACACCGAGCGTCGAGGTCTTCGACACCACGCACGCTTCGGTCGAAGAATCGGTACACCACGCGACCACCTGGTTCATGCGCCTGTCTACTGTGGACTCCGGCGAGTCCGCTACCCGATCGGAGTAGTCGCACGGCGCACACGTGGCAACAACCCACGCGACCCCCGCCGATCGTGACCCGGATCTCGCCCGATGGTTGCAAGCAGGGTGCTTGCAGGAGCTAGCAGTAGGGCGTACCGTGGGAGGTGTCGCGAGGAGATGAGCCGAATGGCAGACGAGGGAGACCTCGACGGCTCGCAGGCGGGGCCGATGGAGAAGGTTGGCCACATCGCTTCCGACATCGGTGAGTACATCCGGCAGCAACGCAACACCGCGAAGATCTCGTTGCGGCAGCTGTCGAAGCTCGCCGGGGTGTCCAACCCGTACCTGAGCCAGATCGAGCGGGGCGTCCGCAAGCCGAGCGCGGAGATCCTGCAGCAGATCGCCAAGGGGCTGCGGATCTCGGCCGAGGCGCTGTACGTGCAGGCGGGCATCCTCGACCTGCCGACCGGGGGACCGGTGCCCGACGCGATCCGCGCCGACGCCGGCCTCACCGAGCGGCAGAAGCAGGTCCTGCTCGACGTGTACGAGTCGTTCCGCCGCGAGAACAACAACCCCACGAACTCCCATTCGCCGGACGTTCCGATCAAGGAGAGTGAGCACCATGGCGAACACCCGGACCGATGAAGTGCGCAACATCGTGAACAGCGCCGTCGAGCAGCTCCGGACCCCGCTCCTGGCCGCGCTCGGCGCCGGCAACCTCGCCGGCCAGGCCGTCGCCGACGCCGTCGGCAAGGCCAAGGAGCGCGTCGCCGAGAGCGGCGAGGTCGCGCGCAAGAACATCGAAGAACTGCCCACCGAGGTCACCACGCTGCGCGAGAAGCTGGACCCGACCGAGCTGCGCAAGCTGGTCGACGACTACACCGAGGCCGCGCTCCGGCTGTACAACAAGCTGGCCGAGACCGGCGAGCAGGCGTGGGACAAGTTCCTCACCGAGCCGCGCGTGAAGGCCGTCCTCGACCAGGTCGAGGGCGTGAGCGCCGAGGCCCGCGGCAAGGTCGAGGACGTGCTGGGCCTGGCCGCCAAGAAGACACGCGAGGGCGGCGCGAAGGTCGCCGTCGAGAGCCACGACGTCGCGGCGAAGATCGAGGACGCCGAGGAGACCGTCGCGCCGAAGCCGGCCGCCAAGTCCACCCCGGCCCGCAAGCCGGCGGGCACCACCCAGCGGACCACCACCACCGCGGCGGCCAAGAAGCCCGCGGGCGGCACCACGCCGAAGAACACCAAGTAACGAGCAGCATCGACGAACGGTCCGGCCCGCACGGCGTGTGCGGACCGGACCGTTCGTGGCATTCTGGTCACAAGGGACACGTCACGCGGGAAACGAAGGGACGTAGGCTGGAGCCGTGCCGCCCATCGCGCAATGGATCATGTTGGTCATCGGTTGGGCCGGGACCCTCGTCGGGCTCGGTGCCTTCTTCCACGCACTCCTGCAGCGCGCGGATGCGTTCACCGCGGCGGACCGCAAGACCAAACCGATCTGGCTGGCCATCACCGGCGCCGGCACCATCGCCATGGGACTGTTCGGCTTCGGCGGCGCGGGCACGCTGTTCTGGCTCGCCGGCATCGTCGCCGTCCTGGTCTACCTCGTCGACGTACGGCCCAAGCTGATCGAGGTCCAGCGCGGCGGCAAGAACTGGTAGCCCACCAGCCCCGCGGTCACCGGTTGGACAGGCGTCCTAGTCTCGTGGCATGAGGAACTGGACCATCTCGGGCACCCTGACCGTCCACCCCGCGGACCAGCGCACCGACCTGCTCGCCGAGCCGGTCGCGAAGGCCCTCACCACGCTGGACGGCGAGCAGGTCGGGGTCGTCGAGATCGACCCGGAACTGGCGGACACCGCCGCGTTCTGCGAGGCGTACTCCGCGCCCCTCACGGCTTCGGCCAACTGCGTCATCGTCGCGGGCAAGCGGGCCGGTGAGGTCCGGTACGCCGCCGCGCTCGTGCTCGCCACCACCCGCGCCGACGTCAACGGCGTGATCAAGCGCCGGCTGGACGCCCGCAAGGCGTCGTTCGCGCCCATGGACGAGGCCGTCGAACTCACCGGTATGGCTTACGGCGGCATCACGCCCGTCGGCCTGCCCGCGGACTGGCCGATCCTCATCGACAAGGCCGTCGCCGACTCGCCAGAGCTGATCATCGGCAGCGGCGTCCGCAACGGGAAACTGCTGGTCACCGGCGAGTTGCTCGCGTCGCTGCCCAACGCCGAAGTCATCGAGGGCCTCGCCAAGCCCGTCGCGTGACCGTCGTCGTCACCGCTCCCGCGGACCTCGATCCCGTCGCCATCGAGCGGATCGCCGAGGGGGCACCCGTCCGGCTCGACGAGGACCTGCTGGACGCCGTCGCCGCGCAACGCCTGATCGTCCTCACCGCGCTGACCAGCAGCGAACGGCCCGTGTACGGCGTCAACACCGGCATGGGCAGGCTCGCGGGCACCACGCTCACGGCCGCCCAGCAGGCCGAACACCAGGCGCGGCTGCTGGTCGGGCGGGCTGTGGGCGGCCCGCCTTGGCTGCCCGCCGAAGACGTGCGGGCCCTGTTCGCCGTCCGGTTGCGCGGGCTGCTCACTCCCGAGACGGGCGCGAGCGCGGACGCGGTCCGGTTCCTCGCCGACCGCCTCAACGACGGGTTCGTCCCCGCCGTACCGGCCACCGGCAGCGGCGCCGCGGGCGAGATCATCCCGCTGTCCCACGCCTTCCAGACTTTCCTCGGCCTCGGCACCATGCTCGACGGCAGCACCGCCGCCGACGCCCTCGCCGCGCGCGGCGCCGAGCCGTACCGGCCGGGCCCCAAGGAAGGCGCGACCTTCATCCAGGGCACCCCGATCGCCACCGCGCACGGGATCCTGCGCTCCCGAGATACACGCCAGGCCCTCGAACTGCAGACCCTGGCCGCGGCACTGACGATCGACGCCCTCGGCGCGCCGCGCGGCCTCTACCGGCCTGATCTCGCCGGACCGGACACCGTCCTCGCCTCGGTCCTGCAACGCGTCGCGGAACTCACCGCGGGCGGCACTGAGCGCGGTCTCGTGCAGGCGCCCGTGTCGGTCCGGGTGGGTCCGCAAGCGCTTGCGCACGCCCATCGAGTGGCCGACGAACTCAACGACGCTGCCGAGCGCCGTCTCGCGACCCCGACCGACTCGCCCGCCTTCCTCGACGACGAGTTCATCTCGACCGGCGGTTTCCACGCCGTCGACCTGGGGCTGCGCCTGGACGCCGTGACCGCCGCGCTGGTGCACCTCGGCGAAATCGGCGTGCAGCGCACCCACCGCCTCCTCGATGAGCGTTTCAGCGGCCTTCCCGCGCAGCTCACCCCGGAACCCGGGCCGCACGCCGGGCTGGCGCCGCTGCACAAGCGGGCCGTCGGCGAGCTGCACGCGCTCCGGCGGCTCGCGGCGCCCGCCGCACTGGGGGCGCTCGACACGTCCTCGGGGCAGGAAGACGTCCAGGTCTTCGCATTGCAGGCGGGCGAGCAGCTGCGGGCCGCGCTCGGGCACCTGCTGGTGATCACCGCGAGCGAGCTGATCACCGCGCACCAGGCGCACGTCCTGCGTGGTGGACCGGGCGCTCCCGCTCTGCGGGACGTGCACCGGCGGCTCGGCGAGTTGGTCCCGCCGCTCGGCGAGGACCGGTCGCTCGGGCCCGAGCTCACAGCACTTGTGGCTGCCTTGCGCTCTGGATCGTCAGTCCTTTCGGCACCGCCCAGCGCGTGATCAGCGTGAACGCCCCCTCGCACAGCAGCGCGAGCACGACGACCGCGACGCCGCCGGCCAGGATCTCGCCGTAGCCGGCGCGGCCCTGGGCGAACCCGTCCACGATGTAGCGCCCGAGCCCGCCGCCGTCGTTGACGATCGCGCCGATCGCGACCGTCGCGACGAGCTGCAGGAACGCGACGCGCGCCCCGGCGAGGATCACCGGCAACGACAACGGCAGCTCGATCCGCAGCATGATCTGGCCCTCGGTGTAGCCGGTGCCGCGGGCCGCGTCCACCGCGTCGGCGTCGACCGAGACCACGCCGGCATAGGTGTTGGTGAACAGCGGCGGCAGCGCGAGCGCGACCAGCGCGATGAGCAGCGGCCAGAAGTCGGTGTTCAGGTCCCATCGGCTGGCCAGGAACCAGAACAGGATGATCAGCCCGAAGCTCGGGATCGCCCTGCCGATGTTGACCACGCTGCTCGCCAGTAACGCGCCGCGGCGGGAGTGCGCGAGCCACAGCGCGGGCGGAATGGTCAGCGCGGCCGCGATGACCAGCGACAACGCGGAGAAACTCAGGTGCTCGACGGTCCGGTACGGGATGCCCGCCGGGTCGGTCCAACTCCACCTGTTCGGCTGACCGAGCCAGTCCCATGCCTCCGAAAGGATGTTGCTCATGCACGCCCCTTCCGGGTCCAGGGGGCCAGTGCCCGTTCCGACAGCCAGAGCAGGAGGTCGACCACCACGGCCAGCACGATGGACAACCCGATGCCGACGATGATCGCCGTCGGGTTGGGCGTGGTGGTCTGGATGCCCTGCCGGATGAAGAACCCGAGGCCGCCCATGCCCAGCATCGAGGTGACGGTGACGAGCCCGATCGTGGTGACCGCCGCGACCCGCAGCCCGGCGATCACGACCGGCAGCGCCAGCGGCAGCTCGACGCGGACCAGCAGCTTCGCCCGCGTGAAGCCCATCCCGACCGCCGCCTCCCGCACGTCGGCGGGCACCTGTTCGATGCCCGTGACGATGTTGCGCAGCAGGATCAGCAGCGTGTAGGTGGCGAGCGGGATCACCGCGGTGGTGAACGACAGCCCGAAGAACGGCACGAGCAGCGCGAACGCGCCGAGGCTGGGGACGACGTACAGCGCGCCCGCGGTCGACAGCGCGACCGGGTAGAACCAGCGCCAGCGCAGCGAGAGCACGGCCAGGCCGATCGACACCACCAGCCCGATCGCCAGCGCCGTGGCGGTCAGGGACAGGTGCTCGCCCAGCCGCTGGAGGATGTTGTCGGCGTTGCGTTCCACCCAGCGCCACTCGAACAGCGGCCGGTCGGAGTCGGCCAGCACGATCACGTTCACCCGGCGAGCATAGGTCGTAAGGGGAGGTGATTTCCCACGATGTGGTTTCTGTCGGTGGTCGCGGTTAGGGTTCCTCTGACCGTGCCGAACTGGAGGGTGAAACGGGATGCGCTGGACAAGGGGTCTCAAGGCCGGGGTGGTGCTCGCCGCCGCGGTGCTCGGGCTGGCCGCCTGCGGAGGGGGAAGTGACCAGTCGGCCGCGCCGAGCAAGGGCGGGAGCCCGATCGTCGTGGCGTCGTTCAACTTCACCGACAGCCAGATCCTCGCCGAGCTGTACTCGCAGGCGCTGGAGGCCAAGGGCTACCCGGTGACGCGGAAGTTCAACATCGGCTCGCGCGAGCTCGTGTACCCGTCGCTGAAGTCCGGGGAACTGCAGTTCATCCCCGAGTACCAGGGCGCGGCCATCAGCAGCGGCTTCAACGAGCAGGCGCCGACCGACGCGGACTCCGAGCACACCAAGCTCGCGCAGCTGTTCGCGCCGTCGGGCGTCGAGCTGCTGAACTACGCGCCGGCGGAGAACAAGAACACGTACATCGTGAAGTCGGACCTGGCCAAGCAGCAGGGCCTGACCAAGATCAGCGACCTCAAGAAGCTGGACAAGGTCGTGCTCGGCGGCCCGCCGGAGTGCGGCACCCGCGCGAACTGCTTCGTGGGCTTCCGTGACACGTACAAGCTGAACGTCACGTTCCAGAGCATCCAGGAGGCGGGTCCGCGGCTGGAGCAGCTGAAGTCGGGCGCCGTCACGGTGATCCCGGTCGACTCGGTGAGCCCGCCGACCGCCGACCCGGACTACACGGTCCTGCAGGACGACCTGAACATCGTGGCGACGGAGAACATCGTGCCCGCGGTGAACAAGAAGGTCCTCGACGAGCGGGGCGCGGACTTCGCGGCGGTGGTCAACGCGGTGAGCGCGAAGCTGACCACCCCGGAGCTGCGTGACCTGAACAAGCAGGTCGACGCGGACGGTGACACGGTGGCGGACGTCGCGAAGGACTGGCTGAGCAAGCAGGGCCTCGCCTGATCACTAGAGTCGCGGTCGAGAACCACGACGGAATCGGGGAGTGAGCATGGCTCAGGTCACGGCCACCGCGGAACGCACGATCGACGCGCCGGTGGAGAAGGTGCGCGAACTCGTCGCCGACTACGCCGGCACCCGGCCCAGGATCCTGACCGAGCAGTACCGGGACTACGAGGTCATCGAGGGCGGCAAGGGCGCGGGCACGAAGGCGAAGTGGAAGCTGCAGGCCACGTCCAAGCGGGTGCGTGACGTCGCGGTGACCGTGACCGAGCCGGAGCCGGGCAAGCTCGTCGAGACCGACGGCAACTCGAGCATGGTCACCACGTGGACCGTGCGGGAGGCAGGCGCGGGCCGCAGCCTCGTGCGCATCGAGACCACGTGGCAGGGCGCGGGCGGCATCGGAGGCTTCTTCGAGAAGACCTTCGCGCCGGCCGGTCTGAAGCGTATCTACGACGGCGTGCTCGGGAAGCTGGCCGAAGTCGCCTGAGGGACGGCTGGTGGAGGACATCGTCGCGCTGACTCCGCGCGACGAGTCGGGCCACCAGTTCGTGCTGTACAGCGACTCGACCTCCGGTGAGCCCGGCTGCCCGCACGAGGCCCGGCGCCGCCGGGTGACCGAGGTCATCCGGCGGCTCCGGCCTCGCCCGGAGTTCCTCGCGTTCCCCGGGGACGCCGTGATGGACGGCGCGGACGCGGGGCAGTGGCGGCACTGGCTCGACGTCGAGATGCGGTGGGCCCGTGACGCCGGGCTGCCGTTGTACCAGGCCACCAGCAACCACCACTGCTACTCGGCCGAGTGCGAACCGGTCTTCCGGCGCCACAACCCGCAGATCCCGCCGAACGGTCCGGAAGACCAGCGCGGGCTCGCGTACTACGTCCGGCGCGGCAACCTGCTGTACGTCTGCCTGCACCAGCCCGAGCGCAGCGACGAGTACGAGTCCGCGTTCCGCTTCGACGACACCGCCTGGCTGGAGCGGGTCCTGGCCGAGCACGCCGACGCGGAGTACAAGTTCGTCGCCGGGCACTACCCGGTCTTCCCGGTCAACGGCTACTCCGAGGCGCCCCAGTGGTGCTTCAAGCCGGACGAGCGGGAGCGGTTCTGGGACGCGCTGGTGCGCCGGGGCGTCGACGCCTACTTGTGCAGCCACGTCATCGCCTTCGACGTGCAGGTGCGGAAAGGGATTCCCCAGGTCACGTCGGCCGGTGCGGGCACCAGCCCGCACATGCCCGAGGGTGTCGAGTACCTGCACGTGACGCAGTTGGCCGTCGATCGTGCGGGGTCGCGCTACCAGGTGCTCGACGTCCACGGGAACGTCCGGGAGCGGCTCGAATGGCCGTTTCCGGCGGGAGGCGCGAAGGACTGGCCGGTGGTGGACGCCGTCCGGCCGCCGCGGGGCTTCGACGGGATCCTGCTTCTGCAGATCCGGACCGGCGGCGGCTGGTTGTCCTCGCCGGGGCGCGAGTTCTGGGCAGGTCCCAGCGCCGGAAGGCTCGCTGTCGAGGTGGACCTGCCCGGGTGCGGGACGCAGCGCTGGACCGGGCCCGTGCTCGACCGGGCAGCGGTGCAGGTGGCGTTGCACCCCGCCATGGGGCCGGGCGGAGTGCTGTGGCGGTGGACCGACGAGGACTCGTGGTCGTCGATGGAATCGGCCTCCGCCCGTGGGCTGTCGGGGTTCCGCTGGCCCGCGGAGATCGAGCGGCACGGCGAGGTCGAGGCGCGGTCCCGCTTTCGGGCGTTGTGAGGTCGCCCCTTCGGGTGTTGCACGCGCCTGGCGCGTGGGTAGCCCGAGGCGAAGAGCGACGTTGGGAGTGGGATTGAACACGGCAACCGAGGTCCGGCTGGCGGCGCGCCCGCAGGGGTGGCCCACGCTGGACGAATTCTCCATTGTGGACACCGACGTACCGCGGCCGGGGCCGGGGCAGCTCCTCGTCCGCAACCTTCTGATCAGCGTCGACCCGTACATGCGCGGCCGGATGAGCGCGGCGAAGTCGTACGTGGAGCCGTACGAGGTCGGCAAGGTCATGCAGGGTGGTGCACTCGGCGAGGTCGTGGAGTCCACTGTGGACTCCGTTCGGCCGGGCGACGTCGTGCTGCACGGTCTGGGTTGGCGGACGCACGCCGTGGTCGACGCGAAGCAGGTGAGCAAGGTCGACCCGGACGCCGCGCCGCTCTCCGCGTACCTCGGCGTGCTCGGGATGACGGGGTTGACGGCGTACGCCGGACTGCTCGACGTCGCCCAGTTCAAGGAGGGCGACGCGGTCTTCGTGTCCGGCGCGGCGGGTGCGGTCGGTTCCGTCGTCGGGCAGCTGGCGAAGCTCAAGGGCGCCAAGCGGGTGATCGGCAGCGCCGGTTCCGACGAGAAGGTCCGGCACCTGACCGAGGACCTGGGCTTCGACACGGCCTTCAACTACAAGCAGGCGCCCGTGACGGAGCAGCTCATGAAGGCTGCGCCCGAGGGTGTCGACGTGTACTTCGACAACGTCGGCGGCGACCACCTCGAAGCAGCTGTCGAGGCGGCCAACGTGCACGCCCGCTTCGCGATCTGCGGGATGATCTCGACCTACAACGCGGCCGAGCCCCCGCCCGGGCCGCGGAACCTGTTCAAGATCGTCGGAAAGCGGCTGACCATCCGTGGTTTCCTCGTCGGCGACCACGCGCACCTGCGTGAGCGTTTCCTGGCCGAGGTGGCGCCGCTGGTGAAGGACGGCCGACTCAAGCACGAGGAGACGGTCGTCGACGGCATCCGCAACGCGCCGCAAGCTTTCCTGGACCTGTTGGCCGGAGCGAACACGGGCAAGATGCTGGTGCGCCTGTGATCGCTCCGGCCAGTCAGCTCAGCCGCGCGGCAGGACCAGCGGGAGCACCGTCGTCAGGGTCCGCCAGTCGGAGCTGACCACGCTCGCGTGCTTGCCCGCCAGCTGCGTGACGCGGTCGGTCGCCTGCTGCACCGTCGGGTTCGTGTCGTCGATCGCGGGCGACACGTTCTGCGCGTCGGTCATGATGAGGAAGTAGTGGTTGGTGTCGTACCACGACGTATCGATACCGCCGTCGACGTAGGCGCTCGCGTCGCCGTCGAAGAACACGAACCACGGCCGGATCGACGTGTCCGAGTACTGGGTGCGCGGGTCGCCGGACTTGGCGCCCAGGACGCTGGCGAACGCGGTCGCGTTGCCGAGGGTGCCCGCCGCCTTGAGGTTCTTCAGGTAGGTGGCGTACTCGACGTCGGTGTGCAGGGTGTCCGTCGGGTTGGACTGCTCGACCGTGCCGGGGATGACCTCCAGGATCATCTTCCCCTTCAACGCGTTCCTGGTGGGCCAGGCGTTCGCGCGAGCCGCATCGTCCAAAGTGGAGTACGAACCGATCAGGTCGGCGGGCTTGAACAGCGCGCTGCCCGCGTTGGCCTTGACGTACGCGTCGAACTCGTCGGGCCCCATCCCGTCGCGGTCGTCGAACCCGAGCTTCAGTTCGACCTTGACGACGACCGGGCCGGCGTCGGGGTGCGCCGCCAGCCAGGTGCGGATGTCCGCGAGGCACGTGCCGAACGACTGGTTCTGGCTGCCGCCGTACAGGTTCGACGGCGCGACGCAGTTGTTGTCGTTCCCGATCGGGTTCGAGTGGCTGACCTGCCAGGTCTTGGTGAGAATGTTGTCCCACACGTCCAGCTCGATCAGCGAGCTGCCCGAGTCGAGCCCCTGTGCCAGGTAGTTGTAGGCGGCCTTGTCGTACGTGTTGTGCACCCCCACTGTCGTCGCCTGCGACAGCTTGAGCGTGCCGGTGTCGGCGGCGCTCGCCTGCGGGGCGGCGATCACCGTCGCGGCCAGCAGGACTCCCAGTGCTCGGACGAACCTCATCAGGTCTCCTTCCCGTCGGGAAAACCCTGGCCGACCAGCGTTACCAGAAAATGATTCACATCTGACGGGAAGGTACTGCGCCGGGGAACGTACGCGGCAGAGCCGTTCGTAGGGGGACGCTTCGGCGCCCGGTCGAGCCAAGACTGGTCGGCATGACGACGACGATCCCGCAGACGCGGGTCCGGCCCGTGGAGCGCATCGCCTACGGCGTGGCTGCCGTGCTGTTCCTCAGTGGTCTGGTCCACCTTGCGGTGCTGCTCGTGTCCGGTACGACGTGGGAAGGGCCGGTGTCCTACCGGAAGGCCACGACGTTCGGGCTGTCGTTCGGGCTCACGCTGGCCACCCTCGCGTGGGCGACGTCCTTCCTGCGCATGCCCTCGCGGGCCCGGGCGGTCCTGCTGGGTGCGTTCACCGCGGTGAGCGTCGTCGAGGTCGCGCTCGTGACGCTGCAGGTGTGGCGCGGTGTGCCGTCGCACTTCAACTTCGAGACCGGGTTCGACACGCTCGTCTCGATGACGCTCGCCCTCGGTGGGGCGGTGATCATCGTGACGGTGCTCGGCTTTACGGTCGCCGCGCTGCGTACGACGAGCGGGCTGGCGCCGAGCATGCTGCTGGCGCTGCGGTGCGGTCTGGTCGTGCTGGTCGGCGCGCTGGTCGTGGGCGCGCTCATGATCGCCGACGGCGTCACCCTCTCCCGCGGCGGCGATCCGCAGCTGGCGTACACCACCGCGGGCGCGCTGAAACCCGTGCACGCCGTGGCGATGCACGGGATCCTCGTCCTCCCGGCGCTCGCGTGGCTGCTCCGCTTCACGCCGTGGCCCGAGCGGCGGCGCACCCGAGTCGTCCAGGCGGCGGCGGTGGCGTACGCGCTCGCCGTCGCGGGGACCTGGGTGCTGTTCGGTTGAACATGTTTTGAAGCGGCGGAGCCGCTTGTGTGCGCCGTCAGCTCGCACCGCCGCGGGTTCTGAGGTGGGTCCTGGCGAGGACAGCTCCGAAGTGGTGACCTGGCGGCCATGATGAGGAGATCCCGGAGCCAGGGGCCGCCTCAGGTTCCGCTACCGGCACCGCTACGCAAACCACCTCTGGAGAATTGGGCTAGAACACCACCGTGCGGTTGCCGTGTACCAGGACGCGGTCCTCCAGGTGCCAGCGCAGCCCTCGGGCCAGCGTCACCTTCTCGATGTCCCTGCCCTTGCGCACCAGGTCCGGCACCGCGTCGCCGTGGTCGACTCGGATCACGTCCTGCTCGATGATCGGGCCCGCGTCCAGGTCGGCGGTCACGTAGTGGCACGTCGCGCCGATCAGCTTCACCCCGCGCCGGTGGGCCTGGTGGTACGGGCGGGCGCCCACGAACGACGGCAGGAAGCTGTGGTGGATGTTGATCGCCCGCCCCGCCCACGCCTCGCACAGCTCCGGCGGCAGGATCTGCATGAACCGCGCCAGCACGATCGCGTGCGGGTCGTGCTCCTCGACCAGCTTCCGCACCTCCGCGAACGCCGACGCCTTGTCGCCGGTCGGGAACGGCACGTGGTGGAACGGGATCCCGTGCGCCCGCGTGATCCCCGCCAGCGTCTCGTGGTTCCCGATCACCGCGGACACCTCGACGTCCAGCTCACCCGACGCGACCCGGCCCAGCAGGTCGTACAGGCAGTGCCCGTCCTTCGACACCAGGATCACCACGCGCCGCCGGACGTCGGTGTCTTCCACGCGCCAGTTGGACTCCGCCGACAGCGACGCCGCGACCTCCGCGAAGCGCGCCCGCAGCTCGTCGACCCCGAACGGCAGCGAGTCCGCCCGCACCTCCTGCCGCGTGAAGAACCAGCCCGTGTCCGGATCCGTGTGATACGCCGCCCCCACGATCCACCCACCCGCGTCCGCGAGGAAGGAGGAGATGCGGGCCACGATCCCCGTGCGGTCGGGGCAGCCGAAAGTGATCACATAACGTCGTTCGGACACCCCGCCATCATCCCCCGCGCAGCTCAGGGCGCCGCCAGGGGCTCCAACAGCTCGGTACTCCCGGTGATGACGGCCGCGTTCGGCCGGCCCCACACCTGCCGGTAGATCGCGTCCGCCGGGCCCGCGACCGTGACGTCACCGGCGGCCCGATCGAAGCTGATCTCCGGGGGCATTCCCGACGACAAGCGCACCGACCAGTCGCGATCCACATCCGTCGCGTGCAGCGCGACGATCCCCGAGAAGGCAGAAGAACTCCAGTCCCGCTGCGCGGGCACCATTCCCACGATCAGCTCGTCGATGCCGTCGACGGCGAGCTCCGGATCGAACACCACCGGCGGCTCGTCCACCAGCGCGTGCTCCGCGTCCAGCCGGTGGATGGCCGCCTCGTGCGCCTGCCGCCGCGCCCACGAGCCCGCCACCTGCGGATACGCCTTGAACGGCAGCCACGCGGGCGCCTTCGGATCGGCCAGGCCCGCGAGCATCCTCGACAGCTGCTCGTCCCACCACGGCAGCAGCTCGGCCCAGTCGGCAGGCGGCCGCTCCGGCGTCACGTCCTGCCCGCTCGGATCCGCCAGCGCCGCGTTGACCCACGAGTGCACGCGACCGATGTGCGAGACCAGCCTGCTAACGGTCCACTTCGGACAGGTGGGCACGACGGCGTCCGGCCCGGCCCGCACCGCCGCCGAGCGCAGGGCTTCGCTCTGGTTCCGGATCGTCGTCAGGTAGTCGTCGTGCCGCACACCGCGAGCGTATCCGCCGGAGGACCTCCAGCACAGCCACCATGAGCAGGCCCAATGCGAACGACAGCAGCAGCCCCTTGCCCGGCTCGTCCGCGAAACTCGCCCCGCCGACACACCCGATCGCGACGCTGTAGACCGCCCAGATCCCGCTGCCGAGCAGGTCGAGGGACGCGAACCGGAGCCACGGCACGCCCATGCTGCCGGTCGCCAGCCCGCTCGCCACGCGACCGCCGGGCAGGTAACGCGCGGCGACGATCAACAGCGCGTTGTGCCTGTCGACCTGCGTGCGCGCCCACTCGTAGCGCGCCGCGCCGCGCTCGCCCCGCTGCAGGCGGGCCAGCATCCGCGGCCCGGCGCGCCGGCCGATCCAGTGCGACAGGCAGTCCCCGGCCAGCGCACCACCGGCGGCCACCGCGGCCAGCAGCGCGAGCCGCGGCAGGTCCGGCCCCAGCAGCACCGCGACCGTCACCACCGTCGTCTCGCTCGGCATGAACGGCAGGAGCGCGTCCAGCGCCGCGACGGCGAACACGATCAGCCACAGCCAAGGCGAGGACAGGGTGCCCCGCAGCAGCTCGCCGGCGCCGTTCAGCAGCTCAAACATGGGCGGCCCGCCGGACGGCCGCCTCGGCACGTGCGGCCAGCTCCCGCCGGTCGCCGTCCGGCTCGAACGCCGGGTGCGCCTCCACCCGCACCTGCACGTCGCTTGCCCGCACCACCCGCCGCAACGACGCCAGCAGCGTGTCCTCGCCGACGAAGGCGGCCACGGTGCTCGGCTCGGCGCCCTGCCGGTACTCGAAGGTCACCGGGCGGATGGGCGCGGCCGCGTCGATCGCCGCCTGGAAGGCCGCGCGGCGAAACGTCCCGCTCCCGCAGCGGCCGCACCACGTCGTTCCCTCGGGGAACACCACGACCGAATGCCCGGAGCGCAACGTGTCCGCGAGCCCGGCGACGACCTCGGGCAACCCCCGCAGCTCGTCGCGGTCGATGAACCGGCTGCCGCACCGCCGCGCGAGCGAGCTGACCACCGGCCAGCGGCCGACCTCGCGCTTCGCCAGGAACGCCGTCGGCTCGACGGCCAGTGCGGCCACGACGTCCAGCCACGAGACGTGGTTCGCGACGATCAGCGTGCCGCGGCCGGGTACGCCCAGCCGGTCGGTGTCGCTGGCCAAGTCGACCCCCAGGTCCGTCAGCAGTCGCCGGGCCCTCGAACGGAGGTCCCCGCCCCGCGTCAGCGCGGAAGCCACGTCCCGCCACCGCCGCACAGCTCGCATTGTGGTCACCTCAGGTCGCGACGAGATGACGCAGCGCGGTGTACAGGGTGAACAGACGGCCCACGCGTTCACCTGACGTCTCCGAAGAAGTAACGCCGGTACCGGTCGCCGACCTGGTCGAACGACAGCAGCGTGAAGAAGTCGGCGACCGCGAACTCCGGGTCGTGCGCGGGCGGCCCGCACACCCACGCGCCCAGGCGGAGGTAACCGCGCAGGAGCGGGGGCACGTGGGCGTAGCTGGGGCGTTCGGCGTTGCGGGGCAACGGAACCCACGGCCTTCGCGGGTCGACGCGCAGCTCCGCCGGGGCGAGGTGCCGCGCCCGCGTGAGCTCCCACGTGTTCGCGGCCGCGGTGCCCCCGTCGGCCAGCGACACCGAGGCGCAGCCGGCGAGGTGCCGGTATCCCGCCGCGGAGACGTAGCGGCCCATGGTCGTCCACATCAGGTTGATCACCGCACCCGTGCGGTGTGCCGGATGTACGCACGACCGGCCGATCTCGACCAGTTCGGGGCGCAGCGGCGCCAGCGCGTCGAGGTGGAATTCCCCTTGGGAATAAAGGCGTTCGCTGCGTCCGGGCAGCAGGAGCCGGTAGGTGCCGACCACCTCGCCGTCGTGCAGCACGGCCAGGTGCTCGCAGATCTCGTCGAACTCGTCGCGGTCCGCGGTCGCGCCGAACTCGGTGGAGAACACCTGCTGCCGCAGGTCCTGGCAGGCGGCCACGAGCGCCGGATCCGTGGTCACGAGCGCTTCGTACCGGGTGTCGATGAGCGTCGTCATGCGCAGATCGTGGCGCCGCCCGACGACCGCCTACCAGGGGTTTCGGGCTATATCGGGGGAATCTCCGGGTTCGCCCGTACCGGTTGCCCTGCGGGAAGGGTGGGGTTGTCCCCCTTCACAGCGGCGCGACGGTGTGCCACGGGACGGTCAGCTCGCCCAGCCGCCAGCGTTTCGGCCCGTCGAGCACCGGCCAGCCACGGGTCACGAGCATACGCACGGTTTCGAGCCAGCGGAAGCGCGCGCCGAACGCCTGGTGCGGTGCGGCCGCCGCCCAGCAACTGTCCAAAAGCGACAGCAACTCGTGTACCGGTTCGCCGGGAACGTTGCGGTGGATCAACGCCTTCGGCAGTCGTTCGGCCACTGTGGACGGACGGTCGAGCGTGCCGAGCTTGACCGACAGCGTGAGGCTCAGCGGGCCGTCCTCGGACAGCGTCACCCACGAGCACAGCCTGCCGATCTCGTCGCACGTGCCCTCGACGAGCAGCCCGCCGGGCGCCAGCCGGCTCTGGATCACCTTCCACGCGCCGGGCACCTCGTCCTCGGCGTACTGACGCAGGACGTTGAACGCCCGCACGACCACCGGTGCGGTGCCGGCCAGCTCGAACCCGCCCTGCCGGAAGTCCAGCCACGGCGGTTCGGCGGACGGCAGGGCGGCGGCGACGCGCTCGGGATCGAGTTCGAGGCCCAGCACCCGCACGCGCGGATGAACGGCCCGCAGCCGGTGCGCCAGCTCGACCGTCGTGACGCCGTACGCCCCGTACCCGAGGTCGACCACCAGCGGGTTCGCCGCGTGGCGCAGCAGGGCGGACACGCGTGGCGAAGCGGTGAGCCAGCGGTCGACCCGGCGCAGCCGGTTGGGGTTGGTGGTGCCTCGGGTGGGGTTGCCTAGGAGTTTGCCTGGAGCCACTGCGCCGAGAGCTCGACTTCACGCTTCAGCAGCTTGGTGATCTGATCCGCGACGAAGCCCTCCAGCTTGCCCCCGACCAGCGGGATGCGGATCTTCACCTCCCCGATCGCGTGCAGCAGGGTCCGGCCGCCCTCGGCGCTGAGCACGGTGCGGACGTTGATCTCGCCGGGCACGCCGCTCACCGTGCCCCTGGCCGTCCCGGTGTAACCGCCACCCGACCGGGTCCAGTTCTCCTGCCGGTCCACGGTCAGGTCCCCGCTGTGCAGGTTCCGCACGATCGAGGGCAGCTTGTCCGCGCCCACGCCCTGCCGCAGCGTGAAGCGCACGCCATCGGCCGTGGCGGTGTGGTCGAGCAGGGCCGCGTTCTGCCCGCCGACCTCGGCCAGCCGGGCCCGCAGCGCGGGCTCGCTGGTCTGCGCGGCGAACACCTCGTCGACGCCTTGCGAGAACTCGGCGCGGTGCTCGATACGGGATGCCATGACCCGAGACAGTACCGTTTGGTCCCGTGACCCGAGTCGAAACCCGCACCGTCCTGGCCGAGCACACGACGCTGCGCCTCGGCGGCCCCGCCCGCGAGCTCGTCGTCGCCGAGACCGCGGAAGACCTGGTCGCCGCGGTGCGCGCCGCCGGCGACCGCGTGCTGCTGCTGGGCGGCGGCTCGAACCTCGTGATCGGCGACGACGGGTTCGACGGCACGGTCGTGAAGATCGCGACGCGGGGCTGGCGGCTCGACGGCGCCGAGGTCGAGGTGGCCGCCGGGCAGAACTGGGACGAGTTCGTCGCGGGGGTGGTGGAGGCCGGGTTCGGCGGGCTGGAGTGCCTGTCCGGCATCCCCGGTTCGGTCGGGGCGACGCCCATCCAGAACGTCGGCGCGTACGGCTGCGAGGTGGCCGACCTGCTCACGTCCGTCGAGTGCTACGACCGCCGCACCGGCGAGGTGCGCACGATGACCGCGGCCGACCTCGGCTTCGCCTACCGCACGAGCGTGCTCAAGGGCACCGACACCGGGATCGTGCTCAGCGTGCGGTTCGCCCTGCGCGAGGACGGCCTGTCCGCGCCGATCCGCTACGCCGAGCTGGCCCGCAAGCTCGGTGTCGAGCTGGGCGTGCGGGTTCCCGCGGCGCAGGCACGTGCGGCCGTGCTGGAGCTGCGCCGCGGCAAGGGCATGGTGCTGGACCCGGTGGACCAGGACACGTGGAGCGCGGGCTCGTTCTTCACCAACCCGATCGTCGCCGAGGACGTGCTGGCGGACGTCGAGATGCCGCGCTACCCGGCCGAGGGCGGCGTGAAGCTGTCCGCGGCTTGGCTGATCGAGCACGCGGGCTTCGGCAAGGGCTACCCCGGCCCCGGCGGCCGCGTGTCGCTGTCGTCGAAGCACACGCTCGCGCTGACCAACCGCGGCGGTGCCACCACCGCCGACCTGCTTGCGCTGGCCCGCGAGGTGCGGGACGGGGTCCGGGCGAAGTTCGGCGTGACCCTCCACCCGGAGCCCCTGCTGATCAACTGCTCACTCTGAGCGGTACGAGCGCGTCCCGTCGAGCTGCGCCCGCGGCTTGAGCACGATCGAGTCGAGGTTCACGTGCGACGGCCGGGTCGCGGCGAACGCGATCACCTCCGCCACGTCCTGCGCGGTCAGCGGGGTGAGCCCGCGGTAGACGGCGGCCGCGCGGTCGGTGTCGCCGTCGAACCGGTTGGCCGAGAAGTCCGTCTCGACCATGCCCGGGATGATCTCCGTGAACCGCACCGGCTCGCCCAGGTGCTCCGAGCGCAGCGTCCGGTGCAGGGCGGACTGCGCGTGCTTCGCCGACGTGTAGCCGGAACCGCCGTCGTACACCTCGTGCCCGGCGATCGACGTGACAGTGATCACGTGCCCGTCACCGGAGCCGACGAGCTTCGGCAGCAGCGCCTTCGTCATCCGCAGCGTGCCGAGGACGTTGGCCTCCCACATCCAGCGCCAGTGGTCCTCGTCCGCGTCGACCACGCGCTCCAGGCCACGGGCACCGCCCGCGTTGTTGACCAGGACGTGGCACTCCGGGACGGCCTCGACGAAAGCGGCGACCGACGCGGGGTCGGTGACGTCCAGCTGGTGCGCGGTCCCGGACACGTCCGCGGCCACCTTCTCCAGGCGGTCGAGGCGGCGGGCACCGAGCACGACGGAGAAACCGGCCTCGGCCAGCGCGCGGGCGGTGGCCTCGCCGATCCCCGCGCTGGCCCCGGTGACGACTGCGGTTCGTTCGCTCATGCCGCCCATACTTCCAGTCCGCCCGCCGGCCCGATTGCCCGTTCGGGAAGATGACGGGGGTCCTCCGGTGTTGCGTTGAGGGGCGGGCCCTCCGCTTCGTTGCGGACAGGACACAACGGGAGTGAACCAGGGTGACGATCTCGCTGCGCGCAGCTCGGCGGAACACGATCTGGCCGCGCAGGGTCGCGGTGCTGTCCGTGCACACCTCACCGCTGGAGCAACCGGGGACCGGGGACGCGGGCGGCATGAACGTCTACATCGCGCAGACCGCCGCCGAGATGGCGAAGCGCGGCATCTCCGTCGAGGTCTTCACGCGGGCCACGTCGTCCGATCAGCCGCCGGTCGCGGAGCTGGCGCCGGGGGTGCTCGTGCGACACGTTCCGGCGGGCCCGTTCGAACCGCTGGGCCGCGACGAGCTGCCCGCGCAGCTGTGCGCGTTCACGTCGGGTGTACTGCGCGCGGAGGCGTTCCACGAGCCCGGCTACTACGACGTGATCCACTCGCACTACTGGCTGTCCGGCCAGGTCGGCTGGCTCGCCCGCGACCGGTGGGGCGTGCCGCTCGTGCACACCGCACACACGCTGGCCAAGGTCAAGAACGCCGCGCTCGCGGAGGGGGACAAGCCGGAGCCGCGGACGCGGGTGTTCGGCGAGGAGCAGGTGGTCGCCGAGGCGGACTGTCTGGTGGCGAACACGCCCGTCGAGGCGCGGCAGCTGGTGAGCCTCTACGCCGCCGACCCGCGCGCGGTGCACACCGTCGCGCCGGGGGTGGACCTGGGCCGCTTCACGCCCGGTTCCCAGGCCGCGGCACGCGAGCGGTTCGGCCTGCCTCGGGACGCGGTCGTGCTGGCGTTCGCCGGGCGGATCCAACCCCTGAAGGCGCCCGACGTGCTGTTGCGCGCCGCCGCGCGCCTGCTCGAACGCCGCCCGGGGCTGCGGGACAGGCTCGTGGTGCTGGTGGTCGGCGGACCGTCCGGAACCGGGCTGGCACAGCCGCAGGCGCTCAAGGAACTGGCGGCGACGCTGGGCATCCAGGAGCAGACACGGTTCCTGCCGCCGCAGCCTGGCGAGCGGCTCGCCGAGGTTTACCGCGCCGCCGACGTGGTAGCAGTGCCCAGCTACAACGAGTCGTTCGGGCTGGTCGCGCTGGAGGCGCAGGCCTGCGGGACGCCCGTGGTCGCCGCCGAGGTGGGCGGGCTGCCGGTCGCCGTGGCGCACGGGGTGTCGGGGCTGCTGGTGCCCTCGCACTCGGCGCCGGACTGGGCGGCCGCGCTGGCGAGTGTCGCGCTGCGGCCGGACCGGCGTGCCGAGCTGGCGGCCAACGCCGTGGAGCACGCGCGGCGGTTCTCGTGGCAGCGCACCACGGCAGCGCTGCTGGACACCTACGCCGCGGCGGCCCACTCGTTCCGAAACGCACTACGGCCGGAGGTTGCGGTTTGAGCATCGACCAGGTGATCCAGTCCACCTTGGACAAGGCGGAGCTGAAGTACGACCGGAAGGCGGAGGGCCGGTACTTCGTCACGCTGCCGGGCACGAAGAAGCTGCAGACGAACTGCTGGCTGATCGTGCGGGAGCACGCCTTCGCGGTCGAGGCGTTCGTGTGCCGCCGCCCGGACGAGGCCCACGAGGAGGTGTACCGCTTCCTGTTGCGCCGCAACGCGAAGCTTTACGGCGTCCACTACACGGTGGACGCACTGGGCGACATCTACCTGGTGGGCAAGCTCAACAAGGACACGCTCACCGAGGACGAGCTGGACAAACTCCTTGGGCAGGTCCTGGAAGCCGCGGACGGCGACTTCAACACGATCCTGGAGATCGGCTTCGCCACGAGCATCAAACGCGAATGGGACTGGCGAGTGAGCCGAGGCGAGTCCCTGGCCAACCTACAAGCCTTCAAGCACCTGGTAGAACCAGCACAACCCCACCAACCGGGCACTCTCACCGACTGACCGGAACCAAACAACCCCAACGCAACCACGCGGGATGGGGGTCCAGGGGGCTTGCCCCCTGGCGGGGGTCTGGGGGTTCGACCCCCAGGAAGGATGAGTGATCGCCGAAGAAGGCGAGCGCGCAGCGCGAGCATGCTTCGGGGAGGCGGGACGGCTCGAGGGAGGGGGAGTCGCGAACTCGAGCCGCCCCGCTGACGCTCCCGCCGCTGTGGACCCGGTGGCGAGGGGGAGTGCCAACGGGGCCGGCGGGGCCGCAGCTCGGCAGGGGGGAGACGAGCTGCGGTCGTACCCCGGTCCGCTGGGGAGTGCGTGGAATCCAGCGGAGCGGGACGTAAGTCAACTTGTCAGATGTCGACGGGTAATCACAAGACTACTGGATACTCCATTCGAGTGAAATTTATAACGTCTGTTAACACAGCGCAGTGAGTGTCACTTTCCGCGCCGGTCCTGACGGCCCCCTCCTGCGGGCGAGTGATCGCGTTACCGGGTAGTAACGCACTGTGCGTAGACCCGCCACCACCCTGCCCGGAGCCGCTCGCCGTGGCGCATTAGATTCGGGGCATGGCCGAACTTGGGACGTTGGTGCTGCTCCGGCACGGGCAGAGCACGTGGAACGCGGAGAACCTGTTCACCGGCTGGGTCGACGTGCCCCTGTCGGAGGCGGGGCAGGCGGAGGCCCGCAAGGGCGGGGAGTTGCTGGCCGAGGCGGGGCTGCTGCCGGACGTGGTGCACACGTCGCTGCTGCGCCGGGCGATCTCGACCGCGAACATCGCGCTCGACGTCGCCGACCGGCACTGGATCGAGGTGCGGCGCGACTGGCGGCTCAACGAGCGGCACTACGGCGCGCTGCAGGGCAAGAACAAGAAGCAGGTCCGCGACGAGTTCGGCGAGGACCAGTTCATGCTGTGGCGCCGCTCGTACGACGTGCCGCCGCCGCCC
Organism: Amycolatopsis bartoniae; assembly: GCF_014191255.1. Lineage (GTDB taxonomy): Bacteria > Actinomycetota > Actinomycetes > Mycobacteriales > Pseudonocardiaceae > Amycolatopsis_E > Amycolatopsis_E bartoniae. The sequence continues at coordinate 640,796 of NZ_JACHWH010000001.1, forward strand.
ATCGAGCGGGGCAGCGAGTTCAGCCAGGACGCCGACGCGCGCTACGCCGGCCTCGGTGACCAGGCGCCGCTGACGGAGTGCCTGAAGGACGTCGTGGCGCGGCTGCTGCCGTACTGGGAATCGGCGATCGTGCCGGACCTGCGCGCCGGGAAGACCGTGCTGGTCGCCGCGCACGGCAACTCGCTGCGGGCGCTGGTCAAGCACCTCGACGGCATCTCGGACGAGGCCATCGCGGGGCTCAACATTCCGACCGGCATCCCGCTGCGCTACGACCTCACGGCCGACCTGAAGCCCGTCACCCCGGGCGGCACGTACCTCGACCCGGCCGCGGCGGAGGAAGCCGCCGCCGCGGTGGCGAACCAGGGCCGCTGACGCATCCGGGGGTGGGAGCGGGGCTCGACCGGCTCCGCTCTCACGCCCGCGGGGCTGGGGCGGCGCGGGCCGGTGACTTGACCCCGCCTGCTTCGGCCCGCGCGGCTGGGGTTCGGCGCGAGGCCGTCGCTCGCCCCGCCTGCTTCGGTCCGCCGGGCGAGGCTCGACGAGGGCTGAGCCTCCGAGCCGGGGGCGCCAGCCGCCAGATGTGGCTCGGTGCCGCTCGTCGCCCCGGGCATCGGCGCCGCCATCTCCGCCGCGCCCGCCACTCCGGGCTACACCAGCCCCAGCTCCCGGGCCCGCACGCCGGCCTGGAACCGTGACTCCGCGCCGAGCGCGTTCATCAGCTCCGCCACCCGGCGCCGGTACGTGCGCAGGCCCAGGCCGAGCGTCCGGGCCGCTGACTCGTCCTTGCAGCCCGACGCCAGCATGTCCAGTATCCGCGGCGCCAGTGCCCGCACCTCGGCGAACTGCATCTCGAACACCGCCAGCTCGGTCGCCGTGCGCCAGGCCGCGTCGAACAGTGACGTCACGCTCCGCACGACCTCCGGGCGCGTCACCACGCTGTAGCTGCGCTCCCCGCTTGCCCGGTCACCGGCCAGTATCGCCGCCCGGTCGTCGAAGATGATCGTCTCGTTGATCTCCGCCGGGGTGATCCGCACCTGCACGCCCAGCTGCGCCCGCTCCCGCACGTGCTGCGTCTGCACCGGGTCGAGGAGCACGCCGGGCCGGTAGAGCTTGCGGATCGAACCGGCCCCGACCGGCGCGTGCTTCGCGTGCCGGGTCACGGCCCACGTGTGCAGGTCGTCCGCCGCGCAGGCGAGCGACCCGGCCGACTCGAACAGGTGCGCCGCGCGTGCCAACAGCTCGGCCTCGCCCCGTACCACCGCCACGTCCATGCCTCCAGTTTGGCAGCAAACTGCCAACTGGCGGCGTGGCTCGCGACCGCTGCGCAAGCTGGCCTCATGACGACAGAAACGATCACCGCCGCCGCGGCGGGCACCTGGACCCTCGGCGACCGCACCGTCAACCGGATCGGCTTCGGCGCGATGCGCCTGGCGTCCGACCGCGAGCAGTCCATCGCCGTGCTGCGCCGTGCCGTCGAGCTCGGCGTGAACCACATCGACACCGCCGCGTTCTACTTCTCCCCGTTGCTCTCGGCCAACGAGCTGATCAACTCCGCGCTGTACCCGTACCCCGAGGACCTGGTGCTCACCACCAAAGTCGGCCCCGGCCGGGACCCGTCCGGCGAGTTCCACTTCGCGCGCCCCGAGCAGCTGCGCGGCCAGGTCGAGGAGAACCTGCGCCAGCTCGGCCGCGACCACCTCGACGTCGTGAACCTGCGCCTCGGCGACAACCTCGACCGCGGCACCGGCTCCCTCGCCGACCACTTCGGCGCGCTCGCGGAACTGCGCGAGGCGGGCCTGATCCGGCACCTCGGCATCTCGAACGTCAGCGCGGAACACCTGGCGGAGGCGCAGGCGATCGCGCCCGTGGTGTGCGTGCAGAACATGTACGGCCTCTCCGCCCGGCGCGAGGACGACGAGCTGCTGCGGCTGTGCGGCGAGCAGGGCATCGCGTTCGTGCCGTTCTTCGCGATCACCCACGGGCAGGAGGACCCCGCGGTCGAGGCCGTCGCCGCCGCGCACGGCGCGACGCCCGCCCAGGTCCGGCTCGCCTGGACCCTCCACCAGGGGCCACAGGTGCTCGCCATCCCCGGCACGGGCAACCCGGAGCACCTCGAAGAGAACATCGGGGCGGGCGCGCTGCGTCTGTCCGAAGAGGAACTGCGCCAGCTGGACCCGATCCGGTGAATCACGGTGGAGCGGCGGTCCCGTGAACACGGCCTGAACCAGCGGCCAACAGTTTCCGTGAAGGTGTCACAGGCGTCACGACAAGGCCGTCAAGACTAGGTCAAATGGTCAGCTTCGTGCTTACGATTCAGCCGTGAGCGTGACTGCCGCACTCGCCCTGGCCGTCGGCTGCCTGTTGGTCGGCGGAATCGCTGGTTCCCTGGTCAGCCGGGCGCGGCGGCGCCGGGACGACCGCCGCCCCACCGGCCCCACCGTGGCCGAGCTGCTGCTCCGCCTCGTGCGGTCGTCCCACAACGGCGTGCTCGTCCTCAACCGCTTCGGCGACATGGTCCTGCACAACGACCGGTCCGAGGTGCTCGGGCTCGTCCGCGACAACCGCGCCGATCCCCGCGCCCGCAAGGCGGCGGAGCAGGTCATCGAGACCGACGAGCCCCTCGAGGTCGACCTTTCGCCGCTCGAAGCGCGGGGCCGCCAGCCGGAGGCCGTCGTCGGGCACGTCCGCCCGCTCGGCGACGGCTTCACCGTCGTCGAGGCGGTGGACCACTCCGAAGCCGCCCGCCTGGAAATGGTGCGCCGCGACTTCGTGGCCAACGTCAGCCACGAGCTGAAAACGCCGGTCGGCGCGATCGCGCTGCTCGCCGAGGCCGTGCTGGACGCGGCGGAGGACACCGAGGAGGTGCGCCGCTTCGGCGGCAAGATCCTGCACGAGTCCACGCGGCTGGGCAGGCTCGTCACCGAGCTGATCGCGTTGTCGCGCCTGCAGGGCGCCGAGCGGCTGCCCGACCTGAACGTGGTCGAGGTGGACGCCGTCGTGCGCGAGGCGCTCGGCCGCACCTCGATGTCCGCCGAGTCGGCCGACATCGATGTCACCGCCGACGCCCCGAGCGGTCTGCTCATCGAAGGCGACCGGACACTGCTGGTCACGGCCCTGTCCAACCTGCTGGAGAACGCCGTCGCGTACTCCCCGCCCGGTAGCCCCGTCTCGGTCAGCAGGCGGCAGGTGGACGGCATGGTCGAGATCGCGGTCACCGACCGCGGCATCGGCATCGCCGAGGAGGACCAGCAGCGTGTCTTCGAGCGCTTCTACCGCGCCGACAAGGCCCGCTCGCGCGCGACGGGCGGCACGGGGCTCGGGCTCGCGATCGTCAAGCACGTCGCCGCCAACCACGGTGGCGAGGTCAAGCTGTGGAGCATGCCGGGGACGGGTTCGACGTTCACCCTCCGGCTGCCCGCGTACCAGGGCGCGTCGTCGAACGGCGGCGCGGCCGACAAGAACCCCGAGCGCCTACCCCGGCTCGTGGGAACCAGCCAGGAACAGGGAGGAAAGCAGTGACGAGGGTGCTCATCGTCGAGGACGAGGAGTCGTTCGCCGACCCGTTGGCCTTCCTGCTGCGCAAGGAAGGCTTCACCGCCGCGGTGGCCACCACCGGCCAGCAGGCCCTGGAGGAGTTCGACCGCAACGGTGCCGACATCGTGCTGCTGGACCTCATGCTGCCCGGCATGAGCGGCACCGACGTCTGCAAGCAGCTGCGGCAGCGCTCCGCGGTGCCGGTGATCATGGTGACCGCACGCGACAGCGAGATCGACAAGGTGGTCGGCCTGGAGCTGGGCGCCGACGACTACGTGACGAAGCCGTACTCGGCGCGCGAGCTGATCGCCCGCGTGCGCGCCGTGCTGCGCCGCGGCGGCGAGAACGGCGCCGAGGGCGAGCTGGCGCCGCCGGTGCTGGCCGCGGGCCCGGTGCGGATGGACGTCGAGCGGCACGTGGTGACCGTCGACGGCGGCGAGGTCTCGCTGCCGCTCAAGGAGTTCGACCTGCTGGAGTACCTGCTGCGCAACGTCGGCCGGGTGCTCACGCGCGGGCAGCTGATCGACCGGGTGTGGGGCGCGGACTACGTGGGCGACACGAAGACCCTGGACGTGCACGTCAAGCGGCTGCGGTCGAAGATCGAGCCCGACCCGGGCTCGCCGCGCCACCTCGTGACGGTGCGCGGTCTTGGTTACAAGTTCGAGACTTAAGCCTTCTTCCGGGTACGGTAGGGCTTTGTGCGCCTAGGGGTACTCGACGTGGGGTCCAACACCGTGCATCTGCTGGTGGTGGACGCCCATCGTGGTGCCCACCCGACGCCCATGCACTCGGAGAAGATCGTCCTGCGGCTCGCCGAGCAGATCACCAAGCACGGTGAGCTGAGCAAGGCGGGCGCGCAGGGCCTGGTCGACGCCGTCGCGACGGCGAAGAAGTCGGCCGCCGAGCTGGGCTGCGAGGAGGTCATGGCGTTCGCGACGTCGGCCGTGCGCGAGGCGACCAACTCGGCGAAGGTGCTGCGCAAGGTCCGCGACGAGACGGGCATCGAGCTGAGAGCGCTTTCCGGGCCCGACGAGGCGCGGGTGACGTTCCTCGCGGTGCGCCGCTGGTTCGGCTGGTCGGCCGGGCAGCTGCTGGTGCTCGACATCGGCGGCGGCTCGCTCGAAGTGGCGATGGGCATGGACGAGGAGCCGGTGCTCGCGGAGTCGCTGCCGCTGGGCGCGGGCCGCACGACGCGGACCCGGTTCTCGCACGACCCGCCCAGCCGCTCGGAGCTCGTCGAGACCTCGGCGTGGCTCGACGAGCAGCTCGCGCCGCTCGCCCGCAAGGTCGCCGACCTCGGCGAACCGGACCGCGTGGTGGCCACGTCGAAGACCTTCCGCTCGCTGGCCAGGCTGGCCGGAGCGGCTCCCTCCGCCGCGGGCCCGCGGGTACGCCGTACCCTGTCCGACACCGCACTGCGGCAGCTCATCGCCTTCATCTCCCGGATGACGGCGGCCGACCTCGCCGAGCTGGAAGGCGTCAGCGCGAGCCGGGCCCACCAGCTGGTGGGCGGCGCGCTCGTGGCGCAGGCCGCGATGCGGGCGCTGTCGGTGCACGAGCTGGAGATCTGCCCGTGGGCTCTGCGAGAGGGGCTGATCCTGCGGCGACTGGACCGTTCGAACGGTACGGACGACACTGCACCGGACGCGTGGCGCAGTTCGTCGCGCGAACGGACCGGTGACAGCACCCCGGTGGACGGGAGTGCGCGTTGAGGGCACGGTGGAAAGGTGGAAGGGATGCGTGAGGCGGTGCTGCACGTGTGCCGTGCCCGGAGCCGGGCTCGCAGGCTACCCGAGGACGAACGTGCGGTGGGGGTGAAACGCTGATGAGTCGGGAAAGCGGTCAGGACCGCTCGCAGAAGACGGTCGCCGAGCTGCTCGCCCAGCACGGCGGGAACGTCGAGGGCAGGCGGCGGCACCGGCGTGCCGCCGAGGAGGACGACGAGCAGCAGCCGAACGGTGCCCCGAACGGCACCGAGGCGCCTCGACGGGCCCGCGGGGTCACCGACACCGGTCCGCACGCGATCATCGACCGGGTGCGCGGGGACAACCCGCCGCCGCCGAACGGCCGCCGCAACGGTGGTCGCCGGGCGCTGCCCGACGACGAGGCGCCGCCCGCGCCTCCGGTGCCGCCCGCCGCGCCGCGGCAGGACCCGGTCGCGCCGCCGCGGCCCAACGGCGTCCCGCCTTCAGGTGCGTTCCCCAGGCCCAACGGGGCGGTACCGCCGCCCAACGGCGCCGTGCCCCCGCCCGTGTCGGGCGCGTTCCCCAAGCCTCCGATCCCGCCCAAGGCGCCGGAGTCCGGTGGGTTCCCGCAGTCCGACTCTGGCGCGTTCCCGCAGCCGCCCGCCGCTCCGCCGGAGTCCGGCGCGTTCCCGCGGCCGCCGCAGGAGTCCGGCGCGTTCTCCCGGCCCGGCCCGGACTCGGGTGGTTTCCCCCGCCCGAACCTGGCGCCCCCGCCGGAGTCGGGCGCGTTCCCGCGGCCCGACGTCCAGGGCCGCCGCCCGCGCCTGCCGCAGCGCCCGCCCCAGGAGTCCGGCGCGCTGCCGCTGCCGGAGGACGGCCCTCGCGGTCCCGAGGAGACCCGTCAGGTGCAGCCGCTGCGCCGTCCGCCCACGGGCGGGCTGGCGGCGCGGCTCGACGGCGACGCCCCGGAGGACACGCCGGACCCCGGTCCTCCGCAGGGCGCGATGCCGAGTGGTGCGTTCCCCGCGCCGCCGCGCCGTATCCGCCGCGCGCCGGGCAGGCCGCCTGCCGAGCCCGAGCCGCACACGGAGCAGTTCCAGGCCGTCAACGGCAAGCAGCCCCCGGAGGCCGCGGTCCCGCCGGACGCGCCGCCAGCCGGGCTGTCGCGCTGGCGCAGGCAGCGGGACCACGCGGGCGCGGAGGACACCGAGGTCGGCGTGATGCCGGCCGTGCGCGACCAGCCCCCGCAACACCCGTCCGGGTTCGCGCGGCCGCCGCAGGCGCCCGAGGAGCCCCTCGAAGCCACCGGCTTCCACGACCCGTTCGCCGAGGACGACGACGACGTCGACGAGTTCGGTGAGTTCGGCGAGGCCGAGCCCGAGCGGCTCGGCGGCTACGACTACGAGCCCGAGGAGCGGGCCGAGGACGAGGACTACGCGGAGGAGGACGAGCCCGAGCGCGCGGCCTCGCCCGCGAAGCAGTGGCTGTCGATGGCCGCGCAGCTCGCGCTGGGCGTGCTCGGCGGTGCCGCCGTGTGGCTCGGCTTCAACTGGCTGTGGGGTCAGATCCCCGCCGCCGCGCTGGTCGTCGCGCTCGTGGTGATCATCGGTCTGGTGTGGATCGTGCGGAAGATCCGCCGCGCGGACGACATCCAGACGATGGTGCTCGCGGTGCTGGTCGGGCTGGTGGTCACGGTCTCACCCGCGGCCCTGCTGCTGCTGTCGCGTTGATCCCGGTCGGGCTGTCGACCGCGTCGGTGTGGCCGTTGCGTGCCGGCACGGCCTTCGAGCTGGCCGCGGACCTCGGCTACGACGGGGTCGAGGTGATGGTCTGGGTCGATCCGTTGAGCCAGCACGTCCCCGAGCTGCGCCGGTGGTCGCGGCGCACGGGGATGCCGGTGCTGTCGGTGCACTCGCCGTCGCTGCTGATCACGCAGCGGGTGTGGTCGCCGGATCCGGAGGTCCGGCTGCGCCGCAGCGTCGAGGCCGCCCTGGACCTGGAGGCGCGGACCGTCGTCGTGCACCCGCCGTTCCGGTGGCAGCGCCGCTACGGCGACGCGTTCGGCGACCTGGTGGCCGAGCTGGAGGACGAGAGCGGCATCGAGATCGCGGTCGAGAACATGTTCAAGGTGCGGCCACCAGGTGGCCGCAAGGACGCGCGGATGTCGGCGTTCCGGCCGTCGATCGACCCCACCGACGTCGGCTACCGGCACTACACGCTGGATCTGTCGCACGCGGCCGCCGCTCAAATGGACGCGCTCGCGCTGGCCGACCGCATGGGAACGGGGCTCACCCACGTGCATCTCGCCGACGGCACGGGCGTACCGAAGGACGAGCACCTCGTGCCCGGTCGTGGCGGCCAGCCCTGCGCGGAACTGCTCGAAAAGCTCAGCAGCGAGCACTACGACGGGCAGATCGTGCTCGAAGTGAACACCCGGCGGGCGCCCAGCTCCGCGCATCGGATGAAGGACCTGGCCGAGGCCCTGTTGTTCGCCCGCTTCCACCTCGGCGACTGAACACGCGACAAGATCAACTTCACTCGGTTCGCGCCGTCCGGAGCATGGGCTTCCGATATGTGACCCCGTAAAGTTTCGTCCGTGAACCCGTTGCGCTCGCTGATCCTCGCCGCCGCCGGAAGCGACACGGTCCGCCGTGTGGTGACCGGGGCGCCCGCCACGAGAGGTGTCGTCGACCGCTTCATCGCGGGGGAGACCGTCACCGACGCCCTCGCCGTCGTCACCCGCCTGGCCGAGGACGGCCTCTACGTCACGCTCGACCACCTGGGGGAGCACACCGAGGACGTGCAGCAGGCGGAAGAGGCGGTCCAGGCGTGCCTCGGCCTGCTGGACCGGCTGCACAGCGAGGGCCTGTCGGTGCGCGCGGAGGTCAGCCTCAAGCTGTCCGCGATCGGGCTCGGGCTCGACGAGAAGCTCGCGCTCGACAACGCGTACCGCGTCTGCGCCGCCGCCGAGCAGTGCGCGACGACGGTGACGCTGGACATGGAGGAGTACGACAGCGTCGACGCGACCCTCCGCGTGCACGCGGAGCTGCGGCGCACGTGGCCGTGGGTCGGCGCGGTGCTGCAGTCGTACCTGAAACGCACGGAGGCCGACGCGGTCGCGCTCGCGCAGCCCGACTCGCGGGTGCGGCTGTGCAAGGGGGCCTACGCGGCCGGCGCGGGGGTAGCCCATCCGGGTGGACACGAGGTCGACCTGAGCTACGTCCGTGCGGCGAACACCCTGCTGGCCGGGGATGGTTACCCCATGTTCGCCACGCACGACCCACGGTTGATCCCGCTGCTGCGGGAGCGCGTCCACTGGTACGGCCGCAAGCAGGGCACGTACGAGTACCAGATGCTCTACGGCGTCCGGCCCGACGAGCAGCGGCGCCTCGCGGCCGAGGGGGAGACCGTGCGCGTGTACGTGCCGTTCGGGCGCAATTCGTACGGATACCTCATGCGGCGGCTGGCCGAACGGCCCGCGAACCTGGCCTTCTTCCTGCGCTCACTGGCCAGCCGTTCGTGAGCACCCTGGAGGCCCAGGACCCCGCGTCCTTCGAGGTGGCGTGCGCGGTGAGGTCCCTGGGAGACGGCACTCTGACCGCCGACCTTCGCCCTGAGTGGTCGATCGGTAACCACCCGCACGGGGGATTTCTGATGTCCCTGCTCGCGAAGGCCGCGGTCGCGGTGCTCGCCGAGCGCGGTGAGCCCGCCGCCGAGCCGCTCGTGGTGAGCGCCGAGTTCCTGCGCCCGCCCGCGATCGGCCCCGTGCTGCTCCGGACCGACCTGCGCAAGGTCGGCCGCCGCGCCACGGTGGTCGCGGTGCGGCTGGAGCAGCGCGGACGCAGCTGCGTCGAGGCGAGCGTCACGGCCGGGCGGCTGCCGATCCGCCGTCCTGAGTGGAGCGACCTGGCGCCGATGCCCGCCGAACCGCCGCCGCGGGCGATCCCGCTGGGCGGCGACACCGCCGAAGGCGTCTTCCACCTGGCGAAGGGCTGCGACGTGCGGCTCGACCCGGCCACCGCCGGCTACCTCACGGGCCGCACCGGCGAGCCGCCGCGGCTGAGGCTGTGGGTGCGGCCGCGGCACGTCGTGCCGGACCCGTACTTCGCGCTGCTCGCCGGCGATGTGAATCCGCCCGTGGTGTTCAACCTCGGCCGCTTCGGCTGGGCGCCGACAGTGCAGCTGACGGCGATGCTGCGGGCCCGGCCCGCGAACGGCTGGCTGCGGGTGCAGGTCGAGTGCCGCTCGGTGCACGAGGCGTGGTTCGACTCGGACGCGACGGTGATCGACTCGGCCGGACGGCTCGTCTGCCAGGCCCGGCAGCTGGCGCTGGCGCCCTCGCCTTAATCTCCAAGCATGACGACCATCGCTGTGCTGGGTGCGGGAAAGATCGGTGAGGCGCTGCTGGCCGGGCTGCTCAAGGGCGGCCGCAGCGCGGACGAGCTGCTGTTCACCGAGCGGCATCCGGAGCGCGCGGCCGAGCTGACCGGGCAGTACGGCATCGCGGGCGTCGAGGTCGACGAGGCGGCCAAGCGGGCGGACGTGCTGTTCGTCGCCGTCAAGCCGCAGGACATCGAGCCGGTGCTGACGGAGCTGGCGCCCGTCGTGGGCCCGTCGTCGCTCGTCGTGTCGCTGTGCGCGGGCCTGCCGACGGCGCTGTACGAGCGCCGCCTGCCCGAGGGCGTCCCGGTCGTGCGGGTCATGCCGAACACGCCGATGGTGGTCGGCGAGGCGATGAGCGCGATCTCGCCGGGTACGCACGCCACTCCGGAGCACCTGGCGCTGGTCAAGGAGCTGCTGTCGTCGGTCGGCCAGGTCATCGAGGTGCCCGAGAAGCAGCAGGACGCGGTCACCGCGTTGTCCGGTTCCGGCCCGGCGTACTTCTTCTACCTGGTCGAGGCCATGATCGACGCCGGGATCCTGCTCGGCCTGCCGCGGGCGGTCGCGGAGAAGCTGATCGTGCAGTCGGCCGTCGGCGCGGCGAAGATGCTGGCGCAGAGCAGCGAGCACCCGGTGATCCTCCGCGAGGCGGTCACATCCCCCGCAGGCACCACGATCAACGCGATCCGCGAGCTGGAGAAGCACGGCGTCCGTGCGGCGCTGCTGGACGCGATCGAGGCCGCGCGGGACCGTTCGATCGAACTCGGCAAGTGACGCTGCGTCGAAGGCGATGTGACGCACCGCTGCGCCGTTCGGCGTCGCAACCGGGCAATTCCGGCCGGTCCGGGTCGACAATGCGCAGGTGACCGAGCCCGTACGGACCAATTCGCGCAAGAGACGTCGCATTGGTCCCACCAGTCCCGCTACCCTCAGGGATTAAGCACGTGCGTGTCGAACCGCCGGTGGGGAAGCCGAGCGGCACGATGCGTGTCGAAGGGCACGGTGACGTATGCCGTCGAACAAGAAGGACGTGCCCGCTGTCGGGCAGGTCCAGTTCCTGACGGTCGCCGAGGTGGCCTCGCTGATGCGGGTCTCCAAGATGACCGTCTACCGCCTCGTGCATTCGGGCGAGCTGCCGGCCGTAAGGGTCGGCAAATCGTTCCGGGTGCCGGAGAAGGCGGTGCACGAATACCTGGAAGGCGCCTATTTCGACGTCGGCTAGGTAGGGGGTGTGCGCTTGCCCGGAGAGCCCGAGGGTAATCTGGGAGACCGCTCGCGCCTGTGCGCTCCAACCGATGGACGCTGCGCCGGGCAGCGTCGGATCGACGGGAAACGTGAAGGAGCACCTGTGGGCTCGGTCATCAAGAAGCGCCGCAAGCGCATGTCCAAGAAGAAGCACCGCAAGCTGCTGCGCCGTACGCGGATGCAGCGTCGCAAGCAGGGCAAGTGAGGTCCTGAGCGACCGCTTCTTCGCGACCCGTCCGGGCCACCCGGGCGGGTCGCTGCCGTTTGAGTGAAGTCGCTGACCTGCGTGAATACCAGGTGAGAGCCCCTGACTTCGGCCCGACGACGGAGTAACATCGCACCGCCGCCGAAACTCGAGCCCTGTCGTCAGGGGGTTGAATGCCGTCCAGAGTAGTGCTCGTCACCGGGGTCGGAGGTGAGCTCGGTGGGCGCCTGCTGGCGCGGCTGGGCACCAACCCGGAGTTCGAACGCGTGCTCGGTGTGGACACCACGCCGCCGCCGCAGCAGGTCCAGCGCAGGCTCGGCCGCGCCGAGTTCGTGCGCGCCGACATCCGCAACCCGCTGATCGCGAAGATCCTCGCGGACGCGCACGTCGACACGGTCGTGCACGCGGCCACCATGTGCCACCCGGCCGCACCCGTCCGCCGGGGCGCGCTGAAGGAAGTCAACGTCATCGGCACCATGCGGCTGCTCGCCGCGTGCCAGCGTTCGGCGTCGGTGCGCAAGCTCGTCGTCAAGTCCACTGCCGCGGTCTACGGGGCCGGCGCGCGCTCGCCCGCGGTGTGCACGGAGGACTCGGAGCTGATCCCGGCGTCGAGCACGGGTTACGCCAAGGATGCCATCGAGATGGAGGGCTACGTCCGTGGCGTGGCCCGGCGCCGTCCCGACCTCACGGTCACCACGCTGCGGTTCGCGCACGTCGTCGGGCCGGAGGTGGACACCGTGCTGGCCCGGTACTTCGCGCTGCCGGTGGTGCCGACCGTGCTCGGCTACGACGCCCGCCTGCAGCTGCTGCACCCCGCGGACGCGCTCGCCGTGCTGGAGCGGGCGACGCTGGGGGACCGGCCGGGCGTGTTCAACGTCGCCGCGGACGGGGTACTCACCCTCGCACAGGCCGTCCGGAGGGCGGGCCGGGTCGAGCTGCCGGTGCCGCGATCGCTGATTCCCTCGGTCGCGAAGGTCCTGCGCGGTGCGCGGGTGGTCGACTTCTCCGCCGACCAGGTGCGGCTGCTGAACTACGGCCGGGTCGTGGACACCACGCGGCTGAAGGAGGTCTTCGGCTTCCGTCCGCGCTGGACCACGGCCGCGGCGTTCGACGACTACGTGCGCGGCCGCGGGCTGCGCCCCGTCGTGGACGGTGCCCGGCTGGCCGCGGTGGCGGGCCGGATGCTCACCGCCGCCGCGACGGGTCAGGCCAGATGACGACGAATCCAGGAGCGGACGAGTGACCACCAGCGCGGAAGCCAAGGTCATCCCCCTGCGCCGGCCGCACGAGCAGCCGTCGCGTCCCGTCCAGGCCGTGTCCGCGGCGCCGGAACCCGAGGTGGATCCGGTCACGCGGGCGCTGGCCTTCCTGCGCAACCGCCTGACCGGTGACTACGAGGTCGACGAGTTCGGCTTCGACCGGGAGCTGACCGACAATGTGCTGCTGCCGCCGCTGCGGCTGCTGTACGAGAAGTGGTTCCGCGTCACCACCGTGGGCATCGACAACGTGCCGAAGGAGGGCGGGGCGCTCATCGTGTGCAACCACTCGGGCGCGCTGCCGTTCGACGCGGTGATGACGGCGGTCGCGGTGCACGACGAGCACCCGGCGCACCGGTACCTGCGGATGCTCGGCGCGGACCTCGTGTTTCGCACCCCGTTGCTCGGCGCGCTGGCGCGCAAGTCCGGCCAGACGCTCGCGTGCCACCCGGACGCCGAGCGGCTGCTGTGCTCGGGCGAGCTGGTCGGCGTGTGGCCGGAGGGCTTCAAGGGCATCGGGAAACCGTTTTCGGCGCGGTACAAACTGCAGCGCTTCGGCCGCGGCGGCTTCGTGTCGGCGGCGCTGCGGACGGGCGTGCCGATCGTGCCTTGCGCGATCGTGGGGGCCGAGGAGATCTACCCGAAGATCGGAGACCTCAAGCCGCTCGCCCGGCTGCTGGGGCTGCCGTACTTCCCGGTGACGCCGTTCTTCCCGCTGCTGGGCCCGCTGGGCGCCATCCCGCTGCCGACGAAGTGGACGATCGAGTTCGGCGAGCCGCTGCGAACGGACCACATCCCGCCGGAGGACCACGACGACCCGATGCTGGTCTTCAACCTGACGGACCAGGTGCGCGAGTCGATCCAGCAGACCCTGTACCGCCGCCTGGCCGACCGGCGGAGCGTCTTTCAGGGTTGAGGGTCAGCGCCGCCGGTACGCCATCCCCGCCGCGACTGCGCCTGCCACCGCGCCGGCGCCCAGTACCGACGGGACGCCGATCTTCGCCGCCTTGCGGCCGGTGCGGAAGTCGCGGATCTCCCAGCCTCGGGCGCGGGCGATCTCGCGCAGGCCCGTGTCCGGGTTGACCGCCACCGCCGTGCCCACCACGGACAGCATGGGCACGTCGTTCGACGAGTCCGAGTACGCCGTGCAGCGGCGCAGGTTCAGGCCCTCCCTCGCGGCCAGCGCGCGCACCGCGTGCGCCTTCGCGCGGCCGTGCAGCAGGTCACCGACCAACCGCCCGGTGTAGACGCCGTCCACGTGCTCCGCGACCGTGCCCAGCGCGCCCGTCAGCCCGAGCCGCCGCGAGATGATCGCCGCCAGTTCCACCGGGGTCGCCGTGACCAGCCACACCCGCTGCCCCGCGTCGAGGTGCATCTGGGCGAGCGCGCGCGTGCCGGACCAGATCTTGTCCGCCATCAGCTCGTCGTAGATCTCCTCGCCGACCGCGGTCATCTCCTCGACCGTCTTGCCCGCGACGAACGACAGCGCCTGCTCACGGCTGACCTTGACGGTGTCCTGCGTCTCCCGCCCGCCCACGCGGAACTTCACCTGCCGCCACGCGAAGCCCGCGAGGTCGGACGCCGTGAAGTACTTGCGGGCCGCGAGCCCCCGCGCGAAGTGGAAGATCGACGCGCCCATCATCATCGTGTTGTCCACGTCGAAGAACGCGGCCGCGGTCAGGTCCGGCTGCGCCGGGGCCGGCGGCAGCTCGACGCCGTCGAGCTGCGCGTTCTCCATGGCGACGGCGGCGTCGGCGGACGCTTCGCCTGCCAGCGTGGCGAGTCGTTCGAGTTCCGGGCCCTTGCCCCTGCCGCGCCACACGCAGACCGCCTCCTGAGTCGGGTGTCCGGAACCCAAGGGTAGCGATTCCCCCTCAGCCGATCCCCACCCCGGGAAGGCCGGGGAGCAGGGGCGGAAGCGTGATCCACGGCAGCTGCGGCGTGGTCGTCGGCGTCAGCCGCGGACTGGTCGGCGCGAGCACCGGCGGCTGGACCGCGGACGGCGCCGGCACGGCCGTCGTCGGCCGCAGCGGGGCGGTCGGTCCGGTGGACGACGGCGTCGGTACCGGCGTGGACGTGGACGTTTGCTGCGCGGGTGGTGGTTCGCTGCTCGGCGCGGCCGGCAGCGGGACAGGCGGCTGCTGCCCGGTGATCGCGTCGACGGGCGGTCCGCACGAACCCGAGTCGGGCACCGCGCCGAGGTCGTCGGTCTCGCCGGTGGTGATCTGGAAGCAGCTCAGCCGGGCCATCAGGGTCTGCGCCCGCGCCTCGATCCGGTCGAGGAGTTCCGCCGAAGAGGTGAATTCCGGCCGGGCGGCCGCGGGTGCGTCCACTGCGGCGGCCGCGAGCTTCGCCCGCTGGTCGAGCGACCAGGTGCGCAGCTGGTCGAGCTGCTGGCCACTGCCCTGCGTCGCGAGCTGGGTCAGCTGCGCGGTGCCGGCCTTGGCCTCGTTCGCGAAGTCGGTGAGGGTGGCCTGGTACGCGCCGGGGTCCGACCCGGCCAGCGCCTCCAGCTCGTCGAGCCGGTTCGACGCGAACTCCAGGTGCTTCTGCGCCTTCGCGGAGTCGCCGAACGCCAGGCTCAGCTCGGCCGACTCACCCGCCCGCTTGATGCCGTAGAGGGTGTCGCCGGGCAGCGCGTTCCTCGACAGCAGCAGCCCGACCCCGCCCAGCGCGATGGCGAGCGCGACGGCGGCCGCCAGCACCTCGGCGAGGATGCGGCGCCTGCGGCTCGGCCGGGCCCGCTCCTGCTCGGCCAGCCGTTCGAGGATGCCGTCCTTGATCCGCGCGCGCGTCTCGGCGTCCGGGTTCGCGGTGTCGCCGAGGTGCCGCAGCCCGGAGATGACCTCCAGGTCGCGTCCTGACCACCCGGGCACGTCCACGTCGTGGTGAACGACCGATGCCCTGGATCGTTACGGTTTCACCGCCAGGTCGGGGGCAACGACTGGGCGAGCTTGCGGACCGCCCGGTGCTGCAGCGCCTTGATGGCACCCTCGTTGCGCTTCATGATCTGCGCGGTCTCGGTGAGCGACAGGCCCTGGATGAACCTCAGCACGATGCATTCGCGCTGGTCGTCCCCGAGGTCGGCGATGCACTTGAGCAGCGCCTCGCGGGTCGCCGCGGCGAGCGCCTGCTGCTCCGGCCCGCTGCCCTCGGCGGTGCTCTGGCCGACGAACGGGGCGGCCCCGGTCTCGGAGACCTCGTCGGTGACCACTTCGAGCTTGAACCGGCTGGACTTCACGTGGTCGAACACGATGTTGCGGGCGATCGTGATGAACCACGCGCCGACATCGCGGCCCTGGTAGCTGACGGACGTGATCCGGCGCAGCGCGCGCAGGAACGTCTCGCTCGTGATGTCCTCGGCCAGCTCGCGGTCCCCGAGGCGGAAGTACACGTACCGGTACACCACGTCGACATAGCGGTCGTACAGCGTGCCGAAGGCGGTGCTGTCACCCTTCTGCGCCGAGTGGACGAGGTCCCAGGAGTCCGGCTGCTCGTCCGGCAGGTCCACGGGACGCGCGAGCGTGCCGACGTGCAGCCCCATGGGGCGTGCAGCAAGCCAGTTCGTCACGGCGACTCCTCTGTCCCGAACCCGAGTGATGACCACCACTACGGGCGCAGAAGCAGCATACGTGTTGTTACCCAGAAGTAGGTAGTGGTGTGCGTCCCGGAAGTGCGACGATCCGCGAACCCGCCCATGACGAGCGGCGAGAGGAGACACTGGGGACATGGCCAACATCGCCGATCTGCCCGCCACGGCCGCCGCCCGCGTGCCCGGGGAGCCCGCGCTCGCCGACACCACCTCCGGTACGAGTTTCACCTGGTCGGAGCTGGACGCCGCGATCAACGGACAGGCGCGCGCGTTGCGCGGGCACGGCGTGGGCGCGGGCGACCGGGTGCTGCTGCGGCTGCCGACGTCCGCCGACTTCGCCGTCTCGCTGTTCGCCGTGGCCCGCGCCGGGGCGATCGCGGTGCCCGTCTCCCCGCTGGCGCCCGAGCCCGAGGTCAGGAACGTCGTCGAGCACAGCGGCGCCCGCTTCACGATCAGCCGGGAGCCGGGCGACGTGCCGCCGCAGGCCGGGCCGGGGGAGCCGGTCGAGGCGGTCGGCGACGGCGAGGACATCGCCGTGCTGTCGTACACGTCGGGCACCACCGGCCCGTCCCGCGGCGTGATGCTGTCGCACCGGGCGCTGCTGGCGAACCTCGAACAGATCGGCGCGGTCCCCGGCACGCCGCGCGCCGGCGACCGGGTGTTCCTCGCGATCCCGCTGTTCCACGTGTACGGCCTCGGTCCCGGCCTGCTGCACTCGGTGGCGGTCGGCGCCCGCGTGGTGCTCGCCGAGCGGTTCGACGTCGTCAAGGCGCTGGCGGTGTGCGCCGAGCACCAGGTGACCGTCATCGGCGGCGTGCCCGCGATGTACGCCGAGTTCGCGGAACGGGACACCGAGGAGCTGCGCGCGGGCCTGGCCTCGGTGCGCCTGCTCACCTCTGGCGCCGCGCCGCTGCACCCGAAGGTCCTCGCGGCCATCCGCGACAAGACGGGCCTGTCGGTCTTCGAGGGCTACGGCCTCACCGAGACCGCGCCCGTGCTGACCTCGACGCTGGTCACCGGCTACGCCAAGCCGGGGTCCGTCGGTCGTCCGCTGCCGGGCGTGGAGCTGCGGCTGGTGGAGTCCGACGGGCTCGCCGAGCCCGTGCCGCTGGACCCGGACGACCTCGACGACGCCTTCGTCGAAGAGGACGCGGGCGCGGGCCTGGTGTCCGTGCGCGGCGCGAACCTGTTCTCCGGCTACTGGCCGGATGGCGCGCACGGTCCCGACAGTGAGGGCTGGTACCGCACCGGCGACGTGGGCTACCTCGACGTCGACGGCGACCTGCACCTGGTGGACCGCGCCAACGACCTGATCATCGTCAACGGATTCAACGTGTTCCCGCACGAGGTCGAGGAGGCCATCGCGGCGCTGCCCGGAGTGGCCGAGGTCGCCGTGGTGGGCGCGATCGACGAGCGCAGCGGGGAGTCCGTGCGGGCCGTCGTGGTGCCGGCCGCCGGGGCCGCGCTGTCCGAGCAGCAGGTCGTGGACCACTGTGCCGAGCGGCTCGCGGGGTACAAGGTGCCGCGCACGGTCGAGTTCGCGGAGTCCCTGCCGCATTCGCCGATCGGCAAGCTCCGGCGGGTACGTTTGCGGGCATGACTCAGGTGACCGTGATGAGCCGCGAGGGCTGCCACGCGTGTGAGCAGGCCGAGCGGGACGTCGAGCGGATCTGCGGCGAGCTGGGCGTGGCGTGGGGCACGGCGGACGTGGACTCCGACCCGGAGTGGCGCGCGGAGTACGGCGACCGCGTGCCGGTGATCCTGATCGACGACGTGGAGCACGGGTACTGGAAGGTCGAGGAGGACCGCCTCCGTAAGGCTCTCGTAACCGCCGCCGAACGCTGATCCCACGGTTCTCGCGCGAACAATGGTGGGGTGACCACCGACCTGCGTGAAGCCCCGCCCGTCGCGGCGCCTCGGCTGACCCCCGCCGTCGCCGGGCTCACCGGCGTGCTTTCGCTGGCGGCGGCGGTCGGTGCCGGGCACCTCGTGGCGGCGTTCGTCGGCTCGAACGCCTCGCCGTTCCTGGCGGTCGGCAACGCGGCGATCGACCTCACGCCGACGTGGCTGAAGAACTTCGCGGTCGACGCCTTCGGCACCGGTGACAAGCCCGTGCTGCTGGCCGGGATGGCCGTGGTGCTGCTGCTCGTCGCCGTCGGCGCCGGGCTGCTTTCGCGGACGCGGGCGCTGCCGGGGCAGGTCGTCGTCGTGGTGTTCGGCGCTGTGGGCGTCGCCGCCGTCTACACCCGGCCGGACGTGGGGCAGCTCGCGCTCGCCGCCCCGCTCGCGAGCCTCGTCGCCGGGGTGCTGGTGTTCCGCTGGCTGCACGGTGCGGCGCTGTCCCGCGGGATGTCGGGGAGCCGCAGGGAGTTCTTGGTCACAGCGGTCGCGGCCGGGGTCGCGGGCGCGGTGGGGCAGTGGCTGGGCTCGCGCAAGGACGCCGAAGGCTCCCGCGCGGCGGTCGGTCCGCTGACCGCGGCGGAGCCCGCGCCGCCCGTGCCCGCCGGGGCGGATTTCGCGAAGCTGGGCACGCCGTCGTTCATCACGTCGAACTCGGACTTCTACCGCATCGACACGGCACTCGTGCTGCCGCAGGTGCCTGCCGAGGACTGGACGCTGCGGATCCACGGCATGGTCGACCGCGAGCTGACGTTCAGCTACGCCGACATCCGGAACCGGCCGCTCGTCGAGCGGATCGTCACACTGTGCTGCGTGTCCAACCCGGTCGGCGGACCGTACATCTCGACCGCGCGTTTCCTCGGCGTCGACCTGGCCGAGCTGCTGCGCGAAGCCGGGGTGCGCGACGGTGCCGAGCAGCTGTTCTCGACCAGCTCGGACGGCTTCACCGCGGGCACGCCGGTGTCGACGATCCTCGAACCGGGGCGCGGCGCGATGCTCGCCATCGGGATGAACGGCGAGCCCTTGCCGATCGCGCACGGCTTTCCCGCGCGGCTCGTCGTGCCGGGCCTCTACGGCTACGTCTCCGCGACGAAGTGGGTCACCGACCTCGAACTCACGACGTGGGACGCGAAGCAGGCGTACTGGCTGCAACGCGGCTGGTCGGAGCAGGGGCCGATCAAGACCGAGTCGCGCATCGACGCCACGCGCAGCGCCGCGGGCAAGGTCCGCGTCGCCGGGATCGCGTGGGCCCAGCACACCGGTATCGACAAGGTCGAGGTGCGGCTGGACGGCGGGGCCTGGCAGCAGGCCGTGCTCTCCACCGAAGTGACCACCGACGCGTGGCGCATGTGGTGGGCGGAACTCGACGCCACGCCAGGCAGCCACACCGCGACCGTGCGGGCCACCGACCGCTCCGGCTACACGCAGACCGACCGGATCGCCGACGTCGTGCCGGACGGCGCGACGGGGTGGCACACGCTCACTTTCACCGCCCAGTGATCGCCGGTGTGTCGCCGGTCATGCCCGCGACCAGCGACTTTGTGCCTGCGTTCACAAGTGGACTACCGTAGGGCCAGACCCCCGCGCAGCCCCGGCATCGAACCGGACTTCGCTTCCCGGGTCAAGAGGAAGTTTCTTCCCAGCGGTAGCGAAGCGGATTCGACGGTGTCTGACGAGGAGGCCAGCGTGGTGGCACGGCGTGGCCGGCGGAACGGCGCCGAGGTCCCCTTCGACGCCGACAACGCCCCCACGGCGGAGATGCCCGCCGTCACCGACGCCGACCCGGTGGTCCGCGCGAAGTCCATCCCCGAAGCGGCCGTCGCGCGCCTCGCCGTCTACCTGCGGGTGCTGTCGGCGATGGCCGAGCAGGGCTCCACCACCGTCGCGAGCGAGGAGCTGGCCGCCGCCGCCGGGGTGAACTCCGCGAAGCTCCGCAAGGACCTGTCGTACCTCGGCTCGTACGGCACGCGTGGCGTGGGTTACGACGTGCAGGTGCTGGTGGGGCAGATCGAGCGCACGCTGGGCCTGACGCGGCAGCACAAGGTGGCCGTGGTGGGAATCGGGAACCTCGGTCACGCGTTGGCAAACTACGGCGGGTTTCCCGGCAGGGGTTTCCCGGTCGAAGCGCTGTTCGACGTAGACGCCGACCTGATGGGGGTGCCCGTGGGCGGTATCCCGGTGTCGCACCTCGACGACATCCCGAAGGTGTGCGCCGAGCGCGGCATCTCGATCGGGGTGATCGCGACGCCGCCGACCGCCGCCCAGTCCGTCTGCGACCGCTTGGTCGCCGGCGGCGTTCAGTGCATCCTGAACTTCGCGCCCGTGGTGCTGCAGGTACCCGAGCACATCGAGGTGCGGAAGGTGGATCTCGCGGTGGAGCTGCAGATCCTGTCCTTCCACGTCGCACGGCGCGCGGATGAGACGAAGGGTTCCCATCCGGTGGGCAACGGAATGGTGGTGCGGTAAGTGTCTGTTCTGGCCGTGGGGCTGTCGTATCGCACTGCCGACCTGCGGACGCTCGAGCGGGTCGCGGTCGGTGCCGGCGAGCTGGACAAGCTGCTGCACCAGCTGCAGCAGTCGGAGCACGTCGACGAGGCGATGCTCGTCTCCACGTGCAACCGCATCGAGGTCTACGCGGTCGTCGAGACGTTCCACGGCGGCCTGGCCGACGTGTCGGAGGTGCTCGCGCGCCACGCCGGCTGCGCCACCGCCGACCTGTACGACAACCTGTACGTGCACTACGCGGGTGCCGCGGTCGAGCACATCTTCTCGGTGGCCTCGGGGCTGGACTCGATGGTCGTCGGCGAGACCCAGATCCTCGGCCAGGTCCGCAACTCCTACGCCACCGCGCGCGAGGCCGGCACGGTCGGCCGCACGCTGCACGAGCTGATCCAGACCACGTTGCGCGTCGGCAAGCGCGTGCACAGCGAGACCGGCCTGGACGCCCTCGGCGCCTCCGTCGTGTCGGAGGCGCTGGGCGAGGCGCCGGACCTGTCGGGCAAGCACGCGGTGATCGTCGGCGCGGGCTCGATGGGCGCGCTGTCCGCGAGCCAGCTGCGCAAGGCGGGCATCGGCTCGATCACCGTGGTCAACCGCACGCTGGAGAACGCCCAGCGGCTCGCGGCGAACGTCAGCGAGCTGGGCGTGCCCGCCGTCGCCGCGCCGATGCCCGAGCTGGCCGACCGGCTCGCCGGCGCGGACCTCGCCGTCAGCTGCACCGGCGCGCAGGACGTCGTGCTGACGGCGGAACACATCCTCCCGCGCGAGGGCCGTGAGCTCGTGATCTGCGACCTCGGCCTGCCACGCGACGTCGACCCGGCCGTGGCGGCGGTGCCGGACGTGCGCGTGGTGGACCTGGAGACCGTGCGCCGCCGGATGGACGACACCGGCGGCCGGTCGTCGGCGCGGCAGATCGCCCGCGCCACCGGAATCGTGCTCGACGAGGTGCGTGAGTACCTCGCGGGCCAGCGCAGCGCCGCGGTCACCCCGACCGTCACCGCGCTGCGCAAGCGCGCCGCCGAAGTCGTCGACGCGGAACTGCTGCGCCTCGACCACCGCCTGCCCGACCTGGAGCCGGGGGTGCGCGACGAGTTCGCGCGCACCGTGCGCCGGGTCGTGGACAAGCTGCTGCACGCCCCCACGGTGCGGGTCAAGCAGCTCGCGGCGGCCGACGCGAAGGGCACCGATTACGCGAACGCCCTGCGGGAACTCTTCGAGCTCGACCCCGCCTCGCCCGCCGTGGTCGCGAGCCCCTCTCCCCAACCCAACACAGACGGTGAAACCCAGTGACACGAACCATCAGGATCGGGACCCGGGGCAGCGCGCTCGCCCTGACCCAGACCGGCACGATCGCGGACGCCCTGCGCGCGGCCGGGGAGAACGTCGAGATCGTGAAGGTCTCCACGCCCGGCGACCGCGACCAGCGCACTTCGGTCTCCGAGATCGGCGTCGGGGTGTTCACCTCCGCGCTGCGCGAAGCCCTGCTGAACAAGCAGGTCGACGTGGCCGTGCACTCGTACAAGGACCTGCCGACGGCGCCGGAGCCCGGCATCGTGCTGGCCGCCGTGCCGCGCCGGGAAGACCCGCGCGACGCGCTGATCGCCCGCGACGGGCTGACCCTGGGCGAGCTGCCGCCCGGCTCGAAGGTGGGCACGGGCGCGGCGCGCCGGGTCTCGCAACTGCGTGCGCTCGGGCTCGGTTTGGAAATCGTGCCGATCCGGGGCAACATAGACACCCGGCTGCGGAAGGTCGCCGACGGCGAGCTGGACGCGGTCGTGCTGGCCAGGGCCGGTCTCGCGCGCCTCGGCAGGGCGGGTGAGATCACCGAGACCCTGGACCCGATCCAGATGCTGCCCGCGCCCGCTCAGGGGGCGCTGGCGGTGGAGTGCCGCGTCGACGACGTGGACATCGAGCACCTGCTTCGGTCCACTGTGGACGACGAAGCGACGCGGGCCGCGGTGACGGCCGAGCGCGCCATGCTGGCCGCGCTCGAGGCCGGGTGCAGCGCGCCCGTGGGTGCATTGGCCGAGGTGGTGGAGGACCTGGACGCGGACGGCTCGGTGGTCGAGCGCGTGTCGCTGCGCGGGGTCGCCGCCGCCGGACTCGACGGCGAGTCCGTGGAAATGGTCCGCGCGTCGGCCGTCGCGGACAAGAGCGAAGCGGAGCGACTCGGCCGGGACCTGGCCGCGGAGCTGCTCGACCTGGGCGCCGGTGCGCTGTCCGGCCCGGGCCGCAACTCACGTTGACAGAGCTATTTTCGGTACTGGAGAAAGAAAGCTGATGACCCCCGCGCGGAACACCGCTGGGCGCGTCGCGTTCGTGGGCTCGGGCCCAGGCGACGCCGGATTGTTGACCGTTCGAGCCCAGGAACTGCTGGCCAAGGCCGAGGTCGTGGTGATCGACCCCGACGTGCCCGCCGGTGTGCTCGCCGCCGCCAGTGCGGACGCCGAGGTGCGTCCCGCCGTCGGCGACCCGGGTGAGGTGGCGAAGGACCTGGCCGGGGAGGCGAAGGCGGGCCGGCTCGTGCTGCGGCTCGTCAGCGGCGACCCGCTGACCCTGCCCGCCGTCGTCGCCGAGGTGCAGGCGGTGGGCAAGACCAGCGCCGTGTTCGAGATCGTGCCCGGGGTTTCGCCCGGGGTCGCGGTGCCCGCGTACGCCGGGATCGCGCTGGGCGGTACGTACGCCGAGGTGGACGTCCGTGGTGACGTCGACTGGGCGGGACTGGCCCGCACGCCGGGCCCGGTCGTGCTGCACGCGACGTCGGCGCACCTGGCCGAGGCGGCGGGCGCGCTGGTCGAGCACGGTCTCGCGGCGCAGACGCCCGTCGCGGTGACGTCGAACGGCACGATCAACACGCAGCGCACGCTGGACAGCACGCTGGCCACGCTGGCGCAGGACGCGGGCGAGCTGGTGGGCCCGCTGGTCGTCACGATCGGTGAGGCCGCCGGGCAGCGGTCGAAGCTGTCGTGGTGGGAGTCGCGGGCGCTGTACGGCTGGAAGGTGCTGGTGCCGCGGACGAAGGAGCAGGCCGGCGAGATGGCCGAGCGCCTGCGCCAGCACGGTGCGACGTCGCACGAGGTGCCGACGATTTCGGTGGAGCCGCCGCGCAGCCCGGCGCAGATGGAGCGTTCGGTGAAGGGCCTGGTCGACGGCCGGTACCAGTGGATCGTCTTCACCTCGGCGAATGCGGTGCGTGCGGTGTGGGAGAAGTTCGAGGAGTTCGGGCTGGATGCCAGGGCCTTCTCGGGCGTGAAGATCGCGTGTGTCGGCGAGGCGACGGCGGAGCGCGTCCGTGCGTTCGGCATCAACCCGGAGTTGATTCCGAAGGGCGAGCAGTCGAGCGAGGGGCTGCTGGCGGAGTTCCCGCCGTACGACGACATCCTGGATCCGGTCAACCGCGTGCTGTTGCCGAGGGCCGACATCGCCACGGAGACGCTCTCGGCGGGCCTGGTGGAGCGCGGCTGGGAGGTCGACGACGTGACGGCGTACCGGACCGTGCGCGCCGCCCCGCCGCCCGCGGAGACCCGCGAGATGATCAAGACGGGCGGTTTCGACGCGGTGTGCTTCACGTCGTCGTCGACGGTCCGGAACCTGGTCGGCATCGCGGGCAAGCCGCACACCAGGACGCTGGTCGCGTGCATCGGCCCGAAGACCGCGGAGACCGCGGTGGAGTTCGGCCTGCGCGTGGACGTCCAGCCGGAGAAGGCGGACGTCCCCAGCCTGGTCGACGCACTGGCCGCCCACGCGGCGAAGCTCCGCGCCGAGGGCGCCCTGCCGCCGCCCCGAAAGGCCAAGCGGACGCGACGGAGTTGAGCGGAGGAAATTAACTTGTGTAAATGGTTAGCGGGCGTCGCCCTGTCGGCGCCCGCTAACCATTTGCGGTATTGTTCAAATATCACTGAATCTGAGTGAGGCTAGCCGCTTCCCGCTGGAACGAATAGTGAGAAAAGGCGGCGAATCAGAAGACTTTCGTGAGAGTAGCCAGCGTGGTGTGATGTTGTAGTCTTTCTGGTGCTCCGCCTTCCCTGTCACTACAGATCCTATTGAAGCGGTGCCATTTCAGCTTTCCGATTAAGTAATCGCTCTTATGTAGCGATCATAGAGTTCGGCGTCGCCTGGCTAGGTCGCGAGCCAACCTATCGCGGGTGTTGTCAGTATTTGAGAATATCCACTCGCATCGCGTATGGATGATGCTCTTTTTTGGTCGGTCAAGTTATTCGTGGTGCACCTACTATCTACATTCCTCTCTGGCGAAACGAAGCCTCAGGCGACCTCAACGGGCCTCGCCTACTGTTGCACTAGGGAAGCGTGTCAAACCAGGAAAGTGGACCTTGATGAGTAATCCTAGCAAGTCGTCAAAACGTGTCGCGGTGATCACTGCGCCGAATCTTGGCTGGGTGAACGCCGGCATGGTGACCGTGGATCTCGCCTTCGAGGCCATGAGGAAGCGAATGGGTGGGGGTGTTCAGGCCGACTGGTATAGCCTGCATCCAGCTGAAGTTCGATCATTCAGAAGGGATGTCCGACCCGAAGACCTTCCATTTTGCTCCTCTTCGGTAATAGACCGCCTGCAAGAAATCTATGAGCATGACGCGGTGATTTTTTGGGGTGACTTCCTGCATGCGCGGCACTATCTGGAGCAGGATGCCATTATCAACCTGAAGCTTCATGGGCACCTCAATGATCTTGGTGCAATGCGTTCCTTATTGCACCAGACAATGTTGTTCAGGGATGCGTCTGACGATGTTCTGTCGAAGACGCTGCTCTATGGCGGCACGCTTCTGCATAATTCGCAGAGTGATTATGCGGATGAGGGCTACTGCTCGGCATTCAGTCGCCTTATTACTCAGGCGAACGCGGTGTGGGTTCGTGATCCGCTCTCGGCAGCGAAGGTGAAGCATTGGCGGCAGAATAGTGCTATCGACCACTTTGGCACGGACGCGGCTATGCTGCTTCAACCTGGGGACCTCGATCTACTTCCGACGACCGGATGGGCTGACGAAATCCCGAAGGAAGAAGTTGCTGGGGTCTTCCTCGGCAACCGGACGCGGGTACCACGATGGTTTTACCGGTTTGCCCAAGGCCTCGCCAACCAGACCGGTACGCAACTGGAGTGGTTGCCATGGTATGACAGCCCGAGGTTCCGTACTAGGCACATGAACACTCGGCCAGAGAAGGAGCGCACGCTCGGGGATGTGTTCGCCGCTTTGTCCAGGTACAAGTTCATAGTTACCGACACGTACCACCTCTGTGTCAATTCCTGGCGCGCCGGAACGCCCGCAATTTGTATCGGATCCCCACAGCCTGCAAATGACTCTCTGGAAGGTTTACTTACGCTGAATGATTTGAAGAAATACGTTTTCTATAGCGCTTATGATGCTGCTGACTTTTTCGTTTCCACTTCCGAAAGTTCCCACAGAGCGCGGGCTGGCCATTTTGACCGTCTGCTCCAGTTGTTGGAGGGCGGTTTCGAGCCGGTAGTACATAGGATGCAATTGCACGCCAAGCGCTCTGCAGGAAGCTTCGAAAAAACTCTCAGGGGCTTGCTATGATTTCTTAATCATCGGCTACTTCTCTTCTTAATCATCGGCTACTTCTCGTAACAAAGCAGTTCAAAAATTGCTAACGGGGTATCGCCGTGGCTGCCAAGCAATTGAATAGTTAGCTCGGATGTTTCGACGGGAGGATTAAAGATATGGACATTCCGAGTTTGGTGATTGTTGCACTGTTCGACGATGACTCGACTACCAGCGCGTACAATGTAGTCGCTAACGCAGAAGGGCATCGCGGCCTCGTGGTGCCGGGTTATAACTGATTCCATAGCGTGGTCGAAGTCAGTGTCAAAAGCGAGTACGAGTTTCCCAATCTTTTTCGTCGCGGACCATAGTAGCAAGAGTTCTGGTTCGCTGTCTTGCGGGTCTGCAACCCATGCGTTTGGGCTTGCGGTAGGACGTGCGAATCCGTTACGGACGTTTTCACGCCCGAATGGGTGAATGGGTGGCTCGATACTGATGGCCAAATTTTGTCCATGTGGTCGACGTTCGGGTGACCAAAATTCTATTCGCGGTCGGCCGATCACGTCGTCTCGTTCTTGTGTATCCCTGTGTCTAACTGAGACTAGGCCGGTCAACCGTTGTTCGCTCGTACGGACTGCTACGTATTTATTGCGCATAAAACAGAAAAAGACATATCGCTCTTCGGTGAGATTAGCGTTGATATCAATTTTGAGATGCTGTCCATCGCCGACGTTTAGTTCGAACTGCTGGACGTCGAGGACCATGTCCGGCGTGTAGTCGTCCGGTGTCCTGCCAGTGCGGGCTTCAAAATGGAGTGTGGTTGGTGCGGCGACATCGACGATAAACGTCACTTGGGGTAGTCGGCCGGGGGGAAGGGGAATCAGTTGTGCCCGCGAGGTGCTCAACGGTACGCTGGGACCATCGGGTGGAAGTTCCGTTAGCACAAACTCACTTGAGGTGTGCACCTCGGCTTCTTGAACTAAATTTTCTGGATCTTCCAGCGGCACCCCAGGGATATGCTGCCCCGTGCGGAGCAGTTGTCGGCGTAATTCGCGCATCCGTCCGCTTTCTAGCAGGGCGATGGGGTCGAGTTCGTCTCGAGCGCAAAGCGCGGCTGCCATGCCCACGGCTTGTCCCATATGGGCGCATGTGGCCATTACGCGAGTGGAACCGAATGCGACATGGGTGGCGCTGATCAGGCGGCCACCGAGGAACAGATTTGGTACGCTCCTGCTGAGTAGACAGCGATAAGGGATCTGATATATCCCTCGCGGCCACAGCAAATTTGCGGCGGGATATTCGCTAAAGATGCCATCGGCCGGGTGAAGATCGATTGCCCAGCCTCCGAAAGCTACGGCGTCGCCATGTCGGGCTTGTTCGATTATATCTTTCTGGTGGAGCATGTAGTGACCTTCGAAGCGACGACTTTCACGCTTCCCGGCGATGGTTCCGATCCATTCAAGCGTGAGATTCTCTGCATCTGGGTACTTGCCTGAATTCTTCAAGTGATCCCAAATGCCGTATACAATTTTCCAGAGTTCCCACTTAATCTGTTCGGCGTCGTTAATGGTATCAAGTCGGCCGCCGTGATCTAGCCACCAAAGCATGGCGCCGTACTCGTCGGTCTTAAAGTTTCGATATTGACTGGTCTCTGCTATGTCGAGACGTGCAAAGTTTGGGGGCGTGAATTTAACCGGATGTCCTGCATTCTTGCTGTAGAAGAATAATGAGTTGGGTAGCAGTTCCCCGTACTCTTCTGAAGGTGCGAAGCCTTCGTCAAACTCTTGGTTGGATTCCGCGCCGACACGAAATGAGGCCCCGGCAAGATAGCCCAGCGCGCCGTCGCCCGATGCATCGCAGAATAGTGGGGCGGAGAGTTTGTAGATTGTTTGGTTCTGGCTATTAAATCCGAGAACGAACGAAATCCGGTCCCCCTCTTTTTCGGAATTGATCAGCGAGGTGTTGAGCAAAAGCTTGATGTTAGGTTCTGCTGATACCTTGTCAAGCAGTACGGCGTCGAAGAGTACGACATTTCCGTCTGGGTTTCGGTAGGTGTTCTCAACGAGGATCTCATCGATCACTCCGCCTTCCCGTGCCCACCGGTTGTTCACATTCATGTGGGCGTTCGCGCTCTGCACCCACAACCTGACTTCGCTGGATGCGTTGCCGCCGAGCACTGGCCGATCTTGCGCAAGGATCACCCGAGCCCCTGCCCGAGCGGCCGTGATGGCGCAGCACGTCCCCGCCATGCCGCCGCCGACGACCACGAGGTCAGCGTCCAAGTCCTCAACCCGGAATTCACGTCGGTCGGTACTCGGTACGATGAGGTTCTGATGCACCTAAGATCACTTTCCTGTCCATGGTAGTGCGACCAAGGAGTTGCAGGGTCGCGCATGAGAAAGAGCTTCAGAAGGAAAGTGTTCGTAGTCGGTCTTACCGTGCCAGGCTTGTCCACACAAGTCTCAGGCCTGACCTTCATCGATGCCCACCGCAACTCGACGGCGTCTGACCAACCCCAACCACTGGGAGTACCGTCGTTGGCGTGTTTCCCGAGCATCGTCCCCGGAGGTTGCGGACCACTCCCGCCATGCGGCGGCTCGTGAGTGAGACCACGCTCCGTCCCCGCCAGCTGATCCTGCCCATGTTCGTCGCGGAGGGGCTTGAGCAGCCGCGGCCCATCGCGAGCATGCCTGGGGTTGTCCAGCACACCCGGGAGAGCCTGCGCAAGGCCGCCGTCGACGCGGTGCGCGCCGGGGTCGGCGGGCTCATGCTGTTCGGCATTCCGGAGCGCCGCGACGCCACCGGGTCCGCCGGCTGCGACGAGAACGGCATCCTCAACGTCGCCCTGCGCGACCTGCGCAGCGAGCTCGGCGACGACACCGTGCTGATGGCCGACACGTGCCTCGACGAGTTCACCGACCACGGTCACTGCGGTGTCCTCGACGCCGACGGCGGGGTCGACAACGACGCCACCCTCAAGCTGTACGCCGAGATGGGCGTGGCACAGGCCGAAGCCGGGGCGCACCTGCTCGGGCCCAGCGGCATGATGGACGGCCAGGTCGGCGTGATCCGCGAGGCGCTCGACGACGCCGGCTACCAGGACACCGGCATCCTCGCCTACTCCGCCAAGTACGCGAGCGCCTTCTACGGCCCCTTCCGCGAGGCCGTCGATTCGCAGCTCAAGGGCGACCGCAAGACCTACCAGCAGGACCCGGGCAACGCGCGCGAGGCACTGCGCGAGATCGAGCTGGACGTCGCCGAGGGCGCGGACGCCATCATGATCAAGCCCGCGCTGTCGTACCTCGACGTGCTGCGCGCTGCCGCCGAGGTCTCGCCCGTGCCGGTGGCCGCGTACAACATCTCCGGCGAGTACGCGATGGTCGAGGCGGCCGCCGCGAACGGCTGGCTCGACCGCGAGCGCACCATCCTCGAGGTGCTCACGTCGATCCGCCGCGCCGGCGCCGACATGATCCTCACCTACTGGGCCACCGAAGCCGCCGCCTGGCTCGACTAGGGAGTGGCCGCTGGCTGGTTCGGCTGGGCCACCGAAGTCGCCGCCTGGCTCGGCCGGGAGTGGCCGCCGCCTGGCTTGGCTGAAGAGTGGCCGTCAGTCGCTCAACTGCGGAGCGGTCGCCGCCTGGCTGAGCTGGGGATCGCCCGCGATTTGGCTGGATTGGGGAGCGGCCGCCGTCTGGCTCGGCCAGGGATTGGCTGCCGCCTGGCCCGGCCGGGAGCGGCCGCGGTCTGGCCCGGCTGGGCTGCCGAAGGTCGCCACCTCGCTCGGCTGGAGACTGGCCCTCGGCTGGGGAGCCCACCGCGAGCACCCGCCCCAGCCTCCGCTGCCCGGCGTCGCCCCACGGCTATCCTTCCCGGGTGACCGAATCGGACGATGAACGCCGCGCGAAGGGGTTGCCGCCCGCGCCCGCACTGCCCGGTGAGGAGCCCGAGCGCTACGACCCACCCAAGCCGGTGCAGGTCTCGTTCTGGCTGTGGGTCGCTTCGGGCGTCGTCTTCATCATCGGGTACGCGATCATCTTCTTCGCCCGCGGCACCTTCATCGACCAGCTGATCAGGAACAACACCAACACCACCGCGACCCCCGACGACATCCGGCGCGGCACCACCGTGCTGCTGGCCGTCCTGCTGGTCGGCGCGATCTCGTTCGCGCTGCTGTACGTGCTGTTCGCCTACAAGGCCCGCCAGGGCACGCGCTCGGCCCGCACGGTGCTCACCGTCCTGATGGTCGTCACCCTCCTCTTCCAGCTCGTCGGCCAGTTCGCGAGCCTCGTCACGCTGATCGCCACGCTCCTCGGCCTGGTCGCGCTGCTGCTGATGTACCTGCCGAGCGCCAACCCGTACTTCCCGAAGGTCGGCCGCAAAGCATCGTGAGCGAGCCGCGGTTTCTCGAGTACGGCGCGAAGTGGACGGCGCTGCTCTACGGCCCGCTGTTCGCCCTCGCCGGGTACCTCGCCGAGCTGGCGACGGGCGCCACGCACGCCGTCGCGTGGGTGCTCGTCGGGCTCGGGCTGGCCGCGATCACCGCGCCCTGGGTGCACGCGCGCCGCAGGTTCCTCACCGTCCGCGTCACCGACACCGAGCTGTGGCAGGGCCGGGAGTCGCTTCCGCTGACCGACATCGCCGAGACCCGGGACGTCGGCACCCCCGCCGGTGCCCGCGTACTCGGCGGCGGCTGGAGCACGCCCCGCAAGTACGACGAGCTGCCGCTGCGGCTGACCGACGGCACGGTGGTCCTCGCCTGGGCGAAGGACACCGAAGCACTGCGTGCCGCGCTGGAGCGGTCGTGAGACTCTGGCTCCCGTGAACACTCAGCCCAAGCTGCACCAGCCGCGACGCGCGCTGGTCGCCGCCGTCGAGGTGGTACTCGCGGCCGTCGCGATCTGGGGCGCGTTCCCGCTTTGGCACCACGCCGTGCGCACGCTCACCACGAACCTCGACGACGGCGTGGTCCTCACCTCGACGCGCCTGCTCGGCGACTGGGTGGCCGCGTCGATCGGGCTGGGTCTCGTCGCCGCGCTCCTGCTGGTCGACGCCGTCCGCGAGGTGCTGCTCGCCGTCCGCGCGAAGCACCGGCCGAGGAACGAAGAGCAGGAGCCCGAGGGTGCCTTCCAGGGGCACCTCGACGAGGTGTGAGACTGGCAGTCGTGACGCACGATCAGTCGAAGGCATGGTTCGCACGCGCGACGGGCGTGACACCGGGTGGCGTGAACTCTCCGGTGCGCGCGTTCAACTCGGTCGGGGGCACGCCCCGCTTCATGGTCCGCGGCGAAGGCCCGTACCTGTGGGACGTCGACGGCAACCGCTACGTCGACCTGGTGTCCTCGTGGGGTCCGATGATCCTCGGGCACGCCCACCCCGCGGTCGTCGAGGCGGCGCGCAAGGCCGCGACGAACGGTCTGTCGTTCGGCACGCCGACCACGGGTGAGGTCGAGCTCGCGGAGGAGATCATCGCCCGCGTCGACCCCGTGCACCAGGTGCGGCTGGTCAACTCCGGCACCGAGGCGACGATGAGCGCCATCCGCCTCGCCCGCGGCTTCACCGGCCGCTCGAAGATCGTCAAGTTCGCCGGCTGCTACCACGGGCATGTGGACGCGCTGCTCGCGCAGGCCGGTTCCGGCGTCGCCACGCTGGGTCTGCCCACCTCGCCCGGTGTCACGGGTGCGCAGGCCGCGGACACGATCGTCCTGCCCTACAACGACCTCGACGCCGTGCGACAGTCCTTTGCGGACAATCCCGGCGAGATCGCGGCGATCATCACCGAGGCCGCGGCCGGCAACATGGGCGCGGTCGCGCCCGTCGACGGCTTCAACGCCGGGCTGCTGGAGCTGGCGCACGAGAACGGCGCGCTGCTGATCATGGACGAGGTCATGACCGGTTTCCGCGTCTCGCGCTCGGGCTGGTTCGGCCTGGAAGCGGTGCCCGGTGACCTGTACACGTTCGGCAAGGTCATGTCGGGCGGCCTGCCGGCGGCGGCGTTCGGCGGCCGCTCGGAGGTCATGGCCAAGCTCGCGCCGGGCGGCCCGGTCTACCAGGCCGGCACGCTGTCCGGGAACCCCGTCGCGGTCGCCGCCGGGCTGGCGACGCTACGCGCGGCCGACGACGACGTGTACCGCGCGCTGGACGCGAACTCGCAGCGCCTGGGCGCCCTGTTCACCGAGGCGCTCACCAAGGCGGGCGTCGCGCACCACGTCGCGTACGCGGGCAACCTGGTGACTGTGTTCTTCAGCGAGGAGCCGGTGCGCAATTACCACGAAGCGACCGGCACCGAGACCTGGCGCTTTCCGCCGTTCTTCCACGCGCTGCTCGAACGGGGCGTGTACGCGCCGCCGAGCCCGTACGAGGCGTGGTTCGTGAACGCGGCGATGGACGACGCCGCGTTCGAGACCATCGAAGCCGCGCTGCCCGCAGCGGCCGCCGCGGCGGCGGAGGCGAGCCGGTGACGACGATCGTCCACCTGCTCCGGCACGGCGAAGTGCACAACCCGGACCAGATCCTCTACGGCCGCCTGCCCGGTTTCCGGCTCTCCGAACGAGGGCAGCGGCAGGCCCTCACGGTGGCCGAGGCGCTCGCGGGCCACGACATCACGCACGTCGTCGCGTCGCCGTTGCAGCGCGCGCAGGAGACCGCGGCCCCGATCGCGGGAGCGCACAGGCTCGACGTGCAGACGGACGCGCGGCTCATTGAAGCCGGCAACCAGTTCGAGGGAAAGCGGGTGGCCGTCGGTGACGGTGCGCTGCGGGACCCCCGGCACTGGCCGATCCTGCGCAACCCGTTCGTGCCTTCGTGGGGTGAGCCGTACCTGGAGATCGCGCGCCGGATGCTCGGCGCCGTGTACCGGGCGCGCGCGGCGGCCGAGGGGCACGAGGCATTGTGCGTCTCACACCAGCTGCCGATCTGGACGCTCCGCCGGTTCCTCGAAGCGAAGCCGCTGTGGCACGATCCGCGCCGCCGCCAGTGCTCGCTCGCGTCGCTGACCAGCCTGGTCTTCGATGGCGAGGAGCTGGTCGACATCGCGTACAGCGAGCCGGCGGGTACCACCGACCCGAAGGTCACCGGGGCATGAGAAAGCTCATCGTGGGGTTGCTCACGGTCTTCCTCGTGGCCGGTTGCTCGACGGGCAAGGACGCGGTCTCGCAGGGCGACACGTTCCAGTTCGTCGCGCCGGGCGGCAAGACCGACATCGTCTACGACGCGAGCGACCGCAAGACAGTCCCGAACCTGTCCGGCGACGACTTGATGAACGACGGCAAGCAGCTCTCGCTCGCCGACTTCAAGGGCAAGGTCGTCGTGCTCAACATCTGGGGCCAGTGGTGCGCGCCGTGCCGCACCGAGTCACCCGAGATGGAGAAGCTCTACCAGGCCACGCAGGCCCAGGGCGTGCAGGTGCTGGGCTTCGACGTGCGGGACTACGACCGCTCCGCGCCGCAGGACTTCATGCGCAACCGGGGCCTCACGTACCCGTCGATCTACGACCCGGCGGGTCGCGGGCTGCTGAAGCTGTCCGGTTACCCGGTGAACGTCGTGCCGTCGACCATCGTGATCGACAAGCAACAGCGCGTTGCGGCGGTCTACCTGCGCACCCTGCTCGCCGGCGACATCCAGCCCCTGGTTCAGCAGCTCGCAGCCGAGTAGGCCAGCCCCGCGAAGCTCACACCGAACTCACTGCTTAGTCTCAGCAGAGTGAACGCGACCGAGTTGGCGACCTCCGGGCCGCTCGTTCTCGCCGCCGGACTCGCTCTCGTCGCCGGCGCGGTCTCGTTCGCGTCGCCGTGTGTCGTGCCGCTCGTGCCCGGTTACCTCGCCTACCTCGCCGCGCTGGTCGGTGCGGACGCGCCCGCCGTCACCCCTGGCGAGGAGCGCAAGAAGGGCCGGTACTCCGTCGTCGGCGCGGCCGCCCTGTTCGTGCTCGGGTTCACCGTCGTCTTCGTCGCCGGGCTCGGCACCCTGGTCTGGCTCGCCGACGCGGTGCTGGGCAACCAGGACCTGCTGCAGCGCATCGGCGGCGTCGTCACGATCGCGATGGGCCTGGTGTTCCTCGGCCTGATCCCCGCGCTGCAGAAGGACATCCGCTCGCACCGCGTACCGCGCGGCGGCCTGCTCGGCGCCCCGCTGCTGGGTGCGGTGTTCGGCCTCGGCTGGACGCCGTGCATCGGCCCGACGCTGTCCGGCGTGCTGGCCATCGCGACCGCCACCGGCGGCGAAGGCGCCCGCGGCTTCCTGCTGGTGCTGGTCTACTGCCTCGGCCTCGGGCTGCCGTTCCTGCTGATCGCGCTGGGCGCCCGCTGGGCCGTCCGCGCCACTGACTGGCTGCGCCGCAACGGCCGCCGCGTCCAGCTGTTCGGCGGCGGGCTGCTGCTGGTCGTCGGGGTCCTGCTGGTCACGGGCCTGTGGGGAGACCTGGTGAGCTGGCTGCGCGACGCGTTCGTCACGGACACGGTGCTGCCGCTGTGACCGCCACCGAAGCCCGGCCGACGCCGCAGTACCGCCCCACGCCCGGCAGGCGCGTGCTGAGCTTCCTCCGCAACACCTGGCGCGGGCTCACCGCGATGCGCACCGCGCTGATCCTGCTGTTCCTGCTCGCGCTGGGCGCCATGCCGGGCGCGTTGCTGCCGCAGCGCGCGCTGAACCCGACCAAGACCAGCCAGTACATCACCGACCACGGCTGGTGGGGCACGCTGCTGGACCGGCTCCAGTTCTTCGACGTCTACTCCAGCGTCTGGTTCTCCGCGATCTACCTGCTGCTGATGGTGTCGCTGGTCGGCTGCCTCACCCCGCGCAGCTGGGAGTACGTCAGGTCGATGCGGGCCAAGCCCGTGCTGACGCCGCGGAACCTCGCGCGCATGCCGCACTTCCGCGAGGCGACGCTCGAACGGAGCGCCGACGACGTGCTGGCCGGGGCGCGCAAGCGCCTGCGGGGCTGGCGGACCGCCGAGCGCGAGGAGGCCGACGGCGCCCGCACGATCAGCGCGGAACGCGGTTACCTGCGTGAGACCGGCAACCTGATCTTCCACTTCGCCATGCTCGGGCTGATCATCTCGTTCGCGCTGGGCAAGATGTACAGCTACGACGGTCAGGTGATCGTCCAGGCCACCGGTGGCGCGGACGCGCAGTTCTGCAACTCCGGCATCTACGCCTACGACTCGTTCAACCCGGGCCTGCGCGTCGACGGCACCGACCTCGACCCGTTCTGTGTGAAGGTGAACGACTTCACAGCGCAGTACACGGCCACGGGCGAGCCGGTCCACTACTCGTCGAACATCGATTACCAGTCCGGGAACGACCTCACCACGGGTATCTGGCGACCGTACTTCCTCGAAGTCAACTCGCCGCTGCGCACCGCGGGTGACCGCGTCTACCTGCTCAACCACGGTTACTCCCCGCAGTTCACCGTCACCTTTCCGGATGGCGAGGTGCGCAAGCAGGCCGTTCAGTGGGTGCCCGAGGACACCAAGACGTACCTGTCGCAGGGTGCCGTCAAGTTCGACCCCCCGGACGTTCCCGACGCGGCCGAGCGGCGCACGAAGCAGCTTGCGATTACCGGTGTCTTCGCGCCGACCTCGTTCGTGCACGGCGGTGTGCTCACCTCCACCGCGCCGGTCCTGAACAACCCGATGGTGGCTGTCGACGTGCTGCGCGGCGACCTCGGCCTCGACTCCGGGCAGAGCCAGTCGATCTTCAGCGTGGACCAGTCCATGGTCGACGACGGCAGGCTCAAGCGGGTCGCCCGCCAGAACCTCGCCGTCGGCCAGTCGATCACCCTCGACGACGGCACGAAGATCAGCTTCGACGGCGTCCAGCAGTGGGTCGCGCTGCAGGTCTCGCACGACCCGACGCAGGACTACGTGCTGGTCTTCGCGGTCGCGATGCTGGTCGGCCTGGGTGCGTCGCTGCTGGTCAAGCGGCGGCGCGTGTGGCTGCGGGTACGCCCTGCGGACGGGGACGAAAACGGTACCGTTGTTCAGGTGGGCGGACTCGCTCGCACCGACCAGGCGGGCTATGGCGAGGAGTTCACCCGGCTAGCGGATGAGCTGCTCACTGGCGGAAAGAGGAAGTAGACGTGCCTGTCAACGAGACGTTGTCCCAGTACAGCGACTGGTCGTACACCACCGCGACCGCCATCTACGTCCTGGCGCTGGTGTTCTTCCTCATCGAGCAGTCCTTCGGCGCCAACGGCCGCCGCGCCGCGGAGCGCACCAAGGCCCGCCAGCTGGTGGGCGCGGGCGCGCCGGTCGAGGCCACCGCGGACGTGCCGGAGCCGCCCGTGCGGCGCGGCCGGGTCGAGCGCATCGGCCGGATGGGTGCGGCGCTGACGGTGCTCGGCGTGCTGCTGCACTTCGCCGCCCTGCTGCTGCGCGGCCTCGCGACGCACCGCGTGCCCTGGGGCAACATGTACGAGTACATCATGGCGGTGACGTTCATCGCCGTGGTCACGTGGCTGTGGGCGATCCGCAAGTTCCCGGTGCGTCACCTGTCCGGGTTCATGCTGCTGCCGATCGTGATCCTGATGTTCATCGGCGGCACCGTGCTGTACACGGTCGCGGCGCCGGTGGTGCCCGCGCTGCAGTCGTACTGGCTCGTGATCCACGTGTCCGCCGCGGCGACGTCGTCGGGCATCTTCCTGGTGCCGGGCGTGGCGAGCATCCTGTACATGATCCGCAACGCGTACGACCGGAACCCGAAGCGCTTCGCCCGGTTCGGCTCGCGGCTGCCCGAGGCCGACGTGCTCGACCGCGTCGCGTACCGGACCACGGTGTTCGCGTTCCCGCTGTTCACGTTCGGCGTGCTGTGCGGCGCGATCTGGGCCGAGTCGGCCTGGGGCCGGTTCTGGGGCTGGGACCCCAAGGAGACCACGGCGTTCGTCGCCTGGGTGGTCTACGCGGCATACCTGCACTCGCGGGCCACGGCCGGCTGGCGCGGCACCCGCGCCGCGGTGATCAACACCCTCGGCTTCGCGGTCACCGTGTTCAACCTGTTCTTCGTCAACCTGGTCACGACGGGCTTGCACTCCTACGCCGGAGTCGGCTGATGACGGATCCTCGCGAGTTCTCCGAGGAGCGCACGGACTCCACGTCCCACCCGGGACGGCCGCAGCAGCTGCCGCCGTTCCCGCCCGGGTACGACCCGAACCTGCCGCCGTTGCAGCCGGGCTCGCCGTACCCACCGCTGCCGCAGCCGTCGCGGGCCCGGCCGGAGATGCCCAGGAACGTCGTGCGGCCGCCGAAGCGTGCGCCCCGGTCGGGTTGGCGTAAGGCCGTCTACGTGGGCAGCGGGAAGCTGATCAACCCGGGGGAGAGCCCGGCGGAGCGGCGGCAGCGCGAGCTGGTCGCGCGGGTGAACCAGCCGCTGCGGGGCTGCTTCAAGATCGCGATGATGAGCCTCAAGGGCGGGGTGGGCAAGACCACGATCACCACCACGCTGGGCGCCACGTTCGGGTCCCTGCGCGGGGACAGGGTGATCGCGGTGGACGCGAATCCCGACCGCGGCACGCTGTCGCAGAAGATCCCGATCGAGACCACGGCGACGGTGCGGCACCTGCTGCGGGACGCCGACAAGATCACCCGGTACAGCGACGTGCGGGCGTACACGTCCCAGGGCGCGTCCCGGCTGGAGATCCTCGCCAGCGAGCAGGACCCGGCGGTGTCGGAGGCGTTCTCGGAGACCGACTACCTGCGGGTGGTCAGCCTGCTGGAGCACTACTACAACATCGTGCTCACCGACTGCGGCACCGGCCTGATGCATTCGGCGATGAAGGGCGTGCTGGACCTCGCGGACGCGCTGGTGGTGGTGTCGTCGGGCTCGGTGGACGGCGCGACGAGCGCCTCGGCGACGATCGACTGGCTGGAGGCGCACGGCTACGGGGACCTGGTGAAACGGTCCATCGTGGTGATCAACTCGGTGCGCCCGAAGGCCGGTTCGGTTGACCTCGACAAGCTCGCGGCCCACTTCGAGGCCCGGGCGCGCGCGGTGTGCCAGATCCCGTTCGACCCGCACCTGGAGGAGGGCGCGGAGATCGAGCTGGAACGCCTGCAGCCGGGGACGCGCCTGGCGCTGCTGGAACTGGCCGCCGCGATGGCGGACGCGTTCCCGCTGAAGAACTGAGGGCTTTATCCCTCGTCGTCGGGACGGCGCTGCTGCTGCTCGCCGAGCTTGCGCAGGAAGTCGGGGTCGTCGTCGGGGGCGAGCGGGGCCCGGCGGGACGAGACGCCGACCCGCTCCGGTCCGAAGGCCCGCCAGAACAGGACGGCGATGGTGAGCGCCCCGATCACTGCGAGCAGGTAGATCATGCCCGCTCCCTTCCGAGTCCTGGTGCGGCGTACTCCAGCACCGAGGGTAACTCGTCCCCAGGTTTGGCGGGCGT
Source organism: Amycolatopsis bartoniae (assembly GCF_014191255.1). Classification (GTDB taxonomy): domain Bacteria; phylum Actinomycetota; class Actinomycetes; order Mycobacteriales; family Pseudonocardiaceae; genus Amycolatopsis_E; species Amycolatopsis_E bartoniae. Next base: position 678,983 of record NZ_JACHWH010000001.1, read on the forward strand.
GGGGCGCCAGTGGGCCCGCGGCTTCCGGCTCGTTCGCCGGGCCGCGGGTCTGGTGAACGAGCTCAGGCGCGCGTGGGCTCGCTGGCGTCCGTGGTGAGCTCGGCGAGCAGCGCGTTGACCTCGGACTCGCGGAACCGCCGGTGCCCGCCGGGGGTGCGGATGGAGCCGATCCGGCCCGCGGTCGCCCAGCGCGTCACCGTCTTCGGGTCCACTCGGAACAATGCGGCGACCTCGCCGGGAGTGAGCAACCGTCCACCAACGCTCGCGGTCATTTTCCGCCTCCTTAACGCCCCTACTGCTATACCGAAAGCGTTCCGACGCTTCGGAAACCAACACGGCAATCGTTGCACTTCACCCGGCAGGTACTCGAACGGTTGTCGAAGAGTAAAGAGGTAGTAAGGGACAAATCGCCCACGTTGGACAGGGCTATGGTGACCTGTGTGGACGCACTGGACCGCAAGATCATCGCCGCGCTCCGCCTCAACGGGAGGGCCACGTACGCGGAGTTGGGCAGAACGGTCGGGCTGTCCGCGTCGTCGGTCCACGAGCGCGTGGGCAAGCTCGAAGCGGCCGGCGTGATCACCGGGTACCACGCGGTCGTGGACCCGAGCACCGTCGGTCTCGGGGTCACCGCACTGGTCGGTATCCAGCCCACCGACACGGCCGAGAACGACGAGCTCGCGGACGCGCTGGGCGGCCTGCCGGAGGTGGAGAGCTGCTACGCGGTGGCCGGCGACGAGGCGTTCGTGGTCAAGGTGCGGGTCGCGACGGTCGACGAGCTGGAGCAGACGCTGGGGCGGCTCCGGCGGATCACGGGGGTCGCGCGCACGCGCACCACGGTCGTCTTGTCGACCCGCTTCGAGGGGCGACCCAACAACACCGAGTTGGACGACGCGTAGCCTTGTCAGGCGTGAGCGAACGACAGACTCTGGGCCGTGACCTGACGCTTTACCTGCTGGCGCGCTTCGGGCTGATCGCCGTCGTCGCCGTCGTGCTGGTCCTGGTCAAGGTGCCGCTGCTGGTCGCGCTCGCGGTCGGGATCGTCGTGGGGCTGCCGGTCGGGCTGCTCGCGTTCCGCGGGCTCAACGCGCGCGTCACCGCCGGGCTCGCCGCCCGCAACGAGCGCCGGGCGAAGGAGCGCGCCAAGCTGCGTGCCGAGCTGCGCGAGGCGGAGTGAACCGCGCCTGGGTGCGCGAGGCGGTCCGGCTCATCGAGGCCGACGCGAACCGCAGCGCGGACACGCACCTGCACGTTTTTCCGCTGCCGCCCTCGTGGGGCATCGACCTGTATTTGAAGGACGAGTCGGTCCACCCGACGGGCTCGCTGAAGCACCGGCTGGCGCGTTCGTTGTTGCTGTACGGGCTGGTGAACGGCCAGATCGGCCCGGACACGCCGTTGATCGAGGCGTCGAGTGGCTCGACCGCGGTGTCGGAGGCGTACTTCGCGCGGATGCTGGGGCTGGAGTTCGTCGCGGTGGTGCCGCGCAAGACCAGCCCGGAGAAGGTGCAGCTGATCGAGTTCTACGGCGGCCGGTGTCATTTCGTCGACCGGCCGCCGGAGGTGTACAGCGAGGCGGAGCGGCTGGCCGCGGAGTGCGGCGGGCACTACCTGGACCAGTTCACGTACGCCGAGCGGGCGACGGACTGGCGGGGGAACAACAACATCGCGGAGTCGGTGTTCGCGCAGATGCGCCTGGAGCGTCATCCCGTGCCGTCGTGGATCGTGGTGGGTGCGGGCACGGGTGGCACGAGCGCGACCTTCGGCAGGTATGTGCGGTATCGCAGGCACACCACGAAGGTGTGCGTGGTGGACCCGGAGAACTCGTCGTTCTACGGCGCCTGGGAGACGGGCGCGATGGACTACGCGACGGGAATGCCGTCGCGGATCGAGGGCATCGGCCGCCCGCGCGTGGAGCCGTCGTTCGTGCCGCAGGTGATCGACGAGATGATCCAGGTCCCGGACGCCGCGTCCGTGGCGGCTGTGCGGTTGCTGCGGGAGCGGACGGGCCACTGGGCAGGCGGCTCGACGGGCACGAACCTGTACGGGGCGTTCCAGCTGATCGCCCGCATGCTCGCCGCCGGCCAGACGGGGTCCGTAGTGACCTTGCTCTGCGACGGCGGCGAGCGCTACGCGCACACGTACTACAACGACGAGTGGGTCACCGAGCAGGGCCTGGACATCGAGAAGTATGGCAATGCGCTGCAGGACTTCTTGATGAGTGGATCATTGAATCCGTTTGAGTGAATTTTTCTTCTTGAAAAGAAGACTTCTGGTGCGACTGCTAATACTACTCGATTGAGTAGCGATGGATTCTTTAGTGATGGCTAATTTAGCCGCCTGTTGTTCTGTTGTCAGCCTGCGAAGATGGATCTGTTCACTCCAATTGTCAAGGATGTCGATCTCGGAGGCGTGACATACGGTGACTATGGAAGTAACGATCGAGCTACTATCGAAAGCCTGCAAAGAATTGCAGTCTGCGCGTTTCTGTCCGGAATTGTACATTCCATCCTTATTCTGAGATGCAAGGATAGAACCGCTCTATGATTGCCATGCGAGGCGAAATAGGATACCGAAGAAGAATGGCATTCCTGGTGGAGCCTGGAGTTCCTCGTGTTGTTGTTGCCACAATGCTCGGACGCCTTCCCATGGGGATGACAAGTCTAACCTTGATATTACTTGTTAGAAGTGGTGGTGACAGCTATGTCGACGCCGGTTTAGTTACTGCCGCTTTCACTGTAGGAATTGCATTACTACAGCCTCTAGCTGCTATTGCGGTTGATCGTTACGGGGCATCGCCGGTGCTTTGTGTGCTCGGCGTCGCCCTTCCTGTTACGATGATACTGCTGTTGTTGAGTGTGAACCTGCATGCCCCGCTAGTACTTACTCTACTCGCAGCCGTAGTAGCGGCGGGGACGCTACCTCCGTTAGGACCGTGCATGCGGGCACTCTGGCGTCAAGTGGTGAAAGGTCCGGCGCTTGACCGTGCCTACGCCTTCGAAGCGACAGCTCAACAAGGGCCGGTAATTGCGGGTCCATTCCTAGTTACCGCTTTGGTCTATTGTACCTCGGCGGGAGTAGCTCTTATCATCGCTGCATTCGCTGGAACTATGGGTGCTATATTGTTCGCGAAGGCACCCATTGTGGCGGCCGTCGCTCGAACTCGATCTCGAGCGGCAGATATCGTCGTGACAGAGCATGTTCGACTACTTGCTCAGCCCGGACTGCAGACAATATTGACCACTAGTGCACTGATGGCAATGAGCGCAGGGGCAATTACCCTATCGGTGCCCGCGTTCGCGGAGGGGCATGGGAGTGCGGCCAGTGCTGGTCTTATTTTAGGTTCATTCGCTGCGGGTTCGATTTTTGGCGGTATGGCCCTGACGTTCGTTAGGTTGAGGGCCGATACGCCTTTTGCGTACACCGCTGCTTTGGCTGTGTCAGCCGGAACGGCAGTCCTTCTAGTGGTCGTCAACACTATTCCATGGATGATGGTTGTTGCTTGGGCCGTAGGGCTTCCTACGGCGCCGTCAGCGGCCATCTCGTTCGCGCTGCTCAATCGCCATTCCCCGGCCCATCGAATCACGACAGCGTTCGGCTTCTTCAACTCGGCCATCACGGGCGGCACAGCTGCCGGTAGTGCTTTGTGCGGTGCGCTGCTGCAGAGTTTTGGATCTGCATGGGGGTTCATGTTCGCTGTCGGCCTTGGAGGGCTATCCGCACTAGTCTGTATATTGCGTTACCGCTCACTGCAACCGAGAAAGATATGTTGAAACTGCACTGACCGTATCACTTTCGTGGCTTGTGGAGCCTGCAGTTTAGGCCAGGCCTGTAAACCGTAAAAGTGGCTGACCAGATCAGCTCAATCCCAACGCAACCCCGCTGAGCACCGACCACCCCAGCATCACCAGTCCGGTGTCGCGGAGCACCGGAATCAACCCCCGCCCCGTCCCGCCGGTCACGATGGCCTTCACGGGGCCCCACAGCAGCACCGCCGTGACCAGGCCGATCAACACCAACGGGTGCCACACCCCGAGCAGCACCGTCACCACGTACGGCACCGTGACCAGCGCCAGGTACAACCGACGAGTGCCGCCGTCACCCAGGCGGACGGCCAGCGTGTTCTTGCCGACCTCACGGTCCGTGGGAATGTCACGCAGGTTGTTCGCCGTCAGCACGGCCATCGAGAAGCAGCCCACGGCCACCGCGGCGCCGAGCGCCGCCCAGCTCACCCGGCCGGCCTGCACGTACACCGTGCCGAGCACCGCTGCCAGGCCGAAGAACACGAACACCGCGATCTCGCCGAGCCCGGCGTACCCGTACGGCTTCTTCCCGCCCGTGTAGAACCACGCGCCGAGGATGCACGCCGCCCCCAGGATCAACAGCCACCAGTGCCCCGAAAAAACCACGAGCACCAGGCCCAGCACCCCCGCCAGCCCGAGGCAGCCGAGAGCCGCTCCCAGCACCAGGCGTGGCGCCGCGACACCCGAACCGACCAGTCGCAGCGGGCCGACGCGGTTCTCGTCCGTGCCCCGGATGCCGTCCGAATAGTCGTTGGCGAAGTTCACGCCGATGATCAGCGACAGCGCGACCAGCAGCGCCAGCAGCGACTGCCACCACGAGAAAGCACCCAGCTGGATTGTCGCGCCGACTCCCGCCACCACCGGGGCCACCGCGTTCGGCAGGGTCCGCGGGCGCGCGCCCTCGACCCATTGTGCAACTGTCGCCATGTCACCCATTGTGGTGGACGGCTGTTACTCCCCGTCAGTCGGGACGGCCCAGGTGAGCGTGCCGCTGCCCGGCTCGTCCGTCACCTGGGAGGCGGCCGCGACCGGGGCGGCGGCGATCGCGAGCGTCACGAAGGCGAGGGCCGCGAGAGCGAAGCGTTTCATCCGCTGAGTGAAAAACGGTAACCCGGCCGTGTCAACCGAGTGTGGCGAAAACGTGCGACACCACGGCCGCGCGGTCGACCTTCCCCGGCCCCCGCAACGGCAGCGCGTCCACGAACGCGAACCGCTTCGGCACCGCCGGTGCTCCCACTTCGGCGCGAACCGCCGCCCGCAGATCCGCCTCGGCCACCGGCTCCTCGGCCACCACCGCCGCCGCCACGACCTGCCCCCACTCGGCGTCCGGCAGGCCCACGACACAGGCTTCCCGCACCCCGGCGACGGCGCCGAGTGCCCGTTCGACCGCGGCCGCGGGCACCTTGACGCCGCCGGTGTTGATCACGTCGTCGAGCCGCCCCAGCACTTCGAGCCTGCCGTCCACGAGCCTGCCGCGGTCGCCGGTCCGGAACCAGCCGTCGACCAGGGCCTCCGCCGTCAGATCGGGTCGCAGGCGGTAACCGTGCGTGAGCACGGGACCTGCGATGAGCACCCGGTCGTCCGTTCCGATCCGCACCTCGACGCCGTCGAGCGGAACGCCGTCGTACACGCACCCGCTGGCGGTCTCGCTCATCCCGTACGCGGGCACGATGCGCACTCCCGCGTCCAGAGCCCGCTCGCGCAGCGCGGCCGATGTCGCCGCCGCGCCGATGATGATCGCGTCGAAGGCCCGCGCCGCATCCAGACCCCGCCCGCCTCCGTCGAGGATGCGCGTGAGTTGCGTCGGGACCAGCGCGGTGTACCGCGGCCCGTCCTCGGCCAGCACGGCCGCTGCGGCGGACGCGAACAGCTCGCCGTCGAAGTGACCCGGCGGCAGTGCCGCGCAGGTCGTGCCCGCCAGCAGCGACCGGACGATCACCTGCAGGCCACCGATGTACTGCGCGGGTGTGGCGAGCAGCCAGTGCCCCGGCCCGCCGAGCCGCTGATGGGTCGCGAGAGCCGAGGCGCGCAACGCGTCCGCCGAAAGCAGCACACCCTTCGGCTCGCCCGTTGAACCCGACGTCGCGATGATCACCGCCGTCCCGGGCTCGACGGGCTGCTCCGGCGCCATCGCGTCCCGCAGGCCTGTCGACCCGGGCGCCAGCGGGAGCACCGCCGTCCCACCGTCGAGCGCGTCGGCCACAGCCTTCCGCAGCTCGTCGACCGATCCGTCAACCAGAACCTCGCGCACGGGTACCTCAGTAGTAGTAAGGGAAGTTCGACCAGTCGGGTGAGCGTTTCTCCAGGAACGAGTCACGCCCCTCGACCGCCTCGTCCTGCATGTACGCCAGCCGGGTGGTCTCGCCCGCGAACAACTGCTGGCCCACGAGCCCGTCGTCGATGAGGTTGAACGCGTACTTGAGCATGCGCTGCGCCGTCGGGGACTTGCCGTTGACCTCCCACGCCCACTGCAACGCGTCGGCTTCGAGCGAGGCGTGCGGCACGACGGCGTTGACCGCGCCCATGGCGTGCATCTGCTCGGCGGTGTACTCGCGGCCGAGGAAGAAGATCTCGCGCGCGAACTTCTGCCCGACCTGCCGCGCCAGGTACGCCGAGCCGTACCCGCCGTCGAACGACCCGACGTCGGCGTCCGTCTGCTTGAAGCGGGCGTGCTCGGCCGAGGCGAGCGTGAGGTCGCACACCACGTGCAGCGAGTGACCGCCACCCGCGGCCCAGCCCGGCACCACGCAGATCACGACCTTCGGCATGAACCTGATCAGGCGCTGGACCTCGAGGATGTGCAGTCGGCCGGCGCGCGCGGGGTCCACCGTGTCGGAGGTCTCCCCGCTCGCGTACTGATAGCCGGACCTTCCGCGAATACGCTGGTCTCCGCCGGAGCAGAACGCCCAGCCGCCGTCCTTCGGCGACGGGCCGTTGCCGGTGAGCAGCACGCAGCCGACGTCGGAGCTCATCCGGGCGTGATCGAGCGCGCGGTAGAGCTCGTCCACCGTGTGCGGCCGGAAGGCGTTGCGGACCTCGGGACGGTCGAACGCGATGCGCACGACGCGCTTGCCGGAGCGTGCTTCGGCGGAGCGGTGGTAAGTGATGTCGGTGAAGCCGAAACCCTCGACCTCGGTCCACGCGGAGGGGTCGAACAGCTCGGAAACCTGGGCGTCATGCACGTTTGGGAGAATAGGACGTGTGGCCATGATGACGGACGACACACCGGGAGGCGCCTGGTGAACCCGTCGACGGCGCAGGCCAGGGTGCTGGTGGACGAACTCGTTCGCAACACCGTTTCCCACGTCGTGCTGTGCCCCGGCTCGCGCAACGCGCCGCTGTCGCTCGCGCTCCACGACGCGGCGGTGGCCGGGCGCCTGCAGCTGCACGTCCGGGTCGACGAGCGCGGCGCGGCCTTCCTCGCGCTGGGCATGGCGGCACGCACGGGACGTCCGGTCGCGGTGGTCTGCACCTCGGGCACGGCGGCCGCGAACTTCCACCCGGCGGTGCTGGAGGCCGACCGCGCCGGCGTGCCGTTGATCGTGCTGACCGCCGACCGGCCGCCGGAGCTGCGTGCGGCGGGGGCGAACCAGGTCATCGAGCAGCAGCACCTCTACGGCAACGCGGTCCGGTACTTCGACGAGCTCGCCGTCGCCGAGCGCCGGGCGGGGCAGAACGCGTACTGGCGCAGCCAGATTTGCCGCGCCTGGAACGCCGCGTACGGCGAGTGGCGCTGCGGGCCCGTGCACCTCAACATCCCGTTCCGCGAGCCGCTCGTGCCCGACGGGTCCGACGACTGGTACGAGTCGCTGGACGGCCGTCCCCGCGGTGGACGCTGGACCGAGCTGCCGGACTTCGGCGCGCTGCCGTCGTCCGTGGTCCCGTCCGCGCGCTGCGGGCTGGTGATCGCGTCCGACAGCGGGGTCCACGCCGCGAGCGAGTGGGCGGAGCGACACGGCTGGCCGGTGGTGTCCGAGACCGGGGGCCTCGGACTGGCCGGGGCGACGGGCATCGCGAGTGGCGTGTGGCTGCTGGGGGCGGAGCAGTTCATCGCCCGGCACAAGCCCGAGCAGGTGCTGTGCATCGGGCGGCCGACGGTGTTCCGGCAGGTGCAGGCGTTGCTGTCGGACGCGGACGTCGAGGTGTTGCTGGTGCGCCCGGACTCGGACTGGCCGGCGCCCGCGCACAACGTCCGGCAGGTCGGCCAGTGGTTCGACGAGCCGACGAAGCCCGCCGACCCGGACTGGCTGGCCTCCTGGCAGCGGGCGGACGAGGCGGCGTCCGCGGCGGTGAGCACCGCGCTGCGGCAGGAGGAGTGGCCGAGTGGGTTGCGGATCGCGACCGAGCTGATCGACGCGCTGCCGCCCGAAGCACTCCTGGTCGTGGGCTCCTCGAACCCGACGCGGGACGTCGCGCTGGCCGGGCGGATGCGGCCCGACGTGCTGGTCCACCGCAACCGCGGCGTGGCGGGCATCGACGGCACGGTGTCCACCGCGATCGGCGCGGCGAGCGCGCACCGCGGGCAGTCCTACGCGCTGCTGGGCGACCTGACGTTCCTCCACGACGTCAACGCGCTGCTCGCCGACGACCGGCCCGACCTCACCATCGTGGTGCTCAACGACGACGGCGGCGGCATCTTTTCGCTGCTGGAGCAGGGTGCGCCCGAGCACCGCGACTCGTTCGAGCGGGTCTTCGGCACACCGCACGGGGCGAACCTCGGCGCGTTGTGCGCGGGCTTCAACGTGCCGCACCAGCTGGTGTCGAGCCTGGCGGAGTTCCGCTCGGCGCTGCGGCCCGCGCCGGGGTTGCGCGTGGTCGAGGTCCGCGTCGACCGGACCCGGCACCGGGACCTGCACGCGCGCGTGCGGGCGGCGGTCGCGGACGCGCTGGCGTAGTGCCGGCGTAGTGCACCGTTGGGCATCTCGTACTCGTGCGAACGGGCCGTTCGCTCGGGTGCGAGCTGCCCGTCGAGGCAGAGTTCGCCCCTCGTGCGCTGGGGGAGTGTGCGGCAGATTTCCTGACAGGACTTGGGTTTTGCGTCGGCCATACCAGATGTCTTGGTCAACGGGAAACGGAAGATCGTCCCAGTCGGTAAGACCCTCCTAAAGGCCGTAGGCGGTTGCCCGGTTTCTCGCTAGCTTTCCGGCATGCGTCAGCGAACTCGAGCGGGCCTGGGGGCTGTGGCCACTGGCATCGCGACCATCCTGTTCACCGCCACTGCTTCCGCCGCGCCAGCGGCCGGAGCATCCGGCGTGGGTGACCCGTACTACCCGTACGCCGGCAACGGTGGGTACGACGTCTCCCACTACGACATCCGGCTCACCTACCAGCCGTCCACCGACCAGCTGTCCGGCACCACGACGATCCTCGCCAGGACAACGCAGGAGCTGTCGAGCTTCGACCTCGACTTCGGCCTGCACGTCAACTCCGTCCTGGTCAACAACGTCCCGGCGACGTTCCACGCCGACCCGAGCGAGAACGGCGAGCTGGTCGTGACGCCGGGGAAGGCGCTGGCGAAGAACCAGACGATCACGGTCGTCGTGAACTACGCCGACACCCCGTCGAAGGTGGTCATCGACGGCTACACGGCGTGGAAGAAGACGCCCGACGGGGCGCTGGCGGTCGACGAACCGCAGAACTCGCAGTGGTGGTTCCCGGCCAACGACCACCCGACCGACAAGGCGACCTACGACGTGTCGGTCGAGGTGCCGGACAACGCCGTCGCGCTGTCGAACGGCACGCTCGTCCGGACCACGAAGCAGCGGGCGGGCTGGACGCGCTGGAACTGGCGCAGCACCCAGCCGCAGGCGACGTACCTCACCACGCTGGAGGTGGGCGCGTTCGAGGTCAACCAGTCGACCACGCCGGACGGGAAGCCATTCGTCACCGCCTACGACCCGGCGGCCGGTGCTTCGCTGGACGCGGCGAAGGCGAGCGTCGAGCGGACGCCCGAGATCGACGGCTTCCTCGCGACCCAGTTCGGGCCCTTCCCGTTCGAGGCCGAGGGCGGGGTGGTGTCGACGGGCCTGAACTTCGCGCTGGAGGCGCAGACGCGCCCGGTGTACGGCGCGACGTTCTTCCGGTCGGGCAGCAACACCTCGGTGGTCGCGCACGAGAACGCGCACCAGTGGTTCGGCGACGCGGTGTCGCTGGGACGCTGGAGCGACATCTGGCTCAACGAGGGTTTCGCGTCGTACGCGGAGTACCTGTGGTCGGAGCACGAGGGCGAGGGCACGCCGGCGGAGCTGGCGCAGTACGCGTACGACTCCTACCCGGCTGACGACCCGTTCTGGCAGGTGCTGCCGGGCGACCCGGGAGCGGCGAACCAGTTCGACGACGCCGTGTACGACCGCGGCGCGATGACGCTGCAGGCCCTGCGCACAGCGGTGGGCGATGACGCGTTCTTCACGATCCTGAAGACCTGGGTGGCGCAGCACAAGGGTGGCGACGCACGGATCCAGGACTTCATCGCGCTGGCCGAGCGGGTCTCCGGAAAGCCGCTGCAGGACCTGTTCACGACATGGCTGTTCACGAAGGGCAAGCCGGCAGTGGGCCCGAACGGAGCTGCGGCCGCCTTCCGCACCGCTGGAGTTCCAGTGGCGCCGAAGTCGTACCCGAAGATCCAGCAGACGCACCGGCTGCTGGCAGCCGCACACCAGTACTGAGGCGCCGCACCGCCCGCCGGGTGGCGGGCGGTGCCGCCCCGGCCCGTGCACCGCCCCGGTTCGGCCGATCCAGCTCCGCCCGGCCAGGAGGCGGTGCAACTGCTGCGCCCCGGCCCCGCGGCGCCACGCCGCTCACCGCGCCCGATTCCTCCTGTCACCCCATGTCGATGGGCCAGTCACCCTGCGCCCGGTCTGTGACCGCTCACCATGGGGCTGTTCAGCGTCGCTACATTGGAAGGCGTGACGAGAGCAGAGCGACGGCAGCGCAACGCCCGTCGCGTCGTGCTCGGGGTCGCGGCCTTGATCACCGCCCTGTGTGTGGGGTTGGTGTTCGCGGCCATCCGCAACGACGAGGCGATCACGAGCCACCTCGGCGCGGCCAACGCCGAGGTCGACTCGGTCTCGTGGGACCGCACGATCATCCGGTTCGAAACCCCGGACGGCATCCTGCACATCCCGGCCAACGGCGTGCTCTACCCGGGCGGCCTGGTGGCGGGCGACCTGGTGCGCATCGAGTACGACACGGCCAACCCGGAACTGGCCCGGGTCGCCGGCCGCACCGCGACACTCACACTGCTCCCACTGGGCATGACGGCCCTCATCACCTGGGCCGTCGCGGTCGGACTGCTGTGGTGGATCCGCTACCGCGGTCGCCGCGGTGCTGCGCAGGTCGCCTCGCCCGAGCCCGCCCTCAGCGGGAAGCCCTAGTTTCCCTGGTACTGCTGCGGAACCTGCGGCCCCGGCACCGGCGCCGCCTGTGCGGCGGCCTGCGCCTGCACCTCCTGGGCCTGTGCCTTCGTCAGGGCGTTCGTCGCGCCGCAGAAGGTGCACACCGTGAAGTACTTCGAGCGGATCGGGAACAGCGGGATGAAGAACAGCGTGACCTTCGTGACCGCGCGCCGCAGGGCGTGGGACGTCGGGTTGGTGCAGCGGGCGCACACGTAGGTCGCCGTCGCCAGGTCCTGCACCTTGGACCGCCAGCCGTAAATGATCATCAGGTCACTCCAACTCGGTAGGGAACGACCTTACCGACGCACGAACCTGCCGCGAAGATCCATTCGGCGCAGCTTTTTCGGCTCCCTGCCGTCAGAGCGACACGCGCCCAGGAGCCGGTCAACCCACGCTCGCCGTTTCCTGCCACCAGGACAGGACCTCCTCCGCGACGCTCGGGGCCGCCACCAGCAGACCGTCCGCGGGCAGCGCCGTTCCTTCGCCCCGGCGGTCCAGCACCGCCGCGCCCGCCTCGATCGCCAGCGCCACCGAGCCCGCCACATCCCACTCGTGGTAGCTGTGCAGCACCGCCGCGGCCGCGTGGCCCAGTGCGACCTGCGCGATCGACAGCGCGGCCGAACCCAGCACCCGCACCCCCGCGTGCGCGGCCGCCGCCCTTTCGATGAACTCGCCCATGCCCGGCCACGGTCCCCGCCGCGCCAGCTCCGTGCACACGATCGCGCCCTCGGTGAGCTCGCGGTCCACCAGGCGCACCGGCTTGCCGTTCGCCCTCGTGCCCCGGCCCCGCGCCGCCGCGTAGATCTGCGCTCGGTACGGGTCCGCGACCACTCCGACCACCGGCCCGAAGGCGTCGACCAGCGCCAGGCTGTACGCGCACCACGGCACCCCGGCCACGTAGTTCGCCGTCCCGTCGACCGGGTCGACCACCCAGCGGTACGGCGCGTCGTGGGCACCGTGGTCGGCGCCGAACTCCTCGCCGACCACGGGGATGCCCGGGAACTCGGCGGTCAGCACCCGGCGGGTGTGCCGCTCCAGGATCCGGTCGGTGTCGGTGACCCAGTCGAACGGCGACTCCTTGGTGTCCGGATGGGCACCCCGGCCTGCGGTCGCGGTGATGACGTCGGTGGCCTCGTTGGCCAGCCGTCCGGCGACCTCGAGCGCCCGTGACAGCAGGCCCGGTTCGACCGGCTGGGACGGGCGGGCGGATAGAAGGGTCACGCCGGTCTAGTGTGGCCGCACCGAGTGTCCGGGACGCTACGTGGAGATGAAGTGTCTACTCCGGAAAGCGCAGCTTCCCGAAGTTCCGGCAGCGTTTGCGTACCGGTCACGCCGCCTTCTCCGGACGAACCGGGCTTCGTGAGACCTTGACGAGGTGCGAGTCGCCATCGTCACCGAAAGCTTCCTCCCGCAGGTGAACGGCGTCACCAACTCCGTGCTGCGGGTCGTGGAGCACCTGCGTGGCCGGGGGGACGACGTGCTCGTGGTCGCGCCGGGCCTGACCGGCCCCGCCGAGTACCGCGGCGCCCCCGTGGTCCGCATCCCGGCCGTCGACCTGCCCGTGGTCAACTCCCTGCCGATCGGCCTGCCGACCCGCACCGTGCTGACCGCGCTGACCGGGTTCCGCCCCGACGTCGTGCACCTCGCGTCGCCGTTCGTCGTCGGTGCGCGCGGGCTCGCCGCGGCCCGGCGGCTGCGCGTACCGACCGTCGCCGTCTACCAGACCGACATCGCGGGCTTCGCCACCGCGTACGGCCTCGGCCTCGGGGCCCGCGCGGCCTGGCGCTGGGTCCGGAGGCTGCACGCGAAGGCCGACCGGACCCTCGCGCCCTCCAGCGACTCGGTCGCCGACCTCCGCGAGCACGGCATCCCGCGCGTCCACCGCTGGGGCCGCGGGGTGGACATCGAGCGGTTCTCCCCGGACCACGCCGATCCGGAGCTGCGCGCGCGGCTCGCCCCGAACGGTGAGCTGCTCGTCGGGTTCGTCGGCAGGCTCGCGCCGGAGAAGGAGGTCGACCGCCTCGTCTCCCTCGCCGGCGTCCCCGGGGTGCGCGTCGTCGTGGTCGGTGACGGGCCCGAGCTCGAACCGCTGCGGGAGCGGATTCCCGGCGCGGCCTTCCTCGGCGCCCTCTACGGCGACGAGCTGGCCACCGCGTACGCGAGCCTCGACGTCTTCGTGCACACCGGCCCGTACGAAACCTTCTGCCAGGCGGTGCAGGAGGCGATGGCCTCGGGACTGCCCGTCCTCGCCCCCGCCGCGGGTGGCCCGAAGGACCTCGTGCTGCCGGGCCGAACCGGATACCTGCTGCCCGCCGACCGGGCGGGCTTCGCGCGGGAACTGGTCGAGCGCGTCGACGACCTGCGCGACCCCGCGCTGCGGGCACGGCTGGGGCAGAAGGCCCGCAAGGTCGTGCTCGGCCGCACCTGGCCCGCCGTCTGCGGCGAGCTCGTGGAGCACTACGAGGCCGTCACCGGTCGCGTCGCCCGCGCGGCGTGACCGATGCACATCGTCCAGCTCGCGAACTTCTACGGGCCGCGTTCCGGCGGGCTGCGCACCGCGCTGCACCACCTCGGCGCGGGGTACGTCCTGAGCGGGCACCGGGTGACGCTGGTCGTGCCGGGCACCCGGTACGCCGAAGAGGTCCTGCCCACCGGCGTGCGCCGGTTCTCCCTGCCCGCGCCGAAGATCCCCGGCACCGGCGGTTACCGGGCGGTCGACCCGTACCGCGTGCAGGCGCTGTTGCGCAGCCTCCGCCCGGACCGCCTGGAGGTGTCGGACCGGCTGACGCTGCGGGGCATGGGCGCGTGGGCCCGGCGGCACGGCGTGCCGAGCGTCGTCATCTCGCACGAGCGGCTGGACCGGCTGCTGGAGCAGTTCCTGCTGCCCGGCCCGGTCGCCCGCAGGATCGCCGACGCGGCCAACGGCCGCATGGCGCGCAGCTACGACCGGGTGGTCTGTACCACGGCGTTCGCGCGGGAGGAGTTCGACCGGATCGGCGCGCCGAACGTGCAGCGGGTGCCGCTCGGGGTCGACCTCGCGGCCTTCGCGCCCGGCAGGCGGGACGACGGCTGGCGGACCTCCCTGGCCGCCGGCGCGGACGCACTGTTGGTCCACTGTGGACGGCTGTCTCCGGAGAAGCACGTCGAGCGCAGTGTGGACACCATCGCGGAGTTGACCGAGTCGGGTGACCGGGTGCGGTTGGTCATCGCGGGCGACGGCCCGCGCCGCCGGGCCTTGGAGCGCCGCGCGCGCGGGCTGCCGGTGACCTTCCTGGGGTTCCTGTCCGACCGCACCGACGTGGCCCGCCTGCTGGCGAGCGCCGACGTGTCGCTCGCGCCCGGCCCGCACGAGACCTTCGGGCTGGCCGCGTTGGAGGCGCTCGCGTCCGGCACGCCCGTGGTGGTCTCGGCCTCGTCGGCGTTGCGGGAAATAGTCCGGCCCGGCTGCGGGGCCGCCGTGGCCGATCTGCCAGGCGCTTTCGCGACCGCCGTGACCGGATTGCTGGAAAGCCCGGAGGAAGCGCGCCGGGCCGCCGCCAGGGCGCGAGCCGAAGAATTCTCGTGGCCCGACTCGGTGCGCGGAATGCTGTCGGTCCTGCGGCACTGACCACCCGGTTGTAGCAGTTCAAACGCTTTCGCTAGCATCTCCGTTCGGTTCGGCAACGGAGCCGGAGCAGGCGTTTCATTTCGGCAAGAACATAGGTGGACAAAATGATCATCTAGAGTTCAAACCACCCGATAGTGTGGTTTCTATTTCGAGAAGACGAGAAATAACGCCGCTCCGTAGTCGAGCGCGATTCGAGCGACCTGGTCGAACCACGTCGCTGGTTCGTCGTGCGCGGACTGTCCGTGCCCGCGCTGACCAAGACCGAGGCAACGAAACATGACTGACTACCTGACCGTCACCGCGCCGGGGGCGACCTACACCCCGCTGCTCATCCCGATCACGGGCGACCGGCTGATCCACCCCGCCGACGTGCCCAACGACCTCGCGCGCATCGTGCTGCGCTGGGGACGGCACTGGGTGCCGCAGACACTGGCCGCCCGGGACCACTTCGCCGCGCTCGGGGTCGCGGGCGGCGAGCCGACGCGGTACTCCGACGAGCTCGTCACCGGCTGGCTCTTCCTCCCCGCCGAGCCGGACTCGCTCGCCGCTCAGGTCCGCTCCGGCGAGCTCGACGTCGCCACCGCGCTTTCGGTCGAAGCGGAGGTCTGGCCGGCCGTAGGTTGATCGTCCGGACTAACCGGTTCGAGTGGAACGTCCCAGCGGTCCCGTCGCCCTCTCTCAGGGCGCGGAACCGGCTGGTGTTACACCCTGCCCCCCTATCGAGTGCACCGCCCAATTTGGACTCTGTTGATCCGATTCCCGTTGGGTATCTTCGGTTCGAGGCCTCAAAGATCAACCGGCAACAGGCGGGCTTCTGACAGTACGGCAAGCCGCCTTTCACTGTTGAAAGGGAGACAGACCGAAGATGTCTCTGAGCAAAAAGGTGGCGGGAGCCGGGGTGCTTGTCGCACCCCTGTTCCTGTTCATGAGCGGCACCGCGAGTGCCGCCCCGTGGCACGACTGGAGCGGCAGCTCCTACGGTGCCTCCGGCGCCTACGCCGGAGCGGGGGGTGCCGCCGTGTTCGACACGAACTCGGGGGCCGACGAAGACGGCGCTTTCTACACGGGCCAGGGTTCCTGGGCCGGGGTGGGAGGCGCGGGCGTCTTCGACGTCGCTTCCGCGAGCGGGAGCGACGACGAGGACGGCTGGGGCGGCCACGACTGGTCGAACCACCGCGACAACGGCGGTCGCCACCGGGTGACCGACCACAAGTGCGGTGGTGGTTGTGACGCCTCGGACGACAACGAGGTCCACCACGTGACGGTGGTGCACCACGAAGCCGACGACAACGACTGCGGTTGCCACGACGCCGACGAGCACCCCGTCGTCGTGCACCACGAGCCGGCCGTACACCACGAGACGGTCGTGCACCACGAGGACAACGACTGCGGTTGCCAGGACGCGGACCACGTCGTCGTCCACGACAACGACGCCGACGACGATGACGACGTGGTCGTCGTGCACGAGGTCGACGAACCGCAAACCGTGGCGGTGCACCACGAGTCCGCCACCTCGGCAGGTCCTGGCGGTGCCAGCTCTCACGGCACCGCCGCCCTGGCGACGGACAACCACACCCGTTACGCGCAGTGGAGCCACGCTGCCGGGCCCGAGGGCGCGAGCAACTGGGCCCAGCTGAGCGGTGCGGACGAGGACAGTGCTGTGTACCACGTGTCCAGCTCGGCGGCCGGTAGCAACGGCGCGGCGAGCTACGACAGCGGCAGTGGGTCGTATTCGTCCTACGACGACTGACCCACCCGTGGTCTGATCGCGAGGACCATCCGTTGTGGAACGGGCTCTGCGCCGGCTTCTCGCCGGCGCAGAGCTCTTTCCGGGGCCTGACCGGGGCTTGCCCGGCACAAGGGTGAATTTCCTCCACTACGGGCGATCGAACTGTACTGTGGACAGTGGCGGCAACAAGCTCGACACGCCGTCCGGGACGAAATCCCCAGAACGTATCGGGAACTCCCAAGGTATCCGGTGGACATAGCACGCGGGCTGAACCCCAGCTCGGCGGAGAAAGCGCATACACCCCAACGGGCGACTAAAGGTCCGGTCAGAGGGCTGCGGCGTTACACGATGGTGGCGCCCGCTGGAGCGCGCCGCCGATGGTGGGTACTTTTGCTGCACGGGCAGGGAAAATGATCTCGTAAGAACAAGCCCGGTGTCCCTGAATCCGAAACTTCTTGAGGAGTTCCTTGTGTTGAAGAAGATGGGCTTCGTGGCCGCGGGAGCGGCCGCTGGCATGATGCTGCTGGGCGGCGTTGCTTCGGCGAGCGAATCCCACCACCACGACCGGGACGGTGACGAGAACCAGGTCGGCCTGGTGAACGTCAACAACGTGGACGCCCTGCACAACGTGAACGGCAGCCTCGGCGTGTGCAAGGACAACATCAACGTCCTCGGTGTCCAGGTGCCGATCCAGGACGCCCTGAAGGGCATCGGTGTGCCGATCCTGTCGGAGGGCGACAACTCCGCGTCGGGTGAGGACCCGTTCAACTGCGCCTCCGGTGGCGTGGAAGACGGCGGCACGAGCCAGCACAACTGAGTTCCAGGCCGCTTCACGAGGTGACGGTCCGCCCGAACCGGAACCTCAGCGGCTGGTGATGCGAGGTGGGTTCCGGGTGCACGACCCCGATCGTGCGCCCGGCCCACCTCGCGCCGGCTGGCCGCAGCCTTTTTTCCGAAGTAGTTCCATCACATCATTTCTCGAGGAGTTGTTTCAGTGCTTAAGAAGATTGGCTTTGCCGCCGCTACCTTCGCGGCCGGCGTGACCGTGCTCGGTGGTACCGCTTCCGCTACCGAGCTGGGCAGCCACCACTACCAGGGCGGCGACGAGAACCAGTCCGCGCTGGCGAACCTGAACAACCTGGACGCCCTGCACAACGTCAACCTGGTCGGCGGCGTCTGCAAGGACAACGTGAACGTGCTGGGTGTGCAGGTTCCGGTCCAGGACGTGGCCAAGGGCCTCAACGTGCCGATCCTGTCGGAGGGCAACAGCGCCGCTGCCGGCGAGGACCCGCAGAACTGCGCCTCGGGCTCCATCGGGGATGGCGGCACGTCGCAGGACAACTGATCCGATCTCCCGGCAGCCGGACGAAGGTTCCCCGTTCGCGCGGGCCGGTGGGTGGAGGGATGCGGGGTCCGGGCCGAAAAGGCTCGGGCCCCGCATCGTTTTGTGCGTCAGCCGAGCTGCGGCTTCCCGCCTTCGAACCGCAGCGGCAGTGAGTACATGCCGCGGCCGTTGTGGTGGTCGGCGGCCAGCCAGCCGTGGAAGAAGATGGTGTTGGCGACGACGTCCGCGCCGCCGGGGCCGTTCACCTGGTTGTTCAGCCCCGCCATCGTCAGCAGCGGCTGTTCCGCCTTGGTGTACGGGCCTTTCAGCGCCGACGACGTGGCGTATCCCGTGTGGTAGCTGGAACTCGCGAACGTGTCGGCGGAGTAGAACAGCACGTACGACGAGCCGCTCTTGACGAGTGAAGGCGCTTCCACGTCGTCGCGTTCCTCGGGGCGGTCGGCGTGGATCAGCGGGATGCGGCTGCCGACGAGCGTGCCGCCGTCGTTCGTGACCTCCTGCAGCCAGATCGTCGTCGGCATCGCATTGCTCTTGTAGAGCAGGTAGTGCTTGCCATCGCCGTCTACAAAGGACTGCGGGTCGATGTCGCCGTTGTCCTCCGGGGGACAGACGAGCGGCGCGGTGTCCACGGGGTTGAACGGTCCGGCCGGGGAGTTCGCGGTCGCGGTACCGACGCACATCCGGTTGTCCGACGGCAGCTGGGCGGAGAAGTACATGCGGTACTGGCCGTAGCCGGTCCGCCCGACGTCCGGCGCCCAGAACGTGGTGTCCGGCTTGGCCCAGGACGGCGTGCGAGCCAGCGCGTCACCCTGCACCTTCCAGGGGCCGTGGGCGTTCGCGGCGAGCGCGTAGGGGATCTTCCCGTCCCTGGTGTGGGTCGCGTACGCGTAGTACCCCTGCGTCGTCTGGAGCACGGCCGGATCGGGGAAGTCCTGGTCGATCAACAGGGTCGGGGTGGCGGGGTTCACGCGGGCGGCACCGGTGGTGAGCAGGGCAGCCACCGCCGCCGCGGACAGCATCCGCAGCCGGCTCTTCTTCATGACCTCACTCGTAGACGACGTACGACGGTGCGGGGCGCAGCGCCAGCACCTCTTCGGGCTTCATCAGCGCTGCGTGGCGCGTGTCCTCGTCGTAGAAGAGCTTGAACCCGACCTGGATGTGGTCCGGCTTCCCCTTCATCACCAGGTTCCAGGTGGCGATCTTGGCTTCGCGGCTGCCGATCCCGTCGACGACCTTGATCGGCACGACGCCCTGGTGCGGCTTCAGGTCGCCCTCGTCGCGCACGACGGAGGTGGCGACCTGGTGGTAGACCATCATCTTCGGCGGCAGGTTGTGCTGTGCGACGAGGTTCGAGACGTACGTGGCGACCTCGTCCAGCGTTCCACCGCTGACGTGGCCGAACTTCTGGCCGGGCTTGACCCCGGGGTCGACCGCCCACTCCGGGTCGAGCGCCAGGCCGACGTCGGGCTCGGTCAGCCAGCGCTCGAACGCCCGCACCTCGGTCGGGAAGTCCGCGTGCCCCGGCTGGATGTTCAGCAGCAGCAGGCCCTTGAGGCGCCGCGCCTCGTCCAGGTAGGACTGGACGGTGGCGTCGCTCTCCCGGCTGCGGTAGAGCCCGTCCGCGCCCGGCGTGGAGATCACGCGCGTCGCGATCAGCTCGACGACCGGCTGGGCGGGCTCCTTGGTCTTGTACTCGGCGATCTGGCGGGTCAGCTGGTCACCGGCCGCGACCAGGTTGCCGGTCATCCGGCCGAGCGCGGGCGCGTTGGGCCCGCCGCAGAAGCCGATCCGCAGTGGTCCGGCGGGCTCCTGCGAGGTGACGGCCAGCGGCGAGGGGGACGCCAGTGACACCGAGGGCGGCGGCGGGGGCGGGACCGGCGCGGGCTTCCCGACCGGACCCGGGGCGGGCTGCGGGTGGCCCGCTGTGGTGATCATCGGGCCGGCGCAGGCGCTGAGCAGCCCCGCGGCGGACATCAGAAGGAAGGCCCGGCGGCCGGCCTGTGCGCTCACCCGGTTGTCGTCCACGGATCGTGTACCTCCCGCTACCGTCTGTTGCCCGCAACAGACAGATATCCCATTGGTGAAAACTTCACACCTGCTGATCGGGACTTCGCTCGATGGAAGTAGCGGAGGGACGCCCGGGACTTCCCGCCGCGGCACGCCCAACTAGGTTCTAGCCATGCCCCGAGCGAACCTCGACAAGGACCCGCACGAGGTCGCGGCCATGTTCGACGGCGTGGCGCGCGGCTACGATCGCGCGAACTCCGTCATGACCTTCGGCTTCGACCGGCGCTGGCGCACCACCACCGCGCGCGTCCTCGACGCCCGGCCGGGGGAGAAGGTGCTCGACCTCGCCGCGGGCACTGGCGTCTCCACCGCCGAGTACGCGCGGGGAGGAGCGTGGTGCCTGGCCGCGGACTTCTCGCTCGGGATGCTGCGCAGCGGCAGGCACCGCGGGGTGCCGATGGTCGCGGCGGACGCGCTGCACCTGCCCTTCGCCGACGACAGCTTCGACGCGGTGACGGTCAGCCTCGGCATCCGCAACTTCGTCGACACCCGTGCGGCGCTGCTTGAGATCGCCCGCGTGGTCCGGCCCGGCGGGCGCCTGGTGGTCTGCGAGGTCTCGACGCCGCCGTTCGCGCCGATCCGGTTCGTGTACCGCAAGTTCCTCCTGCGGCTGATGACCCTGTTCGGTCGGTTCAGCTCCACCAACCCCGAGGCGTACTCCTACCTCGCGGAGTCGATGCTGGCGTGGCCGGACCAGCGCTCGTTCGCGGAGACGATCGCGTCGGCGGGCTGGGAGAGCGTCGAGTGGCTGAACCTCACGTTCGGCGTCGTCGCCATCCATCGCGCGATCAAGCCCCCTCTAGACTCGAAAGCATGACTGATGCGCAGGTAATCGTTGTCGGGGCCGGACCCGCGGGGTCGACCGTGGCCACGTACCTGGCGCGCGCCGGGGTGGACGTGCTGCTGCTGGAGAAGACGACGTTCCCCCGCGAGAAGGTCTGTGGCGACGGCATCACGCCGCGCGGCGTGAAGCAGCTGATCGACCTGGGCATCGACACCAGCGAGGACGCGGGCTGGATGCACAGCCGCGGCCTGCGCATCCTCACCGGCGACCTCACCCTGCAGCTCGACTGGCCGGACCTGACGAGCTACCCGCCGTACGGCGTCTCGCGCACCCGCCACGACTTCGACGACCTGCTGGCGAAGACAGCGGTCAAGGCCGGCGCCCGCCTCCAGGAGCGCACCACGGTCACGGGCGCGATCACCGACGAGCGCACGGGCCGGGTCGTCGGGGTCGAGGCGAAGACCGGCCCGGAGAAGACGCCGGTCAGCTACCGCGCGCCGCTCGTGCTGGCCTGCGACGGCGTCAACGCGAAACTCGCCCGTTCCGTCGGCATCGACACCGACGAGT
Organism: Amycolatopsis bartoniae; assembly: GCF_014191255.1. Lineage (GTDB taxonomy): Bacteria > Actinomycetota > Actinomycetes > Mycobacteriales > Pseudonocardiaceae > Amycolatopsis_E > Amycolatopsis_E bartoniae. The sequence continues at coordinate 700,276 of NZ_JACHWH010000001.1, forward strand.
GCCGCCCGATGGGTGTCGCCGTGCGGCGGTACTACAAGAGCCCGCGGCACGACGACCCGTTCATCGAGGGGCACCTGGAGCTGTGGGACCGCAGCGACCCGCGGAACCCGAAGCTGCTGCCCGGCTACGGCTGGGCGTTCCCGCTCGGTGACGGCACGGTGAACATCGGCCTCGGGATGCTGTCCACCTCGAAGGCGTTCCGCAACACCGACTACCGCGCGCTGCTGCGGTCCTGGCTCGACTCGACGCCGGAGGAGTGGGGCTACCGCGAGGAGAACGCGGTCGGGCGCATCGGCGGCGCCGGGCTGCCGATGGGCTTCAACCGCACCCCGCACTACCGCGACGGGCTCGTGCTGCTCGGCGACGCCGGGGGCATGGTCAGCCCGTTCAACGGCGAGGGCATCTCGTCGGCGATGGAGTCGGCGCAGCTGGCCGCCGAGTTCGTCGTGCAGGCGCTGGCGCGCCCCGAAGGGCCGTCCCGCGAACGGGCGTTGCACGGTTACCCGCAGGCACTGAAGGAGCTCATGGGCGGCTACTACCGCCTCGGCAACTTGTTCGCCAAGGCCATCGGGCACCCGAAGGTCATGCGTGCCGCGACCAAGTACGGGCTCCGTGTCAACCCCCTGATCCCGCTCATCTACAAGGGCCTTTCCGGGTGCTACGACGCCAAGGGCGGCGACGCGGTGGACCGGATGATCTCCCTCGCGGCGAGGCTTACGCCAAGCGCGTGAAGCAGCTCACGTGGGTTACGTCACATTGACTCTGCGTGAGAACGGACAGCGCAGTCGATCTTGAACCTTTCGTCCCAGGTCGCGCCCGTGAAGGCCGGCCGCGGCCGCTCTCCGGGTTAGGGCGCCCTTAAACCCAGGACCCCGCGACAACCGTGTGAGCCGCGTCCTACACTGCCCGCATGCTTTGTGAACCCGTTCACAACTTCGTCGGAAAGCTTGTGAACAAATTCACAATCGCCGCGACGCTGCGGAAGGAGTGGGACACGTGGTGCTAGCGCAGAGCGCGCCCGCCAGTCCGGCGATGTACGTGCCGTTGGTCCTGTTGTTCGTGCTGGCAGCGGGTTTCGCCGTGCTCTCCGTACTGCTCGGGCCCCTGGTCGGGCCGAGCCGCTACAACAGGGCGAAGCTGCAGGCCTACGAGTGCGGGATCGAGCCGTCACCGCAGCCGCTGGTCGGCGGCGGCCGGATGCCGGTCGCCTACTACATCACCGCGATGCTGTTCATCCTGTTCGACATCGAGATGGTCTTCCTCTACCCGTTCGCGGTGTCCGCGGACGCGCTCGGCCTCTTCGGCCTGGTGGAGATCGTGCTGTTCATCGCCACGGTCGGCTTCGCCTACGCCTACGTGTGGCGGCGCGGCGGGCTGGATTGGAACTGAAGATGGGTCTCGAAGAGAAGCTCCCCAACGGAATCCTGCTGGCCAGCCTCGAAGGCCTGGTCAACTGGGCGCGCAAGAACTCGCTGTGGCCGGCCACTTTCGGCCTCGCCTGCTGCGCGATCGAGATGATGACCACCGGCGGGTCCCGCTACGACATCGCGCGCTTCGGCATGGAGCGGTTCAGCGCGACGCCGCGGCAGGCCGACCTGATGATCGTCGCGGGCCGCGTCACGCAGAAGATGGCGCCGGTGCTGCGGCAGATCTACGACCAGATGGCCGAGCCGCGCTGGGTCCTCGCGATGGGCGTGTGCGCCTCGTCCGGCGGGATGTTCAACAACTACGCCGTCGTGCAGGGCGTGGACCACATCGTGCCGGTCGACATGTACCTGCCCGGCTGCCCGCCGCGGCCGGAGATGCTGCTCGACGCGATCCTCAAGCTGCACGCCAAGATCCAGGACGAGCCCATGGGCCCGCGCCGCGCCGCGCTCAAGGCGGGCCAGCGCACCGAGCTGGTCCCGTCGTCGATCAAGTACGCGAAGAAGTGATCCCCCGTGCCTGAAGAGAACCCCCAGCCGGGCGACGAGCAGTCGAGCGCCGAACGCGAGGTCGGCCTGCGGCCCGAAGGTGCCCGCCCCGCGGAGCCGGTGGTCGCCGGGCGCGAGCGCCGCGGCATGTTCGGCGTCACCGACAGCGGCGACACCTCCGGCTACGGCGGCTTGCGGCTGCCCGCCTACACCCCGGCGCCGGCGGAACGGCCGTACGGCGGCTGGTTCGACGAGTTCGCCGACCAGTTCTTCGCCGCGCTGAGCGAGAACGGCGTGCCCGCCGAAGCCGTCCAGCAGGTCACCGTCGACCGCGGCGAGATCACGCTGTACATCGACCGGCGCCACCTGCTGGAGGCGTGCCGGATCCTGCGCGACGACGCGGGGCTGCGGTTCGAGCTGTGCAGCTCGGTGTCCGGTGTGGACTACGGGCCGGACGTGCCGCAGCGGCTGCACTCGGTGTACCACCTGACGTCCATGACCTACCGGCGCCGGATCCGGCTGGAGGTCACGGTGGACGTGAACGATCCGCACCTGCCGTCCGTGGTCGAGGTGTACCCGACCGCCGACTGGCAGGAGCGGGAGGCCTACGACATGTTCGGCATCGTCTACGACGGACACCCGTCGCTGACCCGCATCCTGATGCCCGACGACTGGGACGGGCACCCGCAGCGCAAGGACTACCCGCTCGGCGGAATTCCCGTGGAGTACAAGGGCGCGGAGATCCCGCCGCCGGACCAGCGGAGGTCGTACTCATGACTACCGACCGGCTTTCGGACGTCACGTCCGGCACCGACACCACGGCCCCGGGCGCCGACAGCACCGACGAGGTGGACTACGCGTCTTCCCGCGACACCACGGAAGGCCGCATCTACCACGTCAGCGGCGGCGACTGGGACGACGTGCTCTCCGACGCCGAGCACGACGAGCGCATGGTCATCAACATGGGCCCGCAGCACCCGTCGACGCACGGCGTGCTCCGGCTCGTGCTGGAGCTGGAGGGCGAGACCGTCACCCAGCTGCGCTCGGTCATCGGCTACCTGCACACGGGGATCGAGAAGAACACCGAGTACCGCACGTGGACCCAGGGCGTCACGTTCGTGACCCGCATGGACTACCTGTCCCCGCTGTTCAACGAGCTCGGGTACTGCCTCGCGGTGGAGAAGCTGCTGGGTGTCGAAGCGCCGAAGCGAGCGCAGCTGATCCGCGTGCTGCTGTGCGAGATCAACCGCATCGGCTCGCACCTGGTGTACATCGCGACCGGCGGCATGGAGCTCGGCGCCACCACGGCGATGACGCTGGGCTTCCGCGAGCGCGAAGAGGTCCTGCACCTGCTGGAGTACCTGACCGGGCTGCGGATGAACCACGCGTTCATCCGGCCGGGCGGCGTCGCGCAGGACCTGCCGACCGACGCGCACGCGAAGATCAGCGAGTTCGTCAAGGTGATGGACCAGCGGCTTCCCTTGTACGACAAGCTGTTCACCGGTCAGCCGATCTGGCGCAACCGGCTCAAGGGCGTCGGCTACCTGCCGGTGGACGCGTGCCTCGCGCTGGGCGTCACCGGCCCGGTGCTGCGGTCCGCGGGCCTGCCGTGGGACCTGCGCAAGGTCGAGCCGTACTCCTCCTACGACGAGTTCGAGTTCGACGTGCCGACCGCCACCGAGGCCGACTGCTGGGCGCGGTACCTGTGTCGCGTCGAGGAGATGCACCAGTCGCTGCGGATCATCAAGCAGGCGCTCGAACGGCTCAAGGAGCCGGGCCCGGTGATGGTGGAGGACAAGAAGATCGCGTGGCCGGCGCAGCTGTCGATCTCCAGCGACGGCATGGGCAACTCGCTGGAGCACGTCCGCAAGATCATGGGCCAGTCGATGGAGTCGCTGATCCACCACTTCAAGCTGGTCACTGAGGGCTTCAAGGTGCCGCCGGGCCAGGTGTACTCGCCCGTCGAGTCGCCGCGCGGCGAGCTGGGCTTCCACGTGGTGTCCGACGGCGGCACGCGGCCGTGGCGGGTGCACGTGCGGGAACCGAGCTTCGTGAACCTGCAGTCGATGCCCGCGATGTCCGAAGGCGGCCTCGTGGCGGACGTGATCGCCGCCGTCGCCTCGATCGACCCCGTGATGGGGGGAGTGGACCGATGATCTTTGACGCCGACACCGTCGCGAAGGCGCAGGAGCTGATCGGGCGGTATCCGCAGTCCCGCTCGGCGCTGCTGCCGATGCTGCACCTGGTCCAGTCGGTGCAGGGCCACGTGAGCCAGGAAGGCATCGCCTTCTGCGCGGAGCAGCTCGGGCTCACCGAGGCCGAGGTGAGCGCGGTCGCGACCTTCTACACGATGTACAAGCGGCGGCCGTGCGGCGAACACCTCGTGAGCGTCTGCACCAACACGTTGTGCGCGGCGCTCGGCGGGGACGCGATCTACAAGCAGCTGGGCGAGCACCTCGGCGTGGGGCACGAAGAGGTCGCCGGCGAGCCGGGCGCGCCCGGCTCGATCATGCTGGAGCACGCGGAGTGCCTGGCCGCGTGCGACCTCGCGCCGGTGCTGCAGGTCAACTACGAGTACTACGACAACCAGACGCCGGAGTCGGCGCTGGAGCTCGTGAAAGCGTTGCAGCGCGGGGAAAGGCCCGCGCCGACGCGTGGTGCGCCGTTGACGGACTTCAAGGGGGCGGAGCTTCAGCTCGCAGGCTTCTTCCCGGAGGACGAGGAGACGTACCGGTCCGAAGTGGACGGTCCGTCGCAGGCAGTGGAGACTCTGCGCGGGGCTCGGCTGGCCGCTGATCGCGGCTGGACCGCGCCGGTGATGGAGGACGTTCCCCTGCCGGAGGTGGAGGCGAAATGACAGACCCACTGACGCCGGTACTGACGAAGCGGTGGCTGTCGCCGAACTCGTGGCGGCTGGAGACCTACGAGCGGCTGGAGGGCTACACCGCGATCCGGAAAGCGCTTGCGGGCACGCCGGAACAGCTCGTGCAGCTGATCAAGGACGCCGGGCTGCGCGGCCGCGGTGGCGCGGGTTTCCCGGCGGGCGTGAAGTGGTCGTTCATGCCGCCGAACTTCGACAAGCCGCACTACCTGGTGATCAACGCCGACGAGGGCGAACCCGGCACGTGCAAGGACATCCCGCTGATGATGGCGGACCCGCACTCGCTGATCGAGGGCTGCATCATCGCCTCGTATGCGATGCGGTCCAACCACTGCTTCATCTACGTCCGCGGCGAGGCGCTGCACTGCATCCGCCGGCTGAACGCGGCGGTGCGCGAGGCCGAGGCGGCCGGTTACCTGGGCGAGAACATCCTCGGCTCCGGCTTCGACCTCAAGATCACCGTGCACGCGGGCGCGGGCGCGTACATCTGCGGTGAGGAGACGGCGCTGCTCGACTCGCTCGAAGGCCGCCGTGGCCAGCCGAGGCTCAAGCCGCCGTTCCCCGCCGCCGCCGGGCTGTACGCGGCGCCGACGACGGTGAACAACGTCGAGACGATCGCGAGCGCGCCGTACATCGTCAACGCCGGGGCCGACTGGTTCCGCAAGATGGGCCGGGAGAAGTCGCCGGGCCCGAAGATCTACTCGATCTCCGGCCACGTCGAGAAGCCCGGCCAGTACGAGGCGCCGCTGGGCACCACACTGCGGCAGCTGCTGGAGCTGTGCGGGGGCATGAAGGACGGCATCCCGCTGAAGTTCTGGACGCCGGGCGGGTCCTCGACGCCGATGTTCACCGCCGAGCACCTCGACATCCCGCTGGACTTCGAGGGCGCGGCGGAGGCCGGGTCGATGCTCGGCACCACGGCGGTCCAGGTCTTCAACGAGACGGTGTCCGTGCCGTGGGCCGTGATGAAGTGGACGCAGTTCTACGAGCACGAGTCCTGCGGCAAGTGCACGCCGTGCCGCGAGGGCACGTACTGGCTGGCGCAGATCCTGGAGCGGATGGTCGACGGGCGGGGCACCGAGTCCGACATCGATACGCTGCTCGACGTCTGCGACAACATCCTCGGCCGCTCGTTCTGCGCGCTCGGCGACGGTGCGGTCAGCCCGATCACCAGCGGCATCAAGTACTTCCGGGACGAGTTCCTCGCACTGTGCGAGAGCAACAAGCGTGAGCTGGTGGGAGCGCAGTCATGACGATGGCGCCAGAAGAACCGAAGACCGAGACGCCGGTGCCGGAGGGCCACGTCAAGCTGACGATCGACGGCGAGGAGGTCATCGCGCCGAAGGGCGAGCTGCTGATCCGCACCGCCGAGCGGCTCGGCACGGTGATCCCGCGGTTCTGCGACCACCCGCTGCTCGACCCGGCGGGCGCGTGCCGCCAGTGCCTGGTCGAGGTGGAGATGGGCGGCAGGCCGATGCCGAAGCCGCAGGCCTCCTGCACGATGACGGTCGCCGACGGGATGGTCGTCAAGACGCAGCTGACCTCGCCGGTCGCCGACAAGGCGCAGCAGGGCGTGATGGAGCTGCTGCTGATCAACCACCCGCTCGACTGCCCGGTGTGCGACAAGGGCGGCGAGTGCCCGCTGCAGAACCAGGCGATGGCGCACGGCCGCACGGACTCCCGGTTCGTCGACAAGAAGCGGACGTTCCCGAAGCCGCTGCCGATCTCGACGCAGGTGCTGCTCGACCGCGAGCGGTGCGTGCTGTGCCAGCGCTGCACGCGGTTCTCCGCGCAGATCGCCGGTGACCCGTTCATCGACCTGTTGGAGCGCGGGGCGCACCAGCAGATCGGGACGGCGGAGACGGCCGATGTGCTCGACATGGCCTCGAAGACGTCTTCGGGGAAGCCGTTCCAGTCGTACTTCTCCGGCAACACCATCCAGATCTGCCCGGTGGGTGCGCTGACCTCGGCGCAGTACCGGTTCCGGTCGCGGCCGTTCGACCTGGTGTCGTCGCCGAGCGTGTGCGAGCACTGCTCGTCCGGCTGCGCGGAGCGGACGGACTTCCGGCGCGGCAAGGTGATGCGCAAGCTCGCCGGCAACGACCCGGACGTCAACGAGGAGTGGATCTGCGACCGGGGCCGGTTCGCCTTCCGGTACGCGCAGACCGCCGACCGCATCCGCCGTCCGCTGGTGCGGGAGAACGGTGAGCTGCGGGAGGCGTCGTGGACCGAGGCGCTGCGCGTCGCGGCTTCCGGTCTCGCGGCGGCGCGGGACTCACGGGGCGTGGGCGTGCTGACCGGCGGTCGGCTGACGCTGGAGGACGCGTACGCGTACTCGAAGTTCGCACGGGTTGCCTTGCGCACCAACGACATCGACTTCCGGGCGCGGGCGCATTCGGCGGAGGAGCTGTCGTTCCTCGCGTCGCACGTGGTCGGCACCACGCCTTCGGACGGGGTGACGTTCGCGGCGATCGAGAAGGCGCCGACGGTGCTGTGCGTGGCGTTCGAGCCCGAGGACGAGGCGCCGATCGTGTTCCTGCGGCTGCGCAAGGCGGCCCGCAAGCGCGGTGCCAAGATCGTCCACTTGGGACAGTGGACCACGTCCTCGGTCCGCAAGACGTTCGGTGAGCTGCTCGCCTGCCTGCCCGGCAGCGAGCCGGCGGCGCTGAACGCACTGGCCGAGCACGCGCCCGACCTCGACGCGGCGCTCGCGCGGGAGGGCGCGGTCATCCTCGTCGGCGAGCGGGCGGCCGAGGTGCCGGGCCTGTTCTCGGCGGTTCACGCGCTGTCCACGCGGACCGGCGCACGGGTGGCGTGGATCCCGCGCCGCGCCGGGGACCGCGGGGCGCTGGAGGCCGGTGCCGTGCCGAACCTGCTGCCGGGTGGCCGTCCGGTGACGGACGCCGCCGCGCGGGCCGAGATCTCGGCGGCGTGGGGCGTCGAAGTGCCGTCGGAGCCGGGCCGCGACACCACGGGCATCCTCGCGGCGCTCGCGGACGGGGTGCTCGGCGGCGTGCTGGTCGGCGGGGTCGACCCGGGCGACCTGCCGGACCCGGACCTCGCGCGCCGGGCGCTGGCGCGGGCCGAGTTCGTCGTGAGCCTGGAGCTGCGGCCGAGCGAGGTCACCGAGCGCGCCGACGTGGTGCTGCCGATCGCGCCCGACGTGGAGAAGGCGGGCAGCTACGTCAACTGGGAAGGGCGGCGCCGCGCGTTCGACATCACGATCGAGAACTCCGGCGCGCTGCCGGATGCCCGCGTGCTCGACACGCTGGCCGTCGAGATGGACGCGGACCTGTTCACCCAGACGCCCGCGGCCGCGTACGGCGACTTCTCCCGCTTGCCCGCCTTCACCGCGCGCGTGGACTTCACGCCGGTCGAGGTGGGCGCGGCCGAGGTACCGGGCAGGGGGCAGGCGCGGTTGTCGACGTGGCGGCAGCTGATCGACAACGGCTCGCTGCAGGTCGACGAGCCGCACCTAGCCGGAACGGCCCGCCCGCCCGTCGCGCGGGTGGCGGCGTCGGTGGCCGAGGAACTGGGCGAAACGGTGACGGTGTCCACCTCCCGCGGATCGGTCACGTTGCCGGTCGAGGTGGCGGACCTGCCCGACGGCGTGGTCTGGCTGCCCGCGAACTCGGACGGCTCACGCGTGCGGACGGCGCTCGGCGCCGGGCACGGAGCCGTCGTTTCCCTCGAACCGGGAGGCGAGCGATGAGGTCGTTGCTGGTGCGGGAACGGCTCGGGCTGTCGGGCGCCGGGCGCGCAGCTGTGGTTTCCCTCGAACCGGGAGGCGAGCGATGACGCCGCTACTCGCGCAGGAACAGCTGACCAGGGCGGAGCTGCTGGCCGACGACCCGTGGTGGCTGATCCTGATCAAGGCCGTGGTGATCCTGCTGATCGGGCCGATCATGACGATCTTCCTGATCGTGTGGGAGCGCAAGGCGGTCGGCCGGATGCAGAACCGGCCGGGGCCGAACCGCGTCGGCCCCGGCGGGTACCTCCAGTCGCTGGCGGACGCGGTGAAGCTGCCGTTCAAGGAGCAGGTCATCCCGGACACCGCCGACCGGAAGGTGTACTTCCTGGCGCCGGTGATCGCGGTGGTGCCGTCGCTCATCGCGTTGTCGGCGATCCCGTTCGGGCCCCAGGTGTCGATCTTCGGCCAGCAGACGGTGCTGCAGCTGGTGGACCTGCCGGTCGGCGTGCTCGTGATCCTGGCCTGCTCGTCGGTCGGGGTGTACGGGATCGTGCTGGCGGGCTGGTCGTCCGGCTCGCCGTACCCGCTGCTGGGCGGGCTGCGGTCGGCGGCGCAGGTGATCTCGTACGAGATCGCGATGGGTCTGTCCATTGTGGCCGTCGTGCTGTACGCGCAGTCCATGTCGACCGGCGACATCGTCCAGTCGCAGGCGGGCGGGTGGTACTTCTACCTGCTGCTGCCGAGCTTCGTGATCTACCTGATCTCGATGGTGGGCGAGACCAACCGGGCGCCGTTCGACCTGCCGGAGGCGGAGTCGGAGCTGGTCGGCGGGTTCCACACCGAGTACTCGTCGATGAAGTTCGCGATGTTCTTCCTCGCCGAGTACGTGAACATGGTGATCGTCTCGGCGTTCTGCACCACGCTGTTCCTCGGCGGCTGGATGTTCCCGTTCGTGGGCCTCGACTCGCCGTTGAACAAGGGCTGGCTGCCGATCATCTGGTTCGGCGTCAAGCTGTTCGCGTTGCTGTTCGGGTTCATCTGGCTGCGTGGCACGCTGCCGCGGTTCCGGTACGACCAGTTCATGAAGCTGGGCTGGAAGGTGCTGGTGCCGGCCAACCTGGTGTGGATCGTCGTGGTGAGCGCGATCCGGGCGATCCGCAACAACGGTGGCCTGACCACGTCGCAGATCGTGATCGGCGTGATCGTCGTGGCGGTGGTCGCGATCGCGGTCGCGCTGCTGCTGCCGGACCGGCGCCCGCCGGACGACGATCGCGTGCCCATCACCGGTGGTGGTTATCCGCTGCCGCCGCTGGACCTGCAAGTGCCGCAGGTGCCGGACCGGACGAAGAAGAGGCGCCGGCCGGCCGTCGAGGCCGGGGAGCCGGCGCAGGTGGGGAGTTCCGATGGGACTGTTTGATCCGATCAAGGGTTTCGGCGTCACCTTCGGGATGATGTTCAAGAAGGTGGCCACCGAGGAGTACCCGGAGGCCGGTGCGCCCGCCGCGCCGCGCTACCACGGGCGGCACCAGCTCAACCGGCACCCGGACGGGCTGGAGAAGTGCGTCGGCTGCGAGCTGTGCGCGTGGGCCTGCCCGGCGGACGCGATCTTCGTCGAGGGCGGTGACAACACCGAGGACGCCAGGTACTCGCCGGGCGAGCGGTACGGCAAGGACTACCAGATCAACTACCTGCGGTGCATCGGCTGCGGCCTGTGCATCGAGGCCTGCCCGACGCGCTCCCTGACGATGATCAACTTCTACGAGCTCGCCGACGACGACCGCCAGCGCCTGATCTACACGAAGGAGGACCTGCTGGCCCCGCTGCTGCCGGGCATGGAGCAACCCCCGCACCCGATGCGCCTGGGCGACGACGAGCAGGACTACTACGTCAACGGCCCGGAACTCGCCCGCGGCCGCGGCGTCCCGTCCGGCGAAACGGTGGAAACGGCCCGCGAGGAGGTCATCTCATGACCGGTTCGGTGCTGGTTCTGCAACGGCCTGTCGGCGGTGGTCATGTTGTGGCCGCTACTGGATTCGTGCCGCGGGCTGTTCGTGGTGGCGGTGTCGCGGTTGCTGGCGGATTCGCGCCGCGGGCTGTTCGTGGTGGCCGTGTGGCGGTTGCTGGTGGACTCGGGCCGCGGGCTGTTCCTGGTGGCCGTGTGGCGGTTGCTGGTGGACTCGGGCCGCGGGCTGTCGGCGGTGGGCTTCTTGGGACGGCCGAAGGTTTCCCGCGAGCCACGGTGCCGGGCAATCCCCCTGCCGTCGACGGCGGCCGCGTCGCTGATCGGCTCACGGTCGGCGGCGGCGTGTCGGCCCAGGCCGGGCCGAGCGTTGTCCTGGCCGATGTTCCCGGCGGCTCGGGTCGCGTCGCGGTTCGTCATCTCGTGCCGGAGGTGCCCGGATGCTGAACTCACTGGTCCTCGCGCAGGCCGTCGACCAGAGCACGTCGGTCGGCGAGGCCGTCGCGTTCTGGATCCTCGGGCCGATCGCGCTGCTCGGGGCGCTCGGGCTGATCTTCGCCCGCAGCGCCGTGCACTCGGCGCTGTTCCTGGCGATGACGATGTTCTCGCTCGGCGTGCTGTACATGGTGCAGCAGGCGCCGTTCCTGGGCTTCACGCAGATCATCGTCTACACCGGCGCGATCATGATGCTGTTCCTGTTCGTGCTGATGCTCGTCGGCCGGGAGAGTTCCGACTCGGTGGTCGAAGTCCTGCGCGGGCAACGCCTGTGGGCTGGGATCCTCGGCATCGGCATCGCCGGGCTGATCGTCACCGGGCTGATCAACGCGCTGAGGAACGTCAGCCCCGCACCGGCGCCGAACGGCACCGCGGGCGGCCTCGGCCGGCTGGTCTTCACCGACTTCCTGTTCCCGTTCGAGCTCACCTCGGCGCTGCTGATCACCGCGGCGCTCGGCGCGATGGTGCTGGCGTTCAACGAGAAGCGCGGCCGTCGCACGCAGAAGGAGCTCGTCGAGGCCCGGTTCCGCGGCGAGTACGAGCGCATCTCGCCGAAGCCCGGTCCCGGTGTCTTCGCAACCTCGCACTCGGTCACCACCCCGGCCCTGCTGCCGGACGGCACGGTGGCGCAGGACTCGCTGTCCTCGATCATCGAGTCCACGCCGACCGCGCAACTCGAAGCCGAGCGCAAGGTGGTCGAGGGCAAGGAGCCGCACCCGGACGCGCACGCCCTCACTGGCGCCGAGCACGCACTGCCCGGCCCGGAAGCCGGCGCCGAGCACGCGCTCACCGGTTCGGAGGAGAAGAAATGACTCCCACCTACTACCTGCTGCTGTCCGCGCTGCTGTTCTCCATCGGAGCGGTCGGCGTGCTGGTGCGGCGGAACGCGATCGTCGTGTTCATGTGCATCGAGCTGATGCTCAACGCCGTGAACCTGTCGCTGGTGACGTTCTCCCGCATCAACGGCAGCCTCGACGGTCAGGTGATGGCGTTCTTCGTGATGGTCGTCGCCGCCGCGGAGGTCGTGGTGGGGCTGGCGATCATCATGGCCATCTTCCGAACCCGCCGCTCGGCCTCGGTCGACGACACCAACCTCCTGAAGTACTAGGCACTAGGAGAGCTGCGAAGTGATCGCATCATCGTGGCTGCTGGTCGCTTTTCCGGCGCTGGGGGCCCTGATCCTCCTCGGCCTCGGACGGCGAACCGACAGCTGGGGCCACCTGCTGGGCTGCGCCACCGTCATCGCGTCCTTCGTCTACGGGCTGGTGCTGTTCTTCGGCAGTGACGGCAAGCCCGCCGACACGACGGTCTACTCGTGGTTCCCGGTGGGCAACCTGTCAGTGGACTTCGGCTTCCGGATCGACGCGTTGTCCCTGGTCTTCGTGCTGCTGATCACCGGAGTGGGCGCGCTGATCCACGTCTACTCCATCGGTTACATGGCCGACGACCCCAACCGCCGCAAGTTCTTCGGGTACCTGAACCTGTTCGTCGCCTCGATGCTGGTTCTGGTGCTCGGCAACAACTTCATCACCCTGTACCTCGGCTGGGAGGGCGTCGGCCTGGCGTCCTACCTGCTGATCGGGTGGTACACCGACCGGCCTTCGGCGGCGACCGCCGCGAAGAAGGCGTTCCTGATGAACCGCGTCGGCGACGTCGGACTGGCCGTGGCGATCTTCCTGATGTACAAGTACCTCGGGACGGTCAGCTACGCGGGCGTGTTCGACCGCATCGGCGACGCACCGGCAGGCGTGATCACCGCGATCGCCATCCTGCTGCTGCTCGGCGCGTGCGGTAAGTCCGGCCAGTTCCCGCTCCAGGCGTGGCTCCCCGACGCGATGGAAGGCCCCACCCCGGTGTCGGCCCTCATCCATGCCGCGACGATGGTGACCGCCGGCGTGTACCTCGTCGCGCGGTCGAACCCGATCTTCAACGAGACCGAGAGCGGACGGCTCATCGTCACCCTCGTCGGCGCGGTCACGCTCCTGATCGGGTGCATCGTCGGCTGCGCCTACGACGACATCAAGAAGGTGCTCGCCTACTCGACCGTGAGCCAGATCGGCTACATGATGCTCGCCGTCGGGCTCGGACCGTTCGGGTACGCGCTGGGCATCATGCACCTGCTGACGCACGGCTTCTTCAAGGCCGGGCTGTTCCTCGGTGCCGGTTCGATCATGCACGGCATGAACGACGAGGTCGACATGCGTAAGTTCGGCGGCCTGTACAAGCGGATGCCGATCACGTTCGTCACGTTCGGGCTCGGTTACCTCGCAATCATCGGATTCCCCTTCCTGTCGGGCTACTTCTCCAAGGACGCGATCATCGAGGCGGCGTTCGGCCAGGAGGGCTGGCGCGGCTGGGTGTTCGGCCTGGCCGCCATGCTCGGTGCCGCGCTCACCGCGTTCTACATGACGCGCCTGGTGCTGCTGACCTTCTTCGGCAAGGAACGCTGGAAGGAGATCAAGAGCAGCGACGGCCGGGACTTCCACCCGCACGAGTCGCCCGCCGTGATGACCGTGCCGATGATCATCCTGGCGATCGGCTCGGTCGGCGCCGGCGCGTTCCTCTCGCTCGGCTCCCGGCTGTCCGACTGGCTGCAGCCGTCACTGGGTGAGCTCGGCGAGGCCGAGCACGCGGCGATTCCGCACTCGTGGATTCCGTGGCTGACGATCCTCCTTTCCGCACTGGGCGTGCTCGTGGCGTGGCTGGTGGTCGGCAGGCGGGACACGCCGGTCGAGCGGCCGCAGAACGTGTCCCCGGTGGTTCGCGCCGCGCGCAAGGACCTCTACGGCAACGCCCTGAACGAGGCCCTCGTCGCGACCCCGGGCATGTGGCTCACCCGGTTCTCGGTGTACCTGGACAGCCGCGGCGTCGACGGCGCGGTCAACGGACTGGCCGCCGCGCTGGGTGGCGGGTCCGGGCGGCTACGGCGGCTGCAGACCGGGTTCGTCCGCTCGTACGCCCTGTCCATGCTGGCCGGTTCGTTCGTACTGGTCGCGGCTCTGCTGTTGGTGAGGTTCTCATGACCTGGGTACTGGCCCTCATCCTCCTGCCGCTGGTCGGCGCACTGGTCCTGAGCGGCCTGCGCCGGAACGACCGGCTGGCCGTCACGGTGGCGCTGGTCTTCTCGATCGTCGAGTTCCTGCTGATGATCCCGATGTGGGTGACCTACCACCCCAGCGGCGACCGCCTGCAGCAGACGACGTCGATGGACTGGATCCCGTCCTTCGGCATCCACATCGCCTTCGGCGTCGACGGCATCGCGCTCATCATGATCGCGGTGATCACGTTCCTGGTGCCGATCGTGATCGGTGCGCTGGGCACGGCCGACAAGCTGCCGGAAGGGCGCAGCGCCGGCGGGTACCTCGCGCTGATCCTGGTGCAGCAGGCGCTGACGATCGCGGTGTTCGCCGCCACCGACGTGTTCCTGTTCTACGTGCTGTTCGAGATCATGCTGATCCCGATGTACTTCCTCATCGGCGGCTACGGCGGCGCGAACCGGCAGTACGCGGCGGTCAAGTTCTTCCTGTACTCCTTCCTCGGCGGTCTGATCATGCTGGCGTCGGCGATCGGCGCCTACTCGATCGCCGCCGACAAGCTGGGGCACGGTACGTTCGACTGGGCCACCCTGGTGACGGTCGTCCGGGACGCACCGACGAGCACCCAGATCTGGTTGTTCCTCGGCTTCTTCCTGGCGTTCGCGATCAAGGCGCCTCTCGTGCCGTTCCACACCTGGCTGCCCGACGCGGCGGGCGAGGCGCCCATCGGCGTCGCGGTGCTGATCGTCGGCGTGCTGGACAAGGTCGGCACGTTCGGCCTGCTGCGCTACAACCTGCCGATGTTCCCCGAGGCCAGCAAGGCGCTCGCGCCGCTGGTGCTGATCCTCGCCGTGATCGGCGTGCTCTACGGCTCGATCCTCGCCGCCGGGCAGCAGGACATGAAGCGCTTCGTGGCCTACGTGTCGATCGCGCACTTCGGGTTCATCGCACTGGGCATCTTCGCGTTCGCCCAGCAGGCCACCGTCGGGTCGGTGACCTACATGCTCAACCACAGCCTCGCGACGGGCATGCTCATCGTGGTGCTGGGCCTGGTGATCGCCCGTGGTGGCTCCACCCGGATCTCGGACTACGGCGGGATGTACAAGGTGACTCCTCTGCTGGGCGGGATGGTGCTCATCGCGGGTCTGTCCACTTTGTCCTTGCCGGGGACCAACTCCTTCGTCAGTGAGTTCCTGGTGTTGCTGGGCTCGTTCGAGACCCAGCCGGTGTACGCGATCCTCGCGTCGGTCGGCATGGTGCTGGCCGCGGCCTACGTGCTGTGGCTGTACCAGCGCCTGATGACCGGCCCGGTGCGGGGCAACGCCCTGATCGGCGCGGGTGGTGGTCCGGGTACCGCCGTCGCTCCCGAGCTGGGCGCCAGGAAGGCCATCCGGGACCTCGGCGCCAAGGAGTTCGCCGTCCTGGTGCCGCTGGTAGTGCTGATCATCGGCTTGGGCTTCTATCCGAAACCCGTGCTCGACACGGTGGGACCGTCGGTGCAGGCCACGCTTTCGGCCGTGCAAGGAGGGCACTGAAAGTGATTCAGGTGCTGGCCCAGCAAGGGCAGATAGCGACGCCGCAGATCGAGTACGCGGCGATCCTGCCGGTGCTGATCGTGCTCGCGGCGGGATGCGTCAGCGTGCTGTTCGAGGCGTTCCTGCCTCGGCACATGCGCTGGCCGGGACAGGTCGTGCTGTGCCTGACGGCGCTCGTCGCCGCAGGCGTCTCACTCGCCGTCTACGTCAGCGGCTCCCCGAAGGCAGGGCTGACCACGTTGGCCGGGGCGATCTCGGTGGACAAGCCCGCCTTGTTCCTGTGGGGCACCCTGCTCGCGCTGGCTCTCGGCGCGGTGCTGCTGATCGCGGACCGGTCGGTGGAGCCCGGCGGCGCGTTCGTCGCCCAGGCGTCGATCCGGCCCGGGACCTTCCAGGACCGTGCGCAGGTCGGCTCCACGGGTATGCAGACCGAGGTCTTCCCGCTGACGCTGTTCGCGCTTGGCGGCATGATGACGTTCTGTGCCGCGAATGACCTGCTGACGATGTTCATCGCGCTCGAGGTGCTGAGCCTGCCGCTGTATTTGATGTGCGGTCTCGCTCGGCGTCGGCGCCTCCTTTCCCAGGAATCGGCGGTCAAGTACTTCCTGCTCGGTGCCTTCTCGTCGGCGTTCTTCCTGTACGGCCTGGCGCTGCTGTACGGCTACGCGAACTCGGTGAAGCTCGCCGACATCGCCAACGCCGCGGCCGGTTCGGACCGGTCGGACACCCTGCTGTTCGCGGGGATGGGGCTGCTCGTGGTGGGTCTCCTGTTCAAGGGCTCGGTGGGGCCGTTCCACACCTGGACGCCGGACGTCTACCAGGGCGCGCCGACCCCGGTCACCGCCTTCATGGCCGCCTGCACCAAGGTCGCCGCGTTCGGCGGGATCCTGCGGGTGCTGACGGTCGGCTTCCAGTCGACGAGCTGGGAATGGCGTGGCGTGCTGTGGGCGGTCGCGATCGTGTCGATGGTGATCGGCGCGATCCTCGGCCTGACCCAGACGGACGTGAAGCGCATGATCGCCTACTCGTCCATCGCGCATGCCGGATTCCTGCTGGTCGGCACGCTCGCGATGACCGATGAGGGGCTGTCGGGCACGCTGTTCTACCTGCTGGCCTACGGCTTCACGACGCTGGCCGCGTTCGGTGTGGTCTCGCTGGTGCGGGACTCCTCGGGCGAGGCGACGCACCTTTCGGCGTGGGCGGGCTTGGCGAAGCGCTCACCGGTGCTCGCGGGCGTGTTCACCTTCCTCCTGCTCGCGCTGGCGGGGATTCCGTTGACGAGCGGTTTCGTGGGGAAGTTCGTGGTGTTCTCGGCCGCGCTGCGGGACGGGATGGCGCCGCTGGTGGTGATCGCCCTGGTGTTCAGCGCTGTCGCGGCGTTCTTCTACCTGCGCGTGGTGGTGCTGATGTACTTCTCGCAACCCGCGCCCGAGGGGCCGACCGTCAGCGTGCCGGGGGCGTTCACCACCGCCGCGATCACGCTCGGCGTCGTGGTCACGCTGCTGCTCGGCCTGGTGCCGTCGTTCGCGCTCGGCTGGGCGGGGGCCGGCACGTTCGCCTTCTGACGCCTCCGGCGAAGCACGGGGTGCTGTGGGCCTTTCCGGCCCCGGCACCCCGTTTTCGTTGCTGCGCAGGATATACACGACGTCGCGGAAGGAACAGGTGTGCCGGTGCACGGCCTGGTTCTCCCGCTCTCCGCAGCTACAGCGCTGGCCGAGGAGGCCGAGGTGGCGCAGCTTCATGACATGTCGGCGGCCGAGGCCGTGGAGGCGGGCTTCGTCCAGCTCGGCGCGGATGGCGCGGTTGTGCGCTCGGCGGCCGGTGGCGATGGGTTCGGTCATCGGGGTTCCTTTCGGGGTGGATGGTTCGAGCATGCCGGGGATGGGGGCGGGATGGGGAACAGAATCGGATTCTGTGGATGGGGGAGGGGGTTGTGGAAGAAGCCGGGGTGGGGCTGTGGACAAGTCTGGGGATTTTGTGGATGAGGTGCGGGTTTTGTGGGGGAGGGCTGTGGATTACTTGGGGACGCGGGGTGGGTGGGATGGCTGGTGGCGGGTAAAGGGGCGGGGGTTGGCGTGTGGTCAACAGGAGTGCGGGTCGGGGGTTTGGCGGGGACGGGGTGGGAGGGAGCGGGCTGTCCTGGCGGGCTGGACCGGAGGTGGACGGGGTGGGGTGGTTGGTGCTGAGGGGGTTACGAGGGGCGGCTTGAGGGAGCGGAAGTAGCGACGGGGCGGTGGCGGGGGTGAGGCGTTGCGGGGCGGAGGTAGTAGATCGCGCGTGGGTGGTGTGGGGAGTGAGAGGCGCCCCGGGGTGATGTGCCGCCGGAGGCGGGAGGTTGTGCGGGGGTGGGGGTGGGAGGCGTCGCGGGGTGGGGTGTCAGCGCATGGGGGAGTGTGCGGGAACGGCAGTGCGGAAATCCCACAGGTGCCGGGAGCCGGTGGGGCGGAAACCGCAAACCCCGCTGGCGTCAGGAAAGTGAACCCACCGCGTGGCGGGCTGTGGACATGCCACGGCTGTTGCTGATCAGTTGCGCGGCGATCTCGTCCACGCAGGCGGTGTAGTCGCGGTCTCTCGGTTCCTCCGCCAGCGATTCCAGCAGCCACACGCGCCACGCGCCCACGAGACGGGCGAACGTGTCCGTGCCCTCGCCGGTGAAAGTGTAGTGGCCGTCGGCCTCCGTGAGGTGGCCTGTGGTGGTCAGGTGAGCCGCCGTGGGGTGGAAGATTCCTGCTGGGACGTTGAAATCCGCACTCAGATCCTGGAGGGTCGTCGAACCGCTTTCGGTGCTGTGGCGGTAGATCTGCACCAAGAGCCATGCTTGCGCGTAGCTCAGCTGCACGCCCGAACGCGCCAGGATTCCCGGTCCCGGATCGGATTTTTGGCCTCGCCATAGGCTTGCGACGACTCGTTCAAGTTCCTGGCGAGAATTCCCCGAACCTGGCTCCGAAAAGCCGCTGCTGCGCGCCGCCACGGCTTTTGTGGCGTCGCGGAGTGGGACTTCCTTCAAGAACAGCGCCACGACGAACGACAACAAACCCACCGGGGCCGCCACCAGGAACATCGTCTGAATCGCGTCTACATAGGACGGCACGCTGGGCACCGCGGGCAGTTGGTTGCTGAAGATCGTGCCGAACACCGCCACCCCGAACGAGCTCCCGAGCGTGCGAAGGAACGAAACCCCCGACGTCGCCACGCCGAGATCCTCGTAGTCACTCGTGTTCTGCACCACGATCGTCGGCACCTGCATGCAGCAACCCAGCCCCAGGCCGAGCACCACCATGTACCCAGAAGTCACCCAGAAACCCGTCCCCGCGTCCAAACGCGACAACAGGTACAACCCCAGCGCCATCACCAGCGAACCCGCCAGCGGGAACACCTTGTACCGCCCCGTCCGGCTGATCACCACGCCACTCGCCAGCGACGTCAACAGCAGACCGACCACCAGCGGCAGCATCCGCAGCCCCGACTCCGTCGCGCTCGCGCCCTGCACCCGCTGCAGGTACGTCGGCAGATAGGTGATCCCGCCCAGCATCGCGAAGCCCACCACGAAGCTCAGCACGCTCGCGACCGTGAACACCCGGCTCCGGAACAACCGCATCGGCAGCATCGGCTCCGCCGCGCGCCGCTCCACCACCACGAACAGCACCAGCAGCACCACCGACGCCACAGCCATGCCGAGGATCGTCGGCGAAGTCCACGCGTACTCGGTGCCGCCCCAGCTCGTCACCAGTGTCAGACCCGTCGAGGCCAGCGCGATCAGCAGGATCCCCAGGTAGTCGATCCGCGGCCGCCCCTCGGCGCGCACCGACGGCAACGCCACCGCCGCCACCAGCACCACCACGACCCCGAGCGGGATGTTCACGTAGAACGCCCAGCGCCAGCTCAGGTGATCCACGAACAGCCCGCCCAGCAACGGACCCGCCACCGTGGCGACGCCGAACATCGCTCCGATCACGCCCTGGTACTTCCCGCGCTCGCGCAACGGCACCACGTCCGCGATCACGGCCGACGACGTGACCATCAGCCCGCCACCGCCGAGGCCCTGCACCGCCCGGAACACGATCAGCCACAGCATCGAGTGGGCCCAGCCCGAGAAGAACGAGCCCACCAGGAACAGCACCACGCTCACGAGGAACGCCTTCTTGCGGCCGAACAGGTCGCCGAACTTCCCGATCAGCACCGTCATGATCGTCTCGGCGAGCAGGTACGCCGTGACGACCCACGACAGGTGGTTCGCGCCGCCGAGATCGGCCACGATCGTCGGCAGTGCCGTCGAGACGATGGTCTGGTCGAGAGCCGCCAGCAGCATCCCGAGCATGATCGCCGCGACGATGGTGTTCTGCCTCTTCCTGCTGGTCACGAGCCGAAGGCTAACTTCGGAACGACACCCCGACCGCCCAGCTCACCCGATGGTGGGGCAGGGTGTTGTCGCGTTCGTCACCACTGCCCTGCCCGAGGAGCCCTCCGTGCCGTGAAGTCTTGCCATTACGCTGGTGAAGACCGTGATGAAGTGCGAAAGGGCAGGGCAACGTGTCGGTTCAGGGTGGCACCATCGAAGACCTGCGCGCGAGCGTGGGCCTGCGGATCGCCGATGAGCAACTGCTGCGCACGCTCGCCGGCGGGCTCGCCGACGTCGAGAACCTCCTGCGCGAGACCGCCCGCAGCGAGGTCAAGGCCGTGCACGACGCCGCATCGCACCTGGTGGAGGCCGGGGGCAAGCGCTTCCGCCCCATGTTCACCCTGCTCGCGGCCGAGTTCGGCGAGGGCAACCACGACGGCGTCGTGACCGCGGCCGCCGCCGTCGAGCTGGTGCACCTGGCCACGCTGTACCACGACGACGTCATGGACGAGGCCACCATGCGCCGCGGTGCACAGAGCGTCAACGCGCGCTGGGACAACACCGTCGCGATCCTCACCGGGGACTTCCTGTTCGCGCACGCCTCCCGGCTGGTGTCGTACCTGGGCACCGACGCCGCGCGGATCATCGCCGAGACGTTCGGCGAGCTGGTCACCGGGCAGATGCGCGAGACCGTGGGGCCCGCCGACGGCGAGGACCCCGTCGAGCACTACCTGAGCGTCATCGCGCAGAAGACCGGCTCGCTCATCGCCACGTCCGGCCGGTTCGGCGGGATGATCTCCGGCGCGAAGCCCGAGTACGTCTCGGCGCTGACGCGGTTCGGCGACATCATCGGCACCGCGTTCCAGATCTCCGACGACATCATCGACATCGCGTCCCCATCGGACGAATCGGGCAAGACGCCCGGCACCGACCTCCGTGAGGGCGTGCGCACCCTGCCGATGCTGTACGCGCTGGCCGATCCGGCGAGCGACCCGCGCCTGCTCGAACTGCTGGCCGGTCCGATCGCCGAGGACGAGCTGGTCGACGAGGCCCTGCGGCTGCTGCGTGTCTCGAGTGGACTCGACCGGGCCATGGCCACCCTGTCCGACTACGCTCGGCGAGCGAGGGTGGAGTTGTCCGCGTTGCCCGCTTGCCCGGCTCGCGACGCGTGCGAGTCCGTCGCCGACTACCTGGTCGCGCGGACGCGCTGATCCGGCTCCGCCGCGTCATGACTGCGGCGCTCCGGTGTCATTGAAAGTGGTACCGGAGCGGTTGGGAAAGAAAGGACAGCTCGATGTCCCTCTTCGGGCAGGTCTGGCTGTGGAGCGCGGCGGCCTTCGTGCTCGGCGTGCTGTTGACCTGGTTGTTCCTGGTCCGGCCTGCGCACGGGCGGAACCGGCTGCTCGAACGGCAGCTGCTCGCGGCCCAGACCGCGGCCGCTCCGGAGCGCCAGCCGGCCCGCGCCCGCGACGCCGAGCCGGACAGCGCCACCCGCACGTTCGACCGCGAGCCGGTGCTGCCGACCCGGACCTTCGAGCCGGAACCGGAGCCCGAGCCCGCGCCGGAGCCCGCGTGGCACGAGCGCGACAGCTTCGGTGGCCGGGTGCCCGCGCCGGACGAGTCGGACGCGGAGAAGACGTCCATCTTCACGTCGTATCAGCAGTCGGAGCGCGGCTCGCTCTTCGAGGGGGAGGCGCAGCCGAGCCTGTCCGACCGCTTGGAGGGTGAGGTCGAACCGGAGCGGGGGTCGCTCTTCGAGGCCGAGTCCTACGACAGCGGGTCCGGATCGCTGTTCGCCGACGGCGAGCGCGGCGAGCCGTACCAGGACGCGTCCCACGGCGCGGTGTACGGCGACGTCGAGCACGAGTACGAGCACGGCGCGACCTACGGGGACGCCGAGCACCAGAGCGCGTACAGCAGCGACATCGAGCACGAGAACGCGTACGAGAGCGAGCACGGGGGAGTCGTGTACGGCGAAACCGAGCACGAGGACGAGGGCCACGCCGCGTACGGGAGCGAGTCCGAGCACGGATCCCTGTTCGAGTCCGAGCCGCAGCAGTACGAGCCGGAGCAGAGCTACGGATCCCACGCCGCCGTCGAGGAGCCGCCCGCCTACGCGTTCGGCGCCGACACCGCGACACCGGACGACGACGAGACGCCCGCCGAGGCCACCGCTGTCCTGCCCCGGCGCCAGCCCCGCTCGACCCCGCCCAGCAGTTTCGAGCCGCCGCGGCCGTCGATGCGGTCCGTGGAGCGCCGCGAGCCCGTGGCGGACGAGGGCGGCCGCAGCGGTTCGCTGTTCGAGCCCGTCGTGCGGCCCAACACCGGCGGCGCGCACTCCGCGCCCGAGCCGGAACCCGCCGCGCCGCCGCCCGCGCGCACGCACGTCGGCGACAGCGCCGTCCCGCCGGGGCCGTTCGGCCCGGGCTCGGCGATGCCGCGGCCCGGCGGCGGCCGTCCGTCGGACGAGTTCACCGTCAAGGCGAGTGTGACGGCCCTGCGCTACTGCACGGAGGACTCGCCGCAGTTCGGCCGCATGGTGGCCGAGGTGTGGTTCCGCTCCGTCGCCGACGCCGAGCGCGTGGGGTTCCGGCCGCTGCACTGAGCGGCGGCCGGAACGACCTCAGGCGACGACCGTCCAGGTGTCCTTGCCGGTGAGCAGGGATTGCAGGTTGGGCGCCTTCGCTTCGCGGGCCTGCGCGACCTGGGCGCGGGCCTGGTCGTCGTAGGTGGGGCGTTCGATGTCGCGGAAGATGCCCACCGGGGTGTGGTTGAGGTTCTGGTCGCCGAGGCGGGACAGGGCGAACGCGTAGGCCGTGCTCTCGATCGACGGGTCGTGGACGACGAGGTTGTCCTCGCCGATCTCGGAGACCTTGCCGATCTCGAAGCCGCCCCAGCCGGTGGTGGTGACGCCGTACTCGCCTTCGGGGCCGAAGCGGATCGGCTCGCCCGCGCGTAGCGGGATGAGCCGGCGGGAGGCCTCGTCGGTGTCCTTGAGCACGTCGAACGCGCCGTCGTTGAAGATCGGGCAGTTCTGGTAGATCTCCACGAGCGCGGAACCGCGGTGGCGCGCCGCGGCGGTGAGGACTTCGGTGAGGCCCTTCTTGTCCGAGTCCAGCGCGCGCCCGACGAACGTGGCCTCCGCGCCGAGCGCGAGCGACACCGGGTTGAACGGCGTGTCCACCGACCCCATCGGCGTGGACTTGGTGACCATGCCCTGGCCCGAGGTCGGGGAGTACTGGCCCTTGGTGAGCCCGTAGATCCGGTTGTTGAACAGCAGGATCTTCAGGTTCACGTTGCGGCGCAGCGCGTGGATCAGGTGGTTGCCGCCGATGGACAGCGCGTCGCCGTCACCGGTGACCACCCACACCGACAGGTCCGGGCGGGTGGTGGCCAGGCCGGTGGCGATCGCCGGCGCGCGGCCGTGGATCGAGTGCATCCCGTAGGTGTTGAGGTAGTACGGGAACCGCGACGAGCAGCCGATGCCCGAGACGAACACGATGTTCTCGCGCTTGAGCCCGAGTGTGGGCAGGAACGACTGCACCGTGTTGAGCACGACGTAGTCGCCGCACCCGGGGCACCAGCGCACCTCCTGGTCGGACTTGTAGTCCTTGGCCTTCTGCGGCTCGTCGGTGTGCGGAACCAAGTCCAGCCCACCCACGGCAGGAAGACCCAGGTCGGTCGCGGTCATGCGGGCACAACCCCTTCGATGATGTTGGTGAAGACGTGCTGGAGCTCTTCGGCCTTGAACGGCAGGCCGGCGACCTTGGTGTAGGACTCGACGTCGACCAGGTACTTCGCGCGCAGCAGCAACGCGAGCTGGCCGAGGTTCATCTCCGGCACCACGACCCGGTCGTAGCTCCCCAGGATGGCGCCGAGGTTGGACGGGAACGGGTTGAGGTGGCGCAGGTGCGCCTGCGCGATCGGCAAACCGGCCTTGCGCACGCGGCGACACGCCGCGCCGATCGGGCCGAACGTCGAACCCCAGCCCAGCGCGAGCACCCGGGCCTTGCCGCCCGAGGGGTCATCGACCACCAGGTCCGGCACGGCGACGCCGTCGACCTTGCGCTGGCGAAGACGGACCATGTGGTCGTGGTTGTCCGGGTCGTAGGAGATGTTGCCCTTGCCGTCGGCCTTCTCCAGCCCGCCGATGCGGTGCTGCAAACCCGGGGTGCCGGGCACCGCCCACTCGCGGGCCAGCGTCTCGGGATCGCGCACATAGGGCCAGAACTCACCGGAACCGTCGCTGGCGTTCGGCTCGGTGGCGAACCGCACGCGCAGGTCAGGCAGCGTCGAGACGTCCGGGATCAGCCAAGGCTCGGAACCGTTGGCGTTCGCGCCGTCGGACAAGATCATCACCGGCGTCCGGTACTTCAGTGCGATCGAGACCGCCTCCAGCGCCGCGTCGAAGCAGTCCGCGGGCGAGCGCGGGGCCACGATCGGCACCGGGCACTCGCCGTTGCGGCCGAACATCGCCTGCAACAGGTCGGCCTGCTCGGTCTTGGTGGGCAGACCCGTCGACGGGCCGCCGCGCTGCACGTCGATGACCACCAGCGGCAGCTCCAGCATCACCCCGAGCCCGATCGCCTCCGACTTGAGCGCGACACCGGGACCCGAGGTGGACGTGACACCCAACGCGCCACCGTAGGACGCGCCCAGCGCCGCACCGATACCGGCGATCTCGTCCTCGGCCTGGAACGTGAGAATGCCGAAGTTCTTGTGCTTCGACAGCTCGTGCAGGATGTCCGACGCCGGGGTGATCGGATACGTGCCCAACAGCACCTGCAACCCCGACTGCTGCCCGGCCGCGACAATGCCGTACGCGAGCGCGGTGTTGCCGGTGATCTGCCGGTACGTGCCCGTCGCGAGCTTCGCGGGCGCCACCTCGAAGGTGGTCACGAACGACTCGGTGGTCTCGCCGTAGTTCCAGCCCGCACGGAACGCGAGGATGTTCGCCTCCGCGATGTCCGGCTTCTTCGCGAACTTCTCCCGCAGGAACGCCTCGGTGCCCTCGGTCGGCCGGTGATACATCCACGACAGCAGGCCGAGCGCGAACATGTTCTTACACCGCTCGGCGTCCTTCTTGCCCAGCCCCGTGTCCGCCAGCGCGCCCTGGGTCAGGGTGGACATCGCGACCTCGTGCACCTGGAAGGCCGACAACGAGTCGTCCTCCAGCGGGTTCGCGTCGTAACCGACCTTCGTCAGGTTGCGCTTGGTGAACTCGTCAGTGTTGACGATCAACGTGCCCGACGGCGGCAGGTCCGCCAGGTTCGCCTTGAGCGCCGCGGGGTTCATCGCCACCAGCACGTCCGGCCGGTCGCCGGGGGTGAGGATGTCGTAGTCGGCGAAGTGCACCTGGAACGACGAGACACCGGGGATCGTGCCCTGGGGAGCGCGGATCTCCGCGGGGTAGTTCGGCAGCGTCGCCAGGTCGTTGCCGAACGCCGCCGCCTCCGAGGTGAACCTGTCGCCGGTCAACTGCATGCCGTCGCCGGAGTCACCGGCGAAACGGATGACGACCCGGTCGAGCTTCGAGACTTCGGTGGTCCGGGTGGCCGACAACGCGCCGTTGCCCTGGGCACTCGTGCTCATAGGTCAGGGAATCCCTCTCTCCCGGCTGCCGTCGTCGGTGACCGGTGCCGGACGCACTTCTGGCCGATACCTCTACCTTACTTTGCCTATTGGCGACCGTCCGCAGATGTGACTCGCCGCACTGTTACTCGGCGGTAGTAATCACTTTCCGCTCTTGATCGACTCGCGGACGACGGCTAGTCGCCTCGCGAATTCGGGGGATCCGAGCGACGCGATCTGCGGCCCCAGCTCGATCTCCACGGCGTCGGCGTGCTCGGCAACGGTCGAGGTCAGACGCATGGAGCGCTTCGTCGCGACCACCACTTCGCGTGGCGCGGCGGCCGCCGGCGCGGCCAGTTCGAGTGCCGCGGCCAGTAACTCTTCGTGAGTACCATCGACTGTCCAACTGCTGAGACCGGCGGATTCCGCCTCCGCCGCGTCCAGGGACTGCCCGAACAACGTCATCGCCCTGGCCCGCTGGACGCCGACCGCGCGCTGCAACATCCAGGTGAACCCGCCGCCCGGATGGAGGCCGAGTTCGAGGAAGCGCGGGATGAACTTCGCACGCGGCCCCGCGATCCGGACGTCGGCGGCGAGCGCGAGGTTCAGCCCGGCTCCGACGGCGGCGCCACCCACCGCGGCGATCGTCGGCAGGGAGCAGCGGGCGACGGCGAGGAAGCCCGCGTACACCGCGCGCAGGCCCTCTTCCTTCGCCTCGCCGAGCGCCGTCAGGTCCGCGCCCGCGCAGAACGCCGGTGGCGTGCCCGTGACGACCACCGCGTGCACGTTCTCGTCCCGCTCCGCGTCCTCGACCGCCCGCGCGAGGTCGGCCGAGAGCGCCAGCGTCAGTGAGTTGCGCCGGTCGGGGGCGTCGACGGTCAGCACCGCGACCTTGCCCACCCGTTCGGCGAGGATCCGTTCGGTCATGCCCCCATCATGGCGTGGGCGGGCGCTCCAGCAGTCTCGACAGCACCACCGTCGACACCGTGCGGTCGATGATCTCCAGGCCACGCAGGCGTTCCAGCGCCGTCTCCAGCTGGTGGATGTCGGCCGCCCGCAGGTGCACGATCGCGTCGGCCGCGCCGGTGACCGTGTACGCGGCGACCACCTCGGGCAGTGGCTCCAGGCGCGCGCGGATGCGGGCGGGCGGCACGTTGCCGCGACAGTGCACCTCGACGAACGCCTCCGTCCCCCAGCCGAGTGCCTCGGGATCGACCACCGCGGTGAAACCCCGCAGGACGCCGGTCTCGAGCAGGCGGTCCACGCGGCGTTTGACCGCCGGGGCGGACAGGCCGACGACCTTGCCGATCTCCGCGTAGCTCGACCGCGCGTTGCTCACCAGGCACGAAACGATTCGCTGATCCAACGGGTTCACACGCAATGTTTAGCAGGTACAGGCGCAAAAGGGACCCATTGATCACCATCTGAGGTGGTCATACGGTTAAGACATGACACCTCGGGTGCCGCTGACCCGCCGCTACCTCATGTGCCCGCCGCGGTTCTTCGCCGTCGACTACGCGATCAACCCGTGGATGGACCCGTCGCAGCCGGTGGACGTGGCGCGGGCGATGGCGCAGTGGACCGAGTTGCGCGACACCTACCGCCGGCTCGGGCACACGGTCGAGGAGATCGAGCCGCAGCCCGGCCTGCCCGACATGGTCTTCGCGGCCAACTCCGGCACGGTGATCGACGGGCGGGTGCTCGGTGCGCGGTTCCGGGCTCGGCAGCGGGTGCCCGAGGCCGACCACTACCGGCGCTGGTTCCTCGAACACGGCTACCGCGACGTGACGATGCCGTCGCGGATCAACGAGGCCGAGGGCGACTTCGCGTGGACGGGCCGGATGATCCTGGCGGGCACCGGTTTCCGCACCGATCCCGAGGCGCACGCGGAGGCGCAGGAGATCCTCGGCGTGCCCGTGCTGTCACTGCGGCTGGTCGACCCGCGGTACTACCACCTCGACACGGCGTTGTTCGTGCTCAGCGAGGCCACCGACTCGGCGCCCGCGCAGATCGCGTACTACCCGGAGGCGTTCTCCGCGGGTTCCCGGCGCGTGCTGGCGCGGTTGTTCCCCGACGCCGTGCTCGCCGACGCCGCCGACGCGGCGTGCTTCGGGCTCAACGGCGTGTCCGACGGGCGCAACGTCGTGCTGCCGCTGGAGGCCACGTCGTTGGGCCGCCGGCTCGCGGCGCGCGGGTACGAGCCGGTGCACGTGGACATCTCGGAGCTGCGCAAGGCCGGCGGCGGGCCGAAGTGCTGCACGCTGGAGATCCGCAAGTGAGCGCTCATCCAGGCTGATCGGCCGGCCGGGCGTCGTACGCGGCGCGGGCCGTGTGCACGCGATCGGCGTTGGCCTTGGACCAGTCCGCGATGGCGGTGGTGAGTGCGCCCGCTTCGCGGCCGAGGTCGGTGAGGGCGTACTCCACCCGTGGCGGGATGGTCGGGAAAACAGTGCGGCTGACCAGGCCGTCGCGTTCGAGGTTACGCAGCGCCTGGGTCAGGGATTTCTGGGTCACGCCTTCGACGTGCCGGCGTAGCTCGGTGAACCGCAGCGGCCGGTCCTTCGTGCCGAGCACGCCCAAGACGTAGAGCGCCCACTTGTTCGCCAGCACGCCCACGACCGTGCGCGACGGACAGTCCTTCGAGTAGACGATCTCCGAGTCGGTATCCATCAGGTACCTATATATCCGAATGGTGCCTACTCCACAAACGATACGAGCACGTGCAGCCTGGAGGTCACATTCCTTCGAGCTGCAAATGGAGACACGTTGATCCTGGTGACCGGAGCGACGGGCAAGATCGGTGCCGAGGCGGTCCGGCTCCTGACCGGAAAGGACCTTCCCGTCAGGGCCCTGGTGCGTGACGCGTCGCGCACCCCGCGCGACGGGAGCTGGAGCGGTGTCGAAATCGCGGTGGGCGATTTCGACCGGCCGAGGACGCTGGACGCGGCGATGGCGGGTGTCGACACCCTGCTGCTCATCAGCCCTTCGGTTCCCGCGCAGGAGATCGCTGTCATCGACAGCGCCGCTCGCCACGATGTGCAGCACGTCGTCAAGATCACGAACCACAAGGCGACCGAGGACTCTCCCGTCGGCAGGCGTCGCGACCACGCGCGCATCGAGGCGCACCTCCGGGCGAGCGGGATGGCCGCCACGTTGCTCGCGCCGAACCTCCTCATGCAGAACCTGTTCTTCCTGGCTCCGCAGATCAGGCAGACGCACGGGTTCGAGATGTCGGCCGGGAACGGCCGCTTCGGCATGGTCGACTCACGCGACGTGTCAGCGGCCGCGGCGGCTGTGGCGGCCGCTCCCGCCGGCCACGAGGGGCGCACCTACCTGCTGACCGGCCCGGAGCTCGTCACCTACGCCGACGTGGCCGCCGAGCTGACCCGCGCACTGGGGCAGGAGGTCGAGTACCGCCGGGTCACGCCGGGCCAGCATCGCGAGCGGATGGTCCGGGCCGGGCTCCCCGAGCCGGTCGCTGCCTCCAACGCCCAGGTCTTCGGGCTGATCGCCGAGGGTGATGCCGCGTGGCTGTCCGACGACGTCGCCACCCTCACGGGGCGCGCCCCCCGGACTCTGCGCACCTTCGTCAGCGACCACGTCCGCTGTTTCGGCGCTACGGCGTGATCTTGTAGATGTGGTAGGTCGACTCGGCGGGGAAGTCGTCGGTCAGCTTGCCGCCCTGGATCGGGACTTCCCGGTTCTCGTAGAGCACCTCCGCGTGGGTCGCGGGCAGGTCCGGCGGCAGGGTCAGCGTGTGCGTGCCCGGCGCGGTGCCGCGGCCGACCATCGCGAACACGTAGTACGAGCCCTCGTGCTCCTTGAGCATCGTGTCCATTCCGGGCGCGAACGAGTAGTCCAGCGACTGCGTGTTCAGCACCGGCGCGAGGTCGCGGATGCGGCGGTTCACCTCCGTCACCGCGGGCCGGATCGTGGCGCCGCACGAGTCGCGCAGCACGTGCTGCGTCTGGCAGGAACCGCCGAAGTTGTGGTTGAAGTAGATGATCCCGCGGGCGCCGTGGATGAGGGAGTTCACGACCGCGCCCGCCAGCTGGTCCGGGGCGATCGTGGTCGAGTACTTCGCGAACGGGGCGCCGTCCTCGACGAAGGCGTAGATCGGCTGCCGCTTGCCGTCCATGCCGTCCAGCTCACGCATCCGGTCGATGGTGGCGCCGTAGGACGCCGAGAGGTGGCACAGGTTCGCGGGCGTCTTCGTCAGCTCGCAGATGCCGTCGTCGGTGTACCAGTAGGTGTCCATTGAGGACACATCGGTGTAGTCGAGGAACTTGGCGGCGGCGGCGTCCTTGATGAAGAACTCCATGCCGTACCCGAAGTTCGCGTACCGCGCGCGGCCGTCGTGCTGCGGCAGCCGGTCCCGCAGCGTCTGCAGCACCGTGTAACCGCACAACGCCTCCTCGGGCTCGCAGATCGGGCCTTCACCGGGGTACTTGCCGGTCCAGGGCGCGTTCCCCTCGTGGCCCCATAGGTCGACCTCGTCGGTGAGCAGCCAGCCCACGGTCTCGTCGCCGTAGCCGGGCAGCTGCGTGCTCGGGAACGCGTACATGCCGTTCTGGCGCACCAGCGCGAGGTCACTGGACTGCGTCAGCTCGAAGTACGTGTTGATCCCCGCGGCCTTGTCCAGCTCCGCGTCCCGCTGCGACGTGACGGCCTCGTACCAGACGCCGACGGGGAAGAAGTTGGGATCCGTCCAGGCCGCCATCTTCGGGAACTGCCGGTAGTACTCCGGACCGCCCTCCCACGCCACGCGCGGCAGGTCGTGCACGCTGAGGGCGGCCGGCCGCGGGGGGACTTCGCGGTACGCCAGCAGGCCGCCGACGACGGCGACCGCGATCGCCAGCGTGAGTGCCGACCAGACGTTCCGCCGCCTCATCCGGTTTCCGCCACGCGCACCAGCTCCGCGGCCCGGGACCGCCAGGAGTACCCGAGCACCGACTCCCGGAGCCGCTGCGACGGCAGGGGCGCGCCGTGCGCCAGGCTTTCGCGGATGGCGGCCACGAACGCCGCCGGGTCGTTCGCCACGCGGACGCGGTCGCGGTAGGCCGCGAGCTCGTCGAAGTCCGTGCTCACCACGGGCAGTCCCAGCGCGAGGTACTCCTTGAGCTTGATCGGGTTCGAGTGGCGGATCCACTCGTTGTCGAGCCACGGCATGAGCGCGACGTCGAATCCGGAGCCATACGACGGGATCGTGGCATAGGGGCGGAAGCCCAGCCAGTGCACGTTCGGGTACCGCTCGAACCGCGTCATGTCGTGCGTGGCGTCGCCGATCAGCACCAGCGAGCAGTCCGGCAGCTCCTTGGCGACGTGTTCGAGCAGGTCGAAGTCGACGAGGAAGTCGTCCAGCGCGCCGAAGAAGCCGAGGCGAGGGCCGGGGACGGCGGCGAGGTCGGCGGGCAGCTCGGCGCTCGGCCGGAAGTGTTCGACGTCGACGCCGTGGTCGAGGAAGTGCGCCCGCTCGCCGGTCCTGGCGTGCTCCTCGTCGAGCAGGGCGTGACTGACGTAGAGCACGTGGTCGGCGTGGTCGAGCAACGCGCCTTCGAGCTGTTCGATCGTGCCGCGGTCGGCCTCCGGGAAGTCGGAGTGCCGGTCGGAGCGGTTGAACACCAGCGACCGGCGGCGCATCGGCTCCACGACGTCCCAGGCGGTCGGAATCGTCACCATGAGCACGGGCTCGTGCATCCGCAGCGCGGCGGTGACGGCGCGGACCTGCGCGCGAACGAGCGTCGCGTTGATCCTGCGCAGCAGGGGTGAACCGTAGAACGGCAGCGGGAGCGGGGACATCACGTAGAAGCCGGGCTCCGGACGGCGGACGAACTTGGCCACGCTGCGCAGCTTCCGCAGGATGCGGCGGGTCACCTGCGTGCTGCGGCCGGGCGTGGGCATGCGCATGCCGATGCTGTTCACCACGAGCACGCGGCGCTGCCTCGCCACCGAGCGCATCAGCTGGAAGTCCGAATGCGCCTGGTTGTGGTACCACCAGTCCTGCGCGGAGAAGCAGATGTAGCCGGGCTGCGAGACCGGCCAGCGGCGCAGCCACAGCAGGTCCCTGACCGCGCGCCAGTGGCGTCCGCCGCGCAGGAGCGCGCGCGGCACCTCGTTGGCCAGCACCGCGAGACGCATGCCGAGCGCGGCGGCGCGGCCCTCGCGTTCCCGGCGCAGGCGCACGCGGTTGGTGGCCGAAAGCGCCCACAGTTCGGCCGAAGTGGACTGTTCACCACCGAGGTGGATGGCGACAGCAGCGGGCTCGAACCGGACGGCGTAACCGGAGTCACCCGCGCGGAGGTGGTACTCCGTCTCCTCGGAGTACAGGAAGTACCGCTCCTCCATCGGCCCGAGGGCCTGGCGGCATTCGCGGGAGACCAGCCAACAGGCACCTGTCGCCCAGTCCACAGTGGAGGGTCGCGAGTAGGCGCGCCTGCTCACCACCAGTTCGCCCAGCGCGGGAACGCGTCCCGCGCGTGTGCCGCCGAGTACCGCCTCGCCCAATGCCCGCAGAGTGGTCGGGCGGCGGCGCAGGGACGGGTGGCGTTCGCCGTCGGGGCCGAGGATCAGCGGAACGGCGATGCCGGTGCCGGGCACTTCGAGCGCCGCCCGGAGGGCCTTGACCGCACCGGGTTCCAGGCGGACGTCGGGGTTCAGCACGAGCACGTCGGCGTCTCCGGCCTCCGCGAAGCCCGCGTTGACCCCCGCCGCGAAGCCGTCGTTGGTTCCCCGCGCGACGATTTCCGCACTCGGCAGGGTTTTCCGCACCACGTCGAGCGTGTTGTCGGTGGAGGCGTTGTCGACCACGATGACACGCGCGTCGGGCAGGTCGCGCAGGGAGTTGAGGCAGTCGGCGACGATCGCGGCGCTGTGGTAGGTCACGATCACTACGGCGAGCGGCATGCGGTTCACGGCTCCACTTTCTCGGCGGCCCGGCGCAGCAGGGCTCCGGTGAGCAGCCGCATGGCGAACGGGGTGTCGTCGTGCAGGTACCGCCGGGCCAGCCGACGGGGTTCGAGGGCGAGCCGGTGCAGCCATTCGGCCCCGAGGCGCTGCACAACCTCGGGCGCGCGGCGGAACTGGCCCGCGGCCATCGGAATGCCCGCGCCGCAACCGAGGTACCAAGCCGACGGCAGCTCCGGGCGCAGGGCGCGAATCAGCTGCTCCTGCTTGGGAAAGCCGAGGCTCACCAGGACGAGGTCAGGCTTCGCCTCGACGATCCTGCCCGTCACCTCGGCCAGCGCCGCCGAACGCTCGAAGCCGAACGGCGGCGAGTCCGTGCCCGCGACGCGAAGACCGAGAAAGCGTTCACCGAGCGCCGCGGCCGCGGCCTCGGGTACCCCGGGATCGCCACCGAGCAGGTACACCGAACGCCCGGCCCGGGCAGCGGATTCGGTGAGGGAGAACACGAGCGAGGCGCCGGTGACCCGCTCCAGCGTGGCGCCCGACGAGAGTTTCGCCGCCCACACCACGGGCATGCCGTCGGCGACGACGAGATCCGCCTCGCCGACCAGCCCGGCCAGTTCCGGGCTCCGCGTGGCCGCGCGGACGATGTCCACATTGGCCGTGACGATCCAGCCGCCGCGGTCCCAGCCGCTTTCCACGTGCCGCACGACTTCGGACTCCCGCAACGGCGAGATGCGCACCGCTCCCACGCGGACGGTATCCATCAAGGGCACCTCTTTCGGTAGCGGAATGCGCCCGAAGAGTCGCCCCTCGCGAGGAAACGTTACAGGCGCCCGGTCAACGCAACGGAACGGGTGAAGAAGCGTTGGGCAGCAACACGACCGGCGGTGCCGAACCGTCGGCGGGCACGGTGAGGATGGAAGTTTTCTCACCGTTCTGGGGAGTTCGCGCGTAGGCGAGCGTGTTGTCGTCGAGCCACACGGACTGGTCGTCGATCCCGGTGGTGCCGTTCAGGGTTCTTTCGGTGTTCGTGCGCAGGTCCAGCACCGCGACCTGCCACGGACCGAGCCTGCTCACGCGCTTCTTGTACGCGATCCTCGTGCCGTCCGGCGACAGCGAAGGGCATTCCGCGTCCTGGTGGACGTCGTGCATCGTGCGCGTGACGAGGTCGCCTTTCACCAACCAGGTGCGGTTCTGGGCAGCCATCGTCGCGTAGAACGTGCGGTCGTCCGACGCGACCGTGACACCCCAGAAGTTGCGGTCGGACGCGGTGAAGACGTTCCCGTTCACCGTCGCCGTGAAGTCCTCCAGCGTCTCCACCAGCGCTCCCGTGCGCAGGTCGAGCACGCCGGTGCGGGTGGAGAAGCCGCCGGGGACTGAGTAGGAGTCGCCACTGACGAAAGTGGTCCACGCGACGATCCGCCCAGACGCCGAAACGCGTGCCCGGTTGGGAATTCCGGCGAGACCGACCGTGCGGAGCACCTTGCCGCCCGAGTCCAGCACGGCGGCCTCGTAGCTCGGGCCGACCCCCGCCAGCCGGAGGCAGACCGTGGTGCCAGCGGCGGAGTACACCCGTTGGCACTGCAGGGAAGTCGCCGTACGGGGGCCGGACGGATCGGCCGAACGCACCTGTTCCACCTGGTTACGGCCGTCGTCCTGCTCGATGAACAGCAGGTTCCCGCCGGTCAGGGCTCCGGATGGGGCTGCCTGCCGCGCGCCCGTCGCCGCGTGCACCACGTACCCGGCGCCCGCGAGCACCACCACGACGATGGCCGCGACGCCGAGTGCGATGCGGTGCCGGGCGAGCCAGTTCCTCAAGCCTGCCTCCCGCGGACCAGTGCCGCGGCGCCGGACAGGGCCACCACGAAGACGCACAGGGTGATCAGCACCGAGGTGCCCTTGGTCAGGTTCGCCAGCAGCACACCGAACAACGACGACGAGATCAGCCGCGCGACGGCCTGCCCGGTCTGCACGACCGCGAGCCCGCTGGCCCGCAGCTGCTCGGGCACGAGCGGTCCGGCATACGCCATCAGCACGCCGTCGGTGGCCGCGTAGAACAAGCCGTGCAGGGCGAGACCGGCGAACAGGATCGGATAACCGCCGCCGGACGTCAGCAGCAGCGCGTACAACCCGAGCAGCAGCATGTGCCCGCCGAAGAACACCGGCCAGCGGCCGATCCGGTCGGCGACCCGGCCGAGCGGGATCGCGCCGAGCAGGAACACCAGCGCGGTGCCGAGCGGCAGCAGCGGCAGCGCCGACAGCGGCACCGCCGTCGTGCTCTGCAGGACGACGAACACGAACGCGTCGCTGATCGTGGCCAGGCCCAGCAGCCCGGCCGCGATCGTCGCCCGGCGCAGCCGCCGCTCGCGCAGCAGGCCGAGGCAGGCACGCAGGGAGACCGGGTTCCGCGCGGGCAGCGGTTCACCGGACCGGCGGCCGTCTCGTACGAAAGCCGCCAACACGATGAAACCCAGTGCGGCGAAACAGAAACTCACGAAGAACACCGGGGACGAACCGGTGCCCAGCTCGCTCATGATCCAGAACGTCACCAGCGGGCCCAGCAGTGCGCCGAACGTGTCCATCGCGCGGTGCACCCCGAAGGCGTGGCCCAGCCGGTTCGACGGCGTGGCCAGGGAGATCAGGGCGTCCCGCGGCGCGGTGCGCAGGCCCTTGCCCGCCCGGTCCGCGGCCAGGATCCCGCCGATGCCGAAGGCCGAACCGCCCGCCAGCGGGAAGGCCAGCTTCATCAGCGCGGAACCGCCGTAACCCACCATCGCCACCAGTTTCGGGCGCCGCAACCGGTCGGCGACATATCCGCCGACGAGGCGCAGGATCGCCGTGGCACCGTTGTAGAGCCCGTCGAGAAGTCCGAATTGGACGTATCCCAGCTGCAATGTGTACAGCAGGTAGACGGGCAGGAAAGCGGTCACCATCTCGGCCGACACGTCGGTGAGCAGGCTCACCGAGCCCAGTGCGAAAACCGTGGCGGGCACGCTGCCGCCACGCGCCGTGCGCTCCGGAACGCCTGGTGGCGTGGCGCGGGACGTCAGGTACACAGCCCGGTAGTCGCGGTTCCGGCGCGCGCGTTAACAACCACTTGCCGAGATCGCCGTAACAATCGCGGGCCCGTCGCGACTGCCCTGCTGGAAGCCGAAGACGGAGCGGGGATGGGCGAATGGACTTCTGGAGCACGATCAGAGTTCTGCTGCGCCGTTGGTACGTCGCCCTTCCGGTGTTCGTCGTCGCGCTCGGGCTCGCGGGCGGGGTGTATGCCTCCGTGGCCACGCAGTACGAGTCGACCGGCACGATCGTGCTGACCTCACC
Organism: Amycolatopsis bartoniae; assembly: GCF_014191255.1. Classification (GTDB taxonomy): domain Bacteria; phylum Actinomycetota; class Actinomycetes; order Mycobacteriales; family Pseudonocardiaceae; genus Amycolatopsis_E; species Amycolatopsis_E bartoniae. The sequence continues at coordinate 735,926 of NZ_JACHWH010000001.1, forward strand.
GGCTTCCGGCGCACGGGCCACCGCCGGTGCACAATCCCCCGAGAAGGTCAATCCGCTGCTCGCGTTCGACGGCAGCCTGACCACCAGCGCGGAAATCCTCATCCAGGCGTTGCAGGATCCGGCGACGGTCAAGCAGTTCGAGCACGTCGACGGCGCGAACACCACCTACCAGGTGGGCAACGGACAGCTGTCCGGCCCGTTCGTGGTCGTGGTGGCCGACGCGACCACCCCCGCGGCGGCGGAGAAAACGGTCACCGCGGTGCTCGACCTCGCCCACAAGCAGCTGGCCGACCGGCAACAGGCGTTGCAGGCGCCCGAATCCACGTACATCAGCGCGGACCAGGTGATCAACCCGACGCCCGCGGAGGCGAAGATCGGCGGCAAGGTCCGCTACGCCGCCGTCGCGCTCGCGCTCGGGCTCGTCGCCGGGCTCACCGCCGCCTACGGGGTGGAGAGCTTCCAGCAACGGCGGAAGACCAAGCCACGCAAGGAAAAGAAGACCGAGCCCGCGTGGCCGGAGGAGCAGGAGGACCTCAGCGATGAGCTGACCAAGCTCATCGCGCCCGTGTCCGGCTCCGGTGAGCACCGCCGGCAGGACCGGCGCTGAGCCCGTGACCACCGCGATGCCGCGGCGCCGGGCCGACGGGGCGACGCTCGCCTGCTGGTACGTCGCCGTCGCCCTGATCGTGCCCGCCCGGCTGGTGATCTCGGGCGTGTCGATGTCCATCACCCCGGCCACCGTGCTCGGGCTCGGGCTGGGCCTGCTGTGGTTCTGCAGCCAGCTGACCACCACGCTCGGCACGGCGAAGGGCCGCAACGCCGCCCGCACCGTGCTGTTCGTGTTCATCGTGACCCAGCTGGCCACCTACGGCTACGCGACGCGCAACTACCTGCCGCCGGACGAGCTCGACTCAGCCGACCGCACCATCGTCACCATCCTCGCGGTCGCGGTCGCGGGCCTGGCCATCTGCGACGGCGTACGCACGCTCGCGCGGATCGAGCTGGTGCTCAAGTGCATCGTCATCGCCACCACCGCGGTCGCGGTGATCGGGATCCTGCAGTTCCTGTTCGACCTCGACCTCACGCGGTACCTCGTGCTGCCCGGGCTGCACCCGGTGACCGCCGACGGGTTCGTCCTGGAGCGCGCCGCGTTCCGGCGTCCCGCCGCGACGACGGGGCATCCGATCGAGTTCGGCGTGGTGTGCGCGGTCGCGATGCCGCTCGCCGCGCACTACGCCTTCACCGCGCGCGACCGCGGCGAGCGCTCGGCCCGGCGCTGGTGGGCCTGCCTGGCGATCGTGTCGGTCGGCGCGATGGTGTCGCTGTCACGCTCTGCGATGCTGGGCCTCGCGCTCGCCGCGCTCGTGCTGCTGATCGGCTGGCCGGGACGGCGGCGGATCCAGGCCGTGCTGGTCGGCGCCGCGTTCCTGGTCCTCATGCGGTTCCTCATCCCCGGGCTGCTCGGCACGTTGTACGGGTTGTTCGCCGACATCGGCAACGACACGAGCATCTCCGGCCGCACCCAGGACTACGCGACGACGAGCGTGGTGATCGCGCAGCACCCGTGGCTCGGCCGCGGGCTCGGCACCTACCTGCCCGCGAAGTACGGCCCGCTGGACAACCAGTACCTCGGCACGCTCGTGCAGAACGGGTTCATCGGGCTGTTCACGCTGATCGCACTGTTCGTCATCGGTGCCTACGCCGCGTTGCGGGCCCGCAGCCTCAGCCGGAACGTGCACGTGCGGGACCTCGCGCTGACGCTGGTCGCGTCGCTGTCCGTGCTCGCGCTGGGCGCGGCGACGTTCGACCTGCTCGCGTTCTCCATGGCCACCACGCTCGCCTTCGTGCTCGTCGGCCTCAGCGGCGCGCTCCTGCGGGCCGTGCGCGCCGAGCACGTCGCGAGCGGGGTGGACCCGCCGACCATCCGCGCCTCACTCAGCAGCCTGCTGAAGAACCGGAGCGTGAAGCCATGACGGCACTCGCGGTGCGGGCCCCGGTCCGCTGGCTCGACGCCCACGCCCGGCACGTCGCGCTCGGCGCCGTCGTGCTGTCACTGGTGCTCGCCGGGGGGTACGCGGTCCTGCTCGGCGACACCCTGCGCTACCTCGACGAACGGGTGTACGTGCAGCTGGCCGGTTCGCTCGCGCACGGGCTGGGCTACAGCGCGGACGGGGTACAGGCCACCGCGTACCGGCCGCCGGGCTACCCGTTCCTGCTGACGCCCGTGTACTGGGCGACCGGCGGCAGCGTGCTCGCGATGCGGTTCGTCGGCGTGCTCGCGCTCGCCGGGTCGGTGTGGTTCGGCTACCGCGTCGGCAGGCGGGCGGCTTCGGCTCCCGCGGGCGCGCTCGCCGCGGTCGTACTGGCCTGCTACCCGCTGCTGGCCTACACCGCGACGGCGTTGTACCCGCAGGTCCCGGGCCTGTTCCTGCTGCTCGTGACGATCGACCGCGGGTTCGCGGCCGCCGACGACCACCGGGTGGGCAACGTGCTCGCGGCCGGGTTGTGCGGCGGACTGCTGGTGATCACCGTGCCGAACTTCGCGTTGTCGGTGGTGCTGGTGCCGCTGTGGATGGTGTGGCGCCGCCGGGCGGCTCGCGGAGTGGCGGCGGCGATCCTCGCGCTCGTGCTCGCGGTGCCGGGCGCCTGGTGCTTGCGCAACGCCGTGAGCCTGCACGCGTTCGTGCCGGTGTCCACCAACGACGGGATCAACCTGCTGCTCGGCAACAGCGAGCACACCACCGCCGGCAGCGGGACCGAGGTGGACATCTCGCGGTACGAGCAGGCCGCCAGGGACGCGCACCTCGACGAGGTGGGCATCAACGGGTTCTTCAGCGACAGCGCGGTCGACTGGATCACCGCGCACCCCGCCGACGCCGTGGTGCTGTACGGGAAGAAGCTGGCGAACACGTTCTCGTTCTCCAGCGACATGGCGACCTCCGGGCAGGGCGGCGGCGCGGCGGACCTGGTGCTGGCGCTGACCTACTACCCGGTGCTGCTGCTGGCGGTGCTGCGTGTCGCGCTGGCCCGGCGCTGGCCGTTGACGCGGGTGGAGACGCTGTTGGCGGTGCTGGTGGTGCTGAACTTCCTGCTGCAGGCGGTGTTCTTCACGCGCCTGCGGTTCCGCGTGCCGCTCGACGCGTTGACCATCGTGCTCGCCGCCTCCGTAGTGGCCCGGTTCGTGAGGGGAAGCCGTGGCGCACAGAGCGGTTGAGGCACCCAGGACGGTCCGGAAGGCGCTGAGCTTCAGCGCGCTGAACACCGTGCTGGCGAAGCTGGGCTCGTTCCTCACCGGGGTGGTGCTCGCGCGGCTGCTGGTGCCGGAGGACTTCGGCGTGTTCGCGGTCGCGCTCGTCGTGCTGTCCGCGGTGTTGTCGATGAACGAGCTGGGGGTGAGCCTCGCGCTCGTGCGGTGGCCGGGCGACCCGCTGCGGATCGCGCCGACGGTCACGACGATCTCCATGGGGTCGAGCGTGCTGTTGTACGCGGTGTGCTGGTTCGGCGCCCCGGCGTTCTCGGCGGCGCTCGGCGCGCCCGACGCCACCGGGGTGGTGCGGTTGTTGTGCGTCGCGGTGCTCATCGACGGCGTGACCGCGGCGCCGGCGCAGCTGGTCAACCGCGAGTTCCGGCAGGGCGTGCGGCTGCTGTCGGACGTGGCGAACCTCGTGGTCACCACCGGCGTGACGGTGTCGCTCGCGGCGACGGGGCACGGCGCGTGGAGCCTCGGGTGGGGGCAGCTGGCGGGCAACGTCCTCGCGGCAGTCGTGTTGTGCCGCCTGACGTCGATGTGGCCGCGGCCGGGGTTCGACCGGCGGCAGGCGGCGGAGCTGCTGCGGTTCGGGTTGCCGCTGGCCGGGGCGAGCTTGCTGGTGTTCGCGATGCTCAACGTGGACTACGTGGTGACCGGGCGGGTGCTGGGCGCGGTGGCGCTGGGGTTGTACCTGCAGGCGTTCAACCTGGCGAGCTGGCCGGTGAACGTGTTCTCGGCGATCGTCCGGCGGGTGTCGCTGGCGGCGTTCTCGCGCGTGCAGGACGATCCGGCGCGCAGGCAGGAGGCGCTGGCGCGGATGGTGACGGTGCTCGCGGTGCCGACGCTGCTCGTGTGCCTGCTGCTGGGGTTGCTGGCGTTGCCGCTGATCACGACGGTGTACGGCGAGGCGTGGGCGGGCGCGGCGGCGGCGCTGCAGTTCCTGGCGGTGCTCGGTGTCGTCCGGGTGTTCGGGGAGCTGTGTTACGACTTCCTGGTGGCGCTGGGCCTGTCGCGGTCGACGCTGTGGTTGCAGGGCTTGTGGTTGGGGGCCTTGGTGGTGGCGTTGCCGGTGGGCGCGCTGGTGGGGAACATCCGCGGGGTGGCGATGGCGCACGCGGCGGTGGGACTGTTCGTGGTGCTGCCGGCGTACCTGCTGGTGGTGGCCCGAACGGGGGTCTCCCTGCGGGCGCTCGGGTCGGCGCTGTCGATGCCGCTGCTGGGCACGTGCGTGGCGGCGATGGTGGTCGTGGGGATGCGCTTGGTGCTGCCGCCGTCACCGGTGCTGCTCCTGACGGCGGGGGCGCTGGGGGTGCTGGCGTACCTGCCGTTCGTCTGGCCGCTGCGACACCAGTTCCGGGAGCTGGGTTAGAACGAGTCCAGCATTCTCGGAGTGCCTCGCGACACCAGGGCGTCCAACACCGAACCGTCGCCGGTGCACAGGCCCGCGCGGATCAGCGTGGACGTGGAGGCAGCCCCCGAGAACCACGGGCCCAGCGCGCGGGTGTGCAGGCGGAGGTCAGCGCGCCGGGAGGTCCGTTCACTGTGGACAGTCCCGCCTTCGACGACCAAGCGGTGCGTGCCCGCGTGCCACGGGGCGTGTTCGTCGACGATCTCCACGCACGTCTGGGTGCCCTCGGCCAGCAGGCGCGCCGCGGGCCAGCCTCGGGCCGCCACCGCCGCCGGGAAGTCCACCACTCGCAGGTACCACGGCTCGGTCTCCGGCGAGGGCAGGCCATCCGGCAGCAGCAGGGCCAGCACCTCCGGCTCCGCCGACCGAATCCGCACCCGGTCGATCAGGCCCGACCACGACGCGAGCGAGCGCAGCAGCACCACCGCCGCCTCGGAGTCCAGAGCGACGAGGTCGTGCACATCCAGCCGTGAGTCCACACGCGACAAGTCGACGTAACCCCGGACACCGCCGTCCGAATCCAGCGCGACGCTGCCCAGTTCCGGATCGCCGCGCAGCAGGAAGTCGCGACGCTCCAGCATCCCGTCGATCGCCAGCGCGCGGTAGCACTCCTGCACGTCGAACCCCGCCAGCGGGCGCAACGCGTACTTTCCGCCCGGCAGGCCTCGCAACGCCGTCAGGTCCAGATCCGCGTGCTCGACCACCCCGGCCCGTTCCCACCCGCGACCCCGGTACAGCGCCGGGACGCGTGTGAACAGCGCCGACAGCGGTTGCCCGTCGGCGCGCATCGCGTGCAGCGCCGCGTCCACCAGACCGCTCGCCACGCCCCGGCCACGCGCGTGCGGGTCCACCGCGACGCTCGCCAGCCCGCCCATCGGCACCACGCGGCCGCCGAAGAACTGGCCCAGCCGCCGGATCCGCAGGAAACCACACAGCCCGTCCCCGGAGTCCGCCACGAAACCACGCCACGTCGACAGGTCACCCGGCCAGGACGGGCCGGGCAGCACCGGCCCCCCGAACGCCCGCCGCCGGATGCGCCACACCTCGTCGAAGTCGTCCGGCGTCACGTCCCGGATGATCACGACAACCGCCGCAGCCCCGAGTCCGTCCGCACGAACGACTCCCCGCACTCACACGTCAGCGTGTCGGCCAGCCGCGCCCCGCACACGCACACCCAGCCCTTGACCTCGGCCGGATTGCCCGCGACGAACGCGTGCGCGGGCACGTTCCGCGTCACCACCGCACCGGCGGCCGCGAAGGCGTACGACCCGATCTCCGTCCCGCACACCACCACGACACCCGCGCCGAGCGACGCGCCACGGCGGACCACCGTCGGCAGCAGCTCCTCCGGCCCCTTGCGCAGGTGCGCGCGCGGCCGCAGGTCGTTGGTGAACAACACGTTCGGCCCGAGGAACACCTCGTCCTCGCAGGTCACGCCCGCGAACACGAGCGTCCCGTTCTTCACCGTCACCCGGTCCCCGAGCACCGCCCCGTCCTCGACGAACGCGCAGTCGCAGATGTTGCAGTCCCGCCCGACGCGCGCGCCCGGCAGGACGTGCGCGAAGGCCCACACCCGCGTGCCCGGCCCGACGTCCTCGCTTTCGCACAGGCCCTGCGGGTGCACGCGCACCCCGTTGCCCACCACCGTCATCGCAGCGCCTCCGCCAACGTCTCGACCACGCGCTCCTGCTGCGCGGGCGTGATCTCCGCGAACAGCGGCAGCGACAGCAGCTCACCGCCGACCTTCTCGGCCACCGGGAAGTCGCCCTCGCCGTAGCCGAGCCACGCGAACGCCTCCGTGCGGTGCACCGGCGCCGGGTAATGCACGCCCGCGCCGATCCCGTTCGCCTGCAGGTGCGCCAGCACGCGGTCGCGGTCGGGCACGCGCACGACGTACAGGTGCCACACCGGTTCGTTGCCGGGCAGCACGACCGGCAGCGTCACCTCGGGCAGCGCGGCGAGCAGCTCGCCGTACCGGGCGGCCGCCGCGCGACGGGCCGTGTTCCAGCCCTCCAGGCGCTTGAGCTTCGCCGACAGGACGACCGCCTGCAGCGTGTCGAGCCTGCTGTTGAACCCGACGATCGTGTGCTCGTACTTGCGTGGCGACCCGTGCGCGCCCAGCAGCCGGACGTGCTCGGCCAGTTCGGCGTCGGACGTCAGGACCGCCCCGCCGTCGCCGTACGCGCCGAGGTTCTTGCCCGGGTAGAAGCTCGTGGCCGCGAGGTCGCCGAGCGCTCCGGCGCCGACGCCGTGCCGCCGCGCGCCTTGCGACTGCGCGGCGTCCTCCAGCACGATCGCGCCGATTTCCCTTGCCAGCGGCAGGATCCGCTCGACGGGCGCGGGCTGGCCGTACAGGTGCACCGGGATGATCGCCGCCGTCCGGTCGCTCACCACGCCGGAAACGGCGGCCACGTCGAGGAGTCCGGTGTCCTCCTCGCAGTCGACGAGCACCGGGCGGGCGCCGGCCCGGACCACGGCCTCGGCGGTGGCGATGAACGTGTTGGCGGGCAGCACGCACTCGTCGTCCGGGCCGACTCCGGCCGCGCGCAACGCCAGTTCCAGCGCGTCGGTGCCGTTGCCGACGCCGACGCAGTGCGCGGCACCGGTGTAAGCGGCGAACTCGGCCTCGAAGGCGCTGACCGCGGGCCCGCCGACGAAGGCCGTCCCGGCGAGCACCTCCGCCCAGCCCGCCGCCACCTCGTCGGCCACCTGGCGGTGCTGCGCGGCCAGGTCCACCAAGGGAATCGGGGTCATCTGCGCTCCTGGGGAGTCAGGACCGGGGTGGCGTTGGCGTCGTCGGTGCTCGCCCGGCCCCGGATCCGCTGGTACCTGCGTTCGATCTTGTAACCGAGCAACCCCGCCGCGCTGCGGGCCGCGTCCACGCCGAGCCGCGCCGGCTCCGCGACGGCTCGTTCGTACTCGTGCTCCAGCACCTCCGCCGCGTGGCGCAGGCTGAACCGGCTCACCACGAGCTCGCGGGCGAACTCGCCCAGCTCCGCGCAGCGCGCCGGGTCGTCGATGAGCACGTTGAGGGCGTCACGCAGGGCCGCGGAACCGCTGCCGCGCGAGCCGGGGCCCTGCCCGTACCAGCCGCCGCGCAGGAACAGCGGCGCTGTCTCCGGCGTGAGCAACTCGCTGAAACCGCGCTCGCCGGACACGATGAGCGGCTTGCCGAACGCCATGCCGCGCAGGGCCGAACCACCCATACCGATGAGCACGTCCGCCGCCGCGTACGCGGGCCGCGGGTCGGCGATCTCGCCGGTGAGCACCACGACCCGGCGTCCGGCCAGGTCGTTGGCCCGCGCGGCGCGGCGCTCCACCTCGGCGCGGCTGCGGCCGTCGCCGACGATCACGAGCTGCACCTTGCGTCCGGCCCGCGCCAGTTCCCCGACGGCGTCACACGCGGCGAGCAGCCCTTCCAGCTTCAGTTCCGGCACCAGCCGGCAGACCATCGCGACCAGCGGGACCTCCGCGTCGAGGCCGTGCGCGGCGCGGAACGCGCTGCCGTCGAAGCCGGGGGAGTCGGAGTCGGTGTCCACCGGCGGTTCGAGCAGCGCGACGTGCCGGTGCCCGGCCTTGAGCGCGGCCTCCCGGATCTCCTCCGTGCCGACCAGCAGGGGCACGGTCCGGGGGAAGAACGGCACGACGGACATCGACAACACAGTGCCGACCACCGCGCAGCGACCACGAGCCGCCGCGAGCGCTTCGAGGACCGGCGGCCACTCGTAACCGTGCACGACGTCGACATTCCTGACCAAAGTGGACAATGTGCGCGCGACCGCCACCGACGGCCTCCGCCGGTCCGCGGGAATCTCCACGTGCGGCAGGTCGTGGGCGTGCACGAAGTCCAGCAACGGGCCGGGTTCGCTCACCACCGTCACGTCGTGCCCGCGGTCGCGCACCGCCGCAGCCAGCTGCAGCGCGTTGAGCTGCGAGCCGCCGATCTCCATCGCGTGCGGGTAGACCAGGATTCTCATGCGGGCTCCAGTACGAACGCCAGGTCTTCCGGCGTGGGGTCCGGCGCAGTCAGCACCTCGCCGACCTTGAGCCCGGCGGCCTGCAACGCGACGATCGGGTCCACACCGACGGCCGAGGGCAGCACGCCCATGTGTCCCGGCTGCGGGGCGACCGGCGGCCAGAAGCGCAGATCTCCCTCGCGCCGGAGGTCGCCCCAGAACTGGACGACCGTCGTCTCCGGGTGATCACGACCGAGTTCCTTGAGCCAGTTGACGTCGAGCACCGGCCCCGGAGTCAGCGCGACCAGCACCGCGTCGAGTCTTCCGGAAGGTTCCGTCAGCAACTCGGCACCCAGCGCACGCAGGTCTCGCTCGATCTCCGGCCGGAACACGTTGTCGCACAACAGAAGGATGCGGTTACCACGCACCGGCAGGCCGGCGTCGAGCAGTAGTTTGATCGCCATCACGCCCGAGTAGCCGAAGACGTCGACGGCCGGGTGGTGCTCGTCCGGACCCGCGACCCGCACGCCCGCGGCACGGCAGGCGTCGACGTCGACCTCGCCGGGCCGCAGCTCCCACGGCTCGTACATCAGGCTCACCGCCGCGCCGGGGCGCAACCACGCGACCACCGAGGCGTCGATCGGCCGCAGGTGCCCGCTGTTGGTCACGATGTCCGCGCCCGCGAACAGGTCCGCGTTCTTCTCGTGGAAGAACCGCACGTCAGGAGCGAGCGCCCATACCTCGGCCTCGGCCTCCGCCGCGGTGCCGTACCGGCTGTCGCGGCTCAGCGCCCGCACCTCGCGCGCGCCCGCCATCGCCGCCAGCACCGGCGTCACGGCGTACGCGCCCGTCGCCGCCTCCGTCACCACCACGCGGCCGCTGAGATCCAGGCGCATCCGCCGCACCGCGTCCTCGCACAGGGCGAGCAGCCGTGCGGTCACGGGACCGGGGCTGCGGCGACCGCGCGGGTCAGCAGCCCGGCGATGCGCTGCTGGTCGGCAGCGGTCAGTTCGTGGTGCAGCGGCAGAATCAACGACCGCGTCGACAGCTTTTCCGTCACCGGCAACGGAACGTGCGGATGTCCGGCGTAGGCGGGTTCGAGGTGCGCGGCCATGATGCCCCGGCGCGCGGAGATGCCTTCGGTGGCGAGCTGGGCCAGCAGCTCGTTGCGGCCCACCGGCACGTCGTCGTCGAGCAGGACCCAGAACGCCTGGTAGTTCGTCGTGCCGTGTGCCGGGTCCCGCACCGCCCGCAGGCCGGGCACGCCGTCCAGCAGCTCGTGGTAGCGCGCGGCCAGCTCCCGCCGCTGCGCGACGATCGACTCCAGCCGGGTCAGCTGCACGAGCCCGACGGCGGCCTGGATGTCGGTCATCCGGTAGTTGAAGCCGGTTTCGAGGTACTCCTCGATGACCACCTTCCCGGCGGTGTGCCGGTCGGCCGCGGAAACGCTCATCCCGTGCTCGCGCAGGCGCCGCAGGCGGGCGGCGAGGTCGCTGTCGTCCGTCGTGAGCATTCCGCCTTCGCCGGTGGTCAGCAGCTTGCGGGGGTGGAACGACCACGCCGCCAGCAGCGCGCCCGCGCCGACCGGACGCCCGTCGAGCGTCGAGCCCGCCGCGCACGCGGCGTCCTCCAGCACCGGAACCGGCCCGCACACCGCCCGCAGCGCCGCGATGTCGGCGGGCATCCCGCCCTGGTGCACGGCCAGAACTGCCTTGGTGCGCGGGGAAAGCACCGGCGTCACGGTCTCCGCGGTCAGGTTTCCGGTGAGTTCCTCGACGTCGGCGAACACCGGCGTCGCCCCGCAGTAGCGCACCGCGTTGGCCGTCGCGATGAAACTGAACGACGGCACCACCACCTCGTCGCCGGGGCCGACGCCGAGCGCGTGCAGCGCCAGGTGCAGCGCCGTGGTGCACGACGAGACCGCCACGCCGTGCCCGGCGCCCACGGAATCCGCGAACGCCCGCTCGAACGCGGCCACCCGCGGCCCTTGCGCGACCCAGCCCGAGCGCACGGCCTCGGCGGCCGCCTCGGCCTCTTCGGCACCCAGTAGCGGGCGCATGACAGGAATCACCGTTCTCCCTCCGGAGGGATTTCTCGTTGGCTGAGTCGCGAGAACGGCGGCGATTGTTGCACGTGCCGGGAAAGACCGAGCATTTCGGCCAGTTCGTCCGCCCGGGTGCGCCAGGAATGCCTGCGGGCGACTTCCCGGCGGGCCGCCGGATCACCCTTTTGCCGCACCGCTTCCCTTACCGCGGCGGCGAAATCCCTTGGTGTCGAGGCGAGCCGGATCTCCGCGGTCTCCGCCCGCAGCCGCCTGCTCGCGGGTAAATCCGTGCTGACCACGGGTTTTCCCGCCGCCAGGTATTCGAGTGTCTTGAGTGGAAACGACGCGCGGTTGAACGCGGTGTCGGCATAAGGCGTAAGGCCCACGTCGAAACGGGCTAACCACGGCCGCAACCGCTCGAACGGCAATGCGCCCGCGTAATGCACGTTGTCCCGCCGCAAAAGCGCGTCGACCCGCTCCGGCTGCCACGCCGGGTCCCGCGGCCCGACCAGCACGAGCCCGAGACCCGTGTCGGCGACGGCTTCCAGGAACGCGAGGTCGATGCGTTCGGACAGCTGGCCGGACAGCCCAGCGACGGGCGTGGGAAACCCGGCCGGCAGCTCCGCGGGAGGTTCGGACTCCAGCCCCTCGTACGCCTCGGGCTCGCAGCCGTTGGGGAACTCCCGCGCGGTGACGCCCAGCGAGCGCCAGCGCTCGGCCAGTTCCGGACCCACGGCGAGCACGAGGTTCGCGTGCCCCAGCGCCTTCCGCTCGTCCTGGACCACACGCCGGGGATCGAGGCCCATCAGCTCCGCCCCGGCCACCCAGTCGTCGGTGCCGTAGAGCACCTGCACCACGCCGGGCGGCCAGTGCCCGAGGACGTCGTTGACCGAGCACGAGATCACCGCGTGCGGCCGCTTGCCCAGCCGCCGCACCGCCCACCGCAGCTGGGCGCGCGCGGCGGGCCAGGTGACCTCGCGGATCCCCGGCCGCGACAGGCCCGGCGGCGCGAGCGGCGTCAACCGGGTGATGCCGTCGGCCACCTCGGTCAATGTCGGCCGCCAGTGCCGCCCCGTCACCGCCACCCCGCGGAACCGGGCGGCGGTGACGGGCGAAACCGGCGGGTCGGCCCACAGGATCTCGGCGTGCGCGGTCAGCGCCTGGGCCAGCTGGCGTTCCGAACCCTTCACGCCGTCCCAGCTGACCCCGGAGGCGACGACGACCAGCCGCCGCCTCCGGGACTCCGCCCCCGTCACGGGTTCGGCTGGAACACGACGTCGACCCAGTAGTTCCCGCCCCGGTAGGTGGCGGCCGGGAAGCCGGGGCCGGAGTTGAACACGCCGTTGGGCGCGTCGGACCCGGTCGGCGCCGCGGTCAGGGGCACGCTCGTCGCTCCTGTCTGCTCGAAGTAGAACGGGTTGGCCGAGTAGTGCCCGTTCGGCGCGGTGTAGGACGCGACGTAGAGGGTGCCCGGCTGGATGGCGACCGGCGTGGCGAAGGTCAGCGTCTGCCAGCCGCTCGCCGTCTCGTTCGAGAACGTGCCGGTGGCCAGCAGCTGCCCGTCGACCGTCCACAGTGAACCGGTGTGCGTGCCGGTGTTGCCGCCGCCCTTGTAGAACTTCACGCCGGTGACCGAGCCCGCCACGCTGGAGCTGAAGCGCACGCCCAGTTCGAGCGATGTCGCCTCGTCCGCCGACAGCACCAGTGGCACGGTCGCAGAGCTGAACAGCGAGCACGGGCACGCCTGCACCGTCGAGGCGGTGAAGTGCCACGTCACCGCGTTCGGCATCGGGTTCCCGTTCACGTCCGCCGCCCGCATGCTCGCGAGGTACGTCGTGCCCGCCGCGAGCCGGGCCGCCGGGGTCCACGTGATCGTTTTCTGGTCCGCCGACTGCGACAACGTGCCGGTCAGCGCCGCCCCGCCCGGGTCGGTGAGCGAGAACTGCACGCTCGCCGGGTCGATCGCCTCGCTGAACGTGGTGCTCACCGTGCCCGCGATGGGCGTGTTCGCCGCGTCCGGTGCCGGCGACTGCGCGGTGACCGTCGGCGGTGTGGTGTCGCCGTTGAGCCCGTTCTGGAAGATCACGTCGACCCAGTAGTTGCTGGACCGGTAGGTCGAGGACGGGAAGCCCGCGCCCACCTTGTACACGCCGTTGCCGCCGTCCGTGCCTTCGCCGAGCCCGGTGATGGGGCCGTAGGAGGCCGGGTTGGTGAAGTAGCCGTTGTCTCCCGCCGGATGCCCGTTGGGGGCGAAGTAGGAGACCACGTACGTCGTGTTGGCCTGCACCGTGACCGGGCTGCTGAACGTCAGCGTCTGCCAGCCCGTCGTCGACTCACCGCTGAAGGTGCCGGTGGCCAGCCGCGTGCCGTTCGCCGACCACAGCGAGCCCGTGTGCGTCCCGGTGTTTCCCGCGCCCTTGTAGAACCGCACGCCGAGCACCTGGCCCTTGCCGCCGAACCGGACCTTCGTGCCCAGCTCCACCGCGGTGGCGTCGGGGTCGGTGGGGTTCGCGGGGTGGGTGAAGTCGTCCCACAGCGTGCACGGGCACGCCGCCGGGCGCGGTGAACCGGTCTTGAACGTCCAGGTCACGACGGTCGCCTGGTTGCCCGCCGCGTCCGAGCCCCGCACGGTCGCCGTGTAGGTCGTGGCCGGGTCGAGCGGCTCGTTCGGCGTGAACGTGACCTTGGTGCCGGAGACGGACACCGTGCCCGCCACCGTCTCGCCGGGCTCGGTCAGCGTGAACTGCACCGAACCGGGGGCGATGTTCTCGTCGTACGTGACCGACGGCGTGGCGGTGAGCGCGACGGAGTTCTCGTCGTTGCCGGGGTCGGTGGACATCATCAGCGGGGCGCGCGTGTCGGGGCCGGGGTCCGGACCCCACACGACGTCGACCCAGTAGTTCGTGTCCAGGTAGCTCTGCGTCGGGAAGCCGGGGCCGCCCGAGTGGAAGACGCCGTTGGCGTTGCCCGCCTGGCTCGCGGGCGCGAGCAGCGGGTCCAGCTTCGCGGACTTGCCGGTGAAGTAGTAGTTGTCCGCCGCCTCGTGCCCGACGGGCGCGTAGTACGACGCGATGTACGTCGTGCCCGCCGTGACCGGCACCGAGGTCGGCAGCGTCAGCGTCTGCCAGCCGTTCGTCGTCTCACCGGTGAACGTGCCGGTCGCCAGGCGCTGCCCGTCGGCCGTCCACAGCGAACCGGTGTGGGTGCCGGTGTTGCCGTCGCCCTTGTAGAACTTGATGCCGCGCACGTACCCGTCGGAGCTGGCCTGGAACTTGACGCCGGCCTCGACCGGACCGGGATCGGTGGTCGTGGTGGTCGTCGGGACCGTCGTGGGGGTCCAGATGCCGCACGGGCAGGTGCGGGCCGACACGCTGACGTTCGCCGACACCGGGGCCGACAGGTTGGCCGAGTCGTCCACCGCCCGCACGCGCAGGGTCGGCGTGCCCGCGGTGTCCGGGGTGTAGGTGTAGCTCCAGTTCGTGGTGCCCGCGGCCCAGTCGGCCGGGTGCCACGTCGTGCCGTCCACCGACACCTCGACGCCCGCGACCTTGCCCGCGAGGTCGTTGACGGTGCCGGAGACGGTGTAGCTCGCGGCCACCGTGGTCGGCGGTGCGTTGGTGATGGCCACGACCGGTGGCGCGGTGTCCGTGCTCGCCGTCGCCGCGGTGAGCCCGGCCTGCAGCGTCGCGGGCTGGACGCCCATGTCCGCCATGAGGTTGACGGTCGCCTGCTTGATCCGCACGTCGGAGGTCGGCGTGTCGGTCTGGAAGGCGTGGTTGTCGTCGAGCCCCCACGCCCACTGCACGGTGCCCGCGCCGAACACGAGCGCGCCGCTGGTCTGGTCGCGGTAGTACGTCAGCGCATGGGTCTTGGTGCCCGTGCCGTAGACCGAGCCGTTGTTCTTCAGCACGTAGTTGCCGTCAGTGATGTTGACGGTGGTGCGAGACAGCTGCGCCACGCCCGGTGGCTGGAACCCGTTGTCCTCCACGGAGTCCCACTCGTAACCGAGGGTGCCCGGCTGGGACGTGTACGTGTTGCCCGTCGCCAGCGTCGCGAGCGGGGTGTTGCGCCAGAGCCGCATCTTGCCGTAGGCGGCCGGGACGGACATGGCGTCGCTGCGGTAGCCGTTGACCGTGAAGATGTGTCCCAGCAGGGAGTTCTCCGGTCTGCCGCCGTCGGCGGGCGGGCTGAACCGGGCGTCCCGCCAGGTGCCCGTCCACGTGTTGGTCGGGTCGATGTCCGCGTCGGCGAGTGTCTCCTTGTAGCAGACGACCGTGCGCAGGGCGGTGTTCGAGCCGTCGATGCTCGGCTCCCAGCGGGTCTTCCAGAACACCTCGTTGCCGGTGAAGAAGGCCATGTTCACGCCCGCGGCCTTCGCGGACTCGACGTTGTCGCGTTGCTCGTTCGACCAGTACTCGTCGTGCCCGACCGTTATGAACACCTTGTGGTTCTTGATCAGCTGACCGCGCCGGGCAGTGTCCACATCGGACGTGTAGCTCATGTCGTACCCGTTGGCCTCCATGAACCGGACCATCGGGTACTCGGCGTTGAAGATGAAGTTCTCGTCGCCCTCGCCGTAGAGCGGCCGGTTGTAGCTCACCTTGTAGGCCGCGCCCTGCGCGCCGGGGCCGGTGCCGGTGTAGAAGCTGTTGCCGGTGTCGCCGTTCGGGCCGCCGTAGGTGTTGTACGCCTGCCAGGTCTCGTCCGAGGTCTGGTAGAGAATCTTCGACGTGCTCGTGTCGTCGCGGATCACGAACGCGGCCTCGTTCTCGCCGCCGGTGTCGTTCCGGTGGAACACGGCGTAGTACAGGCCGGAGACGGCGGTGGCGGGCACGTTCCAGGTGGCCGACACGCTCCAGTTGCCGCAGTCGTACAGGCCGGTGGAGTCGGTCTTGCACGGGGGCTGCGTGGCCGGCGTGCCGGGGATCGAGTCGGCCAGGTGGGCGCCGGTGCCGCCGTAGTAGCCGAGCCGGAAGATGTCGATGCGGAACTGCGTCGCGTTGGTCTTCACCTTGAACTGCACGGTGCCGCCGGGCGCCGCGCTGACGTCGGTGGTGAAGCCCGCGATGGAGTCGTCGAGCGACTGCACCATCCAGTCGGCCGTGCCGGTCTTGGTGTTCTCGCAGGCGATCTTGTTGACCACCGGCGCGTCACACGGTGCCGCCGTCGCCACGGGGGTGGCGACGAGCGGCACCACCACTCCGGTGAGTATTGCGAAAACCGCCGCCAGTGTCCGAAAACGACGGACACCCCGCGCTTTCGGTTCGGATTTCCCTTGCATGGCTGCGCCTTCCGCACTTTCGCCGTTTTTCGCGAAGTCGGGCATCCGGCGCCCCTTGTTACATCTTTCGGTTGAACGTCTGCTCGTCGACGACTTCAACCCGTAGTGGCAGGGACGCCTTGTCGACGCACGCGCCGGTGCGCGCGTCCCAGATCCAGTGGTGCCGGGGGCATTCGATGCGGCCGTTCCCGATCTCGGCGAACGTCAGGTCCTCGCCCGCGTGCGGGCAGAACCGCTGCAACCGCAGGCCGTCGCGCTCGATCGTCTCGGTGTTCTGGCGCTCGCGCAGCATCTGCATCGTCTGCGCCGGGTGGTTCCCGTACCGCAGCAGACCCATGAACGTGAGATCGAACACGTCCGGTTCGCGGTGCAGTCCGAGGCGCATCGACAGCAGCGCTTCCTCCCAGCCCGCGCGTCCGTCCACAATGGCCCGCAGCACGCGCGGCGAGACCAGCAGCGTGTACTCCGGGTCGTAGGGTTCCTCGCCCTCGATCACGAAGTGCTCGGCCAGCCTGCCGAGGCGCACGTCCCAGTTCTCGGACCCGGCGACGAGCCGGATGTCTTTGCTGAAGTCGCCGAGGAACCGCTTGTTCCACGTCTGGAGCGTGTGAAAGTACTGCTCCAGCTCGGTCATCGTGACCTCGGGCTCCGGCCCGGCGTGGAACTCCGCCCACTCGTCCCGGCGGCGCTCGCGGTAGGCGTCGAGGTCCTCGTCGAGCCGCGCGGTGGCGTGCACCTCGACGCCGTCGCCGACGCTCAGGGAGTCACCCGGGCCGAGCCGGACGACGTCGGTCTCCGGGCAGGCTTTCGCGAAGCCGTCGGCGACCTGGTCCCACACCGGGAAGATCGTCGAGTCGCGGTCGTTGTACTGGGCCAGCTCGGGATCCAGGAAGCACGCCGGCCCGGCCGAGGGCAGGTACGCCTTCGCGCCGGTGAGCTTCACCTTGCGGTACAACGTGTCCATCAGGTCGTCGCGCACGCCCGCGACCTTCTCGGCCATCACCGCCGGCGGGTAGTCGTAGCAGTTCGGGTACCACATCGCCCCGGAGAACTGCGCCGCCAGCAGGTCGATGTCCGCGGGCAGCTCGGACATCGGGGTGTTGCAGTCGTTGAGGTCGAGGAAGCGGAAGCCGTCGAGGTCGAGCAGCAGGCCGCTGTCCTCCTTGTGGCTGGTGTCGAGGAGCATCGTCGCGGTCAGGCCCGGGCCCAGCTCGATCGACTCGCGGTGCGCCAGCGCCGTCACGTCCTCGAACCCGAGGTCGCGGAAGTGGCGGACCATGACCTTGGACCGGTACTTCGCGACGATCACCTTCGTCGAGCGGTCGAACCGCCGCAGGAACTTCTCGTCGTAGTGGTCCTCGTGCGCGTGCGAGACGTAGAGGTAGTCGAACTGCCCGTCGAGCACGTCGTCGAGCAGGAACCTGTTGTCGGGGTAGGGGAACCAGGAGCCGAGGAAGGCGGGGAAGAACCAGGGATCCATGAGGATCCGCGTGCCCCGGTGCTCGACGACGAACCCGGCGTGCCCCAGGTACCGAATTGTGCTCACGAGTTTCGCCACCAGTCGACCAGGCCACGCAGGCCGTCGGGCAGCTTGATCTGCGGTTGCCAGCCCAGGTCGCGGGCGGCTGCGGAGATGTCGGCCAGCCGACGGGTGACCCCGCCGGTCGCGCGCGCGGGCCCGTGCTCGGGCGCGAGGTCCGAGTCCATCGCGGTGAGCAGGCCCAGGGCCAGTTCCCGGAGGCTGGTCTCGGTGGCGCTGGCGATGTTGTAGACCGAGTCGGTCACCGGTGCCTTGGCCGCGAGCAGGTTGGCGCGCGCGATGTCGTGGACGTGGACGAAGTCCATGGTCTGGCTGCCGTCGCCGAAGATCAGCGGCGGCTCGCCCCGGTCGATCCGCTCCATCCAGCGGATCAGGACCTCGGTGTACAGCCCGTGCACGTCCATCCGCGGGCCGTAGACGTTGAAGTACCGCAGCGCCACGTAGTCCAGCCCGTACATCGCGTGGAAGCTGCGCAACATGCCTTCGTTGAACGCCTTCGCGGCGCCGTAGAAGGTGTCGTTGTTGTACGGGTGGTGCCGTTCCGTGGTCGGGAACTCCTCGGCGAGCCCGTACACCGACGCCGACGAGGACGCGACGACCTTGCGCACGTCCGCGGCCGCCGCGGCTTCCAGCACGGTGAACGTACCGTCCACAAGCGACTCCAGTGCGAGCCGCGGCTGTTCGGCACACTGGGTGATGCGCAACGCGGCCAGGTGGAACACGACGTCGACGCCGGTCATCAGCTCCGCCACGAGCGCGGGGTCGTTGATGTCACCGACGACGAGGTTCGCCTTCGGGCCCGCCTCGGCGAGGTTCTCCCGGCGGCCGCGTGCGAGGTTGTCCAGCACGGTGATCTCGGCCGCCCCGGCCTCGACCAGCTGGTCCACCACGGCGGACCCGATCGTCCCGGCGCCGCCGGTGACGAGGAACCGCTGTCCGGTGAGGGGCTGTGCAGTCATGCTGCGATCTCCTGCCTGACCGCCACGAAGGCGCCGTTTTCGGTGAGGCTGCGGGACGCCGCTTCGAGCAGCGCGAGGACGCGGAGGCCGGAGCGGCCGTCGGTGAGCGGTGCGCGGCCCTGCGTGATGGAGTCGGCGAACTCCGCCATCACCGCGCGCAGCGCCTCCTGCTCCGTCAGCGCGGGCGCGACCATGTCGCCGAGGCGGTAGGAGATGATCGCCTGCTCTCGCTGGTGGTCGACACCCCGGTCGTACACCGACACGCGCTGGGTCGGGTTGAGGTCGTCCCACACCACGGTCTTCGCCGAGCCGCCGAGCACCATCGTGCGGATCTTGGTGGGGGACAACCAGTTGACGTGCACGTGGGCGAGCACGCCGGTGTTCAGCTCGATGCTCAGGTGCGCCACGCACGCGCGCCCGGCGCCGATGGGGTCGGAGCCGTGGGCCGCGACCGCGACCGGCTGCACCCCGGCGGGCAGGATCGCGTCGAACACCGACAGGTCGTGCGGCGCGAGGTCCCACAGCACGTCGACGTCGCGCTGCACGATGCCGAGGTTGATGCGCACGGAGTCGAGGTACTGCACCTCGCCGAGCTCGCCGCTGTGCACGATCCGCCGCAGCTCCCGCACCGCGGGCGTGTAGCAGTAGGTGTGGTCGAGCATGAGCACGAGCCCGCGGTCTTCCGCGGTTTCGACCAGCTGGCGGCCCTCGGCGAAGTTCGCCGCGAGGGGCTTTTCGACCAGCACGTGCTTGCCGGCTTCGAGCGCGGCCGTCGCGACCTTCAGGTGGGTGGCGGCGGGCGTCGCGATGGCGACCGCCTGCACCGCGGGGTCTTCGAGCACCTCGTCCAGTGACGGCGTGGCGCGGACGGTGGAGTAGTCGCCGAGTACTTGGCGTGCCCGAGCGACGTCGAGGTCGCACAGGTATTCGAGGCGCAGGCTCTCCGTCGCCTGCGCGTTGCGAACCAGATTGGGGCCCCAGTAACCGGCGCCGATCACCGCGAGACCGATCCGTGGCACGGCGATTCCCCTTCCCGCCGGGAAACCCCCGGCACGCAAGGGAGAACGCGGACCACCGGGTGACCGTTACAGAAACCGTTGCGCAGCAGGGGGTTTCTGTCGGTCAAAAACGCACCGCCGGTGTTGTGCGTACCGGCGGTGCGTCTTTTCGGCCTAGAGCTCCGCGGCCGCGGGGATGACGTCCTTCGCGAAGATCTCGAAGGGTTTCGTGTCCGGCACGGTGGGGCAGTAGCCGATCGCGGCGTCCACGCCGAGCCCGGCGAGCCGGCGCAGTTCGGTCATGAGCTCCTCGGTCTTCTCGCCGTTCGCGCCGATGTCCAGCGGGTGGTACACGGTTTTGCTGATCTCGTCGTAGTCGCGGCCCTCGGCCTCGCAGTGGCCTCGGAGCACTTCGAGCTTGTGCTCCAGTTCCGGGCCGTTGAAGATGTTGCACGCGTCGCCGTACTTCGCGACGAACCGCAGCGTCTTCTTCTCGCCGGAGCCACCGACCATGATCGGCGGGTGCGGTTTGCTCAGCGGTGCCGGAACGTTCATCAGCCGTTCAGCGGTGATGTAGTCGCCTTCAAAGGGCCCGTCGTTGTCGGAGAACATCTGGTGGATGTACCGGAGGGCCTCCTCCAGCATTTCGAAGCGCTCCTTGGTCGGCGGGAACGGGAAGCCGAGCCCACGCGACTCCTCCTCGTTCCAGCCGGCGCCGATGCCGAGGATCGCCCGCCCGCCGGACAGCACGTCGAGCGTGGTCACGGCCTTCGCGAGCACACCGGGCTGGCGGTAGATGACGCCGGTGATCACCGTGAGCAGCTTGGCGCGCTTGGTGTGCGCGGCCAGGTAACCCAGCGTGGTGTACGCCTCCAGCATGTCGTGCTCAGCCGGGCCGATGGACTGGATCTGGAAGAAGTGGTCCATCACCGCGAGGTATTCGAACCCGGCCTCGTCCGCCGCCTGCGCGACTTCGGCGAGTTCGGCGCCCAGCTTCGCGGGACCGTTCGGCCAGGTGAAATCAGGAATTTGCAGTCCGAGCTTCATGGGATTTTCGACCTCCGTGCCCGAACGTATACCCGGAGTCGCTCCAGTATCACGGCCCCGGAAGGTGTGACGTCGGCCGAAACAGCGTCGTAACACCGTTACGGTGGAACTTTCACCCGACGTCCGAGCGTTTCCGGTGCGTACGGAGGGAGGCGTGGGGTCAGTGCACAGGCATCAGAACGGGTTGAAGACGGCGTTGCTGCTCGGCCTGCTCAGTGCCCTCATCATCGCGGTCAGCTCGCTGTTCGGGCGCGGCGCGTTGTACATCGGGCTGTTGCTCGCGCTCGGGGTGAACGCCTACGCCTACTTCAACTCCGACAAGCTGGCGCTGCGCGCGATGCGGGCGCGGCCGGTGTCGGAGGCCGAGCAGCCCGCGATGTACCGGATAGTGCGGGAACTGGCCACGTCCGCCCGGCAGCCGATGCCGGCCCTGTACGTCAGCCCGACGGTGGCGCCGAACGCGTTCGCGACGGGCCGGAACCCGCGCCACGCGGCGGTGTGCTGCACCACGGGCATCCTCGGGTTGCTGACGGAGCGTGAGCTGCGGGCGGTGCTCGGGCACGAGCTGTCGCATGTGTACAACCGCGACATCCTCATCTCGTGCGTCGCCGGGGCGCTCGCGAGCATGGTGAGCGTGCTCGCGAACCTGGCGATGTTCGCGGGCGTCTTCGGCGGGAACGACCGCGAGGAGGGCAACCCGCTGGTGTCGCTGCTGCTGGTGCTGGTGGGTCCGATCGCGGCCGCCGTGATCAGGCTCGCGGTGAGCCGCTCGCGGGAGTACCAGGCGGACGCGTCGGGTGCCGAGCTGACCGGCGACCCGCTGGCGCTGGCCTCGGCGCTGCGGAAGCTGGAGGAGGGCACCCGGCGGGCGCCGCTCGTGCCGGAGCCGCAGCTGGTCTCGCAGTCGCACCTGATGATCGCGAACCCGTTCCGCCCCGGCGAGTCGTTCTCCCGCCTGTTCTCGACGCACCCCCCGATCGCCGACCGCATCGCCAGGCTGGAGGAAATGGCCCGGCGGGGCTTCTGACGGGGGATCGGTCGTAGTCAGCCCGCGCGCAATCCCGCGACGAGGAGCCCCACCAGGCGCCGCACGTTGTAGCGGGGCTTGTCGCCGCCCGCGCTCAGTCCGCCGACGGCACGCATCAGCTCATACGGGTCCTGCCCCGCGCGAATCTCCCCCGACTCGACCGCGGCGTCGAGCAGCCGGCTGCACACCGGCTCCAGGCGGTCGAGGAAGTAGGAGTGCAGCGGGTCGTAGCAGGGGTCGTCGGACTGCAGCACGGCGGCGAGCCCCCGTTTGGTGACCACGAAGTCCACCAGCAGGTCGAGCCACTTCGCCAATGCCGCGTACGGCGTCTCGCTGCTTTCGAGCAGGGCGGGCCCGGCCTCCGCGAGAGCCTCCACCTGGTGCCGGTACACGGCGACGATCAGGTCCGCCCGCGTGGGGAAGTGGCGGTAGATCGTGGCCGTCCCGACCCCGGCCTTCGCCGCGATGTCCCGAATCGGCGCCTCCACCCCCGACGTCACGAACACCGCCGCCGCGGCGTCGAGCAGGTTCTCCTGGTTGCGCCGCGCGTCCGCCCGCTTGGGCCGGTCGCTCACCGCGGTCCTCCCGTCGTTGCTAAACGGGACAGTGTCCCGTATCGTCAAGTGGGACAGAGTCCCGTTTTTTCGATGGTCCCAGATCGGAAGAAGCATGTCCACATTTCTGCTGGTACACGGCGCCTGGCACAGCGGGCGGGCCTGGGAGCGGGTGGTGCCGCTGCTGGCGTCGGCGGGGCACCGCGTGTTCGCCCCGACGCTGACGGGCTACGGCGAAACGGTGCACCTGGCAGGCCCGGAGGTGGGGCTGGACACGCACGTCGACGACGTCGTGGGCCTGATCCTCGCCGAGGATCTCCGCGACGTGGTGCTCGTGGGCCACAGCTACGCCGGGCTGGTGATCTCGTCGGTGGCGAACGAGGTCCCGGACCGGATCGCGGAGCTGGTGTACCTCGACGCGATGGTCCCCGAGGACGGCGAAACGGCGGTCGACGTCATGCCGGTGACACAGTCCCTGATCGACGCGGCGCTGAGCTCCGAAAGCGGCTGGCGTGTGCCGCCGATGCCGGAATTCCCTCCGCCCGCGGGCCTGTTCGGCGTCACCGACCCGGCGGACGTCGCGTGGGTGCGGTCGATGCTGTCGGACCAGCCGGTGCGCTGTCTGCAACAACCGGTCCACCTGGACAACCCGGCGACCACCGCGATCCCGCGCACGCACATCCACTGCACGGGCGGCCCGGCCCGGGTGGAAGGCATGGAACGCCGCCCCGTTCCGCCGACGCAGCCCAACGGCACGCCGTCGCGGGTGTGGGAAATCGACACGGGCCACGACTGCATGGTCACGAAGCCCGCGGAACTGGCGGAGCTGTTGCTGAAACTGGGCTAGACCTTTCCGAGGATCCTGCCCGCCACGTCCTGGATTTCCCGGCGCAGCCGCGCCACCGACCACTGCTGCGTGGCGAGCACGTGCTCCAGCAGGTCGATGCGGGTGTAGGAGAGCAGCGCGTGGGCCGTCCACCCGGCGTTGTCCGGGGTGACCACGCCGGTGAGCAGATCCGTGAACAGGGCGTGCGCCAGCTGGTAGTTCGGGGACTCCAGGAAGGACGCCCGCTCGGACGTCTGCTCCAGGGCCCGGGTGAGCTTGCGGTTGTCCAGTTTGAACTCGACCATCGCGTCCAGCAGCGCGGGCACGCGCTCGCGGGGTGGGGTCGCCGGACCGAGTGGCGGCGGGCCGTCGACGATCGCGGCGGTGAGCCCGGCGATCCGCGTGTCGAAGACGGCCCGCAGCAGCCCGGCCCGGTCGCCGAAGCGGCGGAACAGAGTGCCCTTGCCCACACCGGCCGCGGCCGCGACGTCGTCCATGGTGACCGTCAGCGGATCGTCGGCCGTGTCGAACAGGGTGCTCGCGGCGGTCAGGATGGCCTGCCGGTTGCGGGCGGCGTCGGCGCGTTCCTTCGTCGTCACGCGGCGAACTCCGCGAGCGCGAAGTCGCGGAACGAGCGGGGCGGGACTCCGGTCACGCGCTCCACCGTATCCGTCGTGCGGTCTTCGACACCGGAAGCGACGACCTGGTCCATGCCGACCAGGAAGTGCGCCGTGGGCCCGGGTACGCCGAGCGCCTCGTAGTAGGCGGGCTGCTCGGCCGGGTCCAGCCGCTTGTGCGTGATCACCCGGCCACTGGTCTCGGTCAGGATCGCGGCCACGTCGTCGTAGCTCAACGACTGCGGGCCGGTCAGGACCAGGTCGGTGTTCAGTGCCACCGGTGCCAGCAGTGCCTCGACGGCGACGCGGGCGATGTCGTCCGCGTCGACGAACCCGGCGCGTCCGTCCCCGGCGGACGTGGCGATGGCAGACGTGGCGCGGATGCCGACGGCGTGCGGATGACGGCCGATCACGTTCTGCATGAACCACGAGGGCCGCAGCACGGCCCATTCGGCGAAGGTGTCCGCGACCGCCTTGTGCACGGTGCCTGTCAGCGGACCGCCGGCGGAGACTAGGGAGTTGCTCAGCAGCACCACCCGTCGCACGCCCGCGGCACGGGCGAGGTCGAGGAACGGCAGCATCACGGTGTGCGGGGTCGCGTCGCCGACGGGTGGCACCAGGTACATCCGGTCGACCCCGGCCAGCGCGTCCGCGTGGGTTTCCGGGTCGTACCAATTGAACCGGACAGCGCCCGAGCGGCTGACCGGCCGCGCCACGACGCCCCGCGCGGCCAACTGCCGCGCCACACGGCTGCCGGTGGTGCCACTCGCCCCGGTGACGAGGACGGCGTTCACGCGGCACTCCGGAGCGGGTTCCAGTAATCCCGGTAGTGCACGATCAGGCCGTCGCGGACGGTCAGGATGCTGACGTAGGACTGCTCGTACGGCGCCCCGGTGGCCGTGACGGTGCCTGTCACGGTCATCTCGATGATCGCTACCTCCGGCTTGACGGTCTCGTGGACCTCCAGGTCGCGGATGCCCTCGATGCGCACGCGACCCGCCAGGGCCTTGAGGTACTCGGCGAGCGCGGGCTTGCCCTCGACCCGGGTGGGGCGGCCCGGCGGGGCGAAGGGGAACTCGAACACGACGTCGTCGGCGGACAGGTCAAGCATCACTTCGACGGCGCCCGATTCGGCGGTCTGCCGAGCCAGCTCGCCGAAGACATCCACGGCTGTGGTCATGTGGCCCTCCTCGTTTCCGGACTGCTAGTCCGTTTCGATGATACGGACCATCAGTCCGGTTGTCGAACGAGGGTATCCTCACCGGCGCGAGCGAGGAGGCGGGCCGATGGAGTTCCGGGCGCAGGTCGAACTGAATGGCAAGTCGGCGACGGGCATCGAAGTGCCGCCGGACGTGCTGGCCGCGTTGTCCGGCGGGAAGCGGCCGAAGGTGCGGGTGCGGCTGAACGGGTACGAGTACCGCAGCAGCGTGGGCAGCATGGGTGGCCGCGCGATGCTGCCGGTGAGCGCCGAGATCCGCTCGGGTGCGGGCGTCTCCGCGGGGGATGAGGTCGAGGTCGAGCTGCTGCTGGACACGGAGCTCCGCACGGTGGAGGTTCCGCCCGACCTGGCTCAGGCCCTCGCCGCTGCCCCGGCAGCGCAGGCGGCGTTCGACAAGCTCGCGTACAGCCACCAGCGCCGTTACGTCCTGTGGATAGCCGAGGCGAAGACCGAGCCGACCCGGCAGCGCCGCGTGGCGAAGACGGTGGAGGAGCTTTCCCGAAGTTGCGCCTAGTGGCGTGAGCGGTAGGCGCGCATCTTGTGCCGCGCCCCGCAGATCTCCATGGTGCACCACACGCTGTTCCCGGCGGGCGAGCGGTCGTAGAACAGCCAGCGGCACTCGGGCGCCTTGCACGGCTTGAGCCGTCGCACCTGGCCGGTGATCTCCGCCCGGAACAGGGCGTCGAGCAACCGCGCGATCAAGTCGTCCGCGCCCTCGCCCGTCGGCCGCAGCCCGGGACCGTCCGGCGACCAGCGCGGCCCGGCCACCGCCGCGGCCGCGAACTCGTTGAGCGCGGCCGTCACCTCCGCCCCGTCGAGGTGGTCCCGCAGGGTCTCGCGGAACCGCACCAGACGTGCCAGCTCCTGCTCGTCGAGGGTGAAACCGCGCGGTACCAGCTCGTGCGCGATCAGCCAGCGGGCGGCTTCGGCGGGGTCGGTCAGATTGTCCTCGCCGTAGAGGAACCGCGCCGAGTTGCCGAACTCCTGGAGCGAGCGCAACTCGTCAGGGGCGCCGGGACGCGCTGAGGCCATCTCCGCAGGTTACCGGAACAACCCTGCAAGCGGTAACGCCCTGCGTTACCGTCAAAGCCGTGAAGCAGGTAACTGAATGGCGAGTGGCCGTCGGCGGGCTGTCCGCGATCGGAGTCGGGTACGGCTTCGCGCGCTACGGCTACGGCCTGTTCCTGCCCCGGCTCGAAGCGGACTTCTCCCTGTCGGTGACCCAGACCGGCCTGATCGGCAGCCTCGGCTACGCCGGATACCTCGTCGCACTGGCCGCCGTGGGTGCGCTGGTCGCCAGGGTCGGGCCGCGGCCGCTGGTCGTGGCCGGGGGGCTCGCGGCCACCGTCGGCCTGGCCCTCGCCGCGCTCGCGCGCGGACCGGCATTGTTGATCGTCGGCCTGGTGGTGGCGAGCACCAGCCCGGCCTGCATGTGGTCGCCGTACGCGGACGCGGTCCGGGTCCTGCTGCCGGAAGGCAGGCGGGAGCGGATGCTCGCGCTCATCCCGTCCGGCACCGCGTTCGCGGTCGTCGTGGCCGGGCCGCTCGCCCTGCTGGCACCCGTCACCGGCTGGCGGCCGATCTGGCTCGCCTTCGCCGCGCTGGCCCTCGCCACGACTGTCTACAATGGATTATTGCTCGGGCGTGGATCCCCGATGCCTGTGGGGGAGCGGCTTTCGGTGTCGTGGTTGACCCAGCGCGCGGCTGTCCCGTTGTACGTGACGGCGGTGTCCTACGGTTTACTCGGCTCGGTGTACTGGACCTACGCGGTCGCAGCGGTGCACGCGATGCCCGGCCCGCTGTTCTGGTCGTTGATGGGCCTGTCCGGCACGGCGGGGGTGGTCACGGCGCGGCTGCTGTCACGCCTGGGCCTGGCGCGGGGCCATCTGGTGCTGTTGCTGGCGCAGGCCGCGGCGCTCGCGCTGCTCGGAGTCGCACCGGGCGTGCCACTCGCGGCGGTCGCCTCGGCCCTGCTGTACGGGTGCAGCTACATGGCGTTCGGCGGACTGCTGGCGGTGTGGGCGGGGCAGGTGTTCCCGGAGGCCCCGGCGACCGGCCTCAGCGCGGTATTCCTCGTCACGGGCGGCGGGTCGGTCGTGGGCCCGGTGGCACTCGCCGCGGTCGCCGCCCACTGGGGGCTCGGTGCCGCCTTCCTCGTCACCTCCGCGTGCACGGCCCTGACCACGCTCACCCGGCCGGTGGTCAAGCCGCTCGCTGGGCCGTCGCCACACATTTGCCGCGAACACCCGTCAGACGCCGCCTGCCACTGCCCACCACTGCACATACGACAAACGCCCCGCTGACCTGTCTTCGCAGGTCGCGGGGCGTTTCAGCTGGTGTGGCGGGTAGAGGATTCGAACCTCTGAAGGCAGTGCCGTCTGATTTACAGTCAGATCCCTTTGGCCGCTCGGGCAACCCGCCGCGACTGGTGAACCAGCCGAGAGACAGCGTACAGAACCCCTCGGCGGCGGGGGCAACCGGGGTGAGGTGGCAGCGCTATGGTGTGGCCTAGCCGACAAGCCGAAGTACGAGGTGGGGACACGTGGCCGATCCGTCATTCGACGTCGTGAGCAAGGTCGACCGGCAGGAGGTGGACAACGCCCTGAACCAGGCGGCGAAGGAGCTGTCCACACGCTTCGACTTCCGGGGCGTCAACGCCAAGGTGTCGTGGGCCGGCGAAGAGGCGATCGCCATCGAGGCCGAGACCGAGGAGCGCGCGCTCGCGGCCGTCGAGGTCTTCAAGGAGAAGCTGATCAAGCGGGGCATCTCGCTGAAGGCGTTCGAGGCCGGGGAGCCCGCGGTGTCGGGGAAGATCTACAAGATCAACGGCAACATCATCCAGGGCATCGCGTCGGACAAGGCGAAGCAGATCGCGAAGTTCATCCGGGACGAAGGCCCGAAGGGCGTGCAGGCCCAGATCCAGGGCGACCAGTTGCGCGTGTCCGGCAAGAAGAAGGACCACCTGCAGGAAGTGATCGCCCTGCTCAAGGGCAAGGACTTCGACATCGCCCTGCAGTTCACCAACTACCGCTGATTCGGGCGGCCTGACCCGCGGTTTTCGAGGTTCAGGCGGCCTCGGGTACATCTCCGGTACAACCGAGCGCGGAGTCCACGAGCGAGCGCGTCTGGTCCACCGCGTCCGGCCAGTACCCGACGTAGGTGTTCAAGGTGACGGTCGGCGTGGTGTGCCCCATCGCGAACTGCACGGTCTTGACGTTGCCCCGCCGAAGATCAGGACCGTGGCGAAGTAGTGCCGCAGGTCCCGTAGTCCGAAGCCGCTCGGCAGGCCAGCAGCCTCGACGGCTGGGCGCCAGATGTATGACCAGTCGGCTCGGTGGATTGGACGGCCATCGCCTCGGGTGAACACGAGGTCGGCGGGCCGCACGATCGGCCGGCGGGGGTCGGTCTCGTCCTCGATCTCCTCGGGCGCGGAGCGGAACGTGTCCAGGTGCGTCCGAAGCGCGTCGGCTACGACGGTGGGCAGCTCGTTCGTCCGGAGGCTGGTCTTGGTCTTGGGCGGAGCGAGGAACGGCCGTCGCCCGGCGACCACGGTCAACCTGGCGCACGTGGACCTCGCGGGCCTCGAAGTCGATCGCGTTCTGCTCAAGGCCGAAGATCTCGCCGCCGCGCCAGCCACACCCCGCGGCCAGGTAGACGATCGCTCGGTACCGCTCAGGCAACGCCTGGTAGAGCGCGTGCACCTGTTCCGGCTTGGCGATGTAGTAGCGGGCGTCCGGAATCTCGGGCAGGCGGACGCCCACGCATGGCGAGGTTCCGATCCGCTTGTCGATCACGGCCGCGTTGAACATCGGCACGAGGACGCCGTGGTAGACGGTTGCGAGCGTGCTCGGGGCGAGGTGCTGAGCACGGTCCTTGACCCATCCCCGGATGTGGGAGTTCCGCACCTGCGCGAGCGGCAGACTTCCCATGACCGGCGCGATGTGGTGCCGGATGATCCGCTCAGTCCGCTCGGCCGTGCTGTGCCGGTGGAGCTGCGTCTTGCGCCACTGCTCGGCGTACCGACGACAAGAGCCTTGTGGCCGTCCTGCTCAGCGCCTGAGCCCTGGAGCTGCTGCCCGCACATGCGGTGATGACTTTCTCTACATCATCAAGGCGGCCCCTGCGGGGCCGCTGATCTGGCCCTATCCCTGTCGAACCGCCAGGCGCGGGCGTGCGGCTGGCGCCGGTCCCGCGCGGCGGTTCGACGGAGGCCAGGCGGCCCCGCAGCCGCCGCGAAGGAGAGAAGAACATGCCCTCGCCGGGCAGGCAGGCTCCGGGATGACCAGGGGAGTGCAGGCACGGTCCCGTTGGCAGGGTGGGCGCTTGGTGGTCATCCCGTCGCCTGACTGATGGCTATCACGCCGCGCCGGGGCCGCAAGCTTGGCGAATTCGGCCGGCGGATGAGTCCGAGGGTTGCCGCCCCGACGCGGCGTGATCGAGACGCCATCAGGCGACGGGATGACCACCAAGCAGCGTTACCGAATGGTTGTTGCGGAGCGATGCTCCTCGTAACGATAATCTGTAGATCGACCAGAAAGGTAATAGATTTGTCGACATCAGGGGAATTAAGTGCACGAGCAGATCTCACTTCAAAAGTGACTAACTGGCTGTCTCAGACTGGCTACCCGCTTGAGATGCGCGTTGCTCAGCGCTTGCAAGATGCCAAGCTTGCTCAAAACTGGGAACGCGAACCAAATTTGACATACGTAGATGTACTGACTAATGAGGAGCGTGAAACTGACTACTATCTAGACTGGTGGGAGGAAAATGACAAATATTGTCTTGTTTTCCGCATCGTCATCGAATGTAAGAGCACGAAAAACCCATGGATTGTATTCAGGCGAGCCGCAAAACGTGAGCAACCCGCAACCTCCCTGTTCGACTTTCGGCAGAACCTTACACTTCATTGGGTGCAAGAGTATGGCCAGCTTACGCCGGTCATGACGGCCCTAAACGATCATCTTGAGGGGCGCGTACATCAGTGGCCCGCTCCAGGGTATGCCATTGTGGAAGCTTTCAAGGGAGCAAACAGTAAAGACGCCGCCTACAACGCGGCGCGGCAGACTCTGTCAGCAGCAGTTGGGGCTACGGTGAATACCTGGGATAGCTCGTTCCAAAAGCTTGGATGCTCGATAGTCGCACCGATAGTCATAACCACGAGCCCCCTATTTGAGGCCCGCCTTGATAATGGAGGAACTTCAGTCGTCGCTCAGCCTGTGAGCTGTACATCTGTTGAGGTTGAACTTAAGAGCGTTCGCTGCGTTGCTCGCGTGTTAATTATGAATGACGAGCGACTTGACGAAGTAGTTGCAGATTGCCTTGCGCTGGAAAAGCACTTGCCGCACTTTTCTGAGATCTTTAACCCTCAGCTGATCAAACGATCCAAAGGTGCATTTGGCCCAAGGTGGTATTAGTTTCGCGACCATCAAGGGGTCAACGCCAATCGTTGGGGCGCCGCCCCTAAACCGAGAGCGCGCAAGCTTCTGTCCGAGGCTGGTGCGCCCGGTACAAATCCGGTACAGACGGCACCGACTAGCGACCACAACCAACGGCAAACGACCACCACAAACCCGCAGCTCACAGCCCCTCCCGGGCGCATCCGCCCAGGTGGCAAGCAGTTCACGAACTACCGCTGACCGCGGTGGGCTGACCTGCGGTTTCCGGGTTCAGGCGCCTCGGGTGCATCTCCGGTACAACCGAGGGCGGTATTCACGAGCGAGTGTCGTGGAGACGCGCCATCGCTGTCCTACCCTGAGGATCATTGGCACCCGCCACCACCGCGTCGTAGCGTCATCGGGTCGTCACTCCGTGATGTAATGCCGTCATGGGGCGGAAGATCATCGTGGCTGTGCTGGCCCTCGTGCTGGTCGCCGCGAACCTTCAGCCCGCCCACGCCGCCGAGCGGCAGCGGCTCACCGTCGGCTCGTATCCGCGTGTCGTGCGGCTCAGCCAAAGCAACCGCATCATCGCCGCCGTGAGTGGGTGGGACTCGGACGGCACCGTGGCTCCCGTCTTCCAGAGCACCGACGAAGGGGGCAGCTTCCGGAAGATCAGCGAGATCCGCGACACCGGCGGCGGCCGCGGCGAGTGCTGCGGCACCCTGTTCGAACTGCCCCGCCGCGTCGGGGACCTGCGCGCCGGGACCCTCCTGTGGGCCGCCAGCTACGGGCAGGACGAGGGCGCCGAACGACGGGTGTCCATCCGCGTCTGGGCCAGCCGTGACGCGGGCCGCACCTGGACCTTCCTCTCCGAGGCCGCCCGCTCCCACGACCACGACGGCGTCTGGGAACCCGAGTTCGACGTCGACGCCCGCGGCACGCTCTGGCTCCACTACGCCGACGAGACCGAGGCGCCCGGCTACTCCCAGATCCTCAGCCGCGTCGGCTCCACCGACGGCGTCACCTGGGGCACCCGGCAGACCACGCTCGCCCTCGCGCCCGACGGCGTCCGCCCCGGGATGCCGATCGTGCGGCAGCTGCCCGACGGGCGCTACTACTTCGGGTACGAGATCTGCAACTACGGCAAGCTCTACTGCAACCCGTACTACAAGATTTCCCCGGACGGCGCCGACTTCGGCGACTCCGGCGATCCGGGCACCCCGATCCGCACCGCCGAGGGCAACTACTTCCAGCACGCCCAGACCGTCGCGCTGTTCCCCGGCGGCGCGAACGGCACACGGCTCGTCATGGTCGGGCAGCTCTACACCGACGCCGCCGGCGCCCCGCTCCCCGGCAACGGCCAGGTGCTGCTCGCGAACGACAACCTCGGCGCCGGACCCTGGTACGAGCTGCCCGCGCCCGTCCCCGTGCCCGCCGCGTACAACAACTGGTGCCCCAACTACAGCTCGGCGCTGCTGCCCGTCGACGGCGGGCGGAACGCGCTGGAGATCGCCGCGGACTACGACAACGGCATCTGCACCACGTACTTCGCCAAGGGCCCCGTCTAGTCCTCGAAAGCCCTGGTCAGCGCGGCCGTGAACGTCTCGGTCGACTGGGCGCCCGAGACGCCGTAGCGCTCGTCGAGCACGAAGAACGGGACGCCGTTCGCGCCCAGCTCGCGAGCGCGGGAGATGTCCGCGCGCACGTCGTCGGCGTACGTGCCCTCCTTCAGCACGCGCAGCACCTCTTCGCGGTCCAGACCGGAGACGTCCGCCAGGGAGTCGGCGTCGAACAGCGAACGCTGCTCGGTGAAGTAGGCGCGGAAGAACCGTTCGGTCACCTCGGCCTGCCGACCCTGCTGCTTCGCCAGGTGCAGCACGCGGTGCGCGTCGAACGTGTTGCCCACGATGCCGTCGACCAGGTGGTACTCGAGGCCGTCCGCGGCGGCGAGGCGCTCCAGTTGCGCGTCCATCTCGCGCACCTCGTCCTCGCCGCGGCCGAACTTCGCCGCGAGCAGTGGGGTCTTCGGCCGGGCTTCGCCGGGCGGCAGGCTCGGGTCCAGCTCGAAGGACCGGTACACGACCTCGACCTCGTCGCGCCGGCCGAACTCGGCGAGCGCCCGCTCGAAGCGCCGTTTGCCGAGGTAGCACCAGGGGCAGACCACGTCGGACCAGATGTCTACGCGCACGATCAGGCGAACACCACCTCGCCCGCTCCTATTCCAGTGGTCCTTGTGGTAACGCCGCTAGGGTGGGCCCCGACTGTGTCGGAGGAACGAGGGGAGCCACCGGATGAAGGGCATCGTGCTGGCGGGCGGCAGTGGCACGCGTCTGCACCCGATCACCCAGGCGGTGTCCAAGCAGCTGCTGCCGGTCTACGACAAGCCGATGATCTACTACCCGCTCTCGGTGCTCATGCTCGCCGGCATCCGGGAGATCCTGATCATCTCGACCCCGACGGACCTGCCGAACTTCCAGCGCCTGCTCGGCAGCGGCGACCAGTTCGGGCTGCGGCTGAGCTACGCCGAGCAGGCCGCGCCGAACGGGCTCGCCGAGGCGTTCGTGATCGGCGCGGACTTCATCGGCGACGACCCGGTGGCCCTCGTGCTCGGCGACAACATCTTCTACGGGCAGGGTTTCTCCGGCCGGATGCAGCAGGAGGTCGCGGCCCTCGACGGCTGCGTGCTGTTCGGCTATCCGGTGAAGGACCCGCAGCGCTACGGCGTGGGGGAGACGGACGAGGCCGGGCGGCTGGTGTCGATCGAGGAGAAGCCGGCGCGACCGAAGTCGAACAAGGCGATCACTGGGCTGTACTTCTACGACAATCAGGTGGTCGAGATCTCGAAGGGGCTCCGGCCGTCGCCGCGCGGGGAGCTGGAGATCACCGACGTGAACCTGACGTACCTGCGGCAGGGGCGCGCGAAGCTGGTCGACCTCGGGCGCGGGTTCGCGTGGCTCGACACGGGCACGCACGACTCGCTGCTGGAGGCCGGGCAGTTCGTGCAGGTGCTGGAGCACCGGACGGGCGTGCGGATCGCCTGCCTGGAGGAGGTCGCGCTGCGGATGGGCTTCATCGACGCCGAGCAGTGCCTGGCGCTGGGGATGAAGCTGTCGAAGTCCGGGTACGGCGACTACGTGGCGGCGGTGGCGCGGGCGGCCGGCGCGGGGCAGTAGCTCAGCGGCGGGCTTGCCAGGCGGTGACCGCTCCGGTGACGCCGGCGATCACGGCGCCGAAGATGCCCGGGTCGATCCAGGGGTTGCTCGCGTGGCTGAGGTAGCCGATGCCGACCATCGCGAAGTACGCCGCCACCACGGCCAGTGCCAGCCGCAGGACCAGGCGCCAGCCGTGGGGGTGGACGCGCTTCCAGTCTTCGGTCATCGCTCACTCCGCCGCAGCCGGAAGAACACCGTCCACAGGATCGCCACGATCAGCCCGTTGCGGACCGGGTGCGGGTTGAACGGGTCGTCGGCCACCGCACCAGCCTCACATGATCCGTCCGGGGTAGCACGGCGCCGAACGGAGCAATGAGCGAGGCGCCGTCCGGGAGCTTCCCTCCTTACCTACTTCCGAGTACTGTTCGGTTGCCGGTTCTCCGTGGGAATGGGGGAGACGCAATGAAGCGTTTCGTGGTCCTGTTCGTGGGCGTCGTGCTCGCGTTGCTGCCCGGGGTCGTCACCGCACAGGCGGACACCCCGCGCCCGGTGGTCTACTCCGGGATCGCCGCGCTCGCCAACGGCGCGCTGCGGCCGGACACCGACCCCGACGGCGCCAACGACTGGAGCTGTCGCCCCTCCGCCGCGCACCCGCGGCCCGTCGTCCTCGTGCACGGGACCGCCGAGAACATGACCTACAACTGGTTCACCCTCGCGCCGCTGCTGCGCAACGAGGGCTACTGCGTCTTCGCCCTCAACTACGGCGAGACCGCCGAATACCACATCGGACTGCCCGGCTCGCTGCACACCTACGGCGCGGCGCACATCCCCGGCAGCGCGCAGGAGCTGAGTGCCTTCGTGGACAAGGTGCTCGCCGCCACCGGAACGTCCAAAGTGGACCTCGTCGGGCACTCGCAGGGCGGCATGATGCCGCGCTACTACCTGAAGTTCCTCGGCGGCGCGAGCAAGGTCGACAAGCTCGTCGCGCTGTCGCCGTCCAACCACGGGACCAACGCCGACGGCCTCGCGCTGCTGCCCGGCGTGCCGTTCCTGCTGACCGCCGGACTGGGACCGGCCGCCGAGGACCAGCTCGCCGGCTCGCCATTGCTCCAGCAGCTCAACGCGGGCGGCGACACCGTTCCCGGCGTCACTTACACCGTGATCCAGACCCGCTACGACGAGATCGTCACCCCGTACACGTCGGCGTTCCTCACCGGCCCGGACGTCACGAACATCCTGCTGCAGGACCAGTGCCCGCTCGACACGAGCGAGCACCTCGGCATCTCGTTCGACTCCATCGCGCTGCGCGACGTGCTCAACGCGCTCGACCCCGCGCACACGCAGGCGCCGGACTGCACGCTGACCCTGCCGATCAACGGTGGTGGCTACGACGCCCAGGCTCGTGCGGCCGCGACGTGGACCCCGTGACGACGTCCGCGAGGTCGTCCAGCGCCTCCCGGACCAGCGCGGGCAGGTCCTCCTCCCCGGAGACCCAGCGCTGAAAGGCCGTCCGGAACACCGCGACGGCCACCTCGGCGACCACCGCCGGTGACCGCACGCCGCGTTCCGCAAGCACCACTTCCAGCGCGCCGGACCACGCCGAAACCTTGCTCAGCTCGCGTTCGCGCAGCTCGGGATGGGCGGCGATGATCCGCGCCCGCGTGAGCGCGGCTTCCCGTCGTGGCTGGAGATGAGTCGCGACCGCGGCCAGGCCACGAGATACCGCCTCCCACGGCGTCGCGTCCTCGGGCGCCTCGGCGACCGTTGTGACGAGCAGGTCCTGCAGCTCGCTCTCGTTGCCGAAGAGCACTTCACGCTTGTCGGCGAAGTAGCGGAAGAACGTGCGCTCGGTCAGCCCGGCGCGCGCCGCGACCGAAGCGACCGACGTCTCGGCGAAGCCCTGCTCGGCGTACAGCTCCAGCGCCGCTTCCTGCAGGCGGCGTCGGGCGTCGGGCTTCCATCGGCTCATTCCTCGATCCTAGGTGATGTCAGCCTCTGTCATCGCGGTGTAGCCTGATGACAGAGACTGACATAGGAGGAAACATGCCTCGTCCCGACGTGCGCCGGCTGCTGGACTACGTGAACGCGGCCGGACCCACGGAGCTTGACATCGAGATCGTGCGGAAGTCGCAGGACGCCGCCGTCGAGCAGGCGGACCTGCCGATGGGTGACCTGGCCACGGTGCGGGATCTCGAAATGCCCGGCGGTATCAGGGCGCGGCTGTTCGACCCGCGCGAAAGCCGCGAGCCCGGGCCGGTCGTCCTGTGGCTGCACGGCGGCGGTTTCGTCTGGGGTGGCGTCGAAAGCCACCAGAGCCTGTGCGCGCAGGCCGCCCGCGAGCTGGACCTGCCGGTGGTGCTCGTCGAGTACCGGCTGGCTCCGGAGGCGAAGTTCCCCGCCGCGCAGGACGACGCCGAGACCGCGGCCCGGTGGCTCGCCGGCAACCCCGCCGAGCTGGGGCGCGAGGTTCGCTCGCTCGTGCTCGCCGGGGACAGCGCGGGCGGCCTGCTGACCATCGTGACGGCCATGGCGCTGCGGGACCGCCCGGCCGCGGTCGGCGTCGACGCGCACCTGGTGATCTACCCCGTGGCCGACGAGTCGCGGGAGTACCCGTCGGAGCGGGAGTTCGCCGAGGGCTACCTGCTCACCGCGGCGCAGCGGCGCTGGTTCCGCGAGCAGTACCAGCCCGTGCCCGACGACGTCCGGGCGTCCCCGCTGCTCGGCGACCTGACCGGGCTGCCGCCCGCCGTCGTGATGACCGCCGAACTCGATCCCGTGCGTGACCACGGCCGCGCCTACGCGGCGGCGTTGGTCTCCGCCGGGGTGCCGACCGTGTTCCAGGAGGCCAAGGGCATCGTCCACGCGTTCGTGCTGATGCGTGGGGCCGTGCCGTCGGCGCGTGCGGACGTGTCGGCCGCGCTCGCCGCATTACGGGGCGTCACAGGTACGGCCGCGTGATCATCTCCAGGCCGTGTCCCGCGGGGTCGAGGAAGTAGACGCCGCGGCCGCCGTGCTCTGTGTTCGTCTCGCCGGGCCGCTGCCGGTGCGGGTCGGCCCAGTGCTCGATGCCCTGTTCACGCAGCCGCGCGTACGCCCTGTCGAACAGGTCGCGGTAGAACGCCGCGGACCGCTGCCGGTCCTTCGACGCGATGATGGTGTGGTTGAACTTGGTGGCCATGGTCCGGCCAAGCCAACCGGAAATCCCGGCCGCGGGCAACGTCTTTTCGCCCGCGGCCGGGACCGGTCCGGCGTTCAGCGCTTGAGCGCGGAGCGCTTGACCCAGCCGACGGCGGCGGTGGCGATGAACAGCACCGCGCCGATGATCAGCAGCCAGAACAGCCCCTTGACCACGGCGCCGACCACCACGAGCACCAGCCAGACCAGCAACAGCAGCCCGATCAGTCCGAGCATTGCACCCACCTCGCTTCTTCCGCCGCCCTGGGCGGCTTTGGCCGGGAGTACCCCGGGAAGGCCCGGTTCACTCCGTCAGCCGTTGCTCGCGGCGCCGTCGAGCTGTTTCGTCGTTTTGTCGTGAACTGGTCCGAAGTAGACGCACTCGACGCGCAGCGCAACCGCGTGCGTCAACCCCAGAACTCGCACTGGTGCTCGGCGCTGAGCTGCCGGTCGGAGATGGGCACCGAGGCGCCACCCGCGCGCAGGGAGAACGTCGAGCCCGGGAAGGCCGGCCAGCCGGGGTTGCCCCAGCGGATGAACGACGTCCAGTACCGCACCATGTCCCGCGACAGCCGCCGTTCCGCCGCGTTGAACGTCGGCGCGATCGGCGTGCCGTTGTCGAAGCTCGGCCACAGGTACGCCAGTTCCGCCGCGTGCCCGGCGCCCCACACGTAACCGGCCGGGGTCGGGCTCAGGCCGGGGCCCGTGCGGTGGTCGAACTCGTAGGAGTAGGTGCGGGTGTAGCGCGTGAAGGTCTGGACCAGTGACCGTTCGCTGCAACCGCCGATGCCGCCCACCGAACCGGAGTCGGTCATGATTGCGCCGATCAGGTAGGCCGCGGTGAACTGGTCGGACCGCGCCGGCCACGGATACCGGGCGAGGACACTGCTGTCGTAGTTCGCCAGCACCCACGCCTCGTACTGCTCGCGGGTCGAGCCGACGAACCCCTGCGCGAACGTCCTGCCCTCGTCCCGGTTCGCGCCGATCAGCAGCGGGACGTGTGGAAACGCGCCGCTGCGGATCACGGCGTCCGGTGGCTGGGGCAACGCGGGCGTTCCGCTCACCAGCGACGCCGTCGCGTTGGCGTCGACCAGCCGCGCCGCCGGAAGCGCACGCAGGCAGGCGACGTCCGCGCAGCCGAGCGAGCTCGCCACTGTCGTCCCGTTCTGCTCCGCCTGCGGCAACGGGGTGCTCGGGCACGATCCACTTTGGATGATCGCTTGCCGGAAAAGGCCACGGGAGCCCGGGGAAGCCAGGTGCGCGCACGTCGAGAAGCCGCCCGCGGACTCGCCGCCCACCGTGACCTGCCCGGGATCGCCGCCGAACGCCGCGATGTTCTGCCGCACCCAGCGCAACGCGGCCTGCTGGTCGAGGAACCCGTAGTTCCCGGACTGCCCGGCCTCCGCGGTGAGCCCCGGGTGCGCGAGGAAACCGAACACGCCGAGGCGGTAGTTGATCGTCACCACCACGACGTCCTGGCTGGCCAGCAGGCTGCCGTCGTGCTGGTTCGAGCTGCCGTTCTGCAGCCCGCCGCCGTGGATCCACACGTACACGGGCAGCTTCTTCGCGCCCGTTGGCCGCTGCACGTTGAGGAACAGGCAGTCCTCGGTCTCCGAGCGCGGGCCGTTGGTGCTGGCCTGCGCGGGACACCGGTTGCCGTACTCGGTGGCGTCGCGGACCCCGCTCCACGACACCGGCGGCGCGGGCGCCCGCCAGCGCAGGTCACCGACGGGCGGCGCCGCGTACGGGATGCCGAGGAAGTTGTCGACGCCGTTCGCCGAACTGCCGCGCACCACGCCGGACTGCGTGCGGGCGTGCGGGCTTTCCGAGGCGGCGGCCGTGCCGGTGGCCAGCAGGAAGAACGCGACCAGGAGCGAGACGAGCTTCACCACGGCCTCCTCAGCGGACGAAAACGGTTCGGCGGAGCCGGACGTCCCGCGAGGACGACCCGACCTGGACCTCGCGGCTGCCCGGCACCACGCGCCAGCCGCCGGAGGACCAGTACGACAGCGCACGTTCGGGGATCTCCAGCCGCATCCGGCGGCTCTCGCCCGGGTGTAGCTCGGCGCGGGCGAACGCCGCGAGCTGCCGGGCCATCGGCACCGGCGCCGAGGACGGCGGCGTGACGTACACCTGCGCCACCTCGGCTCCCGTGCGGTCTCCGGTGTTGCGCAGCACGAACTCCACGTGCCGCCCCTGCACGGACAGGTCGCTGTAGCGGAAGCGCGTGTAGGACAACCCGTGCCCGAACGGGAACAGCGGCTCGACGTCGTTCGCGTCGTAGAAGCGGTAGCCGACGAAGATGCCTTCGCTGTACTGCGCGTGCCCGTTCACGCCGGGATAGCGCTCGGGCGGGGCGGTCGGCGCGTCCTCCGCCCGCTTCGGATACGTCTCGGGCAGCTTGCCCGCCGGGTTCGCCTCGCCGAGCAGGAGCGCGGCCGTGGCGTCGGCGCCCTCCTGGCCGGGGTACCACATCTGCAGCACGGACGCCGTCTTGTCCAGCCACGGCATGGTGATCGGGTCGCCGGTGTTGAGCACGACGACCGTGCGCGGGTTGGCCGCGCTGACGGCCTCGACCACCGGGTCCTGGGCGTCGGGCAGGGCGAGGCTCGTGCGGTCCTGCCCCTCGGTGCCCTCGTTGAACGCGAACAGCAGCACGGTCCGCGCCGAGCGGGCGAGCGCGACGGCGTCGTCGAGCGCCTGCTGTTTCCGGGCCGGGGTGATCCAGGCGAGCCTGACCCGCAACGGGGTGTCGGCCGCGCCGTTCGCGGTGATCGTGAACTGGTGCGCCTGCCCGGCGACGAGGTGGACGACCTTGCCCGCGTTGCCCAGGCCGTCGCCGGTGGCGAGCAGCCGGCTGTTGCCGCCGAAGATCGCGCCGACGGACCCGATCTGCGCGCCGTCGAGGGTGAGCGTGATACCGCCCTGGAACGACTGCACCGCCCCGGCACCCTGGATGCGCAGGTCGTAGTCGCCGGTCACGGGGGCGGTGAGCGTGCCGGTCCACGTGCGCGTGGTCCCCGCGGGCAGTGTGACGTCGATGGTGCCCGTGGACAGCGCCGACGCGGGGATGGGTACGCCGTCGAGGTCCACGCCCGGCGCGTAGGGCAGCTCGTGCCCGGCCCGGCGGGCGAGCGCGGCGAGCGGGCTTTCCGCGGCGGCCGGGATGACGTGCGCGCTGCCACCGCCGCCGACCAGCGGGCTCTTGGCGGTCGGACCGACGACGGCGACCGAATGCAGATCGGCCAGCGGCAGGACGGACTTCTCGTTGCGCAGCAACACGGCTCCCGCGACGGCGAAGCGCCGCGCGGCCTTGGCGTGCCCCTTCGTGTCGAGCGGTGGGCGCGGCCTCGGCCGGCCGAGCAGTCCGAACCGCTGGAGCTGTCCCACGATCCGCCGCGCGGCAGCGTCCACAACGGACTCCGGGATGGTGCCAGCACGCACCGCGGCGACGAGGCCGCCGAAGTACGTCCCGTCCGGCATCTCCATGTCGAGCCCGGCGACGACGGCTTCGGTGCTGTGGGTGGCGTACCAGTCCGACATGACGAAACCGCGGAAGCCCCAGTCGTTCCGCAGGATCTCCGTGAGCAGATGCCGGTTCTCCGACGCGTACACGCCGTTGACGCGGTTGTAGGAAGCCATCACCGCGCCGACCCCGGCGCGGACGGCCGCCTCGAACGCAGGCAGGTAGATCTCCCGCAGCGTGCGCTCGTCGACGTCCGCGCTGACGGTCTGGCGGCCGTTCTCGAAGTTGTTCGCCGCATAGTGCTTGACCGTCGCGATGAGGCCGGCTTCCTGGATGCCGCGCACCTCGGCGCCGACGAGGGTGCCCGCGAGCAGCGGGTCTTCGCCCAGTGTCTCGAAGTTCCGGCCCGCCTGCGGCACGCGGACGATGTTGGTCATGGGCGCGAGCAGCACGTCCTGGCCGAGCGAACGGCCTTCCTCGCCGATGACGCGGCCGTAGTCGCGGGCCGTGTCCGGGTCGAACGTGGAGGCCAGCGCGACCGGCGCGGGCAGGGCGGTGGCGTGCCGGGTCACGCGGACCCCGGCCGGACCGTCGGTGAGGCGGATCTCGGGAATGCCGAGGCGGGGAACGCCGGGGAGGTAGCCGGCCTGGCCGAGCGAGTTCGGGTCGGTGGCGCCGTGCAGCAGCGACACCTTCTCTTCGAGGGTCATCCGGCTGACCAGGTCACCGCTCGCGGCGGCGGCGGGAAGTGCGGGGGAGAGGGCGACCGCGGCGGTCGCCAGTAGCAGGGTGCGTCGGTCGACATCCATGGGTACAGCCGCCTCTCGACGTTGGTCGGCGGGTGCTTTGGTGTGACGCACAACATATTGGGCGAAGTGCCCGGAACGGAAGACCTAGTGGACGGTAGGTCATCACGGATCGATAAAGAAGCAGGTCAGCACATCCCTGGTTCGGGTGTTTCCTACTGATCGCTCGGCCGTTCGCGCCTAGGGTGAAGCATGCCCAGCATCCGCAAGGCCACCCGGCGGGGCGAGCGCACGCGCGCCGCGATCCTGGACGCCGCCGTACCGCTCTTCGCGCGCCACGGCTACCGCGGCGCGCCGCTCTCGTCGCTGGCCGAGGCCGCGCGGCTCACCCAACCCGGTCTGCTGCACCACTTCCCGTCGAAGGAGCAGCTGCTGC
Organism: Amycolatopsis bartoniae; assembly: GCF_014191255.1. Classification (GTDB taxonomy): domain Bacteria; phylum Actinomycetota; class Actinomycetes; order Mycobacteriales; family Pseudonocardiaceae; genus Amycolatopsis_E; species Amycolatopsis_E bartoniae. The sequence continues at coordinate 777,004 of NZ_JACHWH010000001.1, forward strand.
TGGCGGTGCTGGAGGAACGCGACCGCGAAGCGATGCGCTGGATGCGGGACACGTGGTTCGACAGCGGAACGGCCGCGTTGCGCACGTTCGTCGCCTTGGTCGCGCACAACTCGACGACGCCGGAGCTGGTGCAGCTGTTCACCGTGCTGGTCGGCGAGGGCGTGTCCGAGAGCCATCCGGCGCACGAGTACTTCGCGGAGCGGTACGCGCGCCTGCGGGGCAACGTCCGCCGGGCGATCGCGCAGGGCCAGGACACGGGCGAGTTCCGCACGGACGTCGACGCGGGCGTGCTGGCCAACCTGGTGCTCGCCATGCTCGACGGGCTCCAGATCCAGTGGCTGCTCGACCGGGACCAGGACATGACCACGGCGTTCGAGACGTTCACCGAGGTGCTGCTGGAGCACCTGAAGCCGCGGGACTAGTCCCACGGGCCCCGCAGTGTGAGGACCACCCGCATCACGTGCTCCACGGCGGAGGCGAACATCGGGCCACGCAGTTCGCCGCGCTCGGCCAGGTTCCGCGACGCGAACTCGAGCACGCCCTCGGGGCCGACGCGGCGCACCACGAGCGCCGCGATCTCCTCCAGGTCGAGATCCGGGTGGTCGAGCCGCGTGAGCGCGACCTCGACGAGCAGCTCCTCGTCGGTCACACCGGTCTTCCGCACACGTCGAGGATACGCAGTGATCCACGTGTCCGATTCCCGCCAGCACCCCGCGGCGCACAACCAGAGACTGGCCGTATGACACACAGCAGCGTCGAACCCGGAATCCTCTACTTCGGCACCCCGGTGGTGCTCCTGTCGACCCGCAACGAGGACGAGACGGCTAACCTCGCGCCGATGTCGTCGGCGTTCTGGCTCGGCTGGCGGGGACTGCTGGGCCTGGGCGCGCAGTCGAAGACGGCGCAGAACCTGTTGCGCACGGGGGAATGCGTGCTCAACCTCCCGTCCGACGAGCAGGCCGGTCACGTCGACCGGCTCGCACTCACCACCGGTTCCGACCCGGTGCCGCCGCGCAAGGCCGAGCGCGGGTACGAGCACGAGGGCGACAAGTTCGGCCGCGCCGGGCTCACGCCGGTCGAGTCGGACGTCGTTTCCCCGCCGCGGGTGGCGGAGTGCCCGGTGAACCTGGAGGCGGTGCTCGAAGCGACGCACCCCATCGGCAGCGGGTCGACACTCGCGTTCGAGGTGCGGATCCTGCGCGTCCACGCGCACGACGACATCCTCGTGCCCGGCACGGCCGACCACATCGACCCGGACCGCTGGCGCCCGCTGATCATGAGCTTCCAGCAGTTCTACGGCCTCGGCGAGCGCGTGCGACCGTCGCGGCTCGCGTCCATCCCCGAGCGGATGTACCGCACGCCGGACATCGAACGCGCCCGCGCGGCGGTGTGAGACCTCAGCCCTCCACCACGACCAGCCGGTTGCCGTCGGGGTCGCGCAGGACGAACATCACCGGGGCGCCCGGCCAGTTCAGCACCTCGTCGGCGTCGGCTCCGGCGGTCCGCAGCGCCGCGTGGTCGGACTCCGCGTCCGTGCTGGCGACGCGGATGCCGGTGTCCACGCCGCCGGTGCCGGCAACCAGGGCGACCGTGGTCGCCGCGCCGGGTGGGGCCACCTCGATCCACCGCATCCCGTTGCCCACCATGGCGTCGCGGCGCTTTTCGAACCCGAGGGTGTTCACGTAGAAGGCGAGAGCCTTGTCCTGATCGGCGACGGGCACGGCCACGGACGCCACTGCGGTGAGAGTCATACCGGTACCGACTCCGCGCGGCCGGGAAACTCATCGCCTCAGGCGGCCGCTGTGATGCCGGCCGTGTCCAGCGCCATCTTCACGTCCGCCGTGAGCGCCCGGCGTACCGCCCACTGGCGTCCCGGCTTGGTCTTCACCGTCAGCCGCAGCGTGATCGCGGCCTGCGTCAGGTCCTGCGCGCCCAGGGTCTCCACGTCGCCGAGCACCTCGTCCGCCAGCGGTTTCCGCGTCACGGCCTGGCGCGCGGCCTCGCCCGCGATGCCGATGGCCTGGTCCACGTCCGCGCTGTAGCCCACCGGCACGTCCACCACGGCCACGCCGAACCGTTGCGTCGAGTTGCCCACCGCGGTGATCGTGCCGTTGCGGACGTACCAGACCGTGCCGTTGACGTCCCGTACCGTGGTGATCCGCAGCCCCACCATCTCCACGGTGCCGGTGGCGTCGCCGAGGTCCACCACGTCCCCGACGCCGTACTGGTCCTCCAGCATCATGAAGATCCCGGACAGGAAGTCCTTGATCAGGTTCTGCGCGCCGAACCCGACGGCGACGCCGACCACGCCCGCCGACGCGATGATCGGTGCGATGTTGATGCCCAGCTTGCTCAGCACCAGCACGAACGCGACCCCGAAGATCACGAACGACGCCACGGAGCGCAGCAGCGAGCCGACCGTCCGTGCCCGCTGCGCCCGCCGTTCCGCGGTGCCCGGACTGCCGCTCCGGTGCGGGCGCAGCAGCGACGAGACGCGGCCGGCGGCGAGCCCGTCGGTCAGTCGCGCGATCAGTCGGTGCACGAGCCAGCGGAGCACCACCGCCCCGAGCACGATACCCACGATGCCGAGCAACGGGTCCAACAGTTCCCGGGCGGTCAGCAAACGGAACTCCCTCCACGCGCGGACACACTTCCCTGTGGCGTATCCGCTGTGGAGTTTTCTTATGCTGTAAGGAGTTTCACGCCCGCCGGTCCTTGTTCGGGAACTCGGCCTCGATCCGCTCCTCCTCGTGGTAGGACCGCTCCTGCGCGTAGGCGTCGTACGCGCGGTGGTCGGCCTCGGTCTCCGGCGCGTCCGTCAGCGCCCGCGGGTGCAACCGCTCCTTCAGCACCACGTTCAGCTGCGCGCCGAGCAGGGTCACGACGCTCTGCAGGTAGAACCACCACAGCAGCGTGATGACCGTGGCGAACGTGCCGTACGTGCTCTGCGCCTTGTGCAGGTAGTTGGTGATGATCAGCGACGACAGCGACTGCAGCACCCAGAACAGTCCGCCGGAGAGCACCGCGCCCGGCAGCACGTCGCGCGTGGTGACGTTGCGGTCGGTCAGGATGCGGAACGCGGCGATGAACAGACCCACGTCGAGGGCGATCGCGAGGACGTAGCCGAGCAGGTGTCCGGCCCAGCCGAGGTGGATGGCGTTCGCGCCGCTGGAGACGAAACCGTTGATCAGCGTGCTCAGCACCAGGCCGAGGCCGATGGTGGCCAGCACGCCGACGCTGCGGCCGATCTGCTCGGTGAGCTTCGGCCGCGCCACGTAGGGCAGCTCCCAGACGGAGTTGAACGCCGTCTGCACGGTGCGCACCACCGAAAGCCCGCTCCACAGCGCGGTCACGAGCCCGACGATCAGGGCCCACCACGAACCGGACAACCCGTGCATCGCGGACGGATCGAGCAGCGGGAACATGGTGCCGACCTGGTCGAGGACGTGGTTCTTGACGCTGTCGGAGAGGAAGAACCCGAGCAGCGTGATGAACACCAGGAAGAGCGGGAAGATCGAGAAGAACGCCCAGAAGGCGATCATCGCCGCCAGGTTCGTCGACTGGTCCTCGGCGAACTTGCGGAAGACGGCCACCGGAATCGCCAGTGCCTCGTGTTCCTGCTGGAACTTGTCCACCCGGTCGAGTTCGGCTTTCAGCTTGCCGGACGTTTCGTTCACGGTGCGCTCCCGGTTGCTCCGATTCGTCTCCTCGCAGAGCTACCCGCTCGTTCAGCAGGTCAACCGGTGGTTTTGGCGCGATCGGGCAGGCATTCTACGTCACAACGAGGGGTTCCGCAGGGCGAGCAGGAGTTAGCGTGAGGGCATGGCGGGTTCGGCCGAGCTCTCGGCACGCAGGAAACTGGCTCGGCTGCACGAGCTGCTCGGCGGGGGCCTGCTCGCCGCGGCGGCGATCCCCGGTCTGCTGGCCGCGATCGACCAGCATTCGGCTGCGGTGCGGGACATCTTGGCGTTCGGTGTGGAGGGGTCGGCCGCGGTGGCGGGGGCGGTGCTGCTGGCGGGCTACGCGAGCGGCCTGATCGACGAGGCAAGGGCCCGCGGCTGGCGCTTCGCGGAACCCGTCGACTGGGCGGCGCCGGACTGGTTCACCGCACGGCTGCTGGGGGTCTGCGCGCTGGCGCAGCGCTCCGACGAGCCGCAACCACTGCTGGGCGCCTGACCGGGCGACGGGCGCTGGCGGCAACGGCGCTCGCCCGAACCGACGCGGCCCGGCGCGATCCCGGCCGCCACCGCCACCACCCCGACACGACGGAGCGACCGGCCCCGAAGGACCGGCCGCTCCTCTGCCAGCGGGTGGAGTCACCCCTGGGCGTCAGTGCCTCGGGTGGCGCCGGTCTGCGGGCGTAGCTGCTCGGTCGGCGTCTCGCTGGTCCGGGCGGCGTCCTCGCGGCCCCGGCGGTACGCCTCACCGTGCGCCTTCGCCGAGGGCAGCTCGCTCTCGGCGCGGTCCAGCCAGTTCTCCCAGCGCTGCTGCATCGGCTTCACGAGGCCACCGCCCGCGCCGACGATCACGACACCCGCGATGGTCGCGAGCACGGTGATCAGCACCGGCGTGGTCACCGTGGTGGCGACGCCGATCTGGTTCAGCGCGGCGATGATGCCCAGGCCCCAGATGAACACCGCCGCGACCGTGCCGAGCGCACGGCCGTAGGAGAGGCCGCCCAGTGCGCCGCCGACCAGGTCCTTCACCGCACGCGCGATGGCGCCCGCGACGACCACGATGATGATCGCCACCGCGGCCTTCGGCAGCCACGCCACGATGCCGGTCAGCATCGTGCTCACCGGGTTCGGGCCCCACACGCCGAACGCGATCTCCAGCGCGATCAGCAGCACCGCGTAGTACACGAGCTTGCTGATGATGTCCGCCGCGTCGTACTTGCTGCGCGCCAGCATCTGCTTCACCCCGCCGCGCTCGACGACGCGGTTGAAGCCGACCTTGTCCAGCACCTTGCTCACGACCTTCGCGAGCGCCTTGGCGACGAACCAGCCGATCACCATGATCACCAGGAAAGCGACCAGCTTGGGCACGAACGTGGCCACCGAGCTCCAGGCGTTGGAAACGCCTTGTCCAAAGTCGACAGCCGCCAGATGAGTAGTGGACACTGCTCGTTCTCCTTCCGACCGGGCGATGACAGACGGTTTCCCCTCCCCCGGGCGACGGAAAACAGAGGCCACCCGGACGAGTGGCGTTACGATCGGGAACGTGGACCTTCCCGTGCTGCCGCCGGTCCGGCCGATGCTCGCGAAAGCCGTGCACGAGGTGCCCCGGGCCCCCGGCCTGCGGTACGAACCGAAGTGGGACGGTTTCCGCTGCGTCGTGTTCCGCGACGGGGACGAGGTCGAGCTGGGCTCGCGCAACGACCGCCCGCTCACCCGCTACTTCCCCGAACTGGTCGACCTGCTCAAGGAGGCGTTGCCGCCGCGCTGCGTGGTGGACGGGGAGATCGTCATCGTCACCGAGCGCGGGCTCGACTTCGAAAGCCTCCAGCTCCGGCTGCACCCGGCCGCGTCGCGGGTGCGCAAGCTCGCCGAGGAGACGCCTGCGAGCTTCGTGGTGTTCGACCTGCTGGCGCTCGGTGACCGCGACCTGACGGAGGAGCCGTTCGCGGAACGGCGGCGGTTGCTCGAAGGCGTCGTGAGCGGCGAGTTCGCGCGCGTGCACCTGACGCCCATGACCGAGGACCCGGACGTCGCGCAGGACTGGTTCAACCGGTTCGAGGGCGCGGGTTTCGACGGCGTGATGGCCAAGCCCGCGGACCAGCCGTACGAACAGGACAGGCGCGTGATGTGGAAGGTCAAGCACGAGCGCACGGCCGACTGCGTCGTGGCCGGTTTCCGTTGGCACAAGGACGGAAACGGCGTCGGCTCGCTGTTGCTGGGGCTGTACGACGAGGCCGGGACGCTGCACCACGTCGGCGTCGCGAGCAGCTTCACCGCGGCACGGCGTAAGGAGCTCGTCGAAGAACTGGCGCCACTGCGCGAAAACGCGCTCGAAACGCATCCGTGGCGGCGCTGGGCGGAGGCGCACCTCGAAGCGGACGGGCGGATGCCCGGCGGGCAGAGCCGGTGGAGCGCGGGCAAGGACCTGGCGTGGGAGCCGGTGCGGACCGAGCTGGTCGCGGAGGTGCGGTACGAGCACGTGCAGTCCGGCCGGTTCCGGCACGGCACGCGGCTGGTCCGGTTCCGTCCTGATCGGACACCGGAGTCGTGTACTTACGGGCAGCTGGAAGAGGTTCCACCGGCAGAACTGTCCACTTTGTTCGGTGAGGTGCGGTCGTGAACGTCGAGGTGTCGCACCCGGACAAGGTGTACTTCAGCGAGCGCGGCGAGACCAAGGGCGATCTGGTGCGGTACTACGAGTCCGTGGCGGGGCCGTTGCTCGCCCGGCTCGGCGGGCGCCCGCTGTTGCTGGAGCGGTATCCGCAGGGCGCGGGCGGGAAGTCGTGGTTCCAGAAGCGGGTGCCGGCGAACACGCCGTCGTGGGTGCGGACCACCGTGGTGTCGACGCCGAACGGCACGCGGAGCGACGCGCTCGTCGCGGCCGATCTGGCGCACATCGTGTGGGCGGTGAACCTGGGCTGTATCGGGTTCCACGTGTGGCCGTTCCACGCGGACACCCCCGAGGTCACCGACGAGCTGCGGGTGGACCTCGACCCGTCGCCCGGGGTGGGCTTCCCGCAGGTGCGCGAGGCGGCGGTGCGGACGCGGGAACTGTTGGCGGAGCTGGGCATCGAGGCGCACGTGAAGACGACGGGCTCGCGGGGCCTGCACGTGTACGTGGGGCTGGAGCCGCGCTGGGACAGCTACCAGGTGCGCGCCGCGGCGGTCGCCTTGGCGCGCGAGCTGGAGCGGCGGTACCCGGAGTCGATCACGGCGCAGTGGTGGAAGGAGGAGCGCGGGTCGCGCGTGTTCGTGGACTTCAACCAGAATGCCCCGCACAAGACCGTGTTCGGCGCGTGGTGCGTGCGCCCGCGGCCCGGCGGGCAGGTGTCGACGCCGATCGGGTGGGACGAGCTGGCCGACGTCGACCCGGCGGAGCTGACCCTCGCGACGGTGCCCGCCCGTGTCGCGGAGCGGGGCGACCCGTGGGCCGACATGCGGCCGCAGTCGCTGGACCCGCTGCTGGAGATGTCCCGGCGCGACCTGGAGAGCGGGCTTATGGACGCGCCTTGGCCGCCGGTGTACCCGAAGATGCCGAACGAACCTCCGAGGGTGGCGCCGAGCCGGGCGAAGAAGTCGTGAGCTTTCTGGCCTGGGACCACAACACCTACTACCAGCCAAGACTGCTCAAAGCGCTGCCGAAGCCGTGTGCGCGAGTGCTGGACGTCGGCTGCGGCAAGGGCGCCTTCGCCGCGCGGCTCGCGGAGGTCGCCGAGCGGGTGGACGCGCTCGACCGGTCGCCGGAGATGATCGACGCCGCGGAGCGAACCGTGCCGTCGAACGTCACGTGCCTGCTCGGCGACGTCCGCGAGGTGCCGCTGCCTTCCGAAGGCTATGACGCCATCACCAGCATCAGTGCCCTGCACCACCTGCCGTTGCCGCAGGTGCTGCCGAAGCTCGCCGCGGCCCTGCGGCCCGGCGGAGTGCTGGTGGCGATCGCCCACCACCGGGCCGAACTACCCCGTGACCTGCTGCCGGAGGCGCTGGGGGTGCTGACCTCCTACGGCCGCCGCGCCATCTTGCTGACCGTGCCCAGTGCCCGCCGTTACCGTCGCGAGCTGGACGAGACCGGGATGCCGGTGAAGGATCCCGACCTGACCCTGCGCGAGGTCCGCGCCCAGGTGCACGAGGTACTCCCGGCGGCACGCGTGCGCAGGCTCCTGCAATGGCGTTACGAGTTGCTCTGGCGCAAGGGCTGAGCGGTCAGGTACCCGCCCATCGTCCGGAAGTACTCCGTCGCCGGGAGCTCGCGGTCGTCGTCCGTGCGGACGGTTTCCACGACCAGGCCGTGGTTGCGGCCGGAGCGGGCGTCGGCGCCGGCGACGATCACCACGCCGTCGCCCTCCCTGATGAAGATCCGGCCCGGCGTGCCGCCGTAGCGGCCCTCCGACACAGACGCGCGCACGATCCGCAGGCGCTCGCCCTTGTGGTAGGTGAACGCGTTCGGATACGGGTCGACCTGTGCACGCACCAGGCGGTCGATGTCCTCCGCGGGCCAGGTCCAGTCGATCCGGCTGTCCTCAATGGACCGCTTGTGGAAGAACGTCGCCTTCGAGCGGTCCTGTGGGGTCCAGTCCGTGCGCCCCGACGCGATGAGGTCCAGCGCCTCGGTGACCACCGGCGCGATGAGGTCCACCGTCTTGTGGAACAGGTCCACGCTCGTGTCGCGCGGGCCCACCGGCACCGACCGCTGCAGCACGATGTCACCCGCGTCGAGCTCGTCGTCCATCAGGTGGGCCGTGACACCGACCTCCTGCTCCCCGTTGATCAAGGCCCAGATCAACGGGGAGAATCCCGCGTAGGCCGGGAGCAGCGAGTCGTGCACGTTGAGCGTCCCGTGCGGCGGCAACCTGAAGATCTCCGGCGGCAGCCAGGTGCGCCAGTTGTTGGCCACGATGATGTCCGGCTCGGCCTCCTTGAGCACCGCGTCGAGGTCGTCCGGGCGGTTGCGCAGCACCACCGGCACGCCGTGCTCGGCGGCCAGGTCCGCGACCGAGTCGGACCAGATCTTCTCGTACGCGTGGTCGCTCTTCGGGTGGGTCACCACCAGAACCACCTCGTGCGCCGAGTCCAGGAGCGCCCGCAGCGTGCGGTGCCCCCAGGTCTGGTACCCGAACATCGCGACCCGCATCGGTCCTCCTCGGTAGGGGATCAACATCACGCCCGAATGTAGTAGCAGAGCCTTCCCTAAGTTAGGTTAGGGTTGCCTCTGTTGTACATCGACAGATGGGACGGGGCATGCCAGTACCACCGGAGTTCGACCTGATCGGGGTGGGGTTCGGGCCCTCCAACCTGGCGTTGGCGATCGCCGTCGCCGAGCACAACGCGACCGCGGCGGAGCCGGTGACCGCGCACTTCCTGGAGCGGCAGGCCGGTTTCGGCTGGCACCGGGGCATGTTGCTGGAGGACGCCACCATGCAGGTGTCCTTCCTGAAGGACCTCGTCACGATGCGCAACCCGGCGAGCGGTTTCAGCTTCCTGTCGTACCTGCACAGCCAGGGCAGGCTGGTCGACTTCATCAACTCCAAGAACCTCTTCCCGCTGCGCATCGAGTTCCACGACTACTTCGAGTGGGCCGCGGCGAAGGTCGACGACCAGGTGTCCTACGGCAGCGAGGTGGTCGCGGTGCGCGGCGGCGACCCGTACTTCGAGGTGCGCACCGCCGACGGCGAGGTGTACCGGGCGCGCAACCTCGTCATGAGCACGGGCCTGCGGCCGCACCTGCCCGCGGGCGTCGGGACCGGCGACCGGATCTGGCACAACTCCCAGCTGCTGCACCGGATCGAGGACGTGCGCGACCCGCGGCGGTGCGTGGTGGTCGGCGCGGGGCAGAGCGCGGCCGAGGTCACCGCGTTCCTGCACGAACGCTTCCCCACGGCCGAGGTGTGCTCGGTGTTCGCGCGCTACGGCTACAGCCCGTCCGACGACAGCTCGTTCGCGAACCGGATCTTCGATCCGGACGGCGTCGACGCGTTCTACTCCGCGCCCGAGGACATCAAGCAGCGCCTCATGAACTACCACGGCAACACCAACTACTCGGCCGTGGACCTCGACCTGATCGACGAGCTGTACCGGCGGGTGTACCGCGAAAAACTGCAGGGCAGGCAGCGGTTGCGGATCTTCAACACGTCCCGGCCGGTGGACGTCACCGAGGACGAGCGGGTGCGCGTCACGGTGGAGTCGCTGACCACAGGCGAGAAGACGGTGCTGGACGCGGACCTGCTCGTCTACGCGACCGGTTACCGCCCCGCGGACCCGACGGACCTGCTCGGCGAGCTGGCGCAGCAGGTGCGCCGCGACGAGCACGGGCGGCTGCGCGTCGAGCGGGACTACCGGCTCGTCGCCCCCTCGGTGGCCGGCGGGATCTACCTGCAGGGCGGCACCGAGCACACGCACGGGATCACGTCGTCGCTGCTGTCGAACACCGCGGTGCGCGTCGGCGAGATCCTCGCCTCGATCCTGGAACGCCGTCCGGCACGGGACTGGACGGCCGAGTACGCCGTGAAGGAGTGGGCGTGAGGGAGCTTGCGACCGAACCATCAAGCACCACGCCTGCCGACGTCATGACACAGCCGCGGCTTGCCGCGTCCGGAGAGGAGGCCGCGTGAGGGAGCTTGCCCTGGTCACGGCGCTGGCGCGCGCCGGGTTCGAGGACTACGTGGTGTACGAGCGGGACGGTGCCTGGACGTTCGCGGGCGGTGCGCTGGCCACGGTCACCCTGGACGCGACGCACGTGCGGGTGCGCGGGGTGATCGAGTCGGACACCGAGTGGAGTGGCTCGCCGGGCGCGGCGCTGCAGAGTGCGCTGGATTCGTTGCCGCTGACCGCGTGGCGGGCGTACGGAACTGTCCACTTCGGATTCTCGAACCTGCTGACGGGACTGAGCCTGCGTGGCGCGGCGGCACCGGCGGGCGAGCTGGTGCGGCTGATCGTGCCCCGCACGGAGGTCCGGATCGCCCCCGGCGAGGTCACCATGCGCGGCGAGGAGCAGGAGCGGGTGCGGGAAATCCTGGCCGCGCCGGTGACCCACGGGACGCCCGAGCCGCAGCCGATCGACGTGCGGGTGGACGGGGCGAGCTACCGCGAGCGGGTCGCGCAGGCGGTGAAGGAGATCCGGCAGGGGCAGTATCAGAAGGTGATCCTGTCGCGGACGGTGCGCGTCCCGTACGAGGCCGATCTGGTGGCGACGTACGAGGTCGGGCGCAGGGCGAACACCCCGGCGCGCTCGTTCGTGCTGCGGCTCGGGGGCGCGGCGGCGGCGGGGTTCAGCCCGGAGATCGTGGCGACGGTGGACACCGCGGGCGAGGTGACGACGCAGCCGCTGGCGGGCACGCGGGCGTTCGGCCGCGGCGCGGCGCAGGACGCGGCGGCGCGCGCGGAGCTGGAGTCGAACCCGAAGGAGGTCTTCGAGCACGCCGTTTCGGTGCGCACGTCACAGGCCGAGCTGCGGCGCGTGTGCCGCCCGGGTTCGGTGCGGGTCGGGGACTTCATGGGGATCAAGGAGCGGGGGAGCGTGCAGCACCTGGCTTCACTGGTGAGCGGCACGCTCGCGGAGGGCCGCACGGCGTGGGACGCGCTGGAGGCGGTGTTCCCGGCGGTGACGGCGTCGGGCATCCCGAAGCGCGAGTCGCTGGACGCGATCGCGCGCATGGACGAGGCGCGGGGCCTGTACTCGGGCGCGGTGGTGACGGCCGCGAGCGACGGCTCCCTGGACGCGGCGCTCGTGCTGCGGGCGGTGTACCAGGAGGACGGCGTGACGTGGCTCCGCGCGGGGGCGGGCATCGTCGCGGACTCCACGCCGGAGCGTGAGCTGGAGGAGACCTGCGAAAAGCTCAGCAGCGTGGCGCCGTACGTGGTACCGGCGTGAGAGACCCTGGCTCCCATCAGAGAGCCAGCTCCTCCAGCACACCCCGCAGCTCCTCCGGCTGTGCGAAGGATCCGGTGAAGCTGTTGCGTGCCAGCGTCTTCACCTCGGCTTCGGTCAGGCCGAGCGCGTCGGTCACGGCCGCGTAGTTCTCGTTGACGTAGCCGCCGAAGTAGGACGGGTCGTCGGAGTTGACCGTCACCGGGACGCCGGCGTCCATCAGCGCCTTCAGCGGGTACTCCGTGAGGTCGTCGGTGACGTGCAGGCGCAGGTTGGACAGTGGGCACATCGTCAGCGTCACCTGTTCCTCCGCCAGGCGGGTGACGAGGTCGGGGACTTCGGCCGCGGCGTAGCCGTGGTCGATCCGCTCCACCTGGCACACGTCCAGTGCCTCCCGGACGTAGGAGGCGGGGCCTTCCTCACCCGCGTGGCAAGTCGTGCGGTAGCCCTCACCGCGCGCGGCGGCGAAATAGCGCGCGAACTTCGACGGCGGATTCCCGCGCTCGGCGCTGCCAAGGCCGACGCCGAGGATCCGGTCCCGCCACGGCCGGACCAGGTCGAGCAGCTCCAGTGCGTCGGCCTCGGTGCGGTGGCGGTGCGCGCTGACCAGCAGGGCGCCCTCGATGTCCCGCGATTCACGGGCCTCGTCGATCGCGTCGGTGATCCCACCGAGCTGGTCGTCGATCGGGACACCGTGGTCGAGGAACGCCTGCGGTCCGAACAACATCTCCGCGCGTCGCACGCCCTGCGCGGCGGCGCGGTGGAGGTACGCGGTGGTCAGATCGTGGAAGTCCGCGCGTGTGCGCAGCACGCGGCAACCCTGGAAATACACCGAGAGGAAGTTCTCCAACCCGGTGAACGCGTACGCAGCCCGCAGCTCGTCGGGGCTCCGCCACGGGAGCTCCAGGCCGTTGCGGGCGGCGAAGCGCATCATGTCCTCGGGCTCCAGCGTGCCTTCGAGGTGGACGTGCAGTTCTGCCTTGGGCAGCGTGGTCATGAGAATCCTTTCAGCGGCGCGTCCGGCGGAGCAGCCACGCCAGGTACGCCCCGCCCAAGGCGGCAGTCGCCACCCCGACCGGCAAGGTCCCGCTTCCCGCGACGCGTTGCGCCACGAAGTCCGCCGCCAGCACGAGCAGCGCGCCCATCCACGCCGACGGCAGCAGGCCCGCCCCCGGGGCTCGCGTCAGGCGCTTCGCCAGTTGCGGCGCCGTCAGGGACACGAACGCGATCGGGCCCGCTACTGCCGTCGCCGCGGCGCAGGCCGCCGTTCCCACGATCACCAGGTACAGCCGGCTGCGCTCGACCCGCACCCCCAGCGCTGCCGCGGCGTCGTCGCCCATCTCCAGGATGTTCAGCCACCGCACGCCCGCCAGCAGCAGCGGCCCCACCACCGCCAGCGCGACCACCACCGGCCACACGTGCTCCCAGCCGAGGTTGTTCAGGCTCCCCGTCAACCACACCGTCGCGCGCGCGACGTCGGCCAGCTTCGCGTTCACGATGAGGTAGAAGTTCACCGCCTGCAGCACCGCGCTGACCCCGATCCCCACCAGCACCAGCCGCGACCCGCGCACCCCGCGTTGCCACGCCAGCAGGTACACCGCGAGCGCCGTCACCACGCCGCCCCCGAGCGCGCCCAGCGACACGCCCAGCAGGCTCCCGCCGCCGACGAGGATCACCAACAGGCCGCCGGTCGTCGCACCGTAGTTGAAGCCGATGATGTCCGGACTGCCCAACGGGTTGCGTGACAGGCTCTGGAACACCGCGCCGCTCATCCCGAGCGCCGCTCCGACGCACACGGCGATCAGCACCCGCGGCAACCGCAGGTCGAGCACCGCGAAGTTGGTCAGCCTGCTGCCGTTGCCCAGCAGCGTGCGCACGACGTCCAGCGGCGCCACGGAAATCGAGCCCACGCCCAGCGCGATCACCGCGAGCACGACGATGACCACGACTAGCGCGGCGGACACCGAGAAAGACCGCCGCGTGATCACGCCGTCGCCGCCTTGTTCCGCCGCACCAGCCAGATGAACACCGGTGCTCCCAGCAACGCCGTCACCACGCCCACGTCGATCTCCTCGCGTGCGATCACCCGCCCCACGATGTCCGCCGCCAGCAGCAACGCCGGCGCCAGCACCGCGCAGTACGGCAGCACCCACCGCTGGTCCGGCCCGGTCAGCGCTCGCACCATGTGCGGCACCGCGAGCCCCACGAACACCAGCGGCCCCACCGCCGCCGTCGCCGCGCCCGCCAGCAACGTCACCGCCAGCAGCGACAACAGGCGTGTCCGCCCCAGGTGCGCGCCGAGCGACTTTCCGGCGTCGTCCCCAAGCGCCAGCGCGTTCAGCGGCCGCGCGAGCAGCAACGCCAGCACCAGGCCCACCGCGAGGAACGGCAGCACACGCACGAGCGTCGCGCCGTCGGCCCGCGACAGCGAACCGACCGTCCAGAATCGCATCTGGTCCAGGGTCTGCTGGTTCAGCAAGGTCAGGCCCTGCGTGACCCCGGTCAGCGCGGCCGAAACCGCGGTGCCGGCGAGCGCCAGTCGCACCGGCGTGGCACCGCCCCGGCCCGCGATCACGTACAGCACCGTGCCGGCGATCGCCGCGCCCGCGAACGCGAACCACACGAATGCCCGCAGATCGGTCAACCCCAGCACGGTCACCGACAACGCCGCCGCGGCCGAAGCACCCGCGTTGACGCCGAGCAGCCCCGGATCGGCCAGCGGGTTGCGGGTCAGGGCCTGCATGACCGCGCCCGCCACCCCGAGCGACGCGCCCACCGCGACGCCGATCAACGTGCGTGGAATCCTCAAGTCCCACACCACGAACGACGCATCCGACCCGTCGCGGCCGGACAACAGGTGGACCACAGTGGACAGTGGGATCGACCGGGCGCCGATGGCGACGCTCAGCAGCGCGAGAACGACCAGCGCCACGAAGGCGGCGAGCAGACCGAGGGCACGCGACCTCACTCCGCTTCACCGGCGAGGCGCCGGGCGAGCTCGGTCTTGCTGACCTTGCCGACCTTCGTGAGCGGGAAGGCGTCGAGCACCTCGATCCGGTCCGGCAGCTTGTACTCGGCGACCCCGCGCTCACGCAGGAACGCCGCGATCTCCCGCAGTTTCGGCGCTTCGCCCCGGACCACGAGGAAGGCGCACGTCCGCTCGCCCATCACCGGATCCGCCATGCCGACCACCGCCGCGTCGTGCACGGCGGGGTGCGCCAGCAGGTGGTTCTCCAGCTCCTCGGCGGGAATCTTCTCGCCGCCGCGGTTGATCTGGTCCTTGACGCGTCCCTCGACGATCAGGTGCCCGGTCGGCAGCTGCCGCACCACATCCCCGCTGCGGTAGAAGCCGTCCTCGGTGAACGAGCGCGCGTTGTGCTCCTCCGCCCGGTAGTAGCCGCGCAGCGTGTACGGGCCGCGGGTCAGCAGCTCGCCGTTCTCCAGCACGCGCACCTCGTCGGCCGGTGCCAGTGGGCGGCCCTGCGTCGTCACGATCAGCTCTTCGGGGTCGTCGAGGCGCGTGAAGTTCAGCAGCCCTTCGGCCATCCCGAACACCTGCTGCAGCCCACACCCCAGCGCCTCCCGCACGCGGCCCGCGGGTTCCGCGCTCAGTTTCGCGCCGCCGACCTGCAGCAACTCCAGGCTCGACAGGTCCTCGTCGGCGAACTCCGCCGCGTCCATCCACAGCAGGACGACCGGCGGCACGGCCGCGGTGACCGTGACCTTCTCGCGCTCGATCAACGCGAACGCGGTGTCCGGACTGGGGTCCGGGGCGAGCACGACGGTGCCGCCCGCGGCGAAGGCGCCGAGCAGACCCGGCGAGGCGAGCGCGAAGTTGTGGGACGCGGGCAGCACCACCAGGTACACAGTGGACTCGTCGAAGCCGGAGACCTCGGCGCTGGCGCGCGCGTTGTAGAGGTAGTCGTTGTGGGTGCGCGGAATCAGCTTCGGCGTGCCCGTCGTGCCGCCGGAGAGCAGGAACAACGCGACGTCACCTGGGTCCGGCTCGGGCAGCTCGACCGGGTCCGCGGTGGGCAGGTCCTCCACCGCGATCACGTGCCGCAGGCCGGGCACGGCCTTGGTGACCACGCGCGACAGCTCGCGGTAGTCCTCGGTGATGAAGTACGCGACCGCTTCGGACAGCTCGCACAGCGGGACGATCTCGGCCTCGCGATGGGCGGGCAGCGCGAGCACGGGCAGCGCGCCGACCCGCAGCAACGCGAACAGCAGCACGACGAACTCGGGCACGTTCGGCAGCTGCACCACGACGCGTTCCCGCGGCGAGAGCAGCGTCGAGAGCCCCGCCGCCACGCGCGCGGTCCACGCGTCCAGCTCCGCGTACGTCCACCGCCGCCCGTCGCCGCTCACCAGCGCGACCCGGTCCGGATGCCGCTCGACGCCGTTCCGCAGCAGCTGGTCGAGCGGTTCCCCCGTCCAGTAACCCTCCGCCCGATAGCGTTCGGCCAGGTCTTCCGGCCAGGGCACACACCCGTCCAGCATCCGCAGCTCCTTGGGTCCGGCAACGAACTTAGGTTAGGCTAGCCGAGGTTCTGGAAGGGATGGTGCTCGTGCGGCTGGGTGAGCTGGTCATCGACGTCACACCGCTCCGCACCAGCCCGGGCTACCGGCGTGTGTTCACCGCGCAGACGCTGACGGTGCTCACCACGGCGCTGACGAACGTCGCCATCAACGTGCACGTCTACCAGGTCACGGGATCCTCGGTCCAGGTCGGGCTCGTCAGCCTCGCGTTCGGCCTCGCCCTGCTGGCCGGGTTGCTCGTGGGCGGCGTGCTGGCCGACCGGCTCGACCGGCGGCGACTGATCCTCGGCACCCGCGCGCTCGTCAGCCTCGTCCTCGCCGGGCTGGCGGTCAACGCGGCGATGCCGCATCCGGTGCTGGCCGTCGTGTACGTCGCGGCAGTGCTGGCGGGCGCGATCAACGGGCTCGGCGGTTCGGCGCTGATGGCCGCGGTGCCCGCGCTCGTCGAACCCGCGCAGCTCGCCGCCGCGGGTGCGTTGTTCACGGTGACCAGCCAGTTCGGCGCGATGGTCGGGCCGACGGTGGCGGGTTTCCTCGCCGCCGGTCCCGGTGTCGCGGCCTGCTTCGCGATCGACGCCGTCGGCTATCTCGTCGGGGTCGCGCTCATGTGGACGATCCCGCCGCTGCCGTCGGAGCAGGAGCCGCAGCACCCGTTGCGCGCGCTCGCCGAAGGCTTCCGCTTCGTGCGGCGTGACCAGATCGTCGGCGGCCTGCTGCTGATCGACGTGTGGGCCATGCTGTTCGCGATGCCCTACTCGCTGTTCCCGCAGTTCGCCGACGAGGAGTTCGGCGGCGGCCCGGCCACCGTCGGGATCCTCTACACGGCGCCCGCAGTGGGCGCGTTCCTCGGCGCGCTGGCGAGCGGCTGGACCGGCCACTTCCGGCACAGCGGCCGCGCGCTGATCGCGTCGGTCCTGTTGTGGGGCTTGGCGATCACCGCCTTCGGCCTGTCCGGGCACCTGTGGCTCGGCCTGCTGTGCCTGGCGGTCGCGGGCCTCGCCGACACCAGTTCGGAGATCCTGCGGCGCGCGCTGCTGCAGCACTACACACCGGACCACCTGCAGGG
The DNA here is from genome assembly GCF_014191255.1 of Amycolatopsis bartoniae. Lineage (GTDB taxonomy): Bacteria > Actinomycetota > Actinomycetes > Mycobacteriales > Pseudonocardiaceae > Amycolatopsis_E > Amycolatopsis_E bartoniae. The sequence continues at coordinate 794,150 of NZ_JACHWH010000001.1, forward strand.
CCGCGTGTCCAGCCTGTGGCTGGCGCAGGCCACGAGCGGGACCGCCGTCGGCAACGCCGAGGCCGGGCTCGCCGCCCGCCTGTTCGGTGGTTCCACCGCGGTCGTCGGTGGTGGCATCGTGTGCGTGCTGGGCGTGTGCCTGGTCGCGGTCACCCTGCCCGGTCTGCGCCGGGCGAGTTTGCAAGGAGAACGATGCCGCCCCTCGCAGCCGTCAACGGCGTGAAGATTCCCTACCAGGACACCGGTTCCGGCGAACCCGTCGTGCTCGTGATGGGCACCGGGGCGACGGGTCGCGTGTGGCACCTGCACCAGGTGCCCGCGCTCGTCGACGCCGGCTACCGCGTGATCACGTTCGACAACCGGGGAACTTCCGGCGACGACACGGACTTCACGATCGACGACCTGGTGGCCGACACCGCGGCGCTCATCGAGCACCTGGAGCTGGGGCCGTGCCGCCTCGTCGGCACCTCGATGGGCGCCCAGGTGGTCACGGAGCTGGCGCTGGCCAGGCCGGAACTGGTCACGCAGGCGGTGCTGATGGCCACCCGCGGCCGGTCCGACGTGATGCGGCGGACGATGAACGAGGCGGAGCGCGAGCTGCGCGACACCGGCCTGGAGCTGCCGCCGAAGTACGAGGCCGTCTCCCGCGCGCTGCAGAACCTCTCGCCGCGCACGCTCAACGACGATGTGGCGGTGCGGGACTGGCTCGAACTGTTCACGATGTCGCCGACGATCTGGACGCCCGGCCTGCGAGCGCAGTTGCGGCTGAGCATCGAGGGAAACCGCTTGCCGGCGTACCGCGCCATCGACGTGCCGTGCCTGGTGATCGGGTTCGCCGACGACGTGCGCCTGCCCGCGTACCTGGCGAAGGAGGTCGCGGACGCGATCCCGTCCGCGCGTTACGTGGAGCTGCCGGACTGCGGGCACTACGGCTACCTGGAACGGCCGGACGCGGTCAACGCCGCGATCGTCACCTTTTTCGCCGCTGGACACTCGTAGCTTCTCGACTAAGGTAAGCCTCAGCTAACAAGGATCGGGAGGCTTACGTGACGAACCCCTTCGACGACGACAGCGGCCGCTTCTACGCCCTGGTCAACGACGAGGGCCAGTACTCCCTGTGGCCCACGTTCGCCGAGGTCCCGTCGGGCTGGACCGTCGTGTTCGGCGAGGACACCCGGCAGGCGTGCCTCGACCACATCGAGGCGAACTGGACGGACATGCGGCCGCTGAGCCTGGTCCGGGCGATGGATGCCGAGTCCTGACGGTGGCTTCGAGCGTCGAGGACGTCCTCCCGCTCACCCCGTTGCAGCAGGGCATGGTGTTCCACGCCCTGCTCGGCGACCGGGTGGACGTCTACACCGTCCAGACCGTCCTGTGCCTCACCGAGGACGTCGAACCCGAGCGGCTCAGGCAGGCGGCCGAGGCGCTCGTGCGCCGGCACGCCAACCTCCGCGTCGCGTTCCGCACGCAGGCTTCGGGCCAGTTCGTGCAGGTCGTCCGACGTGCGGTCGAGGTGCCGTTCCGGGTGGTCGAGGAGCTGGACCTCGACGCCGAGCGGGCGGCACCGTTCGACCTCGCGCGCCCGCCGCTGCTGCGCTTCACGCTGGTGGGCAGGCGGCAGCTGGTTCTGACGGCGCACCACCTGCTGTGGGACGGCTGGTCCGCGCCGATCCTGATCCGCGAGCTGCTGGCGTTGTACCGGGGTGAGCCGCTGCCCGCGGTGCGGCCGTTCCGCGACCACCTGGCGTGGCTGTCCAAACAGGACACTGCGGCCGCGGAGCGGGCATGGGCGGAGGCGCTGGCCGACCTGGACGGGCCGACGCTGGTGGGCGCCCCGGCTCGGGGTTTTCCGCGCCGGAGCGAGTTCCGGGTGCCGGGGGCGCCGCTGGAGGAGGCCGCGCGGCGGCACGGCGTAACCGTGAACGCCGTGGTGCAGGGCGCGTGGGCGCTCACGCTGTCGACGCTGACCGGCCGCGACGACCTGGTGTTCGGCGCGACGGTGTCCGGCCGCAGCGCCGACGTGCCGGGTGCCGAGTCGATGGTCGGCATGTTCATCAACACCGTGCCCGTGCGGGTGCGGCTGTCGCCGCGCGAGACGCTCGCGCAGCTGTTCGCGCGCCTGCAGGCCGAGCAGGCGCGGTTGCTGGAGCACCAGCACCTCGGGCTCGCCGACATCCAGCGCGCGAGCGGGCACGCGAACCTGTTCGACACGCTCGTCGTCTTCGAAAGCTATCCGATGGACGGCGAGATTCCGTTGCTGGCGGACGTTTCCGTGCGCGACGCCACGCACTACCCGCTCACGCTGCTGGTCGTGCCGGGCGAGAGTTTCACGCTGCGGATCGATCACGACGTGCGGCAGTTCCCGGACGTTTCGGTGCTCGCGGACCGGTTCCTCGACGTGCTGGGCCGGTTCGCCGCCACGCCGGAGACGCCGGTGGCGCGGCTCGACCTGCTCGCGGAGGAGCTGCCGTTCTTCCCGGCGGAGGTGCCGGAGACCACGCTGGCGGAGCTGTTCGAGGCGCAGGTCGCCCGCACGCCGGACGCGACGGCGGTGGTGTTCGAGGGTGTCTCGCTCACCTACGCCGAGTTGGAGGCCCGTGCTTCGGGCCTCGCGCGGCAGCTGGCGGCGGCAGGCGTCGGCCCGGATCGCGTGGTGGGTATCCGGTTGGACCGGTCGCTGGAGCTGGTCGTTTCGCTGCTGGCGGTGCTCAAAGCCGGTGGCGCGTACCTGCCGCTCGACCCCTCCTATCCGGAGGAACGGCTGGAGTTCATGATCTCCGACGCCCAACCGGCGGTGGTCCTTCCGGCGCGGCTCGATGGCACCGCGGAGGTTCGCCCGGCGGGTCCGGACAACGCGGCGTACGTGATCTACACGTCGGGCTCGACCGGTCGTCCGAAGGGTGTGGTGGTTTCCCACCGGGCGATCGTGAACCGTCTACTGTGGATGCAGCACGAGTATCGGCTGACGGCCGAGGACGCGGTGTTGCAGAAGACTCCGTCGAGTTTCGACGTGTCGGTGTGGGAGTTCTTCTGGCCGCTGATCACTGGCGCGAAGCTGGTGGTCGCGAAGCCGGAGGGGCATAAGGACCCGGACTACCTGGCGTCGCTGATGCCGCAGGTCACGACTGTCCATTTCGTCCCGTCGATGCTGCGCGCGTACGGTGACCGGCCGTTGCCGAAGCGGGTGATCACTTCTGGGGAAGCGCTCTCTGCGGACATCGCGAAGCCGGGGGTCCACAACCTGTACGGCCCGACCGAGGCCGCGGTGGACGTCACGCATTTCACGGTGACCGATGAGGTCGCCATTGGCCGCCCGGTGTGGAACACGAGTGTGCACGTGCTCGATCGGTTCCTGCGTCCGGCGGACGTGGGCGAGCTGTACCTCGGGGGTGTGCAGCTCGCCCGCGGTTACCTCAACCGGCCCGGGCTCACGGCGTCCAGGTTCGTCGCGGGTCCGGACGGGCAGCGGTTGTATCGCACCGGGGATCTCGTGCGCCAGAAGGACGGGGTGCTGTACTACCTCGGCCGCACCGACGACCAGGTCAAGATCCGGGGCTTCCGCGTTGAGCTGGGCGAGGTGGAGGCGGTCCTGCGCGCGCTGCCCGGCGTCCGGGCGGCCGCCGTCGCCGTGCGGGCCGAGCAGCAGCAGCTCATCGGCTACGTCGTGCCGGAAACCGGGGCGCACGTGGACACCTCGGCGCTCCGCCTGCCCGAGCACCTCACGCCGTCGGTGATCGTTCCCCTCGACGAGCTGCCGCTGACGCCGAGCGGCAAGCTCGACCGCAAGGCCCTGCCCGAACCGGTCGCGGTGACCGGCAAAGCACCCGCGGCCGACCCGCGCGAGCAAATCCTGTGCGAGCTGTTCGCTGACGTTCTCGGGCTCGACGCAGTCGGGCCGCACGACGACTTCTTCGCGCTGGGCGGGCATTCGCTGCTCGCGACCAAGCTCGTCAGCCGCGTCCGCCGGACGTTCGGCGCCGACCTGTCGCTGCGTGCCGTGTTCGACGCGCCGACCGCCGCACGCCTGGCCCGGCTCGTCGACTCGGGAACCCGTCGCCCGGCGTTGACCCCGCGTGAGCGTCCCGCCGAGATACCGCTTTCTCCCGCGCAGCGCAGCCTGTGGTTCCTCTACCGGCTGGAAGGCCCGAACCCGACCTACAACATCCCGTTCGCCGCCCGCCTGCGTGGTCCGCTCGACCCCGATGCGCTCGACGTGGCGCTCCGGGATGTCGTGGCACGGCACGAATCCCTGCGCACGATCTTCCCCGGCGCCGAGCCACGGCAGGAGATCCTCGAACCCGGCCCGATCGCGCGAGGCACGGCCGAGCACTCCTTCCGCCTCGACGAGGAACTGCCGATCCGCTACGACCTGCGCCGGATCGGGCCCGAGGAGTACGAGTTCTCCCTGGTCGTGCACCACATCGCAGCGGACGAGTGGTCCGCGCGGCCGCTGCTGGCCGACCTCGCCACCGCCTACGCTGCCCGCGTGGAGGGCCGCGCGCCGGAGTGGCCGCCGCTGCCCGTGCAGTACGCGGACTACACCCTCTGGCAGCTGGAGAACGCCGACGACGACACCGAGTACTGGCGCGAAAAGCTCGCGGGCCTGCCCGAGGAGCTGCCGCTGCCGACCGACCGGCCGCGCCCGCAGTTCCCGACCCACCGCGGCGGCAGCGTCCGCCTCGACCTGCCCGACGTCCGCCCGCTCGCGCGGAAGCTCGGCGTCACCGACCTGATGGTGGGGCAGGCCGCGGTCGCCGTGCTGCTGCACCGGCTCGGCGCCGGTGAGGACATCCCGCTCGGCACGCCGACCGCGGGGCGCACCGACGAGGTGCTCGAAGACCTGGTCGGCTACTTCGTCAACAGCCTGGTGCTGCGCACGGACCTGTCCGGCAACCCGACGTTCCGCGAGCTGCTGGCGCGCGTCCGCGAGACGAACCTCGACGCCTACGCCCACCAGGACCTGCCGTTCGAGCGGGTGGTCGAGGCGGTGAACCCGCCGCGCTCGCCCGCCCGGCACCCGCTGTTCCAGACGATGGTGTCCTATCAGGACTCGGACGCGGCGCTGACGCTGCCCGGCATCGAGGCGACTCCCGTCGAGACAGCGGACACCGGGGCGAAGTTCGACCTCGCGTTCCGCTTCGCGCCTGGTGAGTGCTCGATCTCCTACAGTGCGGACCTGTTCGACGAGTCCACTGTGGAGCGCTTCGGGCAGCGGCTCGCCCTGCTGCTGAACGCCTTCGTGGCTGATCCGAACCGCCCGGTCGGGCTGGTCGACGTGCTTTCCGAAGCCGAGCACGCGCAGCTGCGCGCCTTCAACGACACCGCCGAGACCCGTCCGGTCACGACGTTGACCGCGATGGTCGAGGAGCAGGTCGCGCGGACGCCGGACGGCATCGCCGTCGAGTTCCACGACGTGCAGCTCACCTACGCCGAGCTGGACGCGCGGGCCAACCACATTGCCCACACGCTGCGAAACCTCGGCGTCGGGCCGGAGCAGACCGTCGGGATGCACTGGGAGCGCTCGATCGAGCTGGTCGCCGGGCTGCTGGGCGTGGAGAAGGCCGGGGCGGCGTTCGTGCCGCTGGAGCCGTCGTGGCCGCAGCGCCGAATCGCCGACGTGTGCGCGAGCGCGGGCCTGGCCGCGATCCTGTCCGGGCCGGAGCACGACGAACCGGTGCGGGACCTCGGCGTTCCGGTCGTACACGTCGGCGAAGGGTCCACTCCGGACAAGCCGGACGTCCACATCGAGCCGGAAAGCCTGGCCTACGTCATCTACACCTCCGGCTCCACCGGCACCCCGAAGGGTGCGATGATCCGGCACCGTGCGATCACGCACCGGATGCTGTGGCAGCGCGAGATGCTCGGCTTCGGGCCCGGCGACGCAACGCTGTTCAAGGCGCCGCTCGGGTTCGACATCTCGATCAACGAGATCTTCCTGGCGCTGGTCACCGGCGCGAAGCTCGTCATCGCCGAACCCGGCGGCGAGCGCGACATCGACTACCTGCTCGGCCTGATCGAGCGGCACGAGGTCACGTTCACCTACCTGCCGTCGTCGATCCTGGACCTCCTGCTGCAGCTGGACGACTTCGAGCAGCGGGGCCGGTCGCTCCGGCACGTGTGGTGCGGCGGCGAGGTGCTCACGCCGGAGCTGTTCCAGCGGTTCCGCCGCGCCAGTGACGCGATCATGTACCACGGTTACGGGCCCGCCGAGGCGACCATCGGCGTCAGCCACGTCGTGTACCGGGACGCGGTGCGCACCGCGGTGTCCATCGGGAAGCCGAACGGCAACACCCAGCTGCATGTGCTGGACACCAACCTGCTGCCGGTGCCCGTCGGCGTGGCGGGCGAGCTGTACGCGGGCGGCGTCTACCTCGGCCGTGGCTACCTCAACGACCCCAAGCGCACGGCCGACCACTTCGTCGCCGACCCGTTCGGCCCGCCCGGCTCCCGCCTGTATCGCACCGGCGACCTCGCGCGCTGGCAGGAGGACGGCAGCCTCGAATTTCTCGGCCGCGCTGACAACCAGGTCAAGATCCGCGGGATGCGCGTCGAGCTGGAGGAGATCGAGGCGGTACTGGAACAACACGAGCAGGTCCGCCGAGCCGTCGTGCTGCTGCGTGACGACCGGCCGGGGCTGACCGGCTACTGCGTCGGCCCGCGGGTCGAGGACCTCGGCGACTGGCTGCGGCGCAGGCTGCCGGAGTACATGGTGCCGTCGCGGTTCGTGTTCCTCGACGAGTTCCCGCTCCTGCCCTCGGGCAAGGTGAACCGGCGCGCGCTGCCGGCCCCGCCGGAGGAGGAGAAGACCACCCGGAAACCGGTCACCGAGACCGAGAAGATCCTTTGCAGACTGATGGCCGAGCTGCTGCGGTTACCCGAGGTCGGCGCGGACGACAACTTCTTCGCCCTCGGCGGCGACAGCATCCTGTCGATCCGGTTCGTGAGCAAGGCACGCGCGGCGGGGCTCCAGCTCTCGCCGCGGCAGGTGTTCGAGCACCAGACCGCCGCCGCCCTCGCGCGGACGGTCGACGCGGCCACCGTCGTCCGGCACGACGACGGCGTGGGCGAGGTGCCGTTCACGCCGATCATGCGCTGGTGGGCGGGCACCGGGGACGAGCGGATGCACCAGGCCGCGCTGCTGCGGGTGCCCGAGCCGTTCGCGCCGGACGCGTTCGAGCAGGTCCTGCAGGACCTGCTCGACCACCACGACGTGCTGCGTGCGCGGCTGGGCGACGGGGCGTTGCACGTGCCCCCGCCCGGTTCCGTGTGCGCGGAAGTGGAGCACGTCGAAGGCCCGTACCGGCCGGAGAAGTACGCCGAAGCGGTCGCCGCGCTCGACCCGGCCGAGGGCATGGTCCGCGCCGTGGCCTTCGACGGCAGGCTGCTGCTCGTCCTGCACCACCTCGTGGTCGACGGCGTGTCGTGGCGGATCCTCGCCGAGGACCTGGCCGAGGCGTGGGACGCGCGCGCCGCCGGCCGCGCGCCCGAGCTGGCTCCCGTGCCGACGTCGTTCCGCAGCTGGGCGCTCGCCACCGCGCGGCCCACGCCCGTGCACCCGCGCAAGGCCGAGCCCGTCGAGGGCCGGTTGACCGTCGAGCTGACCGTGGCCGAGACCCGCAAGGTGCTCGAAGGGCAGCGTGCACGGGTCAACGAGGTGCTGGTGGCGGCGCTGGGCAGCGCGCTCGGTCCGGCGACCGTGGCGCTGGAAGGGCACGGCCGCGAGGAACACCTGGTGCCCGGCGCGGACCTGTCGCGGACCATCGGCTGGTTCACCACCGTGTTCCCGTTCGAGCTGGCGAAGGAACCGTTGGCGCGGACCAAGGAACGGCTGCGCGCGATTCCGGACTCCGGCTTCGGCCTGGAAATCCCGGACGCGGAAATCGGCTTCAACTACCTCGGCCGGTTCGACCTGACCGACGCGTACTGGACGCCCGGGCCGGAGAAGCTGCCGGAACCCGAGCTGCAGGACCGGCCGCTGCAGGTCAACGCGCTCACCGAGGACGGCGCCGCCGGCCCGGTGCTCAAGGCGACGTGGTCGTGGACCGGAAAGCACACCGAGGCCGAGGTGCGCGGGTTCGCTCGGGCCTGGCGGCAGGTGCTGGTGGCGGACCAGGACGCGGGCCTCACCCCGTCCGACGTGCCGCTGGTATCGCTGAACCAGGGCCAGCTCGACCGGTTGGCCGCGAAGTGGGGGAAGAAGTGATCGAGGACATCCTGCCGCTTTCCCCGCTCCAGCAGGGAATGCTGTTCCACGCGTTGTTCGACGCCGGAGCCGAGGACGTCTACACCGTCCAGTTCGTGCTGGGCCTCGAAGGCGCCGTGGACGGGAAGCGCTTACAAACGGCGGCGGAACGCGTGCTGGCGCGGCACGCGAACCTGCGGGCCGCCTTCGTACACGAGGAAGTCGACGATCCGGTGCAGGTGGTGCTGGACGAGGTCGAGCTGCCGTGGGCGGAGTCCGACGGGGACCTCGACGGCGTGCTCGCGCGCGACCGCGCCGCCCGGTTCGACCTGTCCGAGCCGCCGCTGCTGCGGATGACGCTGGTGAAGCTGGGGGAGACCGACTTCCGGCTCGTGTTGACCAATCACCACATCCTGCTCGACGGCTGGTCCCTGCCGTTGCTGATCGGCGAGCTGCTCGCGTTGTACGGCGGCACCGAGCCGCCCCGCCCGCGCCCGTACCGGGACTACCTGTCGTGGCTGTCCACAAGGGACGTTGCCGCCTCCACCGACGCATGGCTGCGTGAACTCGACGGTGCCGAGCCCACGTTGCTCGCGCCGCAGGCTTCCCGCGTGCCGACGCGTCCGGGGAAGCTCCGCATCGACCTGCCCGCCGAGCGGCTCTACGCCCGCGCCCGCGAACAGGGGCTGACGGTGAACACCGTGGTGCAGGCGCTGTGGGGGCAGGTGCTCGGGCGCCTGACCGGCCGCGAGGACGTGGTGTTCGGCGCGACGGTTTCCGGACGCCCGGCGGACCTGCCGGGTGTGGACTCGATGATCGGGCTGTTCATCAACACCGTGCCCGTGCGCGTGCGGACCGAGGAGCCGTTGTCCGCGTTGCAAGCCGCGCAGTCCGGGCTGCTCGACCACCAGTACCTCGGGCTCACCGAGATCCAGCGCGCCGCGGGCGGGGGAGACCTGTTCGACACGCTCGTCGTGTTCGAGAACTACCCGATCGACTCGGCCGCCGTCGGCGAGAGCGAGCGGCACGCGGGCCTGCGAATCACGCAGGTCGACGTCGACGACGCCACGCACTATCCGCTGACGCTGGCGGTCGCGGCCGAGGAAGCGCTTTCCGTCACCTTCGAGTACCGGCCGGACGTGTTCGACCGGGCGTGGATCGAGTCGGTCGCGAGCTACTTCACCCGTGCCGCCGAAGCCTTCGCCGAGGGCTGTCCGCTCGACCTGCTGTCCTCGGCCGAAAAGCAGCAGCTGGCGGACTTCGGCACCGGCAAACGGCTCGACGTGCCCGCGCGGACGATGTCCGAGGTCTTCGAGGAGCAGGCCCGCCGCACGCCCGACGCGACCGCGATCGTCGACGGGCACCGCACGCTGACCTTCGTCCAGGTCAACCGGCGTGCGAACCACGTCGCCCGGCTACTCGTGGCCGAGGGCGCCGGGCCGGAACGGATCGTCGCGCTCAAGCTGCCCGCGGGCGCGGACATGATCATCGCGTTGCTCGCGGTGTTCAAGGCCGGTGCCGCGTACCTGCCGCTGGACCCGGACTGGCCCGCGGCGCGGCTCGACGTCATGCTGGCCGACGCGCGGCCGGTCGCGGTGCTGACCGAGGTGCCGGAGGGCGAGGCCGCCGACCTGCCACCGCGCGCCCGGCCAGAACACCCGGCGTACGTCATCTACACCTCCGGCTCGACGGGCACCCCGAAGGCCGTCGTGGTGCCGCACCGGGCGATCACGAACCTGCTGGTCAGCCACCGCACCGACCTGTTCGACCCGGCCCGCGAGCGCGTCGGGCGCCCGCTGCGGGTGGCACACGCCTGGCCGATGGCCTTCGACGCGTCGTGGCAGCCGATGCTGTGGCTGTTCGCCGGGCACGAGCTGCACCTCGTGCCGCCGGACGTCCGCCGCGACGCCGATCTGCTGCGTACTTTCCTTGCCGGACACCGGATCGAGTTCGTCGAGCTGTCGCCGTCGCTGTTGGCGCAGGTGGCGACCGAGCCGTGGCGCGGCGAGCTCAAGGTGCTCGGCGTCGGCGGCGAAGCGGTGCCGGGGGAACTGTGGCGGATGCTGCGCGCGGAGACCGACCTCGCCGTCTACAACCTCTACGGCCCGACCGAGTGCACTGTGGACTCGGTGGCGACCAACTTTGCCGACAGCGACACGCCTTCGATTGGTTCGCCCGTGGGCAACGCCCGCGCGTACATCCTCGACCAGCGGCTGCGACCCTGCCCGGTCGGCGTGGAGGGTGAGCTGTACCTCGCCGGCGCCGGGCTCGCCCGCGGTTACCTCGGCCGCCCCGGCACGACCGCCGAGCGGTTCGTCGCCGACCCGTTCCACCCTGGCCGCATGTACCGCACCGGCGATGTCGCGCGCTGGACCGCCGACGGCCGGATCGAAAGCCTCGGGCGCGTCGACGACCAGGTCAAGATCCGCGGCTACCGCATCGAGCCCGGTGAGATCGAGGCCGTGCTCGCGCGGGAGGAGTGCGTGGAGCGGGTGGTCGTGGTGCCGCGCGAGGACACCCCGGGCGTGCGACGGCTGGTCGCCTACGTCGTCCTGCGGCACGGTGGTGTCGAAGGGCTGCGGGAGCGCGTCGCGGCGAGCCTGCCCGACTACCTGGTGCCCGCCGCGGTCGTGGCTGTCGACAGCTTCCCGTTGACCCGCAACGACAAGCTCGACGTGAAAGCGCTTCCCGCGCCCGACTACCGAGGCACCACGCGCGCGCCCCGCACGGACACCGAGGTGCGGCTCGCGGAGCTGTTCGCCGAGGTCCTCGGGGTGCGGCAGGTCGGCGCGGACGACAGCTTCTTCGCGCTCGGCGGGGACAGCATCGTGTCGATGCGCCTGGTCAGCAAGGCCCGCGCGGCCGGTTTCGGTTTCAGCCCGCGAGACGTGTTCGAGCGCCGCACGGTCGCGGAACTCGCCCAGGTGGCCGGAGAGGCGAAGGCCGCCACGGACCCGGACGCCGGTATCGGCGAGGTGCCGCTGACCCCGATGCTGCACTGGCTGACCCGCAACAAACCGTACGACCGGCTCAGCCAGGCACGACTGCTGTGCACGCCCGCCGGGCTCGACCTCGACCGGCTCACCGGCATGCTGCGGACACTGCTCGACCGGCACGACGTGCTTCGGTCCACTTTCGACAGGGCCTTGGTCGTGCACCCCCGCGGTGCCGAACCCGCCGTGCGCCGAGTCGAGCTGACCGATGTGGCGGCCCAGCTGCCGGACGTGCTGGAGGAGGAGCTGCGCGAGCTGTCCCCGGCGGACGGGAAGATGGCTCGCTTCGTCTGGTTCGACCGGCCCGGCGGAGACGGGCGGCTGCTGATCCTGTTGCACCACCTGGTCGTTGACGGCGCATCTTGGGGCGTGCTGGTGCCGGAGCTGGCCGACCTGTGGGCCGGCCGCGAACTACCGCCTGTTGGCACGTCCTTCCGCGAGTGGGCGAAAGCGCTTCCCGAGGTGGCGCAAGCGAAGGCGCCCGAGCTGGACCTGTGGCGCGACATCCTGTCCGGCCCCGATCCCGTGTTGGGCAGGCGGCGGCTCGATCCGGCCGTCGACACCCGCTCGACCATGCGAGCCGAGCGGACGTTCCTCGACGCGGACCTCACGCGGGCGCTGCTCACGACCGTGCCCGAACGGCTCGGCGTGACGGTCAACGACGTGCTGCTCACCGCGTTCGCCCGCGCGGTCGCGCGCTGGCGCGGCGAGGAAGGCTCGGTGCTGATCGCGCTGGAGGGGCACGGCCGCGAGGAGCAGCTGGTGCCCGGCGCGGACCTGTCCGGCACCGTCGGCTGGTTCACCGACGTGCACCCGGTCCGCATCGACCCCACCGACGTGCGGAAGGTGTCGCAGCAGCTCGCCCTGCCCGACAGCGGCCTGGGTTACGGCCTGCTGCGCTACCTCAACCCGGACACCGCGCCCGAGCTCGCGCGGCTGCCCGAACCGCAGGTCGAGTTCAACTACCTCGGCAGGCTCACGGTCGGCGAGACCGACGGCGAGCCGTGGTCCGGCGCGCCCGAGGTCGGCGCGATGGGTGGTGGCGTCGACGACGCCATGCCGGCGCCGTACTGCCTGGTGCTCAACGCGCTCGTCCGCGGCTCGGTGCTGGAGGCCGACTGGCAGTGGGCCGAGGGCGTCTTCCCGGGCGACCGCATCCACGACCTGTCGCGCGAGTGGTTCGCCGCGCTGAAGGAGATCTCCGATGAGTGACCTGGCCGCCCGCAAGCGCGAGCTGTTGCGCCGCCGCCTCGCGCAGGCCGGGCTCGCGCGCACCGACCAGATCCCGAAGCGGGACCGCGAGGACGACCTGCCGCTGTCGTACGCGCAGTCGCGCATGTGGTTCCTGCAGCAGCTCGAACCGGACAGCCCGGCGTACAACGTGTGCCTGGCGATCAGCCTGCGCGGCGACCTCGATACCGCGGCGTTGCAGCGCTCCTTCCAGCGGCTTGTCGACCGGCACGAGGTCCTGCGCACCCGTTACGTGCCCGGGCCGGACGGCGAGCCGCGGCAGGTGGTCGACCGGTTCGCCGTCGTGCGGATGCCGGAGTCGGACCTGCGGGGCCTGCCCGAGGACGAACGCGACCGGACGGTGGAAGCGCTTTCCCGGGAGGAGTCGGCGCACGCCTTCGACCTCGAACGCGAGCACTCGCTGCGGTTGCGGCTGCTGCGCCGCGCGGACGACGACCACGTACTCGTGCTGACCGTGCACCACATCGCGTGGGACGGCTTCACCTTCAACGCGCTGTCGCACGAGATCAGCGCGCTCTACCGCGAGGACACCACCGGCCGCCCGGCCGCGCTGGAACCGTTGCCGGTGCAGTACGCGGACTTCGCGCTGTGGCAACGGAAGACGCTCACGGACGAACGGCTGTCCGGTGACCTCGACTACTGGCGCCGGGAACTCGACCCGATGCCCGAGCACCTGCCGCTACCAACGGACTTCCCCCGTGCGGCAACCCGGTCGAGCCGCGGCGACCGTCGCTTTCGGACGTTCGACGTCGCGCTCACCGAACGTGCGACGGCGTTCGCCCAGTCCCGTGGCGTCACGCCGTTCATGGTCGTGTTCGCGGCCTACGCGGCCCTGCTGCACCGCTACACCGGTGCCACCGACGTGCCGATCGGGTCGGCGTCGATGAACCGCGACGCGGGCGAGGTCGAGCGGCTCATCGGCAACTTCGGCAACACCCTCGTGCTGCGGGCCGACCTCACCGGGAACCCGTCGTTCGCCGAGCTGGTGGCCCGCGTCCAGCGCGTGTGCACCGACGGCTACGCCCACCAGGACCTGCCGTTCGACCTGCTCGTCGAGCGGCTGCGGCCGCCACGGGTGGCCGGGCGGTCGGTGTTGTTCGACGTGATGCTGCTGTTCCTGACCCAGGGGCTGCGGGGCTTCGACCTGCCCGGCGTGACCGCGAGCTGGGAGACGGTGCACAACGACACCACGCAGTTCGACCTCGCGCTGGAGGCGTTCCTGACCGACGGCCGGATGCGGATCGAGGCCACGTACTCGACCGACCTGTTCGCGCCCGCCACGGTGGACCGGTTCCTCGCACACCTGGAGTCGCTGCTGGAAAGCGCTCTCAACGCGCCGGAGCAGAGCATCTCTCAGCTGGAGTACCACTCGGCCGCGTTGCCCGCGGGCTCGGCGGTCGAGGTCCCCGAAACGACCCTGCCCGAGCTGTTCGCCGCGCAGGTCGCCCGCACGCCCGGCGCCACCGCGGTCGTCTTCGAGGGCGAGCGGCTGACGTACGCCGAGCTGGACACCCGTGCGTCGAAGCTGGCCCGGCAGCTGGCGGCGGCGGGCGTGGGGCCGGACCGGATCGTCGGCATCCGGCACGACCGCTCACTGGACCTGGTGGTGTCACTGCTGGCGGTGCACAAGGCGGGCGGCGCGTACCTGCCGCTCGATCCGTCCTATCCGGACGAACGCCTGGAGTTCATGATCTCCGACGCCGGGCCGACGGTGGTGCTGCCTGCCGCGCTCGCCGGAGAAGCCGAGCCTCGCCCGGCGAGCCCGGACAATGCCGCGTACGTGATCTACACGTCGGGCTCTACCGGCCGCCCCAAAGGGGTCGTGGTTTCCCATCGGGCGATCGTCAACCGTCTACTATGGATGCAGCACGAGTACGGCCTGACCGCCGAGGACGCCGTGCTACAGAAGACGCCCTCCAGCTTCGACGTGTCGGTGTGGGAGTTCTTCTGGCCGCTGATCACCGGCGCCACGCTGGTGCTGGCGAAGCCGGGCGGGCACAAGGACCCCGACTACCTGGCCTCACTCATGCCGCAGGTCACCACGGTCCACTTCGTCCCCTCGATGCTGCGGGCGTACGGTGACCGGCCGTTGCCGAAGCGCGTGATCTGCAGTGGTGAAGCACTGCCATCGGATCTTGCGCGCCCGCAGGTGCACAACCTGTACGGCCCGACCGAGGCCGCGGTCGACGTCACCTACTGGCCCGCCGCGGAGGACGCCGGAAACGGCAGCGTCCCTATTGGACGTCCGGTGTGGAACACCCAGGTGCACGTCCTCGACCGCTTCCTGCGGCCCGTACCGCCCGGCGTGCCGGGGGAGCTGTACCTCGGCGGCGTGCAACTGGCCCGGGGGTACCTCGACCGGCCCGGCCTGACGGCGTCGCGGTTCGTGGCCGCTCCGGACGGAGGCAGGCTCTACCGCACCGGCGATCTCGTGCGCTGGAACGAGGACGGCGTGCTCGAATTCCTCGGCCGCGCCGACGACCAGGTCAAGATCCGCGGCTTCCGCGTCGAGCTGGGCGAGATCGAGGCGGCGCTGACGGCACTGCCCGGCGTGCGGGAAGCCGCCGTGGTCGTGCGGCCGGAACAGCAGCAGCTCGTCGGTTACGTCGTCGGCGACGTATCGGACGTCAAGCGGCAGCTGGCCCGGACCCTGCCCGAGCACCTGGTGCCGTCGGTGCTCGTCGAGCTGGCCGCGCTTCCGTTGTCGCCCAGCGGGAAGCTCGACCGCAGGGCGCTGCCGGAACCCGAAGTGACCGTCAGCGACGCCGAACCGGCCACCGAACGGGAGCGCACGCTGGCCGCGTTGTTCGCCGACCTGCTCGGCCTCGACCGCGTCGGCGTGTGCGACGACTTCTTCGCCCTCGGCGGGCATTCCCTGCTGGCGACCCGGCTCGTCGGCAGGATCCGCGCGGAACTGGGCGTGGAGCTGACCATCGGCACGGTCTTCGACGCGCCCACGGTGTCGCGCCTGGCCGCCGCGCTCGACGGGGGCGGGCAGAAGCGGCCCGCCCTCACACCGATGCCGAAGCCGCGCCGCGTGCCGTTGTCGTTCGCACAGCAGCGGTTGTGGTTCCTCTACCGGCTCGAAGGCCCGAGCCCGACGTACAACGTCCCGCTCGCGGTGCGGCTCGATGGACCGGTCGATCTCGACGCCCTGCGTGCCGCACTGTCCGATGTGGTCGGTCGGCACGAGGTCCTGCGCACGGTGTACCCGGAGTCCGAAGGGCGGCCGTACCAGCGGGTGCTGGAGTGGGCGCCCACGCTGCACCTCGGCGGTACTCCCGAAGAGGCCGCGCGGCGGGCGTTCGAGCTGGACCGCGAACCGCCGTTCGAGGCGCGACTGTGCGACGGGCAGGTGTTGTCGCTGCTGACGCACCACATCGCGAGCGACGGCTGGTCCGGCGAACGCCTCATCGCCGACCTCAGCACCGCGTACGCCGCGCGCGCCCGAGGTCGTCGGCCGGACTGGGCTCCACTGCCGGTGCAGTACGCGGACTACGCGCTCTGGCAACGTGACCTGCTCGGCAACGACGCGGATCCGGACAGCCTGGCCGCGACGCAGCTGGAGTACTGGCGCAACCAGCTCGCCGAGTTGCCCGAGCAGCTGTCCCTGCCGACCGACCGGCCCCGGCCCGCGACGCCGACCTTCGAGGGCGACGCCGTGAAGTTCCGGCTCGACGCCTCGACGCGGGAAGCGCTTGCGGCGCTGGCCCGCGAGACCGGCTCGACGGTGTTCATGACCGTGCAGGCCGCGCTCGCCGCGTTGCTCGACCACCTCGGCGCGGGCACGGACATCCCGCTCGGCACGCCGGTCGCCGGCCGGACCGACGCCGCGCTCGACGGGCTCGTCGGGTTCTTCGTCAACACCCTTGTGCTGCGCACCGACGTCTCCGGCAACCCGACGTTCCGGCAGCTCGTCGACCGGGTCCGGCGGACGGACCTCGACGCGTTCGCGCACCAGGACCTGCCGTTCGAGCGGCTCGTGGACGCGGTGAACCCGGCGCGGTCCCTGGGGCGGCACCCGCTGTGCCAGGTGATGCTGGCCTACCAGCAGGCGCCCGCGGCGGCGACACCGTTCGGAGCGGCGTCACTGCGGGAGCAGCACGTCGAGTTCTACGCGGCGCGGCTGGATCTGTCGTTCCACCTCTTCGAGGACGAGACGGGCATCGACTGCTGGCTCGTCTACAGCAAGGACCTGTTCGATCGGTCCACGGTGGACTCGGTCGTGGCGCGCTTCGTCCGGCTCGCGAACGAGTTGGCCATGCACCCGGACCGCCCGTTGGCAGCGCTACCGGCCCTGGCCGGTGAGTTGCCGTACTTCCCGGCGGAGGTGCCGGAAACGACGCTGGCGGAGCTGTTCGAATCGCAGGTCACCCGCACGCCCGACGCCACGGCGGTGGTGTTCGAGGGTACGGGGTTGACCTACGCCGAGCTGGACGCGAGGGCTGCGGAGCTGGCCCACCACCTGGCAGCGGCAGGCGTCGGCCCCGACCGCGTGGTGGGCATCCGGCAGGACAGGTCGCTGGAGCTGGTCGTCTCGCTGCTGGCGGTGCTCAAGGCGGGCGGCGCGTATCTGCCGCTCGACCCGTCGTATCCCGCGGACCGCCTCGACTTCATGATCGAGGACGCCCAGCCGGTGACCGTGCTTCCCGCCGACCTGACCGGCGAGGCCGAGATCCGCCCGGCAGGCCCGGACAACGCGGCCTACGTGATCTACACCTCGGGCTCCACCGGCCGCCCGAAGGGTGTCGTGGTCTCCCACCGGGCGATCGTCAACCGTCTACTGTGGATGCAGCACGAGTACCGGCTGACCGCCGAAGACGCGGTGTTGCAGAAGACTCCGTCGAGTTTCGACGTGTCGGTGTGGGAGTTCTTCTGGCCCCTCATCACCGGCGCCAAGCTGGTGGTCGCCAAGCCGGAGGGCCACAAGGACCCGGACCACCTGGCGTCGCTCATGCCCCAGGTCACAACCGTCCACTTCGTCCCGTCGATGCTCCGTGCGTACGGCGACCGTCCGCTGCCGAAGCGAGTGATCACGTCCGGGGAAGCGCTTTCTGCGGACATCGCCAAGCCGGGGATACACAACCTGTACGGCCCCACCGAAGCCGCCGTGGACGTCACGCATTTCACCGTCACCGATGAAGTCGCCATCGGCCGCCCGGTGTGGAACACCAGCGTGCACGTCCTCGACCGCCTCCTGCGTCCGGCCGACGTGGGCGAGCTGTACCTCGGCGGCGTCCAGCTGGCCCGTGGCTACCTCAACCGCCCCGGGCTGACGGCCTCGCGGTTCGTCGCGGGACCCCACGGCGAACGCCTGTACCGCACCGGTGACCTCGTGCGCCAGAAGGACGGGGTGCTCTATTACCTCGGCCGCGCCGACGACCAGGTCAAGATCCGCGGCTTCCGCGTCGAGCTGGGCGAGATCGAAGCCGCCATCGGGCAGCAGGCCGTCGTCGTCGTGCGGGACCAGCGGCTCGTCGCCTATGTCGTGGGAAAGGCCGACGGCGTCCGGGAGAGAGTGGCCGCGTCGCTGCCCGAGCACATGGTGCCCGCGGCCGTCGTCGAACTGCCCGAGCTGCCGCTGACCCCCAGCGGAAAGCTGGACCGGAAAGCGCTTCCCGACCCGGACTTCGGCGCGCTCGCGGGCGACGCGAAACCCCGTGACGAGCGGGAACGCGTGCTGTGCCGGCTCTTCGCGGGGATCCTCAAGCTCCCCGAGGTCGGCGTGCACGACAGCTTCTTCGCGCTCGGCGGCGACAGCATCGTCTCGGTGCAGCTGGTCAGCCGCGCCCGCAAGGCCGGCATCACGCTGACCCCGCGGCAGATCTTCGAGCTCCGCACACCCGCCGCCCTCACCGCGGCCGGCGAGTTCACCGTGGACCCCGACGATGTTCCGTTCGGCCGCGTCGAGCCCACGCCGATCATGCGTTACCGCGGCCTGTTCCAGGCGATGCTGCTGGTCGCCCCACCCGGCCTCACCGACGCCGAGCTGGAGCGCACGCTGCAAGCGGTGCTCGACCGGCACGAACTGCTGCGCGCGCGGTGGGACGGCAGCGGTCTCGTAGTGCCCGAAAAGTCGTTTCCCGCGAGGGAAATCCTCCGGGAAGCGACCGGCTCCCTCGACGACGAGCTGCTCGCCGCGCGCGACCGGATCACCGCCGAGCGGCTGCTGCAGGTCGTGCGGTTCCCGGACCGGGTGCTGATCGTCGCCGACCACCTCGTCGTCGACGGCGTCTCGTGGCGGATCCTGCTCGACGACCTGGCCGAGGCGTGGCAGGGACACGAGCTGTTCCGCCGCGGCACGTCGTTTCGCCGGTGGAGCGAGCTGCTCCGGCAGCAGGACCGCAGCGGCGAGGAGGAGCTGTGGCGCGGCATCCTCGACGGCCCGGTGCTCTCGCTGACCACTGCCGAGCACATGACCAGCGACTTCACCGTCCCGCTGCCCGGCGGTGACGTGCAGCAGGCGCTGCAGAACGCCCTGGGCAAGGTGCTCGGTGACGTGGTGCTCGCGGTGGAGGGGCACGGCCGGGAGGAGCAGATCGCGCCGGGTGTGGACCTGTCCGCCACCATCGGCTGGTTCACGACGATCTTCCCGCTGCGCCCGGGCATGCGCGTGCAGGACCTGCCCGATTCCGGGCTGGGCTACGGCCTGTTGCCACCGCTGGGCCTGCCCGAGCCGACCGTGGTGCTCAACTACCTCGGCCGCGTCGACACCGGCGACGGTTCGCCGTGGTCGGTGGCCCCGGAGGCGCCGATGCTGCGCGTGCCACCGCGGCCCGGTAGGCGCCCGGACTGGGCGCTGGAAGTGAACGCCGCCGCGGTCGGCGACGAGCTGCGGGTGAGCGTGACCACGCAGGACCCCGCGCTGGCCGAGCGGCTGCGGCGGGCACTGGAGGGGACCGGCCCGGCGCCGGACCTCGTGGACATCAGCCAGGACGAGATCGACGAGTTCGAAGAGGAGCTGGGCACGTGGTGAGTCAGCAACCGACGGCGGGGGAACTGCTGCGGGAGGTCACCGACCTGCTGGGCCCCGACGCCGCTGAACTGTCCGAAGAGGACAGTCTCATCGAGTGGGGGCTGGACTCGATCCAGCTCATGCAGGTCGCCAACAAGTGGCGCCGCCGCGGGATCAAGGTCGGCTTCGCACAGCTGGCGAAGCGCCCGACGCTCGCGGGCTGGCGTGAGGTGCTGGCCGAGGCGGCCGGAGTCGCGCCCGAGCCGGCGGTGACTGTGAAGGTCGACGAGACCGAGCCGTTCCCGCTCGCGCTCATGCAGCACGCGTACTGGATCGGCCGTGACGAGGAGACCAACCTCGGTTCCGTCGCCGCGCACCTGTACGTCGAGTTCGACGGCCGCGACGTCGACCCGGCCCGGCTGCAGCGCGCCGTCCAGGCCCTCGTCGAGCGGCACGGGATGTTGCGCGCGAAGTTCACCGACGACGGCCGTCAGCAGATCCTGCCCGCGCGCACCCAGCCCGCGCTCGTCGTGCACGACATCGCCGACGAGCAGGAGCTGGAGCGCATCCGCGACCGGTCTTCACACGCGCGCCTCGACGTCGCCGAGGGCGAGGTGTTCTGGATCCAGCTCAGCCGCCTGCCCGACGGCCGCACCCGGTTGCACGTGGACGTCGACATGCTCGCCGCCGACGCGCTGAGCTACCGGATCCTGCTGTCGGACCTCGCGCGCTTCTACGACAACCCCGAGTTCGAGCCGATCGGCTACAGCTACCCGCGTTACCTGGCCGAACACGAGCTGACGCGCAAGGTCGACCGCGAGCGCGCCCGCGAGTGGTGGCAGCAGCGGGTTCCCGAGCTGCCTGCCGCCCCGGACCTGCCGCTGGTGCCCGAGAGCGAGCGCGGCGACGCCACCCGCGTCACCCGGCGGCACCACTGGCTCGCGCCCGAAGACCGCAAGCGCCTCGGCGCCCGCGCCCACGAGCACGGGCTCACCCCGGCGATGGTGGTGGCGACCGCGTTCGCGGAGTCGCTCGCGGCGTGGAGCGCGCAGCCGCGGTTCCTGCTCAACCTGCCGATGTTCGATCGCGAGACCACGCACCCGGAGGTGGAGAAGCTCGTCGGCGACTTCACCAGCTCCGTGCTGCTGGAGGTCGATTTCACCGAGGAAGCGTCCTTTGTGGACCACGCCCGTGCGTTGCAGGACCGGATGCACGCCGATGCCGCGCACGCCGCGTACTCCGGCGTCGAGGTGCTGCGGGACCTCTCGCGCCACCAGGGCGAACAGGTGCTCGCGCCGGTCGTGTTCACCAGCGCGCTCAACCTCGGCGAGCTGTTCGACGCCGAGGTCCGCCGCTGCTTCGGCGAGGCGGTGTGGATCATCTCGCAGGGCCCGCAGGTGCTGCTCGACGCGCAGGTCACCGAGGTCAACGAGGGCCTGCTGATCAACTGGGACGTGCGTGAAAACGCTTTCCCAGCCGGGATGATCGACGAGATGTTCGCGGCCTTCCACCGGCTGATCACGCGGCTCGGCCAGGAGGACGACGCGTGGGACCAGCCGGTCGGCGGTCTCCTGCCCGCCGCGCAGGCCGCGGTGCGCGCCAAGGCCAACGACACCGCGGGCCCGCGCAGCGGCAAGCTCCTGCACGACGGGTTCTTCGAGCACGCGCGGCAGAACCCGGAGGCGACCGCGCTCGTCTGGTCCGAGGGCTCGATGAGTTACGGCGAGCTGGCCGACAAGGCGCTGCGCATCGCGGCGACGTTGAAGCCGCACGACATCGTCGGCGTGAGCCTGCCGAAGGGGCCGGACCAGATCGCCGCCGTGCTCGGTGTGCTCGCGGCCGGGGGCACGTACGTGCCGATCGGCATCGACCAGCCGCGGGCGCGGGCCGAGCGCATCCGCCGTATCGCGGGCATCGAACACACCCTGACCAGCGCGGACGTGGCCGCCGAACCGCTGGCCGAGCCGGTGCGCGTGGACGAGGAGTCGATCGCGTACGTGCTGTTCACCTCCGGCTCCACGGGCGAGCCGAAGGGCGTCGAGGTGCCGCACCGCGCGGCGATGAACACCATCGAGGACCTCAATGAGCGCTTCGGCGTCGGCCCGTCGGACCGCTGCCTCGCGGTGTCCGCTTTGGACTTCGACCTGTCGGTGTACGACATCTTCGGCCTGCTCAGCGCCGGTGGCGCGGTGGCGCTCGTCGAGGAGGGCGACCGGCGGGACGCGCGGGCGTGGGCCGAGCTGGTCGCGAGCCGGGGCGTCACGCTGGTGAACTGCGTGCCCGCGTTGCTGGACATGCTGCTCGTCTCCGCCCGGCCGGGTGAGCTGACCGGGCTGCGCACGGTGCTGCTCGGCGGCGACTGGGTGGGCACGGACCTGCCCGGCCGCGTCGCCGCGCACGCGCCACGCTGCCGGTTCGCCGGCCTGGGCGGCACGACGGAGACGGCGATCCACTCGACGGTGTGCGAGGTGCACGGCGTGCCCGCGCACTGGCGGTCGGTGCCGTACGGCACACCGCTGCGCAACGTCGCGTGCCGCGTGGTGGACGCGCGCGGCCGCGACTGCTCGGACTGGGTGGGCGGCGAGCTGTGGATCGGCGGGGACGGCGTCGCCCGGGGATATCGAGGCGACCCGGAACGCACTGCGGACCGGTTCGTCGAGTACGAGGGGCGCCGCTGGTATCGCACAGGTGACCTGGCGCGGTACTGGCCGGACGGCACGCTGGAATTTCTCGGTCGCCGCGACCACCAGGTGAAGGTGCGCGGCGTGCGGATCGAGCTGGGCGAGGTCGAGGCCGCGCTGGCCGAGCACCCGGCCGTGCGGCGCGGGGTCGCCGGGGTGGCGGGCAACCAGCTCGTCGCGGCCGTCGCGGGCGCCGTGACGCCGGAGGAGGTGCGCGAGTTCGCGCGGGGCCTGCTGCCGCCGCACATGGTGCCCGCACGCGTGGTGGTGCTCGACGAGCTGCCGCTGACCGCGAACGGCAAGGTCGACCGCCGCACGGTGGCCACGCACTGGGCCACGGGCGCGGACGACTACGTGCCGCCGAAGTCGCCGCTGGAGCAGGTGATCGCGAAGGTGTGGGCCGAGGTGCTGGGAGTCGAGCGCGTCGGCCTGGAGGACCCGTTCTTCGCACGGGGCGGGGATTCCGTGCTGGCGACCATGATCGTCGGGCGTCTCCGGGAAGCCTTGGACACCACGGAGGTCACGGTCCGCACGCTGTTCGCGACACTGACGGTGAGCGCGATGGCGGCGCGCCTGACGGCCGACGAAAGCACCCCGGGCCGCCTCGACCAGGTCGCGGAGATCTACCTGGAGGTCGACGCACTGTCCGAAGAGGACCTGGAGTCCGAGCTGAGCTGAGGCACGAAGAAGGCCCCCTCCGCGCTCGGAGGGGGCCTTTTCGTTGCTACGTCAGAACTTCGCCAGCGCAGGCTTCAGCTTGTCCAGCACCCACGGGATGTCGTACACCGTCGGGTAGCGCAGGGCCGAGATGGTCTCCATGTCGGTCACCAGGTAGTTCCCCGACTTGACGTTCGCCACCAGCTGGTTGCTCTCGAATGCCTGCCGCAGGTCCGGCGAGGTGAACGCGATGACCACCAGGTCGGCCGCCAGCTTGTCGTACTGCTCAGGCGACAGCGAGCCCGTCGGACTGCCCGAGTCGTTCTGGCCCAGGTTCGCCACGTTCGGCGACAACTTCAGGCCCAGCGACTGGATCAGCTGCACCGCGAAGTCCTGCTGCGACACCAGGGTGAAGACCTTGCCCGCGGTGTTGCCCACCGAGGCGGTGAACGTCTTGCCTCCCGCCTTCGGGTAGTCGGCCTTCACCTTGTCGATGGCCGCCTGCGTGGTGTCGATGACCTGCTGTGCCTGCGCCGACTTGCCCAGCGCCTTCGCCGTCACCTGCACGTGTTCCTGCCACGACTGCGCGCCCCACTCGGTGGCGTAACCGACCGTCGGCGCGATCTTCGACAGGTTCGCGTACTCCTGGTCCAGCCCGTAGTCCGCGGTGGCCAGGATCAGGTCCGGCGTGAGGGCGCCGACCTCCTCGGCGTTCACGCCGTTGGTCGCGTCGACGATCTTCGTCTTCGCGGTGTCCACCTTGCCCTGCAGGTACGTCGGCACGCCGGAGACGCCGGACTTGTTGAAGAACGCGACCGGCGTCACGCCCAGCGCCAGCGCCGCGTCCAGGTCGTCACTCGAAGTGCCGATCACGACCACCCGCGAGGGTGCCTTGTCGATCGTCGTCGAACCGAACTTGTGAGTGATCGTCACCGGGAACGCCGAAGCGTCCGCCGCGGCGGCAGAGGACGACGGCGCGGACGACGAGTCCTGCACGTCACCGCACGCGACGAGGCCGAAGACGGCACCCGCGAGCAGCAGTGCGCCGAGGATTCTCTTACGGGACATGGACTGCCTTTCAGGAGGTGGCGGGGTTGCCGTCGACAGCCGCGGCGAGCTGGGGGACGAGCTTGTCGAGCAGGTACGGCAGGCTGAGCACGGACACGAACGACATGGCGCTGCCGTAGTCCGTGCCGTCGGGGACGAGGACCTCACGCTTCTGCTTCGCCACGTCGAGACCCGAGTAGAGCTTGTCGGCGTCGAGCGACGCGCGGCCCTCGGCCTCCGACTTCACCAGCCACACGAGGGCCTTGACGTTGAGCAGATCCGTGCGCTCGGCGGAGATGTTGGCGCCGTACTTGTTGCCGATGACCTGGTCGAGGTCGCCGGGCAGGGTGAAACCGAGCTCCGCGAGCACCCGCGAGCGCGGGTCCTCGCTGCCGTAGACGAAGTAGCCCTGGTAGATGGTGGCCACCAGCGCCGTCGCGCCGGCGAACGACGGGTTGTCCGCCTTGGCCTTCGCGAAACGAGCCTCCACATCGGACACCAGCTGCTCGGCCTGCGCCGACTTGCCGAGCACCTTGCCGACCGTGCGCGTCTCCTCCTGCCACGGGATGCCGTAGTCGCTGTACTCCTTCGGCTGCGCGACGACCGGCGCGATCTTCGACAGCGTGTCGTACTGCTCCTGCGTGAGCGCTGAGTACAGGCCGAGGATCAGGTCCGGCTTGAGCGCCGCGATCTTCTCGTACTGCGGGCCGTCGGTGCTGGTCAGCACCTCGGGCTTCGCCGCGTTGCCCAGCTTGTCCTGCGCCCACGGACCGATCGCGCCCGGGTAGTTGCCGAGGAACTCGGTCGTGCCCACCGGCACCACGCCGAGCGCGAGCAGCGAGTCCTGGTCGGTCAGCCCGACCGTGACGACGCGCTTGGGCGCGGACTTGATCGTGGTGCTGCCGTACTTGTGGGTGATGGTCACCGGGTACGCACCGTTGTTGGCGGCGCCGCCGGACGTCGACGGCGCGCTGTCGTCGCTGCCGCCACAACCGGTCACGACGAGTAGCGCCGAGGCCAGGGCACCGGCCAGGAACGCGCGCCGGCGCGGGAAGGAAGAGATCATAGGGTTAGGTTTGCCTAACCGAACTCCCTAGTCAAGACAGGGTTGCGTCACGTGACTCCGACCAAACGGACCACAACTGCGCGTAACGGCCGCCCGCGCTGACCAGGTCGGCATGGGTGCCCGACTCGACGACCCGCCCATCCTCCAGCACCACGACCCGGTCCGCATTCGCTGCCTGCGTCAGCCGGTGTGCGATGACCAGCGCCGTCCGGCCCCGCAACGCCGCGTCCGCCGCGGCTTCCAGTGCCTTCGCGCCCGCGCTGCCCGCTTCGGCGGTCGCCTCGTCGAGGATCGCCACCGCCGGGTCGGCGAGCACCAGCCGGGCGAGCGCGAGCTGCTGCGACTGCGTGGCCGTGAGCCGGTGTCCGCCCTCACCGACCACTGTGGACAGTCCGGCCGGGAGTGCCTCGGCCCAGCCCAGTGCGCCGACTCGGGCCAGCGACTGCGTGAGGTCCTCGTCGGTGGCGTCCGGCTTCGCCAGCCGGAGGTCGTCGGCGAGCCGTCCGGCGAACACGTGCACCTCCTGGCTGACCAGCGCCACCGTGCGGCGGTCCAGGTCCTCCAGCGGCAGGCCGCCGACGAGGATCGAGCCCATGGACGGGCGTTGCAGCCCTGCCACCAGCCTTCCCAGCGTCGTTTTCCCGGCGCCGCTCGCGCCCACCAGCGCCACCCGTTCACCCGGCGCGATCGCGAGGTCGATCTCACGCAGCACCGGTGCACCCGGCACGTACGCGTGGTGCACTCCGGCGATCTTGACCGAGCCGTCGAGCGGCACCGCGGCGCCTTCGCCGGGCGGCTGCAGTTCGGCCACCCCGACCAGCCGGGACAGGCTCGCGGCCGCCTGCTGTGCGTCGTCGGCCAGCGCCAGCGCGGAGTTGATCGGGCCGAACAGGCTGTGGAAGTACAGCGCCGCCGCGGTCGCGGTGCCCAGCGAGACGCTCCCGCCGCGGACCAGCAGGAATCCCGTGACCAGCACGGCGGCGAGGCCGATGTACTCAGCGAGGTTGAGCCGCGCGAAGAACCGGGTCAGCAGCCGCACGCCACGCAGGGTGAGCCCGACAGCGTGCTCCGAGGCGTCGGTGACCCGCGCGAGGTGGCGTTCGGTCAGCCCGAACGCGCGCACCGTCTTCGCGCCGCCGATGGTGTCGAGCAGCTGTTGCTGCTGCGCCCCGACGGCGACGCGCTGCTCGGCGTAGACGGGCACGGCGCGACGGCCGTACCAGCGAACCGTGTGCAGCTGCACCGGCGCGGCGAGCAGCGCGGCGACGAGGAACCGCCAGTCCAGCACGGCCAGCCCGCCGAAGGTGAGCGCGATCGTCAGCACCGAGCCGCCCAGCTCGGGAAGCGCTTCCCGGGCGGCGCGGGCGATCACGGACACGTCGTTCGTCACCCGGGCGGTCAGGTCCCCGGAACCGGCCTTCTCCACTGTGGACAGTGGCAGGCTCAGCGCGCGCGAGACGAACCGTTCCCGCAGCGTCGCGAGCATGCCTTCGCCCAGCTTCGCGACGAGGAACCGGCCGACCGCCTGCGTGAGCCCGCGAGCCACCGCGACTCCGACCAGCAGCACGACGGGTACGGCGATGGACCGGTGCGCCGCGACGAGGTCGACGACGCGGCCGAGCAGGGGAGCGGTGAACATCCCGATCCCGGTCGCGGCGACCAGGACGGCGAACGCGCAGGCGGCGAGCGGGCGGCGCGGGCGCAACAGGTCGGCGAGGGCCTTCCTGACGCTGCCCGCGGTGGGGAGGAGGTCGGTCACGAGAGCACCGCCGCGCGGTAGTTCTCGTTGTGCCGCAACAGTTCGTCGTGGGTCGCTGCGAGATTCCCGAAGACGACACGGTCGGTCACGGCGAGCAGAGCCGGGCTGGTGGTGATCAGGATCGTGGCGCGGCCGCGGCGGTGTTCGGCGATACCGGCGGCGATGCGGGCCTCGGTGACGGGGTCGACGGCGGTGGTCGGTTCGTGCAGCGCGAGGACCGGCGCTTCGGCGGCGAGCGCGCGGGCGAGGGCGACGCGCTGGCGCTGACCACCGGAGAGGGACTTGCCGCCCTCGGCGAGCACGGCGTCGGCCGGCACGTCCACCGCGGCGGCGGCCATGGCGCGTTCGACGTCGCCACCGACGTTGTCCGCGACGGTGCCGGTGAACAGGTCCGCGTCGTGCGGGGCGAGGAGCACGCCGGGGTGTTGTTCGAGCGCGGTGAGCAGGTCGTGCGGGTCGGTGGTGACGATACCCAGCAGGCCGCGGTCCGGTAGGTCCATTGTGGACTCGGTTGGCTTGGCCGGTGCGTCTTGGAGCACGTCGGCGATGCGGGCGGCCGAAGCCCGGCCCTGGGCGAGCTGGCCGTTGACCCAGGCGAAGATCTGGAACGGCGTGAGGAGGAACTGGGCGAGCCCGACGGCGGCGACGAGTTCACCGATCGTGAGGTGCCCGTCGAGCGCGAGCTTCCCGCCGACGAGGGCGACGAGCGCGATGAAGGCGCCGGTGAGGGCGAGGATGGCGCCGTCGTGCCCGGCCTCGGCCCGCGCGGCGCGGAGCGTGGCGCGCAGGCTGGCGCGGCTGGTCCGCCGGTAGCGGGCGACGGCCGCCGCTTCGGCGCCGAGGCCCTTGAGCACGCGCAACCCGCTGACCAGATCGACGGCGACGGCGGACGCGTGGGCGGCGCGGTCCTGCTCGACCTGGCTGCGGCGTTCGAGCGGGCGCCCGATGAGGTGGGCCAGCCACAGCAGCGGAGGGGTGCCGAGGAGAACCAGCAGCCCGAGCGGAACGGACATCCGGAGCAGACTCACGGCGGCGACGAGCAACCCGGCGAGCGCGGCGATCCCGAAGGGCAGCGCGGAGTTCACGGCACCGACGCGCTGCGCGTCCCCGGTCGCGACGGCGACCAGTTCCCCGGACAGCCGCCCCGTCCCGTCAACGCCTTTCGCGGCGACCGCCGTGCGCAGCCGGTGAGCCGCCCACTCGGCGGTCCCCTCGGCGACTCGCGCGGCGAAGCGGTAGCACGTGGAGAGCCCCGCGAACACGACGGCGAGGATCAGCAGCCAGACGAGCAACCCGGTGACCGAGTGATCAGCCACAGCGCGGTCGATCACGATGCCGATGACCACGGGAACGAGCGCCTCGCCCCCCTGATGCCCAGCCGCCAGCAGCGAGGCCAGCACCACCCGCCGCCGATCCACGGCGGTCCAGAGGCTGGGGATGGTTCGAGTGCCACTGCGACCTCGTTCCGTCACAGCGCCCGCCTCCTCCTGAGCATGTAGGTAAGGCTAGTCTAAGTCCGTGGCCGTGAGCACCCAGCAACCTTCCGCGCAGCGCACCGGCGCGAAGGGGTCCGGCCTGGTCATCGCCCTCGCGGTACTCGCATTCGCCTGCCTCGCGAGCCTGTGGGTCGGCGCGAAGGGCATCCCGTTCACCGCCACCTGGCACCTGTTGTGGCACAACGACGGCTCCAGCGAAGCCGTCATCATCCACGACCTCCGCCTGCCACGGACCGTCCTCGGCCTGCTCGTCGGCGCCGGGCTCGGGCTGGGCGGCGCGCTCATGCAGGCGCTGACCCGCAACCCCCTCGCCGACCCCGGGCTGCTCGGCGTGAACATGGGCGCCGCGGCCGCGGTGGTCGTCGCGATCGGCTTCCTCGGCATCGGCACCCTCACCGGCTACCTGTGGTTCGCCCTCGCCGGGGCCGCGGTCGCCGCCGTCCTCGCGTACACCCTCGGCACCGCGGGCCGCGGCTCCGCCACCCCCGAACGGCTCGTGCTCGCCGGCGCCGCCATCACCGCCGTGCTGTTCGCGTTCGTGCAGGGCGTGCTGCTGCTGAACCCGATGACGTTCAACCAGTTCCGCTTCTGGGACGTCGGTTCGCTCGCCTCCCGCCGGATGGACGTCGTCGTGCAGGTCGCGCCCGTGATCGCCGTCGGGATAGTCCTCGCGCTCTCGCAGGCCCGCGCCCTCAACGCGCTCGCCCTCGGCGACCAGGCGGGCCGGGCGCTCGGCGCGCACATCGGCCGCACCCGCGCGCTGGTCGCCATCGCCGTGACCCTGTTGTGCGGCGCGGCGACCGCGGCCGCGGGGCCGATCACGTTCGTCGGACTGGCCGTGCCGCACGTCGCGCGTCTCCTCGTCGGGCCGGACCAGCGGTGGGTGCTGCCGTACTCGATGGTGCTCGCGCCGATCCTGCTGCTCGGCTCGGACATCGTGGGCCGCGTCATCGGCGGGGCCGAGGAGGTCGAGGTCGGCATCGTCACCGCGTTCATCGGCGCACCGGTCTTCGTCCTGTTGTGCCGCAGGCGAAAGCTGGCCCGGCTGTGACCGCTGTCCTCCGCGCGGGCCCCGTGTCGCTGCGCGTGCACCCGCGGGCCGTCGTCGTCGCGGTCGCGCTGCTCGTCGCCACCTTCGCGATCAGCGTCCTGGCGCTCACCACCGGCGACTACCCGCTGTCGGTGCCGGACGTGCTGAAAACCCTCGCCGGTGACGGGCCGCCCGGCGCGGATTTCGTGGTCACCACGCTCCGGTTGCCCCGCCTGCTCACCGGCCTGTTCGTCGGCGCGGCGCTCGCGGTCAGCGGCGGGATCCTGCAGAGCATCTCCGGCAACGCGCTGGGCAGCCCGGACGTCATCGGTTTCACGCAGGGTTCGGCGGTCGGCGCGTTCTTCGTGATTCTCGTGCTCGACGGCGGGATGTTCGCCACCTCGGTGGGCGCGCTGGTCGGCGGGCTCGTGACCGCGGCCGTGCTGTACCTGCTGTCCTACCGCGGCGGGGTGCTCGGGCTGCGGCTGATCCTGATGGGCATCGGCGTCAGCGCACTGCTGCTGGCGGTCAACTCGTACCTGATCACGCGCGCCTCGCTGCAGGACGCGATCGTCGCGCAGTCGTGGCGCGTCGGCGGCCTCAACGGGCGGGAGTGGGAGCACGTCACGGTGTCGGGCGTGACCGTCGCGGTGCTGTTGCCGGTCGCGTTGCTGCTGGGGCGCCGCCTGTCGCTGCTGGAACTGGGCGACGACAAGGCGCGGGCGCTCGGCGTGCGCACCGAACAGACGCGGCTCGCGTTGCTGGTGGTCAGCGTCCTGCTGGCAGCCTTCGCGGTCGCCGTCGCCGGGCCGATCGCGTTCCTCGCGCTGGCGGCGCCGCAGGTCGCGCGGCGCCTGTCGGGCAGCGCCGGCCCCGCCCTGCTGACCACCGCGCTGACCGGCGCTTTCCTGCTGGTGGCCAGCGATTTCGTGGTGCAGCGGGTCTTCGCGTCACGCCTGCCGGTCGGCGTGGTGACGGGCGCACTGGGCGGGTTGTACCTGGCGTGGCTGCTCGTGCACCAGTGGCGTCGCCGGGTGTGAACGCACAGAGGCCCCTCACCCACGAGGGATGAGGGGCCTCCGAACTCAGGCCGCCTGCGCGACCGGTGTCGACGCCGGGGCGAGGGCCAGCTCCAGCACCTCGCGGACGTTCGACACCGGGTGCACGTCGAGCTCCGCGAGGACGTCCGCCGGGACGTCGTCCAGGTCCGGCTCGTTGCGCTGCGGGATGATGATCGTCTTCAGGCCCGCCCGGTGCGCCGCCAGCAGCTTCTGCTTCACGCCACCGATCGGCAGCACCCGGCCGGTCAGCGACACCTCACCGGTCATCGCCACGTCCGCCCGGACCACCCGGCCCGACAGCAGCGACGCCAGCGCCGTGGTCATCGTGACCCCGGCCGACGGGCCGTCCTTCGGCACCGCACCGGCGGGAACGTGCACGTGGATCCCGCGCTCCTTCAGGTCACCGACCGGCAGCTCCAGCTCCGCGCCGTGCGACCGCAGGTACGACAGCGCGATCTGCGCCGACTCCTTCATCACGTCACCCAGCTGACCCGTCAACGTCAGGCCGGTGCCGCCGGACTCCGGGTCCGCCAGCGACGCCTCCACGTAGAGGACGTCACCACCGGCACCGGTCACCGCGAGGCCCGTCGCCACACCCGGGGTCGCGGTCCGCTGGGTCGACGCGGGCAGCGACGACTCCGGCAGGTGCCGCGGCCGGCCGAGGTAACCCGGCAGGTCCTCGGCGTCGATCGTCACCGGCAGCGACACCTCGTCCAGCGCCACCCGCGTCGCGATCTTGCGCAGCACCTTCGCCAGCGTCCGGTTCGCGTTGCGGACGCCCGCTTCCCGCGTGTACTCGGCGGCGATCCGGCTCAGCGCGGCGTCGGTGAACACCACGTCACCCGGCGCCATGCCCGCCCGCTCCAGCTCACGTGGCAGCAGGTGGTCGCGGCCGATGGTCACCTTCTCCTGCTCGGTGTAGCCGTCGAGGGTCACCAGTTCCATGCGGTCCAGCAGCGGACCGGGGATGGTCTCCAGCGCGTTGGCCGTCGCCAGGAACACCACGTCCGACAGGTCGAGCTCGACCTCCAGGTAGTGGTCGCGGAACGTGTGGTTCTGCTCCGGGTCCAGCACCTCCAGCAGGGCGGCCGTCGGGTCGCCGCGGTAGTCGGCGCCCACCTTGTCCACCTCGTCGAGCAGCACCACCGGGTTCATCGACCCGGCTTCCTTGATCGCACGGACGATCCGGCCGGGCAACGCGCCGACGTACGTGCGCCGGTGCCCGCGGATCTCCGCCTCGTCCCGGATACCGCCGAGCGCGACGCGGACGAACTTGCGGCCCATCGCCTTCGCGACCGACTCGCCGAGCGACGTCTTGCCGACACCCGGAGGGCCGACCAGTGCCAGCACCGCGCCGGAGTGACGCCCGCCGACCTGGCCCTTGCCCGCCTCGGATCGCCGGGCGCGCACGGCCAGGTACTCGATGATGCGTTCCTTCACGTCGTCCAGGCCCGCGTGGTCGGCGTCGAGGATCGCTCGCGCCGCCGCGATGTCCAGGATGTCGCTCGTCCGTGTCTCCCAAGGCATTTCCAGCACGGTGTCCAGCCACGTGCGGATCCAGCCGCCCTCGGGGGACTGGTCGGAGGTCCGCTCCAGCTTGTCTACCTCGGCCAGCGCGGCCTTGCGGACGTGCTCGGGCAGGTCGGCCTTCTCGACGCGGGCGCGGTAGTCGTCCTCGCCGTCGCCGCTGCCGTCCAGCTCGCCGAGCTCCTTGCGGATCGCCTCCAGCTGGCGGCGCAGCAGGAACTCCTTCTGCTGCTTCTCCATGCCCTCGGCCACGTCCTTGCGGATGGTGTCGCTGACCTCCAGCTCGGCCAGGTACTCCCGGCTCCACTCCAGCGCGCGCTCCAGCCGGGCCGCGACGTCGAGCGTGCGCAGCAGTTCGAGCTTCTGGTCCAGGTCGAGGTACGGCGCGTTGCCCGCCAGGTCCGCGATGGCGGACGGGTCCTCCAGCTCCTGGACGGCGTCGATCATCTGCCAGCCGCCACGCTGCTGGAGGATCGAGATCACCACGGTCTTGTACTCGGCGGCAAGCGTTTGCGCGCGCTCGCCGCGCAGCTCCGGAGCCTCCTCGGCGCGGACCCACCGCGCCGCGCCGGGCCCTTCGCCGGTCTCGCCGACCGCGGCCCGCCCGGTGCCGCGCAGCAGCACCGCGGCCTTGCCGCCGGGGATGCGGCCGATCCGCTCGATGGTGGCGACGGTGCCCAGCTCGGCGTACTCGCCGTGCACCCGCGGCACGATCAGGACCTCGGCCTTCGCGGCAGGCAGCGAACGGATGCCCGGGAACGACGGCGTGCTCGGCGCCTTCGCCTGCGCGGACTCCACCGCCGCACGGGTCTCGGCGTCGTCGAGCTCCAGCGGGACGATCATGCCGGGCAGCACGACATCGTCGTCGAGGGGAAGCAGGGGCAGGAGCCTGATTTCGGTCATCGGGGCGCTCCTTCGTAGTTGAGTCTGCACAGCTCAACTTCGTCGGGAGCGGTTTTGTTTCCGCAGGTCGTTCGCTATGAGCGAGCGGTTTTCGGGAATAGGCTCACTCGGGTCCGCGGGCGACTCCGGCGACGCCGAAGGGCCTCGTCCGCGCGGTCGGCGGGCTCACCGGTTCGGTCGGCCGCCAGTCGGCGGGCGGCACGAGCCCGGGGTCGAGCAGCGGCCAGCCGCCGAACCACGACTCGATTTCCGCGCTCTTCCGTGGCCACATCGGGTTGCTCGTCTTCCGGTACGACTGCACGGCGTCGCGGATGGGCGCCGCCTCGTCGGTGTCGAGGTGGTCGGACGTGGAGTGCGAGATCGCGAGCCAGCTGCCCGGCACGAGCTGGTCCCGGTAGCGGGCCACGAGGTCGGCGGGGCGGTCGTCGTCGCCGATGAAGTGCAGCACGGCGACCATCAGCAGGCACACCGGCTGCCCGAAGTCGATCAGCCGCTCGGTCTCGGGATGCGTCAGCACGCCGTCGACGTTCCGCAGGTCGGCCTGGATCATCGCGGCCCAGTCGGTCGCTTCCTCCTGTTCGAGCAGCACGGTGGCGTGGGCCGTGGCGACGGGCTCGTAGTCGACGTACACGACCGACGCCCGCTCGCCCTCGGGCAGGTGGTCGCGGACGATCTCGTGGACGTTGCCGACTGTCGGCACCCCCGAGCCGAGGTCGAGGAACTGCCGGATCCCGGCCTCCACCGCCGCCCGCACGAGCCGCCCGAGGAACGCCCGGTTCTGCCTCGCCAGCTCCCCGGCCACGGGGAACAGCTCCAGCGCCCGCTTGCCGAACTCGCGGTCCACCGCCCAGTTCTGGTCGCCGCCCAGGTACCAGTCGTAGATCCGCGCCGCGGACGGCTTCTCGACGTCGACGCCGGCCGGAGCCGCCGGTGCTGCTTCCCCAGTGTCACCCATTCGTGTGTTCTACCGCACAGCCGGCCTTCGGTACCAGTAGGTCCAGAGCGGGCGGTAGCCGTGGCCGTACCAGAACGGCGTCGACTGGGGGCTCGCCAGCGCGTGGTGCAGGAGCACGGCGTCCACGCCCATCTCGTCGAACAGCTGGTGGGCGTGT
Organism: Amycolatopsis bartoniae; assembly: GCF_014191255.1. Lineage (GTDB taxonomy): Bacteria > Actinomycetota > Actinomycetes > Mycobacteriales > Pseudonocardiaceae > Amycolatopsis_E > Amycolatopsis_E bartoniae. The sequence goes on from NZ_JACHWH010000001.1 coordinate 827,870, forward strand.
GCGGTGAGCGCCGTGCCGACGCCGGAGGACTGCGCGGCCTCGGAAATCTGCAGAGAAGCGAGGTAGCCGACGCGCTCCGCGTTGACGTACCGCGCGACCCAGTCCGTCTCCGGCGGGTACTCCAGCAGCAGCGACCCGAGCGGCCTGCCGTAGAGCTCGGCGAGCCAGACCGTCGGCTCGGTCCGGTTCAGCTGCTCGGTGAGTTCCGCGCGCAGCAGCTCCTCGGCGTTGGCCCGCAAGGTGACCAGGCCGAACTGGGAGTCGTACCGCTGCAGCTCGGTGAACAGCCGGGTCGCGGTGTCGAGGTCGGCGGTCTCGGCCGCGCGGATCCGCACCCCGGGTTCGGCGGGCGGTCCCGCCGCGGTCAGCCGGTCCGCCGGGCGCACGGCCAGCACCCGCGTCGGGGCGAAGCCGTGCCGCAGCAGCTCGGCGGAGCCCGCGGGGTCGCGGCTCGGCCGCGGCACCACGGCCGCGGTCTCCCAGTCGCCGGGGCTCGCGAGCCCGCTGAGATGTTCATCCCATCGCGTGAGAATCTCCGCGAGGGCTTCGCCCGGCGCCGGACCGCTCAGCCGGACAGTCAGCCGGTGCTCGACGAGCGGCCGCCACAGAGAGTCACTTGAACGTTCGTCTACGGCACTGCGCCACGCGTGCCCCTCCGCGCCGGAGCCGTTGGCGTCGGCCCGGAAAACGGTTACCGGCTCGGGTGGTCGGGCGAAGGGGTCTGACGAGGGCAGCAGTGGGTCGGCGCCGGTGAGCCGGGCGGCGTGCGCCGTTGCGATCGCCTCCGTGTCCATGGCGGTATTGAAGCCCCCTTGTTCGATCAAGGCCACCGCAGGGCTGGTTACCGCTCGTCATCGGAAAAAGAAAACGAAGCGACCTTCCGTTTCACCCGGTAAGTCGCCGCAGCTCACCACCGTTGGCGGATTGTTAACTATGGGGTGATCTCATGGTGGCTGGAAAGAGGCTGAAGTACGCCCTCCGGGGTACAGTGACACCCTCATTCGTGCGGAGATCAAGTTTTCCGCACGCAGGAGCGCTGCGGGCCACTGGTGGGAAGGAGGGCGCATGCCGGGCACAGGCGGCACGCCGGACGCATCAGATCCGGCGGAGGCCGACTCCGCCCGCCCGCCCTCCGCGGAGGCGCGCGGCGACGAGCGGCGCTTCCGCGTCTACACCCTCGCCGTCCTGACTTCCGGCATCGTGACGGCGACCCTGGTGTCGCTGCTGTGGCAGCCGTTCCACGGTCGCGCCGAGCTGTGGTGGATCGGCCCGGTGCTGGCGCTGTCGTTCCTGCTCGCCGAGCAGCTGGGCATCAACGTCGACGTCCGCAGCGGCATCTCGTGGACCATCTCCTTCACCGAGATCCCGCTGGTCATCGGCTTCTTCGTGGCGCCGTTCGAGGTCGTGCTGGCCGCGCACCTGGTCGCCGGCATCAGCACACTGCTGGTCCGGCGGGTGTCGGGCCGTGTCCTCTACAACGCGGGCGCGTTCCTGCTGGAGATCACCAGCGCGTTCGCCGTCGCCGGGCTCGTCCAGCACGCCGCGGGCACCACGGAGATGACGTGGCCCGCCGCGCTCGCCGGCACGCTGACCGCCCCGCTGGCCAGCACCCTGCTGGCGCTCGCGGCCGTGCGCGTGCTGCGCCGCCGGATGCGGATCGGCACCGCGCTGCGGCTGACCGGGCGGATCCTCGTCGTCGGGTTCGTCAACGCCTCCGTCGGCCTGAGCGGGTACCTCGTCATCGTCGGCACCAGCAACGCCTGGCCGCTCGTCGTCGCCGTGTTCCTCGGGCTTTCCGCGCTGTACTGGGCCTACTCGGACCTGCTGCGCGAGCAGCGGGACATGGAAGCGCTTTCCGACGTCAGCCTCATGGTCGCCCGGTCCGGGCAGCAGGCCGCCGCGCGGCCCGCGAGCCGGATCGACGACCTGACCGGCGGGGTGAACGCGAACGACTGGTCCACCATCGCGGAACGGATCAAGGACCAGCTCTCGGCCGCGAGGGTCGTGCTGCGCCTGCGCCTCGAACCGACCGCCGCCATGACCACCGTCGTGGCGGGGGAGCCGCTGCCCGGCGCGGGCCAGGTGGGGGAGGACGCGCTGGTCCGCCTGCCCGGCTCGCACGTGCGGCACTTCCGCAGCACCGAGGCGAACGCCGACGTCGCGGACGCGCTGCTCGACCGCGGTGCGCAGGAGGCGCTGGTGGTGCCGCTGCGCAGCGCCAACCAGCTGCTCGGCGTCGTCGAGGCGCACGACCGGCTGTCGCGCTGGCGCGGGTTCGGCAAGTACGACGTGCAGCTGCTCGGCACGATGGCCAGCCACCTCGCGACCGCGCTCGACAACCGGCGCCTGCTGGCGACCCTGCGCCACGACGCGTACCACGATCCGCTCACCGGCCTGCTCAACCGGCCGGGTTTCCGCCAGGTGGCGAGGGAACCGTTGCGGGAGCGGCAGGACGCCGCCGTGCTGCGCGTGGACCTCGACGTGTTCTCCACCGTCAGCGACGCGCTCGGCTACACGTGGGCCGACCGGATGGTGATCGCCGCCGGCCGCCGCCTCCGCGACGCGCTCGGCCAGGACGTCCCGCTGGCCCGGCTGGAAGGCGCGTCGTTCGCGGCGCTGCTCACGGGTTATCCCAGCAACCGCATCCACGAGGTGGCGGAGCGGTTGCGCGCCCAGCTGTCCGCGCCGTACCCGGTGGACCGTCTCACGGTCGAGGCGAACGCCATGGTGGGCTACGCGACCCAGGGCGGCGAGGAAGCGGACAGCGCCGATATCGACGCCCTCCTGCAGCGTGCGGACGTCGCCGTGCGGGCCACGCGTGGCGGCGAGGAGGTCCGGGCCTACGTGCCCAGCATGGGCCAGATCTTCCTGCGCCGCTTCCAGATGGTCACCCAGTTCCGGCAGGCGCTGGAAGAGGGCCAGCTGAGCGTGCACTACCAGCCGAAGATCTCGCTGCCGAGCAAGCAGGTGCTGGGCGTCGAGGCGCTCGTGCGGTGGGTGCACCCGGAGTTCGGGAAGCTCGACCCCGACGAGTTCGTGCCCGCCGTCGAGGCCGCGGGGCTGATCGGTGTGCTGACCGGGTTCGTGCTGGAGGAGTCGCTCAAGCGGGTGCGCAAGTGGATGGACGAGGGGCTGCGGATCTCGGTGGCCGTGAACCTGTCCGTGCGCAACCTGGCGGACGAGGACTTCCCGGCGAAGGTCGTGGAGTCCCTGCGCCGCTTCGACGTGCCGTCCGAGCTGCTGACGTTCGAGCTGACCGAGTCCGGTGTGATGGCCGATCCGCAGAAGGCGCTGCCGATCCTGCAGGAGCTGCACGCGCTGGGCATCGTGCTGGCGGTGGACGACTTCGGCACGGGCTACTCGTCGCTCGCGTACCTGCGGCGCCTGCCGGTGGACGAGGTCAAGATCGACAAGAGCTTCGTCCTTGGCATGGGCACGGATCTCGGGGATCTCGCGGTGGTGCGGTCGATCGTCGAGCTGGGGCACTCGCTGGGCCTGACAGTGGTCGCCGAGGGTGTCGAGGAGGACATCGCGAGGGACCAGCTGGAGGCGATGGGCTGCGATGTGGCGCAGGGCTACCTGATCTCGCGCCCGCTCGCGGAGGACCGGCTGGAGGCGTGGTTGCAGGCGCGTACGGCCAGGTCAGCGGGTCGGCACCGGGAGACCGTCCTGACGCTGCTGACTTAAGGGACCCCCGTGCACGGGCTGGTCGGCTCGTTGTGTAATCTCTTCGAGGCTTCAACGTTGAGGCGTTGATCCCGCCCCTTTAGCTCAGTCGGCAGAGCGTCTCCATGGTAAGGAGAAGGTCTACGGTTCGATTCCGTAAAGGGGCTCGCGAGTGGGTGTAGTCTGTCCAGAGCAAGCGTGGACCTGACTCGCTTCGCAGTGTCCTCTGGGGGCCTGGCCCCCAGACCCCCGCCGGGGGCGAGCCCCCCGGACCCCCACTGGCGGTGGTGGGTTTGCGGGGCCGGGGCGCGAACAGGGCGGTGTAGCTCAGTTGGCAGAGCAAGCGGCTCATAATCGCTGTGTCGCCGGTTCAAGTCCGGCCACCGCTACCGGGATTCGAGTTTTGTAGAGAAAGGCGTAGCCGTGGCTGCCACCGACGTGCGACCGAAGATCACCCTGGCGTGCGAGGAGTGCAAGCACCGCAACTACATCACCAAGAAGAACCGGCGCAACGACCCGGACCGCTTGGAGATGAAGAAGTTCTGCCCGAACTGCGGTACGCACCGGGTGCACAAGGAAACCCGCTAAGACCAGACCAACAGGACCGCCTCCGGACACACACGGAGGCGGTCCTGTTTTTTGTGGCACCACCCACACAACGGTCACCCGGTGACGAAGGCCGCCCGGAACACGCCCAGGCCGACCACGGCTCACGCGCGAAGGCGCGGGTTCAAAGATCAAAAGATGCCTCGCCGGCGGGCAGGCTCCAGGATGAGCCAGGGGATGCCGTCCACCTCACCTCATGCAGGTGGTCGAGTCGTGTGGTCATCCCGTCGCCTGCGGTTTGTGCATATCACTTTGAGGACCAGCCGCAAGGTTGGCATGTCAAGCTCCGGCGAGCACGGATGTTGCGGCTGCTCCTCAAAGTGATCGTCCGGTGTCAGGCGACGGGATGACCACCCAACTCTGGGGTTTGTTCAACCCGTTCCCCGCCGTGCGAAGACCACGTCCCGTGCTGTCCGCAACGCCGTTGCTATCGCTCCCGTCAGCGCCGCCTCCTCGCCCAGTTCCCCGGGCACGATCACCGGTCTCAACGGTGTCGCGTGGGTCAACGCGCGGGTCAGGGGCTCGGCCAGCAGGTCCGTGTTCTTCCCGATCCCGCCGCCCAGTACGACCAGTGCCGGGTCGATCACCGCCGCCACCGAGGCCACCATGAAGGCCAGGCGGGTCGCCTCCTCATCCACCGCCGCCAGCGCACGCCGGTCGCCCTCGCGGGCCAGGCGGAAGACATCCTTCGCGGTTTCGACGTCCAGGCCACGGGACGCCGCCATCTCCACCACCGAGTGGCCCGCCGCGGACGACTCCAGCATTCCTTCCCGCGGGGGCGAGTCGGGCGGCGGCCAGCCGTACGGGAGGTAACCCACCTCTCCCGCCGCCCCGTGGGCGCCGCGGAACAGGGCGCCGTCGACCACGATGCCCATGCCGATACCGGTGCCGACGGTCACGCACACGAACACGTCCACACCCCGCGCGGCGCCCGCCTCGTACTCGCCGACCGCCGTCAGGTTCGCGTCGTTCTCCACCACCACGTCCGGGCCCAGCGCCGACGACAGCTCGTTCAGCAGCCCCTTGCGCTCCCAGCCCGGCAGGTTCGGCGCCCGCCGCACCGTGCCTTCCCGCGGGTCCGGCACACCCGGGGTGCTGACGACCTTCGACACGACGTCCGCCATCCGCAGGCCCGCCCGCGCGACCGCGTCCTCCGCCGTCGCCCGCACGGACTGCAGCAGGGCACCCGCCGAGCGCGCCCGGTTCGGCGCGTCCAGCCTGGCCACGACCGTGCCGCTCAGGTCCGCCACCGCGACCCGGATCAACCCGCGCCCGATGTCGATGCCCAGCACGTGCCCGGCCGCCGGGTTGACCTCGTACACCACCGCCGACCGGCCAGGACCCGAGATCGTGCGGCCCGCCGTGCGCACCAGCCCGTGCTGTTCGAGGTCGAGCAGCGCCTGGCCGACCGTCGGCTTGGACAAGCCCGTGTCGGCCGCGATCTGCGGCCTCGTCGCGGGCCCGCTGTCCCGCAACCGCTCCAGCACGGCGCGCTGGTTCAGCTCGCGCATGCCCGCGGGAGTGCCGACCGTCACCGCTCCATCCCCCTGCCTTCGAACCGAGTAATCGCCAGTTTACGGAGAAGCCCTTCCCTCCACGTCAGGCTTCTGTTAAGAAACCTTCTTAACAAATCCGGGACGGAGGCGCGCCATGAGCTCTCCCACAAGATCCGAGACGACCGGCCTGCAACGGCAGATCGGCCCCCTGCAGGCGACCGCGATCAACATGACCCAGATGTGCGGCATCGGGCCGTTCGTCACCATCCCCGCGATGGTGGCGACGATGGGCGGCCCGCAGGCGATGTTCGGCTGGGTCATTGGCGCGATCATCGCGCTGGCCGACGGGCTGATCTGGGCCGAGCTGGGCGCCGCCATGCCCGGCGCCGGCGGCACCTACATCTACCTGCGGGAGGCGTTCCAGTACCGCACCGGGCGGCTCATGCCGTTCCTGTTCGCGTGGAGCGCCGTGCTGTTCATCCCGCTGATCATGTCCACCGGCGCGATCGGCATGGTCAGCTACCTCGGCTACCTCGTGCCGGGACTGGTCGACGCCGACGGCGGCACCACCGTGCTGGGCCACGTCGTGGGCATCGCGATCGTGGCGGTCGTCGTCTTCGCACTGTGGCGGCGGATCGGCGAGATCGGCAAGCTCACGACCGTCCTGTTCGGCGTGATGCTGTTCTCCGTCTTCGCCGTGATCATCGCCGCGTTCACGCACTTCGACGGCGGCCAGGCGTTCGGGTTCACGCCCGGCGCGTTCGGCTCCGGCGGCGCGTTCTGGACCGGCCTCGGCGCCGGTCTCGTCATCGCGATCTACGACTACCTCGGCTACAACACCACGGCCTACCTCGGCGCCGAGCTGCGCGACCCGGGCCGGACGCTGCCGCGCTCGGTGATCTACTCCGTGCTCGGCATCATGGCCCTGTACTTCCTGCTGCAGGTCGGCGTGCTCGGCGCGGTGCCGTGGCAGGAGGTGCAGAACTCGTCGTCCATCGCGTCGCTCGTGCTGGAGCGGACGTGGGGCGGGGTGGCCGCGAAGATCATCTCGGTCGCGATCGTGATCACCGCCTTCGGTTCGGTGTTCGCCGGGCTGCTCGGCGGCTCGCGCGTGCCGTACGAGGCCGCACGCGACAAGCTGTTCCTGCCGTGGTTCGCGAAGCTGCACCCACGGTTGAACTTCCCGACCGTCGGGCTGCTGGCGATGGGCGTGATCACCGCGATCGGCTCGCTGTTCACGCTCACCGACGTGATCAACATGGCGCTGGCCGTGCTGGTGATCGTGCAGTCGGTCGCGCAGGTCGCGGCGATCGTGGTCCTGCGGCGGCGCCAGCCGAACCTCCGGCGCCCGTACCGCCAGTGGCTCTACCCGGTGCCGACGGTCCTCGCGCTCGTCGGCTGGGGCTACATCTTCTACTCCGCCAGCCCGCTGTCGAAGTGGCTGACGCTGGCGTGGGTGGTCGTGGGCGTCGTCGCGTACCTGATCTGGGCGAAGGTCGAGCGGACCTGGCCCTTCGGGGAGAAGGAGATCCGGGAGGCGTACGCAGCATGAAACTCGCACTGGGAGCCGTGGTACTGGCCGCGACCGCACTGCTCACCCCGACCGCCGCGGCGCAACCGCACGACACCGGGCTGATCACCGTCGGCAAGCAGGGCTGGCAGGTGCAGAGCAGCGCTGTCGCGACCGACCCGGCCGAGCAGATCTCCAACCCCGCCTACCGCACGACGAACTGGCTGCCGGTCAGGCCCGACGACGCCGGCGCGCCCGGCACCGAGATCAACGCGCTACTGCAGAACGGCGCGTGCCCGGACGTCTTCTACTCCGACAACATGCGCAAGTGCTTCGGGTACGTCGACAAGCTCGGCCCGGTCACCGTGCCGCGCTTCGCCGTGCCGTGGTGGTTCCGCACCGACTTCACGCTGGCCACCAAGCCCGGGCAGGACGTGAAGCTGACCATCCCGGGTGTCGTGGGCGAGGCCGACGTCTGGGTCGACGGGCAGCAGGTCGCGACGCGTGACGAGGTCAGCGGCGCCTTCGCCGCGCACACCTTCGACGTCACTCCGTTCGTGCGCCAGGGCAAGAACTCGCTGGCGGTCAAGGTGTACCCGAACGACCCGACGAAGATGTACACCCTCGACCAAGTCGACTGGAACCAGTTCCCGCCGGACAACAACACCGGCATCCAGTACCCGGTCCAGCTGCAGATCTCCGACGCGCTCACCGGCTCCAACGCACACGTCCTGCAGCAGAACGCGGCCGACCTGTCCAGCTCGAAGCTGACCGCGAAGCTCGACCTCACCAACAACGCGAGCCGCGCCCAGACCGGCGACGTCACCGCCACGATCACCCCACCGGACGGCGGGAAACCGGTGGTCGTGCGGCAGACCGTGACCGTGCCCGCGAACACCACGAAGACCGTGACGTTCGCCCCGGTGACGATCAACCACCCGAAGGTCTGGTGGCCGTATTCGATGGGTGACCAGCCGCTGTACACGCTGAGCACCGCGGTTTCGCAGGACGGCAAGGTGTCCACCACCTCCAGCGACACCTTCGGCATCCGCACCGTCACCACACGGCTCGTCGGCGGCTCGCCGCAGCTGCCCGACGGCGCGCGCATCTTCGCCGTCAACGGCAAGGAGTTCGTGTTCCGCGGCGGCGGGTACGCGCCGGACCTGTTCCTGCGCTACTCGAAGACCGACGTGGCCCACCAGGTCCAGCTGATCAAGAACCTGGGCCTGTCCGGCGTCCGCCTCGAAGGCCACGACATGCCGCAGGACTTCTACGACCAGATGGACCGCGCGGGCCTGCTCGTGCTGGGCGGGTTCCTGTGCTGCGACGCGTGGCAGCCCGACAGCGAGGCCAACCTGACCGAGCGCGACTTCCGGATCATGCACGACTCGGCTCGCAGCATCGGCGAGATGGAGCGCAACCACCCGAGCGTGATCACCTACGGCTGGAGCGACAACGAGCCGCTGCCGCGCCAGGAGCGGGAATCGCTCGCCGGGTTCGCCGAGGCGGACTTCCAGGTGCCGATCATCGCGTCGGCCGAGTACAAGAGCACGCCGACGCTCGGCCCGGCGGGGGAGAAGGAAGGCCCGTACGACTGGGTTCCGCCGACGTACTGGTACGACACCACGCACTACGACCCGGACGACCCGAGCCGCAGCAACGCGGGCGGCTCGTGGGGCTTCGCGAGCGAGCAGAGCGCCGGCGACACCGTGCCCACGCTCGACTCGATCAAGCGGTTCCTCTCCCCGGAGGAGCAGGCGAAGCTCTGGCAGGACCCGGCGTACAACCAGTACCACGCGAACTTCGAGCCCGGGCACGGCGGCTACGCCTTCGGCACGCTGTACACGTTCGACACCGCGCTGAAGGCCCGCTACGGCAGTTGGTCCGATTTGGACAGTTACGTGCAGCTGGCCCAGGTGCAGAACTACGAGAACACCCGCTCGCAGTTCGAGGCCTTCCTGGACCACTCGACGGACAAGGCCAACCCCTCGACGGGCGTCGTGTACTGGCAGCTCAACAAGGGCTGGCCGACGCTGCTGTGGTCGCTCTACAACTACGACGGCGACCAGCCCGGCTCGTACTACGGCGCGCAGAAGGCGAACAAGCCGCTGCACGCGCTGCTGGGCTACGACGACAACCAGGTCACGGTGGACAACCTCGGCGGGGCGAAGCAGGACGGCGTGAGCGTCGAAGCCAAGGTGTACGACCTGAGCGGCAAGCTCCTCGACGACCAGAAGGCCGGCGGGATCGCGCTGAACAGCCAGCAGGTCCGCAACGACGTGCTGCGTCCGAAGCTGCCCACCAGCGGGGTCTCCTTCGTCGAGCTGCTCCTGTCGCAGCACGGCAAGGTCGTCGACCGCAACGTCTACTGGCGCTCGGCGAAGCCCGACGTCGTGGACTGGCCCGCCACCCTGGGCAACCCGCAGGCGACGATGAAGCAGTACGCGGACTTCTCGGCGCTGCAGTCGTTGCCGCCGTCGTCGGTGCGTGCGGTCGCGAGCACGCCGCGGCCGGGCGTCACCCAGGTCACCGTCACCAACACGTCGGACAAGGTCGCGTTCTTCCTGCGTGCCGACGTCCGGCAGGCGGACGGGTCGCAGGTCGCGTCGGCGACGTGGGACGACAACGACATCACGTTGTGGCCCGGGGAGTCGCAGACACTCACCGCCACCTACGACCCGGTGGCCGCACCGCACGTGAGCCTCGACGGGTTCAACACGGCGGCGATCACGGTGATCGGGTGAGCGGTTTCGTACTGGGCATCGACTTCGGCGGCACGAAGGTCGCCGTCGGAGTCGCCGACCGGGCGGGGAACCTGGTGCGCCAGGCGAGGCTGGACACCGAGGCCGAACTCGGGGCCGGGCAGGTCGTGTCGCGGGCGCTGGCCGCCGCGCGCGACCTGCTCGACGGCGCCGAGCCAGCCGCGGTCGGCGTCGTGAGCCCCGGCATCGTCCTGCCCGAGAAGATCCTGCTCGCACCGAACGTGCCGGGCTGGGAGAACCTGCGGCTGCACGACCTGGTGGCCGCGGAGTTCGCCGCGCCGATCACCGTGGGCACGGACGTGAAGGCGGCCGGGCTCGCGGAGGCGCGATGGGGTGCGCTCGCGGGCGCCGATCCGGCGGTGTTCCTGTCACTGGGCACGGGTATCGCCGCCGCGCTCGTCGTCGGCGGCCGGGTGCTGACCGGGGCGAACGGGGCGGCGGGCGAGATCGGTTACCACCTGGTGGCGGGGGTCGACGAGGGTTTCGCCTCGGGCGCGGCGCCGCTGGAGGACGTGGTCGGCGGGCGGGCGCTGGGGCTGCGGGCGAGCGCGGCGCTGGGCCGCCCGGTGACCGCGGCCGAGCTGTTCGCGTTGGCACGGCGGGATCCGGCGGCGAAGGAGCTGGTGTCGCAGGCCCTCGACGAGCTGTCCCGGCACGTCGCGAACCTCGCGATCACCCTCGACCCGCGCCGGATCGCCGTGGGCGGCGGCCTGTCGGGCTCGAACGACGTCATCCTGCCCGCGTTGCGGGATCGGCTGGCCCACGCCGTGCCGTTCCCGCCGGAGGTGGTGGCGGCCCGCTTCCCGCACGACGGCGCCCTGCGCGGGGCGATCGCGCTCGCTGGGTAATGTGCCTTCCGTGCCACTCGACCAGTCGTTCATCGGGCGTAGCTATCCGCCGACCAGCACCTACGAGGTCGGCCGCGAGAAGATCCGGGAGTTCGCCGACGCGATCGGCGACGACAACCCGGTGTACCGCGACCCGGAGGCGGCGCGGGCCGCGGGCCACCCCGACGTCATCGCCCCGCCCACGTTCCTCACGGTGATCAACCTGGCGGCGATCAACACGATCGTCGCGGACCCGGAGCTGGGGCTGGACTACTCGCGGATGGTGCACGGCGACCAGAGCTTCCGCCACACCCGCCCGGTGCGCGCGGGCGACCGCCTGCGGCTGACGACGTACGTCGAGGACATCATGGCCCGTGCGGGCAACGACTTCCTGACCGTGCGCGCGGAGATCACCGACGAGGACGGCGAACCGGTGTGCACCACGCGCGCGCAGCTCGTGGTCCGGGGGGAGGCGTGATGGCGTACACCGTGGGCGAGGAGCTGCCGGCGCTGAACGTGCGCGTGACGCGGGAGAGGCTGGTCCGGTACGCGGGCGCGTCGCTGGACTTCAACCCGATCCACTGGAACGAGCGGTTCGCCAAGGATGTCGGGCTGCCGGACGTGATCGCGCACGGGATGCTCACGATGGCGCTGGGCGGCCGGCTGGTCACCGACTGGCTGGGCGACCCGTCCCGGCTGCTCGAATACGGCGTCCGGTTCACGCGCCCGGTCGTGGTGCCGGACGACGAGGAGGGCGCGCTCGTCGAGTTCACCGGCAAGGTGGGCGAGGTCCGCGAAGACGGCACGGCGAGGGTGGACATCACGGCCAAGTTCGCGGGGAAGACCGTGCTGGGCAAGGCGACCGCCGTCGTGCGGTGACGGGGTTCCGTAAAACCGGTTGGCCTGGCACGCGGCCGCTGCTACTTTTCCGGAGGCCGTGCGAGAGACCGAGGAGGTGGTACCCGTGAACGTTTTGACATGGGTGCTCCCCTCAGGGGTCACGGTCGGGCGATAGGTCGTCCGGGAGCGCCGTTTCACGAGCACTCCCGAAAGGCACGACCATGCAGTTCACTTCCGAACGGCGCCTCGACGACGGCGTCCTCGAACGCGAGTTCACCCTCGGCGAGATCCCCGGCATCCTGTGGACGCCCGCGTCCGCACCGGCCCCGCTGATCCTGCTCGGCCACCCCGGCGGCCTGGGCAGGATGTATCCCCGGCTGGTGGGCCGGGCCCGGCACGCCGCGAAGGACGGCTTAGCCTCGGCCACCATCGAGCTCCCCGGAAGCGGTGACCGGCCCCGTTCCGCCGCGCTGGAGGAGGCTCGCGCCGACCTGCGCCGGGCGATGGCGGCCGGAGAGCCACTGGACGAGATCGTCGACCGGCTGATCCTCCCGCTGGTCGAGAAGGCGGTCCCGGAATGGCAGGCGACCCTGGACGCCCTCCTCGCGCTGCCCGAGATCGGCGGCCCGGTCGGGTTCTCGGGAGGGGTGATCGCCATCGGCACCCGGCTGGCGGTGGTGGAGCCACGCATCTCGGCCGCCGTCCTGTTCGCCGGGAGCTTCGTGCCCCGCAGCATGTTCGAGGAAGCCCGGCAGGTCGGCATCCCGCTGCTGGTCCTGCTCCAGTGGGACGACGAGGGCAACGACCGGCAGGCGGCGCTGGATCTGTTCGACGCGTTCGGCTCGAAGGAGAAGACGCTGCACGCGAACCTGGGCGGGCACACCGGCGTCCCACAGTTCGAGGGCGACGACGGAGGACGGTTCTTCGCGCGGCATCTGAAGTGAGGTTGGGGCGGGCGGCAGGTTGATAGCACGCTGCGCGATGCCTGGGGTTGCCTCGTGCGCGGACTCGACCGGGCGCTGGGCGACCTCGACTGACCCGCTTCAACCTGCCGCCCGCACCACCGCGTCCGCCATTGCCTTCTCGCCGTTGGCGTTCGGGTGCAGGGCTGCCGCCGGGGCGGACGGGACCAGGTCTTCGACCCACTTGACCGTCGCCTTCTGGCACAGGTCGTGGCCCTTGCTCGGCGTCGCCGTGTCGACGTAGTCCGCGCCGTGTGTCTTCGCCTGCTCCGCGAGCATCGCGTTCAGCCGGTCCGCCGTGTCGCGCAGGTACGCCACGTCGGCCGGGACCAGGGGCAGGAACGGGAAACACCCGTCGCCGTCGGGGAGGACCGTCGGGTAACCCACCAGCAGCACCCGGGCGTTCGGGGTCTTTCCGTGGATCGCCGTCAGCGCGCTGCCGACCTTCGCCGCCGTCTGGTCGATCCGCTGCGCCAGCTGGTCCCGGCCGCCCGCGGTCAACCTGTTCCGGCACGGCGTCGCGTTCACGTCGTCGGTGCCGCACTGCTGGATCAGGCCGATGAGCCCGACGTCGTTGCCCCCGATGCCGAGCGTCACCAGCACCGTGTCCGGGGTGAGGGCGTCGAGCTGCGGCGGGTTGGTGCCGTCGTTCGTGCGCTGCGACTCGTACAGGTGCTCGGTGGTCGCCCCGGCGCAGCTGACGTCCACGAACTGCACCGGGTGCAACTCGGCCGCCACGAGGTGCGGGTAGTTGTTGTCCGAACGCTGGCAGCCCACCGGCTGCCCGGCCGCGTTCCCGGTCCGCGGCGCCGACGTGTACGAGTCGCCCAGCGCGACATAACGGCCCGACTGCACGGGAACCGCGGGCGGTGACGCCGACGTGTTCTGCTGCGACCGGGAATACGCGAACGCGCCCGCGGCGACGATCACCGCGAGCGCGATCAGCCCGACGAGGAGTTTCCTGACCACCCCTCCAGGGTGCGCTACTTGGCCTCGGACAGCAGGTTGCCGACCCGCTGCACGCCCTCGACCAGGTCGGACTCCGCCAGCGCGTACGAGAACCGGAAGTAACCGGGCGTGCCGAACGCCTCACCCGGCACCACGGCCACCTCGGCCTCGCGCAGGATCAGGTCCGCCAGCTCCAGTGAGTCCTTCGGCCGCTCGCCGCGGATCTCCTTGCCCAGCGCGCCCTTCACCGACGGGTACGCGTAGAACGCGCCCTTCGGCGTCGGGCACTCGAAGCCGGGGACCTCCGACAGCATCGACACGATCTTCTTTCGGCGCACGTCGAACGCGGCGCGCATCTCGTGCACGATGTCCAGCGGCCCGGCCACGGCGGCCAGCGCGGCGCGCTGCGCCACGTTCGCCACGTTGCCGCACAGGTGCGTCTGGTAGCTCGACGCGGCCTTGACCACGTCCTGCGGGCCGATGATCCAGCCGACGCGCCAGCCCGTCATCGAGTACGTCTTCGCGACGCCGTTGAGCACCAGGGTCCGGTCGGCCATCTCGGGGACCACGACGGGCAGCGAGTAGTTCTTCGCCTCGTCGTACACCAGGTGCTCGTAGATCTCGTCGGTGACGACCCAGATGCCGTGCTCGTAGGCCCACTTGCCGATCGCCTCGATCTGCTCACGCGGGTACACCGAGCCGGTCGGGTTGGACGGCGAGTTGAACAGCAGCACCTTCGTGCGCTCGGTGCGCGCGGCCTCCAGCTGCTCGACCGAGACCAGGTAGTCGGTGGACTCGTCCGCGGTGACCTGCACCGGAACGCCACCGGCGAGCTTGATCGACTCCGGGTACGTGGTCCAGTACGGGGCCAGCAGCAGCACCTCGTCGCCCGGGTCGAGCAGCGTGGCGAACGCCGAGTAGACGGCCTGCTTGCCGCCGTTGGTGACGAGGATCTGCGAGGGCTGGACCTCGAAGCCGGAGTCGCGCAGCGTCTTCTCGGCGAGGGCCTCGCGGAACTCCGGCAGGCCGGCGGCGGCGGTGTACCCGTGGTTCGCGCGGTCGCGCACGGCGGCCGCGGCGGCCTCGACGACGTGGTCCGGCGTCGGGAAGTCGGGCTGCCCCGCGCCGAAGCCGATCACCGGGCGGCCCTCGGCCTTGAGCGCCTTGACCTTCGCATCCACCGCGAGGGTCGCCGACGGCGTGATGCCGGCGATGCGGGCCGAGATGCGCGGGCGGGTGACGGTTGCGGGAGAGGTCATGGCTTCATGGTGGCACGGCCGCCCTGTGATCAAACGCGCAGGGCAGGGCCTCGGGAGGGCTCGGTTGCGGGCCCACCCAGGGCTTGCCGTAGACTGCCGAACTTGGAACGTCCGGCGCGTGACCCCGCACGGGATGCGGGGTTGGTGAAGGGTGTCCGGCGAGCGGTGGTTCAGCTCGAAGGGGTGTAGCTCAGTTGGTAGAGCAGCGGTCTCCAAAACCGCAGGTCGCAGGTTCGAGTCCTGTCGCCCCTGCTTCGGCATAGGTGGTCCAAGCGGAGGAGTGGTCGTGAGCGACAGCGACGCCGGCGGCGAGAAGGAGCAGGAGTCCAAGCGGGCTTCGCGTCCGGTCACCGCCGCGGCTCGGCGCGAGCGCCGCGCCTCCGCCCGCCCTGCGGGCAAGGCCACGGCCAAGGACGCCGACAAGGCGCGCCCGGCCGCGAAGGCCGCGTCGAGCACCGAGGGTGCGACGAAGGCCGATGCCAAGAAGGGCCGGGCGACCCCGAAGCGGGACCGCAAGGAGAAGAAGCCGTCGCTGGTGGCGCGGCTGACGCGGTTCGTCCGCGAGGTGTGGGCCGAGCTGCGCAAGGTCATCTGGCCGACGCGCAACCAGATGGTCACCTACACCACCGTGGTGCTGGTCTTCGTGGCTTTCATGGTCGCGTTGGTCTACTTGCTGGACTTCGTGTTCCGCAAGGGCGTGTTCTGGCTGTTCGGCTGAGGCGCGCCGGGCGCGCGGGCAGGCACCAGACACGACAAGCGATCAAGTGAGAGGACGGAACGTGACCTCCGAGAACGGTCTGACAGCCGGCGACGAGTTTGACGAGCCGGTGGACCCCGCGAACGAGGCGGGCGAGGCCGCCGACACCGCGGAGACCGGCGCCGAGGCGCAGGCCGACCTCGAGCCGACCGCGGCGGACACCGCCGACGACGACGCCACCGAGGACGCCGCCGCCACCGAGGCCACCGAGCCCGAGGCGGACGACGAGGACCCGGTCGCCAAGCTCCGCAAGGAGCTGCAGTCGCTGCCCGGCGAGTGGTACGTCGTGCACTCCTACGCCGGGTACGAGAACAAGGTCAAGAACAACCTCGAGACCCGGACGCAGACCCTGGACGTCGAGGACTTCATCTTCCAGATCGAGGTGCCCACCGAGGAGGTCACCGAGATCAAGAACGGCCAGCGCAAGCAGGTGCAGCGCAAGGTGCTGCCCGGTTACATCCTGGTCCGGATGGAGCTCAACGACGCGTCGTGGGGCGCGGTGCGCAACACCCCGGGTGTCACCGGCTTCGTCGGCGCCACCTCCAAGCCGTCGCCGCTGACCGTCGACGAGGTGCTGAAGTTCCTGGCGCCGAAGGTCGAGAAGCCGGCCCCGGCGAAGGCCAAGGGCGAGGCGGCCGCGGCCGAGACCAGCCTGGGCGGCGCGCCGGTCGAGGTGGACTTCGAGGTCGGCGAGTCGGTCACCGTCATGGACGGCCCGTTCGCCACCCTGCCCGCGACGATCAGCGAGGTCAACGCGGACGCGCAGAAGCTGAAGGTGCTGGTGTCGATCTTCGGCCGCGAGACGCCGGTCGAGCTGTCGTTCAACCAGGTCTCCAAGATCTGACGGCCCGGTAGACTGGGACGTTGGCCCTCGGGCGCAGGCAGGCGCCCGGGGTACGCAGTAGTGAATAGGAACTAGGAATGCCACCCAAGAAGAAGAAGCTTGCAGCGATCATCAAGCTGCAGATTCAGGCGGGTGCCGCGAACCCGGCTCCGCCGGTCGGCCCCGCGCTGGGTCAGCACGGCGTCAACATCATGGAGTTCTGCAAGGCCTACAACGCCGCCACCGAGTCGCAGCGCGGCAACGTGGTGCCGGTCGAGATCTCCGTGTACGAAGACCGGTCGTTCGACTTCAAGCTCAAGACCCCGCCGGCCGCGAAGCTGCTGCTGAAGGCCGCCGGGATCGAGAAGGGCTCCGGCGAGCCGCACAAGACCAAGGTCGCGAAGGTGACCTGGGACCAGGTGCGTGAGATCGCGGAGACCAAGAAGAGCGACCTCAACGCGCTGGACATCGACCAGGCAGCCAAGATCATCGCGGGTACGGCCCGTTCGATGGGCATCACGGTCGAATAAGCACGACGAACAGTGGGAGGGCCAGGCGCTGGCCCGGACCACGACTGATCCACTTTTTTCGTAGTTAAGGACAGAGCATGGCAAAGCGCAGCAAGGCCTACCGCCAGGCCTCCGAGCTGGTCGACCGCGAGCGGCTGTACGCCCCGCTCGAGGCGGCGAAGCTCGCGAAGGAGACTTCCAAGGTCAAGATGGACGCCACGGTCGAGGTGGCCGTGCGTCTCGGGGTCGACCCCCGCAAGGCCGACCAGATGGTCCGCGGCACCGTGAACCTGCCGCACGGTACGGGCAAGACCGCTCGCGTGATCGTGTTCGCCGTCGGTGACAAGGCCGCCGAGGCCGAGGCCGCCGGCGCGGACGCGGTCGGCACGGACGAACTGATCGAGCGCATCCAGGGTGGCTGGCTCGACTTCGACGCCGCGATCGCGACGCCGGACCAGATGGCGAAGGTCGGGCGCATCGCCCGCATCCTCGGCCCGCGTGGCCTGATGCCGAACCCGAAGACCGGCACCGTGACCCCCGCGGTCGCGAAGGCCGTCGCCGACATCAAGGGCGGCAAGATCAGCTTCCGGGTCGACAAGCAGGCCAACCTGCACCTCGTGATCGGCAAGGCGTCGTTCGAGCCGGAGAAGCTGGTGGAGAACTACGCGGCCGCGCTGGACGAGATCCTGCGGGTCAAGCCCTCCGCCGCGAAGGGCCGCTACCTGAAGAAGGTCGTCTTCTCGACCACGATGGGCCCGGGTATCCCGGTCGACCCGGCACGCACCCGCAACCTCCTCTCGGAGGACGCGAACGCCTGACGGCGACAACGTCACGACCGGCCGGTCTCCCCACCCGGGAGGCCGGCCGGTTTCGTCTGTCAGGACGTCGGCGAGGCGGCCGTGGTCGGAGGCGCGCAGGTGCGCGGGCCGGGCTCGTGGCCCGTGATCAGCCACTGGCCCTTGTCGACCTGCTGCACCGTGAAGACGCCCAGCGCGGGACCGCCGCTGACGCCGAACGCGCAGGAGTCGATGGTGATCGTGGTGCCCTGCTGGCCCGAGACGTAGCTCGGCAGGGACTCGGCGTAGTCGTTGACGTTCGTGACCCGCGTCTTCAGGTCCAGCACCGCCGCCTGGCAGTCCGCGTACCCGAGGTCCGTCGCGAACTTCTGCTGCACCGGGATGTCGAAGTACCCGCACGCCAGGTCCGGCCGCCCCTGCGCGACCTGCTGGTACACCTTCCGCACCGCCTCGTACGGCTGCGTCGAGAGAATCTTGTTGGCGTGGTACGTCCCGCCACCGGTCTCCGACGCGGGGCGGTCGTCGTCCTGCGGCGGGAAGAAGTGGTCGTACAGCAGCTTGCCCGCGACGCCCAGCACGGCGAGGAAGATCAGCGCCGACAGCACCGACGCGAGGATCCGCTTCACGAACCGCGGCATCCGGACCTTCGGCCGCGGGCTCGGCGCCGGCGGCGCCACCTGCACCTGCCCGCCCGGCGGCGGCACCGGCGGCCCGCCGGACCCCGGCACGACCTGGCCGCGCTGCTGGGCCTCGGTGTAGCGCAGGTAGTCCTGGAACTGCTGGAACTGCTGGAACTGGCGCAGCTGCTCGGGATCGAGCTGGGGCGCCGACTGCACGTGCGGCGGCTCGGCGGGCCGCGCGCGCTCCAGTTCGCCGTGGTCCTCGGACTCGTCACGCTGCTCGGGCACCCGCTCATGATGCCCGCCCGGTCCCGCCGCTGACCACCGGGAGCGGGTGTGTATGCTGGACGACGGTTCTACCGAAGACCGCTGGTCATCCACACACCGTGTGGAACGAAGGTCCCGCATCCGCCGGGCGGCCCGCGCAGGAGGAACGAGGCATTTCCGGGTGCGCCCTCGCGGCCGCCCTGCACGCCCCGCGCCTTGCTGCGCCGGGGCGTTTCGTCGTTTGAGGGCCCCTCGACCGGCCGGTGGTCACCAGCCAAGAGAGGAGGCGAGGAATGGCGAAGCCCGACAAGGTGTCGGCGGTCGCCGAGATCGCGGACAGCTTCCGCGGGAGCTCGGCCGCCGTGGTCACCCAGTACAACGGCCTCTCCGTGTCCCAGCTGAGTCAGCTGCGCCGCGCTCTCGGCACCAGTGCCAAGTACCGGGTCGCGAAGAACACCCTCGTCAAGCGCGCCGCTCAGGACGCCGGGCTCGAGGGTCTCGAAGAGCTGTTCGTCGGTCCGACCGCCATCGCCTTCGTCGAGGGTGAGCCGGTCGACGCCGCCAAGGCGCTTCGTGACTTCGCGAAGGACAACAACGCGCTTGTCATCAAGGGCGGCTACATGGATGGCCGCGCCCTCACTGTCGACGAGATCAACCAGCTGGCCGATCTCGACAGCCGTGAGGTCCTGCTCGCCAAGGCGGCGGGCGCGTTCAAGGCGAAGCTGTCCCAGGCCGCCGCGCTGTTCCAGGCGCCGGCGTCCCAGGTGGCCCGTCTGGCTGCCGCGCTGCAGGAGAAGCAGCAGGGCGGCGACGCCGAGGCACCGGCCGAGAGCTGACTTTTCACCACCCCCCGAACCCAGTAAGAAAGGACCGCCATCATGGCGAAGCTGAGCACCGAAGAACTGCTCGACGCTTTCAAGGAGCTGACCCTGCTCGAGCTCTCGGACTTCGTGAAGAAGTTCGAGGAGACCTTCGACGTCACCGCCGCCGCGCCGGTCGCCGTCGCGGCCGCCCCGGGTGCCGCTGCCGCCGCCCCGGCCGAGGAGGAGAAGGACGAGTTCGACGTCATCCTCGAGGGTGCCGGCGACAAGAAGATCCAGGTCATCAAGGTCGTCCGCGAGGTCGTCTCGGGCCTGGGCCTGAAGGAGGCCAAGGACCTCGTCGAGGGCGCGCCGAAGCCGATCCTGGAGAAGGTCGACAAGGACGCCGCCGACGCGGCGAAGGAGAAGCTCGAGGCCGCCGGCGCCAAGGTGTCGGTCAAGTAGTTTCTTCCGCACTCCGGAATTCGAGGCGGGCATCCCGAGAGGGGTGCCCGCCTTTTTCTTGCCTTATCTGCATCCGCCGTGCATGCTGGGCGTATGCAGACCAGTATGCGTGTCGCTCAGGAGAATCGGGACAGGCTCGCCAGGATCGCGGAATCCGAACTCGGCGGTGCCACGCTCGACGAGGCGCTCCGCGTGTTGCTCTTCGAACACGAGTCGCGCCGGGCGCTCGCCAAGTTGGCTGCGGATCCGGAGATGGCCGATGACTACCTCCGGGAGAGCGCTGAACTGGCCGAAGTGGACACCGAGGTCGCCGAGTGACCCGGACGGTCTGGCCTTGGCAGGTGTGGTGGGCGAACTTCGATCCTCAGGTCGGCCGAGAGCAGGCGGGGCAGCGGCCCGCCGTGGTGGTGGGTTCCGCGTTCGCCTGTGAACTGCCGAACGACCTCGTCTTGGTGGTGCCCTGCACCACCAAGGACCGAGGTCTTCCTTTCCAGCCGCGACTCGAGTCGCTGGGCAAGCCGAGCTTCGCCATGTGTGATCAGCTGAAGTCGATCAGCCGCAGTCGGTTGGTGAAGCAGCACGCCGCGCGCCTCGACAAGCCGGAAATCGAGGCGATCCGCTTCGTCCTGCGGCGGCTGATCGAGGTCTGAGTCCTCACCGGACAGTCGTTCCGCCAGGAATGACCGGCTTCTTTCGTCACCTGGTTTGTGGATTGCGAAACTCGTGAGTAACCTCCACGTCGCCCTGCTCGTTGGGTCACAAGAGGCGGACGCGCTCACCGTGCGCAACCTGTTTAGGGTGTGTGAGCCGTCACCGTAGGAGCTCCGGGAGGTGCGATGGGTGCCGAGGTGGTCATCGAGGGTCTGACGAAGTCGTTCGGCAGACAGACCATCTGGCGGGACGTCACGCTGACCCTGCCCCCGGGCGAGGTCTCCGTGATGCTCGGGCCTTCGGGGACGGGCAAGTCCGTCTTCCTGAAGTCGATGATCGGGCTGCTCAAGCCCGACCGCGGCAAGTGCATGATCAACGGCGTCGACATCGTCACCTGCAGCGAGCACAAGCTCTACGAAACCCGAAAATTATTCGGAGTTCTGTTCCAGGACGGCGCGTTGTTCGGGTCGATGAACCTGTACGACAACGTCGCCTTCCCGCTGCGCGAGCACACCAAGAAGTCCGAGACCGAGATCCGCCGCATCGTGCTGGAGAAGCTGGAGATGACGGGTCTGGCCGGTGCGGAGAAGAAGCTCCCCGGCGAGATCTCCGGCGGTATGCGCAAGCGCGCCGGGCTCGCCCGCGCGCTGGTGCTGGACCCCGAGATCATCCTGGTCGACGAGCCGGACTCGGGCCTGGACCCGGTGCGCACCACGTACATCAGCCAGCTGTTCCTGGACGTGAACGCACAGAGTGACGCCACGTTCCTGATCGTCACCCACAACATCAACCTCGCCCGCACCGTGCCGGACAACCTGGGCATGCTGTTCCGCAAGGAGCTGGTCATGTTCGGCCCGCGCGAGGTGCTGCTCACCAGCGAGGAGCCGGTGGTCAAGCAGTTCCTCAACGGCCGCATGGACGGTCCGATCGGCATGTCCGAGGAGAAGGACCAGGCGCAGATCGCCGCCGAGCAGGCGATGTTCGAGGCGGGCCACCACGCGGGCGGCGTCGAGGAGGTCACCGGCATCCCGCCGCAGATGCAGCCCGCGCCCGGGCTGCCGACCCGCCAGGGTGCGATCCGCCGCAAGGACCGCGTCATGCAGATCCTGCACACCCTGCCGCCCGCCGCGCAGGAGGGGATCATCGAGTCCCTCAGCCCGGAGGAGCAGGAGCGCTACGGCGTGCACCCGCACCGCGGTGGCTACCAGGACCCGCCGACCATCAACACGACGCCGGTCGCGCCGCACCACCGCGGTGAGCTGCCGAGCGAAGAGGTGGCCCGCATCCCGGGCGCCCACCGGCGGACCCAGGGACCGGGTGACTCATGACCTCGTCGGCCTCTCCAGCCAAGATCCCCGGAGTCGGGATGCTGCGGGAGACCGGGAAACTGTTCGCTCTCGGGCTGGACATCATCCGCGGGTTCTTCCAGCGGCCGTTCCAGATGCGCGAGTTCATCCAGCAGTCCTGGTTCATCGCTAGCGTCACGATCCTGCCCACCGCGCTGGTCGCCGTCCCGTTCGGCGCGGTCATCTCGCTGCAGTTCGGTTCGCTGGCCCGCCAGCTCGGCGCGCAGTCCTACACCGGTGCCGGCAGTGTGCTGGCCACCGTCCAGCAGGCCAGCCCGCTGGTGACGGCGCTGCTGGTCGCGGGCGCGGGCGGCAGCGCGATCTGCGCCGACATCGGCGCCCGCACCATCCGCGAGGAGATCGACGCGATGGAGGTGCTCGGCGTCTCCGCGGTGCAGCGGCTGATCGTGCCGCGCGTGCTCGCGTCGATGCTCGTGGCGCTGCTGCTCAACGGCATGGTCAGCGTGATCGGCGTGCTGGGCGGCTACTTCTTCAACGTCGTGCTGCAGGGCGGGACGCCGGGTGCGTACCTGGCGAGCTTCTCCGCGCTCGCGCAGCTGCCGGACCTGTGGGTCGGTGAGCTCAAGGCCCTGATCTTCGGGTTCATCGCCGCCGTGGTCGCGGCCTACCGCGGGCTGCACCCGTCCGGTGGGCCGAAGGGCGTCGGGGACGCGGTGAACCAGTCGGTGGTCATCACGTTCCTGCTGCTGTTCGTCGTCAACTTCGTGATCACCCTGGTCTACCTGCAGATCGTGCCCGGAAAGTTGAGCTAGCCATGGCGACGTTCGGCCAGACCGCGAAACGCATCGCGAACCGGCCCCTTGAGGTGCTGGACAACTTCGGCGACCAGATGTCGTTCTACATCCGGGCGCTGGCGTGGACCCCGCGGACGTTGCGGCGCTACACCAAGGAAGTGCTGCGGCTGCTCGCCGAGGTGAGCTTCGGCTCGGGCTCGCTCGCCGTCATCGGCGGCACCGTGGGCGTGATGATCGGGCTGACGCTGTTCACCGGTGTGCTCGTCGGCCTGCAGGGCTACTCGGCGCTGAACTCGATCGGCACCTCGGCGTTCACCGGGTTCCTGACCGCGTTCTTCAACACCCGCGAGATCGCGCCGCTGGTCGCCGGGCTCGCGCTGTCGGCGACCGTCGGCGCGGGCTTCACCGCGCAGCTGGGCGCGATGCGGATCTCCGAGGAGATCGACGCGCTCGAGGTCATGGCCGTGCCGAGCCTGCCGTACCTGGTGACCACGCGGATCATCGCCGGGTTCGTCGCGGTGATCCCGCTGTACATCATCGGGCTGTTGTCGTCGTACCTCGCGTCGAGACTCGTGGTCATCTACATCTACGGCCAGTCGGCGGGCACGTACGACCACTACTTCGACCTGTTCCTGCCACCGCAGGACGTGTTCTACTCGTTCATCAAGGTCCTGATCTTCAGCGTGGTCATCATCCTGACCCACTGCTACTTCGGTTACCGCGCCTCCGGCGGCCCCGCGGGTGTCGGTGTCGCGGTGGGCCGCGCGGTGCGGCTGAGCATCGTCACCGTGGCCATCATCAACTTCTTCGTCGGCTTCGCCATCTGGGGTACCTCGACGACGGTGAGGATCGCGGGATGAAGACGTTGCGCCGCAGGCTGCTCGGGCTGCTGCTGATCGCCGTGCTCGTCGGCGGGGTCACGCTGAGCATCGCCATGTACAACAACGCCTTCACCTCCTACGTGGACGTGAAGCTGGACGCGAGCGACATCGGCAACCAGCTGCTGGAGCAGTCCGACGTCAAGGTGCGCGGGCTGATCGTCGGCTCGGTGAAGTCCATCGACGCGAAGCCCGACGGCGCGGAGCTGACCCTGGCACTGGACCCGGAGTCGGCGAAGCTGATCCCCGCCAACGTGTCCGCGCGGTTCCTGCCGAAGACGCTGTTCGGCGAGCGGTACGTGTCGCTGGAGATCCCGCAGGACCCGTCGGCGAAGACGCTGCAGAACGGCGACGTGATCCCGGAGGACCGCACGCAGGACGCGGTGCAGCTGTCCAAGGCGCTCGACGACCTGCTGCCGGTGCTGCAGGCCGTGCAGCCGCAGAAGCTCTCCGCGACCCTGACCGCGATCTCGACCGCGTTGCAGGGCCGCGGTGACGAGCTCGGCCAGACGCTGTCGGACCTCGGGCAGTACCTCGACGGCCTCAACCCCCACCTGCCGCAGCTGCAGCACGACCTGCAGTCGCTGGCGAAGTTCTCCGGCAACCTCAGCAACACCGCGCCGGACCTGGTGCAGACGCTGGACAACCTGTCCACCACGAGCAGGACCATTGTGGACGAGCAGCAGAACCTGCAGGCGTTGTACGGCAACGTGACCGCCGCTTCGCAGACGCTGCAGTCCTTTGTGGCCGCGAACTCGGACAACATCATCACGCTGTCCGAGAGCTCCCGGCCGACGGCGGAGCTGCTCGCGAAATACGCGCCGGAGTACCCGTGCTTCCTCGGCGAGATGTCGAACCTCATCCCGCGGCTGAACCAGGCGTTCGGCCAGGGCACGGACCAGCACGGCCTGCACGCGACGCTGGAGATCGTGGCCAACCGCGGCCCGTACGTGGCCGGCCGCGACGAACCGCGGTTCGAGGACAAGCGCGGCCCGCGCTGCTACGACTTCCAGAACGGCCCGGACCCGTTCCCGCAGTACCCGCCGGACGGCCCGTTCAAGGACGGCAGCCAGCCGACCCCGGCCTCGCGCAGCGCGAGTGACGGGCTGGTGCCGGCCAACACCACCGCGACCGCGGGCGGCTACAACGGCAGCGGCACGACGGCGGGCAACCCGGCCAACACCCCGGCCGAGCAGGACTTCCTGGACGTGCTGGTCGGCCCGCAGGTGGGGCTGACCGCCGACGAGATGCCCGGCTGGAGCGGCCTGCTGGTCGGTCCGCTCTACCGCGGGACGGAGGTGACGATCCAGTGAGGGGCCTCGCCGCACCGCTGATCAAGCTGACGATCTTCATCGTCGTGACCGTGTTGTTCACCGCGGTGCTCGGCATCAGCATCGCGAACATCAACACCAGCAGCACCAAGGGTTACAGCGCGCGGTTCAGCGACGCGACGCTCGTGATGGCCGGTGACGACGTGCGCATCGCGGGCGTGCGCGTCGGGCAGGTGACCGACGTGAAGATCGTCGACCGCAGGCAGGCGCAGGTGGACTTCGAGGTCGACTCGGACCGCACGCTGCCCGCCGACGTGACGGCCACGATCAAGTACCGCAACCTCGTCGGGCAGCGGTACATCTCGCTCGGGCAGGGCACCGGCGACGGGACCAAGCCGCTGAAGCCCGGCGCCACGATCCCGCTCGACCACACCACCCCGGCACTCGACCTCGACCAGCTGTTCAACGGCTTCAAGCCGCTGTTCGCCGCGCTCAACCCGGACGACGTGAACAAGCTGTCCTACGAGATCATCCAGGTGATGCAGGGCGAGGGCGGCACCATCGACAGCCTGCTCGCCCACACGGCGTCGCTGACCAGCACGATCGCACAGAAGGACCAGGTCATCGGCGAGGTCGTCGACAACCTCAACAGCGTGCTCGACACCGTCAACGCGCACACCCCGCAGCTCAACACGCTGATCGTCAACCTGCAGCAGCTCGTCACGGGGCTCGCGCAGGACCGCAAGCCGATCGGTGACGCGATCGACGCGCTCGGCGGCCTCGCGGACACCACCGCCGGCCTGCTGGACAAGGCGCGGGCGCCGCTGAAGGACGACATCGCCGCACTCGGAGTGCTCAGTGACAACCTCAACGACAACCAGGCGCTGGTGGAGCACTTCATCCAGTACCTGCCGCAGAAGGTGACCGCGTTGACGAGCACCGCCGACTACGGGTCCTGGTTCAACTTCTTCCTGTGCTCCACCGAGGGCGACGTGACAGTGCCCCTGGTCGGGGCGATCAACGTCCCGCTCACGACGTCGGGCAACGGGCGGTGCACGGGATGAAGAGCTTCCAGCAGCGCAACCCCGTCCCCATCGCCGTCGTCGGGCTCGTCCTGATGGTGCTGGGCCTCGTCGTCGCCCTCAACGCCGACGACCTGCCGATCATCGGCGCGGGCACCACGTACAGCGCGGACTTCACCGAGGCGGCCGGGCTCAAGCCGGACGACGAGGTGCGCGTGGCCGGCGTGAAGGTCGGCAAGGTGACCGACGTCGGCCTGGACGGCGCGCAGGTCAAGGTGTCGTTCAAGGTCAAGAACGCGTGGCTGGGCGACAAGACCAGCGCGGCGATCAAGATCAAGACCCTGCTCGGGCAGAAGTACCTCGCGCTCGATCCGGTGGGGGACCGGACGCTCGACCCTGGCACCACGATCCCCAAGGAACGCACGCTCGCGCCCTACGACGTGCTCGACGCGTTCCGCGACCTGTCGACCACGGTGGACCAGGTCAACACGCAGCAGCTCGCGCAGAGCTTCGACACCCTGTCGCAGACGCTGTCCGGCACCCCGGACGACGTGAAGGGCGCGCTGTCGGGGTTGCAGCAGTTGTCGGACACCGTCGCCAAGCGCGACACCCAGCTCTCGCAGCTGCTCGCGAACACCCGGCAGATCAGCCAGACGCTGGCCAACCGCGACCAGGAGCTGACGAAGCTGCTGACCGACGGCAACCAGCTGCTCGACGAGATCTCCCAGCGCGAGCAGGCCATCTCGACGCTGCTGACCGGCTCGCAGGAGCTGTCGAAGCAGCTCAAGGGCCTGATCGACGACAACGACAAGCAGCTGACGCCGGTGCTGGACTCGCTCGACCAGCTGACCTCGATGCTGCAGCGCAACCAGGACTCGCTGGCGCAGGGCCTCGCGCGGTTCGCGCCCTACATCCGGGTGTTCACCAACACGGTCGGCAACGGGCACTGGTTCGACAACTACATCTGCGGGCTGCTGCTGCCCTCGACCGGCCCGTTGAACCAGGAGGGGTGTAACCAGCAATGACGGACACCCGCTTCGGACAGTCGCTCGCCCGCGGCGTCGCCATCGCCTGCGTGCTCGGGCTCGTCGTCGCCGGCGTGCTGTGGTGGACGCTCAAAGACGCCAACAAGAAGCACCTGACGGCGTACTTCCCCAGCGCGATCGGCCTGTACGTCGGCAACAGCGTGCGCGTGCTCGGCGTCGACATGGGCACCATCACCGGCGTCCAGCCGATGGGCAACCAGGTGCGCGTCGAGATGGAGTACGACCGCTCGATCGCGATCCCCGCCGACGCGCAGGCCGCGATCATCGCGCCGTCGCTGGTCAGCGACCGGTACGTGCAGCTCGCCCCGGCCTACACCGGCGGCAAGGTGATCGACGACGGCGCCACGATCCCGCTGAACCGCACCGCGGTACCGGTCGAGGTCGACGACCTGTACTCGAGCCTGGACAAGATCAGCCAGGACCTCGGGCCCAACGGCGTCAACTCCAACGGCTCGCTGTCGGACCTGCTGAACACGCTCGCGAAGAACTTCGACGGCAACGGCGAGTCCCTGCACGACACGATCACCAAGCTCAGCCAGCTGTCGACCACGTTGTCGGGCAACAAGGAAGACCTGTTCGCGACCATCCAGAACCTCGCGCAGTTCTCCCAGACCCTCGCCGACAGCGACGGCCAGGTGCGGCAGTTCGAGTCGAAGCTGGCCGACGTCAGCGGCTATCTGGCGGGGGAGAAGGACAACCTCGCCGCGACGGTGCAGCAGCTCGGTACCACGCTGGGCATGGTGCAGGAGTTCATCGACTCCCACCACGACAAGCTGCGGACCAATGTGGACAACCTGGCGAGCGTCACGAAGGTGCTGGTGGACCAGCGGAGCGCGCTCGCGCAGATCCTCGACGTCGCGCCCGTCGGCCTGAGCAATGTGATCAACGCCTACAACGGCTCGTCCGGCACGCTGGACGCGCGGCCGAACCTCAACGAGCTGACCCAGCCGCCGTTGGTGATGATCTGCGGCTTCCTCAAGCAGGCGGGCCAGCTGGGAGCGGTCGGGACCCTGTGCGATTCGGTCGCCGGACTCCTCGACGGCACGCTGAAGCTGCCTTCGCTGGCGCAGACGGCGTACGCGCTGCAGCACGGCCAGCTGCCGCCGCTGCCGCTGCCGTTCGTCGACCTGGTCGGAACGGGGGCGCAGCAGTGAAGCGCAGCATCGCACTGACCGCACTCGGCGCCGTCGCCGCGCTGACGCTGGCGGGCTGCGGGTTCGGCGGCATCTACGACGTCCCGCTGCCCGGCGGCGCCGACCTCGGCGACCACCCGTACACGGTGAAGGCGCAGTTCCAGGACGTGCTCGACCTGGTGCCGAAGTCCGGCGTGAAGGTCAACGAGGTCGCGGTCGGCCGCGTCGAGTCCATCGGGCTCACCCCGGACGGCTGGCACGCCGAGGTGACCATGGAGATCAACGGCGACGTGAAGCTGCCCGCGAACGCGCTGGCCAACATCCGCCAGTCGAGCCTGCTCGGCGAGAAGTACGTCGAGCTGACCTCGCCCGGCGACGACCTCGCGCAGGGCGCGCTCGCGAACAACGCCGAGATCCCGCTGGCGCGCACCAACCGCAGCGTCGACGTGGAAGAGGTGCTCGGCGCGCTGTCGATGCTGCTCAACGGCGGCGGGGTCGAGCAGATCAACACGATCACCAAGGAGCTCAACTCCGCGACGGAGGGCCGCGAGCCGGACATCCGCAACCTGCTGAACAACGCGAACCAGCTGGTGACCACGCTCGACAAGCAGTCCGCGGACATCACCCGCGCCCTCGACGGGCTCAACCGGCTCTCGTCCACCCTGGTCACGCAGAAGGACCAGCTGGCGAACGCGATCGACAACCTGGGACCCGGGCTCGGTGTCCTGGAACAGCAGCGCACCCAGCTCGTCACGATGCTCCAGGCGCTGCGGAACCTGTCGGGGGTCACCGTCGACACGATCAACAAGAGCCAGGAGGACCTGGTCGCCGACCTGCGCGCGCTGCTGCCGACGTTGCAGAAGCTCGGCGAGGCGGGCTCGGACCTGCCCAAGTCGCTGGAGCTCCTGCTGACGTTCCCGTTCACCGACTCCGCGATCCCGGGCGCGAAGGGCGACTACTTCAACCTGTACGCGAAGGTCGACCTGAACCTGCAGACGATCCTGCAGAACCTGGGCCGCAGCCGGGACAACCCGCTGTCCGGGATCCTGCCGCAGAACCTCGCGGGCGGGACCTCGTCGGACGGCACCGGCGTGCCGCTGCCGCTCCAGATCCCCGGCACGTCGAGCAGCGGCACCTCGCCGGGCACGACGGGGAGCACGGGGAACAGCCAGCAGTCGCAGTCCGGGCTCGCCGGCCTCTTCGGCCTGCTGTCGGGGGGAGGTGCCTGATGCTGGTCCGCAGGACGAAGATCCAGCTGATCGCGTTCCTGGTGATCTCGGTCGTCGCGGTCGTCTACGCGCTGATCCGGTTCGCCGGGCTCGGGCAGGTGTTCGGGCAGCACGGCTACACCGTGAAGCTGGAGCTCAACCAGTCCGGTGGCATCTTCACCGGCGCCGAGGTGACCTACCGCGGTTACGACATCGGGCGCGTCGGGCAGCTGCGGCTCACCGCGAGCGGGCTCGAAGCCGACCTGAACATCGACCCGGACACCCCGTCGGTGCCCGCGGACCTGCAGGCCGTCATCGCCGACCGGTCGGCCGTCGGCGAGCAGTTCGTCGACCTGCGCCCGACCGGCACCACCGGGCCGGTCCTCAAGGCGGGCTCGGTCATCCCGGCCGCGAAGACCCAGACGCCGATCGGCACCGAACAGGTGATCAACGACCTCGACGGGCTCGCGCGGTCGGTGCCCACCGACGCGCTGCGCACGGTCGTCGACGAGTCGTACAACGCCTTCAACGGCACCGGCACCGACCTGCAGGTGCTGCTCGACACGCTGCGGGACTTCACCAAGTCGGCGCAGGACAACCTGCCGCAGACCGTGCAGCTGCTCGGCGCGGGCGGGAAGGTGCTCGACACCCAGAACGCCGAGGCGTCGAACATGGCGGAGTTCAGCAAGAACCTGAACGAGCTGTCGGCCACGCTGAAGAGCTCGGACGGCGACCTGCGCAAGCTCATCGACGTCACCCCGGGTGCGGCGCAGTCGCTCAACCAGCTGATCACCGACACCGGGCCGGGACTCGGGGCGCTGGTCGCGAACCTGCTCACCACGTCGAACGTGCTGCTCACCCGTCAGGACGGCATCGAGCAGCTCATGGTGAGCTACCCGGCGCTCGCGGCGGCGTCCTACAGCGTGGTGCCCGGCGACGGCACCGCGCATCTGGGGCTCGCCCTCAACCTGTTCAACCCGCCGTCCTGCACGAAGGGTTACCAGGACCCGAGCCAGTACCGGACGGGCGGGGACACCACGGAACGCGAGCCGGACTGGAACGCCTACTGCGCGGAGCCGACGGGCAGCCCGATCGACGTCCGCGGCGCCCAGAACGCGCCGTACAACGGCGTGCCGGTGGCGCCGAACCAGCAGCAGCTGGCCGCCAGTGCCGACCGGCCGCAGCAGCAGCTGGCCGAGCTCGCCGGGACGCCCGGCGTCACCGGCTCGCCCGCGGTCACCATCACCAGCCTGTCGTCCCTGCTGGGGCTGCCCGGCTGACGGGGACGACACACCGTCTATCTACTCTGGAGAGTTATGAGCGCCGAGGACGCCGAGGACCGGGACCTGCCCGAGGCTCCGGCCGCGGAGACCACGGAGACCGCCGAGCGGGACGGTTCCGGGGACGCCAGGCTGGGCCGCTACCTGCTGTGGGGCTCGGCGGTGCTCGCGGTCGCCGCGCTGGCGACGGCCGCGATCTTCGGCATCCGCTGGTGGTCGGCGTCCGGCAGCGACGACGTCGCGCTCGCGCAGGCCCGTGACAAGGTCGCGCAGCAGGGCGCGGTCGCGGTCAAGGCGTTCACCGAGCTGGACTACACCAACCCGGACGCGTACTTCCAGAAGCAGCTGGACGTCTCCACCGGGGACATGCAGACGCAGATCAAGAACTCGGAGCAGACCTACCGCCAGGCGATGACCGACGCGAAGACCAAGGTCACCACCACAGTGCAGGACATCGGGGTCGAGGAGCTCGACGACCACGAGGGCAAGGCCAGCTTCCTGGCAGCGATCAGCACCCTCGTCACGAAGGAGGGGCAGCAGCCCGCGGCCAAGCCGCTGCGGCTGGAGGTCCAGATGACCCGCGTCGGCGAGGACTGGAAGGTCTCCTCGATCGGGTCGGTGCCGCTCGTCAGCAGCGGTCAGTAGCGTCGCAGGAACGGAGTTCGTAGTGCCATCCAGCAACCCCGGCCGTCCGCAGCCGGTGCGGCGGCCCAAGGTGGCGGGTCTGCGCCGCCCCTCGCCGAGCCCGCGCCCGCGGGACGCCGAGGAGACGACCGAGCCTGCCGAGACCACCGAGGCCGAGGCCGTCCGGCCGAGTCCGCGCCCGAAGGCGCGGGACGAGGGCGCGCCGAAGCCCTCGGACTACGCCGAGGCCGAGGCGGCGGTCAGCGAGCCGGAGCCGGAGCCGGAGCCGGAGCCGGAGCCGGGCGAGCGTCGCGCGCGCAACCCGTTCGTCATCGCCGGGGCGCTGTTCGGCCTCGCGCTCGTGCTCGTCGGCTTCGCGGTGTGGTTCGCGATCGAGGGCAACAAGCTCGACTCGGCGACGTCCAACACCGCGCTCGTGGACGTCGCGCGCACCTCGCAGGTGAACCAGGCCGCCACGAGCGCGGCGGAGACGCTGTTCTCCTACGACTTCAACGACATCGCCAAGACGCAGAACGCCGCGAAGGACCTGCTGCTCA
The DNA here is from genome assembly GCF_014191255.1 of Amycolatopsis bartoniae. Taxonomy (GTDB): domain Bacteria; phylum Actinomycetota; class Actinomycetes; order Mycobacteriales; family Pseudonocardiaceae; genus Amycolatopsis_E; species Amycolatopsis_E bartoniae. Next base: position 859,555 of record NZ_JACHWH010000001.1, read on the forward strand.
ACGACGACGTGCGGGCGACGTACGACAGGCTGATGGGCGAGGTCGAGCGCTTGGCGCCGCAGCAGAAGATCGTGGTCACGGTGAAGGCGACCCGCAGCGCGGTGATCATGCTGCAGGGCGACCGCGCCAAGGTCATGGTGTTCGTCGACCAGACGGCGACGCGCACGGACCAGAACCAGACCTCCAGCGGCAGTGCGCAGCTGTGGCTGAACATGCAGTACACCGGTGGCAAGTGGAAGGTGTCGGCGCTCAACACGTACAACTCGGAGAACCCGGCGACCACCAGCCCGGCCCCGAGCAGCGCCCCGCCGGCGAGTAGTCAGGCCCCCGCGAGCAGCAGCAAGGCCCCGGCGACGCCGTCCCGCTGACCCGGCGGGAAACCCTCGCGAAGACAGCGCCCCGATGATCGTCGGGGCGCTGTCCTTTTCCGCCGAGTGATCCATCCGCGCGGCCCGCGGGCCGCGGAAACAGCAGGTCACGACGGGTGGATCACCCGGTGTGCACGGCGCGAGCACATTGCGCCAACCGGCGGGTTGAGGGCGTGGCATCTTGACGGAACGGCGCCGGGGGGTCACGCTTACTGGCGACGGCACCGCCCTGCGGGAGGGCGAAGCTGGAGGCATACCTGAAGACGGTGTGATCGAGATCTGGGCCCCATCGGGAGCGCCCCTCGACAAGACACGTCATTCGGGCTAGACTGCTTCTTTGCGCTGCCCTCTTTCAGGCTGCCCGGGCACGGCAGTTAGGATAGTGGGCACCACGGCACCCCTGACAGTCGCTTTAGCAGTTGCTATCGCGGCTGCTCACCGCTCATTGTCCCCGGAAGGACGCATCTTGGCAGTCTCTCCCGCGAACCAGGCCACTGCTGCGACCACCTCTGCTGCATCCCACTCGAACCCCCAGGGAATCCCCGGAGCCCCGCTGCGGGTCTCCTTCGCGAAGATCCGCGAGCCGCTCGCCACGCCCAATCTGCTCGACGTGCAGATCCAGTCGTTCCAGTGGTTCACCGGTGACGAGAAGTGGTTCCAGCGCCGTGTCGAAGAAGGCGAGGAGAACCCGGTCGGCGGCCTCGAAGAGGTCCTGAACGAGATCTCGCCCATCGAGGACTTCCAGGGCTCGATGTCGCTGTCCTTCTCCGACCCCCGCTTCGACGAGGTCAAGGCTTCCGTCGAGGAGTGCAAAGACAAGGACATGACCTACGCGGCTCCGCTGTTCGTCACCGCGGAGTTCGTCAACAACAACACCGGCGAGATCAAGAGCCAGACCGTCTTCATGGGTGACTTCCCCGTGATGACCGACAAGGGCACCTTCGTCATCAACGGCACCGAGCGTGTCGTGGTGTCCCAGCTGGTCCGCTCGCCCGGCGTGTACTTCGACCAGGCGATCGACAAGACGACCGACAAGGACGTCTTCAGCGTCAAGATCATCCCGAGCCGCGGTGCCTGGCTGGAGTTCGACGTCGACAAGCGCGACACCGTCGGCGTCCGCATCGACCGCAAGCGCCGCCAGCCCGTCACGGTGCTGCTGAAGGCGCTGGGCTGGACCACCGAGCAGATCCGCGAGCGTTTCCACTTCTCGGAGACCCTGCTCGCGACGCTCGAGAAGGACCACACCGCCGGCACCGACGAGGCGCTGCTCGACATCTACCGCAAGCTGCGCCCGGGCGAGCCGCCGACGAAGGAGAGCGCGCAGACCCTCCTGGAGAACCTGTTCTTCAAGGACAAGCGCTACGACCTGGCCAAGGTCGGCCGCTACAAGGTCAACAAGAAGCTCGGCCTGTCGATCCCGATCGAGACCGGCACGCTGACCGAAGAGGACATCGTCACCACCATCGAGTACCTGGTCCGCCTGCACGCGGGCGAGGTCAAGATGGGCGAGGGCGAGCACGAGGTCCCGGTCGAGGTCGACGACATCGACCACTTCGGCAACCGCCGCATCCGCACCGTCGGCGAGCTGATCCAGAACCAGATCCGCGTCGGCCTCTCGCGCATGGAGCGCGTGGTCAAGGAGCGGATGACCACGCAGGACGTCGAGGCGATCACCCCGCAGACCCTGATCAACATCCGCCCCGTGGTGGCGGCGATCAAGGAGTTCTTCGGCACCTCGCAGCTGTCGCAGTTCATGGACCAGAACAACCCGCTGTCGGGCCTGACCCACAAGCGCCGCCTCAACGCGCTGGGCCCCGGTGGTCTGTCCCGTGAGCGCGCCGGCATGGAGGTCCGCGACGTCCACCCGTCGCACTACGGCCGCATGTGCCCGATCGAGACGCCGGAAGGCCCGAACATCGGCCTGATCGGCTCGCTGTGCTCGTACGCGCGGGTCAACCCGTTCGGCTTCATCGAGACGCCGTACCGGAAGGTCGTCGAGGGCCGGGTCACCGACCAGATCGACTACCTGACCGCCGACGAGGAGGACCGCTTCGTCAAGGCGCAGGCCAACGCGCCGCTGACCGACGACGGCCACTTCGCCGAGGACCGCGTGCTGGTCCGCCGGAAGGGCGGCGAGGTCGAGCTGATCGACCCGATCGACGTGGACTACATGGACGTGTCGCCGCGCCAGATGGTGTCGGTCGCCACGGCGATGATCCCGTTCCTCGAGCACGACGACGCCAACCGCGCGCTGATGGGTGCCAACATGCAGCGCCAGGCTGTGCCGCTGCTGCGCAACCAGGCGCCGTACGTGGGCACCGGCATGGAGCTGCGCGCCGCGATCGACGCCGGTGACGTGCTCGTCGCCGAGCAGGCGGGTGTGGTGGAGGAGCTCTCCGCCGACCTGATCACGATCATGCACGACGACGGCACGCGGAAGAGCTACGGACTGTACAAGTTCCGCCGCACCAACCACGGCACCTGCTTCAACCACCGGCCGATCGTGAACGAGGGCGACCGGGTGGAGAAGGGCCAGGTCATCGCGGACGGGCCGTCCACCGAGAACGGCGAGATGGCGCTGGGCAAGAACCTGCTCGTCGCCGTCATGCCGTGGGAGGGCCACAACTACGAGGACGCGATCATCCTCTCCGAGCGGCTCGTGCAGGACGACGTGCTCACCTCGATCCACATCGAGGAGCACGAGATCGACGCGCGCGACACCAAGCTCGGTGCCGAGGAGATCACCCGGGACATCCCGAACGTCTCCGAAGAGGTGCTGGCCGACCTGGACGAGCGCGGCATCATCCGCATCGGTGCCGAGGTCCGCGACGGCGACATCCTGGTCGGCAAGGTCACGCCGAAGGGTGAGACCGAGCTGACCCCGGAGGAGCGCCTGCTGCGGGCGATCTTCGGTGAGAAGGCCCGCGAGGTCCGCGACACCTCGCTGAAGGTGCCGCACGGCGAGACCGGCAAGGTCATCGGCATCCGCGTGTTCTCCCGCGAGGACGACGACGAGCTGCCCCCGGGCGTCAACGAGCTGGTCCGCGTCTACGTGGCCCAGAAGCGGAAGATCCAGCCGGGCGACAAGCTCGCGGGCCGGCACGGCAACAAGGGCGTTATCGGCAAGATCCTGCCCGCCGAGGACATGCCGTTCATGGAGGACGGCACCCCGGTCGACATCGTGCTGAACACCCACGGTGTGCCGCGACGGATGAACATCGGCCAGATCCTCGAGCTGCACCTGGGGTGGCTGGCCTCGCAGGGCTGGAAGATCGAGGGCGAGCCGGAGTGGGCCAAGGGCCTGTCCGAGGAGCTCTACGACGTCGACCCCGGCACCAACACCGCGACCCCCGTGTTCGACGGCGCGAAGGAGGAGGAGCTCACCGGTCTGCTGGCCTCGACCAAGCCGAACCGCGACGGCGAGCGGCTCGTCCGGCCGGACGGCAAGGCGGTGCTGCTGGACGGCCGCTCCGGCGAGCCGTTCCCGTACCCGGTGGCGGTCGGCTACATGTACATCCTCAAGCTGCACCACCTGGTCGACGACAAGATCCACGCCCGGTCCACCGGCCCGTACTCGATGATCACCCAGCAGCCGCTGGGTGGTAAGGCGCAGTTCGGTGGTCAGCGCTTCGGTGAGATGGAGTGCTGGGCGATGCAGGCCTACGGCGCGGCCTACACGCTGCAGGAGCTGCTGACGATCAAGTCCGACGACGTGGTCGGCCGCGTGAAGGTGTACGAGGCGATCGTCAAGGGCGAGAACATCCCGGACCCGGGCATCCCGGAGTCGTTCAAGGTGCTGTTGAAGGAGCTGCAGTCGCTCTGCCTCAACGTGGAGGTCCTGTCCTCCGACGGTGCGGCGATCGAGATGCGCGACTCCGACGACGAGGACCTCGAACGCGCCGCGGCCAACCTCGGCATCAACCTGTCCCGCAACGAGTCGCCCTCCGTGGACGACATCGCGCAATGACCCAGCCGCCGGTGTGCGGGGCCACCTCCCGCGGCCCCGCACACCGGTAGCCGACCCCTCTAGCCACATCTACCCCAAGGGGATGCAAGGACGTGCTGGACGTCAATTTCTTCGATGAGCTCCGGATCGGCCTGGCCACCGCGGACGACATCCGTCAGTGGTCCTTCGGCGAGGTGAAGAAGCCGGAGACCATCAACTACCGCACGCTCAAGCCCGAGAAGGACGGCCTCTTCTGCGAGAAGATCTTCGGCCCCACCCGGGACTGGGAGTGCTACTGCGGCAAGTACAAGCGGGTGCGCTTCAAGGGCATCATCTGCGAGCGCTGCGGTGTCGAGGTCACGCGGGCCAAGGTGCGCCGTGAGCGGATGGGCCACATCGAGCTGGCCGCCCCGGTCACCCACATCTGGTACTTCAAGGGCGTGCCGTCGCGGCTGGGTTACCTGCTGGACCTGGCCCCGAAGGACCTCGAAAAGATCATCTACTTCGCGGCCTACGTGATCACCGGCGTGAACACCGAGCTGCGGCACAACGACCTGCCGACGCTCGAAAACGAGATCGGTGTCGAGCGCAAGAACATCGAGACCAAGCGCGACTCCGACATCGAGGCGCGGGCGCAGAAGCTCGAAGCCGACCTCGCGCAGCTCGAGGCCGAGGGTGCCAAGTCCGACGTGCGCCGCAAGGTCAAGGAGGGCGGCGAGCGTGAGATGCGCCAGCTCCGCGACCGGGCCCAGCGCGAGCTGGACCGGCTCGAGGAGATCTGGACCACCTTCACCAAGCTCGAACCGCGGCAGCTGATCGCGGACGAGATGCTCTACCGCGAGCTGTACGACCGCTACGGCGAGTACTTCACCGGCGGCATGGGCGCGGAGGCCATCCAGAAGCTGGCCACCGAGTTCGACGTCAGCGCGGAGGCCGAGAACCTGCGCGAGACCATCCGCAGCGGCAAGGGGCAGAAGAAGCTCCGCGCGCTCAAGCGGCTCAAGGTCGTCGCGGCGTTCCAGGCCACCGGCAACGACCCGCGCGGCATGGTGCTCGACGCCGTCCCGGTGATCCCGCCGGACCTGCGCCCGATGGTGCAGCTCGACGGTGGCCGCTTCGCCACCTCGGACCTGAACGACCTGTACCGCCGGGTCATCAACCGGAACAACCGCCTCAAGCGGCTGATCGACCTCGGCGCGCCCGAGATCATCGTCAACAACGAGAAGCGGATGCTGCAGGAGGCCGTCGACGCGCTGTTCGACAACGGCCGCCGCGGCCGTCCGGTCACCGGGCCGGGCAACCGGCCGCTGAAGTCGCTGTCCGACCTGCTCAAGGGCAAGCAGGGCCGGTTCCGCCAGAACCTGCTCGGCAAGCGCGTCGACTACTCGGGCCGTTCGGTCATCATCGTCGGCCCGCAGCTGAAGCTGCACCAGTGCGGTCTGCCGAAGGACATGGCGCTGGAGCTGTTCAAGCCGTTCGTGATGAAGCGGCTGGTCGACCTGAACCACGCGCAGAACATCAAGTCCGCGAAGCGGATGGTCGAGCGGGCCCGCCCGGCCGTGTGGGACGTGCTGGAAGAGGTCATCACCGGGCACCCGGTGCTGCTCAACCGCGCGCCGACGCTGCACCGCCTCGGCATCCAGGCCTTCGAGCCGCAGCTGGTCGAGGGCAAGGCCATCCAGCTGCACCCGCTGGTCTGCGAGGCGTTCAACGCGGACTTCGACGGTGACCAGATGGCGGTGCACCTGCCGCTGTCGGCCGAGGCGCAGGCCGAGGCCCGGATCCTGATGCTGTCGGCGAACAACATCCTGTCGCCGGCGTCGGGCCGTCCGCTCGCCATGCCGCGTCTGGACATGGTCACGGGTCTGTTCCACCTGACCCGACTGGACGAGAACGCGGCCGGTGCCGGGCACGCCTACGCGTCGCCGGCCGAGGCCATCATGGCCTTCGACCGCAAGGCGCTGGGCCTGCACGCGCCGATCAAGATCCGGATCAACGACCGGCAGCCGGGCAAGGCCGACCTGGCCAGGCTCGCCGAGGCCGGCTGGGAGCCGGGTCAGCCGTGGCTGGCCGAGACCACGCTGGGCCGGGTGCTGTTCAACGAGCTGCTGCCCGCGGACTACCCGTTCGTGAACGAGCCGATGCCGAAGAAGCGGCAGGCCGCGATCGTGAACGACCTCGCCGAGCGGTACTCGATGACGCAGGTCGCGCAGACCCTCGACCGGCTCAAGGACGCCGGCTTCTACTGGGCGACGCGGTCCGGCGTCACCGTGTCGATCACCGACGTGGTCGTGCCCAAGGAGAAGAAGGAGATCCTCGACCAGTACGAGGCCAAGGCCGACCAGGTCGAGAAGCGCTACCAGCGCGGTCAGCTCTCGCACGCCGAGCGCAACAACGAGCTGGTCAAGGTGTGGAGCCAGGCGACCGACGACGTCGCCAAGGTCATGGAGGACGCCTTCCCGGAGGACAACCCGATCTCGATGATCGTGAAGTCCGGTGCGGCGGGCAACATGACCCAGGTCCGTTCGCTGGCCGGTATGCGTGGTCTGGTGTCGAACCCGAAGGGTGAGTACATCCCGCGTCCGATCAAGGCGAACTTCCGCGAGGGCCTGTCGGTGGCCGAGTACTTCATCGCCACCCACGGTGCCCGGAAGGGTCTGGCCGACACCGCGCTGCGGACCGCCGACTCGGGTTACCTGACCCGGCGTCTGGTGGACGTGTCGCAGGACGTCATCGTCCGCGAGACCGACTGCGGTACCCGCCGCGGCATCAACATGCCGATCGGCGAGGACCTCGGTGACGGGCGGGTCGTGCGTGCCCAGCACGTCGAGACCAGCGCGTACGCGCGGACTCTCGCCACGGACGCCACGGACGCCCAGGGCAACGTGGTGCTCAACGCGGGTGACGACCTCGGTGACCCGGCCATCGAGAAGCTGCTCTCCAGCGGCATCTCGAAGGTCAAGGTGCGCAGCGTGCTGACCTGTGAGTCGGCCGTGGGTGTGTGTGCGATGTGCTACGGCCGTTCGATGGCCACCGGCAAGCTGGTGGACGTGGGCGAGGCCGTCGGTATCGTCGCCGCCCAGTCGATCGGTGAGCCGGGTACCCAGCTGACGATGCGTACCTTCCACCAGGGTGGTGTCGCCGGTGACGACATCACCACGGGTCTGCCGCGTGTCACCGAGCTGTTCGAGGCCCGCGTGCCGAAGGGCAAGGCGCCGATCGCCGACGTCGACGGCCGCGTGCGGATCGAGGAGAGCGAGCGGTTCTGGAAGATCACGCTGATCCCGGACGACGGCAGCGAGGAGATCGTCTTCGACAAGCTGTCGAAGCGGCAGCGCCTGGCCAACACGCCGACCGGGCCGCTGGCGGACGGTGACCACGTCAACGTCGGTCAGCCGCTGCTCGAAGGCACGCCGGACCCGCACGAGGTCCTGCGCGTCATGGGGCCGCGTGAGGCGCAGATCCACCTGGTGGACGAGGTCCAGAAGGTGTACCGCGCGCAGGGTGTGTCGATCCACGACAAGCACATCGAGGTCATCGTCCGGCAGATGCTGCGCCGGGTGACGATCATCGACTCCGGTGCCACGGACTTCCTGCCGGGCGAGCTGCCCGAGCGGACCAAGTTCGAGGCGACCAACCGGCAGGTCGTGGCCGAGGGCGGGCAGCCGGCCTCGGGCCGTCCGGTGCTGATGGGCATCACGAAGGCGTCGTTGACCACGGACTCGTGGCTGTCGGCGGCGTCGTTCCAGGAGACCACGCGAGTCCTGACCGATGCGGCGATCAACGGCCGCAGCGACAAGCTCGTGGGCCTCAAGGAGAACGTGATCATCGGTAAGCTGATCCCGGCCGGTACGGGCATCAACCGCTACCGCAACATCCAGGTGCAGCCGACGGAGGAGGCCCGGGTGGCGGCGTACGCCATCCCGTCCTACGACGACGGCTACTACACCCCGGATGTGTTCGGCAGCGGCACGGGTGCCGCCGTCCCGCTGGACGACTACGACTTCGGTCGCGACTTCCGCTGACCCGAGTTGTGCACGAACCCCCCGGTTCCCTCGCGGAGCCGGGGGGTTCGTCGTTTCAGCCCCGGCGGGCGCCGGGGATGCGGTCGAGCAGGCCGAGCATCGCGTCGACGGTGGTCAGCAGCGTCTGTGGCTGGATGCGGGTGGGCCAGGTGGCGTACAGCAGCCCGCTCTCGAAGGTGAGGCCCCACGGCAGCGCGCCGGTGTTCCGTGACAACCACTCCAGCGCCTCGGGTGTGAGCGGAGCACCCTGGGGAGCGCTGCTGAACGCGACCCAGTCCGTGCTGACGGAGAGCGGCAGGTTCACTTCCAGCCACTGGCCCTGCTGCTGCGCCACCGTGACGGGAGCTTCTCGCACCGGTTTGCCGCCGAGAGCCAGGATGCTGTCCGGTTTCACCGGGCGACCGCGGAAGTCCGTGTGCAGGCGGCGGTGGAGTTTCATCGGAGGTAGCGGGGCGGTGGCCACGTCGATCCGGTGCTCGTAGAACGTGCTCGTGCCGTTGGACACCGCCCTGCGCATCGACGCCTCGCTGACCCGGACCTGCCAGCCGTCGCGCCGGAAGTCCAGCGCGGTCTCGAAGCGCGGTTTCCGGACAGTGCCCATCCAGTTGATCAGGCCACCGACATGGGTCTTGAACGGCGGGCGCAGCCCGGTAGACCACGCCGTCGCCTCGTCCCGTCCGATCACCACTCCGCCGATCGAGGCGGTCAGCGCCGCCAGCGCCTCGTAGTGCTTGCGATCCTCACGCCGCTCGCGACGCCGCACCCACCAGAACGTGAGGCTGATCGGTAGTACGAGGCAAACCAGCACCGCCAGCGCGATCCGCAGCTCGAACTCACCCATGCTCAGATGTCCAGGTACCCCTCGGTCTCTTCCTTCGGTTGGTCCTCGCCGACGTCGTCGACCTCCGCGGCCTTCATCCCGCCGCTGACGTTGCGCAGCGGCTTGTCGATCCCCGCGTTCTGGCCCTTGCCCAGCCCCAGCTCCGAGACGGCCGTGTCGCGCGCCGTGTTCAGCAGCGACTTGCCCAGGCCGTCGTTGAGACGGCCGCCGAGCAACCCCTCGTTGCTCCACAGCTTGGTGAGCGGGGACTTGTCGCCGAACTCCTTCTTCGCGGCGTCGGCGAAGATGTTGCCCACCCGCTTGTTGAGCATGGCTCGCTGGAAGGCTGTGCGCACGTTCCCCAGCCGGGAGACCAGGTTCCGCAGGAACGCCAGGATCCGGTCGAGGAACTCCCGCAGCTTGGCGACGATCCGCGACACCCGGCTGCCGGTCTGCGCCGCCCGCACGCCGGTCGCCGTGCCGGCCGCGGCGGTCGAGGCACCGAAGCTCGGGATCGCGGCCGCCAGCGCGGGGATCCAGATCATGATCAGCCAGGTGATCAGCTCGGTGAGGATGGCCTTGATGAAGTCCTCGACGACGGTCATGATCATGCTGGAGATCTGCAGCATCCGCGCCAGTTCACCGGCCTGCCCGGCGACGCCGTCGATGCCGTTCGCGAACTCGCCCAGCTTCGTGCTCGCCGCCTCGCCCGCGGGCCCGCCCCAGCTCGTCACCGAGTCCGCCAGCTCCTGCTCGAAGCGCTTGCCGAGGTCGGCGACGCCCTTGCCGATGGCGTTGAAGTTCTCCGCGGCCTGCGACAGCGCCGGGCCGTCGCCGCTGACGAAGTGGATCGCGTCCTCCAGCGGCTGCACCACGCTGATCAGGAAGTTCAGCCCCTGCCCGACCAGCCAGCCGATCGGGTCGGTCGCGATGCCGTAGGCGCTGGTGCCCACCGCGCCGAGCAGCGCCGTGCCCTCGGAGGCCAGGTTGGACACCTCCGAGCCGTCCGCGCCGTCGCTGAACTTGCCCACGGCGTCCTTGGTCTTGAGGTAGTTGCCGTAGAACGGGACCGCCTCGGCCATCTTCTGGCCGGTGTCCTTGTCGCCGGTGGTGATCTCGACGCCACCGGCCTTGGTCTTCTCTTCAGCCATCAGTGGCCCTCGATCTCCAGCTGGAAGCCCTTCAGGAGGTCCTTCACCGCGTCCTCCTGCGCCTGGTAGCCGTCCGCGGCGCCGCGGAACTTCTCCGCCCCCGACTGCAGCCCCTCCTGCAGGTCGGTGAACAGGTCGTTCAGGTCGGCCAGCATCCCGGTGTACTTCTGCTTCACGAACAGGCCGACCACGCCCCACGACTTGTCGGACACGTCGGCTTTGCTCACCAAGCCCGCGATCTCGCCGGCGGTGCCGCGCTGGGCGTCGAGCTTGCCGGCGTACTGCCGCAGCTCGTTGGCGTCGACGTCGAAGCTCATCGGCCCTCCTCGTCCTCGTCTTCCCCGGTTCGACCACACGGCCGCCGGATCGGTTCCGGACAAAGTACTCATTGGTGACGCGAGCAGGGGCACGGCTCACTCGCCCCGTCCCTTCTCGGTAGCGTGTCGCCAGAGGGGTTCGCACGAAGCGAGCAACGAGGAGGGCGTTGTGAACACTGACGAGAACGGGAGCCAGCAGGAGGCTCCGGCCACCGGACGGCACGCCGCACCCGAGGGGGCGCCGCGGCACCCGGCGATCGACCTGTCCCGGGACCCGAACCCCGGCAGGCCGGACCACGCCAAGCCGGACGAGGACTGAGGCACCCGGGCCCTGGACGTGCGGTCCGGGGCCCGGCTGCTGTTTCACACCGGTTCCGCGGCCTGCTTCTTCTCCCGGAGCGCGAAGGCCATCAGCACGCCGCCGGCGACCAGCCCGAAGGCGCCGCCGCCGGTGATCACCCACGCAGCGGAGTCGTCCTCGATCATCACCGTCGGCCACAGCCGCGAGATCGTGACGGGCACGGAGTCGCCCACCTCCGGCAGAGGAGCCCACGACAGCCACATGCTGCCGTCGAGGTGGTGCGTCGTGCCGCCCAGGACGTAGTCGCCGTCCACGTTGTCGACGGAGCCCTTGCGCCCGTGCCTGCCGTGGTTCACGTCGGTGATCCGCAGCTCGACGGGCTGCGCGAGGCCGGTCAGGTGCATGAGCCCCTCGGCGGCGAACACCGCGCCGGGCAGCAGGCAGACCAGGCCGAACGCGCCGAGCAGCACGGCGGGCCAGAGCGGGCCGTTCTTCCCCCGGCGCCTCCGCGGCTCGCCGAGCCGCTGCGCCACGAAGATCACCACGAACGGCACGAACACGAACAGGAAGACGAAGAAGAACACCCCGCCGACGACCCCGCCCGACAGTGCGGCGGGCAGCAGCCACGACGTCGTCGTCACGGTGGCCACCACTCCGGCGGCGATCCGCGGCCCCACGCCGAACCGGCGCCCGGCGGCCTGCAGCGCGATGGCCAGCGCGTACCCGCAGACCGCGACGAGGAAGTAGTCGAGAACGCTCACGAGGTGCCCGCCAGCTTGTCGAGGGCGCCCGTCATCCGGCGCCGGCTCAGGTGCCCGAACCAGCTGACCGACCGCATTCCGGCGTCCTCCTGCACGACGTCCCCGGTGTCCAGCAGCTTGCGGTTGCGGGCCCACTCCACGAAGTCGGGGTAGAACGCGATCGGATCGCCGTTGACCACGGTGCCCCGCCGCCCGGCGTTGAAGCCCTGGAACGGCCGGTCCGACACGGCCATCGTGACCACCGAGTAGTAGCGCACGTACTTCCCGCGCTGCCGTAGCGGATCGTGGCTGTGGCGGCGCTTCACGGACACCTCGATCCCGTGCACGGGACGGCCGCGGTAGGTGCCGAGGAACTCGCACATCATGCCCGGCAACGGGGTTTCCCAGCCCTGGCTGCCGTCGCCCGGCAGGTCGCCCGCCGGCTCGTACCCGACCGGCCTCCCGCGCGCCCGCCAGCCACGCCGCCGCGCGAACGCGGGCAGCACCAGTAGCCGGAACACGACGGGGGAGAGCACGGCCCAGAGGAGACCGACGACCAGGACCAGACCCGCGACGGCGCCCACATCCACTGCCACGCCTAGAAGTCCAGCTTCTTCTCAGTGTCCTCAGTGGACGCTTCGTCGCCGGTGTCCCCGTACTCCACGGTCTTGCTGACCTTGTCGAAGTAGTCCGGCACCTTCGACAGCTTCACCTGGTCCTTCGCCGTCTCGCCGACCTTCTTGAGCACGGACTTGCCGAGGCCCTCGCTGACCCGGCTGCCGACCATGCCCTCGGCCGAGTCGTAGAGCCGCGCCGTCCGGCTCGCGGTGCGGCCCGCGGCCTTGGCCGAGTCGACCTCCAGGTGTGCCAGGCTGGAGCTCATCTTCTTGGTGTCCATGACGCGCTGGAAGTTCGTCCGCAGGTTCCCCATGAACGACTTGAGGTTCGCCAGCATCTCGCGGATCCGGTCCAGCAGCTGCCGCAGCTTGTTCACCATCCGCGTCGCGCGCGAACCCGTCTGCGCCGCGCGGACGCCGGTGGCGGTGCCCGCCGCCGCGGTCGAGGCCCCGCAGCTGGGAACCGCGGCCGCGAGCGCGGGGATCCAGATCATGATCAGCCAGGTGATGAGCTCGGTCAGCAGGCCCTTGATGAACTCCTCGATGACCGTCATGACCATGCTGGAGATCTGCAGCAGCTGCGCGATGTCACCGGCCTTGCCCGCGACCTCGCCGATCCCGCCCGCGAACTGCCCCAGCTTGTCCGCGGCGGTCTCCGCGCCCCTGCCCTCCCACTTGGCGAGCGCCTCCTGGGCGTGCTGCCCGAACTGCTCGCCGAAGTCGGACAGGCCCTGCCCGATGTTGCCGAAGTTGCCCGCGGCCCGGCCCAGCTCCTCGCCGTCACCGCTGACGAAGTGGATGGCGTCCTGCAGGGGCTGGCAGATCGCGAGCAGGAAGTCCAGGCCCTTGCCGACCAGCCAGCCGATCGGGTCGGTGGCGATGTCGGAGACGTCCATGCAGGACTGGACGAGGCTGCCGCCGTCCGCGGCGATCCCGCGGACCTCGTCGAAGCCGACGCTGCCGTCTGCCAGCGCGTCCTTGCCGCCCTGGAACACCTTGACGGCGTCCCCGACGAACGGGATCGCGTCGACGACCTGTTCGCCGTAGCCCTTCTCGTCCTCGATCTCGATGGAACCCAACGGGTCCGACACGGCTGCCCCCTCAGGCGTTCAGGTCGCGCACGACCACGTCGTCGAGCTGTTTCACGATTTCGGACAGGGCCTGCTTGTGCTCGTCGTCCTTGTTCTTGTACGCCTTGGCCGCAGTGCCGATCTTGTCGGAGGCCGACTGGAGGCCGTCCTCCATCTCCTTCAGCAGGTCCTTCAGGTCGTCCAGCATGTCGGTGTACTTCTGCTTCACGAACAGCCCGACCACGCCCCACGACTTGTCGGACACGTCGGCCTCGCCCACCTGGTCGGTGACCTTCGAGACGGCGTCCTTGTTGCCCTTCAGCTCGCCGGAGTACTTCGTCAGCGCCGCGATGTCGACCGCGTACCCGTCCTTCGGCGCCATCACTGGTCCTCGTTGTCGTAGAGGTTGAGGTACCCGCCTTCCTGCGGCCGCTGCTGCGGGCGCGGCGGCGGCGTCTGCTGCGAGTCGCGGCGCAGGACGCTCTCCTGCGAGAAGTCGTCGGGCTCGGCCGGGGGCCGCGGGGGAGCCGGGCGGCGGACCGGGGTGGGCGGCGGCGCGGGCCGTGCGGGGCCTCCCGCGGGCGGCGGGGGAGTCGGCGGCGCCTGCGGTGGCGCGGGCTGCTGCTTCTCCTGCTCCATGGCGGCGCGCAGCTCCTCCGGCGTGGTGCCGAACAGCTGGGCCTGGGTCTCCAGCACCTGGTCGGTCAGGTGCATGTCGTCGCCGAGCGCGTCCTCCACGATCCCGGCCTGCCGGCGGGCGGCCTCGGCGACAGCGCGCTGCAGCGTCGACATCAGCGCCGCGGACAGCGCCTGCGGGGACTGGCGCAGCGCGAGGTCGGTCAGCCGGATGTCCTTGATCGAGCCGGACGGGCCGGCGACCACGGTGACCGACCGGTCGGGGGTGGTGGCCACCGCCTCCAGTCCGGCCAGCTCCTGCTGCATCCGCCCGACCTCGGCGAACTGCTCGTCGACGCGTTTCAACCTGGCCTGGAACTGCTCGAACTGGGCGACGAGCTGATCGAACTCGGCCGACACGGCACGACCTTTCGCGGAAGAGGGACGACTGGCACGACACGCCCACAACGGACGTGCGAGCCCATCTTGGCCGATGGCGTTCCGCTCGTGGGCCGAATGGCGCAATTGATCCAGCGGCTCACTCCTCCGGGGCGACTGACGTGGGAATCAGCGGGCGGGGCTGCGCGTTGTAAGCCGTGCGGGTGATCGGGAACGGCCGAAGATCGATCCGCCCCACGGCCGGGACGGATGGGCTAGGGTGAAGCGTCGGGCCACTCGCACCGCCCGTATGCCCCTCAAGTCACCCCCGATGTGACCGGTCTCGGATCGGGCGGGTATCTTTGACGACTGTGCCCGGCACGCGCTGGGCCGCTCTGCGTGCCGTCAGGTCGCGTCAGGGTGCGAAAGCGCCCCGACCCGCACCGCGGTGATGCGGGGCTCCGCGGAAATCCGAGGGAACGTTATCGGCCGCAAGGCCTAGACGCGGGCCGACACGCCCGACCTCGGGGGCCGGGGACTGAAGACGGAACAAGCAAGACGCGACAGAAAGCTGGTCCATTGCCCACGATCCAGCAGCTGGTCCGCAAGGGCCGCCAGGACAAGGCTGCCAAGCAGAAGACCGCGGCGCTCAAGGGGAGCCCGCAGCGGCGTGGCGTGTGCACTCGCGTGTACACCACCACCCCGAAGAAGCCGAACTCGGCGCTGCGCAAGGTCGCGCGTGTGAAGCTGACCAGCGGCATCGAGGTCACCGCCTACATCCCGGGCGAGGGCCACAACCTGCAGGAGCACTCGATGGTGCTCGTGCGTGGTGGTCGCGTCAAGGACCTCCCCGGCGTTCGCTACAAGATCATCCGCGGTTCCCTGGACACCCAGGGCGTGAAGAACCGCAAGCAGGCGCGCAGCCGGTACGGCGCGAAGAAGGAGAAGAGCTAATGCCCCGCAAGGGACCGGCCCCGAAGCGGCCGTTGATCTCCGACCCGGTCTACGGCTCCCCGCTGGTCACCCAGCTGGTGAACAAGGTGCTGACCGACGGCAAGCGGTCGCTGGCCGAGCGCATCGTCTACGGCGCGCTCGAAGGCGCCCGCGAGAAGACCGGCACCGACCCGGTCGTCACGCTCAAGCGTGCGCTCGACAACGTGAAGCCCGCCATCGAGGTGAAGAGCCGCCGTGTCGGTGGTGCCACCTACCAGGTGCCGATCGAGGTCAAGCCGGGCCGCTCCACCACCCTTGCGCTGCGCTGGCTCGTCAGCTTCTCCCGGCAGCGCCGCGAGAAGACCATGATCGAGCGCCTGCAGAACGAGCTGCTCGACGCGAGCAACGGCCTCGGGGCCAGCGTGAAGCGCCGCGAGGACACCCACAAGATGGCCGAGTCCAACAAGGCGTTCGCCCACTACCGGTGGTGAACGTAGCCCGGCTGCCGACGAAAGCCTGGCCGGGCCCCACGCTTCTAGACAGGGGATTTGTGCAGTGGCACGCGAAGTGCTGACCGACCTCAACAAGGTCCGCAACATCGGCATCATGGCCCACATCGACGCCGGTAAGACCACCACCACCGAGCGGATCCTGTTCTACACCGGGATCAACTACAAGATCGGCGAGGTGCACGACGGCGCCGCGACGATGGACTGGATGGAGGAGGAGCAGAAGCGGGGTATCACCATCACCTCGGCTGCCACCACCACCTTCTGGGCCGACCACCAGATCAACATCATCGACACCCCCGGCCACGTCGACTTCACCGTCGAGGTGGAGCGTTCGCTGCGGGTGCTCGACGGTGCGGTCGCGGTGTTCGACGGCAAGGAGGGCGTCGAGCCCCAGTCCGAGCAGGTCTGGCGCCAGGCCGACAAGTACGAGGTTCCGCGCATCTGCTTCGTCAACAAGATGGACAAGCTGGGTGCGGACTTCTACTTCACCGTGCGCACCATCGAGGAGCGCCTCGGTGCGCGCCCGCTGGTGATCCAGCTGCCGATCGGCGCCGAGAACGACTTCCAGGGCGTGGTCGACCTCGTCCGCATGAAGGCGCTGACCTGGCGCGGTGAGGTCAAGAAGGGTGAGGACTACGAGGTCGAGGACATCCCGGCCGACCTCGCCGACCGCGCCGCGGAGTACCGCGACAAGCTGGTCGAGGCCGTCGCGGAGACCGACGACGCCCTGATGGAGAAGTACTTCGGCGGCGAGGAGCTGACCGAGGCCGAGATCAAGGCCGGTATCCGCAAGCTCACCGTGGCCCGCGAGGCGTACCCGGTGCTGTGCGGCTCCGCGTTCAAGAACAAGGGCGTGCAGCCCATGCTCGACGGCGTGATCGACTACCTGCCGTCGCCGCTGGACGTGCCCGCCGTCGAGGGCACGCTGCCCGACGGCGAGACCAAGGCGACCCGCAGGCCGTCGGTCGACGAGCCGTTCTCCGCGCTCGCGTTCAAGATCGCCGCGCACCCGTTCTTCGGCAAGCTGACCTACGTCCGGGTCTACTCGGGCAAGGTCGCCTCCGGTGCTCAGGTCGTCAACGCGACCAAGGAGCGCAAGGAGCGCATCGGCAAGCTCTTCCAGATGCACTCCAACAAGGAGAACCCGGTCGAGGAGGCCCAGGCGGGCCACATCTACGCGGTCATCGGGCTCAAGGACACCACGACCGGCGACACGCTGGCCGACCCGCAGAACCCGATCGTGCTCGAGTCGATGACCTTCCCCGAGCCGGTCATCCGGGTCGCCATCGAGCCGAAGACCAAGGCCGACCAGGAGAAGCTGTCGACCGCGATCCAGAAGCTCGCCGAGGAGGACCCGACCTTCCAGGTCCAGCTCGACGAGGAGACCGGCCAGACGATCATCGCCGGTATGGGCGAGCTGCACCTCGAGGTGCTGGTCAACCGCATGAAGTCCGACTACAAGGTCGAGGCGAACATCGGTAAGCCGCAGGTCGCCTACCGCGAGACGATCCGCAAGACGGTCGAGAAGCTCGACTACACGCACAAGAAGCAGACCGGTGGCTCCGGTCAGTTCGCCAAGGTGATCATCAAGCTGGAGCCGTTGGCGACGACGGACGGTGCGCTCTACGAGTTCGACAACAAGGTCACCGGTGGCCGCATCCCCCGGGAGTACATCCCCTCGGTGGACGCGGGCGCGCAGGACGCCATGCAGTACGGCGTGCTGGCCGGATACCCGCTGGTCGGGTTGAAGGTGACCCTGTTGGACGGTGCCTACCACGAGGTCGACTCTTCGGAGATGGCGTTCAAGATCGCCGGTTCGATGGCGCTCAAGGAAGCCGCGAAGAAGGCCAGTCCGGCACTGCTGGAGCCGATGATGGCGGTCGAGGTGACCACGCCCGAGGACTACATGGGTGACGTCATCGGTGACCTCAACTCCCGCCGTGGTCAGATCCAGGCCATGGAGGAGCGGGCGGGCACCCGTGTCGTGAAGGCACTGGTTCCGCTCTCGGAGATGTTCGGCTACGTCGGCGACCTGCGGTCCCGCACCCAGGGTCGCGCGAACTACTCCATGACATTCGACTCCTACGCCGAGGTTCCGGCGAACGTCGCGAAGGAGATCATCGCGAAGGCGACGGGGGAGTAATCCCTTAAGCACCCCAACGCGGGCGCCGACAGGGGGCCTCCCCTAAGGTCCGCACAACGAACCAGATCGAGTCGCTGTCCGACTAAGCCACGTCGGCCGGTGAAAAGCAACAGTCCAGGAGGACATTCCAGTGGCGAAGGCGAAGTTCGAGCGGAGCAAGCCGCACGTCAACATCGGAACCATCGGTCACGTCGACCACGGGAAGACCACTCTGACCGCGGCGATCACCAAGGTTCTGCACGACAAGTACCCGGAGCTCAACGAGTCCCGCGCGTTCGACCAGATCGACAACGCGCCGGAGGAGAAGCAGCGCGGTATCACGATCAACATCTCGCACGTCGAGTACCAGACCGAGAAGCGCCACTACGCCCACGTGGACGCCCCCGGTCACGCGGACTACATCAAGAACATGATCACCGGTGCCGCCCAGATGGACGGCGCGATCCTGGTGGTCGCCGCGACCGACGGCCCGATGCCGCAGACTCGTGAGCACGTGCTGCTCGCCCGCCAGGTCGGCGTGCCCTACATCGTGGTGGCCCTGAACAAGGCCGACATGGTGGACGACGAGGAGATCCTGGAGCTCGTCGAGCTCGAGGTCCGTGAGCTGCTGTCCTCGCAGGAGTTCCCCGGCGACGACGCCCCCGTGGTCAAGGTCTCCGGCCTCAAGGCCCTCGAAGGCGACCCGAAGTGGGCGGAGTCGGTCCTGGAGCTCATGCAGGCCGTCGACGACAACGTGCCGGACCCGGTGCGTGACCTCGACAAGCCGTTCCTGATGCCGATCGAGGACGTCTTCACCATCACCGGCCGCGGCACCGTCGTGACCGGTCGTGTGGAGCGCGGCCAGATCAACGTCAACGAAGAGGTCGAGATCGTCGGCATCAAGGAGAAGTCGCAGAAGACGACTGTCACCGGTGTCGAGATGTTCCGCAAGCTGCTCGACTCGGGCCAGGCCGGTGACAACGTCGGCCTGCTGCTGCGTGGCATCAAGCGTGAGGACGTCGAGCGCGGCCAGGTCGTCGTGAAGCCCGGCACCACCACTCCGCACACGGAGTTCGAGGGCTCGGTCTACATCCTGTCCAAGGACGAGGGTGGCCGGCACACGCCGTTCTTCAACAACTACCGCCCGCAGTTCTACTTCCGCACCACCGACGTGACCGGCGTGGTGACCCTCCCCGAGGGCACCGAGATGGTCATGCCGGGCGACAACACCGAGATCTCGGTGTCGCTGATCCAGCCGGTCGCCATGGACGAGGGTCTGCGGTTCGCCATCCGTGAGGGTGGCCGGACCGTCGGCGCCGGCCAGGTCACCAAGATCATCAAGTGATTTCATCCGGCCCCGGGGCGCTTATAGCACCCCGGGGCCGGGTTGTGAAATCACGTGTGCGACACTATTTGGGTTGCTCGTCGCGGGGCGGCCGATTCTCGTTGAGGATCCGGCCGCCCTTGCGTGAGCGGCCTGGGGCCGGCTAGCCCGGCAGATACTCAGACCAACCGGCACGACAACGATCCCACGGGATCAGTCTGCGCTCACCTGGGCGACACGCCCGACCGCGTGGACCGGGCGAAAGCCAGTTGACGTGCGGAAATAGCGGCACAAGACGGTAAGGACGAGCTGCAACCATGGCGGGACAGAAGATCCGCATCAGGCTCAAGGCCTATGACCACGAGGCGATCGACGCCAGCGCGCGCAAGATCGTCGAGACGGTGACGCGCACCGGCGCCTCGGTCGTCGGACCTGTGCCGCTGCCCACCGAGAAGAACGTTTACTGCGTCATCCGCTCGCCGCACAAGTACAAGGACTCGCGCGAGCACTTCGAGATGCGCACGCACAAGCGTCTGATCGACATCCTCGACCCGACGCCGAAGACGGTCGACGCGCTCATGCGCATCGACCTGCCGGCGAGCGTCGACGTCAACATCCAGTAAGCGTTGGGCGAGCGGCGGAGATAAGAGACTCATGTCTGACAGGCAAGTGAAGGGCATCCTGGGCACCAAGCTCGGCATGACCCAGGTCTTCGGCGAGGGCAACCGGATCATCCCGGTCACCGTCGTGCAGGCCGGGCCGAATGTCGTCACCCAGGTGCGCACCAAGGACAACGACGGCTACGAGGCCGTGCAGCTGGCGTTCGGCGCCGTCGACCCCCGCAAGGTCAACAAGCCGCGCACCGGCCACTTCGAGAAGGCGGGCGTGACCCCGCGGCGCCACCTGGTGGAGCTGCGCACGGTCGACGCCGGCAGCTACGAGGTCGGCCAGGAGATCACCGCCGAGGTGTTCCCCGCCGGTTCGCGCGTCGACGTCACCGGCACCAGCAAGGGCAAGGGCTACGCCGGTGTCATGAAGCGCCACGGCTTCAAGGGCCAGGGCGCCAGCCACGGTAACCAGGCCAAGCACCGCGCGCCGGGCTCGATCGGTGGCTGCGCCACCCCGGGCCGCGTGTTCAAGGGCCTGCGCATGGCGGGCCGCATGGGCCACGTCAAGACCACGATGCAGGGCCTCACCGTGCACGACGTGCGCGCCGAGGACGGCCTGCTGCTGATCAAGGGTGCCGTTCCCGGCCCCAACGGCGGCCTCGTGTTCGTCAAGACCGCCGCGAAGGGTGGTGCTACCGCATGACCAGCGTCGAGCTGAAGACCCCGGCCGGCAGCGCCGAGGGCACCGTCGAGCTCCCCGCGGAGATCTTCGACGTCCAGGCCAACGTGCCGCTGATGCACCAGGTGGTGGTGGCCCAGCAGGCGGCCGGCCGCCAGGGCACGCACGACACCAAGACCCGCGGTGAGGTCTCCGGTGGCGGCAAGAAGCCGTACCGGCAGAAGGGCACCGGCCGGGCCCGCCAGGGCTCCACCCGTGCGCCCCAGTTCGCCGGCGGTGGCACCGTCCACGGCCCCACGCCGCGCGACTACGCCCAGCGCACCCCGAAGAAGATGAAGGCCGCCGCGCTGCGCGGTGCCCTCTCCGACCGGGCGCGCGCGGGCCAGGTGCACGTGGTGACCGAGCTGGTGACCGGTGAGAAGCCGTCCACCAAGGCCGCGATCAAGACGCTGTCCGCGCTCACCGAGGCCAAGCGCGTCCTCGTGGTGCTGCACCGCGGCGACGAGCTGTCCTGGCTGTCGGCCCGGAACCTGCCGAACGTGCACCTGCTCTGGTGGGACCAGCTCAACACCTACGACGTGCTGGTCAACGACGACGTGGTGTTCACCAAGACCGCGTACGAAGCCTTCGTCGCCGGGCCCGCCAAGGGCAAGGCCGTCAAGGCTTCCGCGACGTCCAGCGAGGTCGAAGGGAGTGACCAGTGAGCAGCGTGGCCATCTCCGACCCGCGTGACATCCTGCTCGCGCCGGTGATCTCCGAGAAGTCCTACGGGCTGCTCGAAGACCACAAGTACACGTTCATCGTCCGGCCGGACGCGAACAAGACGCAGATCAAGATCGCTGTCGAGCAGGTCTTCGGCGTCAAGGTCGTCAGCGTGAACACGCTCAACCGGACGGGCAAGCGCAAGCGGACCCGCACTGGCTTTGGCAAGCGCAAGGACACCAAGCGCGCCATCGTGACGCTGTCCGCCGAGAGCAAGCCGATCGAGATCTTCGGCGGACCCGCCGCGTAAGGGACGGAAGCTGTCATGGGTATTCGTAAGTACAAGCCGACAACCCCGGGTCGCCGCGGGTCGTCCGTCTCGGACTTCGCCGAGATCACCCGGTCGACCCCGGAGAAGTCGCTGCTGCGCCCGCTGAGCAAGAGCGGTGGCCGCAACGCCTCCGGCAAGATCACCACCCGGCACAAGGGTGGCGGCCACAAGCGGGCCTACCGGGTCATCGACTTCCGGCGCAACGACAAGGACGGCATCCCGGCCAAGGTCGCGCACATCGAGTACGACCCGAACCGGACCGCCCGCATCGCGCTGCTGCACTACGTCGATGGCGAGAAGCGCTACATCATCGCGCCGGACAAGCTGAAGCAGGGCGACAGGGTCGAGAGCGGCCCGCGCGCCGACATCAAGCCGGGCAACAACCTGCCGCTGCGCAACATCCCGGTCGGCACGGTGATCCACGCGATCGAGCTTCGTCCCGGTGGCGGCGCGAAGATCGCCCGCTCGGCCGGCGCCCGCGTGCAGCTCGTCGCCAAGGACGGCCCGTACGCCCAGCTGCGGATGCCCTCGGGCGAAATCCGCAACGTGGACGTGCGCAACCGCGCCACGGTCGGCGAGGTGGGCAACTCCGAGCACCAGAACATCAACTGGGGCAAGGCGGGCCGCAACCGCTGGCGGGGCAAGCGCCCCACCGTCCGCGGTGTCGTCATGAACCCTGTCGACCACCCGCACGGTGGTGGTGAGGGCAAGACGTCCGGTGGCCGCCACCCGGTGAACCCGAACGGCAAGCCCGAGGGTCGTACCCGTCGTCGCAAGCCGTCCGACCAACTGATCGTCCGCCGCCGGCGTACCGGCAAGAAGCGCTGAGCAGGGAGGTAGAAACACATGCCGCGTAGCCTCAAAAAGGGCCCGTTCGTGGACGACCACCTGCTCAAGAAGGTGGACGCGCTCAACGAGTCGGGTAAGAAGACGGTGATCAAGACGTGGTCCCGCCGGTCCACGATCATCCCCGACATGCTCGGGCACACGATCGCCGTGCACGACGGCCGCAAGCACGTCCCGGTGTTCGTCACCGAGGCGATGGTGGGTCACAAGCTGGGCGAGTTCGCCCCGACTCGGACCTTCAAGGGCCACATCAAGGACGACCGCAAGTCGCGCCGTCGCTGAGCGCGCACCGAGAAGAGGAACTAACGAATGAGTGCCCAGAAGGACGCTACGGCCGAGGCGTTGCCGATGGCCTACGCGCGGGCTCGCTTCGTCCGGGACTCGCCGATGAAGGTGCGCCGGGTGATCGAGCTGATCAAGGGTCGTAACGCCCAGGAGGCGCTGGCCATCCTGCGGTTCGCGCCGCAGGCCGCGAGCCAGCCGGTGGCCAAGGTGCTCGCCAGCGCCATGGCGAACGCCGAGAACAACCTGGACCTGGACCCCGAGACGCTGTGGGTGAAGAACGCCTACGCCGACGAGGGCCCGACGCTGAAGCGCATCCGCCCGCGTGCCCAGGGGCGCGCGTACCGGATCCGCAAGCGCACGAGCCACATCACGGTCGAGGTGGAGTCGCGCCCCGAGGCCAAGAAGAGCGGTAAGAAGAAGGGTGGCCGGTAGTGGGCCAGAAGATCAACCCGCACGGCTTCCGGCTCGGGATCACCACGGACTGGAAGTCCCGCTGGTACGCCGACAAGCAGTACGCGGAGTACGTGGCCGAGGACGTCAAGATCCGCAAGCTGCTCTCCACCGGCATGGAGCGCGCCGGCATCTCCAAGGTCGAGATCGAGCGCACCCGTGACCGCGTCCGCGTGGACATCCACACCGCCCGGCCGGGCATCGTCATCGGCCGCCGCGGCGCGGAGGCCGACCGGATCCGCGGCGCGCTGGAGAAGCTGACCAAGAAGCAGGTGCAGCTGAACATCCTCGAGGTGAAGAACCCCGAGGCCGACGCCCAGCTCGTCGCGCAGGGTGTCGCGGAGCAGCTGTCCAACCGCGTGGCGTTCCGCCGCGCGATGCGGAAGGCGATCCAGACCTCCATGCGCTCGCCGCAGGTCAAGGGCATCCGCGTGCAGTGCGGTGGCCGCCTCGGCGGTGCGGAGATGTCGCGCTCGGAGCACTACCGCGACGGCCGCGTGCCGCTGCACACGCTGCGTGCCGACATCGACTACGGCTTCTTCGAGGCCCGCACCACGTTCGGCCGCATCGGCGTCAAGGTGTGGATCTACAAGGGCGACATCGTCGGTGGCCTCAAGGCCAAGAACGAGCGGGACGCCGCCGCGGCCGCCGAGCGTGCGCCGCGTCGCGACCGTGACCGCCCGTCCCGCCCGCGTCGTTCCGGCGCGTCGGGCACCACGCCGACCTCGACCGAGGCCGGCCGGGCTGCGGCTGCCGCCAAGACTGACATGGACGTCGCGACCAGCGAGGCCCCTGCGCAGGGCAAGCCGGACGCGGCCGAGAAGACGGAGGGCTGAGGCGTGCTCGTCCCACGCAAGGTCAAGCACCGCAAGCAGCACCACCCGAAGCGCTCCGGTGCCGCCAGTGGCGGCACGAAGGTGACCTTCGGCGAGTACGGCATTCAGGCGCTTGAATCCGCTTACGTGACCAACCGGCAGATCGAGTCCGCTCGTATCGCCATGACCCGGCACATCAAGCGTGGCGGCAAGATCTGGATCAACATCTTCCCGGACCGCCCGCTGACCAAGAAGCCCGCCGAAACCCGCATGGGTTCCGGTAAGGGTTCGCCGGAGTGGTGGATCGCCAACGTCAAGCCGGGCCGCGTCATGTTCGAGATGAGCTTCCCGAACGAGGCCACCGCCCGCGAGGCGCTGCGCCGCGCGATCCACAAGCTGCCGATGAAGTGCCGAATCGTGACCCGTGAAGGTGGTGAGTTCTGATGGCGAAAGCCGGAGTCGCTCCCTCGGAGCTGCGTGAGCTCACCAACGAGGAGCTCGTGCTGCGCCTGAAGGAAGCCAAGGAGGAGCTGTTCAACCTCCGCTTCCAGATGGCCACCGGGCAGCTGGACAACAACCGTCGGCTGCGTACCGTGCGCACCGACATCGCGCGGATCTACACGATCATGCGCGAGCGGGAGCTCGGCCTGTCGGTCGCTCCCGACGGTGAGAACGAGGAAGGTGCGGCATGAGCGAGAACGAACAGCTCGCGGCGCAGCCGGTGCAGAAGCGCGACTCGGGTCGTAACTACCGCAAGGTTCGCGAGGGTTA
This sequence comes from Amycolatopsis bartoniae, assembly GCF_014191255.1. GTDB lineage: Bacteria > Actinomycetota > Actinomycetes > Mycobacteriales > Pseudonocardiaceae > Amycolatopsis_E > Amycolatopsis_E bartoniae. The sequence continues at coordinate 884,281 of NZ_JACHWH010000001.1, forward strand.
CGTCGTCTCGGACAAGATGGACAAGACCATCGTGGTCGAGCTCGAGGACCGCAAGAAGCACCCGAAGTACCCGAAGGTCGTCCGCACCACCAGCAAGGTGAAGGCGCACGACGAGGAGAACAGCGCAGGCGAAGGCGACCGCGTGATTCTCATGGAGACCCGCCCGCTGTCGGCCACCAAGCGGTGGCGACTCGTGCGGATCGTGGAGAAGGCCAAGTAAGTAGGGGTTCGCGCCCCTATCCGTTCCGCCAGGCTCGCGCGAGCGAGAACCGGCGAGACATACAGGAGTTGACGTGATCCAGCAGGAGTCGCGGCTGCGAGTCGCCGACAACACGGGTGCCAAGGAGATTCTCTGCATCCGCGTGCTCGGTGGATCGGGGCGGCGCTACGCGGGTATCGGCGACATCATCGTCGCCACCGTTAAGGACGCCATCCCGGCCGCCGGGGTGAAGAAGGGCGACGTCGTCAAGGCTGTCGTCGTCCGCACGGTGAAGGAGCGGCGTCGCCCGGACGGCTCCTACATCCGGTTCGACGAGAACGCCGCTGTCCTCATCAAGAACGACAACGAGCCGCGTGGGACCCGTATCTTCGGCCCGGTCGGCCGTGAGCTGCGCGACCGCAAGTTCATGAAGATCATCTCGCTGGCTCCGGAGGTGCTCTGAACATGAAGGTCAAGAAGGGTGACACGGTCGTCGTCATCTCGGGCAAGGACAAGGGCGCCAAGGGCAAGGTCATCCAGTCCTACCCCGAGCGCAACCGCGTGCTGGTCGAGGGCGTGAACCGGATCAAGAAGCACACCCGGATCACCCAGACCCAGCGCGGTGCCCAGTCCGGCGGCATCGTCACGCAGGAGGCGCCGATCCACGTGTCGAACGTGATGGTCGTCGACTCGGACGGCAAGCCGACCCGGGTGGGTTACCGCATCGGCGAGGACGGCAAGAAGGTTCGCATCTCGCGCCGGACCGGTAAGGACATCTGATGACGACCGCAGAGAAGATCGTGCCGCGGTTGAAGACCCGGTACCGCGAAGAGATCAAGGGCCAGCTCCAGCAGGAGTTCAGCTACGCCAACGTGCACCAGATCCCGGGTGTCGTGAAGGTCGTCGTCAACATGGGTGTCGGCGACGCGGCGCGGGACAGCAAGCTGATCGAGGGCGCCATCCGCGACCTGGCGATCATCACCGGGCAGAAGCCCGAGGTGCGCCGGGCCCGCAAGTCCATCGCGCAGTTCAAGCTGCGCGAGGGCCAGCCCATCGGCGCCCGCGTGACCCTGCGCGGCGACCGCATGTGGGAGTTCCTGGACCGGCTGCTGAGCATCGCGCTGCCGCGTATCCGTGACTTCCGCGGGCTCTCGCCCAAGCAGTTCGACGGCAACGGCAACTACACGTTCGGCCTGTCCGAGCAGTCGATGTTCCACGAGATCGACCCGGACGCCATCGACCGCCCGCGCGGCATGGACGTCACCGTTGTCACCACCGCTACCACCGATGACGAGGGCCGCGCGCTGCTTCGCAAGCTCGGCTTTCCGTTCAGGGAGGCGTAAGCCATGGCCAAGAAGGCTCTGATCGCCAAGGCCGCGCGCAAGCCGAAGTTCAAGGTGCGCGCCTACACCCGTTGCAACCGTTGCGGCCGGCCGCACTCGGTCTTCCGCAAGTTCGGCCTGTGCCGGGTGTGCCTGCGCGAGATGGCGCACGCGGGCGAACTGCCGGGCGTGTCCAAGTCCAGCTGGTAATACCGGAACTCAGGCTCCCACTTCGCCACAGGCCCTCTGGACGGGGGAACCAGGCGAGAAAGGTTGACAGGTCACCATGACGATGACCGACCCCATCGCAGACTTCTTGACTCGTCTGCGCAACGCCAACTCGGCGTACCACGACGAGGTCGTGCTGCCCCACTCGAAGCTCAAGCAGAACATCGCGGAGATCCTCAAGCGCGAGGGTTACATCGCGGGTTACCGCTCGGAGCCGGGCGAGAAGCACAAGAACCTCGTCGTCGAACTGAAGTACGGCCGCAACCGCGAGCGCAGCATCGCGGGTCTGCGCCGGGTTTCCAAGCCTGGGCTGCGGGTGTACGCCAAGTCCACCGAGCTCCCCAGCGTGCTCGGCGGCCTCGGCATCGCCATCATCTCGACGTCCGGCGGCCTCCAGACCGACCGGCAGGCCAAGCGCAACGGAGTGGGCGGGGAAGTCCTCGCCTACGTCTGGTGAGGAAGGGAGTTTAGGCATGTCGCGTATCGGAAAGCTGCCGATTCCCGTCCCCTCCGGGGTCGAGGTGAACATCGACGGCCGCAACATCTCGGTCAAGGGCCCCAAGGGCACCCTGTCGCACACCATCGCCGAGCCGATCACCGTCGAGCGTGACGAGGACGGCACGCTGCAGGTGAAGCGGCCCGACGACGAGCGGGAGAGCAAGGCCCTGCACGGCCTCACCCGGACCCTGGTGCACAACCTGGTGGTCGGCGTGACCGAGGGCTACGAGAAGAAGCTCGAGATCCACGGCGTCGGTTACCGCGTGCAGGCCAAGGGCAGCGACCTCGAGTTCGCCCTCGGCTACAGCCACCCGGTGCTCATCGAGGCCCCCGAGGGCATCACCTTCAAGGTGGAGACCCCGACCCGGTTCTCGGTGTCCGGCATCGACAAGCAGAAGGTCGGCCAGACGGCCGCGGTGATCCGTCGCCTGCGCCGCCCGGACCCGTACAAGGGCAAGGGGCTGCGCTACGAGGGTGAGCGCATCCGTCGCAAGGTCGGAAAGACGGGTAAGTGATCATGAGCGACACTGCAACCACGAAGCGGAAGCCGATCGGCAAGGACGTGTCGACCCGGCGCCGCGTCGCGAAGACGCGCCGTCACTTCCGCCTCCGCAAGAAGATCAGCGGCACCGCGCAGCGGCCGCGGCTGTCGGTGAAGCGGTCCTCCCGCCACATCTACGTCCAGGTGATCGACGACCTGACCGGCCACACGCTGGCCGCGGCGTCCACCATGGAGGCGGACGTGCGCGCCGTGGAGGGCGACAAGAAGGCCAAGGCCGCCAAGGTCGGCGAGCTGCTGGCCGCCCGTGCGAAGAACGCGGGCATCGCGGGTGTCGTGTTCGACCACGGTGGCAACGGCTACCACGGTCGCATCGCGGCGCTGGCCGACGCTGCCCGTGAGGGCGGGTTGGAGTTCTAGACCGATGATGATTTTCGACAACGGAAGGAACGCCTGATGCCGGGACGTACGCGGCAATTCGGCGGCGGACAGGGCGGACCCGGCGGCCAGGGCGGCAACGACCGCGGTGACCGCAGGGACCGCAGGGACCGTCGCGACGGTGGCCGTGGCGGGGCCGGCCAGGAAAAGACCCCGCACCTCGAAAAGGTCGTGACGATCAACCGCGTCGCCAAGGTCGTCAAGGGTGGTCGGCGCTTCAGCTTCACCGCCCTCGTGGTCGTGGGTGACGGCGACGGTCAGGTCGGCGTCGGCTACGGCAAGGCCAAGGAGGTGCCCGCGGCGATCGCCAAGGGCGTCGAGGAGGCCAAGAAGAACTTCTTCCGCGTGCCTCGGATCGCCGGCACCATCCCGCACCCGATCCAGGGTGAGGACGCCGCCGGTGTGGTCCTGCTCCGTCCCGCCAGCTCCGGTACCGGTGTCATCGCCGGTGGCCCGGTGCGCGCGGTGCTGGAGTGCGCCGGTGTGCACGACGTGCTGTCGAAGTCGCTCGGCAGCGACAACGCCATCAACATCGTGCACGCCACCGTCGCGGCCCTGAAGGGCCTGCAGCGTCCGGAGGAGGTGGCGGCCCGCCGTGGCCTGCCGCTCGAGGACGTCGCGCCGGCCCGGATGCTCCGCCAGCGTGCGGGACAGGGGGTCTGACGTGGCTCAGCTCAAGGTCACCCAGGTCAAGAGCAAGATCGGCACCAAGCAGAACCACCGGGACTCGCTGCGGACCCTGGGTCTGCGCAAGATCCGGCAGTCCGTGGTGCGGGAGGACACTCCTGAGGTGCGTGGCCTGATCCACACGGTCCGGCACCTCGTGACCGTCGAGGAGGTCCAGTCATGAGCGCCATCAAGATCCACCACCTGCGGCCCGCCCCCGGCGCCAAGCGCGACAAGATCCGCGTCGGCCGTGGTGAGGGCTCCAAGGGCAAGACCGCGGGTCGCGGTACCAAGGGCACCAAGGCCCGGAAGAACGTGCCCGCCGGGTTCGAGGGTGGGCAGATGCCCATCCACATGCGGCTGCCGAAGCTGCGTGGCTTCAAGAACCGGTTCCGCACGGAGTACCAGCCGGTGAACGTGGGCGACATCGCCCGGGTGTTCACCGACGGCGGCACCGTGTCCAAGGAGGACCTGGCCGCCCGCGGCCTCGTCCGCAAGGGCAAGCTGGTGAAGGTGCTGGGCAACGGCGAGGTCAGCGTCAAGCTGGACGTCACCGCCGACGCCTTCTCCACCTCCGCCAAGGAGAAGCTCGAAGCCGCCGGTGGCACCGCCACCACGGCCTGACGCTTTCCCCCAGGAACGGCCCGCCGGATCACCGGCGGGCCGTTTCGCTTTGTCCGGGCCGTGACCTCGGGGTGCGACCATCTGAGGGTGGACGCGGGGGAGGAGCCGGCCCGCCCGCCCGGGTGGGACGGGTGGTGGCTGGCGGGCGCCCTGCTGTGCGCGCTGGCCTCGGCGGCGACCTTCGCCAGTTCGTTCCTCACGCTGTTCGCCACGCAAGCGCTGTCGGTCACAGGCTGGGAGTCGCGCCCCGCGTCCGCAGGCGTGGTGCGCAACGGCTACCCGCTCGCGGTCGCGGGCGCGCTGCTGGCGATCGCGGCCCTGTTCGCGGTCATCACGGCGGCACGCCTGCTCCCCGACGGCGTGGCCCTGCTGACCACCGCCCTGGCCGCCGCGTTCCTGGCGGGAGTGCTGGTCACCATCGGCGCGCAGGCCGCGCACGCGACGCCTGGCGCGGGCTTCTGGCTGGCCCTGGCGGCGGCGGTGTCGTCCCTCGCCGCGGCGGCACCGGCGGCCCTGCCGCGCCGCTCGCCCTACTAACGGCGGCTAAAGGCCACCTGACGTGTAGCCCCACCGGGTGTGGCTGTTAGAGTCGGCAGCACGCTGCGGGACGAGTCTGTCCTGAAGCGCCCCTGGCTTGCCCAGGAAGTTGTGTCCCGCCGGCACCCGCCGGCCAAGCCGATCGCCGGCGACAACCGTCGGCGACGCCGAGGAGGTCCCCCGCGTGCTCAGCGCCTTCCGCTCGGCTCTCGCCACGCCGGACCTGCGCAAGAAGATCCTGTTCACGCTGTTGATCGTGGCCGTCTACCGGATCGGTGCGGTCACTCCGGCGCCAGGGGTCTCCTATCCCAACGTGCAGACGTGTGGGGCGCAGGCCGACTCATCGGGCATCTACTCGCTGCTGAACCTGTTCAGCGGCGGTGCGCTCCTGCAGCTCTCGATCTTCTCGACCGGCATCATGCCGTACATCACGGCGAGCATCATCGTCCAGCTGCTCACGGTGGTGATCCCGCGCTTCGAGGAGCTGAAGAAGGAAGGCCAGTCCGGCCAGAACAAGCTGACGCAGTACACCCGGTACCTGACGATCGCGCTGGCGATCCTGCAGGCCACCGGCGTGGTGGCGCTCGCCGACCGCGGTCAGCTGTTCCCGAACTGCACCGAGTCGATCATCCCGGACAACAGCATCTGGTCGCTGGCGATCATCGTCATCACCATGACCGCGGGCACCGCCGTGATGATGTGGCTCGGCGAGCTCATCACCGAGCGCGGCGTCGGCAACGGCATGTCCGTCCTGATCTTCCTGAACATCGCGGCCCGCATCCCGGCCGAGGGCATGAACATCCTGAACAGCCAGGGCGGCCTCGTGTTCGCGTTGGTGTGCGTGTTCGGTCTGCTCATCATCGCGAGCGTCATCTTCGTCGAGCAGGGCCAGCGGCGGATCCCCGTGCAGTACGCCAAGCGCATGATCGGGCGGCGGATGTACGGCGGCACCTCCACGTACCTGCCCATCAAGGTGAACCAGGCCGGTGTCATCCCGGTCATCTTCGCGTCGTCGCTGCTGTACCTGCCCGACCTGATCAGCAGGCTCATCGGCAACCCCACCAGCTCGTCGGGCTGGCAGGTGTTCCTGCAGAACTACGTGGTCAACCAGGGCAGCTGGGTGCACATCCTGCTGTACTTCGCCCTGATCATCTTCTTCACGTACTTCTACATCACGATCACGTTCAACGTGGACGAGCGCGCGGAGGAGATGAAGAAGTTCGGCGGCTTCATCCCGGGCATCCGCCCGGGCAGGCCGACCGCCGAGTACCTGAGCTTCGTGCTGGGCCGGATCACCCTTCCCGGGTCGATCTACCTCGGCATCATCGCGATCCTGCCGAACTTCTTCCTGTCGATGACCCAGCAGGGGAACAACCAGAGCTTCCCGTTCGGGGGGACGGCTGTGCTGATCATGGTCGGTGTCGGGCTCGACACCGTCAAGCAGATCGAAAGCCAGCTGATGCAGCGTAACTACGAAGGGTTCTTGCGATGACGCGCCTGGTTCTTGTCGGTCCGCCCGGAGCAGGTAAGGGTACCCAGGCCACAGCGCTCTCGCAGAAGCTCGACGTGCCGCACATCTCCACCGGTGACCTGTTCCGCGCCCACGTCGCCGAGCGCACCCCGCTCGGCGAGGAGGCCAAGCGCTACCTGGACTCCGGCGAGCTCGTGCCCGACACGGTGACCAACGAGATGGTGCGCGAGCGCCTCGCGGAGGACGACACCAAGGGCGGTTTCCTGCTCGACGGGTTCCCGCGCAACACCAAGCAGGCCGAGGTGCTGGGCCAGCTGCTCGCGGAGTCGGGCCAGGGGCTCGACGCCGTCATCCAGCTCGAGGTGCCCGAGGACGTCGTCGTGGCCCGGCTGCTGTCGCGCGGCCGCACGGACGACACCGAGGAGGTCATCCGGCGCCGCCAGCAGGTGTACCTGTCGGAGACGGCCCCGCTGCTGGACTACTACTCGGACATCCTGGTCAAGGTCGACGGCGTCGGCGAGGTCGACGAGGTGTCCGACCGCGTGCTCGCCGCGCTGCGCGGCCGGCAGTGACCCGGGAAGCGGTCGGATCTTGAGGCTGTTGCGACGGCGGAACTCTATCGAGCTGAAGAGCCCCGGTGAGCTGCAGGCGATGCGCGCCGCGGGGCTCGTGGTGCGGCGCACCCTGGGCAGGCTGGCCGAGGCCGCCAAGCCCGGGGTGAGCACGCTGGAGCTCGACGAGCTGGCCGAGCAGACCATCCGGGACGCCGGCGCGGTGCCCTCGTTCAAGGGCTACCACGGCTTCCCGGGGTCGATCTGCACGTCGGTGAACGAGCAGATCGTCCACGGCATCCCGTCGGCGCAGACGGTGCTCGCGGACGGCGACCTGATCTCGATCGACTGCGGCGCGATCCTCGACGGCTGGCACGGCGACTCCGCCGTCACGCTCGCGATCGGTGAGGTCGGCGCCCTCGACAAGGCGCTGTCCGCGGCCACCGAGGCCGCGATGTGGGCCGGTATCGAAGCGGCCGTGCCGGGCGCCCGGCTCACGGACATCTCGTTCGCCGTGCAGACCGCTGCCGACGCAGCCTCCGCCGCCGACGGAACCGAGTACGGCCAGATCGTCGAGTACGGCGGGCACGGCATCGGCCGCGAGATGCACATGGACCCGTTCCTGCCGAACGTCGGCAAGCCGGGCAAGGGCCCGCGGCTGGAGGTCGGCATGGCGCTGGCCATCGAGCCGATGCTCACCGGCGGGACCAACGAGACGGTCGAGCTGGAGGACGGCTGGACGGTCGTCACCGCCGACGGTTCTCGCGCCGCCCACTGGGAGCACACGGTGGCCATCACGGCCGACGGCCCCTGGGTTCTCACCGCCCCCGAAGAGGGCTGACACCGGCTGGAGCCCCGCGGCTCGCCGTTCCCGCACGAGTGAAGTGGCCGCCTGGTGGCGAGACGCTTAACACACCTCCCCCCGCCTCGCCGGGTGCGACACGGAGTGCGTACACTGTCTAGTCGGCGTACTCATCACGCCGGGTCCAGCGTGCTCGTGAAACTTTTTGCGGCTTTGGAGTCGGGGTGGCGTGTGTGCCGGCACCACCAAGGCAGGCATTCGGTGCTCAACCAATATCACGAAACGCGGAGGACATGGCTAAGAAAGACGGGGCCATCGAGGTCGAGGGTCGCGTGGTCGAGCCACTCCCCAACGCGATGTTTCGAGTCGAGTTGGAGAACGGCCACAAGGTCCTGGCGCACATCAGCGGCAAGATGCGGCAGCACTACATCCGCATCCTGCCGGAGGACCGGGTCGTCGTGGAGCTTTCGCCCTACGACTTGTCCCGTGGTCGCATCGTCTACCGCTACAAGTGATGACGGTGAGCAACGCATAAGGAAGCAGGAGACGTGAAGGTTCAGCCGAGCGTCAAGAAGATCTGCGACAAGTGCAAGGTGATCCGCCGCCACGGCCGGATCATGGTGATCTGCGAGAACCTGCGGCACAAGCAGCGTCAGGGCTGATCGCGCACTCCGCGGAGCGGATTGACAGCGAGTAGAGACCTCCCCGTACCTGCCGGTCGCGACAGCGGCACGGCACACCCCCGGACTCCAGGCCGGGGCCGGGACACCACCCGCGCAAGCGGGTGGCACGACAGCGAGTCGGTCCCGGAACCGGACGGGGAGCACACCTGGAGCGACGAACACCACTGAAGGAGCATCAGCCGACATGGCACGACTCGCCGGCGTAGACCTCCCCCGCGAGAAGCGGTTGGAGATCGCGCTGACCTACATCTACGGCATCGGCCGTACCCGCTCGAAGGAGCTCGTCGCGGCGGCGGACCTGAACCCGGACACCCGGGTGCGGGACCTGACCGACGACGACCTGGTCAAGCTCCGTGACTACATCGAAGAGCACTACAAGGTCGAGGGTGACCTCCGCCGCGAGGTGAACGCCGACATCCGGCGCAAGATCGAGATCGGCACCTACCAGGGGCTGCGGTGGCGCCGCGGGCTGCCGGTGCGCGGCCAGCGCACCAAGACCAACGCCCGCACCCGCAAGGGCCCGAAGAAGACGGTCGCCGGCAAGAAGAAGGCTGGCAAGAAGTGAGCGTCCAGGGCAAGAAGGTCGTGCGGATGGGCGGTCAGCGTGCCGTCCGCAACTCGTGCGTATCGCCGAAGGCTCTCTACGCCCGCCCGATGGCCCTGCGCAACCTGTACACCGACGCCGGTTCCGTGATCCGGCGCGGTCAGCAGGAGGCCCGCATGGCCGCTGCCGCTGCTGCTGCCGCCGAGCAGCCCGAGAACTCGCGCTAAGAGGAGAAACACCCCCACATGCCACCCAAGTCTCGTACCGCCGGGGCCAAGAAGGTCCGGCGGAAGGAAAAGAAGAACGTCGCGCACGGCCACGCGCACATCAAGAGCACGTTCAACAACACCATCGTGTCGATCACCGACCCGACCGGTGCCGTGATCTCGTGGGCGTCGTCCGGGCACGTCGGGTTCAAGGGCTCGCGCAAGAGCACCCCGTTCGCCGCCCAGATGGCCGCCGAGAACGCCGCCCGCAAGGCCGCCGAGCACGGCATGAAGAAGGTCGACGTGTTCGTCAAGGGCCCGGGTTCCGGCCGTGAGACGGCGATCCGTTCGCTGCAGGCCGCCGGTCTCGAGGTCGGCACCATCCAGGACGTGACCCCGCAGCCCCACAACGGCTGCCGCCCGCCCAAGCGGCGCCGGGTCTGAGGAACGGGGAGGAGTAACAACACATGGCTCGCTACACCGGCCCCGCGACTCGTATCTCGCGGCGTCTCAAGGTCGACCTCATCGGCGGCGACCAGGCTTTCGAGCGTCGCCCGTACCCGCCCGGCCAGCACGGCCGCGGCCGGGTCAAGGAGTCCGAGTACCTCCTGCAGCTGCAGGAGAAGCAGAAGGCTCGCCACACCTACGGCATCCTCGAGCGGCAGTTCAGCCGCTACTACAAGGAGGCCGCGCGCCGTCAGGGCAAGACCGGTGAGAACCTGCTGCAGATCCTGGAGTCCCGTCTGGACAACGTGATCTACCGCGCCGGCATCGCCCGCACCCGCCGCCAGGCCCGGCAGCTGGTCGCCCACGGCCACTTCCTGGTCAACGGCGTCAAGGTGAACATCCCCAGCTACCAGGTCGAGAAGTGGGACATCATCGACGTGCGGCCCAAGTCGCTCCAGATGCTGCCCTTCGTCGCCGCCAAGGAGTCCTTCGGCGACCGCCCGATCCCGGCCTGGCTGCAGGTCGTGCAGTCGAACCTCCGCGTCCTGGTGCACCAGCTCCCCGAGCGGGCCCAGATCGAGGTTCCGGTGCAGGAACAGCTGATCGTCGAGTTCTACTCGAAGTGATCGACCGCGGAGGCGTGCACCCGCACGCCTCCGCTTCGCCATCCCTTTCGGCGTCATATGGCGGGCGCCGGCAGGAAAGGAAAGAACGAAAGTGCTGATTTCACAGCGACCGGCCCTCGGCGAGGAGCCGATCAACGAGACCCGGTCCCGGTTCACCATCGAACCGCTGGAGCCGGGCTTCGGTTACACCCTCGGCAACTCGCTGCGGCGCACGCTGCTGTCGTCCATCCCGGGCGCGGCGGTCACGAGCATCCGCATCGACGGGGTGCTGCACGAGTTCACCACCGTCCCGGGGGTGAAGGAAGACGTCACCGACATCATCCTGAACCTCAAGGAGCTGGTCGTCTCGTCCGAGGAGGACGAGCCGGTCACCATGTACCTGCGCAAGCAGGGCCCGGGCGAGGTCACCGCGGCGGACATCGTGCCGCCGGCGGGGGTCACCGTGCACAACCCCGATCTGCACATCGCCTCGCTGAACGGCAAGGGCAAGCTGGAGATCGAGCTGGTCGTCGAGCGCGGCCGCGGCTACGTGCCCGCCCTGCAGAACAAGCAGGCCGGCGCGGAGATCGGCCGGATCCCGGTCGACTCGATCTACTCGCCGGTGCTCAAGGTGACCTACAAGGTCGAGGCCACCCGTGTCGAGCAGCGCACCGACTTCGACAAGCTGATCCTGGACGTGGAGACCAAGCCGTCGATCACGCCCCGGGACGCGGTCGCGTCGGCCGGCAAGACGCTGGTGGAGCTGTTCGGTCTCGCCCGCGAGCTGAACGTCGACGCGGAGGGCATCGAGATCGGCCCGTCGCCGCAGGAGGCGGACACCATCGCCGCCTACGCGATGCCGATCGAGGACCTGGACCTCACCGTCCGGTCGTACAACTGCCTCAAGCGCGAGGGCATCCACACGGTGGGCGAGCTGGTCTCGCGCAGCGAGGCGGACCTGCTGGACATCCGCAACTTCGGTGCCAAGTCGATCGACGAGGTCAAGCTGAAGCTGGTCGGTCTGGGCCTGTCGCTCAAGGACAGCCCGCCCGGGTTCGACCCGACGGCCGCCGCCGCCAGCTACGACGGTGAGGGCTGGTCCTCGCCGGAGAGTGTCGACGGCATTTCGGACGCTGGCCACGACGACGGCCAGGACTACGCAGAGACGGAGCAGCTGTAGGCCGTTGACCGCCCGTCCACAGTGGAGGTCCATTGTGGACGGGCGCGGCCGTCAGCCGCAAAGCTGAACGAGGAGAAGCAATGCCCACCCCCACGAAGGGCCCCCGTCTCGGTGGATCGCCGGCCCACGAGCGGTTGATTCTGGCGAACCTGGCCACGTCGCTCTTCGAGCACGGCAAGATCACCACCACCGAGGCCAAGGCCCGCCGGGTCCGCCCGCTCGCCGAGAAGCTGATCACCAAGGCGAAGCGCGGTGACCTGCACAACCGGCGCCAGATCCAGCGGGTCATCCGCGACAAGGATGTGGTGCACAAGCTGCTCGCCGAGATCGGGCCGTTCTTCGACGACCGTCCGGGCGGCTACGTCCGGATCACCAAGACGCTGCCGCGCAAGGGCGACAACGCCCCGATGGCGGTCATCGAGCTGGTGTCCGAGAAGACTGTGACCGCCGAGGCCGAGCGCGCTCGCAAGAGCCGCTTCGCCAAGGACGAGGCGAAGGCCGAGGAAACCCCGGCCGCCGAGGTCGCCGACCAGGACGCCGAGGCCCCGGCTTCGGCCACCAAGGAGGCCACGGCGGAGCCCGCTGAGGGCGCTGACGAGGACACTCCGCAGGCCGAGGCGAAGTCCGAGGAAGCCGCCGAGGAGTCCGCGGACGAAGGCAAGAAGGACGAGTCCTGACCGACTCCGTTCCGCGTGACGAGCCCGTTCTCCCCGGTGGGGAGGGCGGGCTCGTTCGTCTGCGCCTGGACGTCTCCTACGACGGCACGGACTTCTCGGGCTGGGCGCGGCAGCCGGGCCGCCGGACGGTGCAGGGGCTGCTCGAAGAGGCGCTCGCGAAGCAGCCGCCGGGTTCCGCGGTGCCGAAGTCGGTGGTGGTGGCCGGGCGCACGGATGCCGGGGTGCACGCCACGGGTCAGGTGGTGCACGTCGACGTCGTCCCGCTGAGTGGGCCCGCCGGCCGGTTGCCGGTGGACGAGCACGGGATTCCGGACCTGGAGCGCATGTGCCACCGGTGGAACCGGTACCTGCCGGGTGACGTGCGGGTGCTGTCCGCGCGCGTGGCGCCCGAGGGTTTCGACGCGCGGTTCTCCGCCGTGCGGCGGCACTACCGTTACCGCGTCTCGGACGCGCCGTGGGGCGTGGATCCGTTGGTGCGGCGGGACACCCTCGGCTGGGGGCGGGCGCTGTCCGTGACGGCGCTGAACGAGGGCGCCGAGGCGTTGCTGGGGTTGCGGGACTTCGCGGCGTTCTGCAAGCAGCGCGAGGGCAGCACCACGATCCGGGAGCTGCAACGGTTTTCCTGGCGGCGCCTGGACACGCACCTGGTGGAGGCCGAGGTCTCGGCGGACGCGTTCTGCCACTCGATGGTGCGAAGTCTGGTGGGCGCGCTACTGCTCGTGGGGGACGGGCGCCGCCCGGTCGAGTGGCCGGCGGAGGTGCTGCGCAGCCGCACCCGGGACAGCGCGGTGGCCCCGGCCCACGGCCTCACGCTGGTCGGGGTGGACTACCCACCGGACGACGAGCTGGCCGCACGGGCGGAGCAGACCCGCGCGGTGCGCCAACCCACCGACGCGGGCTGAGGTTCGCGGCCCGCGTCGACGGTGATCCTCAGTCGCCGCGGCGGACGGGGCCCAGTAGTTGCTGCTCCTTGCCCGTCGTGACGAGGCGGAGTGGGCGCCACAGGTTCGCGCCCAGTGCCACCACCTGGTCGTCCTTGAGGGTCGTCAGCTGGCGCATCATCTGCGGCGGCAGGCGCCAGATCCGCGCCGCCAGCTCGGCCTGCCCCACGGGCAACCGCTGCATCAGCACGATGTCCGCGGCGTTCGCGATCGTCGTCGCCTGCGGGTGCAGGTACGGCAGCACGTAGACCGTCGTCTGCCACGGCGAACGCGGCGGGAACAGGTCCTGCGGCGTCGGCCCGCCGTCGGTCACCACGAGCAGCGGCGCGTCCTCCGACGGCCGCGGCAGCTCGACCGGCGAGAGCCTGCGGATCTGCACCAGCGGCGACGGGCGCCCGTTCGGGCCGGTGCCCGCGGCCTGCGGCAACACCTGCCACGCCGCCGGACGGCCGGTGGCGATGACCACCCACGCGCCCACCGCCACGGCCCGCAACGCCACCTGCCGCGCGAGGTACAGACCACCGACGAGCACGATGCGCGTCGGCACCGCACGCAGGGCGGAGATGGTCAGCGGCTCGCCGTTCAACCCCGACCCGACGATGATCCCGCCGCGGTCACCGGACGGGCTGATCGCGTCCAGCAGCTTCGGGTCCACGGTGAACTCGGGGGCGACCCCGTTGTTCCGCCCAGGATCACGCAACCGGAGGCTCACGCCGTCCCTCCAATCGGCAGAGTGGCCGCGAGGCCCTCGATCTGCAGGCCGCGCAACGGGGTCAGCGACACGCCGACCTTGTCGGCCAGCGTGTTGAGCCGGTCGTCGGCCGCGTCGAGCTCGCGCGGGTTGCGTGCGCTCATCCGCACCACGCCGCGCAGGTTGATCTGGCCCTCGTCGTCGGCGGGGGAGATCGACAGCGCCACCGTGGCCGAAAGCGCGCGGACGCTCGTCAAGGCGTTGAGGCTGCTGGTGATCCGGCCCTTCGGCCAGCTGGTGACCGCGTAGCTGGCGTGCCCGATGCCCGCCGCGGTGACGCTCGTCCAGTGCTCCCGCATGTTCGTGCGCGTGTCACTGCCCGCGACGGCCGTCAGCTCGGCCGCGGAGATCCCGGCCCGCAGCACCTCGTCCGGGTCCAGCGGCCGGGTCGGCACGCCCTGCGACTCCAGCGCGTTGCGCACGCGGGACAAGGCACCGATCAGCGCCCGGTGCGCGCCGACGACACCGCCGCCGCGCTCGCGCACCGCCGCCGGGCAGCGCCGCGGATCCAGCCGGATCGCGACCCACGTGGTGCGCCGGGCGGCCGCGGGCAGCGGGCCCAGCACCTCCATGTACGAGGTCAGCGCGGGCGACTCGGACGGCAGCGCCGCGCTGCCGGGGTAGGTGTGCCAGATCACCTGGATGGAGTCGAGCACCACGCCGCGGTCTTCGAGGGTGGGCGCGAGCGCCGACAGCGGAAGACTGGGCGCGCCACCCGCCTGGGTGATCAGCGCGGGAGTCGGCTCGACGAGCAGCACCGCGGTCCACGTGCCGTCGTGCCACGCGAGGCCGACCTGCTGCCGCTCGTGGTCGGTGCCGTGCGCCACCACGAGGTCCGGCACGACGAGCCGCAGCAGGCTGACGCGCGCGTCCTCGGGACCGGTGACGGACTCGTCCTGGTTCGGCTCGACGTTCGGCCGGGGCTGCGCCGCCGTCCGGTCGTGTGAACGGAACGAGTAGCGCAACGTGAGCCCGAACCACTGCGTGAACCACTTGCCACGCCAACGGATGATCGCGACCAGCAGCGCCACGGCGACCACGCCGATCGCCACGTACAGCAGCGAGGTGTTGATGGCGAGCAGGACCAGCCCGATCGCGAGCCCGACCTCCAGCACCACGAGGTTGGCCACGGGCAGCGGGCCGAGGCTCGCGACGGTGCGCCGCCTGCGGGCGGGCGGGGCGACCGGTGCGGGAGTGGCGCCGCCGGAGGGTTGTGGCGGCCGGGCCGGGGGAGGACCACCCGGGCCACTAGGCCCGCCGGGACCGCCAGGTCCACCAGGACCACCAGGGCCGCCGGGACCGCCCGGTCCACCGGGACCGGAACCGCCGGGTCCACCAGGCCCGCCAGGGCCACCGGGTACGCGAGGAGGAGGACCGCCCGCGGGACGGCCTTGCCGGGGTGGCGGACCCGCCGGGCGCCGGGGCGGCGGCGAGCCGGGAGGCCCGCCCGGTCGTGGCGGCGTGGTGACGGACATCCGCGCTTTCTTCCCCTCGTCGTACTGCTGCCGAAAGCGAATCCGACACTAGCGGCTCGGGCCGGCACCAGTTGTCCCAAACCCGCACCAGTACGGTTCTCCTACGGTTATCCTGCGGAACCGTACCGCGACTCGGGGAGCTGTAGGTCGAGAATGCCGTCAACACCGACAACGAAATCTCAGGTCCAGGCGTACCGCTTCGTGCTGCGCCGGATGCAGTCGGCACTGGTGCGGCGTGACTCGGTCATGCTGCACGACCCCATGCGCACGCACAGCCGGGCCACCCTCGTCGGGTTCATCCTCGGTCTGCTGGGCGTGGTCGGGTTCGTGATCTTCGGCCTCATCAGCCCGTCGCCCGCGGTGCCGGACTCCGGCATCGTGATCGGCAAGGACTCCGGCACGATCTACGTCGTCTCGGGCAACCCCAAGTCGCTCACCCCGACGTTCAACCTCGCCTCGGCCCGCCTGCTGCTGCTCGCGCAGTCGAAGGGCGCGGCGACGGAGGCGGCGCAACCCACCGTGGTGCCGGACGACTCGCTGAAGGACATCCCGCACAACCGGCGCACGGGCATCGTCGACGGCCCGCAGCTGCTGCCGAGCGCGAGCCAGCGCATCTCCGACGCGTGGGGCGTGTGCGACAACCTGGTGATCAACGACCGGCTGCCCGACTCGGTCCAGCTGGAGCAGGCGAAGCTCGAGACCACCGTCTACGCGGGAGTGTCCGATCTGGGCAAGGAACTGGCGCTGGACTCGGCGGTGTACGCCAAGGCGGACAACGGGAAGTCGTACCTGATCTACCGGCTGCCCAACAACCCGAACGACCCCAACGCCGACACCGTGCGGGCGGAGGTCGATCCGAACCAGGCCGCGGTGTCGTCGGTCTTCGGGCTCAACGGCGCTCCCGTGCGGCACATCTCGATCGGCCTGCTCAACGCGATCCCCGAGGTGACCCCGCTGGCGCCGCCCACGGTGCCGAGCCTAGGCGGCCAGGCGAACTTCCCGTCGCTCGCGGGCGAGGGGCTGCGCAACGGCAACGTGTTCCGGGTGAACAGCGTGACCGGTGCCTCCGACATCTACGTCATCCTGCCCGGCGGCATCCAGAAGGTGGAGCCCGCCGTCGGTGACCTGATCCGGGCTTCGCAGTCCAGCAGCCGCGACATCCCCGTGGTCAGTCCGAACGAGATCAACGGCATCCGCCAGGTCCAGCCCGCCGATCCCGACGCGCTGCCGGTCAGCACGATGCCCGCGGTGGTGCCCACCATCCTCGACCCGGCGAAGTTCCCGACCACCTGTCTGGGCTGGACGATCGTGGACAACCAGCCGCACACCGTCGTCACGGTCGGGAGCCAGCTGCCGACGCCGCAGAACGCGAAGGTGATCGACATCGGCAAGCCGGGCCCGGACGGGAAGATCGACCACTTCTACCTGCCGCCGGGACGGGCCGCGGTGGTTCAGTCCGCGACGTCGGCGGACTCGTTCGGCAAGGGCCCGATGAGTCTGGTGACCGACAACGGCCTGCGTTACGGCATTCCGGACGCGAACACGTTGAAGGGGCTGGGGCTGGACAACCCGGCGCCGCGCCCGGCGCCGGAGACCATCCTGCGGCTCCTGCCCTCCGGAACCTCGCTGAACGTCACGGACGCGCAGCGCAGCTTCGACGACATCCCGGTGGACGGGAGCGCGGGGACCTTCCCGACGCAGCAGAGCCAGGCGGCCGTCGCCGGCAGCGGGCAGTCGGGCAGCGGCAACTGAGCGGTGTGGCACCTCCCGTGCGGTGCCACACCGGCTACGCCGGGCGGTTGCGCCGGATGGTGTGGACCACGAACAGTGTGATCAGCAGTACCAGCAGTCCGCCACCGGTGCCGGCGAGCGCCACGATCATCGGCGTCCAGTTCTTGTGCGCCGCGGGCGGCAGGCCGGACGGGAGCTGCTCCGGCTGCGCGGCCGGGATGCCCTCCTCCTCCGGCACGATCGCCGTCAGTGCCGCCACCGGGTTCACGACGCCGTAGCCGATGTAGTTGTCTCGCCCGCCCGGCGCACCCGGGTGCTGCGCGGTGGCCTCGATGCGGTGCATCACCTGGTAGGCGTTGAGGTTCGGGAACTGCGCCCGCACCAGCGCCGCCACACCCGCGACGTACGGGGCCGCGAAGCTGGTGCCCTGGATGTCCTGCTGCTTGCCGTCCTCGACCACCTGGTTCGCCAGTTTGTCCGAGCCCTGCGACGGGTCGAGCGACGTGATCTTCGTGCCCGGCGCCGCCACGCTTACCCACGGCCCGTTCATGCTGAACGACGCGACGCCACCGCTCTCGTCGATGGCCGCGACCGAAAGCACGTCGTCGGCGAACCACGGCGGGCTGACGATCGACTGCGGCTCTTCCGGGTTCGGCTGGTTGTTCTGCTTGCAGGAGTCCGAAGTGTTCCCCGCGGCCGCGACGACCACGACGTTGCTCGTGGCCGCGAAGTGGACCGCGGCCTGCAGCTCCCGCTCGCCGGAGTTGATCTGGCCGTCGGCGGGACGGCAGTTGTCCACCGACATGTTGATGACGTTGGCGCCCTGGTGCACCGCGCGCACCACGGCCTGGGCGAGCGTGTGCGTGTTCCCCGCGCCCTGCCCCTGCTCGCGGCTGCCGCCACCGGTCTGCGCGCCGCCACCGGCCGACTGGTTGTTGGGCTGGCCGTAGTTCTGGCTGGACTGCCGGATCGACATGATCTGCGCGTCCGGCGCCACGCCCTTGAAGCCGATGTTGATCGGGGTGCTGGCGGCGATGATCCCCGCGACCTCGGTGCCGTGTCCGTCGCAGTCTTCGAGGCCGTTGTTCGCCGCGTTGACGTAGTCGCCCGCGCCGATCACCGGGAACCGGAAGTACGGGTGCTGGGTGACCCCGGTGTCGATCACCGCGACCTTGACGCCGCCGCCGGCGCTGCCATGTGCCGCCACGGCGAGCTTCTGCGCCTGCTCGATCTGCAGGTACTGCTGCCCCCAGGGCTTCTCCTGCAGCACGATGTTGTTGTCGAGGTCGCGGGTGACGCACTCCTTCTGCTTCTGGTACGGGATCTCGCTCTGCTGCCCGTTCCCGTCACCCGGCGCGTTGGTGCTGACCGGCGGCGGAGCCCACGGCTCGTTCGCGGTCGAGGTGTCCTGCGCGAGCGCGCTGAGCGGGCTGAAGACCCCGAGGGCCCCCGCGAGCAGCGCGACCGCGGACCGGCCGGGAACCCCCAAGGTACGCACGCGCGCAACCCCTCTCAGCTGAACGAGACGTGCCGCAGCACGGTGTAGAGGTCCATGACCGCGAGCGCGAGCGGCAGCACCGCCGCGATGCAGATGGCCTCGAACACCTCCACGGTCCGCCGCAGCGGCGGCGAGAACCGCTGGTTGGGGAAGATCACGCCGACCACCAGCGAGCCCACCGCGACCAGCACCAGCGCGCCGAAGACCCACAGCAGCCTGCCCGTCGGGCCCTGCGTGAAGATCCAGCCGATCAGGATGCCCCCTGCCGACACCATGCCGGTGGTCAGCAGCGCGACGGCCTGCGCGCCGTTGGCGTACGACCGCGCGCGCAGGAGCAGGACCAGCGTCGCGACCACCGCGGTGACGATCCCGAAGACGCCGGGTGCGGTCGCGGTGATGATCGCGGCGACCGCGGTGGCGCCGCCGCAGCCGACCAGCAGGCCCGTCATGTAGTTGTGCGCCACCGCGGTGCGCCGCTCGATGGCGGTGTAGTCCGGGTAGGAGTCGTCCTCCTTGAGCTCCTCCGCCGTGCCGGGCACGTGGGGCAGCGGCAGCTTCGCGAGCCAGATCGTGGCGCGGGGCAGCACCGAGATCGCCGCGAGCGACACCGCCGCGGTGCCCGCCGCGATGCCGGGGGCGGGGTGCGCGATGAGCGTGGCGACGGTGAACGCGAGCACGCCGATGACCCCGGCCGTGGCGGCCGCGATGAACGTCGTGATGCCCGCGCCCATGACCAGGATCGCGACGGCCGCGAGTATCACCACGAGACCACTGCCGAGCAGCAGGTTCGCCCGCACCGTCAGCCCGGGCACCGCGTAGAACCCGGCGACGAAGGCGAACGGCAGACCGCCCGCGGCGGCGATCACGACGCCGGTGCTCTCGGCCTGATAGGCGTTCGAGATGGTGGCACCGACCGCGAGGCACGCGATGGCGGCGACGCCCGCTGTCAGCGCCGCGGCGAGACCGTTGCCGCCGAACAGCGGGCCCGCGGTGAACAGCGCGACGGCGGCCGTGATCAGGGCCAGTCCGCCCGCGATGTGCCCGATGCGCCGCGCGGTCTCCTTGGTCCACGGCCGGAAGCTGTCCGGATCGGAGTCCGCGATGGCGTCCACCACGTCGTCGTACAGCGGGGGCGGCGGGTTCTCGTTGCGGCGGCGCAGCTGGAGCAGCTCACCGTCGACGACACCGAGCGAGGCCAGGGTGCGGCTGGGGTCCAGCGGGGCGTCGCCGAGCTTGGCCAGCGCCCAGCCGCCGTGACGGGCACCGCCGTCCGGCGAGGTCTCCTTCGCCATGTCCAGGAGCATCGGCAGCAGGTCGGCGACCGCGACGTCGGCGGGCAGTGCCACGTCGATCCGGGTGCGCGGCGCGACCACCGTTACCCTGCTGAATACCGTCGTGCCCGTTGCCACGTGGGTGCCCCCTAAATAAGACAGTGCTGCGGGCTACTTATATCCGACCGGCGCCGCTGCCAGTACCCCGCCACCCGCCGAAACGTTCCGGACTGTCGGTGGGCGGTCCTAGTATTAACGCACCTGGGGTCGCCATGGGGTGGTTTCAGCGAGAACGGGACCGGCTCTGGCGGTATCGCCCCGCGGGGGTGTCCGGATTCGCTAACGTGTGGGACGGCCCCGGACCAGGCAGGAAGTCCGGGCGTCGGATTGAAGAGGGGTCCTTCGGTGAGCACGCTGCAGTTCCGGAAATCGCCGCGCATGGCGGCGCCGCGCCCACCGGGTGGAGAGGTGCACCTCGAACCGCCGCCCGAGGTGCCGCGCACGATCCCCGGCAACGTCGTGCAGAAGATGATGCCCGTGGTCATGGTCGTGGCCACGGTGGGCATGGTCGTGGTCATGTTCACCACGGGCGGGGCCGCCGCCCGCAGCCCGCTCACGCTGATGTTCCCGCTGATGATGGTCATGTCGATGGGCGGCATGTTCGCCGGCGGCGGCAAGTCGGGTGGGGCGAAGAAGGCGGAGATGAACGAGGACCGCAAGGACTACCTGCGGTATCTCGGTCAGATGCGCGAGCGCGCCCGGGAGGCGATGGCGGATCAGCGCGCCGCACTGGAGTGGGTGCATCCGGATCCGCAGGCGTTGTGGTCGTTGGCGGCGAGCCGGCGGATGTGGGAGCGGCGTCAGAACGATCAGGATTTTCTGCATTTGCGGGTGGGGCGTAGTTCGCATCGGTTGGCGACGCGGTTGGTGCCGCCGCAGACGGGGCCGGTGGAGGAGTTGGAGCCGATCGCGACCCTGGCGTTGCGGCGGTTTGTGCGGGCGCATTCGATCGTGCCGGATTTGCCGACGCAGATCACGTTGCGGGGGTTCGCGGCGGTGAGTGTGCAGGGGGATCGTGAGCTGACCCGGGGGTTGACCCGGGCGATGCTGGCGCAGTTGGTGACGTTCCACAGTTGCGATGACGTGCTGATCGCGATCGCGACGGCGGGGCGGGCGAAGGCGGAGTGGGAGTGGGCGAAGTGGCTGCCGCATGTGCAGCATCCGGAGCTGTCGGACGGGATTGGCCAGTTGCGGATGATGGCGGGGTCGTTGCAGCAGATCGAGGATTGGCTGGACGGGGAGTTGCGGGACCGGCCGCGGTTCTCGCGTAACGCCACCCCGAATCCGGATCAGCCGCATGTGGTGATCGTGATCGATGACGCGGAGGTGACCCGCGAGGAGCAGATCATCCTGGAAGAGGGCCTGGTCGGGGTCACCCTGATCGACCTGTCGGACTCGCTGGGGAATCTGGCGGCGCGGCGCGGGTTGCGCCTGGTGGTGGAACCGACCCGGGTGGGGGCGCGTAGCGCGGGTGGGGTGGAGTGGTTCGGTAAGCCGGACACGCTCAGTGTGGTGGAGTGTGAGGCGCTGGCGCGCAAGCTGGCGCCGTTTCGGGTGGGGTCGGCGGCGGAGGAGGCCAGCGCGGACGAGCCGCTGCTGTCGAACCCGACGCTGCTGGAGTTGCTCGGCATTCCCGGGGATCCGATGACGTTCGATGTGCAGCAGGCGTGGCGCCCGCGCCCGGTGCGCGACCGTTACCGGGTGCCGTTCGGGGTGGGGGAGTTCGGGCAGGCGGTGGAGTTGGACATCAAGGAAGCCGCGATGGAGGGCATGGGCCCGCACGGGCTGTGTATCGGGGCGACCGGGTCGGGCAAGTCGGAGTTCCTGCGCACCCTGGTGCTCGGGTTGCTGGCGACGCATTCGTCCACCGCGTTGAACATGATCCTGGTGGACTTCAAGGGGGGCGCCACGTTCCTGGGGTTGGACAAGGCCCCGCATGTGGCCGCCACGATCACCAACCTCGCCGGTGACCTCACCCTGGTGGATCGGATGAAGGACGCGATCGCGGGGGAGGTGGCGCGCCGGCAGGAGGTGCTGGCGAAGGGTAATTACAAGAACGTCTGGGATTACGAGAAGGCCCGGGAGAACGGGGCCGACCTCGACCCGTTGCCCGCGTTGTTCATCTGCATCGACGAATTCTCCGAGATGTTGACGGCGAAGCCGGATTTCATCGACATTTTCCTGCAGATCGGCCGCGTCGGCCGCTCGTTGCAGATGCACATGCTGCTGGCCTCGCAGCGGCTGGAGGAGGGCAAGCTGCGGGGGTTGGACACGTTCCTGTCGTACCGGATCGGGTTGAAGACGTTTTCCGCGGCCGAGTCCCGCGCGGCGATCGGGGTGCCGGATGCGTTCGAGCTGCCCTCGATTCCGGGGTCGGGGTATTTGAAGTACGACACCTCCACCATGGTCCGGTTCAAAGCCTCGTATGTGTCAGGTCCCTACCGCCCGGCGGGGATTCAGGCGGCGGGGCCGGTGTCGAGTGTGGTGCGGGCGGACAAGCGTCCGCAGTTGTTCGTGCCGGACTTCGTGGAACTGCCCCCCGAGCCGGAGCCGGAACCGGTGGCGATCGCGGCGCCGGTGAGCAAGCAGTCCGAGGAGGTCAGCGAGCCCACCGAGCTGGAAGTGATCGTGGAGCGGCTGGTGGGGCAGGGGCCGCCGGCGCACGAGGTGTGGTTGCCGCCGCTGGACGAGCCGAACTCGCTGGACACCCTGTTGCCGAACCTGAACCCGACCGAGGAGCGGGGGTTGTCGCCGGTGGGGTTTTTCGGGAACGGGAAGTTGCAGGTGCCGATCGGGATCGTGGACCGGCCCTTCGAACAGCGCCGTGACCCGCTGTGGGCGGACTTCTCCGGTGCCGCCGGGCACGGGGTGGTGGTGGGGGGTCCGCAGTCGGGTAAGTCGACCCTGCTGCGCACGCTGATCATGTCGCTGGCGTTGGCGAACACCCCGGAGGAGGTGCAGTTCTACTGTGTCGACCTCGGCGGCGGCACCCTGGCCGGGCTCGCCGGGCTACCGCATGTGGGTGGGGTGGCGGTGGCGCGGCGGGAGCCGGACAAGGCGCGGCGGATCATCGCGGAGTTGAACACGCTGGCGAACGAGCGGGAAGGCCGTTTCGGGGCGCTGGGTGTGGACTCGATGGCCGATTTCCGTAATCGCAAGCGCCGGGGGGAGATCACCGGCGAGCAGGACCCGTTCGGGGATGTGTTCCTCGTGGTGGACGGGTGGCGGGCGATCCGGGACGATTTCGACGAGCTGGAACCGCAGATCACCGCGCTCGCCCAGCGGGGGCTGACCTACGGCATCCACGTGGTGATCACCGCCAGCCGGTGGGCCGACATCCGCCCGGCGATCAAGGACATGCTCGGCACCCGCTTCGAGTTGCGGTTGGGGGACCCGAGTGAGTCCGACATCGACCGCCGCGTGGCGGTGAACGTGCCCGAGGGGCGGCCGGGGCGCGGGTTGACCCGGGACAAGCTGCACATGCTCACCGGGCTCCCGCGGATCGATGGCAGCAGTGATGCCGAGACCCTCGCCACCGGGGTGACCGACGCGGTCGCCAAGATCGCCGGGGCGTGGCGGGGGCGGAGCGCGCCGCAGGTGCGGCTGCTGCCCGAAACCGTGTCCTACGACGAGGTGTTGTCGATGGACAAACAACGCCACACCAAGCTGGTGCCGATCGGGATCAGCGAGGACGCGCTGGCCCCGGTGTATCTGGACTTCGACGCCGACCCGCACTTCTTCGCGTTCGCCGATGGGGAGTCGGGCAAGACGAACCTGCTACGCCAGATCGCCCGCGGTATCACCGAGCGCTACACCGCCAAAGAAGCGGTGATCGTGCTGGTCGACTACCGGCGCACCATGCTCGGCTTCGTCGAGGGCGCCCACCTGCTCGGCTACGCCGTCTCCGCCAACCAACTCGACGGGATGATCAAGGACATCCACGGCTCCATGACCCGCCGCCTGCCCGGCCCGGACGTCACCCAGGAACAGTTGCGCAACCGCTCCTGGTGGAAAGGCCCCGAACTGTTCATCCTGGTCGATGACTACGACCTGGTCGCCACCCAAACCAGCAACCCCCTCAAACCACTCTCGGAATTCCTGGCCCAAGCCAAAGACGTCGGACTGCACCTCATCGTCGCCCGCCGCACCGGCGGCGCGTCGCGCGCCTCCTACGACCCCATCATCGGCAAACTCAAAGAAATCGCCGCCCCCGGCCTGGTCATGAACGGCAGCAAAGACGAAGGCGCCCTCATCGGCAACGTCAAACCCAGCCTCATGCCCCCCGGCCGCGGCATCCTCGTCAGCCGCAAGGTCGGCAAACAACTCATGCAGGTCTCGTGGATCCAGCCGATCGAGTGAGCGCTTCCCGGTCCACCGACGGCTTTGTCGTGCCGTGCCGGTGGGCCGGGCGGTCCGCGTTCGCTTCCCCCGGGCGCCGGGCCGGAGGTGTGCCGTGACGGTCCGGGTCGCGGTGGACTTCGGCACGTCCAGCACCTGCGTCGTGGCGGCGATCAACGGCCGCGAACCGCAGGTGGCGGTGATCGACGGCCAGCCGCTGATGTCCTCCGCCGTGTACGCGGCCGCCGACGGCACGCTGTTCGTCGGACAGGAGGCCGAGCGGCAGGCCGCCGTGGACCCGTCGCGCTACGAGCCGCATCCCAAGCGCCGCATCGACGAGGGCGAGTTGCTGCTGGGCGACACCGTCCTCCGGGTCACCGACGTCGTGCACGCCGTGCTGTCGCGCGCGGTGTCCGAGGCCCGGCGGCTGGCCGGTGGCGCCGAGGTCGACCTACTCGTGCTGACCCACCCCGCCGACTGGGGCGCGGTGCGCACGAGGCTGCTGCGGCAGGCGGCGGGCGGCTTGGCCCGAGAGGTCCGGCTGGTGCCGGAACCCGTCGCGGCCGCCGTGTTCCACGCGGCGACGTTCGCGCCGCTGGAGGTCAACCGCGACCGGACGGTGGAGATCAGCAAGCGGCCGGGGGAGACCCTGGCCGTACTCGACCTCGGCGGTGGCACCGTCGACGTGAGCGTCGTGAGCCGTCCGCCCGTGCACACCGGACGGGGCGGGTTCCAGGTCCTCGCCACCAGGGGTGATCCCAGCTTCGGCGGTGCCGACGTCGACCAGGCGTTGCTGGAGCACGTCGGCGATCTCGTGTCGTCCGCGGACCTCCCGGCGTGGCGGCAGCTCGTCGAAGGGCGTGAGCTCGCCGACCGCCGCCGCCGTCGCGTGCTGCGCCAGGACGTCCGCGGTGCCAAGGAAACGCTTTCCCGGCACCCGTACACCGACGTCCCCATGCCGCCGCCGTTCGCCGACGCGCACGTGACGCGGGAGGACCTGGAGAAGCTGATCGCGGCGCCGCTGAGCCGCGCGGTCGAGCTCACCAGCGCGGCGATCGAGGAAGCGGGCCTGCGCCCGAAGCAGCTCACCGCGATCTTCCTCGTCGGCGGCTCCAGCAGGATCCCGATGATCTCCCGCCTCGTGCACGAGCGCACCGGCGTCGTACCGACCACGCTGGACCAGCCCGAAACCGTGGTGGCGCGCGGAGCCCTGCTCGCCGTGCGGACGGACCAGGCGCGTCCGCCGCGGCCGGTTCCCGACCAGCGCACGGAGCTCGTGCGGAACCCGCCGCGGCCGGCCTTCACCGGGCGTCCGCCGGTGCGGCCACCGGCCGGATTTCCGGCGCAGCAGCCGCAGCGCCCGCCCGCGCCGCCGGTGTCCCCGCCACACGGCGTGCCGGTCGTCGCCCTGCCCGAGAAGCCCGCCCGCAAGCGGAGGCTGCCTTGGCTCATCGGTGGCGCCGTGGCCGTCATCGCCGTGGTCGTGGCCGGGTTGCTGCTGTGGTCCGGGCAGGACGACGCGCCACCGCAGGGGAAGGTCGTCGCGCAGTACCACTACCAGTTCTCGGCGCCGCAGGACTGGACGCAGACGGGCGGGCAGCCGCAGTTCCGCGAAACCCTGATCAAACCGGGCGACGCGGTCACCCAGAGCGACGCGATCTCCGTGCAGGAGTACGAGCTCGGCTACGACGCGACGGCGAACCCGCAGCAGCTGGCCGACAACCTGCGCCAGCAGGCGCAGCAGGCCGGTTCGGTGTACTCGGGTTTCGACGCGGACGCGACGTTCGCCGGGCGCAAGGTCATCTACTACCGCCAGGCGGGGAACTTCGGACCGATCGACTGGTACGTCGTCGCGCAGGGCAAGGTCCAGGTGAACGTCGCGTGCCAGTACGCCACCCAGGCCGCGCACGATCGGGTGGCCTCGGCGTGCGACCAGGTCGTGCGGTCCCTCGAAATCACGAGTTGAAGCCCTTCCGGGCCCTCGGCGCGCGCTTTCGCAACTGCGAATTCACACCCGTTTTCCGAGGTGGATGGCCCTTTCCGGGAGTGGTTCCGTGGCTCGGCATTCACTCTCGCAACTACTTCGGGGCAAACCGCGACAAGGGGGAACCGGCCATGGCATCGTCTTCGTCGTAGGTCCCGTACCAAGGCAGTACGGGCGACAACCACAGACGAAGGGGGCATCCCTAATGGCTAACGGGTTTTCCGGGACTCCGGCGGACTTCGCCGAGGCGCAGACCCACGTTGACGAGTGCCAGCAGGCAATGGACTCGACCCTGGTCAAGCTGGCCAACGAGATCGAGGCCACCCGCGCGGGCTGGGACGGCCCGGCCGCGATCGTCTTCCAGAAGGTCATGGACGCGTTCAGCGAGAAGTCGAAGAACCTGAACAAGGCGCTCGCGGACATCGGCGAGATGCTGAAGAACTCGGGTATCGCGTACCAGACCCAGGATGACGACGTCAAGTCGCAGATCAGCCAGCTCCAGTCCGTGCTGGACGGCCTGTAAACCGCGCGTCGCGCCCACCGAATTTCACAGCCTTAAGGGAGGAAACAAATGTCTGACGGCAGGATCCTGGTCGACCCGGCCACAATCCACAACGCGGCCGACCACTGCAAGAGCGCCGGTGGCGAGATCCAGAGCCAGTTCGAGACGCTGGAGCACCAGCTGAAGAAGCTGATCGACGGCTGGACCGGTGACGCCATGGACCAGTGGCACGCCCGGCAGCAGGAGTGGAACAAGGCCCTCGAGGACATGAACTCGCTGCTGGCCCGGATCGCGATCGCGCTGCCCGAGATCGCCGACGGTTACCAGCAGACGGACACCGACGTCATGAAGATGTTCGGCGGCTGAACCGCTTTCCGAAAAAAGGGCCCCGGTTTCGTTCCGGGGCCCTTTTTCATTTCGGTGCGCCGACCTCGTACTGGGCGTCGTCGTTGAGCACCCGGACGGTGACCTTTTTGGGTTGCCCCGCGACGGTGACCGAACAGTCGAATGTGGTTCCCGTGTGGACGGGCTGGTTCTCCGGGCAGCTGACGTCTTTCACGTCGCCCTCGCCGAAGTCCTCGCGCAAAATCCGTTGGACACCGTCCTGAACGGACTGCCGGTCGAGCACGTCCCCCCGGAACGCGCCGAACCACCACGCGCCCCCGCCCCCGAGGGCCAGCACCACCACGACGGCCGCCCCGATGAGCCAGGGCTTGCGCGACCGGGCCGGCTTGGCGTCGAAGGCGCCGAACCCGCCGTAGGTCGCACCGGGCATCCCGTACCGGGGGGTGCTTTCCCCTGCTGTGGGGGGCTGCCCAGCCCAGCCGGGCGGGGAAGTCTGGCCCATGTCGACGCCGGGCTGGGCGGTGGGTGCCAGTGCTGCCGACCCCGGCGGTGGCGTTGGTTGGCCCGGTTGGCCGGTGGCTGCCCAACCCGATGGTGGCGTGGCCTGACCCGGTTGTGGCGCGAACGGTGGTGGCGTCGGTGCCGCCCAACCTGGGGGAGGAGTCGCGTGGCCCGGCGAGTGCATGCCAGGTGTTGGTGCCACCCAGCCTGGCGAGGGAGACGGCTGCCCGGGAGCCCATCCCGGTTGGGCCTGCCCGCCCATCGAGGGCTGGCCGGGCCAGGTCGCCCGCGCACTCGGTGGCGCGGGTGGCATGGGCTGCCAGGGCTGAGGGGTCGATGGACCGGCCTGGTAGGAAGCGCTTCCAGCGAAGCCCGGGTGCTGCGCCCATCCCTGCGACGGCGGAACGGGTCCGCTCGGCGTGGGTGGTGTCTGCCCGGTGCCCGGCGTCCACGGCGGCGCCCCAGCCACCCCGCCCGACCCGGCTTCACCCGGCTTGGCTCCGGCCCCGGTCGCGCCCGGCCTGACCTCAGCCGCCCCGGCCCTGGTTGCGTCCGGTCTGACCTCAGCCGCCCCGGCCTCGGCTCCGCTTTCTTGGCTCGCTCCGCTGCCAGCCGCGCCGGGCTCAGCCGCCGTGGCTCCGGCCACCCCGGCGCTCACCTCCGGCGCCGCCTGCGCCGTCCGCTCCGCGTCCTCGCCCTCCGGTCGCACGTCGTCCACGCCGCTCACCGGCCCTGGATCTCGCCCATGCGGGCGTAGAAGTCGCTCACCGCGGCGCTGTCCGCCAGCACCGTGACGTCCGACGGGTCGGGGATCTTCGGCAGGTCGTTCTCCGTGGGCGTTCCGTCGAGCCGGTAGTGCGACCGCAGCTCCAGCTCGTGCCCGCCGCCGCTGATGGTGCCTCCCAGCTCGATCTCCGTCAGCTTCCCCGCCGGATCGAGGACTATCCGCGCCTGCAGGGTCTTCGTCTTCATGTCGGCCCCGATCTGGTCGAGGATGTCCTGCGGGAACACCACCACGCGATTGGTCAGGTACGCGTCCAGCGTGACGTCGGCCGTCAGCTCGACCCCGCCGTCCGCCTTGCTCGACGCCGTCTTGGCGCGGCCCTGGTCGACCGAATCGGACACCGCCCCGAGCATCTTGCACACGTCCTGCGTCCCGGCCCAGAAGCACTCGTTCAGGTCACCCGCGGTGTACGGCATGGACACCCAGTGCGTCGGCGCGAGGCTGGCGTACACCGGCCCCAGCAGCAGGTACTCGACCGGGCTGTTGGCCGGATGGTACGAGTCCAGGTACTCGTTCGAGTCAAGATTGGAGTGGTTCTTCGCCAGCCGGGCGGGCGGCCTGCCGAGCTGCACCGCCGTCACCGTGCTGTTGATCTTCCGGTTGTCGAACCGGGCGAAGGTGTCGAGCACGCTCTTACGGCTGTCGACGCCGTTGAACCGGTCGCCGAGCTTGTCGAGCGTCGCCGAGAACTTCGCGCTCACGTACGCCGCCGCCTCGGCCCCGTTGGGCACCGGCGTGCCGGCCTTCGCGCTGGAGCACGCACTCACCAGCAGCATGACACCGGCCAGCAATGCGGCGGTTCTGGTCCTCGGTCGGGAGGCGGTCACCGCGTCACAGTAGTATGGACAACGCACGGGTACCCCGCTTTCCGGTCCTCCGGAGTGAGGGGGTATCTTCAGATGTCGTTGTGCGTTGCGGCGCGGTATACGCGTTAGGCCCGCACTCGACCCCACACGCAAGTTGACGACGAGGTAGACCCTTGCCCACGTACAGCCCCAAGCCTGGCGATGTCACCCGTGCCTGGCACGTGATCGACGCCGAGGATGTCGTGCTCGGCCGGCTCGCGACCGAGGTCGCCACGCTGCTGCGCGGCAAGCACAAGCCGACCTTTGCCCCTCATGTGGACACCGGTGACTTCGTCATCATCGTGAACGCCGAGAAGGTGGCGCTCACCGGTAACAAGCGCGAGCAGAAGTTCGCGTACCGGCACAGCGGCTACCCCGGTGGTCTGCGCAAGCGCTCGTTCGGCGAGCTGCTGGACACGCGCCCCGAGCGGCTCCTGGAGAAGGTCGTCAAGGGCATGCTGCCGAAGAACAAGCTCGGCCGCGCCCAGGCCAAGAAGCTCAAGGTCTACGCCGGCCCGCAGCACCCGCACAGCGCGCAGCAGCCGCAGCCGTACGAGATCACCAAGATCGCGCAGGTCGCCCAGTGAGTGAGGAAACGTTCGTGACCAGCACCGAGACCGAGGCCACGGAGGTCGAGGCCCCCGAGGCCGTCGACGGCGTCGTGACCAGCGAGACCCCGGCCGCCCCGCGCCCGTCGCGTGCTGCCGGCGGGTCCGCCCAGACCGTCGGCCGCCGCAAGGAGGCTGTCGTCCGGGTGCGGCTCGTCCCGGGCACCGGTGAGTTCAAGCTCAACGGCCGCAGCCTCGAGGAGTACTTCCCCAACAAGGTCCACCAGCAGCTCATCCGTGAGCCGCTGGTCACCGTCGACAAGCCGGAGTCGTTCGACATCTTCGGCAACCTCAAGGGCGGCGGCACCTCCGGCCAGGCCGGTGCGCTGCGCCTGGCGATCGCCCGCGCGCTCGTCGAGGTCGACGCCGAGGACCGTCCCGCGCTGAAGAAGGCCGGCTTCCTGACCCGGGACGCCCGCGCCACCGAGCGCAAGAAGTACGGCCTCAAGAAGGCCCGCAAGGCCCCGCAGTACAGCAAGCGTTAATTCCGCAGCACCCGCGCGAAGGCGCCCGTCCACACCTCGGATGGGCGCCTTCGTCGTTTCCACGGGCAGAAGGCACTCCCCGGGGCGGTGCTCCCCGTGAGCGCTAACGTTCCAGTGCGGGGGACGACTTGCTTTCCACCTGGCAGAGGTTCGAGGAGAGAAACACATGGCTCGCCTGTTCGGCACCGACGGGGTACGAGGTCTCGCCAACGGGGACCTGACGCCGGAGCTCGCGCTCGCCGTCGCGGCCAGTGCCGCGCGCGTGCTGGCCGCGCACGACCGGTCGCACCGCCCCGTCGCCGTCGTGGGCCGGGACCCGCGGGCCAGCGGCGAGATGCTGGAGGCCGCCGTCGTCGCGGGCCTGGCGTCGGCGGGCGCCGACGTGCTGCGGGTCGGCGTGCAGCCCACCCCCGCCGTCGCGCACCTGGTGGGGGCGCTCGACGCGGACCTCGGCGTGATGATCTCGGCGTCGCACAACCCCATGCCGGACAACGGCATCAAGCTCTTCGCCGCGGGCGGGCACAAGCTGCCCGACGGCATCGAGGACGAGATCGAGGCCGGGCTGGAGGGCAACGGCAGCCGCCCGACCGGCGCCGAGATCGGCCGGGTAACCGACGTCACAGACGCCCTCGACCGTTACACCGGGCACCTCATCGAGGCCCTGCCGCATCCGCTGACCGGGCTGCGCGTCGTGGTCGACTGCGCGAACGGCGCCGCCTCCTTCGCCGCCCCCGAGGTCTACCGCAAGGCCGGTGCGCAGGTCGTCGCGATCTCCGCCGAGCCCGACGGCATCAACATCAACGAGAACTGTGGCTCGACACACATCGACAAGCTGCAGGCCGCCGTCCGCGAGCACGGTGCGGACCTGGGCATCGCGCACGACGGCGACGCCGACCGCTGCCTCGCGGTGGACGCCTCCGGGGAGCTCGTCGACGGCGACCAGATCATGGCCGTCCTCGCGCTCGCCATGGCCGAGGCGGGCGAGCTGGTGCACGACACGCTCGTCGCGACGGTGATGAGCAACCTGGGCCTGCACCTGGCGATGCGTGAGCACGGCGTGCACCTGCGCACCACCGCGGTCGGTGACCGGTACGTGCTGGAGGAGCTGCGCGCCGGCGGGTACGCCCTGGGCGGCGAGCAGTCCGGGCACGTGGTGTTCCCCGCGCTCGCCACCACCGGTGACGGCCTGCTGACCGCGTTGCGCCTGATGAGCCGCGTCGCCGCCACCGGGAAGCCGCTCGCCGAGCTGGCCGGGGTGATGCGGCGGCTGCCGCAGGTCCTGATCAACGTCCGGGTCGCCGACAAGCACGCCGTGGTGGCCTCCGGCGCGGTGCAGGAGGCGGTGAAGGCCGTCGAGGCCGAGCTGGGTGAGCAGGGCCGGGTGCTGCTGCGGCAGTCCGGCACCGAGCAGCTGGTGCGGGTGATGGTCGAGGCGCCGACGCACGAGATCGCGCAGACCGCGGCCGACCGCCTCGCCGGTGTGGTGTCGTCAGTCTCCTGACGTCACCACGGCGCTCTCCAAGCTGTAGAACACGGGGTGCGACCCGAACAGTACGTTCCGCACCCGGTGTTCCGGCCGCAGGACCCGCGCCAGCGCTCTCAGCGCCACCTCCGCTTCGGCCAGCGCGACGCCTGAACCGGGGCAGGCGTGCGGGCCGGAGCCGAACGGCAGCCCGGCGTCCAGGCGGATGGCCACCGTTTCTCCGGCGCGAACGGCGTGACCGGCGAGCGTGACGTCCTCGGTCGCGCGCCGGTAGACGAGCCGCGCCGGGGTGATCTCGTTCACCAGCTCCCGGACGTCCCGTGTCCGCCGCTCGGTCACCAGGCGCAACCCCGCCAGCGCGAGGAAGTTCCGCGAGTTCTCGACGGCCGCGTGCGCCAGCACCACGGGCGTGACCAGGCGTTCCTCCTCCGTCACGGCGGCCTCGGGCAGTACGCCGGCCCGCGCGAAGAACATCGCCAGGCGCAGCGCGGCCGTGTCCGCGGCGCCGCCCTCGCCGAACCATGCGTCGAGGTTCGCGGTGACCGCTTCGAGGTCAGCGAGCACCCGCGGGGGTAGTTCGACGCCCAGCACGGCCTCCGCCACCGCCGCCGCGATCGGGCGGGCGAAATCCGCGACGAGGTCGAACTCGTCGCCCAAACCGCGCACGATCGCCTCGACCCGCTCCCGCACCGCGTCCGGCAGCGGTTCGGCGCGGGCGATCATCCGCCACACCACGGTCCGCAGGCGTGCGTGCGCCTGCCCGTCCAGGAACAGCAGGTTCGCCTGGTCGGAGCCGGGGTTCGAGGTCAGCGCGGGACTTCGCAAAGCGGCCAGACAGGCGGCCCGGGTGCTCAGTACCTTGTGGTCATGTGCCATGGCGGATCCCACGGTAGAGCGCGATGAGCGTGCCCGAAGACGTTTTGCGCACGCCGCTGACCGACCGGCTGTTCGCGCGGGCCGGGGACAACCGCCCGGCGTTCACGTTCCTCGACTACCCCGCGGGCGGCGAACACAGCCTGTCGTGGGGGCAGCTCGTGGCCCGCGTCCGGGTGGTGGCGCACCGGCTGCGGGAGGTCGCCGAGCCGGGCGAGCGGGTGGCGATCCTCACGCCGCAGGACCTGTCCTATCCGGTCGCGTTCCTCGGGGCGCTCGCGGCCGGGCTCGTGGCCGTGCCGCTGTTCGCCCCGTCGGGCCACGCACACCGCGGTCGCCTGCTCGGCGCCCTGGCGGACTCCGCGGCGCAGGTCTGGCTCACGTCCTCGCGCGTCGCCGACCGGGTCCGCGAGCTCGGCACGCCCCGGCACCTGCTGGCGGTGGACGAGCTGGACGGCCCCGGCGCGGACCCGGTGACCGTCGAGCCGGACGCGCCCGCGTACCTGCAGTACACCTCCGGCTCCACCCGCACCCCGGCGGGAGCGGTGATTCCGCACCGCGCCGTGGTCGCGAGCTGCTGGCAGGCGAGCCGGGCGTACGAAGTGGACGAGACCACGACGTGTGCCGGGTGGATCCCGTTCTTCCACGACATGGGGCTGATCCAGCTGGTCTGCCTCCCGGTCTTCGCGGGTGGCCGATCGGTGTTCATGGCGCCCGCGGAGTTCGTGCGGCGGCCGGAACGCTGGCTGCGGCAGCTGTCGGACTACCCGAACGTCTTCACCGCGGCGCCCAACTTCGCCTACGACCTCGCCGTCGAGGCCGCGCCGCGCGAAGGCCTGGACCTCTCGGGCGTGCGGATCGCGCTCAACGGCAGCGAACCGATCCGGCCGGAGACCGTGGAGGAGTTCCAGAAGGCGTTCGGCCCCTACGGTTTCCGGCGCGAGGCACACCGTCCGTCATACGGGCTCGCCGAGGCGACGGTCTACGTGACGAGTGCGGGGCCGGAGGGCCCGACGGTCACGGCGTTCGACCGCGAGGAGCTGGCGCGGGGCCGCGCGGTCGAGGCCGGCCCGGACGTTCCGGACCGGCAGGAGCTGGTGTCCGTCGGGCGGCCGGTGGGGCAGCTCGTGCGGATCGTCGGCGACGGGCAGGTCCGGCCCGACGGCGTGCTGGGCGAGGTGTGGGTGCACGGGCCGCACATCGCCGCCGGGTACTGGCGCCGGGAGGACGGGACGTTCGGCAACCGGCTCGAAGGCCGTGACGGCTGGCTGCGGACCGGCGACCTCGGCTTCGTCCACCGCGGCGACCTCTACCTCGCCGGCCGGCTCAAGGACCTCATCGTGATCGACGGCCGCAACCACTACCCGCAGGACATCGAAGCGACGGTGGCGCAGGCGCATCCGGCGATCCGGCGGGACCGCGTGGCGGCCTTCGGGATCCGCGACACCCGGGGCGAAGGCGTGTCCGTCGTGGCGGAGCAGGTACGCGACGTGGCGCCGGACCCGCAGGAGGTGTCGCGTGCGGTCCTGCGGGCGGTGTCGCGTGAGCACGACATCGCGCTGCGGTCGTTCCGGCTCGTGCCGCCGGGGGAGCTGCCGCGTACGTCGAGCGGGAAGGTCTCCAGGTCGGCGGCCCGTGCCAGTTACGGTGAACAACATGGATGAGCTCGTTGCCGGAGTCCGGAAGCTCGTGTGCGACACGTTCCTGCTCGACCCCGCCACGGTGCGGCCCGACACTCCGCTCGAGGAGCTGGGGCTGGACTCCAAGGGCCGGATCCGGTTGCTCGCCACGGTCGAGGTCTTCTACGAGGTCTCGATCGACCTCGACGAGCGCGACCGGCTGACCGACGTCAACGCCGTCGCCCAGGTCCTGGCCGAGGCGCTGGAGAAGAAACCGGGCGAAACGGCTGCGTCCTGAGTGCCGGGGGAGCTACATTCAGTTGCACATGTAACGGCACCGGACGCGGCTGACGTGCGTCGGATGTTCCGTCAGCGGACCTGGTGAGGGGGGCTCGGAAGTGAGTGGCGGATACACCGCGAGTACCGACGCGATGGCCACGGCGTCGAAGCAGATCGTCCAGTTGGCGGAGGACCTGCCGGACAAGAACACCGATCTCGCCAGCACGCCCGTGAACGCGCAGGGCTTCGGCCAGGCCCACGGCGACCACGCCCAGAAGTACACCGCCGGCGTGTCGACGCTGTGGCAGGCCGTGAGCGGCTACAGCAACACGCTCAAGGCGTTCGGCACCAACATCGGCAGCGGTGGCAAGAGCTACGCCGAGGGCGAGCACACGCAGTCGACCGCGATCACGAATGCGGGGACCGTCTGATGGCGAAGACGTGGGCCCAGGTCAAGGCGCTGCTCGACGACCCGAGCGTGCCGCCCGCCAACAAGATGATGCTGGTCTCCGCCTGGCAGCAGGAGAACCAGGCCCCGATGTTCGAGGGGCTGCCCGCGTCGTCCACGAAGGAGGAACGGGACGAGGCGGCGCGGTACGCGGACGCGTACGGCTCGTCGCCGATGTTCGGCTTCCAGGGCACCGACCACGCGTACGACGAGGCCAAGAAGGCCGGGGACCAGGCGTCCTACAACGAGCGCGAAGAGAAGAAGGCCGTCGACGAGGGCAAGACCAACCTCGGCACCAAGCAGCCGCCCGGCCCCGGCGGCACCGGCACGAAGACGTCCGACGAGCTGTTCGACGCGGCCGAGCCCGCGCTGAAGGTGTTCCAGACCTTCGGCTCGCTGCTGGCGAAGATCCCCGACGACTGCCGCGGCAACACGCGCGCGCTGGACTTCAACAACGACATCAAGAAGCGGTTCGACGAGCAGCGCGGCATCAGCTTCGAGAACTTCCTCGCCGACGCCGACCACTTCAAGACCGGTTCCACCACGGTGGACCAGACCATCAAGGACACCGGCACCTCGCTGAGCACCCTGTTCCACACCTGGAGCGGCTCGGCCGCGAACGCGGCGTCCGACCACTACAACGAGCAGATCCTGAGCAAGGCCAACAAACTGGCCCAGACGCTCGAAGACGCGAGCGAGGCCACCACCACCGCAGTGTCCACTGTGTACCAGCTGTGCAAGGGCAAGGCCGACGCGATCGTCGCGATGTACACCGACCAGGTGGGCAAGGCCGACTTCAACATGGCCCAGAAGGTCGTGGCGGTCGCGAACGGGGAGCACGCCGAGAAGGACGACCTCAAGGCCATCGCGGGCTGGATGGACCTGAACTTCGGTACCAACCTGGTCGACACCCTGAACGACGACGGTTGCTGCGACGACGACGACATCAAGAAGCAGGGCCAGGACCTGGCCAAGCAGTGGATCCAGAACGCCTTCAACCCGGACATGTGGGACCGCCTGTACAAGGGGTTCGACAAGACCTGCAAGGACACGCTCGACCTGGTCAACAACGCCTACGACGGGCTCGACGACGTCATGGGCAAGATCAAGAACGAGTTCGAGGGCAGTACCGGGTCGACCGGTCAGACCCAGCCGAGCAGCACGGGCAGCACGGGCACGGGCAGCACCGGCACCGGTAGCACGGGCGGCACCGGTAGCACGGGCGGCACAGGGAGCGTCGGCGGTGGCGGCGGAACGCCGTCGGCCACGGTCCCGTCCACCAGCACACCGTCCACAGAGGACCCGCAGGCGGTGGCCGACGCGGTGAAGAAGGAGGCCGCGGACGGGACCAACCCGTACACCGGCAAGCCGCTGGAGGTCGACCCGGAAACCGGCGAGCCGTACCCGATCGACCCGAAGACGGGCGAGCCGGTCAAGGACACGGGGGACGAGCAGGAGACGCTGACGGTCCAGCAGGGCGACCACACGATCGAGATGGCCGAGCCGGACAAGGACGGCAAGATGGACATCAAGGTCGACGACGGGACCGGTCAGCCGAAGGACTACAAGCTCGACTGGGGCGACGGCAAGGACACCGCGGTGGGCGACACGGCCGCCGGGACCGGGCAGGCGGGTTTCGGACCGCACGGAGCGGCGGGCACGAACGGTCAGCCGGGGCCGGACGGGACGTACCAGCCCGGCCCCGATGGCAAGATCCACATCGAGGACGGCAACCTCAAGATCACCGCGGAGCGGCCGGAGGGGCCCGACGGGCCGACGGTCGTCACGGTCGACGACGGCACGGGCAAGCCCACCACGTACACGCTCGGTGAGTCCAAAGAGGACGCTTCGAGCGCTTCCGGTGTGTCCGGGGCGGAGAGGGCCGCCGAGGTGCCGCAGGGCGGCTCCAGTCCGGCGGCGGGTGACGTTCCGGCCCAGCCCGCCGAGGTGCCGCAGGGTCAGGGAGACTCGCCGTCTTCCAGCCCGGCCGCGGCGAGCGACGTCTCGGTCCAGCCCGCGGAGGCGACGGGTCCGGTGCCCGATGGCGCCGGCGGCTTCACCGACGCGGGTGCCACCACTCCGGCGACGACGAGCGGAGACGGCCTGGCGGCGGTCGGTTCGGGGGTGGTGGGCTCGGAGAGCGCGGGTTCGCTCGGTGACACGTCGTCGCTCGGGCCGGGTGCGCACACCGGGGCGTCGATGCACCAGCCCGCGCACGCGCCGGGCCTGCAACCGGTCGGCGCGGTGGAAGGCGTGGCGGCGCAGCAGCAGTCCGGCGGTGGTTCCGGCGGGCTGGGCAACATGGCCGGAATGATGGGTGGCATGGGCGCGGCCGGCGGTGGCGGTGAGGACCAGGAGCGCAGCTCGCGGGCGTACCGGATCGACGGCGGGATCTTCAACTCCGGCGGGGCGGCCGGGCGCATCAGCGGTTCGCTCGACGACGACGGGGACCGGTCGGTCACCCAGCGGTAGGCCGCGGGACTAGGAGGGGCGCATGGTCTCGGACGAGATCCAGCGGTACAAGGCGAGGATGGACGGGCTGGTCCGCGAGCAGGCTGACCGGCGGGCGATGCTCGACCGGCAGGGCCAGGAGATCCAGGCCAGGTCGCAGGAGTACATGACGAAGCAGGTCCAGGCGGCGGAGCGGTACGTCCAGCACCGCCGTGAGCTGGGCCGCCGCGAGCGCGAGGCGGGTGGCTGGGGCACCGAGAAGGCGCTGGCGGACAAGAACACGACCATGCGCTTCGGCCCGGCGGAGGACGAGGAGGACCCCTACGCCGCGGCGCGGTCCACCGAGTCGCTCACGCCGCGCCCGCCCCAGCCCGCGGAGCCGTCGCAGGAGCCCGCGCCCCGCCGCGCGCGCCACTCCCGAGCGGACTTCGACGAGGACGACTTCTCGAACAACAGCTGGCTGGGCTGAGCCGCCCGGGCGGGCTCGGGCGGCCCTCGGCCGCCAGCGACGGTCGGGGCGGCGCGCTGGAGCGGGCCACGCCTGCTTCGGCTGTGGCGGGGCGAGGCGGCGCGGCGGACCTGGCGGTGGCGCGGCCGAGCGGGGTGAACCTTGCGGTGGCGCGGCCAGGCGAGATGGCGTGGCTGGGCGTGATGGCGGGCGGGCCGGGCTGGAGACGGGGCGGATAGGCGGCGGCTGGGCCGGGCGGGGTGGCGTAGTGAACCCGGCGGTGGCGCGGCTGGCGTGGTGCGGGGCGAACCCGGCGGTGACGAGGCCGGGCGAGGTGGCTGGGCGTAGTGGTGGCGTGGCCGGGCTGGAGGCGGGGCGGATCGGCGGCAGCTGGGCACGCTGGGGTGGGCCTGCCCGGCGGCGGTGGCCCGGGGAGGGCAGTAGCTGAGCCGCCCGGGCGGGGCCGCAGCGGGCCCCGGCCGCCAGCGACGGGCCGGGGTGGCGCGCTGGAGTGGCCCGCGGCTGTTTCGGCAGCGGGCGCGGCGAATCCGGCGGTAGCCCCAGGCGGCTGGGCGGGGCTGGGTGGCGGCTTGCCCGGCGGTGGTGACCGGAGCCGTCGTGACCGGGCGTGCCACCGCTTCTGCCCCTCGCCGCCGTCCGGCCGCCAGGGCCGTGCCGAGACTGGCGCCGGGTCGGCAGCCGCGAATCCGGCGGCAGTCCCGAGCCGATGTTCAGCCGTCAGAAGCGCACCGAAAGTGGCCGCTACCAGGCCGAACCCCTCAAGCCGCCTCTTCGGCCAGGCTCGGGTCGAAGTCGATCGACGCTCGTTTCACGTCCGCTTCCAGCAGGGGGCGGTACTTGTCGGTGCCGGTGAGGTGCGTCAGGAAGAACGCCGTGAACAGGGCGCGCACCAGTTTCTGCGTCCGGCGCTGCGGTTTGCCCTGCAGCAGCCGCTGGCTCCAGTGGCTGCCCTCGGTCACCGCGAGGTGTGTCGACTTGTCGAGGATCCTCAGCTGGACCGGACCGCCCCACGCCTTGGCGATCGCCTCGGCGTTGCCCGCCGCCGGGGTGACCAGGTCGCCCTTCGCGGCCAGGTGCAGGCCCGGCACGGTCAGCTTCCGCGCCGCGTCCGTCGCCGTCGGCAGGGTCTGCGCCGCGGCGATCGTGGCCACCGCCTTGATCCGCGGGTCACCCGCCGCGGCCAGCACCGCCGCACCGCCGCCGACGGAGTGCCCCGCCAGGCCCAGCTTCGCCGGGTCGACGCTGATCCCGCCCGGCCCGAGCCGCACGCCCGTCACGATGTCCAGCGTGGACTTCAGGTCGGCGGCGAACAGCCGGTGCGACGGCAGCGGCCCGCGCTGCGTCGACGGCGCCGCCGCGACGAAACCCCAGCTCGCCAGGTGGGTCAGCAACTCGCGGTACCGCCCCGGCGGCTGCAGCCAGCCGTGTCCGAACGCGACGCCCGGCAGGCCCAGCCCGCTGCGCGGGGTGAACACCACACCGGGCAGCCCGGCGAGCGCGAGGTTGCCGCGCACCACGTCGTGCGGACCGGGGTGCGACAGCTCCTCGAGCAGTTCCTTCGGCTTGCTGGCCATGGCCAGAAGAATAGGCCAGCGCGGCCCCGGCCCCCAGCCGAGGCGCCGCGCGCCCCAGTACCCTCGTCCGGGTGTGCGGAATCGTGGGATACGTCGGTCACCGCCCGGCGCTGGACGTCGTACTGGGCGGGCTGCGGCGGATGGAGTACCGGGGTTACGACTCGGCCGGGGTCGCGGTGCTGGACGGCGCCGGTGCGCTGACCGTCGAGCGCAAGGCGGGCCGGCTGGCCAACCTGGAACAGCAGCTCGACACCACCGGCCGCGAGCGCTTCGCCGGCACCGCGGGCATGGGGCACACCCGCTGGGCCACGCACGGCGCCCCGGTCGACCGCAACTCCCACCCCCACCGCGACACGAGCGAGCGCGTCGCCGTGGTGCACAACGGCATCATCGAGAACTTCGCCGCCCTGCGCGCCGAGCTGGAGGCCGACGGGGTCGAGCTGACCAGCGACACCGACTCCGAGACCGCGGCGCACCTGATCGCCCGCGCGTACAACGAAGGCCCCACCGCGGGGGACCTCCCGGCGAGCGTCGGCGCAGTGTGCCGCCGCCTCGAAGGCGCGTTCACACTGGTCGTGACCCACGCCGACCAGCCGGACCTGGTGGTCGCCGCGCGCCGGTCGTCCCCGCTGGTCGTCGGGGTCGGCGAGGGGGAGACGTTCGTCGCCTCGGACGTCGCCGCGTTCATCGAGCACACCCGCGAGGCCGTGGAGCTGGGGCAGGACCAGCTGGTCGTGATCAGCCGCGACGGCTACGAGGTCACCGACTTCGCCGGGGAACCCGCGCAGGCCAAGCCGTTCACGGTGGCGTGGGACCTGTCGGCCGCCGAGAAGGGCGGCCACGACTACTTCATGCTCAAGGAGATCGAGGAGCAGCCCGAGGCACTGGCCAACACGCTGCGCGGGCACTTCGACAGCGGCCGCATCGTGCTCGACGAGCAGCGGCTGTCCGACCAGGACCTGCGTGACGTGGACAAGGTGTTCGTCGTCGCGTGCGGCACCGCCTACCACTCGGGGCTCATCGCGAAGTACGCCATCGAGCACTGGACGCGGCTGCCCGTCGAGGTCGAGCTCGCCAGCGAGTTCCGCTACCGCGACCCGGTGCTCGACCGCGACACCCTCGTGGTCGCGATCTCACAGTCCGGTGAGACGGCCGACACGCTGGAGGCCGTGCGGCACGCGCGTGGCCAGAAGGCGCGTGTGCTGGCGATCTGCAACACCAACGGCGCGCAGATCCCGCGCGAGTCCGACGCGGTGCTGTACACGCACGCCGGGCCCGAGGTCGGGGTCGCGGCGACGAAGACGTTCACTTCTCAGGTCGCGGCGAACTACCTCGTCGGCCTCGCGCTGGCGCAGGCGCGTGGCACGAAGTACCCGGACGAGGTCGCGCGCGAGTTCGCCGAGCTGGAGGCGATGCCTGCGGCCGTCCAGAAAGCACTGTCCACTGTGGAGGACGTGCGGGCGCTGGGGCGGCGGATGGCCGACTCGAAGGCAGTGCTGTTCCTGGGCAGGCACGTCGGGTTCCCGGTCGCGCTCGAAGGAGCGTTGAAGCTCAAGGAACTCGCGTACATGCACGCTGAGGGTTTCGCGGCCGGCGAGCTCAAGCACGGGCCCATCGCGTTGATCGAGGAGGGCCTGCCGGTCGTCGTCGTGATGCCGTCGCCGAAGGGGCGCGCGGTGCTGCACGCGAAGCTGGTGTCGAACATCAGCGAGATCCAGGCCCGCGGCGCGCGCACGATCGTCATCGCCGAGGAGGGCGACGACACCGTGCGCCCGTTCGCGGACGAGCTGATCGAGGTGCCCGCCGTGCCGACGCTGCTGCAGCCGCTGGTGTCGAGCGTGCCGTTGCAGGTGCTGGCCGCCGAAATCGCCCGTGCCCGTGGTTACGACGTGGACAAGCCGCGGAACCTGGCGAAGTCCGTGACGGTGGAGTAAGGGCTCATGCAAGGCATCTGGAGCACCGACCAAATCCGCGAGGCCGAGGAACGCCTGCTGGCGAAGACTCCGGAGGGCGCGCTCATGCAGCGCGCCGCCTTCGGGGTCGCCGTGCAGGCGGCCGACATGTTGCGGGCGCACACCGGCCGCGTCGCCGCGACCCAGGTCACCCTGCTCGTCGGGGCCGGCAACAACGGCGGCGACGCGCTGTGGGCGGGCAAGTTCCTGCGCAGGCAAGGCGTCGCCGTCACCGCCGTGCTGCTCAACCCGGAGAAGGCGCACGCCGCCGGGCTCGCGGCCCTGCGCCGGGCGGGTGGCAGGGCTGTCACCCTCGACGAGGCTCCCCGCGTGCTCGAAGCCGCGGACCTGGTGATCGACGGCATCGTCGGTCTGCAGGCGCGCGGGCCGCTGCGGGAGGACGCCGCGAGCCTGCTCGACTTCATCGGCGCGCCGGTGCTGGCGGTCGACCTGCCCAGCGGTGTCCACCCCGATCAGGGCACTGTGGACGGTCCGGCGATCACGGCCACCCGCACGGTCACGTTCGGCGCGCGCAAACCGGTGCACGTGCTCAACCCGGAGCGGTGCGGCGAGGTCGTGCTGGTCGACATCGGCCTGCTGCCCGAGCTGGGCGATCCCGGCATCGAGCAGCTGGACGCCGTGGACGTCGGCGTCGCGTGGCCGGTGCCCGGCCCGGAGGACAACAAGTACAGCCAGGGCGTCACGGGCATCGCCGCCGGTTCGGCCACCTATCCCGGCGCCGCGGTCCTCGCCACCGGCTCGGCCGTGCTCGCGACGTCGGGCATGGTGCGCTACGCCGGACCGGCGGCGGACGTCGTGCGTTCGCGCTGGCCCGAGGTGGTGGCGACGGGTTCGGTGACCGACGCGGGCCGCGTCCAGGCATGGGTCGTCGGGCCGGGCATCGGCACCGGGCAGTCGGGCCGCCGCGTGCTGGAGCACGTGCTGTCGGCGGGGGTGCCGGTGTGCGCGGACGCCGACGCGACCACCTTGATGGCCCACCAGCCGGACGTCCTCGACGCGCGCGACCCCGGCACGCCGCTGGTGCTGACGCCGCACGCGGGCGAGTTCGAGCGGCTGACCGGCGCGCCTCCGGGCGCCGACAGGGTGGGCGCGGTGAAGGCGGCGGCCCGCCGGTTCGACGCCGTGGTGCTGCTCAAGGGCAACACGACGCTGGTCGCCGCGCCCGACGGCCGGGTGCTCGCGAACGTCGCGCGCGGCTCGTGGCTCGCGACCGCGGGGTCCGGCGATCTGCTGTCGGGTCTGGTCGGCGCGTTGCTGGCCGCCGGACTCGACCCGTGGCTCGCGGCGGGCGCCGCGGCGTACGTGCACTCGCTGGCCGCCGACCTCGCCGCGCGCGGGGTGCCGGTTTCGGCCAGCGGCGTGCTTTCGGCGATTCCGGACGCCATCCGAAGCCTAAGAAGTTATCAAGTTATGCGTTAACAACTCGCGGTTCCTCCGGTAAGAATGAGCTGACCAGCTCGGACGGAGGGCTCGATGACGAGTGCGCGCATGAAGGTGTCGGTCCTGTACGGGGTGCACGACGTGCGCACCGAGGAGCGGCCGGTGCCGGAGCCCGGGCCGGACGAGGTGCTCATCCGAGTGCTGTCGGTCGGCACCTGCGGTTCGGACGTGCACTACTACGAGAACGGGCGGATCGGCGACTTCGTGGTCGAGCAGCCGCTGGTCCTCGGGCACGAGCCGAGCGGCGTGGTGGTCCGGACGGGCAGCGCGGCGAAGCGGCACGAGGCCGGGCAGCGTGTCGCGCTGGAGCCGGGTGTGCCGTGTTCGGTGTGCGAGCAGTGCAAGGCCGGCCGCTACAACCTCTGCCCGCGCATGCGGTTCTTCGGCACCCCGCCGATCGACGGCGCGTTCTGCGAGTACGTGGTGCTGCGCGAGGACTTCGCGCACCCGGTGCCGGACTCGCTGAGCGACGACGCGGCCGGGCTGCTGGAGCCGCTTTCCGTTGGCGTGTGGGCGAACCGCAAGGCACGCACCGCGCCGGGCAGCCGGGTGCTGATCACCGGCGCCGGGCCGATCGGGCTGGTGGCGACGCAGACGGCGCGCGCGTTCGGGGCGAGCGAGGTCGTGGTGACCGACGTGAACCCGCGGCGCCTGGAGGTCGCGCGGGAGCTGGGGGCCACCGCGACGATCGACGTGTCGAAGGAGAACCTCGCCGACGCGGACTTCGACCCGGACGTGCTGCTGGAGTGCTCGGGTGTGCCGGTGGCCGCCGGACAGGCCATCCGCAAGGTGGGCCGCGCGGGCCGGATCGTGCTCATCGGCATGGGCGGTGACGAGATCCCGTTGCCGCTCGCGCACGTGCAGAACTCCGAGATCGAGATCACCGGCACCTTCCGCTACGCCAACACCTGGCCCACGGCGATCGCGCTGGCCGCCTCCGGCGAGGTGGACCTGGACCGGCTGGTGACCCACCGGTTCGGGCTGGAGCAGGTCGAGGAGGCCCTCACCGTCGCCGCCAAGGACGACTCGGTGATCAAGGCCGTCGTGCGCCCGCAGGAAGCCCGCGTTGGCTAGGACGCGGCCGTCCGACGCCGAGGTCGAGCAGCGCCGCCAGGACATCCTGCGGCACGTGATCGACTCCGGCGAGGTGCGGATCGACCAGCTGTCCGAGCGGTTCGGGGTCAGCCTGATGACCGTCCACCGCGACCTCGACGACCTGGCCGAACGGCGGCTGCTGCGCAAGCTGCGGGGCAGGGTCGCCGCGTACCCGGCGTTGACGATGGAGACGGCGAAGCGCTTCCGCGAAGGTCTGAACCTGCCGTGCAAGGAGGCGCTGTGCGCCGTCGCCGTGCGTGAGGTACGGGCCGGGCAGACGGTGTTCGTCGACGACTCGACCACGTTGTTCCCACTGGTG
The DNA here is from genome assembly GCF_014191255.1 of Amycolatopsis bartoniae. Classification (GTDB taxonomy): domain Bacteria; phylum Actinomycetota; class Actinomycetes; order Mycobacteriales; family Pseudonocardiaceae; genus Amycolatopsis_E; species Amycolatopsis_E bartoniae. Next base: position 928,600 of record NZ_JACHWH010000001.1, read on the forward strand.
CGCCTGCTCGCCGGGATCGAGCGGCTGGTGGTGATCACCAACTCGCTGGAGGCCGCGCGCATCCTCGGGGAGCACGAGAGCGCGGAGGTCCTGTTGCTCGGCGGGCGGTACACCGAGTTCGACTCGTGCATCGGCCCGGACACTATCGAGGCGCTCGGGCGGATGCGCGCAGACATCGGGTTCGTGTCGGCCACCGCCGTCGCGGGCGGTCGGCTGTACCACCCGGTGCGGGACTACGCATCGCTCAAACGAGCGGCACTGGCCGCGGCGAACAAAAACGTTCTCGTCGTCGACAGCTCGAAATTCGGCCGTACCGCCACGTATTCGTACGGTGACGTTTCGGCATATGACCTGGTCATCGCGGATGGTGGGACGCCGGACGACGAACTGGCCGCGATGCGGCAGTTCGGCACCCGGGTCGAACTCGTGGACCAGCCGGGAAAATCCGGCGAAAACCCTGGACTGAATCGCGAAAGTGACGGAGGCTCTTCGGTATGACAACAGCGCCGTTGGTCGCCGGCGTCGACTCGTCAACGCAGTCGACGAAGGTGGTCGTGTGCGATGCGCTCACAGGAGCGGTTTTGCGCACGGGCCGCGCTGCGCACCCCGACACGACGGAGGTCGATCCGCGGCTCTGGTGGCAGGCGTTCACCCAGGCGTCCGACGGGCTGCTCGACGGCGTGCGGGCCATCGGGGTCGGCGGGCAGCAGCACGGCATGGTGACCCTCGACGAGCACGGCGAGGTCGTCCGGCCCGCCCTGCTGTGGAACGACACCCGCTCCGCCAAGGCCGCGGACAACCTGGTGACCGAGCTCGGCGGCCCCCGCGCGTGGGCCGAAGCCGTGGGTTCGGTGCCGGTCGCGAGCTTCACCGTCACCAAGCTGCGCTGGATGGCCGAGCACGAGCCGGAGCTTGCCGACCGCGTCGCGCGCGTGCTGCTGCCGCACGACTGGCTCACCTGGCGTCTGCTCGGTGGCGGCGAGCCGGTCACCGACCGCGGCGACGCGTCGGGCACCGGCTACTTCTCACCCGCGGAAGGCGTCTACCGCAAGGACTTCCTGAGCCACGCGTTCGGCGGCCGGACCCCGGAGCTGCCCCGCGTGCTCGGCCCGCGTGAGGCGGCGGGCGAGACCCCGGACGGGGTGCTGGTCTCCGCGGGCACCGGCGACAACATGGCCGCCGCGCTCGCGCTGGGCCTCGGCGAGGGCGACGTGGTGGTGTCGCTGGGCACCAGCGGCACGGTGTTCGGCGTGTCCGCGACGGCGCCCGCCGACCCGACCGGCATCGTTGCCGGGTTCGCCGACGCCACCGGCCGGTTCCTGCCGCTCGCGTGCACCCTCAACGCCGCCCGCGTGCTCACGGCTACGGCCACGATGCTCGGCGTCGACCTGGCTGGTCTGGACCGGCTCGCGCTCGCCGCGGAACCGGGCGCGGGCGGGCTGACCCTCCTGCCGTACCTGGACGGCGAGCGCACCCCGAACCTGCCCGACGCGGCCGGTTCGCTGCACGGCATGCGCCGCACCAACATGACCCCGGAGAACCTCGCCCGCGCCGCCGTCGAAGGCATGTTGTGCGGCCTCGCGGCGGGCCTGGACGCGGTGCAGGCCCACGGCGTCACCGCGCGCCGCGTCCTGCTCATCGGCGGTGCCGCGCAGTCGGCCGCCGTGCGTGCCGTCGCGCCGACGGTGTTCGGGCTGCCGGTCGTGGTGCCCGAACCGGCCGAGCACGTCGCGCTCGGCGCCGCGCGCCAGGCCGCGTGGGCGCTCGCCGGCGGCGACGAACCGCCGGCCTGGTCCGAGAACACCCGGCTGGAGCCGGTCACCGGGGACGCCGCGACCGGCGAGGAGCTCCGCCACCGGCACCTTGACATCCGCGAGCTCGTGCATCACGTTTCACTGAAAACAGGAGAGGACACCTGATGGCCACGATCACCTACGACAAGGCGTCCCGCCGCTACCCCGGCGCCGACCGCGCGGCGGTCGACGCCCTGGATCTCGAGATCGCCGACGGGGAGTTCCTCGTGCTGGTCGGGCCTTCCGGGTGCGGCAAGTCCACGAGCCTGCGCATGCTGGCCGGGCTCGAGGACGTGGACGACGGCGCCGTGTGGATCGGTGACCGCGACGTCACCCAGCTGCCGCCGCGCTCGCGCGACATCGCGATGGTGTTCCAGAACTACGCGCTCTACCCGCACATGACGGTGGGGCAGAACATGGGCTTCGCGCTGAAGATCGCGGGCAAGCCCAAGGACGAGATCAAGCAGCGCGTGGCCGAGGCGGCGAAGCTGCTGGACCTGGAGGACTACCTCGACCGCAAGCCCAAGGCGCTCTCGGGTGGCCAGCGGCAGCGCGTCGCGATGGGCCGCGCGATCGTGCGCGAGCCGCAGGTGTTCCTGATGGACGAGCCGCTGTCCAACCTGGACGCGAAGCTGCGTGTGTCCACCCGCACCCAGATCGCCGCGCTGCAGCGGCGGCTGGGCACCACCACCGTCTACGTCACGCACGACCAGGTCGAGGCCATGACGATGGGCGACCGCGTCGCGGTGCTCAAGGACGGGCTACTGCAGCAGTGCGACACCCCGCGGGCCCTGTACGAGCGGCCGGCGAACGTGTTCGTGGCCGGGTTCATCGGCTCGCCCGCGATGAACCTCGCGTCGGCGCGGCTGTCCGACGCCGGTGCGTCGCTGGGCGGGATCACGGTGCCGCTGTCGCGCGAGACGATCGCCGCGGCCGGTGGCGAAGACGTCACCCTCGGCTTCCGGCCGGAGTCGCTGGAGCTGACCGACCAGGACGGTCTCGCCGTGAAGGTCGACCTGGTCGAGGAGCTGGGCTCGGACGCCTTCGTCTACGGCAAGATCGCCGCCGACGGCGCGGCCGAAGGCGCCAGCGTCGTGGCGCGTGTCGACCCGCGCAAGACCCCGTCGATGGGCGACACCCTGCGCCTGCGCATCCGCCCGGACGAGCTGCACGTGTTCTCCACCAGCACCGGCCTGCGCCTGGACTGAGTGTTTTCCGGATGGCCGGCTTCGCACCGCGAAGCCGGCCATCGGCGTGCTGTGGGAAAATCGGCGCGATGAGCCCCGAACTGTTCCGCGCCGAGATCGTGATCGACCTCGCCGCCATCCGGCACAACGTCGGCCTGCTCGCCGAGCGGGCGGCCGGTGCCGCGACGATGGCCGTGGTCAAGGCCGACGGGTACGGCCACGGCGCCGTCCCGGTGGCGAAGGCCGCGCTCGACGCCGGTGCGACGTCGCTGGGGGCGTGCTCGCTCGCGGAGGGGCTCGCGTTGCGGGAGGCGGGGATCACCGCGCCGGTGTTCACGTGGCTCGACGCGCCGGGCGTGGACTTCGCGCCGGGTGTCGCCGCGGACATCGATCTGTCGGCCAGTTCCACCCACGAGCTCGCCCGGATCGCCGAAGCGGCGCAGCGGGTCGGCAAGCGCGCCCGCGTGCACCTGAAGATCGACACCGGGCTTTCGCGCAGTGGGTCTCCCGCGTACGCGTGGCCCGCGCTGGTCAAGGCCGCGGCGGCCGAGCCGGACGTCGAGGTGGTGGCGGTGTGGTCGCATCTGGCGTGTGCCGACGAGCCCGGTCACCCGTCGATCGACCAGCAGGCGCAGCGTTTCCAAGCGGCGTACGACATCGCGTGCGAAGCGGGGCTGAACCCGTTGCGGCACATAGCGAATTCCGCCGCGACGCTCACGCGCCCGGACCTGCACTTCGACCTCGTGCGCCCCGGTATCGCGGTGTACGGGCTGAATCCCGTGCCACAGCGGGAAGATCTGCGTCCGGCGATGACGTTCCGCTCGCAGGTCGTGCTCACCAAACGCATCGAGGCCGGTGAGTCCGTCTCTTATGGACAGACGTGGACGGCCGAGCGGGACACGAACCTGGCGCTGGTGCCCGCGGGGTACGCCGACGGGGTGCCGCGCACGCTGTCCGGCCGGATGGACGTGTGGCTGGCCGGGAAGCGGCGGCCGGTGGCCGGGCGGGTGTGCATGGACCAGCTGGTCGTCGACTGCGGGGACGACGAGCCGGAGGTCGGGGCCGAGGTGGTGCTGTTCGGCGCGGGCGGGCTGGGCGAGCCGACCGCGCGTGAGTGGGCGGACACGATCGGCACGATCGACTACGAGATCGTCACCGGGATGTACCGGCCGCGGGTGCGGCGGCGGTACGAGGGGGAGTGACATGACGCCGTCCCGGCGCCTGCTGACGGTCGTCGGCGGTGCTGCCGCGCTCGCGACGGGAGCGGCGGCGGCCGGGATCGCGTTCGCAGCGCAGCAGCGTCGTTCGGCCGTGGAGCCCGGCGAGCGGCTGGGTGACCTGCGTGCCGACCGGACGTGCACGGTCGCCGCGGATGACGGGACGCCGCTGGCGGTGTCGGAGGTCGATCCGGAGGAGGGCAAGCCGGAGCTGACCGTCGTGGGGGTGCACGGGTTCGCGTTGTCGCAGCGCAGCTGGTACTTCCAGCGGCGGGCGCTGGCTTCGCTGGCGTTGCCGCGGGTGCGGCAGGTGTACTACGACCACCGCGGGCACGGCCTGTCCGGGGCGGCGGACGCCGGGAGCAGCACGATCGAGCAGCTGGCGCGGGATCTGGACGCGGTGCTGCGGTCGGTGGTGCCGGAGGGGCCGATCGTGCTGCTGGGGCATTCCATGGGCGGCATGGTGATCATGGAGCTGGCGCAGCAGAACCCGGAGCTGTTCGCCGAGCGGGTGTGCGGGGTGGCGTTCCTCGCGACCGCGGCGGGTGAGGTGGGTAGTCGCGGGTTGCCGCGGAGCCTGTTGTCGAAGTACAACCCGCTGACGCGCGGGGTGGGTGGGCTGGCGGGCTGGCAGCCGGGGCTGGTGGAGTTCGTGCGGGCCGCGGGAGGTCAGCTGACACGCCCCGCCGTGCGGCGCCTGTCGTTCGGTTCGCGGGATGTGCCGTCGGAGGTGGTGGACTTCCTGCTGGAGATGCTGGCCGTGACCCCGGTGCGGGGCCTGGTGAACTTCGTGGACACGCTGGGGAGTCACAACCGGTACGCCGCGCTGGCGGGCCTGAAGCACGCCCACGTACTGGTCCTGGGCGGCGACGCCGACCGGTTCACGCCGTACTCGCACGCCGAACGGATCGCCGCGGAACTCCCGGATGCCGAGCTGGCGCGTGTCCGGGGTGCCGGGCACATGGTGCAGCTGGAGCAGCCGGAGCTGGTGAACAGCCACGTGATCGACCTGCTGCAGAAGTGCGCGGGCGTAGAGGAGGCCCCCTCGGCCCGCCGCCTGTGGCGATGGCTGGACAAGTAGCCCGAGGTGGGGGTGCGCGGGCGGGGGTGCGGCCGCACGGGCGGCCCCCGGAGCGGGGTCGCGGCGCGGGTTGCGCGGGCGGGCGAGCTGTCCGCGGGAGCGAGCCTGCGGGTGGGCCGTGGCGCGGGCGGGCAAGCTGCCCCGAGCGAGCCTGCGGGTGGGCCCTGGCGCGGGCGGGCCGGGTTGTGGTGGCGTGGGCGGGCGAGCTGTCCGCGGGAGCGAGCCTGCGGGTGGGCCGTGGCTTGGGCGGGCCGGGTTGTGGTGGCGCGGGTGGGCGAGCGATCCTCGGAGTGGGGTCGCGGCGCGGGTGGGGTGACGGAATCATCGAGCTCCGGCGAAACGAGCGGTGGTCGAGCTGGTGCTGGGGGCGGGATGGCATTGTGGCCGGGCAGGGGTCACGGCGTCATGCCGGTGAAGCGGTGGGCGCGTGATGGATGGATGATCGAGCTGCCGGTGGAACGGAGGTCTCGGCGTGAGTGAGCGGTCGGAATTCCGGCGGAGCGGAGGTGGCGGCGTGGTCGAGCAGGCGGTGGAGCTGCCGGCGGAACAGGACACGGTGGCCTACGGCGAGGAGCTGGGCCGCAAGCTGCGGGCGGGTGACCTCGTGTTGCTCGCGGGCCCGCTCGGTGCCGGGAAGACCGTGCTGACGAGGGGTATAGCGAAGGGGCTCGGCGTTTCCGGCCGGGTCAGTTCGCCGACCTTCGTGCTGGCTCGGGTGCATCCCGCGGGGGAGCGCGGCGTGCCCCTGGTGCACGTGGACGCTTACCGGCTGGGCGGAGACCTCGCGCAGCTGGACGATCTGGACCTCGACACCGACCTGGAAGCCTCGGCGGTCGTCGTCGAGTGGGGCGAGGGGTCCGCGGAGCGCCTGTCGGAGGACTACCTCGTGGTACGCCTGCAACGCCGTGACGACGACGTCCGGATCGCCACACTCGAACCGCACGGGGGTTGGAAGGAGCGGGTGTAGCCCGTCTCGACTGGCTGCTAGGTTGGCGTGGTGAGGGCGCGCTGAGCCGGGGCGGCGTGGGTGCGCTGAACCGTGTGGGGATGGGGCGGGCCGCGCGCTGGATGCGCTCAGCGGCGCCGTGAGAGCGACCTGCGTGCACTGAGTCGTGCGGCTGGGCGACACGGTGATGGCGGGCTGGCTGCGCTGAGCCGGAGCCTGTGGGGGTGAAGCGATCTCCCTGCCGTGCCGGGGGATGGGGTGATCGTGGGAAGGTGGGGGTATGAGTCGTGCGGTGGTGGTCGAGCGGCCGGGTGAGGTGCGGGTTGTGCGCAGCGAGCCGCAGCTGCCCGGGCATGGCGAGGCGGTCGTGCGGGTGGCCTGGTCGGGGATCTGCGGGTCCGACCGCGAGGTGTTCGCCGGCACGCGCGCCGAAGGGTACGTCCGCTATCCGGTGACCCCTGGGCACGAGTGGTCGGGGACGGTCGTCGAGCTGGGGCCGGGGACCGATCAGTCCCTGCTGGGCAAACAGGTGGTGGGCGAGGGGTTCCGCAACTGCGGGCGGTGCGCCTCCTGCCGTCGGGGCGACACGAACCTCTGCGAGGCTGCCTACGACGAGACGGGCTTCACGCAGCCCGGCGCGTGGGCCGACGAGCTGCGCCTGCCCGCCCGGCTCCTCCACGAGCTGCCCGCCGACGCCGACCTCCGCGCGGCCGCGTTGCTGGAACCCGCGGCCTGCATGGCGGCGGCCTGCCTCAAGGCGAACGTCGTGCCGGGCGAGCGCGTGGCGGTCGTCGGGGGCGGGACACTAGGGATGCTCGCCGTGCAACTGCTCGCCGCGAGCGGCCCGGCGGAACTGGTGGTCGTCGACCCGCGTACGGACCGTGCCGAGCTGGCCGGGCGCTCCGGCGCGGCGTTCGCATCGCCGGATGAGGAGCTGACCCCGTTCGACGCGGTCGTCGAGGCCGCCGGAGCACCCGGCACCGGCGCACTGGCGGTGCGCCTGACCCGACGCGGTGGCCGGACCGTCCTCACGGGCCTGGCCGGCACCGAGACGGAACCCATCGCCCCGGCGGAGCTCGTCGCGTCGGCGGTCACGGTGCACACCGTCTTCGGCGCGTCCTCAGCCGCCTGGAGCCACGCCGTCCGCGCCTTCGCGGCGGGGATCCTCGACCCGGCGCCCCTCATCACGCACGAGTTCCCCCTCGAACAGGCGGAAGCCGCGTTGTCCACCCTCGGCGGGAAGGTGCTGCTGCATCCGTAGCGGCTGCCGCGGTCAGGCGAGGTCCTGGGCGCAGGTGGGAGTCGGGTTGTCGACTCTCGTTGGGAGGGGCGGTGTGGCGTCGGTAGTGGCTGCTGGCGTCTTGGGGGTGCAGGTGGAAGCCGTCGGGAGAGGGGTGCTGCGCCCGTGGGGGCTGCCGCGGTCAGGTTTCCTGTGCCACCTCCAGTTCGGCGAGGTCCTGGGGGCGCAGGTGGAAGTTGTCGGGAGAGGGGTGCTACGCCCGTGGACGCTGCCTGGTCAGACGATTCCCTGTACCACCCCCAGTTCCACGAGGTCCTGGGGACGGAGGCGGAGTTGCTCGGCCGTCGCGGGGATCTCCTCCGGTGGGCGCTTGAGGATGGCGGCGGCCGCTTCCGGTGACGTCACCGAGAAGTAGCTGTCGGGCGTCACCCACGTTCGGCCGGGTGCGGCGAACGCGAGTGCGCCGCCCGAACCGCCCTCGCCGATGACCAGTGTGGTCACCGGGACCGACGCCGCCGCGATCGCGCCGAAGACCTCCGCGATCCCCGCGCCCGCGCCCGCTCGCTCGGCTGCACCGTCGTTCGCCGCGCCGGGGGTGTCGACGAGCGTCAGCACTGGGATGCCCAGCCGGTCGGCGAGCCGGATCAGCCGGGCCGCCGTGCGGAAGCCCGAAGGAAGCGTCGCCGTGCCGCACTGTGCCGCGTAGGCGATCGTCATGCCGTTGCGAGAACCGAATCCACAGTGGACACCTGCATCCACTCCGCCGCACCGGTCGCCGCTGACGTTCTCTCGCCAGTCGAAGTACGCGTCGAGATAGGCGTCGGCCCTTGGACGTTCCGGAGCCCGCGCCGCCAGCACCGCGTCCCAGCCCGTCTGCGGCAACTCCGTCTGCCGCAAGGATGTGGGTGGTTCCGGCGCCCCGCCAGTACCTTGCGTGAGCAGCGTCAACCATCGCGCCAGTGCAACAGGCAGATCGTTCACGATCTGGTCCACGTGTCCGGACGCCAGCTGCGATTCGGCCGTGTAGGCCTGCTCGTTGCCCGGCGGCCGTACCCGCGAACCGGCGAACCCCACCTGTGCTCCGGGCAGCGCGAGCACGACATCCGCACCCGCACCGAGCGTCGCCCAGCCCCCGCCCGTCGTCGGGTCGCGGAGGACCGAGATCTGCGGGATACCCGCCGCCCGGGTGAGCGCCACCTGGCGTGCGATGCGCTGCAGCTGCGACAGCGCCGCCATGCCCTCCTGCATTCGACTACCACCGGTCGCGATCAGCGAGACCACTGGCGTGCGCAGCTCCCGCGCCCGCGTGAAGGCCGCCTCGATCCGGTCTCCGGTCCGCCGTCCCACCGAGCCGCCGAGAAACCCGAACTCGAACACGATCAGCGTCGCCTCGACGTCGCCGATCTTGCCGGAACCGCAGATCACCGACTCCCGCTCACCGGTCCGTTCCCGCGCCCGCCGCCGGGCCGCGTCGTACCCCGGCCAGCCGATCGGACCGTCCACAACGGACTCGTCCGGAGGCGGGTCGAACTCCGTGAACCCGGAGCAGACGGACTCGATCAGCTCACGCATCCAGCGCCCGTTTCATCACCTTGCCCATCTCGTTGCGCGGCAGCGCGTCCAGGAACCGCACCACCCGCGGCCGCTTGTGCGGGGACAGCAGCCGTGCGACGTGGTCGACCAGCTCCTGCTCGGCGGGCGGCGCCCCGGACGGCACGATCCACGCCACGATCCGCTCGCCGAGGTCGGGATCCGGCTCACCGGTGACCGCCGCTTCCGCGACGCCCGGGTGCTCCAGCAACGCGTTCTCGATCTCCCCGGCGCCGATCTTGTAGCCCCCGCTCTTGATCAGGTCGGTGGCCTTGCGGCCGACGATCCGCAGGTACCCGTCGCCGTCGCGGGTCGCCATGTCGCCAGTGCGGAACCAGTCTCCCCCGCCGGCTACGCCCTCACTGACGAACACCTCGGCCGTCGCGTCCGGCCGGTTCAGGTACTCGGTGAACAGGTTCGGCCCGCGCACCTGGATCTCGCCGACCGTCTCTCCGTCGGAGACCTCGATGACCGCGCCGGACTCGTCGACGAGCCGCACCTCGACCCCACCCAGCGGCACGCCGACCGTGCCCGGCTTGCGTTCGCCGTCGGCCCGGACGCTGGTGTTCATCAGCGTCTCGCTCATCCCGTACCGCTCGACGACCTGCTGGCCCGTCGCGGCCGTGATGCGCTGGTGGTCGTGCACCGGCAGTGCCGCCGAGCCCGACACGAGCAGCCGTGCCTGCCCGAAGGCCTTGGCCAGCTGCGGGTTCTCGGTGACCTCGCCCGCGATCCGGTGGTACATCGTGGGCACGCCGAACATCATCGTGGCGCCCGAGGTCAGCTCCTTGGCCGCGCCCTCGACCGAGAACCGGCCCAGGTGCCGCACGCTGCCGCCGCGGCGCAGCGGGCCGAGGATGCCGAGGATCAGGCCGTGCACGTGGAACAACGGAAGCCCGTGCACGAGCACGTCGTCAGCGGTCCACTGCCACGCGTCCTCAAGGGCGTCGAGCGTGGAGGTGATCGCCCGCCGCGGCAGCACGACACCCTTCGGCGGGCCCGTGGTGCCGGACGTGTAGACGATCAGCGCCGGTGCCTCGGGATCCAGCTCCGGGGGCAGCTCACCCTGCTGGCCCGTGAGCGGAACGTCCTTCCGCGGCAACGCCTCCAGGTCCGGTGGCAGCGCGACTCCCGATTCGGCGAGCACCAGGGACGGCGTGCTGTCGGACACGATGTGCCCCAGCTCCCGCTCGCCGATCTTCGGGTTCACCGGTACCGCGGGCGCGCCGGCCAGCAGGGCAGCCACGACGGCGACGCTGGTGTGGATCGTCGGCGTCGCCCACACCGCGACCCGGCCCGGCGCCGCCTCGCGCAACTCCCGCGCCAGCGCTCCGGCCACCCGCGACAGCTGCGCGTAGTCGAGGGAGACCTCGCCGAAGCGCAGCGCTTCCTTCTCCGGCGGCGTCACCAGCGCCGGGAAAATCCGTTCGACCACCTTCGGGGCCTCCTCACGAAATTGGCAAAGTGGCTGAGCCACTTTCCGACCACTCTGCGGCTGCCCAGCCGCTGCTGTCAAGCACGCAGGGCATACCCTGGTACACCGTGCTGGTACTCGCCATCGACACCTCGACGCCTGCCGTCACCGCCGGGCTGGCGACGCTGGCGGGCGCCGACGTCTCCGTGCTCGCCGAGCGCGTCACGATCAACCCCCGTGCCCACGGGGAACTGATCACCCCGCACGTGCTCGACGCCGCCCGGGAAGCCGGCGTCACGCTGCGCGAGGTGGACGCAATCGTTTGCGGTGTGGGCCCGGGCCCGTTCACCGGCCTGCGGGCCGGCATGGCCACCGCCGCCGCGCTCGCCCACGGCCTCGGGATCGACGCCTATCCGGTATGCAGCCTCGACGCGATCGCGGCCACCGCGCAGGCCGGTGAGCCGTTCCTCGCCGTGACCGACGCCCGCCGCCGCGAGGTGTACTGGGCGGCCTACGACGCGGACGGCCACCGCGCCGACGGTCCGCACGTTCAGGCGCCGGAGCCGCTCGGCCTGCCCGTCGCCGCCGGTGACGGCGCCCTGCTCTACGCCGACAAGCTCGCCGTCCGGACCATCGAGCCGCGCTATCCGACGGTGGCCGGCCTCGTCACCGCCGCGCGGCCCTCGTTCGACGCCGAGCCCGCGCCGCTCACGCCGCTGTACCTGCGCCGTCCCGACGCGACCGAGCCGGGGGCGCGGAAGCGGGTGACGGCATGAGGATGGCCCGATTCTGTCGTGATGAAGTCGTGGTGGAAGCCTCCTTTGAGTGTTGTGCCGGGCGATGCCGGCGTGACGCCGAGCCGGGTGCGCGGAAGCGGGTGACGGTATGAAGCTCGCCCCGCTTCGCCGCAAGGACATCGGCCGCTGTGTCGAGATCGAGCGGCAGCTGTTCGCCGGGGACGACCCGTGGAGCGCGCGGGCCTTCCAGTCCGAGCTCGACGCCGGCGGCTACTACCTCGGCGCCTACACCGACGACGACGAGCTGGTCGGCTACGCCGGTCTGGTCACCGTCGGGCGCCCCGGCGACTTCGAGTCCAGCGTGCACACCATCGCTGTCGACGAGGCCCACCAGGGACAGGGCATCGGCACCGCGCTCCTGCGTGCCCTGCTGGCCCGCGCCGACGAGCTGCGCGCCCCCGTCTTCCTCGAGGTCCGCACCGACAACGACCGCGCTGTCGACCTGTACGTCCGGCACGGCTTCGTCCGCATCGGCGTGCGCAAGCGTTACTACCAACCATCGGGCGCCGACGCCTACACCATGAAGCGCCTCGCCCGCTCCGAACAGGAGGTCGGCTGATGTCCCGGATCATCATGGGCATCGAGAGTTCCTGCGACGAGACCGGCGTCGGACTGGTCCGCCTGCACGACGACGGCACTGTCGACCTGCTGGCTGACGAGGTGGCCTCCAGCGTGGACCAGCACGCCCGCTTCGGCGGCGTGGTGCCCGAGGTGGCGAGCCGGGCGCACCTGGAAGCGATGGTGCCCACGGCGAACCGCGCGTTCGAGAAGGCCGACCTCAAGCTGTCCGATGTGGACGCGATCGCGGTGACCGCGGGACCCGGCCTGGCGGGCGCGCTGCTCGTCGGGGTCTCCGCGGCCAAGGCCTACGCCGCCGCGCTCGGCGTGCCGCTCTACGGCGTGAACCACCTGGCCGGGCACATCGCCGTGGACACCCTGCAGCACGGCCCGCTGCCGAAGCCGTGCCTGGCGCTGCTGGTCTCCGGCGGGCACACCCAGCTGCTGCGCGTGGACGACATCGCCACCACCATCACCGAACTCGGGTCCACTGTGGACGACGCCGCCGGTGAGGCGTACGACAAGGTCGCCCGCGTGCTCGGCCTGCCCTACCCGGGTGGCCCGCCGATCGACAAGGCCGCCAAGCAGGGCGACCCGCGGGCCATCGCGTTCCCGCGCGGGATGACCGGCCCGCGGGACGCGAAGTTCGACTTCTCGTTCTCCGGCCTGAAGACGGCTGTCGCGCGGTGGGTCGAGGGTGCCGAACGCCGGGGCGAGGACATTCCCGTCAACGACGTCGCGGCCTCGTTCCAGGAGGCCGTGGCCGACGTGCTCACCGCGAAGGCCGTGCGCGCCGCGAAGGAGTCGGGCATCGGGACCCTGGTGATCTCCGGTGGGGTCGCGGCCAACTCCCGCCTGTCCGAGCTGGCGCGCGAGCGCTGCGAGGCGGCCGGTATCGAGCTGCGCGTACCGCGGCCGCGGCTGTGCACGGACAACGGTGCGATGATCGCCGCGCTCGGCGCTCACGTCGTGGCGGCCGGGGTGCGGGAGTCCACTCTGGACATCTCCGCGAACCCCGCCCTGCCCGTGCACGTCGTCTCGGTGTGACCCGGTAGCTGTCTTTTCCACGTCTCCCAGTCCACACGGCGGCGGCCGGACACGGAAGCCCGAATCCGGCCACCTGTGGACAACTGGGGGTATGTGGACAACTCAGGGGCGGCCGATCACCACGTCGTCGGTCTTCACGTACGCGACCCGGTGCCCGAACTGGATCTGCACGTAGTTCGTCTGCCCGCGCACCACCACGTGCGTGGTCGGGTCGAACGTCGTCGACCAGTAGTACTCCGACGGCAGCACCGGCCCCGCGACGTACTTCTGCCCGGCCGCGAAGGTGTACTGCAGTGGCGTCACCGCCTGCGGCGGCACGTTCGCCGGATACGCGGCGGCCTCCGGATACGCCCGCCCGTACACCGGCACGCTCGCGAGCCCCGGCTTCGGCGTCACCACCTGGCCCAGCGCGGGCACTGCCGCCGCGCTGCGGAACCAGCCCTTCTGGCCGAGATACCAGATCGCCGTCCACTCGCCGCTGACCTCGGCGACCGCGTACTGCTGGCCCGTCGACGCGCGGCTGCCCACGTCGGACACCCCCATCGTCGAAGGTGACCCGTCCGGGTGGAGGCCCAGGTCCTGCAGCAGCGGAGCGTCGTCCCGCGGTTCACTCCGCAGGATGACCTCGGACGATCCGCGCAGCGTGCACGCGGCTCCCGCGCTGTCACAGCCGGTGAAGGCGGGCTTGTTGGTCGCGAAGTCCGGCCGGATCGTGACGAGCCCCGTGCTCTGCCGCGCCCAGCTGCGCAGCGGTGCGCCGAGCAGGTCGAAGTAGTGGCACCAGTCCCAGTAGGGGCCCGGGTCCCAGTGCATGCCCGCGACGGTCGACGGCAGCGTGCCCGGCACGTTGTCGTGCCCGAGGATGTGCTGCCGGTCCACCGGGATGCCGTACTTGTCGGCCAGGTAGCGCACGAGCTTCGCCGAAGTCCGGTACATCGCCTCCGTGTACCAGGTGCCCTGCGCGCCGAAGCCCTCGTGCTCGACGCCGATCGACTTCGCGTTGACGTACCAGTTCCCGGCGTGCCAGCCGACGTCCTTGGTCAGGATGTGCTGGGCGATGTGGCCGTCGGTGGAGCGCAGCGTGTAGTGCCAGCCGAGGTACGTCGGGTCCTGCACGAGCCCGAGCGCCGTGTCGTAGGTGCACTCCGTGTCGTGGATGACGATGTGCGTGATCCGCTGGCTCTGCGGGCGCTCGGCCTTGTCGTAGTTGCCGTAGTCGCCGGGGCCGTCGCCGGTCTGCTGGTACGGCGCGGGAATCCACTCGGCCGACACCCCCGGCGGTGCCTCGACGTCCCCGCGCGGCGACGCGGGCAGGTTCAGCGCGCGGAGCTGGCCGCGGGCGGGGGAGACGCTGGTGGCGTCGAGGCGCACCGACTGGCCGTCGTCGGTCGTGCGGCTCGTGCCGGTGCTGATGGTGCCGAACACCTCGTCGGCGAAGAACGCTGCGGCGTCGGAATCGGTGGCGCCGCTGTAGCGCGCGACGGCGCCGTACCAGTCCGCCGGGTTCGAGCTCTTCACGCCCAGCTCCCGCTGGTACTGCGCGAGAACCGCGGCGCCGCCACGGATGTTCTGCGTCGCGTCCGTGCGCAGCGCCTCGGGGCTCTCGCCGGTGAGCTGTGCGGCGAGGTCGACGGTCTGCAGGGCCGGCACCGGCGCGGCTTCCCGCGGCTCGGCCGGGCGGAGGGCGGCGCGGGCGAGGTCGCCGCGCGGGTCCTCGGTGCCCTTGTCGTGGTGGCTCCCGCCGGCCGCGACGGTCCGCACGTCCGTCAGGTGCATCGGCCCGAAACCGGCGCCCGTGCTCGGCGTGCCGCCGTGGTGGTCCCAGCGGGACTCGAGGTACGAGACGCCCAGCAGGACCTGCTCCGGTACGCCGAACTCGGCGGCGGCCGCGGCGAAGGCGCGCTGGCGCGCCTGGTCGGCGGCGACGCTCGCCCCGGCGATCCCGGGAGCCGCGGCGGCGAGCCCGGCCGTTCCGGCGGCCGCGGCTCTGAGCGCGGTGCGACGGCTTAAGGGGTCCATCAAATCTCCTCGCATCGACGACGCGAGAAACCTACACAGAGTCCCGGTGCTTGGGCAGCGTCTTTCGACGGAAACTGTGGTGGACATGAGAAAGCCCCTGGTCCCGACGGAAGGACCAGGGGCTTCGGAGGCGCTCAGCCGGTCAGCACTTACCGCAGCAACCGCAGGACGAACCGGAGCACGAGCTGCAGCAGTTGCATCCACTCATGTGGAGAACACCTTCCCTTCGGGTTCTGCCCGGGCCGCCACTCAAGGTAGGCAGCGGTCCGGGTGACCCGGAACCGCTCAACGAGTGACGGGCGTTGACGGCACGTCACAACAGTTCCGCTCTGCGGGACAGCTTTCGGTCGCGCCGAGCAGGGTTTCCCGCACCCGGGGCAGGGGCGCGTGGACGAGACCGGCGTGTTCGGCGGAGCATCTTCACCCGTCCGAGTAAGCCCACTTCACGGCCTCTCCAGAGAGCGGAACGGACCCTCCTTGCGCGGCTAGCACTCGCGTGGCTAGAGTGCTAATTGCACGGCACCGCACACGCCCCGGCACCCGCGACGGCGGGGGTGGTAGGCGCCAAAGACAGACAAGTACCTGCCAACGCTTTCGACGACCCGTGGAGGTCAACCCGGTGAGCGTGAACATCAAACCGCTCGAGGACAAGATCGTTGTCCAGACGAGCGAGGCCGAGGAGACGACGGCTTCCGGTCTCGTCATCCCCGACACCGCCAAGGAGAAGCCCCAGGAGGGCAAGGTTCTGGCCGTGGGCCCGGGCCGCGTGGACGACAAGGGCAACCGCATCCCGGTGGATGTCAACGTCGGTGACGTCGTCATCTACTCGAAGTACGGCGGCACCGAGGTCAAGTACAACGGTGAGGACTACCTGATCCTGTCCGCTCGCGACGTGCTGGCCGTCGTCAACTGACTTCGGCTCTAGCGTCGAACGCCCCGGGTCCCGCACGAAGCCGGGGGCCGGGGCGTTCTGCTGTCCAGAGAGGACTTCCATGCCTAAGCAGATCAACTTCGACGAGGACGCTCGTCGAGCGCTCGAGCGCGGGGTGAACAAGCTGGCCGACGCGGTCAAGGTCACCCTCGGCCCGCGCGGGCGGCACGTCGTGCTCGACAAGAAGTTCGGCGGCCCCACGATCACGCTCGACGGCGTGACCGTGGCCCGCGAGATCGAGCTGGACGACCCGTTCGAGAACCTGGGCGCCCAGCTCGCGAAGAACGTCGCCACCAAGACCAACGACGTCGCCGGTGACGGCACCACCACGGCCACCGTGCTGGCGCAGTCCCTGGTGCGGGTCGGCCTCCGCAACGTCGCCGCGGGTGCCAACCCGACGGCGCTGGGGCGCGGCATCGAGATGGCGGCCGACAAGGTCGTCGAGGTGCTCAAGAGCAAGGCCACCCCGGTCAAGGGCCGCGACAACATCGCACAGGTCGGCACGGTCACCTCGCGGGACGCCACCATCGGCGCCCTGCTCGGCGAGGCCGTGGAGAAGGTCGGTGAGGACGGCGTGATCACCGTGGAGGAGTCCTCCACGCTGGCCACCACGCTGGAGATCACCGAGGGCGTGCAGTTCGACAAGGGCTTCATCTCGGCCCACTTCGCGACCAACCCCGAGGAGCAGCGGGCGATCCTCGAGAACGCCCTCGTGCTGCTGCACCGCGAGAAGATCTCCGCGCTCGCGGACCTGCTCCCGGTGCTGGAGAAGGTCGTCGAGGCCAAGCGGCCGCTGCTGATCATCGCCGAGGACGTCGACGGCGAGGCGCTGTCCACCCTCGTGGTGAACTCGCTGCGCAAGACCATCACCGCCGTCGCGGTGAAGGCGCCGTTCTTCGGGGACCGCCGCAAGGCGTTCCTGGACGACCTCGGGGTCGTCACCGGTGCCCAGGTCATCTCGGCCGAGCTCGGCATGAAGCTGTCCGAGGTCGGGCTCGACGCGCTGGGCTCCGCCCGCCGCATCGAGGTCACCAAGGACACCACGACGATCGTGGAAGGTGCCGGCACCAAGGACGACATCACCGCGCGGATCGCCCAGATCCGCAAGGAGATCGAGACCACCGACTCCGACTGGGACCGCGAGAAGCTGCAGGAGCGACTGGCCAAGCTGGGTGGCGGCGTCGCCGTCATCAAGGTCGGCGCGGCCACCGAGACCGAGCTGAACGAGCGCAAGCACCGCATCGAGGACGCCGTGGCCTCCACCAAGGCGGCCGTCGAGGAGGGCATCGTGCCCGGCGGTGGTTCGGCGCTGGTGCACGCGGTCAAGGAGCTGGACGACCTCGGCCTGACCGGCGACGAGGCGACCGGGGTGCGGATCGTGCGCGACGCGCTCACCGCTCCGCTGTTCTGGATCGCCAGCAACGCCGGCCTCGAGGGCGCGGTCATCGTGTCCAAGGTGCAGGAGCAGGGCTGGGGCCACGGCCTCAACGCCGCCACCGGTGAGATCACCGACCTGCTCGCGGCGGGCATCGTCGACCCGGTCAAGGTCACCCGTTCCGCGGTGGCCAACGCCGCGTCGATCGCCCGGCTCGTGCTGACCACCGAGAGCTCCGTGGTGGAGAAGCCGGCCGAGGAGGACGAGACCGCGACCGGGCACGGTCACGGGCACGCCCACTGACGCGAACCGGAAGGGGCGGCATCCATCGCGGATGCCGCCCCTTTTTCCGTGCAACCTGAAAACAGTGCACAACCGTTCACCGGAATTCGGGACGAAAAAGGGGCGGCACCCCACCCGATGCCGCCCCTTTTCGCTCCCCCTACTGGCCGGAAAGACTCAGTTCCCGCTTGCCGTTCTTGAGAATGCTCTCCCGTTCGGACTCCGAGAGCCCGCCCCAGATCCCGTAGGGCTCGTGCACGGCCAGTGCGTGCTCACGGCACATCCGCAGGACCGGGCACGTCTGGCAGATCGCCTTCGCCCTGGCCTCGCGGCGGGCCCTGGCCGGTCCCCGCTCGCCGTCCGGGTGGAAGAACGCCGCGCTGTCCATCCCTCGGCAGGACCCCTCCAGCTGCCAGTCCCAGATGTCGGCGTTGGGGCCTGGAAGCCTCCGCGTGTCTGCCATCGTTCACCGCCTCCGTTATTCGGTCGGATCCCCTCGTTGTCGCACTGCGACTACTCCATTCGGTGCAACGGCGGTAACGTTAGAAGCGCGCCAATAGTTGTTCAAGGGAATCGATCGGATTCATCCTTTGGATATCCCCCGCTAGCGTGAGAAAGGGATATTCGGCAGGTCAGGCGGCATAACTTCCGAGTTGCTGGGTAGTCATGCCTCCCTGATATTGGAACGGATGGACTCCCCAGGGCAGGTCGAACCGACGATGCCGGTGGCCGCTGTGGCCCGGCGTCTCGGTGTCGCCCCCGCGACACTGCGCACCTGGGACCGCCGCTACGGGCTCGGCCCCAGCAGGCACACCGGCGGCAAGCACCGCCGCTACGGGCCCGCCGACATCCGCCGCCTCGAACTCATGCAGCGTGCCCTGCTGCGTGGCGCGTCGACAGCGGAGGCCGCTCGCTTCGCCATCGAGGCGGCCGTCGACGACGTGCGCCCCGAGGCCGCGCGGCCCACGCGAGCCGAGCCGGACCGCTCGGTCGCCCGCCGGCTGCGCACGGCCGCGCTCGCCATGGACGGGGCCGCCACCCAGCGCCTGCTGGCCGCCGCGATCGCCGACGCCGGGGTCGCGTCCGCATGGGAGAACGTCATCGAGCCCGTGCTGACGGCGTTCGGCGCGGGCTGGCCCGGTGCACACGCCGGAACCGAGGCCGAGTACCTGCTCGCCGAAAGCGTTCTCGGGGCGCTCGTGCGCGCGACGCCCGTGCTCGACGTGCCTCGCAACTCCCGGCCCGTCCTGCTGAGCGGGGTGCCGGACGAGCGCGCCAACCTCCCGCTCTACGCGCTCGCCGCGACGCTGGCCGAGCGCGGCATCGCCGCCCAGCTGTTCGGCACCCCGCCGCCGGCGGAGGTGCTCGCCGTCGCCGTGCGTCGCACGTCGCCCGCTGCCGTCGTGCTCCGGGCCCAGCGCAGTACGGTCGCCGACGGCCGGTTGTTCCCGCGCGTGACCCGCGGGCGGCAGCGCAGCCGGGTCTTCGCCTGGGGTCCCGGCTGGGCGCACACACCGTTGCCCGACCAGGTCGAGATGCTGTCCGACCTGCGGACGGCCGCCGAGCGCATCGAATTTGTCCTACTGGGTCACTAGGGTGCCCCTCGTGGAAATCGAGGAGCTGCGGCGCGCGGCGTTCGGGGACGCTCCGGCGCTGCCGTCCGCGGTGCCGGACTCGCCGCGGGCGAAGCTGCTCGCCGCGATCGTGCTCGGCGCGCAGGGGCGGTACGCCGCCGCGGCCACCTTGCTCGGCGAGATCGGCCGGGGCCGGGACCCGGTGCTCGCCTCCCTCGCGCTGTCCACGTTCGCCTCGCACCGGCGGCAGCTAGGCGGGCACCGCGCCGCTTTCGCACGCGATGGTGCGGCGCTGCGGCTCGTCGCCGGGCTCACCGGAGTGGACGACCCGGACGGCCTCGACGCCGCGGGCGCCCGCGCCGACGCGCTCCTCGGGCTGGCCGCCGACAACCTCGGCGTGGGGCGGCTGCCCGTCGCCCGCCGGTTGCTGGCGCGGGCCGAGCCCCTGGGCTGGCGTGCGCGGGTGCGCAAGGGCTGGGTCACCGCCGAGATCGAGCTGGCTTCCGGTCGCGCCGCCGACGCCGTCGCGCCCGCCGAGGCGGCGCTGGACCTGGCCACCGCCACGGGCGCGCTCCGGCACGTCACCAAGTCCCAGCTGGTGCTGGCCGCCGCGCTCGGCGCGACCGGTGAACGGGAACCAGCGCTGCACCTCGTCCACGAAGCACTCGGCGTGTCGGAGAAGTTCGCACTACGCTCCCTGAGTTGGCCCGCGGGGCTGCTCGCCGCCGAGCACGACCCGGACGCGCCGGGACGGGATCGATCCAGGGTCGACGCGGTACTACACGCTGTGTTACTACGAAGTGATCCGGACGGGAGGCGGCTGGCGCGTGACTCGCCATGGGTGCCGGTGTGATGCCGGTTGGAGCAGTCGAGGAGGCCATACCGACATCCGGGCGAAGATCTTCCAAAAAAAGCCACCGGATCGTGTCAAGGTGCGGCCTAAAGCGTCCGATAGGGGATATGGAAGGTCACCCGGCTGCAGGAAGGAAACCCCGTGACTACGGTCTTGATCTGCGACGACCGACGCAGTGTCCGCGAAGGGCTCACCCGCGTGATGTCTGCTGTCCCCGGCGTCAGTCGCATCGACTGCGTAGCGCACGGTGAC
This sequence comes from Amycolatopsis bartoniae, assembly GCF_014191255.1. Taxonomy (GTDB): domain Bacteria; phylum Actinomycetota; class Actinomycetes; order Mycobacteriales; family Pseudonocardiaceae; genus Amycolatopsis_E; species Amycolatopsis_E bartoniae. Next base: position 948,756 of record NZ_JACHWH010000001.1, read on the forward strand.
GAGTTGCTGGCCAGGTATTCGCGGCAGCCCGTGGACGTCGTCCTCGTCGGCACCCAGCGCGCGATGCCGGCCGGGGTGGAGGCGACTCGGCGGCTGGTGTCCGCCAATCCCCAGGCGAACGTGATCGTCTTCGGCGCTCCCGACGATGCCAGCAGCATCGCCGCGGCCATCGCCGGTGGCGCTCGCGGTTACCTGCGGTGGGACGCCTCTCGCCCCGAGCTCGTGGCCGCGCTCGCACACACGCTCGCCAGTACGTCGGTCCCGGCGCCGCGCCAGCCCGCGGATCCCGGTGTCCAGCTCACCGAGCGGGAGCTGCAGGTGCTGCGGGGGATGAGCCAGGGGAAGAGCAACGGCCAGATCGGCCGCGAGCTCTATCTCTCGGAGGACACCGTGAAGACGCACGCGCGGCGGCTGTTCCGCAAGCTCGGCGTCCGGGACCGCGCCCAGGCGGTCGCGCACGGGTTCCGCCGCGGCCTCGTCTCCTGAACTGCCGCTGTTGCGAGCATCTTTCATATTGTAAGCTGGCGCAATTCGTTGAATTCTTGAACACCTGACGTGTTCGCTCGCCGGCGTGTCCCGGGCTGCCCGGGGCACGCCGAAGGCGACCGTGCACGAGCGATGTCGAGGCCGGGCGGTACGGTGGGCATCACCGGTGCGAGGGATGTGGGTTTCGCGCGCCGTCAATTTGTACGCCAACACGTAACGCTGGGACTGTTGTCTGCGATGGCCACTGTGGGGGACGGACTGGAGGAGTCGGTCGCCGCCGCCGTGGAGGGAGATCCTCAGGCGGTGGAGCGGCTGCTTGCCGCCATCCGTCCTTTGGTGGTGCGGTACTGCCGCGCCCGGGTAGGACGGCAGGAGCGATCGTTCGCTTCGGCAGACGACGTAGCTCAGGAGGTGTGTCTCGCGGTGCTCACGGCCTTGCCTTCGTACCGTGATCAAGGGCGCCCGTTCCTGGCCTTCGTCTACGGCATCGCCCAGCACAAGGTGGCCGACGCGCATCGTGCCGCCGCCCGCAACCGGGCCGAGCCCGTGGCCGAGCTCCCCGACGAGATCGAAGGGGACATCGGCCCGGAGCAGCACGCCCTGCAGGGGGAGTTGAACGAGCGGATGGCCCAGCTGCTGCGTGTGCTGCCGGACAAACAACGCGAAATCGTGGTGCTGCGAGTGGTCGTGGGACTGTCCGCCGAGGAGACCGCGGAAGCGGTCGACTCGACGCCAGGTGCCGTCCGCGTCGCCCAGCACCGAGCGCTCGCGCGGCTCCGCAAGGCGCTGGCGTCCGAGGAGGTGGCCTGAGTGACCGACCGCGACAGCCGGGACGAGGTCAGACGCGAGCTCGGTGAGTTCCCGTTCGACGACGAGACCATGAGCGCGTCCCAGGCGGCGTTCGAGGCCGACCTGTCGGCGGTGCACGCCGACGACGCGCTGCTGGACGCGCTCGGCGGGTCCGATCCCAGGGTGGCCGACGGGCTCGGCGACCAGGAGCTGAACGCGCTGCTGCTGGCGTGGCGGCGTGACATCGACAGCGAACCGCTCGCCGAGCTGGTGGACACCGACACGGCCGTCACCACGGTGAAGACCGCGGCGCTGGCCCAGCGGCACGGGCAGCGCGCCCGCAAGCGCCGCATCCTGGTGCCGGTCGCGGTGGCCGCGGCCGTGCTGGCCATCGCGTTCAGCGGCACCGGCATCGCCGCACGGGACGCGCAGCCGGGCGACGCGTTGTGGGGTCTGACGAAGGTCCTGTACTCCGACCACGCCCGCTCGGTCGAGGCCGCCTCCGCGGCACGCACCGACCTGCAGCAGGCGAGCATCGCACTGTCCCAGGGCCGGATAGCCGAGGCGCAGCAGGCGCTCGCCGAGGCGGCGGCCAAGCTGTCGCAGGTGTCCGCGGAGGACAACCTGGCCCAGCTGATGAGCGAGCACCAGCAGCTCACCCAGCTGCTGCAGAACCCGGCGGCCGCCGTGCCGCCGGTCACGTCCTCGCCGCAGTCGCCCACCACGCTGCCGGTGTCGTCCACCACGTCGACGCCGACCAAGCCGAGCACCACGACGTCACCGGAGCCGCCGACGTCCAGCACGCCGACCCCGACGGAGACGCCGACCACGAGCCCGCCCACCACGGAGAGCAGCTCCTCGCCGACGGGGGATTCGGGCAGCACCATCCGCTACGACTCGTCGTCGGCGGACAGCGGCACCGGCGGGCAGGCGCCCGCGGGCGTCGATCCGAGCGGCGGCTGAACCAAGCACGAAAAAGAGGCCCGGCAGGCAAGCCGGGCCTCTTTTCGTGGTCTGTCAGTACGCGCTCTCGGTGGCGGTGACACCGTCCGCGAAGCCGCGGCAGTACTCCCAGCTGACGTAGTCCGCCGGGTCCGGGTCGTACGCCGGCTCGTGCGGGCGCATCCGGCCGTCGGCCAGCAGCTGTTCGAGGCTCGCCCGCAGCAGGTGCCAGTCGTGGTAATGCGGTTCGTCACATTCGCCGCAGTCCACGACGATCCCGCGCACCCCCCGCGGCTCCAGCAACGCCTGGTAGACGGCCAGGTCCGACAGGTCCGCGAGCAGCTCGGTGCGGGCCTGCGCGTCCATGGGTTCCGCCAGGTCATCGCCGGGCTCGGGGAGATCCCTCGCGGGGTCGTCCGGGTCGTCGGCGAACGGGTCGGGGGGCAACACGTCGTGCGGCACGGCCTGCACGGTACCGGGCGGGGGAGGGGAGCTGTCCAGATACCATCGGGAAGGAGTTCTCCGATCTGCCGAGGAAGGTCTGCCACCAGCCATGACGAGCGAGTTCACCGCGCAAGACAAGTTCGCGATGCTGGGCCTGACCTTCGACGACGTGCTGCTGCTGCCCGCCGAGTCGGACGTCGTGCCGAGTGCCGTGGACACCACCACGAGGCTGTCCCGCAACATCACCCTGCGCATCCCGCTCATCTCGGCGGCGATGGACACCGTCACCGAGGCGAGGATGGCCATCGCGATGGCCCGCCAGGGCGGGATGGGCGTGCTGCACCGCAACCTGCCGGTCGACGAGCAGGCCGCCGCCGTCGAGGTGGTCAAGCGGTCCGAGGCCGGTATGGTCACCGACCCGGTCACGTGCTCCCCTGACGACACGCTCGCCGAGGTCGACGCCCTGTGTGCCCGGTTCCGCATCTCCGGCGTCCCGGTCACCGACGCCGCGGGCACGCTGGTGGGCATCATCACCAACCGCGACATGCGGTTCGAGGTGGACTACAGCCGTCCCGTCAGCGAGGTCATGACCAGGGAGAACCTGATCACCGCGCAGGTCGGGGTCACCGCGGACGCGGCGCTCGGGCTGCTGCGCCGCCACAAGATCGAGAAGCTGCCGATCGTCGACGGGGCGGGCAAGCTGCGTGGCCTGATCACGGTCAAGGACTTCGTCAAGACCGAGCAGTACCCCAACGCGACCAAGGACCCGGACGGCCGCCTGCTGGTCGGCGCGGCCGTCGGCGTCGGCGCGCAGGGGCACCAGCGCGCGATGGCGCTCGCCGACGCGGGCGTGGACGTGCTGATGGTCGACACCGCGCACGGCCACTCGCGAGCGGTCGTCGAGATGGTGACGACGCTGAAGAAGGAGCTGGGCGACGCGGTCGACGTCGTCGGCGGGAACGTCGCGACCCGCGCGGGCGCGCAGGCGCTGGTGGACGCGGGCGCGGACGGCGTGAAGGTGGGCGTCGGGCCGGGCTCGATCTGCACCACGCGGATCGTCGCGGGCGTCGGCGTGCCGCAGATCTCCGCGATCTACGAGGCCGACAAGGCGTGCCGCCCGGCCGGTGTCCCGGTGATCGGCGACGGCGGCATCCAGTACTCCGGCGACATCGCGAAGGCGATCACGGCCGGTGCGTCCAGCGTCATGCTGGGCAGCCTGCTCGCGGGCACCACCGAGTCGCCCGGCGACCTGATCCTGGTCGGCGGCAAGCAGTTCAAGACCTACCGCGGTATGGGCTCGCTGGGTGCGATGCAGTCGCGTGACGGGCAGAAGTCGTACTCGAAGGACCGCTACGCGCAGGACGACGTGCTGAGCGAGGACAAGCTGGTGCCCGAGGGCATCGAGGGCCGTATCCCGTTCCGCGGTCCGCTGGTCAACGTGGTGCACCAGCTGGTGGGCGGCCTGCGCTCCGGCATGGGGTACGCGGGGGCGGAGACGATCGCCCAGTTGCAGGAGGCGCAGCTGGTGCGGATCACCGCGGCCGGGCTCAAGGAGAGCCACCCGCACGACATCACCATGACCGTCGAGGCGCCCAACTACACCGCCCGCTGACGGGTGAGCACAGACACGAGAGGGGATCCGCACGTGCGGGATCTGGTCGAGATCGGCATGGGGCGTACCGCGCGGCGGGCGTACGACCTCGACGACGTGGAGATCGTCCCGTCGCGCCGGACGCGTTCGTCCGCGGTGGTGTCCACCGCCTGGCAGATCGACGCGTACCGGTTCGACCTGCCGCTCGTCACGCACCCGACGGACGCGATCGTCTCGCCGTCGACAGCGGTGCAGGTGGGCGAGCTCGGCGGGCTGGGCGTGCTCAACGCCGAGGGCCTGTGGTCGCGGCACGCGAACGTCGAGCAGGTGATGGGACGGCTGCTCGACGCGACGAAGGACGAGGACCCGACGGCGCTGGTGCGGCTGCTGCAGGAGCTGCACTCCGCGCCCGTGCAGCCCGAGCTGCTCGCCGAGGCGCTGGGCAAGGTCCGCGAGTCCGGGGTCACGGTCGCGGCGCGGGTGAGCCCGCAGCGCGCGGCGCAGCTGACGCCGCACCTGATCGCGGCGGGCGTGGAGATCCTGGTCGTGCAGGGCACGATCATCTCGGCCGAGCACGTGTCCGGTGACGCGGACCCGCTCGACCTGAAGGAGTTCATCGGCGGTCTCGACGTGCCGGTGATCGCGGGCGGCACGGCCGACTACCGCACGGCCATGCACCTCATGCGCACCGGCGCGGCGGGCGTCATCGTCGGCCACGGCTACACGCCGGGCATCACGAGCACCGACCGCGTGCTGGGGATCGGCGTGCCGATGGCCACGGCGATCATCGACGCGGCGGCCGCGCGGCGCGACTACCTCGACGAGACGGGCGGGCGTTACGTGCACGTCCTCGCCGACGGCGGCATGACCTCTTCGGGTGACATCGCGAAGGCGATCGCATGCGGGGCGGACGCAGTGATGCTGGGCGCGCCGCTGGCCGCGGCGGCCGAGGCGCCGGGGCACGGGCTGTACTGGACGGCGGCGGCCGCACACCCGTCGCTGCCGCGCTCGCGCGTCGCCGCGGGCCCGGACTTCGAGGTCGACCTGAAGACGCTGCTCTTCGGCCCCTCCTCGGACGCCGAGGGCGCGATGAACCTGTTCGGCGCGCTGCGCCGCGCGATGGCGAAGACCGGCTACTCGGACCTCAAGGAGTTCCAGCGGGTCGGGCTCACCGTCCGGCGCTAACCCATCGGTAACTTACTCCTGGTCAGGAACGCTGTCCGGCGTTACAGTTTTATGTGTGACCGCGGGTAACAGCAGTGCAGCTGACTATGACGTGATCGTGGTCGGGTCGGGCTTCGGCGGCAGCGTCGCGGCCCTCCGGCTCACGGAGAAGGGCTACCGGGTGGCCGTCGTGGAGGCGGGCCGCCGGTTCGCCGACGACGAGTTCGCCAAGACGTCCTGGGACCTCAAGCGGTACCTGTGGGCGCCGGCGCTGGGCTGTTTCGGCATCCAGCGCATCCACCTGCTCAACGACGTCATGGTGCTGGCCGGTGCCGGGGTCGGCGGCGGTTCGCTGGTGTACGCGAACACGCTGTACCGGCCGCTCAAGCCGTTCTACCGGGACAGGCAGTGGGCGCACATCACGGACTGGGAGTCCGAGCTCGCCCCGCACTACGACCAGGCGAGCCGCATGCTCGGCGTCGTCACCAACCCGACGGTGACGCCGTCGGACGAGGTCATGCGCAAGGTGGCGCGGGACATGGGCGTCGAGGACTCGTTCCACGCCACGCCCGTCGGGGTCTACTTCGGCAAGCCGGGCGAGCAGGTGGCGGACCCGTACTTCGGCGGCGCCGGTCCGACGCGCGTGGGCTGCACCGAATGCGGTTCGTGCATGACAGGCTGCCGCGTCGGGGCGAAGAACACGCTGGTCAAGAACTACCTGTACCTCGCCGAGCAGGGCGGCGCGCACGTCATCCCGCTGACCACCGTGGACGCGGTGCGCCCGCAGCCCGACGGCTCGTGGGTGGTCGACGTCCGCAAGACCGGCACGAAGTCGAAGCGGTTCCGCGGCAGCCTCACCGCCGGGCAGGTCGTGCTCGCGGCCGGCACGTGGGGCACGCAGCAGCTGCTGCACCGGATGCGTGACGAGAAGGTGCTGCCGAAGCTGTCGCCGCGGTTCGGTGAGCTGACGCGCACCAACTCCGAGGCGATCATCGGCGCCGGGCGGCTCAAGGTCGACCCGGAGCAGAACTTCAGCCGGGGCGTGGCCATCACGTCGTCGATCCACCCCGACGAGAACACCCACATCGAGCCGGTCCGCTACGGCAAGGGCAGCAACGCGATGAGCCTGCTGCAGACCATCGCCACCGACGGCTCGCTGCCGACGCCGCGTTGGCGGCAGATGATCGGGACCCTGCTGAAGCACCCGGTGCAGTCGCTGAAGCTGCTCAACGGCTACCGGTGGAGCGAGCGGACGGTCATCCTGCTGGTGATGCAGAGCCTGGACAACTCGATCACGACGTACACCAAGCGCGGGCTGTTCGGGCGGCGGAAGTACACCTCGAAGCAGGGCCACGGCAAGCCGAACCCGTCGTTCATCCCCGCCGGGCACGAGGCGAACCTGCGCACGGCCGAGCACATCGGCGGCGTCGCGGGCGGCACGTGGGGCGAGATCTTCGACATCCCGCTGACGGCGCACTTCATCGGCGGCGCGCCCATCGGCACCGACGCGAGCGACGGCGTGATCGACCCCTACCACCGCGTGTTCGCGTACCCGACGCTGTCCATTGTGGACGGTACCGCGATCACGGCGAACCTCGGCGTGAACCCGTCGCTGACGATCACCGCGCAGGCCGAGCGCGCGTTCTCCTTCTGGCCCAACAAGGGCGAGGCCGACCCGCGGCCGCCGCAGGAGGAGGGCTACCGCAGGCTGGAGCCGGTGGCGCCGAAGAACCCGGCAGTGCCGGCGGAGGCGCCCGCCGCGCTGCGCCTGCCGTTGGTCGGTTGAGACTTCCGCCCGCTGTGCCGCCACCGGGGTGGGGGTGGCACAGCGGGCGGATCCCTCGTTACAGCTCGACGCCGGTGAACACCGTGACACGCTCCTCGGTGAGGTCGTGCATCGCGGCGAGCACGCCCTCGCGGCCCACGCCGGAGCCCTTGACCCCGCCGTACGGCATCTGGTCGGCCCGGTAGGACGGCACGTCGCCGACGATGACGCCGCCGACCTCCAGCTCGGCCGACGCGCGGAACGCCAGCTGCACGTCGCGGGTGAACACCCCGGCCTGCAGTCCGTACGCCGAGGCGTTCACCGCGGCGAAAGCCTCGTCCGCACTGTCCACAACGGACACCGCGAGCACCGGGCCGAAAATCTCCTCCGCCCACGCCTTCGCGTTCGCCGGGACGTCGGTGAGGACCGTCGGCTCCACCGTTGCGCCCTTGCGCGAACCGCCGGTGAGCACCTTCGCGCCACCCGCGGCGGCCTCCTCGACCCAGGCGACGATGCGCTCGGCGGCGGCCTCGTCCACCACCGGGCCGACGTCGACCGTCGTGTCGTACGGGTCGCCCGTCTTCAACGCGCGCACGGCTTCGACCAGTGCGGGCACGAACTCGTCCGCGGCCGAGCGCTCGACGAGAACGCGCTGCACGGCGATGCACGACTGCCCGGCCTGGTAGTTGCCGAACGTCGCGATGCGCGCCGCCGCACCCGCGAGGTCCGGCCAGTCCGCCAGCACGACCGCCGCCGCGTTGCCGCCCAGCTCCAGCACGACGTGCTTGCGTGGCGCGGCCTCCGCGAGCGACCAGCCCACGGGACCCGAACCGGTGAACGACACGACGGGCAGGCGCGGGTCGGCGACGAGCTTCGCCGTGTCCTCGTTGCCCAGCGGCAGCACGGAGAACGCGCCCTCGGGCAGGTCCGTCTCGGCGAGGATCTCGCCGAGGATGAGCGCGGACAGCGGGGTGCGCGGCGCGGGCTTGACGAGGATCGGCGCGCCGACCGCCAGCGACGGCGCGACCTTGTGGGCCACCAGGTTCAGCGGGAAGTTGAACGGCGCGATGCCCAGCACGGGCCCGCGCGGTACGCGCCGCACCATCGCCAGTCGTCCCTCGCCGCCGGCGTCGGTGTCCAGCCGCTGCAGGTCGCCGGTGAACCGCCGGGCCTCCTCCGCGGCGATGCGGAACACGGAGATCGCGCGCTTCACCTCGACCTCGGCCCACTTGAACGGCTTGCCGTTCTCGGCGGTGATGACCTCGGCCAGCTCCTCGGCGCGCTCCGCGAGCCCGCGGGAGACGTGGTCCAGCGCCGCGGCGCGCACGTGCGCGGGCGAGCGGCGGAACTCGGGCGCGACGGCCACCGCCGCGGCGACGGCACGCTCGACCTGCTCGGGCCCGGGCACGGCGACGGTCGCCACCTCGCTGCCGTCGAACGGGTGGGTGACTTCGAGCGTGCCGCTGCCCTGCTCCGCCCGGCCGGCGATCCACGCGGGCCGGGGCTCCGGAGTGATGGTGTCCATACCTCCCACGGTAGATCGTGGCGAAGCGCGGGGGCGCGCGGCGGCGCTCGGTTCACGCCGACGCCACCCGCTGCTGGCCCGGGGGCGGGGTGGCACAGCTCACCTGGGACGATAGGGGTGTCGTCTTGTCGCCCCCGAGGAGGTTCCGGGTGCCCAGTCCGAGCGGTCCGGTCATCGTCGTCGACTTCGGCGCGCAGTACGCGCAGCTGATCGCGCGGCGGGTCCGCGAGGCCCAGGTCTACTCCGAGGTCGTGCCGCACACGGCCGGCGTCGAGGAGATCATGGCGAAGGATCCCGCCGCGATCATCCTCTCCGGTGGCCCGGCCAGCGCCTACTCGCCCGACGCGCCGGGCATGGACCCCGAGCTGGCCAGGCAGGGTGTGCCGATCTTCGGCATCTGCTACGGCTTCCAGGTGCTCGCGCAGGTGCTCGGCGGCACGGTGGAGGCGACGGGTTCCCGCGAGTACGGCCGCACCGAGGTCGAGGTGGACGCCGACGGCGGGGTGCTGCACCGCGAGCTGCCCGCGAGGCACCAGGTGTGGATGAGCCACGGCGACAGCGTCACGAAGGCGCCGCCCGGGGCCACGGTCACCGCGTCGTCCGCCCGGACGCCCGTCGCCGCGTTCGAGAACCCGGACGAGCGGTACGCCGGCGTGCAGTACCACCCGGAGGTGTTGCACTCGCCGCACGGCCAGGAGGTCCTGCGCCGCTTCCTGCGCGACATCGCGGGCATCCGTCCCGAGTGGACGACGGCGTCCATTGTGGACGATCAGATCGCGAAGATCCGCGAGCAGATCGGTGACGGACGGGCCATCTGCGGCCTGTCCGGCGGCGTCGACTCGGCGGTCGCGGCGGCGCTGGTGCAGCGCGCGATCGGCGACCGGCTGACGTGCGTGTTCGTCGACCACGGCCTGCTGCGCGCGGGCGAGCGGACCCAGGTGGAGCGGGACTTCGTCGCCGCCACGGGGGTCAACCTGGTGACGGTCGACGCGCGGGAGCGGTTCCTCGACGCGCTGTCGGGCGTCACCGACCCGGAGCAGAAGCGCAAGATCATCGGCCGCGAGTTCATCCGCGTGTTCGAGCAGGCGGAGCGCGATCTCAAGGCCGAGGGCGACTACCGGTTCCTGGTGCAGGGCACGCTCTACCCGGACGTCGTCGAGTCCGGCGGCGGCTCGGGCGCGTCGAACATCAAGAGCCACCACAACGTCGGCGGCCTGCCGGAGGACCTGCAGTTCGAGCTGGTCGAGCCGCTGCGGCTGCTGTTCAAGGACGAGGTGCGCCGGGTCGGGCTGGAGCTGGGCCTGCCGGAGACGATCGTGCACCGGCAGCCGTTCCCCGGGCCGGGGCTGGGCATCCGGATCATCGGCGAGGTGACGGCCGACCGGCTGGAGACGCTGCGCGCGGCCGACGCGATCGCGCGGGAGGAGCTGACGGCGGCGGGCCTCGACCGCGACATCTGGCAGTGCCCGGTGGTGCTGCTCGCGGACGTCCGCAGCGTCGGCGTCCAAGGCGACGGGCGGACGTACGGTCACCCGGTGGTGCTGCGCCCGGTGTCCAGCGAGGACGCCATGACGGCCGACTGGACGCGCCTGCCGTACGACGTGCTGGAGCGGATCTCGACGCGGATCACGAACGAGGTGGCGGAGGTCAACCGCGTCGTGCTGGACGTGACGAGCAAGCCGCCGGGCACCATCGAGTGGGAGTGACGCACGAAGGGCCGGTCCACAGTGGACCGGCCCTTCGTGGTTCCCCCTAGTCCCTGCGTCCTCCACGCAGGGAAGCACCGAGCATGAGCACCCCGAACAGGATCGCGCCGCCCGCCAATACCCATCGCAGGTCGAACGACGGGAGCCACGTCGCGCCGTCCGTCAGGGTGTACGCCGACGCGAACAGCGTCGCGACTCCGATCAGCAGGGTGAACACGTCGACCCCGCGGCGGCGCGGCCGCTGGTCCGTCGTCTCGTCGTACTCAGCCACGGCGCACCTCGATGTCTCCCGCTCCCTGTGACACGTTCAGGTCGATCTGCGGCCCGCCGCGGCCGTCGGTGCCGAGGTCCTCGCCGCGCACCGGCCCGCGGTTGATCCCGTCGCTGCGGCCGCCGAGGCAGTCGACGTTCCCGGCGTCGATCTCGCACGTGTACCGCACGTCCGCGGTCTCCGGCACGACGACCGTCGTCCTCCCCGCACCGGCGCGGACGGTCGTGGTGACGGGCGTCCCCGCGGGCAGGCGCGTCAGGTCCAGTCGCATGTCGCCCGCGGTGTGCTCGTACACCGGCAGCACCTCGGCCGCCGTCGCGGGCGAGGCGTCGACGTCGCCGAACCCGCCCCGGTACTCCGTCACGGGCACCGACGTGAGCACCACCCCGGCGATGGACAGCGGCACCGCGAGCGCGATCAGCCCCCGCCCGCCGCGGACGAACGCGCCCGTCACCAGGCCGATCCCCAGCGTCCCGAGCACCAGGCCGACGATGTGCTGCACGGAGAACCAGTCCACGCCGAGTGCCGCCCCGGCCGCCCCGCCACCGGCCACCAGCAGCGCGGCACCGAACGTCGCGACACCGACCTTCGATCGCTCACGACGGCGGCGGCGTGGTCTGGGTGGCTCCGGCGGCGGGCTGTAGGCGGACTGGGGGTCCGGCAGGTCCCAGGCCAGCGGGGCCGCGCCCAGTGGGTCGGTCACCGCCGGGCCGGATGTGGACGTCGGGTAGGTCATGGTCTCCTCCACGGGTGCGACCGGCCGGTTGTCCTGGCCACGGCTTCGGTGCAGCAGGTAGAGCGCGGTGACCAGCAGGGCAAGGCCGATGATGCCGCCGCCGTCGAACCAGCCCCAGCTGCTGGAGAACGCCCAGCTGGCGAGCGGGAAGAACGCGATGATCAGCACGATCGCGAAGCCCCTCGACACGGAGCTGCGACCCCGGCCGATGAGCGACTCGAACGCCGAGACCTCGTCGCCCTCGCCGGCGAAGAACAGCCAGCCCAGCACGTACAGCACCAGTCCGATCCCGCCGAACACGCCCGCGGCCACGAACGCCACCCGCACGATCACCGGGTCGATGCCGTACCGGTTGCCGATCGCGGCCGCAACGCCGGCCACCTTGCGGCCCCGCGCCGGCCGCCGGGGCCTGCTGGCCCAGAAGTCCTTGATCGTCTCTTCGAAACCGCTCAGGCCGGAGACCTTGCCCTGCTGGTCCGTTCCGCCACTCATGGGAACGAGCATCGGCCATCGCCGGGCCCCGCACATCGGGGAACCTCCCGGATATCCGCGATCAGGGCTTTTCCCTGATGATTCCGGCCCGCTGTCGTGTGACCATGGGGAAACCATGGAAGACGTGCAGGAGAAGGCCGTGACGCGGGTGCCGCCGAGCGCGCTCGCGGAGCCGGAAGGGCCGCCGAAGCTGTACCGGCACCGGGCGAACCGCGCGGTCGCCGGGGTTGCGGCCGGGCTGGCCGAACACCTCGGCGTCCGGGTGCTGTGGGTCCGGGCGGTGTTCGCCGTGCTCGCCGCATTCGGCGGCGCGGGGCTGCTGGCCTACGGGCTGCTTTGGGTGTTCGTGCCGCAGAAGTCCGGTGAGGACGCGTCGCGCCCGAGCTCGCCGAAGGAACGCCAGCAGGCGATCGGCCTGCTCGTGCTGGGCATCGGGCTCGCCGTCGGCGGCAGCACCTTCTCCGGCGCGATCAGCGGCTGGGTCGCCGTGCCGCTGGCCGTCGCGCTGGTCGGTGCCGCGGTGGTGTGGCGTGAGGCCGACGAGTCGCAGCGGCGCCGCTGGCGGGCGGGGGCCCGCTCCGGTGTCGCGGAGGTGGTGCTCGGCGGCGGTGGCTGGTCCGCGGTGGTGCGCATCCTGGCCGGGGTGGCGCTGGTCATCACCGGCATCGGTGTGGTGGTGCTCCGCAGCGGCAGCTTCGACCAGGTGCAGTTCGCGCTCATCGCGGTGGTCGCGACGCTGGTCGGGGTCGCCGTGCTGACGATCCCGTTCTGGCTGCGCATGGTCCGCGACCTCGGCGAGGAGCGCCGCGCCCGCATCCGGACGGAGGAACGCGCGGAGATCGCCGCCCACCTGCACGACTCGGTGCTGCAGACGCTCGCGTTGATCCAGAAGCAGTCCGACGCGCCGAAGGAGGTCGCGCGGCTGGCGCGTGGGCAGGAACGGGAGCTGCGTGGCTGGCTGTACGGGCCTTCGGGGTACGGCGGGAAGAAGGCGCTCACCGAGGACGGCGGCCGCCTGTCCGCGGCGATCGCCACCGCGTGCGGTGAGGTCGAGGACGCCTTCGCGATCTCGGTGTCGCAGGTCGTCGTGGGGGACGCGGACCTGGACGAGCCGCTGTTGGCGCTGGTGCAGGCGGCGCGGGAGGCGATCGTGAACGCGGCCAAGCACGCGGGCGTCGAGGAGGTCAGCGTGTACGCCGAGGCGGAGCCCACAGCGGTCACGGTGTTCGTGCGCGACCGGGGCAAGGGCTTCGACCCGGAGGAGGTGTCGGAGGACCGGCATGGCCTCGCGGACTCGATCCGGGGCAGGATGGAGCGCAACGGCGGTACGGTCCGGCTGCGCACGGCGCCGGGGGACGGAACGGAAGTGCAGCTGGAAATGCCGATCAAGACGGGAAGCAACGCATGACTGAGACACCGGTGACCGTCTTCCTGGTCGACGACCACGCGTTGTTCCGCGCCGGGGTGCGCACGGAGCTGGAGTCGATCACCGACGAGGTGCGCGTGGTCGGCGAGGCGGGCTCGGTGGCCGAGTCGGTCGCGGGCATCGTCCGCACCAAGCCGCAGGTCGTGCTGCTGGACGTGCACATGCCTGACGGCGGTGGCGCGGAGGTGCTGCGGCGGGTGCGACCCGAGCTGCCGGACGTCGTGTTCCTGGCGCTTTCGGTGTCCGACGCCGCGGAGGACGTCATCGCCGTCATCCGTGCCGGCGCCCGTGGTTACGTCACCAAGACGATCTCGTCGAAGGAGCTCGTCCGCGCCATCACGCGGGTCGCCGACGGGGACGCGGTGTTCTCGCCGCGGCTGGCCGGGTTCGTGCTCGACGCGTTCGCCGACCGGCCCGGCTCGGCGCCGATCAGCGACCCCGAGCTGGACCTGCTCACCCCACGCGAGCGGGACGTCCTGCGGCTGCTGGCGCGCGGGTACGCGTACAAGGAGATCGCCTCGGAGCTGTTCATCTCGGTCAAGACGGTTGAGACACACGTGTCGAGCGTGCTTCGCAAGACACAGCTGTCGAACCGGTACGAGCTGTCGCGCTGGGCTTCGGACCGCCGGCTCGTCTGACCCTGGTGAGCGCCACCCCGGCGAGCACCACCACCATGCCGGCGAGCACGCGGAGGTTGAGCTGCTCGTGCAGGAAGACCGTGCCGAGCAGCACCGACACCACGGGCATCAGGTAGCCGACCATCGACGTCGCCACCGCGCCTTCGGTGGCCATCAGCCGGTAGTTCAGCGCGAACGCGATGCCGGTGGAGAAGACGCCGAGCACGAGGATCGCCACCAGGGCGACCGGGCTCAGGTGCACCGGTTCGGCACCGCCCGCCGGCATCGCGAGCACCAGGAACCCGGAGGCGAGCAGCATCTGCGCGCCCGCGAGCGCGACCGGCGAAGACCCGGTGCCGGACAGAAACCGGCTTTCGTAGGCATAGACGAAGCCGTAGCTCGCCGACGCCGCGACGCACGCGAACGCGCCCCAGCTGAGCAGGCCGCTCGCCTGCCACGGCGCGAAGATCACCACCACGCCCAGCAGGCCGACCGCCAACCCGGCCAGCCGCGGTCCGCCGAGGTTGCGGTCGATCCCGAACGCGAACACCGCGACGAGTGTCCACAGTGGAGTGGTCGAGTTGATGACGCCGGTGATGCCGGAGCTCACCGTCTGCTCGCCCACCGCGAACAGCAGGAACGGCAAGGCGTTGTGGAACAGGGCCGCGACCGCGAGGTGCCCCCACAGTCGTCGGGACGGCAGCCGGTCGCGCTGGGCGTAGCAGATCACCACCAGCACGGCGGCGCCCAGCACCAGCCGTGCCAGCACGAGCTGGACCGGCGTGAAGGCCCCCAGCGCCAGCTTGATCCACAGGAAGCTCGATCCCCACATCAGCGCGAGCGCGCCCAGTCGCAACAGTGTTTTCGTCTCTCCCACGCAGCCAGGTTGCCGCCGGGGAGCTGTAAGGACAAGCGAAATAAACTACAGGACACCTACAGGAAAACTGTACGCGCCAGCCCCTCGCCCGACCGCCACCCCTCAACGAGGCGCGTTGCGCCGCAGTACCCTCTCCGAATGCTCGACGTCCGCCGCCTGCAGATCCTGCGGGCCGTGATCACCAGCGGGTCGATCACCGCCGCCGCGCGCAACCTGGGCTACACGCCGTCCGCGATCAGCCAGCAGCTCGCCACGCTCGAACGCGAAGCAGGCGTCGAGCTGCTGGAACGCGTCGGCCGCGGCGTGCGGCCGACCCCGGCCGGGGCGCTGCTGTCGGAGCACGCCGAGACGCTCAGCGCCCAGCTGTGCAAGGCGGAAGCGGAGCTGGCGGAACTCAAGGCGGGGCACACCGGGCGGCTGGCCGTCCGATACTTCGCGACGGCCGGAGCCGCGCTGGTGCCGCCCGCGGTCGCGGCAGTCCGGCGCGAGTTCCCCGGAATCCAGCTGGACCTGAAGCTGCGCGAGCCGTACGAGTCCATCCCCGAGGTCGAGGCGGGCGAGGCCGACGTCGCGATCGTCGTGTGGCTGGGGGAGTGGCGCGTGAAGACGGCGGAGCTGGTCCACCTGCTCGACGACCCGTACCGCGCCGCGCTGCCCCGCACGCACCCGCTGGCCGGCCAGCGCGTGATCGACCTGGCCGACCTGCGTGACGAGCAGTGGGTGGGCACCGAGGGCACGCCCGGCCCGTGCCGCGACACGCTGATCGCCGCCTGCGCGGCCGCGGGTTTCGCGCCGAACTTCGTGCTGGAGTGCGAGGACTACCAGACCGCGCAGGGCTTCGTCGCCGCCGGACTGGGCATCAGCCTCGTGCCGCTGCTCGGCCTCGGCTCGCCGCATCCGGGAGTGGTGCTCAAGCGCATCCGGCGCCCGGAGCCGACCCGTTCGATCCACGCCGCGGTGGCCACTCGCGCCGCGAGCCAGCCCGCGGTCCGCCACCTGCTGGAGACCCTCCGCGCGGCACCCGCCGCGGCCTGAACCGTCAGAGGAACAGCAGCTGCGTGATCCCGATCCCGATCGCCGCCGCGCACAGCACGGCGCCCACGGTGAGGATCAGCGTCCGCACGCGCTGGGGCGTCAGGTGGATCAACGGCTGCTTCGTGACCACGGGCTGCGGCGGCGGGGGCTGCACGGGCCAGACCGCGGGCACCGTCGGCAGGGCGGGCGCGGTCGGCGGGATGAACGCCGTCTGCCTGCCCTGGGTGATGGCCTGGAACGAGGTGATGCTGTCCGACAGCGTCGGCCGCGACAACGGGTCCTCGCGCAGCAGCTTCATCAACGCACCGCTCAGCTGGCCCGCGCGCTGCGGCTGGCGCAGGGGGCCGGTGCCGTCCTCGCCGTACGGCGGCACGCCCTCCACCGCGTGGTACAGCGTGGCGCCGAGGGAGAACGCGTCAGCGGTGGGATCGGGCGGCGCGCCCCGCGTGACCTCCGGCGCCCGGAACGCGGGGTTCGGTCCGCCGCCCGTGATGCCGATGTCGGTGACCTTCACGCCGCCGTCGTCGGCCAGCAGCACGTTGCCCGGTTCGAGGTTGCGGTGCAGGACCCCGACCCGGTGCGCGGCCGAAAGCGCGGACGCCAGCTGGATGCCCAGGTACGCCGCCTGCTCGGGCGTCAGCGCGCCGTGCTCGGTGAGGAAGTCCGTCATGTTGCGGGACGGCACGTACTCCATCGTCAGCCACGCGTCCGGCCCGTCGCGGACCACGTCGTAGACGGTGATCACGCAGTTGTGCAGCACCCGGGTCGCGGCGCGGCCCTCCTGCAGGGCGGTGTTGATCGCCTGCTCCGTCCGCGCGGGGTCGAGGCCGGGCTGGATGTACATCCGTTTCGCGGCGATCGTCCGGTGCAGGAGCAGGTCGTAGGCCAGCCACACGATGCCGGCGCGGCCACGGCCGATCGGCTGGTCCAACCGGTACCGGCCGCCGACCACTGCGCCCTCAGTACCCACAACACCCTCTCGTCGTACCGGTCAGTTACTCGCCCAGCGAGGAGCCTCAGCCGTTGCCCCCACCGGCGCCACCTGAGCCATCGTCGCTCGTGGTGGTGGTGGGACTTGGCTTTGAGCTGGACTGCGCACTCGACGTCGGCTGCTTCTTCGAAGAGCTGGTCGACGTCTCACCCGTGGGTTCCTCGGCCGCGGTGGACCGGTGCGACGAGCTGGTCTTCGTCGACCTGGTCGCCGTCGCCGACTCGGTCTCCGACGGCGCCGCGGACTCCGTGGTGAGCACCGAAGAGCTGGTCGGCGCGGGCGGGGGGACCACCGGCTGGTTGTCGGTGATCTTGCTGTCGCCGTTGTTCGGCCCGTTGAACAGCCAGATGCCCAGCGCGACGAGCGCGATCACGACGACCGCGCCGATCGCCGCGGGCACCTTCCACTTCCCGGGCCGCTCGTCCTCGTCCACGTCGGCGGCCGGCTCCTCGCCGTCGGCGTACCCGGCGGGGACGGCACGCGTACGGCCGTCGTAGTCCTCCGTCGGATAGGCCGCCGTGGCGCCGTAGCCGTCCTCGGCGTAGTCGTCCTCGTAGTCGTCGTAGAAGTCGTCCTGCCGCGTGCCGCCCAGGTTGCCACTGAACGCGCGGGTGGCCGCGGCACCGGCGGCAGCGCCCGCCGCGAGCGCGCCGGGCGAAGCGACCCTCGTCGCGTCCGCGGGGCCGCCCAGCGGGGTCTCCCCGCGCGCCACGGCGGACAGCAGCTCCTCGGACTCCTCGGCCGTCGGCCGGTGCTTGACGTCCGGGTGCAGCATGACGGCGAGCACGCTGGCCAGTGGCCCGGACTGCCGGGGCGGGTTGATCTGCCCCGCCGCAACGGCGTGCAGCAGGCTCAACGTGTTCTCGCTGAGCCCGAACGGCGGCTGCCCCTCGCACGCGGCGTACAGCGTCGAGCCGAGGGAGAACACGTCGGACTCCGGCCCCGGTTCGCCACCGATGGCCACCTCGGGCGCCAGGTACGCGGGGGTGCCCGCGATCATGCCGGTCTTCGTGACCGTGACGTCGTCCTTGGCCCGCGAGATGCCGAAGTCGGTGATCTTCACGACGCCGTTGTCACCGAGCAGGATGTTGCCCGGCTTGATGTCGCGGTGCACGATGCCGACCGCGTGCGCCTCCTTGAGCGCGGCCGCGATCTGGGTGCCGATGCTCGCCACCTCCGGCGGCGGCAGCGTCTTGCGCTCGCGCAGCAGGTCGGCGAGGCTCGTGGACGGCAGGTACTCCATCACCAGGCACGGGTGCCCGTTGTCGTCGGTGACCACGTCGAACACGGTGATGGCGTTGGGGTGGTGCAGGCGGGCCGCGATCCGCCCCTCGCGCATGGTGCGCTGCTTGGCGTCCTCCGCCTCGTGCGGGTCCAGCCCCGGCTGGAGCAGGAGCTGCTTGATCGCGACGGTGCGGGCGAGGACCTCGTCGTGGGCCTGCCAGACCGCACCCATGGCTCCGGTGCCGATCCGCCGGACCACGCGGTAGCGGCCGGCGACCAGGCGGCCTTCGTCGCTCACGCGACCTCCTTCGGGGCTGTCTTGCAGGGCGCGGCACAGTTCCGCCTGCCCGGAGCGTATGCACATGTCCCGATCCCGCGGGACCGGTTCAGCCGAAGCCAGCTCGTGACAAGGCTAGGGTGCTCACTCTTCGCACATACACTCGGCACGCTTCGGGGCGCCTGTCGGTTGCCTGCTATGGCGGAAGACTACAGCTGCTCCGCGGACAGCAGGACGGCCTTGGAGATCACGTTCCGCTTCCCTCCGGTCACCGTGAGCACCTGCGTGACCCGCAGCTGCGTGCCGTCGTGCTGGTGCATCGTCACGACCGCGCGGACCGTGCCGTCGGGCTGCACCTCGACGTCGTTCACGTCGACCCCCGTCATGGAGCTCCACGCGCGGACGAGGTCGCCCGGCTCGTCCCCGGCGAGGTCGGCAGTGAGCATGGCCAGCGCGTCCTCCGGGTGCGGCGACACCATGCGCTGGTAGAACTGCTCGACCAGCGACACCTTGTCGTCGTCGGTCGCCTGCGCGGAGCTGGTGGCCGAGGTAGTGCCCGCCGGGCCGTTCGCGGTCGGCTGCGTCTGCGCGACCGGAACCTGCGAGGTGGCGACCACGTCGTCCCGGTGGCTCGGCGCCGTACTGCCGGTGGACCGGGACGAGCCCTGGACGTTGGGCACGAAACCGCCGAGCGCGGCAGCCCCGGTGATCTGCGGGGCGGCGGGAGCCGCGGCCGCACCGGTGTCCGGCCGCTGGCGGGTCAGCATGGCGGACGCCACGACCGCGCCCACGAGCAGGGACGCCGCGGTGGTGAGGCCCGCGAGCTTCGCGACCTTGGACAGCCTGCTCTCCGGCTCGCGCGGGGGTTCGTCCTCGCGCTTCGCCTGGACGCGGGGCGGCGGCAGGAAGGTGCGTGGTTCGCGCACGGGCTCGGTGGCGAGGTAGGTGTCTTCGACCAGCTCGAAGTCGAGCTCCTGTGCCGACAGGAGGTCCTCGACGGTGAGGGCGTCCGGCGTGCGCCGGGATCGCCGCCGATCGTGCACGACTCTCATGGCCTCTGTTCCGGTAGATCGGGTTCTCTGCTCGTTCATCAGCCAACCGGGGCAAGTCGTTACCGGCCACCCTGGATCGGTGGACAGCCGCCAGGACACGACGAACGGCATCCCGCGTCACCCGACTGGCGCAACGGCAGGTCCGGCCGGGGTCAGCTGCCGTCGCTCGCGATCTTGCCGCCTTCGAAGGTGAGTGTGCGCTGGACGGTGTCGGCGGTGCCGTTCTTGCGCACCAGCTTCACCGTGCAGACCGTGGTGCCGTCGTACTGGTGCACCTGCACGTGCTGGACCTGGAAGTAGGCCACGTCGGCGTACTTCTGTTCGAGCCCCTCGGCACCCTCCTGCTGCAGCTCGCCCGTGGTCATGGCGTACGCCGCCTGCGGGTCCTCGGTCACCGTGTCGAGGTAGCGCTGGGAGTTCTGCGCCAGCACCTTCGGGTCGCCCTGAGGGATCCGGAACCGGAACGGGTCGGCGTCGTAGGGCGCCGAGGTCGGGGCGGGCTTGACCGGAACCGGCGTGGTGGTGGGCTCCTGGCCCGCGGGCGTGCCCGAGGTGGTGCGGGTGGGCGTGACCGGGCTGTTCACGGAGCCTTCGGAGGTGGTGCCATCCGGCTCGCGGATGCTTTCGGGCAGCGGCGCCGTGGTCTCTGCCGACGAGGACGTGCTGCTCTCGCCGGCCGGCCGCCCGTTGGAGGGCTCGCTCGAGTAGCCGCCGCCGTCGGGCGCGGGCACGACCCGCTCCCCGCCGAGCGTCGGCAGGCCGCCGCCGAGCCCGGGGATCCACGCGTCGCCCGCCTGGTCCGGAGTGGGCTTGCCGACCAGCGCGGACCCGGCGAACAGGAGGGCCAGGACGACGCCGCCCGAGGACGCGGTGGCGAACCACGCGGCCTTGCGCCACGTGCGGGGCGGCGTGACCGACGCGGGCACGGACCCGAGGTCGAACGACCCCAGCCCGGTCTCCGGCGGCGCGACGTACACCCGCACGTCGTCGTCCTCGGCGTTCTCGTCGTGCGGGGTGGGCGGCGTCAGCGTGACCTTGGTGCGCCGGGGTGGCCTGCGCGGCGGCGTGACCGGTTCCGGCAGCGGCAGCTCGCCGTGCGCCGCCGGGAAGGCGGCGGAGGTGGTCTCCAGCGGGGACAGCGGGGGCAGTGAGCCGCGGGCAGGGGGGTCGGCAGGCGTGAACGACGCGTGCCTGCCCCCGGCCGCGCGCGGCGGCACCTGGGGAGTCCAGGTGCCCGCACCTCGCCGGTGCCGGCCGGTCACAAGGGGAAGGTGTTCGATCGATTCGGCCCCGCCTGTCATGCCGGGTGGACCCCTCCCCCCGGGCCTCGTGACGCCGGCAGGAAAGCGGTTAAGCCGGATGGAGCAACATGCACACGGGAAAATGCACGTTCATCTGCACGCGCACGGCGAGACGCCGAGCAGGTGCCGTCGATCGCGCGAAGTTCCACGCCTCAAGGGTAAAAGGCTTCAGCCGCAACGGGAGCACGGGCTCCCAAGTTCACCCTGACGGGGTCGCGTTTCGCCGACACTGCGACTTGCAGTGTGTAACCGCGCCCCGCCGCGGTGTTTTAGCCGCCGGTACGGTACTTCTCCTGGGTGGACTGCAGGGCCTTCACCGCCACCGCCCCGCTCCCGGCGGCCAGCAGGATGGCGATGACGTCCATCGTCGGCCCGCCCGCGGTGAACAGCCACGCGAGCAGCGAGGCCGCGGTGGTCCCGCCGGCGATGCCCCACCGGCTGCGCACGTACTGCGCCACCGGAGCACCGCCGGCCCGCTTGTTGGCGGCGTTGTTGAGCAGCGCCAGATATCCGACGTGGCCGAGCGCGGCGAGCACACTGGCTATCGCGACCACGACCGCGATGAGGTTAATCATGCGTCCAGTGTGCCCGCCCGCGGCGCTTCGGGGGTCGGGGAAAATCCCTGAACGGAACGCCTACCGGCCGAGGCGGCCGCGCCCCAGGTTCAGCAGCGCCATCGCGAGCTGGCGGCCGTCGGGGCCGAGCTCCCGGTAGCGGGCGAGCACGTCCATCTCGCGGTTGTAGACGATGCGGGTGCCGCCCGCGGCCATCCGCGCGCGGCCGATCGTCTGCGAGACCTCGACGCGGCGCTTGACCAGGCGCAGGATCTCCGAGTCGAGCCAGTTGATCTCCTTGCGCAGCTCGGCGATCTCCTCGGCCGAGGCCACCGGCTCCGCCGAGGAGACGCGGTCGTCGTCTGTCTGTGCGTTCATCTGGACCTCCGATCGGTCCGGACTTCCACCCGGTCCCAGAGCCGACGAAAGCCCCGGGTCCGTGGACTCCGGGGCTTGGTGGTGATTGCGGGCGACACTACGCGATCACGGGAGCCGGAGTCCGGTCCCGTAGAAAAATCGGTACGCGTGGTGCCGCATGCGCTCAGTATGGCACAACTCGTCCCCGGTTCCGGAGCGCCGCGTGACCCATGAGACTCAGCGAGAGCCAGAACAGCGGCGCGACGGGCCAGAAGAACGGCGCCCCGGACGCGGCCCAGGCCACCACGAGCAGCACCGCCAGTACCGCGACCGCCGCGGCGTGCACACGCAGCGGCGCGGGGAAGCGCGGCCGCGGCACCGGTTCGGGTGGCAGGTCGGCCACGAAGGCGGCCAGCTCGTGGACGTAGGTGGTGGCATAAACCGCGCCCAGCCGTTGTTCTGTTTCGTCGAGTGTCAGGCGGCCTTCGCCGCTCGCGCGCTGGATCCGGGCGGCGGTGCGCTCGCGATCGGCGTCCGAGGCGCGGATCCCCTTCGGTGTCGTCATACCCTCGATGCTCCGCACCGGCACGGGGCTCGGCATCGGCCGCCGGGCGACATCCGCGGCTACGTCCGGTGCGGTAGACCGTCAGTCCCCCCGAGTAGCGTGGATCCCCGATGAGCACCCTCTTCGATCTCCCCGCCGAAAAGCCGGCGGCCGCCCCCGCCGGCCGCCATGCCGACCTGCTCGCGGACCTCAACCCCGCCCAGCGCGAAGCCGTCACCCACGCCGGTGTGCCGCTGCTGGTCGTGGCCGGGGCCGGTTCGGGCAAGACCAGGGTGCTGACCAGGCGGATCGCCTGGCTGCTGGCCCAACGCGGCGCGCAGCCCGGCGAGATCATGGCCATCACCTTCACCAACAAGGCCGCGGCCGAGATGCGCGAGCGGGTCGCGAGCCTCGTGGGCCGCCGCGCCAACGCGATGTGGGTGTCGACGTTCCACTCGATGTGCGTGCGGCTGCTGCGGCGCGAGGCCAAGACGCTCGGCATGTCGTCGAACTTCTCCATCTACGACTCCGACGACACCAAACGGCTCATCACGCTGGTGGCGCGCGATCTCGACGTCGACCCCAAGCGGTATCCGGCCCGCACGCTCGCGGTGCACATCTCGAACCTGAAGAACGAGCTGGTCGACCCGGAGAGCGCCAAGGAGAAGGCGGCCAACGACCTGGAGCGGCGCGTCGCGGAGGTCTACGTCGAGTACCAGCGGCGGCTGTCGCTCGCCAACGCGATGGACTTCGACGACCTGATCATGCGCACGGTCGAGCTGCTGCAGGTCTTCCCGGACGTCGCCGAGCACTACCGGCGCCGGTTCCGGCACGTGCTGGTCGACGAGTACCAGGACACCAACCACGCGCAGTACACGCTGGTCCGCGAGCTGGTGGGCACGCACCGGTCGGAGTCCGGCGTGGAGCCCGCGGAGCTGTGCGTGGTGGGTGACGCGGACCAGTCGATCTACGCGTTCCGCGGCGCGACGATCCGCAACATCGAGGAGTTCGAGCGGGATTTCCCGAACGCGCGCACGATCCTGCTGGAGCAGAACTACCGCTCTACGCAGACGATCCTGTCCGCCGCGAACGCCGTGATCTCGCGGAACCCGAACCGGCGGGACAAGCGGCTGTGGACCGACTCGGGTGACGGCGAGAAGATCGGCGGCTACGTCGCGGACAACGAGCACGACGAGGCGGCGTTCGTCGCGGGCGAGATTGACGCGCTGGCCGACCGCGGCGAGGCGAAGTACTCGGACGTGGCGGTGTTCTACCGCACCAACAATCAGTCGCGGGTGTTCGAGGAGATCTTCATCCGGCTGGGGTTGCCGTACCGGGTGGTCGGCGGTGTCCGTTTCTACGAGCGGCGCGAGGTCCGGGACATGCTGGCGTATCTGCGGGTCATCGCCAACCCGGAGGACACGGTGAGCCTGCGCCGGGTGCTGAACGTGCCCAAGCGCGGCATCGGCGACAGGGCGGAGGCCGTGGTCGCCACCCACGCCGAGCGGGAGCGGATCTCGTTCAACGCGGCGTTGCGTGAGGCGGTCGAGGGCAAGGTTCCGCTGCTCAACCCGCGTTCGGCCAAGGCGATCACGGGGTTCGTGGAGCTGCTCGACGGGCTGCGCGAGCTGGCCGACGAGGGCGCCGAGGTGGCGGACGTGCTGGAGGCAGTGCTGGAGCGCACCGGGTACCGCGCGGAGCTGGAGGAGTCGGACGACCCGCAGGACGCGTCGCGGGTCGAGAACCTGACGGAGCTCGTGACGGTGGCGCGGGAGTTCACCGAGGCGGCCGCCGAGCAGCCGCCGGCGGAGGACGGCCTGCCGGAGCCGGGGTCGCTGCCCGCGTTCCTGGAGCGGGTGTCGCTGGTGGCGGACGCGGACTCGATCCCGTCGCCCGACGGTGAGGACGAGGAAGAGGACTCCGGGGTGGTCACGCTGATGACCGTGCACACCGCCAAGGGCCTCGAGTACCCGGTGGTGTTCTGCACGGGCTGGGAGGACGGGGTCTTTCCGCACCTGCGGGCGCTGGGGGAGCCGGCGGAGCTGGCGGAGGAGCGGCGCCTGGCGTACGTGGCGATCACGCGGGCGCGGGAGCGGCTGTACCTGTCGCGGGCGATCACGCGCTCGGCGTGGGGGCAGCCGATGACCAACCCGGCGTCGCGGTTCTTCGACGAGATCCCGGCCGACTTGATCGACTGGCGCCGGGAGGAGCCGGAGTCGTACGGCTCGCCCCGGACGGCGACCACGTGGGGCAGCAGGCGCTCCTTCGGCGGTGATTCGGCACAGGCCGGTGTGGCGGCGCGGGGCATGCGCTCGACGCCGTTCAAGGGCTGGCAGAACACGGTGGCACTGAAGCTCGACGTGGGTGACAGGGTCAGCCACGACAAGTACGGCCTCGGCACGGTGGTCGAAGCACAAGGCGAAGGCGCCCGAGCCACCGCGACGATCGACTTCGGCGCGGCGGGCAAGGTGAAGCTGATGCTCATCGGCAGCGTCCCGATGGTGAAGCTGTAGGCCCCCTGCGGGGGTTGGGTGGGTCCGACGCGACGGGGCGGCTATGGCGGAGCTGTCATCGGTGAATCGCCCGGGCTACCCGGGCGGCCCTCGCGGCGAGGTTGCGCGGCAGGCCATCGGGGTGGGGTCGCTATGGGAGCTGTCGCGGTGGGCCGCGCGGCAGGCCCTCGCGGCGGGGCCCTCGCGGTGGGGCGATCACGGCAGCCCTCGCGGCGGGGCTGCACGGCAGGCCCTCACGGTGGGGTCGCCACGGAAGCCGTGGCGGCGGGGCCGCGTAGCAGCAGTCCTCGCGGTGGGCCCACCACAGCGGCCATCTCGGGGGCCCACCACAGCGGCCATCTCGGTGGGGTCGCCACAGCGGCTCTCGCGGCGGGGCTGCGCGGCAGGCCTCGGGGCGGGGTCGCCATGGGCGCCGTGGCGGCGGGGTCGCGCGGCAGGCCCTCGCGGCAGCCGTCGCACGGGAGCGTCGCGGCGGCGTCGCATGGAGGCCATCGCGGCGGCGCCGCATGGCAGGCCCTCGCGGCGGGGCCGCGCGGCAGCAGACCCTCGCGGTGGGGTCGCCACAGCGGCCCTCGCGGCGGGGTCGCGCGACACGCCACTGCGGCCGGGCCCTCGCGGCGGCGCCGTGCGG
Source organism: Amycolatopsis bartoniae (assembly GCF_014191255.1). Lineage (GTDB taxonomy): Bacteria > Actinomycetota > Actinomycetes > Mycobacteriales > Pseudonocardiaceae > Amycolatopsis_E > Amycolatopsis_E bartoniae. The sequence continues at coordinate 974,066 of NZ_JACHWH010000001.1, forward strand.
CAGGCCACCGCGGCGGGGCTCTCGCGGCGCTTTCGCAACGGCGGGAGGCCGAGGCGTGTCCCACCGTGGGCCGAGCTGGTCGTACGGCAGGCAGGGGCGCGGCTGCTGCGGCACTGCCTCGTCGTCTGGCGGCTTCGTATAGCCTGCTGTGCGTCAACCCGCCCGTGCTTCGCCTAAGAGCAGTCCAGCACGGCGCGCCCACTCCGCCGCAGCCGCGCCCCATGCCCCTCCGCGCGCCTCCCAACGCCCGGAGCTACCGCCCCTCCACCGAAGCGCGAGCGGACGTGAGAATCTCTCGCGATTCGAGGGCACCCGTTCAGTCGATTCGACGCCGTAAAGGCCGCCACGACCGTTTCAGGCCGCGGCTTGAGGTAACCCTGCGACGGTGCCTGCCGCATCCGCGCGTGTCGCCACTCCGAGGGCCGTCATGGCCTGCGTGGAGCGCGCATCACTCGATCGGGCACACCCTCGGCCGCTCGCGGCTTCCAGCCACATCGTGGCCCCGGAATTGTCGGACCCCTCCGCTATACCTGTACTCGAACACCGGTTCGAGCAGAAGGAGGCTCCGATGCAGCACATCCGCCAGTTCATCCGCCGAAGCGCGGCCTGGTTCGCGCGCCTGCGACCACTCGGGAAGGCGCACCACCGGCGACGGTCCCGAGCGGATCGGCGACCCGAACTACACGTACACGCCCCGCGCGGCGAGCCACGGCCGCGGGTCGATCTTCTTCGTGCCGTTCAGCCAGACCTCGAAGTGCAGATGGGGTCCGGTCGCCTGGCCGCGCTCGCCGATCTCGGCGATCTGCTGACCGCACTTGACCTTCTGCCCCTCGTGCACCGAGAAGCTGTTCATGTGCCCGTACACCTGGATGGTGCCGTCGTCCAGCTGGATCCGCACCCACAGCCCGAAGCCGCTGGCCGGCCCGGCGTCGATCACCGTGCCGTCGGAGGCGGCGTAGATGGGCGTGCCGATCGCGTTGGCGATGTCGATGCCGTAGTGGGTCGTCCCCCACCGGGCGCCGAAGCCCGAGGTGAACGTGCCGTGCGCGGGCAGGCAGGTCTTGGGGCGCGAGGCCTCGTCGGCGGCGGCTTTCGCGGCGGCGGCGTCACGCGCCTCGCGGTTCTGCGTCACCTGGAGGCTGGCGTCGAGCTTCTGCACCTCGGCCGAAGCGTCGGTGTAGTGCGCGGCGGGCACCAGCTCAGGGGCGCCGGCGGGGGCGTCGCCACCGAGGGCGAAGTTGGCGCTCGCGTCCGTGGTGTTGGCCAGCGGCGCCACGCCTTCGGCCTCGGCGGTGCCGAACGACTGCAGGGTCTGGCCTGCCGCGGCGGCGGCGAAAGCACCAGCGGCGACGGCGGCGACCACCACTCGCCCGCGCAGGGCCGAAGACGGGGTCGGGAATCGGTGTCCACCCCGGACACGGACGACCGCACCCTCCAGTGCGCCATCGAGTTCCGGGGAAGGGGCTTCGCCGCTGGGGGAGCGGTGTCGAGCCAAGACGGGAGCCTTCCGTTACTCGGGGGAGCCAGATCGCGAACCCGGGCGGGGGACCCGGTGAGCAACCTCGGGGGTGGTTGCTCGTCGTCCGCTTCGTGACCTGACCGTAATGGGGACCGGGGGACAGTAACGAAAGGAGGTCCTTCTGGGCAAGGTGTCGTCGTGGCCTGGGCTGAAAGTGTGAGCGGCGCGAGCGCTCTAGCAGCAGTGATGACGCAGAGTCGAGGAATGATTACGCCGTCTGTGTGACATGGGTAACGTTTACTGCTCAGCCTCGCCGGGCACCAAGTGTCGCGGGCGGGCCGGTGAACCGGCGTCGTCCTTGCTAGCGTTCCGTGGCAATGACCCGGACTCGCTGGACAGTCGCCGCCCGGTTCTCGCGGACCGATCCGCACCCGGCGGACGCCCTCGACGGGCAGTCGACCAAGACGTTGCTCCCCGCGCTGGTGCTAGGCGCTCTCGCCACCCTGCTGCTGGCCCTCGGGTCGGTGCTCCCGGTGGTCGACGGCGCGGTCCGCGGCTACCCCAGTGCGCCTCTGCTGATCGTGCTCGCCGTGGCTCCACTCGCGCTCGCGGGTGCGTTCCTGCTGAGTGGGCGCGTGGCTGCTGCGGCCGGGGTGTTCGCGGGGGTTGCCGCGCTCGTGCCCGGACGTGCGGTGCTGGACCTGCAGTTCATCGCCGACCCGTCGGCGGCGTCGCGTCCTGAGCTGTACCGGCCGGAGGTGTTCGCCCTGCCCGGGGCGGGCGTCGGCCTCTGGTTGCTGCTCGCGGGGCACGTGGCAACAGTGGCCGCCGGGATCGTCGCGGTCCGGGCGCTCGGGCCGCGGCCGGACTCCGGCTCCACGGAACGTGGGCTGCTGCCGGTCGGGCTGGTGGCCGCGGGTGTCGCGGCGATCGGCGTGATGATGGCGCCGTTCTCCGGGAACGACGCCTTCCTGCCGGTGGGCAGTGCGTTCGAGCGGCCGACCCTGGTGCTGACCGGGTGCCTGCTGCTGGCGTTCGCGTTGCCCGCCGCCGCCGGGCTCGCGATCAGTTCGGGTTCGGCCGCACTGAGCATGGGCGGGCTGCTCGGGCTCGGGCTAGCCGCTGCCACGGTCGCGTTGCCGGAGCTCGTCTCCGGTGCGGTCGTGACGGGCCTCGGGGTCTCGGCCGGGCCGGTCGTGGTGCTGGTCGGTGCGCTCGGGCTCGTGGTCGTCGCGTTTCTGCCGTCCGAGGGACAGCCGGTGGCCGTGAGCGACGACGAGGCGGGCGAGGCAAAGCTGCCGGGCTCGCCGCGGCTGCAGCGGGTCGCCGGGGTGCTGGGCGTCCTGACGATGCTCGCCGCGATCGCGGGCACCTTCACCGATCAGGTGATCGTGACCGGTGAGCTCGGCGGGCCGCAGAGCCCCTCGCGCTGGTTGCTGCTGGTCGCCGGGCTGCTCGTCGGCGTGCTGGGCGTGGCGATGTTCGTGCCGCGGCTCGCGCCGGTCCTGCGTCCGGTGCTGTCGGTGGCCTGGGTGGGCGTGCCACTCGCCGCCACGGCGGTGCTGACCACGGCGATCACCGCCAGCGAGCTCGGTGCCGGGTTGTCGCCGGGGCCGGGGGTGCTGTGGACGTCCGTCGCCGCTGCCACCGCGGTCGCGGTCGCCGTCGTGTCGGTCATCGCCGGAATGGTGGAGCGGGACGACAGCGACGAGAGCCTCGACGTCCTGCTCGGGCCGAACATGATCACGCCGCTGGTGGCGGGCGGGATCCTCGCGGTCGGAGGGTTCGGCACGCCGTCGATCGTCGCGCCGGACTACGTCGAGCCCGCCCTGTGGTCGAACTTCGGCACCCCGTCGTGGGGGCTGCTGCTCGCGCTGCTGACCGTGCTCGGCGCGTGCTTCCTCGCGCCCCGCAGCCGCCCCGCCCGTGCGACGGCGCTGCTCGCCGGGGCGACGTGCGTGGCCGCGCTCCGCGTCCTCGCGCTGCCCCTGACCGGGGACCAGATTCCCGGTGCGCACGCCGGCGTCGGGTGGTGGATCGCGCTGGGTTGTGTCGTGGCTCTCGCGATCGCGACCGTTCTTGCCCCGCGTGGGACGACTCACACCCGAAAAACACCCTCTGGATCCATACGGTGACAGAGTTCACCGGGTGCGGCGCCCCGCGTCTTCCCCCAGGTCGCTAGGGTCGTTCCCGTCCGGCAGCATGGTTTGCAACAAGCACGCATCTGGACCGCCTCATCGCAGGTCAACACAGTGGCGTGTGTCGTCAGGAGACTGGAGTAGTGGACCTCTACGAATACCAGGCGAAGGATCTCTTCGCCGCCCACGGTGTGCCGGTTCTGCCCGGTGCCGTTGCGAGTACCCCGGAAGAAGCGCAGGCCGCCGCCGAGAGGATCGGTGGTCAGGTTGTGGTCAAGGCGCAGGTGAAGACCGGTGGTCGTGGTAAGGCCGGTGGTGTGAAGCTGGCCCAGGACCCGGCCGAGGCCAAGGAGAAGGCTCAGGCGATCCTTGGTTTGGACATCAAGGGTCACGTCACGCATCGGGTGTTGGTGACCGAGGCGTCGGATATCGCGCAGGAGTACTACTTCTCCTTCCTGCTCGATCGCGCGAACCGCACCTTCCTGGCGATGGCCTCGGCCGAGGGGGGTATGGAGATCGAGCAGCTCGCGGTCGAGCGCCCCGACGCGCTGGCCAAGGTGCCGGTCGATGCGATCGCCGGGGTCGACAAGGCCAAGGCGCTGGAGATCCTGACCCAGGGCAATTTCCCCGAGGTGATCCGCGAGCAGGCCGCCGAGGTGGTGGTGAAGCTGTGGGAGACCTTCGTCGCCGAGGACGCCACCCTGGTCGAGGTCAACCCGCTGGTGCGTGACCCGCAGGACAAGATCGTGGCCCTGGATGGCAAGGTCACGCTGGATGAGAACGCCTCGTTCCGCCACCCCGGGCATGAGGAGTTGGTGGACAAGCAGGCCGAGGACCCGCTGGAGGCCAAGGCCAAGGCGAAGAACCTCAACTACGTCAAGCTCGATGGTGAGGTCGGCATCATCGGCAACGGTGCCGGGCTGGTCATGTCCACCCTGGACGTCGTGGCCTACGCCGGGGAGAAACACGGTGGGGTGAAGCCGGCGAACTTCCTCGACATCGGGGGCGGCGCCTCCGCGGAGGTGATGGCCGCCGGGCTGGACGTCATCCTCAACGACCCCGCGGTCAAGTCGGTGTTCGTCAACGTGTTCGGTGGGATCACCGCCTGTGACGCGGTCGCGACCGGCATCGTCGAAGCGCTGAAGATCCTGGGTGAGGAGGCCACCAAGCCGCTGGTGGTGCGTCTGGACGGGAACAATGTCGAGGAGGGCCGCCGGATCCTCAACGAGGCGAACCACCCGCTGGTGACGCAGGTGGACACCATGGACAACGCGGCGGACAAGGCTGCCGAACTCGCGGCGGCAGGAGCGTAGAACAATGTCGATCTTCCTTGACTCTGACAGCAAGATCATCGTTCAGGGCATCACCGGGTCCGAGGGCACCAAACACGCGACCAAGATGCTGCAGGCCGGCGCGAACATCGTCGGCGGGGTGAACGCCCGCAAGGCCGGGCAGACCGTGACTCTCGCCGGGAAGGACCTCACCGTGTTCGGCACGGTCGAGGAGGCCATCAAGGAAACCGGCGCCGACGTGTCGGTCATCTTCGTGCCGCCGCGCTTCGCCAAAGACGCGGTGATCGAGGCCATCGACGCGCAGATCCCGCTCGCGGTGGTGATCACCGAGGGCATCCCGGTGCACGATTCGGCCTACTTCTGGGCCCACGCCGTGGCGAAGGGCAACAAAACCCGGATCATCGGGCCGAACTGCCCCGGCGTCATCTCCCCCGGTAAGTCGAACGCGGGCATCATCCCGGCCAACATCACCGGCCCCGGCAAGATCGGTCTCGTCTCCAAGTCCGGGACGCTGACGTATCAGATGATGTACGAGCTGCGCGACATCGGCTTCTCCACCGCCGTCGGCATCGGCGGGGACCCGGTCATCGGCACCACCCACATCGACGCCCTCGAAGCGTTCCAGGCCGATCCCGAGACCGAGGTCATCGTCATGATCGGCGAAATCGGCGGCGACGCCGAAGAACGCGCCGCGGCCTACATCAAGGACAACGTCACCAAACCCGTCGTCGGCTACGTCGCCGGGTTCACCGCCCCCGAAGGCAAAACCATGGGCCACGCCGGCGCCATCGTGTCCGGCTCCGCCGGCACCGCCCAAGCCAAGAAGGAAGCCCTCGAAGCCGCCGGCGTCAAGGTCGGCAAGACACCATCCGAAACCGCCGCACTCGCCCGGAAAGCGCTTTCAGTCACCAACTCGCCAGAATCGGCCGTCCCGGTTGACGGAGCACCGAGATGAGCGTGGCGGCCACCAGGCCGAGCAGTGCGGTCACGCCGAAGCCCGCGGTGCCAACATAGGCGGCGAGCAGTACGCCGAGCAGTCCGCCGACGGCCTTGGCGCCGTAGAAGAAGCTCGGCAGGGCAAGGCGTTCGCCGAAGTGGCCCTGCACGATTCCCGGCAGCAGTGCATAACACGCGCCAGCGGCGGCACCGGCGAGACAGGCTCCGACGGTCGGCGCCACCAATACCAGCAGCTGCGCGACTCCTGCGGTCGCCAACGCTCCACAAAGGACCGTACGACGACCGAACCTCACGCCCGCCCAGGCAGCGCCGACGCGAGTGAGCCCGCTGGTAGCGGCGAACAGTCCCGCGGCGAGCAGTCCGTGGAACGCGGCCAGGTACGCGATGTCGAAGAGCGCCACCGCGGCCGCTCCCGCCACGGCGAGGTACAGCAGCCACGCCACCGGGCAGCGGAGCGCCTCGGCGACCGAGTACTGCCGGATCGCGGGGCGGTTGTGCCGCAGGTCGCGGTTCAGGGTCTTGTCGAGCGCCCACTGGCGGGGGTCGAGGTGCCGGGGCCACCAGTCGTCGGGCGGGGTACGCAGGATCAGTGCCGCGCCGAGCGCCAGGACGAGCACGACGGCGGCCGCGGGCGTCGGTCCCGTGAGCAGGAAGGGAATCGAGCCGTAGGCGAAGGCTCCGGTCACCACGGCGACCAGCGACGGCCGCTCGGGATACCAGCGCGCGACGGTGCTCTGGCAGGTGCCGTAGACCAGCCCGGCGCCGGCGCCCCCGAGCACGGCGTGACTGGCCAGCACGACGGGAAACTCCCGCGCGGCGGCCAGTGCCACGAACCCCGCCGCGCACAGCACCCCGCCGACGGCCAGGGTCACGGCAGGTGGCAGCCGCGTGGCGACGAAGACGGTGGCGCTCTGGCAAACCGTCCAGACGGCGAGGACCCAGCAGCCCTGCTGCCAGGTCCAGCCACGCTCGGCGACGAGCCCGGGCAGCAGCGCGCCGTAGCCGTACTGCCCGGCCCCGGCCGCGAGCATCACCGCCCACGCCGCGACGAGCACCCAGACCCGCGGTCTCCCCAGCAGGAGGCGGTCCGTCTCGCCGATGCGGTAGCGCCTGCCGTAGAAGTCCTGGATAAGTTGCATACAGTATGTCGTATACGGTGATGGTTGCGTTCGGGTCGCGAAAGGGCAACTGCTGGGACTCGGTGCTGGGCGGGGTGGATGGGGCCGGTTGTGTTGGGTGCGGCGGTGAGAGCTTCCGCGGCCTCGCCCGGCCGGACTTGGGGTCGGCCACGATGGGGAGCACGCCTCAAGGCGGCCAGCTCGGCCGATCCGGTCAGGGCGGTCAGGGCGGTCAGGGCGGTCAGGGCGGCAGGGCGACCAGCGCCGCCAACGCGACCAGCACGGCCAGCCCGGTCAGCGCGGTCAGCGCGGCCAGGGCGGCCTACCCGGTCAGCGCGGCCAGCCCGGCCAACGCGGTCAGGGCGGCAGGGCGGCAGGGCGACCAGCGCCGCCAACGCGACCAGCCCGGCCAGCACGGTCAGCACGGTCAGCACGGTCAGCACGGTCAGCACGGTCAGGAGCAGCGTCCCACGGCGCAGGGCCGGGGCCGGACCGCTGACTCCGCCACCGTCGAGGCCACAAGGCCGCAGGTCATGACGGGTTCGACCGGGGCAGGCCGCGGTCAGGAGCGGGAGAAGGCGGTGCGCAGCCAGTTGGCCGCCAGCAGGATGATCGCCACGAGGGCGAGGACCAGGCCGATCCCGGGACCGCCGCCGGCAACGCCGTTCGCTCCGGCCGACTGCTGCGACCACACCGCGAGCAGGCCGTCGACCGAGGAGAACCAGCCGCCGATGGCGCACACCCACGTCATCCACCACAGGCGCGTGCTCAGGGCCAGCGCGGAGCACAGCACACCGATCACCGTGGACGTCGCGGCGAACAGTTGCGGGATCGCCCCGGCCCGGCCCAAGAGCACCTGCCAGCCCACGTGCCCGCCCGCCCACGGCAGCAACTGCGCGATCAGCAGCACGAACACCAGCACCGACAGGATGAACCCGCGCCGCCCCAGCTCGACCGTGCGGGCGGCCTTCCTGCCGATCTCGTCGACGTCCGCACCCAGCCGGTCGACGTCCGTCTCGTGCTCGGTCATGCGCTCCACCCGCCTGTCGCCACGTGCGGGCTGGGGGCGCCGCACTCCATCCGCTGCTGGGACCTCAGCACGGCTGCCCGCGCCACCGGGCGAACGACCCAGCTGCGCGCCGCCACGGGCGAGCGCCGGAGAAGCCGCACTCCGTCCAGCCGGGGCGCCAGCGTGGCTGTCCGCCCAAACCTTCCCTGCTCGGTCATCCGGCCCACCGGCCCGTCGCCGCGCGCTTCGTCACGGTGGTCATGCGCCGCACCCGCCCGTGACCGGTTGCTGCGTCTTCGGGACGCCGAAGGACGGGAGGCCGAGGCTGACGCCGTCGGTTTTCGGGCGCAGGCCCGCTTCCACGTTGTCCCCCGCGCGGGTGCGGCGGTGCGTCAGAACGTCACCGTCCGCGACCAGGTGGTGCGGGGCGCCGTAGGTGACCACCGTCTCGACCACGTCACCCGGCCGCACGGCGCGGTCGACCGCGGGGCCTGCCGGGGTGAAGTGCACGAGCCTGCCGTCGCGGGCGCGGCCGCTCATCCGCTGCGTTTCGGCGTCCTTGCGGCCCTCGCCGGTGGCGACGAGCAGCTCCACCTTCTGCCCGACGAGCTTCTTGTTCTCCTGCCACGCGATGTCGTTCTGCAGCTCGACGAGCCGGTCGTAGCGCTCCTGCACGACCTCCTTCGGCAGCTGCCCCGGCATCTCCGCCGCGGGAGTACCCGGGCGCTTCGAGTACTGGAACGTGAAGGCGCTCGAGAACCGCGCCTGCCGCACGACGTCGAGCGTCGCCTGGAAATCCTCTTCGGTCTCGCCAGGGAAGCCGACGATGATGTCGGTGGTGATGGCCGCGTCCGGCATCGCCGCGCGCACCTTGTCCAGAATGGACAGGTAGCGGCTCGACCGGTACGACCGCCGCATCTCCTTCAGCACCCGGTCCGAGCCCGACTGCAGGGGCATGTGCAGCTGGTGGCACACGTTCGGCGTCTCGGCCATCGCGTCGATCACGTCGTCGGTGAACGCCGCCGGGTGCGGCGACGTGAAGCGCAGGCGCTCCAGCCCGTCCACGGAACCGCAGGCACGCAACAGTTTCGAGAACGCCTGCCGGTCGCCGAACTCGACGCCGTAGGAGTTGACGTTCTGACCCAGCAGCGTCACTTCGAGCACACCCTCGGCGACGAGCGCCTCGACCTCGGCCAGCACCTCACCCGGACGGCGGTCGCGCTCCTTGCCCCGCAGCGACGGCACGATGCAGAACGTGCACGTGTTGTTGCAGCCCACCGAAATCGACACCCAGCCCGAATAGGCCGAGTCGCGGCGGGCGGGCAGCGTCGAGGGGAACGTTTCGAGCGACTCGAGGATCTCCACCTCGGCCTCGGCGTTGTGCCGGGCGCGTTCGAGCAGCACCGGGAGCGAACCGAGGTTGTGCGTGCCGAACACGACATCCACCCACGGCGCCCGCTTGACGATCTCGCCGCGATCCTTCTGCGCGAGGCAGCCACCCACCGCGATCTGCATGCCGGGGTTCGCGTCCTTCGCCGGGCGCAGGTGCCCGAGAGTGCCGTACAGCTTGTTGTCCGCGTTCTCGCGCACGGCGCACGTGTTGAACACGACGAGGTCCGGCGCGGCTCCTTCGAGAGCCGGCACGTAGCCCGCTTCCTCCAGCTGCCCGGCGAGGCGCTCGGAGTCGTGCACGTTCATCTGACAGCCGAACGTGCGAATTTGGTAGGTTTTGCCGACCTCTGTCGTACTCATCGCCTACCAGGGTAAACCCGGAAAAGCACGGCCGATTCCGGGGCACCACCAGGCGCGGCGGGTGGCCGGAGTGGCGGGCGTTGAGCGGGAGCTGGGGGCGCGGCCAACGACGACCTGGGTGCATCGGTTGGCGGCGGCCCGAGGGCGCACGGGGCCGAGCGGGTGGCACATCAACGCCGAAGGGGTGTCCTCGCGTGGGACAGGCGGCAGGCGTTGAGCGGGAGCTGGGGGGCGGCCAACGACCTGAGTGCATCGGGCCGGTGGCGCATCGACGCCGAAGGGGCGCCCTCGCATGGGACAGGTGGCGCACGCGTGCAAAAGCGGCGGCGCGGGATGCAGTGACGCGAGGTGGTGCGCAGGGCAGGCGGCGCGCACCAATGCGAGACGGCCCGTCGATGTGAGGGCGGCGGCACACCCCGGTGGTGTGGGCAACCCGCACGAGAGGGTGGCTCGTCCGCGCGACGGGCGAAGTAACAAGGCGGCGGTACGGGTGACCTCCGCAAGGACTTCTCAAGGTCCGCGAGCCGCGTAGAGGATGGAGCACGGCCCCCTAAGCCCAGGAGACCCGACAACCCCGGGAGTCAGGTCGCAGCCCGACTGCCCGGATCACAACCCCAGGTGCACGCGCAGCGCCTGGTCCAGCTTCGCCATCACCGCGGGCGGTACCTGGCCCGTCTTCCTCCCTATCCGCTCCACCGACACCGAGCGGACCTGCTCCGCCTGGGCTTTCGAGTCCACCTTCAGCCCGCAGGCGCTCGCGGGCAGCAGGACCTGGAACGGATACACCCGGGTGGTGTTCGACGTCACCGGTACGACCGTCACGACCCCCCGGCCGAGCCGGGACGCTGCCGCGTTCGCTCCGTCGTTGCTGACGATCACCGCTGGGCGCGTCTTGCTCGCCTCGGCGCCTCGCACCGGTTCGAGGTCCACGAGCCGGATCTCCGCACGCCGCATCACCGACCCGTCAGCCCGTCACCCGCGGCGGACTCCCACAGCGCGGCGTCCTCGATCTCCCATTCCTCCCACGCGTCGGCATAGGACTCCTCCAGCTGCGAGGCACGCAGCAGCTCGATGGCCCTGTGCAACACGGCGGACCGGGACCCCGCCTGTGTCTCCGCCGCGTACTCGTCCAGGAAGGCGACGTCCTCCTCCCCCAGACTCACACTCAGCTTCATACCCAGCATGCTACCCCCTTTGCTACCCGCATGCTACCTCTTCGCGACCCGGCCCGCACCCCTGCTCATCTCCTACTAAGGTTCCTGCCGGGTGCGCAGATGACACCTAGGTTGCTTTTGGTCCGTTTTGCGGGCGTCAACCGCCACTTCGGTGTTAGATCGCCGGATGGGCAGGGGTGTATGGAGGGATCGATGACCACAGCGACGTCGCCGGCGATGATCAAGGCGACTGGCGTCAACAAGTTCTTCGGCGAGCTGCACGTGCTGAAGGACATCAACCTGGAGGTTCCGCGCGGCCAGGTCGTCGTCGTGCTCGGTCCTTCGGGTTCGGGCAAGTCCACGCTCTGCCGCGCGATCAACCGGCTCGAGCCGATCAACTCGGGGGAGATCTCCGTCGACGGCAAGCCGCTGCCCGCCGAGGGCAAGGCGCTCGCCGCGCTGCGCGCCGACGTCGGCATGGTCTTCCAGTCGTTCAACCTGTTCGCGCACAAGAGCATCGTGGAGAACGTCATGCTCGCGCCGGTGAAGGTGCGCAAGCAGTCCTCCGCCGAGGCGCGCAAGACCGCGATGGAACTGCTGGAGCGCGTGGGCATCGCCAACCAGGCGGAGAAGTACCCGGCTCAGCTGTCCGGCGGGCAGCAGCAGCGCGCCGCGATCGCCCGCGCGCTCGCGATGAAGCCGAAGGTGATGCTGTTCGACGAGCCGACCTCCGCGCTGGACCCGGAAATGGTCCAGGAGGTGCTCGACACGATGACGGGCCTGGCGGCCGACGGCATGACCATGCTCGTCGTCACCCACGAGATGGGTTTCGCGCGCCGCGCCGCGCACCGGGTGGTGTTCATGGCCGACGGTGAGATCGTCGAGGACGCCACGCCGGACGAGTTCTTCACCCAGCCGAAGTCCGAACGTGCGAAGGACTTCCTCGGCAAGATCCTTACCCACTAGCAGGTTCGCGGCGCGACGTGCGCCGCACCGACCCAGGAAGCAGGAGAGTTCGAATGAGGATCCGCACCCTGGCGGCAGGGCTGCTGGTCGGCGCGCTCGCGCTGACCGCCTGCGGCAAGGAGGGCACGCCGTCCAGCGGCGGCACCGGGGACACCGGGGGCAACGCCGCGGCGCTGCCGTCGTACACGGTGGCGCAGGGCGTCGACATTCCCGGCTCGGCCACCTTCGCGAAGATCAAGGGCAAGGGCGGCCTGACCATCGGTGTCAAGGACGACCAGCCCGGCCTCGGCGCGAAGGACCCGACCACCGGCAAGTACTCCGGGTTCGACATCGAGATCGCGAAGCTCGTCGCGGCCGGCCTCGGCTACGACGAGAGCAAGATCACGTACCAGACCGTCGACTCCGGTGCGCGCGAGGCGGCCATCGCCAACGGCACCGTCGACTACTACGTCGGCACGTACACGATCACCGACAAGCGCAAGGCGCAGGTGTCGTTCGCGGGCCCGTACTTCCAGGCGGGCCAGGATCTGCTGGTGCGCAAGGACGACAACTCCATCACCGGCAAGGACACCCTGAAGGGCAAGAAGGTCTGCTCGGTGACGGGGTCCACCCCGATCCAGCGGGTGCGCGACCAGCAGCTGACCGAGCCCGGCAACATCGTCGAGTTCCAGAAGTACTCGCAGTGCGTCGACAAGCTGCTCACCAAGGACGTCGACGCCGTCACCACCGACGACGCGATCCTCAAGGGCTTCGCGGCGCAGGACCCGGACAACCTGAAGGTGGTCGGCCAGCCGTTCTCGCAGGAGCCGTACGGCATCGGCCTGAACAAGGACGACTCGGCGCTGCGCAACAAGATCGATGACCTGCTGCAGGCCGCGCTCGACGACGGCACGTGGCAGAAGATCTACGACGCCACCCTGGGCAAGTCCGGTTCGACCGCGACCAAGCCCACCATCCAGCGCTACTGATCCGCGAGTGTGGCCGGTGAGCGCTCACGGTGGGCGGTCACCGGCCACACCTCTATCTCCCACTCGACCCGCGGCGGGGAAGGCCCGATGGACGTCCTGCTCGACAATCTGGACCTCTATGGTCCGTTCTTCCTGACCACGATCAAGCTCTTCGTCATCTCGGCGGTGGCGAGCCTGGTCTTCGGCACGTTCCTGGCGATGCTGCGCGTGAGCCCGGTGCCGGTGTTCCGCGTCGTCGGCACCGCCTACGTGACGATCCTGCGCAACACCCCGCTGACGCTGGTGTTCGCGTTCCTGGTGTTCGCGTACCCGCTGCTGGACGTGCTGAAGCTCAGCTACTTCACCTCGGCCGTGGTGGCGCTGACCATCTACACGTCCGCGTTCATCTGCGAGGTAGTGCGCTCCGGCATCAACACGGTGCCGGTCGGCCAGGCGGAGGCGGCGCGGGCGCTGGGCCTGTCGTTCACCCAGGTCCTCGGCCAGGTGGTGCTGCCGCAGGCGGTGCGCTCGGTGGTCCCGCCGCTGATGAGCATGCTCATCGCGCTGCTGAAGAACACCACCATCGCCGCTGGGTTCAACGTGGTCGAGGCCGGCGCGATCCGCCAGTACCTCGCCGAGCGCGGCGACAACCAGCTGGTCGGCCTGCTGTGGGTCGCGCTCGGGTTCATCATCCTGGTCGCGCTCCTGTCGCTGGTCCAGCGTGCCTTCGAGAAGCGGTGGAGCGTGGCCCGATGACCAACGTCCTCTTCGACATCCCCGGGCCGCGCGCCCGGGTGCGCTACCGGCTGCTGGCCGTCGTCGGGGCGCTGGTGGTCGCCGCGATCATCGCGTTCGTGATCTACCGCTTCTACGACAGCGGCCAGTTCTCCGCGCGCCGCTGGGAGTGGCTGGAGTACACGCAGGTCCAGCGCGACCTCGGCAACGCCGTGCTGTTCACCCTCAAGGCGTTCGCGCTGGGCGCGGTGCTCGCACTGGTGTTCGGCGCGATCTTCGCCGCCGGACGGCTTTCCGACCACGCGTGGCTGCGCGGGATCTCGACGTTCGTGGTCGAGCTGTTCCGCGCCATCCCGCTGCTGGTCCTGATGTTCCTGTTCTTCTACGGCCTGCCGGCGCTCGGCGTCACGATTTCGCCGTTCCTGTCCGTGGTGCTGGGCCTGACGCTGTACAACGGCTCGGTGCTGGCGGAGGTGTTCCGCGCCGGCATCCTCGCGCTGCCCAAGGGCCAGAGCGAGGCGGCCTACGCGCTGGGCATGAACAAGACGCAGGTGATGACGCTCGTCCTGATCCCGCAGGCGATCCGCTCGATGCTGCCGACGATCATCAGCCAGCTGGTGGTGCTGCTCAAGGACACCGCGCTCGGGTTCGTGGTGACGTACCAGGAACTGCTGTACTACGCGCGCTACATCGGCACGCAGGGCGAGTTCAGCCGCCCGATCGTCCCATCGACGCTCGTGGTCGCGGCGATCTACATCGTGCTGTGCCTGCTGCTCACCGCGCTCGCGACGTACCTGGAGCGGCGCAACCGCCGCAGCAAGAAGCACCTCCCGGCGGCGGACACCAAGGCCCAGGAGATCGCGCTCGAAGCCGACCTCCGCGCGGGCTGACCGGACCGCGGAAAGGGGCGGCACCGGACCAGCGGTGCCGCCCCTTTTTCGTGCTCAGAACGCGCAGAGCCAGTCCAGCACCACGGCCGCCGTCCAGGACTGGTCCGTGCTGCCGAGTGGTTCGCCGGTGAAGGGTTCGTAGTACTCGCCGAACGAGCCGTCCTCGGTGAGGCGGATGCCGCCGTCACGCAGTTTCCGCGCCCGGTCCTGCCAGCCGCGGCGCTCGAAGGCCCACGAGAACAACCACACCACCACCGGCCATTGTGGACCGCGCCAGTACTGGCGGGGGTTGAAGCCCGGGCGCATCGGCGAGACCGACGGTGGCACCGGCGCCAGCAGGTCCGGGTTGCCCGCCCAGCGGTCACTGTCCAAAAGCGACAGCAGTTTCAGCTGCACGTCGTCCGGTGCCCCGCCGCACAGCAGCGGGGAGAACCCGGCGATCGTCTGCGTGTCCAGCCAGCGGCCGGTGCGCAGGTCGCGGTCGCGGGCCATGCCCGAAACCGAATGGCAGCTCCCGGCGACCGCGGCGCGCGCCTTGGCGGCCCAGTCCGCGAGATCCGCCAGCTGCTCCGGCTCCTGCCCGAACTCGGTGCCCAGCTCCAGCAGCACGTCGCACGACACGGCGAACAACGCTGTGATGAACACGTCGCCGACGAGGAAGCTGGAGTTCTCGACGATCGTGCGCTGGTCGTAGCCCGCCCGGCGCATCTCCTCGATGAGCCAGAGGTACCGGTCGTACTCGCGGTCGGTGGGCCGCTCGGCCGGGTCGCCGACGAGGCGGACGTCCTTGCGCACGTATGGCGGCAGGGCCGCGCCGGGGTGCACGGCGTCGTACGGCACGTCCCAGCGCGGCGAATTGTCCATTCCGGACTCCCAGCCGTGCACGATCGCGATGAGCCCGCTCGACCCCGGCGTACGGTACTCGACGAGCCAGCGGTGCCACGCGTACAGCTTCGGCCAGATGCGGCGGGCGAAACGCTCCGCGTCGATCCGGTCGTGCGGCCCGGAGCGCCGGGCGATGTCGAGCACCCGGCGCACCGCGATGGCGTGCACCGGCGGCTGGCAGATGCCGGACGTGCGCACGTCGCGCGGGCCGTCCTGCGCCACGTCGGTCCCCCAGCGGTCGGGCCCCGGGAAGTACGCGTCGTCGTCGGTGAACACGATGTGCGGCACCATGCCGTTGCGCCACTGGGCGGCGAACAGCGTGTCCAGCTCCGCGATGGCGCGCTGCACGTCGAGCCGGGCGAGGCCGATGGAGATGAACGCGGCGTCCCAGCTCCACATGTGCGGGTACAGCCGGGGCGCGGCCGTGATGACGGCTCCGGTGTCGTTGTCCCGCAACACCCGGGCCGCCCTGGCCGCGAGGGCAGGCTCGGTGAAGCGGACCGGTCTTCTGCCGCCGGATGCGCTCTCCGTCGTCCTCGTGGTGTCCACCGTCATTCCTGGGCCTCCAACAACCGGGTCTCGGCCACGGCGACGGGCCGTAACTGCGTCGACAGGAACACCATTCCACCCGCGCCGGTGGTCGAGAAGCCCACGCAACCCGCTGCCAGCGAAGCTGGTCCGGCCACGACGAACCCCCGCAGGAGCGTCGGGCCGCGGGCCGCGCGCATCTGACTCTCTCCGCATCCGGGGCCGGTTAGACTTCTGTCAGGTCATTGAACATAAGTCCCGCCGGGAGAAGCTGTCAACATGCGTACGCCGCCACCGACCTCCCCCGGGCACATCCTGGCCGTGCTCCGCGCCGAGGGTCCGCTGACGCGGCAGGAGCTGCAGGACCGCATCGGCCTGTCGCGCGCGACGATGGTGGAGCGGCTCGAGATCCTGCAGCGGCTGGACCTCCTGCGGCAGACGGGCGTGCGTGCTTCCAACGGTGGCCGCCCGGCGCAGGTGCTGGCGGCCAACGACGTCGGGCGCACCGCACTGGTCGCCGACGTGGGGCAGCGGCACGCGACCGTCGCCGTCGTCGACCTGCGTGGCACCGTGTTCGCCCAGGTGCACCGCCCGCTGCCCGCGGGTCACCTGCCCGGCGAGACGCTGACGTACCTGCTCGACACCGGCCGGCAGCTGCTCGACCGGACGGGGCGCGCGGACAGCCTCTCCGCGGTCGGGCTCAGCGTGCCCGGCCAGATCGACCACGACCGCGGCACCACGAGCGCGCCACCTGCCATGCGCGAGTGGACGGGACTGCCGTTGCGCGACCGGTTCACCGAAGCACTGGCGGTGCCGGTGTTCCTGGAGAACGACGCGAACGCGCTGGCGTTCGGCGCGTACTGCGACCTCGGACGGCCGGACGCGGCGCTCGTCGGCGTGAAGGTCGGCACGGGCATCGGCGCCGGGTTGGTGATCTCCGGGCGCACGCACCGCGGCGAGACGGCGTCGGCGGGCGAGATCGGACACCTCCGCATCGAGGGCCACGACGAACGCTGCGACTGCGGGCGGCGGGGCTGCGTCTCGGCGATCGCCAGCGGCCAGGCGGTGATCCGGCAGCTGCGGCCGACGGGCGTCCGGACCGCGGAGGACGTCGTGCGGCGCGTGCGGGCCGGGAACGTCGAGGCGATCCGCGTGACCGCGGCAGCGGGCAGGCTCGTCGGCACGGTGCTCGCCACGGTGGTCACCATCGTCAACCCGCGCTACCTGCGCGTCGGCGGGGCGATCGGCGTGCTGCCCCCGTTCCTCGACTCGCTGCGCGACGCCGTGCGGGCCAACGCGCAGACCACGGCGCTGGCGGGCGTGAACGTGGCCGCGTGCACCCTCGGCGTCAACACCACACTGGTGGGACTGTCCGGTCTGGTCGCCGACGAGCTGCTCGCCCCGGCCGCGGTCGACGCCCTGGCCGGTGCCTGAATTCCTACGAAAGTTCCTTGTGCGCCCGCGCGAGGGCACGGCATCCTGGGCACCCCTGAAAGTTAAGAAACTTTCCTAATTAGGGAGCCGCCATGCGAAAGAAGGTCTTCCTCGTCGTGCTCACGCTCTTCGTGAGCCTCTTCCCGACCGCGATGGCCCAGGCCGCAGCGCCCACCGCGGCCCAACTGCTGGCCAAAACCCAGAGCTGCAGCCAGATCTCGAATGGAAAGTACAAGACGGACGAGGAGACCAGCAGCACCGTCTCCGTGTGCGGCGCCAACGGAGCGGTGTTCTGGCACGCCGACATGGACATCGACTGTGACGGGCAGCGCACCACCCAGTGCAACGAGGACACCGACTGCTGCTTCTACCCCGACACGGCGTTCCACACCTCGACCGACCAGCCCCTGAACGCGGCCCAGCTGCCGTACATCGTCGTGCCGAGTTCGAGCAGCATCTGGAACTACTCGTCCTCCGGGCTCCGGGGTGGCGGCTCGTGCGCGGTGATCTACAACGGGAAGGTCGAGTACGCGGTCATCGGGGACACCGGCCCGACGGACATCATCGGCGAAGCGTCCTACGCGACCGCGAAGGCGCTGGGCATCGATCCCGACCCGAGCACCGGCGGCACCGACTCGGGCGTGACGTACATCTGCTTCAAGAACTCGACCGTCTCGCCCATCGAGGACCACGCGAAGGCCACCTCGACCGGGCAGAGCCTGGCCACGACGTTCCTGCAGAACAACTGACGTCCTGAAGCGGAAAGCGGTATAACCCTGCGGTGACCGTTTTCGACGACGATGGGTACACCGTGGCCGAGTCCGCTCGCCCGGCGTTCGCCGTCCTCAACGACTCCCCGGTCGGCGAGGGTGGCAACGAGGACCTGCTGGAGTCGACGGTCACCGCGGGGAACCTCGCGGAGCTGATCCTCGCCTCCCGCGCCGCCGCGCCGTTCACGGTCGCGATCGACGCCGGCTGGGGCATGGGCAAGAGCAGCCTGCTGCGCCGCCTCGACGCGGAGCTCGGCAAGGACCCGGCCGTCAGCACGGTGTGGTTCAACGCCTGGACCTCCGAACGCGCCGACGCCGTCGAGGGGCTCATCAAGTCGGTGCTGCTGAGCTTCGACCGCAACGTCCTGCGGCGCGCCGTCCGCGGGACGTTGCGGCGCAAGCACGTGGTCGGCGCGGTGCGCGCGGTCTCGCTGGTCGCGTCGAGCTTCTTCGGGCTGGGCGCCGCGGTCGACGCGATGTGGCGCACGCTCGCCGTGGATGCCAAGGCGCGCAACGAGATCAAGGCCGTCGTCCACGAGATGGCGCAGAACTGGCTGGCCAAGGGCTCGTCCGGCCGGGGACGGCTGCTGGTGGTGTTCATCGACGACCTCGACCGCTGCTCGGACCAGCGGATCTTCGAGGTGTGCGAGACGATCAAGCTGTACCTGGACGTGCCGGGCGTCGTGTTCGTCCTCGCGTGCGACCAGGCGGTGCTGTGGCAGGCCGTCGGCCGCGACCGGGTGGCCGACGGGGTGCGGTACCTGGAGAAGATCATCCAGGTCAGCTATCCCATTCCGCCGCCCAGCTCGATCCTGGCGCGGAACCTCGTGGACGGCTACCTGCTGCGCTCGGGCACGGCGCACCTGTTCGACGACGCGATGAAGAAGCTGCTCATCGAGCGGACGGGCCGCAACCCGCGCCGGATCAAGCGGCTGATCAACAGCTTCGTGCTGGAGCACCACCTCGGCCGCATCGGAGGCGACCTGGGCACCGAGAACCTGGTGAAGATCATCCTGCTGCGGCACTTCTACCCCGAGTTCTACAACATGGTGGTGCTGTCCCCGGAAGGTGACCTGGCGCAGCGGTTCCTCGACTACCACGACTTCCGGGAGTACGTCCGGCACGGCACGCGACCCGATCCGGGGCGCCGGGCGCGGCTGTTCGCGGTCACCGGGGTCAAGCCGCCCGCGAACGAGACGAAAGCCGAGCTGACGGAGGCCCTGGAGGAGGTCGTCCAGGAGCTGCCGGTGAGCTTTCCGGAACTGGCCAAGGACAGGGAGTTCGTCGCGTTGCTGCGCAGTCTGCCGATGGCCACCGCCCAATGGCGCCGGCTGCGCGCGCCGCTCGTCGCGGACTCGGCGCCGTACCCTCCCACCTCGGTTCAGGAACCCCAGCGCACGGACCGTTTTTTCGGGCTGCGCGTGCTGTGG
Organism: Amycolatopsis bartoniae; assembly: GCF_014191255.1. Taxonomy (GTDB): domain Bacteria; phylum Actinomycetota; class Actinomycetes; order Mycobacteriales; family Pseudonocardiaceae; genus Amycolatopsis_E; species Amycolatopsis_E bartoniae. Next base: position 993,530 of record NZ_JACHWH010000001.1, read on the forward strand.
ATCGACGACGAATCCGAGGGCCCCGCATATCTGATGAACACCCTCAGAGCGGGCGGCGCGCGCGTCGAGGCGGCCAGGAACCGGGAGGAGGCGGTCGAAATCCTGCCCCGGCTGCGCCCGAACGCGCTGGTGTCCGACATCCGCCGCGAGGACGACCCGCAGGCCGGGTTCACCGATCTGCGCTACCTGCGGGAGCAGGGCCTGTACCAGGGACCGGCGTTCTTCTACACCGGACAGGTCACCCCGGCCCGGCTGGCACAGGCCGAGCAGCTCGGCGCGGACGGCGTCACCACCGACCCCGGCGAGGTCCTCGCGTGGCTGACGAGGATCGCCGAGCGGCTGTGACTACTTCTTCCCGCGCCGGAACAGGTTGGTGCCCAGCCAGACCAGCGGGTCGTACCGCTTGTCCGCCACCCGCTCCTTCATCGGGATCAACGCGTTGTCCGTGATGTGGATGTTCTCGGGGCACACCTCGGAACAGCACTTCGTGATGTTGCAGTAGCCCAGCCCGTGCTCGCTCTGCGCCGCCTCGCGCCGGTCGGCCACGTCGAGCGGGTGCATCTCCAGCTCGGCGATCCGCATGAGGTAGCGCGGGCCCGCGAAGTGCTCCTTGTTCTCCTCGTGGTCGCGCACGACGTGGCACGTGTTCTGGCACAGGAAGCACTCGATGCACTTGCGGAACTCCTGCGAGCGCTCGACGTCGACCTGCTGCATCCGGTACTCGCCGGGCGCCAGCTCCGGCGGCGGCGTGAACGAGGGGATCTCGCGCGCCTTGGTGTAGTTGAACGACACGTCGGTCACCAGGTCGCGGATCACCGGGAACGTGCGCAGCGGCGTCACGGTGATCACCTCGTCCTCGTCGAACACCGACATCCGCGTCATGCACAGCAGCCGCGGGCGCCCGTTGACCTCCGCCGAGCAGGAGCCGCACTTGCCCGCCTTGCAGTTCCACCGCACGGCGAGGTCCGACGCCTGCGTGGCCTGCAGCCGGTGGATGATGTCCAGCACGACCTCGCCGTCGTTGACCTCGACGGTGAAGTCCCGCAGCTCGCCGCCCGCCGCGTCGCCGCGCCACACCCGGAAGTTCGCCTTGTAGCTCACGCCGTCCTCCCCGGGTGCGAAGCCAGTTCCTCGTCGGTGTAGTACTTCTCCAGCTCGCCCAGTTCGAACAGCTCCAGCAGGTCCTGGCGCATCGGCTCCTGGTCCTTCGCCGTGACGGTGACGCTCGGCGCCAGCGGATCGTCCGTCGTCGTCTCGCACACCAGCAGCTTGTTGCGCCAGTGCGAATCCATCTGCGGGTGGTCGTCCCGCGTGTGCCCACCGCGGCTTTCCGTGCGCAGCAACGCCGCGCGCGCCACGCACTCGCTCACCAGCAACATGTTGCGCAGGTCCACGGCGAGGTGCCAGCCCGGGTTGAACTGCCGGTGCCCCTCCACCAGCACGTTCCCGATGCGTTCCTTGATCTCGTCCAGCTTCGCGAGCGCCCGCTCGATCTCCTCGGCCTTGCGGATGATGCCGACGAGGTCGTTCATCGTCTGCTGCAGCTCGTTCTGCAGCGTGTACGGGTTCTCTTCGACACCTTGGCGCGGCGGGTCGAACGGCACCAGCGCCGTCCGGGCCGCCCTGTCCACATCGGACTGGCCGACCTTCGGTCGCGTGTCGAGAGATTCCACATAGGACGCTGCACCGAGCCCGGCGCGTCGGCCGAACACCAGCAGGTCGGACAGGGAGTTGCCGCCCAGCCGGTTCGACCCGTGCATCCCGCCCGAGCACTCCCCCGCCGCGAACAGTCCCGGCACGCTGGACGACGCGGTGTCGGGATCGACCTCGATGCCGCCCATCACGTAGTGGCACGTCGGGCCGACCTCCATCGGCTCCGCCGTGATGTCGACGTCGGCCAGCTCCTTGAACTGGTGGTACATCGACGGCAGGCGCCGCTTGATCTCCTCGGGCGTGAGCCGGCTCGCGATGTCGAGGTACACCCCGCCGTGCGGGGACCCGCGCTCGGCCTTGACCTCGGAGTTGATCGCGCGCGCCACCTCGTCGCGCGGCAGCAGGTCCGGCGTGCGGCGGTTGTTGTCGGCGTCGGTGTACCAGCGGTCGGCTTCTTCCTCGCTGTCCGCGTACTGGCCCTTGAACACGTCGGGCACGTACTCGAACATGAACCGCTTGCCCTCGGAGTTCTTCAGCACCCCGCCGTCGCCACGCACGCCCTCGGTGACGAGGATGCCCTTCACGCTCGGCGGCCAGACCATCCCGGTGGGGTGGAACTGGACGAACTCCATGTTGATCAGGGTCGCGCCCGCCCGCAGCGCCAGCGCGTGCCCGTCGCCGGTGTACTCCCAGGAGTTCGAGGTCACCTTGAACGACTTGCCGATCCCGCCGGTCGCGAGCACCACCGCCGGTGCCTGGAACAGGATGAACCGTCCGCTTTCGCGCCAGTAGCCGAACGCGCCCGCGATGCGGTCACCGTCCTTGAGCAGGTCGGTGATCGTGCACTCGGCGAAGACCTTGAGCTTGGCCTCGTAGTCGCCGTAGCGCTGCTTGTCCTCCTGTTGCAGCGAAACGATCTTCTGCTGCATCGTGCGGATCAGTTCGAGCCCGGTGCGGTCGCCGACGTGCGCCAGCCGCGGATACGTGTGCCCGCCGAAGTTGCGCTGGCTGATCCGCCCGTCCGCGGTGCGGTCGAACAGCGCGCCGTAGGTCTCCAGCTCCCACACCCGGTCCGGCGCCTCCTTGGCGTGCAGCTCCGCCATCCGCCAGTTGTTGAGGAACTTGCCGCCGCGCATCGTGTCGCGGAAGTGCACCTGCCAGTTGTCGTTCGGGTTCGCGTTGCCCATCGACGCGGCGCACCCGCCTTCGGCCATCACCGTGTGCGCCTTGCCGAACAGGGACTTGCACACCACCGCGACGGACAGCCCGCGCTGGCGGGCCTCGATGACGGCTCGCAGACCGGCGCCACCCGCGCCGATCACCACCACGTCGTAGTCGAGCCGCTCGACCTCGGTCATTCAGCCGCCACCTTCTAGTTCACGAAACGGGGATCGGGAAACACGCCACTCGACACGAGCATCACGTACAGGTCGGTGAGCACGAGGGTGCCGAGCGTCGTCCAGGCCAGCAGCATGTGCCGGTTGTTGAGCTTGGTGACCTGCGTCCACATCCAGTACCGCACGGGATGCTTCGAAAAGTGCTTGAGCCGCCCGCCGGTGATGTGCCGGCAGGAGTGACACGACAGCGTGTACGCCCACAGCAGCACGACGTTGGCGACGATGATGACGTTGCCCAGCCCGAAGCCGAACCCGCCGGTGCGGCCGTGGAAGGCGAGGACCGCGTCGTAGGTGTTGACCACCGAGACGATCATCGCGACGTAGAAGAAGTAGCGGTGCACGTTCTGCACGATGAGCGGCAGGCGCGTCTCGCCGGTGTAGCGCGCGTGGGGTTCGGCCACCGCGCAGGCCGGCGGCGAGAACCACACCGACCGGTAGTACGCCTTGCGGTAGTAGTAGCACGTCAGCCGGAACCCGAGCAGGAACGGCAGGACGAGGGCGCCCAGCGGGATCCAGGACGGGAAGTCGCCGAACCAGTGTCCGAAGTGGCTCGAACCGGCCACGCACGAGGTGGAGACGCACGGCGAGTAGAACGGCGTCAGGTAGTGGTACTCGGGCACCCAGTAGGCGGTGCGGACGAAGGCGCGGATCGTCGCGTAGACGACGAACGTGGCCAGCCCGAGCGTGGTGAGCAGCGGCGGAAGCCACCAGCGGTCCGTGCGCAGGGTGCGCTCGGCGATGCGGGCGCGCCGGGGCGCCCGCACGCCGGTGCCCGTGCCGACCTCGTTGTCAGCGGGCGCGCTCACCGGTGGTCACGGTGGTAGCCGCCAACCCCTTCGTCGTCGGCCCCCTGCCACAGCGCGGGGTCGTAGGGGTCGTCGGAGATCTTGACCACCTGCGCGGGGTCGACCGGCTTGTGCTGCACGGGGATCGGGTTCTCCAGGTCGCTCACGTCGATGTCGAGCCGGTCCACGTCGTTGACCAGGCGCCGGACGGCCGCGGCGTCGCCGTAGCGGGAGCGCAGGACGCCAAGGCACTGGCGCAGCTGGCCGATGGTCCGGCGGATTTCCGCGAGCTCGGTGGTGGACATCGGGTACCTCCGTGGTGGGTCGGCGGCGCGGCCGTCACCTAGCGACTCTGCCGCGCACGTTTCAATGTGACAAGTAGCACATAGTGACTCACGTACGTGATCGGCGTCACCTTGAACGATCTTCTTAATCGATTTTGTTCGGGTGGGATCTGGAGTTAGCGTGGGCACTGTCACGAACCTGACGACGTCAGCGCCGCCGTCTCCAGGCCCCAGCCGAGACCCGTGAGGCGGTAATGCACCCAGTCGTCGAGGAAGTCACGCGCCGCATCGCCGAGCGCAGCGCCGAGACCCGCGCCGCGTACCTGTCCCGCATGGCCGCGGCCCGCTCCGAAGGTCCCGTGCGGGCCGGCATGGCATGCAGCAACCTCGCCCACGGCTTCGCGGCGTGCGGCGGCAGCGACCGGCTCGCGATCCGCGGGCTGCGCAAGCCGGGCGTCGCGATCGTGTCGGCGTACAACGACCTGCTGTCGGCGCACCAGCCGCTGCACGAGTACCCGGAGTGGATCAAGGACGCCACCCGTTCGGCGGGTGGCGTGGCGCAGTTCGCCGGTGGCGTGCCCGCGATGTGCGACGGGATCACGCAGGGCCGCGCGGGCATGGAGCTGTCGCTGTTCAGCCGCGAGGTGATCGCGATGGCCACCGGGATCGCGTTGTCGCACGAGATGTTCGACGGCGCGCTGCTGCTCGGGGTGTGCGACAAGATCGTGCCGGGGCTGCTGATCGGCGCGCTCGCGTTCGGTCACCTGCCCGCGATCCTCGTGCCCGCCGGGCCGATGGCGTCCGGCCTGCCGAACAAGGAGAAGGCCCGCGTGCGGCAGCTGTTCGCCGAGGGCCGCGCCACGCGGGAGGACCTGCTGGAGGCGGAGTCGGCGTCGTACCACTCGGCCGGGACCTGCACGTTCTACGGCACGGCGAACTCGAACCAGCTCGTCGTCGAGGTGATGGGCCTGCACCTGCCGGGCGCGAGCTTCGTGCCGCCGGGCACCCCGCTGCGGCGGGCGCTGACCGAGGAGGCGGGGCGGCGGATCGTGGCCCTGTCGCGGGAGGAGTACACACCGCTGGCGGAGGTGGTCAGCGAGCGTTCGGTGGTGAACGGCGTCGTGTCGCTGCTGGCCACCGGCGGGTCGACGAACCACACGATGCACCTGGTGGCGATCGCCGCGGCGGCGGGCATCCAGCTGACCTGGGACGACTTCGCGGACCTGTCGTCGGTGGTGCCGCTGCTGGCGAGCGTCTACCCGAACGGCAGCGCCGACATCAACCACTTCCACGCGGCAGGCGGGGTGCAGTTCCTGGTCGGCACGCTGCTGGACGCGGGGCTGCTGCACGAGGACGTGCGGACGGTCGCCGGGGACGGGCTTTCGCGCTACCGCAGCGAGCCGGTGTTGTCGGAGGACGGCCTGGTGTGGCGCGAGGTACCGACGCGGAGCCTGGATCCCGACGTGCTGCGCCCGGTGTCGGAGCCGTTCGCGGCGGACGGCGGGCTGCGGATGCTGAGCGGCAACCTCGGGCGGGCGGTGATCAAGGTGTCGGCGGTGGCGCCGGAGCACCGGGTGGTGCGGGCGCCGGCGCGGGTGTTCACGTCGCAGCAGGCGTTCGACGAGGCGTTCCGGGCGGGTGAGCTGGACCGGGACGTGGCGGTGGTGATCCGCAACCAGGGTCCGCAGGCGAACGGGATGCCGGAGCTGCACGGGCTGACCCCGGCGCTGGGGTCGTTGATGGACAGGGGTTTTCGCGTCGCGCTGATCACGGACGGGCGCATGTCGGGTGCCTCGGGCAAGATCCCGTCGGCCATCCAGGTGACGCCGGAGGCCGCCGCGGGCGGTGCGCTGGCGCGGGTGGAGGATGGCGACGTGGTGGTGCTCGACGCCGAGGCGGGCACGCTGGACGTGCTGGTGGAGGCGGCGGAGCTGGCGGCGCGCCCGGTGCGCGACTCGGCGCCGGACGAGGCGTCGTGGCAGGGCACCGGCCGGGAGCTGTTCACGGCACTGCGCCGGGCGGTCGGCCCGGCGGATCAGGGCGCCAGCGTGTTCGGCGCGATGACCCCGGGCCACTTCGGCGCCCCGGCGCGGGTCTGAGGATTTCGACGGGCCCGGTACGAGGAGGATTTCGGTGAGCAACGGACACGAGCTGCTGGAACTGTCGCCGGTGATGCCGGTGGTGGTGGTCGACGACGCGGCGGACGCGGTGCCGGTCGCGAAAGCGTTGTCGGCGGGCGGGATCCGGGTGATCGAGCTGACGCTGCGGACGCCCGTGGCGCTGGACGCGATCGAGCGGGTGGCGTCGCAGGTGCCGGAGGCGGTGGTCGGCGCGGGCACGGTGACGACGCCGGAGCAGGCGAAGCAGGCGGCCGACGCGGGGGCGAAGTTCCTGGTGACGCCGGGTTGCACCGACAGAGTGCTGGAGGCCGCCTTCGGCACGGGACTGCCCTTCCTGCCGGGCGCGGGCACGGTCTCGGAGGCGATGCGCCTGGCCGAACTGGGCCTGACGGCGCTGAAGTTCTTCCCGGCCGAGCCGAGCGGCGGAGTCCAGTTTTTGAAGGCGATCGCGGGTCCGCTCCCACAGCTGCGCTTCTGCCCGACGGGAGGCATCACCGCGGAAACCGCGCGGTCCTACCTGGCCCTACCAACAGTCGGCTGCGTGGGCGGCTCGTGGCTCACCCCCAAGGACGCCTTGGCCGCCAAGGACTTCGACCGCATTACGGCCCTGGCGCAGGAGGCTTCGGCGCTGGGTTGAGGGCTGGGGGTTGGGCGCATGTGTCCCGCCCCGCGCCCGGCTCCGGCTCCGGCTCCGGCTCCGCGCAGGAGGCACCGACGCTGGGCTGAGGCTGGACGACACCCCGCGTTCCCACCCGCACTGCTCCCGCGCAGAAGGTCCAGGCTCCGGCTCCGACACCCGGCCGGGCTCCCGCGCTCCGGGCCGACGCTCCGGCTCCGGGCCCCGGCCGAGCTCCCGCTCCGGGCCGACGCTCCGCCACCCGGCCAAGGCCCCGGCTCCCGGTCAAGGCCCCGGCTCCTGGCTTCCGGCTACCGGCTACCGGCTACCGGCTACCGGCTACCGGCTACCGGCTACCGGCTACCGGCTACCGGCTACCGGCTACCGGCTACCGGCTACCGGCTACCGGCTACCGGCTGAGGCTCCCGCGCCAGGACGACGCTCCGCCATCCGGTCAAGGCCCCGGCTCCCGGCTCCCGCTCCGGGCCGAGACTCAGGCGGCGCCCGGCGCCCGGCGCCAAAACCCGCTCCCCTTTGCGCAGCAGGCACCGGCGCCAGGCCGACACGGCTGCCACCCCGCGCCCTCCACCCGCACTGGCCCGAGGCCCAGCACGCGCCCTCGTCGGACGTCGCCAAGTCGACTTGTCCGCTTCGCTTCCTGGGCAAGAACCCGGCGGGGGCGGTGCGCCGGCACTAGCCTGACCGCGTGCGATGGGAGTGGTTCACCGATCCGGACTACTGGGCGTCGAAGCTGGCGTTCCAGCGGATGCTCGCCGCGCTGTACCTCGTCGCGTTTCTCGTTGCGGTGAACCAGTTCCGGGCGTTGCTGGGCACCCACGGGCTGCTGCCGATCCCGCGGTTCGTGGCGCGGGTGCCGTTCCGGCGTGCGCCGAGTGTTTTCCACCTGTACTACTCGGACACCTTCTTCGCGATCGTCGCGTGGGCGGGCGCGGTCGTGTCGGCGGTGCTGGTCCTCGGGCTCACCGACACGGCGCCGGTGTGGGTGTCGCTCGTGGTGTGGGCCCTGCCGTGGGTGCTGTACCAGTCGATCGTCAACGTGGGACAGACGTGGTACTCGTTCGGCTGGGAGTCGCTGCTCCTCGAAACCGGGTTCCTCGCGATCTTCCTCGGCCCGGCGGACATGGCGGCGCCCGTTCCGGTGCTGTGGCTGCTGCTGTGGGTGCTGTTCCGGCTCGAGTTCGGCGCCGGGCTGATCAAGATGCGCGGCGACCGGTGCTGGCGCGACCTGACCTGCCTGTACTACCACCACGAAACCCAGCCGATGCCCGGCCCGCTCAGCTGGTACTTCCACCACCTGCCCAAGCCGCTGCACAAGGTCGAGGTGCTGGCCAGCCACTTCACGCAACTGGTCGTGCCGTTCGCGTTGTTCGCCCCGCAGCCGGCGGCGGGGATCGCGGCGCTCGTCATGATCGTCACGCAGCTGTGGCTCGTGGCGAGCGGAAACTTCTCATGGCTGAACTTCCTCACGATCACGCTCGCGGTGTCCGCATTGGACAGTCACCTGCTGCCGTTCCGGGCGCCGGCACCGGCGGAACCACCGCTGTGGTTCCGGATCGTCGTGCTCGCCGTGACGGCGCTCGTGCTCGTGCTGAGCTATCGCCCCGCGCGCAACCTGGTCTCCCGGATGCAACTGATGAACTACAGCTTCGACCGCCTGCACCTGGTCAACACGTACGGCGCGTTCGGCAGCATCAGCAAGACGCGCCACGAAATCGTGATCGAGGCGACGGACGAGCCGGAGCTCACGCCGGACACGGTGTGGCAGGAGTACGAGTTCAAGGGCAAGCCGGGCGATCCCCATCGGTGCCCCCGGCAGTTCGCGCCGTACCACCTGCGGCTGGACTGGATGATGTGGTTCGCCTCGTTGTCCTCCCGCTACAGCGAAGCGTGGCTGCCACCGCTCGCCGGAAAGCTGCTCGCCGCCGACCCGGTGACGTTGAAACTCCTGCGGCGCGACCCCTTCCACGGCGAACGCCCGACGTTCCTGCGGGCGCGACTGTTCCGCTACCGCTTCACAACCCCGGCGGAACGGCGCCAAACCGGGGCATGGTGGGTGCGCGAGCCGATCGGCCAAGCGATCAAGGAAGCCCGGCTCGGCCCCGACGGCAAAGTCGTCGCCGTCCAGTGATCCGCTCGCGCACCGGTTTTCAGATCAGGGGGCGGCCGTCGCGGAAGAGCCCGCCGGTGGGACCGTCGTGCGGCAGGGTCGCGGCCCACACGATGCCGCGGGCGCTGTCGGCGGCGGGACGGGCCTCGTCCTCGTCGCCGCGCTCGGGGTGTGTGGCGGTTTCCCCCGGATCGACGGCGTTGACGAGAATCCGGGTGTCCTTCAGCGCCCGGGCGAGCACGGCGGTGAGGACGTTGAGGGCGTGCTTGGCGAAGGAGTGCGCCGGGGCCCGCAGTTCGGCGCCCAGGTCGAGACCGGTGGCGATCTGCAACGCGGAGACGCTGGAGACGTTGACGATGCGGGCGGCGGGCGCCGCGGTGAGCAGCGGCAGCAACGTCTGGACCAGCTTCCAGGGCCCGAGCACGTCGATGTCCAGAGCCGACCGGACCGCGTCGAGGTCGGCGTCGAGCGCGGAAAGAGTGGCGAAGTCGACCACGTCGCTGGCGTTGTTGACCAGCACGTCGAGGTGACCGAAGGACCGGGTGAGGTACTCGGCGGCCGCGGCCATGCTGGTCGCATCGACCAGGTCCAGGCGCAACGCGGTGGCTGCGTGGCCGGCGGCGCGGAGCTGTGCGGCAAGGGGCTCGGCTCGGGCGAGGTCGCGGGCGGTGAGGATCACGTGGTAACCCTGCTCGGCTAGTTGGCGGGCAACCGCGAACCCGATGCCTGCTGGGCGGCTGGTTCCGGTGATCAGGGCGATCTTCATTGTCATGACTGCACTCTTTCGGTGTGCTTGGGGAGGAACCCGACCAGCAACAGCGCCAGGAAGTAGCCGCCGGCGCAGATGCCGAACACGAGTTCGGCGGCGGCGAGGTAGGACGTTCCGGCGCGGGCGAAGAACACGGTGCCGAGCGCGGCGACACCGATCGCGCCGGCGAACTGCTGGGCGGCGTTGAGCACACCCGCACCGGTACCGACCTCCTCGGTGGTGGCATCGCCGAGGATGAAGTCGAACAGGGGGATGAACAGCAGCCCGGAACCGAAGCCGGTCACGAACAGCGCTGGTGCCAGCGTCCACCCGGTGAGGGCCGCACCCCAGTGCGCGGTGGACCACCAGAGCGCGAGGAGGCCGACGACGGTGACGGACAGGCCCAGGTGCAGGCCGGCGCGTCCGAGCTTCTCCGCGAGCACCGCGCCGGAGGCCAGGGTGGCGACCGCGGTGCCCGCGGCCCAGGGGATCAGCGCGAAGCCGGTGTGCAGCGGTGTCCAGCCCAGACCTGACTGGAGCAGCAGGTTGACGACCAGGACGAACGCGCTGAGCGAGGCGTAGGACCCGCCGACGATCAGCAGGCCGACGACGAAACTGCGCCGGCCGAACAGCGACGGGGTGATGACCGGGTGACTGCTGCGGCGTTCGGACACCGCGAACAGCCCGAAGGCCACCAGCGCGGCGATCATCATCACGTAGGTCCACGCGGGCCAGCCCAGGTCGCGTCCCTGGATGAGCGGCACGATCAGCAGCGCCGAGCCCGCCGTGAGCAGGCCCACGCCCAGCAGGTCGAGACGTGCGCCGCGGTCCTCACCGCTGTGCCGTGGCAGCACCCACCACCCGAGCGCGGCGGCGAGGAGGCCGAACGGCACGTTGATCAGGAAGATCGAACGCCACTGGCTGCCGAACAGGTCCAGGTGCAGCAGCCACCCGGCGAGGATCGGGCCGGCCACCGTGGCGAGGCCCATGATCGGCCCGAAGGGCATCAGCGCCCTGCGCAGGTGCTCGGGCGGGAACACGATCTTCACCAGTGCCATGCCCTGCGGGATCATCACCGCCCCGAACAGACCTTGGAACAGGCGGGCGACGATCAGGAAACCGGCGCCGGGCGCGAGACCGCAGGCCAGCGACGCGACCGTGAAGCCGGCCATGCCGAGCAGGAACAGCCGGCGGCGGCCGAGCAGGTCCCCCAGCCTGCCGGAGGTGACCAGGCCGAGCGCGAAGGCCGCGGTGTAAGCCGACAGCACCCACTGCAGCGTCATCGGGCCGCCACCGAGGTCGGCGCGGATCGAGGGACCGGCGAGGTTGGCGACGCTGGTGTCGATGAGGTCCATGAGTTCGGCGACGACCACGACCACCAGGACCAGCCAAGCCTGCCCGAGGGGAAGCGGAGCTGCCCGGGGCAACTTTGACGAACTAAGTTCGATAGACATGAACTAAGTTCTTACATGGCGAACTAAGTTCGTGTCAAGGTAGGATGACTTCGTGCCCACCGATCCCAGGCAGCGCCGCGCCGCCCGTCACGCCCCGTCCCCCGCGGCTTCCCCGTCGGCTGCACCACGGAAAACGCCGATCACGGTCGAGCGCATCACCGACGCAGCACTGCAGGTCATCGCCACCGAGGGCTACGACGCGCTGACGATCCGCCGGGTCGCCGCCGTGCTCGGCACCGGGCCGTCCTCGTTGTACGCGCACATCGTCAACAAGGAAGACCTCGACGACCTGATCGTCGGCAGGCTCTGCGCCGCGATCCAGCTGCCCGAGCCCGATCCGGCTTCGTGGCGGGAGCAGATCCTCGACGTGTATGCCCAGCTACGCGACCAGTACCTGAAGTACCCCGGCGTCTCCCGCGCCGCACTGGCGATGGTCCCCACCCACCTGGAAACGCTGCGGGTCAGCGAGGGAATTCTGGCGATCCTGCTCGCCGGGGGCATCGAACCGCAGACCGCGGCCTGGGCGCTCGACGCGCTCACGCTCTACGTGAACGCCTACGCCCTGGAGCGCTCGCTCGTCCAGCAACGGCAGTCGCACCACGACGACAACTGGGTCCTCAGCCGCGAGGAACTCGTGGACCGGTTCACCGCCCTGCCCGCCGACCGGTTCCCTCACACCCGGCGCCACGCGGCCGAACTGACCTCCGGCTCCGGGCACGAACGGTTCGACTTCACGATCACCCTGATCATCGACCGCTTGGCACCACGCCCCAGCGCGACGATCACACCATCGACGTCCGCCTGACGTGGCACCCGAGGCCCTTGGCCAGTCGGGCAGAGAGCCTCGGCCCGACGATGCACGGCCGTCAGGGGCTCCCCCTGCCGCCACGCGACAGACCCCGGGCGTCAGTCGGTGACGGCGTCGTCCAGCGGGGTGGAGTCGGCGCCTGCGTCGCGGAGTTCCTCGCGGATCACCGAGTACGCCAGGCCCTGCGGATAGCCCTTGCGGGCGAGGGTGCCCAGCAGTCGGCGGACGGCTGTCTGCTCGTCGAGCGTCGTCATGGTCCGCAAGCGCTTGCGGACCAGCTCGCGGGCGCGTTGCTCCTCCGACTCACGGTCGATCTCCTCCGCTGCCTGCGAAGCGACCTCCCCGTCGACCCCCTTGCGCTTGAGCTCCGCGACGAGCGCGCTCCGGGCCAGCCCCTGCGTGGTGTGCCGTGACCGCACCCACTGCTCGGCGAACGCGGCGTCGTCCACCAGGCCGGAGCTGTCGAGCTTGCCGATCAGGCGCTCACTGAGCTCCTCGTCGAACCCCTTGCGGCGCAGCGCCTGCCGCAGCTCGTCCTTCGTCCTGGCGCGGATGGCGAGCAGGTCGAAGCAGACCTCCTTCGCCTTCTTCCACGCCTCCTCCGGCGACAACTCGGCCGGATCGATCTTCGCCATGTTCCTCCATTGATCAGCGCCGTGTCTCAGGCGGTCGAAGCGATGGCGGCGCCTTCCCGGTGTTCGGCGGGAATAGCCGAGGCGGCAAGCCCCAGCGATCGGGCCGCTCGAAAGCACTACGCCGACGTGCGCCCCGGGAAACAACCCGGCGAGATTTCCTCGACGCCCCACGACCACGACCGGCAACAGCAGCCGGACGGCATCCGGCCTCGGACCGCGAGCCGCACCCACCAACCGCACCCCCGGACAACTCCCGGCGGGACGGCAACGCGGCATCCGGCCTCAAGCCGAGAACCGAACGCCGACACCGAGCCGATCCCGTCGAGCGTGACGAGGACGGCACGCTACCGGTGCAGCGGTCCGACGACGACTGGCGGCTCCCCCGGCACGACAGCAGCGCGCCGTTCGGCTTCCAGCCGCGAGCCCGGCAGTCACGACCGTCGACGCGCCGACGGGAAACACGGCATGCGGCCAAGGGCCGAACCCCAAACGGCCACCGGTCCGCCACGGCGGCGTGACGGCAGCGCGGCATGCGGCCTCGGGCCGACGCCGGGCTTCCGTCCTCCGCCGTGGGAGCGGGGCTGCGCGGTCAGGCCCGCGAACACCCCGCCGTCAGAACTCCACCGGGGCCGGGGCGGCGTCTTCGGCGTCGACCTGTGCGCCGATGCCCAGCTTCTCCTTGATCCGCTTCTCGATCTCGTTCGCGATGTCCGGGTTGTCACGCAGGAACTTCCGCGCGTTCTCCTTGCCCTGGCCCAGCTGGTCGCCCTCGTAGGTGTACCAGGCACCGGACTTGCGCAGAATGCCCTGGTCGACCCCCATGTCGATCAGCGAGCCCTCGCGCGACACGCCCTGGCCGTAGAGGATGTCGAACTCGGCCTGCTTGAACGGCGGCGCGACCTTGTTCTTCACGACCTTGACGCGGGTGCGGTTGCCGACGGCCTCGCCGCTGTCCTTCAGCGTCTCGATGCGGCGCACGTCGAGCCGCACGGAGGCGTAGAACTTCAGCGCCTTGCCACCGGTGGTGGTCTCGGGCGAGCCGAACATCACGCCGACCTTCTCGCGCAGCTGGTTGATGAAGATCGCGGTGGTGCCGGAGTTGGACAGCGCACCGGTGATCTTCCGCAGCGCCTGGCTCATCAGCCGGGCCTGCAGACCCACGTGCGAGTCACCCATCTCGCCCTCGATCTCGGCGCGGGGCACCAGCGCGGCCACCGAGTCGATGACCAGGATGTCCAGCGCGCCGGAACGGATGAGCATGTCGGCGATCTCCAGCGCCTGCTCACCGGTGTCGGGCTGGGAGACCAGCAGCGCGTCGGTGTCGACGCCCAGCGCCTTGGCGTACTCCGGGTCGAGCGCGTGCTCGGCGTCGATGAACGCCGCGATGCCGCCGGCCTTCTGCGCGTTGGCCACCGCATGCAGGGCCACCGTGGTCTTACCGGAGGACTCCGGGCCGTAGATCTCGACGACCCGGCCGCGGGGCAGGCCCCCGATGCCGAGTGCGACGTCCAGTGCGATGGCGCCGGTCGGGATCACCTCGATCGGCACGTGCCCCTTGTCGCCGAGGCGCATCAGGGAGCCTTTGCCGTACTGCTTGTCGATCTGCGCGAGCGCGAGTTCGAGGGCCTTGTCCTTGTCGGGTGCTGCTGCGGGCATTGAAATCCACCTCGTGGGTCGGAAGCCTCGGGGGCTTGTCTCGGTTCTTGAGCTGTTGGGCCCGACACTACGGGCGGGGTCCGACAATTCCTGATCGCCGCGGCTGATCTGTGGACAGCTGACCCCGATGTGGACAACACGATAGCCGAACACCTGTTCGAGGCAAGAACTGACACACCTTCAGGGACGACTTTCCTGGTCGCGAGCTCACCGGCGCTCGGCGGGCACGTCGAACGCCGCGCACACCTCGCGCCAGATCTCCTTGGCCGGGACCCCCGCGGCCAGCGCCTGCTCGACGGTCCGCCCGCCCAGCCCGCTGAACACGTGGTCCTTCGCCAGCACCTCGGCCCGGCCGGGGCCGAACTCGTCGGCCATCATCCTTCGGAAGACGGTTATTCGCATCGTTCCCAGCGTAACGGGGCTACCGTCGGGACATGACCTCGACCGCGCTCACCCTCGCCTCGATCGCGGTGCTCGTGGCCGCGCTCGTGGTCGCACTGCGCGCGTTGCGGAACATGCGCAAGTGAGTCACGTGCCGGGCTGGACGGTCCGCTCGAAGTAGTCGGCCAGCTCTGAGGCGCTCGACGCGGTCTGCCCGCTGCCCGCCCGCTGGTAGACCACCCCCGCCAGCGGCCGGTCGGTGACCGTGAACACCAGCACCGCCGAGGTCTTCCCGCCCGCCGCGGAGTACGTGCCGCTCAGCGCGTTGCCCCGCCACGGCGCCTGCACCTGGTCCCCGCCGACCGAGCTGAGCAGCCGCCCGGTGTACTCCTTCAGCGCGGCGGCGGAGTTGGCGTGCACGTACGTGATCTGCGCGCCCGCCAGCGCGGGGGCGGAACAGGTGGTCAGCACGCCGAGGTCCTGCCCCTCCGGCGGCGCGATGTCGCCGCTGCCCGCGCCCGCCGCGCACTGCGAGGTGGTCGCGATGCTCCCGGCCAGCTGGCGCAGGCAACCCGTGAAGCCCTGGGCGTCGACCTGGCCCGGCTTGCCGCACTCCTCGGCGCTGTAGGTCGTCGCGGCCGAACCCGCGGGCCACAGCAGGTACGTCAGCCCGGCGGCGAGCAGGACCACGACCGCCACCGCGACCGCGATCAGCGGCTTCTTCCGGCTGCGCTTCGGCGGCGCAGGGGCCGGGTAGCTGGGAAAACTCGCCGGGTACGGGAACCGCGGGGCGGCAGGCGGCGGCACGTACTGCGGGCCCGCCGCCACCTGCCCGTCGACGTTCTGGGTCCGCATGCTGATGCCGTCCGGCGACACGTGGTGCGCGCCGAACGCCACGGCCGTCTCCGGCTGGTCGAGGCTGACGGGCACCACGCCGAGCTTTTCGGCGATCATCGACCCGACCAGCGGCAGCCTGCTCGACCCGCCGACGAGGTAGATCCCCGCGAGCCGGTCCGGGGTCAGCCCGGCCGACGCCACGGTCCTGGCCAGCAGCTCCACGCTGCGCAGCAACGCCGGGCGCACGAGCGCCTCCAGCTCGCCGCGCGTGACCAGCACGTCGGTGAACGGCTCCGGCATCGGCACCTCGGTCTGCGGCAGCCGCGAGAGCGCCTCCTTCGCCGCTTTCACGTCCTCCTGCAGGGCGCGGCGGGTGCGGCGGTCGGCGGTGGACTCCGGGCGCAGCAGGCGCTGCCACCGCTGCGGGTCGCGGTGGGAGACCTCGCGTCCGACGTGCACCATCAGCGCCTGGTCCACGTCGAGTCCGCCCAGGTCGGGCAGGCCGTCCTCGGCGAGCACGGTGAAGCCGTTCTGCGTGGCGCCCACGACGGCGACGTCGAAGGTGCCCGCGCCCAGGTCATAGACGGCGAGCGCCTGACCGGGCGCGAGGGCTCGGCCGGGGAAGGACGCGAAGTGCGCCGCGGCGGCCACCGGTTCGGGCACCAGCTGGACCGGTCCGGTGAACCCGGCGAGCCGGGCGGAGGTGAGCAGCACGTTGCGTCGCAGCGGCCCCCACTCGGCCGGGTGAGTCAGCCTCAGCTGATCGGGCTGTTCGCCGCCGAGCTGGCGGGTGGTCTCCTCCAGCACCCGGCGCAGCACCGCGGCCAGCGTCTCGTTGACCGGCACGACGTCCTGGCCGAGCAGCAGCGTCTGCTCGTCGACCCGGCGCTTGGGGTTGGGCTCGAACCGGGCCGGGTCGAGGCGGGCGCGGCGCTCGGCGTCCCGGCCGACCAGCAGCGTGCCGTCCTCCCCCGCGAACACCGCCGACGGCATAGTGGCCGAACCGTCGACCTCGACCACGCGCGGCGGCATGCCGTGTGCCGACAGGACGGCGACGGTGTTGGACGTCCCCAGATCCACCGACAGGATCCGCACGGCTCTCCCCTCACGATCGGCCCAGGTCGAGCGTGATGCTGCCATGCGAGCGGCGGTCCCGGAGGCGGACCCGCGCAAAATTGTCGGTGGGTCGCGTCATGATGGAAAACGTGACAGACGTGCTCGACTCCTTCTCCCCCGTGACCAGGGACTGGTTCGCGGGGGCGTTCGCCGCGCCCACGGAGGCACAGGCCGGGGCGTGGCGGGCGGCGCAGGCGGGCGAGCACGCGCTGGTCGTGGCGCCGACGGGGTCGGGCAAGACCCTCGCGGCGTTCCTGTGGGCGCTGGACCGGCTCGCCGTCGGGCCGCCGCCCGAGACCCCGGCCCAGCGCTGCCGGGTGCTCTACGTCTCCCCGCTCAAGGCGCTCGCCGTCGACGTGCAGCGGAACCTGCGGGCTCCGCTCGCCGGCATGTCGCAGGCGGCCCGGCGGCTGGGGCGGACGCCACCGGACATCGCGGTGGGCATGCGCACGGGGGACACGCCGGCCGCCGACAGACGGTCCTTCGCCCGCACGCCGCCGGACATCCTGGTCACCACGCCGGAGTCACTGTTCCTGATCCTGACCTCGTCGGCGCGCGAATCGCTGCGCGGGGTGGAGACGGTGATCGTCGACGAGGTGCACGCGGTGGCGGGCACCAAGCGCGGGGCGCACCTCGCGCTGTCACTCGAACGGCTGGACGCGCTGCTGCCCCGCCCGGCACAGCGCATCGGTCTGTCGGCGACGGTCCGGCCGGTCGACGAGGTGAGCGCGTTCCTCGGCGGCGGGCGGCCGGTGCGGGTGGTGCAGCCCAAGCCGTCGAAGACCATCGAGGTGCGGGTCGAGGTTCCGGTCGAGGACATGGCCAATCTCGACGGCCCGCCGCCCTCTCCGCTGGACTCTCTGCCGCTGCCGTCGGAGGGCGGGATTGGCACCAACGAGGAGATCGCGGGGGCGGCCGTGCGCAGGCCGTCGATCTGGCCCGCGGTCGAGGAACGCGTGCTCGAACTGATCCGCGAGCACCGGTCCACGATCGTCTTCGCCAACTCCCGGCGGCTCACCGAAAGGCTCACCGCCCGGCTCAACGAGCTCGCCGCCGAGCACACGGAACTCGAGCCGGGGCAACGGTTTCCGGCGGAGGCCATCGGCGAGTCCGGGCACACCACGGGCGCCGAGGTCACCGTGGCGCGGGCGCACCACGGGTCGATGTCGCGGGAGCAGCGCACCCACGTCGAGGAGGAGCTGAAGTCGGGGCGACTGCCCTGCGTGGTCGCGACGTCCTCGCTGGAGCTGGGCATCGACATGGGCGCGGTCGACCTCGTGGTGCAGATCGAGGCGCCGCCCACCGTCGCGTCCGGGCTGCAGCGCGTGGGCCGGGCCGGGCACCACGTCGGGGCCGTGTCCACCGGGGTGATGTTCCCGAAGTTCCGCGGTGACCTCGTGTCGTGCGCGGTGGTGTCCGAGCGCATGACGAGCGGGGCCATCGAGGCGGTGCGGTACCCGCGGAACCCGCTGGACGTGCTGGCGCAGCAGGTCGTGTCCATGGTGGCGCTCGAACCGTGGACGGTGGCGGAGCTGGGCGCGCTCGTGCGCCGGGCGGCGCCGTTCGCCGCGCTGCCCGACGACGCGCTGCTCGCGGTGCTCGACATGCTCGCCGGGCGGTATCCGAGCGAGGAGTTCGGCGAGCTGCGGCCACGGATCACGTGGGACCGCGTGACGGGCGAGCTGCGCGGGCGGCCGGGCGCGCAGCGGCTCGCGGTCACCTCCGGCGGCACGATCCCCGACCGCGGGCTGTTCACGGTCATGACGCCGGGCAGCGAGGGCCAGTCCGGGTCGCGGGTCGGCGAGCTGGACGAGGAGATGGTCTACGAGTCCCGGGTCGGGGACACGATCCTGCTCGGCACGTCGTCGTGGCGCATCACCGACATCACGCACGACAGGGTGATCGTCGTGCCCGCGCCGGGTGAGCCCGCCCGCATGCCGTTCTGGAAGGGCGACGCGCCGGGACGGCCGCTCGAACTGGGGCGTGCACTGGGCGCGTTCGTGCGCGAGGTGTCCAGTGCGGACGCCAGCAAGGCCCGGGCGCGGGCCGAGGCGGCGGGGCTCGACCAGCGGGCGTGCGACAACCTGCTGACGTACCTGGAGGAGCAGCGGGCCGCGACCCGGCACGTGCCCAACGACCGCACGATCCTGCTCGAACGGTTCCGCGACGAGCTGGGCGACTGGCGGATCGTGCTGCACTCCCCGTTCGGCGCGCAGGTCAACGCGCCGTGGGCGCTGGCGATCGCGGCGCGGCTGAGGGAGAACCGCGGGGTCGACGCCCAGGTCATGCACTCCGACGACGGCATCGTGCTGCGCCTGCCCGACGCGCTCGACGACGACGGCGGCGAGGTGACGATCGGGGCGGACGACGTGCTGATCGACCCCGAGGAGGTCGAGCAGCTGATCGTCGCCGAGGTCGGCGGGTCGGCGTTGTTCGCCGCCCGGTTCCGGGAATGCGCCGCGCGCTCGCTCCTGCTGCCCCGCCGGGACCCGCGGCGGCGCACTCCGCTGTGGCAGCAACGGCAGCGGGCCTCGCAGCTGCTGGCGGTCGCGGCGAAGTACGAGCGGTTCCCGGTGGTGCTCGAAGCGATGCGCGAGTGCCTGCAGGACGTCTACGACGTGGGCGGGCTGCGGGAGCTGATGACGGACGTGCGGTCCCGGCGCGTCCGGCTCGTTGAGGTGGAGACACCGTCGGCGTCGCCGTTCGCGCGCAGCCTGATGTTCGGCTACGTCGGCATGTTCCTGTACGAGACGGACGCGCCGCTGGCCGAGCGCAGGGCCGCGGCGCTGGCGCTGGACTCGGCGCTGCTCGCCGAGCTGCTCGGCACGGAGGCGATCCGGGAGCTGCTCGATCCCGAGGTCGTCGTCGAGGTCGAGCGGTCGCTGCAGCGGCTGGAGCCGGACAGGCACGCCCGCAACGCCGAGGACGCGGCGGACCTGTTGCGGTTCCTCGGCGACCTGTCGGTGGCCGACGCCGAAGCGCGCGGGATCGAGCAGGCATGGCTCACCGATCTCGTCGGGCAGCGGCGCGCGATTGCCGTGCGGATCGCCGGTGAGGAGCGGTATCTCGCGATCGAGGACGCCGGCCGGGTCCGGGACGCGCTGGGAGTCGCGTTGCCGATCGGCGTGCCGGAGGCGTTCACCGAACCGGTCGCCGATCCGCTCGGTGACCTGCTGGCCCGTTACGCCCGGACGCACGGCCCGTTTCCCGCGCAGCAGGCGGCGGAGCGGTTCGGGCTCGGTGCCGCGGTGGTGTCGGGGGTGCTGGACCGGCTGACCGCAGAGGGCCGGCTGGTGCGCGGCGAGCTGAGTCCCGAGACGCGTGGCGCGGGGGTGGAGTACTGCGACTCCGCGGTGCTGCGCCGTCTGCGGCGGGCATCGCTGGCCCGGTTGCGGGCCGAGGTCGAGCCCGTGGAACCGGCGGCGCTGGGCCGGTTCCTGCCGTCGTGGCACGGCGTCGGGGCGCGGATGCGCGCGGCGCCGACGGCGGACGACGTGCTGTCGGTGGTGGAGCAGCTCGCCGGTGCGCCGCTGCCGGCGAGCGCGGTGGAGTCGCTGATCCTGCCGAGCAGGCTGCCCGGGTACTACCCGGCGCTGCTGGACGAGCTGACCACGGCGGGCGAGGTGACGTGGGCGGGCTGTGGTTCGCTGGCGGGCGGCGACGGCTGGGTGGCGCTGGCGCCCAGTGACGTCGCCGACCTGCTGCTGCCGGAGATCGAGGAGAACGCGCCCACCAGTCCGCTGCACGAGGCGATACTGTCCACTTTGGAGGGCGGGGCGCTGTTCTTCCGGCAGCTGGTGGACCGCGTGACGATGCTGGTGGACAAGGCGCCCAACGACGGTGATGTGGTGGCCGCGCTGTGGGACCTGGTGTGGGCCGGGCACGTCACCGGCGACACGCTGGGGCCGTTGCGGGCGCTCGTGTCCGGCCGGGGCGCGGCGCACAAGCCACGGCAGTCGGCGCCGCGCGGCCGGTACGCGCGGATGCGGGCGGGCAGGCCCGCGATGCCGTCCCGCAGCGGTCCGCCGACGGTCGCGGGCCGGTGGGGGCTCACGCCGTTGCGCGAGAGCGACCCGACGAGGCGGACGTACGCGCGCACGGAGGCGTTCCTCGAACGGCACGGCGTGCTCACCCGGGGCGCGCTCGAGACCGAGCGGGTCAGCGGCGGTTTCTCCGGGATCTACAAGGTGTTGCGCGGCATGGAGGACTCCGGGCAGGTGATCCGGGGATATGTCGTCGAAGGGCTCGGCGCGGCGCAGTTCGCGGCCCGCGGCGCGGTGGACCGGTTGCGTGCGCTGTCCGACACCGCGGGCGGGCGGCGGCGCGTCGACGCGGTGGTGCTCGCGGCCACCGACCCGGCGCAGCCGTACGGCGCGGCGCTCGCATGGCCGGCCGCAGTCGGCGACACGAAACACCGGGCCGCCCGCAAGGCGGGGGCGCTCGTGGTGCTGGCCGACGGGCTGCCCGTGTTGTACGTCGAGCGCGGGGGCAAGTCGCTGCTGTCGTTCACCGAGGACGACGAGGCGCTGCGGGCGGCGGCCCACGCGCTGTCGCGCGCGGTGCGGGAGGGCTGGCTGGGGCAGCTGGCCGTGCAGCGTGCGGACGGGGAGCACGCGCTGACGTCGGCGCTGGCGGATGTGCTGCGGGACGCCGGTTTCCGGGCGACGCCGAAGGGGCTGCGGCTGCGGGCCTAGACTTTCGGTCCGGCAGAGAGGACGGGTGGCCACGATGGCGATGCGGGAACTGCGGTACTTCGGGGATCCGGTGCTGAAGACGGTGTGCGATCCGGTGACCCGGTTCGACAAGGGGCTGCGGCAGCTGGTGACCGATCTGCTGGACTCCGTCAAGCCCGGCGGGCGCGCGGGGCTCGCGGCGCCGCAGATCGGGGTGTCGCTGCGGGTGTTCAGCTACGACGTGGGTGGGCTGACGGGCTACGTGATCAACCCCGAGCTGGCGGAGGTGTCGGAGGAGACGCACGAGATCGAGGAGGGCTGCCTGTCCGTGCCCGAGCTGCGGTTCCCGGTCACCCGCGCCGTGCGGGCGGTCGTGCGCGGGGTGGACGTGGACAACGAACCCGTTGTGGTGGAAGGGAAGGACGTGCTGGCACAGTGCCTGCAGCACGAAACCGACCACCTGAACGGAATGCTCTACCTGGACCGGCTGGCGAAGGACACCAAGCGGGAGGCTTTGCGCCAGGCGCGGAACACCGACTGGTTCTGGCGTCGCTGAAACCCGGCCCGCCGGGGATGGGGGCGGGAGGCTGGGCGGGTGCTGATGGTGTCGCCGGACGCTCACGAACCGCAACGCGCGCGATTCCAGGGTCCCGAACTCACGACCGCCCGGCAGGCGCCGGGGAAGCCCGACGCGACCGCCACGCGCAGGGCTCCGCCGACGTTCACGCGCCGCCCGGGACGCGCGGCAGCAGGTTCGGCGGGATGGTGATGCGCAGCAGACCCTCTTCCTCCGGCTGGTCGGGGGCCAGCCCGGCGCGGACGGCCGTGCGGAGGATGCCGTTGCGACCGGGGAGGGAGACCGCCATCAGGCGGCGGTGGCCGCGCGCGGCGGCGATCACCGCGAGGCGCGCCATGAGCGCCGTGCCGACACCCTTGCGTTGCCACGCGTCGTCGACGAGTAGGGAGATCTCCGCGATCTCGCCGGTGCCGGGGATGAGCTGCCCCAGCCCGATCACCTCCCGGCCGCACACCGCGAGCAGGCTCATCCCCCGCGGCGGCACCAGCAGCCGGTGCAGCCACCGGCGCGGCACGGTGCGCATTCCCGTGTGGTACCGGTGGAACAACGTCTCCGCCGAGCAGCGTTCGTGCAGGGCGAATACACCGTCGGCGTCGCCGGGCAGGCCCTGCCGCAGCACGATCGACGTCCCGTCGGCGCAGGTTGCGACCGCGGGGCGGGACACGTCGGCGCGGACGGTGTCCAGCAGGCCGAGCAGCGCCTCCGCGCGCGCGAGTTCCAGCTGCACGAACGGCGCCCACCGGCGGCGGGCGACCAGCGCGCTCACACCGTCCACTGTGAACACCGCGCGATGCCCGCCCTCGGTGCGGCCCGGGTTGGCTTCGGCGAGCGGGACCACGGTCACCAGGTCCGCGGCGAGGACCTCCCGCAGCACGTCGGCGTAGCGACCAGGATCGGCGACGGCCCGGCTCGCGGCGACCAGGGTCGCTGCGGAGGCGTCGACCAGCTCGTGCACGTCGGCGTCGGCCACCGCTGAGCATTCGCAGCCCTCGTCCTGGATGGCGCGGACCAGTTGCTCCTTCGTGAGCCCCGTCGCGGGGCGGACCACCACCTCGTCGAGCACCCCGCCCGGCACGGGCAGCACGGTCAGGCCGAGGATGTTGCACTCGAGATCGGCCATCCGGATCGCGATCCGGGCGAGCATGCCGGGGTGGTCGGCCATCCGGATGCGCAGCCGCCACGCGGCCGGGGCGGTCCGCTCCTCGGCGGGCGGCAGCCAGGGCGCGATCCGCGGGGGTGTCACGGTCTCGATTTCCATTCCATCACGATCGGCGCCGCACGTTGCCGCGTGAGGACGTCCGTGTTTCACCCGTGTCAGCGTTCGGCGCGGTCGAGCAATGCAGGCGAAACGAACGCCGTTCAAGCGGCGGTGAGGTGCTGGCCTCACGGCTGGTCGAGCAGGATGAACTCGTTGCCCTCCGGGTCCGTGCTGTTTCCGGCGGGGGCGCCGGCGAGGGCCAGGCGGATGCGGTTCGGCGACTGCTTCGGCTCCTCGGTGCGCAGGAACTCCAGCCAGGGGCCACGACCGGTCGGGGCACGCAGGCCGACGATGACCTGTTCCCGGGCGGCGATCCGCCAGCCGCTGTGTGTGGTCCAGAAAGTGGCCTGTGCCAACGGGTCCAGCGAGTCGACGACGATGGCGGCCAACGACTCCGTGGTGGTGTAGCCGGGGCGTGGTTCGAGGACGCAGAACTCGTTGCCCGCGGGGTCGGCGAGGACCACCCACGGCACTTCGCCCTGGCCGATGTCCACCGGCCGCGCACCGAGCGCGAGCGCGGTGTCGACCTTCGCGCGCTGGTCCTCGGCCGAGCTGCTGGCGAGGTCCAGGTGCAGGCGGTTCTTCGTGGTCTTCGGCCCGCGCTGGGCGACGAACACGAGGTCCAGGTCGCTCCCGTCGGAGGCCGGTGGGTGCACGACGTGCTCCGCGGCCGCCCAGCCGAGCAGGGACGCCCAGAACCGGGCCAGCTCGGCTGGCCGCTCCGCCTCGATCTGCACCGCCACCAGTCTCGTCGCCATACCCGGAACGGTAGCGGGCCGTGCGGCGGAAACGGTGGTACCGGACTGCACCCCGCCAGCCGCGTCACCGCCACGCGCGGAACGGTAACGGCCCGCACGATAAGCGGCGGGCGTCGGAACCGCACCACCACCGGCTTCGCCACCATGAGCGGAACGGCCGCGCGAGGAAACGGCGGCGCCAAGCTGCACCGCCACCAGCCGCATCGCCACGCCGGACGTGGTGATGGCCCGCGGGGCGAAAACGGCGGTACCGGCACCGCACCGCCCCAGTCACGCCGCCGCGCCCGGCGGTAGCGGCCCACACGGCGGAAACGGCGGCGCCACAGCCCCCCACCACCAGCCGCACCCCGAAAGGTGGTGGCTACACGACCAAACGGCGGCGCCGGAACCACACCACCACCAGCCCTGCCCGAACAGCGGCAGCCCACGATGGTAAGGGCGGCACTACAGCCCCGCACCACCAGCTTCGCCCGGACAGATGCGGCCCTCACGACGAAAACGGCGGCACTACAGCCGCGCACCACCAGCCGCACCCGGAAAGGTGGTGGCTACACGAACAAAACCGTGGCGCCGGCACCGCACCACCACCAGCCCCGCCCGAACAGCGGCAGCCCCCACGACGAAAACGGCGGCGCCACAGCCACGCACCACCAGCCGCACCCGGAAAGGTGGCGGCCATACGGCGGAAACGGCGGCGCCACAGCGCCGCCGTCGCCATCGCCCGGAGCAGTGGGTCCACGCGAACGAAGACCGTGGTGCCGGGGCCGCGCCGCCCCGGCACCACACCGCTCCACCGGGAACCCCTTCCCGACAACGCTTCCCCACGCGTCGGACTGGGGGTTACTTCGTTGCGAGGCGCAACAGCGCCCACAGCTGGCCGATGGCGTCCTCATCGCGTGACCACTCCACTTGCCGGTGGTCGTTTCGGCCCCACATCCACAGGTACATCGCTACCGGTGGGGCCGAGACGGCGCCGTCCGCTCTGGCGGCTTCCGCCGCAGAGCAGCGCCACGCCTCCGTCACCCCGGGGCCCGCCCTGGCTATCCAGTGGTGGCCGCCGCTGTGGACCGCCACCGACTTCCTCGTGGTGCCGGACAGGCCGAGCATCGGCAGCCGCTGGCCGAACCACACCGCCAGCACCTCGTCGATGCCGTCGATCGCGAAGTCCTCCGCGATCTCGCGCTCCGGTTCGCCCGCCGCGTTCACCACGTCCCACCGGTGGATCGTCGTCTCGTGTGCCATGCGCCGCGACCAGAAGCCGTACGTCCTGTCGGCAGGCCACCAGCTCGCGGCATACGCCTCCGCGTCGTGCGTCGTCAGCTCCGCCAGCAGCTCCGCGAGGCCCGTCCGCAGGTAGTCCTCAGTGGACTGCCCCGGCTCCGGAAACCGTTGCCACTCCCGGGGCGCGCGCCCCTGGGTGATCCACGCCGTCGCGGTGCGATACACCCCGCCGACATGGCGGACCACCTCGCCGATGGTGAACCCCGGACAGGTGGGGACCGGGGTGTCACCGGGCGCCGAACGCGACGCGCCGAGCAGCAGCTCCACCTCGACCCCGAGCGCGTCGAGGAACCGGCCGTGGTCGATCAGGGCTTGACCGGCCATCAGCCGCGCTGGGCCTTCTGCCGCCGGGGCGGCGCGGCGCACTGCCGGGCGGCTTCCGGCCGCGGGTGCACCACCCGGTCGGCCAGCTCCAGGAACAGCCCGGCCTGACGGCACAGCTCCGCCGCCGACTCCTCGGTGATGCGCCGCGTGATCCCGGCCTGCGCGGCGGCGCGCGCGGCGGAGTTGGCCGCGAAGTACGCCGACCACTCGGCCAGCTCCGGCGCGGCCGCTTCGAGCAACACCCACACGCTGGCCGGGCGCGCCCGGCCCCGGTGCGGGCGACCGCGCGCGGCCAGCACCGCGGCGCCACCACGCAGGGCGGCCAGGTAGGAGGTGACGAACTTGGAAACCGGGTCCGTGGCGTGCTCGGCCTCGGCGAGACCGTGCTGGGCCTCGTTCAGCAGAGCCACGGCGGCAGGCGCTGCGGGCGGGCGCACCGGCAGCGGCAGCGCGTGCTGCCGGGCGCCGTCACGCCCCGCGACGGTGGCAATGGACATTGCCCCTCCCTGTTCTTGCTGGTGGTTGCGGTGCCCGGCACCGAGACGCTTCCCCCGCCCCTGCGCCAGGCACCGCACCGGCGAGCGCTCCACCGGGTGTCGAACCTGTGTTCGAGCAAGTTCCAGCCTAACTTCGAACACGTGTTCGTTCAAGTCCTGATCCGGTGACGGAACGTCCTTTCTCTCAGCACCGAACCGGGCGTCGCTATTCCCTCTTCCAGGTCTGCCGGCGAGCTCGTCGGGTAACCGAGAACCAGCCCCGGCGCCCCGTCGGCATCAGGAGCCGCTCCAGTTCACCCGATTCCATCAATTGCGCGAGCACGAGTTGGGGCGGCACGGAATTTCCGAGATCGGCCTCGCGTTTGGTAGTCACCCGATCGGCGGAGGCGAGGAACTCCGCCGGATCCGGAGGCGACCAGGAGGGCGTCACACCGGGCCGGTCCGCCGTCCCAGGCCCACCGGCCCGGTGTCACTCCGGGTGAGAGGGGATACAGCGTCGGCCCGGCCGGACGGTCCGTGATCTCATATCGGTATGAGCAGCCTGGACCACCCGGCCGTCGCCAAGGTCGCCGCCGCGCTGGCGGAGGCGGGCAGGCACGACGCCGCGCAGGGGATCCGCATTCTCCCCTCCGAAGCGCGCACGGCGGCGCAGGCCGCCGAGGCGCTCGGTATCGAGGTAGGCGCGATCGCGAACAGCCTGATCTTCAAGGCGGTCTTCCCCGACCGGACTGAACCACTGCTGTCGCTGACCTCCGGGGCCCACCGCGCGGACACCGTGCGGCTCGCGGAACTGGTCGGCGCCACGTCCGTCGAGAAGGCGGACCCGGCGTTCGTCAAGGAGCACACCGGGCAGGTCATCGGCGGTGTCGCACCGGTCGGACACCCCCAGCCGATTCCCACGGTCGTGGACACCGCACTCGAGCGGTACCCCGTGATCTGGGCGGCCGCCGGGCACGCGAAGTCGGTGTTCCCGACCACGTTCGCCGATCTGGTGGCGCTGACCGGCGGACGCCCCGCGGGAGTGGGTACATGACCACGGTGTCGACCCAGTTCGTACCCCTGACCGCCGACGAGTTCCGCGGTCGCCTCCGCGAGGCGCTGGCCATCTACGTCGAGGCGATGCGGTATCCGCCCGGCACCGCCGAGCAGCGCGCGCCGATGTGGCTGACGCACGCGCTGCGCGACGGCTGGCGTTGCTTCGCGGCCCTCGACGCCGAGGGGACGCTGCTCGGCGTCGCCTACGGCTACCGCGGCAACCCGGGCCAGTGGTGGCACGAGCAGGTGCGCCGCGGGCTCGTGAACACCGCCGGCGAGGAAGCGGCCGGGCAGTGGCTCGGCGACTACTTCGAGCTCACCGAGATCCACGTGCGGCCGCGCAACCAGGCCGGCGGCATCGGCGAGACGCTGTTGCGGCGGCTGCTCGACGGCGTGCCGAACCGGCACGTGCTGCTGTCCACGCCCGAGGGCCCGAGCCGGGCCTGGAAGCTGTACCGGCGGGTCGGGTTCGTCGACGTCCTGCGCGACTACCACTTCGCCGGCGACCCGCGGCCGTTCGCGATCCTGGGCCGCGCCCTGCCGCTCGAACCCCCGGGCGCGGCGGTCAGTTCCGCAGGTAGCTGACCGCGAGGGCGGTCACCAGCAGGGCGGCACCGGTCCAGCCCGCGACTCCCAGCTGCTCGTGCAGCAGGAACGCCGACAGCACCGCCGCGGTCAGCGGTTCGAGCAGCGCGGACAACGCCGCCACGACGGGTGCCGCCGTGCGCAGCGCCAGGAAGTACGCGCCGTAGGCGACGCCAGTGGGCACGACGCCGAGGTACAGCGCGACCGCGAGCACGTCGGGCCGCAGCGGCAGCGCCATGCCCGACGCGAGCCCGAGCGGCAGCAGCAGGATTCCACCGATGAGCAGGCCGAACGCCGTGGTGCCGAACGAGTCGAGGCCCTCGACCGGCCGCCGGATCACCAGCGTGACGACGGCGAACCCGGCGCCGGCCACGAGCGCGATCGCCACTCCGGCGAGCAGCCGCGCGCCGCTGCCGACGCCTTCGGGCGACCAGGTGAGCAGCACCAGCCCGGCCACCGCGGCGGCCATCGAGACCAGCGTGGCGGGAGCGGGCAGGCGGCGGCGCACCACGGCGGTGGCGAGCGCGACGAACAGCGGCACGCTGCCGATGGTGACCATCGTGGCGATGCTGACCGACGTGAGCGTGACCGCGGCGAAGTAGCACGCCTGGAACTGCGCCAGCAGTGCCCCAGCGACGAGCAGCCGCCGCACCACCGCGGCTGTCCACTGTGGACGACGGCCGGTGAGGAGCAACAGCAGGACGGTGCAGCTGCCGCCGAGGAGCAGCCGGTAGGCAGCGACCGGCAGGGCGTGCAGCCCGGCCTTCGCGGCCAGCAGGGAACCGGACAGGCCGCCGGTCCCCCACAGGAGACCGGCGAGGATCAGCGCGAACGCGGACCGGCCACGCGCGGGCGCGGCAACGGGTGAAGACATGGGAAAACGCTCCAGCGTCGAAGAGTCAGGGACACCGACGCGGGGCGAAAGACGTGCGAGTGTTCCGCCCCGCTAGGCGCGGGGCGGTGGGGTGACGCGGTAGATGCGATGCATGTCAACCTCGTTTCTTCTTTCAGAAGCGGCGGAGCCGATTGCCGTGGGCCGTCAATCGGCACCGCCGCGGGTTCTGAGGCGGCCTCTCGCGAGGACAGCGCCTCCGTGGTGACCTGGCGGTCATGAGGAGGCGATCCCGGAGTGAGAGGCCGCCTCAGGTTCCGCTACCCGCACCGCTACGCAGGCCGAGAACCTCGGAGGCTTTCAGTCCAGTTCGTTCAATTGCTGGCGGAGGGTGTCGAGGCCCATACCACCGAGGCGGAGGGCCTTCGTGTGGAAGTCCTTGATGTCGAAGGCGGCGCCCTGGCGGCGGCGGGCGTCCTCGCGGGCCTCCAGCCACAGCCGCTCGCCCAGCTTGTACGCCGGGGCCTGGCCGGGCCAGCCGAGGTAGCGGTCGATCTCGTCGTGCACCAGGGGCGGGTCGGTGATGGTGCGTGTGAGCATGAACTCCAGCCCCAGTTCCGGCGTCCACCGCTCACCCTCGTGGAACCCCGTGCCCTTCGGGATCTCCAGCTCCAGGTGCATCCCGAAGTCGACGAGCACGCGGCCGGCGCGGAACAGCTGCTCCGACAGCATCCCGAACAGCTCGCCGTCGTCGGAGAGGTAGCCGAGGTCCTGCATCAGCCGTTCGGCGTAGAGCGCCCAGCCCTCGCCGTGCCCCGACGTGAACGCGAGCATGCGCTGGAACCGGTTGAGTGAGCGCTCGTACACCGCGGTCGCGATCTGCAGGTGGTGGCCCGGCACGCCCTCGTGGTAGACGGTGCTGACCTCACGCCACGTGGAGAACTCCTCGCGGCCCGGCGGCAGGGACCACCACATTTGACCCGGGCGAGAGAAGTCCTCGCTGGGGCCGGTGTAGTACGCGCCCGCGCCGCCACCGGGAGGCGCGATCCGGCACTCCAGCGCCATCACCTCGTCGGGGATGTCGAAGTGCTTGCCGCGCAGCTCGTTCAGCGCCGTGTCGGACAGCCGCTGCATCCACTGCTCGAACTGCCTGCGCCCGTGCACGCGGTACTTCGGGTCGGCGTCGAGGGCTTCGGCGGTCTCGTGGAGCGTCGCGCCGGGCTTGATGCGGGCCGCGACCTCCCGCATTTCCGCTTCCAGGCGGGAGAACTCGCCCCAGCCCCACTCGTAGGCCTCACGCGGGTCGAGCGCCGCGCCGGTGAAGTAGCGCGACCACAGGCGGTACGCGTGCTCGCCGACGGCGTCCTTCACGCGGGCCTTCGGCGCCAGCTCCGCGCGCAGGAACCCGGCCAGTTCGGCGTACGCCTCCTGCGCCGCGCGCGCCCCGCGGTCGAGGTCGGCACGCAGCACCTCCGGCCCGTTCGCGACGAGGTTCTCGAAGAACCCCTTGTCCCCGCTCAGGCCCGCCCACGTCTCGGCCTGCTCGGCGACCTTCGTGACCTGCCGCAGCGCCGCGGTGTTCCCGGCCTCGGCCGCGGCGAGCAGGGACGCGCGGATCCCGTCGACCGCGCCGGGCACCTTCGCCAGGCGCGCGGCGATGGTCGCCCACTGCTCCTCGGTGTCGGTCGGCATGAGGTCGAACACCATGCGCAGGTCCTGCACCGGGCTCGCGATGACGTTGAGCGCCGCGAGGTCGAGCCCGGCCTCGGAGATCTCCAGGTCCAGCCCCACGCGCTCGGTGAACACGGCCTTGGCCGAGCGCTCCGCCGGGTCGGTGGCCTCCGCGCGGCGGATCTCGTCCAGCGCCCGCCGGGACAGCGCCGCGCGGGCGGCGTGGCCCTCCGGCGAGTAGTCCGTCAGCTGGTCGTCGTAGCCGGGAATCCCCAGCTCCGTCGCGGCGACGGGGTGTGCCGCCGCGAAATCGTCGACGAACCGGTCGCAGATCTCGTGCACAGAAGCCATGCAGGCAACTTACCCGCTCGTGGCAAGGCGGTTTTCACGCCCGCACGGGCACCAGGCCGAGCCGCTGCACGACCTCACGCGTGGCCTTCGACCGGTTGAACGTGTAGAAGTGCAGGTCGGGCACGCCCTCGGCGATGAGCCGCTCGCACAGCTCGGTGACCACGTCCAGCCCCTCGGCGCGGAACGCCTTCGGGTCGCTCTCCAGCGGGCCCAGCCGGTCGAGCAGCCATTGCGGGCACGAGGCGCCGGACAGCTTGATCGTGGTCTTGAGCGTGCGCGGGGTGGTCAGCGGCATCACGCCCGGGATCAGCATCGCGTCGCAGCCCGCGGCGGCGACGCGGTCGCGCAGCCGCAGGAAGTCCTCGGGCTCGAAGAACAGCTGCGCGATGGCGAACTGGGCACCGGCCCGGAACTTGCGCACGAGGTACTTCGTGTCGCTCGCGAGGTCCGGCGAGCGGGGGTGGCCGTACGGGAACGCCGACACGCCCACGCAGAAGTCACCCAGCGAACGGACGAGCTCGACCAGCTCCTCGGCGTAGTTGAGGCCCTCCGGATGCGGCACCCACTCGCCGTACGGGTCGCCCGGCGGGTCGCCACGCAGCGCGAGGATGTTGCGCACGCCGACGGCCGCGTACCAGCCGATGACGTTGCGCAGCTCGGCCACCGAGTGGTTGACCGCCGTGAGGTGCGCCATCGGCACCAGCGTGGTCTCGGTGGCGACGCGGGCGATGTTGCGGATCGTGCCGTCGCGGCTCGACCCGCCCGCGCCGTAGGTGATGGACATGTACGCCGGGTCCAGCGCCTCCAGCTCGCGGATGGAGCGCCACAGGACGGCCTCGTCGGCGGCGTCACGCGGCGGGAAGAACTCCACCGAGAACACCGGGCCCTCGCCCCGCAACCGTTCGACCACCGATTTCATACCGGTCATCCTAATGGCGCGACCCCATCGCGACATATGTCCTGACTCAAGCTTGACTAGGGGCGAGTTCGCGCGCCGGTTGCTGCGCACCCCAGCGGCGGGCCAGCACCGCGCAGATCATCAGCTGCGCCTGGTGGAACAGCATCAGCGGCAGTACGACGAGGCCGACCGCGTGCGCGGGGAACAGGACGGTGGCCATCGGCAGGCCGCTGGCCAGGCTCTTCTTCGACCCGCAGAAGATGATGGCGATCCGGTCCTCGCGGTCGAAGCCCAGGCGCGGGGTGAGGAACCTCAGCACGGCGAACACCGCGAAGAACACCAGCAGGTTCACCGCCAGCAGCGCGACCAGCGACAGCCAGCTCAGCTGGTGCCAGATCCCGGCGACGACGCCCTCGCTGAACGCCGTGTAGACGACGATGAGGATGACGCCGCGGTCGGCGCGGCCCAGCACCTTCTTGTGCCGGGTGAGCCAGCCGCCGATCCAGCGGCGGGCGAGCTGGCCCGCGACGAACGGCACCAGCAGCTGCAGCAGGATCGAGGTCACCGAGTGCAGCGAGAAGCCGTTGCCGGTGGTGTGCAGCAGCAGGCCCACCAGCAGCGGGGTGAGCACGATGCCGATGAGGCTGGAGAACGAGGCGCTGCAGATGGCCGCCGCGACGTTGCCGCGGGCGATCGAGGTGAACGCGATGGACGAGTTCACCGTGGACGGCAGCGCGCACAGGAAGATCACGCCGGCGACCAGGGTGGGCGTGAGCACGCTGGACTCCAGCAGCCTCGTGGCCAGGCCCAGCAGCGGGAACAGCACGAAGGTGGCGAGCAGGATCGTCACGTGCAGGCGCCAGTGCCTCAGCCCGGCGAGCGCCTCCGCTGTGGACAGTCGCGCGCCGTAGAGGAAGAACAGCGCGCCGACGCCGACCGAGCTGACCACCGACGCGACGTCGGCGCCGGAACCACGCGCGGGCAGCAGCGCCGCGACCCCGACCGCGGCGAGGATGCCGAGGATGAACGGGTCGATCCGGGTTTTCGCGAGCAGCGCCGCCCCACGCATGAATGGTCCTTTCACCTGACTGGGATACCCCGATCCTGCGTTTTCCCGCTCCGATTGTGAAGTATGATTGCCGCCATAACTGTTATCACGAAACGTGATATACGGTGGCGCGGTGCTGGATCCGGTGTGGCTCAAGACGTTCCTCGTGGTCGCGGAAACCCGCAGCTTCACGCGGGCGGCGCAGCGGCTCGGACTCCGCCAGTCCACCGTCAGCCAGCACATACGCAAGCTCGAACAGGCCAGCACACAACAGCTGTTCGTGCGCGACACGCATTCCGTGGAGCTCACTCCGGACGGCGAAGCGATGCTCGGTTTCGCGGCGAACGTGATCGACACGATCGACCGCGCTATGAGCTATTTCACAGGCGCCGAGCTGCGTGGCCGGGTGCGTTTCGGCGCGTCGGAGGACTTCGTCGCGGGACCGCTGCCGGAGATCCTCGCCGAGTTCCGCCGCTCGCACCCGCTGGTGGACCTGGAGCTGACGGTCGCGCTGTCCGGGGTGCTGCACGAACAGCTGCGGTCGGGCGAACTGGACCTGGTGCTGGGCAAGCGGCAGGCGGGCGAGGACGCAGCCGGTGCACTGTGGACGGAGCCGCTGGTGTGGGTCGGCCGCGAGGGCGTGGCACTGGACCCGGCCGAGCCGGTGCCGCTGATCGTCTACCCGCCGCCGAGCATCACGCGCGCCCGCGCGCTGGAAGCCTTGCAGCGCAACGGGAAACGCTGGCGGATCGGGTGCACGAGCGGCAGCCTCAACGGTCTGCGCGCGGCGGCGCTCGCCGGGCTGGGGGTGGCGGTGTTCGCGCGCAGCCTCGTACCGGCGGGGCTCGTGGAACTGCCGCCAGGGCACGGGCTGCCCGATCCGGGTGAGGTCGAGTTCGTGCTCCGCGCGCGGCGGGCCGCGTTGCAGGGGCCGACGGCCGCCCTGTCCGACGCCATCCGCACCGGGGCGAGCCGGCTACACGGCACACCCTGAATCCGTTCGAAAGATTTCGCACCGAAAACTTTCGAAATACGTGGTTGACACGGGTCGAAAATTCCCGCCATACTTTCTCCGCCAGTTCTCGTGCCACCGTTCACGAGGAGGAAGAATTTCATGGCTCTGACGAAAATCCGCCGCCGAGCGCTGCTCGGACTGTTCTGCGCCGCGGTCGTGGCGGCCGCGCCGACGGCTTATGCGGACACCACCATCACCACCAGCCAGACCGGCACGAACAACGGTTACTACTACTCGTTCTGGACCGACGGCGGCGGTTCGGTCTCCATGACACTGGGGTCGGGCGGGAACTACCGCACGTCGTGGACCAACTGCGGGAACTTCGTGGCGGGCAAGGGGTGGAGCAACGGCGGCCGCCGGACGGTGAGCTACTCGGGCAGCTTCAACCCGTCCGGCAACGGTTACCTCTCGCTGTACGGGTGGACGTCGAACCCGCTGGTGGAGTACTACATCGTCGACAACTGGGGCACCTACCGGCCCACGGGAACGTACAAGGGCACGGTCACCAGCGACGGCGGCACGTACGACATCTACGAGACCACGCGGTACAACGCGCCGTCGGTCGAGGGCACGAAGACGTTCAACCAGTACTGGAGCGTGCGGCAGTCGAAGCGCACCGGCGGCACGATCACGACCGGAAACCACTTCGACGCGTGGGCCCGCGCGGGAATGCCCCTGGGCAGTTTCAACTATTACATGATCCTCGCCACCGAGGGTTATCAGAGCAGCGGGAATTCCAACATCACGGTGAATTGAGGAGTTTCCGCATGCGTATGACAAGAATGGCGATCGCCGCCGTGGTGGCCGCTTCCGCCGTGGTCACCGGTACCGGTTTCGCGCAGGCTGCGCCGTGCAGCGGGTACGTGGGACTCACCTTCGACGACGGTCCTTCCAACGACCACACCCCGGCGCTGCTCAACGCGTTGAAGCAGAACGGGCTGCGGGCGACGGTGTTCAACGAGGGCCAGTACGCGGCGGCCTATCCGGCGCAGGTGCGGGCCGAGGCGGCGGCGGGCATGTGGATCGGCAACCACAGCTACACGCACCCGCACCTGGTGCAGGAGAGCCAGGCGCAGGTCGACTCGGAGATCTCGCGGACGCAGCAGGCGATCGCGGCCGCGGGCGGTGGCACGCCGAGGTTGTTCCGGCCGCCGTACGGGGAGACGAACGCGACGGTGCAGTCGGTCGAGGCGAAGTACGGGCTGACGCAGGTCATCTGGGACGTCGACTCGCAGGACTGGAACGGCGCCAGCACGGACGCGATAGTGCAGGCCAACGCCCGGTTGACGAACGGGCAGGTCATCCTGATGCACGAGTGGCCGGCGAACACGCTGGCGGCGATCCCGCGGATCGCGCAGACACTGGCGGGCAAGGGCCTGTGCGCGGGGATGATCTCGCCGCAGACCGGCCGGGCGGTGGCACCGGGCTGACGTGACGGGCGAAAGCGGGGTGCGGTGGAGGGTCGCCGTGCCCCGCTTCTGCTGCCGGTGGCGGAGCGCCGGACCGTGGGCGGCGGGTTGCGGTAGGGCTCGCCCCGCTTCGACCGCCGGTGGCGGGATGGGGGGGCGAGGGTCCCGGGAGGAGATGGCGGGCGGACAGGCGGCGGGTTGCGGTGGAGGTTCGCCGCGCCCCGCTTCCGCAGCCGGTGGCGGGACGAGGAGTGGCGGCCGCCTGGAGCGCCGGACCGTGGGCGGCGGGTTGCGGTGGGGTTCGCCGTGCCCCGCTTCTGCCACCGGCCCCGGGGGCGAGAGGTGACGGGGGCCTGGGGCCGGACCGTGGCGGTCGGGTGCGGTGGGTGTTCCGCCGCGCCCCGCTGTCGCAGCCGGTGGCGGGATGAGGGGTGGCGGGGGGTGGGCTGCGGGGAGGGCTGCGCCGCGCCCGGCATCTGCAGCCGGTCCCGGGGGCGGGGATGAGGGGTGGCGGACCGTGAGCCCCGGTGCAGCGGGCTGAGGGGTGCCGGAACGCGGCCACCGTCCGCACCCGCTCCCGCCGCGGCAGCGACGCTCGCCCGCCGGGGAACCCGCCCTACCGCGCCACACCCCGTTCCCGCAGGAGGTCGCGGGGGGCCAGGCCCGCCAGGGCACGCACCTCGCGGGCCAGGTGGGCCTGGTCGGCGTACCCGGCGGCGGCCGCGAGGTCCGCCAGCGCCGCCGGGGCGCGTTCGGCCGCTCGGAGGAACCGCTGGAAGCGGCCCACCCGCTGCACCGCCTTCGGACTCAAGCCCGTGTGCTCCAGGAACAGCCGTCGCAGGTGGCGCTCCGTCAGGTCCAACTCCGCGGCCGCTCCACCGACCCCGGCCTCAGCGCGCCACAGACGCCGGACCGCCTCTCGCACCCGCTCGTCCACCGGGGCCGGGCGCAACGCCTCCGGCGGCACGCCCGCCCACACCTGCTCCGCCACGCGCCGCGCCACCGCGTCGGGCAGGATCGCCGACAGCGGCACCGTCTCGTCCCGCAGCTCGTGCGCCGGCAGCCGGAGCACCGCGCCGATCGCCTCCGTCCGGAACCGCACGCCCCGCAGGTGCGCCCCCGCCGGCAACGGCACCAGGTCCACCTCCGACGCGGGCCCGGCGAACACCGCTTCGCCGTCGGCGAACACGATCACGTCCGCACAGCCGTCCGGCACCACCCGCTGCACGCCGCCGCTCCCGGCGCGCTGCTCCCACCAGCACCGGACCGCACCGGAGCCGGGCCGTTCACGATAGGAGGACATGTTCCCGAGTATGACCGCGGCAGGTAACGTCCCGCCGCGGCCGGACGACTAATCCGTCGTCCTGCCGAGACGAGGGGAGACGGATGCTGCGGGTTCTCGGTGTGCACGGCATCGGCGCCCACCGCTACCACCGCCGGACCGGATCGGCGAAGGAAGCGGCGGACGCGCTGGCCACGGACTGGTTCCAGCACCTCGGCACCGCCATGCCCGCCAACTCCACCGTCGACCTGCGCGCCGCCTACTACGCGCACCACCTGCACCCCGACGACGGCCACAGCATCGACGAGGACCCGGCCACCCTCGACCCCGCCGAACAGCGCCTGCTGACCGGCTGGATCGAGCTCCTCGACCCCGAACTCACGAGCCTGCCGCCGGAGGACCGGCTGGAGCGCGCCGGGAACTGGCTCGTCCGCTCCCACGGCCCCGGCACCCGGCTGTTCGCTCTCACGTTCTGCCGCGAGCTGCACGCCTACCTCGGCGCCCGCGAGGCCGCCCGCCAAGCCGTCGCCGACGCGATCGCCGGACTGAAGCCGCACGTCGTCGTCGCGCACTCGCTCGGCAGCGTCGTCGCCTACGAAACCCTGTGGGCGCACCAGGATCACGACGTCGACCTGTTCGTCACGCTGGGCAGCCCGCTCGCGATGCCCGGCGTCGTGTTCGACCGCCTCGAACCCGGCGGCTGCCACGCGCGGCCGCCGCAGGTGCGCCGCTGGATCGACATCGCCGACCCCGACGACATCGTCGCCGTTCCCTCACGCGGGGTGGCCCGCCGGTTCGACGGCGTCGAACACGTGCCCGTCACCACGTTCATGTGGGAGTTCCAGACTCCCGGTGCCTACCTACGCTCCGCCGATGTCGCGGGCGTCATCTTCACCGCGGGCAGCCTCACTTGAGCAGGTCGTCGGTGACCACGCCCGGCTCCTCGCCGACCCGGATGAACCACTCGGTGCCGAACGCGTAGCGGAACGCCTCGTCCGGCATCGCGAGGAAGAACGACTGCTCGCTGATCTGGCTCGGGTGCGCCCGCATCGCGCGCCGCTTGTACTCCAGCCACGGCGTCACGTCCACCCTGGTGGTGATCTCGCCCTCGGGCTTGCCGACGGCCGCCATCTCCTCCTCCGACGGCATCGGGCTGCCGGGGTTGGCCTCGGCGAGCTCGGTCATCCCCCGCCGAAGGTGGTCGCGGTCGGTGGTGGCCTGGAACACCCGTGGCGTGCCCGCCAGTTCGGCCGCGCGCATGCCCACCCGGTGCACCTGGATGTGGTCGGGATGGCCGTAGCCGCCGTTGTCGTCGTAGCACGTCAGGATTTCCGCGTCCTCTTCGCGCAGGATCGCGGCGAGCTTCTCCGCGGCCTCCTCGACCGGAGCGGTCCAGAACGAGCCGGGCTCGTCGTTGGCCGCGTCACCCATCATGCCGGAGTCGGTGTACCCCAGGAACTCCACGCGCGCGGCGCCCAGGACCTCCGCTGCCGCAAGGGTTTCCCGCACCCGCCGCTCGGCGAGCGTCTCGCCCTCGGCGAGCAGTCCTGGCGGGATCTCCCCGCGTTCGCCGCGCGTGGCCACCACCAGCACGACCCGGTGCCCGTCCTCGGCGGCCTTGCGCATCACCCCGCCGCACAGGATGCACTCGTCGTCGGGATGGGCGTGGAAGGTCACCAGTGTCGTCACCAGGCGAGACTACGGGGGTCGTCACACCGTGACCACCCCGCGAAGCGAAAGTCGCCGCCAGGCCGGACGATAGGGGGATGGACTACGACGCCGACCTGCCGGGCCACGTGGAACGGGTGCTGAGCCGGTTCCTGCGGGAAGCGGGCGCGGAGATCGAGGCGACCGAACCGGGCTTCGCCTCCGGCGTCGACGCGCTCACCGAGTTCGTGCTGCGGGGCGGAAAACGCCTGCGCCCCACGTTCGCCTGGTGGGCCTGGCGCGGCACGGGCGGGCGCGCGGGGGACGCCGAGGGCGTGCTGCAGGCCGTCGCGAGCCTGGAGCTGGTGCAGGCGTGCGCGCTCATCCACGACGACCTCATCGACTCCTCCGACTCGCGCCGTGGCAGGCCGACGGTGCACGTCGCGTACGCCGACCTGCACACCTCACAGCAGTGGGCGGGCACGGCGGCCTCCTACGGGCTCGCCGCGGCCGTCCTCATCGGAGACCTCGCGCTCGCCTGGGCCGATGACATGTTCGGCGCCGCGCCACTGCCCTCGCCGGTCCTCGGCGCGGCGCGCCCCGCGTGGCGCGCGATGCGCACGGAAGTGCTGGCGGGCCAATACCTCGACGTCCACATGCAGGTGACCGAGGACGCCTCCCCGGAGGCCGCGCTGCGGGTGAGCCGCCTCAAGACCGCGGCGTACACCGTGGAGCGCCCGCTGCACCTCGGTGCCGCGCTCGCCGGTGCCGACGTGGCGCAGGTGGCCGCGCTGCGGGAGTTCGGCCGCGACCTCGGCATCGCCTTCCAGCTGCGCGACGACCTGCTCGGCGTGTTCGGCGACCCTTCGGTGACCGGGAAACCCGCCGGGGACGACCTGCGCGAGGGCAAGCGGACGCTGCTCATCGCGCTCGGCCTGCGGCAGGCGGACGCGACGCAGGCCGGGGTCATCACGAACGCGCTGGGCAACGTCGCACTGTCCGAAAAGGACATCGAGC
The DNA here is from genome assembly GCF_014191255.1 of Amycolatopsis bartoniae. GTDB lineage: Bacteria > Actinomycetota > Actinomycetes > Mycobacteriales > Pseudonocardiaceae > Amycolatopsis_E > Amycolatopsis_E bartoniae. Next base: position 1,032,306 of record NZ_JACHWH010000001.1, read on the forward strand.
AGGTGCGCGACGTACTGCGTGAAGTGGATGCCGTATCCGCCGTGGAACGGCACATCGACGAGCTGACCGGCAGCGCGCTCACCTCGCTGGCGCGGGCTGAGCTGACCGAACCCGCGGCGACCGCACTCGCGGAGCTGGCCGCCAAGGCGACCCGAAGGACGTTCTGAATGCGCGGGGACCACGTGGTCGTGATCGGGGCCGGGCTCGCCGGGCTGTCGGCGGCGCTGCACCTGCTCGGCGCGGGCCGCCGGGTGACGTTGCTGGAGCAGGACGACCGGCCGGGCGGGCGCGTCAGCCAGCACGAGTACGACGGCTTCACGGCCGACACCGGCGCCACCGTGCTGACGATGCCGGAGCTGCTCGACGAGGCGCTCGCGGCGGTCGGCGAACCCAACCGGCTCCGCCTCGTGCGGCTGGATCCGGCCTACCACGCGAGGTTCGCCGACGGCAGCGCGATCGCCGTGCACACCGACGGTGACGCGATGGAGTGCGAGATCCGGGAGTTCGCCGGGCCGCGCGAGGCCGACGGCTACCGGAGGCTGCGCCGGTGGCTCACCGAGCTGTACGCGGCGGAGAAGGACCGGTTCATCGGCGCGAACTTCGACTCCCCGCTCGACCTCGCGCGCCCGGAACTGCTCAAGCTGCTGGCACTGGGCGGTTTCGGCCGGCTGGGCCCGCGCATCGGCCGGTTCCTCGGCGACGACCGGCTGCGCAGGCTGTTCTCGTTCCAGGCCCTCTACGCCGGGCTCCACCCGCGCACGGCGCTGGCCGCGTACGGCGTCATCCCGTACATGGACACGATCGCGGGGGTGTACTACCCGCTCGGCGGCATGGGCCGGGTCGGGCAGGTGCTCGCGGACGCGGCCGAGCGGGCGGGCGCGGACGTGCGCTTCAAGACCGAAGCCGCCTGGCTGGAAAGGGTTTCCTCGCGCGTGCGGGCGGTGCGCACTCGCGCCGGCGAGCGGATCCCCTGTGACGCCGTGGTTCTCGCGACCGAGCTGACCACGTCCTACCGCCTGCTGGGGGTCCGGCCGAAACGCCTGCTGCCGCTGCGGTACTCGCCCTCGGCCGTGGTGCTGCACGGGAAGTCCGAGCGCAGCTGGCCGGAACTGGGCCACCACACCATCTTCTTCGGCGACGCGTGGGAGCGGACGTTCACCGAGATCATCCGCGACGGGCGGCTGATGTCCGATCCCTCGCTGCTGGTGACCCGCCCGACCGCCACCGACCCGACACTGTCCGCCGGCGGGCAGGTGGTGTCGGTGCTGGCGCCCGCGCCGAACCTGCGCACGGGACCCGTGGACTGGCCGCGCGTGGGCCCGGCGTACCGGGACGAGCTGTTGCGGGTGCTCGCGCACCGCGGGCTGACCGGGTTCGAGGAGGACTACCGGGTGGACGAGATCGTGACGCCGCGAGAGTGGGCCGAGCGGGGGATGGCGGCGGGCACGCCGTTCTCGCTGGCGCACACCTTCGCGCAGACCGGTCCCTTCCGGCCGGGGAACCTGGTGCGGGGGCTGGAAAACGCGGTGCTGGCAGGGTGCGGGACCACGCCGGGCGTCGGCATCCCGCCGGTGCTGATCTCGGGCCGCCTCGCGGCGGCGAGGATCACCGGTCCGCGGTAGGTCCCCGGCGCCGGGCGAGCTGACCGGTTGCCCATCGGGCAGGGTTCGCTGCCCGACTTTAGGCTTGGTGCCATGACTTCTGCTTCGACGAGGCCGGTGCGCATCGGCCTGCAGCTGCAGCCCCAGCACGCGGACTACAAGTCCATCCGCGAGACCGCTGCCCGCGCCGAGGACCTCGGTGTGGACATCATCTTCAACTGGGATCACTTCTACCCGTTGCGCGGCGAGCCCGAGGGCAAGCACTTCGAGTGCTGGACGATGCTCGGCGCGTGGGCCGAGTCCACGTCGCGCGTGGAGATCGGCGCGCTGGTCACGTGCAACAGCTACCGCAACCCGGAGCTGCTCGCCGACATGGCCCGTACCGTCGACAACATCAGCGACGGCCGCCTGATCCTCGGCATCGGCGCCGGCTGGTTCGAGAAGGACTACACCGAGTACGGCTACGAGTTCGGCACCGCGGGCAGCCGCCTGGCCGACCTCGCCGAGGCCCTGCCGCGCATCGAGTCCCGGCTGGCGAAGCTGAACCCCCCGCCCACGCGGCACATCCCGGTGCTCATCGGCGGCGGTGGCGAGAAGAAGACGCTGAAGCTGGTCGCCCAGCACGCCGACATCTGGCACGGCTTCGGCAAGCCCGACGTCGTCGAGCGCAAGGTCGGCATCCTCAAGCAGCACTGCGCGGACGTCGGCCGCGACGCGGGCGAGATCGAGATCTCCACCGGTGTCGAGGGCGACCCGGGCGAGCTGGGGCCGAAGCTGCGTGACCTGGGCGTGTCGCTGTTCACCGTCGGTGTGAGCGGCCCGGACCACGACCTGGAGCCGCTCAAGAAGTGGATCGGCTGGCGGGACGCGCACAACTCCTGAACCCGTCCACAGTGGACCGATGCTGGGCCGCTACCTGACCGGAGCGGCGCTCGCGCGGACCGGCGACGAACTGTCCGGTCCGGCGGTGCTGCTGCTGGGGCTTTCCGCCACGGGGTCACCGGCGGCCGCGTCCGCGCTGCTGGCCGGGCTGACGGCGTCCTCGGCGCTGGGTGGCCCGGCCTTCGGCGCGTTCCTCGACCGTACGGCACGCCCCGGCCGCCTGCTGGCCGTAACGCTCGCCGCGTACGCGCTGGGCCTGGTGGCGGTGCTGACCGCCACCAGGCACCTGCCGTGGCCCGCCGTGCTCGGGCTCGCGGCGCTGACCGGACTGTTCAACCCTGCCGTCGCGGGTGGCTGGACGTCGCAGCTGCCGAACGTGCTCGGCGGGCGCGCACTGGCACGGGCAACGGCACTGGACGCGGCGACGTTCAACGCCGCGAGCCTCGCCGGTCCGGCGCTCGCCGCCGTCGTCGCCGACCGCCTGGGCGCGCCGGCCGCGGTCGCCGTGGCGGCCGGGCTCGTCGCGCTCGCCCTGCCCGCCGCCTGGTCGTTGCCACGCACGGAAACCCGGCGCGACCGGACGCACTGGAGCGCGGGATTCGCCGTGCTGTGGCAGCGGAAAGCCCTGCTCCGCGCCACCCTCACGACCACCGTGTCCTACGTCGGCGTGGGCATGGTGACCGTCTGCTACCCCCTGCTCGGCGCGGCGCACTTCGGCGGCGCCACCCGGGGCGCACTGCTGCTGGCCGTGCTCGCCGCCGCGGCACTGGGCACCGACGCCGTGCTGGCGCGGCACCCGTGGCGCGGGCGGCCGGACACGCTCGTGTTCGCGAGCACGTTCGTCCTCGCGGCGAGCGCGGCGCTCAGCGTCCTGTCCCCGGTGCTCGCCGCCGTCGTCGCGGGCGTCGGCGAAGGACCGCAGCTCACGGGGCTGTTCGGTGTGCGGCACCGCGAAGCGCCGGACCACCTGCGGGCGCAGGTGTTCACCATCGGGGCCAGCGTGAAGGTCAGCGGGTTCGCCGCCGGATCCGCGCTCGGCGGCGCGCTGGCCGCCGGCTCGCTCACCGGCTGCCTGCTCGCCGCCGCCGCGGTGCAGCTGGCCGCCGCGGGCGGCTACCTCGCGGTCAGAACGCCATCGCCTGCGCGCGGCGCTTGACCTCGGTGCCGTGGTTCATGCGCAGGGCGTTGACCGGGGTGGTGCCGGGCAGCGACTCGTCCTCCGAGTACAGCCACCGCAGCATCTCCGTGCGGCTGAACCCGGCGTCGGTGAGCACTGTCAGCAGCCCGGCCAGCCCCTTCACCGGGGCGTTCCCGGCGAGGAAGTCGGCGGGCACGTACAGCTCACCGGCACGGCGGATCGCGAGCAACTGCCCGTCCCGCAGCAGCTGCCTCACCTTGTTCACGGACAGGCTCAGTACCTCGCTCACCTCGCCCAGCGAGAGCACGGCGACGTCCGGCCCGAGCACGTCATCAGCGACTGGAATCGCACTCACAGCTGACACTGTGCCACACGGGGTATCACCGAGCGCAATATCGAACGTTCGGAGTAACCAAACCTGAATCCGGCGCCCGGAGTCGACCCGGAAGTCCGTACCATCGCGGGCGTGACAACCACCGATACCGGTCTGGCCGGAACGCTACTGGAGCGGCGTTACCGGGTCGACTCCCCGATCGCCCGGGGCGGCATGTCCTCGGTGTACCGGGGCGCCGACACCCGGCTGGATCGCCCGGTCGCCATCAAGATCATGGATCCGCGGTTCGCCGACGACCGGTCCTTCGTCGAGCGGTTCGAGCGCGAGGCCCGCTCCGCCGCCCGCCTGCACCACCCGAACGTGGTCACCGTGCACGACCAGGGCTTCGACGGCGACCACGTGTTCCTGGTGATGGAGCTGGTCGACGGCGGCACGCTGCGCGACCTGCTGGACGAGCGCGGCCGCCTGGAGGTGCCGCTGGCGATCGCGGTCGCCGAGCAGATGCTCGCCGCGCTGTCCGCCGCGCACGAGGCCGGGCTGGTGCACCGCGACGTCAAGCCCGAGAACGTGCTGATCGGGCGCACCGGCACGCCGCCGACGGGCGTGGTGAAGGTCGCCGACTTCGGCCTGGTGCGCGCCGTCGCCAGCGCGGGTACGACCAGCTCCAGCATCATCCTGGGCACCGTCGCGTACCTCTCCCCCGAGCAGGTGACCACGGGCCTCGCCGGCGAGCGCGGCGACGTGTACTCGGCGGGCATCGTGCTGTACGAGATGCTCACCGGCCGCGCCCCGTACACCGGTGACACCGCGATCTCCGTGGCGTACCGGCACGTGAACGACGACGTGCCCGCGCCGAGCACCGTCACGCCGGGCGTGCCGCCCGCGCTCGACGACCTCGTGCTGCGCGCCACCCGCCGCGACCAGGAGGCGCGCCCGGCCGACGCCGGGGCCTTCCTGCACGAGCTGCGCCGGATCCGCGCGTCGCTTGGCATCGGGCCGGTCACCATCCCCGTACCGGGTGACCAGCCCTCGTCGTTGCCGGACGCGGAACGGACCGTCCCGGCGTTCGCCCCGGTCGGGAAGACTTCACCGATCACCGGTCCGCAGGGCACGCGCATGACGCCGCGGCCCATGGGCCTGCCCTCCACCGCCGTCCCCCGGATGCCACCGCCCGCTCCGCCGTCCGGTCCAGCCGACTCCGACCCCGAGGGTGTCCGGCGGCCCGCCCTGATCTGGTCGATCGCCGCGGTGCTGCTGGTGCTGATCGGCGTCGGCATCTGGTGGGTCGCCGCCGGGCCGACGAGCACGAACAGCACGTCGGTGCCGCAGGTGGCGGGCCTGGACAGGGCGAGCGCGGAGAAGAAGCTCACCGACGCCGGGTTCACGGTCAAGTTCACCCAGCAGCGCGACAACACCGTCGCCGCGGGCCTCGCCGTGCGCTCCGACCCCACCGCGGGGTCCGGTGCCGTCAAGGGCAGCCAGGTCACGGTCGTGCTGTCCGCCGGGCGCCCCACGGTGCCCGACATCAGCACCAGCACCTCGCTCACGCAGGCCGAGTCGGCCATCATCGCCGCCGAGCTGGTGCCCCAGCACGACGCGAACGCCGACCAGTTCAGCACCACCGTGCCCAGCGGCAACGTCATCAGCGTGAACCCGCAGCCGGGCACGCAGCTGGACCTGAACTCGCCGGTGTCGATCATCGTGTCGAAGGGCCCGCCGCCGCAGCCGGTGCCCGACGTCGTGGGCCTGTCCCACGACCAGGCGTTCCAGAAGCTGCAGGCCGCCGGGTTCGAGCCGTTCGACGCGGGCACCGAGTTCTCCGGCGACGTCGACGCCGGTGCGGTCACCAGGACCAGCCCGGCGGCCAACAGCCAGGTCACGGACGGAAGCAAGCGCGTCGGGGTGTTCACCAACGACGGCGTGCAGGTGCCGTCGGTGCTGGGCCGCTCGCTCGACGACGCGGTGCAGACACTGCAGCAGGCCGGGCTGCAGGCCGACATCAAGGGCGGCAAGGGCAACCGCGGCTTCGGTTTCGTCGTCGACCAGGACCCGGATCCGGGCAAACTGGTGAAGAAGGGGTCGAAGGTCCAGCTGCGCGTGTTCCCGTGACGGTTTCCGATCGGTCCTGCCCGCGAACCTTTTCCGCGGCCCGCAGTTTCCACTGTGGACGGTGAATCCTCCTTTCGAGTGAAGGAGAGTTCTGTTAGCGCCGCGGAAACACACCGACTACCCTCTTGTCACGTCCGTGGGTTCCAGTAGTGGTCCGATCGATTTCCGGAAACCGACCACAGAAGGGTCGATCATGACCGGCCGTCAGCTCAGCGGGCTCGATGTCGCCTTTCTCTGCCTGGACGGGGAAACGACTCCCATGCACATGGGCGCGGCGGCGGTGTTCGCCCCTGCCGCCACCACCGCGCCGGAACGCCTCGCGGACCTGCTCGTCGAACGCGCGGCCCGCGTGCCCCACCTGCGCAGGCGGCTGACCGCGTCGCTGCTGCCGCCCGGCGGGGCGTACTGGAGCGACGACCCGCGCTTCGACCCCGGCAGGCACGTCCAGGTGCGGGAGCTCGGCGAGGACTGCTCGGAGGACGCGCTCGCGCGGCACGCCGCGTCCTGGATGGAGGAGCCGCTCGACCTGCGCCGCCCGCCGTGGCAGGTGCGGCTCGTCACCGGCCTGCCGGACGGGCGGTTCGCGCTGCTGCTCAAGCTGCACCACGCCTTCACCGACGGCACGGGCGCGTTCGCCGTCGCGGCGGGCCTGCTCGACGAGCTGCCCGTCACGGCGGCGTTGCTGGCCGCCGCCGAACAGCCCGAGCCCGTGACACGGTCACCGCTCGCGGCGCTCCGGGACACGATCAACGAGGCCGGGGAGAACCTGGGCATCGCCTCGGCGGTGCTGCGCGCGGCGCGACCGTACCCGGTGTCCCCGCTGGCGGCGCCCAGCTCGGCCAGCCGCCGCCTCGGGTTCGTCCGGCTCGACCTGGCCGACTTCGCCACGATCCGGGCGGCGCACGGCGGCACCGTCAACGACGTGCTGCTCGCGGTGCTGTCCGGTGCGCTGCGACGGTGGCTCGTGGACCGCGGCAGGCGCGTCGCGGGCCGGCCGATCCGGGCGCTCATCCCCGTGAGCACCCGCGCCCGCAGCGGCGGGGCGGGCGGCAACCAGCTGTCCGGTTACCTGTGTGAGCTACCCGTCCACCTCGAAGATCCGGTGCGGCGGCTGCGGGAGCTGCGGAAGTCGATGAGCAGGCACAAGGCCGCGGGCCCGCTGTCGGGTGCGGGCGCGCTGCCCGTGCTGGCCGGGCGCATCCCGTCCCCCGTGCACCGGGTGGCGACGCGGTTCGCCGGGCAGGCCGCGGGGCTGCTGTTCGACATCGTCGTGACGAACGTGCCGCTGCCGAAGCTCGACCTGGCGCTGGACGGCGCGCCGCTGCGCGAGGTGTACCCGCTGGTACCGCTGGCCGCGCGGCACGCGGTCGGCATCGCCGCGGCCGTGCACGCCGATTCCGTCCACATTGGACTCCAGGTGAACGGCGCCGCCGTGGCGGACACCGGTTCGCTGCGTGACGCCGTGCTCAAGTCGGCCGCGGAGCTGTACGAGCACTCGGTCTGACGCTTTCGTGACCTTGGTGCGGCAGAATGTTTCCATGCCGGTCCCCACTGCCGCATGGCTTTCGCGTGCCACGAGGAGCGCGCTCATCGTCCCGGTGCCCGAGACCGAGCAGCTCGTGGACGCCCACCGCCGCACGCTCACGGGCACGCCCCCGTCGAGCGTGCCCGCCCACGTGACCGTGCTCTACCCGTTCGTCCACCCGAGCCGGATCGACGCGGCGACCTTCGATGCGCTCAGTGCCGTGCTGGGCGGGATTTCCGCGTTCGAGTGCGCCTTCACGCAGGTCCGGTGGTTCGACGACGAGGTGGTGTGGCTGCAGCCCAAACCGGACGAGAACTTCCGGACACTCACCCGGGTGGTGTGTGAACGTTTTCCGACACATTTGCCTTACAGCGGGGCACATCCGGACACGGTGCCGCATCTGACCGTCGTGGACGGTCGCAACGGGGACGCCGAGGGCAAACGCCGGATAGCCACGGACATCGCGGCGCATCTGCCGGTGCACGCGCGGATCGACCGGGTGCGCCTGGTGGCGGGCGAGGACGAGCACGGGCCGTGGCGCACGATCACGGAGTTCCCGCTGGCCGTGCCGGCGTGAGATCATCGGCCGATGCTTCGGTTGGGCACGGTCGTGCTGGGAGTGGAAGACCTGCACCGCGCCGCCGCCTTCTGGCAGGGCGCGCTCGGTTACGTCCCGCGGGACGGTGAACTCCGGCCGGGACAACGGTTCGCGGTGCTGGTGCCGCCCGAGGGCGGGCCGGGGCTGGCGCTGGGCGTGAGTGAGACCCCGGTGCAGGAGCACCCGCGGGTCCACGTGGACCTGTACGCCGCGGATGCGGCGGATCAGGTCGCCGAAGCGGAGCGCCTGGTGACCCTCGGCGCACGGCACGTCGACTGGGACCGCTACCCGGAGGACGCGGACTTCGTCGTGCTCGCCGACACCGAGGGCAACCGCTTCTGCATCATCGACACGAGCCGGTGATCAGTTGCGGAGCATCTCCGCCACCAGGAACGCCAACTCCAGCGACTGCTGGGTGTTCAGGCGCGGGTCGCACGCCGTCTCGTAACGACCGGCCAGGTCCAGGTCCGAGATCTCCTGCGCGCCGCCAAGGCATTCGGTGACGTCCTCGCCCGTCAGCTCCACGTGGATACCGCCGGGGTAGCTGCCCAGTGCGTGGTGCACCTCGAAGAAACCCTGCACCTCGTCGATGATCCGGTCGAAGTGGCGGGTCTTGTAGCCGGTGGAGGACTCGTGCGTGTTGCCGTGCATCGGGTCGCACTGCCAGATCACCTTGTGCCCGGTGGCCTCGACCTTCTCCACGATCGCGGGCAGCACCTCGCGGACCTTGCCGTTGCCCATGCGGGAGATCAGCGTCAGGCGGCCGGCCTCGTTGCGCGGGTCGAGGCGCTCGACGTACTCCACCGCCTGGTCCGGCGTGGTGGTGGGGCCGATCTTGAGGCCGATCGGGTTGGCCAGCAGCTCCGCGAACGCGATGTGGGCGCCGTCGAGCTGGCGGGTGCGCTCGCCGATCCACAGGAAGTGCGACGAGAGGTTGTACAGCTTCGGGTTCGACGCGTCGGCGTTGTCCAGCCGCAGCAGGGCGCGCTCGTAGTCCAGCAGCAGCGCCTCGTGGCTGGCGAAGATCTCCGTGGAGTGCAGGGACGTGTCGGTGACGCCGCAGGCGGACATGAAGCGCAGCCCGCGGTCGATCTCCCCCGCCAGCGCCTCGTAGCGCTCACCGGCGGGCGAGGTGCGCACGAAGTCCTTGTTCCAGTCGTGGACCTTCGTCAGGTCGGCGAGCCCGGACGCGGTGAGGGCGCGCACGAGGTTCATCGCCGCGCCCGCGTTGGCGTAGGCGCGGATCATGCGGCCCGGGTCCGGCACGCGCAGCTCGGGCTTGGCGACCAGGGAGTTGACGATGTCGCCGCGGTAGACGGGCAGGCCCAGCGCGTCGGTGGCGTTGGAGCGCGGCTTGGCGTACTGCCCGGCGATCCGGCCGACCTTCACCACGGGCAGGCTGGCGCCGTAGGTGAGCACGACGGCCATCTGCAGCAGGGTCCGCAGGTTCGCGCGGATGTGCGGCTCGGTGTTGGACTCGAACGTCTCCGCGCAGTCGCCGCCCTGCAGCAGGAACGCCTCGCCGCGGGCGACCATGGCGAGCCGCTCGCGCAGCCGGTCGATCTCGACGGGCACGGTGATCGGCGGCACGCTCTCCAGCACGGCCCGCACGCGCCGGGTCGCGTCCGGGTCCGGCCACTCCGGCTGCTGGGCCGCCGGGCGCGACAACGCCTCGTCGAGGCGTTCACGCAGCTCAGGCGGGAGCGGGGGCAGTTCGGGAAGGGTGTCGACGGGGACGTCCACGGTCCAGTTCACGGGGTCCAGGATATGGGGTCCCCGCCCGCCGCCCGTCGTCGCGTCGGTCACGACGACGGGCGGCACGGCTCAGCCCCTGGCGCTGGTCACCGGCTCCCGGGGCTCCGGCGCCTTCGCGCGGACCCGGCCCGGCCACCACGCCGCGCGGCCCACCAGCGCCGTCAGGCTCGGCACGAAGAACATCGCCATCACGAACGCCGCCACGAGGATGCCGAACGCCAGCGCGAAGCCCATCTCGGCGAGCAACGCGTTCCCGGCCAGCATCAGCGCGCCCAGCGAGCCCGCGAGGATGACGCCCGCCGCGGCGATCGTCGGGCCGGTGTGCCGGATCGCGAGCGCCGCCGCCTCGTGGGGCGACTTGCCCTCCTTCGTCTCCTCACGCAGCCGCGCCATCATCAGGATGTTGTAGTCGGTGCCCAGCGCCACCACGAACATGTAGATGATCAGCGGGATCATGAAGATCAGCCCCGACTCGCCGACGATGCCCTGGAAGAGCCACGTCGTCGCGCCGAGCGTGGCCGCGAAGCCCAGCCCCACCGACGCCATCACGTACCACGGTGACACGACGCTGCGCAGCATCAGCCCGAGCACCAGCATGATCAGCACCGCCGCCACCGGGAACACCACGCGGTAGTCGCGGTTCATCGTGTCCTGGATGTCGACGTACACCGCCGTCACGCCACCCACGAGCGCCTTCGTGCCCGCGGGCGCGGAGGCGTGCGCGGTGTCGCGCAGCGGCCCGCCCACGGTGTGGATCGCCGCGTCGGATGCCGGGTCGCTCGTGAGCGTCACCGAGTAGTTCGCCGTCGTGCCGTCCTTGCTCAGCTGCGGCTGCCCGACCGCCCCGACACCGGGCACCTTGCGCAGGTCCGCGCCGAACCCGCCGAGCGACGTCTTGTCCAGCGGCCCGTTGTCACTGCGCAGGTAGACGTTCGTGGGCGACGTCGCGCCCGGCGGCAGCCCCTTCTCCAGCGACTTCATCGCCACCTGCGACTCGGCGGTGTCCGGCATGGACCCGGACGCCAGGTCGAACGTCGGGTTGAAGTTCACCAGCCCGATCGCCAGCGCCACCATGATCACCCCGGACACGCCCGCGAACACCGCGGGCCGCCTGCCCACCGCCCGGCCGACGGCGGCGAACCGCGCCGCCTCCGGTTCGCGGCGCCACGCCTTCGACGGCCAGAACACCTTGGTGCCCAGCAACGACACCACGGCGGGCACCAGCGTCAGCCCGGCGAGCAGCGTGACCGCGACGGCGATCGCCAGCGACGGGCCCATCGAACGGAAGAACCCGAACAGCGACAGTGCCATCGTCAGGAACGCGATGATCACCACCGCGGCCGCGGACGTGATCGCCTCGCCCACGCGGCTCACCGCAGTCACCATCGCCCGCTTCGGGTCGTCGCCCGCCCGCAGCCGTTCGCGGTAGCGGAACATGAGGAACAGGATGTAGTCGGTGCCGACGCCGAACAGCACCACGATGAGGATCGACGAGATGGAGCTGTCGGCCTGCATCCCGAACAGCTTCACCACCCAGCTGATGAGCCCGTTCGCGATCTGCGACACGACGCCGATGAGGACGATCGGCAGCAGCGCGATGATCGGGCTGCGGAAGATCACCAGCAGCAGCACGAGGATCAGCAGGACGGTCGCGATGCCGACGATGGAGTTGGAGTTCTTCGACGCCTCCTGCGAGTCCAGCTGCTGCGCGACGGTGCCGGTGGTGCCCGCCTTCAGGTCACTGCCCGCGACGAGCGACTGCAGTTCGGTGCGTAGCCCCTTCGCCGCGTTCGTCAGCTCCTGCGCGTTCCCGCCGGACAGCTGCGGCATCTTCACCGCCGAGAGCTGCACGAGGTTGTTCGGCGACGGCTGGGCGGGCAGCACGGCCTCGACGTCGGTGAGGTGCTTGCCGCCGAGGTCCGTCACGACCTGGCTCACCTTCGCCGTGTCCTGCGAGTTCAGCGCGGCGCCGTCGGCCCGCTCGAACACGATGATCATGGACGGGGTGAAGGCGCTGGGAAACGCCTGCTGCCCGAGGTTCGCGGCCTGGATGGACTCGTAGTCCCGCGGTAGCGCGTCGCTCTCGTCCGTGCTCTTGGGCAGCGCCGGAGCGGTCGCGATCACGACGATCGCGAGCAGCACCCACGCGGCGATCACCCACCACGGCCGGTGCACGACCAGCCGCCCCAGTTTCGCGAACACACCGGTGTCCATGAACCACCCCTCGGAAGAAGCCCCTGTGAACGACGCCAGTGAACCGGCGCCGCCCCCGGGCCGCCACGTGTGCGCGGTCACTGCTGAGAGTTCGCTGAGACACGAAAAACGGGCACCCGGCGTCGTTGCCGGGTGCCCGTCGGTTCTACGCCGCTTACACCACCGCGAGTGGCAAAGCGGTGGGGTGCACGGGGGCGGGAAGGTCCGAGGCGCCGGTGAGGTAGGCGTCCACGGCGTTGGCCACCGAGCGGCCCTCCGCGATCGCCCACACCACCAGGGAAGCGCCGCGGTGCGCGTCGCCGCAGACGAAGACGCCCGGGGCGTCGGTCTGCCAGTCCGCGCCGCACGAGATGCGGCCGCGGGAGTTCAGCTTGATGTCCAGGTCGTCGAGCAGGCGCATCTCCTCGACGCCCTCGAAGCCGATCGCCAGCAGCACCAGGTCCGCCGGGATCACCTCGACCTCGTCGGTCACCGGCAGCACCTGCCTGCGGCCCGACTCGTCACGCGACACCCGCACCTTCTGCAGCTCGATCGCCCGCACGTGCCCGGAGTCGTCGCCCACGAAACGCTTGACCGCGACGCCGAACAGACGCTCACCGCCCTCCTCGTGCGCCGGGTACGTGCGCAGGATGTACGGCCACGTCGGCCACGGCGAACGCTCCTCGTCGCGGGTGGCCGGCGGCATCGGGTACTGGTCCAGCTGCGTCACCGACAGCGCGCCCTGGCGGGTGGCCGTGCCGTAGCAGTCCGCGCCCGTGTCCCCGCCGCCGATGACGATGACGTGCTTGCCCTTCGCGTCGATCTCCGGCGGCCCGTCGCCCTCGCACTGCTTGTTGGCCTGCACGAGGTGCTCCATCGCGAGGTGCACGCCCGCCAGCTCGCGCCCGGGCGTCACCGTGTCGTCGCGGCCGCGCAGCGCGCCGACCGCGAGCACCACCGCGTCGTGCCGGGCCCGCAGCTCCTCGACGGTCAGATCGACGCCGACCTCGCAGCCGGTGACGAACTTCGTGCCCTCCTTGCGCAGCTGCGCCAGGCGGCGGTCGAGGTGCTTCTTCTCCATCTTGAACTCGGGGATCCCGTAGCGCAGCAGCCCGCCGAGGCGGTCGTCGCGCTCGTACACGGTCACCTCGTGCCCGGCGCGCGTCAGCTGCTGCGCCGCCGCCAGACCCGCCGGGCCGGACCCGACCACCGCGACCCGCTGCCCCGAGGACACCTCGGCGACCTGCGGCTCGACGATGCCCATCTCCCACGACTGGTCGGCGATCGTGGCCTCGACCTGCTTGATCGCCACCGGCCCGCCGGACAGCGGCGAGATCGACAGCGTGCACCCGGCCTCGCACGGCGCGGGACAGAGCTTCCCGGTGAACTCCGGGAAGTTGTTCGTCGCGTGCAGGCGGTCGCTCGCGGCCGCCCAGTGGCCCTGGCGCACCAGGTCGTTCCACTCCGGGATCAGGTTGCCCAGCGGGCAGCCGGAACTGCCGGAGTGGCAGAACGGGATACCGCAGTCCATGCAGCGCGTGGCCTGCGTGCGCACCTTCTTGTTGCGTTCCTCCGAGGAGTCGTACGCGTAGACCTCACGCCAGTCCTGCACCCGCTCGTCACGCGGCCGCTTCTTCGGCTCCTCGCGTTCGAACTTCAGAAAACCACGGGGGTCAGCCATTCGCGGCCTCCATCACAGCCTCGTCGACGTCACGCCCCATTGCTTTCGCCGTTTTCATCGCCTGCAGCACGCGCGCGTAGTCACGCGGCATGACCTTCGTGAACGACGCCGACCGCCGGGGCCAGTCGCCGAGCAGTGACGCCGCGACCGTCGAGCCGGTCAGCTCGCGGTGCCGGGTCACGATTCCCTTGAGCCAGGACAGGTCCTCGGGTTCGAGCGGGAGCAGGTCGACCATCTCGCCGTTGACCCGCGAGTGGTCGAGGTCCAGCACGTACCCGATGCCGCCGGACATGCCGGCCGCCAGGTTCCGCCCCGTCGGCCCGAGCACCACGGCCCGGCCGCCGGTCATGTACTCGAACGCGTGGTCGCCCACGCCCTCGGCCACGACGGTCGCGCCCGAGTTGCGGACGCAGAACCGCTCGCCGACCTGGCCACGCAGGAACATCTCGCCGCCGGTCGCGCCGTAGGCGAGAGTGTTGCCCGCGATCACCTGCCGCTCGGCGGCGAACGTCGCGGCCGGGTCGGGACGCACCACGATCCGCCCGCCGGACAGGCCCTTGCCGACGTAGTCGTTGGCGTCGCCGACCATCTCCAGCGTGACGCCACGCGGCAGGAACGCGCCGAGCGACTGCCCGGCCGAACCGGTGAGCCGCACGTGGATCGTGCCGTCCGGCAGGCCCTCCCCGCCGTAGCGGCGGGTGATCTCCGACCCGAGCAGCGTGCCGACGGTGCGGTTGACGTTGCGGACCGGCAGCTCCAGGCGCACCGGGTGCGCGTCCTCCAGCGCCGCCTCGGCGAGCTGGATGAGCGTGCGGTCCAGCGCGTGCTCCAGCCCGTGGTCCTGCTCGCGGATCTTGCGGCGCGACCCGCCGTACGGGGTGTCGGTGGGCATCTCGAAGATCGGCCGCAGGTCGAGGCCCTTGGCCTTCCAGTGCTCCACCGCGTCGTCGACGTCGAGCACGTCGGCCCGGCCGATCGCCTCGTCGAGCGTGCGGAAACCCAGTGCCGCCAAGGTTTCCCGCACTTCCTGCGCGACGAACCGGAAGTAGTTCACCACGTGCTCGGCCTGCCCGGTGTAGCGCTTGCGCAGGTCCGGGTTCTGCGTCGCGACGCCGACCGGACAGGTGTCCAGGTGGCACACCCGCATCATGATGCAGCCCGCGACGATGAGCGGCGCCGTGGCGAAGCCGTACTCCTCCGCGCCGAGCAGCGCGGCGACCACGACGTCCCGGCCGGTCTTCATGGCGCCGTCCACCTGCACGGTGATCCGGTCGCGCAGGCCGTTGAGCATCAGCGTCTGCTGCGTCTCGGCGAGCCCGATCTCCCACGGCGTGCCCGCGTGCTTGAGCGAGTTCAGCGGGGAGGCGCCGGTGCCGCCGTCGTGCCCGGAGATGAGCACGACGTCCGCGTGCGCCTTGGACACCCCCGCCGCGACCGTGCCGACGCCGAGCGAGGACACCAGCTTCACGTGGATGCGGGCCTTCTCGTTGGCGTTCTTGAGGTCGTGGATCAGCTGCGCCAGGTCCTCGATCGAGTAGATGTCGTGGTGCGGCGGCGGGGAGATGAGCCCGACGCCCGGCGTCGAGTGCCGGGTGCGCGCGATCCACGGGTACACCTTGTTCGGCGGGAGCTGGCCGCCCTCGCCGGGCTTCGCGCCCTGCGCCATCTTGATCTGGATGTCGTCGGCGTTGACCAGGTACTCGCTGGTGACGCCGAACCGGCCACTGGCGACCTGCTTGATCGCGCTGCGGCGCTCCGGGTCGTACAGGCGCTCGGCGTCCTCGCCGCCCTCGCCGGTGTTGGAGCGGCCGCCGATGCGGTTCATCGCGATCGCGAGCGTCTGGTGCGCCTCCGCGGAGATCGAGCCGTACGACATCGCGCCGGTGTTGAAGCGCTTGCAGATCGACTCGATCGACTCGACCTCGTCGACGGGGATCGGCTGCCGGCCGCTCTCCTTGAACTTGAACATGCCGCGCAGCGCGCCGCCTTCGCGGGCGAGGCGGTGCACCTCGTCGCTGTAGGCGCGGTACGCCTCGTCGCGGCGGGTCTTCGACGCGTGCTGCAGCAGGAACACCGTCTCCGGCGTGAACAGGTGCAGCTCGCCCTCGCGGCGGTAGGCGTACTCGCCGCCGCTGTCCAGCCGCCGGTGCACGCGGTCGGTGGGGTTGTCCGGGTACGCGCGGCGGTGGCGCATCGCGACCTCTTCGGCCAGCACGTCCAGCCCGACGCCGCCGAGCTTCGACACGGTGCCGGTGAAGTACTCGTCGAGCACTTCCTGCGACAGGCCGAGCGACTCGAACACCTGCGCCGCGGTGTACGCGGACACGGTCGAGATGCCCATCTTCGACATGATCTTCTGCACGCCCTTGACGAGCGCCTTGACGTAGTTGCGCACGGCCTGCCGCGGCTCGATGCCCGACAGCATGCCCTGGTTGACCATGTCTTCGAGGGTTTCGAAAGCCAGGTACGGGTTCACCGCCGCGGCGCCGTAACCGAGCAGCAGCGCGATGTGGTGCACCTCGCGGGCGTCGCCGGACTCGACGACGAGCGCGACGCGCAGCCGCTCCTTGGTGCGCACCAGGTGGTGGTGCACCGCGGACACCAGCAGCAGCGACGGGATCGGCGCCATCCGGTGGTCGGAGTCGCGGTCGGACAGCACGAGCGTGCGCGCGCCCGCCGCGATGGCCTCGGACGCCTCGCGGCGCACGCGCTCGACCGCGTCCGCCAGCGCCTTGCCCCCACCGTCCACTTCGAACAGTCCGGACAGGACGGTGCACGCGAAGCCGGGCAGGTCCCCGTCGTCGTTGATGTGGATGAGCTTCGCCAGCTCGTCGTTGTCGATCACCGGGTACGGCAGCTCGATGTGGCGGCACGACGCCGGGCCGGGGTCGAGCAGGTTGCGCTCGGGACCCATGATCCGGCTCATCGACGTGACGAGCTCCTCACGGATCGCGTCGAGCGGCGGATTGGTGACCTGCGCGAAGTTCTGCTTGAAGTAGTCGTACAGCTGCCGGGACCGCTGGGACAGCACCGCGGGCGGGGTGTCCGTGCCCATCGAGCCGATCGGCTCCGCGGCCTTCTGCGCCATCGGCGCCAGCAGGATCTTCAGCTCCTCCTCGGTGTAGCCGAAGGAGAGCTGGCGGCGCAGCACCGAGTCGTGGCTCTGGGTCACGTGGTCGCGGTCGGGCAGGTCGGCCAGCTGCAGCAGGCCCGCGTGCACCCAGTCGCCGTACGGCTGCTGCCGGGCGAGCGCTGTCTTGACCTCGTCGTCGGCGACGAGCTTGCCCCCGGCGGTGTCCACGAGGAACATCCGGCCCGGCTTGAGCCGCCCCTTGGCCACCACCTGGTCCGGCGGCACGTCGAGCACGCCGGCCTCGCTGGCCAGCACCACGCGGTCGTCCGCCGTGCGCCACCAGCGCGCCGGGCGCAGGCCGTTGCGGTCGAGCACCGCGCCGACGAGCGTGCCGTCCGTGAACGTGACGCACGCCGGGCCGTCCCACGGCTCCATCAGGTTGCCGTGGAACTGGTAGAACGCGCGGCGCTCCGGGTCCATCGACGTGTTGTTCTCCCACGCCTCCGGGATCATCATCAGCACCGCGTGCGGCAGGCTGCGCCCGCCCAGGTGCAGCAGCTCCAGCACCTCGTCGAAGGAGGCGGAGTCCGAGGCGTCCGGCGAGCAGATCGGGTACAGCCGCGAGAGGTCGCCCGGGATCAGGTCGGACTCCAGCAGCGCCTCGCGGGCACGCATGCGGTTGCGGTTGCCGCGGACGGTGTTGATCTCGCCGTTGTGCGCGACGAACCGGAACGGGTGCGCCAGCGGCCAGGACGGGAAGGTGTTGGTGGAGAACCGGCTGTGCACCAGCGCGATCGCGCTCGCCAGCCGCTCGTCACGGAGGTCCGCGAAGAACGCCGGCAGCTGCTCGGGGGTGACCATTCCCTTGTAGACCAACGTCCGCGACGACAGCGACGGGAAGTACGTGCCGCACTCGGCGACCACACTGTCGTGCTCCACGCGCTTGCGCAGGCAGAACGTCAGCCTGTCCAGCTCGATACCGGCCGGGCGCACGCCGTCGGAACCCGGCTTGCCCGCGACGAACAGCATCGCGAAGTGCGGCATCACCGAACGCGCGGTGGGCCCGATGTTCGCGGCGTCGGCGTCGGCGGGCACGTCGCGCCAGCCGAGCACGTCGAGGCTCTCCTCCTCGGCCAGGCGCTCGATCAGCGACACGGCCTTGGCCCGCCGCTCGGCTTCCGCGGGCAGGAACGCGATGCCCGCCGCGTACCGGTGCTGCCCACCGGCGGCCGGCTCCGGCAGCTCGAACGGGGTGACCGCGCGCAGCAGCTCGTCGGGCAGCTGCAGCAGGATGCCGGCGCCGTCGCCCGAGGTGGGCTCGGCCCCCGCGGCACCGCGGTGGTCGAGGTTCATCAGCGCCGTCAGGCCGTCGGTGACGATGCGGTGCGAGCGCCGTCCCCGGATGTCGGCCACCATGGCGACACCGCAGGAGTCCTGTTCGAGCGCGGGGTCGTACAGACCCTGCTTGCCTGGAGTGGCGGAGAAGATCATGCGGGGACCTCCTTCGTCGTCGTCGTGCTCAGTGCGGAAAGTTCCCCCGGTCTTGCTGTGCTCGGGACGACGATGGCCCGCTGATTAGCGCGACCTTAACACCCAGGAAACATGACAGCACCCTCTCGAGATGTGGATTTTCTTCTCGGGGAGGTAACGATCTGGCTGCGGAGAACGACTTCGTTCTTGATGCGCTCGTTCCGGCGGGGGAACGGTTCCAGTGTAGGTCGCGCGTATCCGTCAAGATTACGTGAACGTTGCCCGAACGGGCCAGATCTCGCGGTGGTAGCGTAAGTCACTGCTGGTCAGCGGCTTGCCGGCCAGTGGTGCGCGGACGGGGAAACCGGTGGGAATCCGGTGCTGTGCCGCAACTGTGACGGTCCGTACACGGGCCGAAGCCAGATCGCCGTCGCGCGCCGACGCCCCTCACCTCCGGCTCAGAGGTGCGGCGTGACCGGGCACGGCACGGCGCGACGCCGGGGGCCGTCCACAGAGGTCCAGATGACACGCCGGTTTCCGCTCCTGCTCGTGGTCCTGCTCGTGCTCGCCGGCTGCGCCAGCCACCAGCAGGACGAGGCTTCCC
Source organism: Amycolatopsis bartoniae (assembly GCF_014191255.1). GTDB lineage: Bacteria > Actinomycetota > Actinomycetes > Mycobacteriales > Pseudonocardiaceae > Amycolatopsis_E > Amycolatopsis_E bartoniae. The sequence goes on from NZ_JACHWH010000001.1 coordinate 1,051,269, forward strand.
CCGCGAAGCCCGACACCGAGGCGGTGTTCCCGGTCACCATCGGCTCGGTGACCATCGACTCCCAGCCCGCCCGGATCGTCTCCCTGTCGCCGTCCGCCACCGAAACGCTGTTCGCGCTGGGCGCGGGCGCGCAGGTGGTCGCGGTCGACTCCCAGTCCGACTACCCACCCCAGGCGCCGCACACCGCGTTGTCCGCGCTGAGCCCGGACCCGGAGGCAATCGCGGGCTACCACCCCGATCTTGTGGTCACTTCTGCCGACACGAACGGCCTTTCGGCCGCGCTCGCGAAGACCGGCACGAAGACGCTCGTGATGCCGGACGCGAAGACCCTCGACGACGCCTACGCCGAGTTCCTCGACCTCGGCCGGGCCACCGGCCACCAGGCCGAGGGCGAGAGCCTGGCCCGCCAGACCCGTTCCGACATCGACCAGGTGATCGCCGCCACGCCGAAACCGGCCCGGCCGCTCAGCTTCTACTGGGAGCTCGACCAGACCTACTACAGCGTGACGTCGAAGACGTTCCTCGGGCAGGTGCTCGCGCGGTTCGGGCTGACGAACATCGCGGACGGCACCGACCCGGCCGCCAACGGGGGCTACCCGCAGCTGTCCGCGGAGCGGATCCTGCAGTCCGATCCGGACGTCGTCTTCCTGGCGGACACGAAGTGCTGCGGGCAGAGCGCGCAGACCGTCGCCGCCCGGCCGGGCTGGAACACGCTGACCGCCGTCAAGGAGGGGCACGTCTTCCCGCTCGACGACGATCTCGCCTCGCGGTGGAGCCCGCGCATCGTGGACCTCGTGCGCGCGATCTCAGCCGACGTGACCGATGCGGGCAAGTAGGGCGCACGTCACGCGCCTGCGCCCCTGGCTCGTCGTCGCCGCGGTGCTGGTGCTGCTCGTGGCGCTCCTCGCCGGGGTCCTGATCGGCGCCGCGGACCTGGGCTGGCGGCGGGTGCTCGGCGAGATCTTCGCCGAGGCGACCGGCGGGCGCTCGCCGCTGACGGCCCGCGAGGCCGCGATCGTGTGGCAGCTGCGGGTTCCCCGCGTCCTGCTCGCGGGGCTGGTGGGCGCCGCGCTCGCCATGTCCGGCGCCACGTTCCAGGGCGTGTTCCGCAACCCGCTCGCCGACCCGTACCTGCTGGGCGCGGCCGCGGGCGCGGGGATGGCGGCGACGATCGTGGTCGTCGCCACCCCCGGGGCGAGCGGCTGGGTGCCGCCGGCCGCGTTCGCCGGGGCTCTCGGCGGCGTGGGGCTGAGCTGGCTGCTGGGCCGGACCACCGGGGGCGGCGGCACAGCGGGCCTGCTGCTGGCGGGCGTCGCCGTCGGGTCGTTCCTGTCGGCGGTGCAGACGTTCGCGCAGCAGCTCAACACCGAGACGATCCGGCAGGTCTACACGTGGCTGCTGGGCGGGCTGAACGTCAGCGGCTGGCACGAGGTCCTCGTCGCCCTGCCCTACATCGCCGTCGCGGCGGTGATCCTGTGCGTGAGCGCGCGCCTGCTGGACGTGCTCTCGCTCGGCGACGCGGAGGCCGAGTCGCTCGGCGTCCGGCCCGCGCGCGTCCGGCTGCTGCTGCTCGCCGCGGCGTCGCTGGCGACGGCGGCCGCGGTGTCGGTGAGCGGGCTGATCGGGTTCGTCGGCATCGTGGTGCCACACGTGGTGCGGTTGCTGGCCGGGGCCAGCTACCGCGTAGTGGTCCCGCTTTCGCTGCTGGGCGGGGCGGTGTTCCTGATCGCCGCGGACCAGGTGGCCCGTACGGTCCTGCCGGGCGAGCTGCCGCTCGGCGTCGTGACGGCGTTCGCCGGGGCACCGTTCTTCGTGGCCGTGCTGCGGTCCTCACGGGGGAAGGTGTCATGACGGCGCTGCGGTTGGAGGGCGTGCGCGCGGGCTACGACGGGCGCGAGGTCGTGCACGAGGTGTCCGTGACGGTGCCTGCGGGCAGCTGGCTCGCGATCGTCGGGCCGAACGGCGCCGGGAAGTCCACGCTGCTCAAGACGATGGCCGGGCTGTTGCCGGGCACCGGCCGCGTCCTCGTCGACGACCGGCCGGTGCCTTCGTTGTCCCGCAAGGAAAAGGCGCGGAAGCTGGGGTACGCGCCGCAGGACGCGGTGCTGCCCGCCGGGCTCACCGTCACCGACTACGCGTTGCTCGGCCGCACCCCGCACCTGGGTCTGCTCGCGCGCGAAAGCGCGGCCGATCTGTCCGTTGTGGACGAAGCACTCGCCCGGCTCGACCTCGCCGGGCTGGCGGGACGCGCCCTGGGCACGTTGTCCGGCGGTGAGCGCCAGCGCGCGGTGCTCGCGCGGGTGCTGGCGCAGCAGGCGAGCGTGCTGCTGCTGGACGAGCCGACGACGGGGCTGGACCTCGGGCACGCACAGGCGATGCTGGAGCTGATCGACCGGCTGCGCCGTGAGGACGGCACCACCGTGGTGTCCACATTGCACGATCTGACGTTCGCCGCCCAGTACGCGGACCGGGTGCTGCTGCTGTCCGACGGCACGGTCGCCGCGGCCGGAAAACCGGCGGAAGTCCTGACGCCGCAAGCACTCGCGCAGCACTACGGCGCGACCGCCGACATCCTGACCGCGCCCCGCGGCGAACTGGTCGTCACCCCCGTCCGCCCCCGCTGACTAGCTCTGCGCCGTCGGGCGCACCACGACCTCGTTCACGTCCACGTCGGCCGGCTGCCCGACGGCGAACGCGACCGCGCGGGCGATCGCGTCCGGGCCGATGGCGACCTTGTCCACCATCGCGCGCATCGGCTCCGGCGCCCCCTCGACGAACTCGGTCCTGGTCATGCCGGGCGAAACGATCGTGACGCGCAGGCTGTCGCCCGCCTCCTGGCGCAGGCCCTCGCACAACGCGCACACGGCGACCTTGGTGGCGGAGTAGACGGCTTGCCCCGGTACGGTCCGGTACGCCGAGGTCGAGGCGATCGTCACGAACTGCCCCGAGCCCTGCGCGCGGAACACCGGCAGCGCGGCGGCGATGCCGTGCAGCACGCCCTTGAGGTTCACGTCGACCATCTGGTCCCAGGCGTCCACGCGCAGCTCGTCGAGCGGCGCGACCGTGGCCACGCCCGCGTTGCCGACCAGGACGTCGAGGCGGCCGAAGCGCTCGCGGGCCACGTCGACGAGGTTCACCAGGTCCTGCCGCCGGGTCACGTCCGTCGGCGCGAAGGCAGCCTCCCCGCCCGCGCCGATGATGCGTTTCGCCAGGTCCTCCAACCGTTCCACGCGACGGGCGCCCAGGACCACCTTCGCGCCGCGCTCGGCGAGCAACAGCGCCGTCGCCTCGCCGATCCCGCTGCCCGCGCCCGTGATCGCGACGACCTTGCCTTCGATTTCCGTCATGTCCGACCCTTCCGATCAATGTAATACCCTACTTACATTACTCTGGTCGAGTGGCCAAGCGCGAGAGCTACCATCACGGGGACCTCCGGGCCGCGCTCGTCGAAGCGGCGCTGGAGCTGATCGCCGAGCGCGGGATCGACGCGCTGTCGGTCGCCGAGGCGGCCCGCCGCACCGGCGTGAGCCCGGGCGCGCCCTACCGGCACTTCCCCACGCGGCTCGCGTTGCTGAAGGCCGCGGCGACACGGGCGGCGGAGTTGCTGGCGGCCGATCTCCGTGCGGCGCTTGAGAAAACGGCAAATCCCACGGAAGCGCTCGCGGCGACCGCGGGTGCGTACGTGCGCTTCGTCGTGCGGCACCGAGCCGGGTTCGACCTGGTCTTCGCCGCACAGCTGCGCCCGCTCGCCGACCCCGCGCTCGGTGAGGCGGGGCGCGCGGTGATGGACGTCCTGCTGCCGATCGCGCTGGAGCTGACCGGGGACGCCCAGTCCGCGCTCGACCTGCTGCAGCAGCACATCGCGGCCGCGCACGGGTTCGCCGTCCTGCACCTGAGCGGCTTCATCAGCCGCTACTCACCGGGCGTCGACGACGTCGCCGAAGGCGCCGCGAACGCCAGCCGGGCCCTCGCGGCGGCTGCCCGCGGGGACTAGAACCTGTTACAGTCCGGGCATGATCCTGGATCGCTTCCGGGTGCCGGGCAAGGTCGCCGTGGTCACCGGGTCGGGGCGCGGCATCGGCGCGGCCGCCGCCGTCGCACTGGCCGAGGCGGGTGCGGACGTCGTGCTCTCCGCCCGCACCCAGGCCGACCTGGAGAAGGTCGCCGAACGCGTGGCGCGGACGGGCCGCAGGGCGCACGTCGTGCCCGCGGACCTCAGCGATCCCGCGGCCGCCGGAGCGCTCGCCGCCGCCGCGGTGGAGGCGTTCGGGCGCCTGGACATCGTGGTGAACAACGTCGGCGGCACCTATCCGCGGCCGCTGCTGGAGACCACGCCGGAGTTCCTCGAAGAGGCGTTCCGGTTCAACGTCGCCACCGCGCACGCACTGACCACCGCCGCCGTGCCCGCGATGCTGGAGGCGGGCGGCGGTGCGGTGGTGAGCATCTCGTCGAACATGGGCCGCATCGCGGGCCGCGGCTTCGCGGCGTACGGCACGGTGAAAGCCGCCCTCGCGCACTGGACGCGACTGGCGGCAGTGGACCTCGCGCCGCGGATCCGGGTGAACGCGATCGCGGTCGGTTCGGTGGCCACCTCGGCGCTCGACCTCGTGACGAGCAACGCGGAGATCCGCGAGAAGATGGAGTCGGCGACGCCGCTGCGGCGCATCGGCGACCCGGAGGACGTGGCCGCCGCGATCCTGTTCCTCGCCTCCTCCGCGGGCGCGTACGTCACCGGAAAGGTGCTGGAGGTCGACGGCGGCTTGCAGGCGCCGAACCTGGACCTCGGCCTGCCGGACCTCTAGCCTGCTGCTCCGCCCCCTACGGCGGTCACTCCGCGTCGCGGTGAGCGCCTGGTTCCAGCTCTTCGGTCTTCTGCGGTCCGGCCGGCTCTGTCCTGAGCAGTTCGGGGTCTTCGCGGGGCCCGCGGCTGCGGGCGACGAAGAAGTAGATCATCGCGCCGAGGAACACCAGGATCGCGGTCCAGACGTTGACGCGCAGGCCGAGGATGTGGTTGGCGTGGTCGGAGCGCAGGAGCTCGATCCAGAAGCGGCCGACGGTGTAGCCCGCGACGTACAGGGCGAACGCCCGGCCGTGCCCGAGCTTCAGGCGGCGGTCCATCCACACGACGAACGCCGCGACGAGGAGGTTCCAGAGCAGCTCGTAGAGGAACGTCGGCTGCACCGGGCTGTCCGGCAGGGGGATGTGCCCGAAGGCGACGCCGTCCGCCCCCTGGTCGGGGATGCTGGGGTTGCTGGGGTCGAAGCGCTGGTAGATCTCCAGGCCCCAGGGCAGCGACGTGTGGGCGCCGTAGAGTTCCTGGTTGAAGTAGTTGCCCAGGCGCCCGATGGCCTGCGCGGCCACGATGCCGGGCGCGATGGCGTCCGCCATGGCCGGCAGCGGAACCCCCTTGCGGCGGCAGCCGATCCACGCCCCGACGGCGCCGAGGGCGATGGCGCCCCAGATGCCGAGCCCGCCGTCCCAGATGTAGAGGGCCTTGATCGGCTCCTTGCCGGGGCCGAAGTACAGCTCGTTGTCGGTGATGACGTGGTACAGCCGCCCGCCGACGATCCCGAACGGCACCGCGAACACCGCGATGTCGACGACCGTGCCCTTCGTCCCGCCGCGCTCCTGCCAGCGGCGCTCACCCCACCAGATGGCGAGGATGATGCCCAGGATGATGCACAGGGCGTAGGCGCGGAGCGGGATCGGCCCCAGGTGCCAAACCCCCCGGTCGGGACTGGGGATCGTCGCGAGAAACACGGTGTGCACGGGGCCACCGTAGCCTGCGCGGACGGGGGAAGGACGTGAAGGCCGGAAAGTGGAGTATTACTCGGAAAAGTAATACTCTTACTTCGTGCGGTTGACGGAGAAGGGCCAGGTCACCATCCCCAAGGCGATCAGGGAACGGCTGGGGCTGGGTCCGGGCGACGAGGTGGAGTTCGTGCTGGACGAGGACGGTGCGCGGATCAAGCGCGCCTCGGGCAGCCCTTCCCGCGGGCGTCGCCTGGTGGAGCGGTTGCGGGGCCGTGGTGACGTGGCGCTGAGCACCGCCGAGATCATGGCCCTGACGCGGGACGTGTGACGCGTTGGCCACCCTCGTGGACTCGAACGTGCTCATCGATGTCCTCACGGAGGACGAGCAGTGGTTCGCCTGGTCGGCCGAGGCACTGGAAAAAGCCGCCGACGCGGGTCCCCTGGTGATCAACCCCATCGTCTACGCCGAGGTTTCGGTGCGGTTCACGAAGATCGAAGACCTCGACGACGCACTGTCGCCGGACGACTTCAGCCGAACGCCGTTACCGTGGTCGGCCGCCTTCCTCGCGGCCAAGTGCTTCGAGACCTACCGCCGCGGGGGCGGTACGAAGACTGCGCCCCTACCGGACTTCTTCATCGGAGCACACGCGGCGGTCTCCCGGTTCGCACTGTTGACCAGGGATGCGGCGCGGTATCGCACGTACTTTCCGACGGTCGAGCTGATCACCCCGTGATCAGCGGCCCGCTTCTCGCCCGTTGAGGAACGCCGAACCCACCGCGAGCACACAGCCGACCCCGAAGATGGCCGTCAACCACACCGGCCCACCCCGCCAGCCGTTCCAGATCCCGGCGGCGGCCATCAGCACGGCCATGACGATGTTGCGCAACTGCAGGGGAGACGGCTTGGCCATAGCCCCAGCCTTTCACGGCAACGACAGAACACCGGCACCCCACCCCACAGAACCCCGCAACGAAAACCGAGCAACGCCCCCTCCCCGCCCGGTCCTCCCCCGTCCCCGATACAAAGCCGTCATTAGCGGTCGGCACGGTGTGTCAAGGGTGAGGCGAAGCCTCATCGCGCAGCGACGCCGAAGGCGCCCTTGACGCACCGTGGCGACCGTTAAACAATCAGCGATCGGGGCGCCCACGCAACCACCATCGCGCGCAGCGCGGCTTTTCGCGCGCAGCGCGGCTTTGGGTCACTTCTCAGGCGACGGGATGATCACCCAACTCTGAGGTTCTGTGCAAACCCGGCTCAAGCCGTGACCGGCTGCCGTACTCCTTCGGCCAGCTCCGCCGTCAACGCCCGCACGGCGTCGACTCCCTCGGCGGCCTTCGTCACCAGCGCCGAGCCCACGATCACCGCGTCCGCGAAGCCCGCGACCTCGGCCGCCTGCTCCCGCGACTTCACGCCCAAACCGACGCCGATCGGCAGGTCCGTGTGCGCCCGTGCGCGCCGGACCAGTTCCGCCGCTCCCGAGCCCACCTGGTCGCGCGCGCCGGTCACGCCCATGACCGCCGTCGCGTACAGGAAGCCCGAGGCCGCCCGTGCGGTGAGGTCGAGGCGCTCCTCCGAGGACGACGGCGCCACCAGGAAGATCCGGTCCAGCCCGTGCTCCTTCGACGCCGCCATCCACTCCGCGGCCTCGTCCGGGATCAGGTCCGGCGTGATCATGCCCAGCCCGCCCGCCGACGCGAGGTCCCGCGCGAAGCGGTCGACGCCGTAGCGGTGCACCGGGTTCCAGTACGTCATCACTACGGCCCGGCCGCCGCGCGACGACACCGACTCCACGACCTCGAACAGCTGCTTCAGCCGGAAGCCCTGCTTGAGCGCGACGTCCGAGGCGAGCTGGATCGTCGGCCCGTCCATCACCGGGTCGGAGTAGGGCACGCCGACCTCGACGAGGTCCGCGCCGCCGTCGATCATGGCCGCGAACACGTCCTTCGAACCCTCGACGCTCGGGTACCCGGCGGGCAGGTACCCGACCAGCGCCGCCCGGCCCTCGCTGCGCGTCTGCTCGAAGAGAGCCTGCAAACTCACTTGTCCACCAGCCCGAACCACTTAGCCGCCGTGTCCATGTCCTTGTCGCCGCGCCCGGACAGGTTGACCAGGATCAGCGCCTCCCGGCCCAGCTCCTTGCCCAGGTCCAGCGCACCGGCGAGCGCGTGCGCGGACTCGATCGCCGGGATGATGCCCTCGGTGCGCGACAGCAGCCGCAGCGCCTCCATCGCCTGCGCGTCGGTGATCGGGCGGTACTCGGCACGCCCGGTGTCCTTGAGCCAGGCGTGCTCGGGACCGACGCCGGGGTAGTCCAGCCCGGCCGAGATGGAGTGCGACTCCATCGTCTGGCCGTCCTCGTCCTGCAGCAGGTACGTCATCGCGCCGTGCAGGTTGCCCGGCGTGCCCTTGGTGAGCGTCGCGCCGTGCCGCCCGGTCTCGACGCCGTCCCCGCCCGGCTCCAGCCCGACGAGCCGCACGTCCGGGTCGTCGATGAAGCCGTGGAAGATGCCGATGGCGTTGGACCCGCCGCCGACGCACGCCGCGACCGCGTCGGGCAGACGGCCGGTCTGCTCCAGGATCTGCGCCCTGGCCTCCTCGCCGATGACCTTGTGGAAGTTGCGGACCATCGTCGGGAACGGGTACGGGCCCGCGGCGGTGCCGAACAGGTAGTGCGTGGTGTCGGCGTTGGTGACCCAGTCGCGCAGGGCCTCGTTGATCGCGTCCTTCAGCGTCCGGGAACCGGTCTTGACCGGGATCACCTCGGCGCCGAGCAGCCGCATCCGGGCCACGTTCAGCGCCTGGCGTTCGGTGTCGACCTCGCCCATGTAGACCACGCAGTCGAGGTCCAGCAGCGCGCACGCGGTGGCCGTGGCGACGCCGTGCTGGCCCGCCCCGGTCTCGGCGATGACGCGCTTCTTGCCCATCCGCTTGGTGAGCAGCGCCTGGCCCAGCACGTTGTTGATCTTGTGGGAGCCGGTGTGGTTGAGGTCCTCGCGCTTGAGGAACACCCGTGCGCCGCCGGCGTGCTCGCCGAAGCGCGGGGCCTCGGTCAGCAGCGACGGCCGCCCCGCGTAGTCGCGCAGGAGCCGGTGGAACTCGTTCACGAAGTCGGGGTCGGTGCGGGCCTTGTCGTACTCGGCGGCCACCTCGTCGACGACGCCGATCAGCGCCTCCGGCATGAACCGCCCGCCGTACGGGCCGTAGTAGCCGCGCTCGTCGGGGTCGTGCTCGGTGCGCGTGGTGTCGCTCATCGGCTTGGCCTCGGGCAGGCGGGGTGCGAACCGGCGGTGACCAGCTTGACCAGCGCGCCCTTCGGGTCACCCGAGGCGACGAGACCCTCGCCGACCAGGACGGCGTCGGCGCCGTGCCCGGCGTACGCCATCAGGTCACCGGGGCCGCGGACACCGGACTCGGCGACCTTCGTCACGTCGAACGGCAGTCCGGGGGCGAGCCTGCCGAACACGTCGCGGTCCACTTCCAGGGTGTGCAGGTTGCGCGCGTTGATGCCGATGATCTGGGCCCCGGCCTCCAGCGCGCGGTCGGCCTCCTCGGCGTTGTGCACCTCGACGAGGGCGGCCATGCCGAGCGACTCGACGCGGTCGAGCAGCGAGACCAGCGCGTTCTGCTCCAGCGCCGCCACGATCAGCAGCACCATGTCCGCGCCGTGCGCGCGGGCCTCGTGCACCTGGTACGGGCTGACGACGAAGTCCTTGCGCAGCACCGGGACGTCGACCACCTTGCGCACGGCGTCGAGGTCGGCGAGCGACCCGCCGAAGCGGCGCTGCTCGGTGAGCACGCTGATGACGCGCGCCCCGGCCTCCTCGTAGTCCTTGGCCAGCGCGGCCGGATCGGCGATCGGGGCCAGCTCACCCTTGGACGGGCTGCGCCGCTTGACCTCCGCGATCACCCCGATCGAGGACTCGCGCAGCGCACCGGCCGCGTCCCGCGGCGGCGCGGCCTTGGCGGCGAGGACCTTGAGCTCGTCGAACGGCAGTGCCTTCTCGCGCTCGGCGAGATCGGCGCGGACACCGGCGATGATTTCTTCGAGAACGGTCACCGGGTGCCCCCGTTCCCAGGCGCATCCAGGTTTTCACTCGAAAGCTGGCTCACAAACACCTTCCCCTTCCCGCAGAAAAGATGCTAACCCGCGCACAATTCCGTGCCGGTCCCGGGTCGGACATGCCTTGGCGGCCAAGCCCGCTAGTCCTTGGTCGGATCTTCGCCTTCGGAGAGCGCCTCCCACAGCTCGGTGTCCGGGTCCCGTGCCGTCTTCTTCACGCCGGGCGCCGAGTAGCGTGCGCCCAGTCTCGGCATGGCTCCTGCCTTCCTGGTAGCGGTCAACCCGCCGAGCAGCACGAGAATTCCCCCGAGCAGCGCGAGTCCGCGACCGGTGAAGATCTGCCACACCGGTGTCCCGACGGGGAAACCGCCGAACGAGACGCCGTCGACGGCCAGCCAGACCGCCCACAGCCCGGCCGCCGCGAGGACGACGCCGAGGACCCGCCGGGGCCAGCCGCCGGTGGCGATCGCCCCGGCCACGCCCGCCACGGCGAGCACGGCCAGCGGCACGAGCGCGCCCTGCACCTGCGCGCCCGTGTGCGTCTCCAGCACGATGCCGCGCACGCCGCCGTCGCGCTGCTGCGCGGACCACACCAGGCGCGACGCGCCCCACAGCGCCGCCGCCCCGAGGAGCAGCAGCACCGCGATGGTCCACAGTGGACGCTTACTGGGCGCTGGCGACGTCATCGGCCGGGTCCAGGGCCCGCGCGGGGGCCATCGTCTGCGCGGCGGCGACGGCGGAGAGCACCGTGCGCGCCTTGTTCAGCGACTCGTTGTCCTCGTAGTCGGCCACCGAGTCGGCCACGACCCCGCCGCCTGCCTGCACATACGCCACGTTGTCCCGCACCAGCGCGGTGCGGATGGCGATAGCCGTGTCGGCGTCGCCGGCGAAGTCGAAGTAGCCGACGACGCCGCCGTAGAGGGCGCGGCGGACCGGCTCCAGTTCCTCGATCAGCTGCATCGCGCGCACCTTCGGCGCACCGGAGAGCGTGCCCGCGGGGAAGCACGCCGCGACGGCGTCGAACGCCGTGCGGTCGTCGCGCAGCTCGCCGGTGACGGTGGACACGATGTGCATCACGTGGCTGTAGCGCTCGATGGTGAAGAAGTCGACCACGCGGACGGTGCCGGGCTTGCACACCTTGCCCAGGTCGTTGCGGCCCAGGTCGACGAGCATCAGGTGCTCGGCGCGCTCCTTCTCGTCCGCGAGCAGGTCCTTCGCCAGCTGCGCGTCCTCCTCCGGGTCCACGCCACGCCAGCGAGTGCCCGCGATGGGATGCGTCGTGGCGCGCCCGTCGCGGACCGTGACCAGCGACTCGGGGCTGGAGCCGACGATGTCGAAGCCTTCGAGCCGCAGCAGGTACATGTACGGGCTGGGGTTGGACGTGCGCAGCACCCGGTAGATGTCCAGCGCGTCGGCCTGCGTGGCGATCTCGAACCGTTGCGAGGGCACCACCTGGAACGCTTCGCCGGCCTTGATCGCCTCGACGGCCTTCTCGACGGCCTGGTGGTAGTCCTCCTTGCTGCGGTGCCGCCGGAACTCGGGCGCGGGCCGCTCGAACACCGCCGTGGTGGACGGCGCGTGCGCGCGCAGCTCCTCCGTCATCCGCTCCAGCCTGCGGACGGCGTCGTCGTACGCCGCGTCCACCCGCTCGGGTGAGTCGTCCCAGTTCACGGCGTTCGCGATGAGCGTGACCGTGCCCTCGTGGTGGTCGACCGCGGCGAGGTCGGTGGCCAGAAGCATGGTCAGCTCGGGAATGTCGAGGTCCTTTTCGGCCAGCTCCGGCAGCTTCTCCAGCCAGCGCACCGCGTCGTAGCCGACATAGCCGACCATCCCGCCGGTGAGCGGCGGCATGCCGGGCAGCGGCTCGGTGTGCAGCGCCGCGACGGTCTCGCGCAGCACCTCCAGCGGGTTGCCCTCCGTCGGCAGCCCGACCGGCGGCGTGCCCTCCCACACCGCCTTCCCGTCGCGCACGGTGAGCGCCGCCGGGCTGCGCACGCCGATGAACGACCAGCGCGACCACGACTCGCCGTTCTCCGCCGACTCGAACAGGAACGTTCCGGGCCGGTCCGCGGCCAGCTTGCGGTACACGCCGACCGGGGTTTCCCCGTCGGCGAGCAGCCGCCGGACGACCGGGATCACCCGGCGGCCCTCGGCGAGCGCGCGGAACTCGTCGCGGCCGGGGCTCACGGCACCGAGGCCGCCGGACGCGGAATGGGCAGCAACCATGCCGCCATTGTGCCGCTGAGGAGTTTTCCAGCCGCACCGGCACTAATTCACACTCTGTTGAATTCCGGGACAGGGCGCGCCATCATGGACTGGTGACCACCGCCGACGACCCGAAGGCCGCCAAGCGCCGCGGCCGCCGCCCCGGCGGCCAGGACACGCGCGCCGCGCTCCTCGAAGCCGCCCGGGCGGTGTTCTCCGAAAACGGCTACGAGGGTGCCACGGTGCGCGCGATCGCCGCCAGGGCGGGCGTGGACGCGGCCATGGTGAACCACTGGTTCGGCGGCAAGGACGCCCTGTTCGCCAAGGCCGTGCTGCAGCTGCCGGTCGACGCCCAGGACGTGGTGGCCACCCTGGTGGAGGGCGACCTGGACTCGCTCGGCGAACGGATCGTCCGGCGGTTCGTCACCGCGTGGGACTCCACCTCCGGCGGCACCTTCCCCGCGCTCGTGCGCAGCCTGGCCAGTCACGACCAGGCCGCGATCGGGCTGCGGAACTTCCTCGTCGAGAACGTCCTCAGCAGGATCACGGCCCGGATCGAGACCGACCAGCCCCAGTTGCGCGCCACGCTGTGCGCCTCCCAGCTGATCGGCATCGGCATGGCGCGGTACGTCGCGGCTTTCGAGCCCTTCGCGTCGGCCGACGTCGAGGTGCTCGTGGCGGCGGTGGGCCCCACGCTCCAGCGCTACCTCACTGGCCCCCTCCGTTCCACACGTTCGAATTGACCGGGACCACTATCTTCTCCGGGTCCATTCCCAGCCGCCGCATTGCGCGCTCGACGTCGTTCACGTGCTCGTTCGCGATCCGTTCCGCCGCGCGGACGGAGAACTGGGCCGTCTCGAGGAACTGCCGCAGATCACCGCGGTCCGTAGTGGACAGTTCTCCGGGATTGTCCATGTCCGCTCGCACGACGTCCTCGATCGCGGTCTCCACCGCCATCAGGCCGTGCATCGCCTCGTCGAGCCGTTTGACCAACTGCCGCGCCCTACCGCGCAATTGCCCGTAATACATCCGCGTATCGCTCATCGCCGCACCCTTCGGGTTTCTCGGGGAGATTGTCTCGTCCCCATACAGTTCCGAAGATCGACGGCCTTGGCAACGAATCAGACAACGAGATCCGAAGTTCACCCGTAAGATCGATTCCAGCTCTTTTCCGCGGTAAACCGCGGTGGTTCCTACGCCGGTTCCTGGAGCCGGATCGCGATGCCCACCGTGCGGTCCGCGGGGCCGCGCAGGCGGCTGAAGAACATCGACACACGGCCGACGATCCCGTACTTCTTCGCGATCAGGCTCCGCACGCGCTCGCTCTCCGCGGCGTCCAGCAGGCGCGCCCGCCCGGCGAACTCCGGCCCGTGCGTGCGCTGCCCGCGCAGGTCGCACCCCTGCACGCGCACGGTCCCGTCCCGCCGGATCCGCTTGACCTTCCCCGCCTTGCGTTCGCTCCACAGCGCCAGCTCGTCGCCGTAGGGCGCCGCCCACACGGGCGTCGGCACGGGGGTGCCGTCCTTGCGGTACGTGGTCACCAGCACGTACTTCTCGGCCATCAGCCGTTCGGTCTCGGAAGTCATGCCGCCACTATGAACCGACCTCGCCGAAGCGGGCCAACGCGAGCGCGGCCGCCACCGCCACGGCGAACCCCGCGACGGCGACCCAGCCGAAGCCCGCGCGCGTCGCGTCCCCGAGCGCGAACACCCCGATGAGCGACGGCAGCACGGTCTCCCCGACCACCATCAGCGCCGTCGCCGTGGTCACGCCGCCCCGCTGCAGCGCCGAGGCGTAGAACAGCATCCCGAGCGCGCCCGCGACAGCCACCGCGTACAGCGCCGGGTCCGCGAAGAACGCCCCCACGCTGCTGGTCGAGACGATGCGCCCGGCCAGCGCGACCAGCGCGAACTCCAGCCCCGCCACCAGCCCGAGCGCGGTGCCGCGCAGCCGCCCGGCCGCCATGCCGACGGCCCCGACGACTCCCGTCGCCACCAGCAGCCCGACGTGGAAGGCCAGGCCCACCGGCTCCGAACCCTCGCTCTGCGCCGACGCGCCCAGCAGCGCGAGCCCCGCGCACACCAGCACCACGGCCGTCCATTCGCGAGCGTGCAGCCGGGTGCCGATGGCCATCGCCGCGACGGCCGTCACCGCCAGGCTCGCGGCGAGCGCGGCCTGCACGACGAACAGTGGCAGCACCCGCAACGCCACCAGTTGCGCGAGGAACCCCAGCACGTCCAGGCCCGTGCCCAGCACGTACCGCCACTGCCGGAACACCCGGACCAGCAGCCGCGGGTCGACCCCGCCGTCGCCCGCGGCGACGGCCCGCGCCGCCACCGCCTGGAACACCGACGCCACCCCGTACGCCACGGCCGCGACCAACGCACACAGCAATCCCCACCACATCCCGCCCACCCTACGGGCGAAACGGCGCCCATTAAGCTGGGCATATGTCCGTAGCCGTGAGGGTGATCCCCTGTCTGGACGTCGACGCCGGCCGAGTGGTGAAGGGCGTCAACTTCGCCGACCTGCGCGACGCGGGCGACCCGGTGGAGCTGGCCCGCCTGTACGACGCCGAGGGCGCGGACGAGCTGACGTTCCTCGACGTCACCGCCTCCTCCGGCAACCGGGAGACCACCTTCGACGTGGTGCGCCGCACGGCCGAGCAGGTGTTCATCCCGCTCACCGTCGGCGGTGGCGTGCGCACCACCGAGGACGTGGACCGGCTGCTGCGGGCGGGCGCGGACAAGGTGAGCATCAACACGGCGGCGATCGCGCGGCCGGAGTTCCTGCGCGAGGCGTCGCACCGGTACGGGGCGCAGTGCATCGTGCTGTCGGTCGACGCCCGGCGCGTGCCCGAGGGCGGCGAGCCGACGCCGTCCGGTTTCGAGGTCACCACGCACGGCGGCCGCAAGGGCACCGGGATCGACGCGGTCGAGTGGGCCGCGCGCGGCGAGGAGCTGGGGGTCGGCGAGATCCTGCTGAACTCGATGGACGCCGACGGCACCAAGAACGGCTTCGACCTGGAGCTGATCGAGCTGACGCGCAAGGTCGTGCGGGTGCCGGTGATCGCGAGCGGCGGCGCCGGTGCGGTGGAGCACTTCCTGCCCGCGGTGCGCGCGGGGGCCGACGCCGTGCTGGCCGCCAGCGTGTTCCACTTCGGACAGTTGAAGATCGGCGACGTCAAGGAGTCCCTGCGCGGGGGCGGGGTCGAGGTCCGGTGAAGCGCATCGAAGTCCGGGTGACGATGGCACTGATGGTCGGGCTGGGGCTGGCGTACACGCTGCTCGGGGTGATCATCGTGACCACGTCCGAGGCGTCGCCGCGCACGCTGCTGCTGCCGATCGCGAGCGTGGTCCTCGGCGGGCTCGTCACGGCCGGGCTGGCGCTGCGGATGCCGTCCGCGCGGTTCTTCGGGTTCGCCGTCGCCGCGCTGCTCGCCCTGCTGCACGCGTTCCTGCTGCTGGCCAGCGCGGTGCTGTTGTTCAAGCTGTTCTCCGGCCTGCTCGCGGCCGGTTACGTCTACGCGTGGGTGCTGCTCAACTCCGGGCCCATGCGCCGCTACCTGCTCGGAGACGCCGCGTGAGCCTCGACCCCGCACTGGCCGGCCGCCTCAAGCGGAACGCCGACGGCCTGATCTGCGCCGTGGTGGTGGACCACGCGACGTCGGACGTGCTGATGGTGGCGTGGATGAACGACGAAGCGCTGGAGCGCACGCTCACCACCCGCCGCGGCACGTACTGGTCCCGCAGCCGCCAGGAGCTGTGGGTGAAGGGCGAGACGTCGGGGCACGTGCAGCACGTGCGCGAGGTGCGCCTGGACTGCGACGCGGACACCGTGCTCGTGCGGGTGGACCAGGTCGGCCCGGCCTGCCACACGAACACGCGCACCTGCTTCGACACCGACGAGCGACTGCTACTGGCCGACGACGGGGCCTGACGCGCTCAGCGGACGGCGGCCAGTGCCTCCGGCAACGTGAAAGCCCCCGCGTAGAGGGCCTTGCCCACGATCGAACCTTCCACGCCGTCGCCCGCGAGGGCCGCCAGCGCGCGCAGATCGTCCAAACTGGACACTCCGCCCGAGGCGATCACCGGGGCGTCGGTGCGGGCCGCGACCTCGCGGAGCAGCTCCACGTTCGGGCCCTTGAGCGTGCCGTCCTTGCTCACGTCCGTCACCACGTACCGGGCGGCGCCGTCGCGGTCGAGGCGCTCCAGCACCTCCCACAGGTCGCCGCCGTCCTGCGTCCAGCCGCGCGCCGCCAGCCGGTGCCCCGCCTCGGTGATGCGCACGTCCAGCCCGATGGCGACCCGGTCGCCGTACGTGGCGACGGCCTTCGCGGTCCACTCCGGGTCCTCCAGCGCCGCCGTGCCCAGGTTCACCCGGCGGGCGCCGGTGGCCAGCGCGGCCTCCAGCGACGCGTCGTCGCGGATGCCGCCCGACAGCTCGACCTGCACGTCCAGCCGGCCGACCACGCGGGCCAGCAGCTCCCGGTTCGAGCCCTTGCCGAACGCCGCGTCGAGGTCGACCAGGTGGATCCACTCCGCCCCGTCGCGCTGCCACGCCAGGGCCGCCTCCAGCGGGTCCCCGTAGGAGGTCTCGGTACCGGCTTCGCCCTGGACGAGCCGGACGGCCTGGCCGTCGGCCACGTCCACGGCGGGAAGGAGCGTGAAAGTCACGCGGCCACGATAGCTGAGCTGCTCAAAGGCTCCGCAGCCAGTTCTCCAGCAGGTGCGCGCCCGCGTCGCCGGACTTCTCCGGGTGGAACTGCGTCGCCCACAGCGGCCCGTTCTCCGCGGCCGCCACGAAGTCCTCGCCGTGGTGCGCCCACGTCACCTTCGGCTGCTGCCCCGGCAGGCCCGAGTCGAGCTCCCACCGGCGCGCGGCGTAGGAGTGCACGAAGTAGAACCGCGTGCCGGCGTCCATTCCGGCGAACAGCTGCGAATCGGCGGGCGGGCGGACCGTGTTCCACCCCATGTGCGGCACGACGTCGGCGTGCAGGCGCTCCACCGTGCCCGGCCACTCGCCGGTGCCCTCGGACTCCACGCCGTGCTCGACCCCGCGCTCGAACAGGATCTGCATCCCGACGCAGATGCCCAGCACCGGGCGGCCGCCGGCCAGCCGCGTGCCGATGATCTTCTCACCGCCGACGGCGAGCAACCCCCGCATGCACGCGGCGAACGCGCCCACCCCGGGCACCACCAGCCCGTCGGCCTCCAGCGCCGCATGCGGGTCGGCGGTCACCTCGACCTCGGCGCCGACGCGGCGCACGGCACGTTCGGCGGAGCGGAGGTTCCCGGAACCGTAATCCAGAATCACGACGCGAGTCACCCCGCCAGTCTAGGGTGGCCCCGCGGACGCTTCCAGCACGGGAAAGTCCGGTTTGAACTCCCGGACCGCGGGGAATGAGTTCGGCGGGGGCAGGCAAAGGGAGTGACTATGCGGTCACAACACAGTTCCAGGGCACGCCCCGGCCGGAAGATCCTTGCCCTGACCGGACTTCTCGCCGACGAGCTGCAGCACCTCGACGCACGCGAGCTGGACGCGGCCGAGGTCCGCACGCTGATGCACGACCTCACCGGCACCGCCTCCGCCCTCACCCGGATCCTCGACGGGCTGCGCGACTGCCCGCTGCTCACCCCGCCGGGGCAGGAGCCCGGCGTGCACCACACGGTGTGCAGCGAGCTGGAGCAGGCGGCAGCCGCGGCCGAGGACCTGCGGGTGACGGCGGAGTCGTTGTGCCGGCTGCTACCGGCGGAGGCGGTGGTGCCGGAGCGCAGAACGCTTCAGCCGTAGAACCCGCGGATCGCGGACGTGAGGCCCGGCACGTCGAGCCCGTGCGCGGCGTCGTGGTCGGCCGGGGTGCCGTAGAGACGGACCTCCGCGTCGCGGCGGACGCCGAGGCTGAGCAGCCGGTGCGGCACGTCGGCGAGGGCTTCCGCGACGTGGTGCGCGGAGGTGCCCGCGAGGTACGGCTCGACGAGGACGACGTCGGCACGGTCGTTGGTCGCAGCGCGCAGGCTCTTGGCGTCGAAGGGCCGGACGGTGTGCGCGTAGAGCACTGTGACGTCGAGCCCTTCGGTGGCCGCGAGCACGTTGTCGAGCAGGGGGCCGACGGCCAGCACCACTCCGTCGTGTCCCTGCCGGACGGTCTGGAACCCGGCGCCGAGGTGGGGCTCGGCGTTCGCCTGCGAGCTGAGCCGGAGGTAGACGCTGCCGTCGCCGGGCAGGGATTCGAGCAGCAGCCGGCGGGCTTCCTCCGGGTGGCCGGGCACGTGCACGGTCCAGCCGGGGATGGTGTCCAGGAGCGCGACGTCCCCCGGTGACTGGTGCGTGCGGCCGTCGGACGACCTGTCGTAGGACGCGCCCGCGGAGACCAGGACCGCGCCGACACCCTGGTGGGTGAGATCGAGTTTCACCTGTTCGTAGGGCCGCTCGACGAGGAACGGCGGGAAGCTGTGCGCGACAGGGCGCAGGCCCGCGAGCGCGAGGCCGCCGGTGACGCCGACGAGCGCCTGTTCGCGGATGCCGACGTTGAGCACGCGGTCCGGGTGGCGCCGCCGGGTGCCGGCCAGCTGGGCGGCGGAGATCTCGGCGAGCACGAGCACCAGCCGGGGGTCGGCGTCCAGCATTTCGTCTATTGTGGACAGGAAGGTTTCGCGCATGTCCAGCACTGGTCAGGATTCCTTCGGTTCGACGACGGCGACCACGCACAGGGGTGCGTGCGGGTGCGGGGTGGTGAAGGCGTCGTACAGGGCGTCGTGGTCGCGGCCGTCGACGGTGCGGGTGACCCAGTTCTCGACGGCGAAGCGCCGGTCGATGCCGCCGGGCCAGCCGTAGGTGGCGGACTGGTTGTCGATCACGACGGCGGTCAGCCGGTCGAGGGAGAGGCGGCCGGCGAGCGCGACGGCCTCCCAGTTGGAACCCTCGTCGAGTTCGGCGTCGCCGACGAGCACGACGACCCGGGAGTCGATGTGCTGCGCCCGCAGGCCGAGCGCGGTGCCGGTGGCCAGCGCGAGGCCGTGGCCGAGGGAGCCGCTGGAGATCTCGACGCCGGGTACGCGGGTGCGGTCGGGGTGCAGGCCGAGGCGGGAGCCTGCCGACGCCCAGTCGTCGAGCTCGGCGGGGTCCAGGAAGCCCTTGGCGGCCAGCACGGCGTAGTAGGCCATGGGGCCGTGGCCCTTGGACAGCAGGAAGCGGTCGCGCCGCGGGTCGTGCGCGTTCGCGGGCGAGATGTTCAGGACGCGGTCGTACAGCACCCACAGAACGTCCACAGTGGACTGCGCGGCGGGCTCGTGCTTCTCGTCGCCGGTCAGGCGGGCGATCAGGGCGGACAGGTCCGGCGTGGCGGTGGTCATGCCGTCACGGTGCAACCTCGACTTAGGTTGAAGTCAAGGTTAGGCTGGTCGTGTGACCAAGCTTGGCGACCACCTCAGCATCGGGCAGGTCGCGGAACGCAGTGGCGTGCCGCACACCGCGCTGCGGTTCTACGAGGACCGCGGGCTGATCTCCTCGGAGCGGTCCGCGGGCAACCAGCGCCGCTACCCGAGGACCGTGCTGCGGCGGATCGCGTTCATCCGGGCGGCGCAGCGGGTGGGGCTGAGTCTCGAAGAGATCAGCAGTGCGCTGGCGACGCTGCCGAAGGACCACGCGCCGACGAAGGCGGACTGGGCCCGGCTGTCGCGGAACTGGCAGGAGGAGCTCGACGCGCGGATCGACGCGCTGCAGCGCCTGCGCGACCGGCTGACGGGTTGCGTGGGGTGCGGTTGTCTCTCCCTTCGGGTGTGCGGCCTGTACAACCAGGACGACCAGATGTCCCACTTCGGCCCCGGCGCGAGGCTGCTGAAACCCGCCCTGGAGGGCGGGGTCTAGCGGCGCCGGTGGGGCAGTTCGAGTAGCGGTGACGGGACCTCCGGGACTTGGGCAGTGCTCGCGGGCCGGTTCCGGCCCTGGTGATCGGCAATTGAAGGCGGCGGTTCGAGCGCTGCACGGTGGCGCCATCGAGCCGAACCGACTGCATCCGGCCCCGCGGAGCCGCCGACATACCGCACAGCGGCCGTCGCCGGACAGGCGCCACCCTCACGGCGGCCACCGCCGACAGGGACGTGTGGAGCCCAGCCGCGTAACCCCCGCGCACGGTGCCGGCGTACCACCCCGAGAAGCCCCGCCCGCCGCCAAAAGCGCGCAGTCGCACCGGGCGTGCCGCAGCACCGCGGCCACCGAGGGCGCGCAGGACGCACGCCACCGGGTGGTCCAGCGCAGGCTGTGGTCGCAGCCGTGGTCGTGCAGGACCCGCGCCAGGTAGCACCGCAGGCATTCGCGCGGCAGCGGGGTGGTCCAGCTCTCGACCAGCTCGGCATTCATCGTTCCCCCCAGGAAATCGTCGATCACCGAGGTCTACCACCCGCCACCGACAATTCCGGGCTCACGTCGCCCGGCGAGGCCGCCCCAGCAACCGCCGGCCCACTTCCACCAGGTGGGCACGCAGGGTGTCGTCAGGAAGAGCCGCGAACTGCGGCGCCCCGCCGGTCAGCGCGATGCCCACGATGGCCGCGTGCGCCGCGATCGCGCGGGACTCGTCCGCCTCCGGGCCCGCGAACAGCTCCAGCATCCGCCCCCCGTAGATGTCCGACCACGAGTCCGCCAGCGCGCGCGTCACGCCGGGATCCCGTGCGAACAACGCCACCAGCGCCCGGTGTCGCACCACGACGTCGACGAAACCCGTCAGCAGGTGGTCGATCTGCGCGCCCCGCCGGCGCAGCCGCGAAGCCTCCTCGACGACCAGCTCCAGCTCGCGCAGCCCCGGTTCGGCCACGGCGCCCGCGATCTCGTCCTTCGTCTTGAAGTGGTAGTACACCGCCGCCTTCGTGACCCCCAGCGCGTCCGCGATCATCTGCAGCGACGTGCCCTCCACGCCGTGCTCGGTGAACAGCTGCAACGCGGTGGCGAGCAGGCGCGTCCTCGTGTCTTCCCGGCCGCTCGCCGTCGCGGCTGTCATCGCACCCTCCCCGTGAACAGGCCGAGGGTACGTGCCACCACGAGCTCCGGCAACCTCCAGGGCGCTAGCCGTGCGGCTAGTCACACACTAGCCGATCGGCTTGGACGGCCCCTTGCCGATCGGCTAGCGTCGATGTCACCCGATCGACTGAGAGGAAAGGCGCGCTCGTGGCCACTGCGCTCTACCGGCTGGCTCGGTTCTCGTTCCGCCGCCGCAGGCTCGTCACCGCGGTCTGGGCCGCGGTGCTGATCGTGCTCGGCCTGGGGGCGCTGACCCTGTCCGGCCAGCTCACGAACTCCGTGACCATCCCCGGCACCGAGTCGCAGCGGGCGATCGACCACCTCAAGGAGCGCTTCCCGCAGGCATCCGTCGGCGGCGCCACCGCCCGCGTGGCGATCGAGGCACCGGCCGGTCAGAAGCTCACCGATCCGGTGAACCAGCCGACCGTCGAACAGCTCGTCAACGCGCTCAAGACCGCACCGAAAGCGCGCACGGTCAGCGACCCGTTCCAGACGAAGATGGTCTCGCCGGACGGCCGCGTCGCGCTCGTGCAGATCAGCTACGGCGTCCAGGCGTCCGAGCTGACCGAGAGCGATCGCGAGGCCGTCCAGGCGCCCGCCGAACCGGCCCGGCACGCCGGGCTGACCGTCGAGTTCGGCGGCGACGCGATCGAGGGCATGCCCGAAACCGGTGCCACGGAAGGACTCGGCGTCGTGGTCGCCGCGATCGTGCTGACCGTGACATTCGGCTCACTGCTCGCCGCGGGGCTGCCGCTGCTCACCGCGTTGCTCGGCGTCGGCGTCGGCATGGCGGGCCTCTTCACCGTCTCCGGCTTCACCGAGCTGAACTCCAACACCCCGATCCTCGCGCTGATGCTCGGCCTCGCCGTCGGAATCGACTACGCGCTGTTCATCGTCTCCCGCTACCGCCACGAACTGGGCCAGGGCCACGATCCCGAACAGGCCGCGGCCCGCAGCGTCGGCACCGCCGGTTCGGCCGTCGTGTTCGCCGGGCTCACCGTGATCATCGCGCTGGTCGGGCTCACCGTCGTCGGCATCCCGTTCCTCGGCCAGATGGGGGTCGCGGCCGCCGCGACCGTCGCCGTCGCCGTGCTGATCGCGTTGACGCTGCTGCCCGCCATCCTCGGTTTCGCCGGCCGCAAGGTGCTCGGCAGACGACGCGAGCAGACCCGCACCACGAACGGCGAACGCTGGGCCCGCTTCGTCGCGAGGCACCGCGTGCCCGTGCTGGTCATCGCCGTCCTCGGCCTGCTCGTCGTCGCGATCCCGGCGCTGAGCATGCAGCTCGGCCTGCCGAACGACGCGACCGCCGCGCCGGATTCGACGCAGCGCAAGGCGTACGACATCGTCTCGTCGGGCTTCGGTCCCGGCGTGAACGGCCCGCTCATCGTGGTCGTCTCCGACGCGACTCCGCAGAACACCACGGAGGCCGCGGACCGCATCTCGCGGCTCGGCGACGTCGCCGCCGTGACGCAGCCGCAGTTCAACGCGCAGCACGACACCGCGATGTTCACCGTCATCCCGAAGAGCGGCCCGAGCAGCGAGCAGACCGAGAAGCTCGTCGGCGACATCCGGAACCAGGCCGGGCACACCGAACTCGCCGTCACCGGGCAGACCGCGCTGCAGATCGACGTGTCCGAGAAGCTCGCCGGCGCGATGCTGCCCTACCTCGCGCTCATCGTCGGGCTCGCGTTCCTGTTGCTGATGCTGGTGTTCCGCTCGCTCGTGGTGCCGCTCAAGGCCACGCTCGGCTTCCTCGGCTCGGTGGTCGCCACGTTCGGCGCCGTCGTCGCGGTGTTCCAGTGGGGCTGGCTCGACGACCTGCTCGGGGTGAAGTCGACCGCGCCGATCATGAGCATGCTGCCGATCCTGCTGATCGGCGTGTTGTTCGGTCTCGCCATGGACTACCAGGTGTTCCTCGTGACGCGGATGCGCGAGGAGTACGTGCACGGCACCGAGGCGCAGGAGGCCACGATCACCGGCTTCCGGCACGGTTCGCGCGTCGTCGTGGCGGCCGCGCTGATCATGATCAGCGTGTTCGCCGGGTTCGTGCTCGCGGACACCACGCTGATCCAGTCCATCGGTTTCGCGCTCGCGTTCGGCGTGCTGGTGGACGCGTTCGTGGTGCGGATGACGCTCGTGCCCGCGGTGATGTCGCTGCTGGGCGCGAAGGCGTGGTGGCTGCCGCGCTGGCTCGACCGCGTGCTGCCGAACGTCGACGTGGAGGGCGAAAGCCTCACCAAGCAGCTCGACGAGCGCGAGCCCGCGAACGTCGGGTAAGCGCTTTCCCGAAGTGGTCCATACCTTGTTGCCCGCTCACCCTTGACGTTTGTTGGACCCGGCAACATACTGGGACCGCGCTGCCGAGCGAGGCCGGGACGGCCGCCCTCCCGAACCCGGAAGCGTTGCCGCATCAGGAAAATCGATCCGGCGCGCCCGCCCGGTCCCCCAGGGTGCCGTCGCGCCTTCCGGAGGTGAACGATGCTGTTCGCACGACGCCTGATCCCGGTCCTGCTGGCCCTCGGGCTGGCCGCTCTCCCCGTCACCACGGCGCAGGCCGCGCCCGCCACCGGCGAGCCGCCCGCGTCGTTCTGGGGCGACACGAGCACGATCCCCGCCGCCCAGAACGTCCTGACGGTCAAGGTCGAGAACCACACGAACGGCCAGTACCCCGACAGCCAGGTGTACTGGAGCTTCAACGGCCAGACGGCCTCGATCGCGCAGCAGCCCTACATCGACATGCCCGCCAACTCCGCCGGGCGCATGTACTTCTATCTCGGCTCGCCGAACGGGCAGTACTACGACTTCATCGAGTTCACCGTCGGCGCGGCGCAGATCAACGTCAACACCACCCGCGTCGACCGGTTCGGCCTCAAGCTCGCGCTGCTCGTGCACGGGCACGACGGTTCCGAGCGCGTGGTCGGCGAGAACTACGCGACATTCTCCGAGAGCAGGGACGCGACGTTCCAGCGGTTCCAGAACTCGGTGCCCACGGAGTTCAAGCAGCTGGCGACCGTCAACGCGCCCTACGGCATCCCGTCGCCGGGCAACGCCCCCGCGTTCCAGCCCGGTGGGCAGTACGCGAACTACTTCTCCAGCTACGCCGCATCCGTCGGCGACAGCAACGACTCGACCGCGCAGATCTTCGGCTGCGGCGGCACCCTGTCGGCCAACCCGCAGCTGTGCGCGGGGATCAACCGGCACGTCGCGCAGCTGCCGACGGCGGACCAGTCCAACCCGGCGAACTTCTACCAGACCGCGCCGGCGAACTACTACTCGCAGTTCTGGCACCAGAACGCCATCGACGGGAAGGCGTACGGCTTCCCGTACGACGACTACGCCGAGCAGTCCTCGTTCATCTCGGTGAACAACCCGCAGTACATGCTCGTCGCAGTCGGCTGGTGAGGCCGGGCCGGTGCGGCCGTGCCCCTCGCGGCCGCACCGGCGTTCAGCCGACGAACCAGGCGATCGCGCCGCCGAGCGCGAGCAGCGTGGCGACGAGCAGGAGCCCGGCCAGCACCTTCGAGTTCTTCCACGTGCTGTACACGCCGCCCGCGAGGAAACCGGCCAGCGCCAGCAACAGGATTCCGACGATCTCCTTGCTCACAGCACACCCTTGGTCGACGGGATGCCGCCCGCGCGCGGGTCGGGCTCGGTGGCGGCCCGCAGGGCGCGGGCGAGCGCCTTGTACTGCGCTTCGGCGATGTGGTGCGGGTCCCGGCCGTACAGGACGCGCACGTGCAGGGCGATCCGCGCGTGGAACGCCAGCGAGTCGAACACGTGCCGGGTCAGGACGAACGGGTAGTTGCCGCCGATGGTGAAGGTGTTGAACTCCTCCGGCTCGCCGGTGTGCACGCAGTACGGGCGCCCGGAGACGTCGATCGCCGCGTGGGCGAGCGTCTCGTCCATCGGGATCCACGCGTCGCCGAAGCGGCGGATGCCCTTCTTGTCGCCCAGCGCCTGGGAAAGCGCCTGGCCCAGCACGATCGCGGTGTCCTCGACCGTGTGGTGGGCGTCGATGTGGATGTCGCCCGTCGCCTCGACCTTCAGGTCCAGCGAGCCGTGCACGCCGAACGCCGTAAGCATGTGGTCGTAGAACGGCACGCCCGTGGAGATCTCCACCTCGCCCGTGCCGTCCAGGTCGAGCACGACGGAGATCGAGGACTCCTTGGTGGTACGGGAAATCTTGCCGACCCTGCTCACCGGGGGACCTCCTTGCTCGCCGCCAGGAAGGCGTCGTTCTCCTCCGGGGTGCCGATGCTCACCCGCAGGTGCCCCTCGATGCCGACGTCGCGGATCAGCACTCCGTTGTCCACATAGGACCGCCAACTGGCCTTCGCGTCGCTGAACCGTCCGAACAGGACGAAGTTGGCGTCGCTCGGCACCGGCGTGAAACCGAGGCCCAGCAAGGCTTCCACCACCCGCTCCCGCTCCGCGGCGAGCTTCGCGACCGACGCGAGCGTGGCGTCCGCGTGCCGCAGCGCCGCCCGCGCGGCGGCCTGCGTCAGCAGCGACAGGTGGTATGGCAGGCGCACGAGCTGCAGCGCGTCCACCACCGCCGGGGCGGCGGCGAGGTAGCCCAGCCGGCCGCCCGCGAACGCGAACGCCTTGCTCATCGTGCGCGACACGATGAGCTTCGCCGGATACTCCGCCAGCAGCGCGAGCGCGCTCGGCTGCGACGAGAACTCCGCGTACGCCTCGTCCACCACCACGATGCCGGGCGCCGCCTTCAGCACCGCTTCCAGCTCCGCCAACGGGATCGAGCCGCCGGTCGGGTTGTTCGGGCTGGTCACGAACACCACGTCCGGCCGCCGCTCGGCCACGATCGCGGCCGCGGCCGCGGTGTCGAGCGTGAAGTCCTCGCGGCGCGGCGTCGGCGCCCACTCGGTGCGCGTGCCCGCCGCGATGATCGGGTGCATCGAGTACGACGGCTCGAAGCCCAGCGCCGTGCGGCCCGGCCCGCCGAACGCCTGCAGGATCTGCTGCAGGATCTCGTTGGATCCGTTGGCGGCCCACAGGTTCCGCTCCGACACGAGCACACCCGTGGACACCGACAGGTAGTCCGCCAGGTCCTGCCGCAACGCGAGCGCGTCGCGGTCCGGATACCGGTGCAGCCCGGCGGCGACCTCGCGCACGGCCGCGGTGA
Source organism: Amycolatopsis bartoniae (assembly GCF_014191255.1). Lineage (GTDB taxonomy): Bacteria > Actinomycetota > Actinomycetes > Mycobacteriales > Pseudonocardiaceae > Amycolatopsis_E > Amycolatopsis_E bartoniae. The sequence continues at coordinate 1,077,450 of NZ_JACHWH010000001.1, forward strand.
CGTCGTCGACCAGCTCCTGCGGCGGCGGGTACGGGTTCTCGTTGGTGTTGAGCCGGACAGGCACGTCCAGCTGCGGCGCGCCGTACGGGGTGCGGCCCCGCAGGTCCTCGCGCAGCGGCAGGTCCGCCAGCGTCACGTCTTCTGCTGTCACTTCTCTCCCTCGAAGCGCGCGGTCACGGCCTCGCCGTGCGCGGGCAGGTCCTCGGCGTTCGCCAGCGCGACCACCTTGCCGGACACTTCGCGCAGCGCCTGTTCGCTGTAGTCGATGACGTGGATGCCGCGCAGGAAGCTCTGCACGGACAGGCCCGACGAATGGCGGGCGAACCCGCCGGTGGGCAGCACGTGGTTCGAGCCCGCGCAGTAGTCGCCCAGCGAAACGGGCGCGTACGGCCCGACGAACACCGCACCCGCGTTGCGCACCCTGGCCGCGACCTCGCGGGCGTTCGCCGTCTGGATCTCCAGGTGCTCGGCGGCGTACGCGTCCACCACGCGCAGCCCGTCGTCTACAGTGGACACCAACACCGTGCCGGACTGCTTGCCCTGCAAGGCGGTGGTGACCCGCTCGCTGTGCTTGGTGGCCTTGACCCGCGTGGCCAGCTCCGCGTCGACGGCATCGGCGAGCGCAACCGACGTGGTGACCAGGACGCTCGCGGCGAGCGTGTCGTGCTCCGCCTGGCTGATCAGGTCCGCGGCGACGTGCCCGGCGTCCGCGGTCTCGTCGGCGAGGATCGCGATCTCCGTCGGACCCGCCTCGGAGTCGATGCCGATCAGCCCGCGCAACATGCGCTTCGCCGCGGTCAGGTAGATGTTGCCGGGCCCGGTGACCAGGTCGACCGGCACCAGCTCGCCGCCGTCGGTGTCCGTCCCGCCGTACGCGAGCAGCGCCACGGCCTGCGCGCCGCCGACCGCCCACACCTCGTCGACGCCCAGCAACGCGGCGGCGGCCAGCGTGGTCGGGTGCGGGCTGCCGCCGAACTCGGCCTGCGGCGGCGTGCACAGCACCAGCGACCCGACGCCCGCGGCCTGCGCCGGCACCACGTTCATCACGACGCTCGACGGGTACACGGCCAGCCCGCCCGGCGCGTACAGGCCGACGCGCTCGACCGGCACCCACCGCTCGGTGACGGTGCCGCCCTCGGTCACCTGCGTGGTGACGTCGGCGCGTCGCTGGTCGGCGTGCACCTTGCGGGCGCGTTCGATGGACTCCTCCAGCGCCGCGCGCACCTCCGGCGCCAGCTCCGCGAGCGCCTTCGCCAGCGCCTCCGCGGGCACGCGCACGGTCGAGGGCCGGACGCGGTCGAACTTCTCCGTGTACTCCAGCACGGCCTCGACCCCGCGGTCGCGCACCGCCTCGACCACCGGCCGCACCTGATGCAGCGCCGCGTCCACGTCGATCTCGGCACGAGGCAGCGTGGTACGCAGCTCGGCGGCGGACGGGACCTTTTCACGCAGGTCGGTGCGGTTCAGCATGGGTCTAGGGTACGGAGGGGGAAGCCGTCCACGACCAGGGAGGTAGCCGTGCTCCGGATCGCGCTGAGTCAGGTCACGTCCGGCGAGGACCCGGCCGGGAACCTCGAACTGATCCGCGGCGAAGTGGCCAGGGCCGCCGCCGAAGGGGCCCGGGTCGTGGTGTTCCCCGAAGCCGCCATGGTGCGCTTCGGCGTCAAGCTCGGCCCCCTCGCCGAACCGCTGGACGGGGCGTGGGCGAAGTCGGTGTCGGCGGTCGCGGACGAGCACGGCGTGCTGGTGGTCGCGGGCATGTTCACGCCGTCGGATGACGGGCGGGTGCGCAACACGCTGCTGGTCACCGGGCTGGGCAGGCACCTCGGCTACACGAAGATCCACCTCTACGACGCGTTCGGCTTCCGCGAGTCCGACACCGTCGCGCCGGGTTCGGACGTCGTCACCACCACGGTCGACGACGTCACGCTCGGCCTCGCCACCTGCTACGACGTCCGGTTCCCCGAGCTGTTCCGCCGCCTGGCCGACGAGGGTGCCGAGGCGATCGTGGTGCCGACGTCGTGGGGCAAGGGCGAGGGCAAGCGCGAGCAGTGGGACGTGCTGGTGCGCGCCCGCGCGCTCGACTCCGGCTGCTGGGTGCTGGGCTGCGGCCAGGCCGACCCGGCCGAAACGGGCACCGAGGTGAACCCCAAGGCCCCGACGGGCATCGGCTACTCGACGGTCGCCGACGGCTTCGGGCACGTCCGCGCGCAGGCCGGGCCCGGCCCCGAGCTGCTCGTCGTCGACGTCGACCCCGAGGTCACCCGGAAAGCACGGGCTGCGACGGGTGCACTCGCGAACCGGCGCTTGAGCTAGGCGAAACCGCCTGGCTGCGGCGGGACAGCAGCCAGATCCCCGCCACGATGACGGCCGCCGCGAGGATCTCCCCTGTCAGCACGCCCGCGCCGGCAGCCGCCGACTCGCCGAGCCAGCCGATGCCCACGGCCACGCCCACCAGCGGGTCGCTCGTCGTGATCACCGCGAGCGCGGGCGCGATCATCCGCCCCTGCTGGAAGGTGTTCTGCGACAGCAGGAACCCCACCGGCCCGACGAGGCACACGACGTAGAGCGCCCAGTGCGTGAACGGCACGGACCACCCCTCCCGCAGCTGCCCGGCGACCACCTTCAGCAGCCCGGCCGTCACGCCGTAGAGCACGCCCGTCGCGAGCGCCAGCCCGAGCACCCGCCCCGGCCCCCGCAGCACCCACGACAGGCCGAGCCCGGTCAGCGCGAGCAGCCCCAGCACCAGGGCGAGCGGCCCGGCGTCGTGCACCAGCTCGGCGGAACCCCCAGCCGGCCGGGCCAGCGCGAGGAACGCCGAGAGCCCCGCGACGCAGACGAAGGTGCCCAGCACCACCACCGGATCCGGCCGCCGCCCGCCCAGCCACGCGGCGAACACGCTCGCGAACGGCAACGCCGTCACCAGCAGCGGCTGCACCAGCAGCAACGGCCCGTACCCGAGCGCGAGCACCTGCAGCGCCAGTCCCCCGACCGTCGCCACGATCCCCACCAGCCACAGCGGACGGCGCCCCAGCGCGACCAGCAGCCCCGGGTTCAGCGTGCGGCTGCGCGGCACCTGGTGCGCGGCCTTCGCCTGCGCGGCCGACGCCAGCCCCATCAGCGCCGCCCCCGCCACCGCGGCGGGCACCGCCACGAGCAGTTCCACGCCCATCCGCTCACCTCCCCTTCACGCCACCATCACACCGTGGGCACCGCCTTCCCCGCATCCGGAAATTCCCCGGAGCGTTACCGGAACCCGACCCTGATCTCACACGTCCAGGAGGTAGATTGAGCCGCCTCACGAGCCCCGCCCCGTGCTCCCCCGCGCACAGACTGTGAGTCCGATGCCCCACCACGTGACGGTCCACCTCCCCGCCCTCGGCGCCCTCCTGCGCCAGGGCGCGAAGCACCTGCTCGAGTCGACGATCGTGCCGCTCGGCCTGTTCTACCTGCTGCTGACCCTCGTCGGCTTCGACGGCGGGCTGATCGCCGCGCTGTCCTGGTCGGTGCTCGCGCTCGCCCGGCGGGCCGTGCTGCGCCAGCCGGTCCCCGCCGTGCTCCTGCTGACCACCGGGCTGCTCGTCGGGCGCACGGTCCTCGGGCTGGTCACCGGCAGCGCGTTCCTCTACTTCCTGCAGCCGACGCTGCAGAACTTCCTCATCGCGCTCGTGATGGTGGGCTCGCTGCCGTTCGGCCGCCCGTTCATCGCGAAGCTCGCCGACGACTTCTGCGCGTTCCCCGACGCGTTCAGCAAGCACCCGCGCGTGGAGCAGATGTTCCGTCGCCTGTCGCTGCTGTGGGCGCTGGTGTTCCTGACCAACGGCGTCACGACGCTGTGGATCCTCGCGCGGGAGAGCGTCGGCAACTTCCTGGTGGTCTCCACCGCGGGTTCGTGGAGCGTCATCGGCGCCGCGATCGTGGTGTCGCTGCTGTGGTTCCGCCGCGCCCTGCGGGGCGAGGGCATCGCGTTGCGCTGGGGCGCCGCGCCCGTCAGCTGATGCCCTCCTCGATGGCCAGCCGGGTCAGGTCCGGGCGGCGCCGGCGGCCCGTCTTGTCCCGGATGCGCTCCAGGTAGGAGCGGACGGTCCGGACGCTGATCGACATGGCCTCGGCGATGTCGCTGTCCCGTTCGCCCGCCGCGACGAGGGACAGCACCTGCCGCTCGCGGTCGGACAGCAGGCTCTTCACCCCGCGCGTCGAGTTCAGCAGGAACGACGCCAGCGCGGGAGAGACGTACGTGTTGCCCGCCGCGATCTCCCGCACCGCACGCAGGATGTCGGCGCCGTCGGCGTCCTTCGACAGGTACCCGCGCGCGCCCGCCGAGATGGCACCCAGCACCTCCTCCTGCCCCGCGTGCGCCGAGACGATGAGCACCTTGTGCCCCATCTCGACGACCTTCTGCACCGCGGCGGAGTCCGTGACGCCACGCAGCTTCAGGTCGAGCACCACCACGGTGCCCGCGGGCTCGCGGGCCGCGGCGAACCGGGGCACGGAGTCGGCGACCGTGCCGAGCTCGATGTCCGCCGCCTCGGCCAGCACCCGCGCCACGGCGGACCGGTACAACGGATGGTCCTCGATCACGCTCACCCGGATCCGCGGCTGCTCGCTCATCCCCGCCTCCTCGCCTCGTCCCCCGGGGGATACCCCGCCCGCGCCCGCGGATTCTTCCGCACCCGGACCCCCTGTGGCTATTTCTACCGGCAGAAAAAGTGACGGCCCCGTTTATTCTGTACCAGGAATCAAGGAGAGGCGTCGATCTTGACCACGGCCGGGGCACGGATTCCTACGTTCACGGGGGCGCACCGCGCGAGCGCCGCCCTGTCGCCGTACGTTCTGCCGATCCGCCCCGCCCAGGTCGCCGTGTGGGTGCTCGCGGCGGTCTGCTGCCTCGCGGACCAGTCCCCGGAAACCGAACTGCTGGCGGCGCTGGTGGTCGGGGCCACCTCGGTGCGTTTGGCCGGACGGCACTTCGCGGGCTGGGCACTGACGTGGGTGCGCTATCGGCTGCTGCGCCACGACGACCGCAGGCTGGGCACCGATCCCCTGCTCGTGCTCGCCCCGGACTTCCGGCTGCGCCAGCACCACGACCGCGCCGGCAACCGCTTCGGCGTCATCGGCTCCGGGAACGGCTGGACGGCGGTCCTGCGGCTGACGACCGAGCCGGACGTGCGGTGGCTGAGCGGACTGCTGCGCCACGTCTGCGAGAACGAGGAGATTCCGCTGGCGGGGGCGCAGCTGGTCGCGCGGTCCGAACGCGGGCGGCGCGTGCACCTGGTCGCCCTGCGCTACCGCCCCGCCGACGCCCCGCTCGCGGCGCTGTCGCGCGGTCCCGGTGAGCTGGGCGAGCACCGGGCGCTCGTCCGCGCGGCGCTGAACCTGCTCGGCACGCTCGCCGAGGCAGGGTATCCCGCGACGATCCTGGAAGCGGGCGAGCTGGCCGCGGAACTGCGGGCAACCCTTGGCGTGCAAGGGGAACCGGCGGCCGTGTCGGACGGCTGGCGGGCGTGGTCCGCGGCGGGCACCACGCAGGCGTGCTTCACGCCGCGAGCCGATCTTGAAAGCGCTTTCCACGCCGGCGCGCGCCAGGCCGCCTTCACCGTCGCGTCCTTCTCCCTCCGCCGCACCTCACGGGGCCGGCTGCGGGAGGACGTCGTGCTGCGGGTGGTCGAGCACCGCCGCGCGCCCCGGGCGGACGACTTGGACGTCGTGGCCGTGCCGCTGTACGGACGGCACGAGTCGGCCGTCCGGCGCACCCTGCCGCTGGCCTGCGCGCGCTGACCGTTTTTTCCGACTTCCGTAGGTACCAGGGGAAGTTCTGGCGGAAATAGTTTCGAGAGGTTCTTCCCCTTCCCCGGAGGTTCCCATGCGAAAGACCGCTGCCGTCCTCGCCACCGCCGCCGTGCTCGCCGGTGCGGGCGTCGCAACCGCCGAAGCCGCCACGCCGTTGATCATCGGCGGCACCACCGTCAGCTCGGCGCCGTGGGGCGCGCAGATCTACTGGGACGACGTGTCCAGCTACGGCGGGTTCGAGTGCTCCGGCACGATCATCGCGTCGCAGTGGGTGCTCACCGCCCAGCACTGCCTCAACAGCCCCGGCATGCACGTGAAGATCGGCAGCGTGACGCTGCAGCAGGGCACGGACGTCGACGTCGACCGGCAGCTGGCCTCCCCGAACGGCGACATCGCGTTGCTGCACCTGACCCGCGCGGTGAGCACGACGTACATGCAGCTCGCGGACAGCGACCCGGCGACCGGTGCCACCAACCAGATCTACGGCTGGGGCCGCACGCAGGGCAGCAACCCGCCGTCCAGCACGCTCAAGACCGCCGACGTCCGCGTCACGGGCACGAGCTCCGACGCCTACGGCGGCCCGGCGATCGCCAGCCGTGGCGTGACCGGCTCGTCGTGGCACGGCGACTCCGGCGGCCCGGAACTGTCGGGCGGCAAGCAGGTCGGCGTGTGCTCAACGGGCAGCAACACCGGTTACCAGACCAACGGCACGCAGAACTACGCGAAGGTGTCGGCGAGCCGCTCGTGGATCCGGTCGAACGCGGGCGTGTGAGAGATTTGGGGGCGTGAGCAAGCGCCCGTACGTCCTGGCCTCGGCCGCGATGTCCCTCGACGGTTACCTCGACGACACGAGCCAGGAGCGGCTGCTGCTCTCCAGTCCGGAGGACTTCGACCGCGTCGACCAGGTCCGCGCCGGTGCGGACGCGATCCTGGTCGGCGCGGGCACCATCCGGGCCGACAACCCCCGGCTGCTGTCGCGGTCCGGGCCCGATCCCGTCAAGGTCACGCTCACGACCAGCGGGAAGCTGGACCCGGGCGCGAAGTTCTTCACCACCGGGGACGTCGCGAAGCTCGTGTACGCGGCGTCTCCGGCGGTCCCGGCATTACGCGCCCAGCTCGGCGACGTCGCGACGGTCGTGGACGCGAGCGAACCGCTCGACGTGCACCGGCTGCTGGCCGACCTGGCCGACCGCGGCATCGGGCGGCTGATGGTGGAGGGCGGCAGTGCCGTCCACACCCTGTTCCTGACCGAAGACGTCGTCGACGAGCTGCACCTGGTCGTCGCGCCGTTCTTCGTCGGCCAGCGGGAAGCGCCCCGGTTCGTGGGCGCGGGGCGCTTCCCGCAGGGCCGGATGCTGCTCGTGGAGACGCGGCAGCTGGGTGATGTCGTGCTGCTGCGGTACCTGACGGGCCAGGCGGCACGCGACCACAGGCGGCTGCGGGAGGCGGCCGAACTCGCGGAGCAGTGCCCGCCGTCCGCGACGTTCCGGGTGGGTGCGGTGATCACGGACGCGTCGGACCGCGTGCTGGCCACGGGCTTTTCCGGCGAGACGGACCCGCACGACCACGCGGAGGAGGCGGCGCTGGCGAAGCTGGGCCCGGAGGCGCCGCTCGCGGAGGCCACCATCTACAGCTCGCTGGAGCCGTGCAGCGCGAGGGCGTCCCGGCCGGTCACGTGCACGCAGCACATCCTCGACGCGGGCATCCCGAGGATCGTCTTCGCGTGGCGCGAACCGGCGGTGTTCGTCGACGCGCAGGGCGCGGAGCTGCTCCGCGCCGCGGGCCGCGAGGTGATCGAGATCCCGGAGCTGGCACCCTTGGTCCAGCAGGCGAACACCCACCTGCCAGGGGTGGGTTAGGTCTGCGCGGCTGCGGGGCCCGCCACCTCCTGCGCGCCGGACGCGTGGTCACCTCATCAGGCGGGCACCCCGAGCCGCGCCATCCCGCAGCCGCCTAGCGCGGCACCCACATCGTCACCCTCGTGCCGCGACTCCGGCCGGCCCCAAGCACGGCCCGCCAAGCATGGCCACCCGTGCCCCGTCCCCGCCGCCGGTCAGCGCGGTACCCGCCTCGCCACCCGGGGTGCCGCGACTCCGGCCGGAACTCCACCCCCCGCCATCCCGCAGCCGGTCAGCGCGGCACCCACATCGTCACCCTCGTGCCGCGCCCGGGGCGGGACTCCACCCGGCACCAGCCGCCGACCTCGGACAGCCTCGCCTTCATCGACTCGCTCATCCCGAAGCCCGCCGGGCGGGCGTCGGCGTCGTAGCCGACTCCGTGGTCGCGCGTGACCACGACGACCCCGCCGTCGCGCTCCTCCATCCGCACCACGACCTCGCGCGTGCCCGCGTGCTTCATCGTGTTGCGCAGCGCCTCCCGCGCCGCGTCGCGGACCGCGATCCGGCGGGCCTCCGACAGCTGGTCGTCGCCGATGTCGGAGATCGCCAGCTCCGCCCGCAGCCCCTCGCGCGCCATCTCCGTCGCCAGCGTGGCCAGCTCGGCGGCCAGCCCGTCCGGCGCACCCGTCGAGTTCAGCATCCGCCGCAGCTCGGTGGCCTGCACGCGCGCCGCCTCCCGGACCCGCGCCAGCTCCGTCGCACCGCCGTCCGCCAGTGCGATCGCCTCCAGCGTCTGCAACACGGTGTCATGCAGCGTCCGCTCCGTGCGGGCCCGCTCCGCGTCCTGCCCCAGCCGCATCCCGATCGCCAGCGCCAGCCGCGTCGCCAGCCCGAGCAGCACCAGCGAACCCACCGCCGTCGCCACCGCCACCAGCAGCATCCCCGCGACCCCGGCGAGGCTCGCCAGCGCCGGCCGCCCGCCGCCGGGCCCGAGCCACAGCAACACGCCCTGCAGCCCGATGCCCAGCACCGCCAGCCCGAGCCCCGCGAACAGCCCGCGGCACATCGTCCACAACGCGACCGTGCTGGTCAGGTAGATGAACGGCAGCCACCCGCCCGGCCAGAACAGCTCGGCGGGCGCCGTCGCCCCGCACCACAGGCTGGCGCCGACGGCGAGCGCGACGTCCGTCCACAGCAGCGCCCACGTCCACCGCCCGCGCCGGTCCGGTACCCGCAGCACCCACCCCGCGCTGGCCGCCGTGAAGACGGTGCCGAACCACGCCACCACGGTCTGCTGCCACGTCGGGCCGAAGCCGAGGACGAGCCAGAGCCACACCGCCGGCAGCCCGACGATCCGGAACGTCATCGGCAGCAACACGGCGTACCGCGTCGCGCGGATCATCAGCGGGTCGGCCGGCGGCTCCACCTCGCTCGCCGCCATCGCCCCCATCCGGCGCACGGCCGCGACCGGAGCAGGGTCGTCGACCTCGGAGGGCAGCTCACGCGGCGTGGACGCGAGCACGGGCGCGCCACGCCGGAGCAGGGCGAGCAGGAAGTTCGGACCGCGGGTCAAGTTTCGTACTCTTTCTCCCCCCTCGTGCACCTTAACCCGTCAGTGCAAGTCCAGCCCGAGGTCCAGCGCCGGAGAGGAGTGCGTGAGCCCGCCGACCGCGAGGAAGTCCACGCCGGACTCGGCGTACTCGCGGGCGTTGTGCAGCTTCAGCCCGCCGGACGCCTCCAGCCGCGTCTTCGGCGACAGCTCGTCGCGCGCCCGCACCGCCCGCGCGCAGTCCTCCGGCGTGAAGTTGTCGAGCAGCACCTCGTCCGCCCCGGCCGCCAGCGCCTCGGCGAGCTGGTCGAGCGTGTCCACCTCGACCTCGCACGGCAGCCCGGCCGCGTGCTCGCGGGCCGCAGCCAAGGCCGCCGTGACCGAACCGGCCGCGACCACGTGGTTGTCCTTGATCAGCACCGCGTCGCCGAGCCCCATCCGGTGGTTCACCCCGCCGCCGCAGCGCACGGCGTACTTCTGCAGCAGCCGCAGGCCCGGCAAAGTCTTGCGGGAGTCCCGGATCCGGCAGCCCGTACCGTCCACAGCGGACACCCACGCCGCTGTCGCCGTGGCCACGCCGGACAGGTGGCACAACAGGTTCAGCGCCGTCCGTTCGGCCGTGAGCAGCCCGCGGACGGAACCACGCAGCACCAGCGCCGGCTCCCCGGCGACCAGCTTGCTGCCGTCCTCCAGCGCGGACAGCACCTCGTAGCCGTCGCCGAGGACCTGGTCGAACACCGCCAGCGCCGCCGGGAGCCCGGCGAGAGTGCCGTTCACCCGCGGCGTCACCTCCGCACGCGCGGTCGCGCTCTCGGGCACGGTGGCGTTCGTCGTCGCGTCCGGGCCGTACCGCAGGTCCTCGGCGAGCGCGAGCTCCACCACGCGCCGGACGTCCTGCAGGTCGAGGTCGGTCATGCCACTCCCATCGCCGGAACCGGATCGGCCAGCACCGGCTGCCCCGACGGGCTGAGCCGGATGAGCTGGCTGCGCTGCCACAGCTCGTCGTCGCGCTCGGGAAAGTCGGCGCGGACGTGGCAGCCGCGCGACTCGGTGCGCCGCTCGGCCGCGGCGACCAGCGCCTGCGCCACCAGGGTGAGCGCGGCGTCCTCCACGTCCCGGTGTGTCCGCAGTGGACGGTCTTCTGTGGACAGATCGAGCACCGAGCCGACCACGGCGAGACCTTCGGCGTCCCGACCGATCGCGGCGTACCGGCTCATCACGCGCTGCAGGGCGTCCCGGTCGGCGACCGGCACCGCGCCCGGGCGCGGCTCCCGGCCCTGCCGCGGATCGGCCAGCAACCCGGCCGCGAGGTCCGCGGCGACGGCCTCGGCCGTGCCCGCCCCCGTGACCAGCCCTTCGAGCAGGCTGTTCGAGGCGAGCCGGTTGGCGCCGTGCAGTCCCGTCCTGGCGACCTCACCCGCGGCGTACAGACCCGTCACGCCGGTGCGCCCGTCCGTGCCCGCGACGACCCCACCGCACGCGAAGTGCGCGGCCGGCGTCACCGGGATCGGGTCCCGCGCCGGGTCGACGCCGATCGCCCGGCACGCCGCGAAGACCGTCGGAAACCGCGTGGCGAAGCCGGAAACCCCGGTGGCGTCGAGGAAAACGTGGTCGTCGATGCCGCCCGGCGCCTGCCCCATGCGGCGCGTGATGGCCGCCGAGACGACGTCGCGCGGAGCGAGGTCGCCCAGCGGGTGCACGCCCCGCATCACGGACTTCCCCGCGCCGTCGACGAGCACCGCCCCCTCGCCGCGCACGGCTTCCGTGACCAGCGGGCAGCGGCCGCGCGCGCCCGGCGTGTACAGCACGGTGGGGTGGAACTGCACGAACTCCAGGTCCGCCGCCTGCGCTCCCGCCCGCAACGCGAGCGCGAGCCCGTCACCGGTGGCGATCTCCGGGTTCGACGTGGCCTGGTAAAGCTGGCCCAGACCACCGGTGGCGAGCAGCACGGCCGGGGCGCGCAACACGCCGGGCACGCCGTCGGGGTCGAGCACCGTGACCCCCGCGACCGCGCCCAGCGGCGTGAGCAGCGCGTCGACGGCGATGTGCCGCTCCAGCACCGGAAGCCGCCGACCGGTGGCCTCGGCGACGAGCGTGCGCTCCACTTCGGCGCCCGTCGCGTCCCCGCCGGCGTGGATGACGCGGAACGCGCTGTGGCCGCCTTCGCGCGTCCGGGCGAGCAGCCCGGCTGCTCCCGGGTCGAACCGCGCGCCGGCCTGGCGCAACCACGAAACCGCACCCGGCCCGGCGTGCAGGATCGACCGCACCGCGTCCGGCTCGCACAGGCCCGCGCCCGCGACCAGCGTGTCCTCGACGTGCCGCCCGACCGAGTCACCCTCGTCGTGCTGGTCCTCCAGCACCACCGCGACGCCGCCCTGCGCCCAGCGCGTGTTGCCGTCCTCGACCGCGGCCTTGGTGACCACGAGCACGCGCAGCCCGAGCTCCTGGGCGCGCAGCGCGGCGGTCAGCCCGGCCACTCCGCTGCCCAGGACCACGAGATCCGCTCTCGCCTCCCACACCGCGGTTTTCGACTGAAAGTCGCTAACCGGGCGCATCACTCACCGCCGCCGGGCTGGCCGATCTCGATCATCCGCTGCACCGAAGCCCGCGCACGGGCCGCGGTCTCGAGGTCGACGTGCACCTCGTCGACGCCTTCACGCAGCGACCGGAGCAGGGCCGCGGGGGTGATCATCTTCATGTACCGGCACGACGCACGCTCGTTCACCGCGCGGAAGTCGATCTCCGGCGCGGCCTTGCGCAGCTGGTGCAGCATGCCGATCTCGGTGGCCACCAGCACGGTCTTGGCCTTGGTGTCGCGCGCCGCGTGCACCATGTCTCCGGTGGACAGGATCTTGACCTTCTCGCGCGGCACGGTGCCCTCGCCCGCGAGGTAGAGCGCCGAGGTGGCGCAGCCGCACTCGGGGTGGATGAACAGGTCGGCGTCCGGGTTGGCGGCCGCGCGCTCGGCCAGCTCGGGCCCGTTGATCCCGGCGTGCACGTGGCATTCGCCCGCCCACACGTGGATGTTGTCGCGGCCGGTCTCGCGCTTGACGTGCGCGCCGAGGAACTGGTCGGGGCAGAACAGCACCTCGCGGTCCTCGGGGATCGAGGCCACCACGTCCACCGCGTTCGATGACGTGCAGCAGATGTCGGTCTCCGCCTTGACCTCGGCCGTGGTGTTCACGTACGAGACCACCACCGCGCCGGGGTGCTCGGCCTTCCACGCGCGCAGCTGGGCGCCGGTGATCGAGTCGGCGAGCGAGCAGCCGGCGCGGGCGTCTGGGATCAGCACCGTCTTCTCCGGCGCCAGGATCTTCGCGGTCTCGGCCATGAAGTGCACGCCGCAGAAGACGATGGTCGACGCGTCACTGGCCGCCGCGATGCGGGACAGCGCGAGCGAGTCGCCCGTGTGGTCCGCGATGTCCTGGATCGCCGGGGACTGGTAGTTGTGCGCCAGCAGCACCGCGTCGCGCTGCCGCGCGAGCTCGCGCACCTCCTCCGCCCAGGCCGCGTCCGGCTCGATCCCGGTGTACGGGGTCAGCTCCTGCAGAGTCGAAGTCATCATGGCCCTCCTGGACCGGCTTGCGGGTTTTCGCCTTACAATCGAAAACCGTGCGAAGCCATATTAACAGCAGCGCCCCCCTGGCACACGAGGTTTTGGCGGCGGTCGTCCAGGTGCGTTCCGCCACACTGCGGGTGCTGCTGTGGCGCCGCGCCCTCGATCCGCACGTCGGCCGGTGGTCACTGCCGGGTGGCAGGCTGCGTCCCGACGAGGACGTGGAGACGTCGATCCGGCGTCAGCTCGCGGAGAAGGTGGACGTCCGGCAGCTGCGGCACGTGGAGCAGCTCGCCGTGTTCAGCGCCCCGGACCGGGTGCCGGGTCCGCGCGTGGTCGCGACGGCGTTCCTCGGGCTGGTGCCGTCCGACGTGGATCCGGAGGTGCCGGAGGACACCCGGTGGCACGAGATCGACGCGCTGCCGCGGACGGCGTTCGACCACCGCGAGATCATCCTGCGCGCCCGCGACCGGTTGCGCTCCAAGCTGAGCTACACGAACGTCGGATTCGCCTTGGCACCAAGGGAGTTCACCATTTCGGCGCTGCGTGAGATCTACTCCGCGGCGTTGGGGTACAAGGTTTCCGCGACGAACCTCCAGCGGGTGCTTTCGCGCCGCGGGCTGCTGGTGCCGACCGGCCACACGGCACCGCCGGGCCGCAGCGGGGGGCGGCCCGCCGCGCTGTTCTCCTTCGCCGGTGAGGGAATTCAGGTGACGGATCCGTTCGCGGTGTTCCGGCCGCCGCCGAGGCGACGATGAGCAGCGGAGCGGTTTTCGAAGTACCGTGTAGGCCGTGACCGATGCGGAACGGCCGGAGAGCAAGCAGGTGACCGTCCCGCTGTTCCCGTTGCAGACGGTGCTCCTGCCGGGTGCGGCGTTGCCGCTGCACCTGTTCGAACCGCGTTACCGGCAGCTCGCCGTCGATCTGCTCACGGGTGCGGTGCCGGACAAGCGGTTCGGCGTGGTCGCGATCCAGGCCGGGGGGATGTGCGAGATCGAGCGGCTGGAGCACGTGCAGGAGGTCGGCTGCACGGCGATCCTGCGGGAGAGCGAGCGCCTGCCGGACGGCCGGTTCGACATCCTCACCACCGGGGAGCGGCGGTTTCGTCTGCTCGACATCGAGACCCACCGCGCCCCGTACCTGGTGGGCACAGTGGAATGGCTGGACGACGAGCGCCTGCCGCCCGCCGCGGCCGAAGCGACCGCGAGACTGGCGGGCGCGGCGCGTGCCGCGCACCGGCGCTACCGGGAGTCGGCGTGGGACCGTGACGCGGTCACCCCTCCGGCGCCGGAAACCCACCCGGCCGACCTGGCGTACCTCCTGGCCGCGGACTGTCTGTTACCTCTCGCCGACCGCCAGCGCCTGCTGGAGGAACGCCACCCCCTCCGACGGTTGAGCATGGTGTACCGCCTGCTGTCCCGGGAGGCGGGTTTCCTGGCGGCGCTACACGCCGTGCCCGCGCCGCCCGCGCAGCTCCCCCACCTGATGACCCGCGCGGTGCTGAACTGAGGGGTGTCGTCGCGGCACGCCCCGCCACCGGCGGTGCTCACCAGCAGACGGGCCACGCTCCGCACCCCCCAGGCGAACAGCAGCCACCACGGCCTCACCCAGCAACACGCCCCCTGAGGCGGCCCCCTACGCGACGGAAGGCACCGCGGGGCCTCAGCCCAGCCTGCGGCCGAGGTCGTCGCGGCCGTTCCAGCCTGCCAGCAGGCCGTAGACCAGCGCCGTGGCCAGGGGTTGCGCCACCAGCACCCACAGCGACTCCAGCTGCGGCGCCTTGACCAGCACGTCCCCGATCTTCGGCGTGCCCGTCACGGCGTAGTGCCCGTTAGCGAACGCCACGCCCATCGACGTGCCGAGCCAGCCCGCGAGCAGCCCGCCCAGCACCGCCGCGATCATGATCACTGGGCCGCGGCGCTCCCGCAGCAGCCACACCACGACGCCGGTGGCGATACCGGCGGCGAACGCGAGCAGCAGGTAGATGCCCAGGTCGTCGAACCGGTGCCAGCTCTCCAGCTGCAGCGGCACGAGCTGGTTCCCGTCGTACACGCGCACCCGCTCCGGCGGCGCGATCAGCGACCAGAGCCAGCCCAGCGGGATGCCCACCAGCCCGACCAGGGACAGCACGCTCACCGCGGGCAGCAGGTCGGCCTTGACGATCACGCGCGGCTGCGGGCGGGGCAGGCTGAACACCAGCCGGGACAGCCCGGGCTCCTCGGACCTGCCGTCCGCCCCGACCGTTCCCTCAGCCACTGGTGTCTCCCCCTTCGCCGCGCCGCTGGCACGCCGAGACTAGCCGGTGCCCTCGCTCGTGCACGCACCGTGTCGGCTGCATCGCGCTTCCCACCCGGTGGGCGTCACCTGCACCACCATCCGCCGCGCGCACTGGGCGCAGAACCGCGGTGGTTCGAGCGCCGTGCGCGGGGTGTGGCACCGCGGGTGCTCGCTCCCCGCGAGCGGCTCACCGCAGTGCACGCAGTACGTACCGGTCACAACGTCTCGCTCAGCGCCTTGATCGGCATCTTGAGCTCGTCGAGCATTTCCAGGTCCTGGCTCGCGGGCCGGCCGAGGTTGGTCAGGTAGTTGCCGACGATGATCGCGTTGATGCCGCCCAGCATGCCCTGCTCGGCGCCGAGGTCACCGAGCGTCAGCTCCCGGCCGCCGGCGAACCGCAGCATCGTGCGCGGCATGGCGAGCCGGAACGCGGCGACGACGCGCAGCGCGTCCTTGCCCTCGACGATCTCGTACCGCTCGTAAGGAGTACCCGGCTGGGGGATGAGGAAGTTCATCGGCACCTCGTCGGGCTCCAGCTCGGCGAGCTGCACCGCGAACTCGGCGCGCTGCTCCGGCGTCTCGCCCATGCCGATGATGCCGCCGCAGCACACCTCCATGCCCGCGTCGCGCACCATGCGCAGCGTCTCCCAGCGCTCCTCCCACGAATGGGTGGTGACGACGTTCGGGAAGTGCGAGCGCGCGGTCTCGAGGTTGTGGTTGTAGCGGTGCACGCCCATCCCGACCAGCTCGTCGACCTGCTCCTGGGTGAGCATGCCCAGCGAGCAGGCGATCTGGATGTCGTTGCCGTCCGCGCGGATGGCCTCGATGCCCTCGCGCACCTGCGACAGCAGCCGCCGGTCCGGCCCGCGCACCGCGGCGACGATGCAGAACTCGGTGGCACCGGTCTCGGCCGTCTGCCGCGCCGCCTTGACCAGGCCCGGGATGTCCAGCCACGCCGAGCGCACCGGGCTGGGGAACCGGCCGGACTGCGAGCAGAAGTGGCAGTCCTCCGGGCAGCCGCCGGTCTTGAGGCTGACGATGCCCTCCACCTCGACCTCGGGACCGCACCAGCGCATCCGCACCTCGTGGGCGAGCGCGAGCAGCTCGGGCAGCCGGTCGTCACCCAGCCGCAGCACGTCGAGGACCTGCTGCTCCCCCAGTCCCACTCCCCGTTCGAGCACCTGTTCCCGTGCGACGGCGAGGACGTCGGTCCGTTCGGGCGCTGTGGTCACTGGCGTCTCTCCTTCGAGCGTCGGGCACAGACAGGTAGCCATGCTGCCTCACGGGGTGCCGCCGGGCATAGCGAGGAACGTCACGTCCGGGCGGCGGCCGCCTTCTGGAACTGCTCGGGGTCGAACTCGCCGCCGAACCACGGCGACAGCCCGGCCCGTGCCCGGTCCAGGAACTGCTCCCGGCCGAGCCCGCCCACCCCGGCGGCCAGCGCGCCGAGCAACGGCGCCCCGGCGGCGACGGGCAGGTCCGCTGCGTTGCTCAGCATCGCCAGGTCCGGCTCCGCGGGCCACGACCCGATGACCACGCCGGGCACGTGCAGCCCGCGCGCGGTGGCCACCTCCGCGGTCAGCGCCGTCGCGTTGAGCGTGCCCAGCCCGGCCTCCGCGACCACCAGCACGGGCGCCCCGAGCGCCCACGCCGCGTCGGCCAGCGTGCTGCCGTCCGGGCCGAACCGCACGAGCAGCCCACCCGCGCCCTCGACGAGGACGAGGTCGTGCGTCTCGTCCAGCTCGGTGGCCGCGCTCGCCACCTGCGACGGGGTCAGCACGGGCAGGCCGCTGCGCCGAGCCGCCGCTTCCGGCGACAGCGGGTCGGGGTAGCGCTGCAGCTCCCGCGTGGTCACGTCCCCGGCGAGCCGGGCCACCTCGGCCAGGTCCCCGGGCTCGTCCGGTCCGACGCCCGTCTGCGCGGGCTTGAGCACCGCGACCCGCCGCCCGCTGTCGACGGCGAGCGCCGCGATCGCGGCGGTCACGGCCGTCTTGCCGACGCCGGTACCCGTTCCGGTCACCACCAGCATGCTCACGGGCGTCCACGCTAGTACCGGCACCCGCAAGATCTACTTACTGGTCAGCCTCCTGTCCGCCGCCGGGTTCGCCGCCGAGTGGAACGACCCCGTCCGCGGGTCGTACAGGTGCACGCGCGCGGCACCGACGTCGAAGTACATGCCCAGCAGCTCGATGTCCCCGCGTGCCTCGGCGCGGGCGATCGTCGGATAACCCCGCAACCGCTCCAGTTGTTCGACCACGTTGTGCAGCGCCAGCTGGTTGGGCCCCGCAGGCTCCTCACCCTCGACCGCGATCGGGGGCTGCGTCCAGTACCGCGCGACGCTCGGCTCCGCGTGCCGCAGCCACGCCCGCAGCGCCGGCGCGTCCTCCGGCGCCCCGTCGAGCAGGGCCTTCATCGCCCCGCACGAGGAGTGCCCGCACACCACGACCTCGCGCACCTTGAGCACGTCCACGGCGAACTCCAGTGACGCCCCCATCGACGCGTCGCCTCCGGCCGCGCAGGACGCGTGGTC
Organism: Amycolatopsis bartoniae; assembly: GCF_014191255.1. GTDB lineage: Bacteria > Actinomycetota > Actinomycetes > Mycobacteriales > Pseudonocardiaceae > Amycolatopsis_E > Amycolatopsis_E bartoniae. The sequence continues at coordinate 1,094,990 of NZ_JACHWH010000001.1, forward strand.
CGGCACCAGGTTGCCGATGTTGCGCATGGTGAACAGGTCGCCCGGCCCGCTGCTGGTGAGCACGTTCGGCACGATCCGCGCGTCCCCGCACGCGATGAACAACGTCTGCGGCGCGTGCACCTGGTCGTCCAGGTACGGCCGCACCAGCTGCGAGGTCCGCCGCTCGAACTCCGCCACGCCGCGCCGCATCGAGCTCCCCGTGCGCTGCTCCGGGATCGGCGGCACCTCCTCGTGCGTTCCCTGCCACTGCGACCAGGGCGCGAACCACCGGGGCACGACGTGCCGCGCCCGCGACTTGTGCACCGTCGGCTCGCCCGCCTTGCCGCTCTGGAACCACGGGTGGCCCACCTCGTCGACGACGACCGTGCCGCCGGCCTGCTCGTAGGAGTGCTGCCACGCCGACAGCACGTCGAACGCCGCGTGGTCGAGGTAGTCGACGACCAGTTCGAGGGTGACCTTGCTGCCGCGCGGGATCTCGTTGAGCACCGTTGTCAGCCGGGGGATGGACAACGCGGACAGCGCGCCTTCGACGACCACGCGCCAGCCGTCCTCGTCGCGTTCCGCGTGGATCCCCGCCCACAGCAGCCGCCACAGCATGAGCACCGCGGCCACGCCGATGCCGATCAGCACTCCGGTGAGCAGATCGAGCACCACGACCCCGGCCAGCGTCACCACGTACACCGGCAGGTCGCCGTGGCGCAGCACGTCCTTGATCTGCGCGACGTTCACCAGCCGCGCCCCGACGTGCACCAGCAGCCCGGCGAGCGCGGCGAGCGGGATGTTGCGCAGCAGCCCGGCCAGCACGGCGACGAACAGCAGGATCCACAACCCGTGCAGGATCGCCGAAACGCGGGTGCGGGCCCCGGACTGGACGTTGGCCGAACTGCGCACGATGACACCCGCGACGGGCAGCCCGCCCAGCGCCCCCGAGACGGCGTTCGCCGCGCCCTGCCCGATCAGCTCGCGGTTGAGGTCGGTGCGGGGCCCGTCGTGCATCCGGTCCACGGCCACCGCCGACAGCAGGGTCTGCACGCTGGTGACCAGCGCGACCGTGACCACGGCGACGCCGAAGGCGAACCAGCCGCCGCCGGGGAACTCCGGCGCGAACCGCAGGTGCAGCACGTCGGCGGGCACGTCGACCCGGGGCACGTCCAGCGCGAGCAACATCGAGACCACGGTGACGAGGCCGATCGCCGCCAGCGGGGCGGGCACGCGCCGGACGGCGGCGGGCAGCCTCCCCCACAGCACCAGCACGGCGAGCGTGCCCAACCCCAGCAGGGTGGCCGCGCCGTGCAGGTGGACGAGCTGCGACGGCAGCTGCAGCAGGTTTCCCACCGGGGAACTCTGTGCGTTGCCGCCGAGGACGATATGCAGCTGCGCGAGCACGATCGTGACGCCGATGCCCGCCAGCATGCCGTGCACGACCGCGGGCGAGATGGCGAGCGCGGCGCGCGCGACGCGGCTGAGCCCGAACAGGATCTGCAGCGCACCGGCGAGGACGGTGATCGCGCAGGTGACGGCCCAGCCGAACTCGGCGATCGTCTCGGCCATGATGACGGTCAGCCCCGCGGCGGGCCCGCTGACCTGCAACGCCGAACCACCGAGCGCACCGGCCACGACACCGCCGACGACGGCCGCGATCAGGCCCGCGACGATCGGGGCGCCCGAGGCGAGCGCGATGCCCAGCGAGAGCGGGACGGCGACCAAGAACACCACGAGCGACGCCGGGACGTCGTGGCGCAGGTTCTCCAGCAGGCGGCTGCCGCGCCCGCCGGAGCCCGGCGGTGCGTGCTCGCGTTCGCGTGCGGCTGTGATCATGATGCCCTCCGATTTCGGTTGCCGTGTGGCGAAGTGATCCGGCTCGTCCCCAGTGACCGCCGGTGATCCACAGATACCGGAAGCCGGGAGGAATGTCCGGTATGTAGAGAACTACTCACGTTTTGTTCACAGCAGGTGGTGACTGGCAAACCTGCCGGAAACAAACGATGGGCGCGCCCGCGCTCACTCCGCAGCGTGGCCACGGCCTCGAATTTGTACGCAGCGTGATCGCAAGCAGGACAGTGCTCGCCGTCACACTCGTTCTAGTGAACTTTTCCCGTACTGCCGGTCAGGCCGTCGCAGCCACCGCCGCCATCGCCTCGGCGATGGTCCGGACCTCGGCATCCGTGCACACGTACGGGGGCATCGCGTAGATCAGGTTCCGGAACGGACGCAGCCACACTCCGCAGTCGGTGGCCACTTTCGTGGCCGCCGCGAGGTCCACCTCGTGGTCCAGCTGGATGACACCGATCGCGCCGAGCACGCGCGCGCCGGCTACCCCGGGCAGCCGTGCTGCGGCCGCGAGCCCGGACCGCAGCCCGGCCTCGATCCGCCGCACCGAGCCCTGCCAGTCCTGCCCCAGCAGCAGGTCGATCGACGCGTTCGCGACCGCGGACGCCAGCGGGTTGCCCATGAACGTCGGGCCGTGTGCGAGCACCGGCACCTCGCCGCGGGAGATGCCGTCCGCGACGCCGGACGTGCACAGCGTGGCCGCCATGCTGAGATAACCGCCGGTCAGCGCCTTGCCGACGCACAGCACGTCCGGCGTGACGCCCGCGTGCTCGGCCGCGAACAGCGTGCCCGTGCGGCCGAACCCGGTCGCGATCTCGTCGAACACCAGCAGCACGCCGTGCCGCTCGGTCAGCTCACGCAGCACGCGCAGGTAGCCGGGATGGTGGAACCGCATCCCGCCCGCACCCTGCACGACGGGCTCGACGATGACACCTGCGAGTTCGTCCGCGTGCGCCTCGATCTCACGCGCCAGAACGTCCACATAGGACTCGTCCACCGGGGTGTCGAACCCGGCGGGCGGCTCGGGCACGAACACCTGCTCCGGCAGCACCCCGCGCCACAGTGAATGCATGCCGCCGTCCGGATCGCACACGCTCATCGGGTGGAACGTGTCCCCGTGGTAGCCGCCGCGCCACGTCAGCATCCGGCGCTTTCCCTTGCGCCCCAAGGACTGCCAGTACTGCAGGCACATCTTCACCGCGACCTCGACCGACACCGAGCCGGAGTCGCAGAGGAAGACGTGTTCGAGGCCGGGCGGGGTCAGCTCGACGAGCTTCGCCGCGAGCCGGATCGCGGGCTCGTGGGTCAGCCCGCCGAACATGACGTGGCTCATCCGCCCGGCCTGCTCGGCGAGCGCCGCGTCGAGCACCGGGTGCCGGTAGCCGTGGACCGCCGCCCACCACGACGACATGCCGTCGATGAGCTCACGCCCGTCGGCGAGCCGCAGGCGCACCCCCGACGCGCCGGTCACCAGCAGCGGCTCGACCCGGCCGGGCATCGGGCCGTACGGGTGCCACACGTGCCGGGCGTCGAGGGCGAGCAGCTGCGCGGGGTCCACGCCCGCACGATAAACCGGCGGTTTCAGCGCAGGCGGACCGGCAGGGTCTCGAGCCCGCGCATCAGCGTGCTGTCCCGCCAGCGCAGTCCGGCGGGCTCGCCGTCCAGCTCGATCGTGTCGAACCGGTCGAGCAGCTTGCCCAGGGCGATCTCGGCTTCGAGCCGGGCCAGCGGCGCGCCGACGCAGTAGTGGATGCCGTGCCCGAACGCCAGGTGCCCGCCGGCCGGGCGCGTCACGTCCAGGGTGTCCGGCTCGGCGAACTTCTCGCCGTCCCGGTTGGCCGACAGCAGCGAGATCAGGACGAACTGGTCCGCGGGGATGACGGTGCCGCCGACCTCGACCGGTTCGGTGGTGAAGCGCAGCGTCGCGATGTTCACCGGCCCCTCGAAGCGCAGGAACTCCTCGACGGCGCCGGGCAGCAGCGACGGGTCCGCGCGCAGCGCCGCGAGCTGGTCGGGCCGCTCCAGCAGCGCCCGCACGCTGTTGCCGATGAGGTTGACCGTGGTCTCGTGCCCGGCGACGAGCAGGAGGAAGGCCATGGAGATCAGCTCGACCTCGGACAGCTGGTCACCGGCCTCGGACACGTGCACCAGGTCGGAGAGCAGGTCCTCCGTCGGCTCGGCGCGCTTCGCCGCGATGAGCTTGGTCAAGTACTCCGACAGCGCCGTCCCGTGACTCCGCAGCTGCTCCGGAGTCGCGGCAGACACGATGGTGTTGGACCAGGCGCGGAAGTCGTCACGGTCCGTTGTGGGAATGCCCAGCAGTTCGCAGATGACGGTGATCGGCAGCGGGAACGCGAACGCGTTCAGCAGGTCGACGCGGCCGTCCTCGGGCATCGCGGCCAGCAGCTCGTCGGCGATCTGCTCGACGCGCGGGCGCAGGCGCGAGACCGTGCGCACGGTGAACGCCTTGTTGACGAGCTTGCGCAGCCGCGTGTGGTCCGGCGGGTCCATGTTGAGCAGGTGCGCGGCGAGCGACGAGACGAAGGCGCTGTCCGCGCCGCGGTGGACGGCGAACAGCTCGCGGACGCGCTTGTTGTCCTTGCTCAGCCGCGGATCGGCGAGCAGTGCCCTGGCCTCGGCGTACCCGGTGACCAGCCACGCTTTCAGCCCGCGCGGCATCGCCACCGGACGGACCGGCGACTCGGTCCGCAACCGCTCGTACACCGCATGGGGGTTCTGGATGAAATCCTGGTCGAGCTGGATCGGCTCGTCGAGCACCCGCATGTCCTGGTTTGCCTTCCCCTTGGTGTCCTGACGGGAAGAGAACGATTCACCTCGGGGAAAGGTGCCCTGCCCTCGGTGGCGCAGGAGCTTCCGGGAGAATCGGGGGGTGAAGTACCGGCCGATCTCCTTCGACCGGCTCGCCGGGGAACTGGCCGAACGGATCCTCGCGCTGCCGGGTACGCCGTGGGTGCGGGTGGCCGTCGACGGCGTGCTGGACACCGCCCTGTTGGCCGATGCACTGGTGGACCCGTTGCGCGTCAACGGCAGGCCGGTACTGAGGGTGTCCACAGTGGACTTCCTGCGCCCGGCGTCGCTGCGGTTCGAGAAGGGCAAGCAGGACCCGGACGCGCGATACTACGACTGGCTGGACGAGGGCGCACTGCGGCGCGAGGTGCTGGACCCGATCGGCCCCGGCGGCACGGGCCTGGTGCTGCCCGCACTGTGGGACGCCTCCCGAGACAGGGCGACGCGGCTGGACAGGGTGGAACTCCCCCCAGGCGGCGTGGTGATCGTCGACGGCGAGCTGTTGCTGGGCCGCGGACTGCCGTTCGACCTGGCGGTGCACCTGGCAGTTTCGGCAGGCGCACTACGCAGGCGTCTGCCGGAGGAGGAGCAGTGGGCGCTGCCCGCCTTCGCCAGGTACGAGGAGGAGGTCCAGCCCGCTTTGGTGACGGATGTCCTGGTCCGCGCGGACGACCCGAAACACCCGGCAGTGGCGGAGTAAAACAGCGAAACGACCACCCGGCGACGAAACGGGCCCAGCACACCCCCACCCGCCATCACCCACGCCACAGGAACTCGGCGACGAAACAAGCCCGGCACACGCCCAGGCCTCCCCCGTCCCCGATCCCCAGCTGCATTAGCGGTTGGCTCACCGGGTCAAGGGTCGCGCAGCGATCGCGAAGCGACGCCGAAGGCGCCCTTGACGCGGTGAGCCAACCGTTAAACGATCAGGGGAAAGGGGCGGGGGTGGCCGGGCGAAACGAGGGCGCCCAGCGCCCGGTCAAGTCCGCGCCCTACTGGACCACAGGGAACGCGCGCAGCGCGGGCGCACCCGCCGGCGAGCACGAGGGTTGTGGGCCTGGCTCGAAGTGATCCCCCGCTGCCAGGCGACGGGATGACCACCCAACTCCGCGGTTGCTACCCCGCCAACAACCCCCGCAACCGCTTGGCCATGTGGTCCCAGCGCCAGTGCTCGCGCACCCACTCGCGCCCGGCCTCGCCCATCTTCCGCGCCCTCGTGGGGTCCGCCAGCACCGACGCGAGGGTCTCCGCCAGCTGCATGACATCACGCCCGTCGACCACGTGGCCCGTCACCTCGTCCACCACCGTCTCCGGCGCGCCGCCCGAGCGGCCCGCGATCACGGGCAGGCCCGTCGCCGAGGCCTCCAGGTACACGATGCCCAGGCCTTCCACGTCGAGGCCCTTGCCGCGGGTCCGGGCGGGCATCGCGAACACGTCGCCGGCCGCGTAGTGCGCCGGGAGTTCCGGCCACGGCACCGAACCCGTGAAGACCACGTCCTCGGCGACGTCGAGTTCCCGCGCCATCCGCTCCAGCCTGCCGCGGTATGGACCACCGCCGACGATCAGCAGCGCCGCGTCCGGCACGCGCCGCCGCAGCTCCGGCAGCGCCTGCAGCAGCACGTCCTGCCCCTTGCGCGGCACCAGCCTCGACACGCAGACCACCGTCGGCCGGTCGCCGAGCCCGTGCCGGGCACGAATCTCCCGCCGGGCACCCTCGTCGGGGCGGAACAGCTCGACGTCCACACCGGACGGCAGGTGCTCCAGCCCCGCCATCGGGCCGAACGCCGCCGCAAACCGCTTGCGGGTGTACTCGCTGACGTATGTGACGACGTCCGTGGTGTTTCCGATGCGCCGCAACGCCTGCCGCGCGCCGGGCAGCATCGACCAACCCACCTCGTGCCCGTGCGTGCAGGCCACGATCCGCTGGGCGCCCGCGGCCCGCAGCGCGGGCGACATCAGGGCGAGCGGGGCCGCCGCGCCGAACCACACCGAGTCGCACTCCCGGCTGCGCAGGATGTCCTTCGCGCGCCGCACGACATCCGGAGTGGGCAGCATGAGCGACGTGGAATGCCGGACCACCTCGAACGGCGCGGCGGCGTCCCACTCCGGGTGCGAACCGGACGCACCGTGCCACGACGGGGCGTACACGACGAGGTCCTCGGGCGGCAGCCGCCGGGCCAGCGAGTCGAGGTAGTTCTGGATCCCCCCGGGCCGCGGCGGGAAGTCGTTGGTCACCAAGAGGGTCCGGGGCACGCCGACGAGAGTACCGAGTCCCCGAAAGCACCGGGGGCGGCACCGCGTGTGCGGTACCGCCCCCGGTGGGAAGTCGCGAAAGGTCAGTAGGCGACCCGGCGCGCTCCCGAATAGTCGTTCTGCAGCGGCGAAATCTTCACCACGTCACCGGTGTCGGGCGCGTGGACCATCTTGCCGTCGCCGAGGTAGATGCCGACGTGGTGCACCGGCGAGCCGAAGAACACCAGGTCGCCCGGCTGCAGCTGCGCGCGGGGCACGGCCTTGCCGACCGTCGACTGCGCCTGGCTGGTGCGCGGCAGCGAGATGCCGGCCTTGCCGTACGCGTACTGCGTCAGGCCCGAGCAGTCGAACGTGGACGGACCGGTGGCGCCCCACACGTAGCTGCTGCCCAGCTTGCCCAGCGCGACGTTGATGGCGGTCTGCGCGGCCGACGTCGGCGCGGGCAGACCCGGAGCCGCACCGCCCGTGTCGTGCTGCGCAGCCTTGTCCGCGGCGCTCAGCTTCGTGCTCAGCTGCTGCAGCTGGGAAAGCTGGGCCTGCAGCGCGGCGGACCGCGCGTTCAGGTCGTTGAGCAGCTGCTGCGACTGGTCGGTGGCCTGCTGGGCGCGGTTGCGCGCGTCCGTGGCCTGCTGCGCGGCCGCCGCCGCGGCGTTGACCGCGTCGGTGTAGCTCTGCAGCGCCCGGTTCTTGTCCTCGGCCAGCACGGCCAGCGCCGACGAACGGTCCAGGAAGTCCTGGGCCGAGGTGCCGGTCAGCAGCGCGGACAGCTTGTTCATCTGCGCACCGGTGACGAACGAGGCGTCCGCGAACTGGTCGACGACGACCTGGAACTTCGCCGCGTCGGCCTGCGCCGCCTGCAGCTTCTGGTTCGCCGCGGCCAGGTCGCCGTTCGCCCTGGCCAGGTCGGCCTGCTTGGCGTTGAAGTCGTCCTGCGCCTTGAGCTTGTCCTCGTTCAGCTGCTCGGCCTGCTGGGCCGCGGCCCGGTACTGGGCCAGTGCGTCCGCCGAGTTGGTGGGGGGATTCTGGAGGGCGGGGAGGGTGATCGCGCCGGCGGGGACACCCACGCCGACCATGGTGATCACCGCGGCGGCCGCGATGGCTCCTGCGACCACGCGCTTGATCGGTTGCGACTGCACGCCGCGCGTGTCTCCTTTGCACTCGGCCGCCTACCGGTTCGCCGTGCGCAGAGGTCGGGGGCCCTCTGGTCACCGGAGCGGGCGAAATCACGCGTCCGGCGAACGGCTTGCCCACCGCGGCCCGCGGACTTCAGGCACACAAGTGCCCGCACCTGGGTCCTGCCAGCAACGGTGGTTCCGGCACAGCTCCCCGACAAAGCTGCTTCGGCGGCGATCTCGCGTCGTGTCGCGGGGGTGCGACGACTGCCAACCGCGAGATCTCGGCCAGGTTACGAAAGAGCCGCGCTGTCGTCCAGCAGTGTCAGGGAAAAACTCTCCGTAATTTCCGTCGCCGCCCGTTCGGACCAGCGCGTACTTCCCGAGTGTGACCAACGTAACAACCATTACCCAGACCACTACTGACCGTTCGCCGCCGCAAACGACCGTTTGTCGCTTCCGGCGCTCGGGTGGACTCAGGCGGCGCGATCCTGGGTGTGCTCGGCCATCGGCAGGAGCCGCAGGCGCGGGATGAGCCCGCCCTCGGCGAGCGCCTCGATGGCCCGCAGTTCGTCCGGATCCCATTCCACCGTGGGAGGTGCGTTCAAAAGCACGCTGACCGCGCAGTCGGCGCACCCGGTGCCGCGCAGCACGCAGCGGCCACAATCGACGATGGTGCTTTCTCCGTGCATTTCTTCCTCCTGCTGACCTGGTACGGGCCGGACAGGAAGCACGGTAGGGACACCCACCGACAATTTTCGGCGCTTTCGAACTCAGACGCGACCCAATCGCGTGAGCAGTACCGCCGAAGCGACCGGATGCGCGCCCGAACTCCTGGTCGAATCGGCCACCGCGCGGTCCGAGGTCGCCACCACGAGCGGACGCCCTGGCGGCTCCGCCGCGACCAGCGCGCGGATCACGTCGTCGGCGAGCACCCCGGGATCGGAGAACAGCACCCGGACGCCGCGGGGCGCGACAGCGGGCACGGACAGCACGCCCGCCCCGTCGAACACCACCGTCACCTCGGCCCCGGTCCGCGACGCGAGCGCCCCGAGCTGCTGGACGAGGCGCGTGCGCTGGTCGGCGAGCGGCAGCTCCGGATAACCCGTCTTGGTGACGTTGTAGCCGTCCACGATCAGGTGCACGCTCGGCAGCCCCAGCAGGCGGTCCAGCGCCGCCGGATCCCGCACGTGCGCGCCGTGGCCGGCCGAGGAGGACGCACCCCGCACGAGGTCGGCCGGACGGCGCGCGCTCTTGCCGAGCGACAGCTCCCGGCGCAGCCCGGCCACCGCACCTTCGATGGTGTCGGCCAGCAGGGCGAGCCGGACCTCGTCGGCGTCGCGGGCCTCGCGGGCCGACTGACGGGCGATCTCGGCGTCGGCCACCGCCCGCTCGGCCCGCGCCCGCTCCGCCGCGACCCGCTGCCGCTCCCGGTCGAGCTGGGCGGTCAGGGCCGCGATCTCGGCGTCCTTCTCCCGGTCGGCGTTCGCCACCCCGGCCCGTGCGGCTTCCGCCGCGTCACGGGCCTGTCGCAGCAGTACGCCCTGCTCGCGCAGCCGGCCACGCAGCCGGTTCAGCTCGTCCTCGCGCTCCCGGCGGGCCGCGTCGACGGCTTCGAGGGCCTGTGCCAGCTCCTCCCGGGTGCGGACGAGCTCGGCCTCGAGCTTCTGGTTGCGTGCCACCGCGGCATCCCGCTCGGCGCGCAACGCCGTCTCGGCCGCGTTCTTGGCCACGAGCCGCACGCGGGACGTCGCGCTCGACTCACCCAGCAGGATGGCGGCCGTCGCGGCCACCACGGAGTCCTCGTCGTTCGGGTTGAGCGCGTCCTGGCGGTGCTCGCGCACCCACTCCAGGACAGCGGTCCGGAACGCGGTGGAGTCCTGCAACGTGCTCAGCAGAGCGGTGGCGCCGAGCCGCGCGCGCTTGGCGGGCGCGAACTTCGCGACCGGGCGCAGCTGCTGCGGGACATCGACGCGGGGCATCTTGCCGAGGGCTTCGGCGGCGAGCTCGGCGAGTCTGGCGCGCACGAGTTCCGGCAGCTCGCGCCAGGCGAAAGGCGGTGCCGGCTCCGCCTCCGGCCGCTGGTCAGGCGCCGGAGCGCGAAGACCGGGGTCTTCGGGCTCTTCGGCGTGCACTGAGGGCGGCATCCGTACAGGGTAGTCGGTCATTCGCGCGAATCTCTTCCCGCGGGACGGCGGTCGCCCGGAATTGTCGGTGCCGTTACCTAGGGTGCCGATCATGCATGCCGCCTCCGACCAGCTGACCTTCGACGAGCTGGGCACGCCGTTGCGGGAGACCACTTTCGTGGTGTTCGACCTCGAGACCACCGGCACCAAACCCGGCCCGAACGGCATCACCGAGATCGGCGCGGTCAAGGTCCGGGGCGGGCAGGTGCTCGGCGAGTTCGCCACCCTGGTCAACCCGGGCATGCCGATCCCGCCCCAGATCGTCGCGCTGACCGGGATCACCGGCGCGATGGTCTACGACGCCCCGCCGATCGAACGGGTGCTGCCCGCGTTCCTGGAGTTCGCCGCGGGGGCGGTGCTCGTCGCGCACAACGCCCCGTTCGACACCGGCTTCCTGCGTGCGGCGTGCGCGGGGCACGGCTATGTGTATCCCAAGCCCGCGGTGGTGTGCACCGTGCGGCTGGCCCGGCGCGTGCTCACCCGCCAGGACACGCCCAGCTTCCGGCTTTCGGCGCTGGCGGCGTTGTTCGGCGCGTCCACCACCCCCAACCACCGGGCGCTGGACGACGCCCGCGCCACCGTCGATGTGCTGCACGCGCTCCTCGAACGGGTGGGTTCGGTCGGCGTGCAGTCACTCGAAGAGCTGATGGACTACCTGCCGGAGGTGACGCCTGAGCAGCGGCGCAAGCGTGGGATGGCCGCCCACCTGCCGGAGCGGCCCGGGGTGTACCTGTTCCGCGGGCCGAACGAGGAGGTCCTCTACGTCGGTACGGCGGCGAACCTGCGGCGGCGCGTGCGCACGTACTTCACCGGTTCCGAGAGCCGCGGCCGCATCCGCGAGATGGTGGCCCTGGCCGAGCGGGTGGACGGCATCGAGTGCTCGCACGCGCTCGAAGCGCAGGTGCGCGAGCTGCGGCTGCTGGCGGCGCACCGCCCGGCCTACAACCGCCGCTCGAAGAACCCGCGCAAGTCGTGGTGGGTGGTGCTGACCGACGACGCGTTCCCCCGCCTGTCCGTGGTCCGGCTGCCCAAGGACGGGGCACTGGGCCCGTTCCACAACCAGGCGACGGCGAAGCTCGCCGCGGACGTCCTCGCCGGGGCCACCGGCCTGCGGACGTGCACCCAGCGAATCTCGGCCGTCGCCCCGTCGGGCAAGCCGTGTGCGCTGGCCGAGCTGGGGCGCTGTGGGGCGCCCTGTGCGGGTCGGCAGAGCGTGGCGGAGTACTTCCCCTCGGTGCACGCCGTGACGGGGCTGATCGGCGGCGTGGACGCCGGTCCGCTGCACTCGGCGCTGCGTCAGCTGGAGGAGCTGGCCGCCGCCCAGCACTACGAGCAGGCGGCCCGCCGCCGCGACGAGCTGGCCGTGCTGGTCCGCGCCGTCGCGAGGGCGCACCGGCTGTCCGCGCTCGCCGCGATCCCCGAGCTGGTCGCCGCGGCCCCGGACGGCAACTACGGCTGGGAGTTCGCGGTGATCCGGTACGGCAGGCTCGCCTCCGCCGGGGTGGCCCGGCGCGGGGTGCCGCCGATGCCGGTCGTGGACGCGCTGGTGGCCGCCGCCGAGACGGTCACGCCCGAGCCGGGCCCGCTCCACGGCGCCCCGCCCGAGGAGGCCGGTCTCCTGCTGCGCTGGCTCACCAAGCCCGGCGTGCGGCTCGTGCGCACGGCCGTCCCGTGGGCGGAGCCTGCCCACGGCGCCGGGGGCTGGCAGGAGTGGCTGGAACGCGCCTCGACGGCGACGGCACTGGAACAAGCGGCGGGCTGAGCGGCGGGGCTACGATCGCGGCGGTTCGACAACTCCCGAGGAGGACTGACGTGATCACCGCGATCGTGCTCATCCACGCCGTGGCGGACAGCATTCCCGAGACCGCGCAGGCGATCGCGGACATCGACGGCGTCTCGGAGGTGTACTCGTGCGCCGGCGACGTCGACCTGATCGCCATGGTGCGCGTGCACACCCACGAGGAGCTGGCCGACCTGATCCCGGCGAAGATCGGCCGCGTGCCGGGCGTCGTCGACACGGACACGCACATCGCGTTCCGCTCCTACTCGACGGCCGACACGGAGTCCGCGTTCGCACTGGGCGCCGACGACTGACCCGGTGCACGCCGAAAGGCCGGCTCCTCCACGAGGAGCCGGCCTTTCGCTGCGGGAGAACCGTCAGTGCTTCTGCGTCGGCGGGGTCTTCCAGCCGGCCGGGACCTCGCCCTCCGACGGGACCTCGCCGTTGCCGTGACCGTTGGCGTGGTGCCCGTTGCCGTGACCGTTGCTCTTCGCCCGGTCCAGTGCCGCGATCTCGTCGGCCGGGTCCGGCGCCAGCAGCGTGCCGGGCACCGGACGGCCCGCGGCACCCAGCTTGTTCATCTTCTTCGGCACCGACGCGCCCTGGTACTCCAGCGGGATCGCGTGCCCGTGCGAGTCGACGCCGCCCAGCGGCTGGTGCAGCTCGATGAACTCACCGTGCGGCAGGCGCTTGATGATGCCCGTCTCGATGCCGTGCTCTAGCACCTCGCGGTCGGCCCGCTGCAGGCCCAGGCAGAGCCGGTACGTCAGGAAGTACGCCAGCGGCGGCACCACCAGCAACCCGATCCGGCCCGCCCACGTGGTCGCGTTCAGCGAGATGTCGAACTGGTCGGCGATGATGTCGTTGAAGCCCGACAGCTCCAGCACCATGAAGAAGCTCAGCGCCATGATGCCGATGCTGGTGCGTACCGGTGCGTCCCGGGGGCGCTGCAGCAGGTTGTGGTGCGCGGTGTCGCCCGACAGCTTCCGCTCGATCATCGGGTAGCCGATGAGCAGGCCGAACAGGATCGGCATGCCGACCGCGCCGGCGAAGAACACCGCGGGCACCGTGTAGTTGCCCAGGTACAGCTCCCACGCCGGGAAGACACGCAGCATGCCGTCCGCCCAGGCGAGGTACCAGTCCGGCTGCGAACCGGCGGACACCTGCGAACCGTTGTACGGGCCGATGTTCCAGATCGGGTTGATCTGGAAGACGCCCGCCATCAGCGCGAGCAGACCGGTGGTGATCGCGAAGAACGCCCCGGCCTTGAGCGCGAACACCGGCATGATGCGCACGCCGACGACGTTGGTCTCCTTGCGCCGCACCCCGGGGAACTGCGTGTGCTTCTGGTACCACACCAGCGCCAGGTGCACGCCGACCAGCGCCAGCATGATGCCCGGCAGCAGCAGGATGTGCAGCGAGTACATGCGCGGCACGATCACGTTGCCGGGGAACTCCCCGCCGAACAGCGCCCAGTGCAGCCAGGTACCCATGATCGGCACCGAGAGCACGATGCCGGACAGGGTGGCGCGGATACCGGTACCGGACAGCAGGTCGTCCGGCAGCGAGTAGCCGAAGAAGCCCTCGAACATGCCCAGGATCAGCAGCAGCGAGCCGAAGATCCAGTTCGCCTCGCGGGGACGGCGGAACGCTCCGGTGAAGAAGATCCGGAACATGTGCGCCATCATCGCGGCGACGAAGAGCAGGGCGGCCCAGTGGTGCAGCTGCCGCACGAACAACCCGCCGCGCACGTCGAACGAGATGTCCAGCGTCGACGCGAACGCCCGCGACATCTCCACGCCCTGCAGGTTCTGGAAGCTGCCGTGGTAGGTGACCTCGGCCATCGACGGGTCGAAGAACAGCGTGAGGTACACGCCCGTCGCGATCAGCACGATGAAGCTGTACAGCGCCATCTCGCCGAGCAGGAACGACCAGTGCGTCGGGAACACCTTGTTCATCTGCCGGCGCAGGCCGGCCGCGAGGTGGTACCGCTGGTCCATGTTCGAGGCGGCCTCGTCGGCCTGCCTCTGGAGCATGCTCGAGCCCCTGGTCGGCGTGGTGAGTGAACTCATGACTTGCGCTCCCAGAAAGCAGGACCGACGGGCTCGATGAAATCGCTGCGGGCGATGAGGTAGCCCTGCGCGTCCACGGTGATCGGCAGTTGCGGCAGCGCACGCGTGGCGGGCCCGAAGATGGGCTTGCCGTACTCGAGCGCGTTGAACTGCGACTGGTGGCACGGGCACAGGATGCGGTTGGTGCGCTGCTCGAACAACGAAGCCGGGCAGCCGACGTGCGTGCAGACCTTGCTGTAGGCGTAGTACTCGCCGAAGTTGAAGTCCTCCTGGCCCTTGCGCTTGATCACCTTGGCCGCGTCCTCGGGACGGAGCCGGATGAGCATGACCGGGGTGTCGGACCGGGTGAAGACCGCGCCCAGCTTCTCCGGGTCGTTGCGCTCGGACTCGTGGAACGGGAACACCGTCTCCATGCCGCCCGCGTCCAGGTCCTCGGGGCGGATCAGGTCGATCTGGCTGGAGTCGCCGGTGTAGCGGCGCAGGTAGACCGGCTCGCCCTGGTACTCCGGCGCCCAGGGCGTGTGCCACAGGGTGTCGGCGGGGTCGCCCTTCCACGGGCTCTTGATGAACGAGGCCACCGGCAGCGCGACGACCCCGAGGCCGAGCGCGCCACCCGCGAGGCCGACCGTGCGCTTGACCAGCGAGCGGCGGGCGATGGTGCTGCGGCTGCCCGCGTCCTCCAGCTGCGCGACGATCGTCTTGCGGTCGATCTCCGGCGAACCCTCGCCCTCGCCGTCGTGCCGGTCCTGCACCGCGAGCTCGGCCGGGACGAACTTCTTGGTGTAGGACACGACGCCGATGCCCAGCGCCAGCACCGTCACGCCGAGCGTGACGCCCAGCATGGGGGTGTAGAGCGAGTACAGGAACGTGCCGCTCTGCTCCGGCGCCTTGTACTGCCACGGCCACCAGATCAGGGCCACCACGAAGCCGAGCCCGAACAGCGCGGCGATCGCGAACCACAGCGCGACCGAGCGCTCGGCGCGCTTCTCCGCCCGCGTGCCCTTGACCGGCCACGGGTCCGGGTAGTCGACGAGCTCGACCCCGTCCAGCTTCGTGCCCAGCTTGACCAGCTGGTCGCGGTCCATCTCCGCGAGTTCGGCGGAGGAAGGCAGGTTCTGCCCTTCGCTGCTCATGCCCTCGATCCAATCCACAGCGTGATGCCGATCAGCGCGCCGATGCCCACCACCCAGGCCACGACGGCTTCGGAGGCGGGACCGAACCCGCCGAGCCCGTTGCCGCCCGGGTTGTTGTTGCCGTCCGACACCGACTTGACGTAGGCGATGATGTCCTTCTTCTCGTCCGGCGTGAGCTGCCGGTCGGAGAACTTCGGCATGTTCTGCGGGCCGGTCAGCATCGCCGTGTAGATCTGGTCCTCGGTGGCCGGGTCCAGGCTCGGCGCGTACTTGCCCGCCGACAGGGCGCCACCGCGACCGGTGAAGTTGTGGCAGGACGCGCAGTTCAGCCGGAACAGCTCGCCACCGCGCGCCGGGTCCGCGCCGCGCAGCGCCGCGCCCGTCTCGGCGGGCCGCTCGGGGCCGCCACCGTTGGCCTGGATGTAGGCGCCGACCGCGTCGATCTCCTCCGGGCTCAGCTTCGGCGGCTTGCGCTCGGCCTGCGCCTCCTGGCGCACCATCGGCATCCGGCCGGAGGAGGTCTGGAAGTACACCGCCGCGTCGCCCACGCCGATCAGGCTCGGGCCGCGGTCCTGCACGCCCTGCAGGTTCGCGCCGTGGCAGGTGATGCAGGTGTTGTTGTAGACCTGCTGGCCCAGCCGCAGCTGCGCCGGGTCCTCCTGCGCCTGAGCCGTCTGCGCCTTCGGCACGAAGACCGCGTAGACGGCGCCCGCCCCGATCAGCGCGACGCCCAGCGCGAGCAGGCCGGCGATGCGCCTGCGCAGCTTGGTGCGCGCGCGGAAGCGGCGCTCGGAGGTTTTCTTCGTGGTGGTCATCTTGCGGCAACCCTTGCTGTGATGAGTCCGGGACGGGCTGGCGGTCAGGGAATGATGTAGATCACCGCGAACAGGCCGACCCACACGATGTCGACGAAGTGCCAGTAGTAGGACACGACGATCGCGGAGGTGGCCTGCGCGGGCGTGAACTTGCTCAGCTTCGTCCGGATGAGCAGGAACACGAACGCGACGAGTCCGCCCATGACGTGCAGCCCGTGGAAGCCGGTGGCGAGGAAGAACACCGTGCCCCAGGCGCCGGACGGGATCGTGACACCCTCGCGGACCAGGCTGGTGTACTCCCCGGCCTGACCGCCGATGAAGATCGCCCCCATGATCAACGTCAGCACGTACCAGCGGCGCAGCCCGTAGACGTCCCCGCGCTCGGCGGCGAACACACCGAGCTGGCAGGTGAACGACGACGCCACCAGGATGATGGTGAAGGGCAGCGCGTACGGGATGTCGAGGTGGATCGGCTCGCCGGTGGCGGCGTTGACGGGAGGCCAGATGCCACTCGAGTTCTGTGCCTTCACCGTGAAGAACATCGCGAACAGGCCGGCGAAGAACATGAGCTCGCTGGAGAGCCACACGATGGTGCCGACACTGACCATGTTCGGCCGGTTCAGCGAGTGCACCCGCTGGCTGATGTTGGGAGCTGCCGTTGTCACGAGTCGCATTATGTCCTCCGGCAACGGAGGCTGCCCGGTCGGGTCGCCGCGCGGGTTGGTCACATCGACGAACGCGGAGGGTGAGGAACAACGGTGAGTCTGCTCGATCGGGTCCGTGACCTGCTGAGAAAGAGCCCGGAACCAGTGCTGACGCCCGACACGCCGGGACTGTCGGTGGTCGCCGAGGCGTTCGACGCCGCCGAGGCGGATTCGGCGGTGCTGGCGAGATCACACCTTTGGGACGAGGAAAAACCCGCGGTGCTGCGCCACCACCTGACCTTGCCCGCGGCCAGGGTGGCCGAAGCAGCGCGCGTTCTGGCGCAGGATGGGTGGGAATTACGCACGGTGTCCGAATCGGACGGCGTGGCGAAGCTGCACGCGCTGCGCGTCCAGCGCCTCGACGCGCTGCACTGCGCCCAGGAACGCTCCCGGATGGCCGGGCTGGCGCAGCGGCTCGGCGGCGACTCGGTGGGCTGGGACGCGTTGCAGCAGACGGGTACTGGGTGAGAACGGACACTGCGACTACGATTCGACCCATACCACTGCGACGAGGCCGGAGGCTTGAACGTGACCGAGCAGCCGATGAGGATCCTGGTGTTCAGCCACCGGGCGGAAGTCCGCGAGTCGATCGTCACCGCCGTCGGCCGCAGGCCGGCGGCCGATCTGGGACGCGTGGACTACGTCGAGGCCGCCGGGATCGCCGACGTGCTGGCCGAGATGGACGAGGGCCTGGTCGACCTGGCCATCCTCGACGGCGAGGCCCAGCCCACCGGTGGCATCGGACTGTGCCGCCAGCTCAAGAACGAGATCACCGACTGCCCGCCGATCGTGGTCGCGGTGCGCCGCAAGGACGACCGCTGGC
Source organism: Amycolatopsis bartoniae (assembly GCF_014191255.1). Taxonomy (GTDB): domain Bacteria; phylum Actinomycetota; class Actinomycetes; order Mycobacteriales; family Pseudonocardiaceae; genus Amycolatopsis_E; species Amycolatopsis_E bartoniae. The sequence continues at coordinate 1,112,506 of NZ_JACHWH010000001.1, forward strand.
TGGCCACCTGGTCGCAGGCCGACGCCGTGCTGGTGCACCCGCTCGACCCCCTGACCGCGGCGGAGACCGTCGCGGAGGTGCTGCGGGGCCAGCGGGTCCCGGCAGTGCGCGCGTGATCCGCAGATGACGGCTCAGATCCACTCCTGGCCCGCGCTGCTCACCCGGCTCATCGACCGGGCCGACCTGTCCGAGGAGGACACGGCCTGGGCGATGGACCAGGTGATGTCCGGCGAGGCGACGCTCGCGCAGATCGGCGGCTTCGCCGTGGCGCTGCGCGCGAAGGGCGAGACGCCCGAGGAGATCGCCGGGATGGCGCGGGCGATGCTCGACCACGCCCGGCGCGTGCACGTCGAGGACCGCGCCGTGGACATCGTCGGCACCGGCGGTGACCGGTCGGGCTCGGTGAACATCTCGACGATGGCCTCGCTGGTCGTGGCGGGCGCCGGGGTGCCGGTGGTCAAGCACGGCAACCGCGCGGCGTCGTCGAAGTCCGGTGCCGCGGACGTGCTGGAGGCCCTCGGCGTGGCGATCGACCTGCCGCCGGAGGGCGTGCAGCGGTGCGTCGCGGAGCTGGGCATCGGGTTCTGCTTCGCGCCGGTGTTCCACCCGGCGTTCCGCCACGCCGGTCCCGCCCGCAGCCAGCTGGGCGTGCCCACCACGTTCAACCTGCTCGGCCCGCTGACCAACCCGGCGCAGCCGGACGCGGGCCTCATCGGGTGCGCGTACGCCGACCGGACGGAGCTGCTGGCACGGGTGTTCGCGCGCCGCGGCGCCAGCGCGCTCGTGGTGCGGGGTGACGACGGTCTCGACGAGATCACCACCACGACCACCAGCACGGTGTGGGTGGTGTCGGACGGCGAGGTGCGTCAGGAGCGCTTCGACCCGGCGTCGCTCGGCATTCCCTACGCCACGGCGGAGGACCTGCGTGGCGGCGAGGCGGCGGTGAACGCCGAGGTCGTGCGCGAGCTGGTGGCCGGCAAGACGGGCCCGGTGCGGGACGCGGTGCTGCTCAACGCGGCCGGCGCGCTGGCCGCGCACGCGGGTTTCTCCGGCTCGCTGACGGCCGATCTGGAGGCGGCGCTGGCGCGTGCCGCGCAGGCGGTCGACTCCGGCGCGGCGGCGGATCTGCTGGCGCGGTGGGCCGCGTTCCGCTGAGCCACCCCTGACAAGCGAAAGGGCGCCTTCCCGGCTCGGGAAGGCGCCCTTTTCGGCGTTGCTGAGACCTACTCGTGGTTGGGGCCCGTGTGGTACTCGAACACGAGGCCACCGACGGTGATGAGCAGCATGACCACCGCGATCACCAGCAGCCACACGTGGAAGAACGCCAGCGAGAGACCGGCCGTGGCGGCCGAGGCGGCCAGCGCGATGGGCCAGTAGCTGCCCGGGCTGAAGAAGCCCAGCTCGCCCGCGCCGTCGCTGATCTCCGCGTCCTCCCGGTCCTCCGGGCGCGCGTCGATGCGCCGCGCCACGAACCGCATGTAGCTGCCCGCGATGAAAGCCAGGCCGCCGGTCAGGATCAGCGCGACGAGGCCCACCGGCTCGACGCCGAAACCGCTCCAGTAGTAGGTGGTCACGCCGTAGACGATCGCGATGAAGAACGCGAACGCCGTGACCAGATCGAAAATCCGGGCTTCGACCCTCATGAAGCTGTCCTCACTCCTGTTCCGGGATCAGCGCGCGGTGCGATCGGTGTTGAACGGCCTGGTGGTGACCGCCTGCGGCGCGCACAGCTCGCCGCAGTTCATCGCGCCCAGCGCCTCGGCCGCGGTGTTGGGCACCCCGGTCGCCGGGTTGATCTGCGTCCGCAACTGAATGTACTGCTGGTACAGGTTGTCCGGCAGCGCGCGGACCTCGAAGTTCATCATCGCGTGGTAGGTGCCGCACAGCTCGGCGCAGCGGCCCACGAACGAACCGGACCTGTCGATCGTGTTCTGGAACGACGAGTCCTGGTTGTTCTTCTCCGGGTACGGGAACACGTCCCGCTTGAAGTGGAACTCCGGCACCCAGAAGGAGTGGATGACGTCGGTCGAGCGCAGGTTGTACTGCACCGTCTTGCCGACCGGCAGCACCAGCAGCGGGATCTCGGTCGAGCTGCCGACCGTCCGGATCATCTGCCCGGTGGCGTCCTTGGGCTCGTTCGGGTAGTCGAACTCCCAGTTCCACTGGAACGCCGTGACGTTCACCGTGACGTCGGGGTTCGGCTTCTTGTCGAGCACCTGGCTCTCGGTGGTGGCGGTGAAGAAGAACAGCACGCAGACCATCACCAGCGGCGTGATGACGCAGAACAGCTCCAGCGGCACGTTGTACTGGAACTGGCGCGGCAGGTCCGACGGGTCCTGGTTCTTCTTCTTGCGGTGGAACGCCGACGACCAGAAGATCAGGCCCCACACGATCACGCCGACGACGAGCGCGGCGAGCACGGACCAGGTCCACAGCCAGCGCATCTTGTCGGCCTGCTCCGTGACGCCCACCGGCCAGCCGAAGCGCAGCACCTCGTCACCGGAGCACCCGGTCGCCAACAGGGCCACGAGCCCGGCCAGCGCGGCGACCTTCCCGACCCTCTTCAACCCGAGCCTCCTCAAGTTCTCATGTGACAGCCGGAGCCTAGCTGAGTTCCCGGCCTCCGCTCGGCAAGGGGTAACCGTTCGCGGGGAGCCCAAGCGGCATACTGGCGTCTCCTTGTCTTCGATGTCGACCAAAAGGTGTGTGAGTAGACGTGTGCGGCCTGCTCGGACTGCTCTGTCCCAGTGAGAACGAAGCGGCGAAGGCCCGCGACGCGGTCGGCGCCGCCCTGCGCTGCCAGCGGCACCGCGGCCCCGACGAGACCGACACCTGGGCGGATGCCGAGGTCGTCTACGGGTTCAACCGGCTGGCGTTCATCGACGTCGAGCACTCCCACCAGCCACTCGTGTGGGGGCCGCCGGAAGCACCGCAGCGGTACACGCTGAACTTCAACGGCGAGATCTACAACTACCGCGAGCTGCGGGAACGGCTCATCGACGAGCACGATGCGAAGTTCGCCACAGAGGGCGACGGTGAGGTGATCGCCGCCGCGTTCCACTACTGGGGCCCCGGTTCGGTCGGCAAGCTGCGCGGGATGTTCGCGTTCCTGCTGTGGGACGCGCAGGAGAAGGTGCTGCACGGCGCGCGGGACCCGTTCGGCATCAAGCCGCTGTTCTACTCGGCCGGCCCGGGTGGGGTGGCGTTCTCCAGCGAGAAGAAGAGCCTGCTGGAGCTGTCCGGGGTGCTCGGGGTACGTGAGGAACTAGACACCATCGCCCTGCAGCACTACCTGACGCTGCAGTACGCGCCGGAGCCGGAGACGCTGCACACGGGCGTCCGGCGGATCGAGTCGGGCACGTCGTTCACGGTTTCCCCCGGCGGACAGCTGAAGCAGGAGCGGTACTTCTTCCCGCAGTTCACGGCCCGTCCGGTGCACACCGACGCGGAGGCGAAGGACCTGCACAAGCGCATCGCCGACGTGCTGCGCGACTCCGTCCAGAAGCACATGGTGGCGGACCCGGACATCACGGTCGGCGCGTTCCTGTCCGGCGGCATCGACTCGACTGCGATCGCGGCGCTGGCCAAGGAGCAGAACCCGAACCTGATCGCGTTCACCACCGGGTTCGAGCGCGAGGGCTACTCCGAGGTGGACGTGGCGGCCGAGTCCGCGGAGGCGATCGGCGTCCGGCACGTGATCCGCACGGTGACCGCGGACGAGATGATGGAGTCGCTGCCGCTGATCGTCTGGTACCTCGACGACCCGGTGGCCGACCCGGCGCTGGTGCCGCTGTGGTTCATCGCCCGCGAGGCCCGCAAGTACGTCAAGGCGGTGCTGTCGGGCGAGGGCTCGGACGAGCTGTTCGGCGGCTACACCATCTACAAGGAGCCCATCTCGCTGGCGCCGTTCGAGAAGGTGCCGGGCGGGGTGCGGAAGCTGCTGGGCAAGGTGTCGGAGCGCATCCCGGAGGGCACGCGCGGCAAGGACCTGCTCCGCCGCGGGGCCCTCACGCTGGAGGAGCGGTACTACGGCAACGCCCGCATCTTCCGCGACGACCAGTTGCGGAAGGTGCTGCGCAACTACGTCGAGGGCGTCGGCCACCGCGACGTGACCGCGGAGCACTACCGCACGTCGGCGGGCTGGGACCCGGTCGCGCGCATGCAGCACGTGGACCTGTTCACCTGGCTGCGCGGGGACATCCTGGTCAAGGCGGACAAGGTCACCATGGCCAACTCGCTGGAGCTGCGCGTCCCGTTCCTCGACAACGAGGTGTTCAAGGTCGCGGCGAGCATCCCGCTCGACCAGAAGGTGACGAACGAGACCACGAAGTACGCGCTGCGCCGGGCGCTCGACGGCATCGTCCCCGCGCACGTGCTCAACCGCCGCAAGCTGGGCTTCCCGGTGCCGATCAAGTTCTGGCTGCAGGACGAGATGTACGACTGGGCGCGCGGCATCGTGAACGACTCCCAGACCGACGCGCTCCTGGACAAGCCCGCCGTGCTGCGGATGCTGGAGGAGCACCGGGCGGGCACGCTCAACCACAGCAGGCGCATCTGGGCGCTGCTGGTGTTCATGCTGTGGCACGGCATCTTCATCGAGCACCGCATCAAGCCCGAGATCCCGGAACCGGCCTATCCGGTGAAGATCTGAGGTTTTGGTGGCGAAAAGCCCCCTTCCGCGCCAGCGGGAGGGGGCTTTTGTATTGGAACCCCAGAGTTGGGTGGTCATCCCGTCGCCTGAAACCGCACCATCACTTTGAGTCAGGCCCGCAACCCTCGTGCTCGCGTGAGATCACATGCCAAGCTTGCGGGCCTGGGTCAAAGTGATATGCACAAACCGCAGGCGACGGGATGACCACTCAACTCGACCACCTCGCCAAGGCGAGATCCCTTTGGGCCCGGCCATCCCGGAGCCTGCCCGCCGGCGAGGCATTCTTTTAATCTTTGAAGCCGCGCTGCGCGCGAAAACCGTGCGTTGGGGCGCCCTTTTTGGTTGCGTTTCGCTGCCGTGCGAGGGTTACGGGTTCAGTATTGTGCCGATTTCTACTGCCGCATCCTGACCGTAGGCGTCGGCAATCCGTTTCAGGCCTGCTGGTTTGTCGAGTTGCCATTCTTGGGTGCCGATTGTTTCCAGTACCAGCACCGCGATGAGCGAGCCCAGCTGTGCTGCCCGTTCCAGGCTCAGGCCACCGTTCATTCCGGCCAGGAAGCCTGCCCGGAAACCGTCTCCGACGCCGGTGGGGTCGGCCTTCGTCAGTTCCGGGATCGCCTCGATCTTCAGCGTCTCCGTGGGGCTCACGAGTTCCACACCCTTCTCACCCAGGGTGGTGATGCGCAGGCCCACGTGATCCAGGACCTCGTCCTCGCTCCAGCCCGTCTTCTGGCGGAGCAGCTCCCACTCGTAATCGTTGGTGAACAGGTACTTCGCGCCCTCCACGAAGGTGCGCGCCTGCTCGCCGTCCATCCTTGCCAGCTGCTGGGACGGGTCCACCGCGAACTCGTACCCGCGCTGGCGGCACTCCTCCGCGTGACGCAGCATGCCTTCGGGGTCGTCCGGGCTGATGAGCACCAGACCCAGGCTTCCCAGCCGCTCCTCGATCGGCCTCAGCTCGATGTTGCGGGCCTCCGCCATGGCACCCGCGTAGAACGTCGCGATCTGGTTCAGGTCCTCGTCCGTCGTGCACACGAAGCGCGCCGTGTGGGCGACCTCCGACACCAGCACCCCGGACGTGTCCACCCCGTGCCGCTCCAGCCAGGCCCGGTAGTCCGCGAAGTCCTCGCCCACCGCGCCCACCAGCACGGGACGCACCCCGAGCACCCCGAGGCCGAAGGCGATGTTCGCGCCGATACCACCGCGGCGCACCACCAGGTCGTCGGCCAGGAAGCTCAGCGACACGCGGTGCAACTGGTCGGCGATGAGCTGGTCGGCGAACCGGCCGGGGAAGTGCATCAGATGGTCGGTGGCGATACTGCCCGACACCGCGATCCTCGCGTTGGATGGCACGAGTGCTCCCTGTTCTCGACACAAGTATCGGCGCCGAGGTTGGTCCTTAAGAGTTGATTCGGCGCCGCGGACCGACACTACCGTGAAGTAAGGCTGTCGCGTGGGGCTCGAGTCCCCCTAGCGTCTCACTGTGCCCATCATGACCGAACCGGAAACACTCGCCGAACTCATCGACGACTGCGCCTCGATCCCCGCCGACCTGCGCGAACAGCACCAGGTCGCACCACTGCCGCCGGCGCCCCGCGCCTGGACGGTCGACGAAACGTGCCACTCCCAGGTGGCCGGCCTCGACTGAGGATCCAGCAGGACACGAAAAAGCGGGCGCGGGTCACACGACCCGCGCCCGCCCGTTTCGTCAGCGGTGCGCCGGACTCAGTGGAACGAGTCGCCGCAGGCGCAGGAACCCGTCGCGTTCGGGTTGTCGATCGTGAAGCCCTGCTTCTCGATGCTGTCGACGAAGTCGATCACCGCGTCCTGCACGTACGGAGCGCTCATGCGGTCCACGGCCACGCGCAGCCCGTCGAACTCGCGGAACAGGTCCCCGTCGAGCTCGCGCTCGTCGAAGAACAGCTGGTAGCGCAGGCCCGCGCAGCCACCCGGCTGGACGGCGATGCGCAGGTGCATGTCGTCGCGGCCCTCCTGCTCCAGCAGTGCCTTCGCCTTGGCAGCGGCAGCGGCGGTCACCGTCACGCCGTGGGTGTCGGTCTGCGGGGCGCCGGTCTCAGCGGTCGTCATGGCTCTCCCTCAGGTGTTGCTCTGTGGCGGGTACGAATGCCTCCTGCAACCAGTCAACATCGCCCGTCCCCGTTCTGTTCCACGCCGGGGCGTTCATCCCCCATGGTCCCACATCTTCACGACCGGGCGAACGGGCGCACGGACGCCTGCAATATCCTGGTCACGTGAGGTTCTTGCGCCGCAGCGGCACTACCACCGAAGACAGCCCCGTCACCGAGGCCGCCGAGGTGGCCGAAAGCGTCGAATCTCACAATCGTGGGTTCACGCCGGCGAAGGGGCGCGCCACGCCGAAGCGCCGCGAGGCCGAGGGCAAGCGCCGCGGCCCCGTCGCGCCGCCGCCGCGCACCACGCGCGAGGCGATGAAGCGCAACCGCGAGCTGCGCAAGTCCAACCCGCAGTCGAAGGAAGACCGCCGCGCCGCCGCCAAGGAACGCCAGGCCCGCATGGCCGCGGGCGACGAGCGGTACCTGCTCCCCCGCGACAAGGGCCCGGTCAAGGCGTACGTGCGGGACCTCGTGGACTCGCGCCGCAACCTCACCGGCCTGTTCATGCCGCTCGCCATCGTGGTGCTGGTCCTGATGATCACGCCGTTCCCGCTGCTGCAGCAGTACGTGACGCTGCTGTGCATGGTGCTGCTGGTCGCGATGGTCATCGAGGGCGTGCTCACCGGCCGCCGCGTCACGCGCCTGGCCAGGGAGAAGTTCCCGAAGGAGACCATCAACGGCCGCTCGCTGGGCTGGTACGCGTTCGTCCGGTCGAGCCAGGTCCGCAAGCTGCGGATGCCGAAGCCGCGGGTCAAGCCCGGCCAGCCGGTGCCCGAACCCAAGTAGTTAGCCACGCGAAGGACTCCGGCTAGGCTGGGGTCATGGAGTTTCGACGTCTCGGCCGTAGCGGACTCTCCGTCAGCGAGATCTCCTACGGCAACTGGCTCACCCACGGCTCGCAGATCGAGGAGGAGCAGGCGCAGGCCTGCATCAAGGCCGCCCTCGACGCGGGCATCACGACTTTCGACACGGCCGACGTGTACGCGAACACCGTGGCCGAGTCCGTGCTCGGGCGCGGGCTCGCCGGGCAGCGGCGCGAAAGCCTGGAGATCGCCACCAAGGTCTTCTGGCCGACCGGGCCGAAGGGGCCGAACGACAAGGGCCTGAGCCGCAAGCACATCCTCGAATCCTGCAACGCGTCGCTCAAGCGCCTGCAGACCGACTACGTCGACCTCTACCAGGCCCACCGGTTCGACCACTCGGTGCCGCTGGAGGAGACGTTCCTCGCGTTCTCCGACCTGGTCCGGCAGGGCAAGGTGCTCTACGTCGGCGTCTCGGAGTGGACCGCCGAGCAGATCACGCAGGGCGCGGCGCTGGCGCGTGAGCTGAAGGTGCCGTTCGTCTCGAACCAGCCGCAGTACAACATGCTGTGGCGCGTCATCGAGCCGCAGGTCGTGCCCGCCTCGGAGCGCGAGGGGCTGAGCCAGATCGTGTGGTCGCCCATCGCGCAGGGCGTGCTCACCGGGAAGTACAAGCCGGGCCAGGCGCCGCCCGCCGGGTCCCGCGCGGACCACGAGGCGACCTCGAAGGCGGTGCAGCGCTACCTGCGGGACGAGGTGCTGGAGCGGGTGCAGAAGCTGGAGCCGCTGGCCGCGCAGGCCGGACTGTCGCTCGCGCAGCTCGCCGTGGCATGGGTGCTGCAGAACCCGAACGTCGCCTCGGCGATCATCGGCGCCTCCCGGCCGGAGCAGGTGCACGAGAACGTCAAGGCGGCCGGCGTGAAGCTGGACGCGGACCTGCTGAAGGCCATCGACGAGGTGCTCGAAGGCGTCGTCGAGACCGACCCCCGCCACACGCAGAGCCCTCGCTAGCGGGACAGGACCTGCCCGGCGACGACGAGGTCGTGCGGGTAGGTCACCTTCATGTTCTGCTCCTCCCCCGGCACCCAGTGCACGGGCAGCGCGGAGAAGCGTTCCATCACCGACGCCGTGTCGGTGCCCTCGAAGCCCTCGCTCGCGGCCTGCTCGTAGGCCGCGAGCAGGGGCTGCGCCCGGAAACCCTGCGGGGTCTGGGCACGCACGACCGTGCCGGGAGGGCGCGCGCCGAGCGTGTCGCCGTCGGCGCCAAAGATGTCGTCCGCGGCCAGGCCCGGCATCGCGCCACCGTGTTCGCGGGCGACGCGCAGGACCTCGATGATCAGGTTCGGGGTGACCAGCGGGCGGGCGCCGTCGTGCAGGAGGACGGTGTCGACGGCACCGGCTCCGATGCGCCCGGCCAGGTGGCGCAGCGCGTTCAGTTCCGACTCCTGGCGCGAGCCGCCGCCGTGCACGACCTCGACGTCCGCGGGTTCGGCGTCGACGACCTCGCGGACCAGCTCCTCGTCCTGCGGGCGCGTGACCAGCACCAGCACACCGACCTCGGGCACCTTCGCGAACGCCGACAGCGACCACGACACGATCCGGCGCCCGGCCAGCGGCAGGAACACCTTGTTGAGGTTCGCGCCGACGCGCGTGCCCGCGCCGCTGGCCAGGATCACGCCTGCTGCCGAAGGTTCACTCACATCGCGGAATGGTAGGCGCTAGGTTGACGGCGTGAGTCGACCCGCGTTCACCGACGTCCCCCAGCCCGACGAGCTCGCGCGCGCCGAAGCCCGCCGACGGCACGCGACGCTGCTCAAGCCCGTGGAGTCCCTCGGCAGGCTGGAGGAGCTGGGTGCGTGGATCGCCGCGTGCCAGGGCGTGTGCCCGCCGCGCCCGTTCCAGCGGCCCCGCGTGGTGATCTTCGCCGCGGACCACGGGATCGCGGCGAAGGGCGTCTCGGCGTATCCGCAGGAGACGACGGCGCAGCTGGTGGACGCGCTGGTCAAGGGCACTGGCGTGCCGAACGCGCTCGCGGGCGTGGCGGGCGCGGGGCTGCGGGTGGTGGACGTGGGCGTCGACGCGGACACGGCGGTACAGGAGTTCAAGGTGCGCCGCGGATCGGGGTCGATCGACACCGAGGACGCGCTCACCGAGGCCGAGGTGGAGGCCGCGTTGCGGGCGGGCGTGGAGATCGCCAACGCGGAGGTCGACGCGGGCGCGGACCTGCTGGTGGCCGGTGACCTGGGCGTCGGGGTCAGCACGCCGTCGGCGGTGCTGGTCGCGGCGCTGACGGGGACCGAGCCGGTGGCCGTGGTGGGCCGGGGCTCGGGCATCGACGACAACGCGTGGATGCGCAAGGCCGCCGCGATCCGCGACGCGTTGCGCCGCGCCCGGACGGTGCTGGCCGACCCGCTGGCGCTGCTGCGCACGTCCGCGGGAGCCGACCTGGCCGCCATGACGGGCTTCCTGGCGCAGGCCGCGGTCCGCCGGACACCGGTACTGCTGGACGGCCTGACGTCGGTCGCGGCGGCGCTGGTGGCCGAGGAGCTGGTGCCGAACGCGCGGGCATGGTGGCTCGCGGCGAGCCGCTGCGCGGAGCCCGCGCACGACCTGGCGCTGGAGCACCTGGACCTGAAACCGGTGCTGGACCTGAACATCCGCCTCGGCGAGGCCGCCGGGGCGCTCGCCGCGCTCCCGCTGCTCACCATGGCCGTGCGGGTGCTCACCGACGTGGCCACCTACGAAGAAGCCGAGGTCACCGCACCCTCGGCACCGTGAAAAAAGGCCGCCGCCCCCACAGCGGGGACGGCGGCCTCGGAACGGACAGGGGTCAGGACAGCGGGTGCATCCAGCCGTGCGGGTCGGGGCGGGTGCCCTCCTGCACGCCGATCAGCTCGGCGCGCAGCTTCATCGTCACCTCGCCCGGCTCGCCGCCGTTGACGAGGAAGCCGCCGTTCGCGTGCTTCACCCGGCCGACCGGCGTGATCACGGCGGCGGTCCCGCACGCGAACACCTCCGTCAGCTCGCCGGACGCGGCGTCCTTCTCCCACTCCTCCGTGGAGATGCGCCGCTCCTCGACCTCGTGGCCGAAGTCCTGGGCGAGCCGCAGCAGCGAGCTGCGCGTGATGCCCGGCAGCAGCGAACCGCTCAGCTCGGGCGTCACCACGCGGGCGTCGGCACCGGAGCCGTAGACGAAGAACAGGTTCATCCCGCCCATCTCCTCGACCCAGCGCCGCTCGACCGCGTCGAGCCACACCACCTGGTCACAGCCCTGCTCGACGGCCTGTGCCTGCGCGAGGAACGACGCCGCGTAGTTGCCCGCGCACTTCGCCGCACCCGTGCCGCCGGGCGCCGCCCGCACGTACTCCGTGGACAGCCACACGCTCACCGGCTTGACACCGCCGGTGAAGTAGGAGCCCGCGGGCGAGGCGATGAGCGAGTACAGGTACTCGTCCGCCGGCGCGTTCACGCCGAGCCCCACCGAGGTGGAGATCATGAACGGCCGCAGGTACAGCGTGTCACCCGTGCGGGTGGGCACCCACCGCTCGTCGGCGGCCACCAGCTCCCGCAGCGAGGCGAGGAACAGCTCGTCCGGCAGCTCCGGCATGGCCAGCCGGTGGGCGGAATCGCGGAAACGCGCGGCGTTGGCCTCCGGCCGGAACGCGGCGATCGACCCGTCGGGCTGGCGGTACGCCTTGAGGCCCTCGAAGATCGCCTGCCCGTAGTGCAGCACCGAGGTGGCCGGGTCCAGCGTCACGGCCTCGTACGGCCGCAGCCCGGCGTCGTGCCAGCCGTGCTCGGCGTTCCAGCGGACGGTGACCATGTGGTCGGTGAAGTAACGACCGAAACCCGGAGCCGCCAGTACCTCCGCTACGCGCTCCGCCGGGGCGGGAGACGGGTTCGGGGTACGGGTGAAGGGCATGGTCGTCGTCATCGCTACAGGATATCCCTTAGTCGGACGTCCGAGAATGTCCTCCTGCCTTGCTTCGGTTCCCGCCGAAGCCGCCGCGGAGTCTCTAGGATGCTGGGGTGACGGAAAACAGTGTGTCCGCGGGCGCGGCTTCGGACGTCAAGACGCTGGGAGCGGCCGCGCTGCTCACCTACAGCGCCGGCGTGCTGCTGCTCGTCGGTTACCTCCTGCTCGGCGTGTTCGGCGCGATCCTCGGGGCCGTCGGCGCCGTCTTCGGCGTCATCTGGTGGCGCAGGACGCACGACGACAAGGTGTTCCCGCGCGACCTGTCGGTGAAGTCGCTCGTCGTGCTGGTCGTGGTGGCCGTCGCGGTCACGCTGCTCGCGTTCGCGCTGGCGGCCTGACCAGCAGCACGCCCACGGCGAGCACGCCCACCGCAATCAGCAGGTCCGGCCCCGGCACCCACGCCAGCAGCGTCACCGCCAGCGCGGCGCTCGCCACCGCCCGCGCGTCGCGGCGCCGGGCGGACAGCGTCAGCAGGCTGGTCACCAGCACCTCGGCCAGCGCCAGCGCCGCGGCCACCAGCAGCGCCCGGGACGGGTCCAGCAGCGCCGCGCCGACGGCCGCCAGCAGTCCACACAGGACCGAGCCGGACGGCCTCGGCAACGTTCCCCGCGCCTGGGTCAGCGCGCCCAGCGCGGCGGGCACGGCCGCGATCACCACTACTCCGGCCAGCAGCGGCTCGATCGCCTGCCCGTCGACCGCGGCGAGCAGGTCCCGCAGCGGCGCGCCGGACAGCCCCAGCCGCACCGGGCCGAGCTGGTAGAGCGCCGCCGCGCACACCACGAGCCCGGCGGCGACAGTACCCGCCAGCCACCGGTCCGGCTTCCGCCCGGCCAGCAGGGGGAAGAGCACAGCCGCGGCGGCGAACAGCCCGGTCCACCCCGGCCCGCTGCCCGTCCCCCGTTCCGGTGCGATCGCCAAACACAGCGCGACGACCCCGGCCGCGCCCACCAGCACGATGCCCAGCAGCCAGCCCCGCCAGTAGCGGGCGAGCACCAGCCCGGACGCGTCCGCGACGGTCACCACCAGCACGACGGCCACCGCGACCGGCACGCGGTACTGCGGCAGCAGGTAGGTCCCGCAGGCGGAGGCGAACACCGGCACCACGCCGAGGCGGGCCACCAGCCGCGCGCCCTCGGCCAGCGGTGCCGCGCGCGGCGGCACTTCGGGCCGCGGCAGGCACCACACGAGCAGCCCCGCCAGCACGACCCCGGCCGGCAGCCACCAGCCGCCACCGGCGGCGCCGAGCGCCAGCGCGATGCCCAGTCCCGCGGCGAGCCGCACGGCACGTCACCTGCCTCTCCCGTTCACCGGCCGCCTTATTAGCATGGCAAACCATCCACATCGTCCACGCGCGCGAGGAGCCATAAGTGACCGTGCCGAAGTTCGCCCTGTACGAGAACACAGAGACCGCCCTGGGCAAGAGCCGGGCCGAGGTGGTCGTGATCGGCACTCTCCAGGGTGAGAAGGCACCGGTCCTCGCGCCGGGCGCGGAGGCGGTCGATGCCGCGTTCGACGGCAAGCTCGCCGGGTTGCTGGCCACCCTGGGCGCGAGCGGCAAGGCCGAGGAGATCGTCAAGCTGCCCTCGCTCGGCAAGCTCGGCGCCGACGTCGTGCTCGCCGTGGGCCTGGGCAAGGCCGTGGACGGCACCGTCACCCCCGAGCAGGTCCGCCGCGCCGCCGGTGCCGCCGGGCGTGCGCTGGCCGGCACCGCCCGCGCACTGTTCGTCCCGTCCACTCTGGACCTGCAGGCCGCCGTCGAGGGTCTCGCGCTGGGCGCCTACAAGTTCACCGAGTACAAGTCCGAGCCGGGCGACGCACCGGTGTCCGCTGTGGACTTCGTGCAGCCCGCCGAGGGCCAGTCGCGCGCCCACAAGGCGACGCTGAAGGCCGCCACCGCGATCGCCGAGTCGGTGATCATCGCCCGCGACCTGATCAACACCCCGCCGAACGACCTGTTCCCGGCGTCCTTCGCCGAGCGCGCGAAGAAGCTCGCCGAGGCCAACGACCTCGAATACGAGGTGCTCGACGAGAAGGCGTTGAAGCGCAAGGGCTTCGGCGGCATCCTCGGCGTCGGCGGCGGGTCCTCGCGGCCGCCGCGGCTCGTGCGCGTGTCCTACAAGGGACCGAAGGCGGGCAAGAAGGTCGCGCTGGTGGGCAAGGGCATCACGTTCGACTCGGGCGGCATCTCGATCAAGCCCGCGGCGAACATGGACAACATGACCTCGGACATGTCGGGCGCCGCCGCGGTGCTCGCGTCGGTGGTGCTGGCCGCGAAGCTCAAGTACCCGCTGGAGGTCACCGCGCACATCCCGCTCGCGGAGAACCTGCCGTCGGGCAGCTCCTACCGGCCGGGTGACGTGCTGAGCATGTACGGCGGCAAGACCGTCGAGGTGCTCAACACCGACGCCGAGGGCCGCCTGGTGCTCGCCGACGCGATGGTGCGCGCGGCCGAGGAGGACCCGGACTACCTGATCGAGACCTCGACGCTGACCGGCGCGCAGGTCGTGGCGCTGGGCAACCGGACCGCCGGGATCATGGGGTCGGAGGAGTTCCGCGACCGCGTGGCGGGGATCGCGCAGGCGACCGGCGAGGGCGGCTGGCCGATGCCGCTGCCGGAGGAGCTGCGGGCCGACCTCGACTCGAAGCTGGCCGACCTGGCGAACGTCACCGGGCACCGCTGGGGCGGCATGCTCGCCGCCGGGCTGTTCCTGCGGGAGTTCGTCGCGGACGGCCTGCCGTGGGCGCACATCGACATCGCGGGCCCGGCGTACAACACCGGCGGCGCCTGGGGCTACACCGGCAAGGGCGGCACGGGTGTCCCGGTGCGCACCATCGCCGCAGTCCTGGCCGACATCGCCGCGAACGGCTGAAAGAGGCGGCGGAGCCGCTTGCTGTGGGCCGTCAACTCGCACCGCCGCGGGTTCTGAGGTGGCCTCTCGCGAGGACAGCGCCGACGTGGTGACCTGGCGGTCATGAGTCGGCGATCCCGGAGTGAGAGGCCGCCTCAGGTTCCGCTACCCGCACCGGCTCGCAGGCCCTTGCTGGAATTCCTCAGTCCTTCTTCTGTCGCGCCGTGTATTCGCGCATGCGGCGGGGGTAACCGACCTTGGCCACTTCGTACACCGGGATCCCCCGCTTGCGGCCGAAGGTCTGCGCCGCGTCGAGGCTGCCGATGCGGCGGCGGGTCCACTCGCCGTCGTGTGCGACCAACACCACGGTGGTTTCCGTCACCGTGGTGCGTGGCTCCACATAGGCCTCGACACCGGTGCGGGCCGCGGCCCACTCGTCCAGGTGCCGCGTGTCCCGCTCGGTGGCTCCGCGCAGCGTGCCCGCTCTGCGCCTCCGGAAGAGCCCCACCTCGACCACCCCGTTTCCCGCTGTTCCCACCGGCCATTATCCCGGCGTCGGCGAGTGCGCCCAGCAACACACCCGGCTACCTCGCAAGTCGCGAGTACGTAGTGACAAGATGATGAGGGTTCGGACGTAACACGACGTTGAACCGGATGGCAGACGAACCTCCTCGAGGAGAAGTGAAGTGACCGACGCTGGCCCCGACCTGGTGATCCTCGGTGGCGGTTCAGGCGGCTACGCGGCGGCGTTCCGCGCCGCCGAGCTGGGCCTGTCCGTGACCCTGATCGAGAAGGACAAGCTGGGCGGGACGTGCCTGCACCGCGGCTGCATCCCCACCAAGGCACTGCTGCACGCGGCGGAGGTCGCCGACTCGGCCCGCGAGGGCGAGCAGTTCGGGGTCAAGACGATCCTCGAAGGCATCGACATCGCCGGGGTCAACAAGTACAAGGACCAGATCGTCTCGCGGCTCTACAAGGGCCTGCAGGGGCTGGCCAAGGCCCACAAGGTGAACCTCGTCGAGGGCACCGGCACGTTCGTCGGCGGCACCACCGTCGAGGTCGACGGGCAGCGCCACACCGGCAAGAACCTGATCCTCGCCACCGGCTCGTACTCGAAGACGCTGCCCGGCCTGGAGCTGGGGGGCCGGTTCATCGCCAGCGAGGACGCGCTGTCGCTGGACTACATCCCGGAGAAGGTCGTCGTGCTCGGCGGCGGCGTGATCGGGGTGGAGTTCGCCAGCGTGTGGGCCTCCTTCGGGGTGGACGTCACGATCGTCGAGGCGCTGCCGCGGCTGGTCCCGAACGAGGACGAGTTCGCGTCCAAGCAGCTCGAACGCGCGTTCCGCCGCCGCAAGATCAACTTCAAGACGGGCGTGCGGTTCACCGGCGCGAAGCAGGACGACAACGGCGTGAGCGTCTCGCTGGAGTCCGGCGAGACCATCGAGGCCGATCTGCTGCTCGTCGCCGTCGGCCGCGGCCCCAACACCGCGGGCCACGGCTACGAGGAGGCCGGCGTCCGGATCGAGCGCGGGTTCGTGCTCACCGACGACCGGCTGCGCACCAACCTGCCCAACGTCTACGCGGTCGGCGACATCGTGCCGGGCCTGCAGCTCGCGCACCGCGGCTTCGCCCAGGGCATCTTCGCCGCCGAGGAGATCGCCGGCCTGCAGCCGCGCGCGATCGACGAGGCGGGCATCCCGCGCGTCACCTACTCCCACCCCGAGGTCGCCTCGGTGGGCCTCACCGAGGCAGCGGCCAAGGAGAAGTACGGCTCCGGGGTCACCACCTTCACCTACGACCTGGCGGGCAACGGCAAGAGCCAGATCCTCAAGACGTCGGGCGCCGTCAAGCTGGTCAAGGCGCCCGAAGGCCCCGTCGTCGGGCTGCACATGGTGGGCGACCGGGTGGGCGAGCTGATCGGCGAGGCCCAGCTGATCTACAACTGGGAGGCGTTCCCGGAGGACGTCGCGCCGCTGATCCACGCGCACCCGACCCAGACCGAGGCCCTCGGCGAAGCACACCTGGCCCTCGCGGGCAAGCCGCTGCACGTGCACAGCTGACGTACCTGGGCAGAAGACAGACCACAGCAACAAGGATTCAAAGGGAGTCAGCGAACGATGGCCTACTCCGTCACATTGCCGGAGCTCGGGGAGAGCGTCACGGAGGGCACCGTCACCCGGTGGCTGAAGCAGGAGGGTGACACCGTCGCGGTCGACGAGCCGCTACTGGAGATCTCGACCGACAAGGTCGACACCGAGGTACCGTCGCCGGTCGCCGGCACGCTGCAGCGGATCGTCGCCAAGGAGGACGAGACCGTCGAGGTCGGCGGCGAGCTCGCCGTGATCGACGACGGCACCGGCGGCGGCAGCAGCGACTCCGGCGGCGACGTGGAGAGCGCCCCGGCGCAGGAGCAGGCCCAGCCGGAGCCCGAGCCGCAGCAGCAGGCCGCCCCGGCCGCGCAGGAGTCCGCGCCGCAGGCGCAGCCCGCGCCGGGCGGCTCCGCGCAGGGCACCCCGGTGACCCTGCCGGAGCTGGGCGAGAGCGTCACCGAGGGCACCGTCACCCGCTGGCTCAAGCAGGTCGGCGACTCGGTCGAGGTCGACGAGCCGCTGCTGGAGATCTCGACGGACAAGGTCGACACCGAGGTGCCGTCGCCGGTCGCGGGCACGCTGCTGGAGATCAGCGTGAACGAGGACGAGACCGTGGAGGTCGGCGGTCAGCTCGCCGTCATCGGCGACGCCTCGGCCGCGCCGGCCCAGCAGGAGCAGCCGAAGCAGCCCGAGCCGCAGCAGGCTCCGGAGCCGAAGCCCGAGCCGCAGCAGGCCGCCCCGGCGCCCAAGGCCGAGCCGAAGCCCGAGCCCAAGCCGGAACCGAAGCCGCAGCCCGCCGCCCCGGCCCCGCAGGCTCCCGCGCCGCAGGCGTCGAAGCACGCCGCCGAGTCGGAGGACAACGGCAGCACGCCGTACGTCACGCCGCTGGTCCGCAAGCTCGCCACCGAGCACGGCATCGACCTGTCGTCGCTGACCGGCAGCGGGGTCGGCGGCCGGATCCGCAAGCAGGACGTGCTCGCGGCGGCCGAGGCCAAGCAGAAGCAGCAGCAGGCCGCCCCGGCCCCGGCGGCCGCCCAGGCTCCCGCGGCCCAGCGCCCCAGCGCCCCGGCGGCGTCGGCGGAGGAGTCGGCGCTGCGCGGCACCGTGCAGAAGGCCAGCCGGATCCGCCAGGTCATCGCGCAGCGCACCCGTGAGTCGCTGCAGACCTCGGCCCAGCTGACCCAGGTGTTCGAGGTGGACGTCACCAAGATCGCCCGGCTGCGCCAGCAGGCGAAGGCGGCGTTCCAGGAGCGCGAGGGCGTCAAGCTCACGTTCCTGCCGTTCTTCGCCAAGGCGACGGTGGAGGCGCTCAAGCAGCACCCGAACATCAACGCCTACCTCGACGAGGAGAGCAAGGAGATCACCTACTTCGGCGAGGAACACCTCGCCGTCGCGGTGGACACCGAGCGCGGCCTGCTCTCCCCGGTGATCCACAACGCGGGCGGGCTGAACCTGGCCGGCCTCGCGCAGGCGATCGCGGACGTCGCGGGCCGCACCCGGGCGAACAAGATCAAGCCGGACGAGCTGTCGGGCGGCACGTTCACCATCACGAACCTGGGCAGCAACGGCGCCCTGTTCGACACGCCGATCATCAACCAGCCGCAGTCCGGGATCCTGGGCGTCGGCGCGGTCGTGAAGCGGCCGGTCGTGGTGACCGACGCCGACGGGCAGGACACCATCGCGATCCGGTCGATGGCGTACCTGGCGCTGACGTACGACCACCGCCTCATCGACGGTGCCGACGCGGGCCGGTTCCTGACCACGATCAAGAACCGCCTCGAAGAAGGCCACTTCGAGGACGAGCTGGGTCTGTAAGGATCAGTCGAAGGGGCGTCCGGGCAACCGGGCGCCCCTTCGTCGTCTCCGCCTAAGCTGAGCGCATGCGCGTCCTCGTCGCGGGCTCCCGCGGGCTCATCGGAACCGGCCTGGTCTCGGCGCTGCTGGAGGCGGGGCACGAGGTTCGGCGCCTGGTCCGCGGCAGCGGTGAGCACACCTGGGACCCGCCGTCCGGCCGCATCGACGGCGCGGCGTTCGAGGGCGTCGACGCGGTGGTGAACCTGTGCGGCTCCACGATGGTCACGCGGTGGAGCGCGGCGCGGAAGCAGATGATCGCGGACAGCCGGATCGAGCCCACCGAGGTGCTCGCCGAAGCCGTCGCCGAGCACCGGATTCCGGTGCTGGTCAACGCTTCCGGCGTGAACTACTACGGCGACACGGGAAACACCACCGTGGACGAATCAGCGCCGCGGGGCGAAGGTTTCCTGGCCCACCTGTGCGAGGCGTGGGAAGCCGCCACGGCTCCCGCCGCGCGCGCCGGAACACGCGTGGCGTACCTGCGGACGGGGCTCGTGCTGAGTCGCCGTGGCGGGCTGCTGGGGCCGTTGAAACCGCTGTTCCGGCTCGGGCTGGGCGGCAGGCTCGGCAGCGGGGCGCAGTACCAGTCGTGGATCAGCGAGCAGGACGAGATCGGCGCGATCCGGTTCGTCCTGGAGCACGAGGGCGTGGCCGGGCCGGTGAACCTGACCGGGCCGGAGCCGGTGACCAACGCCGAGTTCACCCGTGCCCTCGGGCGGGCGCTGCACCGCCCCGCGCCGTGGTGGGCGCCCGGACCGGCGCTGAAACTGGCGCTCGGCGAGGCCGCGGACGACATGGTGCTGGCGTCCGTGCGTGCCGTGCCTTCCGTGCTGCAGCGGGCCGGTTACCGGTTCGTGCACTCCACTGTGGACTCCGCGATGGCGGCCGCGACGTGATCCGCTGGCTCGCGACCGGGCTGGGCCTGCTGGCCCTGTTCGTCGCATTGGGACTCGCGGTGGCGAAGCAGCCACTGGCGGTGGACCTCGCCGTCACAGGTGTGTTCCAGGGGTTGTGGCGCGGCACGGTCGGCAGCGTGACGACGGTGGTGAGCAACCTGGTCGGTCTCGTGCTGCCCGCCGCGGTGGCGCTTGGGATCCTCGTCGGCGCGATCCTGGCGTGGTACCGGAACCTGCGCGCGGAGGCGTGGATCGCGGTCCGGGTGCTGCTCGTGTTCGGCCTGGCGCGGCTGACCAGCTGGGTGGCCAAGCCGATCTTCCTGCGCCAGCGGCCACGCGCGTACTCGGAGTTCAGCTACCCCAGCGGGCACGTGGTGGCGATCGCGAGCGCGGGCCTGGCGGTGGTGCTGCTGTGCCGGTGGCTCGCCCCCGCGCTGACCCGCCGCGCGGCCCTCGTTTCGGCCCTGCTCACGGTGGTGGTCGCGCTGACGCGGCTGATCCTGGGCGTGCACTGGCTCAGCGACACCGTCGGCGCGGTGCTCGGCGTGCTGGGCATCGGGCTGCTCGGCGCGGTTGTGCTGAGGCTCCTACCGGGACCGGTATCGACGCCCTCCGCGGCGGCGTAACCTGCGGGAGTGAGTGTTTCCTGCCGTGCTGCCACCGAGCCGGTCGACGTCCGTCCGATCGGCACCATCGACTACCTCGAAGCCTGGGAGCTGCAGCGGACGTACGCCAACGCCCGCGCGGACGGCACGGGGCCGGACACGATGCTGCTGCTGGAGCACCCGTCGGTGTACACGGCGGGCAAGCGCACGCAGCCGGAGGACCGGCCGGTGGACGGCACCCCGGTGGTGGACGTCGACCGCGGTGGGCGGATCACCTGGCACGGGCCCGGTCAGCTGGTCGGCTACCCCATCGTCAAGCTCGGCGACCCGATCGACGTCGTGAACTACGTGCGGCGGCTGGAGGAGGCGCTGATCCGGGTGTGCGACCAGTTCGGCGTGCACACCGGCCGCGTCGAGGGCCGCAGCGGGGTGTGGGTGCCCGCCGACGACCGCGGGCAGGAGCGCAAGATCGCCGCGATCGGCATCCGCGTGCAGCGCGGCGTCACCATGCACGGTTTCGAGCTGAACTGCAACGCCGACCTGAGCGCGTTCGACAAGATCATCCCGTGTGGCATCCGGGACGTCGGCACCACGTCGCTGTCCTGGGAGCTGGAGCGCGAGGTCACCGTCGAAGAGGCGCTGCCGCTGGCGCGGGACGCGGTGCTGGCCGCGCTGGACGGCGAGCTGGCGGTGAGCGACAACCGGTGGCTGCCGCGTCCTGAAACGCCTTCCGCGCCGGGTGTGACGTTCGCCCTGCAACAGTCCTGAGTGGACCGGCCCGCTGCCGAGCGGGCCGGTCCTCGCGTTCAGGACAGCTGGGGCGCGACCGCGGAGGCGATCAGCTCCAGGTGGTCGAGGTCCGACAGGTCGAGCACCTGCAGGTACAGGCGGGTGATCCCGCTCTCCTCGCGGTAGCGGCCGAGCTTGTCGACCACCTCGGCGGGCGTGCCCGCGACACCGTTCTGCTTCAGCTCGTCCACCTCGCGGCCGATCGCCGCGGCCCGGCGGGCCACCTCGGCGTCGTCGGCGCCGATGCACACGACCTGCGCGGCCGAGCGCGTGATCTCCTTGGGGTCGCGGCCGATCTCGCGCGCGGCGGCCTCGACCCGCTCGAACTGGGCGGCGGCGGTGGCCGCGTCGACGAACGGCAGGTTGAACTCGTCGGCGTACCGGGCGGCGAGCGCGGGGGTGCGCTTCTTGCCCGCCCCGCCGATGATCACCGGCGGGCGCGGCGACTGCGCGGGTTTCGGCAGCGCGGGCGCGTTCTCGAGCCGGTAGTGCTCGCCGGAGAAGCTGTACGTCTCGCCCTCGCGCGTCTCCCACAGACCGGTGATGATCTCCAGCTGCTCGGCGTACCGATCGAAGCGCTCCTTCACCGGCGGCAACTCGATGCCGTAGGCGGTGTGCTCGGCGTCGAACCAGCCGGCGCCGAACCCGAAGTCGACGCGACCGCCGGACATCTGGTCCACCTGCGCGACGGAGATCGCGAGCACCGACGGGTGCCGGAAGGTGGCCGCGGTGACGAGCGTGCCGAGGCGGATGCGCTTGGTCTCCCTGGCGAGCGCGCCCAGGGTGACCCACGCGTCGGTGGGGCCGGGCAGCCCGGAGGCGCCGCCCATCGCCAGGAAGTGGTCGGAGCGGAAGAACGCGCCGAAACCGTTGTCCTCGGTGGCTTTCGCGACTCGGAGGAGGTCGTCGTAGCTCGCCCCCTGCTGGGGCTCCGTGAAGATTCTCAAGTCCACGGAGTCAACCCTAATCCGTCCGGCGCACCCGCGTGAGGAGGTGGACGATCACCGACTCGACCTGGTGGCCGACCTTCTTCGGGTCCGGGGAGCTCGCGATTTCCGTTGCGGCGGAAGACAAGGCACCGAACAGCAGGCGCGCGGTGATCTCCACCGGCACGTCGTCCACTTCGCCCGCCTCGATGAGGTCCTCCAGGCTGGAGCGGATGAGCCCGAAGCTCGCCCTGTCCTCGGCTTCGCGCCAGCGCTCCCAGCCCATCACGACCGGCGCCTCGTGGATCGCGATGCGCTGGTACGCCGGGTCCAGACAACTGGAGATGAACTCGCGCAGGCCGCGCAACGCGCGCTCCCACGGCGGCTCCGGGCCGCGCATGATTTCTTCCAGCCGCCCGAAGACCTTGCTTTCCACCTGCGCGAAAGCCGCCTCGAAAAGCGCCTGCTTCCCGCTGAAGTGGTGGTACAGCGCCCCTTTGGTCACCCTGGCGCGCTTGGCGACCTCGTCCAGCGAGGTGCCGGCGTAGCCCCGCTTGGTGAACAGTTCGACGGCGCTGTCCACCAGTGCGGATCGGGTGGACTCCGAATAGTCGAGTCGCCTGGACCGCATTGTCGCCACCGCCACAGCTTACGCCAGCATGAACTTCACATACCCGTGGTATGTTAACGGTGTTCGCCATACCGACGGTATGGCGCAAACTCAGAGTATGGCCAGGGTCACAGAAGGGGACTTGACCCATGAGCTGGAAAGACTTCCACCAACGACGCGAAACAGCCGACGCGGTGCTGCGGCGGGCCGCGCGGGATCCGCAAGGGCCGTTGCCCTTCGCTGAGGTCCCTGGTGCGCGTGAGGTGTTCGGATCCGAGGAACAACTGCTGCTCGCGCTGCAGTACCGCTGGGGCCAGGTGCTCGGCGGCCACCTGCGCGTGGAGTTCGAGGACGAGCCGGACGATCACGTCGACGCCGTCACCCGTGCCTGGAACCGGGCCGCGCGCAAGCATCCGGTGCTGCGGGCGGTGCTCGACGCGCACGGCGACCGCTACCCGTCGCTGCGGCAGGTGCGGGAGGCCGAGCAGCGGTCCCTCGCCGTCGCCGCCGGACTGGCGGAGCCCGGTGAGCCGATCGAGGAGATCACCAAGGTGGGCGCGGCGTTCTCCGCCCTGCTGCGGCACGGGCCGGGACTGCCCGCTCCCCGGCGCAACCCGCTCGGTCAGCTGCTGCGGATGCTCGCGCCCAGCGCCTGACCTGGTGTCTACTACGCGGTATGTGGACAGAGACTGACATCCCGGACCAGTCCGGGCGCACGGCGCTCATCACGGGGGCCAACTCCGGACTCGGCCTGCAGAGCGCGAAGGCGCTGGCCGCGAAGGGCGCCCGCGTGCTGCTGGCCTGCCGGTCCGCGGAGCGCGGCGCCCAGGCGCTGCGGGAGGTCCAGGCCGTCGCGGACACCGCGCCGCAGCTGATCGCGCTCGACCTGGCCGACCTGTCGTCCGTCCACAAGGCCGCCGGACAGGCCCGCGAGGCCACCGGTGACGCGCTCGACGTGCTGATCAACAACGCGGGCCTGATGGCGACGCCGCGCAGCCGCACAGCCGACGGGTTCGAGCTGCAGTTCGGCACCAACTACCTCGGGCACGCCGCGCTGACGTGGCTGCTCATGCCCGCGCTGCGCGGCGGCACGGGCGCCCGCGTGGTGACGTTGACGAGCGTCGCCGCGATCGGCGCCCGCGTACACCTGGACGACCCGAACTTCGAGCACCGCCGGTACAACCCGGGAGCGGCGTACGGGCAGTCGAAGCTGGCGAACCAGACGTTCGCGCTGGAGCTGGACCGGAGGCTGCGGGCGGCGGACGAGGACGTGCTGAGCGTCGTCGCCGCGCCCGGGTACACGGCCACCGGCCTCACCTCCGCGATGGCGCGCTCCCAGCGCCTTCCGCTGGTGAGCACGGTGCTCGGCGCGATCACCAAGCTCGGTGACGCGCTGCTGGCGCAGAACGTGCGGATGGGCGCGCTGCCGCAGCTGTACGCGGCGACGGCGCCCGAGGTCAACGGCGGCGACTACATCGGCCCGAAGACGCTCCAGCTGCGCGGCGAGCCCGTGATCGTGCAGCCGCTGCGGGCGGCGCTGGACCGCGAGACGGGGGCCGGGTTGTGGCAGCTGACAGCCAAGTTGACGGGGATCACGCCCGACCCGTCGTAGCTGCTGGAGCGCGTAGGCTGGGGCGCGTGACTGTTGCGCCTGAAGGTCGGAAGCTGCTGCGGCTCGAGGTCCGCAACGCCGAGACCCCGATCGAGAAGAAGCCGTCCTGGATCAAGACCCGGGCCAAGATGGGCCCCGAGTTCACCGAGCTGAAGGGCCTGGTGCGGCGCGAGGGTCTGCACACGGTGTGCGAGGAAGCGGGCTGTCCCAACATCTACGAGTGCTGGGAAGACCGCGAGGCGACGTTCCTGATCGGTGGCGACCAGTGCACCCGGCGCTGCGACTTCTGCCAGATCGACACCGGCAAGCCCGCCGAGCTGGACCGCACCGAACCGCGCAAGGTCGCCGAGAGCGTCCAGGCGATGGGCCTGCGCTACTCCACCGTCACGGGTGTCGCGCGCGACGACCTGGAGGACGGCGGCGCGTGGCTGTACGCCGAGACCGTCCGGCAGATCCACGCGCTCAACCCCGGTACCGGTGTCGAGCTGCTGATCCCGGACTTCAACGCCGACCCCGAACAGCTGGCCGAGGTGTTCTCTTCGCGGCCGGAGGTGCTCGCGCACAACGTCGAGACCGTGCCGCGGATCTTCAAGCGGATCCGGCCGGGCTTCCGGTACACGCGGTCGCTGGAGGTGATCACGCGCGCCCGTGAGGCGGGGCTGGTCACGAAGTCGAACCTGATCCTCGGGATGGGGGAAACCCCCGAGGAGGTCGAGCCCGCGATGCGCGACCTGGTGGAGGCGGGCTGCGAGATCCTGACGATCACGCAGTACCTGCGCCCGTCGGTCCGCCACCACCCGGTGGACCGGTGGGTGAAGCCGGAGGAGTTCGTGCAGCACTCGCAGGTCGCGGAGTCGCTGGGCTTCGCGGGCGTGATGGCGGGTCCGCTGGTGCGCTCGTCGTACCGCGCGGGCCGGCTGTACGCGCAGACCAAACGCCACCGCGGCGAGCCGCTGCCGGAGAACCTGTCGCACCTGGCCGAAGCCGGCCCGGCGGCGCAGGAGGCGAGCAGCCTGCTCACCCGCTGACGCCAGGAGGTCGCATGGCGACGACCGAGGACATCCGCCGGTGGGCGATGGCCTTGCCAGAGGTCGGGGAAACCAGTCACTTCCGGTTCCACGTGCCGGTTTTCCAGGTGCGCGGCCGGACGTTCCTCGGCATGGGCCGAGACGAGACCACGGCGGTCTTCTGCATCGACGAGCAGGAGGCGAACGACGCGGCGGCCGAGGATCCGGCGGTCTTCGAGGCAGTCCGGCGGCCTGACGCGCGCAGGAGCTTCCTCGGTTTGCAGGTCCGCCTGGCGGACGTCGACGACGAGCGGGTCAGGGAACTCGTCGAGCGGGCCTGGCGGCAGCAGGCCCCGAAACGGCTCACCCGCTGATCCCAGGGTTCTTCCCGGAAGCCGCGCCCGCGGTGGTTCGCTACTTTGGACACCGCGAGGGGTGACAAAACGGACAGGGGAGAACCGTGATCACCGACATCCTGAACTGGCTGCAGGGCCTGCCGCAGCCGGCGCTCGTCGGCGCGACGGGTCTGCTGGTGTTCCTGGAGTGCACGATCGGCCTGGGGTTCCTGGCGCCGGGCGAGTCGGGCCTGCTGGTCGCGGCGACGACGGCGCACACGGTGCCGCGGTTCCTGGTCCTGTGGGCGGTGGTCACGGTCTGCGCGACGCTCGGTGACTCGATCGGGTTCGGCATCGGGCACCGGTGGGGGTCGCGGCTGCGGGAGACGAAGCTGATCCAGCAGCACGGCGTGGAGGCGTGGGACCGGGCGACGGGCATCCTGCAGCGGCGGGGCGTGTGGGCGGTGTTCTTCGCGCGGTTCCTGCCGGTGATCCGCACCCTGATGCCCGCCGCGGCGGGCACGTCGGGGCTGCCGTTCCGCAAGTTCCTCCCGGCGGCCTTCGCGGGCGCCCTGTGCTGGTCGGCGCTGCACATCAGCCTCGGCGTGGCACTGGGCGAAGCGGCGAAGCAGATCGAAGGAGCCTTCAACACGGGCGGCTTGATCGTGCTGGGAGTGCTGGTGCTCGCGGGGCTGTTCTTCTTCCGGCGGTGGCGGAAGAAGCGGTCCCGGGTGGAGGAAAAGGTCTAGAGGTTCACGACCGCGCCAGTTCCACGAGCTTTCGTGCCACCTCCTCGTCCAGGACGGCGTGCGTTCCGTAGTCCACGGCCGCCCCTCCCGACGGCGCGAGCCGGCGGCGGGGCGCCGCATGCAGGTCGCGCACCCCGGTCGCCTCGGCGATCGCCCTGGCGTTGTGCGGGCGGATGCCGCCGCAGGCCATCACCGTCAGCTCGTCGCCCGCGGCAGTCACCATGCGGCGCAGCACCGGGACGCCGTCCTCCGCCCGCGCCGCGCCGCCCGAGGAGAGGACCCGGGCGACGCCCAGGGAACGCAGCGTCTCCACCGCCGCCACCGGGTCCTCGCACACGTCGACCGCGCGGTGAACCGTCACCGGCAGACCCTCCGCCGCCGCCACGAGGTCCGCCAGCACCGGCCGGTCCAGCGCGCCCCGCGACGTCAGCGCGCCCACCACGACGCCCGCCGCACCGGCCGACGCCGCGTGGCGGACGTCCGCCAGCATTGCGTCCACTTCGGACGGTGCGTACCGGAAATCGCCTTCCCGCGGGCGAACCAGCACGTGCACCTCCGACCGCCGGCACCGCGCCAGCACCGCCGCGAGCAGGCCCGGGCCGGGCGTCAGCCCGCCCAGCTCCCCCGCCGAGCACAGCTCGATCCGGTCGGCGCCCAGCGCGTCCGCCGTCACCGCGCCCTCGACGGTGTCCGTGCTCAGCTCGATCCGCAGCCCCACGACTCCGAAGCCTACGTACCGATGCGGCGCGCCACCGACTCCTCCGTCGACGCGCCCGCCCGCCAGTCGGCGATCCACGGGCCCGTGCCCTCACTCGGGTCGAGGATGCCGTCCTCCAGCCACGCGTACCGGCCCTCCAGCACGCGGGCGGTCAACGCGTAGTCCTCGTCGTCCGTGTTGTCCCACAACGCGTCGAACAGCTCCTCGATCCGCCCGCGCGCCTGGCGGCAGAACACGTCCGCCAGCTCCCGCGCCTCCGCGGTCCCCTGCATCTCCGCGCGCACGCAGCTCGCCGCCATCGCGAACAGCTCCGCCCCGATGTCGACGATCCGCCCGAGGAAACCCTGCCGCTTCTCCAGCGCCGCCTGCCACCGCGCCATGCCGTAGAACGTCGAGCGCGCCAGCTTCCGCGCGGTCCGCTCGACGTAACGCAGGTGACCGGCCAGCTCGCCGAACTCCGCGAACGACGTCGGCACCTGACCGCGGCCCGTCACCAGCTGCGGCAGCCACTTCGCGTAGAACCCGCTGGCCTTCACCGCCGCCTTCGCCTTCGCCTGCAGGTCCGCCTCCGCGTCGGCCAGCGCACCGGCGGCGGACAGGTGCGCGTCGACCGCCTCGCGGGCGATCAGCAGGTGCATGATCTCCGTCGAACCCTCGAAGATCCGGTTGATCCGCAGGTCCCGCACCAGCTGCTCGACCCCCACCGCGCGCTCGCCGCGGGCCGCCAGCGACGCGGCCGTCTCGTAGCCGCGCCCGCCCCGGATCTGCATCAGCTCGTCCGCGACCCGGCACGACATCTCGCTCGCCCACAGCTTCGCCAGCGCCGCCTCGATGCGGATGTCGTTGCGGCCCTCGTCGCTCATGTGCCCGGACAGCTCCTGCACGCTCTCCATCGCGTACGTCGTCGCCGCGATGAACGAGATCTTGTTCGCCACCGCCGCGTGCTCGCCGAGCCGCTTGCCCCACTGCACCCGCTCGGACGCCCACTCCCGCGCGATCTTCAGGCACCACTTCCCCGCGCCCGCGCACATCGACGGGATCGACAGCCGTCCCGTGTTCAGCGTGGCGAGCGCGATCTTGAGCCCCTGCCCCTCGCCGCCGACGACGTTCTCCTTCGGCACGCGCACCTTGTGGAAACGCGTCACGCCGTTCTCGATGCCGCGCAGGCCCATGAACGCGTTGCGCCGCTCGACGGTGATGCCGGGCGTGTCCATCTCGACGATGAACGCCGTCACCCCGCCGCGATGCCCCTCGGACTTCGGCACCCGCGCCATCACCACGACCAGCTCCGCCACGACACCGTTGGTGGTCCACAGCTTCACGCCGTCCAGCTCGTACGCCTCGCCGTCCTCGGTCGGTACCGCGGCGGTCGCGAGCCGCGCCGGGTCGGAGCCGACGTCCGGTTCGGTGAGCAGGAACGCCGTGACCGCGCCCCGCGCGCAACGCGGCAGGAACTTCGCCTTCTGCTCGGGCGTGCCCGCGAGCTTGAGCGGCTCGGGCACGCCGATCGACTGGTGCGCCGACAACAGCACGCCGAGGGTCGGATTCACCGAGCCGACAAGCATCAGCGCCCGGTTGTAGGCGACCTGGGTCAGGCCGAGCCCGCCGTACTCCTCGGGAATCTTGATCCCGAAGCAGCCCAGCTCGGCGAGGCCCTTGATGTACTCGTCGGGGATGCGGGCCTCGCGCTCGATGACGCTGCCGTCGATCGTGGCGCAGTACTCCCGCAGCTGGTCGAGGAAGCGGTCGGCCTTCGCCGCGGCCTCCGGCGTGGCACGCGGGTGCGGGTGGACGAGGTCGAGCCGGAAGCGGCCGAGGTAGAGCTCCTTCGCGAAGGACGGCTTGCGCCAGTCCGTCTCGCGCGACTCCTCCGCGAGCGCCCTGGCCTCCTTTTCCGTCACCTTCGGTTGCGTCGCCACCAGGCACCTCCTCGACATCGGCGTCAAGCCTTTGTGACGAGTGTTACCCATGGGTAGCGATCAGGGAAGGCTCTTCGGGGAGAAAAGGGCCTCGACGGCAAGCGGGAACTCCGGCATCCCGATCACCACTTCGCCGAGGCGCGGCGGCCCGAGCACCCAGATCCGCCGGTGGAACCAGATGTCGGTGTAGAGGTCGAGCGGACACGCCGGGATCTCCACCTCGACGGGACCGATTTCCGGCAGCACCGTCCACCCGCGGACGCACAGCTCGTCGTCTTCGGCGAAGTCGGCGTCGTCAACCGCGCCCGGGAGCGGGTACCAGTTCGCCTCGCCCCGCAAATGGCTCCGCAGCGCCCGGGCGCGCACGACCACCATCACCAGGGGAACGACCACGATGCCGTAGACGAAGAACGCTTCGCCGAGGTCCTCGGACGGCGGTGGTTCGATGACCGTGCCGACGACGAGCGCCGCCAGGGCCGCCGCGAACAGCACCGCGAAGCCCGCTGCCACCCGGAACACACGCCGCTCGCGCCACTGGTGGTCGACCTGCCGAGGCAGGCTCGCGCGCCCGGCTCGCCGCCGCACCCGCGCGGGCCACGGCCGACCCGAGCCCTCGACCCGCACGAGTGCCCTGCCCCGGCTGTCCGGTCCGACGAGCCACACCTGC
This sequence comes from Amycolatopsis bartoniae, assembly GCF_014191255.1. Classification (GTDB taxonomy): domain Bacteria; phylum Actinomycetota; class Actinomycetes; order Mycobacteriales; family Pseudonocardiaceae; genus Amycolatopsis_E; species Amycolatopsis_E bartoniae. Next base: position 1,141,691 of record NZ_JACHWH010000001.1, read on the forward strand.
CCGGTGCGCGCGATGACGTTGCGCACCTGCCGGGGCATTCCGCGCAACGCGAGCACCGTCTCCCCCGCCACGATCCGCCTGCCGTGCAGGGTCGCGGCGAGCGGCAGCCATGGCTGCTCCCGCAGCAGAGGCTCGGCCCACCGCACCGAGCGGAGCCGCCGCCAGATCGTCCAGCCCACCCAGGACGTGAGCCCGATAGCCAGCCCGGCGGTGTCGGTGCCCTCCCAGCCTGCCGCGGCGTGCACGCCGACGAGCACGGCCAGCCACAGCAGCCACCACCACGGCACCCGGGCGCGGTCGCGCAGGTGCGCGAGGTGCAGCGGGGTGCTGTCACACTCGATCGCGGGCAGCGAGGTCACAGGGATCATGGCAGGAGCAGCGTAAACGGCCGTACCCAGCGATTTTCCGGCGTAGCACTCGTCACGACGGACTGGCCGCCGCCACGGGCGCGAGGGACCATCGGGGCATGAGCGGACTGGACCTGCCCCGGCCCGTCGGGTTCGTCCTCGGCGGGGGCGGCAGCCTCGGCGCGATGCAGGTGGGCATGCTGCGTGCGCTCGACGAGTACGGGCTGCGGCCCGACCTCGTCACCGGCACGTCCGTCGGCTCGCTCAATGGCGCCTTCCTCGCGCTCGAACCGGGCGACGCGAGCGAGCGCCTGCCCGCGATCTGGGCGCACATGACGCGGCAGGAAGCGTTTCCCGGCGGGGTGTTCAGCCAGGTCCGGACGCTGCGGCACGCGAAGACGCACCTGTTCCCCAACACCGGACTCGCCGCGATCATCCGCGAGCACCTCGGCGACGGCACGACCTTCGAGGACCTGAAGCTGCCGCTCGGCGTCGTCACCACCGACGTCGACACCGCCGAGCCCCGGCTGTTCCGCACGGGCGAACTGCTGCCGACGCTGCTCGCGAGCGCCGCCATCCCCGGCATCTACCCGCCCGTCGAGCACGAGGGCCGGCTGCTCTACGACGGCGGGCTCGTGGCGAACGTGCCGATGCGCCAGGCGCTTTCGATGGGTGCGAAGTCCCTCGTGGTGCTGGACTGCGCGTTTCCCGGGCAGATCCCGTCGCCGCCGCGCACGATGGCCGAGGTGCTCATGTACACGGCGATGATCAGCATGCGCAACCAAGCAGTGCTGGAAGCCCCGGTGGCGGGCGCCGAGGTGCCCGTCGTGTACCTCCCCGGGCCGGTTCCGCTGCGGATGAGCCCGCTGGATTTCCGCCACACCGAACAACTCGCCGCGAATGCCTACGAGGCCGCGCGGGTACACCTCGACGGCCTCGCGGTGGACGGCCCCGGCCTGTACGGCGGGCCCGGTGTGAAAGTGGTGTCAGGCAGGGAGAACGAGTGGTGACGCACGCCACTCCCCGGCAACAAACCACGTGGTGGGGCGTCCATACGAGCGCGGTACTTTGAAGCACCGAGCCCGCTCCTCCCGACCTCCACGACAAAAGAGACCAGATGTTCTTGAAGAAGTCTTTACGAAACCCCGGCAGAGCGCGGTCCGGTGTGCTCACCGGACTGCTGGTGACCGTGCTCGCCCTTTCGGCGTGCAGTTCCGACGACTCCGGTTCCGCCAACGGCGGGAACACCGGCGGTACCACGGCTTCGTCGCAGGCGGGAGCGGTGGTGCAGGTCTCGATCGAGCCCGCCCAGACGACGGACGTCAACCCGACCACGCCCATCGTCGTGAAGGCCACGAACGGCACGCTCACCGACGTGACGGTCACCAACACCGCCAAGGGCACCAAGGTCAAGGGCGCGCTGTCGGCCGACAAGACGACGTGGACGTCCAGTGACGTCCTGGGCTACGGCGCGAAGTACACCGTGGACGCGCACGGCGCCGACGCGGCGGGCAAGACCGTCGAGCAGCAGAGCACGATCAGCACGCTGAACCCGGCGAAGCAGGCCAACCCGAACATGATCCCGGCGCCGGCGTCGGTCGCGTCGACGGGTGTCGGCGTGGGGCAGCCGATCGTGTTCCAGTTCACGTACGCGGTGAAGAACAAGGCCGCCGTGGAGAAGCAGCTGACGGTGAAGTCGGACCCGCCGCAGCAGGGCAGCTGGTACTGGGTGGACGACAAGAACGTGCACTACCGCCCGAAGGCGTACTGGCAGCCGGGCACGAAGATCACGGTGACCGCGAAGATCTACGGCGTGGACTTCGGCAACGGCGTGTACGGCGCGGAGGACCGCACGGAGACCTACCACGTGCACGACTCGTGGATCGCCAAGGCGGACGGCAACACCGAGCAGATGCAGATCCTCCACAATGGACAGGTCGTCAAGACCATGCCGATCTCCATGGGCAAGGACGCCACCCCGACGCACCTCGGCGCGCACGTGATCTCGGACAAGCAGCAGAACTACACGATGGACTCGTGCACCTACGGGGTCTGCAAGGGCGACCCCAACTGGTACCGGTCCGAGGAGCACTGGGCGCTGCGCATGTCCAACGACGGCGAGTTCGTGCACGAGAACCCGAACAGCGTGGGCGCGCAGGGCAACTCCAATGTCTCGCACGGCTGCATCAACCTCAACGCCGACAACGCGCAGTGGTTCTTCAACAACTTCAACCTCGGCGACGTCGTGGAGGTCAGCAACTCGGGCGGCAAGCAGCTGCCGATCTGGGACCTCTACGGCGACTGGGCCCTCTCCTGGGATCAGTGGCAAAAGGGCAGCGCACTCAACTGACGTCACTGGTGAGCCGGCTTGCGAGCCCATGCCGGTAGCGGAGCCGGTTGACGGCCCACAGCAAGCGGCTCCGCCGCTCGGAAAAGACGATCGTCCTCCATCATGGAGGCATGAGCGAGCTGGACAGGGCCCGCGCCCTCGTGCGTGGCGCGGGCCGGATCGTGGCGTTGACGGGAGCCGGGATCTCCACCGAGTCGGGGATCCCGGACTTCCGCGGCCCACAGGGCGTGTGGACGAAGAACCCGGCGGCGGAGAAGCTCTCCGACATCTCGGAGTACACCGCCAGCCGTGAGGTGCGGGAGCTGGCCTGGCAGAGCCGCCTCGAACACGCCGGGCTCGCGCCGGAGCCCAACACCGGGCACCGCGCCCTCGTCGACCTCGAACACGACGGGCGGCTGATGGCGATCCTCACGCAGAACATCGACGGCCTGCACCAGAAGGCGGGCTCGGACCCCGCGAACGTGGTGGAGCTGCACGGCACACTCGCGCAGAGCATCTGCCTGTTGTGCGGCGACCGCCGGGACATGCCCGAGACCCTGGAACGCGTGCGTGCCGGGGAAACGGACCCGTCCTGCCTGGTGTGCGGCGGAATCCTGAAGTCCGCCACCATCTCCTTCGGCCAAGCGCTCGACGTCGCGGTGCTCGAACGGGCCCGGCTGAACGCGCTCACCTGTGACCTGCTGCTCGCGGTCGGCACCTCGCTCACGGTCCACCCCGCGGCCGGCCTGGTGGACATCGCCGCGGCGGCGGGCGCCCCGGTGATCATCTGCAACGCGCAGGAGACCCCGTACGACGACGTGGCCGAGGTGGTCCTGCGCGACCCCATCGGCGAGGTGCTGCCCGCCCTCGTGCGCTAGCCCTCCCGGGTGGCCACCACCATCGTCGCCACGAGGGTGGCCACCGCGGCGGCCGTCAGGTACACCGCGACGGGCGTGAACGACACCGCCACCACCAGCACCGCCGCCAGCGGGAAGCCCACCGCGATCGGGCGGCACTCGTTGCGCGGGCCGATGTGCAGCAACCACACACTGAGCAAATACAGCGCCACCGGCACGGTCAGCGCGAGCGCCGAGCCCGTCGCGCCGAGGTGACCGGCGTGCGTGACGTGATCGATCGTCAGCTCCAGGCCGACCCCGGTCGCCGCCGCCGAGCCGAAGATCACGTAGTGCCCGAAGCCCCACAGGTAACCGTGGCGGAACTGCCGCACGCGGCGCTCCCCCGGCCGGTCGAAGTACAGCCACCACATCGAGCACACGATCACCAGCCCCGCGACCGCCACCCCGGCCAGCTCGCCCACGCCGTGCCCGCTGCCCAGCGCCTCCTGCATCGCGACGCTCGCGGCGAGCACCGACTCGCCGAGCACGATCAACGTGAACAACCCGTACCGCTCGGCGATGTGGCCCGGATGCCAGCTGGTCGCGCGGCTGCGCTCCGCCCACATCGGCACCAGGAGCTCCGCCACGACGAGCAGGACGAAGCTCGCCCCGAACCACGACACGGGAACGACGAGCCGCAGAATCCAGCCCACCTGGACGACGGTGATGCCCACCGCGTACCGCAACGCCGTCCCCCGGTACGCCTCATCCTGGCGCGCGGCCCGCAGCCACTGCACGACGAGCGCGAGGCGCATGAGGACGTATCCCGCGACGACGATCCTCAGGTCCTCGTGCCACGCCGCGGGCACGCCCGCCGCGACCACGAGCGCCCCGGCGATCTGCACGAACGTGGCGACCCGGTAAGGCACGTCATCGGTGTCGAAGGCGGACGCGAACCAGCTGAAGTTGACCCAGCCCCACCAGATCGCGAAGAACACGACGAGGTAGGTGCCGACGCCGTGGGCGATCTCGTGCTCGCCGAGCGAGTGGTGCAGCTGCACCCCGGCCTGACTGACCGCGACCACGAAACACAGGTCGAACAGCAGCTCCAGCGGGGTCGAGGCACGGTGCTCCTCGGCGCGGCTGCGGGCGGTCATCGGTCGGTGCCACGCGCGGGTGCGGCGCTCGGCGGGCATCGGGCCTCCTCAGCTCGGGAACGCCCGTATCCCACCACGGCCTGGGCTCGGGTGGGCCCGGCTCCCCCTCGTGCGGACCCACCCGAGCAGGTGCCTTCCCGCGCCGCCGAACGGTCCCCCGCGGACGCCGACGGCAGCGTGAGGAACGAGCGTTCGTGTCCCAGCCGGACGACAACGGCTCGCCGGCTGGTGGTCCCATCCCCGGACCGCCAGCCAGGCCGCCACTTTGCGTAGCGAATCCCTCGAAGTGAAGGCTTGACCAGGTTTACCCGGTCGCTCTGCGTAGCGCTACCGCATTCGGGAAACCATCACTCGGATGGAGCAGCCATTGTCACGTGCTGTAGTTGTTCATCCGACCGGCGTGCTCGCCGCGCGCGGAGCTCCGCGACGCCGAGCGTGAGCGCGACGAAGGTGAAGCCGGCCGCGCACAGCATCGAGATCGTGAGCGCGGCCGGGAAGTCGCCGTGTGTGCCGCCGACCATCGCCCGGAACACCCCGGCGAGCACCGCGGTGCCGATCGCGGTCCCGATCCGTTGTCCCGTCTGGAGTGCACCACCCGCGACACCGGCCATGCGGGTCGGCACGCATTCGAGGGTGAGGGTGGTGTTCGGGGAGATGACCATGCCGCCGCCGACCCCGGCGACCAGCAGCGGGGCGGCGAACACGAAACTCGCGTGGGCCGTCGGGCCAAGCCAGGCCAGCAACGCCACCGTCACCAGTCCGAGTGTCACGAGACTGAGCCCGGTCACCGTCAGCTTCCGGCCCAGGCGGGGCACGAGACGTCCCGCCACGGCGGCCGAGACAGCCGAACCGAGGGCGAACGGCGTGACGGAAAGCCCGGACTGTAGCGGAGAGTAGCCGAGCCCTTCCTGGAAGAACAGGGCGAAGACGAGCCAGATGCCGGCGAAGCCGCAGAAGTAGATCGCGCCGATGGAGGCGCCGGGCGCGTAACCCGGGGTCGTGGTGAAGAGCCGGACGTCGATCAGCGGGGCGCGCTCGTGGCGGACCGTGCGACGCTCCCACCACACGAACAGGGCACCGAACGCGACGGCGATCGGGAACAGCCACCACAGGCGCCGCAGACCGTCCTGTTCGGACTCGACGAGCGGCAGCAGCACGCCCAGGACGGTGAGGCCGAGCAACAGGATGCCGACGTAGTCGATCTCGGAGCGGAGGCGCGCGCGCCGCGTCGTCCGCTTCGGCACGAGCCGCAGGGCGAGCACGAACGCGACGACGCCGATCGGGACGTTGACGTAGAACACCCAGCGCCAGCCGTCCTGCTCGCCGAACAAGGCGAGGATCAACCCGCCGAGCACCGGCCCGACGGCGGTGGAGATGCCGACGACGGCGCCGAACAGGCCGAAGGCGCGGCCGCGTTCGGCGCCGCGGAACAGGTCCTGGATGAGCCCGCTGTTCTGCGGCGTGAGCAGACCGCCGGCGCACCCCTGCAGCAGCCGCGCGACGACGAGCGTCGTGTCGTCCGGGGCGGCCCCGGCGAACGCGCTGGTCGCGACGAACGCGGCGAGCGCGATGAGGAACATGCGGCGCCGCCCGAGCGCGTCCCCGAGGCGGCCGCCGGAGACCAGCACGAGCCCGAAGGTGAGCGCATAGCCGGAGACGACCCACTGCGCGGTGCCCGCGTTCGCGCCGATGCCCTTCTGGATGGACGGCAGGGCCACGTTGACGATGCTGACGTCCAAGAGGCTCATGAACCCCGCGGCGAGGGTGACCGCGAGGGCCTGCCAGCGCCGGGGATCAGGGTGGTGGTCGTCGGTCACCGGTCCATGGTGGCGCGGGTCGCGGGGTGGCGCGCGGTGAAGGGTGTGGGGTGGGGGCGGGGTGTCGTGTTCGCCTCGGGGGTGGGGGCGTGGGCGCCTTGCGTGGGGTTGGGGAGCCTCGGGGGCGGGGGCGCGCCGCCTTTGGGACGGGGGCGACTTCGGCGCCGCCGGGCCGCCGCCTTCGGGGCGGGGGCGCGACGCCTTCGGGGCGGGGGCGACTTCGGCACCGCCGGGCCACCGCCGCCTTCGGGGCGGGGGCGCCGCCTCCGGGGCGGGGGCGGCTGGGGTGCCGGGCCACCCCCGCTTCGGGGCGGGGCCGCCCCGCCTCCGGCGTGGGCCGCGCTGCCTCGGGGCGGGGGCGGCTGGGGTGTAGGTGGCGCTTGGGTGCGGGGCTTTGGTTGCCTTCGCGCGGACTTGACCGGGCGCTGGGCGCCCTCGTTCCGCCCGGCCACCCCCGCCCCTTTCCCCTGATCGTTTAACGGTTGGCTCACCGCCTCAAGGGCGCCTTCGGCGTCGCTGCGCGATCGCTGCGCGACCCTTGACACGGCGAGCCAACCGCTAATGAGGCTGGGGATCGGGGACGGGGGAGGCCTGGGCGTGTGCCGGGCTTGTTTGCGTCGACCGGTTCCCGTGGCGTCGTGGTCGCCGTTTTACGTGCCTGCGGTGATGCCTGGGATGCCCTTCAGCTCACCCATCAGCATGCTGCTCACCTTGACCGGGTAGTCGTACAGCGCGAAGACCGTCTCGCGTTGGCGGCCGATCAGCTTGAGCCGCACCGGGGTGTCGCCTCGGTGGGCCAGCAGCGTTTGCTTCAGCTCGCCCACCACGCTCTTGTCCAGTTTCTCCGCCGTGCAGTGCAGCATCAGCGGGGGCTCGTCGTCACCGTTGCCGACCTCTGACAGGTCCAGTGGTACGAGGCCGCCGCCGAAGACGGACATCTTGTCTTCCCGCCAGTTGACCCTGCCCTTGACCAGCACGGCGTTGTCCTCGACCAGATCGGCCGAGAACATGGCGTACGACTTCGGGAAGAACAGCACCTCCAGCGAGGCGTCCATGTCCTCCACCGTGCAGATCGCCCAGGGCTCGCCCTTCTTGTTGACCCGCCGCTCCAGCGACGTGATCAACCCGGAGACGATGAGCTCGCCCTCCTTCGGCGGGTTGTCCAGGATCGCGGCGATCGGCCGGGGCGCGTGCTTGCGCAGGATCCGCTCCGCCCCGTCCAGCGGGTGCGCCGAGACGTACAGTCCCAGCATCTCCCGCTCGTAGGCCAGCAGCTGCTTGCGCGGCCACTCCTCCTCGCCGAACTTCAGGTGCGCCAGCGGCGACGACGACGTGGCCGGACCGGCGTCGGAGTCGTCCGCCGAGCCGAACAGGTCGAACTGGCCCATCGCCTCCTGGCGCTTGAGCGGCACGACCGCGTCCACCGCGTCCTCGTGCACCTGGATCATCGACAGCCGCGTGTTGCCGAGCGAGTCGAACGCGCCCGCCTTGATCAGCGACTCCAGCACCCGCTTGTTGCAGGCCACCAGCTCCGACTTGTCGAGGAAGTCGGTGAAGGACGAGTACTTCCCCTTCTCCTCACGCGTCTTGATGATCGAGTCGACGACGTTGGCCCCCACGTTGCGGACCGCGCCCATGCCGAAGCGGATCGCGTCCCCGACCGCGGCGAAGCGCGGGCCCGACTCGTTGACGTCCGGCGGCAGCACCTTGATCCCGAGCCTGCGGCACTCGGACAGGTACACCGCCGACTTGTCCTTGTTGTCCCCGACCGACGTCAGCAGCGCGGCCATGTACTCCGCGGGGTAGTTCGCCTTGAGGTACGCCGTCCAGTACGAGACCAGGCCGTACGCGGCCGCGTGGCTCTTGTTGAACGCGTACCCGGCGAACGGGAGGATGGTGTCCCACAGGGCCTTGATGGCCTCGTCGGAGAACCCGTTCTCCTTCATCCCGCTGTGGAAGCCCTCGAACTCCTTGTCGAGGACCTCCTTCTTCTTCTTGCCCATGGCGCGGCGCAGCACGTCCGCGCGCCCCATGGAGTACCCGGCCACCTTCTGGCCGATGTGCATGATCTGTTCCTGGTAGACGATCAGGCCGTAGGTGTCGGCCAGGATCTCCTTCAGGGGTTCTTCCAGCTCCGGGTGGATCGGCTTGACCTGCTGCCGGTTGTTCTTCCGGTCGGCGTAGTCGTTGTGGGCGTTCATGCCCATCGGGCCGGGGCGGTACAGCGCGCCGACCGCCACGATGTCGTCGAAGACCGTCGGCTGCATGCGGCGCAGCAGGTCACGCATCGGCCCGCCGTCCAGCTGGAACACGCCCAGCGTGTCACCGCGGGAGAGCAGCTTGTACGTCTCCGGGTCGTCGACGCCGAGCGTGTCGAGGTCGATGTCGATCCCGCGGTTGGCCTTGATGTTGTCGATCGCGTCGCCGATGACCGTCAGGTTCCGCAGGCCCAGGAAGTCCATCTTCAACAGGCCGATGGCCTCACAGGACGGGTAGTCCCAGCCCGTGATGATCGACCCGTCATCGCGCATCCACAGCGGGATCGCGTCCATCAGCGGCTCGCTGGACATGATGACCGCGCAGGCGTGCACGCCCGCGTTGCGGATCAGGCCCTCCAGGCCGCGGGCGGTGTTGAAGATCGTCGAGACCTCTTCGTCGGTCTCGATCAGGGTGCGGACCTCCGCCGCCTCGCCGTAGCGCTCGTGCTGCGGGTCGACGATGCCCGACAGCGGGATGTCCTTCGCCATGATCGGCGGCGGCAGCGCCTTGGAGATCTTGTCGGCGATCGCGTAGCCCGGCTGGCCGAAGTGCACGCGCGCCGAGTCCTTGATCGCCGCCTTCGTCTTGATGGTGCCGAAGGTGATGACCTGGGCGACCTTGTCCGCGCCGTACTTCTCGGTGGCGTAGCGGATCATCTCGCCGCGGCGGCGGTCGTCGAAGTCGATGTCGATGTCGGGCATCGACACGCGCTCGGGGTTGAGGAACCGCTCGAACAGCAGCTTCTGCGGGATCGGGTCCAGGTTGGTGATACCGAGCACGTACGCGACCAGCGAACCGGCGGCGGACCCACGGCCCGGGCCCACGCGGATACCCACCTGGCGGGCGTGGTTGATGAGGTCGGCGACGACGAGGAAGTAGGCCGGGAAGCCCTTCCCGATGATGACGTCGAGCTCCATCTCGATGCGCTCGCGGTAGCCCTCCGGCGCGCCCTCCGGGAACCGCCACTTCAGGCCGCGCTCGACCTCCTCGCGCAGCCAGGAGGACTCGTCGTACCCCTCCGGCACCGGGAACACCGGCATCCGGTCCTTGTGGGTGTACACGTCCTCGTACGACTCGACGCGCTCGGCGATCAACAGCGTGGTGTCGGCGGCGCCGGGGACCTCGGAGTCCCAGTACTCGCGCATCTCCTGCGCCGACTTCAGGAAGTAACCGTCGCCGTCGAACTTGAACCGGTTCGGGTCGTTGAGGGTCTTGCCCGACTGCACGCACAGCAGCGCCGAGTGCGAGTCCGCCTGGTCCTTGGTGACGTAGTGCGAGTCGTTGGTGGCCAGCGGCTTGAGGTCGAGCAGCCTGCCGATCTCCAGCAGGCCCTCGCGCACCGACCGCTCGATGGGCAGCCCGTGGTCCATCAGCTCCAGGAAGAAGTTGTCCGCCCCGAAGATGTCCCGGTAGTCCGACGCGGCCTGGATGGCCTCCTGCTTCTGCCCCAGCCGCAGCCGGGTCTGCACCTCACCGGACGGGCAGCCGGTGGTGGCGATGATGCCCTCGGCGTTCTCCGCGATCAGCTCGCGGTCCATCCGGGGCTTGCGGTAGTAGCCCTGGATACTGGCCAGCGACGAGAGCTTGAACAGGTTGCGCAGGCCGGTGGAGTTGCGCGCCAGCATGGTCATGTGCGTGTACGCGCCGCCACCGGAGACGTCGCCGCCCTCACCGAACTCGTCCGAGCCCCGCTGCGACGCCTGCCCCCAGAACACCGGCTTCTTCGTGAACCGCGACTCCGGGGCGATGTACGCCTCGATGCCGATGATCGGTTTCAGCTCGGCCTTCCTGGCCTCCTGGTAGAACTGGTCGGCCCCGTACATGTTGCCGTGGTCGGTCATGCCGACGGCGGGCATCCCGAGGCGTTTGGCCTCCGCGAACAGCGGGGCGATCTTCGCCGCACCGTCGAGCATCGAGTACTCGGTGTGCACGTGCAGGTGAACGAAGGAATCGTTCGACACCGGCGAAAACCTCCCCATAGCGGTACTGCGTCCCTGAGGTGGTCAGCCTAGCTCGCGGCACCGACAGTTCGGTGAAGGCGTGCCGCACCCGGTGGGGTGCGGCACGCCGTGAGCGGGGACGCTCAGCCGGTGTAGGAGTCGGTGAACCCGTTGCCCGAGGAGTTCGGGTCGGACGGGGTGGCGTAGTTCACGCCGTTCTGGCGCAGGATGATCTTCTGCGAGCTGACCAGGCCCGGGTTGCCGCCGTTGACCGTCAGGCCGCTGAAGGTGACCGGCGAGAAGTGCGCCACCGACGACTGCGAGCCGCCGACGGTCGGGGCCTCCACGACGTACTCGGCCGACTGGCCGGGACCGCTGTAGGTCTTCGTCGACGACCAGCTCTTGCCGGTGGTGTTGTCCTTGAGCGAGATGACCCACGAGCTGCCGCTCGACTTCGCCACCGAGGCGGTGATGGAGTCACCCGCCTTGACCGGCACGCTGGAAATCGTCACCGAGTAGTCCGGCAGGATTTCCCACCATGCGGAATATTCCGCGCGGCCATTGACGTAATCGGATTCGGTGCCCGTCTGGATGAGGTCCGAGTTGCCGTCGCCGTCGATACCGACCCACGCCGAGGAATAGGTGGCCGAGCTCGACGCGGAAACGGAAGGGACGTTCCAGGTGGCGGTCGCCGAGGTGAAGCCGCTGCCCGTTTTCGCGTACCCGGACCAGTTCGACGAGTAGGACGCGTTCTGCTGGTGGGAGATCAGGTGGTCGGCGGAGTTCACCGAGGCCACGGCGGGGGAGGCGACGACGCCGAGCGCGGCCGCGGCGCCGGCGGCGATGGCGAGAAGCCGGTGGGGAGTCCGACTCATTTTCAGTTCTCCTTTTGGGGAAGGGGAGCGGGGAGGAGCTCCTGAAAAGAATTCCTAACCAGCTTCCCGGCGACCCGGCAAGAATCCGGCGGCGAATACCTACTTTGGTCGGTGCACAAATCGGACGAGCTGTCCGCTAGCGGGCGCGGGTAGGGTGGGCGATCATGCGGAACGAAGACGTGCTCCGGTACCGGGCCGAGACCCCCGGCTGCGCCGAGGTGGTCCACCTCAACAACGCCGGGGCGGCCCTGCCGCCCGAGCCGGTGGTCCAGACCGTCATCGAGTACCTGCGCGAGGAGGCCCGCCGCGGCGGTTACGAGACCGCGGCCGCGGCGCAGGACCGCGTGCAGGGCGTCTACGCGTCGGTGGCCCGGCTGCTGGGCGCGGAAGCCGACGACATCGCGCTCACCGACAACGCGACCCGCTCGTGGCAGGCCGTCTTCTACGCGCTGCGCTTCGAGCCCGGCGACCGCATCCTGACCAGCCGGTCGGAGTACGCCAGCAACGTGATCTCGTACCTGCAGGTCGCGCGACGCACCGGTGCGGTCGTCGAGGTGGTGGCCGACGACGAGACCGGCCAGGTCGACGTCGCCGACCTGCGCCGCAGGCTCGACTCCCGGGTGAAGCTGATCTCGATGAACCACGTGCCGACGCAGGGCGGGCTGGTCAACCCGGCCGAGGAGATCGGCGAGGCCGCGGCGGAGGCGGGCGTGCCGTTCCTGCTCGACGCGTGCCAGTCGGCCGGGCAGCTGGACCTCGACGTGCGCCGGCTGCGCTGCGACGCGCTGAGCGGCACCGGCCGCAAGTACCTGCGCGGTCCGCGCGGCACGGGGTTCCTGTACGTGTCCCCGCGGCTGCGGGAGCGATTGGAGCCCGCGACGCTCGACCTGCACTCGGCCACGTGGACCGCGCCGGACGAGTACGAGATCCAGCCGTCGGCGAAGCGGTTCGAGGTGTGGGAGCGCAACTTCGGGTTGACCCTCGGGCTCGGCGCGGCCGTGGACTACGCGCTCGCCGTGGGGCTGCCCGCGATCGAGGAGCGCGTCACCGCGCTCGCCGCGTCATTGCGCGAGCAACTGAGCGAGCTCGACAGCGTGACGGTGCACGACCAGGGGGCGCGCAAGTGTGGCCTCGTCACGTTCTCCACGCCGCGCCTGCCCGCGCTGGAGATCAAGGAGCGCCTCGGGAAGGCGGGCATCAACACCTCCGTCACCCAGCGCACCTCGGCGCAGTACGACTTCACCGATCGCGGGCTACCGGACCTCGTCCGCGCGTCGGTGCACTACTACAACACCGAGGACGAGCTGCGGCAGCTCACCGGCGAGCTGGCCCGGCTGCTCAGCTGAGCTCCACCGGGGTGGTCAGCACGGGGTACGGCCCCACCTCGCGCACGCGGCCGGTGATCTCGAACGAGCCCGCGCACGGCAGGTCGGCGGCGGAGCGCCCGACGAACACCTCCACCGTGCCGGGTTCGACGATCCGCCGCAGGTCCAGCCCGGTGAAGCTGGTGCGGTCGGCGTGCAGCTCGAACGTCACCCGCCGCTGCTCGCCCGCGGCGAGCGGCACACGGGCGAACCCGGCCAGCGCCAGCACCGGGCGGGTCACCTGCGCCTGCACGTCGTGCAGGTACAGCTGCACCGTCTCCTCCCCCGCGCGCTCACCCGCGTTGCGGACACTGACCGAAATGGACAGTGCGCCGTCGGCGGGAATCTCCGCGGTGCTCAGCGAAAGGTCCGAGTACTCGTAAGCCGTGTAGGAGATGCCGTGCCCGAACGGGAACAGCGGCGTGGGGTCCAGGTTGCTGATGCCCTCGCTGTTGCCGCCGAGCGGCGGGTGCAGGTACGTGCCGGGCGCGCCGCCGGCCACGCACGGCACCTGCACCGGCAGGCGCCCGGACGGGTTGACCCGGCCGGACAGCACACCCGCGAGCGCCGAGCCACCCTCCTCGCCGGGCATGAACGCCTGCACCAGCGCGGCCGCGGAAGCGTGGCGCCCCAACGCGTACGGACGCCCGGACACGACCACCACCACAACCGGCTTCCCGGTCGCCAGCAGCGCTGCCACCAGTTCGTCCTGCACGCCGGGCAGGCTCAGGTCCTCGGCGTCGCAGCCCTCGCCGGACGTGCCCTCGCCGAACAGGCCCGCGCGGTCGCCCACGACGGCGACGCACACGTCGGCAGCAGCCGCTGCCTCCACCGCGGCGGCGAACCCGGACCGGTCCTCCTCGCGGATCGGGCAGCCCTGGTGCAGCGAGATCTCCGCGTCCGGGAGCTCCTGCCGCAGTGAGTCCACAAAGGACGGTACCTCGACGCCGATGCCGAACTCCGGAAACCGCTGGAGCACGTGGTTGGGGTAGGAGTAGCAGCCCAGGAACGCCAGCGGGTCGTCGGCACACGGGCCCACCACGGCGATGCGCCGCGCCGACAGCGGCAGCACGCCGTCGTTCGCCAGCAGCACCACGGACTTCTCCGCGATCTCCCGCGCCAGCGCGCGGTTGCGCGGCGAGTCCAGGTCGACCGGCTCCGCGGCCGGCGTCCAGTCCGGGTCCAGCAGCCCCAGCTGGGCCTTCTGCCGCAGCAACCGGTGCACCGCGCGGTCGACGAGGTCCTCGGGCACCTCGCCGGAACGCACCAGCTCGATCAGTTCCTTGCCGTAACACAGCGTGTCCGGCAGTTCGACGTCGATCCCCGCGGCGAGTGCCAACGCACCCGCGCTCCCGACGGTGTCGGCCACGCGGTGCATGCTCTTCAGGAACGCGATCGCCCAGTAGTCGGACACCACGACGCCGTCGAAACCCCACTCGTCACGCAGGATCCCGGTCAGCAGCCCGCGGTGGGCGCCGACGGGCACGCCGTCCAGGTCGACGTAGGCGTTCATCACCGAACGCGCGCCACCGTCCCGAATGGACATCTCGAACGGCGGCAGGATCACGTCACGCAGCTCCCGCGGCCCGATCGACACCGGAGCGTGGTTGCGGGCGGCCCGCGAAGCCGAGTACCCCGCGAAGTGCTTGAGCGTGGCGACGATCCCCGTCTTCTCCAGCCCGCGCACGTACGCGGCGCCGAGCGTGCCGACCAGGTACGGGTCCTCCCCCAGCGTCTCCTCGACGCGGCCCCACCGGTAGTCGCGCACGACGTCCAGCACCGGCGAAAGCCCCTGGTGCACCCCGACGGCGCGCATGTCCTCGGCGATCGCGGTGGACATGCGCTCGACCAGCTCCGGGTCGAAGGTCGCCGCCCACGCGAGCGCCGCCGGGTAGACCGTGGCGCCGAGCGTGGTGAAGCCGGTGAGGCACTCCTCGTGCACGATCGCGGGCACGCCGAGCCGCGTCTCCTCGACGATTTCCCGTTGCAGCGCCACGATTCGCGCGACACCTTCGGCCACGCTCACCGGCGCGGTGCCGAACACGCGCGTCAGGTGCCCGATGCCGTCGGCGCGGACCTGCTCGAACGGCACCCCGCCGCGCGCGAACACGTCCTGCATCGGCGCGACGTTCCCGTTGAGCTGGTCGTTGCCCGGCCACGCGCTGCCCAGCTGTGCCACCTTCTCCTCGAGCGTCATCTCGGCCCGGAGCGCCTCGGCGCGCTCGTCGGGGGAAAGCGACGGATCCTGCCAGCGGGTCATCGTGCTCCTTGGTCGGCGAGGGGGGCCGTCGAGCCGCGGACGACGAGGTTGGTCGCCAGCTCGACGTGGTGGGAGTCCAGGGTTTCGCCCGCGATCAGCCGCAGCAGCGTGCGCAGCGCGACGCGGCCCATGTCCTGCAGCGGCTGACGGACGGTGGTCAGGCCCGGAGTGGCCAGTTCGGCCAGCACGGTGTCGTCGAAACCGACGACGCTCAGGTCCTCGGGCACGCGCAGGCCGCGGCGGCGGGCCGCCTCCAGCACGCCGAGGGCGGTGGCGTCGCTCGCGGCGAACACCGCGGTCGGCGGCTCGGCGAGCGACAGCAGCCGGGTGCCCATCTCCAGGCCCGCGTCGTACTGGAAGTCGCCGTGCAGCACCAGATCCGGGTCGGTGCCGACCCCGGCGCTCTCCAGCGCGGCGCGGTAGCCGTGCAACCGCGCCTGGTTGCACGACGCGGTCTGCGTTCCGCCGGCGAAGGCGATCCGGCGGTGGCCGAGGCTCAGCAGGTGCTCGGCCGCGGCCATGCCGCCGGACCAGTTGGTCGCGCCGACGCTGGTGACCTCGACGCGCGGCATGTTCAGCGGGTCGATCACCACGAGCGGCAGCCCGGCCTTGGCGAAGCCTTCCACCTGCGCGAGGCTGAGCACGGACGTGACCACGATGAGCCCTTCGCGCCCGCTGCTCTTGAGCCGCTGCGCCCAGCTGTCCTCGGGGGTGAGCGGGCCGCTGCCGTCGGGCGCCGGCACGCGGCCCACCACGACGTCGACGCCGGTTTCGGCGCCCGCTTCGGTGATGCCACGCAGGATTTCGAGCGCGTAGGGGCTGCGCAGGTCGTCGAACACGAGGTCCACGACCCGCGTGGGCACGGGCAGGCGCCTGCCGGTCTGCGGCACGTAACCGAACTGGCGCAACGCCTCCTCGACCTTGGCGCGGGTCGCGTCGGAGACGTCACCGCGCCCGTTGAGCACCTTCGAGGCCGTCGGCAACGACACCCCGGCGGCGTCGGCCACCATGGCCAGCGTCGCCCGCTTGCTGGAACCAGCCGACACCCCAACCTCCTATCGGAAAAATTTCGGCTCACTGTAGCTCGGGTATCTCTGTCCTACCAGACCTTGACGGAGCCGTGGCCGCAGCCTATCTTCCCTGCCACACCATAGTGTTTCCGAAAGTTTTCGGAACCTTCGATGGGGAAGGCACGACGATGACACTGGGCAAGCGCCGCACGGCGCTGATGGCGGCCGGGCTGGCCGCACTCCTCTCCTTCACGGCCGCGTGCGGCAGCAGCGGCCCGTCGGGTGCGGCCGGGGGCGCCACGGCATGGGCGCTGACCGGCGGTGACGAACAGACCATGCGCACGTCCTTCCAGCAGGCGAAGATCGACGGCCAGTTCTTCGGGAACGACGCCTACAAGCAGAAGATCCGCTCCGCGGTCGGGGCCGGGCAGGCGCCGACCCTGCTGTTCAGCTGGGGCAACGGCGGCATGCTCAAGTCCTGGGTGGACGCCGGGAAGGTCATGGACCTGACGCCCGAGGTGCAGAAGGACCCGACGCTGACCAGCCGCTACCTCCCCACGGTCGCCCAGACCGGCGTGATCGACGGCAAGACCTACGGCGTGCCCAACAACGGCATGCAGCCGGTCATGGTGTTCTACAACAAGGACCTGTTCAACCGGATCGGCGCGCAGCCGCCGAAGACGTGGGACGACCTGATGGCCCTCGTGCCGCGGTTCAACCAGGCCGGCATCGCACCGTTCGCCCTCGGCGGCCAGAGCAAGTGGCCGCTGCTGATGTGGGAGGAGTACCTCGTCGACCGCCTCGGCGGGCCCGGGGTGTTCGACGCGATCGCCGCGAACAAGCCGAACGCGTGGTCGGACCCCGCGGTGATCCAGGCCAACTCGATGATCCAGCAGCTCGTCAGCGCCGACGGGTTCGTCAAGGGCTTCAACTCGATCGCCACCGACTCCAACGCCGACAGCGCACTGCTGTACACCGGCAAGGCCGCGATGTACCTGATGGGCTCGTGGGCGTTCCCGTCGATCAAGCAGGCCGATCCGGACTTCATCTCCAGCGGCAAGCTCGGCTGGGTCACCTTCCCCACCGTCTCCGGTGGCAAGGGCGCGCCGGAGGACATCGTCGGCAACCCGGCCAACTTCTGGTCGGTCTCCGCCACCGCCACCGACCAGCAGAAGCAGGCGGCGATCGACTACTTACGTACCGGTGTGATGAACGACAGCTACGTGGACAGCCTGCTGGCCAGCGGTTCGGTACCGCCGGTCAACGGCATCGAGAGCAAGCTCGCCACGACGCAGGACCCGCAGTATCTGTCCTATGTGTACGGTCTGGCGAGCAAGGCGCCGAACTTCCAGCTCTCCTGGGACCAGGCACTTTCCCCCGGCCAGGCCGACACGCTGCTCAACAACCTCGGCCAGCTGTTCCTCAGGCAGCTCACGCCGGAACAGTTCTCCGCCAACATGAACGCCACGATCGGCAAGTGATGGACGCTCCGACGATCGCTCCCGGCACCACCGGTGCCGGGAGCCGGGAGGCGCCCGCGCCCGGTGCGCGCACCTCGCGCACCGGGCCGCCGGTGCTCATGGCCGTGCCCGCGCTCGTGTTGTTCGCGGTGTTCGCGCTGCTGCCGCTCGCCGGCGTGGTGGTACTGAGCCTGATGAACTGGGACGGCATCGGCGACATCTCGTGGAACGGGCTGGGCAACTGGGCACGGGCGCTGGGTGACCAGGCGACGTACCACGCGATCTGGCTGTCGGTGCAGGTGATGGTGGCCAGCTGGCTGTTCCAGACGCCGGTGTCGCTGCTGCTCGGCGTGCTCGTCGCCGGGCGCGGCCGGTACCGCGCGGTGCTGGGCGTGCTGTACTTCCTGCCGCTGCTGCTGTCCGCGGCGGCGATCGCGATCGCGTTCAAGGCGCTGCTGGACCCGAACTTCGGGATGAGCAGGGCGTTCGGGATCGGCGCGCTGTCGCAGGACTGGCTCGGCGACCCGACGCTGGCGCTGTACGTGGTGATCTTCGTGATCGCCTGGCAGTTCGTGCCGTTCCACACCCTGCTGTACCAGGCCGGCGTGCGGCAGATCCCGCGACAGCTGTACGAGGCCGCGGAGATCGACGGCGCCGGGCGCGTGCGGCAGTTCTTCTCCATCACGCTGCCGCAGCTGCGCTACACGATCCTGACGTCGTCGACGCTGATGCTCGTCGGTTCGCTGACGTACTTCGACCTCGTGTTCGTGCTCACCGGCGGCGGGCCGGGCAACGCGACCCGCTTCCTGCCGCTCGACATGTACCTCAACGGTTTCTCGAACAACGACATGGGCCGCGCGAGCACGCTGGCCGTGCTGCTGGTGGTGGCGGGCCTCGCGTTGTCGCTCGGGCTGGCCCGGCTGGCCGGGTTCCAGCGCGGTTCGCAGCTGGAGGGAGCCTGATGGCCCGCACCCGTCCCAACGTGCCCGGTGGTGTCGCCGGGTTCGTGTGGTTGGTCGTCGTGCTCGTGCCGGTGTACTACGTGGTGGTGACGAGCCTGCGCAACCAGCGCGGGTTCTTCGACGCGAACCCGCTGTCGTTCCCGTCGAACCCGACGCTCGACAATTATGCGTTGGTGCTGCGCAACGACTTCCTGCGATATTTTCTGAACAGCGCGGTGGTCACCCTCGGCACGGTGGCGATCACGGTGGCGGTCTCGCTGATGGCGGCGTACTACGTGGTCCGCGGCCGCACGCGGTTTTCGGGGTTGACGTACAAGGCTTTCCTGCTCGGTTTGGCGATTCCGTTGCAGGCCACGATCATCCCGATCTACTGGCTGATCACGCGGGCGCACCTGTACGACACGCTGCTCGCGATCATCCTGCCGTCGGTGGCGTTCGCGATCCCGCTGTCGGTGGTGATACTCGCGAACTTTCTGCGAGACGTGCCGAACGAGCTGTTCGAGTCGATGCGCGTGGACGGCGCCGGGCACTGGCGGATGCTGGTGAGCCTGGTGCTGCCGCTGGTCAAACCGGCGGTGGTGACCGTCGCGGTGTACGACGGCCTCAACGTGTGGAACGGCTTCCTGTTCCCGCTGATCCTCACGCAGAGCTCCGACCAGCGCGTGCTGCCGATGGCGTTGTGGGCTTTCCAGGGTCAGTTCCAGGTGAACATCCCGGCAGTCCTCGCGGCGGTCGTCCTGTCGACCCTGCCGGTACTGGCGCTGTACATCCTGGGCAGGCGGCAACTGGTGGCGGGGCTGACCGCAGGCTTCGGGAAGTGATGCGGGACCGCGGTGGCTGGAGAAGTCCGCCCCCAGCAGCACGAGCAAAGCGGCCCGCAGGTGAAAGCCCCGCCGTCCAGCGGTGGCGATAGCCCGACGACCCGGGACTCGCGATCGGCGCTGGGGGTGTGCGGTTTCGGTTTCCGGGCCAGGCAAAAACCGCCATCTGACCACCGGCATTTCGCGGTTCTCGGAGACCCCAGTCGCCCCTCTTTCCCGGTGGAGCGCCCCGCAGGTGAAGGTGAAGCCGTCCGGTGGGGTGGACACCGGTGGTGGCGACGAGCCCGACAACACCGGCCTCGCGATCGGCGGCGCCGCGGTGGCCGGTGCCGCCACCGCGGCCGGTGCCGTGCTGCTCCTGCGGCGGCGCACCCGCTGATGCCCGCCTCCCGCTGGCGCCGATGGCTGGGTTTCCTGGCCATCGGCACCGCCCTCGTGTCCTGCGGCACCGAGGCCACTCCCGCGGCACCGCCTCCGCCGGTGGCGGAAACCTCGGCACAGGCACCGGCGAGCACCGCTCGCCCGGTCACGCTGGAGGTGCCCGCGATCGGCGTCCACACGGGACAGATCGTCGACCTTGGGCTGACCTCTTCCGGTGAGCTCGAAGTACCGAAGGACGCCGTGACCACGGGATGGTTCACCGGCAGCCCGGCCCCCGGCGAAACGGGCCGTCCACGTGCTCGCCGCGCACGTGGACTGCAGCACCGCCGTCTTCACGGTCTACCGCGTCGCGCACTACCCGAAGACAGCTGGCCGGGCTGCGCCGGTGATCAGCCGTTGAACGTGTCCGGGTCGAAGCCGGTGCGCTGGTTGCGGTCCAGCTCGCCGAGCGCGCGAACGTCCTCTTCGGACAGCTCGAAGTCGAAGATGTCGATGTTCTCGCGCACGCGCTCGGGCGTCGACGACTTCGGGAACACGATGTTGCCCAGCTGGATGTGCCAGCGCAGCACCACCTGCGCGGGCGACTTGCCGTGCCGGTCGGCGATTCCCGCGATCACGTCGTCCCCGAGCACCTCGCCCTGGGCGATCGGGCTCCACGCCTCGGTCGCGATGCCGTGCCGACGGTGGTACTCGCGCAGCTCCGCCTGCTGCAGGTACGGGTGCAGCTCGATCTGGTTCACCGCGGGCGTGGTGCCGCTGTTCGCCGCCAGCTCGTCCAGGTGCGCGGGCTGGAAGTTCGACACCCCGATGGCGCGTGCCTTGCCCGCCTTGAGGATCTCCTCGAACGCCTGCCACGTCTCGACGTACCGGTTGCGCTTCGGCAGCGGCCAGTGGATGAGGTACAGGTCCACGTAGTCGGTGCCGAGACGGCGCAGGCTGCCCTCCAACGCGGTGATCGCGTTGTCGTGGCCGTGCGCGTCGTTGGCGAGCTTCGTGGTGACGAAGACGTCCTCGCGGGACAGCCCCGACTGCCGAATGCCCTCGCCGACGCCCTCCTCGTTGCGGTACATCTGCGCCGTGTCGATGTGCCGGTAACCGGCGTCGAGCGCGACGCGCACGGCGTCCGCGGTCTCGCCGGGCGGGATCTGGAACACGCCGAACCCGAACTGCGGGATCGCGACGCCGTTGCCGAGATCGATGCCGGGTACGGAGGAAGTCGTAGCCATGCCCCCGACCTACCCCCGGCCCGAACGGCACAAACGTCGGTCAGAGCCCCCGCTTGAGTGCCTTCAGCCGGTCGACCGCCGCCGGGTCACCCTCGAACTCCAGGCGCACCGCGTCCCGGCCGAACACGAACAGCAGCAGCTCCACCGGCCCGCCGACGACCGTCACGGTGTCCGGACCGGACTTCACCGCGGCCTGCTGACCGTCGGGAGTCCGCAACGTCACCCCGACCGGTGACTTGCGCAGGCTCAGCTTCCCCACCGCCCGCGCCGAACTCCAGGCCCGCGCGTCCCGCACCGGGTCCGCGGGGCGCGGCTCCCAGCCGGGCTGCCCACGCCGCGCGTCCTCGTGGTGCACGAGGAACTCGCCGGCGTTGGCCGCCTCGTCCACGCCGGGCAGGCGGGTGGGCCAGAACTTCGCGGGCCCGGACCGCAGCCGCGCGATCAACTCGCTCCACGGCTGGGCCGCGTACTGGTCCTGCACCTTGCGCGTGTAGGACGCGAACGGGGACACGAGGATGCCCACCGCCGCGTCCGGACGGTGCTCGCGCAACACGAGGTGCGCGGCGAGATCCCGCGTCCGCCACCCCTCGCACAGCGTCGGCGCATCCGGCCCGACTTCTTCGAGGAACGCGCTCAACGCCTGACGCTCATCCGAGGCAACACCCATGGCGCCGACACTACCCGGAAGTAGCGGTCCACAGCCGCCGCGTCACGGGCACACTCGAAGCATGACCGAACGCAAGCCGCCGGGGATGAGTGCGGAGACGTGGGTCGAGCGGCAGATCCGGCAGGCGCAGGAGCGGGGCGCCTTCGACAACCTGCCCGGCGCGGGGAAACCGCTGCCGAACCTGCACGCCCGCCGCGACGAGAACTGGTGGATCAAGCAGAAACTCGCCGACGAGGGGCTCTCCGCGGACGTCCTGCTCCCCGAGCCGCTCCGGCTGCGCAAGGAGATCGACGGGCTGCGCGAGTCCGTCCGCCCGCTGCCCACCGAACGCCAGGTGCGCGACGCGGTCGCCCAGCTGAACCGCCGCATCGCCGACTGGCTGCGGGCGCCCTCCGGACCGGCGGTTCCCGTGGGTCCCATGGATGCCGACGACGTGGTCCGGCAGTGGCGGGAAGACCGGCCGACGGTGCCGAAGCCACCGCCGCCGGAAGCCCCGCGCACCCGCTGGTGGCGCCGCTGACATCCTCCGATCGGTGGATGCCGCCGTCACCCGATCCGGCACCGGACGACGCCTCCCCGGCCGATCCGCCGACGCCACCGCTCCCCGAATACTCACTACGTGACAAGAACTTTCCGCATCCTGCACTGGCTCGCCGTCACCTACCTGGCCCTCGGCGTGCTCGCGCTCGTCGTCATCGTCCTCCTGCGGAACGACCCGGCGGAGGTCAACGACGCCGTCTGGACCCGCGCCGTCATCGTGCTGGTCACGGCCGTCGTGCTGGTCCTCCTCACGAACCGCGCGGCCCGCGGCTCCCGCGGCGCGTTCCGACGGCTGCGGATCATCTCGATCGTCGTCCCCGTCGCCATCGCGGTGATCGTCGCGCTGCCGGGGCTCTTCCCGCTGTGGATGCGGCTGGAACAGGGGCTGTGCGGGCTGGTCATGATCGCCTACGCGGTCGTGGTCAACGGACGGCGGACGGTCACGGTGACATCATCGAACGGTGAATGAGGTCGCGGATCCGCTGCAGGTCCGGCTCGACCGCCTGCGGCGGCTCGTGCCACTGCCGCTGCTGGCCGTGTCCACCGCGGCGTCCTTCGCGATACCGGGGGCCGCCCGGTCCCGGTTGCTGCTCGAAGCGAGCCTCGTGGTCGCGGCCGCCCTCTGGTCGGCGTTCGTGAGCGCGCGCCTGCCCGCCGGCACGCCGCTCCCGCGCCGCCTGGCCGCGTACGCCGTGCACACCCCGCTGGCGGCGGTGCTCGTCGGAACCAACCTCTGCTTCGGGATCTTCGCGTACTCGGGTTTCCTGTTCGCGTATCCGCTCGGCCGCCGCTGGCGGCTCGCGGCTTTCGCGGTCACAGCACTGATCGTGTCCGCTTCGCTGGCCGGCGGTTATCCGGTTCGCCTCGACGGGCACGGGCTCACGTACCTGATCGTCGCCGGCGTCATGCTGGCGCTGGTCCTGAACTCGGCCAGCATCACCAACCACGCGCTGGCGCAGAACGAGGAGCGCGGCCGGATGATCGCCGAGAACGCCCGGCTGCACGAGCAGTTGCTCACGCAGGCGCGGCACGCGGGCGTGATCGAGGAACGACAACGCCTCGCCGGCGAGATCCACGACACGCTCGCCCAGGGCCTGACCGGGATCATCGCGCAGCTCGCGGCGGCGGAACACGTCCGGCACGATCCCGGGCAGCTGTCCCGGCACCTGGAGCTGGCCCAGTCGCTTGCCCGCGCGAACCTCGCCGAGGCACGCCGGTCGGTGCGCGCCCTGCGCCCGGGGCAGCTCGAACAGGCCGGTTTGCCGGCGGCGCTCGGTGAATTGGCGCGCGAATGGTCGGCCAGTTCCGGAATTTCTGCGGAATTCCAGGAAACGGGCGCACGATGCCGGGTCCCCGACGAGGTCGAAACCATTCTTTTCCGGGTCGCACAGGAGGCGTTGGCGAATGCGGCGAAGCATTCCGGTGCACGTCAGGTGAATCTGACCCTGACCTGTCTCGACGACGCCGTGTTGCTCGACGTCCACGACGACGGAACGGGTTTCGACGCGGCAGCGGAAACCGACGGGTACGGCCTGCCGGGAATGCGTCACCGGCTGGCGAAAGTAGGGGGAACGTTGACGGTGGAATCCAGCGCGGGCTACGGCACCACGCTCAACGCTTCGGTTCCGCTGCGATGAGCCCGATCCGGCTGTTGATCGTCGACGACCACCCGATCGTCCGCGACGGTCTGCGCAGCCTGTTTTCCGGTGACGCGGATTTCGTGGTGGTCGGCGAAGCGGGCGACGGCGCGGAGGCGGTGCGGCTGGCGCGGCGGACCGAGGTGGACGTGATCCTGATGGACCTGCGGATGCCGGGAACGGGCGGGGTCGAAGCGATCGCGCGGTTGCGGGAGCTGGGTCACCCGGCGCGCGTCCTGGTGCTGACCACCTACGACACGGACCGCGACGTGCTCCCGGCGATCGACGCGGGCGCGACGGGCTACCTCCTCAAGGACGCCCCGAGGGACGAACTGGTCCGCGCGGTCCGGGCGGCGCACGCGGGCCAGTCCGTACTGGCGCCGTCGGTGGCGAGCACGCTGATCGGCCTGGTCGGCGCGGGCGCCGCGGAGTCACTGAGCCCGCGGGAACTGGAGGTGCTGCGCCTGGTCGCGGAGGGCGCGACGAACCAGGTGGCGGCCCGCCGCCTCCTCATCAGCGAAACGACGATCAAGACGCACCTGCTGCACATCTACACGAAACTCGGGGTGCGCGACAGAGCGTCCGCCGTGGCGGTGGCGTACAAGCGGGGTCTGCTGGACTGAGGATGGCACGGCCGCCACCAGCTCAGGTGGGAAAGTCCCTGCTCACCACGGGACCGTTGTCGCGGAACACATCCACTTCGACCCGGGCGTAGTCGTCGTTCGGCCGAGTTCCTTCCGCCGACCAGTCGAGGCTTGTGTAGGCGCCGCAGAGGTAGTGGCGGGAGGTGGGCTCCGCCGTGCCGTCCAGCCGGAAGAACGTGACCGCGACGTGCGCGCAGATCCCGTCCACCTCGGTGTCGAACAGCGTGCCCGAGAGGGACGCGGGGGTCAGCCCGGTGCCCGACTCCGCGCTGACCGCGGCGCCCGGCGTCGCCACCCAGCCGAAGTACTGGTCGGTCCCGTCGAGGAAGTCGGCCAGTGCGGTGGGGTGGTCGACGAGGTCGGTGTTGAGGAAGTCGACCCCGGCCTCCAGCTCGGAGTACCAGGTGTCGTCGTCCTGCGGGGTGTCGTAGAGGCGCACCTGGCGGCCGTGTTCGTGGGCGTCGCGGACGAAGCCGGGCAGGTCGGTGACGGAGGACCATTCGGCGGTCGTGATCGGGTTCTCCTCGGCCGAGTACGTGCCGTAGTCGCCGCTCCCGCCGTCGAAGAACTCGTGGCGGACGGGGTGGGCCGTGACGCACTCGCGTGGCGTGTGCCCGCTGAACACCACTTTCACCGCGCCTTCGGTGACCACTCCGTTGTCGTAGGCCGAAAGCATGCCCGCGTACTGGTTGTCGAGCATGTCGTGCACGCGCTGGTAGAGGCGGCCGTTCTCGTAGGGCATCTGGGCCTCGTCGGTGCACGAGGTGGGGACGTCGTTGGTGCCCACCTCGCCCTTGAGCTCGATCACCAGGTCGAACGGCTCGTCGCCGGAGGGGTAGACGCGGCCGTCGTTGTCCCGCACGCGTTCGGCCAGCTTGTCGAGGTAGAGGTTCTGCAGGGTCCGCGAGGGGTTGAGGTCGTTCTCGTCGTGCCCGACGAGAACGTTTCCGTCCTTGAGCCAGACGTCCGCCTCCACGCTGTTGAACCGCTCGTCCAGCGCTTGCGTCAACTCGTGCCCGGTGTCCGCGTAGTCGTTGTGCGAATGGGCGTGCAACAGGGGCGGCGGGCTGAACGCCAACGGCCGCACGGCCTGCTCGTGGGCGGGCACCCCCACCGTGGCGACCACCGCGCCCGCGGCAAGACCGGCCCAGATCCGGCGCATCATGCTGTCACTCCTTCGGCTCGGCTGCGAGATCCGGACCGACCATGGCAACGCGACCCGGGCGCCACAATCGAGTGGGAGCAGGCTGGGACGGGACAGCACCGGGACCAGCGACATCCCGGCACGGGCGGGACGTCCCGGGGCGGGATCACGTCGCGCGGAGGTGGAACGCTTCGGGTGAAATCCGCGTCTTAACCGGTGGAGCCGACTCCTACCGAGGGGAAGACACAGTGGACGACGCCTACCGGCTGAGCGACACCGGTGACGCCCGCCGGCTCGTGCGCCAGGCGCAGCGGCACCCCGAGCAGCAGTACGGGCACGTGCGCGAAGTCGCGGCGGTCGGCAACACGCCGGGGCAGATCGTCGCCGACGGCGGGCGCTTCGAGCTCGACCCGGCCGGGATCGCGGCCGCCGACGCCGAGCTCGGCCGCTGCCGCGACGAGCTGGCCACGCTGCTCGCCGAGTCCGTCCAGCTGGAGACCCCGCTGCGCGACGGCGGCGGCCCGGTCGCGAGCCACCTGCGCAAGGCGTTCGGTCTGCGCGGTTCCACCGACGGCGGCGTCCAGGGCGCCCTGCGCGGCTACCTCGCCGAGCTCGACGCCCTGCGCTCGGCCATCCGCCAGGCGGGCGCCGACCACGGGCAGCACGAGTCCGACGTCGCCGACCAGCTGCGTTCGCTGCACACCGGCAACGGGGAGCGCTGAACAGCATGACCGCCCCCGAACACCGGCGCCGCCACGAGTACTACTCCGACTCGCACGAGCCCACCGCGCGGCAGCGCCGACGCATCCGGCGCCGCCACGAGGCCCGCGTGCGCAACCGCGCCGACGACCGCTTCGGCAAGATCAACTGGAACGCCTACGACCACCAGCAGCTCTACGACATGGTCCACACCTCCGACCCCGCCGCGATGAGCGAGACCGTGCAGCAGTGGTCGGCGCTGGCCGATCGCGCCGACGCCGCGACGGCGCGGGTGCAGCGGACGGTCCAGCAGCTGATGGAGTCCTGGCGCGGCGGCTCGGCGGCCGGCGCAGCGGGCTCGGCCTCGAACCTCACCGCGTGGGCCGGCGACGCGGGCCGGATCATGCGCGGCATCGGCAGCGGCCTCGCGACCTACACGAACGCGATCGTCGACGCCCGCAACGCGATGCCGGACCCGGTGCACTACACCGCCGTCCAGCGCTTCCTCGACGGCTACGACGTGCGGGCCGAGGGCCCGGGCGCGGCGATCCTGGCCGAGCAGCTGCTGGCCGACCAGCAGCCGACGAAGGCCGAGGCCGACCGCGCCAAGGCCGAGGCCGTCCGGGTGATGGAGCGCTACGAGGCGACGAGCAAGGGCGTCCACGACACGCTGCCGTCGTTCGCCACCGCCCCGTCCACCGTGGTGCCCCCGTCGCAGGACGCCCCGTCCACGCCGGGCACCGGCTCGAAGGACCCGTCGAACCGGGGCAGCCGGGGCGTCGACAACCTCTTCCAGCGCGCGTCCGTGCCCACCGGCTCGCTGCCGTCCGGCGGTTCGGCGGGCTCGTCGAACCTGGACGTGACGAGGCCGTCCAGCATCCGCGACCTCATGGCGGGCAACGGTTCGAGCGGGCTCGCGGGCGGCCAGGGAAGCGCTTTCGGCGCTGGTCAGGAAGCGCTTTCCCGCGGTGGCCTCTCGGGCGCGGGCACGCAAGCGGGCGGTGGTTCGTTCAGCGGGTCGCTGCCGACGGCGAGTGGCGGTGGCACGGGCGCGGGGATGTACCCGGGCGCGAGTACCGGCCGGCGGGAGGACGACCGCGACCACCAGAACCGCTACGGCAGCGAGTCCGGTCTCGACCTGCTCGACGACCTGCCGCCGGCGTGCCCGCCGGTGATCGGCGAATGACGGCGGGGTGAGCTGACGGGTGGCGCGGCGCATGCCGCACGTCGACGGGGTCGTGCTGTCGCACCTCGAACTGGACCTGCTGTGGGAGGACCTGGGCCTCGGTCCGCTGCCGTACCCGCTGGACGTGCGTTCGCACGGGCGCACCCAGGACGAACGTGACGACCTGGGTGCGCAGGTCTTCGAGAGCCTGCGCGCCGCGGGCCTGCACGACGGCCAGGAAGCCGACGCGGCGCTGGAGGATTTGCTGGTCCTGATGAGCAGGCCAGTGCTGTCACTGGACGCGCTGGTGCTGGGCGGGATCCCGCTGCGCGTGCTGGCGGCGGCGCGTGGCCGCCGCGCCGTGCTGGCCGTGCTCGACCGCGAGGAGCTGGCGCTGCGGCCGATCGCGGCGTCGTCGCTGGCGGGCGTCGTCGCGGACGTGCTGGGCGACGTCCCACCCGGCCCCGGCAGCGAGGTGCGGCTCCCGAAGGAGGCGTTCGTCGAGGCACTGACCGCGTACAACTCGTCGGGGCACAACGCGTTCGAGTGGAGGCTCTCGCAGGCGGGTGTGTCCGGGCGCGCCTCGCGGGCGCTGTGGACCATCGCCGCGTCGCCGATCGTCGGCTCGGGGCAGCTCGCGGCCAACGGGCCGGGCGGCCGGTCCCCCGTGCTGACGTGGTTCGACACGGAGGCCGGCCGCTACGCCATCACCACCCAACCGGGTACCGGCCCGTGGGTCACGGTCACCCCGGCGGACCAACGCTGGCTGGTGACGCGCCTGATCGGCCTGACCGACCAGGTGCGCTAGCCGCGCTCAAGCCGCGGACGCGACGTGACCGTCGGGACGGATTGTCGCCGTGGTCAACCCCTTCCACTCCGCCCGGTCCTCCGCGAGCTCGTCATGGCGGAAGTCCACCGTGACGTGTCGCCCCGAGCGGAGCCGGTCGAAAAGCGTTGTGCCATCGGCGAAACGCAGGTTCGGCGCGCGTACGCCGGTCAGCGGGTGACCGTCACCGGCCGGGTAGCGCACCGACAGGCCGGACAACCGTTCCGCCAGGCCGCGCGCGAACGACGGGTGTTCGGCAAGCAGTTTCGACAGCAGGCCGCGCAACTGCTGCCCGTCTGGTGAGAACGCGGTCATCAACGAGGTCTGCGCCTGCGTGCTCTCCAGGAGATCGACCCCGACCGCGTGTCGCTCGTCGTGGTAGGTGTCGAGGAGGTCCGCTTCGCCCTTGACGGCGGCGGCGAGCTTCCAGCCGAGGTTCATCGCGTCCTGCACGCCCACGTTGAGCCCGACCCCTCCGGCCGGCATGTGCTGGTGCGCGGCGTCCCCGGCCAGCAGGACGCGGCCGGCCCGGTAGCGCTCCGCCTGCCGCGCGGCGTTGGTGAAGCGGGAAAGCCAGACCGGCGAGTGCGCGCCGAAGTCGGTGCCGGCCGCCGCGACGGCCTTCCCGCGCACCTCGTCGAGGGTCAGGTCGCCCGGCCAGTCCCCGCGCACGTCCTCCGGCGCGGACCCGACCAGGCGGTACTTCCCATCCGGCAGCGGCACGACCATCAACCCACCGTTGCCGTTGCCGGCGCTGAAAGCCCCACCCGGCGGCGGGAAATCGAGTGAGACGTCGGCGAGCCAGCCGAGGACGCTGTACGAGGTGCCGGGGAACGCGATACCGGCCGCCTGTCGGACGGTGCTGCGCGTGCCGTCGCAGCCGACGACGTATTCGGCCTCGAGCCGGTAGGCGCCGTCCGGCCCTTCGGCGTCGATCACGACGGAGTTCTCGTTGTCGCTCAAGGAAAGAAGCCGATGGCCGCGTTTCAGGTCCACTCCGGACACACGGGCGTGTTCCTCCAGCAACTCCTCGGTGCGTGCCTGCGGGATCGCCAGCGTGAAGCGGAAATCCGTGTCCAGCACACCGAAATCGAGCCGGTGGTCGAGGCTCGCGAAGTGACCGCTGGGAATTCTGAAGCCCTCGCCGAGGAACCGGTCCGCGAGACCTCGGCACGCGAACAGTTCGATCGTGCGCGGGTGGATCGTGAGCGCCTTGGAATGCGGGTCGGGGGCGAGCCGCGGTTCGAGCACGGTGACGCCGACCCCGGCCAGGCGCAGTTCCGCCGCGAGCCACAGGCCGACCGGTCCGGCCCCGGCGATGACGACTGGGTTCATGACTCCTCCTCTTGGTCAGTGACCAAGGCTAGCGCGTTTCTTGGTCAGTGAACAAGAGTGGGTGGTAGGCTCGGCCTGTGAGCACGGAGCGGCGGGACGAGATCGCGCGGGCGGCGCTGGAGCTGTTGCAGGAGAAGGGCGCCGAAGGGGTGAGCCTGCGCGCGGTCGCGGACCGGATGGGCGTGCGGCTGAACACGGTGTCCTGGCACGTCGGGTCGAAGGCAGGCCTGCAGGCGCTGATGGCGGACGCGATCGTGGGCGGGGTCTCCCTGACCCGGCTGCCGAAGGCGTGGGAACCGCGGGTGCGCGAACTGGCCCACCGCTACCGCGCGGCGCTGCTGAGGCACCGCGACGGCGCGGCCGTGGTGGCGGGCACGTACGCCGCGGAGCCGAACACACTGGCCGTCGCGGAGGCCCTGCTCACGGCGCTACTGGAATCGGGCTGCGCGGAGGCGGACGCGGCGTGGACCCTCTGGACGATCGTGTACTTCACGCTGGGCCTGGTGGCGGAGGAGCAGAACGCCCCGGCCGCAAAGGACGAACTGACAGCCGCGGCAACGACCGGCGCGTACCCCGCACTGGCGCGCACGCTGCACCACCTGACCGGAGGCAGCTTCGCGGACCGCCACGAGTTCGGCCTCGACCTGATCCTGCAGGCCCTCCGCGCGAGAACGTCCCCGTAGGGCGGGCTGGTGGTGCCTCCCACTCGGGAGAGCTCACCAAAGGCTGGCCACCAACGGCGACGACCAACCCTAGGCACAATCGACACGAGCAGCCGTTTGAATGCCCCCGGTGTACAGGTGCCGTGTTGCGCTGCCCACGCGGTACGTGGTTGCTCTCGGGCCGCACCGGTTCCGGCAGGCCAAACACTGTGGGCGCAGCAGGGTTCGAACCTGCGACCCCTTGCTTGTAAGGCAGCTTACTGACGGGAATTAGCAGTTCAGAAGCCCGCCGCCCTCCCGAGCAGCGTCCGTCCCTGTGCTCTACTGTCCGCCCACAACTGGGGTCGAGAATCGCGCCACTTTACAAATGTCGACCCTGTTCTCGCCTGTCGATGCCGCCGGTCGAGCACCGGAAGCACCCGACTGACACCCACCAGCAGACCCATCTGTTCCGAATCTGTCCCTCGGGAGCGGATTACCCCCGGCAGACAGCAGCAAGCAAGTACGCGCCTGGCCAGAACACTGATTGAAACAGGCGGCCTGAGGGTGGTTCTGGCAGACGTACGGTGGGCCACCGCGACGGCCATGACCTTCTTAATAGACCAGCGCCGACAGCCTCTCATTTATCCCCATGCAAACACAGCGTCATCGGCAACGTAAATGTAACAGTCGCCTCCTGCAGCACGATCCAATTGTAGGCTGTTGCCAGAGCGAGAGCGAGGAGGCAGGCACGGTGAGCGAAACGAACACCATCCATCAGACGCGGACACGGCGGGGACCTTCGTACGACTACGAAGCACTACTAGATGAACATTTTCAGCACCTTGTGCAAGCCTTACTACTGAAGCAGCACCCAAACTTGCAGTGCTTCCCGGTTGGAATGCCCGACGGCGGCCGCGACGCCACAGCGGGCGACACAAGTGAAAATGACTCCATTATTTTTCAGGTAAAATTCGCGCGTGATCCATCAACAATCAGCGATAAATACGAGTGGGTCAAGAAGGCTATTGAGGGCGAGGTCACGAAAGTGCGCCGTCTAGCCGAGCGCGGGGCACGGAAATACTACCTGGTAACAAACCTCCCGGCGACGTCACATCTCGAATCCGGGACGATCGACAAAGTCAATTCCTTCGCCAAAGAAGTTTTATCGATCCCGTTTCAATGCCTATGGCGGGACGACCTAGATCGCCGACTCGATGGCGAGTTCGACCTCAAACTGCGTTTCCCGCATCTACTAACCGGACCTGATCTCCTTCGGCTCATCTGGGATCGGGCGAGTGACACTCATATTCTATCCGAGGCGCGTGCGACGATAGAAACGTACCTAAGAAACCAATTCGAGGCGGATGAATTTCTTCGCTTCAAGCAAGTTGACATGTTGTCAACCAAGCTGTTCGACCTTTATATCGATGTGCCAGCTGTCCCCTCACCGCGGAAGCGGGGAGCGCCAAGATTCTCGCAAACATATGTTGACACAGTCACGAGGATAGGTCGCGCCTTAAGGAGGCTGGAGCCAGAGGAGGCGGCTATTCAGGCGTATCGACGGGTTAGTGAGGGAATTGGCGCCTCTGGTCTTTTTGCCGACATGATTCACCTTACACAGGTACCGCAGGTAGTCATAGAGGGTGCACCAGGGCAAGGAAAGACCACGCTAACCCAGTACCTGTCGCAGATACAGCGAGCGCGATATCTAGGCAAGCTAGAAGCGTTAGCACAACTACCCAAGACGCACACCTCCGGGCCCATATTTCTCCCGATTAAGCTAGAACTTAGAGATATCGCAGTTTGGCTAAAGGGCGTAGACCCCTGGAATCGCGACACCGACGCGCGGCACGGGCAGACAGAATCACTCGAATCAGCGATCGCCGGCCATATCAGGCGCTACTCGGGAGGGCGCCAATTCTCGGTCGAGCATGTACATTCGCTCATGCAATCAATTCCTATTCTTTTATGCCTAGATGCACTCGATGAGGTTGCAGACCTGGACGATCGAAAAAGGGTAGTCGAAGAAGTTGAGGCTGCCATTACGCGACTAAGTGGGACGCCAGGAAACTTGGTAGTAATCGTAACCAGTAGACCAACCGCGCTCTCGAACGCGCCAACTTTTTCGCCGGAAAAATTCCAATACTATAGCCTTGCGTCAATAGATCCGAATCTTGCGTTTCAGTATGCGCGCAAGTGGTCAACTGCCCGGGGGATTCGTGAAGATGTGAGAGCGGAGATCGATTCGATTCTTCGCACGAAACTTCAATCACCTCATATGGCGGAACTAGCTAAAAACACGATGCAGCTAACGATTCTCCTGACGCTAATCTCCTCACGCGGATCCAGCCTGCCAGACAAGCGTACCGAACTTTATACGGCTTACCTCGAACAGTTCTTGAGCCGAGAGTCGGACAAGGATCCGAGTGTACGGGAACATCGAGATCTGTTGATGGAGCTGCATGGTTACTTGGGCTACTACCTTCATGCAAATGCCGAAGGAAATAGGTCTTCCGGGCGCATCTCAAATGAGAATTTGCGGCAGCTTTTAGTTGACTATCTTGAGAGAGAAGAACAAGATACGTCTATTGTCGACAAGATCTTCAAGGCAGTAGTTGAGCGCGTAGTTGCACTTGTTTCTCGGGTCGAAGGGACACTGGAGTTCGAAGTCCAACCGCTTCGAGAATATTTCGCAGGGCATTATCTTTACCACACTGCCCCTTACTCCCCGCCCGGACGGGAACGCAAAGGAACGAAGCCTGACCGTTTCGACGGTATTGCTAACAACCCTTATTGGTTGAACGTCACCCGATTCTATGCGGGCTTCTTCTCTAAAGGTGAGCTATTTGACCTTGCCCATAGGGTTTGCGACCTACTTGAACAGTCCGAGCGGGATGGCGTAACGTATCCTCGGAGGCTTGCGCTTTCGTTGCTTCAAGACTGGGTCTTTTCTCAATCACCGAAAGCTGCTCGAATGGTAGTAGACGCGCTGTTCACAAAACAAGGAATGGCTTGGGCTGCCTCAGTTATTAGGAACCCCGTTATAGACATGTTCGAGAACTCGAGCTTCTACCTTCCAGTTGGCTCTGGCGGGGCCGATCGCGCGCAGGAAATCTTGCAGTCCGAGATCGTAAGGCATCTTTCGACTGATCGACTGGAACCCTTGTGTGCCTTGCTCGAATCCGTATCTGAACCTGAAAGTTTGCGTCGTTTCGTCGACGGGAATCCTTCTTTCCGTGAGGGTAATGGACGGAAAGATGCCCGGTGGGTTTTGATACGTGGACTACTTTCCGCAAACGACACTGATTCGATGGAGCGATTTGAAGAAGTTGTTGGCAAGCTTAACAGAATAGAGCTTGCGAAGCTATTGCGTGTGATGACGCTGTCATATGCGGAATCCATGGATGGGATGCAAGCCGGGGCTTGGCGGGAGGCCATGTGTCGTATCCTCGATTTAGGGACAATCCGACCTCCTTCGATGCATCCGGACTGCCCCTCAGCGCTATTGCTGCTCCGAGCACACCCCACGGTGTGGATTGACGATCTGCGCCACGGACGGTCCGCCACCCGCATGTTCGGGTCTCGGCTTTCCGGGGAAGCATCTTCCCGAGATCTCAATGAAGGAGGAAGACGCGCCCTGGAAATTTTCACGGAAATAGAGGAATATCTGGATGGAGGGATGGCGCGTACGTCACTCGCCCCCTGGGTACATTGTGTCGACACATTGGAGCGTGAGTTCGGGCGCAGCTGGTCCACCATCACAATCAGCTGCGAGGCCGCAGCGATCGTTTCTCCAAAGGAAAGAGCTAAGGGTGTCACGAGTCTGTTTGACGAGGACGCTAGTTTGCCGAAACGATTCAGGATGATCAGATGGAAGGGCAATGATGCTCAATGGTGGGCAAACGAATATGAGCAATGCTCGACGATTGCTGATCGTCGAATTTGGCTGACCGGCGTATGCGTATGGACTTCGCCAGATGTATTCGCCCAGCTGCTGCCTCGCATCGAGGACGCTCTGGCGGCCCTGGATAGCAGTGACGCTTGGATACTACTAAATACGATGAACAGCGCTTACTCATATTCCAAGCTATTGAGCAAGAGGCTCCAAACCCACCAAGTCTTGACCAGTCTAAGAGGGCGTTCAGTCGCCGTGCTTTTGTTAACTATCCGACGGTCCGATAAAGCGACTCAACTTCAGATTATAGATGATTTTTTCAGCGATTATGTGCAGGATGGCATAGTTGCCCATGAGATCCTCCCATTAGTGGGCGACCGCTTCTTATTCGATGGAGAGTCGAATTTGATGGACCTTGAGACATTGAAGGCGTGCGCCAGGTTTGGCAGCCTTCTTCCCTACGGAGGTTGGGAGTTCGGAGTTGATCGAAGAAAGCTTCGCAAGATACCAGCCAGGACTATACTAGAAAATAGCGACATTTTGCCGTTGTCGATCGTCGGACCAGCATTCGATGCAGTTGACTATGCGGCGCCGAAAGCCAAGGCCGTTCTCCGCATAGCAAATCAGGAGTCTTGGTTCAAATAATCGCGGCCTTGTGATCATCCCGTCGGTCGGTGGACGTTCCGTCGTGCCGCAACCGCCGCGCTCAACTGCCCCCGGGGTGGCCAAGTTGCGGTCTGACCGGACGTGGTTGCCATCAGGTCGGCGACGGGATGACCGGCGAGTACCTAGCTCTGCCAGAGCAACCATACGTGTCCTCCCCTCGTCATCCCACACCTGCCCGCCGACGAGGACACGCTCGCCGGCTTGTCTTGCGGCGGCTGCGGAGCTGCCTCGCCTCCGGCGAATCGCCGCGCCGCAGCTTGCAGGCGTCCCCTGCAATAAAGATGAACTCTGAACGCCAGATCGCAGTATTGGCCAACTCGCGCTGAACCAAAGCCGTGGCGCTACCCACAGGTGGTCGCGACCGTCCCCTACCCCTTCCGGGTGACCAACGTACCGCGCCCGAGGACCACGGTCACCACGCCTTCCTCCCGCAGCGCCGTGATCGCCCGCGCAGCGGTCGCCTTCGCGACGCCGTAGATCTCCGCCAGCTCCGGGCCGCCGGGTAGCTTCGATCCTGCAGGTAGAGCGCCGGATTCGATGTCGCGGCGGATGTCGTCGGCGATCTGGGCCCAGACGTACTCCGGTCCGTGGTGGTCGATGCGGCCAGAGCGGTCGTGCCATGACATGTCGCAACGCTATGCAGCGTCATCCTCCTGCATTCACACCTCGGTACTAGTGGGTTCCTATAGGTACCTAGGGCGTGCTGTCGCCGCCTCACGAGCGCGTCGCGCCGTGGTGGGTTGCGGCCGAGTGGAGTCCACCGAATCCCTGGAGTGCTGATGACCCTGTTCGAGGAGTTGGAGCCGGAGATTCCCGGCACGCTCTACGAGAAGATGGCCGAGCATCTGACCGAGCGCATCAAGCGCGGCGAGCTGCGGCCCAACTATCCGCTCCCCAACGAACGCCGGTTGGCGGAGGAGTACGGCGTCTCCTTGGGCACCGCGCGACATGCCACACGGCTGCTCAAGTACCGCGGTCTCGTGATCACAGTCCGCTCGAAGGGCACCTATGTCACCACGCTGGCCACCTCCTCAAGCTTGCTCAGCGATGCTGCCGTCGCCGAGACCAGCGGCTTCCTGGACAACGCACGCCCTGACGATCTCCCCCGTAATCTGGCCTCGACCGCACGACAGGGAGGCTGGATGACGCACGCCGTGCCAGCATTCACCGCCGAGTCCACCCGGGCCGTCCTCGATACAGCCTGTCGGATCGCGGGTGTGGACTGGCAGGGGGCAACTCTGATGCGTCTCGGCGAAAACGCGCTCTACCGGCTTGCGTCTGCGCCCATCGTCGTTCGGATCGCAGGAGGATGGACTACTGGTCGACGATCGAGAAGGAAGTGGCAGTAGCCCGCTGGTTGACGACGCAGGACTTCCCCGCCGGGCGACTGTCTCCTCCTGCCGAACAGCCGCTGTTCGCGGCCGGCCACCCAGTGACCTTCTGGGAGTTCATCCCCCGGTGACGTGGCCATGCCGGATGACATCGCCGCGCTCGGGAAGGCTCTGCGCCAGCTGCACCAGCTGCCCTCCCCCACCGAGTTCCACCTTCCGCGGACCGACATCCTGTCTCGGGTCCGGCCGCGCGTGACAGCTTCTCCCGTCTCGGACGACGACAAGGAGCTGCTGTTGCAGCGATGCGAGGAGCTGCAGGAGGCGGTCTCCCAGCTCCAGTTCCCACTGGATGAGTGCGCCATCCACGGCGACGCGCACATCAAGAACATGATGATCAGCGACGCGGTCCCGTTCTCATCGACTTCGAGAACTTCTCCTGGGGACAGCCCGAGTGGGACCTCTCGACGACGGCGACTGAGTACGTGACCGCCGGATGGTGGACGGACTGGGACGGCTTCCCGACTCTGCGCGCGACCCATGAGATCAAGATGACCACGTGGATCATGCAGAACGCCAACAACTCCCCGGAGATCAAGGCCGAGTTCGAGACCCGGATGCACACCATCCGCACCGGCGAGGCCACGGGCAACTGGCGCGCGTTCTGAGCGCTCAAGCCGCGGGCGGCAAGGCCAGCTTGGGGTAGCGCGCCTTCAACAGCTGATCGAAGTTCTGGGACAGCTCGCGCTCCGCCTTCACCGACCTCAGCGCCTTACAAAAGTCGGTCAGGTACCGCAGGTACCGCATCGACTGCAGGCCGTCGGCGAGTTCGACGGCCTCCGTAGCGAGCGCCACGCCCTCGTGTCGCTCGCCGTTGGCGAGCGATCCAGCCGCCGAGACCGTCTGGATGAACGCGCGCGTCCTCGGTGGTGTCAGCACCGGATCAATCGCCTGCGCCGTGAAGTACTTCGCGCGGTGCCCGTCGCCGAGGTCACGGAAGCAGTGCGACCCCTCACCGGCCAACTCCAGCGCGTCGAAGTAACTGACCCATTCCGGGTCCGCCCCGAGGTTCCGGGTCTCGAACGCTTGTTCCGCGCGGTTCAGCGCTGCAGCAGTGCCGGACTTGTCCGCGAGACTCGCCAGAGCGCGCGCTTCCATCGCCAGGAACATCGCGGACACGGTGTTCGTCGCCCGACGGAGCGTTGCGCTCTGGGCTGCTCTCGCAAAACTCACCGCGGGGTGAAGTAGCGCATCGCCACACCGTGGCGCCCGGCGTCGTACGCGCTCCAGCCGAGCAGCTGAGCGACCTCCGCGGCTGCGCCGAAGATCTCCCGCCGGATGGGCTCGGGGTGGTGTTTCCGCAGCAGCGGCACCACCTGGTCGCGGAAGAACTGGATGAGCATTCGCCGCGTGTGGCCGAACGGCTCACACCGGCCCTGCCACCGCCTGCACCAGCCGCGCCTATTCGGCCGACTGCGCCTCGCCCCCGCTACCTCGACGCCGCCGTTCGCGCGGAGGCAGCGAAGGCCCGCCAGGCGCCCGGGGCCAGCGCAACGCCACTCTCTGCGCCGCCGCCGTCGCGCTCGGGCACCTCGTGGCCGGAGGCGCACTGTCCGAACAGGACCACGAGGCTGTATTGCTCACCGCCGCCGGACGGCACATCGCGGAAGGCGCCTACAGCGAACACCAGGCGCGGCAAACGATCGCCTCCGGCCTCGCGCCGGACACAACCGGCCCCGCCCCATCGCCTGATCACTCACCCGGGGAGGAGACACCACCGTGCCTGTTTCGGTCGCGACGAAGGCGCACATAGCGCCACCAGAAGTACACCGCCCACACGCCAAAGATCAGTGTGAGCAGCCCTTGCGTCCAGCACACCAGACCGTCGGACCACACTGCCCAGAACGTCACCTCACCGGCAGTCCCCACGGTTGTGACCACCGCTCCCGCCAGCGCTACGGGGATCGAATTGGGATGTGGTGGCTCTATCGGCATGTCGTCGAGCCTCACACGTCGGAATCTTGGTCGCATGCCACCGAACGGAGCAACTGATCATGCCCGCCCCTCGTGCCCTGTCCTCGGTGCCGGAGCAGCCCGCGCAAGACGCGCTGGACCGACGCCGAACTCATGGCCGTCGACTTCCCCGAGCCGCGGTGGGCCGTGCGACCCCGCGCTCAACGCCACCGAAGTCGAGCGCGGACCGGGCCTCTACTGCGCGCTGGAGGACACCGGACGGCGCCTGCAGCGTCGACGTCGGCAGATGCTCGCGGCCGGAGGCCGGGCCACGTCGCTGCTGACGCTGGAGACCGCGTGCCCGACGATGCGCACGGCGGCGAGGCCCTGCTGTGCGAGTGGCTCGACGCCAACCCGCACGCCCGGCTGGTCATCATCGACACCTTCGCCAAGATGCGCGGCGCCGACCCGCACGGCATGTCCGCCTACGCCGCCGCCGTGCGGTTCAAGA
Source organism: Amycolatopsis bartoniae (assembly GCF_014191255.1). Classification (GTDB taxonomy): domain Bacteria; phylum Actinomycetota; class Actinomycetes; order Mycobacteriales; family Pseudonocardiaceae; genus Amycolatopsis_E; species Amycolatopsis_E bartoniae. The sequence continues at coordinate 1,180,389 of NZ_JACHWH010000001.1, forward strand.
CGCTCGCCGACCACTACGGCGTGCCGTTCCTGCTCATCCACCACGTGCGCAAGCAGTCCGCCGACGACTTCCAGGACCTCGTGTCCGGCACGAGCGGCCTGACCGGTGCGGGTGGATGCCACGTTGGTGCTCAAGCGCTCCCGCGGCCAGGCGGACGGCGTGCTGCACGTGACCGGCCGCGACGTCGAAGAAGCCGAGTACGCCATGAGCTTCGACGCCACCTGCGGCGCCTGGGCCAAGCTCGACGGCCCCGCCGGCGACTACCAGCTGCACGACACCCGCGCCCTCATCGCCCGCTTCGTGCGCGACCACCCCGGCAGCAGGCCCACGGCCATCGCCGACGCACTGCAGCTCAAGCCCAACCGTGCGCCAGACCTGCTCGCGCATGGCCAAGGACAGCCAGCTGCACGCCGCGCCGAACGGCGCCTACTTCCCGCCCGGCGGCAGTGACAGCGACACCACCCCGGAGGCGTCACAGCTGTCACTCCGTCACTCACCCGACCCTGACCAGGGAGAACACCTGTGACGGCCCGAGTGACACCACACCCGCCCGTCACGCCCGCCCAGCCGACCGCCAGACAAAGGGGGAACGCGATGGACACGCCGCAGCCGGTGCCCGAACCGGTGCTCTACCGGGTCGAAGAAGCCATGCGGCTGCTCTCGATGAGCTGATCCGTCATCTACGAGCAGATCCGCTCCGGCCGCCTGCTCTCGGTGGCGAAGCGGCGTAGCAAAGGTGACGGCGGGATCCGTTGGTTCGAAACACGGCAACGATGGATCGCTGAAATCACGGTTGGATACACGGCCTCCGGCAAGCGAAAGGTCAAGACAGCCACCGCTGGGACCAAGACCTGGGCCGAAGAGAAGCTCAAAGAGCTGATTCGAGACCTTGACGACGGCGTGCCGATCGCAGACCACGCCTACACCGTTGGCCAAGCTGTCGAAGACTGGATGACCTACGGCCTGAGTGGTCGCGACGAGGACACCATCAAGACCTATCGATACCAGGTGGATCGACACATCAACCCGCACATCGGCGCGAGGAAGCTTCGCGAACTGGCCGCCGAAGAGGTCGAGAAGTGGCTAGCCGACCGGGCAACAGTGCTCAGCACGAGGACTCTACGAATGCTCCACTCCATACTCAACCGCTCAGTCAAGCGGGCGATGAAGCGCGACAAGGTGAAACGAAACGTGGTGGACCTGTGCGACGTGCCCGCCGGGCGGGATGGACGCCCCTCGAAAGCGCTCACCTTCGATCAAGCAATCAAGGTGCTGCAAGCGGCCGAGAATGCTGATCGGCGCTCGAACGGAAGAACTGCGAGCACCGACCTGGGATCACCTCGATTTGAATGGCGACAACAACGCCGTACCGCCGGTTCCACGCTCCATCAGCGTTTGGCGGCTCCGACTCCACAGCTTCGTCTCGCTACTGTCGAGCGCCAAGGTCCCGATCGAAGACATCGCACGGCTCGTCGGCCACAACGGCACCGCTGTCACTGAGCTGGTCTACCGCCACCAGATCCGGCCTGTGATGGAGGAGGGCGCGACCGCGATGGATCGCATCTTCGCCCGGCGGTCCCGCGAGGCGTAGTCAGGCAGATAGTCAGGCATCCGCCGGAGGGGGTGCCTCCCACCCGGGAGACACCCCCTCCGACCTGCGTAAACACTGTGGGCGCAGCAGGGTTCGAACCTGCGACCCCTTGCTTGTAAGGCAAGTGCTCTTCCGCTGAGCTATGCGCCCTTGCCCCGGTGGCGCCCCCAAAGGCACCACCGGGGGAAAGATCACGCCGCCAGTTCGGCGACCGCCTTCTTCCACGCCGACTGGTCGCGCGGCTCTCCGGGCTGGTTGACCTCCGCGAAGCGCACCACGCCCTCCTTGTCGATCAGGAACGTGCCGCGCAGTGCCAGACCCGCGTCGGAGTTGAAGACGCCGTACGCCTTCGCCACCTCGCCGTGCGGCCAGAAGTCCGACAGCAGCGGGAACTGGTAGCCCTCCTGCTCGGCCCACGCCTTGAGCGAGAACGGCGTGTCGACCGACACACCGATCACCTGCACGCGGCCGTCGTAGTCGTCGAACTCGTCCCGCAGCTGGCACAGCTCACCGGTGCAGATACCGCTGAACGCGAACGGGTAGAACACCAGCAGCACCGGCTTCTCACCCTGGAACGACGACAGGCTCACCTGCTGCTTGTTGTAGTCGTTGAGCGTGAAGTCCGGGGCCTTCGAACCGACCTCGACAGCCATACTGGCACACCTCTCCCGTCTCGCCTGACCTCTGCGAGCCCAACCTTACCGGTCAGCGCTTCGACTTCGACTTCGGTGAGACGAGTTTGGTCCCGGCCCAGTTCGGGCCCACGCTGATGTTGGACGTCTGGGCGAGCCCGACCGTCGGCACCGCCTCCGCGATCTCGCTCGGCTCGACGTGCCCCGGCTGCCCGGTCTTGGGGGTGAGCACCCAGATCACCCCGCTCTCGTCCAGCGGCGATCGGGCGTCCATGATCGCGTCGACCAGGTCGCCGTCGTCCTCGCGCCACCACAGCAGCACGACGTCGACGACCTCGTCGGCATCCTCGTCGAGGAGCTCGCCGCCGATCTGTTCTTCGACCGCCGCACGCAGGTCGTCGTCGACGTCCTCGTCCCAGCCGATCTCCTGAACCACCATGTCCGGCTTGATGCCGAGCCTTTCGGCGACGCTGCGGTTTTCAGCGTCTCCTGCGGCGACCACTGCTTTCACTCCTCCAACTACGACGGGTGACCGGCCGGTCCCGGGCACTCGGATACACGATGGGGCTAGCGAACACGCCCGCGGCGCGCGGCGCAACCGTCCACACCGGATCTCTCCCAAGTCGTTTCCCACGGTGAGCGGGTCCCAACCGTCCGGGCACCCCTTTTCGACCCGGCATTCGGAGCACCCCGGCACCCCGTGACCTAGGGTGGAGGGGTCGCGCGCGCGTGCGCGCGTGCGCGCAGTATGAGAATTCGTTCACGGCACCGGCAAACGTTACCGCCCAGTAGCGATGACGGAGGCCCCGAAAAAGACGACGATGTCAGCAGGGACCCGCCTTGCCCGGCGGGCCCCTGAACACGAAGTGACAACTGGCGAGGAGATCCCTTGGCCCCCCGAAAAGACCAGGCCGCTAGCGCTGGTGCCGGCACCCGGCAGGCGCCGGCACGGGTACGCGTCATCCGTGACGGATTGGCCGCGCACCTGCCGGACATCGACCCCGAGGAGACCGCCGAATGGCTGGACTCCTTCGACGAGGCGCTGGCCCGTGGCGGACAGCAGCGGGCTCGTTACCTGATGTTGCGGATCCTGGAGCGTGCCCGTGAGCGCAACATCGGCGTCCCGCCGCTCACGGCCACCGACTACGTGAACACCATCCCCACCGAGAACGAGCCCTGGTTCCCCGGCGACGAGGAGATCGAGCGCCGGTACCGGGCCTACATCCGGTGGAACGCCGCGATCATGGTGCACCGGGCGCAGCGGCCCGGCGTCGGCGTCGGCGGGCACATCTCCACGTACGCCTCCTCGGCCGCGTTGTACGAGGTCGGCTTCAACCACTTCTTCCGGGGCAAGGACCACTCCGGTGGCGGCGACCAGATCTTCATCCAGGGCCACGCCTCCCCCGGCATCTACGCGCGCGCCTACCTCGAAGGCCGGCTGTCGGAGCAGCAGCTCGACGGCTTCCGCCAGGAGTACTCGCACGCGGGCGAGGGCGGCGGCCTGCCGTCGTACCCCCACCCGCGGCTCATGCCGGACTTCTGGGAGTACCCGACGGTCTCCATGGGCCTCGGCCCGATGAACGCGATCTACCAGGCGCGCTTGAACCGCTACCTGCGCGACCGCGGCATCAAGGACACCGACGACCAGCACGTGTGGGCGTTCCTCGGCGACGGCGAGATGGACGAGCCGGAGTCGCGCGGCCTGATCCACGTCGCGGCGGGCGAGGGCCTGGACAACCTGACCTTCGTCATCAACTGCAACCTGCAGCGGCTCGACGGCCCGGTGCGCGGCAACGGCAAGATCATCCAGGAGCTCGAGGCGTACTTCCGCGGCGCGGGCTGGAACGTGATCAAGGTCATCTGGGGCCGCGAGTGGGACGCGCTGCTGTCCGCCGACCGCGACGGCGCGCTGGTCAACGTCATGAACACCACGCCGGACGGTGACTACCAGACGTACAAGGCCAACGACGGCGCCTACGTCCGCGAGCACTTCTTCGGCCGCGACCCGCGGACGAAGGAGCTGGTCAAGGACCTGTCCGACGCCGACATCTGGAACCTCAAGCGCGGCGGCCACGACTACCGCAAGGTGTACGCGGCGTACAAGGCCGCGATGGAGCACCACGGCCAGCCGACGGTGATCCTGGCGCACACCATCAAGGGCTACGGCCTCGGCCCGTCCTTCGAGGGCCGCAACGCCACCCACCAGATGAAGAAGCTCACCCTCGACGACCTGAAGCTGTTCCGCGACGCGCAGCGCATCCCGATCAGCGACAAGGAGCTGGAGGAGAACCCGAAGCTCCCGCCGTACTACCACCCGGGCAAGAACTCGCCCGAGATCGAGTACATGGTGGGGCGGCGGCGCGCGCTGGGCGGGTTCCTGCCCGAGCGGCGCGCCAACCGGGCCAAGGCGCTGGTGCTGCCGGGCGACAAGGTGTACGAGGCCGTCCGCAAGGGCTCGGGCAAGCAGGAGGTCGCCACCACCATGGCGTTCGTCCGGCTGGTCCGCGAACTGGCCAAGGACAAGGAGATCGGCGCGCGGATCGTGCCGATCATCCCGGACGAGGCCCGCACCTTCGGCCTCGACTCGATGTTCCCGACGGCCAAGATCTACAACCCGCACGGCCAGACGTACACCTCCGTGGACGCCAACCTGATGCTGGCGTACAAGGAGTCCGAGCACGGCCAGCTGCTGCACGAGGGCATCAACGAGGCCGGGTCCACGGCCTCGTTCACCGCGGTCGGCACGTCGTACGCCACGCACGGCGAGCCGATGATCCCGATCTACATCTTCTACTCGATGTTCGGTTTCCAGCGGACCGGCGACGGGCTGTACGCGGCGGCGGACCAGATGGCGCGCGGCTTCGTGCTGGGCGCCACCGCGGGCCGCACCACGCTGACGGGTGAGGGTCTGCAGCACGCCGACGGGCACTCGCTGCTGCTGGCGCACACCAACCCGGCCGTGGTCGCGTACGACCCGGCCTGGTCGTTCGAGATCGCGCACATCGTGCGGGACGGCCTGCGGCGGATGTACGGCGAGACCGGCCCGGACGGCAACGGCGAGAATGTCTTCTACTACCTGACGATCTACAACGAGCCGTACCAGCAGCCGGCCGAGCCGGAGAACCTCGACGTGGACGGGCTGCTCAAGGGCCTGTACCGCTACGCCGAGGCGCCCGCGGGCGACGGGCCGCAGGCCCAGATCCTGGTGTCCGGCGTGACGATGCCGGACGCGCTCAAGGCGCAGCGCCTGCTCGCCGAGGAGTGGGGCGTGCGGGCCGCGGTGTGGTCGGCCACGTCGTGGTCGGAGCTGCGCCGCGAGGCCGTCGAGGTCGACCGCGACAACCTGCTGCACCCGGCGGACGAGCCGCGCGTGCCGTACGTCACGCAGGCCCTGCAGGACGCGGCGGGCCCGATCGTGGCGGTGTCGGACTGGATGCGGGCGGTGCCGGACCTGATCCGCCCGTGGGTGCCGAACGACATGATCACGCTGGGCACCGACGGGTTCGGCTTCTCCGACACCCGGCCCGCGGCGCGGCGCCACTTCCTGGTGGACGCCGAGTCGATCGTGGTCGCCACCCTGGGCGGGCTCGCCCGCCGCGGCGAGGTCGACCAGGCGAAGGTGGTGGAGGCGACGCGCAAGTACCGCCTGCACGACGTCTCGGCGGCGGGGCCGCAGCTGTCCGACTCCGGCAACGCGTGACCAGTGGGCGGGCATCCGGTTCCCCGGATGCCCGCCCACTCTTTCGAGGGGAAGTGACTTGACGAAGAGGCGCCTGCCCAAGCCGTCCGAACTACGCGAGATCCTCCGCCCGAAACCGTTCGTGCTGGACCCCACCGAGCGCAGGCTCGGCCGCGCCCACACGATCCCCGACCTGCGCACGATCGCGCGCCTGCGGACGCCGCGGGCGGTGTTCGACTACACCGACGGTGCCGCGGAGCTGGAGGACAGCCTGCGGCGGGCGCGGCAGGCGTTCCGCAGGGTCGAGTTCCACCCCAACGTGTTGCGCGGGGTCGCCGACGTGGACACGAGCACCACGGTGCTCGGCAAGCGGTCGGCGCTGCCGTTCGCCTTCGCGCCCACCGGGTTCACCCGGGTGATGCACCACGAGGGTGAGCGGGCGGTCGCGCACGTCGCGCAGCGCGAGGGCATCCCGGTCTCGCTGTCGACGATGGGCACCACCTCGATCGAGGACGTCGCGGCGGCCGCGCCCGAGGCCCGCAAGTGGTTCCAGCTGTACGTGTGGCGCGATCGCGGCGCGGGGCTGGACCTGATGCGCCGGGCGCACGAGTCGGGCTTCGACACGCTGCTGCTGACCGTCGACACCCCCGTCGGCGGCGCGCGGATGCGGGACGTGCGCAACGGCCTGACGATCCCGCCGACGCTGACCCCGCGCACGTTCCTCGACGGCGCGATGCACCCGGCGTGGTGGTTCAACCTGCTCACCACCGAGCCGCTGCAGTTCGCGTCGCTGTCGTCGTGGGGCGGCACGGTCGCCGAGCTGATCAACCACATGTTCGACCCGGCGCTGAACTTCGACGACCTGGCGTGGGTGCGCGAGAACTGGCCCGGCAAGCTGGTGGTGAAGGGCATCCAGAACGCCGACGACGCGCGGGACGTGGTGAAGCACGGCGCCGACGCGGTGCTGTTGTCCAACCACGGCGGCCGCCAGCTCGACCGCGCGCCGACGCCGCTGGAGCTGCTGCCCCCGACACTCGACGCGGTGAACGGCGACGCCGAGGTGTGGCTGGACACGGGCATCCTCTCGGGCGGCGACATCGTCGCGGCGATCGCCCAGGGCGCCACCACGTGCCTCGTCGGGCGGGCGTACCTGTACGGCCTGATGGCCGGCGGGGAACGCGGCGTGCAGCGGTGCGTGGACATCCTGCGGACGGAGATCGTCCGGACCATGCAGCTGCTGGGCGTCCGCACGATCGACGCGCTACGGCCCAGCCACGCGACACTGCGCTGAAGGGGCGCGACACGGCGGAAACCGGCTCATCTCGGTGAGCGGAACATCCCGCTTGACCGATCAGCACCGGCTGCTCATGATCTCAACGCTCTGACGGAAACGGCTTTCCGCATCGCGAAAACGAGGTCGGCATGTTCGTGCAGGAGCTCGCCCCGCTCGCCGGGTCACTCGGTCTTTCGGCGCTCGTCGCGGTCCTTCCCCTCGCGACGGTGCTCGTCCTGCTCGGCGGCGTGCGCATGCGGGCCCACCACGCCGCGCTCCTCGGCCTCCTGGTCGCCCTCGTCGTCGCCGTCGCGGTCTACCACATGCCCGCCGTCCAGGCGATCTCCAGCGGGCTGCAGGGCGCCGCGTTCGGGCTGTTCCCGATCATGTGGATTGTCGTCAACGCGCTGTGGATCTATCGGATCACGGTCCGCACCGGGCACTTCGACGTGCTGCGCCGCTCGTTCGGCCGCGTCTCCGACGACCCGCGCATCCAGGGCCTGCTGATCGCGTTCTGCTTCGGCGCGCTGATGGAGGCCCTCGCGGGCTTCGGCGCGCCGGTCGCGATCAGCTCCGTGATGCTCGTCGCGCTCGGGTTCACGCCCGTGCGCGCGGCCGTGCTCGCCCTCGTGGCGAACACCGCGCCGGTCGCGTTCGGCGCGATGGGCACACCGGTCGTGACGCTCGCGCAGGTCACCGGCATCCCGCTGGACACCGTGTCGTCCATCGTCGGGCGCCAGACGCCGCTGCTGTCACTGTTCGTCCCGCTGCTGCTGGTGATCATCGTCGACGGCAGGCGCGGCCTGCGGGAGACGTGGCTGCCCGCGCTCGTGTGCGGCATCGCGTTCGGCGCCGTGCAGTTCGCCGCGTCGAACTACGTGTCCGCGCAGCTCGCCGACATCGGGGCGGCGCTGGCCGGGACGGCCGCGCTCGTGGCGCTGCCCTCGACGAGGAAACCCGCCCGCGAAGAGGTGCGCACGTCGGTGCTCACGGGCGTCGCGACCGAGACACTGGACCGGCCGGAGGACCGCGGCGAGGTCGTCCGCGCCTACCTGCCGTACGTGCTCATCATCGTGATCTTCTCGCTGGGCCAGGTGCCGCCGGTCAAGCGGCTGCTGGACGCCGTGACGTGGAAGTTCCACTGGGCCGGCCTGAACGTCGCCGCGCCGAACGGGAAACCCGTCTCCGGCAACACGTTCTCGCTGCCGTTCCTCAACACCGGCGGCACACTCGTGCTCATCGCCGGCATCCTGACCGTCGTCGCGCTGCGGGTGACGGCGCGGGACGCGGTCCGCGAATGGGGCGCGACCGTGCACGAGCTGCGGCTCGCGATCCTGACCGTGACCGCCGTACTCGCGCTGGCCTACGTGATGAACCTGTCCGGCCAGGCCACCACCATCGGCTACCTGATCGCCGGCGCCGGCGCGGCACTCGCGTTCCTGTCGCCGGTGCTGGGCTGGTTCGGGGTCGCGGTGTCGGGCTCGGACACGTCGTCGAACGCGCTCTTCGGCGCACTGCAGGTCACCGCCGCCCACCAGGCCGGGCTGTCGCCCGAGCTGCTCGCCGCGGCCAACAGCTCGGGTGGCGTGCTCGGCAAGATGATCTCGCCCCAGAACCTCAGCATCGCCTGCGCCGCGGCCATGCTGCCCGGGGAGGAGGGCACGCTGCTGCGCAAGGTGCTGCCGTGGAGCGTCGGGCTGCTGGCCGTGATGTGCCTGATCGTGGTCGGCCAGAGCACGGTGCTCAGCTGGATGCTGCCGTGACCCTGGTGCGGTTGCGGGTGGCCGACCGGTTCCAGCTCCACCAGCCGTGGATGACCAGCGCCGCGAAGACCACGTAGATCGCGGCGGAGAAGTACAGGCCGGAGGCGATCTGCAGCGGCACGCCGACCGCGTCGACGGCCAGCCACACCAGCCAGAACTCCACCAGCCCCAGCCCCTGCGCGCCGAACGCGACGAGGGTGCCGACGAAGATCGCGGCGTCCGGCCAGGGCGCCCACGACGCGTTGAGCGCGTCGAGCAGCAGCGCCATCGCCACGGTGCCCACGGCGAAGAGCCCCGCCATGCTCAGCCGCTCGGCGAGCCTGCCCTTGCGCACGACCACGCCGTAGACCGGGTCCTTGCGGCGCGTCCACGCCCACCAGCCGTAGAGCGAGATGACGAGGATGGCGACCTGCCGCGACGCGAGGCCGCCCAGGTGGGCCGACGTGTAGACCGCGAACAGCAGGACGGTGGCGCCGACCTGCACCGGCCAGGTCCAGAGCGTGCGCCGCTCGGCGAGGAACACCACGGCGAGCGCGCAGATCTGGCCCACGAGCTCGGCGATGGAGATCCACTGCCCGAAAACGGTCAGTCCGTGCTCCAGCAAGAAGTTCACGCCTTCGTCAACCCCTCCGGCTCGACGGTGATTCCCCGTCCGGGTCCATCTCACGACCTGGACGCAGCACGATCGGGTGAGTCAGGTAGCGGTGAAAACCTAACCAGGTCCATAGTGGACCTACCGGTGGGGACCGGGGAGATGAGGCCGCCCGGCGCAGCGCAAACCGCAAGCGCCGGGCGGCCTCGCATATGCTCACCGCTTCGCGGTTCGCATCCATGGGCCTGCGCTTGCCTCGCACTTGGGGGGGCCGAGCCCCCCAAACCCCCACGGTGCGAGCTCCTCCCGACCCGGCGTGCGGGCGTTGGAAATTAACCAGCACGGCGCCAGGCGTCCCGAAACCGCCGTGGCGCATCGCACGAGCACGGTTCGGCCGCGGCCAGGGGTGTGATCCCGCAAACTTCGCCACCAGCAGGCCGCACCAACCGCCAGGTTCGCCACCGACCATGCAAATTCCGCAAGTACCCGGGCATACGATCGTGGGCATCATGACCCAGACGAACGCCCGGTCCTTCCCGCCGCCTGCGAAGCACCACGGCCTTTCCGCCAAGACCCTGCGCCGGCTGGACCGCGCGTCCGGGCGGCTGGCCTCGGCGAGCGTCGCCGCCATGGAACAGCGGCTGCCGTGGTTCACTCGGCTGCCCGCGGACCAGCGGGCGAGCGTCCTGATGATCACCCAGACCGGCGCCGCCGGGTTCGTCGACTGGCTGCGCGACTCGCAGGAGGCCCTGAAGCTCACCAGCGAGGCCTTCCGCAGCGCCCCCCAGGAGCTGTCGCGCTGGATCAGCCTCCGCCAGGCCGTCGGGCTCGTCCGGATGGCCATCGAGGTCTTCGAAGAGGAGCTGCCCGCCTTCGCCGCCACCGACGCCGAACGCGCCTCGCTCATCGAGGGCATCCTCCGCTACGGCCGGGAGATCGCCTTCGCCACCGCCAACTCCTACGCCGCCGCCGCCGAGGCCCGCGGCGCCTGGGACGCCCGGCTCGAAGCCCTCGTCGTCGACGGGATCGTGCGTGGGGACGCCGAGGAAGCCGTCCTGTCCCGCGCCGCGGCGCTCGGCTGGGATCCCGCCACCGCCGCGACCGTCCTCGCCGGGCCGCCGTCCTCCGAGGACCCGCCCACCGTCGTGTTCGAGGTGCGCCGCCTCGCCGCCCGGCTCAGCAGGCCCGTGCTGCTCAGCGTCCAGGGCTCCCGGCTCATCGTCGTCGCCGGCGGGCCCGAGGACGACGTCGGCAAGCTCGCCGTCGCGTTCGGGGACGGGCCCGTCGTCGCTGGTCCCACCGTGCCGAGCCTCGCCGAGGCCCACCGCAGCGCCGCCGAAGCCCTCTCCGGGCTGCGCGCCGTCGTCGGGTGGCCCGGCGCGCCCCGGCCGGTCCGCTCCGCCGACCTGCTGCCCGAGCGCGCCCTGTCCGGCGACGCCGAGGCCGAGCGCCTGCTCATCGAGGAGATCGCCCAGCCGCTCGAAGCGGCGGGCCCGACCGTGCTGCAGACGGTGGAGGCGTACCTGGAGTCCGGCGGGGTGCTCGAAACCTGCGCGAAGACGCTGTTCGTGCATCCCAACACGGTGCGTTACCGGCTGCGCCGCGCCACGGAGCTCACCGGCCGCAACCCGCTCGACCCGCGGGACGCCCTGGTGCTGCGCATCGCGCTGATGGTCGGCAGGCTGGCCCGCGCCCGCGGGCTCTGGTGAGCGAACTCACTGCCTCCACTGCCCGAACCATACAAGGGATTCTCGTTCGGGATGCCGCAGAACCCGCGAGCTTTAGAGGGTTCCCACAAAATCGTGGCACGGACTTGGTGACGGCCAGCATGCCGACCAAGCGCACCGACCGTGTTCCCTGGCAGACGTGACAGCTCTCCTCGCTCCCGGACAGGGGTCCCAGGCCCCCGGCATGTTCACCCCGTGGCTCGAGCTCGCCGGCACCCGCGACAAGCTGCGGCGCTGGTCCGAGCGCGCCGGCCTCGACCTCGTGCACCTGGGAACCGAGGCCGACGCCGAGACCATCCAGGACACCGCGATCACGCAGCCGCTGATCGTCGCGCTGTCGCTGCTGGCCTACGAGGAGCTGGAGAACGTCCCGGCCGACGCGCCCGTGGCCGGGCACTCCGTCGGCGAGCTGGCCGCGGCCGCCATCGCCGGGGTGCTGTCCGCCGAGGACGCCGTCGCGCTCGCCGCCGTCCGCGGTGCCGAGATGGCCAAGGCGTGCGCCGCCGAGCCCACCAGCATGGCCGCGGTCATGCTGGGCGAGCCGGAGCAGGTCGTCGCCTGGCTGGAGGACAACGGCCTGACCGCCGCCAACCGCAACGGCGCCGGGCAGATCGTCGCCTCCGGTGCCGCCGACGCGATCGAGCGCATCGTCGCCGAACCGCTGGCGGGCACCAAGGTCCGGGCGCTCAAGGTCGCGGGTGCGTTCCACACCGCGTACATGGCTCCGGCCGAGGAGGCGCTGCGCGCCCACGCCGGGCAGGTCACCGTCTCCGACCCGACGCGCCCGCTGCTGTCCAACGCCGACGGCGGCGTCGTCACGAGCGGCGCGGAGTACCTCGACCGGCTGGTCAAGCAGGTCACGCGGCCCGTGCGCTGGGACCTCACGATGGACGGCCTGGTCGGCCTCGGCGTCACCGCCACCGTCGAGCTGCCGCCGGCCGGCACCCTCACCGGGCTGGTCAAGCGCCAGCTCAAGGGCACGGTCACCACCACCGTCGCGCTGAAGACCCCGGCCGAACTGCCGGCCGTCAAGGAGACTCTGTGACTACTTTGCGCCTGAAGCAGGGCCCCGCCGCCACGCGCGTGCTCGGGGTGGGCAGCTACCAGCCCGAGCGGCGGGTCACCAACGACGAGCTGTCGAAGATCATGGAGACCACCGACCAGTGGATCCGCGACCGCGTCGGCATCATCGAGCGCCGGTTCGCCGAGAAGGACGAGCTGCTGGTCGACATGGCGGTCACGGCGGGCCACAACGCGCTGGCCGACGCCGGTGTCGAAGCGTCCGAAGTGGACACCGTGATCGTGCCGAACTGCACCATGCCCTCGCCGATCCCGAACGCCGCCGCGCAGGTCGCCGACCGGATCGGCGTCAAGGCCGCCGGCGCGTTCGACCTCAACGCCGCGTGCGCGGGGTTCTGCTACGGCCTCGGCGTCGCCTCCGACCTCATCCGCTCGGGTTCGGCGGGCAAGGTGCTGGTGATCGGCGCCGAGAAGCTCACCGACGTGGTGGACCCGGTGGACCGCGCGAACGCGATCATCTTCGCCGACGGCGCGGGCGCCGCGGTGGTCGGTCCGTCCGACGAGCCGGGCATCGGCCCGGTGGCGTGGGGCAGCGCGGGCGACCTGGTGGACACGATCTACATGCGCGAGCACCGCTTCATCTACCAGGAGGGCCAGTCGGTCTTCCGGTGGGCGACCACGCAGATCGCGCCGATCGCCTTCCGGGCGCTGGAGCTGGCCGGGCTCGAACCGTCCGATGTGGACGTGCTGATCCCGCACCAGGCGAACCTGCGCATCGTCGAGGCGATCGCGAAGAAGCTGCGGGCCAAGGGCGCCCGCGAGGACATGCTGGTGGCCGACGACATCCGCTACTCGGGCAACACCTCCTCGGCGTCGATCCCGATGGCGCTGGACCACATGCGCAAGGCGGGCACCGTGAAGAGCGGCGACGTCGTGCTGATGGTCGGCTTCGGCGCCGGACTGTCCTACGCCGGACAGGTCGTCATCTGCCCGTGATACCACTTACCCCGGCGGGCGCCCGCCCGCCGGGGTGATCGAGCCCGAACAACCAGGAAAGGGAAACCAACAGTGGCGGACAAAGAAGAGATCCTCGCCGGCCTCGCCGAGATCGTCGAAGAGGTCGCCGGTGTCGCGCAGGACGACGTGAGCTCCGAGAAGTCGTTCGTGGACGACCTCGACATCGACTCGCTGTCGATGGTCGAGATCGCGGTGCAGGCCGAGGACAAGTTCGGGGTCAAGATCCCGGACGACGAGCTCGCCAACCTCAAGACCGTGGGTGACGCCGTCGACTACGTCGCGGCGAACTCGAAGTAAGCATCCTCTGAACACGATTCCTCGGGGAGAGGTCACATGAGCAACATCGACGTCGTGATCACCGGGCTGGGTGCCACCACGCCGCTCGGCGGGGACGTCGCGTCCACCTGGGACGGCCTGCTCGCCGGTCGCAGCGGCGTCCGCCGTATCGAGGCCGACTGGGTCGAGAGGTTCGACCTGCCGGTGAAGATCGGTGCGGCTCTCGCCGAGGAACCGACGGAGAAGCTTCCGCGTGTCCAGGCACGCAGGCTCGACCGGTGCGAGCAGATCGCCATCATCGCGGCGCGGCAGGCGTGGGCGGACGCCGGTTTCACGGAGCCGACGGACGAGCACAGCGACGTCGAGCCCGAGCGGCTCGGCGTGTCCATCGGCACCGGTATCGGCGGCCCGGTCACCCTGCTGAACCAGGACGACCTGCTGGAGGAGCACGGCATCCGCAAGGTGTCGCCGCTGACCGTGCCCATGCTGATGCCCAACGGCCCGGCCGCGCACGTCAGCATCGAGCTGAAGGCCCGCGCCGGGGTGCACGCGCCCACCTCGGCGTGTGCCTCCGGTGCGGAGGGCATCGCCAACGGCTACCAGATGATCCAGAACGGCCGCGCCGACGTGGTGGTCGCCGGTGGTGCCGAGTCGTGCATCCACCCGATCACCATCGCCGGGTTCGCGCAGGCCCGCACGGTGTCCACGAACAACGACGACCCCGAGCACGCCTCGCGGCCGTTCGACACCGACCGGGACGGTTTCGTCCTCGGTGAGGGCGCGGGCGTCGTGGTCCTGGAACGCGAGGACCGCGCGCGGGCCCGCGGGGCGAAGATCTACGGCAGGCTGTCGGGCTACGGCATCACCTCCGACGCGTACCACATCACCGGCAACCACCCCGAGGGCATCGGTCAGGTCGCGGCCATGACCCACGCGCTGCGGATGGCGGGGCTGACCGCGCAGGACGTCCAGCACGTCAACGCGCACGCCACCGCCACGGTCGTCGGTGACATCGGCGAGGCGAACGCGATCCGCAAGGCGATCGGCTCGCACCCGGTCGTCACGGCCCCGAAGGGCGCGCTCGGCCACCTGGTCGGCGGTGCGGGCGCGGTCGAGGGCATCGCGACGCTGCTCGCGATCTACCACGGCATCGTCCCGGCGACGCTGAACCTGAACAACCAGGACCCGAAGGTCGAGCTGGACGTGGTGGCCGGGGAGCCCCGCAAGGGCGACTTCACCGCCGCGATCAGCAACTCGTTCGGCTTCGGCGGCCACAACACGGCGCTGCTGTTCACCGCCGCGTAAGCGTTTCCCCCGAGGACGGCCGGTTCCCCCTTCCGGGGAGCCGGCCGTCCGTTTCAGCAGCGGGCGACTTCCGGCGTGGTGTACCCGGCGACGGAATCCACTCGCCAGTGTCCCTGTTCGATGGTCACCGGCAGGCTGAGCTTCCACTGCACGCAGGCGGCGCCGGGCAGCTCCGCGGGGGCCGACGCCGCGTCCTGGACGCTCGTGAAGCCCACCAGCACCCGCAGGTCCTGCGCGGTGATCGTGTCGATGCGGTAGACGAGGATGCTGCCGTCCTTCACGGACTGGTAGTCTTTCAGCCACTCCGCGCGCGACTTCGCCTGGATGCGCGCCCTCGTGACCGTGGTCTTCCACTGGTCGTAGTCGCGGTTGTTGATCGAGTCGAAGTACGTCTGCAGCAGCTGCGAGATCGCGTCGTGCTGCGGATGCGCGGCGGCGTCGGGCGTCAGCTCGACCGTGCCGGGCCCGGGCTGCTGGTCCGGCGGCCGCGCGGTGGAGGTCGGCAGCGCGAGAATGGCGTCCGGCTGCTGGTCCGGCAGGCGGTAGAGCTCCCTGGCGAGCAGGCCACCGCCGACCATCAGCGAGACGACCACGACCAGGACGGGCAGCAGCCAGCGATGGGCGTTCGGGGGAGCCGGCACTGCTGACACATCGGCAGCGTAGTGGTTAACGCTGTTTTACGCGCGCGACCACCCGATGTTCGGCCGTGTCCTGCCCGACGTCTCACCCCACCCGGTGCAGCCAGGTGACCGGGGCGCCGTCGCCGGCGTGGCGGAACGGTTCCAGCGCCTCGTCCCAGTTGGTGGCCAGGAGCTCGTCCACGCGGTGCGCGAAGGCCTCGCCCGCGCGGGCCTGGCTCACCAGGGCACGCAGCTGGTCCTCGCCCACCACGATGTCGCCGTTGGCGCTCGTCCGCCCGTGCCACAGGCCGAGCCCGGGCGCGTAGCAGTACCGTTCGCCGTCGACCCCGGGACTGGGGTCCTCCGTGACCTCGAAGCGCAGCATGGGCCACGCCTTCAGCCCGGCGGCCAGTTTCGCCGCCGTGCCTGCGGGCGCGCTCCAGTTGCACTCGGCACGGAGCTGGCCCGGGGCGGCCGGCTGTGCCGTCCACCGCAGGTCCACTCGGGTCCCGAGGGTGCCCGAAATAGCCCACTCGACGTGCGGGCACACCGCAGACGGCGACGAGTGGACGTACACCACACCACGGGTGTTTCCACGGGTGCTCACTGCTGACCTCCGCTACTCGACGAGGGGCGTCTTCCCCTACGACCTCGCGAGCTCGAACGTCTGCTGTGCCCTGGTGCGGCTAGAGCACATTGTGCACCGTGATCACCCATTTGGCCACACGAACCTCACCCGTCGCAGGCACCACTTCCGTGTGGGGCGCTCCCGGCGCACCGGCAGCGCCCCGACCGGCAACTAGGCGCCGAGGGACTGCGCGGCCGCGACCGTGTCAACGAGCCCGGTCCCCTTGTCGTAGCTGGAAGTGTAGGGGCCGACGGACTCGTAGGCCGCACCGTTCGCGTACTTGTACGCCGTCGACTTGATCGCGTTCTCGATGTCGGCGGGCGTCGCTGCGGGATCGGCCTGGAACAACTGCGCGACGATCCCGGTGATCTGCGGCGTGGCCATGGACGTCCCGCTGATCACGTTGTAGGTACCGATGTCCAGTGGGCCGGGCCCGTTCTCCGGCTGCAGGCCCTGCGCGCAGATCACCAGGTACGGGCGGCACGAGGACAGGATGTTCTCGCCGGGCGCGGAGACGTCGGGCCACGTCGCCGGGTCGGTCGCCAGGCCGCGGGAGGAGAAGTCGGACACCGTGCCGTCGCGGGTGCCGGTGCCCTGGTCGTTGTAGGACGCCACGGAGATCACGCCCGGCGTCGGGTCCTGACCGGGCGGGTTGGACAGGTTCTCGGTGCCGTCGCCGCCGTCGTTCCCGTTGGCCCACACGGTGACCACGCCCTCGGCGGCCAGCGCGCGCTGGAGCTGCACGGTGGCCGAGTTCGGGTCGAACGTGCCGCCGCCGCTGGGGCCGTAGGAGTTGTTGACCACCTTGATGGGCGGGCAGGTACTCGCCGGCACGCCCGCGCCGCACGGCGCGGCGTGGTTCTCCAGCACCCAGTTCAGCGCGGCGTCGGTGCCGAGCACGAGGATCGCGAGCCCGGTGGAGATGGCGACGATCTTCGAGCCCGGCGCGGAACCACCGACCCGGGTGCCGTCCGGCAGGGTCAGGGCGTTGCCCGCGGCGATCCCGGTGACGTGGGTGCCGTGCCCGCCGAGCGAGGTGGTGTCGGTGTCGAGCGACGTCGGCACGTCGACGATGCACGAGGTGTCCGTGCCGTCGAGGCACAGGCTCTTGAGGTTGCGCACCACGCGCGTGCCGTCCGGGCCCTGGAAGGCCGGGTGCGTCGGGTCGACGCCAGTGTCGATGATCGCGACGGAGACTCCGGTGCCGTCGAGCGCCGTGCCGTTCGCGCCGGTGAGGGTGGTGCGGGCTTCCGCGCTGCGGGTGGCGGTGGTGCCCGTGCTGCCGTACGCCACGAGCGGGTCGTTGTTCTCCACGTACGTCACGCCGGGCGCCTGGCGGACCGCGCGGACCTGGGCGGCGGAACCCTTCGCGGCGACGACGCCGATCTTGGCGAAGCGGGTGACCTCGGTGAGTCCTGCCTTGTGCACGGCCTGCGCGGCGGTGCCGACGTCGGCGGCGTGCACGAGCGTGGTCAGCTGCGTGGCCGGGGCGGCCGTGGACAGCAATGCGTTCAGCGACCCTGAAACGGGCGCGAGCGGGGTCTGCGCGGTGGCGGTGGGGGCGAGGACGATCGGGAGGGCGAGTACGGCGGCGGCTAGTGCACATCTTCTGCGCATCGGCTTCTCCTCGGGTCGGCGGGCAGCCGTCCTCCTAACGAGGAGCACACGCTTGAGTGACGACGGTCACTGTGCGCCAGAATCCGGGCAGACGGAGGATGGGATTTTCACACTGCCGGGCCAGTGGACCATCACTGCGCGCTAGCGTAAGCAGCCAGCAGCCACCGTCAGGGGGAGGTTCAGGTGCGGCTCGTCCGGCTCGGGCAACAGCCGTCTCGCGTGGCCGACGACATCCGCGCGGCGCTCGCGTCACTCGGCCGGGGGAACACCGTCGTCGGCGGGGTGGCGCTGGTCGGGGTGCGGCCGATCCCGTCGGTCCGCAGCGTCGACGCGGTGGTCGTGCTGCCGCGCGGAGTGGTGGTCGTGCTCGGCGTGGACCTGCCCGAACCCGCGATGAAGCTCGAAGCGCCGCTGGCGGGGGCGTGGCGCGCGGACGGCTGGCCGCTGCCGGCGCAGGACCACGCGGTCAACCCGGGTGCGCCGAAGCTGGCGCTCGCGGAGTCGATCGCGAAGCAGCTGCGGCCCAGGGTGCCCGCGGAGCTGCCGATCGGCACGATCCTCGCGGTGGGGCCGTTCGTCGACCAGGTGGACCAGCCGCCCGCCGACGTCACAGGCGCGGTCCGGGTGCTGCACCCGACGGCGACGCACATGCTCGCGGCCACCGTCTCGCTCGCGTCCGCGCCGAAGCCGTGTTCGGTGGAGGAGGCGCGCGCACTGTTGAAGGCGCTGGCTCCGGAAGCGCCGCCGATTTCCGACGAGGCGTTGCGCGCGGAAGGTTTCGGCGCCTTCGCGGAAGAGCCCGAGGCGACGGAGAAGCTGGCGCCACCGAAGCAGGCACCGAAGGTCACGAAGAAGATCGCGCCTCCGCAGCCGGAGCCCGAGCCCACGGAAAAGATCGCGCCACCACCGCCGCCACCGCCGCGCCCTCCGGTGAAGGCGCGTCCGCAGCTGCCGCCGCCGCGGCCGATCGAGGTGACGGCGCCGGTGCCGCGGGTCACGGCGGCGGTGCCGGTGCGGATGCCCGTGCAGGAGAAGCCGCGGACGGTGCGGTGGCTGCCGATCGGGGCGATCGGCCTGCTGGCGGTGCTGCTGGTGACGGCGATCGTGCTGGCGACGACGAGCGGGGGCGATCCGGAGACCGCGCCCCCGCCGCCGCAGCAGGTGGTGCAGGGGATTCCGCTGGTGCAGCGCGCGGCGGCGACGGACGCGCAGTGCGCGGCGCACGCCGTCGGGGATCTGCAGGTGAGCCTGCAGCACGGCGGCTGCGCGAGCATGACGCGGGCGAGCTTCGAGGCGACGGTGGGCGGCAGGCCGGTGGCGGTGTCGCTGGCGGTGGTGTCCTTCGCCGACGCGACCAAGGCAACGGCGTTCAAGAAGGCTGCGGACACCCCGGGCGGCGGCAGCGTGACCGACCTGGCCGGGGAGACGGGCAAGTGGCCGCGCACACCGCGCTTCGACGGCACGGCGGCCTACCTCAGCTCCGCCAACGGCACCACGGTGCGTCTCGTGCTGGCAGCCTGGTTCGACCAGCCCTCGACGGCGAACGACCCGGCCCTGCTGCAAGCGGCGCAGGCCGCTTTGGGCGCGAAGGTTTCCTGAGGAACCCCTACAACCCGTACGTCTCCAGCAGCCGTAGCCAGACCTCGCTCATCGTCGGGAACGCCGGGACCGCGTGCCACAGGCGGCGCAGCGGCACCTCGCCCACGACGGCGATCGTCGCGGAGTGCAGGAGCTCCGCGACGTCCTGGCCGACGAACGTGACGCCCACGAGCACCTCCCGCTCGGTGTCCACCACCATCCGCGCCTTGCCCGTGTACCCGTCGGCGTGCAGGGCCGAGCCCGCCACCGCGATGTCGACGTCCACCACCCGGTGCGGCTCGCCCTCCTCCGCCGCCGCGAGGCCGACCGACGCCACCTCCGGATCCGTGAACACCACCTGCGGCACGGCGTAGTGGTCCGCCGTGCTCGTGTACTGGCTCCACGGCGCCGTGTCGACCACCTCGCCCGCCGCCTTCGCCGCGATCACGTCGCCCACCGCCCGCGCCGCGTACTTGCCCTGGTGGGTCAGCGGCGCGCGGCCCGTCACGTCACCCGCCGCGTACAGCCAGCCACCGTCCACTTCGGACACCAGGCCCGTGTCGTCGACCGCCAGCGTGCTGCCCGCCTTCAACCCGACCGACTCCAGTCCGAGCTCGTCCGTCGCGGGACGACGGCCGGTGGCGACGAGGAGCTTGTCGGCGGTCAGCGTCTGCCCGTCCGTCAGCTCCAGCCGCGCCGCTCCGTCCACTTCGGAAGCCCGCACGAGGCCCGAGTCCAGGTGCACGCGAACGCCGTCCGCGCGCAGACCCGCCACCACGAGGTCCCCAGCGAACTCCGGATACCTCGGCAGCGGCCGCGGCCCGCTCACGACCAGGTCCACCCGCGCGCCGAGCCGCGCCCACGCCTGCGCCATCTCGACCCCGACCACCCCGCCGCCGAGCACCGCGAGCCGCGCCGGGACCTCGCTCGCCGTCGTCGCCTCCCGCGAACCCCACACCGGAACCTCGTCGAGCCCGGGGATGTCCGGCGTCTTCGGCACGCTCCCGGTGCAGACCACCACCGCGTGCCGCGCGCGCAGCACCCGGTCAGCGTCCACTGTGACCTCTCGCTCACCGGTGATCCGCGCGTGCCCCCGCACGACGTCGATGCCCGCGCCCCGCGCCCACTCGACCTGACTCGCGTCGTCACCACCGTGGGTGAAAGAGTCGCGACGCTCGAAGACCTTCGCGGGATCGATCGTGGCGCCCACGGGAACGCCGGGCAGCCGCCGCGCCGCGGCGAGCGCGTTTCCCGGACGCAACAAGGCTTTACTCGGGATGCAGGCCCAGTACGAGCACTCCCCGCCGAACCGTTCGTGGTCCACCAGCGCGGTGCGCAGGCCGCCCCGCACGGCCCGGTCGGCCGCGTTCTCCCCCACCGGGCCGCCGCCGATCACCACCACGTCGAAAGTCTCTTCGGTCATGCGCCCAGCGCACACCAGGCGGGCGCCGCATGCAAGCCCGGGAGGTATTCTCAGCGGAGTATTCGAGTACGGGAGGTTTTCGGTGGCCAAGAACACCGCGGTGCAGTTGCTGGACGACCTGAACGGAGAACCCGCTCAGGAGCAGGTCCGGTTCGGCCTGGACGGGGTCGACTACGACATCGACCTCTCCGACGAGAACGCCGGGAACCTGCGCGAGATCCTGGCGCGCTACGTCCAGCACGGCCGCCGCACCGGCGGGCGCAAGCGGCCCGTCCGTCGCCTCGCGCCGCCCACCCGCGGCCGCCGCAAGCCCGCCGCTTCCCGTACCGCGGCGGCGAAAACCGCGGAGACCACCGCCCGCAAGCGCACCCCGGCGAAGGCCACCGCGCCCGCGAAGCCGGCCGCGGAGAAGAAGACCGCACCGGCGAAGAGCACCGCGAGCAAGGCGAAGCCCGCCGCGGCGAAGAAGGCCGAGCCCGCCGCCAAGAAGGCGGCCGCGCCGAAGAAGACCACGGCGGCGAAATCGACGGCCACCAAATCGGCCACCACCCGGAGCACCGCCGCGAAATCGACGGCGAAAACTCCGAAAACGGCGGCCGCGAAATCGACGGGAACGAAGGCGAGCGCCAAGAAGCCGGCGGCCGCGAAGAAGACCACGGCAGCCGAAAAGGCGCCGCGCCGCGCCACCCGCAAGGCGCCGCCGGTGGTGTTCTCCAACGCCGAGAAGTAATCCGTCAGAGGTTCTTCAGCTCCTCGACCACCTCGCCGACCGAGCTCTTGGCGTCGCCGAAGAGCATGCTCGTGCGGGGTTCGTAGAACAGGTCGTTGTCGATTCCCGCGAAACCGGAGCTCATCGAGCGTTTCAGCACGATGACCGAACGGCTCGCGCTGACATCGAGGATCGGCATTCCGTAGATCGGTGAGTTCGGGTCGCTGCGGGCGGCGGGATTCGTCACGTCGTTCGCACCGATCACCAGCGCCACATCGGTCTGCGGGAATTCCGAATTGATGTCGTCCATTTCCTTGAGCTGCTCGTAGGGCACGTCGGCCTCGGCGAGCAGCACGTTCATGTGGCCCGGCATCCGCCCGGCGACGGGGTGGATGGCGTAGGACACCGAAATCCCCTTCGATTCCAGCAGCTGGCCCATTTCGCGGACCGCGTGCTGGGCCTGGGCGACCGCCATTCCGTAGCCGGGCACCACGACGACCTTGCTCGCGTACGCCAGCTGCACCGCGGTGTCGGCGGCGGTGGTGCTGCGCACCGGACGTTCTTCCCGCGTGCCGGACGCCACCGCCGTCGTGCCACCGAACCCGCCGGCGACGATCGCCGGAATGGAACGGTTCATCGCCTTCGCCATGAGGTTCGTCAGGATCGAACCCGACGCGCCGACGATCATGCCCGCGACGATGAGCGCGGTGTTGTCCAGCGCGAGACCCATCGCGGCGGCGGACAACCCGGTGAACGCGTTGAGCAGGGAGATCACGACCGGCATGTCGGCGCCGCCGATCGGCAGCACCACCATCAAGCCGAGCACCGCCGCGGCCAGCAGCAGCACGATCATCAGCACTTCGGCGTCGACGCCCGCGATCACGGCCACCGCACAACCGACCGCCGCCAGCAGCAGCACAATGTTCAACGGCTGCTGCAGCGCGCGCAGCGTGATCGGGCGCCCTGGCAGGATCTCCTGCAGTTTCCCGAACGCGATCAGCGAACCCCAGAAGGAGATCGAGCCGATGAGCGCCGCGAACAACGACGCGATCGCTATATAGCGGGGCTCGGCGGAATAGCCGTCCGTGGTGCGGAACTCGACCCACGCGATGAGCGCGACCGCGCCACCGCCGACGCCGTTGAACAACGCCACCATCTGCGGCATCGCGGTCATCTTCACCCGCCGCGCCGCGGGCACACCGACGACGATGCCGATTCCGATGCCGAGCGCGATCAGCACCCAGTTGCCCATGCCCGGCGTCAGCAGCGTCGCGACCACCGCGATCACCATGCCCACGGCGGCGATCCAGTTGCCGCGCACCGCGGTGCGCGGGCCGGTGAGGCCCATCAGGCCGTAGATGAACAACGCGAACGCGACGATGTAGAGGACCGCGATGAGGTCAGTCATCGGCGCGGTCCTTGCGCTGCTTGAACATGCCGAGCATCCGGTCGGTGACCAGGAACCCGCCGACGACGTTGATCGTGCCGAACGCGATCGCGATCACCAGCAGGATCTTGTTCAGCACGCCGTCCGCGCCGAGGCCCAGCACCACGAGCCCGCCCAGCAGCACGATGCCGTGGATGGCGTTCGTGCCGGACATCAGCGGGGTGTGCAGCGTGTTGGGCACCTTCGAGATCACCGTGAAACCCACGAATCCGGCGAGCACGAGCACCGCCAGGCTTTCCACGAGCATCAGGACTCTCCCCTTTCCCGTCCGGCGACGCAGGCACCGGCGACGATCTCGTCGGAGAAGTCGAGCGCGAGCCTGCCTTCGGCGTCCACCAGCAGCTCGACCAGTTCGGTCACGTTGCGCGCGTACAGCTCGCTCGCGTGCCCCGGCATTTCGGCGGCCAGGTTGAGCGGCGAGCAGATGGTGACGTCGTGCGCGACGACGTCCCGGCCTGGCTCGGTCAGCTCGCAGTTCCCGCCGGACTCCCCGGCGAGGTCGACCACGACACCGCCGGCCGGCATGCCGCGCACGGCTTCGGCGGTGACGAGGGTGGGCGCCTTGCGCCCGGGCACCAGCGCGGTGGTGACGACGACGTCGAACTGCGTGATCGCCTCGGTGAGGCGGCGTTGTTGCTCGGCTCGTTCCTGCTCGGTCAGTTCGCGCGCGTAACCGCCTTCGCCGACCGCTTCGATGCCGAGGTCGAGCCACTGCGCGCCGACCGAGCGCACCTGGTCGGCCACCTCCGGCCGGACGTCGTACCCGGTGGTGCGCGCGCCCAGCCGTTTCGCGGTGGCCAGCGCCTGCAGCCCGGCGACCCCGGCGCCGAGGACGAGCACCTTCGCGGGCGGCACCGTGCCGGCGGCCGTGGTGAGCATGGGGAAGAAACGGGTCAGGCGTTCCGCGGCGAGCAGCACCGCCCGGTACCCGGCGACGCTGCTCTGCGAGGACAGGGCGTCCATCGCCTGCGCGCGCGTGATGCGGGGAATCGACTCCATCGCGAACGCGGTGACCCCGGCCTCTTCGAGCGCCGCGACACCCTCCACATCGGACAGTGGCTTGAGGAACCCGATGAGGACGGTGCCCGCCTTGAGCCGGGCGACCTCCTCGGCCGTCGGCGGCGAGACCTTGAGCACCAGGTCGGCGTGCCAGGCGTCGCCCAGCTCCGCTCCGGCGGCGGTGAACAGCTCGTCGGCCAGCAGCACCCCCGCTCCGGCGCCGGGCTCGACGACGACGCGCAGCCCGCGCCGGACGAGCCGTTCGACCAGCTTGGGCACCAGCGCCACCCGCCGCTCGTCCGGTATCGACTCGCGGACGACGCCGACCGACAGCGGCACGGTCTCGACCACGGTGCACCACCTCCTCGCTGAGGCCGGGCGATCATTCCCGTTCTATCAGCAAAGGGGCAACCCGCAACCGGAGTCAAGTCCTGCTGCGCCAGCTCGGCACGCCGAGCGCGATGAGGCGGAGCCGTTTTTCCGCCGTGCGGACGATGCGCTCGTCGGTTCCGGCGTCGCGCGGCCGGGCTTCGAGCAGGTCGAGGACGGTGGCCTGCATCGCGGTGACGATCAGCTCCGCCATCATGTGCAGATCCTCGGTCGACCATTCGCGCAGGAAGTCGAGCCGCGCCAGGTCGACGGCGAGCTCGCTGGAGAACAGCTTCAGCTCGACCGCCACGGCGCGTGACACCGCGCCCCCGCCGCCGTAGCGCTCGCGGACGAGGAAGCGGAAGTGGTTCTCGTGCGCGCGGACCTGCTCGTACAGCGTCCGCACCGACTCGCGGATCATGTCGCCGGACGCGTTCCGCCCGCGCCGGACCGAGCGGATCATGTCGCGCAGCGTGCGCATCGACTCCTCGACGAGCGCGACGCCCAGCTCGTCCATCGAGGCGAAGTGCCGGTAGAAGGCCGTCGGGACGATGCCCGCGACCTTGGTGACCTCCCGCAGGCTGAGGCTGGCGAAACCGCGGTCGGCGAGCAGCCCCAGTGCCGCGTCGAGCAGCGCGCGCCTGGTGCGTTCCTTGCGCTCGTGGCGCGTCACCGGTTCGGCCGTCACAGTGCTCAGGTTACGTAACCCCCGCCTTGCCTCGTCCGGCACCTTCCGTCATCATTGAGTGTACAGATGTTCACTGAATGAGGTGCGGCATGAGCAGACTGGCGTCGATGGCCGAAGCGTTGCTCACCCCGCACGGCATCGACCGCTACCTCGAACTGGTGGACCCGATGCTGGTCCGCCGCGAGATCCGCGGCGAGATCACGGACGTGCGGCGGACGGCCGACTCGGTGACGCTGCGCCTGCGGCCCAGCCGGGCCTGGCGCGGGTTCACCGCCGGGCAGTACGTGCGGGTCACCGTCCAGATCGACGGCGTAAGGCGGACGCGCTGCTATTCCCCCGCCGTCTCGCAGTACGACGACGGCCTCGAACTCACGATCAAGCAGGACGGCCTGGTCTCGCGGTATCTGCACCGGAACGCCAGGCCGGGCCTGGTGCTCGGGCTTTCCCGGCCGGACGGGCAGTTCACGCTGCCCGAGCCGCGACCGGAGAAGCTGCTGCTCATCAGCGGTGGCAGCGGGATCACACCGGTGATGTCGATGCTGCGCACGCTCCTCGACGAGGGGCACCGCGGCGAGGTGGTGTTCCTGCACTACGGGCGGGACGTGCCCTACCGCGACGAGCTTTCGGCGCTGGACCGGCCGAACTTCCGCGTGGTGTTCGGCCACGACCTCGGCGGCCGGTTCTCCGTCGACCACCTCGACGCGGTCGCGCCGTGGTGGGCCGGGGCGCCTGCTTACGCGTGCGGGCCAGGGCGCCTGCTGGACGCGGTGCGGGACTGCTACGCAGAGTTGAGTGAACAACTGCACACCGAATCGTTCACGCCGCCGGAGCTGGCCGTCGACGCCGAGGGCGCGACGGGGCGGGTGCGGTTCGCCCGCAGCGAGGTGGAGGCCGACAACTCCGGCCGTCCGCTGCTGGAACAGGCCGAGGCCGCGGGGCTGCGGCCCGAGCACGGCTGCCGGATGGGCATCTGTTTCTCGTGCACCCAGGTCAAGAGCCGCGGCACGGTGCGCAACGCGCTGTCCGGGGACCTGTCCGCGGAGGAGGACGAGGAGATCCAGCTGTGCATCTCCGTGCCCGTCGGCGACGTCGAAATCAACTGTTAGGAGCATCCCCATGACCGGTTTGCAGGACCGGCTCACGCCGGAGCAGGTCGAGGAGTTCGGCCGGGAGATGGACGCGATCCGGCAGCGGATCGTGGCCGACCTCGGCCAGGAGGACGTCGACTACATCCAGAACGTCATCAAGACCCAGCGGACGCTGGAGGTCACCGGCCGCGCGCTGATGTACCTCCCGCCCGCGTGGCCGCTCGCCGTCGCTTCGCTTTCGCTGGCGAAGATCCTCGACAACATGGAGATCGGGCACAACGTCATGCACGGCCAGTACGACTGGACGCGCGACCCGGCGCTGAGCTCGCAGCAGTTCGAGTGGGACACCGTGGCGCCGTCGGAGAACTGGCGGCACTCGCACAACTACATCCACCACACGTACACGAACATCCTCGACAAGGACCGGGACATCGGGTACGGCATCCTGCGGATGGACCCGGCGCAGAAGTGGCACCCGTACTACCTGGGCAACCCGGTGTACGCGACGCTGCTGGCGTTCATCTTCCAGTGGGGCGTGATGCTGCACGACCTGGAGTTCGACCGCATCGTGCGGGGCGAGCGCAAATGGTCGGAGTTCGCCGAGGTGCGGGCGAAGATGGTGCGCAAGGCGGCGCGCCAGATCGGCAAGGACTACGTGCTGTTCCCGCTGCTCACGGGCCCGCTCGCGCCGCTGACGCTGGCGGGCAACGTGACGGCCAACGTGACCCGCAACCTGTGGGCGTTCGCGATCATCTTCTGCGGTCACTTCCCGGCGGACGTCGAGAGCTTCACCGAGGCCGAGACCGAGCAGGAGACGCGCGGGCAGTGGTACCTGCGGCAGATCCTCGGCTCGGCGAACATCACGGGCGGGAAGCTGTTCCACATCCTGACCGGGAACCTGTCGCACCAGATCGAGCACCACCTGTTCCCGGACATCCCGGCGCGCCGGTATCCGCAGATCGCGGCCGAGATCCGCGGAATCTGCGAAAAGTACGGGCTGCCGTACAACACGGGTCCGCTGCACAAGCAGCTGTTCTCGGTGGCGAAGAAGATCGTGAAGCTCGCCCTGCCGGGTTCCGGTGGCGCGCGTGAGCCGGAGCAGCCCACTACGCTTGAGCCGGAACTCAAGGCAGCTTAGGGGGCCACGATGGTGGGACAGTTCGAACGCGGCAAGGACACGGTGCAGGTGCTGACCGAAACGGCGGCCACCCACGTGGGCCGCATAGCAACGATCATCACCGGCGCGGTCCGCGACGTGGCCAGGGAAGCCGGCGACTGGCTCACCGAGGTGATCGAGATGCGGGAAGCCTCGAAGAAGGCACAGAAGGACGAAGAAGAGGGGGATCGTTAGATTCCCGAGAGTTGGGTGATCATCCCGTCGCCTGATTCAGGACCATCACTTTGAGGAGCAGCCGCAACCTTCGTGCTCGCCGGAGCTTGACATGCCAACCTTGCGGCTGGTCCTCAAAGTGATATGCACAAACCGCAGGCGACGGGATGATCACTCAACTCGACCACCCACCCGAGGTGAGATCCCTTCGGGCCCCCATCATCCTGGAGCCTGCCCGCCGGCGAGGCATTCTTTTGATCTTTTGTCTTTCGCCCCGCAGTCCCAGCGTGGTCACCCGCTGTGGGCCGGGCGTGGCCGCCCTCCTTGCCCGGCCCACCCCCGCCCCTCGTTTTTGAGTGTTCGACGGTTGACTCGCCGCCTCAAGGGCGCCTTCGGCGTCGCTTCGCGATGAGCAAGCTCACCCTTGACCCGGCGAGTCAACCGCCAAGTGCAGCTGGGGACGAGGGGCGGGGGAGATCCGGGCGGTGGTCCTGGGACTTTCTGTTTCTGGCGCGTCCTAAAAGGACTTCGGTGCTTTTAGGCCCAGGTGGTCCCTTAGTGTTTCGCCGCTGTACTCGGTCCTGAACACGCCTCGCTCCTGCAGCAGGGGCACCACCTTGTCGGCGAAGGGGTCCAACCCGCCCGGGGTTACGTGCGGTACCAGGATGAAGCCGTCGCACGCGTCTGCCTGCACCAGGTCGTTGATGCTCTCCGCGACGGTGTTCGGCGCCCCTACGAAGTTCTGCCTGCCGGTGACCTCGATGATCAGTTCCCGGATCGACAGGTTCTTCGCCTCCGCCAGTTCTCGCCACTGCTTCGCCGTCGCCAGGGGGTCCCGGTACATCCGCACGCTCGCCCGGCCCCTCGCGATCGTGTTCTCGCCCACCAGCGGGTCCACCTCCGGGAGCGGGCCGTCCGGGTCGTACTCCGACAGGTCCCGGTTCCACAGCTGCTCCAGGAACTTGATCGCCGTCTGCCCGCTCACCTGCTGGTGCCGCACGACGTCCGCCAGCTCCTGGGCCTCCGCGTCGGTGTCGCCCAGCACGAAAGTCGCGGCGGGGAGGACCACCAGATCGCTGTGCTGCCGCCCGTAACGAGCCAGGCGGCCCTTCACATCCCGGTAGAACTCCTGCCCGGCCTCCTTCGTGCCGTGCCGGGTGAAGATCGCGTCCGCCGTCGCCGCCGCGAACTCGCGGCCCTCGTCCGAGTCGCCCGCCTGCAGGATCACCGGACGGCCCTGCGGACTGCGTGGCACGTTGAACCGGCCCTTGATGTCGAACTGCGAATCGTGCCGCTCGAACGCACCGGCATCGTCGCGCGCCAGGAACCGGCCCGTTTCCTTGTCCGCCAGCACATCCCCGTCCCGCCAGGAGTCGAACAGCTCCGCCGCCGTCTCCAGGAAACGCTTCGCGCGGACATACCTGTCCTCCGCGGGCAGGTAACCGCCGCGCCGGAAGTTCTCGCCCGTGAACGCGTCCCACGACGTGACCACGTTCCAGCCCGCACGCCCCGCCGACAGGTGGTCGAGGCTCGCGAACTGCCGCGCCACCTCGTACGGCTCGTTGAACGTCGAGTTGATCGTGCCCGTTAGGCCCAGCCGCTCGGTCACCGCGGCGAGCGCGGCCAGCACGGTGAACGTGTCCGGCCGCCCGACGACGTCCAGGTCGTAGATCTGCCCGCCCTGCTCCCGCAGCCGCAGGCCCTCCGCGAGGAAGAAGAAGTCGAACTTCGCGCGCTCCGCGGTCTGCGCCAGGTGCACGAACGAGCTGAACTCGATGTGGCTGCCCGCTTCCGGGTCGCTCCACACGGTGGTGTTGTTGACGCCGGGGAAGTGCGCGGCCAGGTGGATCTGCTTCGTCATCTCGCTGCTCCTCAAGCGGCGTAACGGTTGGCCGGACGGTCGAGGCCCAGCAGGCCCCGCAACGTGTTCGCTTCGTAGGCGGTGCGGAACGCGCCGCGCCGCTGCAGTTCCGGCACCAGGCCGCGGGTCACCGCACGCAGGTCGTGCGGCACCGCCCCGGGCCGCAGCCGGAAACCGAACGCCTCCCGCGCCAGCAGGCGGTCCGCCAGCTGCGACGGCGTGCCCACGAAGATCTCGGCGTCGGAGGTGTACTCCTCGCCCGCCACCTCGTCCAGCCGCGCCTTGCGGTCGGCCGCGGCCTGCTCGGTCTCGTCCAGGAACACCACCAGATCGGTGAACACCAGCGGCCCTCGCACAGCCGGCTCCGGCTCGGTGACGAACACCAGGTCCGCGCTGCGCTCAGCCAGCCGGTAGGCCACCGGCACGTGCGCCAGCACCGCGACCGGCGGCTGCCCCTGCGGCGGGCGCGGCGTGATCGACGGGCCCTTGACGTCGAAGAACCGGCCCTCGAAGTCGATGTAGTGCAGCTTCTCCCGGTCGACGAACCGGCCGGTGGCGACGTCGCGGATCTCGGCGTCGTCCTCCCAGCTGTCCCACAACCGCCGCACGACCTCGACGTAGTCCGCGGCCTCGTCGAACAGGTCCTCCCGCGACAGCACCTCGCGACGGCCGAAGTGGTCGGCCTCGGCCTGCGAACCCGACACCCGCACTCGCAGCCCGGCGCGGCCGGTGCTGACGTAATCGAGCGTCGCGATGGCCTTGGAGATGTGGAACGGCTCGGTGTGGGTCGCGATCACCGTCGGCACGAACCCGAGGTTCCGCGTCAGCGGTGCGATCCGCGACGCGATGAGCACGGCGTCGAGCCTGCCCTGCACCCGGTCGGTCCGGTCGGTCTGCGGGCTCAGCGAGTCCTCGATGGTGACGAAGTCCAGCAACCCGCGCTCGGCCTCGGCCGCGAGGTCCGCCCAGTACCCGGCGGTGAACAGTTCGCCGGGCGGGGCGTCCGGCTCGCGCCAGGCCGCCGGGTGCCAGCCGGCGCCGTCGAGTGCGACGGCGAGACGGAGAGTCTGCGACATGCCCTGATCCTTTCGCCGGGACTGCCTTTTCCGGTTCCAGCGATACCTCCGGCGGTTTTGTTTCCGGTACCAAGGAGTGGGAAACGGTGGGGAAAACCGGATGGTCCGCGCGGTGCGAGCACGGCAAGCTGGGGACCATGAACCGCCGCCTGCTCCTCGCGCCGTTCGGGCGGGTGTTCGGCGGCGAGCTGGCGTGGGCGCTCGCGGGTTTCGTGCCGACGCTCGTGTGCACGGTGGTGCTGCTCGTCGGGCTGGTGCTCGGCACGGCGCTGTCCCCCGTGTTCCTCGGGGTGCTGCTGCTGGCCGGAGTGCTGGACGCGGTGCGCGACCTGGGCGGGCTGCACAGGCGGTGCGCGCGCAAGCTGCTCGGCGTCAGCGTCGCCGACCCGCCGGCTCCGCAGCGGGGCCTGCGAGCCCGCATCTTCGACCGGACCGGTCGGCGGACGCTCGGCTACCTCCTGGTGCGCCTCCCGCTGTCGCTCGTCGACCTCGCGGTCGCCGGGGCGCTGCTGATGTACGGGCTGCTCGCCCTGGCCTACCCGCTGTACTGGTCCGGCACGGGTGGCCGCCTGCTGCCGCTGACCGACATCCACGTCGGCGTCTGGTTCGCGACACTGCCGTTCGCGCTGGTCGGCGCGGGAATCCTGCTCGCACTGCCGTGGGTGCTGCACGGGCTGGCCAACCTCGACCGGGCGCTGGTGGTGAGCCTGCTCGGGCCGCGGAGCCTGACCGAACGCGTCCGCGACCTGGAAGAAAGCCGCGCGAACGTCATCGACGACGCCACCACCCGGCTGCGGCGGATCGAGCGCGACCTGCACGACGGCGCCCAGGCCCAGCTCGTGGCGCTGGCGATGAAACTCGGCATCGCGCAGGACGAGCTCACCCGCGAGGACGCCGACCTCGCGACGCTGCGGCGGCTGGTGTCGGCGGCGCACGGCGACGCGAAGCAGGCGTTGGTCGAGCTGCGTGACCTCGCCCGCGGCATCCGCCCGCCCGCGCTGGACGCCGGGCTTGAGGTCGCGCTCACCACGCTCGCCGCCCGCAGCGCTGTCGACGTGCGCCTGCACGTGGACCTGTCGGAACGCCCGTCGCCCGCGCTGGAGACCCTGCTGTACTTCAGCGCGTCGGAGCTGCTGACGAACGCGGTCAAGCACGCGCACGCGCCGGTCGTGCACGTGGAGGTGACGGCGCCCGACGGGTTCGTGCGGCTGGTCGTGTCGGACGAGGGCACCGGCGGGGCGCGGCTGTCGCCCGGCGGCGGGCTCGCGGGGGTGGCCGAACGCGTCGGCACGGTGGACGGCAGGCTGGAGATCGAAAGCCCGCCCGGTGGTCCCACGGTGATCACCGCGCGGTTACCGGTGGGGGGTTGACATGCGCATCGTGGTGGCGGAGGACTCGGCGATCCTGCGGGCGGGGCTGGTGGAGCTGCTCACGCTGCGGGGGCACGAGGTCGTCGCCGAGGTCA
Source organism: Amycolatopsis bartoniae (assembly GCF_014191255.1). Classification (GTDB taxonomy): domain Bacteria; phylum Actinomycetota; class Actinomycetes; order Mycobacteriales; family Pseudonocardiaceae; genus Amycolatopsis_E; species Amycolatopsis_E bartoniae. Next base: position 1,212,162 of record NZ_JACHWH010000001.1, read on the forward strand.
AGGACGCCGAGGCGCTGCGGCAGGCGGTACGGGAGCACCGGCCGGACGTATCCATTGTGGACATTCGGATGCCGCCGGGGTTCACCGACGAGGGGTTGCGCGCGGCACTGCAGCTGCGACGGGAGGACCGGGGCACGGCGGTGCTGTTGTTCTCCCAGTACGTCGAGACGACGTACGCCGCGGAGCTGCTCGCCGACCGCGCGGGCGGCGTGGGTTACCTGCTCAAGGACCGGGTGGCGGACGTGGCCGAGTTCCTCGACGCGCTGCGCCGGGTCGCGGCCGGGGAGACCGTGCTCGACCCGGAGGTGGTGAGCCAGCTGTTCGGCGCCACCCGCCGGTCGGACGTGCTCGGGCAGCTCACCGAGCGTGAACGGGACGTGCTCGCGTTGATGGCGGAGGGCCGGTCGAACGGCGCCATCGCGGCGAAGCTGCACCTTTCCGGCGGCTCGGTGGAGAAGTACGTCACGCGGCTGTTCGACAAGTTCGGCCTGCCACCGTCCGAAGAGGACAACCGACGCGTGCTCGCCGTGCTGCGGTACCTGGACTCGTAATACGGTGGAGGTATGCACTCCACCGAGATCGAGGTCCGCACCGGCCGCGAGGCCGTGGTGCACGACCTGACCAAGCAGGCCGAGTCGTTCCTCGCCGAGGCCGGCGCCGGAGACGGGCTGCTGCACGTGTTCGTGCCGCACGCCACCGCGGGACTGGCGATCCTGGAGACCGGCGCGGGCAGCGACGACGACCTGCTGGCCGCGCTCGACGAGCTCCTGCCGCGCGACGGCCGCTGGCGCCACCAGCACGGCAGCCCCGGTCACGGGCGCGACCACGTGCTGCCCGCGCTGTTGCCGCCGTACGCGACGGTGCCCGTGCTGGGCGGGAGTCTCGCGCTCGGCACGTGGCAGTCGGTGTGCCTGGTCGACACGAACGTCGACAACCAGGTGCGGAAGGTGCGGTTCAGCTTCCTCGCGGGCTGACGGTCGGTACCGTCGAGGGCGTGGACAAGCGACTCGTGCTGTGGGACATCGACCAGACGCTCATCGACACGCGGGGCACGGGCCGCGACTGGTACGCGCAGGTGCTCGCGGACGTGGCGGGCGTGACGATGACCGGGATGCCGGCGCTGTTCGGCCGCACGGAGCTGGCGATCACGTCGGAGGTGCTGCGGCTGCACGGCATCGAGCCGGAGCCGGACGTCGTGCGGCGGGTGTGGGCGGGGCTCGTGGCGGCGGCGGAGCGTGCGGTGACGACGTTGCCGGAGCGCGGCCTGGCGCTACCGGGCGCGGCGGCGGCGCTGGAGGCGCTCCGGGGCCGGGCGGTGCAGTCGCTGGTGACGGGCAACCTGCGTGAGGTGGCGTGGCACAAGCTGGTGGCGTTCGGACTGCACGAGCACCTGGACTTCGAGATCGGCGGCTACGGTTCGCTGTCGGCGCACCGCCCCGACCTGGTGGCGCACGCGGTGGCACAGGCGACGGCGCGGCACAGCCCGTTCGAGGCGGTGGTCGTCATCGGCGACACGCCGCACGACATCGACGCGGCACTCGCCCACGGCGCGACGGCGATCGCCGTGGCGACGGGCCGCTACGACGCGGAGTCCCTGCGTGAGGCCGGGGCGCACGTCGTGCTGCCAGACCTCGCCGACACGACGGCGGTACTGACGGCAGTGCTGGGCTGAACATCCCCGGGCTGGGCCCTTCACCGGAAAACCGTCAGCCCCGCACCAGCTTCACCAGGCGCGCCACGACCTCGTCCACCGGGACGTCCTCGCGGTCGCCCGTCGCGCGGTCCTTGACCTCCACCACGCCCTTCGCCAGGCCGCGGCCGACCACCAGGATCGTCGGCACGCCGATCAGCTCCGCGTCGGCGAACTTGACGCCCGGCGTGGCCTTGCGGTCGTCCAGCAGCACCCGCACGCCCGCCGCGTCCAGCTCCGCGGCCAGCTGCTCCGCCCCCGCGAACACGCTCTCGTCCTTGCCCGCGATCACCACGTGCACGTCCGCGGGCGCCACCGCGCGCGGCCACACCAGGCCCAGCTCGTCGTGGTGCTGCTCGGCGATCGCGCCGACCAGCCGCGACACGCCGACGCCGTACGAGCCCATCGTGATCCGGATCGGCTTGGAGTCCGCGCCCAGCGCGTCCACCTCGAACGCGTCCGTGTACTTGCGGCCCAGCTGGAAGATGTGCCCGATCTCGATCCCGCGCGCGGCGACCAGCGTGCCCTGGCCGTCCGGCGACGCGTCGCCCTCGCGGACCTCCGCGGCCTCGATGGTGCCGTCCGGCGTGAAGTCGCGACCCGCGACCAGGTCCACCACGTGGTGGTCGGCCTTGTCCGCACCCGTCACCCACGCCGTGCCGGTGACCACCCTCGGGTCGACGAGGTACCGGATTCCGTTGTCCTGCAACGCCTTCGGGCCGATGTAGCCCTTCACGAGGAAGGGGTTCGCCGCGAAGTCGGCCTCCTCCAGCAGCGCCACCTGCGCCGGCTCCAGCGACGCCTCCAGGCGCTTCTGGTCGACCTCGCGGTCACCGGGGATGCCGATGCCGAGGATCTCCCACTCCTTCGCGCCCGGCTGCCGGGTCTTCACCATGACGTTCTTGAGCGTGTCCGCCGCGGTGAAGGTGCGCCCGAGGTCGGTCTTCGTGTTCAGGTACTCCACCAGCGTGGCGATGGTCGGCGTGCCGGGAGTGTGATGCACCTGCGCCTCGGGCAGCCCCTCCAGCGACCGCGCGGGCGGCGGAGGCGTGACCACGGCCTCGACGTTGGCCGCGTAACCCGATCCGGTGCTGCGGACGTACGTGTCCTCACCCGTCTCGGCGACGGCGAGGAACTCCTCGGACGCCGAACCGCCCATCGCGCCGGACGTCGCCGCGACGATGACGTACTCCAGGCCGAGCCGGTCGAAGATCTTGATGTACGCGTCCCGGTGCAGCTGGTACGACCGCGACAGGCCCTCGTCGTCCAGGTCGAAGGAGTACGAGTCCTTCATGACGAACTCGCGCCCGCGCAGGATCCCGGCGCGGGGCCGCGCCTCGTCCCGGTACTTGGTCTGGATCTGGTACAACACGACCGGGTAGTCCTTGTACGAGCTGTACTCACCCTTCACAGTGAGCGCGAACAGCTCCTCGTGCGTGGGTCCGAGCAGGTAGTCGGCGCCCTTGCGGTCCTTGAGCCGGAACAGGCCGTCGCCGTACTCGGTCCAGCGGCCGGTCTTCTCGTACGGCTCGCGCGGCAGCAGCGCGGGGAACTGGATCTCCTGCGCCCCGATCGCGTCCATCTCCTCGCGCACCACGGTCTCGATGTTGCGCAGCACGCGCAGGCCCAGCGGCAGCCAGGTGTACCCGCCCGGGGCGACGCGGCGGACGTAGCCGGCGCGGACCAGCAGCTTGTGGCTGGGCACTTCGGCGTCGGCCGGGTCCTCGCGCAGGGTGCGAAGGAACAGCGACGACATCCTGGTGATCACTGGAGTTGCTCCTCGGGGTAGCGCACGGGCGCCGATACACGGTGTCGAACAGCGTAGTCAACCCCTGCCGGGGTGCTTCAACCGGTTATCGCGGGGTGGTTTCCTGGGCGCATGACCGCACGCGTGCTGCTGCCCTGGTCCGACCTCGCCGTGCCCGCCGAGCTGGAGGTGGCGTACTACGACGGCACGGGCACTCCACCGGGTGACCTCGACGGCATCGAGTTCTACGTGCTGCCCTACGACGCCGGCCCCGAACCGCCCAAGCTCATCCCCCGGCTTCCGGCACTGAAGGCCGTGCAGGCGCTGTCGGCGGGCGTGGACAACCTGCTCCCGCTCATCCCGGACGGCGTGCGGCTGGCGAACGGCCGCGGCCTGCACGACCTGAGCGTCGCCGAGCACGCGCTGGCGCTGGTCCTCGCGGCGCAGCGGGACCTGCCGCGTTGGTTCCGCCAGCAGCCGGCTGGGTCGTGGGAGCGTGAGCACACCCGTTCCCTCGCCGACTGCCGCGTGCTGCTCGTCGGTTACGGCTCGATCGGCAGGGCCATCGAGCGCTACCTGAACGCCGGTGAGGCCGAGGTGGTGCCGGTGGCCAGTCGTGCCCGCGAGGGCGTGCACGGCATCGACGAGCTGCCGGACCTGTTGCCCACCGCCGACATCGTGATCCTGGTGCTGCCGGACAATCCGGGCACGCGCGGGCTGATCGGCGAGCGGGAGCTGGCCGCGTTGCCGCAGGACGCGCTGGTGGTGAACGTCGGCCGCGGCACGGCGATCGACACCGACGCGCTCACCACGGCTGTGGCCGAAGGCCGGGTTCGGGCCGCGCTCGACGTGGTGGACCCGGAACCGCTGCCGTCCGATCATCCACTCTGGACACTTCCCGGTTCGATCATCACCCCGCACGTCGCCGGGGGTTCGGACTCCTTCTACCCGCGCGCGAAGCGGCTGGTCGAGGAGCAGCTGGCCCGCTTCGCGAAGGGGCAGCCGCTGGTCAACCTGGTGGGCTGACGTGCGGTTCGGCGTCCTCGGCCCACTGGAGTCGGCAGTCCCGGTCGGCGGTCCGCGCCCGCGGGCGCTGCTGGCCCTGCTGCTGCTCGACGCTGGGCGGGTGGTGAGCTTCGAGCGGCTGGTCGACGGGTTGTACGGCGAGGAACCGCCGACGGCCAACGCGTTGCAGGCCCAGGTGTCGCGGCTGCGGCGCAAGCTGGGCGCGGACGCGATCGAGCTGCACAGCTCGGGTTACCGGCTGAACGTCGACCCGGACGACGTCGACGTGCACCGCTTCACGCAGCTCGTCCGGGAGGCGGCGCAGAGCGATCGAGCGGCTGAACTGCTTGGGGCGGCACTGGATCTGTGGCGCGGTCCGGCACTGGCCGATGTGGACGGTCCGTTCGTCGAACCGGAGCGAGCGCGCCTGGAGGAGCTCCGGCTCACCGCGATCGAGGACCACGCGGGAGCGCGGCTGGCGCTCGGGGACGCGCCGGTCACCGAACTCCAGGACCTCGCCCGGGCGCATCCGTTGCGGGAACGGCTGCACGCCCTGCTCCTGCGCGCGCTCACCGCGTCAGGGCGACAGGCCGAAGCGCTCGCCTTGTTCGACGAAGTGCGGCGCAGGCTCGCCGACGAGCTGGGCGCCGACCCGTCGCCCGAACTCACCGCCGCCCACCTGGCCGCGTTGCGCGCCGAACCACTGAGCACCACCGCTGTTCCGGCTCAGCTGACCCGTTTCCTCGGTCGCGAGGACGAACTGACGCGCGTGGCGGAGCTGCTCGGCCGGGCCCGGCTGGTGACGCTCACCGGTCCCGGCGGTGCGGGCAAGACGCGGCTGGCGATCGAGGCCGCGGCTCGTCAGGACGCCGAGACGGCCTTTGTCGATCTGACGTCGCTGCGCGAGGTGCCGCAGGCGGTGCTCGCCGCCCTCGGTCTCCGTGAGACGTCGCTCTTCGGCGGTTCGGCCAAGATTGACCCGATCGAGCGCATCACGACCGCGCTGACCGGTCGCCGCCTGCTGCTCGTCCTCGACAACTGCGAGCACGTCATCGAGGACACCGCCGCTTTCGTGCACCGGCTGCTCGCCGCCTGCCCGGGGCTGCGCGTGCTGGCGACGAGCCGCGAACCGCTGGCCATCACGGGCGAGGCGCTCTGCCCGCTGCCACCGCTGCGCCCGCCGGCCGCCGTCGAACTGTTCGCCGAGCGAGCCGCCGCCGTCGCTCCCGGTGTGCACCTGGACGAAACCTTGGTCGAGCGGATCTGCGCCGCGCTCGACGGCCTGCCGCTCGCGATCGAACTGGCCGCCGCGCGGTTGCGCACGCTGCCCCTGGCGGACCTGGCGTCGCGGCTGGACGACCGGTTCCGCGTGCTCTCGCGGGGCAGCCGGACGGCGGCGCCGCGGCACCGGACACTGCGTGCGGTCGTCGAGTGGAGCTGGGACCTGCTGTCCGATCCCGAACGGGAGCTGCTGCGCCGCCTGTCCGTGTTCCCCGGCGGGGTCACCGTGGAGTCCGCACGCGCCGTGTCCGATGTGGACACCGAGGAGCTGCTCACCGGTTTGGCGGACAAGTCGTTGCTGGAGGTGGCGGACGGCCGGTTCCGGATGCTGGAGACCATTCGCGCGTACTGCGCGGAGCAGCTCGGCGAACGCGAACAGGTCTGCCGGGCGCAGGCGGAGTACTTCCTCGGCCTCGCCCGCACGGCGGATCCCCGGTTGCGCGGAGCGGAGCAGCTGACGTGGCTGGCACGGCTGACGGCCGAACACGCCAACCTGCAGGCCGCGCTGCGCTGGGCGGTCGACGCCGATCCGCCGCTGGCGCTGAGGCTGGTGGGCGCGCTCACCCCGTACTGGCGGTTGCGGGGCGTGCGCGGCGAGGTCGAACCGCTGGCGCGGCGGCTGCTCGACGACGTGATCGAGGGCCTGGAAGAGGAGTACGTGCTGGCGTATCTGGCGGCCGGACCGTCCCCTGTGGACGAACACCGGCGGCGGGCGGAGGCCGTCATGGCGACGCTCGACCGGCCGTTGCGCCAGCCGTACCTCGCGGTCGGCTGGGCGTTGTTCAGCGGGCCGCCCGAGGTGAACCGGCCGCTGACGCCGCTGGACCAGCGGATTCTGGGAAGTGACGAGCCGTGGCTGCGCGCGCTCGCCCGCTTCTCGATGAGCTACCTCGACCTGATCCGCGGTGAGCAGTCGCGCGCCGGGGACGAGTTCGCCGCGGCGCTGGGGATCTTCCGCTCGCTCGGGGACCGGTGGGGCATGGCGCAGGCGCTGGACGGGCTCGCGGCGCTGGCGGAGCTGCGGGGCTCGATGGCCGAGGCGGTCACGCTGACCGAGGAGGCGATCGAGCTGGTCGGGCAGCTCGGGGCGGTGGAGGAGCTGGCCGAGCTGTGGTGCCGGCACGGCGACCGGCTGCGGGACACGGATCCGGAGGCGGCCGCGGCGGACTACCGGCGGTCCGGGGAACTCGCGCGCCGGGCGGGCGTGCCGGCGACGCTTGCCTTGGCGTACCTGGGTTTCGGCGAACTCGCGCGGCGCCGGGGTGAGCTGGCGGAGGCGCGGCGGTGGTGCACGCGAGCGCTGGACGAGTGCGGCGCGGGCTGGCAGAGCACGACGGCCAGGTCGAAGGTGCTCAGGGCCCTCGGCCGGGTGGCGACGGATGAGGGCAGGTTCGCCGAGGCACGCACGCACCACGGCGAGTCGATCCGGATCGCGCTGCGGCAGGGCCTCCACCCGGACCTGGTGGAAGCCGCCACCGCGGCCGCGGACCTGGCCCGCCGGAGCGGTGACACCACGCTGGCCGCGCAGCTGAACCGGGCACAAGACAAGGCCCGCACCGAAGCGCGGGCCCAACCACTCACCGAGGTACTCGGCGAGCTGGCGATAATCTGGTAGAGGCGGCCACCCACCGAAGCTCGGTGAGACGGCGACGACGCAGCGCGGGTCAGGACGCCTCGGCGTACTCCTCCACCACGAGCGAAGCCGTGCAGTGGCAGTCGCCGTCGACTTCTTCGCAGGTCACGACGAACGTGTGCCGTACGCGGTCGAAGTCCCGGCAGCCGGGCTCGGTGCACTCGACGACCTCGTCCGTGTGCACGAGCAGCGTGCCGTGGCAGTGGTCCAGGTCGGCAACGCAGTTGGGGCACTCCATGCAGCCTTACTACCACCCCACCCGCCCGCAACCGGGGAGGGGGCCCGGCGTGTCGCGCGAAAGATTCAGGCGCTCTTCGGGGAACGCCTGGCCGCGGGCTTCTTCGCCGCCGTCGTCTTGCTCCCCGCCGTCCGGCCCGTGGCTCCCGTCTTGCGCGCTGCCGGTTTGCGGGACTTCTTCGCCTCCGACACGCTCGCCTCCAGCGCCGCCATGAGGTCCACGACGTCCGATTTGACCGTCTTCTTCCGCGGCTTCCGCGTGTCCTCCCCCGCGACCTTCGCCTCGATCACCGCTTCGAGTGCTTCGCGGTAACTGTCGGTGTACTTGTCCGGGTCGAACACCGGCTCGGTGAGCGAGTCGATGAGCGAACCGGCCATCGTCAACTCCTGCGGCCGGATCTGCGGCAGGTCGTCGTCGAGGAACCCGAAGTCCGGGCGGCGGACCTCGTCCGGCCACAGCATCGTGGTCATCACCAGCACGTCCGCGTGCACCCGCAGCAACGCGAGCGACTCCCGCTGGCGCAGCGCGACCTTCGCGATCGCCACGTTCTGGGACTTCTGCAGCGCGTCCCGCAGCAACACGTACGGCTTGATCGCGGCCTTCTGCGGCTCCAGGTAGTAGTGCCGGTCGTAGTGCAGCGGATCGATCGCCTCCAGCGGCACGAACTCCAGCACGTCGATCACCCGCGAGCTGGCCAGCGGCAGGCCGTCGAGGTCCTCGTCGGTGAGCACGACCATCTCGCCGTCGTCGAGCTCGTAGCCCTTCGCGATCTCCGCGTACGGCACCTCGACGCCCTCGATCGAGCAGAACCGCTTGTACTGGATGCGCCCGCCGTCACTCTCGTGCACCTGGCGCAGGGACACGTTCTTGTTCTCGGTCGCGGCGTACAGCTGGATCGGGATCGTGACCAGACCGAACGACACGGAGCCCTTCCACATCGAGCGCATCGCAGGTGCCCTCCCGCAAGTGGCGACAAAATCCCTGGTCACACCGTACGCGGGGAAGCGCTCGCCGACTACCCGCGCCGAGCCACCGCCAGCAACGCCGCGGCCGCCATCCGGCCCTGCCGCGCGGGGTCCGTCCGGCCGAAGATCCCCGCCGTGACCATGGCTCCTTCGGCCAGCAGCAGCAGCTGAGCGGACAGTTCGGCGGGCAGCCCCGCCGCGGCGACCAGCTCGTCCAGAAGCCGCCGAAACGCCTCTTTGTGGTGACGCGCCTGCCGCGTCACGCCCTCCGAAACCGCCCCGAGCTCGCCGTGGGAGTTGATCCACGCGCAACCGCGGAACCCGGGCTCGGCGAACCACAGCTCCAGCCAGTCGAAGACGGCGAGGACGCGGCGCTCGGGGTCGTCGAACTGCTCGACGTACTCGCTCAGCCGGGCGCGCCAGCGCGTGTCGCGGCGCTCCAGGTACGCCTCGACGAGCTGCTCCTTCGCCGGGAACAGCTGGTACAGCCGCTTGAGCGAGACGCCGGAGGCGGTGCGGATGTCGTCCATGCCGACGGTCTGGATGCCGCGGGCGTAGAACAGCTCCTCGGCGGCGTCGAGCAGTTTCGCCCTGGCAGTGTCGCTGTCCATCGCTATCCCTTGCCGCGCAGGACGTCCCGGGTCAGTTCGAGGTGACCGAGGTGCTGCGCCAGCTCCTCGTACACGTGCTGGAACGCGCCGCCAGCCGAGCGCCCGGCGGGCTTGTCGCGGTGGCGGTCCACCGGCGCCTCCCGCAGCGGCGCCCGCGGATCCGCGGCGACGACGTCCGCGCGGAACTGCTGCTTCACCTGCTCGACCCGGGCCACGAGGTCCGTCACGGCACCCGTGGCGGAGAACTCGGCTTCGCGATCGCGCTCCACCGGCCGCCCCGACACCAGCCGTCCGGCCCACCACTCGACCACGCCGAGGCAGTGCGTGACGATCGCGTACGGGGAGTTCGCTCCCGGCAGGTCCGGCCGCCGATTCGCCAGCTCGTCGCCGAGGTCTTCGAGGACGGCGGCCATGCTGTCGAGCGCTTTCTCCGCGTAGTACAGGTAGTCGTCCGCGCTGATCACGCTGCGGCCTCCCCAAGTCGCTCCGCCGGTCACCAGGACGTTACGCCACCGTCCTTCCTGGAACGGCCCGCACCGTGGATGCTGTTGCCCATGAGAAGCACGATCGACCTCCTGGGGCGGCGCTGGATGCTGCGGATCATCTGGGAACTCAGCTCCAGCCCGGCCGGCTTCCGTGAGATGCAACGCCGGTGCGGGAACATGTCGTCGAGCGTGCTGTCGAGCCGCCTCAGCGAGCTGACCGCCGCCCGGCTGGTGACCGGCGACGCGGGCCGCTACCGCCTCACGCCGCTCGGCGAGGACCTCGTCCGCGCCCTGCAACCGTTGCGGGAGTGGAACACCAAGTGGGAGCAGGAGACACCGACCGTCCATTGAGGACTCAGCTCGGCAGCAGCTCGGTGACCAGTCGCGTCAGCTGCCGCAGGTTCCGGCACTCGTGCATCGGCACCACCCTGGCGTACTCCAGCGCCGCGGAATCCCCGGTGCCCCACGCCGAACGCGGTTCGGGGTTGAGCCAGTACACGTGCTTCGCGCGGCCGGCGATCTCGCGCACCGCCGCCAGGTTCGGGTCACCACCGTTGGTGCGCCCGTCGCCCAGGATCAGCACCGACGTACGCGGGCCGACGGCGTCCGGCCAGCCCTCGACGAAACTGCCCAGCGAGTCCCCGTAGTCGCTGCTCATCCCCCACCGCGTCAGCTTCGCCTCGCTGAGGATGCGGCGCGCGAGCCCTTCCGGATCGGCCGCGCCCGCGGTGACCAGGCCGGTGATCTCGTCGGTCAGCTCGACGAACGCGAAGGTCCGGACCTTGCTGAACTGGTCGGCCAGCGCCTGCACGAGCTGCAGCGTGAACTGCGCGAAACCCGCGACCGAGCCGGACATGTCGCACAGCAGCACGAGTTCCGGGCGGCCGGGCCGGCGCTCACGCATTGCCGGGCGCATCGGCACGCCACCCGTGGCCAGCGACCGGCGCAGCGTTCGGCGCAGGTCGATCTGGCCGCGTCGCGCCCGGCGACGGCGGGCCGCGAGACGGGTCGCGAGCTTGCGCGACAACGGCTGGATGGTGCGCCGCAGTTCGGCGAGCTGACGGCTGCTGGCGTTGGTGAAGCTGACGAGATCGGTCTGCGGGGCCACGGCGTGCCGGGCGATGCGGTCGCGCCCGCGGTATTCGGCGGTGCGGCGGCGCGCCTCGGCCTGCACCTGCTCGCGGAACGCGGCGATGCGCGACTGGGCCTCCTGCCGGGCGAGCGCCTCCCCCAGCCCGTCGCCCTGGTCACCCCGAATCGCCGCGAGCACTCGGTTGAGCAACGCGTCCGGCCGCACCCGCTCCAGTGTCTGGTACGCGGACCAGCCGCTCATACCGCCCGCGCCGGAACCGCCCCGGCCGAACGAGCCGTACTGCCCGAACACCTCGACCCCGGCCGCGGCGAGCGCCCTCATGCGCTCGCCGTCGCCCTCGGCGAGGGCTTCGACGAGGGCGCTGCGCAGGTCCGCGAGGTCCGTGGTCTCCGCCGTCGTTTCGGCCGTGCCCACGGCGACGGGGAAGTAGAGGTCGAACAGTGCGTCGAAGGTCGCGCGCTGCCCGGACCGGCGCAGCAGGGTGGCGGCGAGCGCGGCCCGCAGCTGTTCGCGGTCGGCGAGGCCGAGCACGTCGATCGCGGCGCCCGCGTCGATGGTCTCGCCCGGGCCCACGCCGATCCCGTGCTCCCGCAGGGCTCCGACGAACTCGACCAGCCTGCCGGACAGCGCGCTCATGACGAGGCCGGGTCCAGCAGCCGGTCCAGCCGCAGCTCGGCCGCGGCCTTCTGGTGATCGCTCTGGTACTTCAGCAGCACGCCCAGCGTCGACTCGACGACCTGCTCGTCGAGGGTGTCCGCGCCGAGGGCGAGCAACGTGCGCGCCCAGTCGACGGTTTCGGCGATGGACGGCGCCTTGCGCAGGTCCATCTCCCGCAACGCGCCGACGACGCGCACGACGGACTCGGCCAGCCGCTCGTCGAGGTCGGGCACCTTGAGCGCGACGATGTCGCGTTCCAGCTCGGCGGACGGGAAGTCCAGGTGCAGGAACAGGCAGCGCCGCTTGAGCGCCTCGGACAGCTCGCGCGTCGCGTTGGAGGTCAGCAGCACGAACGGCCTGCGGGCGGCGGTGATGGTGCCCAGCTCGGGCACGGTGACCTGGAAGTCGCCGAGGACCTCCAGCAGCAGGCCCTCCATCTCGACGTCGGCCTTGTCGGTCTCGTCGATCAGCAGGACCGTCGGGTCGGGGTTGCGGATCGCCTTCAGCAGCGGGCGCGGCAGCAGGAACTCCTCGCTGAACACCTCGTCGCGCGCCTCGGCCCAGCCCTCGTCGCGGCCGGCGGTGATGCGCAGCAGCTGCTTGGCGTGGTTCCACTCGTACAGCGCGCGGGCCTCGTCGATGCCCTCGTAGCACTGCAGCCGGACGAGGTCGCTGCTCGTGGCCTCGGCGACGGCGCGGGCCAGCTCGGTCTTGCCGACACCGGCCGGGCCCTCGACCAGCAGCGGTTTGCCGAGCCGGTCGGCCAGGTAGACGGTGGTGGCGACCGGCGTGGAGGCCAGGTACCCGACCGCGGCCAGCCGCTCGACGACCTCGCCGACCGAACCGAACAACGGTTCCTGCATCGGTTCCTCCCGTTCCACGGCAACCCGCCCATTCTCCGACTCCTGAGTGAGCGCTTGGTCAGGAGGTGTGCAACGTCACTACCCGTGGGTCCGGCGTTCGTCGCGCAGCCGGTCACGCCGCGTCATCCCGCGGCGCCGGATCAGTTCGGCGGGCACCGGGATCGTCACGCTGAGCGACCACTGTTCGTCGCCGGAGACGAGCTGGAAGGTGACCAGACCGAGCCAGCCGCCCTCCTCGCGCTGGATCCACTCGTGCAGCATCCCCGGCGCCTCCGGCTCGATGCGCAGCGCATCGGGGTTACGCGGGCCGTGCTCGTCCAGACCCAGTCTGAGCAGGCGCCGAACCTGGACCCAGACCCGCCGGGGCGGAGTCAACGAACGTACCCACGGCGGCCGGTCCACGTGCTCTCCCTACCCCTGACACCGGAGCCGGACCGGCTGCTTCCCCCAGTCGGCCCGACTTCTCGAACGCTAGAACACACGTTCGATGATTACAAGGTGTCAGCGGACACGGAGCTGACTCAGAGTGACAGGAACCGCAGGACGAGCGCCGCGGCGGCCAGGAACAGGAGGAAGGTCGCGGGCGGCATCCCCGCGAGGTCCTTCTTGCGCACGTGGGCGCCCACGGCCAGCAGGAAGTACAGGACCACGCCGATGGCGGCGGCGATCCCGAGCGGCGCCCACCAGATCCCGGCGATCAGCCCGGCCGCGCCCGCGAACTCGCAGGCGGCGAGGAACGGGAAGAGGCGCAGCGGCACGCCGATCCCGGTGAGGCTGTCGACGATCTGCTGGGCGCGGCGGAGCTTGCCCGCGCCCGAGACGACGAGCGCGAGCGACAGCACGGCGGCCACGATGACGTAGGCCAGAAGCATGAATCCCCCACGGTCCGGGAACGGAGTCAGTGCATTGTGGCCGTTCCCGGCCGCGGGGGCCAGTGCGTCAGCCGGACATGCACCAGTTGCCGCTGGTGCTGGAGATGGGCAGCTGAAAGGACTTCGAGGTGCCCGAGGCGGACGCCTGCAGGGTGAGCGTGCCGCTGCTGCCGGTGACCTGCGGGGGACTCACCTCGGAGTAGGTCACCTGCGCGGGGATCTGGTCCATTGTGGTCCGGATCTGCTGCATTTCGGAGTCGCTGATGGGCGTGCAGGACAACGGCTGGAAAGCGTCGCTGTCGCGGTTGTTGTAGGCGTCGATGATGGCCTGTTCGAGCGCGTCCGGAGTGGACTTGCCGATGCCGCCGCTCGCCGCCGCCGTGCTGCTGCGGGAGGAGGCGGACTTGCTGGACGCGGTGGCGCTCGGGCGCGACGGCTGCGTGGAAGGCGCGGGCGAGGCGGAGGTTTTGGAGTCGCCGCCGGACAGCAGGACGGCGGCGGTGATCCCGCCGCCGACGATCACGAGCACACCGATCACGACGCCGACGATGAGCCCGGTCCTGTTCCGCCGCGGCGGTTGCCCACCGGGGAAGCCGGGGTAACCGGGGTAGCCACCGGGCTGCTGCGGGTACTGGCCCTGCTGGTACTGGTACGGCTGCGGCGGCCCGTAGGGCCCCTGCGGCGGCTGCCCCTGCGGCGGCGGGTACTGCCCCTGCGGCGGATAGGTCATGGAGTCCCCCCTTGTTCGCTGTTCGGACGCAACGCTATCGCGGTTGGTTCCGCAGTCCGCTCGCGGTGTGGATCTTCGGACCCCGCAAGGGAAATCCACGGCAGCCTTGCCCGCACGGGGGGCCGGACCATCAGCGCGCGGACCGGGTCGACGCGGGCGCAGGTATCTCCGGCAATTCCCCTATGCCGTGACAACCAGTCTCGTCACGCGACGACGCCCCCACGCGCCGCGCGGTTCTCACAGCTCAACCTCTGCGCCCTGGGCAGGACTCGAACCTGCGACCTAGAGATTAGAAGGCTCTTGCTCTATCCAGCTGAGCTACCAGGGCCTGGCGCCGACGCCCGCTGCAGGTCACGGCCGCGCCTGCAGTTTAGTCAACGTCACCCCTGCTATCGCTGGACACCGGCTGATCGTTTCAACCCCTGCCGAGGAAGGGCATCTTCGTGGCCGTGATGGTCATGAACTGGACGTTCGCCTCCAGGGGCAGGCCCGCCATGTACAGCACGGCCTCCGCGACGTGCGCCGGGTCGAAGGTGGGTTCCGGGCGCACCGAGCCGTCCGCCTGGCGGGCCCCTTCCGCTATCCCCGCCGTCATGTCCGTCGCCGCGTTGCCTATGTCGATTTGACCACACGCGATGTCGTACGGACGCCCATCCAGGGCCACTGCCTTGGTCAAGCCCGTGATCGCGTGCTTCGTCGCGGTGTAGGCGGCGCTTCCCGGGCGGGGCGCGTGCGCCGAGATCGAACCGTTGTTGATGATCCGGCCGCCCTGCGGCCGCTGGTCCTTCATGAGCCGGACCGCCTGGCGGGCGCACAGGAACGCACCCGTCAGGTTGACGTCCACCGTCTGGCGCCAGGCCGCCACGTCCAGCTCCGCCACGTCACCCGACGGGCCGAACGTACCGGCGTTGTTGACCAGCAGGTCGAGGCGCCCCCATTCGCGGCGCACCGCCGCGAACAGGGCCTCGACCTGCTGCTCGTCCGCCACGTCGGTCGGCACGACCAGTGCCGCCCCGCCCGACGCCGTCTCCGCCAGCGCCTCCGGGCGGCGACCCGCGAGCGCGACCTGGTAACCCGCGCCGAGCAGGGCGCGCGCGATCACCCTGCCCAGGCCGGACCCGGCCCCGGTCACCACCGCCGTCGGCATCGGCTCAGAAGTTGATCATGTGGCCGGCGAGACCGTGGACGGCCTCCTTGACCGCCTCGCCGAGCGTCGGGTGCGCGTGCACGTTCCGCGCCACCTCGTGCACCGTCAGGTCCCACTGCTGCGCCAGCGTCAGCTCCGGCAGCAGCTCGGTGACGTCCGGCCCGATCAGGTGCGCGCCCAGCAGCTCGCCGTGCTTCGCGTCGGACAGGATCTTCACGAAGCCGCCCGGGTCGGCCAGGCCGTGGGCCTTGCCGTTCGCGGTGAACGGGAACTTCGCGACCTGCACGTCGAAGCCCTTCTCCCGCGCCTGCTCCTCCGTGTACCCGAAGGAGGCGACCTGCGGCTGGCAGTAGGTGGCGCGCGGGATCATGACGTAGTCGAGCTCCATCGTCTCGGCCCCGCCGATGGTCTCCGCCGCCACGATGCCCATCGACTCGGCCGCGTGCGCCAGCATCAGCTTCGCGGTCACGTCCCCGATCGCGTAGATGTGCGGCACGTTCGTGCGGCAGCGCCCGTCGACGGCGATCGCGCGACGCTCGGTGAGCTCGACGCCCGTCTTCTCCAGCCCGTAGCCCTCGACCCGCGGCTGGAACCCGATCGCCTGCAGCACCTTGTCGGCTTCCAGGGTCTGCTGGGAGCCGTTCGACGAGACGGTGACCTTGACCTTGTCGCCGCTGTCGTCGATGGCCTCGACCTTCGTGGAGGTGAGCACCTTGATGCCGAGCTTCTTGTACCGCTTGGCCAGCTCCTTGGACACCTCGGCGTCCTCCAGCGGCACCATCCGGTCCAGGAACTCGACGATGGTCACGTCGACGCCGTAGTTGTGCAGCACGTAGGCGAACTCGACGCCGATCGCGCCGGCGCCCGCGATGATGATGCTGCCGGGCAGCTCACGCGAGAGGATCTGCTCCTCGTACGTCACCACGCGCTCGCTGAGCGTGGTGCCGGGCAGCAGGCGCGTGGTGGCGCCCGCGGCGATGATGCAGTTGTCGAACGTCACCGTCTCGGTGCCGTTCGCCGTGGCGACCTCGAGCGTGTTCGGGTCGGTGAAGGTCCCGCGCCCGTCGTACTCGGTGATCTTGTTCTTCTTCATCAGGAAGTGGACGCCCTTGACCCGGCCGTCCGCCACCGAGCGGCTGCGGTCGAACGCCGCGCCGAAGTCGAAGCGGATCTCCCCGTCGGAGGAGATGCCGAAGGTCTTCGCCTCCTGCTGGACCAGGTGGGCGAGCTCGGCGTTGCGCAGGAGCGCCTTCGAGGGGATGCAGCCCACGTTCAGGCAGACCCCGCCCCAGTACTTCTCCTCCACGATCGCCGTCTTCAGTCCGAGCTGTGCCGCCCGGATCGCCGCGACATACCCGCCAGGCCCGGCGCCCAGCACCACAACGTCGAAATGTTCAGACATGCACCCAGACTATGCCGCCGGGGGGCGCGTCGTTCGCGGTGGTCGAGGGCGCCGGGGAGGCGGAAATCAGACCCGTTCGAGGACGACGACGGGGATCTTCCGGTCGGTCTTCTTCTGGTACTCGTCGTAGTCCGGCCACACCTTCGCCATGACGGGCCAGAGCTTCTCGCGCTCCTCGTCGCCGGCGGTACGGGCCCTCGCGGTGAACTTGTCGGCCCGGACCTGCACCTTCACCTCGGGGTTGGCCTGCAGGTTGAGGTACCAGCCCGGGTGCTTCGGGTCGCCGCCCTTGGACGCGACGATGACGTAGTCGCCGTCGACCTCCTGGTAGATGAGCGGGAACTTGCGGTCCTCACCGCTCTTGCGCCCCTTCGTCGTCAGGATCAGGCAGGGCACGCCGGGCTGCCAGTCGTGACCCTCCTCACCGTTCGTCTCCTCGTAGCGGCGGACGTGTTCCTCGCCGTAAAGCATGCGCGCTTCCTTTCGTCGGTCCGGGACCCAAGGGACAACGCGTCGGCGCCGGAAGTTAATCCGACCCGATCGAGTGCATCTGACCAGGCAAAATCCGGGAACCCACCTAGAATTCGGGGCTGTTGAGAGCGCTTGCCGCCAGGGGAGGACGGATGATCGCCAGGAGCCACGTGACGCTCGAAGACGTCGCGCAGGAGGCCAATGTGTCTCTTGCCACGGCGTCGCGGGTGCTCAACGGCACCACCAACGTCCGCGAAGACCTGCGCGACAGAGTGCTCGCCGCGGCGACGGACCTCGCGTACACGCCGAATGTGCACGCGCAGGCGCTCGCCGGCGCCTCGCACCCGATGGTCGGGGTGGTGTGCCACGACGTGAGCGACCCGTACTTCGCCGCCGTCGCCAGGGGCGTGCTGCGCGTGGCCGACCGCAACGGCCTGCTGGTGATGCTCGCGAGCACCTTCCACGACCCGGAGAAGGAGATCGCGTACGTGTCGACGCTGCGGCGCCAGCGCGCGTCGGCGATCGTGCTGGCCGGGTCGGCCTTCGAGGACAGGGCGTGGGAACGGGCGCTGTCGGCGGAGCTGGAGCCCTACCGTCGCGGCGGCGGCCAGGTGGCCGTGATCGGCAGGCACCGCAACCTGCGGGCGGACAGCGTGCAGCCGGAGAACCGGTCCGGGGCGAAGGCCCTCGCGGCCGCGCTGGCGGGCCTGGGACACCGGCGGTTCGCCGTGCTCACCGGGCCGCGCACGCTCACCACCGTCGTCGACCGGTTCACGGGTTTCCGCGAAGGGCTCGCCGAAGCGGGCGTCGAACTGTCCGAAGGAGACGTGTTCGAGGGCGCGTTCAGCCGGGACGGGGGCCACGCCGCGGCGCGCGAGCTGCTCGCCGCGGGACACAAGGCCACGTGCGTGTTCGCGGTCAGCGACGAGATGGCCATCGGCGCGATGACCGCCCTGCGCGAAGCCGGTCGTTCGGTGCCGGACGACGTCTCCGTGGCCGGGTTCGGGAACATCCCGGTGGCCCAGGACCTCAACCCCGCGCTCACCACGGTCACGCTGCCGCTGGAGGACCTCGGTGAACAGGTGATGGAGCTGGCGCTGAGCGGCACCCGCGGCGGACGCAGCCGCGTGCGCCGGATGGGCGGCGAGGTGGTGCTCCGCGAGAGCACCGCCCGCACCCGGCGCCGGCGTTGATCGTCCACAGTGGAGCCAGTTTCTACTGTCGGTAGCACGAAGCCGGTCTGAGCCGTCCGGCGGAAAAAGGCCCCGGCGTTGTTCCGCCGAGCGGTCCACCTTCTGTGGGTGGTCATGCTCCGATCGACTGACGTCGGCTGCAACTTGCACCGAAAGGCACCCATCCGCAGATCGGCCGTGCCACGATGTGCCGCATGACCACCAGCTCCGAACCCCGATGGCGAAGACTCGAGCCCGACGAACGCAGAGAGCAGATTTTCACCTGTGCCGCACGGCTGTTCGGGGAGCGCCCGTACGCCCTCGTGTCCACTTCGGACATCGCCGCCGAGGCGGGCGTGGCGCGCGGGCTCATCAACCACTACTTCGGCACGAAGCGGGAACTGTACCTCGCCGTGATCCGTCGCGCGGTGACGATGCCGCCGCTCGACGGCCCGTTCCCGCTCGACGGATCGCTGCCCGAGCGCGCGCACACGACGGTGGACCACTTCCTGGACATGGTGCTCAGCCAGGGAAAGATGTGGCTGGTCGCCACGTCGGAGGGCATCGGCAGGGACCCCGAGGTGGAGCAGATCATCGTCGACGCGGAGCGCAAGTCCGCCGACCGGCTGCTGGACGCGTTCGGCGTGCCCCCCGACGCCGAGGCCCGAACCCAGCTCAACGCGGTGGTCCGCGCTTTCGCGGGCATGGTGAAAGCGGCCGGGCGCGAATGGCTGCTGCGCAACGAACTCGACCGCGGTCAGGTGCACACCCTGCTCTACCACACGCTGATCACGATGCACGAGAACGTTTTTCCCAGCCTGCAGAAGACGGGCTGATTTCTTCCTGAACCGGACAAAGGCCCTGACCCCGCCTGCCGGATCCGGAAATCGGATTTCCCATCCGCTGCTCAGCGGTAGGTGAGCAGCCGCGCCGTGCGGCCCTCGAAGTGCGAATGCTCGTTGAACGACAACAGCGTGATTCCGCTGCGCCCGGCGACCAGCTTGGTGATACCGCAGTTCACCGTCACCCGGTTCAGCTTGAGCAGGCCCGTTTCGGGATGTCCCAGCAGGTGCCCGGCGAGCGTGCCGATCACGCCGCCCGACGTGAACACCACCGCGTTCTCCCCCTTGCCCAGCACCGCGACCAGGTCCTCCAGCGCACCTCGCACGCGGGCGCGGAAGGCGGGCCACGACTCGGCGCACGGGGTGTCCTCGCCCGCCCCGATCCACGCGGCGAGCGCGCCGTCGAGCACCGCCTGGTAGCCGCGGGAGTCCGCCGCGTCCTGCGGCACCCCGCCGCCGTGGTGCGCCACGATGTCGACGTGGTCGTACTCGTTCCAGCGCGGGTCCTCCTTGGCGGGCGTGCGCACGCCGAGCCAGTCGAGGACGGTCTCGGCGGTCTTGCGCTGGCGCGCGAGTGACCCCGAACGCGCTTCGGTGAAGCGGACCGTGCGGCGCAACAGCTCCGCACCGACCACCGCGCCCTGCTCGATCCCGACGCCGGACAGGCGGTCGTAGTCCGCTTCACCGAAGGAGGCCTGACCGTGCCTGATCAGGTAGATCGCACCCATGGGCGCAGACTAGCCCGCCACGTTCAGCAGCTTGTTCGGCGTTCCCGCCGTCGCGTTGCTGATCTTGCCGGTGGTGGCGGCGCTCGTCAGCGCGTCCGAGACCTGCGCCGGGGTCGCGTCCGGGTGGGTGGCGAGGTACAACGCGGCAGCGCCGGTGACGTGCGGGGTCGCCATCGACGTGCCGCTGATCGTGTTGGTCGCGGTGTCCCCGGTGCCCCACGACGACGTGATGCTCACGCCGGGCGCGTAGAGGTCCACACCGCTGCCGTAGTTGGAGAAGCTCGCCTGCTTGTCGGTCTTGTCGCTGGCCGCGACGGTGATCGCCGCGGGCAGGCGGGCGGGCGAGGAGGTGCTCGCGTCCGCGCTCTCGTTGCCCGCCGCGACCGCGAACGTGACACCCTTGTCGATCGCGCCCTGGACGGCGTCGTCGAGCGCCTCGTCCGGGCTGCCGCCGAGGCTCATGTTCGCGACGGACGGGCCGGAGGCGTGGTCGGCGACCCAGTCGATGCCTGCGACGACCTGCTCGGTGGTGCCGCTGCCGTCGGCGTCGAGCACGCGCACCGGAACGATCTTCACGCCCTTCGCGACGCCGTACTCGCTGCCGCCGATGGTGCCGGCGACGTGCGTGCCGTGGCCGTTCTCGTCGGTCGGGTCGCTGTCGTTGTCGATGAAGTCGTAACCGCCCGAGACGCGGCCGCCGAACGTCTCGTGCGTCGCGCGGACGCCGGTGTCGATGACGTACGCCGTCACGTTGCTCGCCGTCGTGCTGTACGTGTACGACGAGTCGAGCGGCAGGTTCTGCTGGTCGATGCGGTCGAGGCCCCACGAGGGCGGGTTGCGCTGCGTGTCGGCGACGTGGAAGACGTGGTTCTGCACGACGTACGCCACGCTGCTGTCGGCCGCGAGGCGCTTGGCCTCGGCCTCGCTGGCGTGGATCGAGAACCCGTGCAGCGCGGCCGTGAACGTGTGCTGGAGCAGTCCGTCGTACCGGTTCGCGAGCGTCTGCGAAAGCGTGCTGACGGCTCCGGTGTTCTTGAGCACGACGATGTAGCTGTCCGTGACCGCGCCCGCGGTGCCGGCGTCGCGGATCTGGCCCTCCTGGGCCTGCGCGGCGGCCGTTCCGCCGACGACGACCGCGAGTGCCGCGCCGACCGCCAACAACTTCCGAGAGTTCCGCATGAACTGTCCTCCCCACCCGAACCGGTGATTAGGAATTCATGCAAACTCGTGACGAGCACCCAAAGCAATGATTCACAGTTACCAGTACTCACTCGTTTGGGGGAACGCTGGTAAGTTGGTCTTGATCGCAGCCAACAGTTCGAGGCGGGTTCAGGTGGCCAGTTCCGCGTTCTCGGAGGCGCTGCGCACGTCGATCGCCCGGAGCGGGCTGAGCCTGGACCGGCTGCAGGCGCGGTTGCAGGCCAACGGTATCCCGGTGAGCATCACGGCGCTGAGCTACTGGCAGTCGGGCAAGCGGCAGCCGGAACGGCAGAGCTCACTCTCGGCGGTGCGCGTGCTGGAAGAGGTGCTGGGGTTGCAGCCCGGGGAGCTGCTGAGCCTGCTGCCCCCACCCCGCCCGCGAGGCCCGGCCCGCCCGCGCCGCACGGAGCCGGTGAACTTCCCGGTGGAGGCGTTGAAGGCGCTGCTGGAGAAGGTCGGGGCGCCGCACGCGCTGGAGCAGCAGCACCGGCTGAACCTGGCGAGCCTGCACGACAGGTGTGAGATCGCGGCCGACGGAGGTCAGCGGTGCACGACGGCCCGGACGGTCTTCCAGGCGACCGCGGACGGGCAGGACCGCTGGCTGCTGGTGTACGACCACGGCGGCGCCGAGGCGGGCCCACCCCAGCTGCACGCGCTGCGCAACTGCCGCCCCGGCCGGGTCGAGGTGGACACGGAGCACGGCTTGACGGCGGCCGAGCTGCTGTTCGACCGCACACTGGACCGCGGAGAGACCCACCTGATCGAGTACACGCTGACCAACGGCGGTCCGCCCTATCCCCCTTGCGCCAACACGTACTACCGCGAGTTCCGCAGACCGGTGCGGGAGTACCTGCTGGAAATCAGCTTCGACGCGGCGCCGAACCACTGCTGGCAGTACACCAGGAGCGGAGCACAGGACGCCGAGGAACGTAAGCCACTACAACTGGACACGACAGGCAGCGTCCACGCGGTGGCACTGGACTTCGGCCCGGGCGTCTTCGGCATCAGCTGGGAATGACGGCCGGTTTCCTACCCCAACTGGTTCCGCAGTACCTTCCCCGTCGCGTTGCGCGGCAGCTGCTCCAGAAACTCCACATCCCGGGGCACCTTGTACCGCGCCAGGTTCGACTTCACGTACTCCCGCACGGTATCGGCGTCCAGGTCGCTGCCCTCCGCGCGCACGATGTACGCCTTGAGCCGCTGGCCGAAGTCCTGGTCCGGCACGCCGACGACGGCCGCCTCGATGACGTCCGGGCGTTCCACCAGCAGGTTCTCCACCTCGACGGGGAAGACGTTCTCGCCGCCGGAGACGATCATCTCGTCGTCGCGGCCGTCGATGAACAACAGGCCGTCCTCGTCGAAGTGGCCCACGTCGCCCGTCGACAGCAGGCCGTCGATGATCTCCTTCTGCCGCCCGTCCGTGTAGCCCTCGAAGCTCAGCCCGCTGCCGACGAACACCCGGCCCGTGACACCCGGTTCGGTGATGCGGCGGCCGTCCGCGTCGTACAGCGCCACGCGGCAGCCCACCGGCGCCCGGCCGACCGTGCCCGGCGCCTTCCGCCAGTCCTCGGGCGTGGCGACCGTCGCCACGGCCACCTCGGTGGAGCCGTACAGGTTGTGGATCACGTCGCCGAACGCCTCGGTCGCGCGGTTGCCCAGATCCGGCGAGAGCGCCGAGCCCGCGACGAAGATGATCCGCAGCGACGACGTGTCGTACCGCTTGAGCACCTCCGGGCCGAGGTCGACGATCCGCTGCAGCATCGTCGGCACCAGCACGAGGGCCGTGCACCTGTGCTCGGCGACCCCCTTCAGCGTCTCCTCCGGGTCGAACCGGCGGCGCATCACGACCTTGCAGCCCAGCGCGTACGACAGAATGAACTGCGAAACCCCGGTGCCGTGGAAGATCGGCGCCCCGAGGTACGTGCACTCGCCGGCGCGCAGCGGGATGCGGTCGAGGAACTGCGCTGTCGACAGCAGCGACGTGTGGTCGCGCGGCGCGCCCTTCGGGGTGCCGGTGGTGCCGCTCGTCAGCAGCACGAAACCGCCACGCCGCGCGGGGTACGGGACCGGGCGGTCGTCCGTGCTGGCGATCAGCTCGTCGAGCACCGGGACCTCGTTCAGCGCGTCGTCGGTGTCCACCCAGGCGAGGTACCGGTCGACGTCGGCCGGGATGTCGGACAGCAGGTCGGTGAACTCCTGGTCGTGCACGAGGGCGCGGGCGTTCTCGCGCTTCGCGACGTCGGCGAGCTGCCGCTTGCCGAAACCGGTGTTCATCAGCAGCAGGCGCGCCCCGAGCTTTCCGGCCGCCGACATGGACAACACGAGGCCTCGGTGGTCGCGGCAGAGCGCGGCGATCACCGTGCCGGGCCGGATGCCGCGTTCGGACCAGGCGCGGGCGAGCGCGTTGGACTGCAGTTCGAGCTGCTTGAAGGTGAGCGGACCGCGCTCGTCGACCAGGCCGACCTCGTGCGGGCGGCGGCGGGCGGCGATCTGGGCGGCGGCGGCGAACGGGCCGATCCTGCGCATCGCCACCAGCGACACCAGTCCCTCGTCGATCCGCGGGAACGGGATGAGACCCGCCTTCCACATCACCTCGACGCTGCGGACGGTTTCCGTCACCTTGCCGACGAGCATGGCACCTCCGTTGGCCCCGTACCGAGGGTATGTGTTACCCGACAGTAGCCCACCTGGACCGGCGACGAAAAGTGTCGGTGGGCAGGCGCAGAATCAGGGTATGCACATCTACGTCGGTCGGGAGGACGGCGGCACTTTCGAAGTGCTCACGCCCTCCGGTCGGCGCAGTCTCGACGTGTCCGGGCTCGCTGAACTGGAGCACGAGCACCACCCTCGGTGGGTGTTCGCGTCCGTCGAGCGGGACTACCCGGCGCTCGTCCGCGGCGGGCTGCGGCTGAACCGCTGCCACGACCTGTCGCTCGCCGAAGGGCTGCTGCTCGCGTACGAGGGCCGCGGCGGTCCGCGTGGCCTGGCCGCCGCGCTGGCCAGGGCCAACGGGCTCGAACCGCCGCCGGACGAGCCGTCGCACGCGGACGCGCAGCCGGCGTTGTTCGAGCCGCGAGGTTCCGGCCTGCCGCCCGGGGTGTCGGTGGTCGACGCGGCGCGGACAGTGCTGGCCGAGCAGGAGCGCCGGATCCGGCGGTGCGAGTTCCCGGACCGGATGCGGCTGCTGGTCGCGGCCGAGTCGGCGAGCGCGCTGGCGGCGGCGGAGATGTCGATCGACGGCCTGCCGTGGCGGCCGGAGGTGCACGACGAGCTGCTCACGGAGCTGCTCGGGCCGCGCGTGCCCGCCGGGCAGCGGCCGAAGAAGCTCGTCGAGCTGGCCGCGCGGGTGAGTGAGGCGTTCGGTGGCAAACCGGTCAACCCGGACAGCCCGGCGACGATCGTGCGGGCGTTCGGCCGCGAGGGCATCTCGATCCCGTCGGCGCGGGCGCACGTGATCCGCAAGCTCGACCACCCGGCCGTGCCGCCGCTGCTGGAGTACCGCGAGCTGTCGCGGCTGCACTCGGCGAACGGCTGGGCGTGGCTCGACGAGTGGGTGCACGACGGGCGGTTCCGGCCCGCGTGGGTGGTCGGCGGCGTCGTGTCCGGGCGTTGGGCGAGCCAGGGTGGCGGGGCGCTGCAGATCCCGAAGACGCTGCGGGTGTGCGTGCGGGCGGATCCGGGGTGGAAGCTCGTGGCGGCCGACGCGGCCCAGCTCGAACCGCGGATCCTGACGGCGCTGTCGGGCGATCGGCGGCTGGCGGAGGTGTCGGCGTCGACGGACCTGTACGCGCGACTGGCCGAGGCGATGTTCCCGTCACCGGACGAGAAGTCCCGCGGGCGGGCGAAGATCGCGATGTTGTCCGCGATGTACGGCGGCACGGCGGGCGAGGCGGCGTCGCTGCTCGCCTTGCTGCGCCAGCGTTTCCCGGACGCGGTGTCCTATGTGGAGCGTGCGGCGCGGGCCGGGGAGCGCGGCGAGCGGGTGCGGTCGCGGTTGGGCAGGACGTCACCGGCGCCGTCGGAGGCGTGGCGGGCGCTGACGGGAGCGGCGGAGGACGACGGCCGGGGGCGGCAGGCGTCGCGCAACTGGGGGCGGTTCACGCGGAACTTCGTGGTGCAGGCCAGCGCGGCCGACTTCATGGCGGTCATGCTCGCCACGCTGCGCCGGCGCCTGCCCGAGCCCGCACACCTGGTGTTCTTCCAACACGACGAGGTGATCGTGCACACGCCGGACGAACTGGCGGAGGACATCCCGGCGCTGATCGAGGCTTCGGTGAGCGAGGCGTCGGCGCTGCTGTTCGGCCCGTCGTGCCCGGTGCACTTCCCCATGCACGCCGCGGTGGTGAACGTCTACGCGGACGCGAAGTAAGTGGGGCGGCGATGCCGCTCAGCTGTCGCTGGTTCCTCCGGACCGGAGGTCTGCTCCTCTGCTGCCGGGCGACGGCGCGAGCACGCCGACCAGAGCACCGAGCGCGAGGCCGACGAACCCGTACAACGCCGTCTCGTCGGAGCCGTCGTACTTGATCCCCAGGTACCCGCTTCCCGAACGCGTCCTCGGTCGCCTGTTTCGTCGCCTCCTGCCCGACCTTGCGCAGCGCTTCGGCGATCAAGCCGCCGCGTCGAGGGCCTTCAGGATCCGCTTCGCGGACACCGGGTGGGCCGTGCCGAGGGTCTGCGCGAAGTAGCTCACCCGCAGCTCCTCCAGCATCCAGCGCACCTCCTCCAGCTCCGGGCCCGGCCGCACGCCCGGGGGCAGCGCGTCCACCGCACGCTGGTACTCCTCCTGCAACCACTGCACGTCCCGCAGCAGTTCGACGTCCTTCGCCGCCGCGTTGCCCAGCTTGTCGACGCGCCGCTCGATCGCCCGCAGGTAGCGCACGAGGTTCGGCAGGCGGTCGAAGCCCGTCGCCGTGACGAAACCCGGGAACACCAGTGCGTCGAGCTGCTTGCGGATGTCCGCGAGCGACTCCGCCGGGCCCCGCGCGTCGGCCAGCGTGGTCTCCACGTCGTTCGCCGCGCGCAGGATCTGCTCCACTTCGGACAGTACCATGAGGACGGTCGGATTCACGCTGCCGCGCACCTTCTCCAGCAGCACCCCGAAACCGGCCTCGTCCCACACCGGGCCGCCGTTGTCGGCGATCAGCTTGTCCACCGCGCAGTTGACGCAGTCCTCCAGCAACCCGGCCACGCTGCCGTGCGGGTTGCGGCCGAGCACCAGCTTCGAGGTGTTCGACAGGTTGCGGTTGATGAACTTCATCGGCGAGGGCAGGTTCAGCCGCAGCAGCTTCCGCGTGCCCAGCCACATCTGCTGCCGCTGCTCGACCGGCGTGTCGAGCATCCGCACGGCCACCGTCTCGCCCTCGTCGACCAGCGCGGGAAACGCTTTCACCTCGTGCCCGCGCCGAGTGCTTGCGAAGACGCGAGGCAGTTCACCGAACGCGGGCTTCGTGAGCCCGGCCCGCTCGATGCTGTTGGCCGCCTTGGAGATCGTCTCCCGGACCTTCCCGCTCAGCGACCGCTTCAGCTCGGCGAGATCCTTGCCCTCGCGGAGTTTCCGCCCCCGCTCGTCGACGACGCGGAACGTCATCCGCAGGTGCTCGGGCACCGCGGACAGCTGCCACGCATCGGGCGGGACCGCCACCCCGCGCAGGTCCTCCAGCTCCGCCGCCAGCACGTCCAGCAAAGGCCCGTCCACCGGTGAGATCCTGGACAGCACGTACTTCGCGGTGTCCGGCGCCGGCACGAAGTTGCGCCGCAGCTGCTTCGGCAGGGACTTGATCAGCGTGGTGACCAGCTCCTCGCGCAGCCCCGGCACCTGCCAGTCGAACCCGTCCGGCGTGACCTGGTTGAGCACCGGCAGTGGAATGTGGACGGTCACGCCGTCGGCGTCCGCACCCGGCTCGAACTGGTAGGTCAGCGCGAGCCGCTGCGAGCCCTGCACCCACGTGTCCGGGTAGTCGGACTCGCGCACGGCGTCCGCGGCCTCGGTGACCAGCATGGCCTTCTCGAAGTTGAGCAGGTCCGGCTGGCTCTGCCGCGCCTTCTTCCACCACGTGTCGAAGTGCCGCGCCGACACGACCTCCTCGCCGACGCGCTGGTCGTAGAACTCGAACAGCGTCTGGTCGTCCACCAGCAGGTCACGGCGGCGGGCCCGGTTCTCCAGGTCCTCGACCTCGTCGAGCAGCGCCCTGTTCTCCGCGAAGAACTGGTGGCGCGTGTCCCAGTCGCCTTCGACGAGCGCGTGGCGGATGAACAGCTCCCGCGACAGCTCCGGGTCGATGCGCCCGTAGTTCACCTTGCGGTCCACCACGAGCGGCACGCCGTACAGCGTGACGCGCTCGCTGGCGACCACCGATCCGCGCTTGCGTTCCCAGTGCGGCTCCGAGTACGTGCGCTTGACCAGGTGCCCGGCCAGCGGCTCGACCCACTCCGGCTCGATGCGTGCGTTCACCCGCGCCCACAGCCGCGAGGTCTCGACCAGCTCCGCCGACACCAGCCAGCGCGGCTGCTTCCGGAACAGCGCCGAGCCCGGGAACACCGCGAACCGGGCGCCGCGCGCGCCGAGGTAGTCGCCCTTGTCCGGATCCTTCAGCCCGATCTGCGACAGCAGCCCGGCGAGCAGCGACACGTGCACGTTCTGCGGATCCGCGGGCTCGCTGTTGAGCGTGATGCCCAGCGGTTTCGCGAGCTGGCGCAGCTGGCTGTAGATGTCCTGCCACTCGCGCACCCGCAGGTAGTTGAGGAACTCGTTGCGGCACAGCCTGCGGAACTGGTTGTTGGAAAGCGCTTTCTGCTGCTCCCGCAGGTACTCCCACAGGTTGAGGTACGCCAGGAAGTCCGACGTCTTGTCGGCGAACCGGGCGTGCTGCTGCTGCGCGGCCTCCTGCTTGTCCGCCGGCCGCTCCCGCGGGTCCTGAATGGACAGTCCGGCGGTGATGATCATGACCTCGCGCACGCAGCCGTTCTTGGCCGCCTCCAGCACCATCCGGCCAAGGCGCGGGTCCACGGGCAGCTGCGCGAGCTGCCGGCCGACCTCGGTGAGCTTCTCCCCGTCGAGCGCGCCCAGCTCCTGCAGCAGCTGCTTGCCGTCGTTGATCTGGCGGCGGTCCGGCGGTTCGACGAACGGGAACGCGGCGATGTCGCCGAGGCCGAGCGCGGTCATCTGCAGGATCACCGACGCGAGGTTGGTGCGCAGGATCTCCGGATCGGTGAACTCGGGGCGCGATTCGAAGTCCGCCTCCGTGTACAGGCGGATGCAGATGCCGTCGGACGTCCGGCCGCAGCGGCCCTTGCGCTGGTTGGCCGACGCCTGCGAAATCGGCTCGATCGGCAGCCGCTGCACCTTGGTGCGGTGGCTGTAGCGGGAGATGCGCGCGGTGCCCGGGTCGATCACGTACTTGATGCCGGGCACGGTCAGCGAGGTCTCGGCGACGTTGGTGGCCAGCACGATGCGGCGGCCGGAATGCCGCTGGAACACGCGGTGCTGGTCGGCGGCGGAGAGCCTCGCGTACAACGGAAGGACTTCCACGCCACGTCTGTCCTGTTTGGACAAGGCGTCCGCGGTGTCACGGATCTCCCGCTCCCCGGACAGGAACACGAGGATGTCGCCGGGGCCTTCGGCGCACAGCTCGTCCACCGCGTCGGAGATCGCCTGGACCTGGTCACGCTCCTCGGCTTCGGGCCGTTCCGGGTCGACGAGCGGGCGGTAGCGGACCTCGACCGGATAGGTGCGGCCCGACACCTCGACGATCGGCGCGTCGCCGAAGTGCTCGGCGAACCGCTCGGGGTCGATCGTCGCGGAGGTGATGATCACCTTGAGGTCCGGGCGGCGCGGCAGGAGCTGCTTGAGGTAGCCGAGCAGGAAGTCGATGTTGAGGCTGCGCTCGTGGGCCTCGTCGATGATGATCGTGTCGTAGCGGCGCAGCATCCGGTCGGCCTGGATCTCGGCCAGCAGGATGCCGTCGGTCATCAGCTTGACGAGGGTGTCGTCGCCGCTGGTGTCGGTGAACCGCACCTTGTAGCCGACGGTGCCGCCGAGTTCGGTGCCCAGCTCGGCGGCGATGCGCTCGGCCACGGTGCGCGCGGCGAGGCGGCGCGGCTGGGTGTGCCCGATCTGCCCGCGGACGCCGAGCCCGAGTTCGAGGCAGATCTTGGGCAGCTGCGTGGTCTTGCCGGAGCCGGTCTCCCCCGCGACGATCACGACCTGGTGGTCCCGGATCGCGGCGGCGATGTCGTCCTTGCGCTGACTGACGGGCAGCTCGGCGGGATAGGTGATCTTCGGGAGGCTCTCGCGGCGCTGCCGCACGCGCAGCTCGGCGGCCTCGACGTCGGCCGCGATCTGGCGCGCCACGCGCTCGGGGTCCCGCGCCTTGCGGGCACCGTCGAGCCGGCGACGGAGCCGGTGCTCGTCGCGCAGGGTCAACTCGGGCAGCCTGGCCCGCAGCTCGGCAAGGGGGGATGGGGTGGACATACGTCGTCAAGTTTAACCGGCACCAGAACGACGTGACGGCGCCGGAGACTCTTCGGATACCGGGCGGGTCCTGTCCGCTATCGGGGCTAGCTTCGGTGGTGTTCCTTCCCGAAGCAGAAAGGCCCCACCGTGCAGTTCGTTTCCGTCCGCATCATCACCAACGACATCGCCCGCCTCGTGGAGTTCTACGTCCAGGCGACCGGCCTCGAAGCGCAATGGCTCGCCGAGCAGTTCGCCGAGGTCGCGAGCCCTTCGTGCACCCTGGCGATCGGCACCGCCGAGACGATGGCGCTGTTCAACCCCGGCGCGGCCGTGCCCGAGTCGAACCGGACCGTGATCATCGAGTTCCTGGTCGAGGACGTCGACCAGGAGTACGAGCGGCTCACGAGCCTGGCCGCCGCGCCCGAGATCGTGCAGAAGCCCACCACGATGCCGTGGGGCAACCGCTCGCTGCTGTTCCGCGACCCCGACGGCAACCTCGTCAACTTCTTCACCCCGGCCACCGACGAGGCCCGCGCGCGGTTCGCCCGCTGACGCCGACGGTCCTCGTCCGCGGTCAGCCCCGGACGAGGACCTCCGGCGTGAGCTCCCCGGGCGTGCGGTGCCCGGCGAGGCCGAGCGTCAGGTCGAACTCCGCCAGCAGGCTGCGCAGCACGTGCCGCACGCCGTCCTCGCCGCCGAGGCCGAGGCCGTACACGTAGGGCCGCCCGAGCAGCACGGCCTTCGCGCCCAGTGCCAGCGCTTTCAGCAGGTCCGAACCATTGCGGACGCCGGAGTCGAACAGCACCTCCAGCCGGTCGCCGACGGCCTGCGCGATGCCCGGCAACGCTTCCAGCGCGCCGAGCGCGCCGTCGACCTGCCTGCCGCCGTGGTTGGACACCACGACACCGTTCATCCCGGCGTCCGCCGCGCGGCGCGCGTCGTCCGCGTGCTGGATGCCCTTGAGCAGGATCGGGCCGTCCCACAGCTCACGCAGCACCGCGAGCTGGCTCCAGCTGTGGTCGGTGCCGGTGAACATGCCGATCCACTGCAGCAGCGCCATCGGCTGGTCCTCCTCCGGCGTCTTCTGCAGCCGCGCGCGGAACGCCGGGTCGGACATCGCGATCGCCGTGCCCTCGTTGCGGATGAACGGCAGGTACGAGCGGTCGAGATCCCGCGGGCGCCACGCCAGGGTCCACGTGTCGAGCGTGACGACCAGCGCCGTGAAGCCCGCCTTGCGGGCGCGGTCGAGGATGCTCGCGCACACGTCGGGGTCGTTCGGCCAGTACAGCTGGAACCAGCGCGGGCCGTCGCCGCTCGCCTCCGCGACCTGTTCGATCGTCCGCGACGACGCGGTGGACAGGATCATCGGCAGGCCCAGTCCGGCGGCGGCGCGGGCCGTGGCGAGCTCGGCGTCCGGGTGCACGATGGACTGCACACCCACGGGCGCGAGCAGCACGGGCGCGGGGATCTCGGCGTCGAACAGCGTCGTGGTGAGGTCGCGGTCGGTGGCGTCGGTGAGCATGCGCGGCACGATCTTCCAGCGGTCGAAGGCTTCGCGGTTCGCGCGCGCTGTCGCGCCGGCGCCGGCGGAACCAGCGACGTACCCGAACGCTTCGGGCGTCAGCACGGCCTTCGCCGCCTCTTCGAGCGCGGTGAGGTCGGTGGTGAAGGCGGGGGTGGTTCCCGCGAGGCCCTGCAGGTAGATCTCGTTCTGGTAGCCACCGAATCGTTCGGCCACGGGCACCTCCTCGTCGATGCTGGGCGCAGCCTACGTCCTGCCCGCGCGCGTCATTACCGGGGAGTAGTGGCACCGGGCACAGTCAGGAACAAATGCGGCCCTTTCCGTGTTCTCCTGGTTCCGGAGACGGAGGACACCCCTTGACCACCCCCGCCGCACCGAAAACCCTGCGCTACGCCCTGATCCTCGGCAGCCTGTCGGCGTTCGCGCCGCTGTCGATCGACATGTACCTGCCCGCGTTGCCGCGGATGGCGGGCGACCTGCACAGCTCCGACACCACGTTGCAGCTCACACTGACCGCGTTCATCGTCGGGCTGGCCGTGGGTCAGCTCGTGCTCGGGCCGATTTCCGACGCCGTCGGCCGGCGCAGGCCATTGCTGGCAGGGCTCGCCGTGTACGCGGTGTCTTCGGTGCTGTGTGCGGTGAGCCCGTCGGTGGAGGTGCTGATCGTCGCGCGGCTCGTGCAGGCACTCGGGGCCGCGGCCGGAATCGTGATCGCGCGGGCGATCGTGCGCGATCTGTACTCGGGCACGGCGATGACGAAGTTCTTCTCGATGCTCATGCTGGTGAGCGGGCTGGCGCCGATCCTCGCGCCGGTGCTGGGCGGGCAGATCCTCCGTCTGACGTCGTGGCGCGGGGTGTTCGTCGTGCTCACGGTGTTCGGGGCGCTGCTGTTGCTCGCGACGGTGCTCGCACTGCCCGAACCGTTGCCGCCGGAACGCCGCAGTCCCAACCGGCTCGGGGCGACGCTGCGGACGTACGCGGGACTGCTCGGTGACCGGTCGTTCTTCGGTTACGCGCTGGCGGGCGGGCTGATGTTCGCCGGGTTGTTCGCGTACGTGTCGGCGTCGTCGTTCGTGCTGCAGGGCGTGTACGGGTTGAGCCCGCAGGAGTTCAGCCTCGTGTTCGGCGGTAACGGCGTCGGGATCGTGCTGGCGGGACAGCTCAACGGGCGGCTCGTGGGCCGCTTCCCGGAGCGGGCGCTGCTGGCGGCGGGCCTGACGACTTCGGCGGTGGGCGGGATCGGGGTGCTGGTGGCCGCGGTGTTCTCACTGCCGCTGCCGGCGTTGCTGGTGCCGTTGGTGCTGCTGGTGGCGAGCATCGGAATGGTGATGCCGAACGCGTCGTCGCTGGCGTTGGCGGAACACCCGCGCAGCGCCGGGGCGGCGTCGGCGCTGCTGGGCGTGCTGCAGTTCGTGATCGGCGGCCTGGCGACCCCGCTGGTCGGCATCGGCGGCGAGAACAGCGCGATCCCGATGGGCGTGGTGATGGCGAGCTTCGCCGTCGCGGCGCTGGTGGTGTTCGTGACGATGACGCGGCCGGTGCGGGTACCGTCGCCTGCCGTGTCAGAGGCCACGAGCGGACGGTCGTAGGACGTCCTCACTCCACACTGGACAGATCACCCTTCACGAGGACCTCCTCGGGCACCGTGAGCCGCTCGCCGACGATGCGGCCCAGTGCGTCCCCGTTGTCCCAGTCGTTCACGTTCATCGCGGCGACCACCCGGCCCTCCCGCAGCCAGAACGCGATGAACTGCCGCTCCCGCAGGTCCCCGCGGACCACGAGGCGGTCCGTGTCCGGGTCGGCCACGCCGCGGTATTCGCAACCGAGGTCGTACTGGTCGGAGAAGAAGTACGGCGCCCTCGTGTAGGGCTCCTCGCCGCCGACGAGGTTCGCCGCCACGTGCGCACCCTGGTTCTTCGCGTTCGCCCAGTGCTCGACGCGCAAGCGCTTGCCGTGGTGCGGGTGGAAGTGCGACGCGATGTCACCGACGGCGAACACGTCCGGCGCCGACGTCCGCAGCGTCGCGTCCACCGCGACACCCCCGTCGTCGGCCAGTTCGAGACCCGCGGTGTGCGCCAGTTCGACGCGCGGTTTCACGCCGACCGCGACCAGCACCAGGTCCGCGGGCAGCTCGGTACCGTCGGTCAACCGTAGTCCGTCGACCGAGCCGGTTCCGGTTAACCGAGCGATGTCCGCGTTCAGCCGCCACTGCACCCCGTGTTCGGCGTGCAGGTCCTGGAAAACCTTTGCGACCTCCGCGCCGAGCACCGGCCGCAGCGGCGCCGCGATGCGGTCGACCACCGTCACGTCGAGCCCGTGCTTCCGCGCCGCCGCGGCGGCTTCGGTGCCGATCCAGCCGGCGCCGATGATCACGATCCGTTCCACGGTCGAGAAAGCGCCGCGCAGCGCCAGCGCGTCGTCGAGGGTGCGAAGCGTCCGGACGCCCGGCAGGTCGGCCCCGGGCAGGGGCAGCGAACGCGGTTGCGAGCCCGTGGCCAGCAACAACCGGTCGAACGCGTGCTCGCCACCCTTGCTGTCCACGACGAGCCGGGCACCCAGCTCCACCCGGGTGGCGGCGGTGTCCCTGCGCAGCTCGATATCGTTCGCGCGGTAGAAATCCGCTTCGCGCACCCAGTCCGGCTCGTCGGTGTCGCCCAGCAGCAGACCCTTCGACAGCGCGGGCAGCTCGTACGGCGGATGGTCCTCGGCCGCCAGCAGAACCACTTCCCCGGCATAGCCACGCTCACGCAGTGTGGCGGCCGCCGTCGCCCCACCGACTCCCGCGCCGACGATCACGATCCGCTGTGGCTCCGCCATGTCACGCTCCCGTCGTTTGTGGCGTGCCTCACGCTACCGTCCGGGTGAGTTCAGCGCGTCCCCCGTCACGATGACTTCCGCGAGCTGTCGCACCTGTGGCCCGGGGCGAACGCGAGCGAGGGGAGCGACGTGACGGCTCAGGACGAATGGTCTGTCACCTGCCGGGATCTGGCGGGCAGGAAGCGGGCGCTGACGGTGTTCACCAACAGCGGACGCGTCGTGGTGGTGGCTCCGCCGGGCGAGGCCGCGGTGCTGGAGCCGTTGGACGTAGGACGTCTGCGTGCGGCGCTGCGGGATGCCGTGGTCTCGGCCGGGCGCGAAGCGGGGGCTTGATCACTCCCCCAGCCGCTACCGCTGCCGAAGGGGCTAGGTTAGCCTAACTTCATGACCGCGATCGCCGAAAAGACCACTTCGACCCGGCTCCACGGCGAGAACCTGACCCTCGCCTACGACGGTCGCACGGTGGCCGAGGACCTCGGGGTGACCATTCCCGACCAGTCGTTCACGGTGATCGTCGGTCCGAACGCCTGCGGGAAAACGACTTTGCTGCGGGCGTTGGCGCGCTTGCTGAAGCCGCGCAAGGGCATGGTGTACCTGGACGGCGAGGTGATCACCTCCCTGCCCGCGAAGCAGGTCGCGCGTCGGCTGGGGTTGTTGCCGCAGAGCTCGATCGCGCCCGAAGGCATCACGGTGTCGGACCTGGTGGCGCGGGGCCGGTACCCGCACCAGCGCCTGTTGCGCCAGTGGTCGAAGGACGACGCGGCGGTCGTAGAACGTTCCATGTCCGCCACGGGCGTGTCCGAGCTGGCCGACCGCCTGGTGGACGAGCTGTCCGGCGGACAGCGTCAGCGGGTGTGGCTGGCGATGGCACTGGCGCAGGAGACCGAACTGCTGCTGCTCGACGAGCCCACGACGTTCCTCGACATCTCGCACCAGATGGACATCCTGGACCTGTGCGCGGAACTGCACGCGAAGCAGGGCCGCACGCTCGTGGCGGTGCTGCACGACCTCAACCACGCGGCCCGCTACGCCACCCACCTGATAGCCATGCGGGGCGGCGAGGTCCTGGCGACGGGTACCCCGGAAGAGGTCGTGACGGCGGAGCGCGTCGAGGAGATCTTCGACCTGCCGTGCAGGGTGATGCCGGACCCGGAGACCGGGACGCCCTTGGTGATTCCCAAGGCGCGGCGGTAGGGGTTGCTTCGGGCCCGGGCCGCAGCACCGTGTTCGGTGGGGGCGCAACCTTCGTGCTCACCGGCGGGTGCGCCCGAAAGCCGCGCTGCGCGCGTGAGCCGTGGTCAGTTTGGGTGCGGACTTGACCGGGCGCTGGGCGCCCTCGTTCCGCCCGGCCACCCCCGCCCCATCCCTTGATGGTTTAACGGTTGACTCACCGCGTCAAGGGCGCCTCAGTGGTGGGGTGTTGGTGCCGTCGTGTGGCGGTTAGGGTCTGGTCCTCGGTTGCGTGGTGACTCTCAAGGGCGCTGTCACCTGCGTGTTGGTGGTTGGCTTGGCGAAGAATTGTCCAGCGTGGCCGGGGTCCCGGGCCGGCTGGGCGTGACTTGATAGAAGCGTGGACGAGACGCCATCCATCAACTCGACTGAGGTGTGTCCGTCCAGCCTGGCCCGGGGTGCATGCCTGCCCTGGAGTGGAAGGACACGCGAGAACCATGGTGGTCATTGGGATTGATCCGCACAAGCACACCCATACCGCGGTCGCGGTGGACGAGGTGGGTCGCAAGCTCGGTCAGGTGACGGTGGCGGCTGACGAGGCCGGGGTGTTGCGGTTGTGGGTGTGGGCCGGGCGGTTCGGGCAGCGGCGGTGGGCGGTGGAAGACGGGCGTGCGGTGGCGGGTCGTCTGGTGCGCACGCTGATCGGGATGGGGTCGGCGGTGGTGTGGGTACCGCCCAAGCTGATGGTCGCGTGCCGGGCCAGTGCCCGCACCCGGGGCAAGTCCGACCCGATCGACGCGCTCGCGATCGCCCGGGCCGCGCTGCGTGAACCGCGTTTGCCTGCGGCGAGGTTGGATCAGGTCGCGTTGGACCTGCGGTTGCTGATCGACCGGCGGGAGACGGTGGTGGCGGCCCGCACCGCCGCGATCTGCCGGCTGCGCTGGCACCTGCATGACCTGGCACCCGGGCTGGACGAGGGGACGCGGACACTGACCGGGCGCCGCCGCCAGCACGCCCTCACCGGGATGGTTGCGGCCCTGCCCGCCAGTGTCCGCCGCGACATCGCCTTGGACCTGCTGGCCGACATCACCCGGCTGACCGAGCAGATCCTGATACTCGAGCGACGCCTGAGCGAGCTGGTCACCCCGATCGCACCCACCCTGATGGCGATCGTGGGAATCAACGTCCTCGCCGCGGCCAAACTGATCGGGGAAGTCGCCGACATCACCCGTTTCCGCAGCCCCGCCGCGTTCGCCATGCACACCGGCACCGCACCCATCCCGGTCTGGTCCTCCAACACACCCCAATACCGGCTCAACCGCGGCGGGAACCGGCAACTCAACACCTGCCTGCACCGCATCGCCCTCATCCAGCTCATCCACCACCCACCCGCCCAGCAATTCCGAGACCGCTGGACCCAGCAACACCCCCACGCCACCAAAAAAGCCGCCATCCGCGCCCTCAAACGCCACCTCACCAACGTCATCTACCACGCACTACAAACCGACCACCACCACTTGACATAGAAGCTTCTTCGGCGTCGCTGCGCGATCGCTGCGCGACCCTTGACCCGGCGAGCCAACCGCTAATGAGGCTGGGGATCGGGGACGGGGGAGGCCTGGGCGTGTGCCGGGCTTGTTTTCGTCGGCGGGTGACCGTGGTGTCGTGGGGGACGGGCGAACGTCGGTTAGCGGGGCAAGGGGCTGGTCAGCTCAAGAATGCCCGTAGCAGGGAGGCCGTCCCCTCCAGGTGTTCCTTCATCGCCTGCCTTGCGGCTGGTGCGTCCCCGGCGAGGATGGACGATACGACGGCCTCGTGTTGGGTGTTCGAGTGTTCCAGGTTCGGTTCCAGCAAGGGGATCTCGTCCAGTAAACGGTTGACCCTCATGCGCACGTCGGCCACCGCTGAGGTCAAGGAAGCCGAGCCGGTCACCTCTGCGATGGCCAAATGGAGCCTCGAATCCCGTCGACGGTAATCGGTTAACGAAGCGGATCCGGCTTCCTCCAGCGTCGCGATCAGGTGGTCGCGTCCCGGGTCCCGGAGTGAGCAAGCCGCCAGCTCTGCTGCTCCCGTTTCCAGCACGTGCCGCAGCCTGAGGGTGTCCTCCAGGTCCGGGCGCTGCTCGTCCACCACCGGCGTCGGGAGGGTTTCCCGCACGAACGTGCCGCCGTACCGGCCGCGGCGGGACTCGACGTAACCCGCATCCGAGAGGGCGTGCAGGGCCTCGCGGAGGGTCACCCGGCTCACCCCGAGGCGCTCGGCCAACTCGCGTTCCGGGGGCAGGCGCTCACCCGCCCCGACCACACCCAGCCGGATCGACTGCAGCAGCCGCTCCACCGTCTCCTCGAAGGCGTTCCCCGCCCGAACCGGGCGGAACAGCGCCTCGTCCGCACCCGCCATGTCAGCATTCGATCACGTTGACGGCCAGCCCGCCGCGCGCGGTCTCCTTGTACTTCACCTTCATGTCCGCGCCGGTCTCCCGCATCGTCTTGATCGCCTTGTCCAGCGTGACCACATGACCACCATCGCCGTGCAGAGCCATCCGCGCGGCCTGGACCGCCTTCGACGCCCCGATCGCGTTCCGCTCGATGCACGGGATCTGCACGAGACCACCCACCGGATCACACGTCAGCCCCAGGTGGTGCTCCACCCCGATCTCGGCCGCGTTCTCCACCTGCTCCGGGCTGCCACCGAGCACCTCGGCCAAACCCGCCGCCGCCATCGCACACGCCGAGCCGACCTCGCCCTGACATCCTACCTCTGCCCCGGAGATCGAACCCGTCGTCTTCAGGATCACGCCGATCGCGCCCGCGGTGAGCAGGAAACGCACCACGCCCGCGTCCGAAGCGTCCCGCACGAACTGCCGGTAATAGTGCAGCACCGCCGGAATGATGCCCGCCGCACCATTCGTCGGCGCCGTCACCACCCGGCCACCGGAAGCGTTTTCCTCGTTCACCGCCAGCGCGTACAGGCCCACCCAGTCCATTGCGGACAGTGAATCGGCGGGCTCGGAAAGCAGCTTCGCGTGCAACGCCTTCGCCCGGCGCCGCACCTTCAGACCGCCCGGCAACACGCCGTCGTGCTCGAAGCCGTTGCGGACACACTCCGCCATGACGTCCCAGATCTTCAGCAGCCCGGACTCGATCTCCTCACGCGAGCGCCACGAAAGCTCGTTGCGCAGCATGATCTCGCTGACCGGCACACCCTCCGCCCGGCACAGCGCAAGCAGCTCGCCACCGGTGGTGAACGGATGCGGCAACTGCGTCGAATCCTCGACGACGCCCTGCTTACCGCGGACGAAACCACCGCCCACCGAGTAGTAGGTGCGCTCCGCCAGCAGCTCGTCACCGTACGCGCGGAAGATCATCCCGTTCGGATGCTCCGGCAACGACTTCCGCCGGTGCAACACGAGGTCGACCTCGAAATCCAGCGACGGCTCCGCGTCGACGGCCACGGTCTCCGGCCGCTCACCGGACAGTCCTAACAGGACAGCCCGCTCGCTGCCGTGTCCGTGCCCGGTCGCGCCGAGCGAGCCGAACAGCTCGACCTTCACCCGCTGCACCCGCGATCGCAACGAACCCAGGCTTTCCAGGAACATCACCGCGGCACGCATCGGCCCGACCGTGTGCGAACTCGACGGGCCGATACCGATCGAGAACAGGTCGAAGACGCTGATGGCCATCTCAGTCGCGCCGGTAGAACGGCATCGGCACGACTTCGACCGGCTCCACCCGCCCCCGGATGTCGACCGACAGACCCGTGCCCGGCTCGCTCAGCTCCTTCGCCACGTACGCCATCGCGATCGGATGACCGAGCGTCGGCGAAAGCGCCCCGCTCGTCACCTCACCGACCGCACGCGAGCCGTCCAGCACCTGGTACCCGTGCCGGGGCGCGCGCCGCCCGGAACCCTTGAGTCCCACGAGCACCTCGGCCGGCTCGCGACGGCTCTCCAGCGCTGCCTTGCCCACGAAGTCCGGCTTCTCGAACTTCACCACGCGTCCCAGCCCGGCGTCGAACGGCGCCCGCGCACTGCTGAGTTCATTGCCGTACAACGGCATTCCCGCTTCGAGCCGAAGCGTGTCCCGGCACGCGAGACCGGCGGGTAGCAGACCGTGCCCCTCGCCGGCGGCGGTCAGCACGTGCCACACGTCGACGGCCTCGGCCGCCGGAACGTACAGCTCGAAGCCGTCCTCACCCGTGTAACCGGTGCGCGCCAGCAACACGTCGTGACCACGCACCTGCGCGGGCGTGCTCGCGTAGTACTTCAGGTCCGACAGCTCCGCGTCGCTCACCGAACCGACGATCGCCGCGGAATTCGGGCCTTGCACCGCGATCAGCGCGGTGTCGGCCGAGCGGTCCTCGACCGCGACGTCGAACTTCTCCGCCCGCGTCCGCAGTTCCGACGCGACGAGCGCCGCGTTGCCCGCGTTGGCCACGACGAGGTACTTCTCCTCGGCGAGCCGGTAGACGACGAGGTCGTCCAGCACACCGCCGTCCTCGGCGCAGATCATCGTGTACCGGGCGCGGCCGGGCTTGACCGCGGACAGCGTGCCGACCAGCGCGAAGTCGAGCGCGTCCGCCGCCTGCGGGCCGGTCAGCTCGATCTCGCCCATGTGCGACAGGTCGAACAGGCCCGCGGCCTCGCGTACGGCGCGGTGCTCGGCGAGCTCGCTCGAGTACCGCACCGGCATCTCCCAGCCCGCGAAGTCGGTGAACAGCGCGTGTAGTCCTTTGTGGACTCCGTAGAGCGCGGTGTGCATGTCAGCTCCCGTAGGCTTCGATGGGCGGGCACGAGCAGACGAGGTTGCGGTCGCCGTACGCGCCGTCGATGCGGCGGACCGGCGGCCAGTACTTGCCCTTCGGCGAAACTCCGTCGGGATAGACCGCCGTCCTGCGGTCGTACGGCAGGTCCCACTCGCCGGTCAGCGTTTCCGCGGTGTGCGGGGCGCCGCGCAGCGGGCTCCGCTCGACCGGCCAGCGCCCCTCGGCGACGTCCTCAATCTCCCGGCGGATCGCGATCATCGCGTCGCAGAACCGGTCGATCTCGGCCACGTCCTCGCTCTCGGTGGGCTCCACCATGAGCGTGCCCGCGACCGGGAAGGACATCGTCGGCGCGTGGAAACCGTAGTCCACCAAGCGCTTCGCGACGTCCTCGACGGTGACACCGGTGCGCTTGGTCAGCGCGCGCAGGTCCAAAATGCACTCGTGCGCGACCAGTCCGTCGCGTCCGGTGTAGAGCACGGGGTAGTGCGGCGCGAGGCGCGCGGCGACGTAGTTCGCGGCCAGCACGGCGACCTTGGTCGCGGCGGTGAGGCCGGGGGCACCCATCATCCGCACGTACGCCCAGGAAATCGGAAGGATCGACGCCGAACCGAACGGCGCCGCCGAGACCGGTCCCACCGCCGATTCGCCGGGCAGCTCGGGGTGCCCCGGCAGGTACGGCGCGAGGTGCGCGCGCACCGCCACCGGGCCGACGCCGGGACCGCCACCGCCGTGCGGGATGCAGAAAGTCTTGTGCAGGTTCAGGTGCGACACGTCGCCGCCGAACTCGCCGGGCTTGGCCAGGCCGAGCAGCGCGTTCAGGTTCGCGCCGTCCACGTAGACCTGCCCACCGCCCTCGTGCACGATCCGGGCGATTTCACTGATCCCCGTCTCGTACACGCCGTGCGTCGACGGGTACGTGACCATGATCGCGGCCAGCGTCTCGCGGTGACTGTCCACTTTGGCCTGCAGGTCGTCGAGGTCGACGTTGCCGTTCTCGTCGCAGGCGACTACCACCACGCGCATCCCGGCCAGCACGGCGGACGCCGCGTTGGTGCCGTGCGCTGACGACGGGATCAGGCACACGTCACGCTCGGGCTGCCCGTTCGCCTTGTGGTACGCGCGGATCGCGAGCAGCCCCGCGAACTCGCCCTGCGAACCGGCGTTGGGCTGCAACGAAACCTCGTCGTAGCCGGTGACCTCGGCGAGCCAGTCGCACAGCTGGCCGATCAGCTCGCGGTAGCCCTCCGCGTCCTCGGCCGGCGCGAACGGGTGCAGGCTCGCGAACTCCGCCCAGCTGATGGGCTCCATCTCGGTGGTGGCGTTCAGCTTCATCGTGCACGAACCGAGCGGGATCATGCCACGGTCGAGCGCGTAGTCCATATCGGACAGCCGACGCAGGTAGCGCAGCATCGAGGTCTCCGAGCGGTGACTGGAGAACACCTCGTGCCCGAGGAAGTCGCTTTCCCTGGCCAGCCCGGACGGCAGCGCCGACGGCCCCTGCTCGGCGTGCGCCTCCAGGTCGAAGGCCAGCAGCACGCGACGCAGAGTGTCCACAGTGGTCACTTCGTCGCACGCGATGCGCACGTGGTCATCGTCGACGTGGCCGAG
Organism: Amycolatopsis bartoniae; assembly: GCF_014191255.1. Lineage (GTDB taxonomy): Bacteria > Actinomycetota > Actinomycetes > Mycobacteriales > Pseudonocardiaceae > Amycolatopsis_E > Amycolatopsis_E bartoniae. The sequence goes on from NZ_JACHWH010000001.1 coordinate 1,253,327, forward strand.
GTTGATGCCGAACCGGCGGGCATCGGCGAGCACTTGCCGCGCACGGCCCGGAACACGGGCGAGCACGGTGTCGAAGAAGCTCTCGTGCACGACCTCGACGCCACCTTCGCGCAGCGCCGCGGCGAACCCGCTGGCCAGCCGGTGCACGCGCTCGGCGATGGCCTTGAGCCCGTCGGGCCCGTGGTAGACGGCGTACATCGCGGCGAGCACGGCGGGCAGCACCTGCGCGGTGCAGATGTTGGAAGTCGCCTTCTCGCGGCGGATGTGCTGCTCGCGGGTCTGCAGCGCGAGCCGGTACGCCGGGTTGCCGTCGGCGTCCTGCGAGACGCCGACGAGACGGCCCGGCAGGGAGCGTTCGAGGCCCTTGCGCACGGCAAGGTAGCCGGCGTGCGGGCCGCCGTAACCGAGGGGCACGCCGAACCGCTGCGTGGTGCCCGCCGCGATGTCGGCGCCGAACTCACCGGGCTCGGTCACCAGCGTCAGGGCGAGCAGGTCGGCGGCGACGGTGTAGAGCGCGCCCGCCTCCTTCGCGACCTTGCCGATCGCCTCGTAGAAACCCTTGCCCCGCAGGACTCCCGACGCGCCGGGGTACTGCACGACGACACCGAAGAACTCCTCCGGCAGCCCGGCCTGCAGGTCGCGGACGTCGACCTCGATGCCGACCGCCTCCGCGCGGGTCCGCACCACGGCGATGGTCTGCGGCAGGCACTCGGAGTCGAGGACCACGCGCGAGGACTTGGCCTTCGACTGGCGGCGCATGAGCATGACCGCCTCGGCGACGGCGGTGGACTCGTCGAGCAGCGAGGCATTGGCGGTGTCCAGACCGGTCAGCGTCGAGACCATGGTCTGGAAGTTGAGCAGCGCTTCGAGGCGGCCCTGCGAGATCTCCGGCTGGTAGGGCGTGTACGCGGTGTACCAGGCGGGGTTTTCGAGCACGTTGCGGCGGATCACCGCCGGCGTCACGGTGTCGCTGAAGCCGAGACCGATCATCTGGACCATCGGGCGGTTCTTCGCGGCGAGGGCGCGCAGTTCGGCGATGGCCTCCTGCTCGCTCGCGGGCGGCGGCAGCCGCAGGTCGCGGTCGGTGCGGATGGCCGCGGGAACGGCGGCGTCGACCAGCGCGTCGAGGCTCCCGTACCCGCATTCGGCGAGCATCTTGGCCTGCTCGTGCTCTGCGGGACCGATGTGACGGTCGGCGAAGGTGGACATCGGGAGCTCCTCCATCAGTGGCTGTGGGAACTCCCCCTCTGTCATCGGCACCTGAGAGTTTCACCGCGTAGCGCGGCTTTCACCTTGGGTGAGACGCGAACGCGCCTGCTTTCCAGAGTGGCCTGGCCAGAAGCGGTAACTGGTACCTGAGAGATTGGCGGGGATGTTGCTCCTTCGGTGCCCCGTCTGACGACGAGGACTCTCCCGCTCCGGCTCGTGACGGCCCATGTTCAGTTGTGGGCGTCAGTCTATAGCGCCACCGCCCCCGGGGCGAAGTGGCAGCGAGGCAGCTCACCGGGGGCGGCGTCCGCCGGACCTACAGCGGCGTGACGTACGCGCCGCTGATCCCGCCGTCGACGAGGAACTGCGACGCGGTGATGAACGAAGCATCGTCGCTCGCGAGGAACGCGACCGCGGCGGCGATCTCCGTGGGTTCGGCGAAGCGGCCCAGCGGCACGTGGACCAGACGGCGGGCGGCGCGCTCCGGGTCCTTCGCGAAGAGCTCCTGTAGCAACGGAGTGTTGACCGGCCCGGGACAGAGCGCGTTCACGCGGATGCCCTCCCGCGCGAACTGCACGCCCAGCTCGCGCGTCATCGACAGCACGCCGCCCTTGGAGGCGGTGTACGAGATCTGCGAGGTCGCCGCGCCCATGACCGCGACGAAGGACGCCGTGTTGACGATCGAGCCCTTGCCCTGGCGCTGCATGTGCGGAATGGCGTACTTGCAGCACAGGTACACCGACGTCAGGTTGACCTCCTGCACCCGCTTCCACGCTTCGAGCCCGGTGGTCAGGATCGAGTCGTCCTCGGGCGGGGAGATGCCGGCGTTGTTGAACGCGACGTCGAGCGAGCCGAACCTGTCCACTGTGGTCTGAAAGAGGGCCTCGACCTGGGCCTCGTTGGTGACGTCGGTGGCGATGAACTCCCCGTCGACCTCGTCCGCGGCGGCCTTCCCCGAGGACGCGTCGACGTCGGCGATCACGACCTTCGCGCCCTCGCTCGCCAGCCGCCGCGCCGTGGCGAGGCCGATCCCGCTGCCGCCGCCGGTGATGACGGCGACCCGGCCCTCGAACCGCTGCATGCTCAACCCTCTCCACCTTCAGTGCTCAGGAAGACGTTCTTGACCTCGGTGAACGCGTCCAGGGCATCCGGCCCCAGCTCGCGCCCCAGCCCGGACTGCTTGAACCCGCCGAACGGCGTCCAGTACCGCACGGAGGAATGGGAGTTGACCGACAGGTTCCCGGCCTCGACGGCCCGCGAGACCCGGAAAGCACGTCCAACGTCGGACGTCCAGATGGACCCGGACAGCCCGTACTCGGTGTCGTTCGCCAGGCGGACCGCGTCGGCCTCGTCCGTGAACGGGACGACCGCGACCACCGGGCCGAAGATCTCCTCCGTGACCAGCGGGTCGGTCAGCGATGTCGGTGTGACGACCGTCGGCGGGAACCAGAAGCCCGGCCCGTCCGGCGCCTCGCCGCGGAAGGCGACGGGCGTGTCGTCGGAGAGGTAGGACGTCACACGTTCTCTCTGGCGCGCGGAGATCAGCGGGCCCATCTCGGTGCCCTCGGCCGCGGGGTCACCGACCACGACGCCCTTCACCGCGGGTTCGAGCAGTTCCAGGAACCGGTCGTAGACCGTCGACTGGACCAGGATCCGCGAACGCGCGCAGCAGTCCTGGCCGGCGTTGTCGAACACGCCGTAGGGCGCGGTGGCGGCGGCCTTCTCCAGGTCCGCGTCGGCGAAGACGATGTTCGCGCTCTTGCCACCGAGCTCCAGCGTCACGCGCTTCACCTGCTCCGCGCACCCGGCCATGATCCGCTTGCCGACCGCCGTCGAGCCGGTGAACACGACCTTCCGCACGGCCGGATGCGTCACGAACCGCTGCCCCACCACCGGCCCCTCGCCCGGCAGCACCTGGAACACGTCCGCCGGGATCCCGGCTTCGCGCGCCAGCTCGGCCAGCCGCAGCGCCGTGAGCGGGGTCAGCTCGGCGGGCTTGAGCACGACGGTGTTCCCGGCCGCGAGCGCCGGGGCGAACCCCCACGCGGCGATCGGCATCGGGAAGTTCCACGGCACGATGATCCCGACCACGCCCAGCGGCTCGTGGAAGGTCACGTTCACCCCGCCGGGCACCGGAATCTGCTTGCCGTGCAGGCGTTCCGGGGCCGCCGCGTAGAAGTGCAGCACGTCGCGCACGTTGCCCGCCTCCCAGCGGGCGTTGCCGAGCGTATGGCCGGAGTTGGTGACCTCCAGCCGCGCGAGGTGTTCGAGGTCCGCGTCGACGGCGTCGGCGAAGCGCCGCAGCAGGCGCGCGCGGTCGCCCGGCGCGACGGCCCGCCACGCCGGCAGCGCCGCCTGCGCCCGCGCGATGGCCGCGTCGGTCTCCTCGACCGACGTCAGCTCGACCGTCGCGACGACCTCCTCGGTCGCCGGGTTGATCACCTGCATGAAGCCTCCACCAGTGCCGCGAACAGCCTTACGTCCTCGATGTCCTGCTCCGGATGCCACTGCACGCCCAGCACGAACCGTTCACCCGGCAGCTCGACGGCCTCGACCGTGCCGTCCGCCGCCCAGCCCACGGCCCGCAGACCCGTACCCAGCGCGTCGATCGCCTGGTGGTGGTAGCAGTGCCCTTTCGCCTCCGCACCAAGGATTTCCGCGGCCCGGCTGCCCTCGGCGAGGGTGATCCGGTTGTGCCCGTAGCTCGCGGGCCCCGGCTGGTGGTCGGCGTGTCCCACCGCGTCGGGCAGGTGCTGGATCAGCGTGCCGCCGAGCGCGACGTTGAGCACCTGGATTCCCCGGCACACGCCGAGGATCGGCAGGCCGCGGTCGAGTGCTTCGCGGGTCAGCGCGAACTCGAACCCGTCGCGCTCCGGCCGGGTCACCGTCTTCTCGTGCGCGTTCCGCCCATACCGGGCGGGGTCGACGTCCGCGCCTCCGGTGATCACCAAGGCGTCCACAGCGGACAGTGCGGAAGTGTCCTCCCCCACCGAGGGCAGCAACACGGGGATACCACCGCCGTTGACCACGGCGTCCACATAGGAGCGTGGGAGCAACGCCGCCGGGGTGTCCCACACTCCCCACCGGGCCTGCTCCACGTAGGTGCTGAGCCCGATGATCGGCTTAGAGCCGCTCGAAACCACGGATCCGCTCCCAGTCGGTGACGGCGGCGTCGAACGCGGCCAGCTCGACGCGCGCGGCGTTCAGGTAGTGCGCGATGACCTCGTCGCCGAACGCGGCGCGGGCGACCTTGCTGTCGGACAGCAGCTGCGCCGCGTCACGCAGGTTCGAGGGCACCGTCGGCTTGTCCGAACCATAGGCGTTGCCGATGAACTCCGGCTCCAGCGGCAGCTCGTTCTCGATGCCGTGCAGCCCGGCGGCGATGAGCGCCGCGACCGCGAGGTACGGGTTCACGTCGCCGCCGGGCACCCTGTTCTCCACCCGCAGCGACTGCCCGTGCCCGACGACACGCAGCGCGCACGTCCGGTTGTCGGTGCCCCACGCCACCGCCGTGGGCGCGAAGCTGCCGGGCACGAAACGCTTGTAGGAGTTGATGTTCGGGGCGAAGAAGTACGTAAGCTCACGCAGGCAGGCCAGCTGACCGGCCAGGAAGTGCTCCATCGTCCTGGAGAAGCCGCCCGGCCCGTCGCCCGCGAGCACCGGCTCGCCGTCGGCGGAGCGCAGGCTGATGTGGATATGGCAGGAGTTGCCCTCACGCTCGTTGAACTTCGCCATGAAGGTCAGGCTCCGCCCTTCCTGCGCGGCGATCTCCTTGGCGCCCGTCTTGTAGACGCTGTGGTTGTCGCAAGTGGACAAGGCATCCGTGTAGCGGAAAGCGATTTCGTGCTGGCCCGGGTTGCACTCGCCCTTCGCGGACTCGACGTACATCCCCGCGTCACGCATCTCGTTGCGGATCCGGCGCAGCAGCGGCTCGATCCGGCCCGTGCCGAGCAGCGAATAGTCCACATTGTACTGGTTCGCCGGGGTCAGGTCGCGGTATCCGCTCCACCAGGCCGATTCGTACGAGTCGTCGAAGACGATGAACTCCAGCTCGGTGCCGACGAACGCGGCGAGCCCGCGCTCGGCCAGCCGGTCCAGCTGGCGGCGCAGCACCTGCCGCGGCGACACCGCGACCTCGCCGCCCTGCACGCGCTCGACGTCCGCGAGCACCAGCGCCGTGCCCTCGTGCCAGGGAACCAGTCGCAGGGTCGACAGGTCCGGGCGCAGCACGAAGTCGCCGTAACCGCGCTCCCACGACGAGATTTCGTAGCCCTCGACGGTGTTCATGTCCACGTCGACGGCGAGCAGGTAGTTGCACGCCTCGGTGGCGTGCGGCACGACCTCGTTGACGAAGTAGTCGGCCGCGCACCGCTTGCCCTGCAGGCGGCCCTGCATGTCGGTCATGGCGACGAGCACGGTGTCGACCACGTCTTCATCGACCAGTTCACGCAAGCGGTCCACGGTGAGGATGCCCCTGGCACTGTTCATCCGCACACCCTTCCGCGCCGCCGCACACCCCGTCAAAGGGCTACTATTGGTCCATTGGAAGCGGCTGTCAAGAGGGCGTATTGGAGGCTAGTCTCCAATACATGGGGAGGCCGCCGAGGCACGGTGAGGACGAGCTGCTGGACGCGGCCGTTCGCCTGTTCGCCGAGGGCGGCGCCCGGGCGGTCACGATGGCGGCCGTCGCCAGGGAGGCCGGAGCGCCGAGCGGTTCGGTGTACCACCGCTTCGCCGACCGGTCGTCCCTGCTGGCCGCGTTGTGGCTGCGCACGGTTCAGCGCTTCCACTCCGGCTACCTGCCCGTTCTCGCCGAGGAGCCTCCGATCGAGGCTGCCATACGTTCAACGTCCTACGTCATACGTTGGTCGCGCGATCACCTGGAAGAGACGCAGGTGCTCTACGCGGGCAAGCGGGCCTTCGGCGAGGCGGAGTGGTCGGCCGAACATCACGCCGCCGCGAAGGAGACCGACCAGAACCTGGAGCACGCGTGGCGCGGACTGCTGCGCCGGCTGCGGCCCGCGACCGGGCAGCGCACCGACGAGCTGCTGCTCGTGCTCGTCGACCTGCCGTACGGCGCGCTGCGGCGGTACCTGGAACAGGGGCAGGCGCCGCCGGCGCGCACGATCGACCTGGTCGCACGGGCGGCCAGGACCCTGCTGAGCGGAGGGGAAGCAGATGGCTGAGGAGATCATCGACGTCTGGATGCAGCAGCCGAACCAGCGGTTCCTCGACCAGCGGTGGCTGGAGCCGCTACTGCGCTGGACGGGGATGGAGCGCATGGTCCCGCCGGTCTCGGCGACGCTCGGCGCGATGGACCAGGCCGGGGTGCGAGTCGGTCTCGTGTCGGCCTGGCACGGGCCGCAGGGCGTGCTGATCTCGAACGACGAGGTGGCCGAGTTGGTCAACCGTCAACCGGACCGCTTCGCCGGGGTCGCGACGGTCGACCTCACCGACCCCGTGCGTGCGGTGCGGGAGATCCGGCGGTGCGTGCGGGACCTCGGGTTCGTGGGCGTGCGGGTCGTGCCGTGGCTGTGGAACCTGCCGCCGAACGACCGGCGCTACTACCCGGTGTACGTGGCGTGCGTGGAGGAGGACGTGCCGTTCTGCACGCAGATCGGGCACACCGGGCCGCTGTGCCCGTCCGAGCCGGGGCGGCCGATCCCGTACCTGGACGAGGTGCTGCTGGACTTCCCGCAGTTGGTCGTCGTCGGCGGGCACGTCGGGTACCCGTGGCTGGCGGAGGTGCTTTCGCTGGCGCGGAAGTACCCGAACTTCTACGTCGACACGTCCGCGTACGCCGTGCACCGGCTGCCGCCGGAGCTGGTGGAGTTCATGCGCAAGGAGGGGCGGACGCGGGTGCTGTTCGGCAGCAACTACCCGATGCTCACGCCCGCCCAGTGCCTCAAGCGGCTCGACGAACTGCAGCTCGGCGCGGAGGCGCGGGAGCTGTTCCTGGCGGGCAACGCCCGGCGCGTGTTCTCGTTACCGCTCTAGCGCCAGCCCCTCGCCCACCACCGCCCTCAACGGAGACGCTTCGCGCCACTGTCCAGCACCTTCCTGACCTCGTTGACCGCGGCCCGGCCGGCACGGTTGGCCCCGATCGTGCTCGCCGAGGGCCCGTAGCCGACGAGCTGCAGCCGCGGCTCGGCGACGACGCGCGTGCCGTCCATGCGGATGCCGCCCCCGGGCGCCCGCAGGTGCAGCGGCGCCAGGTGGTCGAGGGCGGCGCGGAAACCGGTCGCCCACAGGATCACGTCGGCGTGCTGCTCGGTGCCGTCCGCCCACACCACGCCGTGCTCGGTGAGGTGCGAGAACATCGGTTTGCGGTCGAGGATCCCGGCTTCGATGCCCCGCTTCACCTCAGGCGTCAACGCCAGCCCGGTGACGCTCACCACGGACTCCGGCGGCAGCCCCTCCCGCACCCGCCGGTCGACCTTCGCGACGGACTCGCGCCCGTGCTCGGGCGTGAAGTCGGAGTCGAACCACTCCGGCTCACGTCGCGTGACCCACGTCGTCCCGCTCGCGACCTCGGCGATCTCCAGCAGCAACTGCACCCCGGACGCACCCCCGCCCACGACGACGACGTGCTGCCCGCGGAACTCCTCGGCACTCTGGAAGTCGGCGGTGTGCAACTGGCGCCCGCCGAAGGTCTCCTGGCCCGGATAGTGTGGCCAGAACGGCCGGTCCCAGGTGCCGGTCGCGTTGATCACCGCACGGGCAGCCCACGCGTCGGTCGCACTCTCGACGAGCAGCCGCTCCCCTTCGTCCCGCACGGACAACACGTCGACCGGACGCAGCACCGGCAGGTCGAAGGTCCGCTCGTAGCGGGCGAAGTACTCGGACACCACGTCGGACGCGGGCCTGTTCCGGTCGGCGGGGCCGAGTGCCATGCCGGGGAGGTCGTGGATGGCGTGGGCCTTCCCCAGGCGGAGGGAGGGCCACCGGTACTGCCAGGCCCCACCGGCCCGCTTGCCGTGATCGAGGACCACGAAGCCGGTGAGGTTCCGGAACCCCGTGCGGCGCAGGTGGTACGCGGCGGACAACCCGGCTTGCCCGGCTCCGATCACCACCACGTCGGTTTCGTTGCGCACAATGGGTGAACAACGGGGAGGCCGGAGGACTTCCCGCGCCGTGAGGCGCTTTGAACGGACCCCGAGAGTTGGGTGATCATCCCGTCGCCTGATTCAGGACGATCACTTTGAGCCAGGCCCGCAACCCTCGTGCTCGCGTGAGCCGACATGCCAAGCTTGCGGGCCTGGCTCAAAGTGATATGCACAAACCGCAGGCGACGGGATGATCACCCAACTCGACCACCCACCCCAAGGTGAGATCCCTTTGGGCCCCCATCATCCTGGAGCCTGCCCGCCGGCGAGGCATTCTTTTTCTCTCTGGACCCAGCGTGGTCACCCGCTGTGGGCCGGGCGCGGGCGCCCTCCAATGCCCGGCCACCCCCGCCCCATCCCCTGATCGTTTAACGGTTGGCTCACCGCGTCAAGGGCGCCTTCGGCGTCGCTGCGCGATCGCTGCGCGACCCTTGACCCGGCGAGCCAACCGCTAAGGCAGCTGGGGATCGGGGACGGGGGAGGCCTGGGCGTGTGCCGGGCGGCTTTCGTCGGCGGGTGACCACGGCGAAGTGGGGGACGGGCTTTCATGGGCCCGCTGTGACTAGCGGCGGCGGATTGTTCTGATGATCGCCACGATGGTCACCAGGGCTGCGACCGCCGCCAGTGCCGGGCCCAGGCGCTTCAGCACGGAGTTGCCTGCCAGGTCGAACAGGTCGATGGCCTCCGTCTCCTTCGGCTCCGACGGCTTCACCGCCTCCAGCTTCGGCTTCTGCTCGGGCTGCTGCGCCGCCGGTGCCGGGGTCGCCGCCTCGGCCACAGGCTCCGGTTCGTCAGCCACCGTCAGCTTGTCCGCCAGGTTGCCCGCGAACTGGTCCAGGATCTTGCCACCGACCTCGGAGATCATCCCGCGACCGAACTGCGCGGGGCGGCCCGTCACGTTGAGGTCCGTCGACACCGTCCCCTTGGTGCCACCGCCCTCTTCCGTCAACGTCACGGTGACCGTCGCCGCCGCGGTGCCTGCTCCTCGGGAGTCCTTGCCGGACGCCTTGATGACGATTTTGCGCGCCGTCTCGTCCTTCTCCAGGAACTCACCGGAACCCTTGTACAGCAAGGAGATGGGCCCCAGCTTGACCTTGACCGTGCCGGTGAACGTGTCACCTTCGACCTTCGTCAGGGTCGCGCCGGGCATGCACGGGGCGACGCTCTCCGGATCGGTGACCGCCTGCCAGACCTGTGCGGGCGGCGCCGGAACGGTGAACTCGTGGTCAAGCCGCACGGCCTGACCTCCCTTCCTCGTCGTAGGGCAGGTACCGGAGAAGGCACCCGAACGGCACTTTACGCCGCCCGGGCGCCCTCCCGGACGCTCCTGTCACCTCGCGACAGCCGCGGAGACCGCCCTACCCGTCAGTACCCGGGCCAGTTCCTGGCGGTACTCCACATCCGCGTTGCCGTCCACCGTCGGGTTCGTGCCCTCGGCCGCGTGCGCGGCAGCCGCCCGGATGTTCTCCGCCGTCGCCGCCTGGCCGACCAGCGCCTGCTCCACCGCGGTGGCCCGGACCGGCGTGGCACCCATGTTGGTCAACGCGATCCGCGCCTCGGCGATCGTCTCGCCCTCCGTGCGGACGGTCGCCGCCACGGCCACCATCGACCAAGCCTGCGCGACGCGGTTGAACTTCTCGTAGTGCGCCCGCCAGCCGGTGTACTTGGGCACCCGCACCTCGACCAGGAGCTCGTCCGGCGCCAGCGACGTGGTGAAGAAGTCCTGGAAGAACTCCGCCGCGGGCACCGTCCGGCGGCCACCGGTCCCGGCGATCACCATCTCCGCGTCCAGCGCCAGCGCGGGGGCCAGCAGGTCCCCCGCCGGATCGGCGTGCGCGAGCGCGCCGCCGAACGTGCCGCGGTGGCGCACCTGCGGATCCGCCACCGTGTCCGTCGCCCTGGCCAGCAGCGTCGCGTGCTCGGCGACCAGGTGGTCGCGCTGCACGTCGTAGTGCGTGGTCATGGCACCGATCACCAGCGCGTCGCCCTCGTCGCGGACGCCGCGCAGCTCCGCGACCTTGCCCAGGTCGATGATCGTCGACGGCGCGGCGAGGCGCAGCCGCAGCACAGGCAGCAGGCTCTGCCCGCCCGCCAGCACCTTGGCATCCTCACCGGCGTCCGCCAGCGCCCGCACCGCCTCGTCCACTGTGGACGGAGCAACGTAGTCGAAGGCAGCGGGGATCACTGCGCACCTCCCGAAGCGTCGATCGAACCGAGCCCGCCGCCGGCCTCACTGCCGAGGCCACCGGCGTCCTTCCTGCCGCGGTGGATCGCGGCCCACACCCGCAGCGGCGAGCACGGCATCTCGATGTCGTTCACACCCAGGTGCCGCACCGCGTCGACCACCGCGTTCACCACCGCCGGGGTCGACGCGATCGTGCCCGCCTCGCCGACGCCCTTGACGCCCAGCGGGTTCGTCGTCGACGGCGTCTCCGTGCGGTCCGTCGTGAACGAGGGCAGGTCCGCCGCCGACGGCAGCAGGTAGTCGGCGAACGTGCCCGTGGTCAGCGTGCCGCTCTCGTCGAACACGGCCTCCTCGAACAGCGCCTGCGCGATGCCCTGCGCGAGCCCCCCGTGGATCTGGCCCTCGACGATCAGCGGGTTCACCACCGCGCCGACGTCGTCCACGCACACGTACTTCCGCAACGTCACGCGCCCGGTCTCGGTGTCGACCTCGGCCGCGCACAGGTGCGTGCCGTGCGGGAACGAGAAGTTCTCCGGGTCGAACACCGCTTCGGAGTCCAGCGTCGGCTCGATGCCGTCCGGCAGGTTGTGCGCCGCGAAGGTCGCGAAGCAGATGTCCTGGATCGTCGTGGACTTGTCCGTGCCGCGGACGGTGAACTTGCCCTGCGCGAACTCCAGGTCGTCGGGCGAGCACTCCATCAGGTGCGCGGCGATCGTGCGGGCCTTCGCCACGACCTTCTCCGCGGCCTTGACCACGGCGATCCCGCCCACCGCGAGCGAGCGCGAACCGTAGGTGTCCATGCCCTTGTGCGACGACTGCGTGTCACCGTGGATGACTTCGACGTCCTCGAACGGCACGCCCAGCTGGTCGGCCACGATCTGGCTCCACGCCGTCTCGTGTCCCTGGCCGTGCGCGGACGCGCCCGTGACCACCTCGACCTTGCCGGTCGGCAACATCCGCACTGCCGCGTGCTCCCAGCCGCCCGCGCCGTAGTCGAGCGAGCCGAGCACACGCGACGGCGCCAGACCGCACATCTCGGTGAACGTCGAGATGCCGATGCCCAGCTGCACGGGATCCTTGCGCTCACGCCGTTCCCGCTGCTCCCGCCGCAGGCCCTCGTAGTCGAACAGCTGCATGGCCTTCTCGGTGGCGGCCTCGTAGTTGCCCGAGTCGTAGGTCAGCGTGGAAACCGTGGTGTACGGGAACTCCTCGTGCTTGATCCAGTTCTTCTCGCGCAGCTCCATCGGGTCCACGCCGAGCTCGGCGGCGAGCTCGTCCATGATCCGTTCGATGCCGAACGTCGCCTCCGGACGGCCCGCGCCGCGGTAGGCGTCGGTGAGCGTGGTGTTCGTGAACACGTTGGTGCACGCGAAGTGGTACGCGGGGATCTTGTAGATCGCGTTGAACATGAACGCGCCGAGGATCGGCACGCCGGGGCCCACCAGCCCCAGGTACGCGCCCATGTCGGCGAGCAGCTCGACTTTCAGGCCCGTCACCGTGCCGTCGCGGTTCGCCGAGATCGTGATGTCCTGGATCTGGTCGCGGCCGTGGTGCGCGGCGAGCATCGTCTCCGAGCGCGTCTCCGTCCACTTCACCGGCTTGCCGAGCTTCTGCGCGAGCAGCAGGCACATCGTTTCTTCCGGCAGCACGGCGATCTTGCCGCCGAAGCCGCCGCCGACGTCCGGCGCGATCACGCGCAGCTTGTGCTCGGGGATGCCCAGCGTCAGCGCGGCCATCGTCTTGAGGATGTGCGGCACCTGCGTGGCCGACCACATCACGATCTGCGCACCCGTCGGGTCCACCACGCACGAGCGCGGCTCCATGAACGCCGGGATCAGCCGCTGCTGGCGGAACCGGCGCTTGACCACCACCTCGGCGTTCGCGATCGCTTCTTCGACATTTCCGCCCGAACCCGCTTCGCCGCTGTCGAACACCCACAGCGCGTTGCGGTTGGTGCCCAGCTCGGGGTGCACGAGCGGCGCGTCCTCGGCGAGCGCGTTCTCGAGACCGAGGACGACGGGCAACTCCTCGTAGTCCACGTCGATCGCTTCGAGCGCATCCTGCGCCTCCGCCTTGCTGCGCGCGACGACGACGGCCACGCCTTCACCGGCGAAGTTGACCCGGTCGGCGGCGAGCACGGGCCGTCGCGGGCTCTTCATGTCCGGTGTGATCGGCCACGCGCACGGCATGCCGATCGTGCCTTCGGGGTCGAGGTCGGCGGCGGTGTAGACGGCGACGACCCCGGGCTTGGTCTTCGCCTCCGCCGTGTCGATGCCGTTGATCTTCGCGTGGGCGAAGGGGCTGCGCAGGACCGCGACGTGCAACAGCCCGGGCAGCGTCATGTTGTCGGTCCAGCGCGTGCGGCCGGTGATCAGGCGCGCGTCCTCCTTGCGGGTGCGGGCCTTGCCGACCTCGGGCTCGATCGTCGAGGTCACGTCACTCGCCCCCGATCGCGCTCGTCTCGCGCAGCTGCTCGGCTTCGGGTCCGGCGCCCGGGCTCATGTGGCGCGCGGCGTCCCGCACGGCGCGGACGATGTTCTGGTAACCCGTGCAGCGGCACAGGTTGCCCTCCAGCCCTTCGCGCACGGCCTTCTCGTCCGGGTCCGGGTTGTCGGCGAGCAGGTCGATCGACTGCATGATCATCCCGGGCGTGCAGAACCCGCACTGCAGCGCGTGGTTGTCGTGGAACGCCTGCTGCACCGGGTGGAGCTGTCCGTCGCGCACCAGCCCCTCGACGGTGGTGATCTCGCAGCCGTCGGCCTGCACCGCGAGCACCGAGCAGGACTTCACGCTCTGGCCGTTCAGGTGGACGGTGCAGGCGCCGCAGTTGCTGGTGTCGCAGCCGATGACCGTGCCGACCTTGCCGAGCGTCTCCCTCAGGTAGTGCACGAGCAGGGTCCGGGGTTCGACCTCGTCGGAGTACTGGGTTCCGTCGACGGTGACGGTGATACGCATGTGAGGCCCTCCAGTGGTGGGAGCTGGGTGATCGGCTTCACACGGGAGCCTGCTACTTCCGTCGCGACGGGACAAGTCCCAGGTGGGTGACTCCTTCCGGCCGGTTCCGCAGCTGCGTTGCGGGCACTGGGTTTTCTCCGCTCCTGCGGAGATCCACAGTGCACGGAATGACAACTTTCTGATTTTCGATCACCGATGTGTGGAACTAACCGTGGATGCGGCCGGACAGCTGCGCGAGCCGCTGACCGCCGCCGCCCCACCGCATCGCGATGATCTCCGCCGCGATCGAGACAGCGGTTTCCTCGGGCGTCCGGGCGCCGAGGTCGAGCCCGATCGGCGACGACAGGCGCGCGAGGTCCTCGTCCGTCATCCCGGCCTCCCGCAGCCGCTCGATGCGGTCTTCGTGCGTGCGGCGCGAACCCATCGCGCCCACGTAACCGACGTCGAGCCGCAGCGCGACCTCCAGCAGCGGCACGTCGAACTTCGGGTCGTGGGTCAGCACGGTGATCACCGTGCGCCGGTCGATGCGGCCCGCCTCGGCCTCGGCCTTGAGGTAGCGGTGCGGCCAGTCGACAACCACCTCGTCGGCGCTGGGGAAGCGGCTCGCGGTGGCGAACACCGGCCGCGCGTCGCACACCGTGACCTGGAACCCGAGGTAGGCACCCATCCGGGCCATCGCGGCGGCGAAGTCGATCGCGCCGAACACCAGCATCCGCGGCGGCGGCTCGAACGAGTTCACGAACACCGACATGCCCTCGCCGCGACGCTCGCCCTCCAGGCCGTAGTGCAGGGTGCCGGTGCGGCCGGTGGCGAGCAGGCCGCGCGCGTCGTCCACCACGGCGTCGTCGACGCGGGCCGTGCCGAGCGTGCCCTTCGTCCGGTCCGGCCACACGATCATGCGCCTGCCGACGCGATCGGGGTCGTCGTGCTCGATGACCGTGACCACCGCGACCGGCTGTCCTTTGTGGACGGAGTCGACGACGTCCTGCAGCTCCGGCATCGTCTCCCTGTCGACGCGCTCGACGTAGATGTCGATGATCCCGCCGCAGGTCAGGCCCACCGCGAAGGCGTCGTCGTCACTCACGCCGTAGCGCTGCAGGACGGGCTTGCGCTCGGCGACGACCTCCTGCGCCAGCTCGTAGACCGCGCCCTCGACGCAGCCGCCGGACACGCTGCCGACGACCTCGCCGTCCTCGCCGACCAGCATCGCGGCACCCGGCGCGCGAGGGGCGCTGGAGAACGTGGAGACCACGGTGCCCAGCCCGACCGCCTCACCCTCGGCCCAGCGCTTGTAGAGCTCGTCAAGTACGTCATGCATCGCGTATCTCCACCAGCAGTCGTTCCAGGGTGGCCAGGCTGTGGCCGGCCAGCAGGCGATCGAGGTGCGGGAGCGCGGCCGCGATGCCCGACTGGATCGGAGCGTAACCGTCGCGTCCCGCATGGGGGTTCACCCACAACACAGCGTGCGCCAACCTCCGCATCCTGGCCAGCTGCTCACCGAGCAGGCTCGGATCGCCGCGCTCCCATCCGTCGGAGAACACAACGACGACGGCACGCCTCGCGATTCCCCGCTGGCCCCAGCGATCCAGGAAAACGCGGAGCGTTTCGCCGAGGCGCGTGCCGCCCGCGAAGTCCGGCACCGCCGCACCCGCGCCGAGCATCGCGCGTTCCGGGTCGCGTTGACGCAGCTGGCGGGACACGCGTGTCAGGCGCGTGCCGAGCGTGAACACCTCCGTGCTGGCGGGCGCGCTCCGCACGACGACGTGCGCGAAGCGGAGCAGCGAGTCGGCGTAGGGGGACATGGAACCGGAGACGTCGAGCAGGAACACGACGCGGCGGGGGCGGGTGGCCTTGGCGCGATGGGCGAGCCGGACGATCTCGCCCTGTTCGAGCATGCCGCGCAGGGTCCGGCCGGGATCGAGGGCACCCTTCCTGGCGGGACGGCGGCGGAGGGAGCGTTTCAGCGGGGGCACGGGCTTGAGCACGGCGAGGAGTTCCCGCAGGTGACGGCGTTCCGCGGCGGTCAGCTCGGCGAGGTCCCGCTGGCGCAGCAGCTCGGTGTCGGTGGCGGCGACGCGCAGCTCGTCGGCCTGCTCCTCGGCCTCGCCTTCACCGGGTTCGCCGCTCATGGCGGCCATCCGGGCTCTTTTCTCCTTGGCGACCGTCACGGGCCTGGGTCCGGGTGGTTCGGCGGCGAACCACTGGGCGAAGGCGTCGTCGTAGCGGGGCAGGTCGTCGGGGTCGGCGCACAATGTCACCCGTCCGGCCCAGTAGAGCTGGTTGACGTCGGCGAGGTCGACCCGCTCAACGGCGTCCAGGTACGCCTGCACGCGCTGCGGACCGGCGGGCACGCCGGCCTCCCGCAACGCGGCGGCGAACCCGACCAGTGCGGGCAGCGGGTCGGTGGCGGTCATCGTTCCATTGTGCTCCGGGAACGGGAACCGTCCGCTAGGCTCGTGCGTCAGACGGTCACCGTGTGGTACGGGGAGGCAGCTGTGATCGAGGCGGACGGCGGAGGCTTCTGGGCG
The DNA here is from genome assembly GCF_014191255.1 of Amycolatopsis bartoniae. Taxonomy (GTDB): domain Bacteria; phylum Actinomycetota; class Actinomycetes; order Mycobacteriales; family Pseudonocardiaceae; genus Amycolatopsis_E; species Amycolatopsis_E bartoniae. The sequence goes on from NZ_JACHWH010000001.1 coordinate 1,269,310, forward strand.
GAGGCCCTGAACGGGGAGCCCAGCCAGGACTCCTACACCGTCTGGGGCTCGGACGGCATGATCGGCGCGGCGGTGGCCGAAGCCGGCGGTTCGGGCCGCTTCGAGTTCCCCAGCGTCGAGGAGATGAACGCCGTGCTGGGCCTGTGGAAGGACCGGCAGGCGAGTATCAGGACGAAAAAGGGGAAGATCGAAAGCGCTCTGGAGAGTCTGACTCAACTCGCCGATGACCCCGAGAGCCAGGGATACCTGTCCCAATCCCGCGAATCGCTGAACCTGCTGAAGAACCAGCACGACTCGATGCTGACGTACATCGAGAACTACATAAGCAAGCTGACCGATGCGACGAACGCGAAACACGGCAACGAGGAATCGAACGAAGCCGTGTTCAAGAGCCATTCGGAGAACTGACGACGTGAGGAAGCGCAAGCACGTACTCGGGTTCGCCGGGCTCTGCACGGCGGCGGTGCTGTGTGTCAGTTGCTCCCAGACGACGACCGGGGCCCCCTCGGCGACCACCGACAGCACGGCAAAGGGATCGAGCGCACCGAAGGTGCCACAGGAGCTCGACCCGAGCTCCTACCTCGGTAAGCCCTGTTCGATCGTGCCCCAGCAGACCATGTCACAGCTCGGCTTCCCGGATCCGGGCGTTCCGAACACCACCAGTCAGACAGCGATCACCGGTGGCCCGGCCTGTGACTGGTACATGCCGGACTCGTCGAAGAGCATCCACGTGGGTATCCAGCGATCCAGCAGCGGCAACGACAACGGTGGGATAGCGAAGATCCTGAGCCTGAATGGCAGTCTTTTCTCATTCGCCGAACTCACCGACGTCTCCGGCTATCCGGCCGCATACGCCGACACGCAGGACGACCGGCCGAAAGGCGCCTGCACCCTCTGGGTGGGCATTCAGGACGACCTCACTTTCTCGGTCGCGACCGATCGCTATTCCGGCGCCCAGGATTCGTGCGATACCGCCAAGCAGATCGCTGCCTCGGTGATCACCACACTCCAGGGGGGTTCCTGAGATGGGAGCGGGGATGAACGGAACACAGGTCTACGACAACTTCACCAGCGGCAGCTCCCAGTCGCTGCAGGCGGCGGCCCAGGCGGTGCAGCAGCTGGCCGCCGAGTATGAGCAGGAAGCCGAGGCCATCCGGAGCCTCCAGACGCGCATGAACGCGGCCTGGACCGGCAGCTCCGGTGATGCCGCGTACGCCGGCGCCAACCCGCTCGCCCAGGCGTTCCAGGACTCCCACGCCCCCCTCGAACTCACCAACGCGTCGATGAGCGTGCAGTCCGACCAGTTCGAGAACGCCAGGGCCAAGGTCGTGCCCGTGCCGCCCGCGCCGGACAAGCCCAGCGGCTGGTCGACGGTCCTCAAGTCCGCCATCCCGATCGTCGGGCCGTCGCTCGCCGTCAGCGACATCAAGTCCTACCAGGAGGGCGTGGAGAAGACCAACGCCGCCAACGCCAACAACGTCCGCGTGATGGAGCAGTACAGCTCGGCGACCGGCGACACGCGCGGGAAGATCCCGATGGACTACAAGATCCTCCCCGCCGACACCGCCTCCATCGGCCTCCAGTCCGCCAGCGTGGGCAGCATCGGCTCCGGCGTCACCAGCGGCTACCGGCCCCCCTCGTCCGTCGGCAGCACCATGGGCACCGCGTCGGTCAGCTCGCCGCGGACCGGCTCGAACGGCGGCGGGCCCGTCTCCTCGTCCGGCCCCACCGGCGGCGGCAGCATCCGTCAGGTGACCCCGAAGACGCCGGGCGTGTCCGGGTCGACCTCGGGCACGGGTGGCACCGGGAGCAGCGCTTTCACCCCGGGAGGCACGAACACCACCAGCGAGCGGACCTCCCGCAACACGTCGTCCACCGGCGGCCGCTCCGGCAACAGCGCCGCCAACCGGCTCTTCAACGCGGACGACGAGAACACCTCGCGGCGCGGCGGCGGGACCACCAGCCGGGGCGGCAGCGCCGCCGAGGAACGGCTCGGTCGCGGCGGTAGTGCGGCCGAGGGCCGCGGTGGCAGTGCCGCCGAACGCCTCGCCCGCGGTGCGGCCGGCAGCAGCGGCGAAGGCCGCCTCGGCGCCGGAAAGGGCAGTGGGGCCAGCAACTTCGGCAGTGCCGCGGCCGCGGAGGAGGCCGCCGCGAGCCGGAGTGCCGCCAGGAGCGCCAACGGCACGCCGATGGGCGCCGCGGGTCAACGCGGTCGTGGCGAGGAGGACGAGGAGCACCAGCGTCCCGACTACCTGATCGAGCCCGACCCCGACTCGATCTTCGGTACCGACGTGCGCACGACCCCGCCGGTCATCGGCGAGTAGGCATGCCGGCCGTTCGCAGCGACTACCTCTCCCTCCCGCTCGACGCGCTCGCGGGCGCCGTCGAGCGGGAGCGGGCGGGCACCCTGCACGTCGTCCTGCGGCCGGAACCCCTGTGGCTTCCCGACGACGAGAAACTCGCCGCCGAGCGCCGCATGCACGAGTCCCTGCAGGAGGCCGGACTGCTCGACCAGCACGGGCGCCTCGACGTCGAGTTCCTGGACTGGCTGCCCCTGCTGACGAAGGCCAGCATCGAGTACTACGGCTGGGTCCACGACGGCGAGCGCACCTACGGGGTGCTCGCCGCGGCACGCGGGTTGCAGGGCATCGTCGCGGTGCGGGTCGACGACGGGATCGCGTTGAAGCCCGTCCCCCGCGACCACCTGGCCGAAGCACTGATCGCCGAACTGCCCGACGTGCGCCCCGGCGGCGGGCGGCCGCTGGTGATCCGGGTGGCGGAGCTGGAGGAAGCCGGCCGCGAGGACCGAATCCCCAGCTGGGACATCCGGGACCTCGTCAACGTGCTGCAGCGACCGGTCACCGGAACGGGCGAGCTGTACGTCGCCCGGCGGGATGAGCTGAACCGCTACCACCAGCTGGAGCAGCCGCTGCACTACGCCGACACCGACTGGGGCCGCTACCTGAACTACGCCATGGGCACCGGCAAGGACTCGCAGATCTACCTGGCACCAGGCCACCCCACGGCGATCATCGAGCACCTGCGAAAGCTGGAGCAGACACTGCCGAGTTGAGCGGTGCGCTTTCAGAGCGGCGGGTGCTGACCGGCAGAGGGCCGGAGGGCCCGTGCAGGTAATCGGCCGGTGGCGGCCGGCAGCTGGAACGTGCGGCAGGCGTCGCCAGCCGCGAGCAGGCTCGTAGCCGCTGACCAGCGGCAGGCGGCGCAGGCCCCAGGCAGCGGCGAACCCTGTGCCATCGGCCAGCGCAGACCGAGCAGCCGGGTCAGGCCAGGAGGGCGTCCAGCTTGGCGCGGACCCGTTCCATGTCCTCGGTGTACTTCAGCACCGCACCGAGGGTGCGGGACGCCGTGTCCACGTCCAGTTCGTCCCGGTTCAGGGCCAGCAGCGCCTGCGCCCAGTCCAGCGACTCCGCCACCCCCGGCGGCTTCAGCAGCTCCAGCTCCCGCAACCGCCGGGCGGCGACCGACACCTGGGTCGCCAGTCGCTCGCCTATGCCGGGGATCCGGCGGCGCAGGATGGCGACCTCCCGTGCCAGGTCCGGGTGCTCCAGCCAGTGGTACAGGCACCGCCGCTTGAGGGCGTCGTGCACCTCGCGCGTCCGGTTCGACGTCAGGATCACCAGCGGCGGCTGCTCGGCCCGCACCTCACCGAGCTCCGGGATCGTCACGGCGTTCTCGTCGAGCAACTGCAACAGGAATGCCTCGAACTCGTCGTCCGCGCGGTCGATCTCGTCCACCAGCAGCACGCACGGCGCGGTGGTCAGCGCCCGCAACAACGGCCGCGCCAGCAGGAACCGCTCCGTGTACAGCGACTGCTCCGCGGCCTCGATGTCGAGGCTCTCGCTGCCCGCCTCCAGCGCCCTCAGGTGCAGCAGCTGCCGCGGGAAGTCCCACTCGTACAGCGCCTGCGCGGCATCGATGCCCTCGTGGCACTGCAGGCGGATCAACGGCAGCTCCAACGACCGCGACAGCGCGACCGCCAGCGACGTCTTCCCCGTGCCGGGCTCCCCCTCGCAGAACAACGGGCGCTGCATGCGCAGGGCGAGGAACGCGGCCGTGGCGACACCGTCGTCGGCGAGGTAGCCGGCGCCTTCGAGCGTCCGCGCCAGCTCTTCTGGAGAGTTCACTGTTCCACCATAAGCAGATCACCCCGGCTGTCCACGTCGAACCCGGCTGCCGGGCTTCTCGTAGGTCACCCCTGAGCCGCAGGCAGATCGTCCGGGGTGTCCACGTCGAAACCGCTGCCCAGGTCGCCGCACTCGATCAGCTGCACGTCCTGCCGGGGGGCGAGCCAGTCGCGGGCACCTCGGTCACCGTTCGCACTGTCCGCTACTTCCGACCACCAGCGGCGGCCGAAGAGCACCGGGTGCCCCGGCTTTCCGTCGTAGGCGGCGCGGGCCACGACGTCCGGCGACGCGAGCGCTGTCAGGCGGGCCACGATACGGGCGTCCACCTTGGGCAGATCGACCAGATGCACGAGCACGGCGTCGGCCTTCGGGAGGGACCGCAGCCCGGCCCGCAGCGACGCTCCCATGCCCGTCGCCCAGTCCTCCGCGTCCACCGCGAGCGACGGGTCCGGCAGAAGCGCCCGGACGTCTTCCGCCTGAGCGCCCACCACCACCCGCACCGGGGCGCAGCCGCCGTCTGTCAGGACGCGCAAAGCGCGGCGCACCAACGGTTCCCCGCCCAGCTCGACCAGTGCCTTCGGGCGCCCGAAGCGACGGCCCGCGCCGGCGGCGAGCAGCAGCCCCGCGCAGCTACCCACGGCGCGCCTGCACCGGGGCGTGGGCGAGATCGCCCTCGATGCGCTTCGCCGTGGCCAGCAACGCCGGCAGCATCTCCTCACACACCCGCTCACGGCTGGTCCGGCTGGCGTGGGTGGACACGTTGACCGCCGCGATCACCCTGCCCCGCCGGTCGCGGATCGGGGCGGCGATCGAGCGCAAGCCCTCCTCCAGCTCCTGGTCGACCAGTGCCCAGCCCAGCACCCGCACGGCCTGCAGCTCTTTCAGCAGCGCGTCGGAATCGGTGAGGGTGTGCGAGGTCAGCTTGTCCAGGCTCGCCTTCGCGAGGTACTCCGCCAGCTCCCCGTTGTCGAGCCAGGCGAGCAGCACGTGCCCCATCGACGTGGCGTGCGCGGGAAACCGGGTGCCGACGTTGATCGTGACGGTCATGATCCGCGAGACCGCGACGCGCGCGACGTAGACGATGTCCGTGCCGTCCAGCACCGAGACCGAACTGGACTCGCGCACCTCCGCCGACAGCCGTTCGAGGTGCGGCTGCGCGACGTCCGGCAACGTCATGCTCGACAGGAACGCGTACCCCAGCTCCAGAACCCGCGCCGTCAGTGAGAAGTACTTCCCGTCGGTGCGGACGTAGCCGAGGTCGACGAGCGTCAGCAGGAACCGCCGGGCCGCCGCGCGGGTCAGCCCCGTCGCCCTGGCCACATCGGACAGCGTCAGCTCCGGCGCGCCCGCGTTGAACGCGCGGATCACCGCGAGGCCGCGCTCCAGCGACTGCACGTGGTGGGCCGCACGCTCCTCCGGCTCGGTCATGGGAAGAGATTACTTGCGCGGCTGCGCCGTCGGTTCGCCCATCTCGGCCAGCGTCTTCTGGGCCAGGGCGAACGCGGCGTTGGCGGCGGGCACGCCCGCGTAGACGGCGGTGTGCAGCAGCACCTCGCCGATCTCGTCGGGGGTCAGGCCGTTGGTGACGGCCGCGCGGACGTGCATCGGGATCTCGTTCTCGCAGTGCAGCGCGGTCAGCACGGCGAGAGTGATGCAGCTGCGCGTCCTGCGGTCGAGGCCCTCGCGCGTCCAGATCGAGCCCCACGCCGACCGGGTGATGTAGTCCTGGAACTTCTGCGTGAACTCGGTGGCGTTCGCGCCCGCGCGGTCGACGTGGGCGTCGCCCAGGACCTCGCGGCGGACCTTCATCCCGGCGTCGAAAACCTCGTCGCTCACGCGACTCCCTCCAGGTGCTCGAGGATCAACTGGTTGAAGCGTTCGGCCTGCTCGTAGCTGCCGAGGTGCGCGGCGTGGTCGACGACCTCGAACCGCGCGCCGGCGATGCCGTCGGCGATGACCCGACCGTGGTCCGGCGGCAGTGCCTTGTCGTCCGCGCCGGAGATGACCAGCGTCGGCGCGGTGATCTTGGGCAGCCCCGGCACGAGGTCGAGGTCCGCGAGCAGCTCGCAGCACGCCGTGTAGCCCTCGGCGGGTGTCGTGGCCGTCATCTCGCGCAGGGCGGCGGCCTCGTCCGGGTGCGCGTCGATCCACTCGCGCGTGAACCAGCGGCCGATGCTGCCTTCGGCGATCTTCGCCATGCCCTCGGCCCGGACCTGCTTGACGCGGTCGAGCCACATCTGGGTGTTGCCCGGCTGCGCGGACGTGCAGGCCAGCACGAGACTGCGGACCCGCTCGGGCGCGTTCTGCCCCAGCCAGATCCCCGTCATGCCGCCCAGCGACAGCCCCACGAAGTGCACCGCGCCGATTTCCAGCCTGTCCAGCAGGTCGAGCACGTCGCCGCCGACGTCCTCGATGCCGTACGGGCCGGACGGCACCGGCGAGCGCCCGTGCCCGCGGGTGTCGTAGCGCAGGACACGGAAACCGTGGTCCACCAACGGTTTCACCTGCGGATCCCACATGTGCAGGGTGCTGCCGATGGAGTTGCTCAACACGACGACCGGGCCGTCGGCGGGACCGTCGAGCACGTGGTGCACGGCGACGCTCACAGGGTTTCCTTTCGCTGGGCGTGGGCTGCCAGCGCGCGCTCGACGAAGACGCGCGCGCTGCCCAGATAGTCTGCCGGGTCCAGCAGCCGGGCGATGTGGTCCCGGGTCAGGTGCTTGCCGACCAGCGGATCCTCGGCCAGGAGGTCGGCCAGCTCGCCGTCGCCCGCGAGCGCCTTCTTGGTGCACTCGGTGACCGCGTCGTGCGCCGCGAGGCGGCCGGTCTCCTTCGCCAGCTCGGTGGTGACCCGCTCGGAGAGGATGGCGCCTCCCGTGGCGTCGAGGTTCTGCCGCATCCGGGCGGGGTCGACGCGCAGCCGCTCCAGGCTGGTGCGCAGCCAGTACACGGCGGATCCGGTGGTGCGGAACAACTCCGTGAGCGGCCGCCATTCCGCGTGCCACGAGCCGGCCGCGCGCTGGTGCTCCTGCGTCATCGCGGCGAGCAGCGTGCCCACCAGGCCCGGCGCCTGCTGGGCGGCGGCCTGCGCGGCGACGGCCGCGACCGGGTTGCGCTTGTGCGGCATGGTGGACGAGCCACCGCTGCCCTCGGCGATCTCCGCGACCTCGGCCACTTCCGTCTGTGCCAGCAGGGTGAGGGTGCGGCTCGCGCCGCCGACCACTCCGGACAGCTCGCCGAGCGCCCCGGCCAGCTCCGCGATCCGCGTCCGTTCGGTGTGCCACGGCAACGCGGGCTCCGCCAGCTCCAGCCGTCGGCTGAACGCGGCCAGCACCTCCGGCCCCCGCTCGCCGAGCGACGCGAGCGTGCCGGTGGCTCCGCCGAGCTGCGCGGCCGGGCGCAGCTGCGCCAGCCGCCGCGCCGCGGCGTCCAAACCGGACAGCCAGCCGGCCGCGGTGAACCCGAACGTCACGGGAATCGCCTGCTGCAACAGGGTTCGCCCGGCCTGCACCGTGCCCGCGTGCTCGCCCGCGAGCCGGGCGGCCAGCTCCGCCGCCGCGTCGAGCTCCTCCCGCAGCGGTTCGAGCGCCCGCTTCGCGACCAGCATGGCCGCGCTGTCCATCACGTCCTGGCTCGTGGCACCGAAGTGGACGTAACGAGCCGCCTCGCCGCCGACCTTCGTGGTGAGCTCGCGGACCAGCGGCGCCGCGGGATTGCCGACGCCGACCGCCTTCGCACCGATCTCGGCCGTGTCGAAGTAGCCCTCGCGGCAGACCTCGGTGATGCGGTCGGCGTGCTCGCGCGCTATCAGCCCGGCGTCCGCCTCGGCGCCCGCGAGGGCCGCCTCGACGTCGAGGAGCGCACGCAGCCAGGCCGCGTCACTGACCTCGTCACGGACGGGCCCCGCGGCGAGCACCGGGTCGAACAGCTCAGACATCGAAGAACACTGTCTCGCCTTCACCCTGCAAGCGCACGTCGAAGCGGTACCCGTCCTCGGTCTTCTCCGCGATCAGGGTGTGCCGCCGCTCCTCCGGGACCGACTGCAGCACCTCGTCCGCCGCGTTGGCCTCGGTGTTCTCCGGGAAGTAGATCCGCGTGACCACCCTGTTGAGCATCCCGCGGGCGAACACGGACACGTCGATGTGCGGCGCCTGCGTGCGGCCCTCCGTGCCCGGCAGCGCACCCGGCACGAGCGTGAGGATGCCGTAGGTGCCGTCCGGGGCGGTCGGGCACCGGCCGAAGCCGCGGAAACCGGAGACCCGGCCGCGCGGGTCGTCGGGGTGGTCGAAGCGGCCGTCCGGGTCGGCCTGCCAGGTCTCGATCAGTGCGTCCGGGATCGGGTCGCGCGCGCCGTCGGTGACGAGGCCGCGGATCCACACCGCGCCCCGGGTGCCCTCGGGTACGACGGTGGGGCCGTCCTCCCAGGGCAGGCCGAGGGACAGGAACGGGCCGACGGTCTGCGAAGGGGTGGTCATTCGTCCTCCACTGCGTTCTGCGGGACACCCGCACCCGATCGGACGAGCGAGCGCTGAAGGGCGGGATTGTCGCTCACTCGTCCTCTTCCTCCTCGTTCTCGAAGACCGACGCCTCGCGGCCGCGGACCACGATGTCGAACTCGAACGCGAGCGCCCAGTGGTCGACGGTGCGGCTCATGTCGAACTTCGAGATCATCCGCTGCCGGGCCTTCTCGTCCGGGATCGAGTTGAAGATCGGGTCCTGGAAGAACAGCGGGTCCTCGGGGAAGTACATCTGCGTGACCAGGCGCTGTGTGAAGGCCAGGCCGAACACGGAGAAGTGGATGTGGGCCGGGCGCCAGGCGTTGTCGTGGTTCTTCCACGGGTACGCGCCAGGCTTGATCGTGGTGAACTCGTACCGCCCCTCCGAGTCGGTGACCGTGCGGCCGGCACCGGTGAAGTTCGGGTCGAGCGGGCCGGGCCAGTTGTCGCCGATGTGCCGGTAACGGCCGGAGGCGTTGGCCTGCCAGATCTCGATCAGCGAGTGCGGGATCGGCCTGCCGTCACCGTCGAGCAGCCGGCCGTGGACGATGATCCGCTGTCCGATCGGCTCCCCGTCGTGCTGCACGGTGAGGTCGTTGTCGTGCTCGCCGAGCCTGCCGGGGCCGAGCAGCGGGCCGGTGACCTCGGTGAGCATCTGCGGCAGCAGGCTCAGCGGCTGCTTGGGGTGCCGGAACGTGGTGGACCGGTAGGAGGGCGAGTCCAGCGGCGGATGGGTGCCCTCGGGATCCCGCCGGTACTGCGGCAGGATCAGCCTGTCGCTCGTCGGTGCTGCCATAGCACTTTCCCTTTCCTTCAGTGCTGTTTCCGAAGCCGTCCCCGGTCAGGCTTCGAGGACGACGGCCAGCCCCTGGCCGACGCCGATGCAGATGGCGGCGAGGCCGTAGCCGCCGCCGCGGCGGCGCAGCTCGTACGTCAGGGCGCCGAGGATGCGGCCACCGGAGGCACCCAGCGGGTGGCCGATCGCGATCGCGCCGCCGTTGACGTTGACGATCGACGGGTCGAGCTTCGGCCAGTCGGCGAGGCACGCGAGCGACTGCGCGGCGAACGCCTCGTTCAGCTCGACGGCCTTGAGGTCCTCCCAGCCGATGCCCGCCCGTTCGAGCGCGATCTCCGCGGCCCGGACCGGGCCGATGCCGAACACGTCCGGGTCCACCCCCGCCGCGCCCCGGCCCGCGATGCGGGCGAGCGGCGTCTTGCCCAGCCTGTCCGCGGCCTTCTGGTCGCCCAGCAGCACCGCCGACGCGCCGTCGTTGAGCGGCGAGGCGTTGCCCGCGGTGATGGTGCCCTCCTTGCGGAAGGACGGCTTGAGCTTGGCCAGCTTCTCCGCGGTGGAGTCGGCCCGGATGCCCTCGTCGCGGGTCAGCTCGGTGCCGGGCACCGGCACCACGTGGTCGTCGTAGAACCCGGCGTCCCACGCCTTCGCCGCGTTCAGGTGACTGCGCAGGGCGAACTCGTCCTGCGCCTCGCGCCCGATGCCGTAGCGCTCGGCGAGTCTTTCGGTGCTCTCGCCCAGCGAGATCGTCCACTGCTCCGGCATCTCCGGGTTGACCATGCGCCAGCCCAGCGTGCTGGAGTGCAGCGTCTGGTTGCCCGCCGCGAACGCCTTCTCCGGCTTCAGCAGGATCATCGGCGCCCGGCTCATCGACTCCACGCCGCCCGCGACGACGAGCGACGCGTCACCGGTCGCGATGGAGCGGCTGGCCTGCATGGCCGCGTCCAGGCCCGATCCGCAGAGGCGGTTGACGGTGGTGCCCGGCACACTGGTGGGCCAGCCCGCGAGCAGCGCCGCCATCCTGGCCACGTTGCGGTTGTCCTCCCCGGCCTGGTTCGCGTCGCCGAGGACCACCTCGTCGACCGTCGCCGGGTCGAGGTCGCTGCGCTCGCGCAGCGCCTTGAGCACGTGCGCGGCGAGGTCGTCGGGGCGGACCTTCGCCAGCGCGCCGCCGTAGCGGCCGAACGGGGTGCGGATCGCGTCGAGTACGAATGCCTCGGACATCACTTGGCAGCCTTCAGTTCGCGGAGGGTCTGGAGTTCGGTCTCGGTGGGGGCGGGCGTGCGGGACAGCTCGGGTGAGACCTTCAGGTCCCAGCCCGTCGCTTCGCGCACCTGCTCGACCTCCACGCCTTCGTGCAGCTGGGTGAGGACCAGCTCACCCGTCTCGTCCGGGCGGAACACGCCGAGGTCGGTGATCACCAGCGTGGGGCCCGCGCCGCGCAGGCCGAGCTTCTCGCGCTCGCCGTGGCCCCTGCCGTGCCCGAACGAGGTGATGAAGTCGACCTTCTCGACGAAGCTGCGCTTGCTCTGGCGCACCACGACGTACACCTCGCGGCACGACGCCGCGATCTCCGGCGCACCACCCGCGCCCGGCAGCCGCACCTTCGGGTGCGCGTAGTCGTCGCCGATCACGGTGGTGTTGATGTTGCCGAACCTGTCCAGCTGCGCCGCGCCGAGGAAACCGATGTCGATCCGGCCGGGCTGGAGCCAGTAGTTGAACACCTCGGGCACGCTGATCACCGCGTCCGCCGTCTCGGCGAGTATCCCGTCGCCGATCGACGCGGGCAGCCGCCCCGGCTTGGAGCCGAGCGTGCCCGACTCGTAGACGAGCACGAGATCCGGCGCGTGCGTGCGGCGCGCGAGGTTCGCCGCGGTGGAGGGCAGGCCGATGCCGACGAAGCACCGCTGGCCGCCGGACAGCGCGCGGGCAGCGGCGATGGACATCATCTCGTCGGATGTGTACGTGCGCTCTTCGGTCGTCGCAGTCACTTCGCCGCCTCCATCCCGAACACCTTCTCGTTCAGCCACTGTTCGAACGAGTCCCGATTCCGGCCAATGGAATCCCAATACTCGTAATATTCGTTGTCCCTGTCGTAGTAGCCCTGCGCGTACGACGGATGCGCGCCGTGCGGCGCCTCGGCGACCGCGGTGACGGCCCACGACGGCAGGATCAGCTGCCCTGGCACGGGTTCCAGCTCGTCGACCACCTCCTCGACGGTGACGAGGCTGCGCTTCGCCGCGAGGACGGCCTCCTTCTGCACGCCGACGAGCCCCCAGATCTGCACGTTGCCCGCCCTGTCCGCGCGCTGCGCGTGGATGACCGACACGTCCGGGTTCAGCGCCGGGACCGCCGCGAGCTGCTCGCCCGTGAACGGGCACGTGATCTGCTTGATGGTGTCGGTGTGCTTCGGCAGATCGGTGCCGGTGTACCCGCGCAGCACGGCGAACGGCAGCCCGGAGGCACCGGCGACGTACCGGTTGGCCATGCCCGCGTGGCTGTGCTCCTCGATCTCCAGCGGCACCGGCCACGAGTTCTGCACCGCGTCGCGGAACCGGTGCAGCGAGCCCACTCCCGGGTTGCCACCCCACGAGAAGACCAGCTTGCGCGCGCAGCCCGCGCCGATCAGCTGGTCGTAAACGATGTCCGGCGTCATCCGCACCAGCGTCAGGTCCTTGCGGCGCTGGCGGATGATCTCCTGCCCCGCGGCGTGCGGGATCAGGTGGGTGAACCCTTCGAGCGCGACGGTGTCCCCGTCGTGCACCAGCCGCGCGACCGCGTCACGCAGGGGCAGTATCTCGGCCATCGGCTACTCCGTTCGCATCCCGCACAGAAGTTCTCCATAAGAACTTACTTGTTCCGAGCGTTCCGCGCAAGGGAAGGTGGGTGCATGCGGATCGTGGTGACGAGGCGGATATCCGAGGCGGCGCTGGTCGAGCTGCGTGCCCTGGGCGAGGTGTGGGTGTCGGAAGCGGATCGCCCGCTGGAGCCCGAAGAGCTGGGGAAGGCGGTGGCCGGCGCCGACGCGGTGGTGAGCATGCTCCACGACCGGATCGACGCCTCGGTGGCGGAAGCCGCCGGACCTCAGCTGCGCATAGTCGCCAACGTAGCGGTGGGGTACGACAACATCGACGTGCCCGCGCTGGCGGAGCGCGGCGTCCACGTCACGAACACGCCAGGTGTGCTCACCGACGCGACGGCCGACCTCGCGTTCGGACTCCTGCTCGCGCTCACCCGGCGGATCGCGGAGGGCGACAGGCTCCTGCGGGCGCGGCAGCCGTGGTCGTTCCACCTCGGGTTCATGCTCGGTTCCGGCTTGCAGGGCAAGACGATGGGCATCGTCGGCGCCGGGCAGATCGGCAGGGCGGTCGGCCGCCGGGCCGAGGCGTTCGGCATGCGCGTTGTCTACAGTGGACGATCCGACCCGAAGGAGGAACTGCTGCGGACGGCGGACGTCGTGTCACTGCACTGCCCGCTCACCCCCGAAACCAGGCACCTGATCGACGCGGACGCGCTGGCGACCATGAAGCACACCGCGTTCCTCATCAACACCACGCGGGGTCCGGTGGTCGACGAGTCCGCACTCGCGGACGCGCTGCTGGCGAACGAGATCGCGGGCGCGGGGCTGGACGTCTTCGAGCACGAACCGGAAGTCGAACCACGACTGCTGGAGCTGGACAACGTCGTGCTCACACCACACCTGGGCTCCGCGACGGTCGAGACGCGCACCGAGATGGCCCTGCTCGCGGCCCGCAACGTCGAGGCGGTGCTCACCGGCGGGGAGCCGGTAAATCCCGTGCACTCCTGAGTGGTACGGCAGTACAGTTTTTGCGTGCGGCAGACACTGATCTTCGACGCCGACGACACGTTGTGGGAGAACAACGTCGTCTTCGAACGCGTCATCGACGACTACCTGGGCTGGCTCGCCCACCCGACACTGGACCGTGCCGCGCTGCGCGCGATCCTGGACGACATCGAGCGGGCGAACGCGGTGGCGCACGGCTACGGCACCCAGGTGTTCCTGCGCAGCCTGCACGACTGCTTCGAGCACCTGCGCGAGCGGCCCGCGACCGAGGCCGAACGCCAGGAGATCCTCGCGCTGGCCGACGCGCTGATCAACCTGCGGGTCGAGCTGATCCCCGGCGTCGCGGAGACGCTCGAAGAGCTGAGCACGCGGCACGACCTGCTGTTGCTGACCAAGGGCGACCCCGAGGAGCAGCAGCGCAAGCTGGACGCCTCGGGCGTGGTGCACCACTTCGGCAGCGTCCACATCGTGCGCGAGAAACACGACGGCACGTACCGGGGCCTGGTCGAGGAGCACTCGCTGCGGCCGGACCGGACGTGGATGATCGGGAACTCACCGAAGTCGGACATCCTGCCCGCCCGCCGCGTGGGGCTGAACGCGGTGTTCATCCCGAACACGCACACGTGGGTGCTGGAGCACGACGAACTGGACCCGCATGACGACGGGGTCCTGCACCTGGAGCGGTTCCCGGAGCTGCTGGCGCATTTTTGAGCCCGGGCGCGATGGTTGGCGCACGTCGGGGCTGCGTGCGGGAGCGGCTGGGTGAGGCGGCGGACTCCGGATGAGTGGCCGACAGCGGGACGCTGGGCCCGGGGTCGCCTGAACAGAGAGGCGGCTGGGCGGGGAAGCACGGGACAGCGCGGCGAACGTGGCACGAACCGCCAGCGGGCGCCGGGCCGGGTTGGCGCACGTCGGGGCTGCGTGCGGGAGCAACTGACTGCCACGGCAGGGCCCACCGAGAGCGAAGGGGCCACCAGTGGGGCGCGGTGAACGGATGAGCCGCCAGCCGGAACACCGACCCCGGACACAGCGCAGCCGGCTCCTCGCACCCAGAGAGAGGAGCCGGCTGCCTGCGGAAACCGCGGTCAGACGCCCACGGCCGGGGCCGGCATCACCGCGAAGTTCAGCTGTCCCTCGTCGTCCTGCTGGACGTCGAGGACCTTGTCGTCGAGGAACTGGGCCGCCTGCGGCTCCAGGAACACCCTCGCCCCGTCGTCGGTGCCCAGCACCTGGTCGCCCGCCTCGGGCTGCTCCGCCAGCGAGAGCGCGAGCTGCGCGCCCTCCTCCTGCTGGGCCTGTACCGCGAAGCGCAACCCCCCGGTCTCCTGCTTGCCTTCCTGGGTGGTCAGCGCGCTGATCGCCTCGGCGGCGGCATCGGTCATCGCGAGCATGGTGATCATCCCTTCGGTTCTCGTGCGCTCGTCCCCACGACCGTAGAGGTCTCGGAATGGTCACGCCGCCCCGCACCGGCAGCTTTGGCCGAAAACCCGCCGTTCCCCCAGTTCACCCCGGGAGTGACGGATGTCACTGCGGGGCTGTCGGCGGCGTCCGGAACGTCTCCGCGACCGAGCCACCCGGCTTGTCCGCGTTCTGGTCCTCCTCGACCGACGGCACGCCCCGCGGCGAGTCGGCGTCGTCGCGCACGAGCGTCTCCGGCGTGCCGACCTGGTCGTCGACGCTCTCGTCGAGCTGCTCGGCCGGGGTGGTCGCCGTGGTCGGCCGGTCCGGGTCCTCCGGCTGGACGTCCGGGCGCTCCTCGCGCAGCCGGTCCTCCAGCGGCTTGCCGTCACGTTCCTCGTTCGGGGTCGTGCCGAAGCCGTCGGAGAAGGCGTAACGCTCGGGCGGCTCGATGCCCTCTTCGAGCGGGTCGACCCGGAGGCGGTCCTCGTCCAGATCCTCTGCGCTGTTCAGCGCCGCGGGATCGGATTCGACGGAATCGGGAACAGGATGTCCATGCGCCTCACTCATGGAGCAGCGGTACCCGAGGTCAAGGCCGGGCAAACCCGAGATCAAGCTCACTCGCTTGTATCGTGCAAGAAGTTGCTGAGTGTAGGTAAGTTGTGGACATGACCACCGCGCAGTGGACCCGGCCCCGTGCCGAGCACCGGGTCGACGGCACCCACCCGGTGTTCTGGTACGTGGTCGCCGGCGTCGTGACCACCGGACTGCAGGAGCTCGTCTTCCTCGCCGCCCGGCCGCTGATGCCGTCCGTCGCGGCGAACGTCCTCGCCATCGCGCTCACGACGGTCGCCAACACCGAGTTCCACCGCCGGGTCACCTTTTCGACGATGCACACGTCCGCGGTGAAGCTCCACATCCAGTCGATCGGCACCTTCGCCTTTTACGCCGGGTACGGCTCGGTGGTTCTGCTCGTGCTCCAAGCATTCGTCGGTTCACCCTCGGCGACACTCGAAGCGGTGATTCTTGCCATCACCAGTACGGTGGGCGGAATCTTACGGTTCGTGGTCCTTCGTTGGTGGGTTTTCACCACGGACTGAGCGCCACCGAATGGATACGGAACTCACCGGTAACGGCGGAAAGTGACCGCCCACCAAGCAATCGCGGCCATTCCGCTGCTGCAAACGGGGTATTCCCGAAAGATTGCTTGTTGAAATCTCACACGCCGCATACGATTACGCTCAGTCGCATCGAGAGCGGATCGGCAGGGACCTTTTGGGGAGTGTCCGCTCGCGATCGTGACAGACGTTGACCTGACGACGACCGGTCGGTAGGTCTCCGTTGTCGTTGGGGAGTCGACCATGAAAACCGAAGTCCCGCCTGTCGTTCCTGTGCCCGCAGAAGCTCAGGTGCCCGGGTTCACCACGCCGCAGACCTTTCCACGGGGGGCCGCCTCACGGCTGACCAAGGAAGAGCTCGACCCCGCGGTGAAGGATGCCGCCACCGGGCATCCGGCCGCCGTCGAGCGCCTGATCAGCATGATCACGCCCGTCGCCGTGCGGTACTGCCGCGCCCGCCTCGGCGGCCGCGACCTGTCGTACCTCTCGGCCGACGACGTCGCGCAGGAGGTCTGCCTGGCCGTGCTGCACGCGCTGCCGAACTACCAGGACCGCGGCGGCTCGTTCCTGTACCTGGTGCACGCGATCGCCTCGAACAAGGTCGCCGACGCCTACCGCCTGGTCTCACGCGACCGGTCGGACCCGGTCGCCGAGCTGCCCGAGCGCCCGCTCGCGGACAACGAGCCGGAGAAGTACGTGCTCGACGGCGACCTCGGCGCCAGGCTGAACGGGCTCATCGCCACCCTGCCCCCGCTGCAGCAGGAGATCCTGACCCTGCGGCTGATCGTGGGCCTGTCGGCGAACGAGACCGCCGAGGCGCTCGGCATCTCGGCGGGCAACGTCCGCGTCACCCAGCACCGGGCCCTCACGAAGCTGCGCACCATGATCACCCGCGACGGTGACCTGGTCGGCTAGCCGTAGGTCTTCTCCAGCGCCGGGAGCAGGTCGGACTTCGCGAACTCGAAGAACGGGTCCTGCTGGTCGCCGCCGATCTGCACGAACGCGAGGTCGGTGAACCCAGCGTCGGCGAACGGCTTGACCGCTTCGACGATCGCGTCCACGTCCGCGCCGCACGGGATCGACTCCGCCACGTCGGACTGCCGCACGTACTGGGTCGCCCCCGCGAACGCGGACGTGCCCGGCAGTTCGGCGTTGACCTTCCAGCCGCCGCTGAACCAGCGGAACTGCTCGTGCGCCCGGCGCTCGGCCGCCTCCCGGTCGGTGCCGAACGAGACGGGCAGCTGCGCGAACTTGCGCGTCGCGTCGGCGCTCGCCTTCGCGCGCTCGGCGTCCCATGCCTTGACCAGGTCACCCTTGGGCTCGGTGGCGATCAGGGCGTCGGCGACCGGCGCGAACCGCGACACCGACTGCTGCCCCGACACCGCGATCCCGATGGGGGTCCGGCGGTCCGGCAGGTCCCACAGCTTCGCCGAGTCCACGCGGTAGTGCTGCCCGGAGAAGTTGACGTAACCGCCGTCGAACAGCTCCCCGATGATCTCGACGGCCTCGGCGAGCATCTCGTGCCGCACGTTGGCGGGCGGCCAGCCGCGGCCGACCACGTGCTCGTTCAGGTTCTCGCCCGCGCCGAGGCCCAGGATGAACCGGTTGTCCGAGAGCAGGGACACGGTCGCCGCCTTCTGGGCGACCACCGCCGGGTGGTACCGCATGATCGGGCACGTCACGAAGCTGAGCAGCTCGACCCGGTCGGTGACCTGGCTGACGGCGCCGAGCACGCTCCACGCGTACGGCGCGTGCCCCTGCGCGTCCAGCCAGGGCGAGTAGTGGTCACTGGAGACCTCGAACGCGAAACCGCTTTCCTCGGCGGCCTTCGCGTGCCGGACCAGTTCCTTCGGCCCGGCCTGCTCGGTCATCAGGGTGTAACCGAAACGCACTCCTGCTCCCCCTCGGCTTCGGCTTGGAGCTGCTTGCGGCGCGCGATGGCGGCGCGGCGCTCGGTCTCGTCCAGCCCACCCCAGACACCGAACGGCTCTTCGACGGTCAGCGCGTGGTGGCGGCACTCCACGATCACCGGGCACGACATGCAGATGCGCTTGGCCCTGGCGACGCGGTCGGCTCGCGCGAAGCCGCGCTCTCCGTCAGGATGGAAGAAGACCGAGCTGTCGAGGTTCCGGCAATTGCCGTGGCGCTGCCACTCCCAGGTTTCGGCGACCGGGGTAGGCAGGCGTGACGTGTCCGCCATGTTCGAACTCCCTCGCGACGTGCTGTCGCGCCCGGGCTACCCCGCTTCTCGCCGCGCTAATCCCTGCACAGGGAAGAAAAAATCTTCTCGAACCAGTGATCGGCGTACAACCGCTCGCCGTAGGGCTCCACTTCGCGGTATCCGTGCTTGGCGTACAGCGCCCTGGCCTCGACAAGATCGCTGCGGGTGTCCTGGTGCATCACTTGTGCACCGTTTCGGCGGGCCGCTTCCTCCGCCGCGCGCAACAGCGCCGAGGCGACGCCGCGGCCGCGGGTAACGGCCTCCGGGTGGTCGACCGGCAGCCGGGTGATCCTCATCGCCGTCGTACGAGGTTCAGCGCGAGCGCGGAGAACACCAGCTCGTCGTCCTGGTTGAGCAGCTCGATGCGGGTGCGGACGAGGCCACGGTCGGGCTTCGACTTCGAGGGTCGGGCCTCCACGACGGTCACGCGCAGGCGCAGCTCGTCGTCTGGGCGCACGGGCCTCGGCCAGCGCAGCTCGTCGATACCGGGGCTGCCGAGACTCGAAACCGGCGACAGGTAGTTGTCCGCGAGCAGGCGCATCATCATGCTCGCCGTGTGCCAGCCGCTGGCGATGAGGCCGCCGAACGGGCTCTGCGCGGCGGCTTCCGCGTCGACGTGGAAGGGCTGCGGGTCGTAGCGCGTGGCGAACTCGACGATCTCCTGCTCGGTCACCTTGACGGCGCCGAACTCGTGCGTCGAGCCCGGCACGTAGTCCTCGAAGTAGCGGTCGTTCATGCTGCGCAGCTTGCCACGCCCGTCACATACTGTCGGTATGGCCGAACCACGGAGCTTCGACGTCGTCCTCCTCGGCGCGACCGGCTTCACCGGCGCCCTCACCGCCGAGTACCTCGCGCGGCGGATGCCCGAGGGCGGGCGGTGGGCGATCGCGGGGCGCAACCGCGAGAAGCTGGAGGCGCTGCGCGCCCGGCTCGGGCTGCCGGCGCAGCTGCTGGAAGCGGACGTGACCGACCGGGCGTCACTGCGGAAGCTCGCGGAGTCGGCGAAGGTCGTGATCAGCACCGTGGGGCCCTACCTGGAGCACGGCGAACCGCTGGTGGCCGCGTGCGCCGAGGCGGGCACGGACTACGTGGACCTGTGCGGCGAGGCCGAGTTCTTCGATCTGGTGTACCTGCGCCACCACGAGACCGCGGCGCGCACGGGCGCGCGGATCGTCCACGCGTGCGGCTTCGACTCGGTGCCGCACGACCTCGGCGTGTTCTACACCGTCAAGCAGCTGCCCGAGGGGGTTCCGCTGCGGATCTCCGGCGCGGTACGGACGAACGCGACGTTCTCGGGCGGCACCTACGCCTCGGCGCTCGGGGTCTTCTCCCGGCTCGTGCCGATGGTGCGGACCGCGCGCGAGCGGGTCAGGGCGGAGGGACAGCCGGCGGGACGGCGGGTCCGGACGAACCCCGGGCTGCCGCACCGCGACCCCGGCACGGGCCGGTGGCTGGCGCCGCTGCCCACGATCGACCCGCAGGTCGTCGGCCGCTCCGCGCGCCTGCTCGACTCCTACGGGCCGGACTTCCAGTACCAGCACTACGTGTCCTTCAAGCGCCTGCCGACGCTCGTCGGCGCCGCGGCCGGAGCCGGCGCGCTGGTGGCGGCGACCCAGCTGCCGCCGGTGCGGAAAGCGCTTTCGGGCGTGCGGAAGCAGGGTTCGGGCCCGAGCGAGGAACAGCGGGCGCGGTCGTGGTTCAAGGTGCGCTTCACCGGCGAGGGCGGCGGAAAACGCGTGGTCACCGAGGTGGCGGGCGGCGACCCCGGCTACGACGAGACCGCGAAGATGCTGGGCGAGTCCGCGCTGGCGCTGGCCTTCGACCCCCTGCCGCCGACCGCGGGCCAGGTGACCCCGGCCGCCGCGATGGGCGACGCGCTCCTCGGGCGGCTCGTGGACGCGGGGATGGTGTTCCGGGTGGTCGCCTGAGGGCTGTCACCTGCGCGGCAGTGGGTGCAGCTCGACGTCGGTGAGCGCGCCCTTCGCGATGCGGGCCGTCAGGTAGGTGCAGACGGGCTGGCGGCGGCGGTCGGTCGGCGAGCCGGGGTTGAGCAGGCGCAGGCCGTTGTCGGCCACCGTGTCCCACGGGATGTGGCTGTGCCCGAACACCAGCACGTCGGTGTCGGGGAACGCCTCCGCGCACCGCTTCTCCCGGCCCTTCGCCGCGCCCGTTTCGTGGATCACCGCCAGCCGAACGCCGTCCAGCTCCGCGTGCGCGACCTCCGGCAGCCGTTTCCGCAGTTCAGGGCCGTCGTTGTTGCCGTAGACGCCGATCAGCCGCTTGCTGCGCGCTGCCAGCTCGTCCAGCAAGGCCACCTCCACCCAGTCACCCGCATGGATGACAACGTCGGCCCGCTCGACGGCGCGCCACACCTCGTCCGGCAGCGCCCGGGCGCGTTTGGGCAGGTGAGTGTCCGAAAGGATGGCGAGACGCATGCCTCACACCTACACACCCGCTGTCCCGCGCGCCACCGGGCGCCCGTAACCTTCCTCCCTGTTGTCCGGATTCCCGCCCACCTCAGGGGAAGGTGACCCGTTGCCGCAGGAACCCGTGTGGCCGACCACTGACGCCGAGCAGACCGACTACCTCGAACCGGTCACCGAAGTCATTCCCGCGGTCGAGCCGAAGCGCCCCCGCCGCGCCCTGCGCCGCGCCGCCGTCGTCGCGGGCTCGGTGCTCGGCGTGTTCGTCGCGCTGTACGCGGTCGACCTGCTGGTCAGCCAGGGCAACGTGCCGCGCGGGGTGACCGTGGCCGGTGTGGACGTCGGCGGGCTCAAGCGCGCCGAGGCCGAGGAGCGGCTGCGCGAACAGATCGAGCCGCGGCTGGTCCAGCCGGTGGCCCTGCGCGCGGGCGACGTCGACACCACGGTCGAGCCGGCGCGCGCGGGACTGAGCCTCGACTGGGCGTCCACTTTGGACCAAGCCGGCACGCAGCCGCTGAACCCGTTCACGCGCGTCACGTCCTTCTTCACCAGCCGCGAAGTCGGCGTGGTGACGCACGCGGACAAGGCGCAGCTGACCAACGCGCTGCAGAACCTGCGCACCCAGATCGACCGCCAGCCCGTCGAGGGCGGTATCCGCTTCGAGGGCGCCAAACCGGTCGCGGTCGAGCCGAAGCAGGGCCAGCAGCTGCAGGTCGACGACGCCGCCATCGCCGTGCTCGCCGACTGGGCCTCGGGCCATCCCGTGACGCTGCCCGTGCGGCTCACGCCGGTCGCCGTGTCGCCGGAAGCGGTGCGGACCGCGCTCACCCAGCTCGCACAGCCCGCCGTGTCCGGCCCGGTGGTCATCCACGGCGAGGGCAAGGACGCCACCGTCAAGCCCGAGGCGATCGCGGCCGCGCTTCGCTTCGAGCCCGCCGAGGGCGGCACGCTCGCCATGAAGGTGGACAACGCGAAGATCGTCGAAGCGGCGGGCCCGCAGCTCAAGTCGACGGAGAAGCAGGGCAAGGACGCGCAGATCGTGTTCAGCGGCGGCAAGCCGACGGTCGAGGAGTCCGTCGACGGCCGCGGCGTCGACTGGGACCCGACGCTGCAGCCGCTGCCGGACCTGCTGAAGACGACGGGCAAACGCGAGCTGACCGCGAAGTACGTCGACACCCCCGCGAAGGTCACCACCGAGCAGGCCAACCAGCTCGGCATCAAGGAGGTGATCGGCGAGTTCACCACCGGCGGCTTCGCGGCGGACTCCGGGGTGAACATCCGGACGGTCGCGCAGAAGGTCAACGGCGCCATCGTCAAACCCGGGGACACGTTCAGCCTCAACGGTTTCACGGGCCCGCGCGGCACCGCCCAGGGTTACGTCGAGGCGGGCGTGATCGAAAACGGCGCGCCCGCACGGGAAGTCGGCGGCGGGATCTCCCAGTTCGCGACCACGCTGTACAACGCGGCGTACTTCGCCGGGCTGAAGGACGCCGGGCACAAGGAGCACAGCTACTACATCAGCCGCTACCCGGCCGCCCGCGAGGCGACGGTGTTCCAGAACCCGGACGGCTCCAGCGTCATCGACCTGAAGTTCACCAACGACTCCGGCAGCGGCGTCGCCATCCAGACCATCTGGACGCCGTCGTCGATCACCGTGAAGCTGTGGGGCACCAAGCGGTACACGGTCGAATCGGTGCCGGGCGAACGGATCAACCCCGTCGACCCGACGCCGAAGCCGGGACCGGCGGAGAACTGTCACCCGTCCAACGGCGCGCCGGGGTTCACCACGAGCGACACCCGCATCCTGCGCGACGCGGCGACCGGGCAGGAGGTCCGGCGCGACAAGCGCACCGTGCACTACAACCCGCAGCCGAAGATCATCTGCGCCGGATGACCTCGAGCCGGGCCTCGATCCCGTCGAGGCAGCGCTCGATGGCGTAGTCGAAGGTGTCCGTGAAGTACGTCTCGCGGCGCTGCGGGTTCTCGGCGACGGCCCGCAGCGAAGCGCTCATGGCGGCGAGACCGGGCCGGGTGACGTCGTCGCTGTGCCGGCTCCACGCGGCGAGGTCGCGGGCGTGCTGCTCGGCGTGGCGGGTGTGCTCGTCCTCCACCGAGATCAGGTGGCAGATGACGTTGGTGAGGAAGCGGTAGACCTCCGCGCTCTCCTCGCCGAACCCGGCCAGCTGCAGGACGCACATGCCGCGGTCGATGGAGGGCGCGGCGGCCTCCGGGGTGAGGCCCTGCACGGAAATCCGCCGGGCGACACCGGGATAGCGCGAGAGCACCGTGCGCAGCTCGACGGCCAGCGCGCGGAACCAGTCGCGCCACGGCAGCCGTTCGGACGGCAGCGGGAACATGCCGATGACCCGGTCCACCACCGCGCGTACCACCGACTCCCGGTCACCGACGTGGTGGTAGATCACCGCCGGGTACGCCTGCACGGCCGCGGCCAGCTGGCGCAGCGTCCAGCTCTCCAGGCCGTGGTGCGCGGTGAGGTCCAGGGCCGCGGCGATGATCCCGTCCGGGGTCACGGCGGGCAGGCCCGCCGCGTCCCGCGAACGAGGCCGGCCGGGAACCGCAGCAGAGTTGGGCATGGGCTCACCCTAGCTGGCCCGTCTCCGTTACTGGCAGGCTGCCAGTTTCGGAAAAAACCCGATGGCGGAGTGACTTCCGGCGTGCGAGGCTGGGAGCGTTCGTCCGCGTCGAGGAGGTCCCCATGTCCGAAAGCCCGTCTTCCTCCGACAATCCCGAGGACGACCTGAAACGCAAGTTCCGGGAGGCACTGGAGCGCAAGCAGGCCGCGGGCCGTTCGGGTGGCCAGCACGAGCACGGCGGCGGCAAGGGGCAGCACGCACACGGCCCCGCGGCGGCGAAGCGCACCTTCCGCCGCAAGTCGGGTTAGGCCGTCGGGAGGCGATTTCCACCGCCCGGGCGGCCCGCCGAACCACGGGCCGCCCGGGCGGGCGCCTACGCCGGGGTCAGGATCGACCGCAGCCGCCCGACTTCCGACATCCGGCGCTCTGCCAGGCGGTCCGCCGCCGTGGCCGGTGGGACGCCCTCCGCCTCGGCGAGGGCGAACACCGCCTTCGTCGTGTCGTAGATGGCGCTCGCCTTGCGCTGGGCCCGCTGGAAGTCGAAGCCGTGCAGCTCGTCGCTCACCTGGATCACCCCGCCGGCGTTCACGAGGTAGTCCGGGGCGTACAGGATGCCGCGCTCCTCCAGCACCTTCTCGATGTCCGGGTGTGCCAGCTGGTTGTTCGCCGCCCCGCACACGACCTCCGCGCGCAGCTGCGGCACCGTCTCGTCGTTCAGCGCGCCACCCAGCGCGCACGGCGCGAAGACGTCCAGCGCCGAGCGCACCAGCTCGTCCCCGTCCGCCACCTCGACCTCGGGGTGCGCCGCCCGCACGGGCTCGATCGCCGCCGCCGACACGTCGCTCACCACGACCCGTGCCCCCGCCTCGACGAGGTGCCCCACGAGCAGGCGCCCGACCTTCCCCACCCCGGCCACGCCGACCCGCCGCCCGGCGAGGTCCGGCGAGCCCCACCGGTGCGACGCGCACGCGCGCATGCCCTGGAAGACCCCGAACGCCGTGAGCACCGAGGAGTCGCCCGCACCGCCGTCGTCGGCCGACCGGCCGGTCACGAACCGCGTTTCGCGGGCCACCACGTCCATGTCGGCGACGTACGTGCCCACGTCACAGGCGGTGATGTAGCGCCCGGCGAGCGACTGCACGAACCGGCCGTACGCACGCAGCAGCGCCTCGGTCTTGACCGTGGCCGGGTCGCCGATGATCACGGCCTTGCCGCCGCCGAGGTCGAGCCCGGCCAACGCGTTCTTGTACGCCATGCCCTTGGACAGCGCCAGCACGTCGGCCAGCGCCTCGTCCTCCGAGGCGTACGGGTAGCAGCGGGTGCCGCCGAGCGCCGGGCCCAGCGCGGTGGAGTAGATGGCGATGATCGCCTTCAGGCCGGTGGCCCGGTCCTGGCAGAACACGACCTGTTCGTGACCGCTTTCGCGGCCGAATACCCCTTCGGTCACGGTTCGTGACTCCTCATCGTGGGTGGCCGGCCGCTCGTGGCGCCGGCGCGGTTTCGGTTGTGGTGAGCCGGAAGATCTTCCCCGCTCACCCAGCAACCTAGCGCCACCGGCGGCGGCCCACTAGAGATCGCGGCGGATGGCCCACAGTTCGGGGAACACCGGCCGGAACAACGTGGCGCGCAGGTACTCCGCGCCCGACGAGCCACCCGTGCCCGCCTTGTCGCCGATGGTCCGCTCGACCATCTTCACGTGCCGGTAGCGCCACTCCTGCAACCCCTCGTCGAGGTCCACCAGGTGCTCGGCGACCAGCGCGGGCCCCTCGTCGTCCGCGTAGACGCGCGGCAGGTCGCCTTCGTAGCCGTGTGCCTTGAGGTAGGACTGGAACGACTCCCACAGCGAAGGCCGCGCCATCGCCTCGATGATCCGCTGTCGCCCCAGGTCGTCCGCCGCGTAGTGCTCGAACGCGCGCTCGTCGCGGCGGCCCAGCACGGCCTCCAGCTCGCGGAACTGCGCGGACTGGAAACCGCTGGCCGCGTCGAGCCGGGCTCGGAAGCTCGCGAACTGGCTCGGCGTCATCGTCTCCAGCACATCGATCTGCGCCACCACGACCTTGAGGATCGTCAGGATCCGCCGCAGCGTCCGTACCGCCCGCGCGGTGTCGCCCGCCTCCAGGCGTTGCTGCAGGTAGCGCACCTCGTGCAGCAACTGCTTGAACCACAGCTCGTACACCTGGTGGATGACGATGAACAGCATCTCGTCGTGCTCGTCGGAGCGTGGCCGTTGTGCGGCGAGGACCTCTTGGAGCGCGAGGTAGGACGTGTAGGTGAGGGCGGCGTCATCGGGCATGGGGTCAGGCTAGGGCGGCGGTGACGTCGAGCTCGACCAGCTGACCCGGAAATCCGAGGCACGTGACGCCGAGCAGGGTGCTCGCGGTGCTGAAGGCGCGGCCGAGCGCGGACCCGGTGAGCCGGTCCCAGACCGCCGAAAGCTCCGCCCGTTCGCTGCTCGCCACGTAGATCACCGTACGGACGACGTCCTCGGGCGTCGCGCCCGCGTCCTCCAGTGCCAGCAGCGTGTTGGCGACGATCTGATCGGTCTGGCCGAGCAGGTCAGGGGCGATCCGCCCGTCGGCGTCGAGCGGGCACTGCCCCGCGAGGAACACCAGCCGCGCGGCTTCGACACTGGTCACGTGGTGGTAGCCGGGGGTCGGGTGGAGGCCGGGCGGGTTGCGGCGTTCGATGGTCACACCAGCGAGCCTGACACGGAAAACTGTGGTCCACTATGGATTTTCGACAGGGCGGAAAGTCCCGTGAGACCGTTTCTCCACTTACGGGTGATTTGCCCGTTTCCCTACCAAGTGCGGAAACCGGACTTTTGCTTTCGGTACGGTTTTCATCTTCCCCTGGCCGGTTTTCACGCTTAATCTCTCGGCAGTTCCGCTGTCTCGTCAAGAGGGGAAGTCCCCAGTGCGAAGAGCTCTGACCCTGTTCGTTTCGCTCGCCCTCGCGGGTGGCGCGGCCGTCGCGGCACCGGCCGTGGCCTCCGCGCAGGGCCGTGCGGTGATCCCGCAGTCCCACCCGGATTGGGCCACGCCCCAGGCGAAGGTCGCCGAGACGACGCCGTCGTCGAAGCTGAACTTCCGCGTCTACCTGGCGATGCGCGACCAGGCCGGTGCGCAGTCCGTGGCGCAGGCCGTGAGTGACCCGTCGAGCAAGACCTACCGGCAGTACCTCACCCCGGCGCAGGTCACCGACAGGTTCGCCGCCACCGACGCCACCGTGAAGTCGGTGCGCGACTGGCTGGCCGGCAGCGGCTTCTCGATCGGCGACGTGCCGTCGAACAAGGCGTACGTCGAGGCTTCCGGCACCGCCGACCAGGTGGAGAAGGCGTTCAGCGTCGACCTCGCCAAGTACAAGGTCGACGGCCAGGTGCTGCGCGCGGCGGACAAGGAGCTTTCCGTCCCGGCCGCGCTGTCCGGCCAGGTGCTCGGCGTCGTCGGCGTCGACCAGGCCACCCAGCTGCTCAAGCCGCAGCACACCGACGGCACCCCGAACGACGTGCCGCCGTCCGACGGCTTCCGCAACGCCCCGCCGTGCAGCACCTACTACGGCGAGAAGGTCGATACCACCGACCCGGCCTACGGCGGCAAGAACCTGCCGTACGCCCCCTGCGGCTACACGCCGGCGCAGCTGCGTTCGGCCTACGGCGTCGACAAGGTCCCCGCGGACGGCAAGGGCACGACGGTCGCGATCGTCGACGCCTTCGCCTCGCCGACCCTGTACGCCGACGCGGCCGAGTACGCCAGGCGCAACGACCCGGCGCACCCGCTGCTGACGTCGCAGTTCTCGGAGAAGGTCTTCCCGGCCACCCCGGGCCAGGAGGCGCCGGACCAGTGTGATGCCGCCGGCTGGTACGGCGAGCAGACGCTGGACGTGGAGGCCGTGCACGGGCTCGCGCCCGGTGCGAACATCCTCTACGTCGGCGGTGCCGACTGCCAGGACGCGTCGCTGGACTCGGCGCTGAACTGGATCGTCGCGGGTCACCGCGCCGACATCATCAGCAACTCCTACGGTGACACCGGCGAGGACATCCCCGCCTCCGAGGTCAAGGTCTGGACCCAGATCGCCGTGCAGGCCGCGCTGGAGGGCATCGGCGTCTTCTTCTCCTCCGGTGACAACGGTGACGAGGCCGCGCGACTGGGCCACCCGGCCGCGGACTTCCCCGCTTCGGACTCGTGGGTGACCGCCGTCGGCGGCACCAGCCTCGCGGTCGGCAAGGACGGCAGGAAGCTGTTCGAGACCGGCTGGGAGACCGGCAAGAGCGTCCTGACCAACGGCGCGTACGTGCCCGGCCCGCCCGGGGCGTACACCAGCGGTTCCGGCGGCGGCACCAGCGTGCTGTTCGACCAGCCCTTCTACCAGAAGGGGATCGTGCCGGACGCGCTGTCGACGCAGAACCAGCACGGCAACCACAAGGGCCGCGTCGTCCCGGACATCTCGGCGGTCGGCGACCCCAACACCGGCTTCCTGGTCGGGCAGACGCAGACCTTCCCGGAGGGTGTGCACTACGACCAGTACCGCATCGGCGGCACCAGCCTCGCGTCGCCGGTTCTCGCCGGGATCGTGGCGGTGTCGGACAGCCTGTCCCACTTCCACCACGGGTTCCTGAACCCGCTGGCCTACCAGGTCGCCTCGCGCACGCCGGCGATCAGCGACGTCAAGCACGTCGACGGCGCGGTGGAGCGGGTCGACTACGCCAACTCGGTGGACGCCTCCGACGGGCTGATCACCTCGGCGCGGACGTTCGACTACCCGAACCTGACGATCCACACGACGAGTGGCTACGACAACGTCACCGGCCTCGGCTCGCCGAACGGCCTGGCGTTCCTGTTGCTGCCGTAGGGATTCTCACGAAGGAGCCCGGCCTTCCCCGTCACGGGGAGGCCGGGCTTTTCGCGTGGTGGATCCTCACCAGGCCACGGGCATCGTGCGGGGACCGCGGACGATCATCTCCGTCTTCCACACCGGGTCGCCCGCCAGCCGGAGCGTCGGCAGGCGCGTGACCAGCGTCCGCATCGCCTCCTGCAGCTCCACCCGCGCGAGCGGGGCGCCGAGGCAGTGGTGCACGCCGTGGCCGAAGCCGAGGTGCTGGTTCTCCTCGCGGTCGAACCGGATGTCCTCCGCGTCGGCGAAGCGCAGGCCGTCCCGGTTCGCCGCGCCGACGGCGACCAGCACCGGCTCACCGCGTTTCACCACGACCCCGCCCACCTCCACGTCTTCCTTGGCGTAGCGCGGGAAGCTCGCGCCGGCACCGAGCGGCACGAACCGCAGCAGCTCCTCGACCGCCGGTTTGACCAGCTCCGGGTCGTCGCACAGCTGCGCCCACTTCTCGGGGCGTTCGAGCAGCACGTAGACGAAGTTGGGGATCTGGCTCGCGGTGGTCTCGTGCCCGGCCACGAGGATGCCGCGGCACAGATCGATGAGTTCCAGCTCGGTGAGCTTGTCCTGCTCGTCGCGGGCGGCGATGAGGTCCGACATCAGGTCGTCGGCGGGTTTCGCGCGCCGCTGCGCGACGAGGCCGCGCATGTAGTCGCGCAGCTCCTCCTGGTTGGCGGTGAACTCCTCGGGCGTGAGCCGGCTGGTCGACAGCAGCGCGTCGCTCCACACCCGGAACCGCGGCCGGTCCTCCACCGGCACGCCGAGCAGCTCGCAGATGACGGCGACGGGAATCGGCAGTGCGAAGTTCTCGACCAGGTCCACCGGCGCGCCCTGGGCCACCATCTCGTCGAGGAAGCGCTCGGACAGCTCGCGGACCCGCGGCCGGAGCTGCTCGACGCGGCGGATCGTGAACGCCTTGGCGACCAGGCGGCGCAGGCGGGTGTGGTCGGGCGGGTCCATCTGCAGGATGCCGCCCGGCCGCATGCCCGGGTTCAGCCGAGGCGCGTCGCGTTCCGCGGACATCGCGCGGCTGAACCGCTGATCCCCCAGCACGAAGCGCGCGTCGGCGTAGCGGGTGGCCAGCCAGGCCGGTTCCCCGTACGGCAGCTGCACGCGGATCATGCCCTCGGCGTCGCGGGCCGCGGCGTACGCCTCGTCCAGGTCAAGTCCGATTGTCTGATTGAAGGGATAGGCAACAGTCACACAATCTGTCTAGCGGATTGTTGACAAGCAGAAAATCCGCTATTCGAGCGCGTCGCGCAGCAGTTCCGCCAGGTGGACCGCCCTGCGGTCGGCCTCCTGGGCGATCTGCGTGCGGCAGCTGAAACCGTCGGAAATGACCACGGTGTCCGGTGCCGCCTCGCGGATCGCGGGGAGCATGCGGTCCTCCGCCACCGCGACCGACACGTCGTAGTGCCCGCGCTCGAACCCGAAGTTGCCCGCGAGGCCGCAGCAACCGGAGTCCAAAGTGGAGTTCCGGATGCCCGCGCGCGCCATGAGCCGTTCGTCGGCCCTGAAGCCCAGCTCCGCGTGCTGGTGGCAGTGCACCTGCGTGATCGCGTCGAGGTCCAGGTCCCGCAACGGCAGTTCGGCGTCGGCGAGCAGCTCGGCGAGCGTGCGCGTGCGCTGGGCCAGCAGCTCGGCCGTCGTGTCCCCGGGCAGCAGGTGGCCGAGGTCGCCGCGGAACAACGCCGTGCAGCTCGGCTCCAGTCCCACGACCTCGTACCCGGCGTCGAGGTACGGCTTGAGCACCGACAACGTCCGGCGCAGCACGCGCTTCGCCACGCCGAGCTGCCCCGTGGACACCCACGTCAGTCCACAACAGACGTTCTGTTCCGGCACCACCACGTCGTATCCGGCGGCTGCCAGCACCTCGGTGGCGGCGTGCAGGACCTCCGGGGTGAGGAAGTTGTTGAACGAGTCCGGCCACAGCACGACCGGTTTGCCGCCGGAAGTCCGCTTGCGCGAACGGGTGAACGGCCGGTCGGCGAACTTCGGCAGCTCCCGCTCGGGCGCGAGCCCACCGAGCCGCTTCACCAGCGCAGCCACGCGCGGGCGGCGCAGCACGGCGTTCGCGAACCGCGGCGCGAGCGCAGAGAACCGCAGCCACAGCGGCAGCCAGCCCATCGAGTAGTGCGACAGCGGGCGCAACCTGCCCTTGTAGTGCTGGTGCTGGAACTCCGCCTTGTAGGTCGCCATGTCGACGTCGACGGGGCAGTCCGAGAGGCAGCCCTTGCACGACAGGCACAGGTCCAGCGCGTCCCGCACCTCCTCCGAGCGCCAGCCGTCGGTGACGAGCTCGCCGTTGATCATCTCCGCGAGCAGGTGCGCGCGCCCACGCGTGGAGTGCTTCTCCTCCCTCGTCGCGCGGTAGCTCGGGCACATCACGCCACCACCGCCGGTGTTGCGGCACTTGCCGACGCCGACGCACCGGCGCATCGCCTCGGCGAAGCTGCCGTGGTCGCGCGGATAACCCAGCGCCACCGGAATCGTCGCGGCGCGCACCCGCAGGTCGGCGTCGACCGGGCGGGGGCGCACGAGCACGCCCGGGTTCATCCGGTCGTCGGGGTCGAAGATGCCCTTGAACCGCTCGAACAGCGCCATCACCTCGGGGCTGTACATGCGCGGCAACAGTTCCGAGCGCGCCTGCCCGTCGCCGTGCTCACCGGACAGCGAACCGCCGTGCGCGGCCACCAGGTCGGCCGCGTCCTCCAGGAACGCCCGGAAGTTCTCCTGCCCCGGCCGGGACAGCAGGTCGAAGTCGATGCGCATGTGCAGGCAGCCCTCGCCGTAGTGGCCGTACACCACGGTCTTGCGGCCGTGCCGCGCGAGCAGCTGCTTGAACTCCCGCAGGTACGAGCCAAGGCGCTCGGGCGGGACCGCGGCGTCCTCCCAGCCGGGCCACGCCTCGGACCCGTCGGCCATCCGCGTCGCGAGCCCGGCGCCCTCCTCGCGGATGCGCCACAGGCGTCGCTGCGCGGCCGGATCGGTGAGCACGACGTGGGGCCGGCGCAGCTCGCGCGCCACCTCGTGCGCCCTGTCGCGTGCCTCGTCGAGGGTGTCGCCGGTCAGCTCGACCATCAGCCAGGCGTTGCCGTCGGGGAGGTCCTCGCCACCGGAGCTGGTGAGCCGGACCAGCTCGACGTCCAGCCCCTCGACGGTGAGCGGTTTTCGTTCGAGGATCGCGGGCACGGCGTCGGCGGCGGCGATGTCCGACTCGAAGCCGAACACAGCCAGCGCCTTGTGCTTCGGCAGTTCGACGAGCCGCACGGTGGCGTCGAGCACGGCGACGCAGGTGCCCTCGCTGCCGACGAGCGCACGGGCGACGTTGAAACCGTTCTCCGGCAACAGGTGTTCGAGCCCGTACCCGGACACGCGACGGCCCCACGTCGACAGTTCCTTGCGCAGCAGTGCGAGGTTGCCGTCCACCAGGTCCCGCAGTTCGCGGTACACCCGGCCTTCCGTGCCCGGCAAGGCGGCACGACGGTCCACTTCGGACCGTGACGTGGCACCGACCGTCATCCGCGTGCCGTCGTAGAGCAGCACGTCCAGGCTTTCGACGTTGTCGGCGGTGCGACCCCACGCCACGGAGTGCGAGCCGCAGGCGTTGTTGCCGATCATGCCGCCGAGGGTGCAGCGGCTGTGCGTGGACGGGTCGGGCCCGAACCGCAGGCCGTGCGGGGCGGCTACGGCCTGCAGGTCGTCGAGCACGGTGCCGGGTGCGACGCGGGCGGTTCGTGCCTGTGCGTCCAGTTCGCGTACCCCACGCAGGTGGCGGGAGGTGTCCAGGACCACGCCGGGGCCGCACGCGTTGCCCGCGATGCTGGTGCCCCCGCCCCGGGCGATCACCGGCGCCCCGGCCTCGCGACAGGCTGCGACGGCGGCCACCACGTCGTCGACCGTCCGCGGCAGTACCACGCCCAGTGGCGTGTGCCGGTAGTTGGAGGCGTCGGTGGTGTAGAGCGCGAGGGTGCCCGCGTCGAAGGCCGCGTCCTGCTTGCCCAAAAGGGTCCGAAGGGTGTCCTGCACGTCGTTCATTGTGCCGCCTGGCGGGACGCCGGTCTTGCCCGGCGCGGGCGCGGGGAGTTGGCTGTGAGCATGGAAACAGCCGCGGTGCGGGAAGTCGCCAACCGGTTGCTGCTGGCGTACGAGAAGGGCGAGCCGACCGATCCGGTCATCGCGTCGCACCCGGAGGCGACCGTCGCGGACGCCTACCGGATCCAGCAGGAGCAGGTGCGTGCGTGGGTCGCGGGCGGGGACGTCGTCAAGGGGCACAAGGTGGGCCTCGCGTCCCGGGCGATGCAGGAGCAGATGGGCGTGGACCAGCCGGACTACGGGCACCTGCTGGCGGGCATGTTCTCCCTCGAACACCAGCCGATTCCCGCCGCGGGCTTCCTGCAGCCGCGGATCGAGCCGGAGATCGCGTTCGTGCTGGGCAAGCCGCTGTCCGGGCCCGGGGTGACGGTGGCGGACGCGCTGCGGGCGGTCGACTTCGTGGTGCCCGCGCTGGAGATCGTGGCGTCGCGGATCACCGACTGGAACATCTCGATCGTCGACACGATCGCGGACAACGCCTCCTCGGGCGGCGTGGTGCTGGGCAGCAAGCCGACGTTGTTGTCCGATGTGGACTTGCGGTTGGTGGGCTGCACGCTGCAGCTGGGTGGTGAGCTGGTGGCGACCGGTGCGGGCGCGGCGGTGCTCGGTTCACCGGTCAACGCGCTGGTGTGGCTGGCGAACACCATCGGGCCGTTGGGCATCGACCTGGAGCCGGGGCACGTGGTGTTGCCGGGCTCGATGACCAGGGCGTTCCCGGTCACGGCGGGCGACACGGTGGTGGCGGACATGGGCGAGCTCGGCACCGTGACGGCGGTGTTCACGGCGTAGGGGCCCGCCGCGGTTCGGGTCTTGGCGGCGGCCCCCTTGCGCCGGGGCGCGGGCGTACTGGCCCTGGCTTGGGCGCGGTTGCCTTGGCACCCCGGCCCGCGGTACGGGGATCAGGTGACCCGCGCGAGCTTCCCGCCAACGTGCCGCCCTCGCTCAGGTTGGCCGCCACGGCCTTGGCATTGGGGAGCCACAGCCCGCACGGTCACCCGCGAGCGCGCCCCTCGCTCAGCTCGTGCGCCGCGGCCTGACCGGATCAGCTCACCAGCACGACCTTCCCACGGGAGGCTGGTTCTCTTCCAGGTTGGCCGCCACCACGGCCTCGGCACTGGCGAGCCACAGCCAGCACGGTCACCCGCGAACGCGCCCCTCGCTCAGCTCGTGCGCTGCGGCCTCGCCGGATCAGCTCACCAGCACGATCTTCCCGCGCGCGTGTCGGCTCTCGCTCAGCTCGTGCGCTGCCGCGGCCTCGGCCAGTGGGAAGGCCGCCGCGACCGGCACGCGCAGGCGGCCCTCCGCGGCCAGTTTCACCGCGATGTCCAGCGCGTGCAGGGCCAGCGGGTCGGCGCCCGCGAGATCCGAGTTGTTCTCGTCGACGGGCGCGGAGTGCGACATGTGCACGCCGTGGGCGGCCGCGTCGAAGTCGGCGATCGTGACCACGCGCGCTGGGTTTCCGGCGATCGCGATCAGGTCCGGCAGTGCCCCGCCGGCGCAGTCGAACACCGCGTCCACCCCGTCCGGCGCCAGCGCGCGAACCCGTTCCACCAGGCCCGGCCCGTAGGTCGTCGGCTGGGCGCCGAGGGAGCGCAGGAAGTCGTGGTTGCGTTCGCTCGCGGTGCCGATGACCGTGGCGCCGCGGGCGGCCGCGACCTGGACGGCGACCGTGCCGACGCCGCCGGCCGCGCCCTGCACCAGCACGGTGTGCCCGGCGCCGACCGCGAGCCGGTCGAGAACCCGGACGGAGGTCTCGACGCTGCCCGCAGCGCCGCCCGCCTCTTCCCAGCTCCACGCGGCCGGTTTGGGTGCCCAGGCGGACAGGACGGTGTAGTCGGCGTTGGCGCCACGCGCGGGGGTCATGCCGAAGACCTCGTCACCGACGGCGGTGCCCGTGACCCCGGGGCCGACCTCGTCGACCACGCCCGCGGCGTCGAACCCCGTGCGCCACGGGAAGGTCGCGGGCACGATGTCCCGCATCTTCCCGGACCGGAGGATCACCTCCCCCGCGCCGAGGCCCGAGGCGCGTACGGCGATGCGGATCTCTCCCGGTCCGGCGTGCGGCTCTTCGACTTCGACGACGTGGACCACGCTGGGCGGCCCGTACTCGGCAAACTGGACGGTTCTCATGGTCGCGAACGTAACGGAACGATCGGTCCGTTTCGCTAAAGTGAGAAGGGTGACGGCCCAAGTGACAAAGCTGCGCTCCGACGCCCAGGACAACCGGATGCGCATCCTCGCGGCGGCGCGGATGGTCTTCGCCACGAAGGGCCCCGACGTGCCGGTACGCGAGATCGCCCGGCGTGCGCAGGTAAGCGTCGCGACCGTGTACCGGCACTTTCCGGCGAAGGAAACGTTGTTCACCGAGGCGTTCGCCGAACAGCTGGCGCTGTGCTCGTCGGTCATCGAGGAGGGCCTGGCGGAGACCGACCCATGGCGGGGGTTCAGCCTGGTGGTCGAGAAGCTGCTGGAGGCGCATGCGCTCGACCGGGGGTTTCGGGCGTTCGTCGCGCAGCTCCCCCAGGCGTTCGACATCGCCGGCGACCGTGAGCGCGCGCTGCGGTTGCTGCTCGAACTCGTCCGGCGAGCGAAGGAGTCGGGCGACCTGCGGGCGGACTTCGTGTTCGAGGACGTCGTGCTCGCGGTGATGGCGAACGACGGTATCCGCGCGGAGACCCCAGCAGCGCGAGCGGCGGCGTCGCGCCGTTTCGCGGCCCTGATGCTGCAGTCCTTCCGGGCGAACCCGGTCCCGGCGCCACTCCCCCCGGCTGTCCGGCTGCCGATTGCCGCGCGGTGAGGTGGCAGGGGTGTGACCGGAGGGTGCGCGTGGGGAACGAACGGGTAAGGCCAGAGCCGGACCGCGGGATGGCGGGCGGGGCCTGGACATCCGGTGGGCAGAACCGGACTGAATCGGTGGCCGAGACCAGAAGCCGGGCTCGACTGGGTGGCGGCGATCAGCCAGCAGCCACCAAGCGAGCCGACCCCGAGACCACTGCCAGGCAGCGAGCCAGCCCCGACGACCCGATCACGGGGCCGCCACCATGCGCCGGGCGAGGCCGAGCCATCCCGGCGGATCAGTCGGGTGGGCATGGCCAAAGTCGGCCGACCGGATGACCGTGGCTGGGAGCCAGCCAGGCGTGTGTCGCCAGCTGGGCCCATCGCTGGCGTGGTTGATCGCTGAGCGAGCGCGGGGGCGGCAGGGCGGGCATCGCCAGCTGGGCCGACCGCTGGCGTGGACGAGGCGGCATCGTTGACCGCTGAGCGGGCGGGGTGGCGGCCGGGCGGGTCTGTGTCGCTGTCACTGACCCTCCCCGGCGCGCCACCTCGCCGCCTACTCGATCAGCAGGTCTTCGATCGTGATGGGGATGTGGCGGACTCGGATGCCGGTGGCGTTGTGGACCGCGTTGGCGATTGCCGCTGCTACGCCTACCACGCCGATCTCGCCCAGGCCTCTCGCGCCGACCGAGTTGTGGAAGGTGTCCGGGTACTCGACGAACTCGATGTCGACCTTCGGGATGTCGGCGTTGACCGGCACGAGGTAGCCCGCGAAGTCGGCGTTCGCGAAGCGGCCGTTCGGCTCCAGTTCCAGGCCCTCGTGCAGCGCCGCCGACACGCCCCAGATCATGCCGCCGATCATCTGGCTTCGCGCCAGCTGCTCGTTGATGATCCGGCCCGCGTCGAACACGCCCAGCAGCCGCGAAACGCGCACCTCACGGGTCAGGCGGTGGACCCTCACCTCACAGAACTGGGCGCCGAACGAGCTGAACGAGTGCTTCGTCATCTCCTCGCCCGGCGCGGACGAGCCGACCGCGGAGATCGACTCCCGGCCCACCGCCCGCAACAGCTCGCCGTACGGCATGGTGCGGCCGTCCGCGTGGACCTCGCCGTCCGCGTACGTCACCTCCTGGCCCTCGAACGGCGCGCCCGGCGCCGAGGCCAGCGCCACCAGCGCGTCGATCACCTCGGCCGCGGCGACCATGATCGCCGTTCCCGTGCTGGCCGTCGCGGTGGAACCGCCGGACATCCCGCCCGGCGGATACTTCGAGTCACCCAGCCGCGGGGTGATGCG
Source organism: Amycolatopsis bartoniae (assembly GCF_014191255.1). Lineage (GTDB taxonomy): Bacteria > Actinomycetota > Actinomycetes > Mycobacteriales > Pseudonocardiaceae > Amycolatopsis_E > Amycolatopsis_E bartoniae. The sequence continues at coordinate 1,305,351 of NZ_JACHWH010000001.1, forward strand.
GTCCGGCGCGATACCCAGCGACTCCGCGCCCACGGTGGACACCACGGTGAGCAGCCCGGTGCCCGGGTCGGCGCCGCTGGTGGAGATCACGGCCGTCTCGTCGGCGTTCAGCCGCACCTCGACCGACGAGGGGAACCGGAGGGCGGGGAACATCGCCGTCGCCACCCCGAGGCCCACCTGCCAGTCCCCGTCCATGTGGCCCCGCGGCGTGCGCTCCGACCAGCCGAAGCGCCGCGCCCCGATGCTGAAGCACTCGTCGAGGTGCTTGCTCGACCACTGCAGGTCCTGCCCCGGCGGCGCGATCGAGTTGTTGCGCAGGCGCAGCTCGATCGGGTCCATCCCCAGCGCGACCGCCAGCTCGTCCATCGCGCTCTCCAGCGCGAACGAGCCCGGCGCCTCGCCCGGCGCCCGCATGAACGTGGTCTGCGGGATGTCGAGCGGCACCACCCGCTGGCTGATCGACAGGTTCGGCGTGGCGTACGACCGCAGCGAACTGCTGTGTGACGTCTCCTCCACGAACGACCCGCCACGCGGGATGGTGCACCACGAGTCGTGGCTGACCGCCCGCAGCGTCCCGTCGCGGTCCGCGCCCAGCGAGATCTTCTGCACCGTCGCGGGCCGGGTGGCCGTGGCGGTGAAGACCTGTTCCCGCGCGAGCGCGGCCTTGACCGGACGGCCGAGCGCACGGGCGGCCGCGGCGGCCAGGAAGGCCGGGACCGACGTGCGGCCCTTGCCGCCGAAGGCGCCGCCGACGAACGGGTTGACCACGTGGACCTGTGAGCTGTCCAGCCCCAGCGCGCCGGACAGCTCCACGGCGACGAGGTTGCTGCCCTGGTTCCCGCTGTAGAGGGTCAGCTCGCCCGCCTCCCACACCGCGACCGCCGAGTGCGGCTCCATCGCGGCGTGGTTCTGCGTCGCCGTGCGGTAGGTCTCCGACACGACCACCGTGCTGTCCGCCAAAGCGTCCTCGATGGACTCCACGCCGTCGGCGAGCACCGAGATGGACGCCGGGGCGCCGCCGAGGAGCTCGGGCGCCTCCTCCGCGGTGTCCAGCCCGTCCTCGAGCGACGTACTCGCCGGAAGCGAGCGGTACGAGACCTCGATGAGCATCGCCGCGTCCCGCGCCTGCTCGAAGGTCTCCGCGACCACGAACCCGATCGGCTGGCCGTACCAGGCCACGTCCCGGTTCCGCAGCGGAATCCACGCCTCGCCGGGGATCATCAGCGGCGGCGGCTGGTGCAGCTCCAGCGGGTCGAACGGCGTGTACACCGCGAGCACGCCCGGCGCGCTCTTCGCCGCCGTGACCTCCATGGCCTCGACCTCGCCACGGGCGATCGTGCTGGTGACCACGTAGCCGTACACCATGCCCGGGAAGTTGTGGTCCACCGCGTACTTGGCCCGCCCGGCGACCTTGAGCGGGGCATCAAGCCTGCCGGTCACCGGCGGCTCCCTTCGGTCAGTTCGAGCAGCGCGCGCACGACGGTCCGCTTGAGCAGCGACACCTTGAAAGCGTTGTGCGCCAACGGCTTCGCGCCGTCGGCGGCCACGGACGCGGCTTCCTCGAAGGACTGTTCTGTCACCGGCTTGCCACGCAGCGCCTCCTCGACGGCCGTCAGCCGCCACGGCACGGTGGCCACGCCGCCGGCCGCCACCCGTGCGTCGACGATCCGCGAGTCACGCACGTCGAGCGCCACGGCGGCGGAGGTCAGTGCGAACTCGTAGGACTGCCTGTCCCGCACCTTGACGTACGTGGAGTTGGCCGCCCAGTCCAGCCGCGGAACGCGCACCTCGGTGATCAGCTCGCCGGGCCGCAGGTCGTGCTCCACCTCGGGCGTCTCGCCCGGCTGCCGGTAGAAGCCGGCGAGCGGGACCACCCGGTTTCCGTCCGCGCTCGTGAGCACGACCTCCGCGTCGAGCGCGACGAGGGCCACCGCCACGTCACTGGCGTGGGTGGCGACGCAGGCGTCGCTCGTGCCCAGGATGGCGTGCATCCGGTTGGCACCCGAGAGCGCGGAGCAGCCGCTGCCGGGGTTTCGCCTGTTGCACGGCATCGCGACGTCACGGAAGTACGTGCACCGCGTGCGCTGCATCAGGTTCCCGCCGATGCTGGCCATGTTCCGCAGCTGCTGCGAGGCGCTCAGCAGCAGCGCGCGCGAGATCGCCGGGTACACACCGGGGTGCTCCGCGATGTCGCTCATCCGCTCCAGCACACCGAACCGCAGCCCGTCGGTGGTGTCGATGCCGCGCAGCGGGAGGTCGTTGATATCCAGGACGTGTTGTGGCGTCAGGACGTCGAGCTTCATGAGGTCGACGAGCGTGGTGCCGCCCGCCAGGAACGTGCCCGGCTCGGCGAGGGCGTCCTCGATGGTGGGAGGGGCAGTCAGTTCAAACGGTCGCATCGGCCTTCTTCACCTGTTCCACAGCCGCGACGATGTTCGGGTAGGCGGAGCACCGGCAGAGGTTGCCGGACATGAACTCCCGGACGTCCTCGACGTCCTGGCGCACCGCGGCGACGGCCGACATGACCTGCCCCGCCGTGCAGAACCCGCACTGCAGCGCGTCCTGCTCCACGAACGCCTGCTGCACGGGATGCAGCTCGTCCTCCGTCGACAGTCCTTCGACCGTTGTGACGGGCCGCCGCACGGCCGCGGCCAGCGTGAGGCACGAGAGCACCGGCCTGCCGTCGACGTGGACGGTGCAGGCGCCGCACTGCCCGCGGTCGCAGCCCTTCTTCGGGCCGGTGATGTCGAGCCGTTCACGCAGCGCGTCGAGCAGCGTGACACCCGGCTCGACGTCCAGCCGCCTGGTGGTGCCGTTGATCTCGAGCGAGATTTCCATGTACTGGGTCCCTTCCCCCGGGCCCTCGACTGAGTTGCGGATAGTCATCCGCTTCGTTCTGCCAAGCTAGCGGATTACAATCCGGTTCGCAACGACTGGAGTCCGAAGAGGCAGCGGGGAGGCACCAAAGGTGACCGGATCGGTCAGTTCGCGCAGGGCGGACACCCGCCGCAACCACGAGCTCATCCTCATCGCCGCGTCGTGTTCGCTGGCGGACTCCGGCGAGCTGTCGTTCAACGCGATCGCCAAGCAGGCCGGGGTCGGCGTCGGCACCGTGTACCGGCACTTCCCGACCCCGGAGGCCCTCATCCTCGCCGTCTACGAGCGCGAGGTGCGCCACCTCGTCGACATCGTGGCGGAGCTGCTGGAGCGGCACCCGCCGGAGCGGGCGTTCCGCGTCTGGGTCGTCGACCACCTGGCGTACTACATGATGACCAAGCGCGGCCTCGCGAACGCGCTGCACAAGGCCGCGCCGTCGCGGGGCGAGCTGCCCGGCCACGCCTACGAGTCGATGGTCGGCGCGGTCCGGACCCTGCTGGAGGCCAACATCGAGGCGGGCACCGTCCGGCCGGACCTGAGCCCGGAGACGCTGGTGCGCGGCCTCGGCGGGCTGCTGTACCTCCAGCAGGGCGAGGACTGGAAGGCGCAGACGATGGAGCTGGTCGACCTGCTGTGGCGGGGGATGCGGAACGACTAGCCGGGCTCCCCTACGCCGGCTCCGGGTGGCCCAGCTTCGTCAGCCACAGGCGGAACAGCCTGTGCAGCGATTCGGCGCCCACGAGCTCGCCCGGGGGTTCGAACTCCCTCGGGTAGAGCAGGAAACCCCGCTCCTGGGGGCCGCCGAAACCGCCGTGCGAGCCGACGTGCGGCTCGAACGGGGAAGCCTCGTCGGTCTCCGGGTCGTAGCGGCTGTTGATCATGATGTCGGCGCAGTGCGGGAACGAGTCGACGCGCCGGATCAGCTCCTTCGCGTGCGGGCCCAGCTGCAGCAACGGGTCCTCACCGACGACGAAGCCGCTCTCCAGCCGGTGCAGCCCGTCGCGCCCGAGCACCACCGGGCCGAACTCCCCGCTGCGCACCAGCAGGAACCCGATCCCGGCGTGGTCGACCAGCGCGGGCAGCAGCTCCGGGTACTCGCGCTCGATGGTCTCCAGCTCCACGCGGCCCTCGTGCTCGGTGAACGACACCATCGCCGTGTGCCCGGACACCGTCACCACCACGCCGGGCGCCACGCGGGTCACCTCGGCGGGCTTCCCCGACTCGGCCCGCGGCCGGTGTTCGAGCCTGCCCGCCCGGCGCGCCCGGTCCCGCAGCCGCTGCGCGATGGGGCCGCCGCCGGACGCCACCTCGGCCTCGGTCGTCGGCCCGCCGCACAGGCGCCCGACCAGCTCCTCCACCGACTCGCCGAACCGGTCCGCGAACGCCCAGCCCTGCGTCTGCCCGTGGTCGGACAGCACGACGAGGTGGTAGCGGCGCGGCGCGAGCTTCGCCGCCCGGTGCAGCCGCCCGATCTGCTGGTCGATCGCGCGCAGCACGGCGAGCGAGTCGAACCGCTCGATGCCCGAGTGGTGCGCGACCTCGTCGTAGCCCAGGAAGTCCGCGTACACCACCGAGCGCCCGGCCAGCATGTCCTCCAGCACCGCCGACACCACGACGTCGCGCGCGATGACCGTGGTGCCCGGGCGCGCCAGCGGGTACAGCCCGCCGCGCTTGACGCGTGGCCGCACGCCCGCCCTGCGCTGCTTCGCCGCGGCGGACAGTTCGCGCGCCACGTCCATCAGTGCGGAACCCAGCGTGTGCACGGCGTTGACCGGGTTGGCGAAGTACGCGTAGTAGCCCGCACCCAGCCGGTCGGAATGCCTGCGGCGCAAGCCTTTCGGCAGCAGCACCGAGACCGCGCTCATGGTGAGGCTGAAGTGCGGGGCGTCGCCGGTGAACAGGTTCCCGTGGCTCGCGCCGTCGACCGCCAGCAGGCCGCGGCCATTGGAGTGCCGTCGCTCGATCTCCGCCGCGTCCCGCGGATGGGCGCACGCCATCACGTGGTCGCGATCCTTTTCGTACCACCGGAAACCGAGGATGTCGTGGTTGGAACCGTGCAGGATCCCGCACACGCTGGCGCCGGTCTGCGAGCTCCAGTCGGTCTGCCAGTGCGTCAGCTTGTGGCTGTCGGCGCCGATCCAGCGCGCCAGCGTGGGCATGTCGCCGTCGCGGACCGCGCGCCGCACCACGTCGTAGCCGAGCCCGTCGACCTGCAGGAAGATGACGCCGGGCGGCTGGTCGGCCAGGTGCCCGGGGCCGCGGCGGCTGCGCCGGACCGCGCGCCGGAAGAAGACCTCGTCCTCGTCGATGGCCAGCACGCTGCTGACGATCGCGTTGACCACGGAGATGCCGAGCACCACGAGCACCGCGGTGCGCAGCCCGTCGACCTCCACGCCCGGCACCGTGGCGAGCACCGCGAACGCGCCCGCCCCCAGCAGCAGGAAACTGCCGATGCCGAGGGTGAACAACGCGACCGGCAGCGCGACGCGCAGCACCAGCGGCCACACCACGCTCGTCAGCACCGACAGCAACAGCGCGCACACGATCGGCTGCCACCAGCGCGGCATCTCGAAGCCGTCGAGCAGCGCGTCCAGCCCGTGCAGGGAAAGCGCGACGGTGAGCAGCACCAGCACTCCGCGGGCGACGGTGCGGCCGCGCCGCAGCAGGCGGCCGCGTTCCGCCTCGGTCATGAGTCCACCTTCGTCCGGCCCCGCCGCCACCGGGCGACGAGGTTGAGCACAACCGTCACCAGCAGCACCAGCACCGCCGCGAGCAGTGTCGCCACCACAGGTGAGTCGAAGATGCCGCCGCTGAGCACGCCGAGCAGGGCGTACGCCACCGCCCACAGCACGCAGGCGGCGAGCGTCGCGGGCACCAGGCGGCGCCACGGGTACTCCACCGCGCCGGCGGCGAGCAGCACCGGGATGCGGCCCGCGGGTACGAGCCTGCCGATCACGACGAGCTGCCAGCCGCGGCGGGTGAACCGCTCCCGCACCGAGACGAGCCGCTCCGGCCGCTGCCCGCGCGCGAGCCAGCGGACAGCCGCCGTGCTGCCCAGCCGCGCCACCGCGAACGTCGCGGTGTCGCCGAGCATCGCGCCGAGCGTGGCCACCAGCAGCACCAGCGGCAGCGACAGGTGCGGGGTCGTCATCGCGACCGCCGCGGCGGCGCCGACGAGCGCGCCGGTGGGCACGACGGGCACGATCGATCCGATGAGGACACCGAGGAACAGCGTGGGGTAACCGATCGACGACGTGTCCGACCAGTCCAGCGCGAGCGTCACCGGCTCACCCGCACGGGCTCGCCCGGCTCGGTCACGAGCACCTCGGTGTGCGCGGCGGCGGCCTCCGCGAACCGCCGGGGCGGTTCGACGAGCAGCCGTCGCATCTTCTTCGTCCGCGCGATCCCCGGCACCGCGAGCGTGCCCCAGTGCACCGGCACGGTGACCGTGGGTTCGATGAGGCGCGCGGCTTCCGCGGCCCGCTCCGGGTCGAGGTGGCCGGGACCGAGCGACGGCCCCCAGCCCCACACGGGCAGCAGCGCGACGTCGATTCCGGACAGCTCCGCCATCTCCTCGTACAGATCCGTGTCACCGGCCACGTAGACGCGGCGCCCGCCGGACTCCACGAGGTACCCGACCGCGGGCGCGTGCGGGCCGTGCGTGAACCGCGGGCCCCAGCGGTGCGCGGCGTGGTCGGCGTGCAGCGCGGTGATCCGCAGCCCCTCGTCCTCAAGGCCTTCGCCGACGCCCAGCTCCCGCACGTTCCGGAAACCCCGGCGCCGCAACCACTCCCCGGCGCCGCGCGGCACCACGACGGGAACATCGGTGCCCAGCATCCGCAGTGAAGGCAGGTGCAGGTGGTCGCCGTGCAGGTGTGAGATGAGCACGAGATCGGTGCCCGCCCAGGAATCCGGCGGCAGCGGCGGCGCGACCCGGCGCAGCCCGCCCACGTTCGCCGTCAGCACGGGATCCGTGAGCACCACCCGGCCGGCTGTCTCCAGACGGACTGTCGAGTGGCCCAGGAAGCGCATGACAAGTCCGTCCACGCCGTCATTATCCACACCGATCCGGCGATCCGAGGGCACCCGCGGGCCGCGCGGCACAGTGGTTCAAGTAACACTACGGTTACCGAATCCCCGCTCCGGAAGGACCCGGTGGATCGATCACGAGGCCGCCGGGGAGCTTGTTTTCGCTGATCAGCGGCGGTGCGGAGACCCGAGATCAAGTTCAGCTCAACAGTCAACGCTCGCGTGGCATTTCCCACGCGGCACGAACGACGTATGTCGATAACGCTGAATTCACACTACTGTCATAAGACCCGGCGAACCCGGGAGTAACAACCGCGCCGTCGCAACGGGTCCCACCACACCCGCGGCAGACGCGTGCGCCCATCCAAGCCCGACGACGTGCACACCGAGAACCGAGCGGCCACCCGCTGATGTGTGGCCGGGCGATGGCGTCTGCCCTCCAGGCCGCCTCGCCCGTCTTTTTCTCTCGACTGACCATCGCGGCCCGGGACGGCTCCGTTAGCAGGTCTGCTCAGACCTGCCCGATCGAGTGAAGTTCCGGGCTGCCTACGCCCAAGGAGGCGGCCAGCCGTGACCCGCCACAGTTCGACAGAGCCCCAAGGCTTGTACGACGCGCAGTTCGAACACGACGCCTGCGGCGTCGCCTTCGTCGCCGATCTCGCCGGCCGTCGAGATCACGAGATCGTCAAGAAGGCGCTCATCGCGCTGCGCAACCTCGAACATCGCGGTGCTCGCGGAGCCGAACCCGATACCGGCGACGGCGCCGGGATCCTGATCCAGGTGCCGGACGCGTTCTTCCGCGAGGTCGTGGACTTCGCGCTGCCCGAGGCCGGGCACTACGCGGTGGGCACGGCGTTCCTGCCCGTCGACGACACCGCACGCGGGCGTGCCATGAGCGCGATCGAGAGCATCGCCGCCGAGGAGGGCATGTCCGTCCTCGGCTGGCGTGAGCTGCCCGTGGACCCCGAGCACGTCGGCCCGACGTCGAAGAGCGTCATGCCGCACTTCAGCCAGGTCTTCCTCGCCGCGCGCGAACCCGACGTGTGCGGGCTCGCGCTGGAGCGGCTGGCCTTCTGCGTGCGCAAGCGCGCCGAACGCACGCTGGAGCCCGAGGGCGTGTACTTCCCCAGTCTGTCCTCGCGGACGATCGTCTACAAGGGAATGCTGACCGAGCCGCAGGTGGAGCGGTTCTTCCCGGACCTGACCGACGAGCGCGTGACGAGCGCCATCGGCCTGGTGCACTCGCGGTTCTCCACCAACACCTTCCCGTCTTGGCCGCTCGCGCACCCGTACCGGTACGTGGCGCACAACGGCGAGATCAACACGTTGCGCGGCAACCGGAACTGGATGGACGCGCGCGAGTCCATGCTCGCCACCGACCTGATTCCCGGTGACCTGCGGCGGCTCTACCCGATCATCACGCGGGACGCCAGCGACTCGGCGACCTTCGACGAGGTGCTGGAGCTGCTCCACCTCGGCGGCCGCAGCCTGCCGCACGCGGTGCTCATGATGATCCCCGAGGCGTGGGAGAACCACGAGGAGATGGACCCGGCGCGCAAGGCGTTCTACGAGTTCCACTCCGCGCTCATGGAGCCGTGGGACGGCCCCGCGCTGGTGTCGTTCACCGACGGCACGCAGATCGGGGCGGTGCTCGACCGCAACGGCCTGCGCCCAGCGCGGTACTGGGTCACCGAGGACGGCCTGGTCGTGCTCGCCAGCGAGGTCGGCGTGCTCGACATCGACCCCGCGAGCATCGTGCGCAAGGGACGCCTGGAGCCGGGCCGCATGTTCCTCGTCGACACCGCCGAGGGGCGGATCATCGACGACGAGGAGATCAAGGGCGGGCTCGCCGCGCAGCACCCGTACGGCGAGTGGCTGGACAACGGCCTGGTGCACCTGGAGGAGCTGCCCGAGCGCGAGCGCGAGGTGCCGACGCACGCCTCGCTCGTGCGGCGGCAGCAGGCCTTCGGCTACACCGAGGAGGAGCTGGAAACCCTCCTCGAACCAATGGCGCGCACCGGCGCCGAGCCGATCGGCTCGATGGGCAACGACTCGCCGCTCGCCCCGCTGTCGAGCAGGCCGCGGCAGATCTTCGACTACTTCTCCCAGCTGTTCGCGCAGGTCACCAACCCGCCGCTGGACGCGATCCGCGAGGAGCTGGTGACCTCGCTCGGCACGCAGCTGGGCGCCGAGCAGAACCTGCTCGAAGCCGGGCCGGAGCACTGCCGCAAGATCGTGCTGCCGTTCCCGGTGCTGGACAACGACGAGCTGGCCAAGCTCGTGCACATCAACGACGACGGCGACCTGCCGGAGTTCCAGGCGGTCACCGTGCAGGGCCGCTACCGCGTCGACGACGACGGCAAGGCGCTCGTGGAGCGGCTGAACCAGATCTGCGCCGAGGTCGACGAGGCGATCGAGGACGGCGCGCGGCTCATCGTGCTGTCCGACCGCGGTGTCGACGAGCGGCACGCGGCGATCCCGTCGCTGCTGCTCACCGGCGCGGTGCACCACCACCTCGTGCGCCAGAAGACCCGCACACAGGTCGGGCTCATCGTCGAGTCCGGCGACGCACGGGAGGTGCACCACATCGCGCTGCTCATCGGCTACGGCGTCGCCGCGGTGAACCCGTACCTCGCGATGGCCACCGTCGAGGAGCTGGCGCACCGGGGCAAGATCCCCGGCGTCACGCCGCAGCAGGCCACCCGGAACCTGATCAAGGCCCTGGGCAAGGGCGTGCGCAAGACGATGTCGAAGATGGGAGTGTCCACTGTGGCCTCCTACACCGGCGCCCAGATCTTCGAGGCGATCGGGCTCGGCGAGGAGGTCATCGACACCTGCTTCGCCGGCACCACGTCGCGGCTCGGTGGCGTCGGCTTCGCCACGCTCGCGGACGAGGTCGCGCAGCGGCACAAGCGCGCATTCCCGCGTGACGGCGTCCGCGCGTCGCACCGCGAGCTGGAGACCGGCGCGGACTACCAGTGGCGGCGCGAGGGTGAGCCGCACCTGTTCAACCCGCACACGGTGTTCAAGCTCCAGCACTCGACGCGCAGCGGGAAGTACGAGGTCTTCAAGGAGTACACGCGCGCGGTCGACGAGCAGTCCGAGAAGCTGATGACGCTGCGCGGGCTGTTCGACTTCAAGGAGGGCCTGCGGCCGCCGGTACCGATCGAGGAGGTCGAGCCGGTTTCGTCGATCGTCAAGCGGTTCGCCACCGGCGCCATCTCCTACGGCTCGATCTCGCAGGAGATGCACCAGACGCTCGCGATCGCGATGAACCGCCTCGGCGGCAAGTCCAACACCGGTGAGGGCGGCGAGGACCCGGAGCGGCTCTACGACCCCGAGCGGCGTTCCGCCGTCAAGCAGGTCGCGAGTGGACGGTTCGGTGTCACGAGCGAGTACCTCGTCAACGCCGACGACATCCAGATCAAGATGGCGCAGGGCGCGAAGCCCGGCGAGGGCGGGCAGCTGCCCGGCGCGAAGGTGTACCCGTGGATCGCGAAGACGCGGCACTCCACGCCGGGCGTGGGGCTGATTTCGCCGCCGCCGCACCACGACATCTACTCGATCGAGGACCTGGCGCAGCTGATCCACGACCTGAAGAACGCCAACCCGCAGGCGCGGATCCACGTCAAGCTGGTGTCCGAGGTCGGCGTCGGCACGGTCGCGGCCGGTGTTTCCAAGGCCCACGCGGACGTCGTGCTCATCTCCGGGCACGACGGCGGCACGGGCGCTTCGCCGCTGTCGTCGATCAAGCACGCGGGCGGGCCGTGGGAGCTGGGCCTGGCCGAGACGCAGCAGACGTTGCTGGCCAACCGGCTGCGCGACCGGATCGTGGTGCAGACCGACGGGCAGCTCAAGACCGGCCGTGACGTCGTGATCGCGGCGCTGCTCGGCGCCGAGGAGTTCGGCTTCGCCACCGCGCCGCTCGTGGTGTCCGGCTGCATCATGATGCGCGTCTGCCACCTCGACACGTGTCCCGTCGGCGTCGCGACGCAGAACCCGAAGCTGCGCGAGAAGTTCAGCGGCAAGGCCGAGTACGTGGTGAACTTCTTCGAATTCATCGCGCAGGAGGTCCGGGAATACCTGGCGCGGCTGGGTTTCCGGTCCATCGAGGAGGCCGTCGGGCACGCGGAGCTGCTCGACAAGCGGCGTGCGATCGAGCACTGGAAGGCTTCCGGGCTGGACCTGACGCCGATCTTCCACGTGCCCGACCTGGAGCCGCGGGCGGCGCGGCACCGCGTGGTCTCGCAGGACCACGGGCTGGAGAAGGCGCTGGACAACACGCTGATCCAGCTGGCCGAAGGCGCGCTCGCGTCGGGTGACCGCGTGAAGCTCGAACTGCCCGTGCGCAACGTTAACCGGACCGTCGGCACGATGCTCGGCTCGGAGCTGACCAAGCGCTGGGGCGGCGAGGGCCTGCCGGACGACACGATCGACGTGACGTTCACCGGCACCGCGGGCCAGTCGTTCGGCGCGTTCCTGCCGCGGGGCATCACGCTGCGGCTGTTCGGCGACGGGAACGACTACGTGGCCAAGGGCCTGTCCGGCGGCCGTGTCATCGTGCGGCCGGACCGGAACGCGCGGTTCGCCGCCGAGGAGCACATCATCGCCGGGAACGTGATCGGCTACGGCGCGACCGGGGGCGAGATCTTCCTGCGCGGCAAGGTCGGCGAGCGGTTCTGCGTGCGCAACTCGGGCGCGCTGGCCGTCGTGGAGGGCGTCGGCGACCACGGGTGCGAGTACATGACCGGCGGGCGCGTGGTCGTGCTCGGCCCGGTCGGGCGGAACTTCGCGGCCGGCATGTCCGGCGGCGTCGCCTACGTGCTGGACCTGCCCGCGCTGCGCGTCAACCGCGAGATGGTCGACCTCGACCCGCTGGACGACGAGGACGTCGAGTTCCTGCGTGACGCGGTCGAAAAGCACTACGTGGAAACGGAGTCCGCGGTGGCGCACGCGCTGCTGGCGGACTGGGACGTGGCCGTCGAGCGGTTCGGCAAGGTCATGCCCACCGACTACAAGCGAGTTCTGCAGGCTCAGGCCGCGGCGGAGAGGGACGGCCGCGACGTGAACGAGGCGATCATGGAGGCCGCACATGGCTGACCCCAGGGGTTTTCTGACGACGCCGCGAGAGACGCCGAAGACCCGGCCGGTGTTCGTGCGGATCCAGGACTGGCGCGAGGTCTACGAGGACTTCCACTCGTCGAAGGTGGAGAAGCAGGCCGGGCGCTGCATGGACTGCGGCATCCCGTTCTGCCACCAGGGCTGTCCGCTGGGCAACCTGATCCCGGAGTGGAACGACCTGGTGTGGCGCGACGACTGGCGCGACGCCATCGAGCGGCTGCACGCGACGAACAACTTCCCGGAGTTCACCGGCACCCTGTGCCCGGCGCCGTGCGAGACCGCCTGCGTGCTGGGGATCAACGACGATCCCGTGACGATCAAGCGCGTGGAGATCTCCATTGTGGACCGTGCGTGGGAGGAGGGCTGGGTCACGCCACAGCCGCCTGCCACGAAGACGGGCAAGAAGGTCGCGGTGGTCGGTTCCGGCCCGTCCGGGCTGGCGGCGGCGCAGCAGCTGACCCGCGCCGGGCACGACGTGGTGGTGTTCGAGCGGGCGGACGCGATCGGCGGCCTGCTGCGGTACGGGATTCCGGCGTTCAAGATGGAGAAGTGGCGGCTGGACCGGCGGCTGGACCAGATGCGCGCGGAGGGTACGGAGTTCCGCACCGGGGTGAACGTCGGTGTCGACGTCACCGCGGAGGAGCTGCGATCGTCCTACGACGCGGTGGTGCTCGCCGGTGGTGCCACGGCGTGGCGGGACCTGCCGATCCCCGGCCGCGAGATCCCCGGGGTGTACCAGGCGATGGAGTTCCTGCCGTGGGCGAACCGGGTCGCGGCCGGCGAGCTGGCGGAGCCGCCGATCTCGGCGGAGGGCAAGCACGTCGTCGTCATCGGCGGCGGTGACACGGGCGCGGACTGCGTCGGCACGTCCCACCGGCAGGGCGCGCTTTCGGTGACGCAGCTGGAGATCATGCCGCGGCCGCCGGAGTCGCGCTCGGAGGCCCACCCGTGGCCGACGTACCCGATGATCTTCCGTGTGTCGTCGGCCCACGAGGAGGGCGGCGAGCGGCTGTACTCGGTCAACACGCAGGAGTTCCTCGCCGACGAGTCGGGGAACCTGCGTGCGCTGCGGCTCGTCGAGGTGCGCAACGAGGGCGGCAAGTTCGTGCCGGTCGAAGGCACGGAGAAGGAGCTGCCGGCGCAGCTGGTGTTGTTGGCGATGGGCTTCGTCGGGCCGCAGAAGGAGGGCCTGCTGGAGTCGCTGGGCGTGGAGTTGGACCAGCGCGGCAACGTGGCCAGGGACGAGGCGTTCCGCACGAGCGTGGACAACGTGTTCGTGGCGGGCGACATGGGCCGCGGCCAGTCCCTGATCGTGTGGGCGATCGCGGAGGGCCGCTCGGCGGCCGCCGCGGTGGACCGCTACCTCGTGCCGGAACGCGAACTCCTGCCGGCGCCCATCCGCCCGACGGACAGGCCGATTTCGTAAGACGATCACGGTTGCCTTCCGGGTGTTCCCCGGAAGGCAACCGTGATCACACTCCCTGGGTGCTCCGGCCTTTTCGCCGCTGGGCGGCCAGCAGGACACCTGCCGCGGCGAGCACGAAGCCTCCCACCGCGTACCAGGACAACGGCTCCCGCAAGGTCACCGACGCGATCATCGCGGTCACCGAGGGAACCAGGAAGAACATGGTGCTGCTCCGCCCCACCTCCCCGCGCCGGATCATCACGAAGAGCAGTGTGAAGGCGAGTATCGAGTTCACCAACGCGAGCCATCCCACGCTGAAGGCGAACACCCCGAAATTGTCGGTGTGCACGTCCTCGAACGTGAACGCGCACACCGCGGCGAGGACCGTCGACGCGACCAGCTGAACCGCCGTTCCGGTTCGCAGGTCCATCTCCGGGCAGAACCTCTTCTGGTAGACCGTCCCTCCGCTGAGTGCGAGGAGGCCGAGCACCGTGAGAGCGATCCCCGCCAGGTACTGCTCGGAGAAGTCGAGCCCCTTCGCCACGGCGAGCACGACTCCTGTCGCACCCAGCAGGAAACCCCACAGCTGCTTGGGTGCCGGCCGTTCTCCGAGCGTGGGCCGTGCCAGCAACACCGTGAGGAGCGGGTTCATGCCGATCACGAGCGACGAGATCGCAGCGGGTACGCCGAGCTTGAAGCCCGTGTACACCGCGAGGAACTGCACCCCCTGCACGAGGACACCGGCAACCGCTATGTGTGCCAGCGCTCGTCCGCCCCGCGGCCACGCGGCTTTCGTGACGAACGCGATGACGAGCATGCAGACAGCGGCGAGCCCGAACCGGGCCAGCAGCAGGGTGAACGGTGGCGTACTGCGGACGCCGAGATCGCCGACGACGTAAGCGCTGCTCCACGCGAGCACGAAAACCGTCGGCACCCCGGCCACGATCAGGATCGACCTGACGCGCGCGGCCGACTCCGGACCTGGAAGCCATGGCACCGGAACCGAAAACCGGACATTCCCACTGTTCCTCAAGTGCGCTCCTGACGGTTCCATGTCCACAGTGGACAACGCCATCGGCAGCCGATAGCGAAACGAGTAGTACATTGTAGATCGACCAGGTCAGGACGTAGGAGGAAAATGATGTACCACAGGGATTTTCGGCATACAAACCATGCGACTTCATCGCCCGTCCAGGCAATACCCGGCAAAAGATCTATACACGGACAGTCACGCCCGCGTCACTTCGGTTACACCTCCGAACCGCTGTCGAACTTGCGCTGGACATAAGTTAGTGCGTCCAGTAGACGACCCGCGGAGCGGGGGCGCTCCATGCCGCGCCCTACCGATCCACCAAAGGGAAGTGCCCCGATGCTTTCCCAGCCGAGCCGACCATCCTCGTCGATGCAACTCATCGTCGCTCCCTTGTTGTCAGGGTGCACACAGAAGGGAATATCGAGCCGGCCACGGCTGAACGCCTTCCGCAAGGCCACTCCGATGTCGTTGTCGAGTTCGAGAACGGACTCCACCAGGGTGGCGGCCTCGACGTATGTCTGGCTGTCGCTGTCGATCACGGGCTTGGTGGACTTCGTCATCGTCAGTGCGAAGTCCGCCGCTTCCTCCAGAGCAGCGACGTTCTCGTCGATCGTGGGAATCCTCTGAGCCTCGACCTGCGTCTTGACCAGCAGACGTTCAGCCCCCGACAGAACTGCCAGCTTGACCGCCTCGGCCAACAGGCGCGCGGCGCCGACTGTGGTTTTTGGATAAACACCCATATAGGCGTACACAACGGTGTGCCACTCTACTCGGGGTAACAGTCGTCGGCACAATCGACGCAGTGCCGCGACGGCGTCGAGATCCTGCTCCGGGCTGGTTTGCTGAGCGTAGCTCACAGAGATACTGCGAATGCCGTGCTGTACGAAGAACAATGCTTCGAGTACCGAGAGCGCCACCAGTTGACTGGGCGGGCAGAGCTGGCCCAGCATGCAGCCACCAAACGTCTCCAAATGCGGTTCCACGCCGCGATCTCGTAGTCCGGCGAAAGCACGGCAGCAGCTCGACCAGCTTTCGATCGATCGCGACAGCGGGGTACGGCCGTACGGAAGACAATAGGAGACGGGGCCACCTTCGGTGGCGGTCAGCGGTACAGTGCACAGGATCCGGAAAATCTCGTGTGGCATGGCTGCCCCGTGCCTGACCTGCACGGGGAATTCGGCATTCTGCACCGATGTCACCCAACGAGTCGTCTCGAGCGGATGGGTGACCAACGGATAGCCGTTGAGCGGGATACCGGACCGAAGAGCCTGGTCCGCCAGATCGAACCGGCCGACTCGTGTGTGGGCGTCGAGGGTTATCGTGCCCACCGTGACCGCCCGGGCACTTCCGGTCGCGACCAGACCAGCTCGCATGTGGCAGGGATCCGCGAATCCCATCCGGGGCTGCACCACGAGCCGCTCGGATTTCGCCTGGTCGAGCACGAACCGGCCGAAGTCCGGAGGAGCTTCCATCAGGGGGTTCGCCCGGCCGACAGCTCACTGGGCACGCCGCGGGTGCGGTGCCCCTCGCCTGTCAACGTCACGAGCATCTGGCGGAAAGTCACCAGCGAGTCGGGCCCGTCGTCGAAGACCGCGTCGAAACCGGCTCTTCTGAGGTGCTCGGCTCGCCGGGTGGCGCCCTCCGCCAGCACAGCGAGCTTGCCGCCCGCGACCACCAGCATGCCTTCAGGCTGGTCCGCCGCGCGCAGTCGCCTGATCAGCCCGAGACAGTCCTGGTAACCGTGACCGTTGACGCTGCTGATGACGACCAGGGCGGGTTCGCGGAGCAGGCATTCGGCTGCCAGCAGCTCCTCCGGCACGCAAGGCCCGAGGTTCACCACCGGGAGACCGACCTCCTCGACCAGCAACTGCAGGAACACGAGGTTCCAGGTATGAGCATCGGAAACCGTGGAACTCACGATGACCACCGCCGACACTGCGCTCACCCCACCTTTCCTGCGTGTTCCCTCACACGTCGCAATTCCAGCCTCGACACGGAGACGACCTCCTCGCCTCGCAGCACGACCTCGGTAGGCGCAGATCGGCCCAGGAACGCGAGAAGACTGGCGGTGGGTCCATACGCCCCCGCGTTCGGAATAGCGACTGTGCCACCGGGAACGACCTCGGGTACTGCTGCCTGCCTGGCCAGGATGTCCCCTGGGGTGCAAAGAGGGCCTGCCAGGCTCGCCACCGGTGCGCCACACCCTGCCCCGACTTCCACCTCGACCGGCAGTAGCCTCCCGATTCCGGAGAGCCCACCGAAGACGTTCACGCCACCGTCGAGCAGGACGAACCGTCGGCCCCGGCTGATCTTGACACTGCGCACCCCCAGCAGGAGGGTGCCGCTCGCGCCCACCAGATAGCGGCCCGATTCCACAGCTATCCGCACGTCGTTGCCCCGCCA
Source organism: Amycolatopsis bartoniae (assembly GCF_014191255.1). Lineage (GTDB taxonomy): Bacteria > Actinomycetota > Actinomycetes > Mycobacteriales > Pseudonocardiaceae > Amycolatopsis_E > Amycolatopsis_E bartoniae. The sequence goes on from NZ_JACHWH010000001.1 coordinate 1,322,219, forward strand.
ACGTGGCAGGTGCCGATCCAAGATCGCCTCGAGAGCGGAACGCAGTCCCGAGTAGGTCGGAGGAGTACCGGTACGGCCGTAAGGGCAGGCGAAACCTCCGCCCAGGTCGAGGAACCGCAAGGGCACACCGAACTGTTGCTGCAGCCGGACAGCGGTCCCGACTGCCTGCCCGAACTCCGCGAGGAGGGCTTGTTCGTCCTGAGCGTTACTCTGGGAGAAGAAGTGCAGCCCCACGAGTACCGTGCCGGGTACGGCGCGGAGATCCGGCATCAACTCACCGAGCAACTCGCTGTCGATGCCGAACTGGCTCGCACGGCCGGTCATCCGGGCGCCGGTGGCTCCCACCGCGACGTCGTTGATTCTGAGCAGGCAATCGGCCACCACGCCGAGACCACGGGCCACCGCACCGATGTGTGCCAGGTCGGCCGGTGACTCCGCGGAGAAGAGGCGGACCCCGGCCTTGAGCGCCAGGAACAACTCGTGTTCGGTTTTCGCCGGGCCAGTGTAGAGGATGTCAGCGGGATCCCGGCCGGCTTGGAGTACGAGCGAAAGTTCGCCCGCCGAACTGATCTCGGCCTTGCACCCGGTCTGTCCCGGCGCGGCCAGTTCGCGAATGACTTCCGGATGTGGGTTGGCCTTGACGGCGTAGAAGACCTCCGTCTTCTCCGGCAGACAGTCGAACAGTGCTTGCCGGGCAGCACCGATCCGGTCCAGCTCGTAGACATACAGCGGTGTCCCGTACTTTTCGACCAGTTCCGCTCGCAGTCTTTCACCGATCATGGGTCGCCTCGTTCGAGTAGCCGTGCCAATGCCTGACGAGCACTTTTCCCGTGCACCGTGCGCGGAAGCGCTGCGACCACGCGGCAGATCACGGGAACCTTCGCCGGTTCGAGCCTTTCTCTCAGCCCGTCCAGCACCTTCGCCACCGAGGCGGTGGATTCCACGAAAATCGCGAGGTCATGGCTGTCTCCGGGAGGAAGCACTGCTGCGGCCTCGACACCAGGAATGTCCGTCGCGGCGTGCTCGATCTCGACCGTGCTCATCCGGATTCCCTTGCGCTTGAAGACCTCGTCATGCCGACCGTGGAAGTAGAGGTAGCCGTCCTCGTCGACGAAGCCGTAGTCGCCGGTGTGCAACCGGATACTGCCGTCTGCTTCGTCCCGACGGAACACCTTCCGCGTCGCTTCGGAATTCCGCCAGTACCCGTCCATCACGTTCGGTCCGGAGACCACGATCTCTCCGATCTCGCCAACCGGCACCTCGCCTCCGTGCGGATCCAGGATCGACACGTGTGTCCCGGGCAGCGGCCGACCGACGGAACCGGGGCGCTCGCCATGTTCTTCCGGTGGCATCACCGTGATCCTCTTGGCTTCGGTCTGGCCGTACTGGCGGATCACGCGTGCTCCGGGGAAACGAAGGCTGAGCTCGTCCGCCACGGCCGGCGCCAGCGCAGCACCTGTGTTGGTGAACATCCGAATCGGCGGAAGAATCCCCCTTTCCCTCCTCGCCAGACGGAGGATCATTCCGGCGAACGATGGCACAATGGGGACGACGGTGGTGCCTGTCTCCCGCATCCTGCCGAGCAACCGGAGATCGGACTCGCCATCGGCGAGAACGATGGTGCATCCCGCCAAGCAGGTCATGAGCACCTTGTACAACCCGTAGTCCCAGGACAACGGAAAGCGGCAGAAGACCACGTCCTCGGCGTGGTAGCCGAGCACGGCGACCAGTGTCCGGCACGCGAACATCACCTGCCGGTGCGGACAGACGACGGCCTTCGGCGTACCGGTGCTCCCGGAGGTGTAGATGAGGACAGCTGGATCCGCCGACGACGACACGTGCACGGTTGGCCCGGCCACCTGCTCACCCTGTAGTTCGCAGGTCAGCTCGTCCAGTTCCACGACCGGAACGTCGACGATTCCGTGCCACATGCGCACGGCCTCCGCACTGGTGACGACCAGAGCGGGATCAGCATCGGCGGCGATGGAACGAAGGTGGAACGCTTTGGTCGCGGGATTGACCGGCACGAACACACCGCCGGCGCGCGAAACCCCGAACAGCATGCCTGCCATTCGGCGGCCGGCCGGCAGTTGGACGAGTATCCGGTCACCGCGTCCGATGCCGAGCCGTACCAGCCAGGCCGCGAACTCCCGGCTGAACCGGGCCAGCTGACGGTAGGTCCAGTCTCCCGCCGCATCCCGGATCGCCGTTGCTCCGGGGACCCTCCTTTCCGCGTCGTCCAACGCCAGGTGCAGGAGATCCCTTTCCGCTGTCATCACGCCTGGTCCTCGGAGGCAGAACCACCCGCCGCGCAACCGCCTCGTTTTTTCGTCAGCGCTCGTCGGTCGATCTTGCCGTTGGCGCTGAGCGGGAGACGGGGGAGCACGGTCACGGCCGAAGGAACCATGTATTCGGGCAAACGCTGCCGCAAACCGGCCATCAGGCTTTCCGGGCGTAGGTCCTCACCGGCGCACACCGCTTCGATAGCACTGTTGTCACCGTCTTCCGCCAGGAAGGCGACAGCATCGGTCACGCCGGCTTCCGATCGCAGAGCCGATTCGACCTCGCCGAGCTCGACGCGGTATCCGCGGACTTTCACCTGTTGGTCCAACCTGCCCAGGTGCACCAGTCCCTGGTTCGAAACACGAACACGATCACCGGTGCGGTACCACCATCGTTCCGATGGCTGCGCCGGATCGGTCAGTACCTGAGCCTCTCCTCCGTCCCATCGAACGAATCGGCCGATGTTGTCCGCGGGATCCAGATAGCCGGGGAACCGCTGAGGCCCACGAACGCACAACTCGCCCTCGGTGTTCGGCCGGCTTTCCTCGTCGAGCACCAGCTGTTCGAGACCGGGATGAAGATCACCGATCGGCAGGACCTCACCCGCCGACCGGTCGTTCTCCAGTTCTCGTCGGGACAAGCGATATCGGCTGCAGCTCAGGGTCAGCTCCGTCGGGCCGTAGAGGTTCTCCAGCACGGAATTGGATGCCGCAGTCTGCCACGCCCGCGCTTGCGCCACCGTGAGCGGCTCGCCGCAGAACAAGCTCCACCTGAGGGTCGGCATCGAATCCGGAGGCAGTGCGCGTAGCCGCATGGCGAAGGACACGACGGACGGTACCGAGAACCAGTGGGTGATTCGCCGCCGCGCCACGAACCTGGCAGGCGCCAGGAGGTCGGTCCGGTCGGGGACGACCAGTGTCGCTCCCGCGCTCCACGTCGCGAAGAGGTCGAAGACCGAAAGATCGAAGGTGAGATCGAAGGTCTGGGTCACCCTGTCGCCTGGTCGGAGCGCGTAGCGGCACCAGATGTGGTCCAGGTAGGCGGCGAGGTTTCGATGAGAGATCGGAACGCCCTTGGGCCTGCCCGTGGAACCCGAGGTGAAGAGGATGTAGCAGAAGTCGTCAGGTCCAGGAACGGGATCTCTCTCCCGTACCGGCCGGTCGACGGACGGTTCCACCATCCTGGCCGGCAAGGAAACCGCCGGGGGCTCTTCCTGCGAGAGTACGTAACGGACACCCGCCGCCTTTACCACGGCCGCATTGCGAACCGGTGGGAAACGGGGGTTCAACGGCACCACGGTCGCCCCGAGCGAAGCTATCGCCAGATATCCGGCATAGGCGAACAACGATCGTTCAGCCAGGAGGCCAATCCTCGCGGGAGCGGCATCTCGGCTCTCCGGCAGCAGGCGCTTCGCCATCCGTTCGGCCTCGACGCGCAGTTCCTCATAGGTGACAATGCGGTCCTCGACCTCCAGTGCAACCTCTCGGGGGTACCGCCGGGCAGAGGCAGCGAACCAGTCGTACATCGTCCCGCATGCCTTCATGGAGTTCCTCCGGCTTCGAGCATGCGTGAGATGCGCACGACAACCTGTTCCACCGAAGACGTGCGCCGACGGCCTCGCCGGAGAGCTTCGACGGCGAACTGAACGGCTCTCGGCAGATCCGCCCAGGCTCTGGCTTTCTCTGATTCCCCTTGTCCCTGTGCCGCGAGGCGGTAGCACTGGTGCCGACTCGCGCACCAGATGTCCAGCGCCAGCCGGGCCAACACCCCAGGATCCGCTTGGAGAGTGCGCGTGATCAGGTGCAGAACCGAGGCCGGGTCCCGGATCCACTCCACATCGTCGGCCGGGCTCGGATCGAGAGCAGTCGTGGCCCGCTCTAGCCACCGATACCGGCTGGACTCGGGCATGCTCACGGCCGTACCCAAAGCATGGCGGTCACGGTGCAACTGCTCCGGGGTGGGACTTGTCAAAGGTGTCAGCAGAGCACGGAAGTCCTCCTCGGTCAGCCAGCCCCGGTACCGCATCTGCTCACCACGTGGAGTACGCGCAGCGAAATGATCCGCCACGTGCCAGTGTTCGTGCTCGTACCCGCTCACCACCACCCAGTGGGGCACTTCCTCCGCTTTCGCGGAGGGCGACCACGGTACGTACCAGGTGTTGCCCACCACGAGGACCTGCCCCCGGCGTCGGAGCTCGGCTCGTATTCCTGCCCTGGTGGCTCCCCAGGTCTCGGCCGTGCGATAGGTCAGAGCGGATCCGTCGGCGTGGAAGTCGATGCGGTCGTGGTGGGAGAAGACGAGGACTTCCGCCGCCACGTCGGTCCTCACCCAGAGGTGGACGGCCGAGGCGAGCTTCTGCGCGGCCTCCGGGTCGTCCCGCTCCAGGTACGCGACCAGGTTCGCCGAGTAGCAGGTCAGTGCCCGCGGGGCCGTCCGATCCGATGATCGCATCAGTTCTCCGATTCCGCGGCCGGAGCGAGCCCGGCCAACAGATCGGGCACGTGATCGGCGACCAGGTCGAGCATCACTTCGGTCGCTCCACCTCCGATCCCGAACACCGCGGCCTCGGTCCGCAACTGCTGAACCCCGTCCGTTCCGAAGCCCTCCGCGCCGTACAGCCGGCAACACTCCTCGAGCACCTGTATCGCGGTCGTGCCTGAGGCCGCCTTGAGCAACGCCGCGGCAGCCGCGTCATGTCGCACCGCGATGCGCTCGTGCAACCGCTCCCACAGCGCGGTCAGGCCGCTCAGCTGGACGAGACAGACTGCCAGCCGCTGCCGCACCGAAGCGTTGCGAGACAGCGGTTCGCCGTCGATCCGCCGGTCAGCTACCAGCTCGACGGTACGGGAAAGCACCAGCCGGCAGAGCTCGATCGCCCACGTGGCCGAAGCCAAGCGTTCCACGGTCAGGTGTCTGACGAACACCGGCAAACCACGACCGAAGCCACCGAGGACCCACTCGTCGGGCACCTCGACGTCGGCCAGCTCGAGGTGAGCCAACCCTGCCCCGGCGAACAGTGGAGTGTCCACTGCGGACACAGACACCCCGGGTGCGGACGTCGGCACCAAGAGCCACGTGAAGTTCGTGATGTGCCGGCCGGGCCGGTGCCGAGCGAGTACCAGAGCGTGTCGCGCCTGAGTACCGCACGTGATCCACCGCTTCCGCCCGTTCAGGACGAGGTCACCACTTCGCCTGCGAGTGACAGTGGTGCCCAATGCGACCAAATCCGACCCCGGCCCCTCGTCGGTTGCGGCGACGGCCAGGACTTCTTCCCCCGAGAAACACGCGTCGAGAACCCGCAAAGCCGCAGCTGTCTTCGCCGTCTCGGCGAGCAAGGGAAGCGCGGTCGCGAGCTGCACGCAGAGAGCGAGCACCAGCCCCTGATCCCCCTCCGCGCAGGCGTCTCCGATCAGCCGCCTGAGCAACAGCGAGTCGAGGCCGTCGTCCGCCTTGCCATCATAGAGCCGGAAAAGGTCACCGGACTCGCTCAGCGCGGCCATCGTCTCCTGAATGCTCGGAGCCAAAGACGGACTAGGCAAACCCCACCTCCGGATCGAGCAGGGCCAGTCTGCCGTCGGCGAGGTGCAATCGGTCGTTGTTGAAGTTCAACGCGGCGGAGCGGAGGTCCCGCATCACGCGCTCCAACCCGGTTGGTGAGTCCTTGAGGTACCCGTGCCGCAAGCCGACCGCGTCTATCAAGTTCTCGACGGCTCGGTAGGTCTCCTCGGAGGCGGTGATCTTGAGTGTGTTGATCAGCAGCTGGTGCCTCGGTCGTGACAGGTCTTCACCATTCTCCTTGGTCTTGACCACCAGACTCGCCGTGTGGCGGATCAGTGCGTGCACCGTCTCCAGTCGCTGTCTCGCCTGCGAGAGCCTCGAAACGAGCAGTTCGGAGTCCAGGTTCACTCGCCCCCGTTCCTTCGGAGACCGCAACAGGGTCAGCACGCGCGACATCGCGCCGCTCGCGGCGCCCAGCCAGGCCGCCGCCCAGCCCAGATGCGCGAGGGCTGCGAAACCGGTGACCGCGATGTCCCGGAAGCCGCCATGCCTGCCTATCACCTGCCAGTCCGGCACCCGTCCCTCGAGTCGGAGCGCGACGCTGTGGCTCGCTCGCATCCCCAGCGGGTTCCAACAGCCAGACGTCTCGACTCGCAACTGGCTTCGGTCGGCGTAGACGAGCGACACCTCTCGCTCCGATCGTGCCCACGGGCTTCGCGCAGTGACGAGGAACCCGTCGGCGTATGCCCCACCGGTCACGATGGGAGCCACTCGATCGATCACCAACCACTCGTCATCGGCCGTCAGCTGTGACTGGGCGCTGAGCAGATCACCGCCCTTGCCGACTTCGGTCGTGACCGAAGCGAGGTACAAGCCCTCGGCCAACCGTGGCAGGAGGAAGTCCCGCAGCGGCTGTGCTGCGTGATCCACCACCGCGGCGGTCTGCTGACAGTGCATCGCGAAGATCATCGCAACGGACAGATCGACTCTGCCCAGCTCGTTCGTCGCAGCGAGCAATTCGTCGACGCCACCGCCGAGTCCTCCATACCCCTCCGGCACGAGCAATCCGAGCAGCCCCTGCCTGCGGAGTTCGTCCAGAGCCGCCACGGGAAATTCCGCTGCCGCATCCGTCTCGACGGCGTTCCTCTCGGCGACGGCGCACGCGGCATCAACCCGTTCGCGCAGCGACATCGGGACGATTTGCGGAGCCGGTGTCGTCATGTCTCGCCCACCGCACCCCGAGCGCCGTCGAGTGCAGCCGCAGTCGCTCCCCACAGGCTGCCGGCGGTTTTGAAGGTCTCCTCGGTGAGGACGTCTTCCGGCAACCGGACGTCGAAGCTGTCCTCCAGCGAGAACAACAGCTCGATCGACTGCATGGAGTCGAGACCGAAGTCGCGCAACCTGGTTTCCGAAGTGATCTCCCGATCTCCCAGAAACGGCAGAAACGGACGCAGTAGGTCGACAAACACGGGGTCCATGCCTTTCTCCTCTCAGCCGGACCAGGGCCGGGTCGCTCTCACCAGCTCGCACAGATCGGACACATGTGTCAATTTTTCGGGGAGCAGGCTGCCGGGCGGGAACTCCACCGAGAAAACACTTTCCAGCCGTTCCACGATTTCGACCATCCGCAAGGAGCTGAACGTCGCCAGATCCGTCAACGCACCACTTTCCACGAGCGGGCCGTCGACTCCGAGTACAGAGGCCACGGTCTCCCTGACCGTCGCACGGATCCCGCCGTCGTCCTCCACGGAGGCCCGAGGCGAGAACGCTGCGAAGTCCTCGTTCAGCACGTTCTGAACCAGCGGGAATATCCCGGGCAGCTCCGGCCGATCCCGGTACACCCTCCGATAGGAGAGGTAGACCCGAGCCACCACGTCAGCCCATCTGTCCAATTGTTCTCGTGCCGCGCGAGCCACGGTCGTGTTCCGCTCGACCAGGTACCGCATGTACAGGCGACGTGCTCGCAACAGCAACCAGACCTCGAGACTGAACCTCTGGAGTGCTGCTTTCCTGTCGCTGAAGCGGCAATACGAAGCGATGTAGGTTTCCACCTCGTCGCGGTCGAGTTCTACTGACGGAAGTGGCATAGGTCCGAGCCTTTCCGGTTCGAACCGGACCACGACGTACCGCGGTAGGTCGTCGATCAACGCCGCCAGCGCGGGTCTGCTGTACTCCAGCTGACATGGGCGAGCAGAACCCCATTGCGTGTCGTTGTGATACGCATCGGAAATACAAGCACCAGCACTGCTTGGCTCCAGGAGGAAACTGTGCTCGACGTGGTGGCAGTGGTGGTAGGGAACCCACGGCAGGTGATAGGCGTCCGTGACCACGAAGACCGGTCCGTCGTCCGCAAGCAGGTTCCGCACCGGAGGATTTTCGGCGCTGTCGACGACCCGAAGCCCCAGCTTCCGGCGTGCAGCAGCCAACTGTTCGTCGAGTGACGGCTCAACGGTCGGCAGGATGCCTCTTCCTGTTTTCGGCCGGAACACGAGTTCCGAACCAAGCAGGTGAGCTGCCGTGTCACCGTGGTGACGAACAGCAAGAGCGGCAAGATTGACCTGAAGACAGTCGAAGAGCTCAGCCTCGACCGAGGAAGGAATCATCCCCCACTCCCTCCATTCAGGCGAACGATTCACGGAGCCGGCATCGGATCACAGACTCACCGGGAACGCCTGTGGGCCAAAGGCTGCACGAGCTCGCGGAATCGTGCGAGGAGGCACTCTCAACCGATGACCGCCTGCTGAACTACTGTCACCCAGCATGGAATTCCTCCCCTGCTATTACGACATTCGAGTGAAAGGAGGCGGCCGGGTGCATCCCCGGGGGGCGGTTTCGCCACTTAGGGGCACACGCAGGTTCACCGAAGAGGGGGCTCCCATGGCCGTTGACCTGTCCACCCCGCTCACGTGGAAAACCGCCACCGGCGACGCCGCCACGATGCTCGCCGAGCTGCAGCCGAACATCGTGAAGGCACACGTGCGCGACCACCTGTCCGTGCTGTTCCTCGGGTTCGGGGACGGCGGCGAGGCGCGGACGTTCCTCAAGGCGTTGTCCGGCCTGATGAAGTCGGCGAAGGCGCACCTGGAGGAGATCGAGGCGTTCAAGGCAGGCACCGGGAGCGGCACGGCCTACGTGGGCCTCGGCGTGACCGCGGCCGGCTACGCGAAGCTGGGGATCGCGCAGCCGCCGGCGAACGCGCCGTTCCTGGGCGGCGCCAAGGCTTCCGTGCAGAAGCTGACCGACCCGGCGGTGACCGAGTGGGAAACGCCGTACCAGCAGCCCATCGATGCCGTCGTGCTCGTCGGGGACGCGACCGCGGCCTCGGCCAAGGCCAAGCGCGGCGAGGTGCTGGCGCTGCTGCCACCGTCGGTGACCGTACTCGGCGAGGAGACCGGGCGCGGGCTGTCGAACGACAACGGGGACGGCATCGAGCACTTCGGTTACGTCGACGGGCGCAGCCAGCCGCTGTTCCTGACCGAGGACGTCGACGCCGAGCGCGACACCACTGACGGGATCAACGAATGGGACCCGGCCTCGCCGTTGAGCCAGGTACTGGTGCCCGATTCCGCGGCGCCGGATCCGGCGGTGCACTTCGGAAGCTACTTCGTTTTCCGGAAACTGGAACAGAACGTTCAGCTGTTCAAGCAGGCGGAGCAGGATCTGGCCGACCAGCTGGCCCTGAAAGGCGAGGACGCGGAACGCGCGGGCGCGATGTTGATCGGCCGTTTCGAGGACGGCACTCCGCTGGTTTCGCAGAGCGCTGCTGGTGCGCACTCGCCGGTGGAGAACGATTTCAGCTACGACAGCGACAAACTAGGGCAGAAATGCCCGTTCCACGCACACATCCGCAAGACCAACCCGCGTGGTTCGGGCGGCTTCGAGACCCCGGACGCCGAACGGCGGCACCTGATGGCCCGGCGGGGCCAGACCTACGGGCGGCGACTGGACGACCCCAGCGCCGACCTGCCGCCGGTGGTGCGGCCGACGAAGGACGTCGGGCTGTTGTTCATGGCCTTCAACAGCGACCTCGTGAACCAGTTCGAGTTCACGCAGCTGAACTGGGCGAACAACGCCGGTTTCCCGGCGACGCCGGACAACTCGCGCCCCGGCCTCGACCCCGTGATCGGGCAGGGCGAGCGGCCGTCGGCGAACTACGACCGGGACTGGGGCCGCAACGGCGCGCAGCCGGTCGACCCGATTCCGCAGGCAGTGACGCTGAAGGGGGCCGAATACTTCTTCATGCCCTCGCTCGCCTTCCTGCGGAGCCTGTGAGAGAACGGCCAACAACCCGCCGGGAGATTTCCCGGCGGGTTTCCCCGAACAGCCGATTCCGAAAGCATCGGGAAAGCGGGTAGTAGTTAGGCGTGAATCGACACGAACGCCTGAACACGCTGCTCGAAATGGTGGGGCAGCGGCACAGGATCGACGTCGAAGAATCGGCGAAAGAACTTCGCGTTTCACCCGCGACGATTCGCCGGGACCTCGACCACCTGGCGGGCAGGCAATTACTCATCCGGACGCGCGGTGGCGCCGTCCCGAGCACGGTCGCCTACGACCTGCCGCTGCGCCACAAGACCGCCAAGCACGGGGTGGAGAAGCAACGGATCGGCAATGCGGCGGCGGACCTGGTGCGGCGCGGGATGATCGTCGGGCTCAACGGCGGCACCACCACGACGGAGGTCAGCCGCGCGCTGGCGATCCGCCCGGAGTTCAACGAGAGCGACGCGCTCCCGGCGCTCACCGTGGTGACCAACGCGCTGAACATCGCACACGAGCTCGCGGTGCGCCAGTGCGTGAAGATCGTGACGACGGGCGGCGTGGCCAGGCCTGGATCGTTCGAGCTGACCGGTCCGCTGGCCGCGCTGATCCTGCAGGAGGTCAGCCTGGACCTCGCTTTCATCGGCGTCGACGCCATCGACGCCGGCCGCGGCCTCTACCACCGGCACGAAGCGGAGGCGAGCGTCAACCGCTTGTTCGCGGCACGGGCGAGGGAGGTGGTGGCGGTGGCGGACAGCTCGAAGCTGGGCGCCTTCGCGTTCGCCAAGGTGTGTGGCCCGGCGGAAATCCGCATGCTGGTCACGGACAGCGGCGCGGACCCGGCACAGGTGAAAGCCTTTGAACGGGAAGGCGTGCGAGTCATCACGGCGTGACAGCGGTCCGCCGACGTTCGCGCGCTCACAGGATCCGCTGCCCACTGGGAGCACCGGACGTCGCGAGCCGCAGGAGCGCCTCCGTGTCGAGGTGCTCGGCCACGGCGTCGGCCAGCCGGTCGAGCATGGACTCCCGCAGTGCCGCGAAACCCGGCGCGCCCGGGCTCGGGGACCACGTCACCCCGGCCTGGGCCGCCGCCTCGATGAGCCACGCGCGGCGGAACCCGTCGTTGTCGAGCGTGCCGTGCCACGTCGTGCCCCACACCGGGCCGCGTCGCCAGCCGTCCAGGAACGGTTCGGCCTCACCGTGCGCGGTGGCGCTGCCGTGGTGGATCTCGTACGCCTCGACCTCGTGCCCCCGCCACCGGCCCACGGGGCGGGCGAGCACCTTCTCCTGCGTGAACGACACGGTCGTCGGCAGCAGTCCCAGCCCGGGCACGACGCCCGCGCCGGACTCGACGTCGTCCCGGATTTCCTCCGCCAGCATCTGGTAACCGCCGCAGATTCCCAGCACCGGCCTGCCGTTCCGCACCCGGTCATTCAGCGCACCGTCGATCCCCCTTGCGCGAAGCCAAGAAAGATCATCCACAGTGGCCCGGGTGCCCGGCAGCACCACGATGTCGCTCGTGCGCACGACGTCCGGATCCGCCGTCAGCTGCACGCTCACGCCCGGCTCCGCGGCGAGGGCGTCGACGTCCGTCGCGTTCGACGCCCGCGGAAAGCGCACCACCGCGACGCGCAGCGACCCGCCCCGCTGCTCGCGCCGCCACCCCGCGGCGGCGAGCGCGTCTTCCGAGTCGATCCACACCCCGTCCAGCCAGGGCAGCACGCCCAGCACGGGACGCCCCGTCAAGTCGGCAATCCGATCGAGCCCTGGTCGTAAAAGCCGAATGTCACCACGGAACTTGTTGACAATCCAACCTGACAACAATCCTTGATCAGGAGGATCCAACAATGCTTGCGTTCCGTACATCGCGGCGAGCACGCCCCCGCGGTCGATGTCGCCGACGACGAGCACGGGCAGGTCGAAGCGGCGCGCCAGTCCCAGGTTCACGTAGTCCCGGGCGCGCAGGTTGATCTCCGCGGGACTGCCCGCGCCCTCGCACACCACGACGTCGAAGCGCGTCCGCAGCTCCTCGAACGTGTCGAACGCCAGCTGGGCAAGCGCTTTCCGGCCCGTCGCGTACTCGCCCGCTTCGAGCGTGCCGAACGGTTTGCCCAGCGCGATGACGTGACTGCGGGAGTCACTTCCGGGCTTGAGGAGCACGGGGTTCATCGCCGCCTCCGGCTCGACTCCCGCGGCCCGCGCCTGCAACCACTGCGCCCGCCCGATCTCCGCGCCGTCCGCGCACACCATCGAGTTGTTCGACATGTTCTGCGCCTTGAACGGCGCCACCCGCAACCCCTGCCGCGCCAGCCACCGGCAGATCCCCGCCGTGACGAGGCTCTTGCCCGCGTCGGACGTGGTGCCCGCGATGAGCAGCCCCCTCACCGGGCCACCGCCCCGGCCAGTGCCGCCAGCCCGACAGCCTGCGACAACCGCACCGAGCGGCGCAGGTCCGCCGGCGCGGGCGACGGCCCGTCGCCGAGCGTGCCGCGGTCCTCGGCGCGCCCGCCGTAGCTGTTCACGCCACCGAGCCGGATGTCCAGCGCCCCGGCGAAGGCGCTCTCGACCTGCCCGGCGTTCGGGCTCGGATGGCGCGCGGCGTCCCTCCGCCACACCCGCCACGCCCGCTCCGGCCGTCCGCCGGCGAACGGGGCGCAGCACACCGCGGCGAGCGCGCCGAGCCGGGCGGGCAGCAGGTTCGCCACGTCGTCGGCGCGCGCGGACGCCCAGCCGAACCGCTCGTAGCGCGGCGAGTGGTGCCCGACCATGGCGTCGAGCGTGTTGAGCGCGCGGTAGCCCAGCAGGCCCGGCAGCCCGGCGACGGAACCCCAGAACAGCGGCGCGACCACGGCGTCGGAGGTGTTCTCGGCGATGGACTCCGTCGCCGCGCGGGCCAGCTCCTTGGTGTCCAGGCCGGTCGCGTCGCGGCCGCACAGGTGCGAGAGGCGCTGACGGGCGGCGGGCACGTCACCGGCGTCGAGCAGACTCGCCATGACGGCGCCTTCGTGCGCGAGACCGCGGCCGCCGAGGACGGTCCACGTCGCGAGCGCGGTGGCGGCAAAGCGCGCGAAGGGGCGCCGCCGCGTGGCGAGCTGCAGGAGTGCCCCGGCCCCGGCGGCCGTGCCTACGCAAGCGGCCGCGAAGGCGGCACCGCGGGGGCGGGAGTCGGCCCACACCCGGCGTTCGAGGGCCCCCGCGGCCCGGCCGAACAGGGCGACCGGATGGCCGCGGCGGGGATCGCCGAACGCCGCGTCCAGCGCGTACCCTGCGGCGAGCCCGAGCCTGGTCAACGATCTTGCATACACCACGCACGCGACGGTAGCGCTTGCACGAGAATGCCGGGTATGACCAAGCTGACCCAGCGGCTCGCCTCCTCCCTCGAGGTCGCCGCCCGGCTGCTCCGCCGGTACGGGAGCGACGAGGGCAAGGTGCTCGTCCTCGGCGGCGTGCGGTCGGGCAAGTCCCGGCACGCCGAACGCCTGATGGCCGCCCACCCCGAGGTCGTGTACGTCGCGCCGGGCTACCCGGCGACCGAGGACGACCCGGAGTGGGCCGCACGCATCGCCGCGCACCAGGCCCGCCGCCCGAAGAACTGGCGCACGGTCGAGACGACGGACCTCGCCGCGACGGTGCGCAAGGCGTCGCGGCCGCTGCTCGTCGACTGCCTCGGCACGTGGGTGAGCCGGGTCCTGGGCGAGGTCGGGGCGTGGGACCAGGCCGAGGGCTGGGAGCTGCGGCTCGACGAGCGGCTGGAGGAGTTCCTGGCCGCGTGGGTGAGCGCGCACGTACCGATCGTGGCCGTCAGCAACGAGGTCGGCATGGGTGTGGTGCCCGCAACGATGTCCGGGCGCGTGTTTCGTGATGTGCTGGGCGCGTTGAACAACCGGGTCGCCGCGGAGTCGGACAGCGTCCAGCTCGTGGTGGCCGGGCGCGTGCTGCGCCTCGGCGAAAGGGCTTTGCTGTGATCGACATTCCGCTGCCGGACTCCCGTGCCCACGCGGACGCGCTGGCGCGACTGGACGCGCTGGTGAAGCCGGTGGGGGCGCTGGGCAGGCTGGAGGAGCTGGCGGCGTGGCTGAGCGCGGCGCACGGCGAGGTGCCGCCCCGGCCGCTGTCGAACGTGCGGGTCGTCGTGTTCGCCGGTGACCACGGGGTGTCGGCGACGTCGGCGTACCCGCGGGAGATCACGGCGGCGATGGTCCGGGTGTTCCTGGCGGGCAAGAGCGGGGTCAACGTGCTGGCGCGGCAGGTCGGCGCGCACGTGCGGGTGCTGGACATCGCGGTGGACGACGACCTCGCGGACGTGCCGGACGAGGTGAAGGCGCACAAGATCCGCCGCGGTTCGGGGTCGATCGACGTCGAGGACGCACTGGCGCCGGGCGAGGCGGAGCGCGCCTTCGAGGCGGGCCGCGAGGTGGCGGACGCGGAGGTCGAGACGGGCGCGGACCTGCTGATCCCGGGTGACATGGGCATCGGCAACACGGCGGTTGCGGCGGCGCTGGTGGCGGCGGTGCTCGGGTTGCCGGCGTCGGACGTCGTGGGCACGGGAACGGGCCTCGACGAGGCGGGGCGCGCGCGGAAGGTGGCGGTGGTCGAGCGGGCGCTGGCGCGGCCGCGGGGCACGGGTCCCTTCGAGTTGCTGACCGCACTGGGCAGCGCGTGCGCGGCGGCGACGGCGGGTTTTTTGGTGCAGGGGGCGGCCCGCGGGGTGCCCGTCCTGCTCGACGGGGTGTTCTCGGGCGCGGCGGCGGTCGTGGCGCGGGAGATCGCCCCGGACGCGGTGCGGTGGTGGCTGGCGGGTCACCGGTCGACGGAGCCTTCGCAAGCGTTTGCGCTGAAGGCACTCGGCCTGGAGCCGATCGTGGACCTGGGGCTGCGCCTCGGCGAAGGCAGCGGTGCGGTCCAGGCGGTCCCCACGCTACGCGCGGCGCAGGCGATCATCGCCGAGATGGGTCTGCTGGCGGATCTTGCGTAGGGAGACCGCGGGTGCGGTGGCGACAGCACCTGCCCCGCCGCAGGTGGCCGCTCGGGTGTCGGCGACAGCGAGCGAGCAGCCGACAACGACGCCCACGGGTGCGGTGGCGGCAGGGCCTGCCCCGCCGCAGGTGGCCGCTCGGGTGTCGGCGACAGCGAGCGAGCAGCCGACAACCACACCCACGGGTGCGGTGGCGACAGCGCCTGCCCCACCGCAGATGGCCTCTCGGGTGTCGGCGACAGCGAGCGAACGGCCGACAACGACGCCCACCGTGCTTCGGATCGCCATCTCGGTCCGCAAGCGGCGGCTGTCGGGTCGCGCCCAGCGCATCGTGACGCGGACGACCGGAGAGCGCCGTGCTTGATCCACTTCGCCTGGCTGTCGGCACCCTCACCGCGCTGCCTGTTTCGCCGCCGGGCCGGATTGATCGGCGCGTGGCGGGCCGGGCGATGCTGCTGGCGCCGATTGCGGTGGTGCCGTTGGCCGTCGTGGCGGGGGTTGTGCTCTGGGCCGGGCACGCGCTCGGGCTGCCGTCGCTCGCGGTGGCGGGAGTGGCCGTCGGGGCGGTGGCGCTCGGCAGCCGGGGGCTACACCTCGACGGACTCGCCGACACCGCCGACGGGCTCGGTGCCTCCTACGACCGCGAACGAGCGCTGGACATCATGCGGCGCGGCGACTCCGGGCCCACCGGGGTGGCCACGCTCGTCCTCGTGCTGATCGTCCAATGTGGAGCAATGGCCGTCGCCGGTCCCGCGACCGGTGCGGCCGCCGTGCTCGCCGGACGGTGCGTGTTGTCCTTGTGCTGCGCGCGGGGCGTACCGTCCGCGCGACCGGAAGGACTGGGCGCCACCGTCGCCGGTTCGGTACGGATTCCCTTGGCAGTGCTGGTCTTCCTCCTCGCGGCCGGGCTGTCGTGCCTGCTGCCCGGCCTGCCGTGGTGGCGCGGCCCGGTCGCGGTCGCCGTGGCGTACGCGGCCGCGGGACTCCTCCTCTGGCGCTGCACCCGACGGCTGGGCGGCATCACCGGTGACGTTCTCGGCGCCTGCGTGGAGACAGCCACCGCTGCCGCGCTGCTCGCCCTGGCCTGACACCACCTCCGGCGCCCGGCCGTCGTTCGGCCGGGACCACCCGCGCCAGCGTGAAACCGCGCGGCCGAGCGGCTTCACCGGCCGCTCACCGACAGCACCGCCCCATCGCACTCGCCGCCGCCACAACAATCCGGCCGACCGGGCACCACCACCCCGATGGCCAGGAACTACTCCCCCGCCCGGTCGACGGCGTGCCGCAGCGCGTGTTCCGTGATCCGGAAGTGCTCGCCCGCTATGGCGGCCGCCTTGTCGGGGTCGCTCTTCGTGATCGCCTCCACGAGCGCCCGGTGCTGCGGCAGCGCCATGTCCCGCAGCGCCGGCGTGAACGGTTCGTGCGTGATACCCAGGCTCACCTGTGCCAGCAACTGCCGGCTCAGGTCCGCCAGCGACGGGTTGTGCGCGGCCGCCGCGATGCTGCGGTGCAACTCCACGTCGGCGGACCGGGCGGACGCGCCGTCGGTCGCTTCCTCGTACCGCCGCAACGCGCCCAGGATCGCCGCGTCGTCCTCCAGTGTGTGGCGCTCGGCGGCCGTCCGCGCGATCAGCGACTCGATGAGCCGCCGCAGGTCGAACAGCTCCTCGAGCTGGTCCCAGTCCTTTCCGAGCAGGTCGCGCACGGCCCCGGCCGTCCGTTCGCCCCAGTCCTGCCGCACGAACGACCCGCCGGTGCGACCACGCCGGATCTCCACGTACCCGGCCTCGCGCAGGTCCGCCAGCGCCGCCCGCACCGTCACGCGGCTGACGGCCAGCATGTCCGCCAGGTCCCGTTCCGCGGGCAACCGCTCTCCGGCCGAGTAGTCGCCGACGGCGATCGCGGCGATCAGCCGGTCCGCGACGGCTTTGGCCGCGGACACCGGCTGCACGGGCATCGACAACTCGCGCTCTTCAGACACCCGCACATCGTAAATTCCACATGAAAGGTCTGCTATTCATACCTTAGCTGGTTTACGCTGAGTCCCATGACGACCACCGGCCAAGTTCCCTTCCGCGAATACCGGACCTGGTACCGGATCACCGGCGAGCTCGGCGCCGGTGTCCCCCTCGTCGTCCTGCACGGCGGTCCCGGCTGCACCCACAACTACGTCCTGAGCCTCGCCCGGCTCGCCGGCAGCCGCCCCGTCGTCCACTACGACCAGCTCGGCTGCGGCAAATCCACCCACCTGCGCGACGCCGACCCGGGCTTCTGGACCGTCGAGCTGTTCCTCGACGAGCTCGACAACCTCCTCGCCCACCTCGGCATCGCGGGCGAGTACGACCTGCTCGGCCAGTCGTGGGGCGGGATGCTCGCCGCCGAACACGCCGTGCGCAGACCGCCCGGCCTGCGACGGCTCGTGATCGCCGACTCGCCCGCCTCCATGCAAACCTGGAGCGCGGAGGCCGGGAAGCTGCGCGCCCAGCTGCCGGACGACGTCCGCGCGGCCCTCGAACGCCACGAAGCCACCGGGGACTACGAAAACCCCGAGTACAAGGCCGCGACCGACGTCTTCTACGCCCGGCACGTGTGCCGGATCGTGCCGAACCCACCGGAGGTCCAGGCCACCAACCAGGCACTTGCCGACGATCCGACTGTCTACAATGCGATGAACGGACCCAACGAATTTCATGTTGTCGGATCGTTGCGTGACTGGACTGTCGTCGACCGGCTGCCCGCGGTCGAGGTGCCGACGCTGGTGGTCAACGGCCGCTACGACGAGGCCACCGACGAGTGCGTCCGGCCGTACGTCGAGCGGATTCCCGGCGCCCGGCACCACCGGTTCGAAAACTCCTCCCACATGCCGCACGTGGAGGAGCAGGATGCGTACCTGGCTGTGATCGGCGCATTTCTGGAGGGCGAATGAGTGAAAGCGAGTTGGGCCGGTTCGGGTACGAGCAGGAGCTGCGCCGGACGATGAGCCTGCGGGACCTCGTCGTCTACGGCATGGTCTTCATGGTCCCCATCGCCCCGTTCTCGATCTTCGGCTCGGTGTTCGACGGCTCGTCGGGCATGGTGCCGCTGACCTACGTCATCGGCTGGATCGCGATGATCTTCACCGCGGTCAGCTACCGCGAGATGTCGCGTGCCTTCCCGATCGCCGGCTCGGTCTACTCCTACGCGGGCCGCGGCATCGTCCCGTCCGCCGGGTTCCTCGCAGGCTGGGCGATCCTGCTGGACTACCTGCTCGTGCCGACGCTGCTGTACGTCGTGGGCGCGCAGGCGATGAGCAACGTCGTACCCGCCGTGCCGCAGTGGCTGTGGATCGTGCTGTTCGTCGCGCTGAACACGCTGATCAACCTGCGCGGCATCGAGACCACAGCGACCGCGAACAAGGTCTTCCTCTACGCACAGCTGCTCGTGCTGGCGGTGTTCGTGGTGCTCGCGATCATCGGCATCAGCCGTGGTTCGGGCGGCGCGCACTGGTCGGGCACGCCGTTCTTCAACTCCGCGGAGTTCTCGCCGTCGCTGGTGTTCGGGGCGCTGTCGATCGCGGTCCTGTCGTTCCTCGGTTTCGACGCGATTTCGACGATGTCCGAGGAGGTCCGCGGCGGTTCGCGCGTGATCGGCCGGGCCACGCTGCTGGCGCTGACGCTGGTCGCGGTGCTGTTCATCGTGCAGACGTACCTGGCCGCGCTGCTGGTGCCGGGCAAGACGCAGTTCGAGAGCGACGACGCCGCCAACAACGCGTTCTACGACATCTCGCACCTCATCGGCGGCCGCACGTTCGAGATCGTGGTGGCGCTGGCGGTGGCGATCGGCTCGGCGATCGCGAACTCGCTCGTCGCGCAGGCGGCGACGTCGCGGCTGCTGTTCTCGATGGCGCGCGACCGGCAGCTGCCGAAGTTCCTGCGCGACATCCACCCGACGCGCCGCGTGCCGCAGAAGGCGATCCTGCTGGTGGCCGGAATCTCCCTGGTGCTGGGCCTGTTCCTGGTCGGGCAGATCTCGCTGCTGTCGTCGCTGGTGAACTTCGGCGCGTTGTTCTCGTTCCTGCTGCTGCACGTTTCCGTCGTGTCGCACTACCTGATCCGGCGGCGGGACCGGCGCTACGGACTGCACCTCGTGGTGCCGCTGATCGGGTTCGTGGTCATCGGCTACGTGCTGGTGAACGCCGACATCCACGCGAAGGTCGGCGGGCTGGTGTGGCTCGCGATCGGCGTGGCGGTGCTGGTGTTCTTCAAGGTCACCGGCCGCTCGCCGGAGCTCACGCTGGAAGAAGGCGCGCCAGCACCCGGAGAAAAGCGGTCGTCGTAGCCTCGTCGCGGACGGCGAGACGCAGGTGGTCGCCGTCCAGGCCGGGGAAGGTGTCCCCGCGCCGGACGGCGTACCCCGCCTCGCGGAGGCGTGCACGGATCCGTTGCGCGCCAGGAATTTTCACGAGAACGAACGGGGCGCGTGGCTCGCCCACCACCTCCACGCCGAGCTCCCGGAGCCCGGCGACGAGTCGTTCCCGGTCCCGTTCGGCGGCCACGGCCAGCTTGTCGGCCTCGTCGAGCGCGGCCGGACGGCAGCAGGCGACGACGGCCCGCGCGGCGAGCGTCGAGACCGACCACGGCGGCTGAACTGCCTTCAGCCGCCGCACCAGGTCCGGCTCGGCGAGCAGGTAGCCGGCGCGCAGGCCCGCGATCCCCCACGTCTTCGTGAGGCTGCGGAGGACGACGAGCCCGGAAAGCGCTTTCTCGGCCAGTGCCTCGGGCTCGCCCGGGATCGCGTCGAGGAACGCCTCGTCGACCACGACCACGCGCCCAGGGCGCAGCAGGGCTGCCAGCTTCGCGGCCGGGTGCAATGTCGACGTGGGGTTTGTAGGATTGCCGACAATCACCAAATCCGCGTCGTCGGGAATCAGATCCGCCTCAAGTTGACAATCCGACTTTAGGATTAGCCGACGTGGCTCGTTGCCGACGGCCCTCAGTGCGGCCTCGGGCTCGGTGAACTGCGGGTGCACCACGACGGCGTTCCGATCGCGGAAAGCCGTGGCCAGCAGGGTGAACGCCTCCGCAGCGCCTGCCGTCACCAGCACCTCGTCCGGCCTGCGTCCGTGCCGCTGTGCGACCGCCGCCGTCGCGGCTGTCGGATCCGGATAGGCGGCCAGGTCGGCGACAGCCTCCCGCAGCTCGCGCTGCAACCACTCCGGCGGTGCGGGCAGGCGCACGTTCACGGCCAGGTCGACCAGGCCCTCGCCGACCTCCCGGTCGCCGTGGTGGTGCAGGTCGTAGTCACTCATAGCGGTGCACCGCGTCCGCGAAACGGCGCGCCAGCGACGGGTGCCCGGCCCAGTGGACGTGCAGGTAGGACGCGTGCAACGTCGGCGTGGCGAAGCCCTCCGCGCTGCCGTCCCACTCCCAGGCCGGATTCGCGCCGTGCCGCGGCAGGACTTCCGTGCGATGGAACTCGTGCCCGGTGACCCGGCTTCCGGCGTCGCCCAGGAGGTGCGCGGCCGGGGCCACGGCTCGACGGTATCCGAGCGCGCCGCGCTTTCTCATGTGCGCGGTCGCGTCGAGCGCTCCGACCATCGGCTGTCCGTCCAGCTCGCGGCACAGGTACAGCAGCCCGGCGCATTCCGCGACCACCGGCATTCCACTGTGGACAGCGGACGCGATCTCCTCGCGCAACGGGACGTTCGCGGACAGCTCCTCGACGTGCACCTCGGGAAAGCCGCCCCCGAAGTACAGCCCGGCGCATCCCTCCGGCAATGCCTTGTCCCGCAACGGATCCACATCCACGACATCGATACCGTGCGCCGACAGCAGTTCCACCGTCTCGGTGTAGCGGAACGTGAACGCCTCGCCCGCCGCCGCGGCGACCACCTTGCGCGGACCCTCCCACGAGACCGGCGGAGACCACGGCCGACCGCTCAGCCGCGAAGCTCCCCGCGCCACCCCCACGACGGCGTCCAGGTCCACTCCGGCCGCCACCCACGCCGCGAGGTGCGGCAACAGCCGCTGCGACTCCGCCGCCCGCTCCGCCACCGGCACCAGCCCGAGATGACGGCTCGGCGCGTGGATGTCGTCGGTGCGGCGCAGCGCACCCAGGACCGGAATCCGGGTGGGCGCGATCGCCGAGCGGATCTCGTCCTCGTGCCGCTGCGAGCCGAGCTTGTTGAGGATCACCCCGGCGAGTTCGACGCGTGGGTCGTACTTCGCGAAGCCCAGCACCGTGGCCGCGACGCTACGGCTCGCCGCGCTCGCGTCCACCACGAGAACCACCGGCGCGTCCAGCAGCCGCGCGACGTGAGCCGTCGAGGCGAACCCCTCGGTGCCGAGCGCGCCGTCGAACAGGCCCATCACGCCCTCGATCACCGCGAGCTCGCCGGCGCCGTGCAGCAACAGCGGCACGAGCAGTTCTTCGCTCTGCAGAAAGGGATCCAGGTTGCGCGGCGGCCTGCCGGTGGCCAGCGCGTGGTAGCTCGGGTCGATGAAGTCCGGCCCCACCTTGTGCCCGGACACGTCGATCCCGCGGGCCTTCAGCGCCGCCATCAGCCCGGCCGCGACGGTGGTCTTGCCGTGTCCCGAGCCCGGAGCCGCGATGACGACCCTGGCTACCATTCGATCCCCCGCTGGCCCTTCTGCCCGGCGTCCATGGGGTGCTTGACCTTCGTCATCTCGACGACCAGATCCGCGGCCTCGACCAGCTCCGGTGGCGCGTCACGACCGGTTACCACGACGTGCTGGCGGCCGGTGCGGTTCCGGATCGCCTCGACCACGTCGGCGACCTCGATCCAGCCCCACTTCAGGGGGTAGGTGAACTCGTCGAGCACGTAGAAGTCGTGGCGCTCCTCGGCGAGCCGCCGCTTGATCTCCGCCCAGCCTTCGCGCGCGTTGGCGGCGTGGTCCTCTTCGGACCCCGCCTTGCGCGACCAGCTCCAGCCCTCGCCCATCTTGTGCCACTCGACGGGCCCGCCCTGGCCCGTACTCTCGTGCAACTCGCCGAGAGCCTTGAAAGCGCTTTCCTCGCCCACGCGCCACTTCGCGGACTTGACGAACTGGAACACCCCGATCGACCAGCCTTGGTTCCACGCCCGCAGCGCCATGCCGAACGCTGCCGTCGACTTGCCCTTCATCGGTCCGGTGTGGACAGCGAAGATCGGGCGGTTGCGACGCTGGCGCGTGGTGAGACCGTCTTCCGGCACGACCTCCGGCTTGCCCTGCGGCATCAGGCGGCCCTCCCCAGGCGCGACTTCACGGCGCTGGTCAGCGAATCCGCGGCCACCTCACCCAGCGGCACGTGCTCCGCGCCCAGATGCTCCGCCAGTTCCGCCGCGAGCCCGAGCCGCATCCGGCCGGACTCGCAGTCCATCACCACCGCCGTGACCCCGGCCAGCAGCTCGGCCGCGGCCTGCGAGCGGCGCACCGCGTCGGGTCCACTGGTGGCGCGGCCGTCGGTGACGACGACCAGCAGCGGACGCCGCCGTGGGTCGCGCAACTCCTCCACCCGCAGCACGCGCGCGGCTTCGAGCAGCCCTTCCGCCAGCGGAGTCCGGCCGCCTGTCGGCAGCGCCTCCAGCCGCGCCGCCGCGGCTTCGACGCTGATCGTCGGCGGCAGCGCGAGCTCCGCACCCTGCGCCCGGAACGTGACCAGCCCGACCTTGTCCCGCCGCTGGTACGCGTCCAGCAGCAGCGACAGCACTGCGGTCTTCACCTCGCGCATCCGTGAGCGGGCTCCCATCGAGCCGGACGCGTCCACGCAGAACAGGACCAGGTTGCCCTCATTGCCCTCGCGCCGGGCGTAGCGGAGATCACCCTTGCGCAGCACCAATCCCGGACCCGAGCGACCGCGATCACGTTGGTGCGGCGCCGCCGAGCGCAGCGTCGCGACGAGGTGCGGCTTTCCTGCGCGGACGCTCGCGGGCTGGACACCGATCGTCCGCCCTGCCTCAGTGATGGCGCGTGAGCGCCGCCCGCGTTCGCCCTCGCCGACTCCGGCGACGCGGAACAGCCTGGCCTTGAACGGTTTTCCCGATCCGGTCCGCTGTTCACCGCCGCCCTGCTGACCGGCCGCCGGAGTCTGCCCACCGTCGCCTTCAGGCTGAGCTTCCGACGGCGCCTCCGAACCCGAACCGGGACCGTCGTCCTCCGGCCCGGGCTCCGGCGGTTCGGCGTCACGCAGCGCCTGCTCCAGCTGCTCCTCGTCGATTCCCGGCGCGTCGAACGGGTTGCGGCGGCGCCGGTGTGGCAACGCCAGCCGCGCGGCAACCCGAACGTCCTCAGTGGACACTTCGGTGCGTCCCGCCCACGCCGCGTGCGCGACGGCCGTCCGCGCGGTGACGATGTCCGCCCGCATTCCGTCCACATCGAACGACGCGCACACCTCCGCGATCTGCCGCAACGCGTCGTCGGTCAGTTCCACCGACGGAAGAAGCTTCTGCGCCGCCTGGATTTCCGAAGCCAGCGCGGCGTCCTCGTCGGCATAGCGCGCGGCGAAGACGTCCGGATCCGCCTCGTACGCCAGCCGCCGCCGGATCACCTCGGCGCGCTGCTCCGGGTCGCGGCTGGACGCGACCTCGACGGTGAGCCCGAACCGGTCGAGCAGCTGCGGCCGCAGCTCACCCTCCTCCGGGTTCATGGTGCCGATGAGCACGAACCGCGCGGCGTGCGAAACGGACACGCCCTCGCGCTCGACGGTCGCGCGGCCCATCGCCGCCGCGTCGAGCAGCGTGTCGACGAGGTGGTCGTGCAGAAGGTTGACCTCGTCCACGTACAACAGGCCGCGGTGCGCCGCGGCGAGCAGGCCGGGCTGGTAGTCGGTGACGCCCTCCGAGAGCGCGCGTTCGAGGTTGAGCGAACCGACCACGCGGTCCTCGGCCGCGCCGACGGGCAGTTCGACCAGGCGCGCGGGACGCCGGGTGGCGGTGGCACCGGTGTGCGGACCGTCGGGGCAGGCCGGGTCCGGCCGCGCGGGGTCGCACGAGAACCGGCAGCCCTCGACGACGTCGACCTCGGGCAGCAGCCCGGCGAGCGCACGGACCATCGTGGACTTCGCGGTGCCCTTCTCGCCACGCACGAGCACCCCGCCGATGGCGGGCGAGATGGCGGAAAGCACCAGCGCGAGCCGCAGATCCGGCATCCCGACGACAGCGGTGAACGGATACGGCCTCAACAGGACTCCTTCGCCACTCGCGGGTGTCCTCGCCCGCTCGGTACAGGGCAACGCAACGGGCGCCGAAGCTCTGGCTCCCGGCCACGAGGACCGGTCACAGTGGCGGGACCGCCCCGGATTCGCACCGGGTTCCACGACAGCCGTCTCCGGCATCATCGCATACGGTTCTACGGCGTGACGATTGTTGTGGTGGGCATCGGTGCGGACGGGTGGGCCGGGCTGCCCGAGCCCGCGAGAGCCGAACTGACCGCATGCGACGTGCTGTTCGGTTCCGCCCGCCAGCTCGACCTCGTGCCGCTCGACCTGCCGAAACACCCCTGGCCGAGCCCGCTGCTACCCGCGCTCGAAGAGCTGCTGTCCGGGCACGAGGGCCGCCGGTTCGGGGTGCTCGCGAGCGGGGATCCGCTGCTGTCGGGCATCGGCACGACGCTGGTGAAGCGGTTCGGCGACGTGCGGATCGTGCCCGCGGTGTCTTCGGTCACGCTCGCGCGGGCGCGGCTCGGCTGGTCGGCGGAGGAGACCGAGGTTGTCAGCGTCGTGGGCCGCAACGTGCACCGCGTGACGCGGGCGCTCGCGCCGGGCGCACGGGTACTGGTGCTCAGCTCGGACGCGTCGACCCCGGCAGCGATCGCGGAACTGCTGACTCAGCGGGGGTTCGGGGAGAGCAAGCTCACCGTCCTGGAGCAGCTGGGTGGTGCCGAGCGCCGCGTCGACGGCGTGGCGCGGACGTGGTCGACGAATGTCGACGCGCGGATTGTCGACCCGTTGAATGTCGTCGCGATCGATTGTTCTGGAATCGGATTGTCAACAATGCCCGGGTTGCCGGATGAGACTTTCGAGCACGACGGCCAGCTGACGAAACGCGACCTGCGGGCGTCCGCGCTGGCCCGGCTCGGGCCCGTGCCCGGGCAGCTGCTGTGGGACGTCGGGGCGGGAGCGGGCAGTGTCGCGATCGAGTGGTCGCGGGCGCATCCGCGGAACCGGGCGATCGCGGTCGAACGGGACTCCGAACGCGCCGCCCGGATCGGGCGCAACGCCGAGCGACTCGGCGTGCCCGATCTGCGGGTGGTGACCGGTGCCGCGCCGGAAGCCCTGGAAGGACTGCCCGCGCCCGACGCCGTGTTCCTCGGCGGTGGCCTTTCCGCGCTGGACGTCTGCCGTGAGGCGCTGCGGCCCGGCGGCCGGCTCGTCGCACACGCGGTGACGCTGGAGTCGGAGCAGGTCCTCGCGGACGCCTACCGGCAGCACGGCGGGGAGCTGGTCCGGCTCGCCGTCGAGCACGCCGCCCCGCTCGGCAGGTTCACCGGCTGGACGCCGGCCCGGACCGTGACGCAATGGAGCTACCAGAAATGACCGTGTTCTTCATCGGCGCCGGCCCCGGCGCGGCGGACCTCATCACAGTGCGGGGCCGCGACCTGCTCGCGCGCTGCGCGGTCTGCCTCTACCCCGGCAGCCTCACGCCGCCCGACCTGCTGGCGCACTGCCCGCCCGGCGCGAAGCGGATCGACACCGCGGACCTGTCAGTGGACCAGATCGTCGGCGAGCTGGTGGCGGCGGACCGTGCCGGGCACGACGTGGCGCGCCTGTGCTCGGGCGACCCGTCGATCTACAGCGCGGTGGCGGAACAGATGCGGCGCCTCGACGCGGCGGACGTGCGGTACGAGGTGGTGCCGGGCGTGCCCGCGTTCGCCGCGGCGGCCGCCGAACTGGGGCGCGAGCTGACCGTGCCCACGGTCGGGCAGAGCCTCGTCATCACGCGCGTGCAGGCGCGGTCCACGGCGATGCCACCGGGCGAGGAGCTGGCGACGTTCGCCGCCAGCGGGACGACCCTCGCGCTGCACCTGGCGATCAACCGGGTGGAGCAGGTGGTCGAGGAGCTGCTGCCGCACTACGGCGCCGACTGCCCCGTCGCGGTCGTGCACCTCGCTTCCCAGCCGGGGCAACAAATCCTGCGCGGAACGCTCGCCGGAATCGCACAACAGGTCCGCGCCGCGGAAATCACGCGGGCGGCGGTCATCTTCGTCGGCCGCGTGCTGGCCGCCGAGAATTTTCCGGACAGCTACCTGTATTCCGCGGCCCGGGACCGGTCGGAAAAACTCCGCGGTCTCGAGTGAGGCCGGAGGTGTAGCCGCACCACCGCTGAAACCGTCCGGCGCGGTCGGACGGCCCTTCCTCAGCCCGGGGTCCGCTCTGCTCGTCACCTGCCGTGCAGTGGCCGGAACGAGTCGATCAGTTCGCGGGTCGGGGAGCCCAGTCCGGTCGCGGTGTCGTAGCCGGGCCCCGATTCCAGGTCGCTCAGCCCGAGTTGTCCCGGGGTGACGAGCTCGACGGCTCCGCGATCGACGACGGCGAAGGTGACGGTGTCCGGTGTCCCGGCGGGGTTGTCGTGGATCTCGTGGAAACGACCGCCGCCGTGCCGGGCGTACAGCGCCGGATTGGCGAAACCGAGCGGGCCGCGTTCCTGCACGAGCAGAGCCGCGATACCGGCGAACAGGGGCGTGGCCAGGCTCGTGCCCCCGCCGTATTCCACGGTGTAGGCCACGTTGCCGTGGATGTCGCGTTCGGTCTCGCCGACGAGCAGGCCCAGGTCGGGGTCGGCGAGCGCGGACACGTCGGGGATGGTGCGCATCGGCGGGCTGCCGGCGAACCGTGACGCCACGACGCCGTTCTGGTAGGCGGGTTGCGGAAAGACCGTGCTGGTGCCGCCGCCGGTGGCCTTGCCCTGGTCACCGGGCGGTTCGGGATCCCAGCCCGTGCCGTCCTCGGACAACGACGACTTGTAGGTCGCCCAACCGATCTCCCACAGGTACTTGTTCCCCTCGCCCAGCGCCAGCGTCGTGCCGCCCACGGCGGTGACCCAGGGGCTGGACGCCGGGTACTCCACGGTGCGCGCTCCGTCGATGACACTGCCCCCGGAATCGCCGCTGGCGAAGGCGAACGTGATGCCTTCGACCGCCCCTTCCTGGAACAGGCGCTCGTACTCGGCGATCGCCTCGGGCGCCGCCCCGGGCGTGTAGCCGGAGATGATCGAACCCGACACCACATCCGCCAGGTGCCGGTCCACGATCTGCGCGACCGAGTCCAGCACCGAATCCCCCAGCCGGGACGCCGAACCCACGACGAAGGCGATGTTCGCCTCCGGCGCCATCGCGTGCGCGCCCTGGACGTCCATGGTGAACTCGCCGCTGATCTGCTCGGCGGGGGCGTCGGCCGGGACATACGCGGTGAACTGCCCCGGTGCGAACGCGGGCTCCCCGTGTTCGGTGGCGAAGCGGTTCGTGTCCGACAGTGCGTTGACCTCGTTGTACACGGAGACGATGCCGATGGTCACACCCTTGCCGGTCAGCCCGGTCCCGGTGATCCCGTAGGCGTCACGCACCTGTTTCGGCGTGTAGCCGCACGGCGCCCACTGGCTGACGTGGCCGTAGGCGGGCGGCAGGTCGGTGGCCGGGGCCGCGCCGAAATACGCGGGACAGGGACTGGCCGGTGTAGCCGCTGTCTTCCGCGTCACGGCAGCGCTGGGGCTGCCCGGGAACGACGGTTTCCCGGTCGCGACGGTGAGCCCGGTGATGGTGAGGACGTCACGGGCCACGGCGGCGGGCACCGTGACCGGGTCCTTCGCCGCGCGGTAAGGGACGAACTGGAAGGTGTAGTTCTCGAACCGCGTGCCGAACGCGGTGGCCGCCTGGGAGACGGTGCCGTGCACGACGACGGCACGCGAGCTGATGTCCACGATCGACAGCCCCGTCCCGCGCAACCACGCGGTGACGGCGTCGATGCGGTCCGGGGTGGGGCCGAAGCGTGCGCGTGTCTGCTCGGGTGTCAGGTAGTGGCCGTAGCGCGGGTCCGCCGGATCGGACACCGCCCGCGCGTAGTCGGCCAGTCCCCGGGCGTTGCCGGTGAGGAACACCTGGGCGGTGATCTGCGTGGACGGATCGGTCGGTCCGGTGTCCGTCCCCTCGTGGACCACCTCGTCGGCCCAGGTGTCCGTCAGGTGGGCCACGGGCACCCGATCGGGCTCGTCCGCCTGGGCGGTCACCCCAGCCAGGACGGTGGCCGTGACGAGGAGAAAGCCCGTCACGGTCTGGAGATGACGCTTCTTCCGCATATCGCTCCTTCGGGCGAGAACACTGCATCCCTGCAGACGCCCCCGAGAGCGGGTTGTTGCCGCGCGGCACCGTCCGGACCTCCGGATCAGCCCGATCGGGCCGATCCGGGCTGACCCGCCCGTCCGACGATCGTCCCGGCGCGGTCGACCACCACGACGTCCACCGCCACCGGGGCGGGGGTCAGTACCTCCGCCGCGACCTCCCGGGCCTTCGACGCCACCAGGTCGCCCAGTGGCAGGCCCGCCGTCTGGGCCAGCTCCAGTGCGTGCAGCGCCGTGTTCGCCGCGAGGATCTCGTCGCCCACCGCGGGGGCCAGTGACGCCAGCAGCCGCAGGTCGACCTGTGACCGTTTCGAGTGCAGGTCCAGGTGTCCGGCCGCGAGCTTCGAGAACTTCGCGAACCCGCCGGCCAGCGTCAGCCGTGGCACGGGGTGGCGCCGCAGGTACTTCAGCACCGCTCCCGCGAAGTCCCCCATGTCCAGCAGCGCGCTCTCCGGCAGCCCGTACAGCTCGGCCACCACCCGCTCCGACGTGCTCCCCGTCGCGCCCGCCACGTGCTCGTGCCCCATCGCCCGCGCCACGTCCACCCCGCGCCGGATGCTGTCGATCCACGCCGAGCACGAGTACGGCACCACCACGCCCGTCGTGCCCAGCACGGACAGGCCGCCGAGGATGCCGAGCCGCGGGTTCCACGTCTGCCGCGCGATCTCCTCGCCGTCGGGGATCGAGATCTCCACCACGACGTCCCCGCTGTGACCGTGCTCGGCGGCGACCCGCTCGACCGCCTCCGTCATCAGCCGCCGCGGCACGGGGTTGATCGCGGGCTCGCCGATCGCCAGCGGCAACCCCGGCCGCGTCACCGTGCCAACGCCTTCGCCCGCCAGGAACGTCACCCCGCTCCCCGGCTCCCCGCGCGACACCGTGGACAGGATCAGCGCGCCGTGCGTGACGTCCGGATCGTCCCCCGCGTCCTTGATCACCCCGGCCGTCGCTGACCCGTCGCCGAGCCGCTCCGTCGCCAGCGCGAAAGCCGGGCGCCGGTCCTTCGGCAGCCGGACCTCGACCGGGTCGGGGAACTCGCCCGTGAGCAGCGCCGTGTACGCGGCTGTCGTCGCCGCGGTCGCGCACGCCCCCGTGGTCCACCCGTACCGCATGAACAGGGAGTATGGCTGGCGTGCAGACCGTTCTCGTCCTCGGAGGCACCGCGGAGGCCCGGGCGCTGGCCGCGGAGCTGACCGAGCGCGGTATCCACGTGGTCTCGTCGCTGGCCGGACGCGTCGCGAACCCCCGCCTTCCCGTCGGTGAAGTCCGCGTCGGCGGCTTCGGTGGAGTAGGAAAGTTCGCAAAGTGGATTGTTGACAACAGGATTGTCGCTGTTGTGGATGCCACACATCCCTTCGCTCAACGAATCGGATTGTCTGCAATCCGCGCCACCGCGGAGGCCGGAGTCCCGCTCCTCCGCCTGCAACGACCGGGCTGGCAGGCCGGGCCCGGCGACGACTGGCACTGGGTCGACTCACTGGACGAAGCCGCGACGAAGATCACACAACTCGGCGAGCGCATCTTCCTGACCAGCGGCAGACAGGGCCTCGCCGCCTTCGCCGGCTGCACGGAACAGTGGTTCCTCGCCCGCTGCGTCGATCCGCCCGAACCGCCGCTGCCGCCGCGGATCGAGGTCATCCTCGACCGCGGTCCCTACGACGTCGAGGGCGAGGCGAAGCTGTTGCGCGAGCACCGGATCGACGTGCTCGTCACCAAGGACAGCGGCGGCACCATGACCACCGCGAAGCTCGTCGCCGCCCGCGAACGCGGCATCCCGGTGGTCGTCGTGCGCCGCCCGGAACGGCCCGGCGTCCGCACCGTCGAGGACGTGCCCGGCGCGGTGGCCTGGGTGTCGGCGATGCTGGGCGCATGACGCAAGCCTTCTACGACGTCCTGCTGCGCCGCCGGGACGTGCGCGCCGAGTTCACCGGCGAGCCGATCCCCGGCGACGTGCTGACGAGAATCCTCGAAGCCGCGCACGCCGCCCCCAGCGTCGGGCTCACGCAGCCGTGGGACTTCGTGCTGGTGTCCGATCGGCGAACGCGAGAGGAATTTCGTGAGCACGTGCTCGCCGAGCGGGCGGTGTTCGCCGAGTCCCTCGACGAGGAACGCGGCGCCGTCTTCGACCGGATCAAGATCGAAGGCATCCTGGAGTCGAGCCTCGGCGTCGTTGTCACGTACGACCCCGCCCGCGGTGCCCCCGCCGTGCTGGGCAGGCACGCGATCGCCGACGCCGGCCTGTACTCGGTGTGCCTGGCCATCCAGAACCTGTGGCTCGCCGCGACCGCGGAGGACCTGGGGGTGGGCTGGGTGAGCTTCTACCGCGAAGGTTTCCTCCGCGAACTGCTGGGCATCCCCGATGGCCTGCGTCCGGTCGCGTGGCTGTGCGTCGGACCGGTCAGCGGGTTGCACCGAACGCCCGATCTGGAGCGGTTCGGGTGGCGGCGCCGGCGCCCGCTGGCCGCCGCAACCCATCTCGACCGCTTCGGGCGACAGGCGGGCGTGCATAATCTCTGCGCGACAGAACCCGAAGGAACCTCGACTCAGTAGGGCGATAGCGTTCGTTCAATGTGGATGGCCAGCAGGACGCCGACAGTCACCTCCGGTGAGGTGACCGATCCGGAGCAGCCCCGCCCGGACACCCCACCCCCGACCGTGCCCGGCACCAGACTTTGGCACTGGCTGTCCGTCGTGCTCGGCCTGTTCGCGGCCGCGTGCGCCATCGCGTACCCGTTCCTGCCGGTGGTGCAGGACACCGCGCGCATCACCTGGCCGGTCGGCACCGACACGCGCCCGGTCAACGCGCCGCTCACTGGCTACTGGGCGCAGGAGATGCGCGTCGACCTGCCGTGCGGCACCATCCAGTCGCTCGACTCCCGGTCGCCGGACGGCGCGCTGCTGTTCTCCACCGTGCCCGGCGCGCGCACCGGCAACGGCGCGGGCGTGTTCCTGCGCGTCGAGAAGGGTGTCCTGACGGCGTTCAACCGCGGTCAGCAGGTCGCCCGCCAGCCGCTGCCCGCCGCGGGCTGCGACGTCACGTTCACGTCGACCGCCACCCACACGACGTTGAAGGTGGCGGGCACCGCGGTCTACGACTCCGGCGGCGACGTCCGGCCGCGCGTCGTCGGGATCTACACCGACCTCACGTCGGCCAAGGACCCGATCACCGGGCTGAGCGTCTCCATCACCCCGGACACGCGCTACCAGTCCTCGCCGACGGGCCTCAAGGTCGGCGTCGGCGTGTTCGGCGTGCTGTCGCTGCTGGGCTGCCTCATCGCGGTGAACCGGCTCGACCGCGGCCGCGCCCGCCGCGCGCCCCGCTGGGCGCCGGTCGGCTGGTGGAAGCTCACGCCACGCGACTTCACGGTGTTCGGCGTGCTCGGCGCGTGGGTCTTCATCGGGCCCGTGACGTCCGACGACGGCTACATCCTGACCATGGCCAGGGTCGCCGACCAGGTCGGCTACCTGACCAACTACCACCGGTGGTTCGGCGTCGCGGAGGCGCCGTTCGGCTGGAACGACCACATCTACGAGCTGATGGCCACGGTGTCCACGGTGCCGCCGTGGATCCGGCTGCCGTCGTTCCTGATCGCGATCATCTGCTGGCTGCTGATCAGCCGCGAGGTCATGCCCCGGCTGGGCAACCAGGTCCGGCAGAGCCCGGCGGCGAGCTGGGCCGCGGCGATGGTGTTCCTCGTCTGGTGGCTGCCGTTCAACAACGGCGTGCGCCCGGAGCCGTGGGCCGCGCTGGGCTCGCTGCTGGCGCTGTGCGCGGTCGAGCGGACGCTGGTCACCCGGCGCCTGCTCCCGTTGTGCCTTGGCCTGGTGGGCGCCGCGTTCGCCCTCGCCGCCACGCCCACGGCGTTGATCGCCGTCGCGCCGTTCCTGGTCGCCGCGCGGCCGCTGTTCCAGATGCTGCGCACGCGGGCCAAGGAGTCCGGCTGGCTGTCGGTGCTCGCGCCGATCGCGGGCGCCGGGTTCATCGTGCTCGTGGTGGTGTTCGCCGACCAGACGTTCGCCACCGTCGCGGAGGCGACCCGCCTGCGTGGCAACGTCGGCCCGAACCTGCCCTGGTACAACGAGCTTTCGCGGTACGAGCTGCTGTTCGCCGACAGCGCCGACGGCTCCATGACGCGCCGCTTCCCGGTGCTGCTGCTGATCCTGTGCACCGGCGCGTGCCTGGTGGTGCTGCTGCGCCGCGGCCGCATCCAGGGCGCCGCGCTCGGCCCGGCCCGGCGGCTCATCGGCACCACCGCGTTGTTCTTCCTGCTGCTGGCGCTGACGCCGACGAAGTGGACCCACCACTTCGGCGCGTTCGCCGCCGTGGGCTCGGCGATGGCCGCGCTCACGGCCCTGGCCACCAGCTCGACGGTGCTGCGCTCGAAGCGGAACCGGGCGACGTTCACCGCGGGCCTGCTCGCGGTCGCGGCGCTGGCGGCGACGGGACCGAACGCGTACTGGTTCGTGTCCGGGCTCGGCGTGCCGTGGTTCGACAAGGCGCCGTCGATCCACGGTTTCCACCTGTCGACGGTGCTGCTGCTGGCGGCGGCGGTCGCGGCGGTGATCGCGTTCGTGGAGAACGTGAAGGCGCAGCGGCCCGTCCTGCTGCCGCCGCCGACGCACGAACGGCGGCTGCGGGCGCTGAAGCTGGGCTCGATCTCGCTCGTCGTGGTCTGCGGCCTGGTCGTCGCGTTCGAGTTCGCCAGCATGGGCAAGGCGATCCAGAAGCAGTGGGGCAGCTACAGCCTCGGTGCCGCGAACGTCGAGCACCTGTTCACCACCAGCTGCAACCTGTCCGACCACGTGATGGTGGAGCAGGACCCGGTGTCGAGCGTGCTCAAGCCGGTCGCCGCGCAGACAGTGCCGGTGCCGCACCAGCCCACCCCGGGCCTGCCGCCCATCGACGAGGACAACGGCAAGACGCAGGCCGGGTTCCACTCGACCGCGCAGGGCGGGGACGACCCGCTGAGCGGGCCGCCGCACGGGTTCACCACGAGCACCGTGCCGATGTGGAGCAGCTATCACGAGAACCCGGGCACGCCCACGGGCCGTCTGCGCACGGACTGGTACGCGCTGCCCGCGAACCGCGCCGACAAGCAGGTCGTGGTGGCCGTCGCGGCGAAGAGCGGCAAGGCCACGAGCGTCGCGCTGGAGTTCGGCACCGAGACGGCGGAGGGCGTGAAGATCGTCCGGACCGACACCGTGCTGCCCCAGGGCGTGGGCACGAAGTCGGGCAGCGACACCACGGACACCGGCAAGTGGACCGACGAACGCGTCCAGCTCGGTGACCTGCCCGCGAACGTGTCGGTGGTCCGCGTGGTCGCGAAGGACGACGACGTCACGGAGGACGGCTGGGTCGCGGTGAGCGCCCCGCGCGTCCCGACGTTCACGACGCTCACCCAGCGCGTCGGCAACGCCCCGGTGTACATGGACTGGCCCGCGGCGTTCGTCTACCCGTGCATGAACCCGGTGACCTCGCACGACGGCATCTCGCAGGTCCCGGCGTACCGCATCACGGCGGGCACGCTCGCACTGGAGGCGGGCATCGCGGACAACATCGGCGGTGGTCCGCTCGGCTGGCTGGAAGAGGTCGCGAGCGAACCCGAGGTCCCGAGCTACCTCGAAGGCGACCCGGGCCAGCCGTGGGGCCAGCTGATCCAGATCGAGCCGTACACGGAGGGCACGACGCCCCACGTGGAACACGGGGAGAAGACCGTGTGGGGCTGGTGGTCCCCCGGCCCGGGCCCGCAGCAGCCGAACGGCTCCACGGCGACGCGGTGATTTCGGGTTTCAGGCCCCTTCCGCGCCAGCGGGAGGGGCCTGAAACATGAAAACCCGAGAGTTGGGTGGTCATCCCGTCGCCTGATTCAGGACGATCACTTTGAGGAGCAGCCGCAACCTTCGTGCTTTCCGGCGCTTGTCATGCCAACCTTGCGGCTGGTCCTCAAAGTGATATGCACAAACCGCAGGCGACGGGATGACCACTCAACTCGACCACGCTGCCAAGGTGAGGTGGAGGGCATCCCCTGGCTCATCCTGGAGCCTGCCCGCCGGCGAGGCATCTTTTGATCTTTGAACCCGCGCTGCGCGCGAAAAGCCGCGCTGCGCGCGATTGTGGTTGCGTTGAACGCCCCGATCGCTGATCGTTTAACGGTTGGCTCGCCGCGTCAAGGGCGCCTTCGGCGTCGCTTCGCGATCGCTGCGCGACCCTTGACACGGCGAGCCAACCGCTAATGACGGCTTTGTATCGGGGGCGGGGGAGGCCTGGGCGTGTCCCGGGCTCAGTAGGTGCGGGGGGTCCAGACTTGACCGTTTGTGGTGCGGGTTTTTGTGCTGCCGATTATCAACAGGCAGCGCATGTCTACTGTGGACGGATCCAAGGTCCCTAATGTGGTGATCCTGGTTTCTTCTTCTGGGCCACCGATGTCTCTTGCGATGACTACCGGCGTGCCCTCTGGGCGGTGGCGTAGCAGGACGTTCTTTGCCTGTTCCAGTTGCGTCGTCCGCGTTTTGGAGGCTGGGTTGTAGATGGCGATCACCAGGTCTGCCGCGCCCGCCGCGTCCAGGCGCTTTTCGATGATCTCCCACGGTTTCAGCCTGTCCGACAGGGAAATCACGCAGTAGTCGTGCCCCAGGGGTGCGCCGACCTTGGAGGCCGCCGCCTGCGCTGCCGTCACGCCTGGGAGTACCCGCACCGGGACCGGCTCCTCCAGCAGCGACGCCTGTTCCAGCACCGCCGACGCCATCGCGAAAACGCCCGGGTCGCCCGAGGACACCACTGCCACGCGGGCTCCGGCGCGGGCCAGAGAAAGCGCTTCCCTTGCCCTGTCTGCTTCCACTCGGTTACCCGACGCGTGCCGCTGCTGGCCCGCTCGTTGCGGGACCTTCGCCAGGTACGGGCCGTAGCCCACGAGGTGCTCCGCGGCTTCCAGTGCCTCCGCCGCCTCCGGGGTCAGCCACTGCGGGCCCGCGGGCCCCAAGCCGACGACCACGACCTCGCCGCCCTCGGCAGGAGGCTCGGCAGAAGGCACAGCACCGGACTTCCGGCCCGCGTAGGCAGGGCTGGGCACCAGGGCGAGGGAGAAGTACGGCACCGAGTCCGGGGAGACCTCCGCGAACGGCTCCACCCGCTGCGCCTGCCACGTGGCCCGTTCGACGAAGTAAGCGCTTTCCAGCTTGCCGGACTCCGCCAACGCCTCCCGCACCGAACCGAACGTGCGGCCCAGCTTGAGAACGGCCGCCGCATCCGTGTCCGCCAGCCGACGGGCCAGTTCCGGGGCCGGCAAGGTGCCCGGCAGCACCGTGAGGACCTCGTCCCGCTGCACCAGCGGACGCCCGAGCACCGCCGAGGCCGCGCTCACCGACGTCACACCCGGGACGGCCTCCGCCTCGTACCGGTCGCACAGCCGCTCGTGCATGTACATATAGGACCCGTAGAAGAACGGGTCGCCCTCGCACAGCACGACCACGTCGCGGCCCGCGTCGAGGTGCTCGGCGAGACGCTTCGCGCTCAGCTCGTAGAACTCCGCGATCGCGCCTTCGTACCCGCCCGGATGATCGGTGGTCTCCGTGGTCACCGGGTAGACCAGCCGCTCCTCGACCTGCCCCTCACGCAGGTACGGCTCGGCGACCGAACGCGCGATGCTCCTGCCGTGCCGCGCGCTGTGGTAGGCGATCACCTGCGCCTCGCTGATCAACCGCGCCGCCTTGACGGTCAGCAGCTCCGGGTCACCAGGACCGAGGCCGACACCCCACAGCTTCCCCGTGCTCATTCGGCTTCACTCGCCAGCGCGTTCACCGCGGCCACGGCCATCGCACTGCCCCCACGGCGCCCGTGCACCACCAGGTACGGCGCGGGCGCCCGCTTCACCAACTCCACTTTGGACTCGGCCGCACCCACGAAACCCACCGGCACCCCGATGATCGCCGCGGGCACGCCCGCGCCCTCCTCGATCATTTCGAGCAGCCGGAACAACGCGGTGGGCGCGTTGCCGATCGCGACGACCGAGCCCGCCAGCTGGTCCCGCCACAGCTCCAGCGCCGCGGCCGAACGCGTGGTGCCAAGTCGTTCCGCAAGATTGGGGACTTGTGGATCAGACAACGTACAGACAATCGGATTGTTGACAGGCAACCTCCGCCGGGTGATGCCGCTGGCGATCATCTGCGCGTCGCACAACACGGGCGCGCCCGAGCGCAGCGCCGCGCGGGCCGACTCGACAAGCTCCAGCGAGTAGGCGAGGTCGTCGACCAGGTCCACCATCCCGCACGAGTGGATCATGCGCACCGCGACGGGTTCGAGGTCTTCCGGCAGGATCGCGACGTCGGCCTCGTCGCGGATCGTGGCGAACGAGTGGCGGTAGATCTCCGCCCCGTCCCTCAGATAGTCGATCACCGGTTTCCCTTCTGTCCCAGCACATCCACCAACGCCTCGACGGACACCCACGCACCGTCGACGAGATACCCGCCCTCGACCGCCACCACGTCGACGGCGTCGCGGGGCTTGCCGCACCGCCGCTCACAACCCGAGAAGTGCGCCCGTGCCGACACCCGCCGCGCGTCCGCCCGCACGTCCGCGCGTGACTTCGCGCAACCAGGCTGCCCGATGCACGCGCTCACCCGGCTGTCGGCGGACAACGCCGTCAGCTCCGGCCGGTACTCGGGCACCACCACGCTCCGCCACGGCGTGATGACCACGTCGCTCCGGAACGCCCGCAGCTGCGAGGCACTCAGCTGTCCGAACAGCGGCGCCACGCACAGCCCACGACGCCCGTCGTCGCGCACGAACGGCCCCGGCTCGACAGGCCGAAAAGGCCGCCGCACACCGGAAAATCCCGGCAGCTCCCGCATCCGCCACGCGGTCCCGCGGATCTCCAGGAACCGCAACGCCTCCGCCACGAGCACGGCGACCGCCTCCGTACGCGGCACCCGCGGCCCGGGCTCCCCCGCCCGCAGCAACACGCCGTCGGAGTCGTCGAGCGCCTGCCAGCACAGGTCGGCGTCCTCCGCGGCGACGTCCGCACGCCCGTCGTCCAGCGCGAAGAGGAACCGGCCCGGCAACCCGGCGAGCGCGGGCTCCGCGCACACCGCGGCGTCGAGCTCGGCCACCAGCGGGCGGACGTCGACCAGCCCGCCGGCGAGACCGCTCAGCGGCGACGCGAGGTAGTTCCGCACGCGCTCGTGCGACGGCGCGGGCAGCAGACCGGCGTCCGAGAGGCGCCCGACCAGCTCCCCCGTGTCCCGTGACAGGCCGCGCAACTGCACGTTCCCGCGTGAGGTCAGGTGCACCGAGCCGTCGCCCAACTCCTCCGCGCAGGCCGCGAGCACGTCCAGCTGCGCGGCGGTGATCCGCCCGCCCGGCAGCCGGACTCGCGCCAGCGCGCCATCCGCGGCGTCGTGCGTGGCGAAGACACCAGGGCACGCGTCGGGACGGAAGCGGACGGACATGGGCTCACTGTAACTGTTGGATCGGATGTAGTAGTCCTGCTACATTTCATCGCACCACGGGAACAAGGGGGACAAGGACTATGACAGTTCTGAACGGTCCACGGGGTGTGGTGGACCCCGTGAGAGCCGGCACGGCAGTGCTCGACGTCCGCGACCTGCGGATGCGCTACGGCACCCAGGACGTGCTGAAGGGGGTGGACTTCACCGCCGAGCGCGGCGAGGTCCTGGCACTGCTGGGGCCGAACGGCGCGGGCAAGACCACCACCGTCGAGATCCTCGAAGGCTTCCGCATGCGTTCCGCGGGCGACGTGCGCGTCCTCGGCGTCGACCCGGCCAGGGGCGACGAGGCGTGGCGGGCGCGGATCGGCGTGGTGCTCCAGTCGTGGCGCGACCACGCGAAGTGGCGGGTGCGGGAGCTGCTCGCGCACCTCGGCTCGTACTACCGCGACTACTCGACCGAACGCGTCCGCCGGCCGTGGGACGTCGACGAGCTGATCGAGACCGTCGGGCTGGCCCCGCACGCCCACAAGCGCACCAGTTCGCTGTCCGGCGGCCAGCGGCGGCGGCTCGACGTGGCGATCGGCATCGTCGGCAGGCCCGAGCTGCTGTTCCTCGACGAGCCGACGGTGGGGTTCGACCCGGAGGCCCGCCGCGAGTTCCACGACCTCGTGCACCGGCTCTCCGACGACGAGGACACCACGATCCTGCTCACCACGCACGACCTGGACGAGGCCGAGAAGCTGGCCGACCGGATCCTCATCCTGGCCGGCGGCTCGATCATCGCCGACGGCTCGGCCGACGAGCTGTCGCGCCGCATGTCCACGGAGGCCGAGGTCAAGTGGACCCGCGACGGGCAGCGGTACGTGCACACCACCAGCGAGCCGACGAAGTTCGTGTACGAGCTGTTCCGGCAGTACGGCGAGGAGATCGCCGACCTGGAGGTGCGGCGGGCGAGCCTGGAGGACACCTACGTGGCGATGGTGCGCCGGTTCGAGGAGGGAACCCGATGAACGTGCTGGTGGGCGCCGGGCGCGCCGGGCTGGTCCGCGGCCGCATCGAGCTGCGGCAGACCTTCACCAACACCGCCGACCTGTGGTCGTACCTGTTCCCCGCGGTGCTGCTGACGGCCGTGATGGTGTTCATGCGCGGCTCGTCCGTGCCGGGGATGAACTTCCAGCTCAGCTCGCTGACGCTGCCGGGCGTGCTGGGCATGAACGTCGCGTTCGGCGGCCTGGTCAACCTGAGCCAGCAACTGGTGACCGAACGCGAGGACGGCACCCTGCTGCGGGCGAAGGCCGTCCCGAACGGCATGGTCGGCTACCTGGTCGGGAAGATCGTGCAGGTCTCCGGGATGTCGCTGGTCGCGTGCGTGCTGGTGCTCGTTCCCGGGCTGTTCGTGACGGGCGGGCTCGACCTGGGGGCGGGCTCGTGGCTGGCGCTGCTCGGCGTGCTCGTGCTGGGGCTGGTGGCGAGCATGCCGCTCGGGGCGATCCTCGGTTCGCTGCTGCCGAGCACGCGCAGCATGGGCCTGGTGATGCTGCCCATCATGGGGATGGTCGGCCTCTCCGGGATCTTCTACCCGATCACCAGCCTGCCGTCCTGGCTGCAGGGCGTAGGCCAGGTGTTCCCGATCTACTGGGTGGGCCTGGGGATGCGCTCGGCGCTGCTGCCGGACGCGTTGTCGGCGGTCGAGATCGGGCACTCGTGGCGGCACCTGGAGACGGTCGGCATGCTGGGCGTGTGGGCGGTGCTCGGCCTGCTACTGGCGCCGGTGGTGTTGCGTAGGATGGCGCGTCGCGAGTCCGGCTCGACCGTGGCCGCTCGCCGGGAGAAGGCCTTGCAGCGGATGCCGCGATGAGCGAGACGATCTACAACCGCATCGCCATGCTGCGCGCGGAGCGGGGGATCTCGCGGCGCGAGCTGGCCGAGGCGCTGGGCGTGCACTACCAGACCATCGGCTACCTCGAACGCGGCGAGTACAGCCCGAGCCTGTACCTGGCGTTGAAGATCGCGCAGCACTTCGAGGTGGGCGTGGAGGTGATTTTCTCCACTGAGCCGTTCCCGCGGCTCGGTGAGCGATCCGCTTGACGCGGGGCCGCCCGCCCCCGGAGAGTTGGGGGTGAGACCTAGGAGGCACCGCGTGATCCTGCTGTTGTCCACTTCGGACACCGACCTGCTGAGTGCCAGGGCGAGCACCGCCGGGTACCGGCTGGCCAACCCGGCCCGGCTCGACCTGGCCGAGCTGCCCGCCCTGCTCGACGGTGCCCGCATCGTCGTCGTGCGCATCCTCGGCTCGGCGCGGACGTGGCAGCAGGGGCTCGACGCGGTCCGCGCGAGCGGCGCGCACGTCGTGGTGCTCGGCGGCGAGCAGACGCCGGACGCGGAGCTGATGGAGCTGTCCACCGTCCCGGCGGGCATCGCCACCGAGGCGCACGCGTACCTCGCGCAGGGCGGGCCGGAGAACCTCACGCAGCTGCACCGGTTCCTCTCCGACACCCTGCTGCTCACCGGCGACGGTTTCGAGCCGCCCGCGCCGCAGCCGATGTGGGGCGTGCTGGAGCGGGAGCCCCGCCGCAGCGAGGGTCCGGTCGTCGCGATCCTCTACTACCGCGCGCACCACCTGGCGGGCAACACGGCGTTCGTCGAGGCCCTGTCCCGCGCGGTCGAGGACGCGGGCGGGCAGGCCCTGCCGATCCACTGCGCGTCGCTGCGCTCCCGTGAGCCGGAGATGATGGCGGAGCTGGCGAAGGCGGACGCGCTGCTGGTCACGGTCCTCGCGGCGGGCGGCACGCGGCCGTCGGAGGTCGGCGCGGGCGGCGATGACGAGGCGTGGGACGTGTCGGAGCTGGCCGCGCTCGACGTGCCGATGCTGCAGGCGTTGTGCCTCACCAGCGACCACGAGACGTGGGCGGCCAACGACGA
The DNA here is from genome assembly GCF_014191255.1 of Amycolatopsis bartoniae. Lineage (GTDB taxonomy): Bacteria > Actinomycetota > Actinomycetes > Mycobacteriales > Pseudonocardiaceae > Amycolatopsis_E > Amycolatopsis_E bartoniae. Next base: position 1,362,907 of record NZ_JACHWH010000001.1, read on the forward strand.
GGGTCTGTCCCCTTTGGACGCCGGGAACCAGATGGCGGTGCCGGAGTTCGACGGGCGGCTGATCACGGTCCCGTTCTCGTTCAAGGAGCTGGACGAGGACGGGCTGCCGCACTACGTGCCGGACGCCGAGCGCGCGGCCCGCGTCGCGGGCATCGCGCTGGCCCACGCCCGGCTGCGGCACACCCCGCCGCCCGAGCGCCGCATCGCGCTGATGTTGTCGGCGTATCCCACGAAACACTCGCGGGTCGGCAACGCGGTCGGCCTGGACACGCCCGCGTCGGCCGTGAAGTTGTTGCGCCGCATGATCGAGCTGGGCTACGACCTGGGTCCGGAACCGTTCCCCGGCATCGAGTCCGGTGACGGGGACGAGCTGATCCACGCGCTGATCGCCGCGGGCGGCCAGGATCCCGAGTGGCTGACCGAGGAACAGCTGGCGGGCAACCCGATCCGCGTGCCCGCCGCGCGTTACCGCGAGTGGTTCGCGCGGCTGCCCGAGGACCTCCGCGAGGAGGTGGAACGGCACTGGGGCCCGGCGCCCGGCGAGCTGTACGTGGACAACGGCGACATAGTGCTGGCGTCGCTGCAGGCGGGCAACGTCGTGCTGATGATCCAGCCGCCACGCGGGTTCGGCGAGAACCCGGTCGCGATCTACCACAACCCGGACCTGCCGCCGAGCCACCACTACCTCGCCGCGTACCGCTGGCTGGAGGAGGAGTTCGGCGCGCACGCGGTCGTGCACCTGGGCAAGCACGGGTCGCTGGAGTGGTTGCCGGGCAAGACCGCGGGCCTGTCGGCGTCGTGCGCGCCGGACGCCGTGCTGGGCAACCTGCCGATGATCTATCCGTTTCTGATCAACGACCCCGGCGAGGGCGCGCAGGCCAAGCGCCGCGCGCACGCGACGATCGTCGACCACCTGATCCCGCCGATGGCTCGTGCCGAGAGCTACGGCGACCTCGCGCGGCTGGAGCAACTGCTCGACGAGCACGCGAACATCGCGGCGATGGACCCGGCGAAGCTGCCCGCGATCCGCGCGCAGATCTGGACGCTCATCCAGGCCGCGAAGCTCGACCACGACCTCGGCGTGGCACAGCGCCCGCACGACGCGGAGTTCGACGACTTCCTGCTGCACATCGACGGCTGGCTGTGCGAGGTGAAGGACGCGCAGATCCGTGACGGGCTGCACATCCTGGGCGAGGCGCCGACAGGCGAAGCGCGGGTGAACCTCGTGCTGGCGATGTTGCGCGCGCAGCAGATGTGGGGCGGCAAGGCCGGTGCCGTACCGGGCCTGCGTTCGGCGCTGGGCCTCAAGGAGGACGCACCACTGTCCGATGTGGATGCCGTCGAGGCGACCGCGCGGCAGCTGGTGCTCGACATGGAGGCGGCCGACTGGTCGGTGGACGCCATTTCCGTCGAGGAGCCGGTCGCTTCGGTGCTGCGGTTCGCCGCGACGGAGATCGTGCCGCGGCTGGCGGGCACGACGGCGGAGATCGACGCGGTGCTGCACGCGCTCGACGGCGGCTACATCCCGGCGGGGCCGAGTGGTTCGCCGTTGCGCGGCCTGGTGAACGTGCTGCCGACGGGCCGGAACTTCTACACCGTCGACCCGAAGGCGATTCCGAGCCGCCTGGCGTGGGAAACGGGACAGGCGCTGGCGGACTCGCTGCTGAAGCGGTACCGCGAGGACACCGGCGACTGGCCGCAGTCGGTGGGCCTGTCGGTGTGGGGCACGTCGGCGATGCGCACTTCGGGCGACGACGCGGCGGAGGTGCTGGCGCTGCTGGGCGTGCAGCCGGTGTGGGACGAGGCTTCGCGGCGGGTCACCGGTCTGGAGCCGATTTCCCTGGCGGAGCTGGGGCGCCCGCGCATCGACGTGACGGTGCGAATCAGCGGGTTCTTCCGCGACGCGTTCCCGCACGTGATCGACCTGATGGACGACGCGGTGCGGCTGGTGGCCCAGCTGGACGAGCCGCTGGACCAGAACTACGTCCGCGCCCACTATCTGTCCGATGTGGAGAGTCATGGCGACGAACGCCGTGCCACCACCAGGATCTTCGGCTCCAAGCCGGGCGCGTACGGGGCTGGCCTGCTGCCGCTGATGGACTCCGGCAACTGGCGCGACGACGCGGACCTGGCGGAGGTGTACGCGACGTGGGGCGGGTACGCGTACGGCCGTGAGCTGGACGGCAAGCCCGCGCGGGAGGACATGGAGAGCTCGTACCGCCGGATCGTCGTGGCGGCGAAGAACACCGACACGCGCGAGCACGACATCGCGGACTCCGACGACTACTTCCAGTACCACGGCGGGATGATCGCGTTCACCCGGTCGCTGACGGGTCAGGCACCGGCGTCGTACATCGGTGACTCGACGTCGCCGGACGCGGTGCGCACGCGGTCGCTGCACGAGGAGACGGCGCGGGTGTTCCGCGCGCGGGTGGTGAACCCGCGCTGGCTGGCGGCGATGCGCAAGCACGGCTACAAGGGCGCGTTCGAGCTGGCGGCGACGGTGGACTACCTGTTCGGCTTCGACGCCACGGCGGGTGTCGTGCAGGACTGGATGTACGAGAAGCTGTCCGAGTCGTACGTGCTGGACCAGCAGAACCAGGACTTCCTGGCGCAGTCCAACCCGTGGGCGCTGCGGGGCATCATCGAGCGCCTCACAGAGGCCGCGGACCGCGGCCTGTGGGCCGAGCCGGACCCGGCTCTGCTGGACCAGCTGCGCGAGGTCTACCTCCGCACGGAGGGCGACCTGGAGGGCGAGTAGCGGCGGGGGCGCACCGGATCACAGGTCCGGCAACGGATCCTCCGGTGAGCCCCTTCCGCCGTCGAGTTCCAGGTCCGCCGCCCGGATGACCGGGACGTACTCCTCGTCCACCTCCAGCGTCAGGTCTCCGATCCGCACGGTGGGCCCGAGGGACGGGTGCACCTCGACCGGGCCGAGGCGCGTTCCCCTCGGGTGGTCCGCCCAGACCGACTGCGGGGCGTTGCGGCGCCAGCGGCTGCACGCCAGCACCACCACCCGCCGCTCCGTGACGACCACCAGGTAGCCCGCCGCGAGCTGCATTCCGCTGATCATCAGCGACATCGCCGGGAACAGGTAACGGATCTCTTCGCCCGCCGCGAGAAAGGCCCGGCACCTCTCACTGACGACCGATTTCAGGGGCACCCGAGAAGTGTGGCAGAAACGCCCCGAAATCAGGCGCCGTCGAGGAAGCGGTCCGTCCGGTGCCTGCCGAACAGCTCGGCGTAGCGGGCGGTCACGCGGTCCATCGTCGCCTCTTCCCGCGCCAGCCCGAACACCGTGCCGGGGAAGTCCGCGTCCCGCTGAACGCGCCACAGTTCCTCGTGCTGGTCCGGGGAGAACAGCCGCGCCGGATCGCCGACGGCGACCCAGCCGATGGGCACCACCGTGCCGGGCGCCACCTGAGCGTTGACGTGCACGACCCCGTGCACCCGCACCTCCGCGCCCTTCCCGATCCGCGCGCCGGGAAACACAGCCGCGCCGGTGGCGATGAACGCTTCGTCTTCGACCACCGCGCCGTTGACGTGGCTGTGCGGCCCGAGCAGCACACTGCGGCCGATCGCCGTGGCGTGGCCCCCGCGGCCCCGGACCAGGGAGTTCTCCATGACGATCGAGCGCTCGCCGACCTCGATCGCGCCTCCTTCGGCGGTCAGCACCGCGCCGAACAGCACCCGGACGTCCGCTCCGACCGACACGTCACCGCAGACCACCGCGTTCGGCGCCACGTACGCCGAGGGGTGGATGCGGGGCCGGTGCCCGTCGTGTTCGAGGATCACCGGTCAACCCCGCGTCCACAGGCAGAACGGGTGACCGGCCGGGTCGAGGCACACGCGCACGTCGTCCTGCGGCTGGAAGTCCGCCACCTTCGCGCCCGCCGCCGTGGCCAGTTCCACCGCCGCCGCGAGGTCGTCCACCTCGATGTCCAGGTGCAGCTGCATCTGCTGGTCCGCCCGCCCGGCCGGCCACACCGGCGGCGTGTGCTCGGTCTCCGTCTGGAACGACAGACCCGCGCCGCCGTCCTCGGGCCGCAACGTCACCCAGTCCGGCTCGTCCGTGCCGATGGGCCAGCCGAGGAGCTTCTGGTAGAAGTCCGCCAGCCCACGCGGATCGGGCGTGCCCAGTACGGTCGAGGTCAGCTTCAGTCGCGTCACGATCCGAGCGTAGGACGACCACCCGCCGGTGGCAGCGCGATCGTGAACGCGGCGCCGCCCTCGGGAGCCGGGCCCGCGGAGATCGTCCCGCCCATCCGCGTCACCAGGCCGTGCGCCAGCGCCAGGCCGATCCCCGACCCGACCGGGCGCCGCCCGCGGTACTTCGCGTTCAGCGTGCCCCGTTCGAACGCCACCGCGTAGTCCTCCGGCGCCAGCCCTGGGCCGCCGTCACGCACCTGGAGCACTCCCGCTCCGCTCAACGACAGCGTCAACGGCGCCCCGGCCGGAGTCACGCGCAACGCGTTCTCCGCCAGACCGTCCAGCACCTGCCGCAACCGCCGGGCGTCGGCGACCGCGAACACCGGTTCGGGTGGCAGCTCGACGTGGAAGTCCACTCCCGCGCGCTCGCACCGCGTCCGCCACACCTGCGCGCAGTGCCGCACGGTGTCGGTCAGGTCCACCTCCGCCAGGTCCAGCCGGAACTCGTCCGCGCCGAGCCGCGCGAGGTCGAGCAGGTCACTCACCAGCCGTTCCAGCCGCCCGGACTCCTGGCGGATCGTCTCCCCCGCCCGCCGCGCCTCCTCTCCGGAGACGACCCCGTCCGCGAGCGACTCCGCGAACCCGTGCACCGCCGTCAGCGGCGTGCGCAGCTCATGGGACACCGACAGCAGGAACTCCCGCTGCCGGGCCTCGCTCTGCTGCAACGCGACCGCCAGCTCGTTCACCGCCGTCGCGACCTCCGCCACCTCGGCCGGGCCTTCCACCGGCACCCGCAGGTCCCGCCGTCCCTGCCGCATCGTCGCCGCCACGTCCGCCGTGCGCCGCAACGGCCGCGCCAGCAGCCGCCCGAGCAGCAGCCCGGCCGCGGCCGCCACCAGCAGCCCGGCACCCAGCGACAACAGGATGTCGCGCACCAGCGTGCGTTGCGCGGCCCGGCCCGTCTGCACCGGCGCCACCAACGCGAACCCCACCCCCGTTCCCACGCCGCGTGCCTCGACGAGGTACTGCTGCCCCGCCACGGTCCGGCTCGCGGAGATCACCTGTCCCGCGGTGATCCCGCTCAGCCCGGCCTCCATCGCGGCACGGGCGGCCGCGGCGTCGTTGCCCGGCAGCACTCCCCGTGGGCGGACCACCACGATCGAAATTCCCTGTCCCCGCAACACGTCCGCGACCTTCGGCAGCCCCAGCCGGGAGCCCAGCCCCGCCTCGTCGACCTGGCTCGCGACCACGTCCGCCTGCGCGGCCAGCGAGGTCCGCAGCACGTCCTGCCCGGCCCGGCGGACGAGCCCCGCCGCGACGAGCCCGGCGACGAGCACCGCGACCCCGGCGACGGCCAGGCACAGCGCGGTGATGCGGAACGCCAGCGAACGGCGCATCAGGGCGCGTCCGCCGCGTACCCGACGCCCCGGACCGTCCTGATCGGACTCGCGTCGCCGAGTTTCGCCCGCAGCTGCGCCACGTGCACGTCGACGGTGCGAGTGCCGGCCGACGCGGCGTAGCCCCACACCGCGCTCAGCAGGTGCTCCCGCTCGAACACCCGCCCCGGCCGCCGCATCAGCTGCGCCAGCAGCTCGAACTCGGTCGAGGTCAGCGCGACCTCGCGCTCGCCTGCCCACACCCGCCGCCCGGGCACGTCGATCCGGACCTCGCCCAGCGACAGCACCTCCGCGGGGGCGCCGTGCGCGCGGCGCAGCACGGCGCGGACCCGGGCGGCGAGCTCGCGCGGGCTGAACGGTTTGGTCACGTAGTCGTCGGCACCCAGCTCCAGCCCGAGCAGGCGGTCCACCTCGTCGTCGCGGGCGGTGACGAACAGGACGGGCGTCCAGTCGCCGCCCGCGCGCAGCGTCCGGCAGACCTCGACGCCGTCCTTTCCGGACAGTCCGATGTCGAGCACGACGGCGACCGGCCGCAGCCGGCGCACGGCCGCGAGCGCGGCGTCACCGTCGCTCTCGACGTGCACGCCGAACCCGTCCCGCCGCAGGTAGAGCGCGATCAGCTCGGCGATCGCGGGCTCGTCCTCGACGACCAGGACGAGACCACGGCCGGGTGCGGACACGGGCTCTCCCGGGGTCAGGGCGAGCCGTCGCCCGCCAGCTCGGAGTCGATCGCGTCCAGCGTAGTCTGGATCCGGCTCAGTTCGTCCTGTGGTTGTGGCGCGGGCGCGCTCGCCTGCTCGTGGCAGCCCGCGCAGCACAGCGCGAACACGCCCAGCGCCACGGCCACCACGGCCCTGCGCACGCTCACTTCGCCACGCAGTGCGCGGTCTTGAACGCGTTCAGCCGGTCCTGCGCGGACTTGAGGTCGTCCAACCGCCCGGCACGCCGGTCCGCGCGCACCACCAGCTGGTCGGCCGCCTTGGTGTGGCCCTTGGCCCGCTGCGCGTCCGCGCGGGCGCGCAGCCACGCCACCGAGCCCTTGGTGTTCGCGTCGCCGTTGATCCGGGCGGTGAGCTTCGCCCGGTGGTCGAGCATCTTCGGCAGCACGTCGGCGCACAGGTGCTGGGACTCCTCGGGGCTCAGCGTGACCGGCGCGTACGTGGGGGTCGTAGGCTCGGTGGTCTCGGTGGTCTCGGCGGACGCCGCGGGAACGCCCGCGGCGAGCGCCACGACGGCGCCGCAGCCCGCGACCGCGGCACGGATGGGAAGACGCATGTGGTTTCCTCCTTCGTTCTCCGGCACCGACTGTGCCCGGTGCGGGTTCGAGGAAGGTGGCCGCGATGTTCGAGTTCGGTAAGGAACGGGGAGGGGACGCGCAAGTGATCGACCTGAACAGCGACCTCGGCGAGGGTTTCGGCATCTGGCCGCTGACCCACGACGACGCGCTCCTGGACATCGTGACCAGCGCGAACGTGGCGTGCGGCTTCCACGCCGGCGACCCGAGCGTGCTGCGCCGCGTCACGGCGCGGGCCGCCGCGCGGGGCATCGCCGTCGGGGCGCAGGTGGGGTACCGTGACCTCGCCGGGTTCGGCCGCCGGTTCATCGACGTCGACCCCGCCGAGCTGGTCAACGACGTGATCTACCAGATCGCCGCGCTCGACGGGTTCGCCCGCGTCGCCGGGACCCGCGTGAGCTACGTGAAGCCGCACGGCGCGCTGTACAACGCGATCGTGCACCACGCGAAGCAGGCGGCGGCGGTCGTCGAAGCGGTGAAGGCCTACGACGCGACGCTGCCGGTGCTCGGCCTGCCCGGTTCGGAATGGTTGCGCCAGGCCGAAAACGCGGGTCTGCGGCCGGTGCGCGAGGCGTTCGCCGACCGCGCCTACACCCCCGAGGGCACGCTGGTTTCGCGACGCGAGCCGGGCGCCGTCGTGCACGACGCGGAGGCCGTGGTGCGCCGCGTCGTGCGGATGGCCACCGAGGGCACGGTGGTCGCGATCGACGGCAGCGTCGTCGAGGTCGAGCCCGAGTCGGTGTGCGTGCACGGCGACACGCCCGGCGCGGTCGACATCGCCCGCGGGGTGCGGGAAGCACTGGTGCGCGAGGGCGTGGAGCTGCGCCCCTTCACCAGCGCAGCGGCAGGTGCGTGATCCCGTTGATGAAGTTCGACGTCAGGTGTCGCACCTCGCCGTCGAGGCTCACTTCGGGCAGCCGGAGGAACTCCCGGAAGAAGATCCGCAGCTGCAACCGTCCGAAGTGGGCACCGAGGCACAGGTGCGGGCCCTGGCCGAACGCGAGGTGCTCGTTGGGTTCGCGCGTGACGTCGAACCGGTACGGGTCGGGGAAGGCGCGCTCGTCGAAGTGCGCCGACGCGAAGTAGACGACCACCTTGTCGCCCGCGCGGATCCGTTGCCCGCCCAGTTCGGTATCACGCGCGGCGGTGCGGCGAAAGGTCAGCACGGGCGGGTGCCAGCGCAGCATTTCCTCGACGGCGCCGGGCAGCAGGGCGGGATCCGCCCGCAGCCGCCGGTACTCCCCGGGGTGCTCGACGAGCGCGAGCACCCCGCCGGGCAGCGCGCTGCGCACGGTGTCGTTGCCCGCGATCACCACGAGGAAGAAGAACATCTGCAGCTCGGCGTCGTCGAGGGCGCGGCCGTCGACCTCGGCGTGCACGAGCGCGGTCATCAGGTCGTCGGCGGGACGGGCGCGTTTCTCGGCGGCGAGCTGCTGCGCGTAGGCGAACATGTCGGCGAGCATCGCGGGTGAGCGCGGGTTGACGGGTTTCCCCTGCTCGTCGCGGACGATCTCGGCGTGTTCCGGGTCCTGGTAGCCGATCACGCGGTTCGTCCACTTCAGCAGCAGCCCGCGGTCGCCGGGCGGCACGCCGAGCAGGTCGGCGAGGTTGAGCAGCGGGAAGTCGTCGGTGACGTCGGCGGGCAGGTCGCAGCGGCCGTCGACGGCGCCGAGGAGGTTCCGGGCGCGTTCGGCGATCAGGTCGGTGAAGCGTTCCAGGCGGCGGCGCGTGAACACGGCGGCGACGATGCGGCGCAACCGGTTGTGCTCCGGCGGGTCCATGTTGAGGATCATGCGGCGGATGAACGCGAGGTCGTCCGGTTCCGGGTCGCGGATCTGGGTGGCGCCGAGCCACGACGAGTACACCTCGGGGGTGCGCAGGACGTGCTTCACGTCGGCGTAGCGCGTGACGGCCCAGTAGCCGGGGCCGGCGGGCCAGCCCAGGACCTCGTGTTCTTCCTGCCAGGACACGGGTTCGGTGTCGCGGAGGCGGCGGAACTCCTCGTGCGGCAGGCCGCGTGCGAACACCCTCGGGTCGAAGACGTCCGCGCGGGTCATCAGTGCTGGTCCAGGAACACTTCGATCGCGTTGGCGAGGGTGACGGGCACCTCGTCGGCGGCGTAGTGCCCCGCGTCGGGCAGGACTTCGAGCTCCAGCTTCGGGTACCACTGGGCGAACGTCGTGAGCATCGCCTGCTCGCCGAGCGCGGGGTCGTGCTCGCCGACGAACACCTTGACCGGCACCTCCGCGCCGGCGATGCGGTCGGAGAAGTCGGTGCGGGCCCAGGCGTTCAGGTACGCGGCGAAGGCATCCTTGTCGGAGTTTTCGAGGGAGTGCTGGACCATGCCGTCGAGCCACGCGTCGGGATGCCGTCCGCCCGTGGTGAAGTCGATGATGGTGCGCCGCTTGGCCGCGTCCTCGGCGGCGCCGGAGAACAGCTGCCACGTCTCGTCGTCGAACGGCACGCCACTGGCGGGCACGGGCGAGACGCCGACGAGGGCGCGGACGCGTTCGGGCGCGTCGGCGTAGAGCCACTGCATGACGCTGCCGCCCATGGAGTGCCCGACGAGCGAGAACCGCTCGTCGCCGCGCTGGTCGGCGAGCGCGAGCACGTCGGCGGCGGCCTCGGCGATCGTGTGCTCGCCGGGCTCGCCGCGGCGGGCGCCGTAGCCGCGGTAGTCGGGGAAGACGTAGGTGAACCGCTCGGCGTCCAGGTGCGGGATCAGGTTGTCCCACGCCCGCCCCGACCCGAACCACCCGTGCAGGACGAACACGATGTGCCCGCCGGTACCGACAACGTTGCTGGTCACGTGCGCCTCCCTCATCGAGCAGCTCCGAGCTTGACACATCCGGCGCGGTTGCGCACCGGTTCGGTGGTGCGTCGGTCCGATCCGATGCGTCCCCGCCCCCGGCGTGGGTGCTGGTCGTCGCGGTGGGACGTCCCGGGGCGTCCCGGGATCCGGCGAACGGGTACCGCGCCGCCCGGGCGACCGGGATGGTCCCGTCCTGTGGTGCCCGGGCCTCCCGCACCACATCCGGCAACGAAGGGAAAGACCGTGAACATTCGCTCGACTCGCGTCCGCGCGCCGGTGGCCGCGGCCGCCCTGGTCTCCGGCACAGCGGTGTCGTTCGGGGCACCCGAAGCCAGTGCGGCGGGCTGTCCGACCAACGCCCAGGTCGTCTGCTGGTCCTTCCCGCTGCCGACCAGAACAGGATCGAATCCGTGCGCAACCGCACGAACTGCCGGCTCTACCTCGTACTACTGCACCTCGTCCACCGGCTGGTGCGACCAGGAGTGGATGAAGCAGCAGTCCGAAGACGGCACGATCGCCCCGCTCAACGCCATCGACGGGTTCCAGTTCACCGCACCCCGTTGAGCACCCCGTCCACCCGACGCACGCCAGGGAGCAGATCATGCGTATGTTGAGAGCACTTCTGCCGTTGTTGTTGCTGGGCATGGCGATCCTGCCCGGCACGGGATCAGCCGGGGCCTCCACACCGGTTCCGATGGACGTGTACCGCGCCTGGCTGGTCAACTCGAATTCGGGGTACTGCCTCGCCGCTTCGGAATCGCCGGGCGAACAACCCGTGGTCCAGACGGGCTGCTCCGGCGAAGTCGTCGACTGGTCGATCGTCGACCTGGCGGGGACCGACCGGCACAGCATCGACACCGCGTACGGCCCCCTGCGATGCGTCGCAGCCCGTGGCACGACCGAATCCCAGGCGGTGGCCACCGACTGCTGGCAGGGTTATGACGACCAGGTCTGGCACATCACGCACAACTATTCGAACAACACGTACCAGTTCAGGAACGTGAACTCCAAGCTGTGCCTCGCCGCCCGTGGAACCTCGATGGGAACGCCCGCGATACAGACGACGTGCGGCGCCTGGGCCGACCAATGGTGGTGGATCTATCCGGAGTGAACCGCACCGCGCGGAGCTGCGGACGCGAAGGGACAGGCCGGTGACGCACCCAGACGGTCACCGGCCTGTCGGCCTACTCCCCCGCGACCCTCCGGTGGTGCTGGAACGGCCACTGGTGCACGGGCCGCGCCACCAGCTCCTCCGGCGGGTCGGGCAGCTTCGCCACGCCGCGGGCGATCACCACGATCCGGTCCTGCCCGCCGAGGTAGATGTCGGCCTCCCGCTGGACCGTCGCCTCCACCCAGCGCAGCAGGTCGTCCCGACGCCCGGGGACCGCGCGGACCTCCCACATCAGCGTGTCGCTCACCGGGCGGCCCGCAGCGGCGGTACGGCCGGGACCTCCGGCGCGTTGTCGATGTCGGCCCGCGTCATGCGGAACTCCTCCGGGTACAGCTCACGCTGCGTGCGGCGCGCGGGTTCCGTGGTGCGCCAGGTGTAGAGGCACAGCTGACACTGGTGCACCTCCCATACCCCGGGCACCGGCGAGTCCGCCAGCTTGGCCAGCACCTCGTGACCACAACGAGGACACATGCGAATTCTCCTTACCGCTCGGCGAGCATGCCCTGCAGCCGGGTGAGCCACGCGGCGGCCTCGGGCAGGTCGCGCACCGGCTGGCTGTAGTGCCCGCGGTTGTCGGGGGCGACCGGGGTGGTCGCGTCGATGATCAGCTTGTTCGTGATGCCCGCGGGGTGTGAGCCGGGATCCAGCTCCACCACGGGCAAATTAGGAATGTTGACAATGTCACCAGCCGCATTGACTTTTGTTGACAATGCCCACATCACCTGCGGCAGGTTGAACGGGTCGACGTCCTCGTCCACCAGGATCACCATCTTGACGTAGCCCAGCCCGTGCGGCGTGGTCATCGCGCGCATGCCGACGGCCTTCGCGAACCCGCCGTAGCGCTTCTTCGTCGAGACGATCGCGAGCAGCCCGTGCGTGTACATCGCGTTGACCGCCTGCACCTCGGGGAACTCGCGCTTGAGCTGCTGGTAGATGGGCACGCAGGTGCTGGCGCCGATCAGGTAGTCGACCTCCGTCCATGGCATGCCGAGGTACAGCGACTCGAAGATCGGGTTGCTGCGGTAGGAGATCCGGTCGATGCGCACCACGGTCATGTTGCGCCCGCCCGAATAGTGGCCGGTGAACTCGCCGAACGGGCCTTCGATCTCCCGCTTCCGGCCCTCGATCACGCCTTCCAGCACCACTTCCGAGCCCCACGGCACGTCGAGCCCGGTGAGCGGCGCCGTCGCGATCGGCGCGGGCGCGCCCCGCAGGGCACCGGCCATCTCGTACTCGCTCTGGTCGTAGGCCATCGGTGTGCTCGCGACGATCGTCATCACCGGGTCGTTGCCGAGCGTGATCGCGACCGGCAGGTCCTCGCCCGCCTGCTCGGCCTTGTTCAGGTGCAGCGCGACGTCGTGCATCGGCACCGGCTGCAGGCCCAGCTTCGCGCGGCCCTTGACCTCCATCCGGTACACGCCGACGTTCTGCTTCCCGAAGTGGTCCGGGTCCTCCGGGTCGCGCGAGATCACCGCCGCCTTGTCGAGGTAGAACCCGCCGTCCCCGTCGTTGAGCCGGAACAGCGGCAGCACCCGGAACAAATCGACGTCGTCACCCTCCAGGGTGTTCTCCGCCCACGGCGGGTTCTCGCGCCGCTCGGGCGCAACCGGGAACGTCTCCCAGCGGCGGATGAACTCCGCAACCTGCTCCTTCACCGGCAGCTCCGGCGGCAGGCCGAGCGCGAGCGCGTGGTTGGCCCAGGAACCGTGCACGTTCAAGGCGATGCGCGCGTCGGTGAACCCGGTGACGTTGTCGAAGTACAGCGCGGGCGCCCGGTCGCCGAGCCGCGCGGCGGCGTTCGCGGCGGCGCCCAGGTCCGGTTCGGGGTCCACCTGCTCGGGGATCCGCAGCAGCTGCCCCTCCTTGTCGAGTGCGTCCAAAAAGGACCGTAGATCGTCGTAGGCCATGGTTCTCCTATCGGTGCAGGCCGGACCAGCGGCGGGCGCGGGGCGCGGGCAGGTCGAACTGGTCCAGCACGCGGGCGACGAGGTGGTCGAGCACGTCGTCCACGGACTCGGGGTTGTTGTAGAAGGCCGGCATCGGCGGCACGATCGACACGCCCATCCGCGCCAGCGCGAGCATGTTCTCGAGGTGGATCTCGCTCAGCGGCGTCTCCCGCGGCACCAGCACGAGCTTGCGGCGCTCCTTGAGCACGACATCCGCGGCGCGGCCGATGAGCCCGTCGGCGTACCCGGCGCGGATGCCGGCGAGCGACTTCATGCTGCACGGGATCACCACCATCCCGTCGGTGCGGAACGAACCGGACGAGATGCTCGCCGCCTGGTTGCCCGAGCCGTGCACGACGTCCGCGAGCTTCGCGACTTCCCTTGCGCTGTAAGGAGTTTCCAGCTCGATGGTGGTGCGCGCCCACCGGCTGAGCACCAGGTGCGTCTCGACGTCGTCCAGCTCGCGCAGCGTCTCGAGCAGCCGCACGCCCAGCGGCGCCCCAGTCGCACCCGTCATCCCCACGATCAACCGCACGACACCCTCCCTCGATGGTTCGTATACGAACCTTTCGTGTTCACACTACCATCGCGGAATGTCCCGAGTCGACGAAGCGGTGTTCCATCTCATGCGCCGGGTACTGCAGGAGCACGGCGCGCGCTGGCAGGCGAAGCTGCCGAACCTGACGAAGCCGCAGTACGCGGTGCTCGTGGTGATCGACGAGGGTGAGGAGGTCGACCAGGCGACGGTGGGTCAGCAGGCGGCCATCGACAAGGCAACCCTGGCCGGGCTCATGCTGCGCATGGAACAGCGTGGGCTCATCACCCGCACGGTGGGCGCGGACCGGCGGCGGCGCATCCTGCGCCTCACCGAGGCCGGCCGCGAGGTACTCGCGGAGGCCAAAGAAGTCGCGGACGAGGTGAACGGCTCGATGCTCGCTCGCCTCGACGAACCTGAGCACAATCAGCTCAGAGGATTGTTGACAAAACTAACAGCTTAAAATCCGACAAGAGGACCTTCCGACCAGACAGCCGGAAGGTCCCCCGTCTCAGGCGATCGCGGGAGCCCAGAGCCCGTCGATCTCGCGTTCCGCCGCCGCCAGGCTCTGTTCCGCCAGCGGGATCAGCTCCGCCATCGCCGGGTTCACGGAAGCCAGCGTCAGCTCGGCCACGATGAACCGCGGCTCCAGTCCCGTTAGCGCCAGCCCGTGCGGCAGCCACGGCGACGCGTGGTCCCAGCCCTCGCGCGGAGTGCCCTCGCCGTAACCGCCACCACGCGCGGCGAGCACCAGCAGCTCACGGCCCCCGAGCAGTCCGGCGTTGTTCTCCATGTCGACGGACAACCCGGGAACGATCAGGTGGTCCACCCACGCCTTGACGGTGCTCGGCGGCCCGTAGTTGTAGAGCGGCAACCCCAGCAGGATCGTGTCAGCGCGCTTGACGTCGTTCACGACCTCCTCCATCACCGCGAAGGCCGCGGCATGCTGGTCGGTCCGCTCCGCGGGCGGCACCTTCCGGGCCGCATCGCTCTCGGCGCCGAAGTGCGGAAGCGGCTCCGCGGCGAGGTCGCGGTAGGTGACCGTGCCGTCCGGGTGCGCCTTCCGCCAGGCCGCCGCCGCCCGCGCGGTGAGCTTGCGGGTCACGGAGCTCTCGCCCTGGATGCTCGAGTCGATGTGCAGGAGATGAGGCATGTCGTTTGACCGTCCGTAGATAGTTTATGTTGGACAAACTATTTGTACCACGCGTATCGCTGCTGCGGGAACGTAGAATGAGTTCATGGCCTCCCTGCCGGTCGTGAAGCAGCCGCCGCCCCGCGTGGGCGCGCTGCTCGACCACCTGTCGCGGCGCATCCGGCTGCGTTCGGAGTCCGTGCTCGCGCCGCTGGGCCTGCGGCCCCGGCACCTGCTCGCCCTCACGGTGCTGCGCGACCTCGGCGGCAGCAGCCAGCAGGCGCTGGCCCGCACGCTGGAGATGGACGGGACGAACGTCGTCGGCCTGCTCAACGACCTGGAGGCCGACCACCTCGTCGAGCGGCGCCGGTCTCCGGAGGACCGCCGCAGGCACGTCGTCGAGCTCACCGACGCCGGCGCGCAGTGGCTGGCGAAGGCCGAGTGCGCGCTCGCGTCCGTGGAGGACGAGGTGTTCGCCGAGCTCGACCACGACCAGCGCGCGACGCTCTACTCCCTGCTGCGCCAGGCGATGCGGGACTGCCCGCCGAGCCCGGCCGGCTGCATCGCGGAACCGCCGTCCTGCTGACCCGCTAGCACCACGGAACTTCCTGCTCCTCCCACAGGACCGCCTTGTGCAGCGCCTCGACGAGCTTCTCGTCGTCCTCCTCCGACGGGTCCTCCCCGAAGGGCACCCACCGCTGCGCCACGAGCGCGCCGTCCTCGTACCCGGCCAGCAGAATTCCGGGATACGAAAGGGAAACCGGGCGCCCACCGGCATCGACGGTGACATGCTTGAGCTGCAGCGCCACCCGGACCGCCCTTTCGACCATGCTCCGGCAGTCGCGGGAGAGCGGGATTTGGTTACCGGCCGGTTTTCGGCAACCCTGTCCGGACGGGCGCCCGCGAGCGCAGGCACAATGCAGGCCGGACATCTCGACCAGGGAGTGGATCAGGAACGTGACAGGCGTCGTGCAGTCGATCGAGCAGAGGATCGCCGAGGAGCTCGGCGTGCGGGAGGGGCAGGTCAAGGCGGCCGTAGACCTCCTCGACGGCGGCTCGACGGTGCCGTTCATCGCGCGGTACCGCAAGGAAGCCACCGGGATGCTCGACGACGCCCAGCTGCGCACGCTCGAGGAGCGGCTGCGGTACCTGCGGGAGCTGGACGAGCGGCGCCTGGCCGTGCTCGACTCCATCCGCACCCAGGGCAAGCTGACCGAGGAGCTGGAGGAGCAGATCCGGCTCGCCGACACCAAGGCGCGCCTGGAGGACATCTACCTGCCCTACAAGCCGAAGCGGCGCACGAAGGCGCAGATCGCCCGCGAGGCCGGGCTGGAGCCGCTGGCCGACGGGCTGCTGAACGACCCGTCGACCGACCCGCAGGCCGCCGCCGCGGTGTTCGTCGACGCCGAGAAGGGCGTGGCCGACGCACAGGCGGCCCTCGACGGCGCCCGCGCGATCCTGGTGGAGCGCTTCGGCGAGGACGCGGACCTGATCGGCGAGCTGCGCGAGAAGATGTGGGCGCAGGGCAGGCTCGCGTCGAAGGTGCGCGCGGGCAAGGAGACCGATGGCGCGAAGTTCTCCGACTACTTCGACTTCTCCGAGCCGTTCACGAAGATGCCGTCGCACCGCGTGCTGGCGATGTTCCGCGGCGAGAAGGAAGAGGTGCTCGACCTCACGATCGAGCCCGAGGAGCCCAGCGACGAGCCCCGCGTGGGCCCGAGCGAGTACGAGCAGCGCATCGCGCAGCGGTTCGGCATCTCGAACGAGGGCCGTCCGGCCGACAAGTGGCTGCAGGACACGGTGCGCTGGGCGTGGCGCACGAAGATCCTGCTGCACCTGGGCATCGACCTGCGGCTGCGGCTGCGCCAGGCCGCGGAGGACGACGCGGTGAAGGTGTTCGCCGCGAACCTGCGTGACCTGCTGCTCGCCGCTCCCGCCGGCACCCGCGCGACGATGGGCCTCGACCCGGGCTTCCGCACCGGCGTCAAGGTGGCGGTCGTGGACGCGACCGGCAAGGTCGTCGCCACGGACACGATCTACCCGCACCAGCCCGCGAACCGGTGGGACGAGTCGATCGCGAAGCTGGCCGTGCTGACGGCGAAGCACCAGGTCGAGCTGATCGCGATCGGCAACGGCACGGCGTCGCGGGAGACGGACAAGCTGGCGCTTGAGCTGATCAAGAAGCACCCGGAGCTGAAGCTGACGAAGGCCGTCGTGTCGGAGGCCGGCGCGTCGGTGTACTCGGCGTCGGCGTTCGCGTCGCAGGAGCTGCCGGGCATGGACGTGTCGCTGCGCGGCGCGGTGTCGATCGCGCGGCGCCTGCAGGACCCACTGGCGGAGCTGGTGAAGATCGACCCGAAGTCGATCGGCGTGGGGCAGTACCAGCACGACGTGTCCGAGGTCTCGCTGTCGCGGTCGCTGGACGCGGTGGTCGAGGACTGCGTGAACGCGGTGGGGGTGGACGTGAACACCGCGTCGGCGCCGCTGCTGACCCGGGTTTCGGGCATCACGTCGTCGCTGGCGGAGAACATCGTGAGCCACCGCGACGAGAACGGCCCGTTCCGCTCGCGCGAGGTGCTCAAGCAGGTGCCGCGGCTGGGGCCGAAGGCGTTCGAGCAGTGCGCGGGCTTCCTGCGGATCCGGGGCGGCGACGACCCGCTGGACTCGTCCAGCGTGCACCCGGAGTCGTATCCGGTGGTGCAGCGCATCCTGTCGGCGACGGGCAAGGAGCTGCGCGAGCTGATGGGCAACGAGCGGGCGCTGAAGTCGGTGCGCCCGGAGCAGTTCGTCGACGAGAACGTCGGGTTGCCGACGGTGACGGACATCCTGTCGGAGCTGGAGAAGCCGGGCCGCGACCCGCGGCCGGCGTTCAAGACCGCGACGTTCGCCGAGGGTGTCGAGAAGCTCGCCGACCTGAAGCCGGGGATGCGGCTGGAGGGTGTCGTGACGAACGTGGCCGCGTTCGGCGCGTTCATCGACATCGGCGTGCACCAGGACGGGCTCGCGCACGTGTCGGCGCTGTCGAAGAACTTCGTCAAGGACCCGCGTGACGTGGTCAAGCCGGGTGACATCGTCAAGGTGAAGGTGCTGGACGTCGACATCCCGCGCAAGCGGATCTCGCTGACGCTGCGGCTGGACGACGAGGTCGGCGGCGATGGGAGCCCGAAGCCGGCGAGGCAGCAGGGTGGCGGTGGCGGTCAGGGCCAGCGCAAGGGCGGGAACCAGCAGCGTGGCGGTGGTCAGCAGCGCAACAACCGGCGCGACACCGGCGGTGGCGGTGCGCTGGCGGACGCCCTGCGCCGGGCCGGTTACGGTCGCTGAGCCGGGAGCGGGTGCTCACCGTGCGTCGCCGCTTTTGGCGGCGTGCCACGCCGTCCGGCGGAACAATGCGCCGCCGGGTGGCGGACGGGCGGGTGTCGGCTCATCATCGGAGTATGGGCTGGGCCGATTACCTCGCGGATCGTTCCGCCCGGCGGTGGCTGCAAACCGTCGCCGGGCGGCTCGAGCCGGGCTGGCGAGCCCTGTCCGGTGACGCGGCGTTGTGGACCGCTTACGAACGGCACCTGGCAGCAGTGGCCGACGCGGTACGGTGCGAGGACGAACTGGTGGCCCGCACCGAACCGGTGAGTGACCTGGTCCTCATCGCAGGCCACGCCCACGACGTGTGGACCGAGGCCGAGTCCCGAGGCTGGGCGCCCCCCGCCCGCCCGGCGGACTGGACCACCGAGGAGTGGACGGGCCTGCGCCTGCTGGCGTGCTACCGACTGGCCGCAGGCGAACCCCACGGCCCAAAGCTGAGCCCAGCGGCAGCACTGGCCCGCCCAGCAACCACGAAAAAACGCGTACGGTAAGCGGAATCTTTCGCAAGCCACCCACCCCCACCACCCAACGCACACCCCGCGACGCAAACGCGAGCACCGCACTACTCCGCCCGGCCCTCCCCCATCCCCGATACAAAGCCGCCATTAACGGTCGGCATGGTGTGTCAAGGGTGAGGCGAAGCCTCATCGCGAAGCGACGCCGAAGGCGCCCTTGACGCGGCGTGCCGACCGTTAAAGACTTAAAAATCGGGGCGCCCAACGCAACCACGGTCCTCGCGCGCAGCGCGGCTCTTCGCGCGCAGCGCAGTCTTTCCGCTCCCCGCGCGGTCTTCCCACGCCCCGCGCACCTCGGCCCCGCGCACCTCCGGCCGCTAACGCTCCGCGCCTCCGCGCCCCTACACCCTCCACGCCTCCGCTAGCGCTCCACTCACTCCGCTCACCCCGCGCCTCCGCGCCCTCCACGCCTCCGCTAGCACCCCGCTCACCCCGCGCCCCCCATACCTCCGCTAACGCTCCGCGCCCCCTCACCCCACCCCCACACCCCCGCAAGCCCCCGAACAGCCCCACCTCCACCCCCATCAGAGCCCCAACGTTCACTGACCGGACATACGAATGGAGCTAGCGGGGCAGCGACTTTCACCCATACGATCCGGTCCGGTGATTTCCTTCCGCATCCTCGGCCCGCTCGAAGTCGTGGTGGCGGGCCGCACGATCGCACTGGGCGGCCCCAAGCCGCGCTTGTTGTTGGCGGCGTTGTTGTTGCAGCCCAACGTGGTCGTGTCGACGGATGCACTCGTCGAGGTGCTCTGGCCGGGTTCGGCGCCCCGCTCGGCGGCGGCCAACATCCGCACCTACGTGCACTCGCTCCGCCGCCGTCTCGCCGAGGCGGATCCCCTGCTGGCAGAACGGATCCAGGGTCGCGCGGGTGGTTACGTGGCCACCGTCGAGCCGGGTGAGCTGGACTCGGCGGTGTTCGAGCAGTGCCTTGCGCAAGCGGAAGCGGTGCCGGATCCGCAGAAAGCGCTTTCCGCGCTGGGCGAAGCGGCGGAGCTGTGGCGCGGGGAGGTACTGGAAGACCTGCCGCACAGCCACACCTGGAGTTCGGCCGTCGCGAGGCTCACTGAGTTGCGGCTTTCCGCGGAGGAGCAACGGATCCGGTGGCGCATCGGGCTGGGGGAACACGCCGAAGCCGTTGCGGAACTCCGTGCGCTGCTCGCCGACCACCCGCTGCGCGAGGAGCTGTGGCAGCAGCTGATCCTCGCGCTCGACGCGTGCGGGCGCCGGGCCGAGGCGCTCACCGCGTACACCCAGGCCGAGCGCGTGCTCCGCGAGGAACTGGACGCCGAGCCCGGCCCGCAGCTGCGCCAGGTGCGGGCGCGGCTCACCACCGCCGCCGAACCCCAGCAGCTCCCAGCGAATCCGGTGCCCATGTGCCAGCTTCCACTCGACCTCCCCGACTTCACCGGCCGCGAGGATCTCGTCGCGGACCTCGTCGCGCTCCTCGAAGAGTGCCGTGACGCCGGCCGTCCCGCTGTGGTCGTGCTGTCCGGTGCGCCGGGAGTGGGCAAGTCGGCTCTCGCGGTGCGGGTCGCGCACACGATGCGGACGGAGTTCCCCGACGGCCAGCTCCACATTGACCTCCGCGGCACCGCGGAATCGCCGCGCCGGCCGCTCGACGTGCTGCCGGAACTGTTGCGGGCGCTGGGAGTTCCCGACTCCGCGATGCCGCGCCAGCTCGACGAGCGCTCCGCGCTCCTGCGTGCCCGTCTCGCCGGACGCCGACTGTGCATCGTGCTCGACGACGCCGGAAACGCCGCGCAGGTTCGGCCGTTGCTGCCGGGCGCGGGTGCCTCCGCGGTGATCGTCACGAGCCGGGTGCGGATGCCCGACCTCGAAAGCGCCCGGACGTTCGATGTCAACGTTTTACCTGACGACGAGGCAACAAACCTATTGTCAACAATCGTCGGATCAGAACGTCTGACAAGAGAACCTGAAGGCGCGGCGGCAATCCTACGGGCCTGCGGTCGACTTCCGCTCGCCATCCGGGTCGCCGGAGCCCGCCTGAGTCACCGTCCTAACTGGACGCTTGCCCGGCTGGCGGACCGGCTGTCGGACGAGCACCGGCGACTCGACGAGCTGCGCGTCGGCGACCTCGCGGTGCGGGCGAGCGTGACGTTGAGCTACGACCAGCTGCCCGGCAGCGCGGCACGCGCGTTCCGCGGGCTCGGGCTGCTCGGCCCGGTGCAGTTCCCCGGCTGGGTCGTCGGGGCGGTGCTCGACCGACCCGACGGGGACGACGTGCTGGACGTGCTCGTCGACGCGCACCTCGTCGAACTGGTCGCCGCCGACGTGAGTGGCCAGCCGCGCTACCGGCTCCACGACCTCCTGCGGGTGTACGCCGCGGAGCAGGCAGAGGCAGAGCCGCTCGACGAGCGCCGCGGGCGGGTGCGGCGGGTGCTGGAGGGCTACCTGTCCCTGGCGACGGAAGCCGCGGAGCACATGCCGATCCACTTCTTCGGCGTGGTTTCGGTGCCCCGCGACGACGTCCCGTGGCGGCCGGCGAACGTGCCCGTCGACCCTGGCACGTGGTTCGAGGCGGAGCTGCGCACCGGAGTCGCGATGGTGGAACTGGCCGCGCGATGGGGTTTCGACGACCTCGCGTGGCGACTGACCGCCGCGTTGACGCCGTACTTCGACCTGCGCGGGCACCACGACGACTGGCAGCGCACGCACGAGATAGCGCTTTCCGCCGCTCGCCGGTCCGGGGACCGGCACGGGCAGGCGATCGTGCTGCGCAACCTCGGCCAGATCGACCTCTACCGCGACGCGTACGACGAAGCGCTCGACGCGTTCGAGCAGTCGCTGCGGCTGTTCCGCGAAATCGGCGACGCGAGTGGCGCCGGGATCGCGCTCGCCGGACTGGGCACGGTCCGGCGCGTGGCCGGGGAGAACGAGCGCGCGCTCGACCACTGTCACGAGGCGCTCGAACTCTTCGCGCGCGCCGGGAACAAGCACGGTGAGGCGGTGGTGCGCATCGCCGTCGGCACCGTGTGGCTGGCGCAGAACTGCTTCGCCACGGCGGGCCGCTGGTTCACCGACGCGTACGAGCTGTCGGCCGAGATCGGCGACCGGCACCGGGAAGCTCATGCGCTGCAACGACTCGCGCTGCTGCACCAGAGCCGCGGCAACCTCGGCGCGGCGCGCGAGGAGCTGGACCGGGCGATCGCGATCTTCGACGAGCTGGGCGACGACCACTGCGTCGGGTACGCGCACCAGAGCCTCGGGAAGCTGTACCTGATGAGCGGGGACCTCGCCCACGCGCGGCTGTTGCTGGTGAACTCGCTGTCGGTGCACCAGCGCAACGGCGACCGCCGCTCGGAGGCGGAGACGGCGGAGCTGCTCGGCGAGCTGCACGAACGCCTCAACCAACCGGACAAGGCCCGCGAGTACCTCGCCCGCTCGCTCGGCATCTGGCACGAGCTCCAGGTGAGCAAGCACGAAGAGGCCCTGCGGGAACGCCTGCGCGCCCTCGGCGGCCAAGACCTCCTGACCCTGCCGGGCGCCTGATTGTCGGACAAGCCTCAAGGTGCCTTGTCCGAATGTCTACAACCCTTCAATCCGACACGACAACTTGCCGATCCTTGACAGCAGCGGCGGCCGGGTCCGGCGGGCCGCGATCCGTGGCAACAACGGCCGACCGGTCCGGCGACCGCAGTCCATGACAGCAGCGGCCGAGCGGTTCGGTAAGCCGCACGACCCCATGGCAACAGCGGACGACCGGCTCGACGAGCCGCGCCATCCGTGGCGACATCGGCCGACCGGCTCGGCGAACCGCACCATCCATGGCAACAACGCCGAACGATCCGCGAGCGGCACGGGCGCGACGCGAGCCGCAAGAGCGATCAGCAAACCGCCTCAGCGCGACGCAACCAGCCACACCAGCGCGGCACAACCAGCCACACCAGCCGACGCAACCAGCCACACCAGCGCGGCACAAGCGGCACGAGCACAACGCAACCACCCGCAAGTGCCGCACCAGCCGACGCAACCAGCCACACCAGCGCGACAAGAGTCCCACGAGCGCGACGCGTGACCGCGCAGCGCCACATGAGCACACGAGCACACGAGCACACGAGCACACGAGCACACGAGCACGACGCAACCCGCGACCTCCCCACCCCACCCGGCGCCGGACCCCGCCATTGACCCCGAACTTGATCACGGCCATCCTGTTCCCCACGAGCGAGTCGGGGAGGCGCCGATGAGCAGCTTCGTCGTGGTGGGCGGAACCGGGCGGACCGGGCAGCGCGTGGTGCGTCTGCTCGCCGACGGTGGGCACGACGTCCGGGTGGCCGGCCGCGTGCCGAGCGGTGACAACGCGGTCGCGCTGGACCTCGCCGCGCCCGATCCGGCTGTCTTCGCGGGCGTCGACGGGGTCGTGATCACGGTCGAGCCGCCGGACGACGCCGCCGGGGCGGAAGCCGTGCTGCACCACGGGGTCGCAGCCGCGGCCGCTGTCGCCGCGCGTGACGACGTGCCGCTCGTACTCGTCTCGCAGATCTACGTCACCCGCGCCGCGAAGCATCCCGAGATGACGGCCCGCATCGAGGCCCGCGCCCGCGGCGAACAGGCCCTGCGCGAGAGCGGCGCCCAGTACACGATCGTCCGCCCGAGTTGGCTGCACGACCGCCCCGCCGACGGGATCCGCGTCGAACAGGGCGACACGGGCGAAGGCCGCGTGAGCCGCGACGCCGTGGCCGCCGCCGTCGTCGCGGCCCTGTTCGACCCCTCCGCCTCCGGCAAGACCTTCGAACTCTACGACGACGCCGAGTCCACGGAACCGGACTGGTCGACGATCTTCGCCTCGCTCAAGCCCGACGCAGTGGACTGAACCACCTCAGTCGTCGGAGTCCGAGTCGTACCGCGGGCGCTTGGACGGCGGCCCCGTGGGCGTCGGCGACGCCGGCGTCGGACCGGCGTCCACCGGCTTCGAGTTCGCCGGCAGGCCCTGCACCGGCTGGTACGACGGCCAGGGACCGCCGATGAACTTCTGGTCGTTGCGGTTGTAGTACATGTGGTGCGAGCCCCCGCTCGGCGTCGGCTGGTTGTACCGGTCCTCGTGCGAACCGGTGGCCGCCGAGGACTTGCTGTACTCGATGCCGTGATAGCTGCTGGCCTGCTTGTTGTACTTCTGGTTCTCGCTGAACGGCAGTTTGTGACCCGTCTCGTTCCAGTACGTCCCCGCCGCCTTGTTATGGCCCATGACGCCCTCCGGCCGCGAGATGATCCTGTCCGGCGTGCCGTCCTGGTGCACGGACTGGTATTGGCCGTGCTGGTCCATCCACTCCTTCAGCTTCGGGCCCTTGAGCCCGGGCGGCGGCTGGTTGATCAGCGCGTTCTTCCACAGCGGCAGCACACTGCCCTGGTGCCACGGCGGGTTCTTCATCCCCGCCGCCACGCGGTTCTTCTTGTCCTTGTTCTTCCCGGCCGGCGAAAGCTGCTGGTACCACGTGCCGCCGGGCGAGTTGTCGTAGAGCCGCCCGCCCGGTGAGTTGTGTGGACCACTCGGCGGCACGTTGGTGTTGATCGACAGGTTCGGCCGCTTCGTCCCGATACCCGAACCCGATGCGGAGGTGCTGCCCGTGCACGACTGTGGCCCGAGGCCGAGCGGGTCGGTCAGCACGTGCGGGTTGCTGACGTACGCGTACGGGTTCGGCCCCGGTTCGAGACCGAGCGGGTCGATGCTGAGATAACGTGCGGGCACCGGGTCGTAGTAGCGCTGGAAGTTGTAGTGCAGCCCCGTTTCCGCGTCGTAATGCTGCCCCGGGAACCGCAGCGGGGTGGGCTCGGCGGTCGCGGGACCGGCGGGCGCACCGTGCACGCTCGTCCGGCCGCACCACGCGATCCCGCCGCGGTCGTCGACCAGCTCCGCCGGGCTTCCGGTCAGGTCGGCCACGATCGCGTGGAACTGCTCGTCCACAAAGGACTGTCCAGGCAGCGCCACCCGTTCCCGTTGCGCGAGCGGGCGGAAGTCGTCGGGCTCGTAGTCCCACACCGTCGCCCGGACCCCCTGCGGCCCGGTGCTCGCCTGCTCGGCCAGCAACTGACCGTCCCAGGTGAACTCGACGCGTTCGAGCAGGGTGAGGCCGTCGACGGCGACGTGCTCCTTGGCGACGCGGCGGCCCAGCGGGTCGTAGGTGTAGCGCCAGGTGCTGCCGTCCGGCACCACCACCGACGTCAGCCTGTCCTCGTCGTTCCAGGCGAAGCGCCACGTCAGCTTCGCACCGCCGGGCAGCGCGCGTTCCCGCAGCACGACCCGGCCGCGGCGGTCGTGGCCGTAGCGCATGCCGCCCGCTGCGGTGACCAGCGGCCCGGTGAGGGTCCGGCGGCCGAGCAGGTCCGTCTCCGCCGTGGGCCACGACGCCTCGGTGACGTTGCCCGCCGCGTCATAGGTGTAGGACTCGGACCCGTGCGGCGCCCGGACGCCGGTGACGCGGCCGGTCACGTCGAGCGTGAAGTCGCGGGGACCGGTGGCCTGGTCGCGCAGCCCCGTCAGCATCCCGTCGGACCGGTAGGCGTACGCCCGCTGCTGCCCGATCCGCCCCGACGGGTCGGTGATCGCCTGCGCGGCGAGCTGCGATCCCGGCGTCCAGGTCTGGGTCAGCGTCGCGCCAGGGCCGAGGGTGCGGCGCACCTCGCGGCCCACCGGGTCGTGGGCGAACCGCAGGCTCCGGCCTGACAGGTGCACCGCGACCGGCAGGCCGGCCGGGTCGTACTCCCACGTGCTCTCCGCGCCGGACGGTGTCAGCCGCCGGACGCGCCGACCTTCCGCATCGTAGGCAGATCGGACTGTCCGATTGTTGACAGTCTCCGCGAGGACGCGCCCCGCCGCGTCGCGCTCGAAGCTCACCCTCGTGGTGCCGTTGTCGGCCGCCATCAGGTAGCCGGCCGCGCTGACCTCGAACGTCGTGGTGGTTTCACCCACGGTCTGCGCGACGAGGTTTCCGGCCAGGTCGTAGGAGAACGTCGTGCGCTGCCCGTCGGGCCGGACGCGTTCGACGAGCTGGCCCGCGGCGTCGTAGGCGAAGGTGGTGACGGCGCCCGAGAAATCGGTCTCCCGCACCAGGTTCCCGGCCGCGTCGTACTCGTAACGCCACACCCGGCCCTGCTCGTTGGTCACCTCGGTGATCCGCAGCAGCGGGTCGTAGGTGAAGCCGACGCGGCTGCCGTCGGGCGAGATCTGCGCGGACGGGAGGTCGAAGTGGGTGAACTCGCCGAGGGTCGCCGCTCCGGTGGGACCGGTGTGCACGCGGTTGTTGCCCTCGCCGTCGTACACCCACTGTTCCCGGCTCCCGTCGGGGAACACGTGCCAGGCGAGCCGACCGTCCACTGTGTACCCATAGCGGTCCGCAGCGCCCAGCGGGTCGACGACCGCGACGATGCGCCCGAAGGCGTCGCGCTCGTAGCGGGTGGTCGCGCCTAGCGGGTCGGTCTCCGCCACCACGAGACCGGCCGGGTCGTTCTCCACCAGGCTGGTGGCGCCGGTCGCGTCGGTGATGCCGACGACCAGACCGCGCTCGTCGAGCCGGTAGCGGGTGGTGCCGCCGTCCGGAGCGATGACTGCGATCAGGTTCCCGCGCTCGTCGTAGGAGTACCGCGTAACGACGCCCGGAGCGTCGAACACCGACAGCGGGCGACCCGCCGCGTCGCGTTCCCAGAGCCGCTCGGTGCCGTCCGGCCGGATCTCCGCCACGACGTTGCCGCGTTCGTCGTGCCGGTACCGGGTGGTACGGCCCAACGGGTCGGTGCGGCTCAACAGCCGGCCGTGGTCGTCCCATTCGGACACCGTCGCGTGCCCGAGCGGGTCGACCTCGCGGACCACCTGCCCCGCCTCGTCGAGGTGGTACTCCGAGCGTTGCCCCAGCGCGTCGGTGGTGCGGGTGATCCGGTTTTCGGTGTCGTACTCCAGGACACCGGTGAGAAAACCGCCCGCGCCTTCGGTGCGCACCACGCGGCCCGCGCCGTCGTAGCCGTAGCGGTACCACTCGCCGTTGCGGTCGTCCCAGGCCACGATCCGGCCCGCGCCGTCGTACTCGTAGCGGAACGGGCGCCCGGACGCGTTGGTGACGGCGGTGAGGTCGGAACCGGTGTAGCCGTAGCGGACGAGCTCGGTCTCCGTTCCGTCCGGCGCCACCGAGAACAGGGCCGTGACGAGCCCGCCGTCGGTCTCGAAGCGGATGAAGTGTCCGGCGCTGTGGCGGATTTCGACGGGCGTGCCGTCGTCGGTGCGGTAGACCTCGAACCGGTTGCCGTTGCGGTCGGCCACCCAGGCCAGCAGCGCCGCGCCGGGCCCCGGCGCGAAGTAGAGCAGCCGCTCGTTTTCCTGGTCGTCGAGCAGGTATCCGCCGTCCTCGGTGCGGGCCAGCGGACGGCGCGGCCCGCGTTCGGCGAGCACCCAGCCGTCCGTGACCGGCACCGGATAGCGCTGCAGGGTCCCGTCGACGGCCGCGAAGCTGACCCCGTCGGCGTCGGCCTCGATGCGCTGGTCCACTGTGGACGTCCACGCGCCACCGAGCGACCGCCCGGTGCGGTAGCCGGAGAAGTGCGTCCGCTCGAAGACCAGCGGGAGCGCGCCGAGGAACGTGACGTCGATCTCGGTCATCACCAGCTGGCCGGTGGCCACGTCGATCGGGTCGAACTCGCACTTGGTGTTGTCGATCGAACGCGGGTTGTCGCCCTGGTCGCGCAGGCCCTTCGACGAGTCGCCACCGGGGTTGCCGCGGGAACCGCCGGACGACGACGGACTGGTGCCGCCCTTGGGGTTCGGCGGCGGCGTGTGATCCGAGGAGGGACTGGTGTCGCCTTTGTCACCCTTCGGCGCCGGGCCGGGATCGCCGTTGGGCGTGCCGTGGGGCGAGGCCGACGACGGGGTGGTGCCGCCGAGGTCCTTGGTCTGGGTCTTCGGCGCCGGGCCGAGGTCCTTCGGCTTGCCGACGCCTGCCTTGCTGCCCGGCTTGAGGTTCTTGAACGCCTTGCTCGCGTCGCCGAACAGCTTGCCCGCCTGCTTCAGCAGGTCGCCCAGCGCCTTGAGGGCCTTGACCAGCCGCTTGACGAGGTCCGCGATCTTCGACGACACCTTCGCGACCTCGGCGATCACCTGCGGCACCACCCACGCCGAGGCGATGCCGAGGGTGAAGACCACCTGCAGCGCCCAGCTGATCAGGTGCCCGATCAGCTCCGCGATGATGTCGCGCACGAGCGCCCGCACCGCCGCGACGACCTCGCCTGCGGTCTTGATGCCCGAGGACGCACCGTCCGCGCCCTTCTGGGCCGACTCCAGCAACGCCATCGTGTCCGAGCTCTGCTGCCGGTAGGCGTCGGCGGCGGGACCGGTCCAGCCGGTGATGTCCGCGTCGACCATGCCCTTCAGGTCCTGGCCGATGTCGCCCAGCTCACCGGCGATGTTCTTCCAGGTCTCCGACTGCGCGGTGATCGCGTCCGGGTCCCCCGCCAGCGCGTTCAGCGCCTCCTTCAGCGGGCCGACGTGCTCCATCAGCCAAGCGACGCCGGCGGCGAGGATCGCGCCGAACGGGTCCATCGCCATCGACAGCGCGTCCAGCGCCGTGCCCACGGCACCCATCGCGACCGATGCCCAGTCGCCGCTCTTGATCGCCTGGTCCAGGTCGTTCGCCGACTCGAGCAGGGAGATGCCCGAGTACGCCTTCGTCGAGTCCTGTTCCTGAGCCACCAGTGGATTGCCCACCACACCCCCCGAACGCCACGTAATCCCGTCAAGATAACAAGGGGAAGAGATCGATGGTCGAAGACGCGGGAATATTCCCCTTCGTGCACTCCTACTCGGGCAGGGCTTCCAGGACCGGTCTGCGCAGGTGCTGGTAGATGATCGACGTGCGGAAGCCCACGATCTCCCGGCGGCTGGTGAACCGGTCGAGCAGGAACGCGTGCAGGTGGTCGATGTCCTGCGCCGTCACGTGCACGAGGAAGTCGTCACTGCCCGCCATCGTGTAGACGGCCAGCACCTCGGGCAGTTCGGCGACCGACCGCTCGAAGGACTGGACCACGCTCCGGCTCAGCGGGCGCACCTGCACGGCGACCATCGCCTGCACGGTGCGGTTCAACGCGGTCAGGTCGATCTCCGCGTGGTAGCCCCGGATGACACCGCGCTGCCGCAGCAGGCGCGTCCGCTCCAGGCAGGTCGACGGCGCGATGCCGAGCTTCCGCGCGATGTCCCGGTTGGACTGCCGCGCATCCTCCTGCAACTCCCGCACGATCGCCGAATCAAGTTCGTCCACGACCGGCTCCTCTCCTTGTTGACCGAACAAAGTTCGGAAAGTCGGATTGTCTTTTGTCAACAAGCTAGCTTCAAGCCATGGAACACGAAGATCTGACGGTGCGCCGGGGGCGGCGCTCCGGCTTGCCCGTCATCATCGCGGTGCACTCGCGGGCGCTCGGCCCGGCTGTGGGCGGAGTGCGGTTGCGGCGTTACAGCTCGTGGCGGGACGGGGTCGACGACGCCCTGCGCCTGTCGGAAGCGATGACCGCCAAGTGCGCCGCGGCGGGCCTGGCCTTCGGCGGCGGGAAGAGCGTCATCGCGCTGGACGAGGACACTCCGCTGACGCCGTCCCTGCGCCAGGCGGCGCTGGACGACCTCGGGGAACTGATCGCCGCCCACGACGGTTCGTACCTCGCCGGACCCGACGTCGGCACCGGTCCGGCGGACATGTTGGTGCTGCGGCAGCATTCTCCGCACGTCTTCTGCCTGCCGGAGGAAAACGGCGGTACGGGTACGTCGAGTATCCCGACGGCGGTGGGTGTGCTGGCGGCGTTGCGTGCGGGGGTGCGGCACGTGTTCGGGGCCGATTCCGTGGCCCGGCTGACAGTGGTGATCAGCGGCCTGGGTTCGGTAGGTTCTCTGATCGCGCAGGGACTTCCGGGTGCTCGGGTCGTGGTGTCCGATGTGGACAGCTCTCGGCGCGATCCGGCCTACGAGTGGGTCTCACCGGCAGAGGCCCTGCGAACTCCGGCGGACATCTTCGTCCCGGCGGCCGTCGGCGGCGTGTTCTCTCCGGAGACGGTGGCGAACGTCCAGGCACGGCTCGTCGTCGGGCCCGCGAACAACCAGCTGACGGCCTATTTGGTGGCGGGGCTCCTGGCTGAGCGGGGCGTCACGTGGATCCCGGACTTCGTCGCCAGCGCGGGCGGGGTCATCTACACCCTCGGGCGCGAGGTGGAACACCTGACACACGAGGAGGCGATGGCCCGCGTGGAGGGTATTGGGTCCACTGTGGATTCCCTCCTGGGGTCCGCAAGGACTCCACTCGACGCGGCAATGGACCTGGTCCGCGAACGGCTCACTCGCCCTCGGGCGGACCTGGCTTCTCGCTGAGACAGGGGGCGTGTCGAGCTGCTTAGGGTCCACTGTGGATTGACAACCTAGTGATCCTCGCTGCGGCAGGGGCGCGCCGAGCGAGTAAGTCCACTGTAGACTCCGCTCGACGCGCCCCCCGATCACTGACCTTCCGGCAGGCTCGGCTTCTCGCTGACGAGCCCCTTCTTCACCGAGTCCAGGATCGCCATGCCCTGACCCACCAGGCCCGAGGCCAACTCGCCCAGGCCGTCCGCACCGTTGAGGATGTTGACGTTCGCCCCCGACAGGCCGTGGGCGGCCTCCTTCACGATCTGCGGCAGCTGGTCGATCAACATCCGGTCCAGCGCGACGCGGTTGTGCGACGCCGCCGCCTCAGCCTGGATGCGCATCCGCTCCGCTTCGGCCTGCGCCAGGATCCGCACGCGCTCCGCCTCCGCGTCCGCCGGCTTCACGACCTCCGCCACCAGCTGCTGTTGCCGCAGCTCGGCCTCGCGCTCCGCTAGCTCCGTCTGCATCGCGATCACCTCGCGCTGCGCCCGCGCCCGCGCGAGCGGCCCGGCCTGCCCGGCCTCCGCCTGCGCCTGGTCGACCTCCGCCTGGTACTGCGCCTGCACGACCGCCGTCTGCCGCGCGTACTCGGCCTGCCGCCGCTGCGACTCCTGCTCCGCCTCCGCCGCGGCCTGGTTCGCCTGCGCCTGCGCGATCTTCGCCTGCCGCTGGATCGCGGCGTTGTGCGGCGCGGCCATCGCGGCGATGTAGCCGAGCTTCATGTCGTCGATCGACTGGATCTGCAGCGAGTCCACGGACAGGCCGATCTTCGCCATCTCGGCCTTGGACCCGTCGAGCACCTCCGTGGCGAGCTTCTGCCGCTCGGTGACGATCTCCTCCACCGTCATCGAACCGACGATCGAGCGCAGGTGCCCGGCGAAGATGCGCCCGGTCAGCACCGCCATCTGGTCCTGGTCGGAGAGAAAGCGCTGTCCCGCGTTGATGATGCTCTCCTCGTCGTTGCCCACCTTGAACGCGATGACCGCGCGCACACTGAGCGCGATGCCCTGCCGCGTCACGCAGATCTCCTCGACCTCCGACTCGCACATGGCGAGCGTGAGGTACCGGACCTTCCGGAACAACGGCACCACGAAGCTGCCGTGCCCGATCACCACCCGGAACGGGTTGTCCTCCCGCCCGTTCCGGCCGCCCGAAATCAGCATGGCCTGGTCAGGGGCCGGAACGTGATAGCCGAACATCTCTCTTCGATCTCCTCATTCGACGCCGGGAAGGTCCGGCCAAGGCACGACGTCCACGGTCCGCGCGCCGCGCGAGCCGATGACGAGTACGGGCGTGCCGAGCGGGATCGGTTCCTCGGACCAAGCCAGATAGGTTTCCGTGCCACCGCGGATCCGCACCCGCACCTCGCCGGGGCCGGCCTCGCCACGCGTCGCGTGCACGAGTTCACCGGTCCGGCCCACCACGGTGGGATCGCCGTTCACAGCACAGAATCTACCTCTCGCCCCGATCTTTCCGCAGGAAAAACTGCCATCCGGACAAAGGGGAGAATTTCCCGGGAACCCGGAACAACTCGGTCATGATCCACAACGCGAACGTGCACAATGAGCCATTTTCATCGTGACGGTGCGGGTCACGGCGCAGCGAGAGTCTGATGTGGATATTTCGTTGTCCAACCGCGGCCTGCGCCACCTCGCCGACCTCATCCGCACCCACTGTCAGCAGCGGCGATCCCGGTGGCGGCGCCTGGCCCCCGGCCGGCAGGCCCTGCCAGCTCTGGCCCACCTGCGCAACGGCGACGCCCTGACCCGGCTGGCCGCCGGGTTCGAGGTCGGCCTGGCGTTACGTTCGTGAGGCCATCGACCTGCTCGCCGCGACCGCCGGGGAGCTGCAGACCGCGATGGCCAGGACCAGACTGCTCGCGTTCGCGATCGCAGATCCAGCGGGACGGTTGTTCTGGGCGTCCGCAGCTCTACCCGGCTCGGTCCATGACCTCACCACGGCCCGCACTCACGGCAGCATCGACGCCCTGATCGCCAAAAGATCATGACGTTCGCGGACGAGGCCTACCAAGGCGTCCGCATCACGTCGAGAATTCGATCCACCAAGGATGAAAAGACTCGTTGTCGAGGAAACCGACTGAGGCGGACTCGGCGGCTCCGCCCCGCGCCAACGCAGTGGCCGGCACTGCGTGCCTGTCGCCTTCGCCTAGACCGGCATCCGGCTACGCCCGTGCCGTCCGATCGCCCGAGGCGTCACGGTACTGCTTAGGCGAGGAACCGACCACTCGCCGGAAGGCCGTGCTTGACCTCAAGGTCGTGCAGCGCCCGCACATCCGGCTGGCGGAGTCAGTGCTGAACCTCCAAGACCCGGGGAAGGCCACGCGCCAGAACCCCCGGGCGTCCTTCCACCATCCTCGAACGGCACGAGAATCAATTGTGGCGGGGTAGGAATGCCGAGGCTCCCGGTCGCGGCATCGAATTTGGTCGATTCGATGTCCTGCTAGGAGCCTCGCCCTCACCGATCAGCGGCCCCTGCCGACCCTGGCTGATCTGCAAGATCAAGACAAACAGCAAAGACGATTGCCCTATTGTCCTCCTGCCGACTTGCGAGCAAGAGGAAAATCGCATTGTCAACAATCCTCTTTGCCTAAAACAGGATTGTCGATCAGAGCTTGAGCGCCAGCTCGTCGAGCCCGACGGCGAGCGCCAGGCCGATCTCCTGGAGCTGCTCGGCCTGGATGGTCAGCGGCGGCGACACCGCGAGCGCCTTGCCGAGCGTCCGCAGCAGCACCCCGCGCTGGCGTACGAGCAACGCCAGGTCGGCAATCGCCGACGGCAGGGTCTCCAGCACCTCGGCTTTCAGCTCCACCGCGCCGAGCAGCCCGAGCCCCGCACGCACCTCGGCGACGAGCGGGTGCCGCGCCAGCGGGGCGAGCGCGTCCGCCAGCACGGTCTCCATGATCCGCCCGCGCTCGACGAGCCGCTCGCGGTCCAGGATCGCGATGTTGGCCAGCGCCGCGGCGCAGCACGCCGGGTGGCCCGAGTACGTGGCGCCGTGCCGCAAGGTGTTGCCGCGCCGCTCCCAGAACGGCTCCGCGACCCGGCCGTGCGCGACGACCCCGCCGAGCGGCAGGTACCCGCTCGTCACGCCCTTGGCGAAGGTGATCAGATCCGGTTCGGCGTCCCACCGCTCGACGCCGAACCACGTGCCGAGCCTGCCGAACCCGCAGATCACCGCGTCCGCGATGGCCAACACGCCGAACTCGTGGCAGACGTCGATCACGCCCCGCACGTACCCCTCGGGCGGCGGCAGCACCCCGCCCGCCCCGACGACCGGCTCGAACAGGAACGCCGCGACCCGCTCCGGCCCGACCCGCAGGATCTCGTCCCGCAGCGCGTCGACCGAGTCGTACGGCACCCGGGACGACGACGGCAGGAACTCGCCGAAGCCCGCGCGGTTGGCTTCGATGCCCGCCACACCGGTGCCGACCCCGTTGGTGCCGTGGTAGGACTGCGCGCGGCTGATCACGTGCACGCGCCCGGGCTCGCCCTGCGCGTCGTGGTACCGGCGGGCGATCTTCACCGCGCTGTCGATCGCCTCGCCGCCACCCGTGGTGAGGAAGACCTTGGCGTCCGGCATCGGCGCGAGCCCGGCGAGGCGGTTCGCGAGGTCCCGGGCCGGTGTGTTGGTGAAGTCGCCGAAGATCGAGTACCCGGCCAGCGTGCGCAGCTGCCCGGCCGCCGCGTCGGCGATCTCCTGCCTGCCGTGCCCCACGTTCGCGTACCAGAGGGCGGCCGTCGCGTCGAGGTACCGGTTGCCGTGGGTGTCGTACACCCACACGTCCTCACCGCGTTCGAGGACGAACTCGTCCTCCCGCACCGCCGCCATGTCCGAGAACGGATGCCACAGAGCTGACCCCATGACCTCAGCATGACGGTCGCGCGATCACTTTGCCAGGGTTGAGAATTCCGCGCGGGTCGAAAGCCTGCTTGACCGCCTGGTGCACGGACAGGCCGACCTCGCCGAGCTCCGTCTCGAGCCACGCCCGCTTGAGCGTGCCGACGCCGTGCTCGCCGGTGATCGTGCCGCCGAGCCGCAGTCCCAGCGCCATGATCGCGTCGAACGCCGCCTGCCCGCGGCGCACCGACTCCGGATCGGCCGCGTCGAAGACCACCGTCGGATGCAGGTTCCCGTCGCCCGCGTGCCCGCAGCACGGCACGGCCACCCCGTGCTCGCGCCCGATCGCCACGATGCCGTCGATCAGCTCCGCGAGCCGGGACCGCGGCACGCACACGTCGTCGATGAGCTGGTCACCCAGCTGCGCGACCGCCACGCCGACCAGCCGGCGCGCCTCGATGAGCAGGTCGCCCTCCGCGGGGTCGCTCGCGACCAGCACCTCCGTCGCCCCGCACTCCCGCGCGGCGCGGGCGAAGGCGTCGAGGTCGTCGGGCGCGGCGGGCCCGCGGTCGGACTGCGCGATGAGGACGGCGCCGACGTCGTCGGGGAAGCCGAGGTCGCGGTACGCGGAGACGGCGTCGACGGTCGCGCGGTCCATGAACTCCAGGACCGACGGGCGGCGCCCGGTGCTCAGGTACGCCGTCACCGTGCGGCACGCCTCCACGGGCGTCGCGAAGAACGCGAGCGCCGTCAACGGTTTCTCGGCCGCGGGCCGCAGCGCGACGGTCACCTCGGTGATCACGCCGAGCGTGCCCTCGGACCCGGTGAACAGGCGGACGAGGTCGTACCCGGCGACGCCCTTCGCGGTGTGGCGGCCGGTGCGCAGCACACGCCCGTCCGCCAGCACGACCTCCAGCTCCCGCACGAAGTCGCTGGTCACGCCGTACTTCACACAGCACAGCCCGCCCGCGTTCGTGGCGACGTTGCCGCCGATCGTCGAGCTCTCCCACGAGCCCGGGTCGGGCGGGTAGAACAGACCCTTGTCCGCGACGGCCTTCGACAACACGGCGTTGACCACGCCCGGCTGCACGGTCGCGGTGTGGTCGACCTCGTCGACGTCCAGGATCCGGTCCATCCGCTCCAGCGACAGCAGGATCGCGCCGTCCACCGCCGCGGCGCCGCCCGACAGCCCGGTGCGCGCGCCCTGCGGCACCACGGGAATCCGGTGCTCGTGCGCGTACTCCAGGATCCGCACGACCTCGCGGGTCTCCCGCGGGCGGGCGAGGGCCAGCGGCTGCCCGGCGCGCCCGAACCGGGCCTGGTCGGAGCGGTACGCCTCCAGCACGTCCGGATCGGTCGTCACGTAGTCGGCTTCGAGCACGGAGCGCTCCCTCCATCGGGACATTCGCAGGTAGAACACTAATACTTACTCGCCCTTGGCAGTTCTTACTTGGCCGAGGTACTTTTGTGCCATGCAGGTAAGGAGCTTCACCGCGGAGGCCCGGCGGACGCAGATCGTGGGGGCGACGATCGAGGTCATCGCCGAGGTCGGCTATCCGCAGGCGTCGTTCTCGCGCATCGCCGAACGGGCCGGACTGAGCAGCACGCGGCTCATCTCGTACCACTTCGCGGGGAAGAAGGAGCTGATCGAGCAGGTCGTCGCGGAGTTGTACACCGAGATCGGCGGGTTCATGACCGAGCGCGTGGAGCGGGCGGAGTCGCCGCGGGAGGCGCTGCACGCGTACATCGAGGGGTACGCGGAGTTCGTCGCCGGGCACCGGACGCAGATGAAGGCGCTGCTGAGCATCTTCCTCAACGGCGGGCTGGAGTACGACCCGGCCGAGCAGGAGGTCGTCGTGCTGTCGCCGCTGGAGCGCATCGTCGGCGACGGCCAGGCGGCGGGCGTGTTCCGGCAGTGCGACGCGCGGGTGGCGGCCGCGGCGGTGCAGCGCGCGCTCGACGGGTTGCCGATGATGCTGGAAACTTCACCGGACCTGGACGTGACTGCCGCCGCGCGGGAGCTGGTGGAGCTGTTCGACCGGGGGTTACGGGCATGACGCTCCCGGTGCAGGAGACTCCCCGGGTGCCGCGGCGGCAGCGGCTGCGGCAGGGCGCGGTGCTGGTCTTCGACATCGGCGGGCCGATCGCGCTGTACTACGTGCTGCGGGCGGCCGGGCTGAGCGTGTACCTGTCGCTGCTGATCAGCGCGGTGCTGCCGGTGCTGAGCACGGTGGTGCAGGTGCTGCGGAGGCGGAAGCTCGACCAGCTCGGGTTGTTCATGGCGGGCATGACGGTGCTGTCGGCGGGCGTCGCGGCGATCAGCGGGAGCGAGCGTTTCCTGCTGGCGAAGGACGGCTGGCTCACCGCGGTCACCGGCCTGTGGCTGCTGGCCACGACACGCGCGCACCGGCCGTTCGTGTACCACTTCGCGCGCATCCTGCTGGACGGGCGCGTCGGCCCGGACGGCGAGCCGTTCGAGTCGCTGTGGGCGCGGCTGCCGCGGTTCCGCCGGGTCTGGCGCGTCGCGAACGTCATCTGGGGCACCGCGACGCTGCTCGACGCCGGCGTGCGGGTGGCGATGGCGTACACGCTGCCGGTGAACGCCGTGCCCGCCCTCAACGGCGCGCAGTACGCGGTGCTGTTCGTCGTCCTCCAGGTGGCGACGAACATCTACTACTTCCGGGCCGGGCTCTTCAACCCGCACTCGGCTCTCTACCGCCCGCGAACACCCTGAGGACTTGTGGCGCGACCTGCGGTTTCGTGGGGCACGCCTTGGTCGTCCTCAGCCGGGCAACTCGCGAGTCCGCGGAAGACGCCAGTTCCGGGCCTGCTGCCACCACCCCGCGCGGGGGCACGCCACCGCACCGCCGCCCGCCCGCGAACGCGCCACTCACTTGTGGCGCGACCTGCGGATTCCCGGACGTCAGCCCGCGGGCTGGGCCACCTCCACCGGTTCCTTCTTCGGTTCCTTCCTCGGCTCCGGCACGATCTCGATGCGCTTCGCCGCGGGGGGTTCCACCTGCAGCAACGGGGTGGCGTCGGCCAGGAGCTTCTGCGTCTTGTGGAGCTGGTCGGTGGTGCGGCGGCGCAGGGCGTCGAGCGCGTCGGCCTTGCGTTGTGCCTGGTCGAGGAGCTGCCGGGCCTTCTCGGCGGCCTCCGCGACCATCTTCTCGCACTTCTCGGCGGCCTCCCGCTCCTGCTTCGCGATGCCCTCCATCGCCGTCGCCCGGCGCTGGCGCATCGCCTCCTCGAAGTCCTTTTCCACCTGCTCACGGCGTTGCGCGGCCTGCTCGTCCAGGCGGTGCCGCGTCTCCGCGGCCTCGCTGGTCATCGCCTCGACCTCGGCCTTCGTGCGCCGCATCATCTCCTCGTGCTCGGCCGCGGCCTCGCGCCTGCGCGCGTCGACCTCCGCGACCAGGCGTTCGTGCCGCTCACGCAACCGTTGCGCGGCCTGGTCGGCCGCCGCCCAGCTGCGTTCGGCCGCGGCGCGCGCCCGCTCGGTGATCTCCTTGGCCTCGTCCTCGGCCAGCTCGACCATCCGCAGCAGGCGCTCGCTGAGCCCGTCGGCCTCGATCGGGGTGCGGCTGATGCGGTCGACCTTCTCGCGCAGCCGGTCGTTCTCGCTGCGCAGCTCTTCCAGCTGCCGCGCGAGGTTCTCCGCGCTGGCCGCCGCCGCGTCCCGGTCGGAGATCACCATCCGCAGGTCTGCCTCGACCCGCTGCACGTACCGGCGGACCTGACGCACGTCGTACCCGCGCCAGGTCCGGTCGAAGTCCGTGCGGAGTGGAACCAGATCCTCGCGAGAGTCAACGCCCGCCATCAGCACCTCCCGAAGCGACAGTCCTCAGTGGACTATTGAGCCGAAACCCGTTACTGCCAAGCATCCTCTTTCCGAGGCGTCTCGTCCACCAGCTTGGCCGGTTCAGCGTAATTTTCCAGTGTGACGCTCTCGGCCTTGCCCCCGAGATCACCCGTCAGCAACCGCCGCCACGGTCCGGCGAGCATCGCGCGGGCCGTCAGATTTCCGATCCCGATCATCGCGCGCCCCTTCGGCAGGAACATCTTTACCCCACCAGGCATGGGTTTCCGGTTCTCCCGGACGTAGTCGTCGAGCACCTCCCGGTACCGCGCGAACGCCCGCCGGTGGTCGCCGCGCGCCGCGGCCAGCTCACCCGCGAGGACGTATGCCTCGACGATCGCCATGCTCGTGCCCATGCCGATCGAACCGGCCGACACCGCGTCCCCGAGCAGCGCCACCCGCCCCCGCGACCACTCGCCGACCGACACCACGCTCTCCCGGTCGTAGTAGAAATCCGTTGTCTCCCACATGGATTCGAGCATCCGAGGCACGTGCCAGCCCTCGCCGGCCATGGCGTCGGCGACGAGCTGCTTCTGCCCCGCGACGTCGTGGCGGTCGTACTCGCGCGCGGGCCCGGCGAAGAAGAACATGCCACGCGTCCGCCCGCCGCGGGTGGGGTAGAGGCTCGCGCGCTTGCGGCCCGGCATGACGTACATCCGCTGCGTGTCGCCCAGTTCCAGCCCGAGGTCGGCCGCGAAGATCACCTTGGCGTAGCCCTGGTCGCGCACGAAACCGGACTCCGGACCGAAAACCAGGCGCCGCACGTTCGAGTGCAGCCCGTCCGCCCCGAAGACGAGGTCGAACCGGCGTGACGCGCCGCTCGCGAAGGTCACGTCCACCCCGGCCGTGTGCTCGTGTATCGCGGCGATGGAGTCGTCGAAGACGTATTCGGCGTCCTGAGTGGCCTCGAACAGGACCCGCGCCAGGTCGGCGCGCAGGATCTCGAGGTCGGCGATGACCCCGCCCGAGTGCCCGCTCAGCTCGCTGCCCCAGTGCCACAGCACCCGGTCGTCCCGGTCCACCGTGCTCATCCCGCGGACTCCCGTGTGGTGCGCGCGCACTTCGTCCAGCAGTCCCATGCGGTCGAGCACCTCCCGCGCCGCGCCGCGCACGTCGACCGCCTGCCCGCCGGTGCGCAGCCCGGGCGCCCGCTCCACCACGGTCACGTCGTAGCCGTACCGCCGCAGCCAGTAGGCCAGTGCGGGGCCGGCGATGCTTGCTCCAGAGATCAGCACCTGTGTCATGCGTACACCGTACAAACACTTTGAGTACGGCGTAAAGATTACTAGTGCACCCTTGTTATAGTGCGAGAACGAGGAGCACCGCCCTAGTGCACCGGAAGGGTTGGAGATGACGCACCCGTACGCCAGGATCGTCACGGAGCTGCGGCGCCGGATCGCCTCGGGCGAGCTGCGCCCCGGCGACCGGGTGCCGTCCACGCGGCAGCTGACGCAGGAGTGGGGCGTCGCGATGGCCACCGCGACGAAGGCGCTGACCACGCTGCGGCAGGAGGGCCTGGTGCGCGCCGTGCAGGGGGTCGGCACGGTCGTCGCCGACGGACGGTCGCCGCGGACCGGCACCGAGCAGGAGCTGACGCGCGAGCGCATCGTGCGGGCCGCGATCGAGATCGCCGACGGCGAGGGGCTCGCGGCGGTGTCCATGCGCAGGATCGCGACCGACCTCGGCGTCGCCACGATGTCGCTGTACCGGCACGTCCCGGGCAAGGACGACCTCGTGGTGCTGATGGCCGACGCCGCGATCGCCGAGGAGCCGCTGCCCGACGTCCCGCCACCGGGCTGGCGCGAGCGGCTGGAGTACTCGTCCCGGCTGCAGTGGCGGCTCTACCACCGGCACCGCTGGCTCGCCGGCGCCATTTCGATGACAAGGCCGCAGGCGCTGCCGAACGCCATCCAGCACACCGAATGGTCCCTGCGGGCGCTCGCCGGGCTGGACCCGAAGACGATGCTCTACGCCTACTTGACGGTTTTCGGCTTCGTGCGCGGTGTCGCGGTGAACCTGGAGGCCGAGGCGCAGGCGGAACAGGACACCGGCCTCACCCCGGACGAGTGGATGGAAACGCAGGAGGGCCTGCTGGAGCCGCTCGCGGCGAACGGCGACCTGCCCGCGTTCCGGGAACTGATCACCCACGACATCGACTTCGACCTCGACGATCTCTTCGAGTTCGGCCTGGCGCGTCTTCTCGATGGGCTGGAGAAACTCCTCGTACCGCCGATGCGGTGACACGCTGGGTAGCTCCGTGATCGTTCCTGGACCGAACCCGTAGCCTAACCGGGTGACCGGGACGGAAACGCAGGACGAGGGACGCCTGATCGCCGGCCGCTACCGGCTCGAGCGCCGCATCGGCGGCGGCGCGATGGGCGTGGTGTGGCTCGCGAAGGACGAGTTGCTCGACCGGACCGTCGCGCTGAAACAGCTGCTCCTGCCCGCGACGCTGAACGAAGAGGAGACCGAGCACGCGCGCAAGCGCTCGGCGCGCGAGGCCCGCATCGCGGCGCGGCTGCAGCACCGGCACGCCATCACGGTGTTCGACGTGGCCGACGACGACGGCATGCCCGTGCTGGTCATGGAGTACCTGCCGTCGCAGAGCCTCGCCGAGGTGCTCAACGCCCGCGGGCCGCTGCCGCCCGCGGAGGTCGCGCGGATCGGTTCGCAGGCGGCGCACGCGCTCGCCGCCGCGCACGAGGCGGGCATCGTGCACCGTGACGTCAAGCCCGGCAACATCCTGCTCGGTGAGGACGGCACCGCCAAGATCACCGACTTCGGCATCTCGCGCGCGGCGGACGACGGCACGCTCACCGGCAGCGGTGCGTTCGCGGGGACGCCCGCCTTCCTGGCGCCCGAGGCCGCGCGCGGCGAGAAGCCCACCGCGGCGTCCGACGTGTTCTCGCTCGGCGCGACGCTCTACGCGATCGTCGAGGGCCGCTTCCCCTACGGCGACTCCGAGAACCAGATGGCGCTGCTGTACGCCGCGGCCGCGGGTCGTTTCAGCCCGCCGCAGAAGGCGGGCCCGCTGACCGACCTGCTGAACCGGATGATGAGCTTCGCGCCCGAGGACCGGCCGACGATGGCCGCGGCGGCCGCCGAGCTGGAGAAGATCGTCGCCCCGGTGGTCCGGGACCGGCGCCGCACCGCGGTGGTGTGGGCGAGTGTGGCGGCGGTGGTCGTCATCGCCGCCATCGTCACCACGGTGCTGCTGGTGAACCGGGGTTCCGGGGAGAACAACGCCGCTCCGCCCGCCACGTCCTCCGCCGCTCAGCCGCCCGCGTCGTCGTCCTCGCAGCAGCAGGCGGCACCGCCGCCGGCCACCTCCAGCCAGGCGGCCACCTCGTCGTCCTCGGCCGCGCCGCCGGCCTCGCCGTCCACGCAGGCCAGCACCGGCACGGGTGCCGCGACCACCGACCCGGTGCAGTTCATGCGCGACTACTACGGCCGGATGCCGGGCGGGACGGACATCGGCTGGACCGAGCTCAGCCCGGCGATGCAGGCGCGGGTCGGCCACGCCTACTACCTGCGGTACTGGAGCGAGATGAGCAGCTTCCAGGTGACCAGCGGCCCCAGCCCGGCCGGTCCCAACGCCGTGGTGGCGACCCTCGACTTCGTCCAGAACGGCAAGCACTACCACGAGGTCCACCGCATCACACTGATCAACAGCGGCGGCAAGTTGCTCATCGACAGCGACAACGTCTGAGCGTGCTCGCTCGACCGGATTGAAGTCGAAGTAGATTGTCAACATTCCGGAAGTAGGTCAGTCCAGATGTCGCATTGACGGCAAGTCGTATCGCCGGATTGTTGACAATGATCAGAACGGAATTCTGGACGCTTCGCACAGAAAGGCGACCGGAGACCGGCCGATCCTGGTGAGCACCACCGTCGCCTCGCCGTCGCCGCGCGGTTTCAGGCGTTTCCGCAGCGCGTCCGGGTCGACGTCCAGGCCGCGCACGAGGATCTCCAGCCGGCCCACGTCGTGCCGCTTCAGCAGCGGCTTCAGGGTCTTCTCGCTGTACGGGCCGTGCTCGACGATCCGGAACGCCCGCACGCCCGGCGGCGGGGTGTCCCCCGTGAGGTAGGCGATGCGCTCGTCCAGCTGCCACAGACCGTGCCGCGCGCCGTAGTGCTTCACCAGCCCGGCGCGCACCACCGCGCCATCCGGATCGACGATCCACTCCCCCGGCGCCCCGGCCGGAACGTCGTCCGGTTCGTCCGAGGTCACCGTCCACTGTGGACCGTCGCTGCGCAGGACCGTCGCCCGGCGGGCCGTCGAAGCGAGGTCGCCCGTCCACAGGCACGCCTCGCGGACCTGGCCGTCCAGCGACACCAGCTCGACCTCGTCCGCCCACGGCAGCGCCGTCCAGTCCAGGCCCGGTGAACACTTGACGGCCAGGTCACGCCCGGCGTACACCTCGGCGAGGCCGTCCAGCGGCGGCGCGAAGTCCTCCGGCCGCCACTTCCGCCCCCGCGCGTCGCGCCGGGCCGGGTCGGCGACCACCACCGTGCCCCGGCTGACCGGGCGCAACGCGTCGGCGCGCACCAGCGGCACGTCCGGGCAGTTGTGCCGGGCCATCGCGAGCCGCACTTCGTCCACATCGGACCCCAGCGTCCGGCGGGCAACCTTCGCGAGCTCCGCCAGGTCCGCGCCGATCGAGCAGGTCACATCGTGCACGTCGCGGCCGGTCAGCCGGGACGCACGGTGCCGGGCCACGGCCGAAGCGCTCGCCTGCTGCAGCGCCTCGCTCGTGTACAGCCAGCCCTCGGCGTCGAGCTTCACCTTCGCCTTGCGCCGCAGCACCACGGTCTCGAGCACCGCGGCGGCGCGCTCACCGGCGACGCGGCGCGCCGCCTCCACGTCCGCTATCCGCGAGGCGTCCAGCGCGGCGCACTCGGCGAGGACGCGGACGCCCTCCGCCGAGCGCAGGAACGCGACGTCGTCGAGCGAGAACGCGTACGGCAACTACAGCTCGACCGGCGCGGACGGCTTGATCCCGGTGATCATCACGTTGTAGAACAGCTCACGCGGCAGCAGCCGGGCCAGCACCTTCTTGTCCAGCGCGGAAAGCCGCAGCCACAGGTGGTAGGCGAACATCCGCCACCGCACGGTCAGCTTCTCCTGCGGCACGGCCGCCTCGAACGTGCGGATGGGCCATCCGGCCAGCGCCGCCGCGAACTCCTCGGTGACCGCCTTGACGTCCACCGCGCCCGCGCCCAGCGCCATCCGCTCCAGGTCGCTCGGGTCGAACGTATGGATGTCGACCACGGCCTCCAGCGCCGCCGCGCGCGAGGACTCGTCGAGCTCCTCCTGCGGACGGCGCCACGAGTTCAGCGGGCCCAGCTTGGTGACGTTGGTCGTCAGCCACCAGGTGAGCTGGCCGAGCTTGCGCGCGTACCGGTCGCCGATCTTCGTCGGCTCACCGGCGAACACGAACCGCCCGCCCGGCTTGAGCACCCGCAGCACCTCGCGCAGCGCGGCCTGCACGTCCGGGATGTGGTGCAGCACCGCGTGCCCGACGACGAGGTCGAAGCTGTTGTCCTCGTACGGGATCCGCTCCGCGTCGGCCACGCGACCGTCCACGTCGAGGCCCAGCTTCTCGGCGTTGCGCAGCGCCACCTGCACCATGCCCGGCGACAGATCGGTGACCGAGCCCTTCTTGATGACGCCGCCCTGCATGAGGTTCAGCAGGAAGAAACCGGTGCCGCTGCCCAGTTCCATCGCCGTCGGGTACGGCTGGCCGTCGGTGCCCGCGACGGCGTTGAACACGTCGGTGGCGTAGGAGATGCAGCGCTCGTCGTACGAGATCGACCACTTCTCGTCGTAGGTGCCGGCCTCCCAGTCGTGGTAGAGGACGTTGGCCAGCTTCGGGTCCTGGTACGCGGCCTGGACCTCTTCGGCCGTGGCATGCGGGTGCGGTGCGGGATCCGTCACGTCATTTCCCTTCGAAGGTGGCCTTGCCCGGGCCGTTCTCGATGAACGACCGCATCCCGTTCTCCTGGTCCTGGGTCGCCCAGAGGGCGGTGAACAGGTACGTCTCCAGCTTGAGCCCGCTGGCGAGGTCGCCGTCGAGCCCGCCGTCGATGGCGGCCTTGGCGTTGGCGAGCGCGACCGCGGGTCCGTTCGCGAACTGCGCGGCCCACTTGTGCGCCGCCGCGTACACGTCGTCGGGCGCCACGAGCTCGTCGACGATGCCGAGGCTCAGCGCCTCCTCGGCCTTCGCGAACCGGCCCGTGAACACGAGGTCCTTCGCCTTGCTGGGGCCGACGAGCCGCGCGAGCCGCTGCGTGCCGCCCGCACCGGGGATGATGCCGAGCAGGATCTCCGGCTGGCCGACCTTGACGTTGTCACCGGCGATGCGCCGGTCCGCGGCCAGCGCCAGCTCGAGGCCGCCGCCGAGGGCGTAGCCGGTGATCGCGGCGACCGTGGGCTTCGGGATCGCGGCCACCGCGGCGACGGTGCCCTGCAGCGCCGCGCCGAAGGTGCGCATCTCCGCGTACGAGCGGGCGGCCATCTCCTTGACGTCCGCGCCACCGCAGAAGGTCTTCTCCCCGCCGTACAGGATCACCGCGCGCAC
Source organism: Amycolatopsis bartoniae (assembly GCF_014191255.1). Classification (GTDB taxonomy): domain Bacteria; phylum Actinomycetota; class Actinomycetes; order Mycobacteriales; family Pseudonocardiaceae; genus Amycolatopsis_E; species Amycolatopsis_E bartoniae. The sequence continues at coordinate 1,406,899 of NZ_JACHWH010000001.1, forward strand.
GTCGGCGCGCTCGCCCGCCTCGCGGGCCGCTTCGCCCAGCTCGGCCTGCACCTGGTCGTTGATGGCGTTGACCGGCGGGCGCTCCAGCCGGATCGTGCCGATCCCGCCGTCCACCTCGAGCCGTACGAACTCGCCCACGCTGGCATCCTCCTCGATTGTTACTGGCCAGTACCCTACCGGCGCCGAGCGAAGTACCGGTCCCCCGACCGTTCGAGCAGCAGGTCCTGGTCGAACGTCTTGGACAGGTTCTCCGCGGTCAGCACGTCCTCGATGAGCCCGGCGACCACGGCGTGGCCGTCGCGCAGCAGCAACGCGTGGGTGAAGCCGGGCGGGATCTCCTCGACGTGGTGGGTCACCAGCACGGTGGCCGGCGCGTCGGGGTCCATCGCGAGCGTGGACAGCCGGGCCACCAGGTCCTCGCGGCCGCCGAGGTCCAGACCCGCGGCGGGCTCGTCGAGCAGCAGCATCTCCGGATCGGTCATCAGGGCACGGGCGATGAGGACGCGCTTGCGCTCGCCCTCGGACAGGGTGCCGAAGGTGCGGTCGGCGAGATGCGTCACACCGAGGGTGCCGAGCAGCTCCAGCGCGCGGTCCATGTCCAGGTTCTCGTACTCCTCGCGCCAACGGCCCAGCACCGAGTACCCGGCACTGACCACCACGTCGCGGACCAGCTCGTCGCCCGGCACCCGGTTCGCGAGGGCGGCGGAGGTGAACCCGATGCGGGGACGCAGCTCGAAGACGCTGACCTTGCCGATGCGCTCGCCGAGCAGGTCGACGGTGCCGGTGGTGGGGTGCAGCTCCGCGGCCGCCAGCCGCAGGAGGGTGGTCTTGCCGGCGCCGTTGGGGCCGAGCACCACCCACCGCTCGTCGAGCTCGACGGCCCAGTCGAGGCCTGCAAGCAGGTCGCTGCCGCCGCGGCGGACCCCCACGCCGGACATGCGCACCACGAGATCGTCAAGGTTGTTCGGCTCGCTCACGTGCCCATTGTGGTCATAGTTGGCGCCTGCGGTGGCAGCGGCCCCGTACCAGCAGGTGGGACTTCACGCGGGGTAGCGCACGGTGGTGGCAGGATGCGTTGTGTGAGCACTCCGCCGTTCGCGCGCCCCGCGGGCCCGTTCTGGCGCGACCGTGCCGTCGACCTGCTCCTCGTCGCCTCGTGTGGCTGTACCGGCTCGTTCCGCAGCCACGACGACGATCACCACCGAGGAGCTTCCGTTGACCCAGACCGTTCTCGACTTCGAAATCCACCCGCGCCTGGCTGAAACCGGCCTGCCCGGGCTGCTGCACCCGTCCCGTCTGTTGTGGACGGCCGCCGAGCTGGCCGACCTGACCAAGCGCGTCACACGCGAGCTGGCCGAGCCGCTGGCGGACGTGCTGCGCTTCGACTCCGACCAGCGCTGGTGGGCGCGCCTCGCGCTCACCGACGGCGTGGAGCTGTGGCTGTTGTCGTGGCTGCCCGGCCAGCACACGCAGCCGCACGACCACGGCGGCGCGGCGGGTTCGTTCACGGTGTTGCAGGGCGAACTGGCCGAGGAGTACCGCTACCCCGGCGGCCCGATCCGGTCACGCAGCCACGTCGCGGGCGCCGGGCTCGGCTTCGGGGCTGGGCGGGCCCACCAGGTGGTCAACAGGGGCGACGCCCCGGCGGCGAGCGTGCACGCGTACTCGCCGCCCCTCGTGCCGACGCGGGAGTACGCGTCGCTGGCCGACGTACCCAGCGAGATCCCGCCCCTGCCGGTGATACTCGGGCGATGACCGTCGAAGACATGCTCGCCGCGGCCCGGTCGACCCTCGACCGGGTCGACCCGGCGGGCGCGCAGACTCTCCAACAAGAGGGCGCGCTGATTGTTGACATTCGGCCGGAGGCCAACCGCGCGGCGGAGGGCGAGATCCCGGGCGCGGTGGTGATCGAGCGAATCCACCTGGAGTGGCGCCTCGATCCGGCGGGCTCCCACCGGTTGCCGCAGGTGCGGCCGGGACAGGCGGTCGTGGTGGTGTGCAACGAGGGGTACGCGTCCAGCCTGGCGGCAGCCGACCTGCGGCGTCTGGGGGTCGAGGCCACGGACCTGGACGGCGGATTCCGAGCCTGGAAGGCGGCGGGGTTGCCCGTGCAGGAGGGGCCTTCGCCAGCGGTGCCGTAGGCGAGGAGAGGCGCCGTGAGGCGCTTTGAACACACCCCCGAGAGTTGGGTGGTCATCCCGTCGCCTGATTCAGGACCATCACTTTGAGGAGCAGCCGCAACCTTTTTCGAGACTGGCGCTTGTCATGCCAAGCTTGCGGCTGGTCCTCAAAGTGATATGCACAAACCGCACGCGACGGGATGACCACTCAACTCGACCACGCTGCCAAGGTGAGATCCCTTTGGGCCCCATCATCCTGGAGCCTGCCCGCCGGCGAGGCATTCTTTTGATCTTTTCTCTCTCGCCCCAGCGTGGTCACCAGCGGTGGGCCGGGCGCGGACGCCCTCCAATGCCCGGCCACCCCCGCCCCTTCCCCTTGATGGTTTAACGGTTGGCTCACCGCGTCAAGGGCGCCTTCGGCGTCGCTTCGCGATCGCTGCGCGACCCTTGACACGGCGAGCCAACCGCTAATGAGGCTGGGGATCGGGGACGGGGGAGGCCTGGGCGTGTGCCGGGCTTGTTCTCGTCGGCGGGTGGCCGTTTTAGGCGTGGACCACTTTTCCTAGTTCTGCTGGGGTTGCCAGTAGGGAGTGTTTTGGCAGTACCCTTACCGTGTAGCCCAGGGAGCCTGCGTGTGGGAGCCTCAGGGTTGCCGCGAACAGGCCGATTTGCTCCTGTTGCATGGAAACCGTTACCGCGTTGTGCAGTTCGTCGCTGTCGCCGACGCTGCCCACCACCGCCTGAACGTCCACTTCGGACAGATCCAGCCCTGCCAAATCGATTCTGGCCTGTACTCGCACTTCGCTGCCGACCACCAATGATTCCGCGGTCAGATCTGTGTCGAAGATTTTGACCTGCGGCCACAACACATCGATTCGCTTACGGTACTCCGACAGGGACCGTGCGCCCTCGTAGGAATCCTTCGCGGCCGCGGCGACTGTGGAGGCGGCTGGGCAGTAGCACGTTTCCACGTATTCCCGCACCATCCTCGAAGCCTGCACGCGCGGGCCGAGGGTGTCGAGCGTGTGCCAGACCATCGACATCCAGCCTTGCGGCACCCCATTGCCATCCCGATCGTAGAACAGCGGCGCCACCTGCTGGCCCAGTAAGTCGTACAGCGCGGCCGATTCCAGCTCGTCACGGCGCAGCGGGTCCCTGATGCCGTCCGCCGTCGGGATGGCCCAGCCGTTGCTGCCGTCGTAGCACTCGTCCCACCAACCGTCCCGAATGGACAGATTGAGGCCGCCGTTCAGCGCCGACTTCATGCCCGACGTGCCGCACGCCTCCAGCGGGCGCGTCGGGTTGTTCAGCCAGACGTCGCATCCACGGTACAAATACCGTGCCATCGACATGTCGTAATCCGGAAGGAAGACCATCCGACGTCTGACATCAGGATCGTCTACAAATCTGACAATCTGCTGGATCAGTTGTTTACCACCCTCGTCAGCGGGATGGGACTTGCCCGCCACGACGATCTGGATGGGCCGGTCCTCGTCCAGCAGCAGGGCCTTCAAGCGCTCCGGGTCGCGCAGCATCAGGGTCAGCCGCTTGTACGTCGGCACGCGGCGGGCGAAGCCCACGGTCAGCACGTCCGGGTCGAACACCGTGTTGATCCAGCCCAGCTCCAGCGCCGAAGCCCCGCGCTGCAGCCACGCGTCCCGCACCCGGCGGCGCACCTCGACCACCAGTTTCTGCCGCAGGTCCCGCCGCAGCGCCCACAACTCCTCGTCGCTGACGCCCTGCTGACTCGGCAACTGTCCTTTGTGTCCCCATTCTTTGTGCTTCCCACCGAGCAACGCCGTCAGCTCGCGCGCGACCCACGTCGGGCCGTGGACGCCGTTGGTGACCGACGTGATCGGCACCTCGTCCTCGTCGAAACCCGACCACAGCCGGGCGAACATGCGGCGCGACACCCGCCCGTGCAGCTGCGAGACGCCGTTCGCCCGCTGCGCCAGCCGCAAACCCATGTGCGCCATGTTGAACATGCCCGGGTTGTCCTCGGCGCCGAGCGCCAGCACCCGCTGCGTCTCGATCCCCGGCAGCAGCCGGCCGTCGCCGAAATAGTGTTGCACGAGGTCCACCGGAAACCGGTCGATGCCCGCAGGCACCGGGGTGTGGGTGGTGAACACCGTGCCCGCCCGCACGGCCGACAGGACCTCGTCGAACCCGAGGCCGTGCTCGTCGATGATCTCCCGCGCCCGCTCCAGGCCGAGGAAGCCCGCGTGCCCCTCGTTGGTGTGGAACACCTCCGGCTGCGGGTGCCCGGTCAGCTCGCAGTACCGCCGCACCGCGCGCATCCCGCCGATCCCGGCGAGGATCTCCTGCCGGATGCGGTGATCGGCGTCACCCCCGTACAGCCGGTCGGTGACGCGGCGCAGGTCCTCGTCGTTCTCGTCGACGTCGGTGTCCAGCAGCAGGAGCGGCACGCGGCCGACGCGGGCCTGCCACACCTGGGCGTGCAGCGTGCGGCCGCCGGGCATGGCGACCTGCACCAGCACCGGCTTGTCGTCTTCGCCGGTGAGCAGCTCCAGCGGCAGCGCGTTCGGGTCGATCACGGGATAGTGTTCGAGCTGCCAGCCGTCCAGCGACAGGCCCTGCCGGAAGTAGCCGGCGCGGTAGAGCGGGCCGACGCCGATCATCGGCACGCCCAGGTCGGACGCCGCCTTGAGGTGGTCGCCCGCGAGCACGCCGAGGCCGCCGGAGTAGTTCGGCAGGGCCTCGTGCACGCCGAACTCCATGCAGAAGTACGCGATGCCCCGCGGGGCGCCGTCGGCGCCGTGCTGCTCCTGGTACCAGCGCTCCTCGGTGAGGTAGCGCTCCAGGTCCTCCGTCGCCGCCCGCGCCCTGGCCAGGAAGTCCTCGTCGGCGGCGAGCTCCTCGAGCCGGGCCGACGGGACGGCCAGCAGCATCCGCAGCGGGTCGCGGACCCGGCGGAACAGCTCGTCGTCCATGGACGCGAACAGGTCGCGGGTCGGTGGGTGCCAGGTCCAGCGGAGGTTGGTCGCCAGCGCACGCAGGCCCGCCAGTGGCTCCGGCAGGCTCGCACGGACGGTGAACCGACGGATTGCTCTCATGGGAAGCGACGATATCGGTTAGTGTCCGGTGGCCGAAGCCGATCAGGGAGCGGGTGGGATGCGCGCAGGGGCACTGGCCGTCGCGATCGCGGGAACGCTGGTGCTCGCGGCGTGCGGTGGGAACGACGGGGGAACGGCCGCGGGTTCGGTCGCCGGGCTGCCCGTGACCCACTTCGAAAGCGGCCTGCGCCCGGACGCACCGACGCCGGACCTGGACGTGCGGAACGTGAGCGACGACGACGCCGACCGGCTCGCCACCGCCACGATCGCCGACGTCGAGGACTACTGGTCGGGTGAGCTGCCCGACGACTTCGGGGTGAAATTCGACCCGGTCGAGAAGCTGCTGTCGTACGAGTCGAACGGGACGAACCAGACGAACGGCTGCGGCGACACGAAGAAGAACGTGAACGCGTTCTACTGCGGCCAGGACGACTCGATCGCGTGGGACCGGGGCGTGCTGCTGCCGACGATGATCCAGCAGTTCGGGCCGCTGTCCGTGGTCACGGTGTTGTCGCACGAGTTCGGGCACGCGGTGCAATATCGGCTGCAGGACAAGGCGGGAATCACCCGCAGCACGCCGACGATCGTCAAGGAGCAGCAGGCGGACTGCTTCGCCGGGAGCTACTACCGCTGGGTGGCCGAGGGGAAGAGCAAGTACTTCCGGGTGTCGACGGCGGAGGGCCTGAACGCGGCGTTGTCATCGCTGTTCCTGGTCCGCGACAGCGCGGGCACGGCGGCGACCGACAACCAGGCGCACGGCACGGCGTTCGACCGCATCTTCGCCTTCCAGCTCGGCTTCGAACAGGGGCCGAAGGAGTGCGCGAAAATCGACATGACGAGCCTCCAGTCGCGGCTCACGGAACGCCCGTTCGACCAGGCCGACCGCAACGAAGGCACACTCCCGATCAACGACACCACGCTCGACTTCCTGAAGCAGAGCCTGGACGCGGCCTTCGCGGGCGCGCACGTGCCGTCACCCGAGATCGTGCCCGGTTCCGGTGCGTGCAGCGGCGGCCCCGCGACCCCGCCGGCGTCGTACTGCCCGTCGGACAACACGGTGAACATCGACGTGGACACACTGGCCGCGCTGGGCCGCGAGGTGAACCAGAGCGCGGAGTGGAACGGCGAAACGAGTGGCGGTCACGGCGACTTCGCGGCCCTGTCGGAAATCGCGTCGAGATACGCACTGGCGATCGAGAAGGGCGTCGGTGCTTCCCTGGACAACGCGAACGCGGGCCTGCGCACGGCGTGCCTGGTAGGCGCCTGGGCAGCGGCGACGAACAAGCTCCCGAACACGGTGCTGCGCCTGTCGGCGGGCGACCTGGACGAGGCGATCTCGGACCTGCTCCGCCCGGACAGCCTCGTGGCAGCGGACGTGAACGGAAAGCGGGTGGACGCAGGCTTCACCCGAGTCGAGGCCATGCGCACGGGCTACCTAAAGGGCTCCACCCCCTGCAGCAAGCAATACGGGTAGCCACCACACCAACCACCAAAACCGCCACCCCGCAACGAAAACCGAGCAACGCCCCCTCCCGCCCGGTCCTCCCCCGTCCCCGATACAAAGCCGTCATTAGCGGTCGGCACGGTGTGTCAAGGGTGAGGCGAAGCCTCATCGCGAAGCGACGCCGAAGGCGCCCTTGACGCACCGTGGCGACCGTTAAACAATCGGCAATCGGGGCGCCCTACGTGACCATCGTTTTCGCGCGCAGCGCGGTCTTTGGTCTTTTCGGGCGCGAAGGCGCGGGTTCAAAGATCAAAAGAATGCCTCGCCGGCGGGCTGGCTCCGGGATGGCCGGGCCCAAAGGGATCTCACCTCGGGTGGGTGGTCGAGTTGAGTGGTCATCCCGTCGCCTGCGGTTTGTGCATATCACTTTGAGGACCAGCCGCAAGGTTGCGTGGTTCGGCCGCCGGTTGACAGCGAATGTTGCGGCTGCTCCTCAAAGTGATCCCCCGGTTTCAGGCGACGGGATGACCACCCAACTCTGGGGTTCCCTTCAAAGCGCCTCACGGCGTCGTCAGAACAGTGCCGACGCCAGGTCCCTCCGTGCCTTCGCCACCCGGTCGTCCGCCGGGTCGAACAGCTCGAACAGGCCCACCAGGTGTTCCCGCACCTTGTTGCGCTCGTCGCCCGCTGTCCTGCGGACCGCGTTGATCAGCCTCGCGAAGGCTTCGTCCACCTGGTTGGTGGCGACCTCGTAGTCCGCCGCCGCGAGTTGGGCCTGCACGTCGGACTGGTCGGCGTCCGCGCGGGCCACCGCGGACGGGTCGGCCTGCTCGGCGCGGGCGGCGAAGCGGACCTGCGTCAGCGCTGCCTTGGCGAGCTCGTTCGCCGGCTCGACGTCCAGGATCTTCTGGTACGCGGCCTCGGCACCGGCGTAGTCCCCGCGCTCGAAGGCTTCCTCGGCCTCGACGAAACGCGGGTCCTCCGGCTCCTCGACCTCCTCCGGCTGCGCGTTCCGCACGCCGGGCAGCTTGTCCTTGAGCGCGTCGAGCAGGGCGTTCAGCCACTTCTTGATCTCCGGCTCCGGCAGGGCGCCCGCGAAGGCGTCCACCGGCTGCCCGCCCGCGATGGCGACCACCGTGGGGATCGACTGGGCGCCGAACAGCTGCGCGATGCGCGGGTTGGCGTCCACGTCGACCTTCGCCAGCACCCAGGCCCCGCCGGACTGCGCGGCCAGGCGCTCGAGCACCGGGCTGAGCTGCTTGCACGGCCCGCACCAGTCGGCCCACAGGTCGACGACGACGAGCTGCTGCAGGGACCGCTCGACGACGTCCTGCTGGAACGACGCCTCGGTCACCTCCAGCACGTTCTCGCCGGACGCCGGAGGCGCCTGTGACGCCGGGGGCCCGGCCGGCCGCTGCCGCGCCGCGTCGGCGCGGGCCTTGAGCGCGGACAGGTCGACCGCGCCCGACAGCGCGGCCGACATGGCCGCCGAATTCGCTGCTGCTCCGCGTGGGTTCGTCACCCTTCCATCCTGGCACGCGAGCCCGCGAGAATCACCGCAGGTGCTCCTCCACCCGGTCGACCTTCGCCGACAGCTGACCTTCGTACCCCGGACGGATGTCGGCCTTCAGCACCAGCGACACCCGCGCCGCGCCCTCACCTGCGGCTTCGACCGCCCGCTTCACCACGTCCATTACCTCGTCCCACTCGCCCTCGACGTTGGTGAACATGGCGTTCGTCTCGTTCGGCAATCCCGACTCCCGCACCACCTTGACCGCCCTGGAGACGGCCTCGCTCACGCCCCCGTCGGGGTCCCCGCCGGACGGGCTGACGCTGAAAGCCACGATCATGTCGTTCCTCCTCGTTTCTGGCCCCACCCTGCCCCATGACCCCGGTACCCGCTGGTAGCTTCCCGGTTCATGAACCGCCCACTGCCGTTCGACCCGATCGCCCGCGCCGCGCAGCTGTGGGAGGACCGGGTCGGGCCCTCCGGCACGATGGCCGCGGTGACCGGGTTGATGCGCGTCCAGCAGATCATCCAGTCGGCCGTGGACGGCGCGCTGAAACCCCACGGTCTCACCTTCGCCCGCTACGAGGCGCTGGTGCTGCTGACGTTCGCCCGCCGGTCGAGCCTGCCGATGCGCGTGATGGGCGAGCGCCTGCAGCTGCACCCGACGAGCGTGACGAACATCGTGGACCGGCTGGAGCGCGACGGGCTCGTCAAGCGCGTCCCGCACCCCACCGACCGCCGCACGACGCTCGTCGAGATCACCGACGACGGCCGGGCGCGGCACGCGGAGGCGACCAAGGCCGTCACGGCGATCGACTTCGGCCTCGTCGGCCTGACCCCCGCGCAGACCACCCAGCTGACCGAGCTGCTCACCCGCGTCCGCAAGGCGACCGGCGACTTCGTCGAATAGCAGAACGGCCCCCACCCGGGCGGGTGAGGGCCGTTTTCCGCAAGTACGTCAGGCGGCCGCGGTCTCGCGGACGAACAGCCCGGTGCCGCCGTAGGTGAGGCGCTCGGGGCCGTCGAGCTTGCCGGTGCGCAGCGCCCACGTCTCGAACCACCACGTGAACAGCGGCGGGATGCTGGCCAGCAGCGCCAGCACGAGGGTCTTCGGCTTCCACGCCAGCGGCTTGAACACGGACAGCGTGACCAGCACGTAGCAGATGAAGATCACGCCGTGCACCATGCCCAGCACCGGAACTCCTCCTTCGTGGGCCGCGGAGAAGCCGTACTTCAGGATCATCCCGATCACCAGAGCGGCCCAGGAGAGCGCCTCGGCGATTGCGGCCACGCGGAACACGAGAGCGGCCTTGCTGGACACTGCTTTCCTCCTCAGTGGATGCACACACGAAAAAACGTCCGGCGCGGGGTTTTCGCCCCAGGGACGTCAACCACGCTGTCGGACGTTTCGATATCAGTGTGCGCCGTGATGCTCCTCACCGGAACATCGGGGGTCGTGATTGTGCTCACGACCCCCGAAGTCCCAGCTACGCACAGGGTGACGGCGGTGCCCCACCGGGACCCGTTGCCCACGTGGCCTTCGCGGCGTCCGCGGTCAACCGGAAGTCCAGGGTGGACCCGCGCGTCAGCTGCTCCAGCGATACGTAAGCCCGGTCACTCTGCACGCCGTTCACCCGCAGCCCCTGCACGTACTGCAGCTGCGAGGCGTCGGCGCCGCCGGCCTTGAGCACGATGTCGCGGCCGTTCTCCAGGTGCACCACGGTCTTGGCGAACTGCGGCGCGCTCAGCACGAACTGGCCGGTGCCAGGCACCGCCGGGTACAGCCCGAGCGAGCTGAACACGTACCAGGCCGACATCTCGCCGAGGTCGTCGTTGCCCGTGACCCCGTTGGGGGCGTTGGTGAACAGCGTGTGCGCCGCCCGGACCACCGCGGAGGTCTTCCACGGCTGGCCGACGAGTGTGTACATCCACGGCGAGTGCAGGTCCGGCTCGTTGTTCGGGTTGTACCGGAACTGGTTGTAGTAGTTGTACGGCCCGGTGACCCACTCCTCGCGGACCGTCTTGGCCGGGTCGGCCAGCAGGTCCGAGTAGGCGAAGAAGTCGTCGAGCCGTGCCGTGGTGGCCTGCTGCCCGCCCATCCGCTGCACGAGGCCGGGGATGTCCTGCTGGGTCAGCCACTGGTACTGCCAGGCCGTGCCCTCGTGGAACCCGTCCTGCCCCTCGGGGGTGTAGGGCCCGTCGGCGGGGGTGAACCAGGCGCCGCCCTCGACCTTCGGGCGCGGGAAGCCCGTGAAGCCGCGGTCGGACACGGTGCTGTCCCACAGGACGCGGTAGTTCTGCCCCTTGGCCGCGAGCGCGTTCGCGTCCTGGGTCTTCCCGAGGCCGCGCGCCATGATCGACAGCGAGCAGTCCGCGAGCGCGTACTCCAGGGTCGCCGACGCGCCGTGGTTCGGGTCGGTGTCCTGGCCCTTCTTCGGGAAGTTCGGGTCGTACTGGACGAACCCGTTCGCCTGGTAGCTCTCGTTGCCCGAGCGGCCCTGGAACGGCGAGTCGGCGGGCGGGATCTGCGTCGAGTTCTGCAGCAGCGCCTGGTACGCCTTGCCTTCCAGGCCCCGCAGCGCGCCGAACCGCCAGAGGTCCACCAGGTACGGCGTGACCGGGTCACCGGTCATCGTGTTCGTCTCCTGGTTCGCGTACGCCCATCTCGGCAGCCAGCCGCCCTGGTCGTGGATGGCCAGGATGCTCTGCGCGATGTCGCGTGCCCGGTCGGGGCGCAGCAGCGCTATCAGCTGGTTCTGCGAGCGGTAGGTGTCCCACAGCGAGAAGTACTGGTAGTACGTCCAGCCGACGGCGCGGTGGATCTGGTTGTCGAAACCGCGGTAGCGGCCGTCGACGTCGTTGCCCGTCAGCGGTTGCAGGAGCGTGTGGTAGAGCGACGTGTAGAAGACCGTACGGTTGTCATTAGTACCGCCGGAAACGTCGATTGTTGACAATTCTTTTCGCCACGTGTTGACAGTCGCGGCCTTGACCTTGTCGAAGCTCCGGTTGCCCTCGGCGGCGAGGTTCCGCCGGGCGCCGTCGGCGTCCACATAGGAGATCGCCGTGGACGCCGTGACCGAACCCGGGTTGTCGAAGGACAGCCACGCGCCACGCAGGCCCGCGCCACCGGCGGACTCCTTGCTACCGGGCGTGCCGCCGGTCGGTGACCACGTGCCGTACGAGGTGAACGGCTTGTCGAACGTCGTGCGGAAGTAGGTCGTGTACGGCTTGCCGCCGCAGAACGCCTGCGACTCGACGGTTCCTTCGACAGTCCTGTTGTCAACAATCCGAATAGAGGATCCGCTGACAGGTTCCTTGTCGTTCGCTTGACCTGTGTTCACGAAGACCTGCGCCGGGCCGGACTGGTCGAACGTGTACCGCTCGACGCCGGTGCGGGTCGTCGCCGTGGTCTCGACGTCGATGCCGCCGTAGCCGGTCAGGTGGACCTTGTAGTAGCCGGGCGAGCCCACCTCGCCGTCGTGCGTGTACGGCGAGGCGTACTTCGTCTGGTCGAAAGTGGACGGATTCGCCGGGTCGAACGTGCCGGTGCGCGGCAGGGTCGAGACCAGCCCGCCCTGCTCCCAGCAGCCCGCGCCGGAGAGGAAGAAGTGCCCGAACCCGCGGATCGCGGTATCGGTGTACTGGTACCCGGCGTAGTGCGAGCCGATGGGCGAAACCTGCGTCATACCGAAGGGCGCCGAAGCGCCCGGGAACGTGTTGCCCTCGTCCTGGGTGCCGATGAACGTGTTGACCGAGTCGAGCACGTCCACCGGCGCGGCCGCCGCCACCGGAGTGACGACGGCCGCCGGAACGAGGGCGGCAGCGAGCACTGCCACCAGTTTCTTCATGGGTTATCCGATTCCGATCGCGAAGACGTGCAACTGCCCACCCGAGACGTTCGACGGCAGGGTCACGCTCTTGACGGTCTTGCCCGCGGCGAGCGTGATCGGGGCGCTGGCGAACACGTAGGTGTTGATCTGCTGCGGGTCACCGCCGGTGCTGTTGCGGTACGGCGTGCTGAACGCGACCTGGTTGCCGAACGACGGCTGCTGACCGCCCGCGCCCAGCGTCCAGTCCGAGAACCCGAGCGACGCCGTGCTCGTGGTGCCGTCGGTGTAGGTGATCGTCACGGTGCCCTGCGCGCTGCCGTTCGCGGCCGCGCCCAGGAAGGCCAGCCGGCCGCTGCCGGAGGCGTTGAGCGTCTGGCCCTGTGCGATCACGTTGTCCGGCGAGCCCGCCGGGTAGTTCGGCCAGGTGTAGGACAACCCGTTGACCGTCACCGTGCTCCCCGCCTTGGCGCCCGCCGCGGCGAGCGCGTCCGCGGAGTAGCTGAAGCCGACCCCGTCGAAGTTCGCCGACGCGGGCTTGGCGTCCGGGGAGATGCCCGCGTTGTTCACCGCGGCCAGCCAGCTGCCGGGCTGGGCGACGAGCACGCCGAGCGTCGTGGACAGCGACTGCTGCCCGCTGGCGCTCAACGTGATCGGCACCTGGTACGAGCCGTCGGCGGTACCGGCGGCGACGCTGACGGTGACGTTCACCTGAGCCTTGCCACCGGCGGGCACCGCGATGTCACCGGAGGACGGGGTGACCGTGATGCCCGCCGGCGGCGCGGCAGTCCAGTGCCACGTGCGGGCGGTGCCGGACAGGTCCTGCGCGCCGACCGCCGCGGTGCCGCTCGTGCCCGACGGCACGAGCACCCGAGCCGGATCCACAAAGGACAGGGCGGGCGTCTCGCCCTCACGGAACGAAGGCGGTGCGTCCGAAGGCGCGCTGCCCCACGAGGTGTCCGGAGTGGACGACAGGGTGAAGTCGAGCGTGCCGCCCGTGGTGGCGAACGACTCCGGCAGCCAGGTCTTGGTCGTCGAGACGCCGTTGACCTTCAGCCCGGTCACGTACTCACCGGTGCCGTGCCCGTTGATGGTGATCTTCTTGCCGAGCCCGGTGGTCACCGCAACCTTCGAGAACAGCGGCGAGCCGACCACCAGCTCCGCGCGGCCCGGGATCTCCGGGTACACGCCGAGCGCCGACCAGACGTACCAGGACGACATCTGGCCGAGGTCGTCGTTGCCGATCAGCCCTTGCGGGTTCGGGTTGTACAGCTCGGTCATCGCCCGCCGGACGATCGCCTGCGTCTTGTAGGGCGCACCGGCGAAGTCGTACAGCCACGGGGCGTTCGAGTTGGGCTCGTTGCCCAGGAACGCGTGCGGGTCCTGGGTGCCCGCGTTCAGCTCCTTGAAGAACTCGTCCAAACGCGACTGAACGGCCTGGTTTCCGCCGAACGCCGTGACCAGGCCGGCCACGTCGTAAGGCACCATCCAGCTGTACTGCGCGCCGTTGCCCTCGACCCAGCCCTGCGAGCTGCCCGGGTTGTACGGCGTGCTGAACGTGCCGTCGGCGTTGCGCGGCTGCAGGTAGCCGGTCGCGGGGTTGTACAGGTTCTGCCAGTACTGGGCCCGCTTCATGAAGTTCTGGTACGTCGAGGAGTCCCCGAGCCGCGCGGCGAGCTGCGCGATCGAGAAGTCGGCGCTGGTGTATTCGAGCGTGTCGGCACCGGCGCCGGGCACGTACCCGAGCGTCTGGTAGTCCTGCAGCCCGGGGCGCTCGGTGTAGCCCTGGGTGGTGGGCTGGGTCGCCCCGCGGATCATGGACAGCAGCGCGTTGTTCGCGTCGAAGTCCTTGGCGCCGAACGCGTACATGCTCGACACGATGATGTGGTACGGGTCGCCGTTCATCACGCCCGTGTAGTCGTTGGCCACCGTCCAGCGGTCCCACGCGCCGCCCTGGGCGGCGTACTGGACCATGGAGTTCGCGATGTCCGAGGACTCCTTCGGGGCCAGCAGCGCGAGCAGCTGGGCCTCCGAGCGGTAGATGTCCCAGCCGGAGAAGTTGGTGTACATCGCGTGTCCCTTGGCGGCGGTGTGCACGCGGCCGTCGAAGCCGGTGTACTTGCCGTCGACGTCGGAGAACACGTTCGGCTGGATCAGCGAGTGGTACAGCGCCGTGTAGAACGTCGTCCTGTCGGCGTCCGAACCACCGGTGACCTGGACCTGGTTGAGCCGGTCGTTCCACGCCTTGCGCGCCGCGGTCGCGACGTCGTCGAAGGAGCGGTGGTTGTTCTCCGCCTTGACGTTCGCCTGCGCGCCGTCGACCGACACGAAGGACACGCCGACCTGGACGTTCACCGTGGCGCCGGGCGCGAAGGTGACGTAACCACCGCTGCCGGGGCCGCTGACAGTGGTGTCGGCGGGCTTCTTCGTATCCGTACGCGCGGTCTTGGTCTCCTCGGCCGCCTTGGCCTGCGGGGCGACCTTCGCCTGCGCGCCACCGTTCTCGGTGGCCTTGTTCGGGGTGACCGTGCCGTTGCGCCACGTGCCGATCGACGCGAACGGCTGATCGAACTTCGCGTAGAAGTACACGCGGTAGTGCGAATCGGTGCCGCAGAACCCGCCGCTGGCCGCCCAGCCGCTGACGGTGTCCTTGCCGATCGAGATCTGCGCGTCGTCCGTGCCGGTGACCGACCCGGAGCTGTTGATCAGCAGCGTCGACGTGCTGTTCTGCGGATAGGTGAACCGGCCGGAGCCGGTGCGCTGGGTCGCGCTCAGCTCGACGTTCACGCCGCTGTCGAGCTTGACGCTGTACTTGCCCGCCGTGGCCTGCTCGTTCGCGTGCGAGAACGGCATGGTGTAGCGGCCGGGGTCCGTGGCGGGCGAGGTGGTGACCTGCCCGTTGTACGGGATGAAGGGGATGTCCTCGTAGGTGTCGCAGCCCGCGCCGGACAGGTGCGTCAGGCTGAAGCCCTTGAGCGCGGTGCTGTCGTAGTAGTAACCGCCCTGTTGCGCGGTCACGGTGTCCGGACTCCACTGGACCATGCCGAACGGCACCACGGCGCCGGGGAAGTTGTTCCCCGCGCCACCGCCCGTGCCCTGGTCCTGGCCACCCGGCCGGGTCCCGACGAAGGGGTTGACCCACTTCGCCAGATCCTGTTGCGCGGGCGCCGCGTCCGCCTGCACCGCCGGCAGTACCGCCGACGTGACCACGAGGCCGGCGACGAGCGCCAGCCCCCTTTTGACTCGCGAAAGCCTCACTGGCGTCGCCTCCTGTGACAACCTTGTCGCCGCAGGCCACTGTCGTCAGCGGCTGACGAGCGGGTCAAGGATCATGCCGGATCCTGTCTCGTTCCGGACAGGCGATACTCCATACGTCCCACGGAAGACGTCGGTCATCTCGTTCGGACCATTGACAAACGTGTCACGAACGTGTGAAATCCCGAGAACTATGACAACGTTGTCGGACGGGACCCGCGGACCCACCGCGAGACGCGCCACGATGAGCGACGTCGCGCGGCTGGCCGGGGTCAGCATCAAGACGGTGTCCCGGGTGGTGAACGACGAGCCGGCCGTGCACCCGGAGACGGCGCGGCGGGTGCTGGCCGCCATCGAGCAGCTCGGTTTCCGCCGCAACCTCGGCGCCCGCAACCTGCGCCGCGGCTCCAGCACCGGCACCGTCGGCCTGATCGTCGAGGACGTCGGCAACCCCTTCTACTCCGAGCTCAACCGGGCCGTGGAGAAGATCTCGACCTCGTTCGGCAGGCACGTGCTCACCGGCTCGTCCGAGGAGAACTCCGAACGCGAGCGCGAACTGGCGCTGGAGTTCTGCTCCCGCCGCGTCGACGGGCTGCTCATCGTGCCCGCCGGCGCCCAGCACCACTACCTCGTGCCGGAGATGCGGGCGGGCACGCCGGTGGTGTTCCTCGACCGCCCGGCGGGCGACATCCTCGCCGACACGGTGCTGGTCGACAACCTGGGCGGCACCATCGAGGCGGTCGCGCACCTGGCCCGCCACGGCCACCGGCGCATCGCGTTCCTCGGCGACCGGCCCGACATCTTCACGGCGACCGAGCGGCTCCGCGGTTTCCGGGAAGGCTGCGTCCGCGCGGGCCTGCGCTTCGACGAGCGGCTCGCCGTCCTTCGCACGCCCACGCAGGAGAACGTGGTGGAAGCGGTGAACCGGCTGCTGACCGGTCCCGACCGCGCCACCGCCGTCATCGCGGGGAACAACCGGGTCGCCGTGCACCTGCTGCGCGCGCTGACCCACGTCACCCCGCGCCCCGCGCTGGTGAGCTTCGACGACTTCGAGCTCGCCGACCTGCTCGACCCGCCCGTCACCGTGGTCGGCCACGACGTGAGCCGGCTCGGCAAGGCGGCGGCCGAGCTGCTGTTCGCAAGGATCCACGGCGAGGATTCCCCGCCGAGAAAGGTTGTGCTGCCCGTGCACCTCATCCCCCGCGGCTCTGGAGAGATCGCCCCGTGACCGTGCCGACCAAGAACCCGATCAAGCTCCCGGCCAACCAGCCGCCCCAGTTCTACCGCGGCGGCGCGGCGATCGCCGCCCTGCGCGGCGCCGAGTCCGGCAAGGAGTTCGGCCCCGAGGACTGGGTCGCCTCCACCACCACGCTCTTCGGTCAGGACGAGACGGGCCTGACGAAGCTGCCCGACGGCCGGTGGCTGCGGGACGCGGTGCGTGCCGACCCCGAGTCGTGGCTCGGCGCGAAGCACGTGGCCGCGTTCTCGGACTCGACGGCGCTGCTGGTCAAGCTCCTCGACGCCGGGCAGCGGCTGCCCGTGCACTTCCACCCGTCGAACTCCTTCGCCCGTCAGCACTTCGACTCGCACTTCGGCAAGACCGAGGCGTGGATCGTGGTCGGCACGAGCGGGGACGACCCGCGTGTCTATCCCGGCTTCAAAGAGACTGTCGACCGGAAGACTGTCGACAACTGGGTTCGTGAACAAGACACCGAGGCCATGCTCGGCGCGCTCAACAGCGTGCCCGTGCAGCCCGGCGACAACGTGTACATCCCGGCGGGCCTGCCGCACGCCATCGGTGAAGGGGTGTTCGTCGTCGAGTTGCAACAGCCGACCGACTTCTCGTTGACGATCGAATGGCGCGACTTCCTCGACAGCCCCGAGAAGGGTCATCTCGGCATCGGCTTCGACGCCGCGCTGCAGGCGCTCGACACGTCGGCCCGCGACCCGGAGTCGATCATCAGGCGCACGGCGGGCGTGACGGAGTCCACTGTGGACCTGCTGGTGCCCGGCGCGGCGGAGTTCTTCCGCGCCGACCGGCTCTCCCCGAAGCCCTCGCTCGACCTCGACCCGTCGTTCGCGGTGCTCGTCGTGCTCGACGGCCACGGCGCGCTGAAGACCGAGCACGGCGGCGAGCTGGCACTGGCCAAGGGCGACACCGTCGTGGTGCCCCACTCGGCGGGCCAGGCGGAGGTGTCGGGCGAGCTCACCCTCATCCGCTGCCGTCCCCCAGCACCGGGAGCCTGACATGACCGACGCCGTCCTGCTGGACGCCCAGAACATCGTGAAGCACTACGGCTCGGTCGAGGCGCTGCGCGGCGCCTCGTTCCAGGCCAGAGCGGGCGAGGTCACCGCGCTGATCGGCGACAACGGCGCCGGGAAGTCGACGCTGATCAAGTGCCTCTCCGGTGCCGAACAGCCCTCGTCGGGGCGGATCCTGCTGGACGGCGCCCCGGTCACGCTCGACTCGCCCACCACCGCGCGGCGGCTGGGCATCGAGACGGTGTACCAGGACCTCGCGGTCGCGCCGGAGCTCGATCCGGCCGCGAACCTGTTCCTGGGCCGCGAAATCCACCGGCGCGGCATCCTCGGCAAGCTCGGGATGCTCGACAAGGCGGAGATGCGCCGGCGCGCGGTGGACGAGTTCCAGCGGCTCGGCGTGACCCTGCAGAGCACGGACGTGCCGATCGGCTCGCTGTCCGGCGGGCAGCGCCAGAGCGTCGCGGTGGCGCGGTCGGTGGTGTGGGCGTCGAAGGTCGTGTTCATGGACGAACCGACCGCGGCGCTCGGCGTGGTGCAGCGCGAGCGCGTGCTCGACGTGATCCGGCGGGTGCGCGACCAGGGCATCGCGGTGGTGCTGATCAGCCACAACATGCCCGAGGTGCTGTCGGTGTCCGACCGGATCGAGGTGCTGCGCCTGGGCACGCGGGTCGCGCGGTTCAAGGCCGCGGAGACCAAGCTGGAGGACCTCGTCGCCGCGATGACCGGCGCTCTGACGCAGGAGGAGGCGGCGTGACCACGACCAAGGAAGTCCAGTCCTCTGTGGAGGGTGGCTTCGGAAAGCGCTCTCTCGGGCAGCGGCTGATCGGTGCCAACACGTTCTGGATCGCGCTCGTGCTCGTCGCGCTGATCGTGGTGTTCAGCGTGCTCAAGCCGGGCCAGTTCGCGACCCTGTTCACGTTCCAGACGCTGCTCATCGAGACGTCGGTGCTGCTCGTGCTGTCGGTCGGGATGACGTTCGTGATCATCACGTCCGGCATCGACCTGTCCGTCGGCTCGGTGCTGATCTTCGCGGGCATGGTGTGCGGCAAGACGATGGAAGCGCTTTCCGGTGGCAACGCGAGCAATGCGGGCTGGGGCGTCATCCTCGTCGGACTGGTCGTGGCCGTGGCGTCCGGCACGATCTGGGGTCTGATCAACGGTTTCCTCATCGCGGTGGCCAAGATCCCGCCGCTGATCGTCACCCTCGGCACGATGGGTGCCGCGCTCGGCGCGGCGTACCTGCTCAACAACGGGTCGGACGTGCGCAGCGTCCCGACCGTGCTCAACAAGACCCTCGGCTACGGCACCTCGCTCGGCGGCATCCCGAACCTGGTGCTGGTCGCCGTGGTGATCACGCTGATCGGCGCGTGGCTGTTGCACACCACCAAGTTCGGCCGCTACACCTACGCGGTCGGCTCGAACGCCGAGGCGGCCCGGCGCTCCGGCATCGGCGTCACGGCGCACCTGCTCAAGGTGTACCTGCTCACCGGGTTCCTCGCCGGGATCGCGGGCTTCATGTCGCTGGCGTACTACGCCTCGACCACCATCACCGCGCACACGACCGACAACCTGAACGCGATCGCGGCGACGGTCATGGGCGGCACGAGCCTGTTCGGCGGGATCGGTTCGGTGCTCGGCACGGTCATCGGGGTGTTCATCCCGGCCGTCCTGAAGAAGGGCTTCAACATCACGCAGGTGCCGGACTTCTGGCAGATGATCGCGGTCGGCGCGGTGCTCATCGCGGCTGTGTGGTTCGACCAGCGCCGCCGTCGGCAGCGCAACTCCCGGTAACTACAACGAAGTAGAGGTCA
This sequence comes from Amycolatopsis bartoniae, assembly GCF_014191255.1. Lineage (GTDB taxonomy): Bacteria > Actinomycetota > Actinomycetes > Mycobacteriales > Pseudonocardiaceae > Amycolatopsis_E > Amycolatopsis_E bartoniae. The sequence goes on from NZ_JACHWH010000001.1 coordinate 1,426,202, forward strand.
GCATGAAGAAGGTGCTCACGGCGGGAACGGCCGTCGCGGCCGCGGTCCTGCTCGCGGCATGCGGCTCGGGACAGGTCGGCGGCGGGTCCGGCGGCGCGGTGCAGAACAACAAGCAGCTCGCGCTGATCCCCGGTGTGCAGGCGGAACCGTTCTACATCTCGATGCAGTGCGGCGCGGAGGCCGAAGCGAAGAAGCTCGGTTACACGATCACCACGCAGGCGCCGCAGAAGTTCGACGCGGCGCTGCAGACGGAGAAGGTCAACGCGCTCGGCTCCAACCCGCCGGCCGCGCTGCTCATCGCGCCGACCGACGACACCGCGATGCTCGCGCCCATCCAGCAGGTCGCCAACCGGGGCACGAAGATCGTGCAGGTGGACACCTCGTTGAAGGACTCCAGCATCGCCGTGTCCTCGATCTCGTCGAACAACACCGAGGGCGGGCAGCTCGCCGCCAAGACGCTGGCCGACCTGGTGGGCACCAAGTCCGGTTCGGTGCTCGTGCTCGACACCATCGCGGGCACGTCCACCACGGCGGCCCGCGTGCAGGGCTTCTCCGACGAGCTGAAGAACCACCCGAACCTCAAGTCGATCGGCGTCCAGTTCACGCAGAACGAGCCGGAGCAGGCGGCGGCGAAGGTCACCGCGGCGCTGGCGTCCACTCCGGACCTGATCGGCATCTTCGCCACCAACCTCAACACCGGTGAGGGCGCGGCGACCGGTCTGCGCAACGCGGGCAAGATCGGTCAGGTCAACCTGGTCGGCTTCGACGCCAGTCCGTCCGAAGTGGACGGTCTGCGCAACGGCGAGTACCAGGCGCTCATCGCGCAGGACCCGGCGATGATCGGCCAGCAGGGCGTGGACCAAGCCGTCGCGGCGCTGGAGAACAAGCCGGTGACGAAGACCCTCACCGCGCCGCTGCACTCCATCACCAAGACCAACATGGACGCGAACTCGCAGTATTTTTATAAGCAGCAGTGCTGATGCCTCCCGGGGGCGGGCGTGTGGTGGCCGCCCGCCCCCGGGTTCTCACAACTCCTTGAGCCGCCCCGCGAACCACTCGCGCATGTCCTGCCAAAGCCGGGCGCCCAGCGAGATCCGTGCGATGCCCATCGCGGCGAGATCGGTGTCGGGAATGCGATTTCCGTTGACGGCGCCGGGACTCACCGCCCGCACGAACTCCTCCAGCACGTCCGCGTCGCGAAGCAGGATCGGGTAGACGCAGTCCGCGCCCGCGGCCAGGTACGCCTTCGCGCGCTCGATCGCTTCCGGCAGCACCTGCCTGGGCTCGCCCTTGAGGAACAGGTCCACCCGGGCGTTGATCACCAGCGCGTCCCCGGCTGCCTCGCGCACGGCGGCCAGCCACTCGGCGTGCTCGGCGACGGGGCGGAGGCGCTTGGTGGTGTGATCCGTGTCCTCCAGGTTGCAGCCCACCGCACCAGTTTCCAGCAGCCGTTCCACCAGCTCGGCGGGCGGCAGGCCGTAACCGGCCTCGGCGTCGACGGTCACCGGGACCGACACCGCCCGCGCGATCCGGGCCGCCGCCTGGAACATCTCCCCGGCCGGCGCCTGCTCGCCGTCCGCGTACCCGAGCGAAGCCGCCACGGCGAGCGAACTCGTGGCCACCACGGGAAAACCGGCCTCCTCGACCAGCCGCGCGGTGGCCGCGTCCCAGACGTTCGGCAGGAGCAGCGGGTGGCCCGGCACGTGGAGCGCCCGCAGCGTCGCGGCGGTCACCGCGGCACCGGGGTGCGGCTGGTGACGTTGAGCCGGTTGAAGGCGTTCATCAGGGTGACGGCCCAGGCGACGGCGGCGTACTGCTGCTCGCTCAGCGCCGCGGTGGCCTGCTCGTAGACGTCGTCCGGCACGTCCTGCGTCTCGGACAGCTTCGTCATCGCGTCGGTCAGGGCGAGTGCCGCCCGCTCCTGCTCGGTGTACACGTCGGCCTCGCGCCACGCGCTGAGCAGGTAGACGCGCGCTTCGGTCTCCCCGAGTTTGCGGGCGTCCTTCACGTGCATGTCGAGGCAGAAGGCGCAACCGTTGAGCTGCGAGGCCCGGATCTTGCACAGTTCCAGGACCAGCGGGTCGAGCCCCGCGTCGGCGGCCAGCTTCTTGACCGAGTTGTTGAGTTCCACCAACTGCTTCTGCAGGTCGGGCTGGCTGCGGCTGAGAGGGATTCGCTTGCTCATGGCTCCGACGCTATCCCGAACTGGCCCACGAGTATGGTCCAGTTCCGTGGCGGATTCGTGGTCCAGTTCCTGGGACGTGCACCTCGACTGGCATCCCGGCAGCGGACGGCAGGGGCTCGCCGACGCGCTGCGCCGGGCGATCCGGGAGGGTCGCCTGTCGCCGGGCGCGGTGGTCCCATCGACGCGGGCGCTGGCGAAGGACCTCGGCGTCGCACGGGGCACCGTCACACGGGTGTACGCCGACCTGACGGCCGAGGGCTACCTGCGCACGAGCCAGGGCGCGCCGACCCGCGTCGCCGCGGTCACTCCGGCAGCACCGGCGAAGGAGGGGCCGCGGGCCGCGCCGTGGGTACCGAAGCTGCGCTGGGACCTCTACCCCGGTCGCCCGGACCTGTCGTCCTTTCCGCGTGACGCCTGGATTTCCGCGACACGTCGGGTGTTGCAGTCCTCACCGGCGAGCGTGTTCGACTACGGCGACGTGCGGGGCCCGGCGGTGCTGCGGGAGGCGCTGGCGCGGTACCTGTCCCGCAGCCGCGGGGTGCTCGCCGAGCCCGAGCGGATCGTGGTGTGCGGCGGCTTCAGCCACGCGCTGACCGTGCTCGCCCACGTCCTGCCCGGCGAACTGGCCTTCGAGGACCCGTCGCTGCCGGAGTTCCGCGACCTGGCGGCGCGGTGCGGCATGCGGGTGACCGGCGTACCGGTGGACGAAGCCGGCCTACGGGTGTCCGAACTGGACAGTCCGACGGTCGTGGTGACCCCGGCGCACCAGTACCCGCTGGGCACCACGCTCGCCCCGGAGCGCCGGACCGCGCTGGCCCGCTGGGCCACCGAAGGCGGGCTCGTGATCGAGGACGACTACGACGGCGAGTTCCGCTTCGATCGACAACCGGTCGGTGCACTGCAAGCATTGTCGCCGGAGAGGATTGTCTACACGGGGACAGTCAGCAAAACGCTCGCGCCCGCGGTCCGGATCGGCTGGCTGGTGCTCCCGCGCGCCCTCGTCGAACCGGCGCGGGCCGCGCTGGCGACCACCGGCTGGCGCCCGCCCGTGCTGGACCACCTGGTGCTGGCGGAGATGCTGAACTCCGGCGCGTACGACCGGCACGTGCGGCAGCGGCGAATCGGGTACAGAAATCGGCGCGACCGATTGTTGACAATCCTACCTGAGGACTTTCGACCAGTAGGAATTTCCGCAGGTCTACACCTCCTCCTGATGCTGCCGGCAGGAGTCCGCGAGGACGAGGTGGTGCGGGCGGCGACGCGCGAGTCCGTGGCGGTCGACTTCCTGGGGCGGCACTGGATCGCCGAGGGCGACCACCCGCAGGGTCTCGTGCTCGGTTACGCGACGCCCGCGGAGCACGCGTTCGGGCCCGCGATCGACGCGCTGATGCGGGCTCTTACGCCGTGAGCTGATCCGGCCCCGTTCGCGGGCGCCGGGTTCTAGCTTGGGGCACATGGAAATCACACCGCGGTTGAGCATGCTGAAGGTCAACGGCTGGCAGGTGTACCGCTGGCAGGACGGCGACCGGACGACGTTGATCGACACGGGTGCCCCGGGCGGTGCCGACGAGCTGACGTTCCCCGGCCTGACGCAGATCGTGCTGACGCACTGGCACACGGATCACGTCGGCGCGGCACCGGAACTGCGGACACGGACGGGCGCGCGCGTGTCGGCAGGTGCGGCGGACGCGGCGGTGCTGCGTGGTCTGACGCCCCCGCAGGAGCCGGTGCTGGAGGACTGGGAGCGGCCGCTCCTGGAGCGGGCCTCGGCGGGTCTGCCGCGGACGCTGCCGCCGATGGAGATCGACGAGGACCTGGCGGAGGGCCAACGGCTCGACATCGGCGCGGGCGCGGAAGTCCTGTCGGTGCCGGGGCACACGGACGGCAGCATCGCGGTCCACCTGCCCACCGAACGGATCCTGTTCACCGGCGACGCCGTCGCGCACTCCGAGGGCCGGGTCATCCTGGGCGTGTTCAACACGGACCGCAAACGCGCCATCGAGTCGTTCCACCGCCTCGCGGACCTCGACGTGGACACGGTATGCTTCGGCCACGGCGACCCGATCGTCGGCGGCGCCGGCAAGCGGCTGCGCGAGGCGGCCGAAGCCTATTCCTGAGCAGGCCCCGGGTGCGCGAGATCGTCGGGCACCGGCTCGTTCGGCGCGTACGCCGGTGCCTGCCCGTCCGCCAGCGCGGCCGCCGAATCCGTCAGGCCGAACCGGTCCCGCACCTTGCCGAGGAAGTCCGGCTCCGCCAACCGCACCAGCTTCGAGCGCTTCTGCGCGCCGTAGACGCTGATCCAGTCCCCCGGGTTGAGCACGCCCCGCAGCTGCCCGTCGACGCTCACCGCCACCTGACCGGAGTGCTCCAGCACCAGGATCCCCACCCGCTGCGAACAGTCCAGCACCACGCTCCGGTTGAACACCATGTGCGCGGCCACCGGCGTGAACACCAGCGCGTCCAGCCGCGGCGACACGATCGGCCCGCCCGCGGCGAAGCTGTACGCCGTCGAACCGGTCGACGACGCGACGATCAACGCGTCCGCGCTGTAGGACGCGAACAGCTTCCCGCCCACGTACACCGCCAGGCTCGCCTGCCGGTCCCGCGCCAGCTTCTCCGCCACGATGTCGTTGAGCGCCAGCACGTCCAGCGGCACGCCCCAGCCGGCCTCGCTCTTCATCCCCGGCCGCACGTGCGGCGGCGGCAACGTCGGCCCGCGCCCGTATCGCAGCATCGCCTCGATGCCCGGGGGGATCTCCAGCGGCCGGGACGCACGCATCGTCAGCGTCATCCGCGGGTCCACCGTCATCTCGCCGCGCTGCACGGCGTCGAGCGCGGACCGCACGTCGTCGGTGCGCACCTCGGTCAGGAACCCGACCCGCCCGACGTTGACGCCCAGCACGAGCGCGTCGATCGGGCCGGCTATCCGCACCCCGCGCAGGAACGTGCCGTCCCCGCCGACGGTGACGATCAGGTCCGGGTTCCCGGCCCGCGCCGCCTCCTCGCGTGCGTTGAGCCGGTGGCCGTCGTGGTCGTCCCACACGTCGATGTCGACGCACGGGATGCCGTGCTCCGCAGCCCACTTGCGCACTTCCTGGGCCGCTGCGAGGGCCGCCTCCTTGCCGCCGTGAACGACCAGTCCGACCCGCTCGACAGGCACCATGCTCCCTATTGTCCAGGCTTCAGCTCGGCGAGCAGCGCATCGGCCGCCGCGTACGGGTCCAGCGCCCGCTCCACGACCCGTTCGGCCAACCCGTTCAGGTGACCACCGCCGTGCAGGTCCGCCAGCTCGGCGCGCAGCCGCCGCACCGCGATCGCTTCGACCTCGCTCGCCGCCCGCCGCGTCCGGCGGCGCACCAGCTCACCCCGTGTCTCCAGCCACTCCCGGTGCTCGTCCAGCGCGCGCACCAGCTCCTCGGCGCCCTCGCCGCGCGACGCCACCGTTCGCACGATCGGCTGCCGCCAGCTCTCGCCGCGGACCTCCCGGCGCCCGTACGCGATCAGCTGTTTGAGGTCCCGCGCGACGACGTCGGCGCCGTCCCGGTCGGCCTTGTTCACCACGAACACGTCCGCGATCTCGAGCACCCCGGCCTTCGCCGCCTGCACTCCGTCGCCGAGCCCCGGCGCGAGCAGCACGACCGTGGTGTCCGCCAGCCCAACGACGTCCACTTCGGACTGTCCAACCCCGACGGTTTCGATCAGCACGACGTCGAAACCCGCCGCGTCGAGCACCCGGACGGCCTGCGGCGTCGCCCACGCGAGCCCGCCGAGGTGCCCGCGCGTGGCCATCGAGCGGATGAACACGCCGGGATCGGTCGCGTGCTCGGTCATCCGGATCCGGTCGCCGAGCAGGGCACCGCCGGAGAACGGCGACGACGGGTCGATCGCCAGCACGCCGACCCGCTGCCCCGCCTTGCGCAACGCCGTCACCAGCACCGACGTCGAAGTCGACTTGCCGACTCCCGGCGGTCCGGTCAGCCCGATGACGCGCGCGTGCCCGGTGTACGGCGTGAGCGCGGCCGCGATCTCGCGCAGCTTCGGAGAAGCGTCCTCGACCAGCGAGATCAGCTTCGCGACCGCGCGCGGCTGCCTTTCCCGCGCGCGGTCGACCAGTTCGGCAACGTCCAAGGACTAGGCCGACGGCACCCGGAGCAGCAGCGCGTCACCCTGGCCGCCACCACCGCACAGCGCCGCGGCGCCGAGACCGCCACCGCGCCGGCGCAGCTCGTGCACGAGGTGCACGGCGAGCCGGGCACCGGAGGCACCGATCGGGTGGCCGAGCGCGATCGCCCCGCCGTTGACGTTGACCTTCTCCGGGTCCAGCCCCAGCTTCTCGCTCGACACCAGGCCGACCGCGGCGAACGCCTCGTTGATCTCCACCAGGTCCAGCGCGCCCACGTCCAGCTTCGCCTTCGCCAGCGCGGCCTTGATCGCGTTCGACGGCTGCTCGTGCAGGCTCGCGTCCGGCCCGGCCACGACACCGTGCGCGCCGATCTCGGCCAGCGGCGTGATGCCCAGTTCCTCGGCCTTCTCACGGCTCGCCACGACGACCGCCGCCGCACCGTCGGAGATCTGTGACGCCGAGCCCGCGGTGATCGTGCCGTCCGCGGCGAACGCCGGGCGGAGCTTCGCCAGCCCCTCGGCGGTGGTGTCCGCGCGCACGCCCTCGTCGGTGTCGAACAGCACCGGCTCGCCCTTGCGCTGCGGGATCGAGACGGGGGCGATCTCTTCCTTGAACAGGCCGTTCGCGATCGCGGCGGCGGCGCGCTGGTGCGAGCGGGCGGAGAACTCGTCCTGCTGCTCGCGGGTGACGCCGTAGCGCGAGTTGTACTTCTCCGTCGAGGCACCCATCGCGACCTGGTCGAAGGCACAGAACAGGCCGTCGTGCGCCATGTGGTCCACGAGCGTGGTGTCCCCGTACTTGAACCCGGACCGCGACTTGGGCAGCAGGTGTGGCGCCTGCGTCATCGACTCCTGCCCGCCGGCGACGACCAGGTCGAACTCGCCGGCGCGGATCAGCTGGTCGGCCAGCGCGATCGCGTCGAGGCCGGACAGGCACACCTTGTTGATGGTCAGCGCGGGCACGTCCATCGGGATGCCCGCCGCGACCGCCGCCTGCCGGGCCGGGATCTGGCCCGCGCCCGCGGTCAGCACCTGGCCCATGATCGTGTACTGCACGGCCTCCGGCGCGACACCGGCCCGTTCGAGCGCCGCCTTGATCGCCACGCCACCCAGCTGCGCGCCCGAAAAGTCCTTCAGGGACCCCAGCAGTCGACCGATCGGGGTGCGGGCGGCACCCAGGATCACCGAACCGGACAAGGCAGCCTCCAAAACGCGAACGACAGCGGTCGATTCGACGATACCGGCCGGGAGCGCGCAGTACAGGTGTGAGTCGCCGCACGCCAACCGCCGCCGTCGCACCCCTATGCTCGCCCTTATGAATGAGGCGCTCAAACCGCTCGTGACGACCGTCGACCACGTCGGCATCGCGGTGCCGGACCTCGACGCCGCCATCGCGTTCTACGCGGAGAACTTCGGGTTGCGGGCCACGCACACCGAGGAGAACGAGGAGCAGGGCGTGCGCGAGGCGATGCTGCACGCGCCCGGCGACGAGTCCGGGCCCGCGGTCCAGCTGCTCGCGCCGCTGCGGCCGGACTCCACGATCGCGAAGTTCCTCGACAACAAGGGCCCGGGCCTGCAGCAGGTCGCATACCGGGTGACGGACGTCGAGGCCGCGGCGGACGCGTTGCGCGCCAAGGGTTTGCGCCTGCTCTACGAGAAGGCCAAGCGCGGCACCGCGGGCAGCCGGGTCAACTTCGTGCACCCGAAGGACGCCGGTGGTGTCCTCGTGGAGCTCGTCGAACCGGCTAGGTGACCGGCCGCGCCATCAGCGCGTCGGCGATGAAGTTCAGCTCCCGTTCCATCAGGTCGGCAGGCTCGTCGCCGTGGCGCGCCACGGAGTGCCGGTAGCTCACGGCGAGCGCGAGCAGCCCGGCCGCGCTGTCGACGTCCTCGACCGCCACGCCGCCCTCGCCCGCCGCGAGGATGACAGCCCGCACCTGCCGCACCAGCTGCTGGAACCGCTCGTGGAGCGCGTCGCGCACCGCGCGGTGCGTGTCGGCTTCGCGCCACAGCAGGTGCGACAGCATGCGGGAGCGGGCGAGCCGGGCGTCCAGCTCACGCACCAGACGCCGCAGGCTCTCCGCGATGTCCCCCGGCACCACCACCAGCGCGGGTTCGAGCTGCTCGTCGGGCAGTCGCTTGATCAGCGCGCCCAGCAGGTCGGACTTGCGCCGGAAGTAGTAGTGCACCAGACCTTTCGGCACGTTGGCGCGGTCCGCGATGCGCGACGTGGGGGTGGCGTCGAAACCCGATTCGGCGAACAGCTCCTCCGCCGCGGCGAGGATCCGCTCCTTCGCCGGGGGCTCTTCCGTACTCAGTGCTGACCCGCCGTCCTGCCGTGCGCGGCGTTCGCGACCGGCAGCGCCGCGGCGCCGACGATCAGGGTCAGCCCACCGAGGATCCACGCGGACCACGAAGCGGCCGTGAGGTCGGTGTAGCCCATCACCCACGGGGAGATGAAGAGCAGCGCCCCGAGCACCACCTGCAGGCCCTCGCCGTAGATCAGCCCCGGCATCGCGAGCGACAGCAGGCCGTCGAGGGCGATGAGGGCGCCCATCACGACCAACGACCACATCGCGGCGTTGTCGGTGTTCACCCACAGGAACGACAGCACCGCCACCACACCCAGGACGACCTCGGCCCAGTCGTGCGGACGGGTCCAGGCACGTGTCGACATCTCAGTCATGGATTCCACCTCCTGCGGAAAGCGTCCTTATGCTTTTCCACTTCCCATGGTGCGCCTTGATTGGCCGGCCGGTCAAGATTGCTCGCAGGCCCGCTGGGGCACACGGCGCCGAGATCGGTGACGCCACTAGTCTCTCGGTATGAGCCTTGGCGAGGAACGGGAGCTTGTACCGCTGGGCGCCGGCTTCGATCTGGCGAAACGCGGCTACGACCGGCACCAGGTGGACGAGCACCTGGAGCGGCTCGACGGCGACCTCAAGATGCTCGCCGCCGACCGGGACGCCGCCATCTCGCAGGCCGGTGACCTGGCGCGGCAGCTGGAGCAGGCCCGCGGGGAGATCGACAACCTCCGCGGCCAGGTCGAGCGGCTGGGCCAGCCTCCGACGACCGTCGAGGGCCTGTCCGAGCGCCTGCAGCGGATGCTCCGGCTCGCACAGGACGAAGCCGCCGACACCCGCGCCCGTGCGGAGGCCGAGGCCGGGCACATCCGGGCCAAGGCCGAGGCCGACGCCAGCGCGATGCGCGCCCGCTACGAGCAGCTGCTGTCCGAGCTCGACGCCCGCCGCAAGGAGATGGAGGCCGAGCACCGCAAGGTCCTCGAGGACGCGCGCGCCGAGGCCGAGGCGATCACGCAGAAGGCCAAGGAGGAGCGCGACCGCCTCGACGCCGAGGCCGAGCAGCACCGCACCAAGGTCGAAGAGGACTTCGAGATCGCCATGGCCGCCCGCCGCACGGAGGCCATGCGCGTGCTCGCCGAGCAGGAGGCCGCCAGCAAGGCCGAGGCCGAGCGCCGCGTCCGGGAGGCGACCGAGGAGGCCGCCGCGATCCGCGCGAAGGTCGCGGAGGAGGAAAAGGCGGCCAACGCCGAGATCGAGCGCCGCCGTCGCGAGTCGCTCGAGGACGCCAACCGCCGCAAGCAGGCGTCGATCACCGAGGCGAACGCGCGCGTCGCCGAGGCCACCGACGAGGCGCAGCGCCGGGTTCGCGAGGCGACCGAGGAGGCGAACAAGCGGATCAACGCCGCGGCCGACCGCGTCGAGGCCCTCCGTTCGCTGCGCGCCGGGATCGCCGAGCAGGTCAAGGCCGCGAGGGCGGTGCTCCACGAGGCGTCCGCGGTCCTCGGTGACGGGGCTCCGGCCGAGCCGGTGCCCGACGAGCAGCCCACCCGGCCGGCCACGCCGCGGCCTGCTCCGGCCCCGAAGAGCACTCCCCGGGACGGGGCTGCGAGCAAACCGACTGGCGAGTAACCTTCACAGCCACGCGGTTGCGCGCACTGGCGGAGGGACTCGCATGGCGGCTTACACCACTGTTGTCGTTGGTACGGACGGCTCGGACTCGTCCTTTCGCGCGGTCGACCGGGCCGCGGCGGTGTCGGCGGACTCGGGTGCGCAGCTCGTGATCGTCTGCGCCTACTACCCGGCGAGGCAGGGCGACGTCGAGAAGGCGCAGGACGTGCTCCGCGACGAGGCGTACCAGGTGGTCGGTTCCGCGCCCGCGGAGGACACGCTGCAGGACGCGCGGGACCGGGCGGTCAGGGCCGGTGCGACGAAGATCGACACGGTGGCGGTGGTCGGTGAGCCGGTCGAGACGTTGCGGAAGGTCGTGTCGGAGCGGTCGGCGGACCTGCTGGTGGTCGGCAACCGCGGGTTGAACACGCTGACCGGGCGGATCCTCGGCTCGGTGCCCTCGGAGGCGGCGCGCAAGTCCGGGGTGGACGTGCTGATCGTGCACACGACCTGACGGGTTTTCGTGGACGAGGAACGGCTGGAACGCATCCTGCTCGGTGGGGAGCGCCGGTACACGCGGCTCGAGGTCGCGGAGAAGACGGGCGTGCCGATCGAGCGCGCGACGCGGCTGTGGCGTGCGCTGGGTTTCGCGACGGTCGCGGACGACGACGTGGTGTTCACCGAAGCCGACGTGGAGGCGGTGCGCCTGGCCGACCAGCTGATCTCGTCGGGTTGGCTGGACCCGCGCCTCGAAGCGACGGTGACGAGGGCGCTGGGCCAGCACCTGTCGCGGCTGGCGGAGTGGCAGGTGTCCATGTTGTGGACGCTGATCAGGGAGAACGAGGAGCTGGGCCGGGACGAGAAGCAGGTGGCGTTGCTGGTGGAGCGCCTGGTGCCCGAGTTGCAGCGGGTGCAGGACTTCGTGTGGCGGCGGCACTTGGCGGCCTTCGCGGGGCGCGCGCTGGCGTCGCCGGCGGAGAACCTGGAGGCGCGCACGGAGGTCGCGGGTTTCGTCGACATGGTCGGCTACACGCGGTTGACGAGGCGCATCGGCGAGGCGGAGCTGAACGACATCCTGGAGCGCTTCGAGGCACTGGCGACCGAGGTGGTGGCCGAACACCACGGCCGGATAGTGAAGATGATCGGCGACGAGGTCCTGTTCGTCGCCGACGCGCCCGCGGACGCCGCCGAGATCGCCCTGACGCTGACGGAACGCACGAGCGCGGACGAGACGCTGCCGGACGTCCGCGCGGGCATGGCGTCGGGCCGGATCCTGAGCCGGTTCGGGGATGTCTACGGGTCGGTGGTCAACCTGGCCAGCCGCCTGACGTCGGTCGCCCGCCCGGGCACGATCCTGATCGACAAGGAACTGGCGCGCGCCCTCGCGACGACGCACCGGTACTCGATCCGCCCCCGCAGGGCGACCGCGGTGCGCGGCTACGCCCGCCTACGCTCCTTCGCCCTCCGCCGAGGCTGACCGGCCAGGTGACAGCGGCCGGGCCGGGCGCCACCGCACCTGATCGGCCGGGTGACGGCGGCTGGGCCGGGCCACCGCACCTGATCGGCCCGGGTGACGGCGACTGGGCCAGGCGCCACCGAGGCTGACCGGCCGGGTGACAGCGGCTACGCCGCATCCCGCCGCGCACTCGCCTGGCCGCCGCGCGCCCCACTCCATCGTCAAGCCATCTCGCTCAGCCGCGGGCCACCCCCACCGCGGACCCCGCCGCGCACCCTCGGCCCAGGCCACCCCGGCTCATCCCGGCCCGCCCCGCGCGGCCGGTTCCCAAGCCACGCAACTCACGCCCGGCCATACCACCGAGGACCCACCACGCACCCCTCCGTTCCGGTGCGGTCGGCTCACCCCAGCCGCGCCCACGCATCCACTCCCAGGCCACTCGGCTCACCCTGACGCGCCCACGCATCGCCCCCGCCCCAGACCGCTCCGCTCACCCCGGCCGCACCCACACACTCCGCCGCCCCAGGCCGCACCCACGCAGCTCCGGCCGCTCGGCTCACCCGGCCGCCCCCACACATCCACTCCCCCCGGGCCGCTCCGCTCCCCCCTCGGCCGCACCCACGCCTCCACCCCGCTCCCGGCCACTCGGCTCACCAGGAGTCACACCACCAAGCCACCTGCCGCGTGCCGTCCACCGCGTACACCGCCCGCGACCAGCGGCCACAGCACCGGCGGCCGGTCGCGTTCAGCCGCGAGGCGAGCCGGGTCAGGCGGGCAGGACCGCGTACTGCCGGACGTACAGGTCGGTGTAGGTGACGGGACCGCGGGGGCCCGGCACGCGGTCCAGGTTGATGCCCGTCTCGGGAACGGCCAGCAGCTTGAAACCGTCGAGGAGGCGGGTCGGTGCGTTCCAGAAGACGCCCGTGCCCGTGTAGCCGTCGAAGAACGCCTCGGCGGCGGCAGTGTCCTCGGTCGCGATGCCCGCGGCCAGCCCGGACGTCTGCTCGTTCGCGATGCGCACGGCCTCGGCCAGGTCCGCGACCTGCGCGACCGTCACCGTGGCCTCCTTGTCGGAGTCCAGCGCCCACTCGTAACCGATCGCGTGCTCGTGCGGCGGCAGCGAGGGCGACACCTTCCGCTCCGCGAGCGCGTCCGAGATCACCGGCCACAGCCGCTCGTACACCGCCGCGTGGATCAGCAGCAGGTTCAGCCGGTTGCACACCCCGAGCCGGTCCAGGCTGCCGAACACCAGCGAGCGCACCTTGTCCGCGTCCGCCGCCTCGTCGACGTAGAGCACACCACCACCGTCGGCGTGGGCGAGGGTGCGCACGCCGTGCACGGCCGCTTCCGTGGCGAGCGCGCGCGTGCTGTCCCCGCTGCCGCGCAGGATCACCAGCGGCACGAGGCTCGGCAGCTGCACGAGCGCCGACGCCGCCTCACGTTCGACGCGCGGCACCAGCTGGACGACGTTCGAGTCGATGCCCGCCTCGGCCAGCCCGGGCGCGATCACCACGTCCAGCAGTCGCTGCGCGGAACCCAGCGCCGCCGACCCCGTCCGCAGCACCCCGGCGTTGCGCGACTTCACCAGCTGCGAGGCGACATCGACCGTGACGTTCGGCCGCGCCTCGTAGTTCGCGCCGATGACCCCCACCGGACGTCGCCGCTCCACCAGCCGCAGCCCACCGTCCAGTGTGGACACCGGAACCGAGCGCTCCTGGTGCGGCGCGCCGGCCAGCAACCGGAGCTGCTCGGCCATGCCGGTCAGCCGCTCCTCGGTGATGGTCAGGCGGTCGAGCAGCCCCGCGCTCATACCCTCCTCGCGGGCCTTCGCGACGTCGGCGCGGTTGGCTTCGAGCACCGCTTCGCGCCCCTCGAGCAGCAGGCGCGCCATCGCCGTCAGCGCGGCGTCGATCGCCTCGTCCGGTGCGGTGGCCAGCGACGGAGCCGCTGCTTTCGCCGCCCGCGCGCATTCCTCGACTGCCTTGGCCACCTCGTCCGACACAGCGCACCTTCCTTTCGCCGCTTTCGCGCGCTCCAGTGTGCCGTACGGGCAGCTCAGGACTGCAGCGCGGGCTCCAGCAGCCACGCCCCGCCGACCACGAGGCACGTGAGCGTGATCACGACCAGGATCAGCACCCACAGCACCGCGGGCACGCCAGTGAGCCGGGCGAGCTGGTCCACGTCGGAGTCGCGGGCCGCGCCGCGACGCCGTTTCGCCTGCAGCTCGAACACCGGCCGGAGACCGCCGAGCAGCAGGAACCAGGTGATGACGTACATGACCCACGCCTGGACCTCGGGTCCGGCGACCAACGCGACCACCGCGAGCCCGGCCGCGGTGAGGACGACGGAGAGCACGCCGTAGGCGTTGCGCACCATCACCAGCACGCCGAGCAGCAGCACCGCGGCGACCCCGAGCAGCACCGTGATCCGGTTCGCGGCGAGCAGCCCCGCGAACCCGAGCCCCAGCACGGCCGGGGCGGGATAGCCCGCCAGGGACGTCAGCACCATGCCCGGCCCGGTCGGACGACCGCGGGACACCGTCACTCCAGAGGTGTCGGAGTGCAGCTGAATCCCCTGCAGGCGCCGCCCGGCGAGCACCGCCACGAGTGCGTGCCCGGCCTCGTGCACGATGGTCACGAGGTTCCGCGCAAGCCGCCACGGCGCCCCGGAGAGCACCAGGAGCAGCGCGAGACCGCCCGTCACCAACGGCACCCACACCGTCGGGTCCGGTTGCGCGCCGAAGATCCCCGTCGGCGAAACGACATCGCCTGTGTCCGCGAGTTGCACGCGCGCAGCTCACCACATCGGTTGTCTACGTACTGTTACCACCCCCGTCCGTTTCACAGGTCTTGTCATTCGTTGCCCAGCTCCAGCCGCGACGCGGCGCGCCGGAGTACCGGTGGTGCTGATGCGGGGCGCCTCCGCGGCAGCATCACCATTCCCGACAGCGTGATCAGCTCATCCCGTGGTCAGGGACGAGCGAGCCGCGGTCCAGCGGTGGGCTGCCTCTGGTGCAGCCCAACCACAACGCGGCCGTCCCGTGCCGGAGATTGTCAGGACTCGGATCAGCTCGTGCGGGCCTCCCGGTGGGTGCGGAGGAGCAACGCGACCCAGCTCCGGTACGGCTTCCATTGCCCGGCCACCGCGGCCAGCTCCGCCGCTGTCGCGTCCGGCATCTTGTACAGCTCGCGCATCTCCTCGTGCAGGCGCGTCTCGTTGGCCGGGAACAGATCCGGTTGCCCGGCACCGCGGATGAGGATCAGCTCCGCCGAAAACGGCCCGATGCCCGGCAGGCGCTGGAGCCGGCGTAGGGCGTTCTCGGGGTCGAGAGCCCGCAACTCCTCCGCGTCGAGCAGTCCCTCGCTCGCCGCTCGCGCGACGGACCGCAGTCGTTCCCGCTTGATTTCCGGCAGCCCCAACGGCTCGTCGATCGACAGCAGTGCCTCGGGCGACGGGAACGAAGCGAGCTGCTGCCCCGCGACTTCCACCGGCTCGCCGTACCGTTGCGCGATCCGTCGCTTGATAGACGCGGCCTGGATCACCCGGATGCGCGCGGCGATCACCGCCCAGCAAGCGGCTTCGTACGGTGAATGGAACAGGACTGGCCGGAGCCCCGGATACCGGGCCTGCAGCCGGCCCACCACCGGATCCGCTTCACCCACTGCCGCGAACCCCTCGCCGGGCAGGTCCAGCGACAGGATCCGGCGGACCTGCCGCACCGCCTGCTCGGCCACATCTCCCCCTGCCTCAACGGAAATCGTGACAACTCCGGGCGCTCGTTGCCGGATCAGGACACCGGCATGCTGCCAGCTCCCTTCCACCGGGAACGCCAACCGCAACACGTCCGGCTCCCGTGCGGCATCGGCTCGCGCGGCCGGCGTGAACCCCTCCAGGAACCGCGCGGACGCGGCGAGCTCGAACGGACCGTCGGCGCGCAGCTCGGCGGGCCGGTGCAGGGTGCTGGTCATCGGGTACCTCCTCGGGTCGGAACTTCGATGCGCCGACCCTAACGACGACCACCGACAATTTTCGGAGTGATCGCCCGGCTGCCGCTCGCCTGGACGGTCGAGTTCTACGTCATGATCACACGACCGGTTGAAACCGCCGGCTTGTACATTGTGGACAGTTAGCACCGAGCTGAGAAATCTCAGGAAATTCTTCTCAGCTGATTTTCGGGTTACTCCACAGCTTTCTCACAACAACGCGCCCCAAGCTGAAGGCATGAGCGAGAACGACTACCGGCCGGGCCACGGAGGTGGCTACCCGCCACAGCAGAGCTATCCGTACTACGCGCAGCAGCCTGCTCCCGCCGGGCAGGTCCTCGCCCCGCCCCCGCCACGCCGGAAGGGCAGGCGGATGGCGGCGCTGGTGAGCGCGACCGCCGTCGCGGCCGCCCTGGTGGGTGGTGCCGGTGGTGCGGCGATCGTGGGTCTCGAGAGCGGCTCCACGGGAACCGCGACGGGCAACACCGCCACCGCCCAGACGGTGTCCGGCAGCACCAGCACGGACGTCAGCGCGGTCGCCGCCAAGGTACTGCCCAGCGTCGTCCAGGTGAACGTGACCACCAGTCAGGGTGAAGCCATCGGTTCCGGGGTGATCCTCAGTGCCGACGGCAAGATCCTCACCAACGCGCACGTCGTGTCCGGAGCGGTCGGCGACGTCACCATCACGCTTTCGGACGGCAGGAAGTATCAGGCGAGCGTGCTCGGCTCGGACACCACGGCCGACATCGCCGTGCTGCAGGCGCGAGGCGCCAGCGGCCTCACCGCCGCGACGCTGGGTGACTCGAGCAAGCTGCAGGTCGGCCAGGAGGTCGTCGCCATCGGCTCGCCCGGCGGACTGCAGAACACGGTCACGTCCGGCATCGTCAGCGCGCTGAACCGGCAGCTGTCCGACATCGGCACCGGTGAGGAGCAGTCGTCGCCGTTCGGGCAGACCGCCGACCGGACCAGCGATTCGCCCAGCTACACCGCCATCCAGACCGACGCGGCGATCAACCAGGGCAATTCGGGCGGCGCGCTCGTGAACATGGCGGGCGAGGTCATCGGCATCAACTCGGCGCTCTACAGCCCTTCGTCGTCGGCGGGCTCGGTCGGCATCGGCTTCGCGATCCCCATCAACGACGCGAAAACCATCGTCAGCCAGATCGAGAACGACTGACGGGACGGGGGAAGCAGCGGAACGGGCCGTGGTCGGGGCGGCCCGTTCCGCTGTGTCGGTCGTGGGCACGGGACGCGGCGCGTTAAGGTTTTTCGGTGACCGACCGTCTTGTCTGGATCGACTGCGAGATGACGGGGCTCGACCTCGCCAAGGACGCACTCATCGAAATCGCCGTGCTGGTGACCGACGCCGAGCTGAACATCCTCGGCGAAGGACTGGACCTCGTCATCCACGCGGACGACGAGCAGCTCTCCACGATGCCGGAGGTGGTCCGCGAGATGCACGCGCGATCCGGCCTCACCGAAGAGGTCCGCCGCTCCACGGTCACCCTCGAAGAGGCGGAGCAGCAGGTGCTCGCCCACGTGCGCCGGTTCGTGCCGGACCCGAGGACAGCGCCGCTCGCGGGCAACTCGATCGCCACCGACCGCGGGTTCATCGCGCGCGACATGCCGGCGCTCGACGCGCACCTGCACTACCGCATGGTCGACGTGTCGTCGGTCAAGGAGCTCGTGCGGCGCTGGTACCCCCGGGTCTACTACGCGAAGCCGGAGAAGGGCCTCGCGCACCGGGCGCTGGCGGACATCCGCGAGTCGATCGGCGAGCTGGACTACTACCGCCGGACCGCGTTCGTGCCCCAGCCCGGCCCGAGCAGCGAAGAAGCCCGCGCGGTGGCCGCTGACATGCGGCAACAGCACGGCGGGTAACCCGGTGGGCGCCCCCGGGAGCGGCACGCTACGATATCCCGGCCGAGGTTGACCGGCTTCCGGTTCCTCGCGTGGTGGGTGTAGCTCAGATGGTAGAGCACCTGGTTGTGGTCCAGGATGTCGCGGGTTCGAGTCCCGTCACTCACCCCATTGGCCCCACCGTGGTCGCCGCTGGCGCGGCTTTCCTCGGTGGGGTTCGTCATTTCACCCGGGGGGCGACCCCCCGGACCCCCACGGTGCTTGCTCCTTGCGTTGATTGGTGGGGAGCGTTGGGTGGGGACCAGCAGCCGGGGGTGTTGCGGGGCCCCTGTGTGAAGGGGGTCTGCGGGGGGTGCTAATCTTTCTTTCGTCGCCGAGGGGAACCGGAGCGGCGAGGAAAACGAGCGCCATTAGCTCAACTGGCAGAGCAGCTGACTCTTAATCAGCGGGTTCGGGGTTCGAGTCCCTGATGGCGCACAAAACCCCAGGTCAACGGCCTGGGGTTTTTTGCTTTCAAGATCACGTCCTACCGAAACCCTACTCTTTCGTCCCTGACTCCGTACCCAGCTCTTGCTGGAGCGCGTCGGCGGCGGCCGGGTTCGCGACCTTGCGACCGACGTAGACATCCTGGGTCAGCGACGGCCGTGCGTGCCCGAGCTGGTCGGCGATCTGCCGCGGGGTGAACCGGGCTTCGTCGAGGATCGTGGCGCACGTCTTGCGGAACACGTGCGAGGTGACCCAGGCGAACCCCTCGGTGCCGCGGGCGACCCGGAGGTCCCGGCGGGTGTTGCGGATCACGCCAGCCGGCGAGTGCGTCCGGGAACACGGGCACCTCGCTCCCCGGCGTCAGGTCGCAGTCCAGGGCGGCGAGACGACGGCGACGCCGGAGCATGTCTACCGCGAACGGCGGGAGCGTCCGTACGCCACTGTCGGTCTTCGGCGGGCATCCGGCGAAGACCCTCCCCACGCACCGCGTCACCGTCCATTCGATGTCGACGGTTCCGGCGTCCAGGTCGATCTCGTCCCAGGAAACGGCCAGGGCCTCCCCGATCCGAACGCCCGTGGCGAGCATGAACCGGGTCAGGTCCGGCAGGTCCTTCCGCCGCGCGGTCGTGTCCGCCTCCAGTTGCGCCGGCCACTGCGTTCGTTCGTCGCACGCTTCGCACCGTCTTCGTCGTCGATGCTCCCTGACGCTTGCGCACTGTCCTGAGTAGAGTGTCCACACGCGACCTGTTGACCTCTCACACCGGCAGCTCACCGAACGCCGGACGGACGTAGCTCCACAACTGCCGCTCGTACAGCTCCAGTGAGTTCGGCGACATCTCCCCCGCGTCCTTGTTGGTCGCCGCGGTCTCAGTGGCGTCTCTGCGTTCCATGGGGCGGGGCACGCCGTCGCCTCCTGCCGTCCAGCCGGGCGTCCACGTCGTCGGGCCGGTACCGGACACGCGGGATACGTCATGCCACGCATTTGCTCCGGTACCGCGGCCTCGTGCTCACAGTTCCCTGACCCGGAAACAGTCTGATTCTGCATGTGATCGCCACCAGAGAACTCCGCACGCTGAGAGCGACGGTGCCCCTTTCGGGCTCCGAACCCGAATACCGTCGGTGGCGTCCCGGCCACCGACGAGAGGCACCCGAGATGACTGCCCACTTGCTACCCCAGCTGCGTTCGCCGGGAAGTGACCTGACGTTCACCGATTCCGTCTACGAACAGCTTCTGCGCGATCGCATCGTGTTCCTCGGCTCCGAGGTCACCGACGAGGTCGCCAACCGCATCACCGCGCAGCTCCTGCTACTGGCGGCCGACGACCCGGAAAAGGACATCACGTTCTACATCAACTCACCGGGCGGCTCGGTCACCGCCGGCATGGCCGTCTACGACACCATGTGCCTCATCAAACCGGACGTGTCGACGTTCGGCCTCGGTTTCGTGGCGTCGATGGGCCAGTTCCTGCTCACCTCGGGCACGCCGGGAAAGCGTTTTCTGCTACCGAACACGCGCATCGTGATGCATCAGCCGTCAGCCGGTATCCATGGCCCCGCCACCGACATCGCCATCCAGGCCGAGGTCTTCGGCAAGATGAAGCGCCGAATCGCGGAGATCACCGCCCGTCAGACCGGACAGCCTGTCGAACGAATCACCGCCGACGCCGACCGGGACCGCTGGTTCGACGCCGAGGAGGCGCTGGCCTACGGATTCGTCGACCAGATCGTGGGAGGCGGTGATGTGGCTCTCAGTGCATGAGCCAGACGTGGCGACCCCGGCACGGGAGCTGGCGACGCATCGCCCAGATGACGCAGGCCGACCCCGCTGGGCACGGGCGGATGCTGGAGCAGGCGAAGCGGACGCTCCACACCGGGGAGCTGCCTGACGACGCGGTTGACTGGGAGCAGTTCCGGACCGAGCTGGGCGTCTGACCCGCCGGCGGCCTATCGCACCGAGGACGATGGCCGGGGCCGTGACGGAGCGTGGCGGCGGAAAGCCGGAGAAGGCCGCCTGACCAGCCTTCTCCGGCCGAAACCCTACTTCGCGCAGGCGTTCCTGCTGTCCGTCACCGCTCCGGTGGTCGAGTTCCAGGTGATCGAGCCGTGCTGGAAGTTCGTGCAGCGGCCGGTCGGGACGGCCGTCTCGTCGGCTGTCGGGTAGCCCAGGTACGAGCGTTCCCAGTCCAGCGCCCGCCAGCGGTCCTTGATGGCGCCGTAGATGGGGTGGGCACCGTACTGGGCCGTCCAGTAGATCGAGCCGCTGCCGGCGAAATGGTTGTACCTGCCGACACCGTCCGGCGTTCCCGTCTCGTCGATCGTCGGTGCGCCGAACAGGGAGCTGTGGATGAGGTCCATCGACAGGTACTTCGCCAGGATCTGCCCCTCCGTCTCCTTCGCCCCCGTCGCGGCGGACCAGGTCAGGCGGCCGCTCGCATAGTCGCGATACCGCAGCTCACCGTCGGCCTTCTCCTCGGCCACCGGGTCGCCCACGTGCGCGCGCATCGCGTCGTCGTTGAGCCAGCGGCGCTGGATGGCCGAAGTGGCCGGGTTCTCCCCGTGCACCCGCCAGAACGTGTCGATCTCGAACAGGTTCGCCGAGTCGAAGTTGTGCGTACCGCTCCGGTCCGCGGCGTAGAGCAGCCCGTCATAGTGGCGCAGGAACCGGCCGGGCGCACCCTTCGACTCGAGCGTCACGCCGTTCTCGTCGAGACCCGCGCGACTGCACCACGTGGCGTCGGTGCGGAACCGGTCACTGCCGTCGCT
Organism: Amycolatopsis bartoniae; assembly: GCF_014191255.1. Classification (GTDB taxonomy): domain Bacteria; phylum Actinomycetota; class Actinomycetes; order Mycobacteriales; family Pseudonocardiaceae; genus Amycolatopsis_E; species Amycolatopsis_E bartoniae. The sequence continues at coordinate 1,446,968 of NZ_JACHWH010000001.1, forward strand.
GGCCGCCGTCAACACCTTCAGGTCCTGTTGCCGGAGGTACGAACCTGGCGTGGCCACCGACTCGAACGAGTGGCAGTCCGGATCCGCCAGGCCGGGGACGACCTTCCAGGTGGCATCGACCCCGTCACCCGGTTGCGGGGCCGCCTTGCCGAAGTCGATGTAGCTCTGCTTGCCGGGCGCGCTGCGCACGTAGGCACCGCGCGAACCGACGGTGTCGGCCTGCAGCGACTGCCGCAGCACGGCGTCCTGGTACTGCCCGACGCGCAGGAACCGGTCGACGTCGTCGACCGTGCCGGCCAGTGCGATGTCCGCGGCGGCGACGAGCGTCGGGTGGACCTTGCTGTTGGCGGCCTTGGTGCGCAGCTCCTGCAGGCGCTTGCGGTCGGCCTCCGCCTTCTTCTGCAGCGCGATCTCGATGTCGCGGCGGTTGGCGGCGTAGATGCCGGAGTCGATGAACGCCTTCCAGTCGGCCGGGTTGCTGCTGCGGATGGTCCGCTCGGCGGCCGCGGACACCTCGGTACCGGGCGTCGCACGGTTCCAGATCTCGCGGATGAAGTTCTCGTCGGAGAGCACGAGCAGGCTTTCCGACGCGACGATGCCGAGCACGGCCGCCGCGTTGGCCTTGGCGTTCCGGGCCGCCAGGCGTGCCTTCTCCGCCTCGGTCGCCTGGTTGTCGGCGTCGATCGCGTCCTGCTGGTCCTGGGCGTGCGCGGTGACGATGCCGTTGAGCAGGAACTCCTTCTGCGCGGCCTCGTCCTGCCCGAACGCGGTGAGCGCGGCGGCCTTGACCTCGGGGCCGGTCGCGCGCTGCCACAGCGCGTAGACGAAGTCGCGGTAGGTCTGCACGAGCAGCTCGGGTTCGGCGATGATGCCGATCGTCGCGGCGGCGTGCTGCTTCAGCTCCCGTGCCTGCCTGGCGACTTCGGCGTCACGGATTTCGTTGGTGTTGTCGCGTTCCTTGGCCTCGTGGATACCGGTCTTGATCCACTGCGTGCACTCGAAGTCACTACCGGCGAACGCGAGTTCCGCCGAGGCGCGCACCTCGGCCCCGGTGGCCTGCCGCCACAGGGCGATCACGAAGTTGCGGTCGCTGAGCACGAGCAGGTCGTCCCCGGCGACGATCCCCAGTGCCGCGGCGGCGCGGACCTTGTCCTCCAATGTGGACTCGGGCGCGGTGGCTTGTGTGGTCACTGAAGCCGGCGCCGGAGCGGTCGCGGCCTCCGCCGGAACGCCGGCGAGCCCGGCCAGTAGAGCGACGGACGTCGCGACGACGAGGAATCCCCCAGGTCTTTTTCTCATTCCCTCTCATTTCCCCTTCGGGTCACTTCGTCGGAGCTAGTCCCCGACGATCCACAGATAGCCGCGGTCCCGTTCCACCGCTTCGAAGAGTTCGCGCAACCTGGCGATGTCCGGAGCCAGTTCGGGACGGCGCCCGAGAATGGCGGTGAACTCCTTGTCGATCCTCTTGAGCTGGAGAACGTTGAACATCGTGTCCGCGTGATCGGCGATGCCGGAGAGCACGTCGTCCGGCCCTGCCTCGGCCAGCACCCGCGTGAGGGAGACACCGGCCTCCCTTCCCACGTGGACACGCTCGTGCACCTGGTTCTCCCGGTACACCCCTAGTCCCATTTCTCGCTCCTTCCGGTTCGGCGCGCCCGGATCGTAGCCCGGGTCCGGCTAGCCGGGCGGCAGAACCGGCTTCGGAATGGGATACATCGACATGATGCCGCCGTACTTGTCCTGGACCAGCATGTACCAGTTCGTGGGCAGACCACCCGCGTCCTGGGAAAGCCTGCCGACCGGGCTCCCGTTGTCCACCAGCCGTTCGAAGTTGCCGTTCGCGTTCGGGCCGCGGCAGGGGCACGCGTTTGCCTTGTCCACCAATGCGTCGAGGTCGACACCCGCGTCGAAGACGCTCTTGTCGCTCGTGACGAGTGACCCACCGGGCATGTGCACGTCGCGTACCTTCTTCTCCGAGGCGTTGTCGAGCATCGCGTCGATGCAGTTGGTGTTGTGCACCAACACCGCGACGGAAGACGCCGAAGCCGGACCGGCGTGCACGTAATACGTGTGAACGCCTTCGACGGAGAGGTTGAAGACTTCGCGGGTCTCGGTCCACGTACGCGTGACTACGACCTCGACGTCCCGTCCTTCCGGCGTTCGCAGGTGCTGTCCCGGGTGGAGATCGCCGGCTTCGCGCCAGCGCCGCTCGTCCGTCACCCAGAACGGATGCGCCTCCGTCGCTTCGATCGTCCCGGTCGCGTCACCCGCAGCTCCGTCGACATCGACGGTCACCGCGACGAGGTACTTGACGCCGAACCCGCGGATCACCTGCAGGACGGAATGTGCTCCGGTGCGCCCGCCGGCCGGATCCGTGGCCACGACGGCGTCGCCGACCGTGATGCCGCCGATCGCTCGCCACGTCCCGTCGGCCATCAGCACCGGCGTGTCCGGCGTGAAACTGTTGCCGCCACACGCGTTCTTGAGCTTCTGCACGAGCTCGGCGGCGCCGTCGAGCAGCTTGCGCCCGGCCGCGGAACCTTCCAGGAACTTGGTGAGCCCACCCGCGATCTTCGCGATGGCGCCGCTGACCGCGGGCAGCTTCGCGACGAGCGCGAGCAGCGAACCCACGTTGACGACCGTCCACAGGCAGGCCGCGACGTCCCCTTCACCGAAACACTTTTTGGCGTCGGTGTAGCCGATCACGTCGAGCAGCACCTGCCCGCCGTTCTCGATGATCCAGTCGATCACGCTCTGCTTGGCCGAGTCGTAGGCGGCGTGGTAGTCCGCCATGCACTTGTCGACGTCACGCGTCTGTTCCCGGCAGGCCGCGAGCAGAGCTCCGTCGTCGTTGACCGACAGGTCCGGCCCCGCGTTGCCCACTTCGTCCACAGAGGACTTCTGCTCCGCCGCCTGGCGGTCTCGTTCCGCTTGCTCCGCCCGGTCCGCCGCGTGTCCCGCGTCGATCGCCGACTGCATGGCGTTCCGGGCGGCTTCGGCCGTGGCGTCGGCGTGCTGCTGAGCTTGCGTGGCCGCCGATTCCGCTGCTGTCGCGTCGGATTCCGCCCGGCCTGCCGCGTCGCGGGCGGCCGCCGCGTCGGACTCCGCAGCCGAGGCCGCGGCTCGGGCGGCTGCCGCTTCGCCCTCCGCCGCCGAGGCGGCGCGGCCCGCGATCGCCGCGTCGTTGCTCGCCTGGTTCGCCGCCGCGCGGGCCTTCACCGCGTCGTCGTGTGCCTGCGCGTCGGCCTGGGCGGCACGGGACGCGGCGGCCCGAGCCGCGGCCCCGTCGACCGCCGCGTCGGCTGCCGCCTGCTGCGCCTCCGCCGCCGACCGCGCCGCGGCCGCCGACGAGCGCGAAGCCGCCGCGGCCGCGTCGTACGCCGGTTTGACCTCGCCCGCCGCGCGGTCCGCGGCTTCCTGTGCGAGTCTCGCGGCCTCCGTCGCCTCGTCCGCCGCCCTGGCCGCGGCCGCCGCCTGCTCCGCACCGACCGCTTTCGCCTGGTTGGCCACGAGCAGCACGAAGTCGGCGCCGAGGTCGGTGTCGCCGAACGGCGCCGTGATCGTGATCGCGGTGTTCGCCGGATCAGTGATCGCCTGGGACGACGCACGGGCCGCCACCGACGCCTGCACCGCGAGACCGGCCTGCGTCGCCGCCGACACCGACTCCGCCGCGGCCGCGTCGGCCTCCGCGCGTGTCCGATCGGCCGCGCGGACCGCCTGCACGGCCTCCGACGCCGCCTGCTCGGCCAGCGCAACGGCGTTGCGGGCCGCTTCCGCCGCGCGCGCCTCCTCGAAAGTCGCGTCCGAGGCGGCCGAATCCGCGCGCAGCCGTGCCGCGTGCGTGGCCCGCGCCTCGGCCTCGGCCTGGTTCGCGGCCGCGTTCGCGCGTGCCGCCGCGGCTGCCGCCTGCTGGGCCGCGGCACGGGCCCGTGCCGCGTGCGCTCCGGCTTCGGTGGCCGCGGCACGTGCTCCCGCCGCCGCGCCCGTCGCGGTGTTCGCCGCACCTCGTGCGGCACCGGCCGCCGTGCGGGCGGTCGTCGCGTAGCCGCGCGCCTCGTTGGCCGCGTCCTGTGCCGGCTTCTCGTTCGTGCTGCCCCGGCTCGCGGCCGCCATGGCGTCCATCGCCGCCGAACGGGCGTCGGCGGCACGTTGCTCGCGCTCCGCCGCGTAGGCCCTGTCTCGTGCCTGCGCCGCGTTGCGCTCTTCGTTGCGGGCGTTGGTTTCCGCCTGCGCGGCACGACCATTGGCGTCGTCCGCGCCCTGCCTCGCCACGGACGCGATCCCGGCCTGCCGGTCGGCCTCGCCCCGTGCCGAACGCGCGACCGCCGCCTGCTGGTCCGCCCTCGCCCTGGCGGACGCGGCGGCCGACCGTTCCCGCTCGGCGGTCGCCCGGGCCGCGGCAGCCGTCGCGGCTTCACGTTCCGCGGTCAGGCGCGCGGTGCGGGTGCGCTCCGCGGCCGCCCATGCCTGCGCTTCGGCGGTTTCCGCGGCCTGGCGGGCGGCTTTCGTCCGCACCGCCGCGTCCTTCGCGGCGTCCGCCTGCACACGCGCCGCGTCGGCGATCTGCGCTGCCGCACGGGCGTGTTCCTCGGCGTGCTGACGCCACTGCTTCGCCTCTTCGGCGTGCCGCTCGGCTTCTTCCTGCGCGTTGCGCGCCTGGTCGGTGAACGCCGTCGCGTCGATCGCGTGCTGCGCGGTCTCCGACGCCGCCACCGCGGCCTGTGCCGCACTCGCCATTCCGCGGGCCATGTCGGCCCACTGCGTGCCGTACGTCAGACCCGTCTCCACGAGGACGTTCGCCTGGACCTGTGCCGTCGCGGACGCCTGTTGCGCGTCGGTCGCCGCCTGCCGCGCGTAGCCCAGCTGGCGGGCGACCTCCTCCTTGACGCCGGTGAACGCGTCCGCCGGGTGCTGCCCGCCGGCCTTGTTCGCGGCGAGGATCTGCGCCGCCTCGCGCGCCTCGGTGCCCGCCGACACCAGCGCGTTCGCCGAACGCTCCAGTGCGCGCACGCCGTTGCCGTGCGCCACCAGCAGGGCCTGCCGCGCCTGTGCCGCCCTCGCGGCCCGCTGGGCGAGCTCGGACAGCTGCTCGGCCGCGTCGTCGCGGGCCTCCTGGTCCTTCAGGTACTGCTCGCGCGCGTCGGCGTCCGCCTTCGCCGCGACGAGGTAGCCGTGGGCGAGGAACTCCGCTATCGCCGCGTCCCCGCCGTCCAGCGCGGTCTGCGCCGCCCGCTGCACCGCCGGGCCGCCCGCACCCACGAGCAGCTGGACCCGGGACCGCAGCTGCGCCAGCCTGTCCTGTTCGCCACGAGTGGCGTCGGCATCACGCTGTTGCGCGATTTCCTTGCCGTAGGCCAGGAACAGCATGCAGTCGGAGTCCGAACCGGACAGTACGCGCTCGACCTCGGCGTTGAAGTACGGGCCGCCGGTACCTCGCAGCGCCTCGATCGCCGCCCGGTCCTGGCGGGCCTGCTCCTGTTTGCGGGCGGTGGCCCGGGCCTTGGCCTCGCTGAGCCCGCGGTTGAGGAAATCCATGAGCGCCGCGTTGGTGCCCACCGCCAGCGCGGCCGCTGCCGCCTCCCGGACCTCCGGATCCTCCGCCAGCTCGGCGTTGTCGACCACGAGCTGCCGGAACCGCGGATCACCCCAGTCCGGTACGCCGGTCGAACCGTCCCACTCCCGGTACGGATCCGGCGGCATGGGCCGTGCCTCGGACGGTTCCTCCGCCGCCGCAACGGATGGCGTGGACTCCGCCAGCGCGGGCGCGGGCTGGACCAGCCCGGCGAGAACCGCGAGGACCAGCAGTGCGGACAGGCATCTTCGGACGCGCGTCAACTCGATCTCCCCAGTGTGGACGGCGAACGCGCCCACTCCGGGCGCGGGAAGAGCTTCAGGCGAGGACGCGTGCCTCGCCGTCGAGGGCCTGCTGCAGCAGCGCGGCCCAGTACTGCGCCTGCTGCGCGGCCTGCGCGCGCTCGGCGTCCCAATCGGACTGCGAGGTCTGGGCAGGACCGGTGATCGCGGCCCAGTTCGGCCCGCTCGCCGTGCTCGCCGCGGCGTACACCGCGGCCCAGTTTCCGGCCTGGCTGCCGGCCAGTTGCTGTGCCTCGTCCCAGTACGAGCGGGCCGGTGCCGTGTGGTCACCGACGGCCTGCCAGGCGCGGACCGCCGCGGCCCGGGCTTGTTCGGCGGACTCACCGCTCGCGTCGCGCGCGGCCTGTTCGGCCGACGCCGCGTCAGCGAGCAGCTGGGTGAGCGCGGCGCGCCAGCGCATCTCGTTGTCCGCGCCCTGCTGGCGGAAACCTTCGAGGTCGAGCCGGGCGCCGAACGCCCAGCCGTTGGCGAAGAAGTCCACCACGTCGTTGTCGGTCGCCCCGGTGCGCACGGCGTAGGCCGCGCTCACCCGCACCTGCGCACCCGGGTCGCCGACCGCCAGTCCGCGCACGAACTCCCGGTCGGCCTCGGCGATCGCGGCCGCCTGCTCGCCCTGCTGGGCGCGCACGGCGCTGTCGCGCAGCTTCGCGGCTTCGAAACCGCCGTTGGCGAACCGTTCGCGGTCGGCGTCGTCGCGGCTGTTCACCGCGAACTGCGCGGCCGCGTGCACCTCCGGCGAGAACTCGGCGGTGAAGGCCGCCAGCACCCGCTTGGCGAAGTCCGCGTTCCGCGTCTTCCGCTGTGCCGCGAGCTGCACCGCGTAGTCGTAACCCGAAGTCAGGAACTGGTCGATCGCGGCGTCCGGCGCGCTCGACAGCAACGCCTGCCACGCCGCGATCCGCACCGTCGACCGCGGATCGTACTGCGCCAGGTAGCGCACCCAGATCGCGTCGGCGGGAGTGGACTGGACCTGTGCGTTCTCCGCCAGTGCCGGCACCGCCGGCCCGACCGGACCGAGCACGGCGACGACCCCCAGACATGCCGCACCGAAAAGCGCGCGCTTGCGCATGAACCCCTACCCCCAGTACCGCGGGCGCATGCCGCGGTAAAGCGAACGTAAGGGATCTCCCAAGCTTTGACAAGGTGCAGACGGCGCAACCCTGACCTGTCAGCCCGTGGTCTCTCCTGGGCTCAGGTCAGGTGGTCGAAATCGCCCCGGGCCCAGGCTATGTGCCGGTCCGCGGAACGGCGCACGACCGCGCGGGCGTCGGCGTCTATGCGGGTTTCGAAGTTGCCGTACAGGCGGTCGAAGTCGTACTGCTCGACGTGCCGGGCCACGCGTTCCACCACGGCTGGAGACAAGGGGATCCGGTTGGGGAAGCTACGCATGAAGCTCACCGAACGCCGGTCCGGGTTCGCGAACACCGTGTCACTGCTCAACAACACGCCCCGGCCGTCGGCGCCCGCCGCCCAGTGGGCGATCGTGCTGCCCGGGAAGTGGCCGCCCGGCTGGGAAAGCGTCACGCCCGGTAGCACCTCCTCGGTGCCCGACCAGAGGCGGATCACCGGATCCCGGCGGGCGATCCACTGCGCGTCCGGCTCGGCCACCAGCACCGGCACGCCGCCGAGGCGCCTGCTCCACTCGACCTGCACGCCGAACATGTGCGGATGACTCGCCGCGATCGCGACCACTTCGCCGAGCTCGCGCACCGCGCGCACGGCCTCGTCGTCGACGTAACCGATCGCGTCCCACAGCAGGATGCCCGCCGGCGTGCGGAGCAGCTTGCACTGCTGCCCGATGCCCGCCTTCGGCGTGCTCGTGAGCCCGAACAGGTCCGGCTCCAGCTCGACGATCTCGGTGCGATACCCCTCGGCGGCCATCTCGCCGAGCGTGGTCCAGTGCTGCCCGTCGGCGGGCACCCACTGGCGCTCGTCGGCGCAGATGGCGCACACGTCGACCTTCTCCGCGTGTTCCACGGCGCACGTGCGGCAGATCCAGAACGTCATCATCCCTCCCCGGTCGACGCCGACTCTACCCCGGACAGGGCGAGGCCCGCCCCGGAAAACGGGACGGGCCTCGCCTGGTCGGTGACCGTTCGGCGAAATGTCCTAAGAGGACTCAGTTCACGCACTGGTCCGGACTCGGCGTGGCCGCCGGCAGGTCGGCCACGTACGCGCGCACCTGAGCGGGGTCGAGCCCGATCACGGCGCCGGTGCCGGGGATCATCAACTCCCCGTCGGCGACCGGGATCGTGCCCGTCTTGACGGCGTGCACGCCGCTCAGCTGGGCCGCGAACGCGAGCAGGTCCCAGCCCGGGTCGGTGCGGACGTCGGCGCGCACGATGTCGAGCAGGGACGCGAGCCGCTGCGCGTCGGTGAGCAGGTTGCCCGACAGGGCCTTGTCCACGAGGCCACGGAGGAACACCTGCAGCCGCACGACGCGGTCGAGGTCGCCCTTCGGCAGTCCGTGCCGCTGCCGGAGGAAGGCGAGCGCGGACTGGCCCTCCACCACCTGTTGCCCGGCCGGGAACGAGGCCCCCGACATCGGGTCGTGCGCCGCCGCGCGCAGGCACACCGGCACCCCGCCGACCGCGGAGCTGAGCGAGCCGAAGCTCGCCATGGGGACAATGCCGTAGTGGTCGACGTGCGTTCCGGTCAACTGCCCCACCGTGTCGGCGAGCGTGCGGGCACCGGCCTCGTCCGCCGCCGCCTCGTCGTGGCCCTGGTTCAGCGCCGCCTGCCTGCCCGCGGCGTAGGCGCTGTTGAGCTTGCCCTTGCCGACCCCAGGAATGTCCACATAGGAGTCTCGTGGAATGGAGGCGAACGAAGCCGTGCCGTCTCGCCCGAAGTGGCCCAGCACGACGGAATCGGCGTACCCGATGTCGTCGAGCCCGACGAGCAGTACGTTCTCCTCGGCCGCGGGAGCGGCGCCGACGACGGGCTCGCCGCGGTGCAGCGCCCGTGGCACCAGGACCACGGCGACCGCCACGACGACGACCAGCGCGGCCACGGCGACCAGGACCGGCGTCCGGCGGGAGGGAGCGCTGCGGTGCTCCAGCTGCGCCAGCACCCGGGCCGGGTCGGGCCGCCGGTCGGCCTCCTCGGTCAGCGCGGCGCGGATCAGCAGTTCGGTGCGGTCGTGGGTCATGACAGTGCCTCCGTCACGGGCAGGCGGCCGCGCTCCGCGGCGCGCAGTGCGCTCAGGGCGCGGGAGAGGTGGCTACGGACGGTGCCGGCCGAGCAACCGAGGGCCTCGGCGATCTCGGCGTCGGTGCAGTCCTCGTAGTAGCGGAGCACGACCGCGGCCCGCTGCTTGCGTGGCAGCGCCGCGATCCGCCCGCGCATCGCGTCCCGCTCGGCGTACTGCTCCGCGTGGTCGGCCGCCGGGGCGGTGAGGGCGTCAAGCGTGCTGTGCGTGGCACTGACGTTGCGGGCCGCGCGGCGGCGCCGCCAGGACAGGTACTCGTTGGTGACCATCCGGCGCACGTAGCTCTCGGGCGCGTCCAGCGCCGCGATCCGCGTCCAGCGGTGCTGCGCGCGGAGCAGGACCTCCTGCACGACGTCCTGCGCCAGGTGCGGATCGCACGTCAGCGCGGTGGCGTAGCGCAACAGGCGGTCCAGGCGCCCGGCCACGAATTCCTCGAAGCGCACCGAGGCTCCCTTCGTTTCAGGATCGATGCGCCCCTACAACGCGGTGAACCCCCGCGGTTGTTGAGTCGGTGGCGAAATTCGTCCCCGCCGAAAAGCTGCCGGGCATGCTGAACGGCGGGGAAGGCCATGGACCTTCCCCGCCGCACGCCGGCCTCGTGGCTCGTCAGCCGCCGAGGGCTTCGTCCCGGGTCGCGAAGACCGGAATCTCCTGGTCGAGGCCGGTCAGCTGGAGCGGCCGTGCCGTGGCGCTGCTCGCCGCGACGACCTTCAGCTCCGTGTGGTCCCCGGCCTCCTGGTGCGCGGCGACCAGCGCGGTCAGGCCGGCGGAACCGAGGAAGTCCACCCCGCCGAGGTCGACGACCAGCGTGCCGGGGCGCTCGCGCACCACGGCCAGCACCTGCTTCTCGAACTCCGGCGCGGTCACCATGTCGATGTCGCCGGACACCGCCAGCACCGTGCCCTCACCGTGTTTCTCCACGTTGACGCGCACGCTCTGCCCGTTGGGACCGGCCTGGGATGACGGATCGGCTGAACTCACGGCGTAAATATCTCACAGGTCGGCGCGGATCTCCGATCAGCCGCGCAGTGCGTGCCCCAGATCCGGGCTGAGCGGCAGGTGCGGGGCGAGTCCGGCGACTTCGACCGCGCGGTCGACGCAGCGGGAACCGCCGACCAGGCGAAGCACGAAGTCGTCGGCCTCGGCGCGCTCACGGGCGTCCAGCAGCGCGGACAGGCCCGCGGTGCCGAGGAACGTCACCCGGGAGAGGTCGACCACGACCCGGCCGGGGGCCGCCGCCCAGACCTTCTCCAGCGCCGTGGCCAGGTCGGGGACGGACGACGCGTCGACCTCACCGCGGACGTCGACGACGACGACACCGGGTTCGGGTGTGTTGGTGGTGATGTGCAGCAGCGGGGGGATGGCGGTTGCCGACACGCGGCACCTCCGTAACGGTTGGCTTCGCCTGGTCGCCTGCCCTCGGGCGGTGCATTCCGGGCACGAACGGCGGCTGTGTGCTCAACCTGTACTGCCCCCTGTCTACACGGGGGAACGACCGTTGTCACCCGGCCCGGACGCGCGAAAGCCCGCCGGCGCGTAACGTCGGCGGGCTTTCGGCGACGGAGCTCAGGCGGCTTCGGCGCGCGTGCGGCGGAACAGCTTCCGCCGCTCGGCGTCGGTGGTGCCGCCGAAGATCCCGTGGTCCAGGCCGGTGTCCAGGGCGTACTGGAGACACTCGGCACGAACCGGACAGCGTGCGCACACGGCTTTCGCCTGTGCGACCTGCCGGGCACCCGGGCCCATGGCGGACACGGGAAAGAACAGCTCGGGGTCCTCGTCCCGGCAGGCGGCACGCTCCTGCCAACTGCTCTGGTAGGTCATTTCCTGCCGCCTCCTTTCGTGGCGTGTACGAGGCATGGCTCCGCCGCTCCTGCTGAGGGTGGAAATTGCACGAGACGCGCGAACCAGCCGCACACTCAACACGCGCTGGTCGGATTTGATTCCCGACCTTGAGTTGTGGTGTTCCGCACTAGGCGGTACCCACCGTGGTGGAGATCCAACCAAATCAAAATCTTCTGGTTGACAATCCTCACAGCCGACAATCCGACTGGCCTACAATCCACTCCTCCACGTGCTAAGTTGGATTTCAGAACGAGGAGGAGGTCGGGCCATGGCGGCACGGAAGTGCTCGATCGCCAACGCACTGGCGGTGATCGGCGAGCGGTGGAGCCTGCTCGCGTTGCGCGAGGTGTCGCTGGGGCAGCGCCGGTTCGACCAGATCGCGGCCAACACCGGAGCCAGCCGGGACATCCTGGCGGCCCGGCTGCGCAAGCTCGTGGAGCACGGGGTGCTGCGCAAGGAGCAGTACGAGGAGCATCCGCCGCGCTACGAGTACGTGCTCACCGAGGCCGGGCGGGAGCTGCAGCCGATCCTGCACGGGCTGATGCAGTGGGGTGACCGCTACGTCACGGAGGGTCCCGCTCCGACGGTCTGGGAGCACGCCTGCGGCGCCGAACTGCACACGACGACGGTGTGCGCCCACTGCGGGCAGCCCGTCCAGCCCGGGGAGTCGAAGCTCGTCCGGCTCGGCGGCGTGCCGCAGGGCTGAGTCAGCGGCGGCGTGGGCCGAAGCGCAACTGGAAGTTCCGGGCCGCCACGGTGAGGAACGGCCGGTACGCGCTGAGCCACTTCAGGCCGCCGCCCGTGCGCCACGTGCCCATCGCCAGGTGGATCGTGCCCCGGGCGCGGATGGGTGTGCGTGCGAGCGCGCCGCCCAGCTCCTGCAACACCGTCCCCCGTACCGGGAAGGGCAGCTTGAGCCCACGGGAAAGCCCGGCGACCCGGGCGTCCGCGAGCACCGTGCCGTCGCTCGCCGTGCCCGTGAACGACGGCTCGTGGCTCAGCGAGAACTCCGCCAGCTCCTTGGGAATCCCCCACAGCTCACGGCCACCCGCCCGCGAGGCGGGGCTGTCCACCCAGATGTCCGTGATCGTCAGCCCGACGCGGACGCCCTGGCGCACCACGACCGCCGCCAGCAGCTCGTGGTACGGCAGCAGGCCGCCGGGCAGGTAGTCCACGAACGCGGTGCCCACGACGGCCCTGCCGAACACGCTCACCGGCCGCACGCCCTCGGGCAGCGGCGGCAGCGCGGACACCGGCACGAGCCACGCCGACACGTACCCGTGCCCCCGCAGGTCCCAGGGCTCGGCTGGATAGTCCACTGTGGAATCCCTCACTTCGGGCTGATCGGCAGGCGCAGTGCACCAGGCGCGGCCTCGGGCACCACCGGGTTCTTCGGCTCGACGGGTTCCAGGCGCACGTACTCCGCGCCTTGGGGCGGCCGCCGGTCCGGCTCTCCCTTGTTGGGCCACAACGCCATCGCCCGCTCGGCCTGCGCGGTGATCGTCAGCGCGGGGTTCACGCCGAGGTTCGCCGAGATCGTCGAGCCGTCCACGACGTGCAGGCCCTCGTAGCCGTAGAGCCGCTGGTACGGGTCGACCACGCCGGTCGCCGGGGAGTCGCCGATCGCGCAGCCGCCGATGAAGTGCCCGGTCAGCGGGATGTTCGCGAAGTCGGGCCACGCCCCGCCCGGGATGCCGTCGATCCTGGCCGCCACCCGCCGGGTCGCCTCGTGCCCCGCCGGGATCCACACCGGGTTCGGCTCGCCGTCGCCCTGCCGCGTGGTCATCCGGCGCCCGAACAGCCCGCGCTTCGTGTACGTCGTGAGCGAGTTGTCCAGGCTCTGCATGACCAGCAGCGCGATCGTGCGCTCCGACCAGTGCCGCGGGTCGAACAGCTTGCGCAGGTCACGCCGGTTGCGCGCCAGCTCCCGCAGCCCGAGCCGCCACCGCGCCCGGCCCTCCTGCGCGTCGACGAGCACCGTCATCAGCAGGCCCATCAGGTTGCTGCCGTGGCCGTAGCGCACCGGTTCGATGTGGGTGTGCTCGTCCGGGTGCATCGAGGAGGTGATCGACACGCCGTCGGAGTAGTCGACGTCCGCGTTCCTCGCCTTGGCGGCGAGCACGGCCTCGGAGTTCGTCCGCGACAGCATCCCCAGCCGTCCGGAGATCCGCGGCAGGCTGCCACGGTCACGCAGGCGGTGCAGCAGCCGCTGCGTGCCGAGCGCCGCGGCCGAGAAGATCACCTGCTCGGCGGTGAACCGGCGCTTGGCGCGGCCGCCCGTGCGCCGGGCCGAGATCTCGTAGCCGCCGCCGGGCAGCGGCCGCACGTCGGTGACCGTGGTCAGCGCGTGCACCTGCGCCCCGGCGCGTTCCGCGAGGTGGAGGTAGTTCTTGACCAGCGTGTTCTTCGCGCCGTGGCGGCAGCCGGTCATGCACGCGCCGCAGTGCGAGCACCCGTTCCGGTCCGGGCCGAGGCCGCCGAAGAACGGGTCCGCCACGCGCTCACCCGGTTCGCCGCCGAAGAACACGCCGACCTGCGCGGGCCGGTAGGTGTCGCCGACGCCCATTTCCTCCGCGACCGCCCGCAGCACGTGGTCGGACGGGCTCGTGCGCGGGTACCGCGTGACGCCGAGCATGCGCTTGGCCTGGTCGTAGTACGGCGCGAGCTCGGCGCGCCAGTCGGTGATGTGGCCCCACTGCCGGTCGCGGAAAAAGGCTTCTGGCGGCTCGTACAGGGTGTTCGCGTAGACCAGCGAGCCGCCGCCGACGCCCGCACCGCTCAGCACGAGGACGTCGCGCAGCAGCGTGATCCGCTGGATGCCGGTGCACCCCGCGTACGGCGCGAACAGGTAGTCCCGCAGGTGCCAGGACGTCTTCGCGAAGTCGGCGTCGGCGAACCGGCGGCCCGCCTCCAGGACGCCCACCCGGTAACCCTTCTCCGTCAGCCGCAGCGCGCTGACGCTGCCGCCGAAACCGGAGCCGATGACCACCACGTCGTAGTCGAACACGCTCAGGCCGCCTTCACTGTCTTCTTCGGGGAAACCTCGCGGTAGGCCGTCAGGTCGGCCTTCGCGGTCCGGCGGTGGTACTCCCACACCAGCCCGGGCCAGTTGGTCGAGATGCGGCCGTCGTCCTCGCGGTACCAGCTGCGGCAGCCGCTCCACACGCTGGCCTGCAGGCGTTGCTGGACCTCGGTGTCGAACCGTTCCGCGACGTCCCGTCGAATGTCCAAACAGGACGCCCGACCGGCCGTGATCTCCCGCAGGAGCTGCAGGACGTAGCGGCACTGGTGCTCCATCATGTAGATGATCGAGTTGCCGCCGAGGTTCGTGTTCGGCCCGTAGATCAGGAACATGTTCGGGAAGCCCGGCACGCTGATGCCGAGGTAGGCGTGCGCGCCACCGGCCCACTCCTCGCTCAGCTCGCGGCCGCCGACCCCGCACACGCGCATCGGCGCGAGGAACTCCGTGGCCTTGAAGCCGGTGCCGTAGATCAGCACGTCCGCCTGGTGCAGCCCGGTTTCCGTGCGCACGCCGTCCGGGGTGACGCCGGTGATCCGGTCGGTGACGACCTCCACATTGGACTGCGCGAGCGTGGGGTACCAGTCGTTGGAGAACAGCACGCGCTTGCAGCCGATGCGGTAGCCGGGCTCGAGCCGCTCCCGCAGGCGGCGGTCGGACACGTGCCGCCGCAGGTTGTAACGGAACAGCAGCTCGACGAGCTTGCCCAGCGGCTGGACCGAGGTGAACGCGGAGGTCAGCAGCTCGCCGATGCTCCACGTGCCGAGCCGCCCCGCCTGCTGCACCTGCGGCAGCAGCCGGTAGACGCGGTGGTGCCAGCGGGTGTACGCGCGGTCCGGCTTCGGGATGACGTAGGGTGCCGAGCGCTGGAACACCGTCAGCTTCGCGACCTTCGGCTGGATCCGGGGCACGAACTGGATCGCGCTCGCGCCGGTGCCGATGACCGCGACGCGCTTACCGGTGAGATCGACGTCGTGGTTCCACTCGGCCGAGTGAAAGGCTTCGCCACGGAAGGTGTCGAGGCCGGGCAGGTCGGGCAGCGCGGGCCGGGACAGCTGGCCGGTGGCGGGCACGAGCACGTCGGCCTCGACCACCCCGTTGGGTGTGTGCAGGCGCCACTTGCGGGTGACCTCGTCGAACTCCGCGCCGCTGACCTCGGTGTTCAGCCGGACGTGGTCGAGTACGCCCTCGGCCTCGGCGGTGCGGCGGAGGTAGGCGAGGATGTCCGGCTGCTCGGAGTAGCGGCGTGGCCAGGTGCGGTTCGGCGCGAAGGAGTACGAGTACAGCGGCGAGGGCACGTCGCACGCCGCGCCGGGGTAGGTGTTCTCCCGCCAGACCCCGCCGATGTCACCGGCTTTCTCGAACACCGTGAAGTCGGTGAACCCCGCCCGTTTCAGCGTGATGGCCATGCCGAGGCCACCGAAACCGGCCCCGATGACGGCCACCTTCAGCGGGTGAGCGGACTTCGGCGTCTGTGTCACGTTGAGAAAGGTAAGCGCCCTTCTGGCACCCGGCCAAGACAACAGCGGACAACCGATCCATAATTTCGGCCATGAGCCAGCTGGTCGACCCCGTCGTGCGGCACTGGGACTTCCCCCGCGGTATCGCGAGCGTGTGCCTGCTGGCGCGGTTCGCCGGCGAGCACGGCCTCACCACGGACGAGGTACTGGCGGGCAGCGGCCTGACCCCGGCCCGGCTCGCGGACGCCACCGCGGAGGTCGACGCCCGCCAGGAGCTGCGCGTGGTGCGCAACCTGGCCACCGCGCTGCCCGACGCCGGGCTCGCGGTGGGCCGGGAGTACCACGCGACCGCGTTCGGCATCTTCGGCTTCGCGTTCATGAGCAGCCCCACGATGCGGGACGCGGTGAACCTGGCGCTGCGTTACCTCGACCTGAGCTTCGCGTTCAGCATGCCGCGGGCGCGCGTGGAGGACGATCGCGCACGGATGGAGCTCGACGACTCGTCGCTGCCCGCGGACGTCGCCCGGTTCCTCGTCGAGCGGGACCTGTCGGCGATCCACACGATGCTCGTCGACCTGCTGCCCTCCGGGCCACCGATGCTGTCGCTCGAACTCCGGCATCCCGAACCGTCCACAGTGGACGAGTACGAGGAGCAGTTCGGACTGCGCCCGCGGTTCGGCGGCAGCGCCAACGTCGCGTTCTTCGACGCCACGTTCCTCGACGAGCCGTTGCCACTGGCCAACCCGCAGACCGTCGCGTTGTGCGAGGCGCAGTGCCGGGAGCTGGTTTCGCAGCGGCGCCGCCGCGCCGGCATCGCGCACGAGGTCCGCGAGCGGCTGACCCGGTTCGGCGCACTCGCCGAGGGGATGCCGGGCGTCGCGCGCGAGCTGGGCATGAGCACGCGGACGTTGCGCCGCAAGCTGGAGGAGTCCGGCACGAGCTTCCGCGACCTGCTCGACGAGGTGCGCGAGGCGCTCGCGGAGGAGATGTTGACCACCGGCGCGCTCTCGATCGAGGACGTCGCGATCCGGCTGGGGTACGCGGAGGCGTCCAGCTTCATCCACGCCTTCAAACGGTGGAAGGGCACCACCCCCGCCGCGTACCTGCGCGGGATTTGACCTGGAGCGCGGTCCAGCTCCTAGCGTCGGTCCCATGACCACCGCACAGCACAAGATCGGCTCCGGCTTCGGCGCGGAGACCACCGCCACCGACGTCCTGCGGGGCGTCGACCTGTCCGACAAGCTCGCCGTCGTCACCGGCGGCTACTCGGGGCTGGGCCTCGAAACCACCCGGGCGCTGGCCGCCGCCGGGGCACACGTCGTCGTGCCCGCGCGCCGCCCGGACGCGGCGAAGGCGGCGCTCGGCGGGCTCGCCGAGGTCGACGAGCTGGACCTCGCGGACCTCGGCAGCGTGCGCGGGTTCGCCGACCGGTTCCTGGACTCGGGACGGCAGATCGACATCGTGATCACGAGCGCGGCCGTGATGGCCTGCCCGGAGACCCGCGTCGGGCCGGGCTGGGAGGCGCAGTTCGCGACCAACCACCTCGGCCACTTCGCCCTGGTCAACCGGCTCTGGCCGGTGATCCGGCCGGACGCGCGCGTGGTGTCGGTGTCCTCGCGCGGGCACCACTTCTCCGGTATCCGCTGGGATGACCCGTGGTTCCAGACCGGCTACGACAAGTGGCAGGCCTACGGGCAGGCGAAGACCGCGAACGCCCTGTTCGCCGTGCACCTCGACCGGCTGAGCGACGGTGCGCGGGCCTTCTCGGTGCACCCGGGCAGCATCATGACGCCGTTGCAGCGGCACCTCTCCCGCGAGGAGCAGATCGCCAACGGCTGGATCGACGAGGACGGCAACCCGCTCGGCGCCTACTTCAAGACGCCGGAACAGGGCGCGGCGACGCAGGTGTGGTGCGCGACCTCGCCGCGGCTCGCCGGAATGGGCGGGGTGTACTGCGAGGACTGCGACATCGCCGAGCCCGCGCCCGCCGACGACCTGCCGTCGGGCGGCGACCGACCGCCGGTGCGGCTGGGCGTGCGCGACTACGCCGTCGACCCGGCGCAGGCCGAGCGGCTGTGGGCGTTCTCGGCGGAACTGACCGGGGTGAACGCGTTCGCCTCCAGCCGCGGCCAGTCCTGAGTAGACAGCCACCTCCGACGGCCCGGCCGGGCCCGCCCCACCCGAGAAGGACCCCTGATCGGGCCGGTGCCGCGCGCACGTATGCTTTCGGTTGCGTCAAGCAGCTGGCGCCGAAGCTTGGGCAAAGCACGGACGGCGCGAAGGTGGCGAAAGCTTGATGTCAGGTCTTTTTGTGGTACCCGCACGTGGATCGGCGCGGTCGACCCTGCGCGGATGAACACCTCCCCCGATCGGCCGGAACCACTGCTCCGACTGGACGAGGTCGCGGCCGCGTTAGCAGGACTGCGGACGGAAATCTCCGAGGAGGAACCACTCCAGGCCGTGTTGCAACGGCTCGCCGAGACAGCGGTGAAGGGCATCGCCGACGCGGACGCGGTGAGCGTGACACTGCTCGAGGACGACGGCGCGCGCACCGCGGCGACCACCGAGGAAGCCGTGATCGACATCGACCGCGACCAGTACACCACCGGTCGCGGCCCGGCGTTGCACTCCGCCCGCACCCGCCAACCGGTGCGGGCCGCGGTCCGCGAGGACGAGGAGCGCTGGCCGGAGTTCGTCAAGGCCGCGCAGGACAGCGGGGTGCAGGCGTACCTGTCGGTGCCCCTGCTCCTCGACGGTGCCAGCGAGAACGACGACGAGCTGCTCGGCGCGCTCAACGTGTACAGCAGGACGGCGTCGGCGTTCGACCCCTTCGACGAGCGGCTCATGCAGCTGTTCACGGGGGCGGCGTCGGCGGCGATCAGCAACGCCCGGCGCTGGCACCACGCGCGCCAGCGCGTGCGGCACCTGGAGATCGCGCTCACCTCGCGAGCGGAGATCGACCAGGCCAAGGGCGTGCTGATGGCCGTGCACGGCATCACCGCCGACGAGGCGTTCGCGCGCCTCGTGGAGCAGTCGCAGCGGCAGAACACCAAGCTGCGTGAGGTCGCGCACGAGCTGCTGCAGTCGGTGCGCCGCCGCGGCTGAGCATGAGGCCCGGGCGCACCGGGTACCGCTGGAGGGTGAACCGCGTACTCCACTCCCTGCGTGCGCCCGGCGACTGGCTGTTGCGTGCCCTGCGCGTGCCCGGCCGCGAGCGGGAAGCCTTGGTACAGGCCGGAAAGATGGCGCTCGCCGCGGTGCTGGCCTGGCTCGCGGCGCGCGTCCTCCTGCCGTCGCCGCAGTCGTTCATCGCGCCCTACGCCGCGGTGTTCCTGATGGCCGAGACGGTCTACCGGTCGTTCACCAACGCGGCGCAGCAGCTCGTCACGCTGATGTTCGGGCTCGTGCTCGCCTACCTGGGCGCGACGCTGATCCCGGTGCCGCTGCTCGCCATGGGCGTCACGGTGTTCCTCGGCGTCCTCATCGGCCAGTGGCACCGACTGGGCAGCAGCGGCATCTGGGTCGCCGTCGTCAGCCTGCTGATGATCGCGGGCGGCACCGCGAACTCCGGGGTCTACCTGCTGGAACGGCTCGGGGAGACGGTGCTCGGCGCGGTCGCCGGGGTGGTGGTGAACATGGTGGTCCTGCCGCCGGTGCACCTGCGGCACACCCGGGAGGCCGGGGTCGTGCTCGCCGGGGAGATCCGGGAGCTGCTGGGCTCGATCGCGGACGACCTCCGCGAGGACTGGGACGTCGAGACGGCCCGGTCGTGGCTGCGGCGCGCCCGCACGCTCGACCACACCGTGCGGCGCGCCGACGAGGCGATGATCGCAGGCCGCGAGAGCACCCGCTTCAACCTGCGCTGGCAGCTCCTCGCGCGCCGCAACCGGTCGCCGCTGACGTCGGCCATGGCGGAGTCGATCACCACGCTGGCCGAGGTTTCCGCGCAGGTGCAGCGGATCGCGGAGGCACTGGTGACCGAGGAACCGATGGACCCGGCGTTCACGCAGCGTTTCGCCGACCTGCTCGAACGGCTTTCGCAAGCGGTTGCGTGCTACGAGGAGTCACTGGACCAGCGCGTCGAGGCACTGCCTGAGCGCCTCGACGCCCTCCACGCGAAGCAGCGCGAACTGGCCCAGTGGGTCTGGGAGGGACGCACCCTGTCCACCGAGGCCCGGCAGACCGAGGACGCGCTACTGCTGGCCGTGTCCCGCGCGCTGCGCGTGCTCACCGGCACGGACCCGGCGATGCGCCAGTAGCTCGCGGGTCTCTTTGAGGACCGCGTCCACCTCGACCGACGCGACGAACGAGTCGTCGTGCTCGCAGCGCGGCAGGTCCTCGCGGGTCACGTCGACCCCGCACACCGGGCAGTTCGTGGTCCACGAGATCAGCACGCGGTCCTGCCAGCGGCCCAGCGGCCCGGCGTTGATCACGTTGCCCATCCAGTAGATCCCGACCGCCGGCGCGCCGACCGCACGCGCGAGGTGCCGCGGGCCGCTGTCGTTGCCGACGAACACGCCGCAACTGGCCAGCACACCACACAGGGCGGACATCGACAGCGAGGTCATCGGCCGGACCTGCTCGCTCGCGTCGCCCACCCGCTTGCGCGACAGCGCCGTGACCCGGTCCACCAGCTCCTGCTCGTCGGGCGAACCGATCACCGCGACGCCCGCGCCGTCGGCCACCACGGCGGCGATGACCTCGGCGAACTTCTCCGCGGGCCAGCGGCGGCGCGGGTCGGTCGCGCTCGGGTGCACGACGACGAGCGGCCGCGGCAGGCCGAACAGGTGCTCCTCGGCGGCGACCAGGTCCTGTTCCCGCACGGTCACCGACGGCTCCAGCGCGACGGGCGCCGCACCGGCGAGCCCGACCACCTCCAGCGCACGGACGACCTCGTGCTGGTAGTAGCGGAACGGCACCCAGCGGTCCAGCTCCACCGCGTCCTCGGTGCGCGAGCCGACGGTGTAGCGCGGTTTGAGCCGCTGCACGAACGGGTTCGACCACCGGCCGCCGCCGTGCACCTGCACCGCGAGGTCGACCGGGCCGACGCTGTCGAAGAACTCACGCTGCTCGGCCTCGTCGAACGGTTTCCCCTTCGGCTCGTGCACGCCGCGCGCGGGCGGCAGCTGCAGGACCTGGTGGATCGGGGACGGGCGGTCCGCGAACAGCTCGGCGTGCATCCGCGTGCCGAGCAGCACGAGCTCGGCGTCGGGGTAGGCCGCCTTCAACGACTGGATCGCGGGCACCGCGAACAGCAGGTCGCCCAGTCCGCCGCCACGCAGCACCGCGATCCGGCGCACGTCGGGCCAGGGTTCGAGGACCGGTCCCACCGCGGGTGTGTTCGTCACGTCGCCTCCTTCTCGCGCAGGAAGAGGTGCCCGTTGTCGCGGCGGGCAAACGGCAGAAGTTTGACCTTCGCGTATTCGGGCACGTTCTCCGACGAGAAGGAGTGGAGGTCGCACATGACAGCCATCACGGCTGACCTGGTCGAACGGCTATCGCAGCACACCCCGAAGGTCGTCGTCGTCGGTGACGCGATCCTCGACGTGTGGTTGTCCGGGCACAGCGACCGGTTGTGCCGCGAGGCGCCGGCGCCGGTCGTCGACGTGGGCAGCCGCGCGCTTTCCGCCGGCGGCGCGGCGAACACGGCGGTCAACCTCGCGGCCATGGGCGCCCAGGTGCGGTTCGTGAGCCTCGTCGGCGACGACGACTCCGGCCGTGAGCTCCGCGAACTGCTCGCCACGCAGAATGTTGACACGCAACATGTCGTGCTGTCCTCTGGTCGACGGACCGTCAGCAAGCATCGCGTCGTCGCCGACGACCAGGTGCTGGTGCGATTCGACGAAGGCGACGCCGAGGACGCGGACGGCGAGCTCGGGCAGCAGATCGCGGCGGCGGTCGAACTGGCCGTCGAGGACGCGGACGCGCTGTTGATCTGCGACTACGGCAATGGGCTTTTCGGCCCCGCGGTGCGGGAAGTTCTGGCGAAGGTGCGCGAAGCGGTGCCGCTGGTGGTCGTCGACGCCCACGACTGCGCGCGCTGGCGCGGAATCACGCCGGACCTCGTGACACCGAACGCGGGCGAAGCCGCCCAGCTGTTGGGCGCGGCCTTGCCGGAGAACGGAAAACGGGCCGAGCTGTTCGAGCGGCGCCGCGCGGAACTCTTCGAGGCCACGGGCGCGAAGGCCGTCGTCGTCACGCTCGACCGCGACGGCGCGCTGCTCCTCGCTCCCGACACCCCGGGTTACCGCACGTGGGCCGATCCCGTGCCGGAGAGCCAGGCCAGCGGTGCCGGGGACACGTTCGTCGCCGCGCTTTCGCTGGGGGCGGCGGCTTCGCTGCCGCTCACCGCGTGCCTGGAACTGGCCCAGGCCGCGGCGTGCGTGGTGGTGCACAAGAACGGCACCTCGGTGTGCACGTGGACGGAACTGTCGGTGGCGCTGACGCGCGACGCCGCGCTGGAGCCCGAGGAGCTCGCGGAACTCGTCGCGCGGCACCACGAAGCCGGGCAGACGGTGGTGTTCACCAACGGCTGCTTCGACGTGCTGCACCGCGGGCACATCACGTACCTCAACGAAGCCAAGCGCCAGGGCGACGTGCTGGTCGTCGCGGTCAACTCCGACGACAGCGTGCGGCGGCTCAAGGGTCCGGACCGGCCGGTGAACACCGCGCAGGACCGGGCGGCCGTGCTGTCCGCGCTCAGCTGCGTCGACTACGTGACCGTGTTCGACGAGGACACCCCGATCAACCTGCTCCGCCGGCTGCGGCCCGAGCTGTACGTCAAGGGCGGGGACTACACCGAGAACATGCTGAAGGAGGCGCCGGTCGTGCGGTCCTACGGCGGCGAGGTCCGGGCACTGGGCTACGTGCCCGAGCAGTCCACCACTTCGGTGATCGAAAAGATCCGCACTGGATCGGCGGTCGGGGAGGAGGCGTGACGGCACTGGAGGTGCTCGTTCCGACCTGCGACCGGCCGACCGAGTTCGCCGTCACGCTGTCCGGGCTGGCGGCGCAGGAGTTCGCGGACTTCGCGGTGATCGTGAGCGACCAGTCCGACGGCGCGCCCAGCTGGGACACGCCGGCGGCGCGGGCGATGATCCGGATGCTCGAACGGCGCGGGCACAGCGTGACGCTGAGCCGCAACCTGCCGCGGCGCGGGCTGGCGCAGCAACGTGGGCACCTGCTTTCGCTGGCCACGGCGCCGTACGTGCTCTTCCTCGACGACGACGTGTGGCTCGAACCCGGCACGCTGGAGCGGATGCACTCGGCGATCACCGAGCTGGAGTGCGGTTTCGTCGGTAATGCCGTGCAGGGTCTGTCCTATCTGGACGATCACCGGCCACACGAGCTGGCGCCGTACGAGGAGTGGGCGGGACGGCCGGAACCCGAGCAGGTGTCGCGGGACAGCCCGGCGTGGAACCGGTGGACCCTGCACAACGCCGCGAACCCGACGCACCTGTCCGACCGCGTCGCGAACCGTCCGAAGTGGACGGCGTACAAGGTGGCGTGGGTCGGCGGTTGTGTGTTGTACGACCGGGAGATGCTGGAGTCGGTCGGGGGTTTCGACTTCTGGGCGGAGATCCCGGAGACGCACTGCGGCGAGGACGTGCTGGCGCAGCTTCGGGTGATGGCGAAGTACGGCGGCGCCGGTATCCTGCCCACGGGAGCGGTCCACCTGGAATCTCCCACGACAGTGCCCGATCGCACACTCCAAGCGTATGAGGCGGTGGTTCCGTGAGCCCCCTTTCCCAGGAGCGGCTGAGGAAGCGTGACAGGTTTCTCGACCAGGCCGTACGGGAAATGTGGAAGTACGACGAACGACTGCGTGGGCTCGACGTCGAGGTCCGGTTCGACCGGGGCGTCGCGCACCTGACCGGCGAGGTGGACTCGACGGCGCAGCTGCGCACCGCGCGCGACCTGGTGGGGCGGCTCGACGGCGTGCTCGGGGTGTGGGACCGGGTGCGCGTCGACGGGCGGGACCCGGTGGTGCTGGATTTGGGCTGCGGGGCGCAGAAGCAGTATCCGGGAAACTTCGGCGTGGACCTCTACCGCACGCCGGAGGTGGACGTGCTGGCCGATGTGTCGAGCGGCCTGCCGTTCGCGGACGCGTCGGTGGACAGGGTGTTCCTCGTGCACATCCTGGAGCACCTGATCGACTTCCTGCCGCTGGTGGACGAGGTGCACCGGATCCTGCGGCCGGACGGTGTCGCGTTCGTGCTGTCGCCGTGGTGGCAGTACGTGAACGCCGTCGCGGACCCGACGCACGTGCGGATGCTGGACGTGCAGACCATCAAGGGCATCTGCCGCCGCCCCGGCTCGCGCCGCCTGTGGTACCCACTGCACGCGGCCTGCGACGGCGCCAGCATCTTCGCGGAGCTGCAACCACTTGCGGACGAGTCGGAGTACCCCGACGAGGCGGAGCTGTCGCGGTTCTTTGATTGAAGGGCGGACGGGCGGGTCGCCCCGGGAATGAATGGTGGACCGCGAGGCCCCCCGGATTGGATGGCGGACCGGAGGGGCACCCCGTCACTGGATCGGGACCGCGGGAGTCGACGCGCTACCAAATCGCCGACCACGAGCATCGTCCTGCCACTGGATCGCGAACCGGAGAGTCACCCCGCCATCGGATCGCCGACCACGAGAGACACCCGCGACCAAGCCGCGAATCGGTAAGTCCACCAGCCACCGGATCGCCGACCGGTAAGTCACCCGCCACCGGATCGCTGGCGCGAGAATCACCCGCCACTGGATAGGCCCCGCGAGAGTCGAGCCGGGCGACTGAATTGCGGACCTGGCGAGTCACCCCGGCGGCCGGGGATTGCCTGGGGCGACTTTCCGCTTGTCAACAATCAGCGCCGTGGCTTGTACGAGCTGCGCATTGTCGTATTGTCCTCGCCGCTGATTGTCAACATGCCGAGCCTTCGGTGGAGCTAAGCGCGCTGCTCGCGGGAGCGCTCCACCACGGTCCCCAGCACGCCCAGCGCGACCATGCCCACCGCGAGTCCGAAGTGGAGCCAGTCGTCCGCGCCGTTGACCGGCAGGAAGTTCATCGCGCTGTGGTTGTCGATCACCAGGCCGTACACGCACACCAGCAGGTAGATGAACCCGCCGATCACCAGGTACCCGCGCGACCCGCCGGGGCCCCGCGCGAGCACGAGGCCCGCGATGCCGAACACCAGGTGCACCAGGTTGTGCAGGATCGACACGTTGAAGACGCCGAGCAGGAGCGCCCCGGAGTGGTGGCCGCCGAAGGTGAGCTGGTCGTAGTGCGTCGTGATACCGGGGATGAAGCCCAGGATGCCCGCGAGCAGGAAGACCACGCCCACCACGAGCGCGAAGGTCTGGACGGGCCTGCGGGTCTTCGTCGTCGTATGCGTCATGCGCCCGATATACCCAGGCGTGTGCGGCCGATGCACTACAGTTTTCCGCTGTGATCGACAAAATCGCCTGGTTGCGGGTGGAGTCGGGGCGGGTCCTCACGGCCCGCTCGCACGGCAAGGACGTGTACTACCTGCCCGGCGGCAAACGCGAAACCGGGGAGAGCGATGTCGACACGCTGGTGCGGGAGGTCCGCGAGGAGCTGTCGGTGGCGATCGTGCCGGAGAGCGCGGTGCACGCCGGCACGTTCGAAGCACAGGCCGACGGCAAGGCCACGACAGTCCGGATGACCTGCTACTCCGCCGACTACACGGGAGAACTGGCGCCGAGCAGCGAGATCGCCGAGCTGCGCTGGCTCACGCACGCCGACCGCGACCAGGTCTCCGCCGCCACCCGGACGATCATGGACGACCTGCACCGGCGCGGGCAGCTGCGCTGAGCCCCGCCAGCTCACGCACACCGATCGCAACCACGTCTCCCCGACGACCTACATCAGCCCGGGCGCCCACCAGCGCCTTGCCCCCAGCACCGCAGCGGAATTCCGCGTGGCAGCTCCCATCCGGCGCCGCGCCCGCTCGCACCCGCCGACCTGCACCAGCTCAATCCCACCCGCCGCACGTCGAAGTTCCGCACGGCCGGCTCGCGCCGGGCACCCACGCCCGTCGGCCCACACTGAGCCCCGCCGCGCTTCGGCCACGTCAACCGCGCCTACGCCTCCAACATCACCAAGACGACCCCCGACGACCGGCATCAGCCCGGGCACCTGCACTGAACTCCGCCAGCGCCTCCGCCACCTGGACCCCCACCCGCCGCACGTCGAAGTTTCGGGTGGCCAGCTCGCGTCCGTCGCCGGCGAGCTTCGTCCGCAGGCCGGCGTCCGTGACCAGCCTCTCCAGTCCGCTCGCCAGCGCGCCGGCGTCGTCGGGTGGCACGATCGTCGCGGCGCCGGCGAGCGCGTCGACCGCGTCGCCGACCGCTGTGGTCAGGCACGGCACGCCGTGCGCCAGCGCGGTGAGCAGGGCTCCCGGTGGCACCTCCTGCCGCGCGGGGGCGCAGAACACGTCCAGCCGCCGCAGCAGCGGCACCGCGTCCGCGACCGGGCCGACGAACCGCACCGGAAGTCCTCGCGCGCGGTCGATCAGCGCCGCGCGCTCAGGTCCGTCGCCCGCGATGAGCACCTGCAGCGCCCGCCCGCGGCGGACGAGCGCGGCGACGGCCTGGATCAGCAGGTCCAGCCCCTGTTCCGGCACCAGCGGAGCGACCGCGCCGACGACGACCGGTGTCCGGCTGCGCAGCGGCACCGGCGTCGCCGGGATCTCCACGCCAGGGCGGATGCGACGGATCCGGTGCGCGGGCACGCCCAGTTCCTGCAATGTCAACAATAGGGAACGCAGCGGCGCGAACCCGCCGATCAGCCGATTGTAGACATCCCAACTGTCGACAAGAGGCAAGTTGCCGGAGTGCAAGGTCACCACCGTCGGTGCCACCGACTCCGCGGCCCGCAGCACCGCCTCGTTCCCGCGCACGTCCGGCAGGTCGACGTGCACGACGTCCGGTGCCAGTTCGGCGAGCACGGCCTGCATGTCCGGCGCCCACGACCGGCCGCGCGCCGACGGCACCACCCGCACCTGCGATCCGCCGCCGAAGAACCCGGCGACCTCGCGGCTCACCACCAGGCTGGGCCGAACCGATGGAGGCAGGAACCGCAGCAACCGCGCCAGGTGTGCCTCGGGAGCGCCGAAGGAGTCCGAATCGACCACGAAAGCCGTATGGAGAGGTGCCACGGCGAAACGGGTACCCGCCGCCCGAAGGAGCTACGTGTGCGGTTCGACACGGGAACCAGGGGTAACCGAACGCATGTTGTCTTCCATCCTGCGGGGCATGGCGGCCGGTGCGGCCGGGACCACCGCGCTCAACGCGGTCACCTACCTCGACATGGTGTGGCGCGGCCGCCCGGCCAGCAGCACTCCGGAGAAGACCGTCGAAACGCTTTCGGAGAAGACCGGTCTCCCCGTTCCCGGCGAAGGGGAACAACGCGAGAACCGCGTCTCCGGCCTCGGCCCGCTGATGGGCCTGTTCACCGGAGTCGGCGTCGGCGCGCTGTACGGGGCTCTTCGCGGCCTGGGCTGGCGGCCCTCGATGCCCGTCGCCGGCCTGCTCACGGGTGCCGCGGCGATGGTCGGTTCGAGCGCGCCCATGACGCTGCTCGGCATCACCGATCCGAGGGAGTGGAAGCCGGCGGACTGGGCGAGCGACGCCGTTCCCCATCTCGCCTACGGCCTGGTCACCGCCGGTACCTACGCCGCCACCACCTGCTGAGACGCGTTTCAGCACTCACTCGAACGGGTATCTATTTCTCCGGTCGCGACCCGGGAGGTAGGAGTATGGCCAGGCACCGTTTCGAGGACAACGACAACGACGAGAAGTGGGGCGGCCCCGAACTCGCCGAGAAGGTCGACCACGAGCCGCAACGGCACAACGAAGACCGCAGGTCCCGCAGACGCCAGCCCGAAGAAGAGCCGAGCCATCCGCAGCAGGGGTGAAACGGCCGGAGGCGGCGTGACCGGAGGGGGCACAACGGTCACGCCGCCGGCAGGGCCACCACAGGCCCGCCCGGCCAGGCGGGGCGATGACCATGGCGTGTGACGGCGGATTTACCGTCAGAACCGCACAGTTCCAGCTACCCGGGCGCCGTCGTGGGCAAACCTGTGTTTCGCACGGCGACCACCGGGGGTACCGCCTTTCCATGAGTGTTGTCGTGCTGGGACAGGTTGCCCGTGATCTCGTGCTTCGCGTGCCGGAGGTGTCCGGAGCCGGGGAGTCCGCGACCGTCCGGGAACGACTCGAAATGCTCGGCGGCAAGGGGGCGAACCAGGCCGTCGCACTGGCGCAGCTGGGAGTGGACGTCTCGCTCGTGGGCGTGGTCGGCGACGATCGGACCGGGGAATGCCTTGTGGCGCAGGCCGGAAGCGACGGGATCGACGTCTCCCACGTGGTGCGCCGCTCCGGCACCGAGACCGCGTTGCTGGTCGACGTCCTCGAAAACTCGGGCCAGTGGCGCTACCTCGAACACGTTCCCGGCCCGACGCTCGTGTCCGAGCGGGACGTGTTCGCCGCCTCGGAGAAGATCCGGCGGGCGCGTGCCGTGCTCATCCAGCTGCAGGAACCGCCGGAGACCGCGTTGCAGGCGGCCCGGATCGCGCGGACCGCGGGCGTCCGCGTCATCCTCGACGGTGCCCCCAGCGGGCTGAAGACGGAACTGCTGGCGTGCGCCGACGTGTTGCGCGCCGACCGGCGTGAGGCGGAAATGCTGGCGGGCAAGGAGATCCGGTCGGTGGAGGACGCCGTGGCGGCCGGCCGAACGCTCGTCGACCGGGGGCCTTCGCTGGTGGTGCTCGACGCGGCCGGAGAGGGCAACGTGTTCGTGACGCGTTCCGGGCACGAGTTCCTGCCGCTGCCCGACGTGGAGGTGGTCGACACCACCGGCGGCGGCGACGCGCTCATCGCCGCGCTCACGTTCGCGCTGGTGACGGGAGAGCCGGTGCCGGTGGCCGCCCGGATGGCTGTCGCGGCGTCGGCCAGGACGGTGCAGCACGCGGGTGGTCGCCCACAGTTGTCCCGGGCCGCACTCTCCGAATACGTCTGATCGAGTGTTTGCCACGTCACATTAGGGGCATCCCCGATCATGCTGACGTCTGCCTCCACAGGCACCCCGAGGACCGCGCCGCGGCTGCGCATCCCACCCGACCAGACGGCGCCCCCGGTGCCCTGCGAGCAGTGCGGCTACACGGCGCTGCACGTGGGCCGCGTGGTGGACGCCAACGACCGGGTCCTGGCCACCGTGCTCGTCTGTACCCGCTGCAACGCCCGCACGCCGTTCTAGGCCATCAGCTCCCGGCTGGCGACTTCGGCCGCGCCGAGCTCCTGGCTCAGCTGCATCGTGAGGTTCTGCGCCCGCGCCAAGGCCGACGCCGCGTCGAACACCGAGCGCGTGATCGCGTCGAACTCGCGCTGCGGGAGGTCGCCGGCGCACATCCGCCGCTCCAGCCACGCCCCCAGTTCCGGCAGGCTGCGGCCGACGTTCTCCGTCAGCAGGCGCAGCGACGCGAGCACCTCGGACACCTCCGCCGCGCTGCCGAGCCCGCCCCCGCCATCCAGGCCCGAAGCCTGCCGGTAGAGGTTGCGCGTCGCTTCCTGAGCGCGCGCGGCGAACGTGGTGGCGGCGGCCTCGGTCCCGCCGTCCGGCGATGCGTCCATGTCGAAGTTCCTTCGTCGGCGAGGGTTCTTCAAGCCGTACCCCCGGCCGTGACGGCCAAACGAAGTTTCGCCGGAATCTCGCCGGGAACCCGCCGGGCAAGAACCCCCGGCGCGATGGATTTCCCATGACTCCCAGCGAACTCCAGCGCGACGTCCGGCAGCTCGCGGACCGGCTCGTCGCGGTCGTCACCGACTCCGATCATCGTGCGCTCTCCGCGCTCGTGCTCCGGCTGCTGTCCCCGCAGTCCCCGGACCGGCGGCTGTTTCCACCGCTGCTGGCGGAACTCACCGCCGAGACCGCCGAGCACATCCGCGCGCTGGCCGGCCCAGGGTGCTCCGAGGACTTCTTCACCGTCGACCTCTTCGGGGACGACGAAGCCGGTGTCGAGGTGGACGAACTGGCGCCGCCGCTGCGCGCGACGCTGCGGGCCGTACTCGCCGAACTGCACGACGACTCCGAGAACGCCTTGGTGCAACTGGATTTCGTGGCGCAGGACCCCAACCCGCTCGGCCGCCTCGACGCGCTGCTGCACCTCGCCACGTGGGTGAGCGAGCTGCGCTGAACCCGTACTCTCGGAACCGGAACCGAACGGAAGGGGACGGTACGTGAGCACCCGGTGGTGGCGCGACGCGGCCATCTACCAGATCTACATCCGGAGCCTGACCGACGGCAGCGGCGACGGGATCGGCGACCTCGCCGGGATCCGGAAACGCCTGCCGTACCTACGAGATCTCGGCGTCGACGCCGTGTGGATCACCCCGTGGTACCCCTCGCCGTTGGCGGACGGCGGGTACGACGTGGCCGACTACCGCGACATCGACCCGCTGTTCGGCACCCTCGCCGAAGCCGAGGCGCTGATCGCCGAAGCACACGAGCTGGGGCTGCGGCTGATCG
The DNA here is from genome assembly GCF_014191255.1 of Amycolatopsis bartoniae. GTDB lineage: Bacteria > Actinomycetota > Actinomycetes > Mycobacteriales > Pseudonocardiaceae > Amycolatopsis_E > Amycolatopsis_E bartoniae. The sequence goes on from NZ_JACHWH010000001.1 coordinate 1,476,901, forward strand.
TCGACCTGGTGCCCAACCACACCTCCGTGCGGCACCGGTGGTTCCGCGCCGCGCTCGAAGCGGGGCCGGGCTCACCCGAACGGCAGCGGTACATCTTCCGCCAGGGCAAGGCTCCCGGCGTGCCGCCCAACGACTGGCGCAGCGTGTTCGGCGGCCCGGCGTGGACGCAGGTGCCCGACGGCGAGTGGTACCTGCACCTGTTCGACGCCTCGCAGCCGGACCTGAACTGGGACCTGCCGGAGGTGCGCGCGGAGTTCGAAGACGTGCTGCGGTTCTGGCTGGACCGCGGCGTGGACGGGTTTCGCATCGACGTCGCGCACGGCCTGGTCAAGCACCCCGAGCTGCCGGACCTTGGCGTGGATCACGAGAACCTGGTCGAGCCGCCGGACCGGACCAACCACCCGCACTGGGACCGCGACGAGGTGCACGAGATCTACCGCTCGTGGCGCCGGGTCACGGAGTCCTACGGCGAGGACCGGATCTTCGTCGCGGAGGCGTGGGTGTCGCGGCCGGACCGGCTGGCGAACTACGTCCGGCCGGACGAGCTGCACACGGCGTTCAACTTCGACTTCCTGCGCTGTGCCTGGGATCCCGGTGCGCTGCGCGAGGTGATCGATTCGAGCATCGCCGCGGTGAGCGCCGTCGGTGCGCCGACCACGTGGGTACTGTCCAATCACGACGTCGTGCGGCACGTGACCCGTTATGGGGATGGGGATCTCGAACTCGGCAGGCGCCGGGCGCGGGCCGCGCTGCTGCTCATGCACGCGCTGCCGGGCAGCGTCTACCACTACCAGGGCGAGGAACTGGGGCTCGAAGAGGTGCTGGACCTGCCGGAGGAGGTGCTGCAGGACCCGACATGGGAACGGTCAGGGCACACCAGGCGTGGCCGGGACGGCCGCCGGGTTCCCTTGCCGTGGCAGGGAAACGAGCCGCCGTTCGGCTTCGGGCCGGGCGGCTCCTGGCTGCCGCAGCCGGAGCACTGGCGTGCGCTCACCGTAGCGGCGCAGGAGGCCGACGAGAACTCGATGCTGCACCTCTACCGCGAGGCGCTGCACCTGAGGCGCGACCACCCGGCGCTCGGTGACGGCGAACTGTCCTGGTTGGACTCTCCGGAGGACGTGCTGCTGTTCCGCCGCGAGCCGGGCCTGGTGTGCGCGGTGAACCTCGGCACCAGCCCGTTCCCGTTGCCGCCACACGAGCGGGTCCTGTTGTCGAGCGAACCACTGCCGAACGGCAAACTCCCGACCGACGCGGCGGTGTGGCTGGCCTAACCCAGGTGCTGCCGCAGCTGCTGGCAGGCGTCCTCGCAGCTGCGGCACGCCTCGGCGCATTCCGCGCAGTGCCGGTGGTGCTCGGCGTGCCGCTCGCACTCCTCCGCGCACGCCCGGCACGCCTGCTCGCACACCGCGAGCAGCTGCCGCGTCACGCCGAGCGCGTCGCCGCGGCGGGACAGGATCCGCACGGTCACCTCGCACACGTCGGCGCAGTCGAGGTCGGTGCGGATGCAGTCGCGCATCGCCGCGGGGTCGGACTCCGCCAGGCACGCGTCCGCGCAGGCCGTGCACGCCTGGGCGCACGTCAGGCACTCCTGGATGGCCGCCGCGATGGCCTCGGGGTCGACGCCGCCAAGGTCGGCGGGGTGGCTTTCGAGCATCGCCAGTGCTTTCGTCATGCCTCGCGCGTACCCCCGCGGGGGTGGGAGAAACCACGTTTCCCCCGCTACCACCAGGGAATCTCCCGACGGTGTCCGCACGCGACGAGCTGCAAGCAGCAGCGAAGAAGAACTTCGGCTGGGACCAGCTGCTCCCCGACCAGCGCAAGGCGATGGAGCAGCTGCTCGACGGCCGTGACGTGCTCGTCGTGATGCCCACGGGCTCCGGCAAGTCCGCGATCTACCAGGTGCCCGCGCTGCTGCGCCCGGGGCCGACGCTGGTGGTGTCGCCGCTGACCGCGTTGCAACGCGACCAGGTCACGCAGATCGCCGAGAGCGACGCACCGGAGGCGGTGGCGGTGAATTCCGCCCAGCCGAACCGCGAAAGCAAGGACGCCTGGGAGTCGATCAGAGAAGGCGACGCCGAGTACCTGTTCCTCTCCCCCGAACAGCTGGCGAAGGAAGAGGTGCTGCGGCGGCTCGACGAGATCCGGCCGAGCCTGTTCGTCGTCGACGAGGCGCACTGCGTTTCCGCGTGGGGACACGACTTCCGACCCGACTACCTGCGGCTGAGCCCGGTGATCGAGCGCCTCGGGCACCCGCCGGTGCTCGCGCTGACCGCCACCGCCGGCGGCCCGGTGCGCGAGGACATCGTGACGCACCTGGGCATGCACGACCCGGTGCAGGTGATCACCGGCTTCGACCGGCCGAACCTCTACCTGGCCGCCCAGTGGTTCGCCACCGACGAGGAGAAGCAGCAGGCCATCCTGGACTGGGTCGCGGAGGAGCCGAAGCCCGGCCTCGTCTACACCGCCACCCGTAAGGACGCCGAGCGCTACGCCGAAGCCATCGGCCCGTCCGCCGCCGCCTACCACGCGGGCATGAAGGCCGGTGACCGCAAGGAAGTGCACGAACGGTTCCTCGCCGACGAAGTCGAGGTGGTGGTCGCCACGTCGGCGTTCGGCATGGGCATCGACAAGCCGAACGTCCGCTTCGTCGCGCACGCCTCGATCCCGGAGTCGCTCGACTCGTACTACCAGCAGATCGGCCGCGCCGGGCGTGACGGCGAACCCGCGCGGGCGATGCTGTTCTATCGCCCCGAAGACCTTGGCTTGCAACGGTTTCTGACCGCCCGCCGGCTGGACGAGGAGGGCGTGCGCGAGGTCGCCGACGCGGTGCGCGACCACGACGGGCCGATGACGCCGCACGACGTCGACGACGAGGTGGACCAGTCCCACCGGCGCGCGATGAACAACCTGAACCTGCTGGAACAGGCCGACGTCGTCGAGGTACGCGACGGCGAGTTCGACTACCGCGACGACGCGCCCGAGGACCCGGCGGAAGAGGTCGCCGAGGTCGCGGAGAAGCAGAAGCAACTGGACCGGACGCGGCTGGAGGTCATGCGCCAGTACGCGGAAACCCAGTCGTGCCGCCGCCAGTTCCTGCTCGGCTACTTCGGAGAGACGCTCGAAGAACCGTGCGGGCACTGCGACACGTGTGACGCGGGCACGGCCGCCGAACAGGCGCAGTTCGCCGACGCGGAGTTCCCGCCGGACTCGAAGGTCCGCCACCGTGAGTGGGGGCCGGGGCGCGTCGTTCACCGGGAAGCGGACCGCCTGACGGTGTTGTTCGACGACGGCGGTTACCGCACGCTGTCACTCAAGGCCGTCGAGGAGGAGGACCTGCTGACGCAGGAAGGTTGAGCGCGCCGGCCCGGCCGTGGGTTAAGGCGCGTACGCCCCGAGGCCGAACAGCTCGAACAACCGCTGCCGTGTGCCGTCGCGGGCCGTGAGCACGCGGCGGGTGCGCGGGCGGCCGCCGGTGGACGGGTAGCGCAGCACCGTCTCCCCGATGCCCGCCAGCTGGTCCAGCAGTTCGCGCACGGACAGGTCGAGCCCCGCGCGGTCGGCCTCCCGCCGCATGACGTGGGTGACCGCCGTCGCGAGCACGCTCACCAGCGAGTGCACGGCGATGCGGTGCTCGCTCCAGTCCCACCGCGGCGCGGGCGCGGCGACGAACGGACCGTTGAGCATCCGGACCGTCGAGTCGAGGTGGTAGCGCGCCCGGTACGCGGTGACGACGTCGACGACCGGCCAGTCGTGGTCGGTCACCAGCAGCTGCTTGCCGAAGAACTCCTCGTCGAGCCGGGCGCGGGCGGCCTCGTCGATGCGGTACTCCAGCCGCAGCTCACCCGGGGTACCGCCGCTGAGCCGGGCACTCAGCACGCGGTCCACCCACCGCACCCGCGTGATCCGCGCGATGTCGGTGAGCAGCTGTTCGCGCGGCCGCCGGTTGGTGCCCGCGGCCAGCGCGAGCGCCAGCCCGTCGAGTTGCCGCGTCGCGCTGCTCAGCGCCTGCGCGAACCCCCGCGCCTGCGTCGCGTGCAACCGGGCGGAGTGCGTCAGCACGACCCGCCGCCGCGTGCCGAACACCTGCGTCCGCGTGTCGAGCGCGGTGAGACCCGGGAACCGCTCCACCGGCCTGCGGCTCGAAGCGGGCCGCGCCAGCAGGTCCGGGAAGTCCGCGAGCGGGAGCGCCCCGACGAAGTGCAGTCCGGAGTCGAGGTCGAGCTGCGCGTGCTGGCCGGTGTCGAACACGACCGTCACCTCACCCGCCTGCCGCGTGCCGAGCCGGTCGACCGCCACGCCGAACGGCTCCACCCCCGGCCCGCCCCGCAGGTACACCCGCGAAACGAGCGGGATCGCGCCGTCCAGCGTCACGAGCGCGCTGAGCCCGGCGAGCGTCGCGTCGGCGGTGTCGGACTCGGCGTACATCGCGAAGTTCGGCACGTCCAGGGCCAGCGTGACGGCCTCGCGGGGAATCCTCGCTGCGACAGCGTCTTCGATACGCTCCAGCTGCTGCGGCGTGAGCCGCCGGGTCACGCGCCAGAACTCTTCGTCCCGCACCGCGTCGGCCGGCAGGCGCGGTCGCACGAAGCGGGCCGCCGCCGCGCCCTTCCACCACTCCGCGAGCGGCAGGCACGACGCGGTCGCCCGGTGCAGGACGGCCAGCACGAGGTACGTGGCGACCTGCGCCCGGCGCGGGGTCAGCACCTCCTCGATCGCCTGCCGCACCTGGAGCCGCTCCAGGGTGGACCAGACCGCAGCGACGTCACCGAACGCGAGGTGCCGCGTCGATTCGGGCATTCCGCCCCCACCGTCGAGTGCCGCGGCCACGTCCTCGGCGGAACCGAGGTAGCGCTGCGAGACGATGCGGGGCTTGCCGTCCACCCGTTCGGACTCCGCGAGGTAGTAGTAGGTCCGCCCGTTGATCCGCTTGCCCACGATCGACGCCACACTTTAGGTAATACCGCTCCGCGCGCCCGCCGGCAACGCGAGCAGCGGCACTGAGCTGCGGAAACCTCCCGCCCGCGACGGCGCCCGGAAGAGATCACCGAAGCGGTCGTGGAGTTGCTTCGCCCGGCGGATCTACGTTGGCGTCATGGCTTCTCCCGAACCGCAGGACCGCCCCACCGCCTCCGCGATGCGCCGGGCCCTCGCCCGCGCGCGGGACGGCAAGACGCTCGACCTCGCCGAGACGACCGTGCTGCTGCACGCCCGGGACGAAGACCTGGCGACGCTGTCCGGGTACGCGTCGCGGGTCCGCGACGCCGGGCTCGCCGCGGTCGGCCGCGAGGGGATCATCACCTACAGCCGCAAGGTGTTCATCCCGCTGACCCGGCTGTGCCGGGACCGGTGCGGCTACTGCACTTTCGCCACCGTCCCGGGCAAGGTGGACGCTCCGTTCCTGTCCCCGGACGAGGTGCTGAAGATCGCGCGCGATGGCGCCGCGATGGGCTGCAAGGAAGCCCTGTTCACCCTCGGCGACCGGCCGGAGGACCGCTGGAAGGCCGCCCGCGAGTGGCTCGACGCGCACGGCTACGACGACACGCTCTCGTACGTGCGGGCGATGGCGATCCTGGTGCTGGAGGAGACCGGGCTGCTGCCGCACCTCAACCCGGGTGTCATGACGTGGCAGGACCTGCAGCGCCTCAAGCCCGTCGCGCCGTCGATGGGCATGATGCTGGAGACCACCGCGACCCGGTTGTGGAGCGAGCGCGGCGGCCCGCACTACGGCTCGCCCGACAAGGACCCGGCCGTGCGGCTGCGCGTGCTCGAAGACGCCGGGCGCAGCTCGGTCCCGTTCACCACCGGCATCCTCATCGGGATCGGGGAGAACTACTCCGAGCGCGCGGACGCGTTGTTCGCGATCCGCAAGGCGGCGCGGACGTACGGCGGCATCCAGGAAGTCATCGTGCAGAACTTCCGCGCGAAGCCGGACACGAAGATGCGCGCCACGCCCGACGCTGACCTGCAGGAGCTGGCGGCGACGATCGCCGTGGCGCGGCTGGTGTTCGGGCCGAAGATGCGGCTGCAGGCGCCGCCGAACCTGATCGGCAGCCAGTACGAGCTGATGGTCAAGGCGGGGATCGACGACTGGGGCGGGGTGTCGCCGCTGACGCCGGACCACGTCAACCCCGAGCGCGCGTGGCCGCAGATCGACGAGCTGGCCCGGCAGACCTCCGCCGCCGGGTACGAGCTGCGGGAGCGGCTCACCATCTACCCGGAGTACGTCCTCGCCGGGGAGCCGTGGCTGGACCCGCGGGTGGCCGGGCACGTGGCGGCGCTCGCGGACCCGGAGACGGGTCTGGCGAAGGACGTCAACCCCGAGGGCAGGCCGTGGCAGGAGCCGGACGGCGGCTGGCAGCAGCAGGGCCGGACCGAGCTGCACGTCGAGGTCGACACCGTGGGCCGCACGGGCGACCGGCGCAGCGACTTCGACTCGGTGTACGGCGACTGGAACGAGCTGGCCAAGCAGGTGCCGGGCGCACCGGCACGGATGGACTCCGATATCGCGGCAGCCTTGCGGCGCGCGGAAAAGGACCCCTCCGGACTGTCTGATGAGGACGCTCTGGCGCTGCTGCACGCGGACGGCGCGGAGCTGGACGCGCTCGCGGAGCTGGCCGACGGCCTGCGCCGGGACGCGGTCGGCGACGACGTGACGTTCGTGGTGACGCGGAACATCAACTTCACCAACGTCTGCTACACCGGCTGCCGGTTCTGCGCGTTCGCGCAGCGGCGGACGGACGCCGACGCGTACACGCTTTCGCTGTCGCAGGTCGGCGACCGCGTCGACCAGGCGTGGGAGGCCGGGGCGACGGAGATCTGCATGCAGGGCGGGATCCATCCGGACATGCCCGGCACGGCGTACTTCGACCTGGCGGCCGAGGTGAAGCGGCGGCAGCCGGACATCCACCTGCACTCGTACAGCCCGATGGAGGTCGTCAACGGCGCGTCGCGGACCAATCTGTCCATTCGGGACTGGCTGACGCGCGCCCACGAGTCCGGTGTGGACTCCCTGCCGGGCACCGCGGCGGAGATCCTCGACGACGACGTGCGGTGGGTGCTGACGAAGGGCAAGCTGCCGACGTCGAGCTGGGTCGAGGTGATCAGCACCGCGCACTCGCTGGGCATCCCGACGACGTCGACGATGATGTACGGCCACGTCGACACGCCGGCGCACTGGGTGGGGCACATCAAGCTGATCGCGCAACTGCAGCGCCAGTCGCTCGAACGCAACGGGCGGCGGGGGTTCACGGAGTTCGTGCTGCTGCCGTTCATCCACCAGAACGCGCCGATCTACCTCGCGGGACTCGCGCGCCCGGGCACCACGGTGCGGGAGAACCGGGCGGTGCACGCGCTGGCGCGGATCCTGCTGCACGGGCTGATCGACAACATCCAGTGCTCGTGGGTGAAGCTCGGCGAGGACACGTGCCGGGCGGTGCTGCGGGGCGGGGTGAACGACCTCGGCGGCACGCTGATGGAGGAGACCATCAGCCGTATGGCGGGCGCGAACAACGGCTCGTACAAGACGATCAGTGAGCTGGAGGCCATGGTCGAGCCGCTGGGCCGCCCACTCGTGCAGCGAACGACGTCGTACGGCCGCCCCTCGCCGGAGCGCGTCGCGGCGGCGCGCCTGAGCGACGGTGTCGCCCAGGCGGTGCGCAACCCGCTGCCGCTCCTCACCTGAGCCACCCCCGGCCGGTCACCCTCCGTGCACGCGAACAACAGGGTCCTTCGGCCCTGGTGGACGGGACCGGCTTCGGCGAAAGTAAGGACATCAGGAATTTCTCGGTCATGCCGGTCGCACTGACCCGGGAAAGGCCGGGGCGGCGACTCCCACACCTCCCCGCTACCCCGGCCATCCTGATAGCACCCGAGCAGCGCGAAGCACGTCCCCGTACCGCGTGTACAACGCGGCCAGCCCGAACCGCAGAACTTCGGGCTGCCGGAAGTCGCAGATGACGTCCTGTGCCGTCAGCATGGCCAGCGCCTCCCTGGCGCCCGGCCACCTGACGGACACCTGGTTGCCCCGGCGCGCCGGGGCCCTGGGGGTCAGCACCTCCACCCCAGGCACCAGCTCGTCCAGGCAACGCAGGAAGAACTCGCCCAGCGCGAGGGCCTTCGCCCGCACCTGGCCGACAGTCACGTCCCCCCACACGTCGAGCGCCGCGTCCAGCGCGAGCATCGACAGGATGTCGGGCGTGCCCGCACGTGCCCGGCTGATTCCGGCGCGCCCGGCGTACCCCTCGTCCATCGCGAACGGGTCCGCGTGCCCGGCCCAGCCCGTCAGCGGCTGGTCGAACGCCTCCTGCCACCGCGCCGGCACGTAGCTGAACGCGGGGGCGCCCGGGCCGCCGTTGAGGAACTTGTACGTGCAGCCGACCGCCAGGTCCACGCCGGCGGCGTCCAGCTCGACCGGCACCGCGCCGACGCTGTGGCAGAGGTCCCACACCGCGAGCGCCCCGGCCGCGTGCAGTGCTTCGGTGATGCCGGTCAGGTCGTGCAGCTCCCCCGTCCGGTAGTCGACGTGGTTGACCAGCGCGAACGCCGTCCGTTCCGACACCGCCCCCGGCATCTCGCCCGGCGCGACGCGGCGGACGACGTGCCCGGTCAGCCGGGCGGCGCTGTCCGCCACGTAACCGTCGGTGGGGAACGTCGTGCCGTCCACCAGGATCTCCTGGCGCCCGGGGTTCAGCCGCGTGGCGGCGACCAGCAGCTTGAACAGGTTGACGCTCGTGGAGTCGCCCACCACCACCTGGCCGGGCGCCGAGCCGACGAGCGGTGCGATCCGGTCGCCGATCCGCTCCGGTGCGTCCCACCAGCCTTCGTCCCAAGAACGGATCAGTCGCCGGGCCCACTGCTCGCGCACGACCTCTTCGAGCCGTCTGGCTACCGAGCGTGGCGGGGCACCCAGTGAATTCCCGTCGAGGTAAGCCACTTGCGGGTCGAGGTCGAACTCCGCCCGCTTGCTCGCCAGCGGGTCGCGAGCGTCCAGCTCGGCCGCCTCCTGCCCCAACGACATGCAGTTCCTTCCCGTCGGCGAAAGTTGGCCGCGATTCCGGATCCTCTGGCCGCGAATCGCTACCTTCCTGTGTCCTCGCTCACATAGAGTGGCGGCCATTCGCCGCCATCCGTGTCGCACACCAGGAGGCCAACGGTGACCAGCCAGTCGTCGGTCGCGGACCGGGCCAAGGGCCAGACCATCGCCAAGCTACTGCGCCGCAACGCCGGCGAGTACGGGGACCTGCCCGCGCTGACCTCGCTCGACGCCGAAGGCGAGCCGACGCTGACCTGGGCGCAGGTGCGGCACGAGGTGGCCGTGCTCTCCCGCGGCCTCGCCGACCTGGGGCTCGGCCGGGGCGACCGCATGTTGATCATGGCGCCCAGCTGCCCCGAACACCTGCTCGTGGACCTCGCCGCCGTGCACGCCGGCGCGCTCCCGTGCACCGCGTACGCCACGCTCAGCCCGGACCAGATCCGGTACGTGGCCCGGCACAGTGCGGCGCCGGTCGTGGTGCTGCACGGCGTGAACGAGCTGAAGCGGTGGGAACAGGTGCTCGACGACCTGCCCGCGCTGCGGCACGTCGTGTTGGTCGACGCCGAAGCCGCCCCGCCCGGCGACGACCGGTTCGTCAGCCTCGCGGAGGTGCGGCGCCGGGGCGAGGAGCTGCATGAGGCCGATCCGGACGCGTTCGAGCGGGCGACCGACGCCATCCAGCCGTCCGATCCGCTGGCGATGATCTACACGTCGGGCACGACGGGGCAGCCGAAGGGCGTGGTGCTCACGCACGCGAACGCCGTGCACGAGTCGTACGCGATGTGCGAGGTGCACGGCATGACCGGGCCCGTCACGAACATCGCGTACCTGCCGCTGGCGCACATCGCCGAGCGGGAGGTGTCGATCTACCTGCCGATCACGCTCGCCGGGCACGTCCACACCCTCGCCGACCCGAGCGGCATCATCGGCGCGCTCGGCCGCGTGCACCCGAAGGGCTTCTTCGCCGTGCCGCGGGTGTGGGAAAAGATGGTCGCGGGCCTGAAGAACATGCTGGCGAGCGTCCCCGAGGAGCGGCGCACGGCGTTGTTGCAGGCGAACGAGCTGTTGCAGCGGGGCTACAAGCTGCGGGACGCCGGCCGGGAGGTGCCGGCCGAGCTGGCGGAGCAGATCGCCGAGACCGACCGGACCGTGCTCGCCCCGATCCGCCAGATGCTGGGCCTCGACCAGCTGATCTTCTGCGGCAGCGGGGCGGCGGCGCTGCCGGTGGAGGTGCTGTACTTCATCGCCGGGCTGGGGGTGGAGATCCACGAGGTGTGGGGCCTCTCGGAGACGACGGGTGCGGTCACGTCGAACTCCGCCGCGGCCTTCCGTGCGGGCACCGTCGGCCGGGCGGTGGGGGACACCGAGATCAAGGTCGCCGAGGACGGCGAGCTGCTGGTCCGCGGTTCGCTGGTGTTCGCCGGCTACCTGCGGGAGGACGGCAGCGTGCAGCCCGCCGTCGACGACGAAGGCTGGTACGCGACGGGCGACATCGGCACGATCGACGAGGACGGCTTCGTCCGGATCACCGACCGCAAGAAGGAACTGATCATCACCTCGGGCGGCAAGAACATCGCGCCCACCCGCATCGAGGGCCTACTCAAGGAGCACCCGCTGGTCGGCCAGGCGGTGGCGATCGGCAACGACCGCCCCTACGTCACCGCGTTGATCGTCCTGGACGACGAAATCCTGCCCGGCTGGGCGGCGGCGCAGGGCATCGAGTTCACGGACGTCGCCACGATGGCGGGCCACCCGGCCGTCCGCGAGGAGATCGAGCGCGCGGTGAAGTCGGCGAACAGCAGGTTGGCAAGGGTGGAGCAGATCAAGCGGTACCAGGTGATCAGCACCCCATGGACCCCGGAGTCGGGTGAGCTGACCCCCACGCTGAAGCTCAAGCGCCGGATCATCAACGACAAGTACGACAAGGAGATTGAAGCCTTGTACGCGGGCTGACAAGGGGCAGATCGGCAAGTCGGATTGTCAACAACAAGACAATCGGAAACCAGGCGGATCCGACAACCGGACGACTGGACAACTGGACAACCCGGCACCTGAACAACCCGGCGCTCCGACAACCCGGCACCCCGCACCCGGCACCCGGCACCCGGCACCCGGCACCCGGCACCCGGCACCCGGCACCCGGACAACCCAACCATCGGACGCCCAACAACCCCCAAGCCCCCAACACCCCGCAACGACACAAGGAAAAAGGCCCTCCGCCCGGTCCTCCCCCGTCCCCGATACAAAGCCGTCATTAACGGTCGGCGCGCCGTGTCAAGGGTGAGGCGAAGCCTCATCGCGAAGCGACGCCGAAGGCGCCCTTGACGCGGCGTGACGACCGTTAAACAATTAGCGATCGGGGCGGAAGAGGGCCGATGGTGACCACCACCTCCCGCGCGCAGCGCGGCCCCCCACACCGCCCCCTCAAGCACTCCGCAACGGCGACGACGTCGACTCCGTCCATTTCCGCAGCCGGGGCGGCACCCGCTTCTCCAGCCCGTACGGCTCCAGGTGCGCGCTGAACACCTCGTCGAACGCGCGCCGCACCGTCTCCGTGTCCCAGGTCTGCCGCTCCAGGATCGGCGCCTTCAGATACGGCTGGCCGATGATGTGCAGCTGCGGGCCGTTGCACCGCACCAGCTGTCCCGTGATGCCTTCCGCGTCGTCGGAGAGCAGGAACAGCACGAGGGGCGCGATGCGGGACGGCGTGCGGTCCGGCGGGCAGTTCCGCAGGGAGCGCTCCGACTTCCAGACCATCCGCGTGTGGGCGAGCGGGCAGACGGCGTTGACGCGGATGCCGACCTCCTCCAGGTCCAGTGCCCACGAATACGTCAGCGACGCGACCGCACCCTTGCTCGCCGAGTACACGCCGAGTTTCCGCTGCCCCAACGAGGCACCCGACGAAATGTTGACAATCGCACCGCCGGTGCCCTGGGCGACCATCTCCTTGATCGCCGCGATGCCGGTGTACATCACCCCCAGGACGTTGACCTCCACCAGCTCGCGGATCTGCTCGGGCTCCTCCTGCCACGGCAGCGCCTCGTAGTTCAACGCCGCGTTGTTGACGAGACCGTCGATGGAGCCGAACTCGTCGACGCACAACCGGACCAGTTCCGCGGCCTGGGCTGGATCGGTCACGGTGTGCGAGCTCGCCACGGCGCGGCCGCCGTGCTCCCGGATGTTGGCGGCGGTTCGTTCCGCCGGTTCGGCGTCGACGTCGTTGACGACCACCTTCGCCCCCGCCTGGGCGAGGTGCACGGCGAACGCCTCACCCAGCCCGCGGCCGGCTCCTGTCACCACCACGGCGCGGTCCCGCAGGCCCGCCAACTGCATGTTCATGTTCCTCGCTCCCCACTGGCCAGCCCCGACGCAGCCCGTTCCGCGGGCTCCCACTGACCCTGGTACCAGTGTTCGCCGCCACCACTCGGACGACACCTGGACGACGACGAGCGGTCTGCCCACTGCGCCGAACGAGTGAGCGATGACCAGCGGCGCATACTCTCCGACCGGTCAGCGCGCCGGATCGGGTGCTCCGTTCGTCGTAATCCGAAGGTCGGTGATTACGCCCGGTTGGCGCCAATGGCGGATACCGTCTTGCTGTGACTGTTCGCCTCCGGGCTGTAAGCGGCATACTGGCCGTGGTCTTTCCTGTCCCTTGGGTGAGTGCCCGGTTCCCGCACCCCACGGCGGACGACAAACTGTGTGAACGTTGTAGCGTTCACCCGATCAGGGGGGAGCTGGCAGGATGGTGAGGGCCCACGCCAGGCCACGCATGAGCTCCGTGCTGGCCAACCGGGAGTTCCGCACCGTCTGGCTGGCCGAAGCTCAGTCCACCATCGGGGACCAGCTCACGATCGTCGCGCTGGCGTTGCTGGTCTACCACCGCACGGGCTCGGCGCTGCTGTCGGCCATGGCCTACGCCCTCACGTTCCTGCCCGCGCTCGCCGGCGGCCTCGGCCTCGCCCAGCTCGCCGACCGCTACCCCCGCCGCACCGTACTGGCCGCCTCGGCCGCGATTCAGGCCGTCCTCGTGGGCGTGATGGCCGTGCCCGGCATGCCGCTGGTGCCGCTGTGCGTGCTGGTCGTGTTCGCGCGGCTCGCGGGCGGCCCGTCCAATGCGGCGCAGAACGCGCTGACGCGGGAGATCTTCGCCGACGACGAGCTGTACCTGCGCAGCCAGGACATCCGCGGCATCACCACCAACACGGCGATGCTGCTGGGCCTGGCCGGCGGCGGGTTCCTCGTCACCACGGCGGGCCCTTCGTGGGCGCTGGCCATCGACGCCGCCACCTTCGCCGTCAGTGCGCTGGCGCTGCACCGGTGGGTGACCAAGCGCCCGGCGGCCGACAACGGTGCGGGCTCGTGGTTCGGGGCGATCCGCTGGGTCGCGGCCCAGCACCGGCTGCGCGTGCTGCTGGGCCTGTCGTGGCTCGTGGGCCTCGCGGTGATCCCGGAGGGCCTCGTCGCCCCGCTCGCGCGCGAGATCGGCGCGCCGGACCAGGCGGTCGGCTGGCTGCTCGCGGCCGACCCGCTCGGCTTCGTGGTCGGCGTGTTCCTCATGTCCCGCTACGTGTCGGCGGAGACGCGCAGGAGGGCGCTCGGGGTGCTCGCCATCGTGCCGACGGCGATCCTGCTGGTGTTCTCCCTGAAGCCGGACCTGGTGCTGGCGCTGGTCGCCCTCGCGGCCGCGGGTGCGGCCGGGGCGTACATCGTCACGGTGGGCGCCTCGTTCCTGACGTGGGTGCCCAACGAGCTCCGGGGCGGTGCCGGGGGTGTGTACCGGACCGGGCTGAGGGTGGCCCAGGGCGTGGGCGTCGCGGTGGGCGGCGCCTTGGCCGAATGGGCGGGTTCGGCCACCACCGCGATCACGATCGCGGGTGCGGCGGGGGTCCTGCTCGGAATCCCGCTCGCGGTGTCCTGGACACGGCTGCAGGGGGGTACGACGGAAGCAGCCGGCGCGTCATGAGCGAGCACGCGGCCGGGCCGCATCAGAAGTCACGGTTCGACACGACCGGTCACCTCCAGTATTTGCGGGGGAAACAAACGCGAAGTGACGCAGTCGGATCAGAAGTCACGGTTCGACACGAAGAACACCTCTCCCACACCACGCAGCAGCGAAACAAACGGGTTTTACGGCAGCACCATCAGAAGTCACGGTTCGCCACGGCCGGCTACCTCCACACTTCCCGAGCAACACAAACGAGCACGCAGAACTCCCCCCACTCAGAAGTCGCGGTTCGTCAAGAAGAACACCTCCAATCGGTGCTCGCATCCGGCGCAGCGACGCACCACTGTGGACGAGGTCCTCGCCGACACGGTGCGTCGTATGCGGTGGGATGATACCTGTTGAAGAGAAAGCACCCGGCGTCTCTCCGGGCACAGCAAAGTTACCCCGCCGCAGTACCGTCCGTCGAGAGAGGTGATCCAGTGCCCGCTTCACCCTCCCGGCCCGGATCGCCCACGGTGGCCGGGCAAACGCCCCCGGCGAGCACCGGCGGTGACGGCGCGGCCGCTTCCGCACCGGGCCGATCAGCGGGCAACCGCCCCCAGTCGGGAACGCTGCGTGATTCCCCGAGCACTCGCCGCTCTTTCAAACCGCAATATTGGGCGTTGTGGCGGCGCCCCAAACGATTCATCGCTTTCCTCGTCGTAGCGGAAGTCGCCGCCATTGGGTGGTTCGTCCACGTAATCCTGGACATGGCGGCACCGACCCACCTCGATTTGCTGCGGTTCGCGATTCTGACCGCGGGCGCCACCGTGCACATCCAGATGACGCGGCGACAGGAGGAACGGCGCAGAAATCGCGTCCGCACGGTCCTGATCGACCTGACCGCGGTGTGGGTGTTTCCCGCCGCGATTATTCTTCCATCGCCGCTGACGCTCGTGCTCGTGCTGCTGATCCGGGTTCAACACTGGTTCGTCGCGCGGCGCCCGGCGCACAACTTCGTGTTCTCGTCCATCACGCACATGCTCGCCGCGACGGTGGCGCACCAGGTGTTCGTGACGCTCGGCGGGCAGCAGTGGATGTCGCTGACGGTGACCTCGTCCTTCGGCGAGTTCGGGAAGCTCGTGTTCGTCGGGCTGGTCTACGAGGCCGTGCAGATCCTGTACGTCGGGAGCATTCTCAGCCTGTCGGCGAAGTCGCGGCCGACCGTGCGCAGCGTCCTGGGCAGCAAGGCGGACAACCTGCTGGAGGCCATCACGATCGGCCTCGGCGCGGTCACCGCGATCCTGCTCGTGATCCTGCCGCCGACAGTGGCGATCATGGCCGTCGTGACGGTGGTGTTCAACCGCCTCGCGGAGCTGGACCAGCTGCAGGACGACGTGCGCACCGACCCGAAGACGCAGGTCTACAACATGCGCGGGTGGACGGAGTCGGCCGAGCGCGCGCTGACGAGGGCCGGGAAGTCGGACGACAACCTGGGCGTCCTGATGATCGACCTCGACCACTTCAAGTGGATCAACGACACCTACGGCCACCCCGCCGGTGACGACGTGCTCCGCAACCTCGCCCAGCTGCTGGACGAGGTGACGCGCCCGAGCGACGTCGTGGGCCGCTTCGGCGGCGAGGAGTTCCTCGTGCTGCTGCCCGAGACCGACCAGGCGGCGGCCACCGGCGCGGCGGAGCGGATCCGGTCCTCGGTGGCGGAGCTGCGGATCGTCACCACGGACAAGCGCGGCGACCAGATCACCGTGTCCGGCCGGACGGCGTCGATCGGTGTCGCGGTGTTCCCGGACCACGGCGACTCGCTGGAGAAGCTGATGCAGGCCGCGGACGCCGCGGTGTACGAGGCGAAGGAGGGCGGGCGGAACCAGGTCCGGCTCGCCGAGCACCGGCCCCACCGCCCCGCTTCGGCGGGCGCCTGAGCGAGCCACTGCCGAAACGGCCACTAAGGTGGGCCACCGATCCGGGGGCTACCCCGGTGTCCGAACGCCGCCGATCCTGTCACCCTGGAGCTCATGATCGCCCCAGCCGAGACCCCGCGCCTGCGACGGCGCCTGTCGACCTCGGCCTGGCTGCTGGTGCTCACCCTGGCCCTGCTGGGCTTCGGGTTCGTCTCGTCCCGCCCGTCCGCGCCGCCGGACACCGGGCCGCCCACCGGCGGTGCCGCCGCGGCGCAGCGCGCCATCGAGGCGCTGACCCACCCCGGCGCCGAGCCCACCGCACTCAGCCTGCTGCCCGCCGACTTCACCCAGGTGACGGGCGTCGTGCCCGGCTCGCTGCCGGCGCGTGACGGCACCGTCCGCGCCGTGCACGTCGACGGCGGCTGCTCCACGCCGTGGGGTGACGACAACACGAAGTGGGACTACGCCGTGCCGTGCAAGGCGCACGACCTGGGCTATGACCTGCTGCGCTACGCCGACAAGGTGGGCCACCCGCTCGCCCCGGCGGTCCGCGAGTCCCTCGACGCCCGCCTGTCGGCCGACATGCACAACGCGTGCCGGATCAACCCGATGGACTCGCCGCGCACCTGTCAGTTCGTCGCTTCCGTGTACTCCGCGGGGCTCGTCGTGAACTCGTGGCACCAGCGGTGGGGTCCTCCCGTCGGTGACCCGATCGGCCCGATGCTCGCGGGTGTCGCGGTGATCGGCTGCCTGCTGGTGTTCCGGTTGCGGGGCTGGCTCACCGCCCGCCGCACGCGCCCCGCGCGAACGGCGCCCGCACCCGTGCCCGCCCCGGCCTCGGGCTGGGTGACGCTCGGCGTGACGAGCCTGGTGCTGCTGATCGCCGGGGAGTCGGTGCTCCAGCTGGCCCGCTGGGCGGGCGCCGACGACGCGTGGCTGTGGCCGTTCACGTGGCTCGCCCAGCTCGCGCCGGTGTTCTACTTCGCGGGCGGCCGCGCGAACGCTGCGGGCTGGCAGGCCGTGCGCGACGGCGGTGGCGGCTACCGCCAGTACCTCGCGCACCGGGCGAGCTGGCTCCTGCGGCCGGCGCTGGTCTTCGTGGTGGTCACGCTCGTCGTGCCGCTCGCGCTGGAGCTGCTGGGCATCCCCGCGAGCACGAACGCGACGATCGTGCGCGTCGCGCTGCACCCGTTGTGGCTGCTGGCCCTCTACCTGCTGACCCTCGTCGTCGCACCGGTCATGCTCGCGCTGCACCGCCGCGTGCCGAGGTCCACGGTGTCGGGGCTGCTGGCGTTCGTGGTGCTGGCCGAGCTCGGCGGGAGCTGGCTCGGCTCGAAGATCCCGCACTACGCGGCAGCGTTCGGCCTGGCGCTGCTCGCACAGCAGGTCGCCTTCGGACGCCCCCTCGCCGCGCGGCGCCGGTGGCTGCTGGCGGGTGTGCTGGCCGGACTGGCCGGGCTCGTGCTGCTGACCACCGTCGGCGGGGTGTCGCCGAACCTCCTCGGCGCACCGGGCGCTCCGCCCGCGCTGGCCGCTCCGGCGCTGCCGGTGCTGCTGCTCGGCGTCGCGCAGCTGTGCCTGCTCGGGCTGTCGTCGCGCCCGTTGAACCGGCTCACCGCCCAGCCCGTGGTCTCGGTCGTGGTCCGGTTGGCCCTGCGTGCCCCGATGAGCCTGTACCTGGTGTTCCTCGCGGCCGTGCTGCTGCTGGTGACGGTGGTGTACCTGCCGTCGCCGCCCACCGATGCCCTCGCGTGGCTCGCCCGGCCGCGCACGCTCATGGCGCTGGGACTGCTCACCGTGCCCGCCGGCGCCGTGTTCTGGTGGTTCGAGCGGCACGGCGACGGGTCGGTCCCGCTCGCCCCGGCCACCCCGACGGGCTGGCTCGCGCACGCGGCCACGGCCCTGGGCACGCTGTTCGCGACGATCGGCCTGTTCGGCTTCGCACTGACCCAGTTCGGCGGCGACACCGGCGAGACGATGCTGGGGCTGCCGCTCGACCCCATCCAGAACCTCATCCAGCTGCTGCTCGGCGTCTTCCTCCTGCACGCCGTCCGCACCGGGGTCAGCGCGGCCACGAGCACGTGGGTCGTGACGGCCGTGGCCTGCGTCCCGGCGCTGCTGGAGGCGGCCGACGGGTTCGACGGTGACACCGTGACGGTGCTGGTCCACGGCCTGACAGCGGTCTTCGCGCTGACCGCCGCGGGCAGTACCCTGCTGTCCCCCCGGACGGTGGTGGAGAACACGTAAGAGGGTGTGCTGAACCACTTTCACTGATCAATGTGCGACGCTACGGCAACCGGGTGACCTAGTGGTGCGTCCACCCGTTCGGGCACTCGTGCGACTTGTAGTCGGGGAAGGGAGACGAGGGCGTGGAGTATCCGCCGCGGAACGAGCGTGGGGCGACGCGCCGCCCCGTGCCGCGGCAGGGCCGTCCCGCCGACGCGCGCTACGTCGGCCCGTCCCGCCGTCCGGCTCCCCCACCCGCCCGGGGTGACCGGCGCCCTCCGCCGTCCCCGCGCCGCCGTCCCGTGCCCCCGCCTCCGCCGTCCCGGCACCGCTACGGCGCGAAAGTCGCCGTCGCGGTGGTGTCGCTGCTGGTGATGAGCCTCACAGGCTACGCGTGGGCCGCGATGCAGGGTCTGGTGGACGGGCTCACCACGGCGGACGTGATCAGCGGCGACCAGCCCGCCGACGGCGCCCGCGACATCCTCCTGGTGGGCATGGACAGCCGGACCGACGCGCAGGGCAACCCGCTGTCCGAGCAGCTGCTCGCCGAGCTGCGGGCGGGGGTGTCCGACGGGGAGGAGAACACGGACACCCTGATCATGGTCCACATCCCCAACGACGGCAGCAAGGCCGTCGCGATCTCCCTGCCGCGTGACTCCTACGTCAGCATCCCCGGCTACGGCACCCACAAGATCAACTCGGCGTACGCGCGGGCCAAGGCGGCCGAGCGCAAGAAGCTGCAGGACTCCGGCGACACCGACGCCAAGGACGTCGAGGTCAAGAGCTCGCAGGCCGGGGCGAAGGAGCTGATCGCCACCGTCGAGCAGCTCACCGGCTCCTCGATCGACAACTACGCCTCGATCAACCTGCTCGGCTTCTCCGACATCACGAAGGCCATCGGCGGTGTCGACGTCTGCCTCAAGGACAACGTGAACGACCCGTACTCGGGCGCGAAGTTCACCAAGGGCAAGCACACGATCTCCGGCGTCGAGGCGCTCGAGTTCGTCCGCCAGCGGCACGGGCTGCCCCGCGGCGACCTCGACCGCGTGGTGCGCCAGCAGGTGTTCATGGCGGGCATGGCGCGCAAGGTGCTCTCCGCGGGCACGCTGACCGACCCCGGCAAGCTGAGCGACCTGACCGACGCGATCAAGAAGTCCGTCGTGCTCAACCAGGGCTGGGACATCCTCGGCTTCGCCCAGCAGATGAAGGGCCTCACCGGCGGGCAGCTGCAGTTCCAGACCATCCCGGTGGTCAACCCGGACTACGCGACGCCCGACGACGGCCAGGCCATCAAGGTGGACCCGAGCCAAGTGCGCCAGTTCGTGCAGGGGCTGACGGCGCCGCCGAGCAGCGCGGCCGCGAGCACCCCCGCGCCGGATCCGAACTCCACGACCACAGTGGACGTCCACAACGGAACCACCAAGGCCGGGCTCGCCGCGGGCGTTTCGCAGGCGCTGACCGGGCAGGGTTTCACGCAGGGCGAAGTGACCACAGCGGACGGCAAGGTCAAGGCCACCGCGATCCACTACCCCGCCGGCGCGCAGGCCGCCGCCCAGCGCGTCGCCGACGCCCTCGGCGTCAAGGCGTCGCTCCAGCAGGACACCGAGGTCAAGGCGGGGCATGTCCTCGTCGTGATCGGCAGCGACTACTCGGGGGCGACGTCCGCCCAGAACGTCCAGCAGGCCGCGGCCGCGCCGTCCACCACCGCCGCCGCGCCCGCCTCGGATACCGACGAACCGATCACTGCCGATGGCATCGTTTGCGTGAACTGAACTGATCCGTTCAGCCTCCTGTCGTTAGCCCGATCGGCCTAATCCCGAGATCAAGTTGAACGACTCGGCCGAACTCGCGTAAGAGCGAGCCCTTGAATGGCTTACATACGCGTGGACACCGCTGAAATTCGACCGGACATGCCGGCGCAGGGGTGCGGCGTAACGCAGGGCAGGGGACCAGGAGTGCACATCGACAGTGACCTCTACCAGCGAGTTCTGGGGGAGGAACTCAGGAAGCTGCGGCGACGGCGTGGCTGGACCCGGAAAGAGCTGAACCAGCACCTGCAGAGCGACATCTCGCTGCAGACGCTGGCGACCTACGAGCTGGGGACGCGGCAGTGCTCGGTGGTGCGGCTGGTCGAGCTGTGCCTCGCGATGGACGAGCTGCCCCAGGACCTGCTGGCCCGCGTGCACCGCCGCGTCTTCACCGACGAACCGGGCAAGGTGCGGCTCGACCTGCCGCACGTCGTCGCCGACCGCCGTCCGGAGCTGCTGCCCCTGCGGAGATGGGCGGAGGACCGGCTGCGCCAGCCGGGCGCGCCCCGCGAGGTGCAGCTGGACAAGCCCGCCATCGACCGGATGGCCGAGCTGTGCGGGCTCGCCAGCACCGAGCTGCTCGCGCTGCTGCACCAGGACGGGCTGGATCCCGGGGGCGGAGGCTGACGACTCCGCCCCGCGAAATCAGCAAGATGCGGATCGCCGGATGCTACTTGCCACCTGCGGTGCCGATTAGTTCGAAGTCCGCGGGGCGGACCTTGCGGGTGGCCAGCCAGTAGCGCCAGGTGAAGCCGGGCCAGAGGGTCCGGTTGACGCCCTGCGCGTCGAGGTACCAGCTCTTGCAGCCACCCTGCGTCCACACGCCCTTGGCGAGCTTGCGCTGCACGTGGGCGTTGAACCGGTCCTGGACCTCCGGCCGCGTGGTCAGCGCGGCCGCCTGGGAGCTCTCCACCAGCTCGATCGCCTCGGCGACGTAGTGCGCCTGCGACTCGACCATGAAGACCACCGAGTTGTGGCCGAGCCCGGTGTTGGGCCCGAGCAGGAAGAACAGGTTCGGGAAGCCGGCGACGGTGATGCCGAGGTGCGTGCGCATGCCCTCGGCGGCCCACCACTGCGCCAGGTTCCGGCCGCCCTCGCCGAGGATCTCCAGGTTCTCGAAGGCGTCGATCACGTGGAAGCCGGTGCCGAAGATGATGGCGTCGACCTCGTGCTCGCGGCCCGCGGTGTCGACGATGCTGTGCTCGCGCACCTCGGCCACGCCGTCGGTGACCACGTCGACGTTGTCCCGCGCGAGCGCCGGGTAGTAGTCGTTCGACAGGAGGACGCGCTTGCAGCCCATCACGTAGTCCGGCGTGAGCTTGCGACGCAGCTCCGGGTCGGCGATGTTGCGGTCGATGTGCCGCTTCGCGAGCTTGGAGGCGGCCTTCATCAGCGTGAGGTTGCCGTTGAAGCCCAGCGCGCGGGCTTCGAGCGACCAGTAGATCAGGTCGCGGTAGGCCGTCTGGAGCGCCGGCACCTTGCGGAACGCGGCGCGCGCCCACTCCGGCATCCTGTGGTCCGGCTTCGGCAGCACCCACGGCGGCGTCCGCTGGAAGAGCGTCAGCTGTGCGACCTCGGGCGCGATCGCCGGGACGAACTGGATCGCGCTGGCCCCGGTGCCCACCACCGCGACCCGCTTGCCGCGCAGGTCGTAGTCGTGGTTCCAGTCGGCGGAGTGGAACCGCTCGCCCTGGAACTTCTCGATGCCGGGCAGATCGGGGATCTGCGGCAGATGCAGGGCGCCCACCCCGTTCACGAGGTAGCGGCCGACGAACTCGTCACCGCCCCGCGTGGTGACGTGCCAGCGGTGCTCCCCGGCGTCCCAGCGCGCCCCGGTCATCTCCTGGCCGAACCGGATGTAGGAGTACAGGTCGTACTTCTTGGCGATGCCGCGCAGGTAGTCCCAGATCTCGGGTTGCGGGGAGAAGGTGCGCGTCCAGTCGGGGTTCTGCTCGAAGGAGTAGGAGTACATGTGCGACTGGACGTCGCAGGCGCAGCCCGGGTACGTGTTGTCGCGCCATGTGCCCCCGACCTCGGTGGCCTTCTCCAGGATCACGAAGTCCCGGCGGCCCTTCTTCAGCAGCTCGACGGCCATGCCGAGCCCGGAGAACCCGGTGCCGACGATGACCACGCCCGCTTCGGTGCGTTCGCCCATCCGTCTTCCTCGCTCTTCCCTGTTTGACTGTTACCGCGAGTCCACCTTACTTGAAGTAGGTTACCTGCGGTAGAGTGAACGGGGTGAGTACCCGCAAACGAATGCCCCGCGCCGAGCGTGAGCGACAGATGATCGAGGTCGCCGAGTCGGTGTTCGCGGAGCGCGGGTACGTGGCGGCGTCGATGGACGAGATCGCCGAGCGGGTCGGCGTGTCGAAACCGATGCTGTACGAGTACTTCCACTCCAAGGAAGGGCTGCTGCTGGCCTGCATCGCCGAGGCGCGGGCGGAGCTGCGGAAGGTCACCGAGGAGTCGGTCGCGCACGCCACGTCGGCGGAGGACGCGCTGCGGCGCGGACTGCTGGCGTTCTTCGTCTACATCCGCGAGCACCAGCAGGCGTGGTCGCTGCTGCGGCACGAGATGGTGCTGATCGGCACGTCGGCGTCCGACGAGATCGAGGCCACCCGGCGCCAGCAGACCGACCTCATCGCCAAGCTGATGGCCGGCTTCTTCGACGCGGGGTCCCCCCTGCGGGTGGAAGCGGCGGCGGAAATCGTCGTCGGTGCGTGCGAACGGCTAGCCATTTGGTGTGAGCAGCACGCTGAGGTGACACCTGAACGGGCTACTGACTACGCGATGGCGCTGCTCTGGACCGGTCTTCGCGAACGCGCATTGTGAGCACCTCTGCCACGTTCGTGCAGATGCACGTGCATTAGCTGACCCTATCGTCACGCAGAGCACATCTCGCCCCCTTGCTTGTGACGGAGCGTCGTGTTGAGGTATCGATAGAGGGTCAGCAAAAGTTCAGCGAACGGCGGATTAAATTACGCCCGATCGGGGTAGCCCCGCTCGGCGTCACGACCCGGTGGTGTCCGGCTCCCCTTCGGGAACCAGACAGCCGGTGCAGGGGTGGGAGGACTGATGGCGGAACCGATCACGGCGGTCTACGTCCAGGACGACGAGGACTGGACGATCACCGTCGAGGGGTACGGCAAGAAGCTGACCGGGCGGGCGCCCGGCATCATCGCGGCGCGGGACAGCGTGGACCAGCTCGTGGAGTCGCTGGGGCCGGACGCCAAGGGCGCCACGGTGGTGCACCTGCTGAACGGCAGCGCACTGGAGTTCACGGCGACGTACATGAAGGCGCGGCTGGCGCGGCCGGAGCCGGCTCCACTGGAGGTGCCAGCTTCGGAGGCGGTGTCTTCGGAGGCGGCGCCCGCTGAGGTGCCGGCGCAGCAGTCGGAGGAGCAGGCGAAGCCGCAGAACAAGGCATCGCGCCGCCCGAAGGCCAAGCTGACGGCCGACATCGGGGACGCACTGGAGAAGAAGGCCCCGGCCAAGGCCGCCGCAGCGCACGGCTGAGCCGTCAGGAGCTCTGGTTCGCGGCGGAGGAGGGCCGCCGCGGGCCGGAAGGCCACGCGGCTGGGCCGGTTGAGTGAGTGCCGGAAGCCCGGGCGAGTCGGAACCCGCCCGGGCGCGGCGTGTCAGCGGAAGAGCTTGCGCACCAGCAGGGCCGCGACGAGCACAGCGGCGCCGATGAGCGGGAACTTCACCTTCGGGTCCTCGAGCTTCGCGAGCACGCTCGTCTTGGCGGTGTCCGCCAGCCGCTTCGGGCTGGCCTTCTCGCCGAGCTGGTCCAGCGTCGTGGCCAGCGCGGCGCGCGCCTGCTCGATCTCACGCTCGATGGTGTCGGGGTCGCGTGCCACCTGTCCTCCTCAAACCTCGGCAGGGCACCACCGTAGATCACGGCTCCACCCGCGTCGTACCGGCCACGCCGGAAGCCCCCGATCCCGGAGGCTAGGCTGGGCCGCGCCGGGCCCGTAGCCCAATTGGCAGAGGCACACGGTTTAGGTCCGTGCCAGTGTGGGTTCGAGTCCCACCGGGCCCACCCGGCTTCACGGCATCGAGCGCGTCGGGGAGAGGTCGAAGCGGCCGAACACCCAGGTTCCCGGGGACTTCGGGTCGTCGCCCGCCCAGAACTGGGTCCACAGGCGCCGGAACTCGTCGCGGGAGATGTGGCCGTCGGCGTCGAGGTCCAGCAACGGGAAGACCTCGTCGGTGTCGGTCTCCCGGCCGGTCCACGCCTCGATCAGCTGGCGGTACTCGCCGCGGGAGATGCGGTCGTCGGCGTTCTCGTCGATGGCCTCGAACATGGAGTCGGCGGTAGCGGTCACGGCGTCGGTCATCGCGGGCAGCTGGTCGACCACCGCGAGCACGTCGTCCAGCGTGACGCGGTCGCGGTCTCGGGCGGCGGAGCTGAGCGAGTCCCACCAGCCGAGCATGATCGTCCGAAGGCGCACGTACTGCTCCGAGCCGGGCGCGACACCCCGCAGAGCCGTCCACCGGGCCGCGAGTGCCTCGAAGTCGCGCTCGACGAGGAACCCCCGGTCCTCGGAGTCCATCGCGTCGAACACGCCGGTGATCTTGCGCCGCTGGAACTCGCTGGCCATCGCTGCATCCCCTCGTCGGATCCGATGTGGACGCAGTTCAGCATCGTCCTGTTCGGACCCACTGGCGATAGGAAACCCGGGTCGAACGGTCCCGGCAGTCAGGTGACACCGAAGGTCACCGCCGGTGGGTGATTCGGCCTGGTGCTCTTGCCTGTCACCGGACCGGCTCAGGGGCGGTGGTACATCCGGGTGTTTCTCACAGGGGCGGCAGGACATCGACGACCTCTGCCACCTCCTCGAGGAGGGCGTCGTTCGGCCGACCCCTCCCCGGTTCCGTTTCGGCGATGACGACGAGCGAGCCGTCGCTGCGCGAGTGGTAGTGGTGGCCGGTGAACTTGATGCCGCCGAGGCCCAGGACCTCCGTTCCGAAGGGCGTGACGTCCCCCGAACCGTACGTGTCCTCGAGCCGCTTGAGCTGGTCGGCCGAAGCGCCTGACGGCATCCGGACCCACATCACGGTGCCGACGATGACGTTGCCCCCTGCGTCGCTCACCGCGAACAGCTGCTGCTCCAGGTCGTCACAGGGATGCGTGACGAAGAACTGCTGCACCTGCCCGAACGACTGGACAGCACACCGCAACCGGTGCCGGAGATCCTTCTTGAGCTCCTTCAGGCCCAGCCTCCGCCAGGCCTCCGCTTCGTCGCCGTCCTTCGCCGACTGACGGGCACGGGCGGTTCGAGCCTCGGTCGCGCCGCCGCTGTCGGTCGCGGCATCCAGCCCGGCGCCCACCGACGAGACCACGTCACCGCTGCTGGCGAACGCCACGACTCCCGCCAGAAGACCCGCTGTCAGCACGCCTCCGGCGCCCTTGGTCCACCTTCCGCTGGAATCTCTGGGCTGGTTCTTGTAAGACACTCATCACTCTCCCGGGTCGCGCTGGCGTCCAGACACTCGTCCCAGGAGGGAGTTCCGCTTCAGTTTTCCGTGAGAACCACCCGGATGTCGCAGCTCGCGCTACCCCACCGGCGGGGTGCCGTGCGTGTGGAAGGACTCGATGGTCTTCAGGCCCCACGCCTGGCCCTTCGAGCGCTCCGCCTGGGTCCACGTGATCGGCTTCCAGTCGGGGGCCAGGATGAGGCGCGCCACCGGGTTGCAGAGCTCGATGCGGTTCCCGCCGGGCTCGTACACGTACAGGAAGAACGTCTGCTGGATCGCGTGCTTGTGCGGGCCCGTCTCGATGAAGACGTCGTTCTCCAGGAAGATGTCCGCCGCGCGGAGGATGTCCTCCCGCGTGTCCGTCGCGAAGGCGATGTGGTGCAGGCGCCCGTTGCTGCCCGTCCAGTCCTCTGTGTACACCAGGTCGTAGGACTTGTTCCCGAAGTGCAGCCACTGCGCGGCGATCCTGCCCTCGTCCAGCCGGATCTGCTCGGTGACCTCACCGCCGAGCAGGTCGCGCACGAAGTCGCCGTTCGGTTCCGTCTGCGCGGCCAGGAAGTTCACGTGGTCGAGCCGGCGGACGCACACCCCGCGCCCGGGGTACGCCTGCGCCTGGTTCTTCAGCGCCGGCCGCAGCTCCTCCGGCGGCTCGTACCACTCGCTTTCCCAGTACAGCTCGAACTCGTGCCCGTCCGGGTCCGTCGCGAGGTACGTCGGCCCGATGCCCGCGTCCCCGTCGATCCAGCCGATGCCCCGGCCCGCGGCGTCCAGCGCCTTCACCCGGCGGTCGAGCGCCTCCTGGCTCGACGCCCGCAGCGCCGTGCGCCGGATGCCGGACGTCGAGTGCGCCGTCAGCTTCAGGCTGTGGTGCTCGTAGTCGTCCCAGGTGCGCAGGTACACCGAGTCGCCGTCCCGGCCGTTCTCGGTCAACCCCATGATCTCCGTGAAGAACCACAGGCTCTTCTCCGGCTCCGGGGTGAGCAGCTCGACGTGACCGACGTGAGCGATGTCGTGCAACGGTGCCATCGACAATCTCCTGACTAGCGGGGAAAAACGGTGCCCTCGAACAACTTCCGGGCCGTGCGCACCACACCGGAGCGGCGCACGCGGGTGCCGTCCAGCTCGACCTCCACCTCCAGGTGGCCGGTCGGGTGCTCGATGTCGAGCCGGTTGCCGGTGATGTGCGCGAGGTCGTGGCCGACCGCACCCTCCATCATCACGGCCGTGCCCACCGTCACCGCGCCCAGCACGCCGATCGACGTGTGCACCTCCAGCGGGATGAACGTGCGGGTGCAGATGGTGCCGCCGTCGCGGGGAGCAGCCACCAGCGTGGTCTTCGGCACCGACGCCTCGCTGACGTCGCCGAGGCCCATCAGCTTTCCGGCCTGCAAGCGCAGGGACTGGACGCGCTCACGCAGACCGGCCAGCTCCGCCACGCTTTCGTAACCCGTGACACCGAAATCCTTCGCGTACGCGACCACGACGGGCATTCCGTTGTCGACGCACGTGACCTCGATCCCGTCGATCTCGTCGCGCACGTTCCCGGTGGGCAGCAGGCTACCGGTCGCCGAACCCTCGGTGTCGGCGAAGTCAAGGGTGATCGCCGCGGCGGTGCCGGGCACACCCGAGATCGCGGTGTCCCCGTCGTAGCGGACCACGCCACCCGGCGTCGGAAACGTCGCCACCGCAACGGAATCCGAGTTGACCATGTGAATCCGCACGGACGTTTTCTCGTTCCCGGGCCGCACCAGCCCGCGCTCGACGGCGAAGGGGCCGACCCCGGCGAGCAGGTTGCCGCAGTTCTGCCGGTCGGAAACCGTGGGCTCCTCGACCCCCAGTTGCAGGAACAGGTAGTCCACATCGGACTTCCCGTCCGCCGCCGGGGAGACCACGGCCACTTTGCTCGTCAGCGGGTGCGCGCCGCCGATGCCGTCGATCTGGCGCGGGTCCGGGCTGCCCATGATGCGCAGCAGCAGGTCGTCCCGCTCGGCGCGGTCGGCGGGCAGGTCGTCGGCCAGGAAGTACGCACCCTTGGAGGTGCCGCCGCGCATCAGCAGGCACGGAACGCCGGTCACAGCCCGTACTCCTCGGCGGTCACGTACTCCACGCCGAGCTCGGCGAGCTTCGCGCGCAGGCCGTAGCGGTCGAGTCCCAGCTCGCCCTCACGGAACGCCGCGCGGGTCTTCTCCTCTTTTTCCACGCGCGCCTGCGAAGCGTCGAGCGCGCGGTCGACGTCCTGCCTCGGGACGACCACGACACCGTCGTCGTCGGCGAGGACCGCGTCGCCCGGCTTGACCAGCTGGCCGCCGATGGTGATCGGCACGTTCACCGCGCCCGCGGTCGCCTTCACCGTGCCCTGCGCGCTCACCGCGCGGGACCAGACGGGGAAGTTCATCTCGTGCAGCTCGGCGACGTCGCGGACGCCGGCCTCGGTGACCAGCCCGCGCACGCCGCGCTCCTGCAGCGCGGTGGCGAACAGCTCGCCGAACATGCCGTCGGTGGACGGGGAGGTCGTGGTGACCACGAGCAGGTCACCGGGACGGCACTGCTCCACGGCGGCGTGGATCATCAGGTTGTCGCCCGGCCAGGACAGCACCGTGACGGCCGTGCCGCCGACCCGCGAGCCGAGGTGCACGGGCCGCAGCTGCGGGCCGAGGAACCCGACGCGCCCCAGCGCCTCGTGCACGGTGGCCACGCCGTACTCGGCGAGCTTGTCGACCTTCTCGATCTCCGCGCGCGGCACGTCCGTGACGACGACGTTCCTCATGGCAGGACATCTCCCTACTGACTCGGCTTCTCGTCCGACAGTAGGAGCCCGGAGACCAGATTGTCAACAATTTTGGTAACAAGACGCGAAGTGGCTGGTGGACGCGACTTTTGTCCTGCCTACTCCAGTGGAACGCCGTCGACAGTCGTCAAACAGGCAAGTCCGACAGTTCGATTGTCGACAAGCCAGTCTGAGGATTGTCAACAACGGAACTGCGCACCCGCCTCATGTCAGCGGTTCGGTGTTCGGTCAAGACCGAACACCGAACAGGACCCTCCTACGGTCGCCGCCCGGTGAACGCCAGCAGGTGGTCGCTCGCGCCGGCGAACGGGGGTACCGGCACCGCCGGCGCGAAGCGGCCCGGCCGGTCCGCCTCGGGGAGCAGCAGGGGAGCCACCGCGAGCAGGTCCTCCGCCAGTGGCTCCGGCAGCGGGCGCGGCGAACCACACGCCTGCGCCACGTCCCAGCCGTGCACGGCGACCTCGAACGCGCCCGCCGTGGTGAGGATGCCCGACGTCAGCAAGGCTCCCCCGACGTCGACTCTGTCCGGCGCCTCCGCGGCGGTCCACGCGGCGAGCAGACCGGTGGCGCGAGCCCGCAGGCCGAGGACCGGATCGCCCGCGACCTCGGGCACGTCGAGAGTGACGTGCCCGAGGTCGGCGGCTTCGTGCAGAGCGAGCAGCGAGTCGTCGAGGTGCGCGAGCAGCTGCGCCAGCGTCCAGCCCGCGCAGGGGGTGGGACGCGACAGGTGCGCGGCGGAGACGAGCCGGAGGTTGCCGAGCGTGTAGCCGACCGCGCGTTCGAGCAGGTCGAGGCCGCCGAGCAGCGCCGCACACTCGTCGGTCATCGCGGGAGGACCTCCGGCAGGCCGAACTTCGCGAACAGGTCGGTGTCGAAGAAGGAGGCGACGTGTGTGACACCGGATTCCGACAGCGTGAGCACGGGCAGGTTGAACGGGCGGTAGACCTCCCCGTCCCGGAGGTAGAGACCGAAGGCGGGCTGGCCGTTCGCCGACGTCGGGATGAGCCGCATGTCGCCGGGGCCCTTCGCCGGGCACTGGAGGTCGATGAGCCTGCCGATGTTCTCGGCGCCCTGGTACCAGCCGGTGAACGGCGGCATCTCCCAGACCGCGTCCTTCGTGAACAGCTCGACGATCGCGGCGATGTCCTTGCGCTCGAACGCGCTCACGTACCGGTCCAGCAGCTCGCGCTGCGCCGCGTCGCTGGGCTCGACCACCTCGTCCTGCTGCGGGGTGACCTCGTCGAGCTGGGCGCGGGCGCGCTGGAGGATGCTGTTGACGGCGGTGGTCGTGGTGTCCAGCACCTCGGCCACCTCGGCGGCGCGCCACTGCAGCACGTCCCGCAGCACCAGCACCGCGCGCTGACGAGGCGGCAGGTGCTGCAGCGCGGCGATCAACGCCAGCCGGATGCTCTCGCGGGACGCCACGATCGCCGCCGGATCCGCCTGTTCGCTGTTGACCAGCGCGTCGGGCACGGGTTCGAGCCACGGCACCTCGGTCTGCTGCACCAGCTCGTCACCGGCGTCGGAGCCGGGCGCGCCGAGCCCCGTGGGCAGCGGGCGCTTGCCACGGCTTTCCAGCGCTGTCAGGCAAACGCGCGTGGCGATGCGGTAGAGCCACGTGCGCAGGGACGACCGGCCCTCGAACCGGTCGTAGGACTTCCAGGCGCGCAGGTAGGTCTCCTGCACCAGGTCCTCGGCGTCGTGCACCGAACCGAGCATGCGGTAACAGTGCGCGAGCAGCTCGCGTCTGAACGGATCTGCCTGACGAAGGAAGTCCTCGTCGGCCCGTCTTTCGGTCATCGTCATGGTCACCAGCATCGCCTCCACTCTCGCTGCCTGTACAGACCGGGCGAAGCGGAAAAACTCACCGCCGACCGGGTGGTGACTTTGCGTCACACGCCGAACCACGCGATCGGTGTCGTGGTGGGCTGCGGTGAACCGCCGGCGGGTTCGACCGTCATGGCGATCTGCTGGACCCCCTGCAACCCGTCGAACAGCAGCGGCGTGCCGCCGAAGAGCCCGATCGAGCGCGGAGTTCCACCGGCGATGGCCCAGGCCTGGTATGCCTTGCCCGGTGGTGTGGCGGGCATGCCGGTGGCCAGCAGCAGGCCGCGGTTCAGCCGCTGCGACACCATGACGCTGCCGTTCCGGGAGGGCACGGCACGCAGGTCCGGCGCCGACAGCAGTTCGGCGATCGCCGTCTGCTGCGCCTGGCTCTGGGCCAGCTCGCTGCGGGCGGTCGTGAGTTGGTCGGCGGTGCGGACCGCGAGGACCCCGAGCCCGGCGGCGACCGCGACGGCGACGGCCGCCGCCACCGCCATGAGCCTGGTTCCCCAGCGGCGCGAGGTCCGGCCGAGGGTGAGCGGTGGATCCTGGCGGGTTTCGGCGACCTGGGCCAGCACGCGGGATTTCAGGGCCGGTGGCGGGGGCTGCGACACCGCGAGCCCGAGACGGGCGGTGGTGGCACGCAGTTCGGCGACTTCCTGGGTGCAGGACGGGCACTCGGCAAGGTGCCGCTCGAACTGGCGCCGTTCCAGCTCGTCGAGCGCGTCCATGGCGTACGCGCCGGTCAGCAGGTGCACGTCGGGCGTGGTCATCGGGTCACCCCCAGGCAGTCCCGCAGGCGGATCAGCCCGTCCCGCAACCGTGTCTTGATCGTCCCGAGTGGACTGCCGAGCAGCTCGGCGACCTCGGGGTAGGTCTTACCGCCGTAGTAGGCCAGCACCACGGACTCGCGTTGCAGCTCGGTGAGGGTCGACAGGCAGCGGCGCACCTGCTCGCGTTCGAGCCGGGCGGTCACCGCCTCGGAGACCTCGTCGAACTCCCGTTCCGGCGCCATGGCCTTCTGCTCACGCTCCGCGCGAGCCTGCGCCGAGCGCACCCGGTCCACGCCACGGCGGTGCGCCAGCGTCAGCGCCCAGTTCAGCACGCTGCCCCGTGCGGGGTCGAACCGCGGCGCGGTGCGCCACAGCTCCACGAGGACCTCCTGCGTGACCTCCTCCGACTGCGCCACGTCCCGCACGACCCGCCGCACAACCCCGTACACCGGCCCCGCCACGACCTCGTACAGCTGCTCGAACGCGGCCTCACTCCCCCGGGCGACCCGGGTGAGCAGCTCCTCCGGACTGGGCCCACCAGGGCCCGGTGACGCGAGCACCCGCACCGAGTCGTCCATCCGCCCATCCTCTCCCACGTCGACAGAGGTTGTTCGCCACCGAAGGCGGGGCGGATTGGTCGGGTTCGGAAGTGTTCAGCCCCCGGCCAGGCGCAGCCTCCGGTGGGCCGCCATTCGGACGGGGGCGTTCGCCGCGCCGTAGCCGGCGTAGTTCCCGATTCGCTGCACCACCTCGAAGAACACCCGCGAACCCAGCACGCGCGTGTAGAAGTGCAGGAACTCCCCGCCCTCGTCGCGGTCGTACAGCACCGAGTACTTCCGCAGCGCGGCCAGCAGCTCCGGCGGCGGCGCGAGCCTCGCGTCGAGGTCGTCGTAGTAGTTGTCCGGGATCCGCAGCAGCGGCGCGCCCCGTTCGTGCATCTGCCTCGCGCTCGCCAGCACGTCCTCGCTCGTGAACGCGAGGTGCTGCGGCTCCGGCACCCCCGGCGCCCACCCGCCGCGCCGCAGCAGGGCCACGTTGAGCGAGATCCGCACGTCCCTCGCCGCGTTGCTCACCGCCCGGCTGCGCACGAGCCCGAACGGCGCCGCGAACTCCGTCGGCAGCTCCGGCTGCAGCCCCAGCACCGACCGGTAGAACAACGCCGCCTCGTCGAAGTTGTCGAACGGCTGCGTCAGCGACACGTGGTCGGTGCCGGTGATCCCCGCCCCCGCGTCCTCCGGTGCACCCGTCGCCGGGAAGTCCTCCAGCCAGCCGTTGCCGCAGAAGAACACCGCCGTGCCGTCCGGCGCGGCAACGCCGGGCAGGCTCACGTCGGTCAGCGCGGGCGAGTGCAGCGCCGCCGCCCGTGCTTGCGACGCCGCCGGGTCCGCGCTCTCCACCGCCAGCGCGCTGATCTGCCCCGAACCCTCGTTCAGCAGCACCCGCGCCCCGCCCTGCCGCCACAGTTGCACGGGCTTCGTGCGGTGCTGGCCGGCGTGCGTGAAACCCATGGCGGACAACGCTTCCGCCAGTTCCGGCCCGGACACCTCCAGCTCGGTGAACGCGTGCCCGGTCAACGCCGGCGCGGGCGGCAGCCGGTCCTCCTCCAGCAACAGCACCGACCGCATCGCGTCCACCGCCGCCCGCCACGGGTCGGACTGGCGGAACACGTCGTTGAACACCTCCAGCGACAGCGGCCCGGCGTACCCGGTGGACAGCACGTGCCCGAGAAACGTCGTGAGGTCGAACGCGCCCTGCCCTGGGAACAGCCGGTGGTGCCTGCTCCACTGCAGCACGTCCATGTGCAGCCGCGGCGCGTCGGCCAGCTGCAGGAAGAAGATCTTCTCCCCCGGGATCGTGCGGATGGCGGCCAGATCCGTGCCTCGCGAGAGGACGTGGAAGCTGTCGAGGCACACGCCGAGCGCCGGGTGGTCGCCGCGGCGGACGATGCGCCACGAGTGGTCGTAGGTGTCGACGAACCGACCCCACGCCAGCGCCTCGTACGCGATCCGCAGCCCCCGCGCGCCCGCCCGTTCGGCCAGCAGCCGCAGCTGCTCGGCCGCGAGGTCGTCGTCGTCCACCGCGTCCGGCGACACCGACGAGCACACCAGCATCGTGTCCGCGCCCAGCTGCTCCATCACGTCGAACTTGCGCTCGGCGCGGCGGAGGTTGGCCGCGAGCACGTCCGGCGGCACCGCCTCGAAGTCCCGGAACGGCTGGTAGAGGTCGACGGACAGGCCGAGGTCCGCGCACCGGCGGCCGATCTCGGCCGGCGAGTGCGGTGACACGACGAGGTCGTTCTCGAAGATCTCGACCCCGTCGAAACCGGCCGCCGCGGCCGCCGCGAGCTTGTCCTCCAGCGTGCCGGACAGGCAGACCGTCGCGATGCTCCTGCGCATTGCGCCTCCCGGGGGTGGGTCATAACGTGCGCTCATGTCAGTGACCCCTGATCGACAGCGCGACGCGGACCGCACCCGCGCCGAGATCCTCGACGTGGCGACCCGTGAGTTCGCCGACCAGGGCTTCGCGGGTGCGCGGGTGAACGAGATCGCCGCGAAGACCCGCACCACGAAGCGGATGATCTACTACTACTTCGGCAGCAAGGAGGGGCTCTACGTCGCGGCGCTGGAGCGCGCGTACTCCGTCATCCGCGCGCAGGAGCAGGAGCTCGACGTCGAGCACCTCGACCCGGCCGAGGCGCTGCGGCAGCTGGCCGCGCTGACCTTCGACCATCACGAGTCCCACCCGGACTTCGTGAAGCTGGTCAGCATCGAGAACGTGCACCGCGCCGAGCACCTGGCGAAGTCGACCGTGCTGCCGGGCCTCGCGACGCCGGCGCTCGACGTGCTGAAGCGGATCCTCGCGCGCGGCCGCAAGGACGGCCGGTTCCGCGACGACGTGGACGCGCTCGACGTACACATGCTGATCAGTTCCTTCTGCATCTTCCGCACCGCCAACCGGCACACCTTCAACGCGATCTTCGACCGCGACCTGCTCGACCCCACGCGCCGCGAGCACTACCGGAAGATGCTCGGCGAGGTGGTGCTCGAGTACGTAACTCACCGTCCGGTACATTAGCTCGCGCTCGGGGCACCCGCAACGGCCGCGGCAGGGGTGTTTGCCGGGTTTGATGTTCGTTCGCAGTTCAGTCCACGGGCAGGCCAAACAGCGCTTCGGCGTTGCGGTGGGCGATCCGGTCGCGGTCGTCGGCGTCGAGCGGGAGGTCGTCGAGGAACTGCCGCGCCTCGGTCATCGACTGGTAGGGGTAGTCGGCGGAGAACATGATCCGCTCGACGCCGACCTGGGCCCGCAGCATGGCGAAGTTGGGCTCGAAGTTGAAGCCGCTGAACGTGTAGTGCACGTTCTGGCGCAGGTAGTCCACGACGCCCCGGTCGAGCCCGGTGCTCGGGGACATCGCGGAACCGCCGAACACCCGCTCCAGCCTCGGCAGCATGAACGGCAGCCCCTCGCCCATGTGCCCGATGACCACCTGCAGCCGCGGGTACCGGTCGAACACGCCCGCCAGCACCAGCCGGAGCACGTGGGTCGCGGTCTCGATGTGCCAGCCCCAGCCGGGCGCCGCGAGCGCGGCGGACACCGCGTCCGGGAAGTTCCCGGTGTAGCTCGCCTCGATCACCGGCCGCGGGGGCGGCGTCGGGTGCAGGTAGAGCGGGACGCCCAGCCGTTCGGCGCGGGCGAGCACAGGCCAGAAGTGTTCGTCGTCGAGGTACCGCCCGTTGATGTGGCCGTTGATCATCGCGCCCACGAAGCCGTGCGTCTCGACCATCCGGGACAGTTCGTCCGCCGCTGCCGCCGGGTCGGCGACGGGGAGCGCCGCGAATCCGGCGAGCCGGCCGGGATGGCGGCGCACGGCGTCAGCAAGGTGATCGTTGACCGTGCGCGCCCAGTGCCGCGCGTCGGCCGCGTCGAGCTGTTCGGTGCCCGGCGCGGTCAGCGACAGGACCTGGACGTCGATCCCGGCCGCGTCCATCTCGCCGATTCGCAACTCGTCGAGGTCGCACAGGCGGTTCGTGAGCTCGTCCTGCCCGACGGCGTGCCTGCCGGGCCCTTCGAGGAAGGGGCGGGTGGCGAAGTGTTCCTCAAGTGTGATCGTCCGCATGTCAACAATCATGGCCTCTGCGGATCGGACAAGCCGGTTGTCAACGATCCGACAAGGTGAGGTCGATGCAGTCCTCGGGCACGCCGAGCGATTTGTGCAGAATGCCGCGCAGCACGGGCTCCGGCGCGAGGCAGTCCGCGCACGCGTCCGGGTCGGCCACCGAGATCCGGACGTCCACCCGGCCTTCGCGTTCGGTGACGTCGAGCGCGTACCCGTCGGCCGCGAGCGTGTCCCGCATCGCCGCCAGGCCGTTCTGGTCGATCATGCCCGTCCTCCCACCGGGACCGGCTTTCCGCGCCAAGCCCCGAAAATCCGCACCACCATCGACATCGCGGCGTTGCGCGCGCCCGCCACCACGATCGGCACCTGATCCGGGCCCGACAGGAACCGCTCGAACACGTCGTCGTCGCCCGCGTCCTCGGCGGCGTGGCGGACCCGGTTGTCGGTCAGCCCGTTCTTGCCCGCGCGGCGGAGGTCCCCGCGCGTG
Source organism: Amycolatopsis bartoniae (assembly GCF_014191255.1). Taxonomy (GTDB): domain Bacteria; phylum Actinomycetota; class Actinomycetes; order Mycobacteriales; family Pseudonocardiaceae; genus Amycolatopsis_E; species Amycolatopsis_E bartoniae. Next base: position 1,512,282 of record NZ_JACHWH010000001.1, read on the forward strand.
CGGCCGACGTGATCGACGAGCCAGGACTTCACGTCCGCCTTGGTGAACCCCTCCTTGGCGAGCATCTGCGCGTGCTCCGGCCCCAGCACCAGCCCGCACGGCGCTTCGCGGAAGATCACCGCGCCGGTGCGCGCCATGGTGTCCGCGATGTCGGCAAGCACCTGTTCCGGATCCTGCGTGTGCCGATTGTCAACAAACTCACAAGTGCGAAGTAGGGTTGCCGACACGGCACTTGTCCGATTGTCGACTCCACACTCGACGGACAACGGCTCCCACGGACTCTCCTCCTCGTTCTCGGCCACGCAGATCGACCACCGGCCCGGCAGGCCCTGCGTCGCCTGCTCCAGCACGTGCGGCCGAATGCCGAAGACGTTGCGCACGATGAGCCCGATCGCTCGCGGCACTGTCGCGTTAGGCCGGAAGCCCGGGCCGAACACCCCGCCACTGCTGTTGAAACCCAGCCGTTCGCGCACCGGCCCGTTGACGACGATCAGCGGCGCCGGGCCGCTCGTGCTCTGCCACCCGCCGCCCGCCGCGGCGCGGTCGGCCATGATCGCCTCGAACGCGGCCAGCACCACGGGGAAGTACTCCGGCCGGCAGCCCGCCATCGCCGCGTTGATCGCCGCCAGCTCCACGGTGCACTCGCGCCCCAGCTGCGCGAGCGTCCCGATGACGTCCTCCGGCGCGCGCTCCGTCCGCGCGAGGAACCGGTCGACCAGCGGGCGTGAGGCGGGCACCACCGGCAGCCCGTCGGTCCAGTCCTGGTCGTAGCAGTACTCGATCGCCTCCTGCGCGGCGCCGGGATCGGTCATGACTCCGCCGTCAGGATCGCGACGACCTCCGGCAGGACCTCTTCGGCCCGCTTGCGCACCTCGTCCGGGGTGAGCACCGCGACCGGGTGCGCCGTCGTGGCGTAGTGGTAGCCCTTGGCGTTGCGCAGTTCGGCCATCGCGTCGGCGGTGACGACGAACGCGTCACTACAAATCACCGCGGCCGGCACGCCCCGGCGTTCCAGTGCGACGCCGTCGGCGACCGCCGACGCGCTGCACGAACCGCAGTCGCCGACCCCGGTGATCACCGCGTCGCACGTCTCCGCCAGCTCGGTCAGCTGCTCCTCGGGCAGCGGCAGGGCGAACGCGGTCTTGACGCTCGGCCGCACCGCCTCGACCCCGTGCCGCTCGCGCAGCAACCTGCCCAGTTCGTCGAGGAACAGCGCCGCGTTCTGCTTGGTGTTCGACAGCAGGCCGACGGTCGCGCCGGCCAGCCTCGCGCGCCGGGGCGTCAGGACGGCAGCACCTTCCGACACGGCGCGGCGCCCGCCCGTCGGATCGAGGATCGGAGTGGCCATGCACCCGATCGTGGGCCGTTCGCCGGGCGGGCGCCAAGGGCGTTTTCGCCTGACGGCAACAACTCGCCGCAGCGCCCGGCCGGGGATGCTGCGAAACTGAAAGTATGGCGAACGACCGCAACGTGCTGGGCGGGGAGCTGGAGGCGTGTGGCAGCGACCCCGTCACCGGGTTCTACCGCGAGGGCTCCTGCACCACCGGCCCCGACGACCTCGGCAACCACACGGTGTGCGCAGTCGTCACGAAGGAGTTCCTCGAGTACTCGCTCAAGGTCGGCAACGACCTGCTGACCCCGCGGCCGGAGTACGAGTTCCCCGGCCTGCAGGCGGGTGACCGCTGGTGCATCGTCGCGGCGCGCTGGCAGGAGGCGTACGAGGCGGGCGTCGCCCCGCCCGTGGTGCTCGCGGCGACGCACGAGCGCGCGCTGGAGGTCGTGGACCTGGAGGCGTTGCGCGAGCACGCGGCCGACGTGCCCGCCGACCCTAGTTCGCTGCTCTGACCCGGAACCGGGTGAACCAGATCGCCGCGCCGGTGAACGCGATCGACCCGATCACGGCGACCACGTCGAAGGCCAGGTTGTGGCGGCTGGCGAAGTCAGGTTCGAGCAGGCCACCGGGCGTGTCGAGCACCTCGACGGTGGTGCCGGCGCGCTGCCGGTCGGTGGAGTCGGTGCGGATGGTGAAGGTGCCGCCGCGCGGGCAGCTGAGGGTGTGCACGAAGCCGTAGTGCTGGTAGCGGGAGCGGGTGTCCACCTCCTCACGCTGGATCACCTGGCAGGACTCGGCTAACCCGAACGTGTGTAAGGCAAGACCTCGGCCGCCTACGGTGAGTGCGGCGAACAGGAGCGCCCCGGACACCAGCGCGAGGATCAGCGCCCACCACGGGCCGCCCGCGAACCGCGTCGTGCCGAGGGCGAACGCGGCCACTCCGGCGATGCCGATGACCAGGGCGACGATGCTGCTGTGCGGGGGCAGCACGAACAGCACGGCCGCCACCACCACGCCCGCGATCCCGGCGGGGGCGGCCACCCGTCCAGTGCGGATTCCGAGTCTTCGGGCGAGATCACCCGCCGGAGTGCCTGTCATCGCGTAACTCTAGCCAGCGAACGGGCCCTTGTATTGTGACGCGCGTGCACGAAGCCGGCTACTACGAGCTGCTCGGGGTGGACAGGACCGCCTCCGTGGCCGAGATCAAGTCGGCGTACCGCGCGAAGGCCCGCGCGAGCCACCCCGACGCGGGCGGTTCGCCCGACGAGTTCCACCGGCTCCGCCTCGCCTATGAAACGCTGAGCGACCCGCACCGCCGCGCGGAGTACGACCGGGGCGCCGCGCCCGTGCCCATCCGTGTACGGCGGCGGCCACGCAGCTTCGGCGAGGACCCGTCGTTCGTCGCGACCGTGCCACGGCTCGATCCGGAGACCTTGCCGTGGTGGCACCGCGTCGCTCCGGCGTGCCCGGCGACGCCGGAGCGCCCGGGGCACGCGCCCGCCGCGATCCTGCTGTGCTGGCTGTTGCTCGTGGTGCTGCCGTTGCTGGCCGGGCCGCTGCTGGTGACCATCTGGCTGCTGCTGGCGACGGCCGTCGCGATCTGGCTCGTGCGGCGGCACCTGCTGTTGAAGCAGGCGCGGGAGCGGTTCGCCGCCGAGTTCGGCCGGACGGTGGTGTTCGGCCGCCCCGGCGGCGACGCCGACCAGTGGGGTGAGCGGCTGACGGCGGAACTGCTGGAGCGCTATCTGACGCGGTTGCCGTCCGTGCGCGTCTTCCACGGCCTCGCCTGGCCAGGTTCGGTGTTCGCCGACATCGACCACGCCGTCCTCGCCGGGCGGCGGCTGGTGCTGGTGGAGTCGAAGACTTGGCTGCCCGGCTACTACGCGGCCGACGAGGACGGCACCCTGTGGCGCGACGACCGCCTCTTCCGCGGCGGCGCGACCCGCCTGCCCGAGGCGATCGAGGCGTACCGCGAGCTGCTGCCGGGCGTGGAGATCCGCGGCGCGCTGGTGGTGTACCCCAGCCGCGCCGGGGAGATCACGACGGAGGAGGACTTCGACCTGCCCGCGCCGCCGATGACGCCGGAACAGTTCGTGACCGAGATCGGCGGCTGGCTGGCCGCACAGCCGTCCATTGTGGACATCGAAGTGCTGCGCCTGGTGCGCGGGCAAGTGGTGAGCTAGTGCGCATCCTGGTAGTGGAGGACGAGAAGCGCCTCGCCGCGGCGCTGAAGGCTGGGCTAACGGCGGAGGGGTACGCCGTCGACGTGGTGCACAACGGACGCGACGCGCTGTGGTTCGTCTCGGAGCACCGGTACGCGGCGATGATCCTGGACATCATGCTTCCCGGCCTGAACGGGTACCGCGTTTGCGCCCAGCTGCGCGCTTCGGGCGACGACACGCCGGTGCTGATGCTGACCGCGAAGGACGGCGAGCACGACGAGATCGAGGCACTGGACACCGGCGCGGACGACTTCCTGGCGAAACCGTTCTCGTACCCGGTACTGCTGTCGAGGCTGCGGGCACTGATCCGACGGGGCGGTTCGAGCGAAGCGAGCGTACTGACGCTCGGGCCGGTGCACCTCGATCTCAGTGCCCGCCGCTGTTCCCGCGACGGCGTGGAAGTGCCGCTCACCAGCAAGGAGTTCGCGTTGCTGGCCTACCTGCTGCGCCGCCCCGGCACGGTGGTGAGCAAGGCGGAGCTGCTGGAGAACCTGTGGGACTTCGCTTCGACCGCGACGGCGAACGTCGTCGAGGTCCACGTGAGCGCGCTGCGCCGGAAGCTCGGCCTGGAGCTGATCCGGACCGTCCGCGGCGCCGGTTACCTCGCCGATGCTTAGGTCCACCCGCACGCGGGTCGCCGCACTGGCGACCGTGGCCGCGCTGCTCGCACTGGGCGGAGGCGGGCTCTGGTTCGTGCGAACGCTTTCGGAGCGCTTCGAGGCGGGCGCGACGCAGCTGGCCTCGGCCGAGGCACAGTCCATCACACGCCTGCTGGACGACGGCACCGCGCCAGCGGACGTGACCTCGGTCCTGCGCGGCAGCGGCGTGCCCCTCTTCGAGATCGTGGACCACACGGGCCGTGTCGCCAGCTGCCCGGAGCTGGACCCCACCGCACCGCCCTTTCTGGCGGGCAGGACGACCCTCACCCTCGACGGGCCGGTGACGGGCAGCCGGATCAGCTGGCAGCGCTGCAACAGCGGCTTCGACGGCTACATCGACGGACCGATCCGAACAGCTGTCGTGCGCGGCGGAACGTCCGACTACGCCGTGTACGTGGCCGCTCGCATCGACCCCTACGACCAATTGCCGGCGATCCGGTCGCAAGTGCTGGTGGCGGTGCCCGTGGTGGCACTCGCGATCGGCATCGTGGCCTGGCTGGCGGTGCGCCGCTCGCTGCGCCCGGTGGAACGGATCCGGAGCGGGCTCGCGGAGATCAGCGCGCACGACCTGACCCGACGCGTGCCGGTACCGGCCACAAGGGATGAACTCGCCGCGCTCGCCACCACGACCAACGAGACGCTGACGCGCCTGCGGTCGGCGGTGGAACGACAGAGGCGGTTCACCGCCGACGCCTCGCACGAGCTGCGCACCCCGCTCGCGTCGCTGCGCACCCAGCTCGAGGTCCTGCTCGCCTATCCGGACCGGATCGACTGGCAGGAGGCGGTGACCGGCGCGGTGGCCGACGTGGGCCGGCTACAGGAACTGGTTGCGGATCTGCTGACGCTGGCTCGCCTCGAAGGCGGCGGCGCGGACCGCCAGGAGCGGGTACCGATGGCCGAAGTCGTGAGCGGCTGTCTGGCCGGCCGCGACGTGGCAGCACGGCTGATGGCTGCCGTCGTACGCGGGCACCGGGGACAGCTGGCGCGAGTGGTACGGAACCTCCTCGACAACGCCGAACGACACGCGCGATCCACTGTCACCGTCTCGTTGACGGTCACGGACGAGTGCGTGCTGGAGGTCTCCGACGACGGTCCAGGTGTGCCCACGGCCGAGCGCGAGCGCGTCTTCGACCCGTTCGTCCGGCTCGACGAGGACCGGGACCGGGAGGACGGCGGCAGCGGTCTGGGGCTGGCGATCGTCTCGGAGATCATCACGGCGCACGGCGGGACGGTTTCCGTGCTGGACAACGAACCCGGGGCCCGTTTCGTCGTGCGCCTGCCGCTCGCCTGACTGAAGACGTCTTCAGGTTGCTTCAGCTCCGGTTCAGTGTGGCGGCACGAGGCTGCCCGCCATGCTTCTCGCTCCACGCGCCCTGCGCGCACCGACCGTGCCGGTCATCGTCGCCGCCGCCGCGTTCGTCGGCTACGCGGTCTGGTCCCTGCTGCTGCACCACGTCTGGCTCGCCACCGGGTACGACCTGGGTATCTTCGAGCAGGCCGTACGGTCCTACGCGCACGGCCACTGGCCGGTCGCGGACCTGAAGGGCCCGGACTTCCCCCTGCTGGGCGACCACTTCCACCCGGTACTGGCGGTACTCGCCCCGCTCTACCGCCTCTGGCCGTCGCCGGACACGTTGCTGCTCTCCCAGGCAGCTCTGCTGGCGGTGTCGGCGATTCCGGTGACCCGGTGCGCGATCGAGCGACTGGGCGGCGGGCCGGGCGCGGCTTTCGGCACGGGGTACGCGTTCTCCTCCGGTCTGCTCAACGCGGTCACGTTCGACTTCCACGAGATCTGTTTCGCGGTCCCCCTGCTGGCGTTCTCGGTCGAGCGCCTCCTGCGGAGGGAGTGGCGAGCCGCGGTTGTCTTCGCCGCACCGCTGGTACTGGTCAAGGAGGATCTGCCCCTGACACTGGCGGCGCTCGGGATCTACCTGGTGTGGCAGGGGCAGCGGCGGCTGGGCTGGGTGGTGTGTGTCTGCGGGCTCGCCTGCACCGCCGTGCTGACAGGACTGGTGCTGCCCGCGCTGAACCCCGACGGGCACTACGCCTTCGCCGGGCGGATGGGCACACCGGCGCTGACCGACGGGCTGGGGCCCAAACTGATGACCCTGTTGCTGACGTTCGGGCCCACCGCGTTCGCGGGTGTTCGGTCACGGGTGTCGATCCTGCTGGTGCCGACGCTGGCGTGGCGCCTGCTGTCCAGCTATCCCAACTACTGGGGCCCGGGCTATCACTACAACGCCGTCCTGATGCCCATCGTTTTCCTCGCAGCGCTGGGAAGTTCTGCCGAACGCCTGCGCCGTCCCGCAACGGTGTGCGCCGTGCTGACCTCAGTCGTCGTGTGCGGTGCGTTGTTGCCTGGAGCGCCGCCACCGGCAACCGAACGGGCTGCGCTGGCGGCGGCGCTGGCATCCATCCCGGACGGCGCCACCGTGGCGGCGGGCAGTCAGGTGGCGCCCCACCTGACGAGCCGCTGCCGCGTGCTGTTCTTCCCCGAACAGCCGGACGCCTCGACCAGTCCGGAGTGGATAGTCACGACCCGCCCACTGATCGCCTGGCCGATCCCGGTGGCGGCTCAGGAGCGGCGGCTTCGGGAACTCCGACAGGAGCGCTACGTTGCGGTGATCGACACGGAGAAGGTGCTCGTCCTCCACCGAAGGTGAGCACGAGTCTGCTCAGGGACCTCGGTCTCGCTGGGAAGCATGTCACCATCGACTCGCACAAGCGAGCCTCAGTCGCCGTCAGGGCGCTGCGCGACCCGACCGGCGCCGTGATCCACTCCGACCGCGGCGCCCAGTTCCGGTCGGCTGGCGCGCTCACGGGCTGACCGGGTCGTTGGGTCGGGGCCCGTGGTGACAATGCCGCGATGGAACGTTCTCGACACCCGGTGGCGCACCCGGGAACGGGCGCTCTGGGCTCACCCCAATCGAGTTCGAGATCAACTCCACGGCCGCACCAGTGCCCGAACTGTCAATCGAAGTGTGAGCACCTCCTTCCGTCGCCTCGGTGGTCAAGCCGCGCTCCAGAGGCACAGCGGCGGCTCTCGGTCCCGCTTCGTGACGTACGTGCCCTTCGACTTGATCGTCACCACCAGGCCGCGCTCGCGCAGCACCCGCGTCGCGTGCCGGGCTGTGCCGAGCGAGACGCCGTACTCGCGCGCCAGCTGGTTCTCGCCCGGCAGCGGCGTGTTCGGGGCGAGCTCGCCGGAGCGGATGCGCGCCGCGAGCTGCTCGGCCATGGCTTCGTACAGGTAACCCGGGGTCTCCCGCTCGATGTTCATGCGACAAAAAGTATCATGAGAAGAACAAGATGTCCTGCGAAACGCCACGGCTAAGCTTCTTCCCCGATGACCGAAAAGGAAGCGGACGAGGCGTTCGACGACCGGCTGCGCGCGCTCGCCGGCCGGATCCGCAGAGCGCGCCGCGACCTCGACCTCAGCCAGGAGGACCTCGCCGACCGGGCCCGCGTGTCGCGGTCGGTCGTGGCCGAACTGGAGCGCTCACGGCTGGACCAGCCGAAGAGCAAGGAGGACCCGCGCAGCCGCCCGCCGCGCAACATCACACTCGACAGCCTCTTCCGCATGGCCGACGCGCTGGGCATCCACCCGGCGGACCTGCTGGACGACCGCTGACCTGGGTGGCGCCTCGCGCAGGCCTGCTCGGCGGCCGATCCGAGCGGTGCCCCTCGCCGTCTGCGCACCGGCTGGGCGGTCGATGACGTGAGCGATGCCCCAGCCATCCGTCGGCCCACCGCAGAGTGGGTGGGCGCGGGCCGCGCCGGGCGGGCAGGTTTCACGAGGGTGGTGCCGCTCGGGTCGCCGGGCGGCTCCGCGAGCGGCGGAGCGCGGCTCGGGTCGGCGATGCCGGGCCGCTCCACAGCCGGTGGCCGCCGCTTGGCTCGGCGACGGTGGCTGCGGGCGTAGGCGGGCGCCCGGGCCGGTGATCGTCCAGCGGTTCCGCAGACGGCGGAACCTCGCTCCGCGGTCGCTAACGGCGGCGGAGCGCGGCTCGCGTCGGCGATAGCCGGTCCACAGCCGGTGGCCGCCGCTCAGCTCGGCGACGGTATCCGTGGGCAGCGGCGCCGCCCAGTCGGCGGCCGGCTCCGCGGGCGCCGGAACGTCGTGAGTGCCGCGCGTGATAGGCATGCCGTATGCGCCTGCTGTTGCTGTCCAACTCGACCGCCCCCGGCAGGCGGTACCTCGAGCACGCCGGGGAAGCCCTTGCCGCCGCCCTGGACGGGGTGCGGCGGCTCGTGTTCGTCCCGTTCGCGCTCGCCGATCACGACGGCTACACCGCGCAGGTGGCCCAGGCGCTCGACTCGTACGGCGTGCACGTCACCGGTGCGCACGAGGGTGACCCGATCGAGTCGCTGGACGCCGCGCAGGCCGTGTTCGTCGGTGGGGGCAACACCTTCCGGCTGCTGCGGGAGCTCTACGCGCGCGAGCTGCTCGCCCCGATCCGCCACCGCGCCGGGCGTGGCACCGTCTACATCGGATCCAGCGCGGGCACCAACGTCGCGTGCCCCTCGATCCGTACCACCAATGACATGCCCATCGTGCAGCCGCCCTCGTTCGAGGCAGCCGGGCTCGTGCCGTTCCAGATCAATCCGCACTACCTCGACCCGATTCCCGGCCACATGGGAGAAACCCGCGAGGAACGGATCGAGCAGTTCCTGGAGGAGAACGACGTGCCAGTGCTCGCAATGCGCGAAGGCACCTGGCTGACGCGCGTGGATTCGTCGTTGACGCTCGGCGGGGAACCGGTGGGAGCACGGTTGTTCCGCCGGGGCGCCGCACCCGAAGAGATCGAATCCGGTGCCGATCTGAGTCCACTCCTCGAAATCGCGGGCCGCTACCGGTGAACGCCTGGGCCCACGCGATCAGGACCGGCTGGGTCGTGACCGGCGAGGTGCCCGGCCCGGACGTCGACGAGTTCGCCGACCCGGCGGAGATCACCCGCGCCCTCGCCGGCGCGCAGTCCGCAACTTTACTGGCGGTCCAACACCCGCACCGGACGCCGGAAGGCCGCGGCCTCTCGCTCGCCGAGGCCCTGCCCCGCGCCCGCCGCGTTCTGGACGGCCTCCTCACGAGCGCCTACCGCGAAGTGCACGACGTCGTCGCCGTCTACGAGGTCGCCGGCCGCACGATCGGCGTTCTCTGCCTTGTCGATCCGAGCATTGTCAACGTTCGACACAGCGAACAGGTCTACCAGCGGATTGTCGACGATCGGACAATCGCACTTTCCGGTTTGGGGCTTGCCACCAGTGCGGCGATGCTCGTGCCCCTCTCCGACGGCGAGCGGCTGACCGCGGCCGCACGGCGGGCGACCGTCGGCCGGGAACCCGCGGTGACCACGAAGGACGCGCACCGGCTGTGGCTCATCGGCCCGGGCCCCGTGCAGGACGAACTCCTCGCCATCGCGCAAAGCGGACCGCTGCTGGTCGCCGACGGCAACCACCGCGTCGCCGCCGCGGCGGCCGCGCACACCGGCCTCTTCGCCCTGGTCACCGCTGGCCCGGACCTGCACGTGGGCGCCATTCACCGCGCGCTCACCGGCACCGGGCTCAGCCACGCGGACCTCGCCGACGCGTGGCGCCGGATCGGGCTCACCGTCCACGAGGTACCGGACGCCGAGCCACCACGACTGCCGGGCACAGTGACCGTTTCACCCGACCTGGTGGTCGAACTGCCCGAACCGGATGGTCCGCTGCCGCACATCGACCACGGCACCGTCGAGGACCTGCTGCTCGCCCGCGCGCTCGGCGTCGACCCCGAAGGACCGCACGTACGAGTGGTGCCGGAGGGCCACGACCCCGGCCCGGACGTCGACGCGCTCCTGCAGCTGGCGCCGGTGCCGCTGGCGGACGTGCTCGCGGTGCACGACCAGGGCCGCCGGATGCCGCGCAAGGCCACCTACTTCACGCCGAAACCCCGCAGCGGCCTGCTGCTCGCGCAGCTCTAGGGTCCCGGCAGCACCCGTTCGAGCGCCGACCAGCCGGTGTCGAGAGTCCGCTCGTGTTCCTCGGCCCGGCCGCCGCCACGCAGGCCGAACAGGCGCTTCGCGAACAGCAGGTACACCACCACCGCGAGGTTGATCAGCAGCGTGAGGATCTTGAGCACGCTGACCTTGTGCGTCAGCTCGTAGATCTCCGGCACCAGCAGCACGGCCGTGGCCACGAACGTCAGGTACTCCGCCCAGCGCCGGGCCAGCCACAGCCCCACCGCCTCGACGCCCTCCAGCACCGCGTACGCCACCAACACCGCGCCGACCAGCCACAACGTCGTCGCGCGGGCGTTGAACAGCTTCTCCGCCTCGCCGAGGATGCCTTCGCCCGAGCTGCCGGAACGACCACCGAGCGCGGCCTGCAACGCGTCCATGACCCGGAAGAACGGGTCGCTGAGCGCCTGCCGCTCGTGCGCGAACGCGAAGACGGCGACGGCGAGCGCGGCCAGCACGACGAAGTGCAGCAACCGGTCGAGCGCGATGAGCCGCAGCACGTACCGGTCGCGCAGCAGCTTGCCCCGCAGCGGAACGTCCACCTCGTGCGGCTCCGGCAGGTACTCGCGCACCGGCGCCTCGGGCGGCGGCAGCGGGATCCAGCCGTCGCAACGCAGGCAGCGGTGCCAGCGCAGGCCGTCCCGCTCACGCACCACCATCGCGTCCTCGGGCCGGATCCGGGCGGTGTCTCGCCCGATCAGGTGGTGCCCGTGCCGCGCGCAGCCCAGCAGCTCGTAGGTCAGCCAGCGCTTCCGGCCCGCCGTTCCCGGCGGGGCGAGGAGCTGTTCTTCGGGCTCTGTCACGAACGGCAGGCTAACGCACGTGCACGGGTCCCGTGCAGCGCAAAGATACGATCTGCAAATTGCAGAAACTACTCGGTTTCAGTGAGCGAATCCGGAGTTTGCTACATTCCGGTGACGACGCTTCTGGGTCCGCACGGGCCGCCCTATGCTGCAGAGAGCCGAGAGAACCGGATGGTAATCATGGCAACTCGCATTGATTTCGGACCCGGCGAAACGTGTTTCGCCTGCCTCGTACCGCGCGACCAGACACCAGTGAACGAAGAATGGTGCTACGACGTGTACCACAGGCCGCTGTGCGGCCAGTGCGCCCGAGACGAATGCATTATCCACGAGCCGTGGGGTGAGGAATTTCCGGAAGTGGAATTCCTGTCGCGGGACGCCGCGACCCTGTCGTATTTGGCCCGTTGACGAACTACTCCTGCCGCACCCACCGGACCCGTCGCGGTATACCGTGGTCGAACTGACCGGCCACGGGAGGTGACGGGGTGATGGGGGACGCGGCACGCCCCACGGTGAGCAGGCGGCGCGAGGTCAGCCACACGAGCGCGCGCTCGCTGCTGATGACCGTGCTCGGTGAGTTCGTCCTCCCGCGCGGCCGTCCCGTCTGGACGTCGACGCTGGTCGACGTGCTGGCGATGTTCGGCGTCGAGGAGAAGTCGGCCCGCCAGGCGCTCGCGCGCACGGCGGCCGAGGGCTGGCTCGTGTCCGAGCGCGTCGGCAGGCGGGTCCGCTGGTCGCTGACCCCGCCGGGGCGGCGGCTGCTCACCGAGGGCGCGGAGCGGATCTACAGCTTCGGCCGCGACGGCGGCAGCTGGGACGGGCAGTGGCTGATGCTGCTCGTTTCGGTGCCCGAGACCAAAAGGGACCTGCGGCACAGCCTCCGCACGCGGTTGACGTGGGCCGGTTTCGGCTCGCCGACGCCGGGGGTGTGGATCAGCGCGGACCCCAGTCGCCAGGACGAGGCGGACGGCATCGTGCGCGAGCTCGGCCTGGACCGGGAGGCGATGTCGTTCGTCGCCGCCTACGGCCGGATCGGCGACGAGGACGCGATGGTGTCGCGCGCCTGGGACCTGACCGCGCTCGGGGAGCGGTACGAGGACTTCATCGACGAGTTCACCGGACTGCACCCCGACGGCGGCGGCGAGGTCCTGCACGCGCAGACGCGGCTCGTGCACGAGTGGCGCCGCTTCCCGTTCCTCGACCCGCAACTGCCGGTGCGGCTGCTGCCGCCGAACTGGAGCGGGGTGCAGGCCGCGGAGCTGTTCCACCGCCTGCACGTCGAGTGGCGGCCCGCCGCGCAGCGGCACTGGGCGCTGGTGACGGACGACGAGGAGACCGCTCAGATCTCCCAGACCTCGCCGGCGGGCTGAGTCAGCCGGGTGGCGGTACGCCGCACGGCGTCGGCGGCTTTGTCCTCACTGATGTCCCCGGCGACGAACACCACCGCCACGCAGCCGACGGTGCCTTCGGCGAGCCAGACCGGCGCGGCGATCTCCGTGAGCCCGGCGTGCAGCTCGCCCACCGTGCGCACGTAACCCGTCTGCCGCGCCCAGCCGATTTCGGGCCGCTCGTCCGGTCGCGGCGGCGCCGCCGACCGGATCGCCAGCCCGCACGCGCCGCGGTCCAGCGGCGCCCGCGTCCACGGCCGGTACGCGGCGACGCCGATGCGGTCCCGGTCCGGCTCCGCCGTGACCAGCGTGACGACCTGCCCGGCCCGGGGCACGGCGAAGAAAGCGGTGGCGCCGACGGCGTTCGCCAGCTCCGCGAGCACGTCGTGCAGCTGCGCCTGGGTGTCGCCGAGCACCGAGCGCGTCAGCACCAGCAGGCCGAGCCCGAGGGTGTACCGGCCTTCCGTAGTACGCCGAACGAGTTCCCGATCTTCCAGCGTGCGCAGGATCCGGTAGACAATCGACCGATGCAGTCCGGTCGCCGCAGCCAGCTCCTGGCTGGAGCGGGCCTGCCCGTCGGCCAGGATTTCGAGCACGTCGAGGGCGCGGTCGAGCGTCTGCGCCCGCACCCCGGGCTTGGTTTCCACCCCGTGCTCCCCTCACTGTTGTGCCGATCACCCTAACACGCTATGGTGCTCGAATATCGAGCTGACAGCGTCGTCATTGCTCGATACCAGAGCCGCTGCCGGGAGGATTTCAGGGCCGAGATGTCGCCGCGACACCGTCCACCGATCGATCCCCAGTCGTTCCGCCGCACGATGAGCCGGTTCACCAGCGGCGTCACCGTCGTCACGACGATCGACGGCGAGCACGTGCACGGCATGACCGCCAACGGCTTCCTGTCCGTCTCCCTCCAGCCGCCGCTGGTGCTCGTCTCCCTCGCCCAGAGCTCACGCATGGCCGGGCTGCTGCGGCGCACCGGCCGCTACGGCGTCAGCGTGCTCGCCGACGACCAGCAGCTGCACTCACAGCACTTCGCCGGCCGTCCGGTGGCGGGGCTCGACCCCGAGTTCGACCGCGTCGACGGCATCGCCTACCTGCGTGGCTCGCTCGGCCGGATCGGTTGCGACGTCGTGGAGATCCACCCCGCCGGCGACCACCTGCTGTTCCTCGGGCAGGTCACCCACCTGGCGCACTCCGACCGCAACCCGCTGGTGTTCTTCACGGGGACCTACCGGGCGCTCTACGCGGACTCGGGCGACGAGCTGTTCACCTACTGACGAAGGAGCGGTCATGGAAGGCATCGGCATCGTCGGCGCGGGCATCGCGGGCCTGCACCTGGGACTCCTGCTCCGGCAGCACGACGTGCCGGTCACCATCTACAGCGACCGCACGTCCGAGCAGCTTGCCGGCGGCCGCATGCTCAACAGCGTCGCCCACCACCACGCGACGATCGAGCGGGAGCGCGCGCTCGGCGTCGACCACTGGGCGGGCGAGGAGTACTTCTACTTCGGCCACCACCACTACCTCGGCGGCCCGCAGCCGCTGCGGTTCCCCGGGTTCTTCCAGGCCCCGTCGCGAGCCATCGACTACCGCATCTACCTGCCGACGCTGTTGCAGGACTTCGTCGCCCGCGGCGGCGAGTTCGAGGTTCGGCCGGTGCAGGCGGCGGACGTGGTGCTGCTGTCGGAACGGCACGAGCTGGTGGTGATCGCGTCGGGCCGGGGCAACATGAGCGCGATGTTCCCGCGCCGCGCCGACAAGTCGCCCTACGACTCGCCGCAGCGGAAGCTGTGCGTCGGCCTGTACGAGGGCGTCGCGCCTTCGGAGCCGCGTGGTGTCACGATGAGCGTCGCGCCGGGGCAGGGCGAGATGCTGGAGATCCCGATGTACTCCGCGGCCGGGCACGTCACGGCGCTGCTGTTCGAGAACGTGCCGGGCGGGGACCTGGAGATGCTCGCGGAGATCGGGTACGACGACGATCCGGCGGGCTTCGAGAAGACGATCCTGGAGAAGACGCGGGAGCACCACCCGTCGACGTTCGAGCGCATCGACCCCGCGAAGTTCCGCCTGACCAGCCCGCTCGACCTGCTGCAGGGCGGCGTGCTGCCGTCGGTGCGTGAGGACTACGCGCGGCTGCCGAACGGCCGGTACGTGGTGGCGCTCGGCGACGCGCACGTGGTGGTGGACCCGGTGGTCGGGCAGGGTGCGAACTGCGCGTCGTACTCGGCGGGGGAGCTGGGGCAGGCGATACTGGAGGACCCGAACTTCGACGAGCGGTTCTGCCAGAAGGTCGCGGACCGGCGGCGCAACCGGGTGCACGCCACGGCAGACTGGACCAACCTGATGATCCGCACGCCCCCGCCGCCGCACCTGCTGCGGCTGCTCGTGGCGATGGCGCAGAACCAGGCCGTGGCCGACGAGTTCACCGAGAACTTCAGCTGGCCCGACCGGCAGTGGGACGTGCTGGCGACACCGGAACGGGTGGAGCGGCACCTCGTCCGGCACGGCGTCGCCTGAATCCACTGTGGACTCCTGACGGGAACTGTCGGTGGGTGCGGCTAGGGTTCCGGGCGTGACCGAGCACCTGAGCATCCCCACCCCCGCCGGCTCCTTCGACGCGATCGCGGCGGGGCCCGCCGACGGGCGGCCCGTCCTGTTCCTGCACGGGTTCCCCGAGGCGGCCGTCGCCTGGGAGTACCAGGTCAACGTGCTGGGGCGCCGGGGTTTCCGCGCGGTGGCGCCGGACCAGCGCGGCTACTCGCCTGGGGTACGGCCGTCGACGGTGGCGGAGTACGGGGTGAGCGAGCTGGTGGGCGACGTGCTGGCGATCGCGGACGAGCTGGGCTGGTCGCGGTTCGACCTGGTGGGCCACGACTGGGGCGGGGCCGTCGCGTGGTGGACGGCGGCGGAGCACCCGCAGCGGTTGCGGACGCTGACGTCGGTGACCACGCCGCACCCCGGCGCCCTGGCCGAGGCGCTGCGCACGGACGAGGACCAGCAGCTGCGGTCGCAGTACATGCGGGACTGGCGCAGCAGCAGCACGGAGCGGCAGATGCTCGCCAACGGCGGCGAGGCGCTGCGGCGGATGTTCGAGTGGCGGGTGGGCCAGAGCCGGGTGGACGAGTACCTGCGGCGGCTGTCCGAGCCGGGGGCGCTGACGGCGGCGCTGAACTGGTACCGGGCGGGCAGGCCCGCGGGGTCGATCGGCAAGGTCGAGGTGCCGACGCTGTACGTGTGGAGCACCGAGGACGTGGCCTTCGGCTCCACGGCCGCCTTCGGCACCGAGCAGTGGGTCACGGGGCCGTACTCGTTCCAGATGCTGGAGGACGTCAGCCACTGGGTGCCGGAGGAGGTGCCGGAGGTGCTGACCGGGGTGATCCTGGAACACCTGCAGGGCAGGTGAGGCGGTCAGGACGAGCGTCCTGAAGCCCGGGACACCACCCCCGCTGGGGATCCGACAAACCGGCTTTTCGCCCGGCCGGGCGAAAAGCCGGCCGCCGTCAGTTGCGTGAGAACTCCTGGCTCACGGCGTTCGGGCCGTCGTACTCGCGGTCCGGCATCGACTTGAGGTGCTCCAGCACTGCGTCGTCCGCGCCCTGCGACTTGGCGTGCTCCACCAGCGCGTCGCGGCTGGCCGGGTAGTCCACGCCGGACAGGAACTTCTGCATCTGAATCGGGTTCGGAGTGTCCGCCATGATGCTTCTCCCTTCCTTGCTCCGGCCCCCGGCTACCCACCCTCGCGCCCGTCATTCATGCCCGATTCGGGCACCCCGCGACCGACCACCGAAAACTGTCGGTGGGCGCCGCTACGGTCGCGGCATGGCATACGACTTCCAGGTGACCGTTGATTCCGCCGACCCGCACGCCCTGGCCGACTGGTGGGCCGAGGCGCTGGGCTGGCACGTCGAGCCGAGTGACGAGGCGTTCATCAGGCGGATGGTCGCCGAGGGCCACGCGAAGGAGGAGGACACGAAGACCCACCGGGGCGTGCTGGTCTGGCGCATCGGGGCGGCGATCCGGCACCCGGAGTCCGGCCGCCGCGTGCTCTTCCAGCAGGTTCCGGAGCCGAAAACGGTCAAGAACCGCGTCCACCTCGACGTGCACGTGGGCGAGCACAGGGACGCCGAGGCGGCGCGCCTGACGAGCATGGGCGCGAAGGAGGTGTACCGCGGGCGCCAGGGCCCGTACACGTGGATCACGATGACCGACCCCGAAGGCAACGAGCTCTGCCTGGTGTGAATCAGCCCGTCCGGTACCACCGCGGCGAGGTGTTCACCGGCGGCTTCAACGCGGCCCGCACCACGAGGACGTTCGGCTCGTCGGCGCGCACGAACTCGCTCAGCAGCCGCCGGAAGGCGCGGCCGAAGCCCTTCACCTCGTCGGCGTCCACGCCGAACGAGCGGGCCAGGCCGACGAAGTTCGGGGTGTGCAGGTCCACCCCGCGGTGCGGCACGCCCGCGCGCGTCTGGTCGAACCGCAGCATCCCGTACCCGCCGTCGTCCACGATGATCACCGTCACCGGGAGCGACTCCTGCGCCAGGGTCGCCAGGTCACCGCAGCCGTACAGGAACCCGCCGTCCCCGCTGACACACACCACCCGGGAGGATCCCGCGGCCGCCGCGCCCAGTGACGCCGGGAAGCCGAAACCGAGCGTGCCCCACCCCATCGGGTAGGCGAACCGACGCGGGCCGCTCACCCGGTGGTAGCCACCTGCCCAGTAACCCGCCACGCACATGTCGGCCACCACCACGGCGCCCGCGGGCAGGGTCTCCTCCAGCGTGCCCAGGAAGTCCGCGGCCTGCGGCTCCTCCGCCCGCACCCGGCGGCGCACCCGCTCCTCGACCGCCCGCAGCCGCCCGGTCAGGTCCGGCAGCCCCGGCCGCGCCACCAACCCGGACACCAGCCGCGCCACGATGTCCCGCGCGTCGCCGACCAGCGTGACGTCCGGCTGGTAGTTCTTCGCCGCGTCCTTGGGGTCCACGTTCACCGCGATCAGCTTCGGCGGCCGCGGCATCCGCCAGTTCTGCGTCATCAGCCCGTCGAAGTCGGTGCCGACGCCGAGCACCACGTCCGCTTCGTCCCACAACGCGCCGACCTCGGGCGCGTGCACCGGCGTCGGCGCGAGACACGGGTGGCCGGGCGGCAGCAGACCACGCGCGGCGAACGTGGTGATCACCGGGGCGGTCAGCTTCTCCGCCAGCTCGCCCACGACCGGTCCGGCCTCCGCGCGCAACGCGCCACCGCCGGCCCAGATCAGCGGCCGTTCGGCACCCGAGAGCAGCGCCAGCGCGAGATCGAGATCGTCCAGGTTCACCGCCGCGAACCGCTCGGTGACCTCGGTGTCCGGGCCGCGCTCGGTCTCGGCGCGCAGGAAGTCCGTCGGGATGCCCACGTACACCGGCCCGCTCTGCGGCTCGCGGGCGATGCGCGCCGCCCGCGCCACCGCCGGGGCGATGTCCCGCGGCGAGGCAGCGGTGATCGTGGCCTTCGTGACCGGCGCGAACATCGCCGCCTGGTCGCTCGTCTCGTGCAGCACGCCGCGCACGGTGTCCGGCCGCCGCAACGTCGACGGGATGTCGGTGGCGATCACCAGCACCGGCGACGCGGACGCCATCGCCTCGCCGACCGCCGCCAGCGTGTTCGCCGCGCCGGGGCCGGTGGTCACGAGGGCGACACCCAGCTTGCCGGTCGCCCGCGCGTACCCGTCGGCCGCGTAGCCGGCGGTCTGCTCGTGCCGGGCACCGACCAGCCGGATGCCGCTGCCCGCGATCGCCTCCCAGATCGGCAGGTTGTGCACCCCGGGCAGGCCGAAGGCGACCTCGGTCCCCAGTTCGGCCAGCACATCCACCAGGTGTTCCGCGCCGGTCTTGTTCACTCGTCCAGGTTAAGCCCCCACGGCGGGGACGCACTGTCGGTGTGCCTCTCCCCTGGTCACCACTGCGGTGGCAGGGCCTCGGCGGCGGGTGGCGGACCGGGCGGCGTGCCGTCGCCGAAGGGGCGGCCGCCCAGCTCCTCCCGCCCGTGCGGGGTGGCCCAGCCGCGCAGGTCCGGACCTTTCGGCACGATCCGCGTCGGGTTGACCTGCTCGTGCACCTGGTAGTAGTGCCGCTTGATGTGGTCGAAGTCCACCGTGTCGCCGAAACCCGGGGTCTGGAACAGGTCTCGCGCGTATGCCCACAGCACGGGCAGCTCGGTCAGCTTCTGCCGGTTGCACTTGAAGTGGCCGTGGTAGACCGCGTCGAACCGGACGAGCGTAGTGAACAACCGGATGTCCGCTTCGGTGATCGTGTCGCCGACGAGAAAGCGCTGTCGCGAAAGCCGGTCGGACAATTGGTCCAACCGGGCGAAGAGCCGTGAATACGCTTCGTCATAAGCCGACTGCTGCGACGCGAAACCCGCCTCGTACACCGCCGCGTTCACGTCCCGGTACACCGCTTGGTTGATTTCGTCGATCTCGCCCCGTAATTTCTCCGGATACAGGTCGGGCGCGCCTTCGCGGTGGTACGCCGTCCATTCCGTCGACAGGTCGAGCGTGATCTGCGGGTAGTCGTTGGTGACGAGCTTCCCGCTGGGCACGTCGACGATCGCGGGAACGCTCACCCCACCGTCGTAACCGGGTTCGGCCGCCTGGTACGCCTCGGCCAGAAAACGTATGCCCAGCACGGGATCCCGCCCGTCCGGGTCGAGCGTGAACCGCCAGCTGCGCTCGTCCTGGATCGGGTCGGCGACCGCGACGGAAATCGCTTCCTCCAGCCCGAGCAGGCGCCGCACGACCAGGCTCCGGCTCGCCCACGGGCAGGCGCGGCTGACCACGAGCCGGTAGCGGCCGGGCTCCACGGGCCAGCCGTCGCGGCCGTCGGCCGTGATGCGCGCGGCGAAGTGGTTGGGCGCCCTGACGAACTTCCCGGTTTCCGGGTCGGTCGGAATGGTCATCCTGACACACTAGAGCGACTTTTCGCGCCTAGCATTGTGCGTAGCACTCCGGCCCCGAGAGGTGGACTCCCATGGCACTGATGCCCTTCACCGACTCGATGTTCCTGCTGGTGGAAAGCCGCGAGCACCCGATGCACGTCGGTGGTCTCCAGCTGTTCCGCACCCCCGAGGGCGCCGACCGGGACTACCTGCGCGGGTTACGCGAGGACCTGCTCAAAGCGGACAACGTGCCACCGCTGTTCCGCCGCCGCCCGGCGCGGCCGGTGAACACCGCGGGTTACCTGGCCTGGGCACAGGACTCCGATGTCGACCTCGACTACCATTTCCGCCACTCCGCGCTGCCGCAGCCGGGCCGCATCCGCGAGCTGCTGGAGCTGACGTCGCGCTGGCACAGCACGCTGCTCGACCGGCACCGCCCGCTGTGGGAGATCCACCTCGTGGAAGGGTTGCGGGACGGCCGGTTCGCGATGTACAGCAAGATCCACCACGCCCTGCTGGACGGCGTCTCGGCCCTGCGGCACCTGCAGGGCACGCTGAGCGACGACCCGGACGACCACGACTGCCCGCCGCCGTGGGGTTCGCGCCGCCCGCCGCGTGAGAAGGCGCGCCGCGGCAACCGTTCCCTGCTGGACACCGCGCGCGGGTCTCTGGAACAGCTCGCGGGAGTCGCGCCGGCGGCGCTGCGCGTGGCGCGTGAGGCGTTCCGGGAGCACACGTTGACGTTGCCGATGCAGGCGCCGCGCACGATGTTGAACGTGCCGATCGGCGGGGCCCGCCGGTTCGCGGCGCAGTCCTGGCCGCTCGGGCGGGTGCGGTCGATCGCGGCGAAGACGGGCACGTCCCGCAACGACGTCGTGCTCGCGATGTGCTCGGGCGCGCTGCGCGACTACCTCATCGAGCAGAGCGCGCTGCCGGACGCGCCGCTCGTGGCGATGGTGCCGGTGTCGATGCGCAAGCAGAGCGACACCGAGTCCAGTGGCGGCAACCAGATCGGCGCGGTGCTGTGCAACCTGGCCACCGACAAGACGGACGCGGCGGTCCGGCTCGCGACGATCCACCACTCGATGCGCGAGGCGAAGCGGATCTTCAACCAGCTGACGCCCGTGCAGGCGCTGCTGCTGTCGGGGATCAACGTGGCGCAGCTGGGGGTTGCGACGGTGCCGGGTGTCGTCTCCAACACCCGGCCGCCGTTCAACCTCGTGATCTCGAACGTGCCGGGGCCACGCAAGCAGATGTACTGGAACGGCGCGCACCTCGACGGGATCTACCCCGCGTCGGTGCTGCTGGACGGGCAGGCGCTGAACATCACGCTGACCAACAACGGCGACAACCTCGACTTCGGCATCACCGGCTGCCGCCGCAGCGTTCCGCACCTGCAGCGCCTGCTGCTCCACCTCGACACGGCGCTGTCGGAGCTGGAGGCCGCGGTGGCCTAGGCCACGCCCTCCGGGCTGGCGCCGTCGACCTGCACGCCGCGGGCGGTGATGCGCTCGATCTCGGCGACCTCGTCCGCGGTCAGGTCGACGTCCGCCGCGCCGAGGCTGTCCTCGATGTTCTTCGCCCGGCGGGCGCCGACGATGGCGACGTGCACGCCCGGTTTGTGCAGTGTCCAGGCGATCGCGAGCTGGCTGACGGAGCAACCCTTGTGCTCGGCGAAAAGTTTCAGCTCGTCGACGACTTCGAGGTTGCGGCGCAGGTTGTCGCCCTGGAAGGCGCTGGCGTTGGAGCGCCAGTCGCCGTCCTCGAACTTCGCGTCCGGGGTCAGCGCGCCGGTGAGCAGGCCGCTGCCGAGCGGGCTGTAGACCAGCACGCCGATCTCGTGCTCCCGGCAGTACGGCAGCGGGTCGTCCTCGATCGCGCGCCGGAACAGGTGGTACGGCGGCTGCAGCGTCTCCACGGGACGCGTCCGGTCGAAGGCGGCGAGCTGCGGAGTGTCGTAATTGGACACTCCCACGTGCCGGATCTTGCCCTCGTCGACCAGTTCCTGCAGCGCGCTCGCGGTCTCCTCGGCCGGCGTGTCCGGGTCGGGCCAGTGCACCTGGTAGAGGTCGATGTGGTCGATCTCCAGGTAGCGCAGGCTTTCCTCGACACCCTGGCGCAGCCACGACCGGCGCGCGTCGCGGGGCCGGTCACTGCCCGGGTTGATGCCGCCCTTGGTGGCGATGACAACGCTGTCGCGGTCCCGCTTCAGCTCCTCGCGCAGTGCGCGGCCGAGCAGCGCCTCGGACTTGCCGAACCCGTACGCCTGGGCGGTGTCGAAGAAGTTCACACCCAGCTCGCGTGCGTGCCGGATCGCCCGCACCGCGGCGTCCTCGTCGAACGAGCCCCAGTCCCCGCCGAGCTGCCAGGTGCCGAACGCGATGCGGGAGACCTCCAGCCCGCTCCTGCCCAATGTCGTCGTACGCATGCTTCCAGCTCAGCACAACCGCCGACCGGACGCATCGTGAAGTTGGTCAAGCACCCGCGCGGATAATCGCTTGGCCTCGCCTCGGCCGACGGGCCAGTCTGCTCTCCGTGAACCCGCTGGCGCACGACGACTTCCGGTGGTTGCTGACCGGGCGGACGTGCGGTGAGCTGGGCAACGCGGTCGCGCCGGTGGCACTCGCCTTCGCGGTGCTCGACCGCACCGGATCCGCGGTGGACCTCGGGTTCGTGGTGGGCGCGCGGTCACTGGCCAGTGTGTTGCTGGTCCTGTTCGGCGGGATGCTCGCCGACCGGTTGCCCCGCTCGGTCATCCTGCAGGGCAGCGAACTCGCGTCGGCGCTCACGCAGGCAGTGATCGCCGCGAGTGTCCTCTGTGGATTCGGCTCGGTGCCGCTGCTGGTCGCGCTCAGCCTCGCCAACGGCGCGGTCGCGGCAGTCTCGCTGCCCGCGGCGTCCGCGCTGACCCCGCAGACTGTGCCGGAAAACGTGCTGGCACAAGCGAACGCGTACGTGCGCATCGGGGCGAACCTCGGCCGCTTCACGGGTGCCGCCGTGGGTGGAGTGCTCGTCGCCGGGCTCGGCTCGGGCTGGGCGATCGCCGTCAACGCGTCCCTGTTCCTCTCGGCGGCGCTGAGCTACCGGCGGATCCGCGTGGAACCGGCGGTGGTGCCGTCGTCGCGACCGCTCGCCGAGCTGGCGGAGGGCTGGCGCGAGTTCTCGTCTCGCAGCTGGATCTGGACGGTGGCGGCGCAGTTCTGCGTGGTCAACGCGGTGAACGCGGGCGCGGTGCAGGTGCTCGGTCCGTTGATCGCGGACCACACCATCGGGCGGCGGGCGTGGGGGCTGATACTCGCGGCACAGACGATCGGGGCATTGGCCGGCGGTGTGCTGGCAGCGCGTTGGCAGCCGCGCCGCGCCTTGCTGGTGGGAGTGGCGGTGACGTTCGCCGACGTGCTGCCGCTGGTGTTCCTCGTGCAGGTGCCGCTGGTGCTGCCGCTGCTGGCGGCGGGGTTCGTGAACGGAGTGGCGATCGAGGTGTTCACGGTGGCGTGGGACGTGTCGTTGCAGGAGAACGTTCCCGCGGACCGGCTGTCGCGGGTGTACTCGTACGACCTCCTCGGGTCGATCGTCGCACTACCGGTGGGTGCCGTGGCGGCGGGTCCGCTGGCCGCCCGGTTCGGCACGCAACCCGTGTTGCTGGCCGGCGCGGCGGCGATCGCCGTGGCGACGGCCGGCGCGCTGCTGAACCGGGAAATCCGGATCCTGCGCCGGCGCGGGCCTCGTGCGACTCCCGTCTGATCCCAGCGCCGCGCCTACCCGCCCGAGGCCAGGCGGCTCACGCGGATCGGGCGGATCTCCTCCACCAGTTTCGCCACGGCCAGCACCAGGTCGTCCGAGTGCCGGGGGCCCACGATCTGCAGGCCGACCGGGCGGCCGTCCGACGTGAGGCCCGCCGGGACGCTGATCGCCGGCTGCTGGGTCATGTTGAACGGGTACGTGAACGGCGTCCACTCCGGCCAGCCCGACAGACCGCTACCCGGCGGCACCTCGTGGCCCGCCTCGAACGGCGGGATCCCGACGGTCGGCGTGAGCAGGACGTCGTAGCGCGTGTGGAACTCACCCATCAGGATGCCCAGCGCCGCGCGCTCCGCGTTGGCCGACAGGTAGTCCGCCGCCGAGTACGTCTTGCCCTGCTCCCACACCCGCCGCAGGCCCGGGTCGACCTTCTCCTCCGAGCCCGGCGGGAACGTGTCGAGCCACTGCGCCGCGCCCGTCGACCACAGCACGTCGAAGGCGTCCTTCGGGTCGCCGAAGCCCGGGTCGGTCTCCTCGATCCGCAACCCCGCGTCCGCCAGGCCGTTGACCGCCGAGCGCACCAGCTCCGCCACCTCGGGGTCCACCTTCGCGAACCCGAGCGTCGGGGAGAACGCCGCGATCAGGCCGCGCACGTCGCGCCGCACCGCCTCGCGGTACGCGCTGATGGGCGGCGGCAACGCGGCTGGGTCGCGGTGGTCCGGCAGCGCGAGCACGTCCAGCATCAACGCGACGTCGTCCACCGAACGCGCCATCGGGCCCGCGTGCGACAGCGCGCCGAACGGGCTCGCCGGGTACAGCGGGACGCGGCCGTGCGTCGGCTTGAGCCCGACGATCCCGCAGAACGCCGCGGGAATCCGGATCGAACCGCCGCCGTCGGTGCCGACCGACAGCTCCCCCATCCCGGCCGCGACGGCCGCCGCGCTCCCACCGCTGGACCCACCCGCGGTCAACGCCGGGTCCCACGGGTTGCGCGTGACGCCCGTCAGCGCGCTGTCCGTGACGCCCTTCCACGCCAGCTCCGGCGTGGTGGTCTTGCCCAGCAGCACCAGGCCGTTCTCGCGCAGCCGCGCGGCGACCGGGCTGTCGACGTCCCACGGCTGGTCCGGGTCGATGCAGGTGGAGCCACGCAGGGTGGGCCAGCCCGCGGTGAGGAACATGTCCTTGATCGACGTCGGCACCCCGTCGAGCCAGCCGATCGGGTTGCCCTCACGCCAGCGCGTCTCGGAGGCCTTCGCGCCTTCGAGGGCCACTTCGCGGTCGACGAGGCAGTAGGCGTTCACCTCGCCGTCGCGCTCCTCGATGGCGGTCAGCGCGGCCTCGGTGGCCTCGACCGGCGAAATCTCCCCGGTCGAGTACGCGGCGACCAGCTCACTCGCCGTCAACAGGGTGCTCATGATGCTCCTTGTCACTGCCCCGACGGCACGTAGCCCAGTTGTTTGTCGACGACATTACGAAGCGGGCGGCCGTCGCGCCAGCGGGCGAAGTTGTCGGCGAACACCTCGACGAGCGTGTTGCGCCAGCCCACGAAGTCCCCGGACATGTGCGGGGTCAGCACCACGTTTCCCAGCGTCCACAATGGATGATCGGCGGGCAGCGGCTCGACGTCGAAGACGTCCAGCGCCGCCCCGGCGATCTGCCCCTCCCGCAACGCCGTGACCAGGTCACTCGTCACCACCAGCTCGCCGCGGCCGACGTTGACGAACCGGGCGGCCGGCTTCATCGCCGCGAAGGCGGCCGCGTCGAACATGCCCTTGGTCTGCTCGGTCAGCGGCGCCACGGCGATGACGTAGTCGAACTCGCCCACCCGTGTCGCGAGGTCGGCCGACGCGTACACGGTGCCGAAGTCGGGGTCGCCGTCGCGCTCCCGGCGCCCCATCCCGGACACCACCAGCCCGGCGGCGCGCAGCAGCCGGGCGATGGCCCGGCCGATCGGGCCGGTGCCGACGACGAGCGCGCGGCGGCCCGCGACGCGCTCGCTCTCGCGGTGCTGCCAGCGCCGCTCCCGCTGCAGCTCCAGCGAGCGCGGCAGGTCCTTGGCGAACGCGATGACGACGCCGAGCACGTACTCGGCGATCGAGTCGTCGAACACCCCGCGCGAATTGGTCAGGACCACGTCGCTCTCACGCAGCTCGGGGAACATGACCGGGTCGACGCCGGCGCTCGCGATGTGCACCCAGCGGACGCGGTCGGCCGCGTGCCAGGCGCCGGGCACGGCGGTGGAGAGGAAGTCGTAGACGAACAGCGCGTCGGCTCCGCGCAACGCTTCGGGAAGCCCTTTTTCGTCTGTGTAACGGATTTCGGCCCCGGATTCGATGGGTCCCATGTCCGGGGGGTGCCGATCTCCGCAGAGCACCGCCAGCACCGGAGCCTCCGTGCCGATCATCATTGACACGGTAGGAGCCGGTCGTATGATTGTCAACAATCCGAGGATCCACCCCGGAGGCCTTCGTCCAGAGCGTCACCTTCGGAGCCCAGCCTTGGATTTGGACTTCCCTGTCTTCGACGGCCCACTGGCCCAGCGGGGGATCGGCGTCATCGCGCCGTTCGACCTGGCGTTGGAGCGCGAGCTCTGGCGCTGGGTGCCGATGGAGGTGTCCCTGCACCTCGCCCGCACCCCCTACGAACCCGTGCCGGTGAGCATGGAGATGGCGCAGCTCGTCAGCAACAGCGCCCACCTCGCCGCCGCCACCCGCGACGTGCTTCACGTGGAACCCGAGGTGGTCGCGTACCTGTGCACGTCGGGCAGCTTCGTCAACGGCATCGACTACGAGCGCTCGCTGTGCAAGGCGATCTGCGACGCCGGCGCGCCGGACGCGGTGACCACGTCGGGTGCGCTCGCCGAGGTGCTGCACCAGCTCGACGTGCACCGCGTCTCCGTCATCACCCCGTACGACGCGGACCTCACCGGCAAGCTGCACGAGTTCCTGACCGAGATGAACGTCGAGACGCTCTCCAGCGAGCACCTCGGGCTCGGCGGCGGGATCTGGAAGGTCAGTTACCGCACGATCGCGGAGCGGATCTTCGCCGCCGACCACCCCGACGCCGAGGCGGTCTTCGTCAGCTGCACCAATCTGCCCACGTACGACCTGATCGAGCCGCTGGAGGCGGCGCTCGGCAAGCCGGTGCTTACCGCGAACCAGCTGACCATGTGGGCGTGCCTCAAGCGCATGGAACTTCCGATCGTCGGACCTGGCAAGTGGCTGAAAGAAGTATCGTAGGATTGTCGACAACCTGACTGGAGGTTTGTCCGAATGCCGACTGTCGGATTCATCTACCCCGACCACGCTGCCGAGGACGACTACCCGTTCGCCGAGCAGCTGCTGGGTCCGGGGTTCTCGCTGCCGGTCGAGCACATCTACGGCACCGACCTCCACGCCGTGCCCGAGCTGCTCGACCTGGGCAGCGAGGAGCGGCTGGCCGAAGGCGCGTCGCTGCTGGCGAAGCACGAGCCCGACGTCGTGGTGTGGGCCTGTACGAGCGGCAGCTTCGTCTACCGCTGGGAAGGCGCGCAGGAGCAGGTGGACAAGCTGGCGGCCGTCGCGGGCAAGCCGGCGTCGAGCACGTCGTTCGCGTTCGTGCGGGCGGCGGCGAAGCTGGGCCTGAAGCGCGTCGCCGTGGCGGCGAGCTATCCGGAGGACGTGGCGAAGCTGTTCGTCGAGTTCCTGGGCCGGGGTGGCATCGAAATCGTCGCCATGTCCAGCGCGGGCATCGACACCGCCGCCGAAGTCGGCACACTCGCACCGGAGTCAGTGGTGGATTTCGCGGTTTTTCACGACCATCCGGCCGCGGAAGCGGTGTTGGTCCCCGATACCGCGATGCGAACCCTCGGAGTCATCCCTACGATCGAGGCTCGACTCGGAAAGCCCGTGCTCACGGCCAACCAGGTGACCATCTGGGAAGGCCTGCGGCTGGCAGGCACAGTACCCGAGTCCGTTCAACTGGGGGAGCTTTTCCAATGCCACTGACAGAAATGGAACCCGTGAACCGGGAGTCCACCGCCTCGATCATCGCGCGCCAGCTGCGCGAAGCGATCATGACCGGCTCACTGCCGCCGGGCGCGCAGCTGGGGGAGACCGAGCTGGCCGCGCAGTTCCAGGTGTCGCGCGGGCCGTTGCGCGAAGCGATGCAGCGGCTCGTGTCCGAAGGTCTGCTGCGCAGCGAACCGCACCGCGGGCTGTTCGTGATCGACCTCGAACCCGAGGACATCCAGGACATCTACGCCGCGCGCATGGCGATCGAACGCCAGGCGGTGTTGCGCGTCGTGCGCCGGCCCGACCGTGAAGTGGTGGCCGAAGCGCTCACGGAAACGGTGCACGACATGGCGGACGCGACGGCCGCGCGGGACTGGAGCGGAGTGTCCGAAGCGGACAACCGGTTCCACGAGGTGCTCGTCGCGGCGTCGGGCAGCAAGCGGCTGCAGCGGATGTCGCAGACGTTGCTCACCGAGACACGGATGTGCCTGTCCGCGCTGCGCCTCACGTACGCCGAGGACGAGGAGCGGGTGACCGAGCACATGCAGATCACCGAAGCCATCCGCCGCGGCGAAGGGCAACGCGCGATCGCCCTGCTGGAAACCCACATGGACGACGCCGTGCGGCGGCTCACGCAGGACACCACCGCGCCCGCGTAACGTTCCCCGGCGCGTTCCCGATCCCGGAGCGTGCGCAAGCTCTGGTTGTTCCTGGTCGCGGGTGTGCTCGCGGCGTGCTCCGCCGCCCCGGCGGCGCCCGCCCCCGCTCCACCCTCCCCGTCCCCATCGGTGAGCGACCAGCAGCGGGTGCTGGCCGCGATGCTGACCCGCGACGAGGTGGCCAAGTACGGACTGAACGTCGCGCAGGGCCCCGTCTCCGTGCTGCCCAACGAGACCTCGCGCCCGTCGCTCGGGAAGCCGTGTGGGCAACGGCTGGCGTCGGACGGGCGGATTTCGAGCGCCGCGCAGGCGGACTTGTACACCAGCGACGGTGACGTACACCTGCAGGTGCACCAGGTACTGGCCCGCTACCGAGCTGCGGGGACGACCACGGTTCAGGAGGTCGAGCAGGCGTTGACCTGCAGCCATGACACGGACGCGGTGGGGCTCGCCACGACCGTCACCGGCAAGATCTCCGTGCCGCAGGCGCCCGGCGTCGAGCGGCAGGTGGCGTACTGCGAGGACGACCCTGAGATGGGGTCCCGCCACTGTTACGTGTTCGCGGCCCAGGGCAACTACGCGATGATGCTCGACTTCCAAGCCGTCTCCAGGAATCGCGCCGATGCGAAGAAGCTGCTGGACCAACGCGTCCCCGCGCTGACGCCCGCGCTGGAGACGGTTCTCTCGCGCGGCTGACGGTTTCCGATCTTCACGGGTTGTTCCTCCTTACCTTCGTCACCCCCGTCGCGGATGTCTCCGGGGCGGCGCGTCGGGTTCGGGCTCGTCGCCGAGACCATCGGCAAAGGCGAGGCGCCGGCGCGGACGGTCAGGGCGATCGAGGCCCGCGGCTGAGGCTCAGTCCGCCTCCTCCGGCTGGCGGTCGAACAGGGTGCCGAGCAGCGTCGCCGACGTGGCGGAGCCCAGTGCGATCGTCCAGCCGACCGGGCCCAGTGGCGTGCAGCCGAAGAACCGGCTCACGCCCGGGGTCTGGATCACCAGCGCCAGCGCGGCCGCGGAACCCAGCGACGCCGCGAGCGTCGGCCGGTCCACCCCGCCGGTCACGAGCGTCTGGCCCAGCTGCGTGCCGACGAGGCTCGCCAGCGCGACGGTGCTGGCCCGGCGGCCACGGCCGGTGACCCGCGCGAGGGTCCAGGCCGTGGTCGCGCCCAGGGTCGTGACGCCCGCGCGCACCCCGATGTCACGCTGCAACGCCTTGCCCAGCGAGCTTTCCGGGCCCTCGCTGAGCAGTTCGGTGCCGCCGCTGGGGCGGCGCAACGCGATCGCCAGCGCCGGGGCCAGGTCGGTGAGCAGGTTGACCAGCAGCAGCTGCCGCGCGGTCAGCGGCGAGCGGCCGGTGAGCACGGCACCCAGCACGCTGAACGCGATCTCCCCCAGGTTGCCGCCCAGCAGGATCGCGAGCGCCTCCCGCACCGAGGCCCACATCGCACGCCCTTCGATCAGAGCGGCGATGATCGTCTCCAGCCGGTCGTCGGTCACCACGAGGTCCGCGGCGGCCTTCGCGGCGGGCGTGCCGTGCTCGCCGAGGGCGATACCGACGTCGGCGAGCCGGATCGCCGGGGCGTCGTTGGCCCCGTCGCCCGTCATCGCGACCGTGCGCCCGAGCCGCTGGTACGCCTTGATGATGCGCACCTTCTGCACCGGGCTGCAGCGGGCCACCACGTCGACCGTCCGCAACGTCTCCGCGAGCCGGTCCTCGTCCAGCTCCTCGATCTGCGCGCCGGTCACCACGTGCAGCTGGTCCTTGTCCACCATCACCTCGCTCGCGATGGCCTCACCGGTGTCGGGGTGGTCGCCGGTGATCATCACGATCTGCACGCCCGCCTCCCGCAGCTGCGCGGCCGCGGAGGCGGCACTGCCGCGCACCGGGTCCGCGATCGCCACGAAGCCGCGGAACTCCAGGTCCTCCACCGCGTCCTCGTCCACAGTAGACGAATCGAGCGAGCGCTCGGCCACCGCGAGGACCCGTTGGCCTGCCTGGGTGAGTTTCTTCATGCGCTTCGACAGCCGCCGGTGCGTCGCCTCGTCGAGCGAGCACTTCGGCAGCACGGCCTCCGGCGCCCCCTTGACGCTGAGCACCGTCTCGCCGTCCAGCCGGCAGAGCGTCGCGTGGTAGCCGCGCGACGGCTCGAACGGCACGGCGTCCAGCTGCTCCCACGACCGCTCCCCGGCGTACTCGGCGCTCGACAGCACCGCGCGGTCGGTGGCGTGCGGCAGGTCTGTCGGATTGTCAGCATGAGGAGTGGCGCGAACGGCGACTGCCAACACGTCGGAAAGTTCGCTAGTCAGATTGTCAACAACGCGACGATCCTGTCCGTCGTCGATCTCGTGGACCGTCAGCTTGCCTTCGGTGAGCGTGCCGGTCTTGTCGAAGCACAGCACGTCGACCCGGCCCAGCGCCTCGATGCTGCGCGGGTTGCGCACGAGCGCGTTGTGCTCCGCGAGCCGCCGCGCCGCGGCCAGCTGTGCCGCGTTGACGAGGAACGGCAGCCCTTCCGGCACCGACGCGACCGCGAGGTTGACGGCCGCGGACATGCTCTCGCGCAACGGGATGCCACGCACCAGCCCCGCGCCGGCGACGGCGACCGCCGACCCCAGCGCGGCGGGCATGCTCTTGCGCGTCAGCTCGGCGAGCCGGTTCTCCACACCGGTGTCGGGCGCACCCTCCCTGGCGAGCGCCATGCTGCGCCCGGCCTCGGTGTCGTCGCCTGTCGCGATCACCACCGCGGTGGCCTGTCCCGCCGCGACCGTCGTGCCCTCGTAGAGGATCGACGTCCGGTCCGCGACGTCCGCGGCCACCACCGGCGCGGGGTTCTTGGCGATGGGCAGTGACTCGCCGGTGAGCGAGGACTCGTCCATCTCCAGCGCTTCGCTTGTCAACAATCGGCAATCCGCTGGTACTACATCACCCGAGTCGAGCAGTACCACATCACCACGAACCAGCTCGTCCGCGGCGAGCGTGCGTTCCTCGCCGTCCCGCAGCACGGTGGCCGTGGTCGCCGACCGGTGCAGCAGCTCGGCCAGCTGCCGTTCCGTGCGCACCTGCTGCACGCTGCCGACCACCGCGGACAACGCGGTCACGCCCGCGACGAGCAGCGCGTCCGACGGAGATCCGACGGACGCGGACAGCGCCGCCCCGCCGAGCAGGACCGGCGTCAGCGGGTTCGACAGCTCGGCGATGAAGGCATTGGCGAAACTGGTCTTCTCCTCGCCGCCGCTGGCCCGCGTCCGGCGCCGGACCTCCTGTGTGGACAGTCCGTTGTGGTCGGTTTTCAGGCGCTCCAGCACGATGTCCGCGGGCATCAGGTGCCAGGGCGCCACAGCGCCGTTCAACGCCGGCGGCCGCAGGCGTCCCGCGCGCCGGTGGGCGTTGGCGATCGCCAGCCCGGCGCCGGCGTTCACCGCCCGCAGGCTGCGGCTCGCCGGGCTCGTCCGGCCCCGCTGCAACGCGCTGACCGCGCCCACGCCGCTCGCCCCGGCGGCGAGCCGGATGCCGTCGCGGTCGATGTCGCGGGCCACGCACGTCGCCTCGATCAGCAGCCCGGCGACGGCCAGGTCGTCCCCGACGAGCAGGTGCGCGCCCCACGGCGGCGCCTCGCCGTCCGCGTGCACGCCGACCCCGCAGTCCGACGCGCCCAGCGCCTGCCGGTCGGCGGACACGAGCAGCACGACGTGCCCCTCGGCCTGCAGGTCACGCACCGACGCGACGAGCCGCTTGCCCCCGGGCACGGTCCGGTCCGCGTCGAAGGACGGCTCGTCCCCGTTCGCGCTGACGATGGGCAGGTTCGCGCGCCGGGCCGCGGCGACGAGCGTCGCGATGCCGGGCGGGGTCTCCCGCTTGAGCCCGAGCAGGGCGTGCAGCTCGTCCTCGCGCCACAGGCCGAGGACCGCCGCCGCGCCCTTGCGCAGCAGCTCCTCGCCGTCCTCGCCGGGTTCGTCGAGCGGGGCGAGCCGCCAGCCGTCGGCGCTCCGCTTCTTCCGCGGCCGTTTCGGGTCGAACAGCTGCCACACGCGGTCGACGAGACCGGCCTCGTCGGAAAGCGCTTTCAGCTCGCTCGGCGCCATGCGCCCGGTGTCGAGCGCGCCCTCGTCGACAACCACCATGTCGACCGTGTCGAGGCGCCGTAGTACGGCGCGGTCCATCACGAGCGTGCCGTGCCGCGCCAGCACCCGCCCGAGGTGGGCCCCGAACGCCGCGCGCCCCGCCTCCGCCGCCTTGGGCAGCGACGCGAGCCCGATCCCCAGCGCTCGCCGCGGCCCGAACGGCAGCATCACGGCGGTCGCCGCGGCGCCGGCGGCCAGTACCTTGCGCTCGTAGTCCTCCACCGGGCCGTCCGGCAGCGGCCGCGGCCGTTCGACGACCACGGGGTCCGCGGCGGCGTCCTCGGGACCGGTGATCAGGCTGCTTTCCGCGGCGCACCAAGCCTTCGAGTAGGCGCGCGCCTCCCGCCACTGCTCGACGCGCTGCACGGTGTCCAGCAGGGTGCCCTCGCCGCCGGCGGCGAGCCCGTGCCCGAGCGCGGCGGCGATGGAGGTGGCCGTGTCGGCGCGCTCCCCGCTGCCCGCCCGCTTCGCGGCGAGCTCGCGCAGCTTCGGGTGCAGGTCGAGGACGCTGGGCAACGCGGCCAGTTCCGCGGGCAGCGGCGCCCACGGCGCGACGCGGGTGATCGCCGACAACCCGAGCCCAATGGCGTTCGCGGCGAGCGTCGGCAACAGGCGCGTGCCGCGCACGCCGTCCGCGGGATGGTGGAGTTCGTCCTCGGCGACGAGTTCCTGCTCGGTGTCCGGTTCGGCCTCGGCGCGCTCGACGACGCGTACCAGGTCCTCGGTCCGCGGCGCGGGGTCGTCGACGGCGATGATCACCCGGGAGGAGGGCGCGTTGACGCGCGCCCAGTGCACGCCCTCGTGCTTCTCCAGCTCCCGCTCGATGCGGCGCGCGACGCGTTCGCCGCCCGCGCCGTGCACCCCGTGCGCCTCGACGTGCAACCGTCCAGGGCAGGACCACACCTGCCGTCGCTGCCGTCCCCCCAGCACACCACGCACGGTGCCGGCGATCGCACCGACAGTCGACAACGGTCCCGGCACCCGCACGCCGAGCAACTCCATTGGCACCTCCCTCTCCCGTGCCAGGAAAGGTGCCCAGAAACCGCCGTTCTATGCCTGCACGGCGTCCGCGATCGCCGAACCGAGTTCTGCCGTCGTCGCCTTGCCGCCGAGGTCCGGGGTCGCCACCTCGCCCGTCGCGAGGACCTGCTCGACCGCCGTGTAGACGGCTCGGGCGGCTTCGGCCTCCCCGAGGTGTTCCAGCATCATCGTGCCCGCGAGGATCTGCGCCACCGGGTTCGCGATGCCCTGACCGGCGATGTCCGGCGCGCTGCCGTGCACCGCCTCGAACATCGACGGGTGCTCGCGCGCCGGGTTGATGTTGCCCGACGGCGCCATGCCCAGCCCGCCGGTGACCGCCGCCGCGAGGTCGCTCAGGATGTCGCCGAACAGGTTCGACCCCACCACCACGTCGATCCGCTCCGGCTGCTGCACCATCCGCGCGGCCAGCGCGTCGATGTGGCACTGTTCACTGTGGACGGTCGGGAACTCCTCGGCCACCTCGGCGAAGATCTCGTCCCAGAACGGCATGGTGTGGATGATCCCGTTGGACTTCGTCGCCGACACCACCCGGCCCGTGCGCGTCTGCGCCAGCTCGAACGCGTACCGGACGATCCGCTCGACCCCGACCCGCGTGAACACCGACTCCTGCAGCGCGAACTCGCCCGGCAGCCCGCGGTTCTGCCGCCCGCCCAGCTCGGAGTACTCGCCCTCGGAGTTCTCCCGGACGATCACCATCTCCAGCTCGTCGGCCGTGCGGTCCCTGAGCACCGACGTGGTGCCCGGCAGCAGCCGCACCGGCCGCAGGTTGACGTACTGCGAGAACGCGCGCCGCACCGGGATCAGCAGTCCCCACAGCGAAACGTGGTCCGGCACGCCGGGGAAGCCGACCGCGCCGAGCAGGATCTGGTCGAACCCCGCCAGCTGCTCGATCCCGTCCTC
This sequence comes from Amycolatopsis bartoniae, assembly GCF_014191255.1. Classification (GTDB taxonomy): domain Bacteria; phylum Actinomycetota; class Actinomycetes; order Mycobacteriales; family Pseudonocardiaceae; genus Amycolatopsis_E; species Amycolatopsis_E bartoniae. The sequence goes on from NZ_JACHWH010000001.1 coordinate 1,546,053, forward strand.
CGGCATCATCCGGCCGGTCTCGAGGTAGCGCTCGCAGCTCCAGTCGAACTCGGTCCACTCCAGCCCGAACTCGAACCGCCGCGCGGCGCGGTCCAGCACCTTGCGGGCCTCGGCCTGGACGTCCACGCCGATGCCGTCGCCGGGGATGCTGGCGATCCGGTAGGTGTTCACAGTGCGACCGCCACGTACTTGATCTCCAGGAACTCGTCGATACCGACCCCGCCGCCCTCACGGCCCAGCCCGGACTGCTTGACCCCGCCGAACGGCGCGGCCGGGTTGGACACGATGCCCTGGTTCAGCCCGATCATGCCGGCCTCCAGGTTCTCCGAGACGCGCAGCGCGCGCTTGAGGTCGTTGGTGAAGACGTAACTGACCAGACCGTACTCGGTGTCGTTCGCGGCGGCGACCGCTTCGTCCTCGGTGTCGAAGACGGTGATCGGCGCCACCGGCCCGAAGATCTCCTCGCTCGCCATGCGCGCGTCGCGCGGCACGCCGGTGAGCACGGTGGCCTGGTAGAAGTTGCCCGGCCCGTCGACGGCCGCGCCGCCGGTGAGCACCTGCGCGCCGCGCTCGGTCGCGTCCCCCACCAGCTCGGTGACCTTCCGCACGGCATCGGAGTCGATCAGCGGGCCGACGACGACGCCCGTCTCGGTGCCGCGGCCCATCGGCAGGGCAGCCATGCGCTCGGTGAGCCGGCGGGCGAACTCGTCGGCGACGCCGCGCTGCACGTAGAACCGGTTGGCCGCCGTGCACGCCTCGCCGATGTTGCGCATCTTCGCCTGCATCGCGCCGTCGACCGCGGCGTCGAGGTCCGCGTCGTCGAACACCAGGAACGGCGCGTTGCCGCCCAGTTCCATCGACGTGCGCAGCACCTTGTCCGCGCACTGCTCCAGCAGCTTCTTGCCCACCGCGGTCGAGCCGGTGAACGACAGCTTGCGCGCGCGGCCGTCGCGGATCAGCGGTTCCATCACGCCGCCGGGGTCGGTGGTGGTGACGACGTTGAGCACGCCCGCGGGCAGCCCGGCCTCGGCGAGGATCGCGGCGAGGGCGAGCATCGACAGCGGGGTCTGCTCGGCGGGCTTGATCACCATCGTGCAGCCCGCGGCGATCGCCGGGCCGATCTTGCGCCCGCCCATGGCCATCGGGAAGTTCCACGGCGTGATCAGCAGCGTGGGGCCGACGGGCTGCTTGGTCACCAGGAACCGCCCGGCGCCGTTGGGCGCGACCTGGTAGCCGCCGTCGATGCGCACGGCCTCCTCGGAGAACCAGCGGAAGAACTCGGCGGCGTAGGCGATTTCGCCCTTCGCCTCGGCGAGCGGCTTGCCCATCTCCAGCGTCATCAGCAGGCCGAGTTCGTCGGTGCGCGCGAGCAGCAGCTCGTAGGCCCGGCGCAGGATCTCGCTGCGCTCGCGCGGCGCGGTGCGGGCCCAGTCGGCCTGCGCGGCGACGGCGGCGTCGAGCGCGGCGCGCCCGTCCTGCGGCGTCGCGTCGGCGACCTCGCACAGCACCTCGCCGGTGGCCGGGTCCTCGACGGCGAACGTCCGCCCGCCCGTGGCCGGCACCCACTTGCCGCCGACGAACAGCTCCTTCGCCACGGCCTCGACCACGCTCGTTTCGCTCACGTCCGCCTCCCGGTTCATTGCGCCTCGTCAGAGCCCATGCTATGCATATTGTCAACAATCTACAACCGGCCGGAGGAGCTGTTCATGGCCCAGCTGTCCCCCCTACTCAAGCAAGCCACTCCGGTCGTCGTCGACCACGGCGAAGGCGCTTACCTCTACGACGTGGACGGCCGGCGGCACCTGGACTTCACGGCCGGGATCGGCGTCACCAGCACCGGGCACTGCCACCCGAAGGTGGTCGCGGCGGCGCGGGAGCAGATCGGCAAGCTGGTCCACGGGCAGTACACGACCGTCATGCACCAGCCGCTGCTCAAGCTCGTCGAGCGGCTCGGCGACGTCCTGCCCGCCGGGCTCGACTCGCTGTTCTTCGCGAACTCCGGCAGCGAAGCGGTCGAGGCCGCGCTCCGGCTTTCGCGACAGGCGACCGGGCGGCCGAACGTGATCGTCTTCCAGGGCGGCTTCCACGGCCGCACCGTCGCCACGGCGACCATGACCACGTCGGGCACCCGGTTCAGCGCGGGCATCTCACCGCTCATGGGCGGCGTCCACGTGGCGCCGTTCCCGTACGCCTACCACTACGGCTGGGACGAGCAGACCGCGACGAAGTTCTGCCTGCGCGAGCTGGACTACCTGTTCGCCACCGTCAGTGCGCCCAGCGAGACCGCGGCTTTCGTCGTCGAGCCGGTCCTCGGCGAGGGCGGCTACGTGCCGGCGAACACCGAGTTCCTCCGCGGCCTGCGGGAGCGCGCGGACGAGCACGGGATCCTGCTCGTGATCGACGAGATCCAGACCGGTTTCGGCCGTACCGGGCGGTTCTGGGGGCACGACCACTTCGACGTCCGGCCGGACGTCGTCACCATCGCGAAGGGCCTGGCCAGCGGCTTCCCCCTGTCCGGCATCGCCGCGTCGCAGGAGCTGATGGCGAAGGCGTACCCCGGTTCGCAGGGCGGAACCTACGGCGGCAACGCGGTTTCGTGCGCCGCGGCACTGGCCACTTTGGACGTCATCGAGGAGGAGGGGCTGGTCGCGAACGCGGCGGCGCGCGGGCAGCAGCTGCTCGAAGGCGCGCGGCTGATCGGTGACAAGACCCCGCAGATCGGTGACGTGCGCGGGCTCGGCCTGCTGGTGGGCTCGGAGTTCACCACGGCCGACGGCAAGCCCGACAACGCGACCGCGCAGGCCGCGCAGCAGGAGGCCGCCCGGCGCGGGCTGCTGATGCTGACCTGCGGCGCGTACATGAACGTCGTCCGGATGATCCCGCCGCTGGTGGTGAGCGCGGAGCAGATCGACGACGCCCTCGCCATCTGGAGCGAGACCGTCGCGGCCGTCACCAAGTGAGGAGAAACGTGGCCCGCTACATCACCATCAGCCTCGACAAGCGCGGCGTGTCCTGCCGTGCCGTGCTGCTCGACGAGGAAGCGCCCCGCACGTGCGAAGCGGTGTGGAACGCGCTTCCGCGGACCGGTTCTGCCTACCACGCGAAGTACGCGCGGAACGAGGTGTACACGCTGGTTCCGCCGTTCGACCCGAAGCCGGGGCGGGAGAACTCGACGATCACCCCCATTCCCGGCGATGTCGTCTATTTCGGGTTCGAGGCGTGGGAAATCGGCAACACCGCCTACGGCTACGAGGAATCCAGCGAAGCGCACGGCGACGGCGGCGCGACGGACCTCGCCTTTTTCTACGGCCGGAACAACCTGCTGATCAACGGCGACGCGGGGTGGGTGCCGGGCAACGTGTTCGCCTCGATCGTCGAGGGACTGCCCGAAATGGCGGCCGCCTCGCAGGACCTGTGGCTGCGCGGCGTCGAGGGCGAGACCATCACCTACGCCCGCGTGGAGTGACAGCCGGTGAAGGGCGCCGGAGCTCCGGCGCCCTTCACCCGTTCGCATGAAAGCAGCAGAATCACCAACCGTGGTAACGGCTTCACCCGTTCGGGAGTGTGTCGAGCCCGGTTGCCGCATCAAGATCGTCATTACCCCACGTCACTCCTTCGGGGCGTGCTACCGGACGTGTCGCTACCCGTCCGTGTGAGACCCGGTGAGAAACACGAAAGTGTTACACGTTTAGCCTAAGGGGCTTGCGGCGCCGGGCGGTAAGCGCTTTCCCTGCGGTAGCCCCGTTTTGACAGCGCCCCGGACCGGATGGAAATCTCCTCCTCGCTTTCGAAAGCAAGGGCACATTCGAAGAAACTCTTAAGGAGCTTTTCCATGCACGCGTTCGGTGCGCACTTCCACTACTGCCACGACATCCTCACCCACGTGGCTGCTGGTCTGGTCCACTTCGTGGGCTGGCTGGTCTGATTTCCTGACGCATCGGGTGCGGGACCGGAACGTTGGCGCGGACCGGTCCCGCCTCCGCGGCGGGAAGAGGAATTCCGAAATGAGACCCGGACGTGCTCGCCGTGCAGGTGGGTTCCCGTGGCGAGTACGTCCTTCCCTGCGCCGGTGCACCTTCACCCGGCGCCGGCCCACGCCGCACCACCGCTTCCTCCGCCGGCTACCTCCCGCCGTACTAGGCTGCGATCGACAGCGGTGCGGGTACGGGAGAGGCGGGTGCACGTCATGGTCGACGTCGCGGCGCGGTTCGCCGAGATCGTGGGAGCGGACCGGCTGCTCACCGGGGAACGGGTGAGCGAGGACTACGCGCACGACGAGTCCCTGACCTGTGAACCCCGCAAACCGGCGTATGTGGCCAAACCGGCAACCGCCGAGGAGGTCTCCGCCCTGCTGGTCGCCGCCGCGGAGCACTCCGTGCCCGTCACGGCCCGCGGCTCGGGCAGCGGCCTGTCGGGCGCCGCGCGCCCCCGTGAGGACGGGCTGCTGATCTCGTTCGAGCGCATGAACGCCGTACTGGAGATCGACACCGGCAACCAGGTCGCCGTGGTGCAGCCCGGCGTCACCCTCGCCGAGCTCGACGAGCGGACCGCCGCCGCCGGGCTCGCGTACACCGTCTACCCCGGCGAGCTGAGCGCGTCCGTCGGCGGCACGGTCGGCACGAACGCCGGCGGGATGCGGGCGGTGAAGTACGGCGTCACGCGGCACAACGTCTTGGGGTTGCAGGCGGTGCTGCCCACCGGCGAGATCATCCGCACCGGCGGGAAGACGTCGAAGATCTCCACCGGGTACGACCTCACGCAGCTGATCATCGGCTCCGAGGGCACGCTCGCGCTGGCCACCGAGATCATCGTCAAGCTGCACCCCCGGCTGCCGCACGCGGCGACGGTCCTCGCGCCGTTCGGTGACCTGACACAGGTGATGGAGGCTGTGCCGCGCATCCTCGCGAGCGGTTTGACGCCGAACATCCTGGAGTACATCGACAACCTCACGATGGCCGCGATCACCTACAACGAGAAGCTGTCGCTCGGCGTGCCGGACTCGGTGCGCGACGCGGCGCAGGCGTATCTGGTGGTGGGCCTGGAAAACCGGGACGCCGACCGCCTCGAAGGTGACGTCGAGCGGACCGGGGAGCTGCTCGGTGAGCTCGGGGCCGCGGACGTGTACGTGCTCGAAGGGGGGTCCGCGCGGAAGCTGATCGAGGCGCGGGAAAAGGCTTTCTGGACGGCGAAGGCCGCGGGCGCCGACGACGTGATCGACGTCGTGGTGCCGCGCACGGAGATGCCCGGTTTCCTCGCGAAGGTACGCGAACTGGCCACGGCCGCCGAGGCGGGCGCGGTCGGCTGCGGGCACGCCGGCGACGGGAACGTGCACCTCGGGATCTTCTGCAAGGACAACGAAAAACGGCAGCGGCTGCTGCACGACATCTTCGCCGCGGGCATGGCCTGCGGCGGCGCGATCTCCGGCGAGCACGGCATCGGCACCGCCAAGCTGAGCCACTTCCTGGACCTGGAGGACCCGGCGAAGGTCGCGCTGATGCGCCGCCTCAAGCAGGCCTTCGATCCCACCGACACCCTCAACCCCGGCGTCCTTTTCGGTTAGGAGCGAAATGAACGGCGCACAGTCCCTGATCCGCACGCTGGTCGACTCGGGCGTCGAGGTGTGCTTCGCGAACCCCGGCACGTCCGAGATGCACTTCGTCGCCGCGCTCGACTCCGTGCCCGAGATGCGGGGCGTGCTCGGCCTGTTCGAGGGCGTCGTCACCGGTGCCGCCGACGGGTACGCGCGCATCGCGGGCAAGCCGGCGGCCACGCTGCTGCACCTCGGCCCCGGCCTCGGCAACGGTCTTGCCAACTTGCACAACGCCCGACGTGGCTACACGCCGATTGTCAACATCGTTGGTGACCACGCCACCTACCACAAGAAGTACGACGCTCCCCTGGAGTCCGACATCCCGGCCATCGCGAGCTCCCTGCAGGGCTGGGTGCGCGAGTCGGACAGCACGAAGGACGTCGGCGCGGACGCGGCGGCGGCGGTCGCGGCGTCGATGGACCCGCCCGGCCGGGTGGCGACGCTGGTCCTGCCCGCGGACATCTCGTGGGGCGACGGTGGAACGGCGGTGGCGCCCATCCCGCCCCGCAAGCCGCAGGCGGTCGCGGCGAGCAAGGTGTCCGCGGTGGCCGACGCCCTGCGCTCGGGTGAGCAGGTCGCGCTGCTCGTCGGCGGCCCCGCCTGCCGCGAAGCGGGCCTGCGGGCGGTGAGCCGCATCGCGGCCGCGACCGGCGCGAAGCCGTTGATCGAGACGTTCCCGGCCCGGCTGGAGCGTGGCGCGGGCCTGCCGGCGATCGAGCGCCTCGGGTACCTCGCGGAGCAGGCTTCCTACCAGTTGAGCGGTGTCAAGCACCTCGTGGTGGCGGGCGCGAAGTCGCCGGTGTCGTTCTTCGCGTACCCGGGCAAGCCGAGCGACCTCGTGCCGGACGGCGCGCAGGTGCACACGCTCGCGGAGCTGGACCAGGACGTCGTCGGCGCGCTCGAAGCGCTGGCGGACGAGGTCGCGGCGGGTGTCGAGCCGGTGTTGCAGGAGCCGCAGCGCCCGGCGTTGCCGAGCGGGCCGCTGTCGGCGCAGAACTGGGTGGAGGTGATCGGCGCACTGCTCCCGGAGCGCGCGATCATCTCCGACGAGGCCAACACGTCGGGCCTCCTGCTCCCGGCCGCCACGGCGGGCGCGCCCCGGCACGACGTGCTCACCCTGACCGGTGGCGCGATCGGCCAGGGCCTCCCGGTCGCGACGGGTGCCGCCGTGGCCGCCCCGGACCGACCGGTGATCGCCCTCCAGTCCGACGGCAGCGCGCTCTACACGATCTCGGCACTGTGGACCCAGGCGCGGGAAAACCTCGACGTGACAACGGTCATCCTGAACAACAGCGCGTACGCCATCCTGCGCATGGAGCTGCAGCGGGTGGGCGCGGAAAGCGGTGGCCCGAAGGCGAACGCCCTGCTGGACCTGTCGAGGCCGGACCTGGACTTCGCGAAGATCGCGGAGGGCATGGGCGTCCCGGCGACGAGGGCGACGACGGCGGAGGAACTGGCGGACCAGTTCAAGGCGGCCATCGCGGAGCCGGGACCGCACCTCATCGATGCCGTGGTGCCGTCGATGATCTAGCGACGCGAAGCCGGCCGTGTGCGGCGAGGATCCCGACGATCACCAACGCCGCGCCGGCCGGCTGGTGCCACGCCAGCGGCTCGCCGAGCACGACGATCCCCAGCACCACGCCGACGATCGGTGTCACGTAGGTCACCGCCGCGGCGTTCGGCGCGCCCCACGCGCCGACGATGTTGGTGTTCCAGATGTAGGCCAGGCCCGTGCAGACCGCGCCGAGGGCGAGCATGCTCAGCGCGACGGGCCAGGTCAGGTCGATCTCGCCGCCGGCGAGGAACGGCGTGGCCAGCAGCATGAGCACAGCACCGACGGTGACCTGGACGAAGGCGACGGTCGGCGCGGGCACCCCGCGCGGGGAGACGAACCTGCGCAGGTAGGCGAAGGCCAGTCCGTAACACGTGGTCGCGCCAAGGCACGCCACCTGGGGAAGCAGGTCGCCGTGCCCGGAGACCGACCACGGTCCGATGACCAGCAGCACACCGAGGAAGCCGAGCACGAGTCCGGCACCTCGGTCCCGGGTGTTCTTCTCGGTGGGCAGGACCGCCGCGGCGAAGGCCATCGTGGTCAGCGGGGTGGTCCCGTTGTAGATGCTGGCCAGCCCGGAGGAGATGTGCTGCTCGGCCCAGGAGAACAGCAGGAACGGCACCACGCACAGCAGGACGCTGACCACAGCCAGGTGGCCCCACAGCGCGGGTTCCCGTGGCACGGCAGCGCGGCGGACGAGCATGACCAGGACCAGTGCGAGCGCGCCGAAAACCATCCGCGACCAGACCACCTGGGCCGGGGACAGCCCTTCGAGGCCGATCTTGATGAACAGGAAGCTCGCGCCCCACGCCAGCGCCAGCAGGCAGAACTGGACGCCGACTCGGCCTGCCACGGTGCTCCTTCGTGCCGGACTGCCACCAACCGCCGGTAGTCAACCGGAGGCGAACCGGTGATGCTGGCGGCTTCCGGACACGCAGTTACCGCAACGAGGCCGCGAACTGTTCCAGTGCTTCGTCGGTGCGGTGTTCGTCGCCGGTCAGGAAGCGGTCCAGCAACAGGCCCCGTACTACCGCGATCGTCAGGGTGGCTTTGCCGTCGCCGCCGAGGGCTGTGCTCAACGGGTTCAGCCAGTCGGTGACCATGGCTCGGCCGCCTTGCGGGTAGCGGTCGGGGTGGTTCACCGCGTCGACGTAGACCTCGAAGAACAGCTTCAGGAACTGCTCGCGTTCCGGGGCGGTCAGCCAGGCCCAGACGCCGCGGACCAGGTCCGCGGGAGCATCGCCGACTTCGCCGATCGCGTCCGCCAGCAGCACTGCCTCACGCCGCCTGATTTCGGCCAGGATTTCGGCCACCAGGTTCTCCTTGCTGCCGAAGTCGTACTGCAGCATCCGGGTGCTGGTGCCCAGCGCCGCCGCCAGCGGCCGGAGGCTCAGCCCGGCCAGCCCCCTGGCCAGGACGTAGTCGGTCGCCGCCGCGAGGGTTCCCGCCCGCCGCTCCGGCTCCGGTGGTCGGCCCACCCCTACCTCGCTCTCGACATGCCCGCCGGTTTCTGCCACAGTTTATGACACAGTCGTGACATAAACTCCGAGGGGAGTAGGAATGTCCACCAAGACGACTTTCCGGTTGTCCACAATCCTACGAGCGGACGCGGTGTGGGACTGCCTGCTGGGTGTCACGCTCCTCCTCGCCGCCTGGCCCGCAGTCGCGGAGTCCACGGCGATCTCCACCGCGTTGTGGCCCGCGTTCGTCCTCACTGGACTCGGAAGCCTGGTGTTCGGCGTGGTACTGGCCCGTTCGGCCAACACGTCCAGCGCTCCCGCGGTGGCGCGCGCGGCCGCGATCGGCAACGCCGCGGCGGTCGTCGCCGTCGTGGTGTTGTTGCTGCTCACAGAGCCCGAGACCGCCGCCCGCGCGGTGTTGGTACTGGCAGCCGTGGGATGCGCGGTGTTCGCGGCACTGGAATGGACCTGGACATGAGAAAGCGCTCTCTCCCGCGCGGGGGAGAGAGCGCTTTCCCTTGGTGTTACTCGAAGATCTCGCCGTTCTCGGCCTTCTTCACCAGGCTTTCCGGCGGCAGGAAGTGGTCACCGTAGCGCTCGGCCAGTTCACGGGCCCGCGCGACGAAGCCCTTCAGCCCGCCCTCGTACTGGTTGATGTACTGGATGACACCACCGGTCCAAGCCGGGAAGCCGATGCCGAAGATCGACCCGATGTTGGCGTCCTGCACCGACGTGAGCACGCCCTCGTCGAAGCACTTCACCGTCTCCAGCGCCTCCGCGAACAGCATCCGCTCCTGCAGGTCCTTGAACGGCACCTGCGCGCTGCCCGACTTGAACGCCTCCCGCAGGCCCGGCCACAGGCCGGCCCGCTTGCCGTCCACGTACTCGTAGAACCCGGCGCCCGAAGACCGGCCCTTGCGGTCGTATTCGTCGAGCATGCGGTCGATCACGGCCTCCGACGCGTGCTCTTTCCACGTCCCGCCCGCGGCCTCGACCGCGGCGCGCGTCTCCTGCCGGATCTTCCGCGGCAGCGTCAGGGTCAGCTCGTCCATGAGCTGCAGCGGCGGCGCCGGGTACCCGGCCTGCGAACCGGCCTGCTCGATCGACGCCGGCTCGACGCCTTCACCGACCGCGGCGACGGCCTCGTTGATGAAGGTGCCGATCACCCGCGAGGTGAAGAACCCGCGGCTGTCGTTCACCACGATGGGCGTCTTCTTGATCTGCAGCGTGAAGTCGAAGACCTTGGCGAGCGTCGCGTCGGACGTCTTCTCCCCGCGGATGATCTCCACCAGCGGCATCTTGTCCACCGGCGAGAAGAAGTGGATCCCGATGAAGTCCTCCTGTCGCTGCACGCCCTGCGCGAGGCCGGTGATCGGCAGCGTGGAAGTGTTGGAGCCGAGCACCGCGTCCGCGTTCACGATGTTCTCGATCTCGCCGAACACCTTGTGCTTGAGCTCCTGGCTCTCGAACACGGCCTCGATCACGAAGTCGACGCCCTTGAAGTCCTCCGGGTCGGCCGACGGCTTGATGCGCGCCAGCAGCTCGTCCGACTTCTCCTTCGTGGTCCTGCCGCGAGAAAGCGCTTTCTCCTCCAGCTTGACCGCGTAGCCCTTGCCCTTTTCGGCCGCCTCCAGCGAGACGTCCTTGAGCACGACGTCGATGCCGGCCTTCGCCGACACGTACGCGATCGCCGCGCCCATCATCCCGGCGCCGAGCACACCGACCTTCTTCGCGGTGTACTTCTCGTAGCCGTCGGGCCGCGAGCCACCGGAGTTGATGTGCTGCAGGTCGAAGAAGAACGCCTTGGTCATGTTCTTCGCGACCTGGCCGGTGACCAGGCTGACGAAGTACCGCGTCTCGATCTTCGTGGCGGTGTCGATGTCGACCTGCGCGCCCTCGACGGCCGCGGCCAGGATCGCCCGCGGGGCCGGCATCGGCGCGCCCTTGATCTGCTTGCGCAGGTTCGCGGGGAACGCGGGCAGGTTCGCCGCGAACTTCGGGTTCGACGGGCTGCCGCCGGGGATCTTGTAGCCCTTGACGTCCCACGGCTGCTGCGCCTCGGGGTTGGCCTTGATCCACTCCTTGGCCTTCGGCAGCAGTTCGTCCACACTGGACACCAGCTCGTGCACCAGGCCCAGTTCCAGCGCCTTGGCGGGCTTGTGCCGCTGGCCCTGCACGAGCACGTTCAGCACCGCGCTCTGGATGCCCAGCAGCCGCACGGTGCGGGCGACGCCGCCACCGCCGGGCAGCAGGCCCAGCGACACCTCGGGCAGGCCGATGACCGTGCCCTTGACGTCGGCGACGATCCGGTGATGCGTGGCCAGCGCGATCTCCAGGCCACCGCCCAGCGCGGCACCGTTGATGGCCGCGACGACCGGCTTGCCCAGCGTCTCCAGCCGGCGCAGCTGCGCCTTCATCTCGTCGGTGCTGCGGGTGATCTCCTCCGCGTGCTCCGGCGTCGCCTTGATCAGGTCGTTGAGGTCACCACCGGCGAAGAACGTCTTCTTCGCGGACGTGAGCACGACCCCGGTGATCGAGTCCTTTTCGGACTCCAGCCGGTCGACGGTCCGCCCGAAGGACTCGCGGAAGTCGGCGTTCATGGTGTTCGCCGACTGGTTGGGGTCGTCCAGGGTCAGCACGACGATGCCGTCGGAGTCCTGGTCCCAGCGAATAGTGTTGGTCATGTTCACACCCGCTCGATGATCGTGCCGATACCCATGCCGCCGCCGATGCACAGCGACAGCAGCGCGCGCCGGGCCTGGCGCCGCTCCAGCTCGTCGACCATGGTCCCCAGGATCATGGCCCCGGTGGCGCCGAGCGGGTGGCCCATCGCGATGGCGCCGCCGTTGACGTTGACCTTCTCCTCCGGCAGCTTCAGGTCCTTCATCCACTTCAGCACGACCGACGCGAACGCCTCGTTCAGCTCGAACAGGTCGATGTCGTCCGTGGTCAGGCCCGCGTTGGCGAGTACCTTCTGCGTCGCGGGCGTCGGGCCGGTCAGCATGATCGTCGGGTCGGAGCCGGTGATCGCGGCGGACACGATGCGCGCCCGCGGGGTCAGGCCGAGGTCCTTGCCGACCTGCTCGTCGCCGATCAGCACGATCGCGGCGCCGTCGACGATGCCCGACGAGTTGCCGCCGGTGTGCACGTGGTCGATCTTCTCGACCCAGTGGTACTTCTGCAGCGCGACGGCGTCGAAACCGCCGAACTCGCCGATGGTCTCGAAGGCGGGCTTGAGCTTCGCCAGGCTCTCCAGGGTGGTGCCCGGGCGGCGGTGCTCGTCGTGGTCGAGAATCGTCACGCCGTTGATGTCCTTGACCGGCACGACCGACTTCGCGAAGTAGCCGCCCGACCAGGCCGCCTCGGCCTTCTCCTGCGAGCGGACCGCGAACCGGTCGACGTCCTCGCGCGAGAAGCCCTCGATGGTGGCGATCAGGTCGGCGCCGATGCCCTGCGGCACGAAGTAGGTGTCGTAGTTGGTCGCCGGGTCGGTGAACATCGGGCCGCCGTCGGAGCCCATCGGCACCCGCGACATCGACTCGACGCCACCGGCGATGATCAGGCTCTCCCAGCCCGAGCGCACGCGCGCGGCGGCCTGGTTCACCGCCTCCAGGCCGGAGGAGCAGAACCGGTTGAGCTGCACGCCCGCGACCGTGTCCGGCAGGCCGGAGGCCATCGCCGCGGCCCGCGCGATGTCGGCGCCCTGGTCACCGACCGGGGACACCACGCCCAGGATGATGTCCTCGATCCGGGCCGGGTCCAGGCCGGGATGGCGCGCCTTGAGCTCGTCGATCAGACCGACCACCAGGTCGATCGGCTTGGTCCCGTGCAGGGACCCGCCCTTGTTCTTGCCACGAGGCGTGCGGATGGCCTCGTAGATGTATGCCTCGTTGCCCACGCGTGCGGCCTTTCCTCGGTTTCACGCTAATCTCCATTAACATAATCCGCCTATATCCCCTGGTGTCAACTGCTTGCGATGTGATCCGTGGAAGCTAGAGTGGTCTCACCATGACGACCTCCCGGAGCCGTCGCCCGAGCGACAGGAAGAACCAGCTGGCGGCCTGTGCCGCCGAGCTGTTCCGCGCTCGCGGCTACCACGGGGTGGGCATCAACGACATCGCCGCGGCGGCCGGCGTCACGGGCCCGGCGCTCTACCGGCACTTCGCCGACAAGCAGGCCGTGCTCGCGTACGTGCTGCTGTCGGGCGTGCGTGACATGGAGACGGAGACCACCCGCGCGCTCAGCGCGCTGAAGGCCGACGACGAGCAGGTCGAGCGGCTGCTGACCGGGATCGCGAGCGCGTCCGTCGAGCGGCGGGACGTCGCGGCGCTGTGGCGCTGGGAGGGCAGGCACCTGTCGCCGCGGGACCAGCGGGAGATCGGCCGCCGGTCGAGCGCGATCCTCACGTCGTGGGCGAAGGTCCTGATGGAGCGACGGCCGGAGCTGGCGGCGGCCGACGCCGAGCTGCTGTGCTGGGCGGCACTGAGCGTGTTCGGCAGCGTGTCCGTGCATCACACGACGGTGGCGAAACGGCGGTTCGTGCAGCTGCTTGCCGGACTGGCCCAGCGCGTCCTGCAGGTGGACCTGCCGTCCGGGGGCGAGCCCGAGCCCTCGGTCGCAGCGCCTGGTCTGGGCACGCCGTCCCGGCGCGAGCAGCTGCTGACCTGCGCGGCGGAGCTGTTCCGCCGCAACGGGTTCCACGACGTGAGCATGGAGGACATCGGAGCGGCGGCCGGCATCGCGGGCCCGAGCGTCTACCGGCACTTCCCGAGCAAGGCGAGCCTCGTGCAGGCCATCGCCCGCCGGGCCGCCGACCGGCTGGCGCTGGCCACCGAGGAGGTCCTGCGTGGCAGCTCGAACGAGCGCGCGGCGCTGGGCGGGCTGGTGGACTCGTACGTGCGCGTGCTCACCGGTTCACCCGAACTGATCGTGTCGTTCTCCATCGACGGAGTGAACCTGGCGGAGCAGGACCGCGTCGAGCTGCTCCGCGTCCAGCGCGACTACGTGGCCCAGTGGGTGAGCCTGCTGTGCGCCGCGCAACCCGAGCTGCCCGCCCGCGAGGCGAAGATCATCGTGCACGCGGCGCTGACGATCGCCAACGACCTGGCCCGCACCCGCCGCCTCAACGCGCGGCCGAGCCTGCCCGCGGAGCTGAAGGCGCTGATGAAGACGGTGCTCGGCGTCTGAAGACGGTGCTCCACGTCGATTGACCTGCACACAAGTGCATTGTCGGCGTCGACTACTGGGCGATTGTTGACAATCCTGCTGGCCGACATGGCGATCTTCGGCGTGTCCTGTTGTTGACAAGAAGAAGATCGAACACCAGGACGCTCCGACACGTGCTAACCTACTGACGAGTAGGTAACGGCGGACGGAGGAGTGCGACGTGGCAGCGCTCAACGGAACACCGCGGCGGAAGCGAGACGTCATGGGCGTGGGCCTCGCCGCACTGACCAGGCTGGCGGGCAGCAAGACGCTGGAGCGCGCGGGCCTGCGCGTGCCGGTGCAGAACCTGGTGGGCTCCGCGACGAAGAACGGTTTCCGCGCCGCGGGTGCCGCTTCGCGCGTGTTCAAGTCCACCCGGGCGACCGGGAAGCCCACCCGCCCTGGCAAGCCCGAGGACAAGGGTCTGTTCGACGTCACCCCGTCGGAGGACCAGCAGCTGATCGCCGAGACGGTGAGTGAGTTCGCCGCCGAGCAGCTGCGGCCGGCCGCGGCGGAGGCGGATGCGAAGCTCGCCCCGCCGGACGGGCTGCTGACCCGCGCGGCGGAGCTGGGCGTGACGCTCATCGGCATCCCGGAGGAGCTGGGCGGCGCCGGTTCGGAGCGTTCGGTCGTGACGAGCGCGCTGATCGCCGAGGCGCTCGCGCACGGTGACCTGGGCCTCGCGGTGGCCGTGCTGGCGCCGTCCGCGGTGAGCACGGCGCTCGTGCTGTGGGGCGACGCACAGCAGCAGGCCGATTACCTGCCCGCGTTCGTCGGGGAGGACGTGCCCGCCGCGGCGCTCGCGCTGCAGGAGGCGCGGCCGCTGTTCGACCCGTTCAAGCCGGCGGTCAAGGCGCGCCGCACGCCGTCGGGGTACCAGCTGGACGGCGTGAAGTCGCTGGTGCCGCGGGCCGCGCAGGCGGAGCTGTTCATCGTGTCGGCCGACCTCGACGGTCGCGGGCCGGCGTTGTTCCTGATCGAGTCTTCGACGTCGGGTGTGACGGTCGAGGCCGAGCCCGCGATGGGCCTGCGTGGTGCGGCGACCGGGAAGTTGTTCCTGGACAACGTGAAGCTGCCCGCGGGCGCACTGCTGGGCGGCGCCTCGCCGGAGGTGTTCACCGAGGTCGTGCGGCTGTCGCGGCTGGGCTGGGCGGCGCTGGCGACCGGCACCGCGAAGGCCGTGCTGGACTACGTGATCCCGTACGTGAACGAGCGCACGGCGTTCGGCGAGCCGATCAGCCACCGGCAGGCCGTCGCGTTCTCGGTGGCGGACATCGCGATCGAGCTGGAGGGCATGCGGCTGGTGACGTTGCGCGCGGCGGCGCGGGCCGAGCAGGGCAAGCCGTACGCGCGCGAGGTCGCGCTCGCCCGGAAACTGGCCACGGACAAGGGAATGCGGATCGGCAGTGCCGGTGTGCAGCTGCTCGGCGGGCACGGGTTCACGAAGGAACACCCGGTGGAGCGGTGGTACCGCGACCTGCGGGCGATCGGCATCGCCGAAGGCGTCGTTCTTCTCTAGAAAGGGTTTGCTGTGATCAACCTCGAGCCTCCCAAGAAGGCCGGCGCCCTGATCAACCAGGCGTACCAGGCCGCTTCCCAGGTGCTGCGCCCGATTTCGCGGAAGTACGACCGTGCGGAGCACGAGTATCCGAAAGAGCTGGACATGTTCGCCGCGGTGCTCGACGGGCTGAACTCGTCGGGCGAAGGCGGTGCGGGCGCGGCGGGAGTGCGGCGTTCCGAGGACGACGGCAAGAAGAAGTCCGGCAACCGCAACGGCGGCAACCTGAGCACGGTGCTCGGCACGATCGAGATGTGCTGGGGTGACGTGGCGTTGCTGCTGTCGATGCCGCGGCAGGGCCTTGGCAACGCGGCGATCGCGTCGGTGGCGAACGAGGAGCAGCTGGCGCGCTTCGGCAAGCTGTGGGCCGCGATGGCCATCACCGAGCCGGACTGCGGTTCGGACTCGGCGGCCATCACGACGACGGCGGTCGAGGACGGCGACTCGTACGTGCTGAACGGCGAGAAGATCTTCGTGACGTCGGGCCAGCGCGCCGACGCCGTGGTCGTCTGGGCCACTTTGGACAAGTCGGCCGGACGTGCGGCGATCAAGTCCTTTGTGGTCGAGAAGGGCACGCCGGGCTTCGAGGTCGTGCGGCTGGAGCACAAGCTCGGCATCCGCGCGTCGGACACCGCGGTCCTGCGGTTCGACAACTGCCGCGTGCCGAAGGAGAACCTGCTGGGTTCGCCGGAGGTGGACACCAAGAAGGGTTTCGCGGGGGTCATGCAGACCTTCGACAACACCCGGCCGCTGGTGGCGGCGATGGCGGTCGGCTTGGCCCGCGCCGCGCTGGAGGAGACGGCACGAATCCTGTCCGAAGCGGGTGTCGTGGTGGACTACGACAAGCCCGCGAACACGCAACACGCCGCGGCGGCCGCGTACCTGGAACTGGAAGCCGACTACGAAGCCGCCTACCTGCTGACGCTGGAGTCGGCGTGGATGGCGGACAACCGCAAACCGAACTCGCTGCAGGCCTCGATGGCGAAGGCCAAGGCGGGCCGGTCCGTTGTGGACATCACACTGAAGTGCGTCGAACTGGCCGGCGCGTTCGGCTACACGGAGGAGTCACTGCTCGAAAAGTGGGCGCGGGACTCGAAGATCCTGGACATCTTCGAGGGCACGCAACAGATCCAGCAGCTCATCGTGGCGCGGCGGATCTTGGGGAAGACGAGCGCGGAGCTGAAGTAGCCCGCGCGAACGGAAACCGCCCGGCGCGCGTGCTGTCGCGAGCCGGGCGGTTCTCGTTGGTCCGGATGGTCAGACGGGCGGTTTCCAAGATCAGGCCCCCTGTAGACCCTCATCCGTGTCAGAGATCGGCACGCCCTGCGCCAGAAGCACCGACGCGTAGAAGTGCCGTAGCCCGTGCATCCTGTCGGCCCGCTTGCGGTACTCGACACCAGCGGTCTGGACCCTCAAACTCGCTCCGGTGGGAACGAGGGCCCCGGATGGGCATCGACGTGGGCGTCGTACCGGTAGCCGTACTCCCACACCAACACCCGACCCAACCGAGAGGCGACAGCGCCCCAATCCGGTCCCGCCGTGGCTTGGCACTGCTCGTCAACCGCGGCATGAATCGCCTGGGCCGACCAACGCTCGACCAGCAACAAGCCACTGCCGAAGAGCACCCGGCCATCGGAGGACCAGGCATAACCCGGCCCAGGAGAGGCACCTGACGGCCCACCGCCCTCAGCGAAGCACTGACCAAGCCAAAGAGGCGTACAGACAAGAAAGTCAAACGCGTCTGCCGGGCCACTGTCCTCGGTTCCGACGAACGCGGTCAGGTAGCACCCGAAGCAGGTCGGATCTGGCGGTGCGAAGTCCTCGAACGCGCGAGGCGAGTAAGTCGTGATGCCCTGGAGGACTGCTTGGACACGAGGCAGGTTCACCCGACCATGATGCGCCCCATCGAACGACCCATGCCTCCGGCGACCTCCTCGCAGGGGAGAGACTTGGGGAGGCCAAACGCATGCCATTCAGCGTGCCATTGAGGCCGGTCAACCACGTTCCCAGGCCGTCTGAGGCCGGGCAGACGCAGCAGCTCGTGAAACCGCCCGGCGCGAGGGTTCCCCTTCCGTCGGGCGGTTTCGTGAGCGGAACGGCGCCGAGCGGATCACCACGACCCACTACCCGAGCGGCGACACCCCGCGCAACCGGTTCAGCGCCGCCGGGCTTCCGCTTCCCTCGGCGAACGGACTCGTGCGTCGCGGGCCGTCCAGTTCACCTGCGAACCCCGCAGCAGGTCGGCCGCGCGACGGTCTGCCCTGTCGGGCATCCGGACCTGCCGCTCGCCTCCCCGTTGCCGGTCGCGCGCGTCCGCGAGCAGTGCCGTGCCCAGCATGACCACGATCACTGCCCCGAGGCCGATCCACAAAGCCGCCATTCACGCACCCCCAGTACGTCGGTGTGCCGCCAGCGTACCCGGAAAGCGCTTCCCTCAACCCAGGAATTCGTCGAGGTACGACCACGTCGTCGTGCGGGCCCGGCGGCCGGTGAGCACGCCCAGATGCCCTCCGGGCGCGGTGCGGAACTCCACCGACGGCAACAGCTGCGTCAACCGCTCCACCGCCCGGCGCGGCGCGATCGTGTCGTTCTCCCCCGCGATGACCAGCACCGGGACCTCGATGTCGGCCAGCGAGATGCTCCGGCCGTTCAGGTCGACCTCCCCGTCCGCCAGGTCGTTCGCCCGGAAGAAGCGGTGGTAGATCTGCCCGAAGGTCCTCCCGGGGTACGCGATCATGTTGTCCATGAAGTGGTCCACGGCCTCGATCTGCGCCAGGAAATCCCTGTCGTCGAGATTCCGGAGGATCGCGAGCGGTTTCGTGATCTCCTTGTCAATCCCGGTCGCCCAGAAGACGCGACCGACCACATAGGACGGTGCGCCACCCAGCAATCGGTAGAACGGCGTCAACAGGTGCCCGCCCGTCGCGGCCACCAGCGGGCGGAACGGTGCGATCAGCGGGATCGCGGTGAAGTCCACCGGCGACGCGATCGTGACGAGCGACGCGATCGGCAGCGACGGGCGGGCCGCCGCGGTCAGCAGCGAGAACAACCCGCCGAGGCACCACGCCACCAGGCGCACGTCCTGCCCGCCCGCGTCCTCGCTCACCTTCCGGATCGCCTGCGGCAGCACCTCGTCGACCCAGTGCTCGATGCCCAGCCGCCGGTCGGCGAACGCCACCGTGCCGTAGTCCACGAGGTACGTCCGCTGCCCCCGCTCCACGAGGTGCTCGGCGAGACTGCACCCGCGCCGCAGGTCGAAGCACTGCGCGGGCGCGGCCAGCGGCGGCACCAGCAGCACCGGCGGCCCGTCCGACCCGCCGTGCAGCCGGTACACCGACCGGTTCGGCCCCTGGTCGATCAGCGTCCGCGGCACCGGCCGCAGATCCGCCACCCCGCCCCGCAACTTGCCCACCACATTCGCCGCGGCGGCCGCCAGGCTCACCGGCGACAACGTCAGACTCAAGACCGCCGCACCCTCGCCTCGTACTCCGCACGCTCACCGGAACGCGCGCCCATGAACACCTTATCCGCTCCCACGGCGTGGATGAACCACTCCGACACCGCCCGCGGCACCAGCCTGCCGAGCCGCCCCGTCACGTCCAGCGAGCGCGGCACGTACACGTCGAACCGCGGCCGCCGCACGACGTCCACAATGGCCCGTGCCACGTCCTCCGGCTGCAGCGATTTGAACATCTTCGTCTCCACCAGCCCGTCCGCGAGGTGCGTGCGGACCACCGCCGGCATGACGCACGAAATGTCCACACCGGACCCGCGCAGCTCCAGCCGCACCGCCTCGGACAACCCCACCACCGCGTGCTTCGTCGCACAATACGTTGCGGCGCCCGGGAAACCGGCCTTGCCCGCCATCGACGCGACGTTCACGATGTGCCCACGCGCTCGCGGCCGCATGCGCTTGATCGCCTCACGCGTCCCGTGGATGACGCCGTGCAGGTTGATCTCCAGCTGCCGCGTGGTGGCCTCGTCGTCCTCCTGCTCCAGCGGCGCGAGCAGCATGATCCCCGCGTTGTTGACCAGCACGTCGACCGGCCCGAGCCGCCGCTCCACCTCGTCGAGGAACTCCCCGAACGCCCGGCCGTCGGTGACGTCCAGTGGCAGCGCGAGAGCATCCAGCTCACCGGCGAGCTTCTCGGCCCGCACCTGGTCGACGTCGCCGATCGCGACGCGCGCACCCAGCCGGGCCAGCGCCCGCGCCGTGGTGGCGCCGATGCCCTGCGCACCACCGGTGATCACGATGACCTTGTCCCGCAGCTCCGTTGCCATGGCGCCCATCCTGCCGCCCGCGGGACAGTTTTTCCAGCAGTGTCACAAGCGGCGTTCGAAGACCTGGACGGTGGTATCACGGACCGGCACCTCGACCGTCGGCGTGAACCCCTGGCCGCGGTAGTACTCGACCAGCTTCCCGTCACCGCCGGACCAGCAGTCCACGCGCACCACGCTCACCCCGCGGCGGCGTGCCTCGGCGAGGGCGAACTCGATGAGCGCGGCGCCGACGCCCCTGTGCTGCCGCGAGGCCAGCAGCAGGACCAGGTACAGCTCCGGTTCGTCGACCGGCGGGACGTACGGCACCCGCTCTCCGAGGATCAGCGCGCCGACGACGGCACCGTCCACTTCGGCGAGCTGGAGGTCGCCGCCCTGGATCTGCTCACTCACCCGCTGCACGCGCTCGGGATCCTGAGACCAGGGCTGAGCACCCCATTGAGCCGCCCGGCCGCGAGCCACCAGCCACTCCACGGCCTCGTCACCCAGCCGCAGTACTTCCGGCAGGTCGGCGACGCTTCCGGCCCGGATGTTCACAGCGCCGTCAGGATGCGCGGCCCCTCGTCCGTCACGGCGATCGTGTGCTCGACGTGGGCCGCGCGCGTGCCGTCGATCGAGTGGATCGTCCAGCCGTCGTCGGCGTAGCGGTACTCGTCCCGGCCGCCCGCGATGAACATCGGCTCGATCGCCAGTACCAGCCCCGGCCGCAGCCGCATGCCTTTGCCCGCCGGGCCTTCGTTCGGCACGTGCGGCGCCTCGTGCATCGCCCGCCCCACGCCGTGGCCGCCGTGGTCCGCGAGCAGTCCGTAACCAGCACGGCGCCCGATGACACCGATGGGATGGGCGACGTCACCCAGGTGGTTACCCGGCTTCGCCTGCTCGATTCCCGCCGCCAGCGCCTGCTCGGTGGTCTCGATCAGCCGGAGGTCGGCGGGATCGGCGTCACCGACCACGAAGCTGATCGCCGAGTCGCCGTGCCAACCGTCGACGGACGCGCCGAAGTCCACACTGAGCAGGTCCCCGTCGGCGAGCCGGTAGTCCGTCGGGATGCCGTGCACCACCGCGTCGTTGACGCTCGTGCACAGCACCGCCGGGTACGGCGACGGCGCGAAACCGGGGTGGTAGTGCAGGAAGGAGGACTTCGCGCCCGCGTCGGACAGCAGGTCCGCCGCCAGCGTGTCGAGTTCGAGCAGGCTCGTGCCCACCGCCGCCTGCGCGCGCACCGCTTGCAGTACCCTCGCGACGACCCGGCCCGCTTCACGCAGCGCGGCGATCTCGTTCTCGGTCTTCAGTTCGATCACGGTCCACCCTCGTCGGTATTGTTATACCGGTATTTCTATCACAGGGTACCCCGGAGGGGCAAAGGCCCGCACGGCCTTCCGTATGGTCTGTGTGAACAGCATTCAAGGGAGATCGCGCCGTGGACAAGCCCCCCGAGTACCAGCAGGGGGCCTGGCGCTTCCGGTTGCTCGGCCGGTTCTCCGTCGGCGTCGGCGGCGAGGCGGTGAGCATCCGGTCGCGGCTGCACCAGGCCCTCCTCGCCGGCCTGCTCGCCCACCCGAACCAGGTCGTGCCCGCCGACGACCTCATCGACACCATCTGGCAGCGGCGGCCGAAGAACGCCAGCAACAGCCTGCACGTGCTGGTCAAACGCCTGCGGGCGGCGCTCGGCGACCCCGACCGCGTGCGTGCCGAGCCCGGCGGCTACCGGATCGTCGTCGCCGAGCACGAGCTCGACCTGCTCGAGTTCACCGCGTTGCTGGAGCGCGCGAAACAGGCCACCGATCCGCTCACCGAACGTGATCTGCTCGCGGAAGCGCTCAGCCTGTGGGGTGACGGGCCCACCCCGCCGCCGCTTCGCGAGGAGGACCGCGGCCGGCTGGAGGAGCTGCGGCTCGGCGCGCTCAGCCGGCGCATCGCGCTCGACCTGGAGACAGGCCGCGAAGCCGAGGCGATCTCCGAACTGCGGCGGCTCACGCAGCGACATCCGTTGCGCGAAGGCTTGTGGGCGCAGCTCATGCGCGCGCTGCACCAGTCCGGTTCACAGGCGGAAGCGCTCGCCGTGTACGCCGAGGCGCGGGCGGTGCTCGCCGACGAGCTGGGCGTGGAACCGGGCGCGGAGCTGCGGGAACTGCACGCGGCAGCGCTGGCCGCCGACGGCGCCCCGGCCTGGGAGCCGGTGTGCCAGCTGCCCGCGCGCACCGACGACTTCGTCGGCCGCGAGGACACCGTCGCGCGGCTCGAACGGCTGCTGGAACCGGCCGACACCGCGCGGGTCGTCGTCGTGTGGGGCCAGCCCGGCGTCGGCAAGAGCACCCTCGCCGTCCAGGCCGCGCACCGTCTGCGGGAGTCCTATCCGGACGGTCAGTGGTTCGCCGCGCTCCACGACCGGCAGGCCGGACGGACGTCCGCGCACGAGCTGCTGGAGCAGTTGCTGCTGGCCAGCGGCCTGCCCGCCGGGCAGATCCCGGCGCAGACCGGCGCCCGCTCGGCGGCGCTGCGGGCCCGCCTCGCCGACCGGCGGGTGCTGCTCGTCCTCGACGACGCGGGACAAGCCGCGCAGGTCGCGCCCGCGCTGCCCGGCACCGGCGGGTGCGCCGTGCTCGTGACGTCGCGCCGATCCTTGCTCGACCTGCCGGGCGCGCAACGACTGCGGATCGAGCCGCTGCGCCGCGACAGCGGCGTCCAGCTGCTGAGCCGGATGATCGGCGCCGAGCGTGTCGAGGCGGAACGCGCGCACGCCGAGGAACTCGTGCGCCTGTGCGGGGCTTTGCCGCTGGCGCTGCGGATCGCGGGCGCGCGGCTGTCGCTGCGGCCGGAAGCGCCCTTGAGCGCGCTGGCGCAACGGTTGTGCGACGAGCGGACCCGGCTCGACGAGCTCGCCGTCGAGGGCATGGAAGTGCGGGCGAGCCTGTCGCTGACCTACCAGGGGCTGAGTCCGCTGGCGCAGAAGGCGTTGCGGTGCACCGTTTTGTTGCCGCGCACGGGTTTTTCGCCGTGTGCGCTCGGCGCGGTGACCGACGGAAGCGACGGCGAGCGGCTCGTCGAGGCACTGACGGCGAACGCGTTGCTGGAGCCGCGCGGAGTGGACGACACGGGCGCGGCCCGCTACCGCACACACGACCTGGTGGCCTTGTACGCGCGGGACCTGGCGACGGACGACGACCTGGAGCCGGGGTTGCGCGGGCTGCTGGACCTGCTGCTCGCACGCGGCGAGGAGGTCTACCGGGAGGCGTCGCGCTGGACCGAGGAGCTGCCGCCGTACCAGGCGCCCGGGGCCATGCCGGCGCGGCTGGACCTCCCGCCGTTGCGGTCGCCGGAGGCGTGGGCGAGGTCGGAGCGGGACCTGTTGCTGGCCGCGATCGACCAGGCGTGCGCGGCGGGCTGGCACGCGGACGCGGCGCGGCTCGCGGACCTGGTGATCCCGGCGCTGCACCTCAGCGGCGGCTTCGACCAGCTCGCCGCGGCGCGGCAGCGGATCGCCGAGGCGGCACGGGCGGCGGGCGACGAGCTGGTGGCGTGGCGGGCGGACTACGGCCGCGCGGAGGCGTCACTGGCGGAGGACGTGTCGGAGTCGGAAAGGACGTTCGTCGCGTGCGCGGAGGCGTTCGACCGCCTCGGGGCGGCGACGGAACTGGTGTACAGCCTGACGGGCGTGGCGTTCTGCCGCCTGATGCGCAACGAGCCGGACCTCGAAACGGCGGAGCGGGCGGTGCGCATCGCTGCGACGGGCGAGGATCGGATCGCGTACTGCACGGCGAGCCGCACGCTGGCGCAGACCTTGCAGCAGCACGGCCGGATCCGGGAGGCGGTGTGGATCCTGAAGAAGACCACGCAGGAGGCGGCGAAGCTGCACGTCCGGTCGCTCACCGCGGGGCTGTACCGCGAACTGGCGCGGGCGGCGCTGCTGCTGGGTGACATCGACGCCGCGGCGTCGGCGTGCCTGGACGCGGCGCCCCTGTTGAGTGGCAACCCGCACGACGAGGCGTGGTTGCTGCAGCTGCGCAGCCGCGTGGAGACGGCGCAGGGCCGCTACGCCGACGCGGCCACCACGGCCCGCCGCTCGCACGGCATCTTCACCGAACTGGGCGACCGCCGAGCGGCGGCGAGCTCGCTGATCTGGCTCGCCGACGCCCTGTGGCACAGCGGTGACCACACCGAGGCGGTCACCCTGGCCCGCCAGGCACGCGACGCACTGGCGGCGATGGGCTCGACGATCCTGGCGCCGGAGGCGGAGCGCATCCTGGCCAGAGCAAGCCAGAGCGCTTGAGGGGTCCCGGGGGCGATTCGGAATCCCGCCGCCGCGGAGGGCTTGGTCGGGCGGACACGGCTGAACGCGATGGCGGGTGCGGCTGATCGGGCTCGGACGCGGCCGGATGCGGTGGCCGGGCGCAAACGCTTGCGCGACCGCTGCCGGCGCGCCTGCAGGTGGCTGCCCGGATCAAGTGGTGATCGCTACCCGAGCGGGTGCGGTCGACGGAAATGCCTGATCAGCGCGGGTTGCCGGACCGGAACGAGGCGCACGCGAGCAACCCGGGTGCGAGCCAGGCACTCCCGCACAAGCCCCTATCGGCGGCAGCGTCCGAAATGTCAGCGACGTGTCAGTGACGACCTGCCATCATGCCCCTTAGGGCTGGACCGTGATTGGGGGTCGGCCCAGCGACGTTGCAGTCGGGCGGCGGCCATCCCCGTGCCGCCGCCGGACTCAACCACCGCTTCGCAGCCATCCTCCCGGAGGCGCCACCCGGCGACCGCCGGAACTCCCCGGAAGCCACCGCGAACTGCCGCGAGTCGCATCCCCGGGATGGGTCAGCGTAGGCCCAGTTCCCTGGCGATCAGCATCCGCTGGATTTCGCTCGTTCCCTCGCCGATCTCCAGGATCTTCGCGTCTCGATAGAACCGTCCCACCGGGAACTCGTTCATGAACCCGTACCCACCGAAGATCTGCGTCGCGTCGCGGGCGTTGTCCATCGCCGCGTTCGAGGAGACCAGCTTCGCGATCGACGCCTCCTTCTTGAACGGCTCCCCGCGCAGCAGTTTCGCCGCCGCCTGGTAGTACGCCAGCCGCGCCGTGTGGGCCCTCGTCTCCATGTCCGCGATCTTGAACTGGATCGCCTGGTAGCTGCCGATGTTCGCCCCGAAAGCCGACCGCTCCCGCACGTACCGCAGGCACTCGTCCACGCACCCCTGCGCGAGGCCGACGCTCAGCGCCGCGATCGCCACTCGGCCTTCATCCAAAGTAGACAGAAACTGCGCGTACCCGCGACCACGCTCACCCAGCAGGTTCTCCGCCGGTACCCGGCAGTCCGCAAAGGACAGTCCGTGTGTGTCGGACGCGTTCCAGCCCACCTTCGAGTACTTGGGCTCCACCGTGAACCCGGGCGTGCCCGACGGGACGATGATCGCCGAGATCTCCTTGCCGCCGTCCGGTTTCGTGCCCGTCACCGCCGTCACCGTGACCAGCCGCGTGATGTCCGTGCCCGAGTTGGTGATGAACGACTTGCTCCCGTTGATCACCCACTCGCCACCGTCCAGCACCGCCGTCGTGCGCGTCGCCCCCGCGTCCGAGCCACCACCCGGCTCCGTCAGGCCGAACCCGCCCAGCGCCTCGCCCGCGCACAACGCCGGCAGCCACCGCTCACGCTGCTCGGGCGTGCCGTACCGGAAGATCGGCATCGCGCCCAGGGACACGCCCGCTTCCAGCGTCACCGCGACCGACGAGTCGACCCGCCCCAGCTCCTCCAGCGCCAGGCACAGCGCGAAATAGTCCCCGCCCATCCCGCCGAACTCCTCGGGGAACGGCAAACCGAACAACCCCATGCGCCCCATCTGCGCCACGAGGTCGTACGGGAACTCCTCACGCTCGTAGAAGCCGCCGATGACCGGCGCCACCTCGTTCTGCGCGAAGTCGTGCACCGTCTTGCGCAGTGCCTCGTACTCCTCGTCCAGCCTGAAGTCGATCATTCGTCCGCCTCCGGGGTCACCACGGCCAGCACCTCGTCCAGCGCGACCTGCTGGCCCGCCTGGACACGCACCTCGCGCACGACCCCGTCGACCGGTGCGACCAGGGTGTGCTCCATCTTCATCGCCTCGACCACGAGCAACGGCGCACCGGCCGTCACCCGCTCGCCGGGCGCCACCTTCACCACGAGCACCGTGCCGGGCATGGGGCTGACCACCGGCCCGCCCTCGGTCGCTTCGCCGTGCGTGGCCAGCAGGTTGGGCCGCTCGCCCACCGCGACGGCACGCCCCTCCCGGCACAGCCACTCCCCCGCGCGCCGGTACCGGCGGAACTCACCCGGGTACCGCACTTCGAGCGAGTTTCCCCGCCGCACGGCGGAAACCCGCACGGGTTCACCCTCGCCGACGACCACCGTCGCGTTGTCCGGCAGACCCTCGACTCGCACCAGCTCCTCGGCGTCACCCGCCTTGAGCCGCATGGTCACGCCGCCGCGCCCGCCGAGTCGCCAGCCGCTCGGCACGTCCCACGGGTCCACCACATCACCGGAAGGCAGCAGGTCCAGCACCCGGTCCAGCGCGGCGGCGACGAAGAACTCCTCCGGCACCTCCGCCGACACCAGCTCGTCGAGCCGACGCTCCACCAGCTCCGTGTTCAACCGTCCATTTCGGACGTCCTCGTCGGCGAGCAGTGCCCGCAGGAACGGAATGTTCGTGGTCAGCCCGAGCACCGCGGTATCCGCCAGCGCCCTGTCCAGCCGCTGCAGCGCCGACGCCCTGTCCGGCCCCCAGGCGACGACCTTGGCCAGCATCGGGTCGTAGTTCGAGGTCACGTTCGTGCCCGGCTGCAGCCACGAGTCGACCCGGACGTCCGACGGCTCGTGCAGGTCCAGCACCGTGCCGCCGGTGGGGATGAAGCCCCGCGCCGGATCTTCCGCGTACACGCGGGCCTCCACC
The DNA here is from genome assembly GCF_014191255.1 of Amycolatopsis bartoniae. Lineage (GTDB taxonomy): Bacteria > Actinomycetota > Actinomycetes > Mycobacteriales > Pseudonocardiaceae > Amycolatopsis_E > Amycolatopsis_E bartoniae. Next base: position 1,572,611 of record NZ_JACHWH010000001.1, read on the forward strand.
GCGTGCCCGTTCAAGCGGATGTCTTCCTGGTCGAAAGAAAGCGCTTCCCCAGCCGCGACGCGGACCTGCCACTCGACGAGGTCCAGACCGGTCACCAGCTCGGTCACGGGGTGCTCGACCTGCAGGCGGGTGTTCATCTCCATGAAGAAGAACTCGTCCGGCGCCTTGTCCGACACGATGAACTCCACCGTGCCCGCCCCGGTGTAGCCGACCGACCGCGCCGCCTCCACCGCGGCCGCACCCATGCGCTCGCGCGTCGCCTCGTCGAGCAGCACCGAGGGCGCCTCCTCGACGATCTTCTGGTGCCGCCGCTGCAGGCTGCACTCGCGTTCGCCGAGGTGCAGCACCGTGCCGTGCGCGTCGGCGAGCACCTGGATCTCGATGTGGCGCGGCGTGGTGACGAACCGCTCCAGCAGCAGCCGGTCGTCGCCGAACGCCGCCCGCGCCTCCCGCTGCGCCGATTCGACCGCCGCGGCGAGGTCCGCCGGGTCGGTCACCAGCCGCATGCCCTTGCCGCCACCGCCCGCGGACGGCTTGAGCAGCAGCGGGTAACCGACCTCGGCGGCAGCAGCGGAGAAGTCATCCGGTTCGGCCAGGCCCGGTACCACCGGCACTCCCGCGGCCGAGACCGTGGCCTTGGCGGCGATCTTGTCACCCATCGCCTCGATCGCCGCGACGGGCGGCCCGATGAACACCACGCCCGCTTCGGCACAAGCCCGCGCGAAGGAAGCGTTTTCAGCGAGGAACCCGTACCCCGGGTGCACCGCCTGCGCCCCCGTCTCACGGGCCGCACGCACCATGTCCTCAATGGACAGATAGTTCGGCACGTGCACCGCCAGGTCGGCCTCGTGCACATGCCGGGTGTCCGCGTCCGCGTCGGTGTACACCGCGACCGAGCGGATGCCCAGGCGCCGCAACGTGTTCATCACCCGGACCGCGATCTCACCACGGTTCGCGACCAGCACAGTGGAAAACATCGGCCTCACATCCGGAAGACGCCGTAGCCGACGGGTTCCAGCGGCGCGTTCGCCGCGACGGACAGCGCGAGCCCCAGCACGGTGCGCGTGTCCGCCGGGTCGATCACTCCGTCGTCCCACAGCCGGGCGGTGGAGTAGTAGGGGTTGCCCTGTTCCTCGTACTGCGCGCGGATGCTCTCCTTGAACTCCTCCGCGCCCTCGGAGTCACGCCGCACTGCCGAAAGCACCTGGGCCGCCTGCTCGCCGCCCATCACGGAGATCCGCGCGTTGGGCCACATCCACAGGAACCGCGGCGAGTACGCCCGGCCACACATCGAGTAGTTCCCGGCGCCGAACGAACCGCCGATGACCACCGTGAACTTCGGCACCCGGGCACACGCCACCGCGGTGACCATCTTCGCGCCGTGCTTGGCGATGCCGCCGGACTCGTACGCCTTGCCGACCATGAACCCGCTGATGTTCTGCAGGAACACCAGCGGGATCGAGCGCTTGTCGCACAGTTCGATGAAGTGCGCGCCCTTCATCGCCGACTCCGAGAACAGCACGCCGTTGTTCGCGATGATCCCGACCGGGTGCCCGTGGATCCGGGCGAACCCGGTGACCAGCGTGGCGCCGTACTCCTTCTTGAACTCGCCGAACTTCGAACCGTCGACAATCCGCGCGATGACTTCTCGGACGTCGTACGGCGTGCGCGAGTCCACCGGCACGGCCCCGTAGAGCTGCCGCGGATCCACCACCGGCTCCTCGACGGGCGCGACGTCCCACGGCCGCGGGGAACGCGGCCCGAGCGTCGAGACGATGGAGCGGACGATCTGCAACGCGTGCGCGTCGTCGTTGGCCAGGTGGTCGGTGACGCCGGACTGCCGGGCGTGCACGTCGCCGCCGCCCAGCTCCTCCGCCGTGACCACCTCGCCCGTCGCCGCCTTCACGAGCGGCGGGCCGCCGAGGAAGATCGTGCCCTGGTTGCGCACGATCACCGCTTCGTCGCTCATCGCCGGCACGTAAGCGCCGCCCGCCGTGCAGGAACCGAGCACGGCGGCGATCTGCGGGATGCCGCGCGCGGACATCGTGGCCTGGTTGTAGAAGATGCGGCCGAAGTGCTCGCGGTCGGGGAACACCTCGTCCTGCCGCGGCAGGAACGCGCCGCCGGAGTCGACGAGGTAGAGGCACGGAAGGTTGTTGTGCAGCGCCACTTCCTGCGCACGCAGGTGCTTCTTGACGGTCATCGGGTAGTACGTGCCGCCCTTGACCGTGGCGTCGTTCGCGACGATCACGCACTCGCGGCCCGACACGCGGCCGATGCCGGTGATGATGCCCGCCGCGGGCGCCTCGTCGTCGTAGAGCCCGTTCGCCGCGAGCGGAGACAGCTCCAGGAACGGGGATCCCGCGTCGAGCAGCGCGTCCACGCGGTCGCGGGGCAGCAGCTTGCCGCGCTCGACGTGGCGGGCGCGGGACTTCTCGGGACCGCCGAGCCGCGCGGCCGAGAGCCGCTTGCGCAGGTCCTCGACCAGCTCGGCGTGTTCCGTCACGTTGCGCGCGTAACTCTCACTCCGCGGATCTACCGCGGTGGTCAGCGTCGGTGTGTCCATGCCAGCCCAAGTTAGTCGTCGTTAACTTCGCTTCTGATGTTAACGACGACTAACCCGGCTGTCCAGCCTCAGAGCGCGGCAGTGAAGGCCGGGAGGTAGCCCTCGGCGTGCCCGGTCACGTTCGGGTGAAACGAGTCGCTCAACGGGTCGGTCAGCGAGTTCAGCCACGGGGTGTCCGAGCAGACCTCGTGACCGGTGAAGTTGCCGCGCACGTCGGCGAACGCGAAGCCGGCGTTCGCGGCCTCCTTCGCCAGCACGGCGTCCAGCGCGTCCGCCGCACCGTTGACGTAGCCGCGCGAGGTGTTCGAGACGCCGCCGGCGCAGAAGTTGTCACCGGGGAAGTAGATGTGCGGGTAGCCGACCACGACCACCTTTGCGTTCGGCGCCTTGTCCCTGATGGCCGAGTACACGCCGTCGAGCTGCCCGGGCAGGGTCGTGTGCACGTAGTCGACCGCGGCGTCCGTGGCGGTCTTGCAGGCGTCGTCGCCGCCGAGGATGCAGTTGGCCATGACGTTGGTGAACCCGGCGTCGTTGCCGCCGACAGTGATGGAGACCAGCGTGGTGGTCGCACTCAGCGTGCCGAGCTGGTTGTTGAGCACGTCGGTGACCGTGGCGCCGGAACACGCCTGGAAGTCGAGCGTGGCGCCGGACTGCTTCGCGTACAGCTCCGGGTAGGCGTTCGCGCTGCGCTCGCAGGCGGTGTCGTCGACGTACGAGCCGGCGCCGTTGCCGGAGGAGTACGAGTCACCGAGCGCCGCGTATTCGATGGGGTCGGCACTGGCGACGGAGGTGAAGCCGAGCGTGGCCGCGAGACCGGTGACAGCGAGGACGATTGTCTTCTTCAGGCCGGTAGACATGTGGACCTTTCGACGAAGGGATTGTCCCTTCGTTGACAATCAGATCGTCGGCTCGTTGTCTTGTCGGATCGAAGACAGCCCGAAGAGCCCCGAGCCGCGCCCGATGGGTCACGACCCGGGGCTGAACGGCTCGGGGTTGTCAGGCCCTCAGAGCGCGCCGGTGAAGGTCGGGTAGTAGCCGTTCGCCTGACCGGTGGCCGTCGGGTGGTACGACTCGTCCACGGGCCACGTCACGCTGTTGAGCCACGCGGAGCCCGAGCAGATCTCGTGCCCGGTGAACGCCTGGCGGACGTCGGCGAAGGTGAAGCCGGCGTTCGCGGCCTCCTTGGAGATCACCGTGTCGAGCGCGTCGGCGCCACCGTTGATGTAGCCGCGGGAGGTGTCGGACAGCCCGACCGAGCAGGAGCCGCCGATCTTGTAGAAGTGCGGGTAGCCGAGCACGACGACCTTCGCCTTGGGCGCCTTGCTGCGGATCGTCGAGTACACGTTGTCCAGCAGGCCGGGCAGGGTGCTGTAGACGTAGTCGGTGGCGTTGGTGACCGCGGTCTTGCAGCCGGAGTCACCGCCGAGGATGCAGTCCTCCATCACGCTGCTGAACCCGGCGTCGTTGCCGCCCACGGTGATCGACACCAGCGTGGTGTTCGCGTTCAGCGCGCCCACCTGGTTGCTGAGCACGTCCCCGGTCTTGGCGCCGGAGCAGGCCTGGAAGCTGATCGACGCGCCGGTGGCGTTCGCGTACAGCTCCGGGTACGCCTTGGCGCTGCGCTTGCAGCTACTGGAGTCGAGGTAGGAGCCGGCGCCCACCCCGGAGGAGTAGGAGTCGCCGAGCGCGACGTAGTTGATCGTGGCCGCCTGGGCGACCGCGGTGAGTCCCAGCGTGGCCAGCACAGCGGCGACGGCGACGGTAAGCGTTCTCAAGGCTGCGGGGACGGACATGGACGAGGCCCTTCTGTGAGTGACAGACCACACATAGATGTAGCAGGGTTGTTGCTCACGAGAACCCGCAATTAGTTGGTAAGTGGTAACGAACAGGCGAACGTTAGCGGTCGCTAACTTGACCCGATAGCATGACAAGATGTCGAGCTCCACCCCCCTGGTCAACGGCGAGAAGGCGAGTCGCCGAGAACAGATCCTCACCGCCGCGGCCGAGCTGTTCGCCCGCCACGGGTTCCACGGAGTGGGCATCGACGACATCGGCGCGGCGGTCGGCATCTCCGGCCCGGCGCTGTACCGGCACTTCCGGAGCAAGGACGCGATGCTCGGGGAGATGCTCAGCTCGATCAGCCACTACCTGCTCGACGGCGGCACCGCGCTGGCCGCCCGCACCGCCGACCCCGAACGGGTGCTGGCCGAGCTCGTCGGCTTCCACGTGGACTTCGCCCTCACCCAGCCGTCGCTGATCACCGTGCAGGAACGCAACCTGGCGAACCTGACCGACGAGGACCGCAAGGAAGTGCGGGCGCTGCAACGCCGGTACGTCGAGGTGTGGGTGCGCGCGATCAGGGACGCCGTGGCGGGGGTCAGCGAGCGCCGCGCGCGCTCGGCGGCACACGCCGTGTTCGGTCTGATCAACTCGACGCCGTACAACCGCTATCTGGATGACGCCGAACTGGCTGATCTACTGCGCCGGCTCGCGCTCGGTGCACTGCACTCCCTCGCCTGAGTCACCCGTTCTTCGCACTGGCGCGAACCCCCGATCTCTGGTGTTTGATAGGGCGTGTGGGCAGCGAGCAGAACGTCGTGGCGAAGGCACAGCGTGCGCTCGTCGCGATGCGGCTCGGCCGGGACGACGACGCGCTGGGTGAGGTGGCGCCCTCGTCCGACGAGGAGCTGCGCGAGCTGATGCTGCTGCTGTTCGGCGAGTGCAGCACGATGGTGTCGGTGCTCGGCGACGGCGGCAGCGCGCCGGTCAAGGTGCAGGTGTTCGACGAGACCGGTGAGGAGGTCCCGATCGACGAGGCCGACCCGCCGGTGCGCACGGCGGTGCGGACCCTGCTGGCGGAGGTGCACGGCAACACCGAGGCCGCCGAGGAGCAGGTGGAGATCGCGCTGGCGAGCGCCGCGCCCGACGAGGTGAACAGCCTGCTGCTGCAGGCGCTGCGCTGGACGATCCGCTTGTCGACCGAGTGCCTGGACCGCGACCTGCCCGTCACCGGCTGGGTGCACGAGGCCGTGGCGGACTGACACTGGCAGCGTCCGTCTACTGCGGACGCCCGCCGCCGAGTGCGCCGAGCACCGTCCGGAACGTCAGGTCGGCCCGCGCACCCAGCACGCCGGCCGGGTCGTCCGTCGTGCCCGCCAGCGCCGGTGAGTCCGCGGGCAGCCGCCACGCCTCGTGCACGATCGCCAGGTAGACCTGGCGGCACCACGCCGGCTCGGCGGCGGTGATCTCGCCCGCTTCGCGCAGCCGCGTGAACAGCAGGTCGAGTCCTGCGACCACCTCCTCGCTCAACGCCGTGATCCCGGTCTCCGGGTCCGTCGTGAGCTCCATGACCGCCTGGTTGGCCACCTTGAGCTCGAAGACCAACTCGGTGAGGCGGTGCAGCGCGGCGACCGGCGGCGCCGCCGACACGCGCGTCTGGTCGAGCGCCCGCAGGTAACGCTCGTTGAGCCGGTCGGTCAGCGCGGCCAGCAGCGCCCGCCGCGACGAGAACCGCCGGTGGACGGTGGCGCGCGCGAGCCCCGCCGCGTCGGCGATCCGTTCGAGCGTCGCGTTCGCGTCCACCGCGAGCACGTCCTCGGCCGCGTCCAGGATCCGAGTCGTGCTGCGCTCCGCGTCCGCTCGCACGCGCCGCGGTCCGGCCTCTGCGCTCATGTCACCTCCTACGTCTCGAATCAGCTTACAGTCGAGACGTGAACGGATCACTTGTTGACTTAAGTGAGACTTTCATGTTGCATCTCTGGCAGACCTCTTCTGACAGGAGCAGCAACCATGGATCTGAACCTCGCGGGCAAGCGCGTCCTCGTGACCGGCGCGAGCAGGGGAATCGGCCTCGCGATCGTCGAGGGCTTCCGCGCCGAGGGCGCCGAAGTCGTCGCCGTCTCGCGGAAGAGCACGCCCGAACTGGAGGCCACCGGGGCCACCTTCGTGTCCGCCGACCTGGCCGCACCCGGGGAGCCCCGGCGAGCGGTCGAGGCGGCGCTAGCTGCCGACCCGCGCCTCGACGTGCTCGTCAACAACGCGGGCGGCGGTGAAGTGACCGACGCGGACCTCCTCGATCCCCTCGGTGGTTCGAGCGCGACGTGGGAGAACGTGCTCGCGCTGAACCTCGGTGCCGCCGTGGAGATGACCCGGGCCGCGATGCCGGCACTGTCGCAGGCGGGGGGTGCCGTCGTGAACATCGGCTCGAGCTCCGCTCGTGACCCACGAGGGGTGCCGCTCCCCTACGCCGCCGCCAAGGCCGGGCTCAACGCCTTCTCCCGCGGACTGGCGGAGAAGGTGGCCGAGACCGGGGTCCGGGTCAACGTCGTCACGCCGGGCAGCACGCGGACGGCGATCATGACAAGCCCGGACGGCTACGTCGGACGAGTGGCGGCGAGCATGGGCGTGGAGCACGACACGCTGCTCGCGGCCCTGCCCCAGCAGTCCGGGATGGTGACCGGCACGCTGATCGAACCGGCCGAGATCGCCCGCGCGGTGCTGCTGCTGGCGTCGCCGACGATGCCCAGCGCTGTGGGCTCGAACTGGACCGTCGACGGCGGCACGCTCAAGACACCGTGAGCCCTCAGTCCAGCAACGCCTTGACCAGCCCCGCGATCTGCGGTGTCTCGATCAGGAACGAGTCGTGCCCGTACGGGGACGAGATCACCGCCGCCTCGCCGCTGCCCGGGAGGGCGGCGGCGAGGTCACGCGCCTGGTACGACGGGTACAGCCGGTCGCTGTCCACGCCCGCGACCAGTGTCCGCGCGGTCACCCGCGACAGCGCTTCGCCGACGCCGCCGCGGTCGCGGCCCACGTCGTGGTCGTTCATCGACTCGGTCAGCAGCAGGTAGCTGTTCGCGTCGAAGCGGCGCACCAGCTTGTCCGCGTGGTGGTCCAAATAGGACTCGATGGCGTACCGGGCGTCGCCGGGGGCCTGGCGACGCCTGCCGAACCGGTCGGTCAGCTCCGGCTCGCTGCGGTAGGTCACGTGCGCGATGCGGCGCGCGATGCCCAGCCCGCGGTGCGGCCCCTCGCCCGGCGCCGCGTCGTAGTAGTCGCCGCCCCGCCACGCCGGGTCCGCCCGGATCGCGTGCAGCTGCGGCGAAGCCCAGGCGATCTGTTCCGCCGACGCGGCCGCTGTCGAGGCCACCACGAGCAGCGCCTCGACCCTGCCCGGCAACGTGACCGCCCACTCCAGCGCGCGCATCCCGCCCATCGACCCGCCGAGCACGAGCGCCCACCGCTCGACGCCCAGCGCGTCCGCCAGTGCGGCCTCCGCCAGCGCCTGGTCCCGGACGGTCACCCTGGGAAACCGGCTGCCCCAGGGTTTTCCGTCCGGATCGGGCGACGCGGGACCCGTCGTGCCCTGGCAACCGCCGAGCACGTTGGGCACCACGACGAACAGCTCGTCCGTGTCCAGCGCGCGGCCGGGCCCGATGAGCCCGTCCCACCAGCCCGGCGACGGATGCCCGGGCCCCGCCGGGCCCGCGGCGTGCGAGTCGCCGGTCAGCGCGTGTTCGACCAGCACGGCGTTGGACGCGTCCGAGTTCAGCGTGCCCCACGTCTCGTAGGCGAGCTGGTAGCCCGGCAGGACACCGCCCGCCTCCAGCCGCAGCGGCCGGTCCACCGCCAGGAACTGCCGGTGTCCCACGGGATCTCCCGCCCGCCACGCACCCGAGGCGGGCGGGAGGTCCGGCGCTGGGCTCACAGAGCCGCCTTGGCGGCACGGAAGCCCGCCTCGAGGTCGGCCTTGAGGTCCTCGATGCCCTCGATCCCGACGGCGAGCCGCACCAGGCCCGGCGTGACGCCGCTGGACAGCTGCTCCTCCGGGTTCAGCTGGCTGTGCGTCGTGCTCGCCGGGTGCACGATCAGGCTGCGCACGTCGCCGATGTTCACCAGCTGGCTGTGCAGCTCGGTGCCGTCGACGAATTTCCGGCCCGCCTCGACCCCGCCACGCAGGTCGAACGACAGCACCGCGCCCGCGCCCTTGGGCAGGTACTTCTGCGCGAGCTCGTGGTGCGGGCTCGACGGGAGGCCGGCGTAGTACACCTTCTCCACCTCGTCGCGCTGCTCCAGCCACTCCGCGAGCGCCTGCGCGTTGGCCACGTGCCGGTCGAGGCGCAGTGACAACGTCTCGATGCCCTGCAGGATCAGGAAGGCGTTGAACGGCGAAATGGCGGCACCGGTGTCCCGCAGCCCCTGCACGCGGGCCTTGGCGGCGAACGCGCCCGGACCGAGGGCCTCCCAGTACTTCAGGCCGTGGTAGCTCGGGTCCGGCTCGTTGAAGCCGGGGAAGCGTTGCGGGTCGGCGCCGAAGTCGAACGTGCCGCCGTCGACGAGCACCCCGGCGATCGTGGTGCCGTGGCCGCCGAGGTACTTCGTGGCCGAGTGGACCACCACGTCGGCGCCGTGCTCGATCGGGCGCAGCAGGTACGGCGTGGGCACGGTGTTGTCGACGAACAGCGGGACCCCGGCCTCGTGCGCCACGTCCGCGACCGCGCGGATGTCGAGCACGTCGCCGCCCGGGTTGGCCAGCGTCTCGGCGAAGAACAGCTTCGTGTTCGGGCGCACCGCGGCGCGCCACTGGTCGAGGTCGTTCTGGTCCTCGACGAAGCTGACCTCGATGCCCAGCTTCGGCAGCGTGTAGTGGAACAGGTTGTACGTGCCGCCGTAGAGCTTCGGGCTCGACACCAGGTGGTCACCGGCGTTGGCCACGTTCAGGATCGCGGCGGTGGTGGCCGCCGAACCCGACGCGAACGCCAGCGCGGCCACGCCGCCCTCCAGCGCGGCGACGCGCTGCTCCAGCACGTCCTGTGTCGGGTTCATGATCCGGGTGTAGATGTTGCCCGGCTCGGCGAGGCTGAACAGGTCCGCGCCGTGCTGCGTGTCCCGGAAGACGTACGAGGTGGTCTGGTAGATCGGCGTCGCGCGGGCGCCCGTCGCACTGTCCGGGTTCGCCCCCGAGTGGATCTGCTTGGTCTCGAAGGACCAGGCGTCGTTGCTCGTCATGGGCCCGCACGCTAGTCACCCCGGCGGTACCCGGCCAGCGATCTCAGCTTCTGGAACTTCTCCCTTGCCAATTCTCTTAGTTTCTAAGATACTTTCTTCATGAGAGAAGAGCGAGTGGACGTACTGGTAGCAGGCGCTGGGCTGGCTGGACTGTCGGCGGGGATGTTCCTGGCGCAACAAGGGGTTTCGGTGCTCGTCGTCGAGCGGCACGCCAGCACCTCGGTGCACCCCCGCGCTTCGGGGCAGACGCCGCGCACGATGGAGCTGTACCGGTGGGCGGGGATCGACGAGGAGGTGCTGGGCGTCAGCGAGCGCGCGTCGCAGGGGCTGCGGATCACGATCGCGTCGAGCCTCGCCGGGCCGGTGTTCCACCGGCTGCTGGAGGACATGTCCGAGCTGGACCTCGACGCGGCGGTGGGGCTGCCGTGGGGCATGGCGGGGCAGGACGTCGTCGAGCCGATCCTGCTCGCGCGGGCGGAGAAGTCCGGGGCGCAGGTGCGGTTCTCGACCACGTTGACGTCGTTCGAGCAGGACGCGGAGGAGGTGGCAGCGCAGGTTTCGCCCGACGGCGGCGAGCCGTACCTGGTGCGGGCGCGCTACCTCGTGGCGGCGGACGGCGGGCGGAGCCGCATTCGCGAACGGCTCGGCATTCCCGTCGACGGGTTGGGGGCCATCGGCCACTCGATCGGCGTGGTCTTCGACGCTGACCTGGGTGACCGGCTGCAACCGGACGTGACGGACCTGTACTACCTGCAGCACCCGGAGTTCACCGGCGCGCTGGTCAACACCGACGTGCCGGGACGGTACGTGTTCGCGGCCGACTACCACCCGGAGCGCGGTGAGTCCGTCGACGACTTCCCACCCGAACGGTTGACGAAGCTGATCCGCGCGGCGACCGACCTGCCGGAGCTGGCGCCGGAGATCCGCTGGGTGGGGGCGTGGGAGATGGCGGCGCGGGTGGCGCGGCATTTCCGGGCGGGGCGGGTGTTCCTGGCCGGTGACGCGGCGAAGGTGACCCCGCCGACCGGGGGCATGGGCGGCAACACGGCGGTCGGCGACGGGCACGCGCTGGCGTGGCAGCTGGCGGCGGTGCTGCGGGGCGAGGCGGGGCCGAGGCTGCTCGACGCATACGAGGCCGAGCGGCGGCCGATCGCGGAGCTGGTGGTGAACACGTCGCTGCACAACGCGAAGCAGCGGATGGCGCCGGAGCTGGACCTCAGCGGCGTGGGTGACCCGGTGGACCAGATCGAGCTGACGCTGGGTTTCCGCTACCGCTCCTCGGCCGTGCTGATCGAGGACGACGACCCCAGGCCGACGGAGAACCCGAACGCCCCGAGCGGCCGGGCGGGTTTCCGTGCGCCCCACGTGCCTCTCGGGGACGGCCGGTCCATTGTGGACCTGCTGGGGCGCGGGTGGGTGGTACTGGCGAACGGCCCGTCGTGGCGGTCCGCGACCCGCGAAGTGGCGGCGGAGACGGGAGTTGCGTTGCAGTGCTTCGAAGCGGGCCAGGACTTCGGCGACCCGCAGGGGGTGTTCGCTGTCCGGTACGGCCTGGAACCGGACGGGGCGACACTGGTGCGCCCGGACGGCATCGTCGCCTGGCGCACGGGCCCGGTCCCCGACCCGGCGGGAACGCTGTGGGACGTGCTGGCCCGGGTGCTGAGCCGCTGATCCCGCGGCTTCGGTGTGGCGGCGGTGGCCGGAAGCCTCCGAGGGCAGCCTCCCGCTGCTGCGGGGCAACCTCCCCTGCCGCCGCCGTGCAGGACCGTATGCTGCGGAAATGGTGTCCGTCCGCAGTGTCGTCGAGCGGGTCGGGCCGACGCTGCTGCACGCGGTGTCCGTGCCCGACTCGTGTCCCGCCGTCGCGGACGTCGTCATCGCCGAGCCCGGCGCGACCACCGCCGTCGCCGCCGGGGACCTCGTGCTCGGCGTCGCCCCGGTGGACACCGACGGCGCCGTCGCGCTCGTGTCGCACAGCGCCGAGCACAAGGCCGCCGCCGTCCTGCTCAAACCGCCCTTCGCCGGCAAACCCGCCGTCCGGCGCGCCGCCAAGGCCGGCGACATCGCCCTCGTCGAGGTCCACGCCGCCACCGCGTGGGCGCAGCTCGTCTGGCTGCTGCGCACCGTCCTCGACGCCGCCGACACCGTCGACGACAGCGACGATCCCGGCGACCTGTTCCGCCTCGCCGACGTGGTCGCCTCCGTCGTCGACGCGCCCGTCACGATCGAGGACACCAACTCCCGCGTCCTCGCCTACTCCGCCCGCCAGGACCTCACCGACCCCGCCCGCGTCTCGACGATCATGGGCCGCCGCATTCCCGGCGACGTGCTCGCGCGGTTCCGGTCGAAGGGCGTGTTCCGTGAGCTTTCCCGTGGCAGGCAAACGGTTTTCGTCCCGGCGCAACGCGACGGCACGCTGCCCCGGCTGATCGTGCCCATCCGGATGGGCGGCGAACTGCTCGGCTCGATGTGGGCCGTGGTGCGCGGCCCGGTGTCGGAGGCGCGGGCCGCCGCCTTCGCCGACACCGCACCCGTCGTCGCGCTGCACCTGCTGCGCCACCGGGCTCACGCCGACGCCCGGCGCCGCGCCTCCGCCGAGCTGCTGCGCAACCTCCTCGACGGGAAAACCGGTCCCCGCAAGGCGATCGAGGAGCTGCAACTGGCCGACGTGCCGCACCGCGTGGTCGTCGTCGACACCCCCGGCGAAGACGGCGAGGGCCTGCGGCTGGCGTTGCTGGAACGGCTTTCGCAGGGCATCGGCCGCCGCCCGGTCGCGACCGAGCTCGACGGCCTGCTGTACGCGGTGGTGCCCGACGGCGAGGCGTGGTCGGAGCTGCGGAAAGCGCTGGCCGACCAGCCCGCGCGGGTGGCCGCGGGCAGCGCGGTGGACATCGCCGAGCTGACCCGCTCCCGCGCGGAGGCCGAAGAAACGCTGACGCTGCTGCGTGCCGGACTGCTCGACAGCACCGTCGGCAGCTACGACGAACTGTGGAGCGCGCTGGTGCTGCACCGCGCCGCCACCGCGGCCGCCGACGCGCACGTGACGGCGTTCGGCCCGTTGGAGACCCTGCGCGAGCACGATCGCGCCAACCACACCGAGTACCTCGACACGCTCTACGAGTGGCTCCGCTTCCCCGGCGACCCCCGCGCGGCCGCGAAGGCGCTGCGGATCCACCCCAACACCCTGCGGTACCGCGTGCGCCGCCTGCTCGACCTCGTTCCGCTCGACCTGGACGACCCCGACGTGCGGCTGGCGCTGCTCGTGCAGCTGATCGCGGTCCGGTGGTCGGGGGCGCGGATATCATGAACGGATGTACTCGGGATCCGTGGTGCGGCTGGACCGCTGGCCGGTGAAGTCGTTGCGCGGCGAGCGGGTCGACGCCGCGCGGTTCGACGAGCGGGGCATGGCGGGTGACCGCGCCCACGCGCTGGTCGACCTGCGGGAGAAGCGCGCCGGGCGCGTGCTCACCGTGCGGCAGAACCAGGAGCTGCTGTCGTGGCGAGCCACCTACCCCGGGCCGGTCGAGGAGCCGCCGGTGCTGCACGGCCCGGACGGCGCCGAGTGGTCCTGGTCGGATCCCGGTCTGCCCGCCGCGCTCACCGAATCCCTTGGTGTGCCGCTGGAACTGCGCGCGGCGGACGGGCAGCAGGACCGCGGGCCGTCCGTGCTGGTGACCACGGAGGCTTCCCGCGCGGCACTGGAGGAGGAGCTGGGCGGCCCGGTCGAGCTGGACCGCTTCCGCCCCAACGTGCACCTGGCGCTGGACGCGCCCGCGTTCGCGGAGCAGGACTGGGGCGAGGGCACGGTGCTCACGATCGGCGACGTGGTCCTGGAGGCGGTCGGCGACAGGGCCGGCCCGTGCATCCGGTGCGCGGTGCCGAGCTGGGACCCCGAAGGCCGCGAACGCTGGCCGAAGCTGCAGACGTGGCTCATCGAACAGCACGACAACAAGTTCGGCCTGATCATGCGAGCCACCCGCCCGGGCACGGTCCACGTCGGAGACCCCGCCTCGGTGCGGTTCTAGCTCACACCACCAGCAGCGTCTTCCCCACCGTCGCGCGGGTTTCGATCGCCCGGTGGGCGTCGGCGGCCCGGGAGAGCGGGAAGCGCTGGCCGATCAGCGGGGTCAGCTGTCCCGCGGCCGCCTCTTTCAGCGCCGACTCCGTGAACGCCCGGAAGTCCTCCGGCGAGAACTACAGGCCGCGGTGGACGGAGATCCCCCGCGCTTCCGGCACCGGTGCCCACGAGCCGCTCGCCAGGCCGTAGGCCACGAAACGGCCGCCGCGGCGCAGCAGGGAGAACGCGGTCGCGCCGAGGTCGCCGCCCACGCCGTCGAACACGACGTCCACCTCGCCGACCTCGTCCGCCCAGTCCGGCGCCGAGTAGTCGACCGCGCGGTCCGCGCCGAGGTCCTGCGCCACCGCCACCTTCCGCGGGCCGCCCGCGGCCGCGACCACCGTCGCCCCCGCCTGGCTCGCCAGCTGCACCAGCAGGCTGCCGACCCCGCCGGCCGCGGCCTCGACGAGCACGCGGTCCCCCGGTCCGACCTCCGCCGTCCGCACCAGTGCCTTCGCCGTGCGGCCGTCCGCGAGCAGGGCGACCGCGTCGTCCAGCCCGAGCCCCTCCGGCACCACGAACGGCACGTCGGCGGGCACGACCACCCGCTCGGCGTACGCGCCCGAGCCGCCGGTCGCGGTCACCACCCGCCTGCCCACGAGATCGCCGTCCACGCCCGGCCCGGCGGCGAGAACCACGCCGCCGACCCCGTTGCCGGGAATCACCGGCGGCTGCAGGCGGTAGGGAACCGTGCCGCCGGCCCGCAGCTGCGTCTCGACGAAGGTGGTGTTGGCGAACGCCACGGCGACCAGCACCTCGCCGGGGCCCGGCACCGGATCGGGCGCGTCACCGAGGCGCAGGACTCCGGGATCGCCGAACTCGGTCAACCACACGGCTCTCACGTCCACCACCGTGCATCCTCCAGTTAGGTGGAGGTCAACCCCGCTGTCGTGCGGGAACCATCCGCTGGCGCGAGGATTGTCTTGGGCGGACGATGACACCGCCATCCGGGTGCAGCACGGTGGTGACCACAACGCCAACGAAGCGACCAGGAGGAACCCGTGCGTATCGCCGTCCCCCGTGAGATCAAGAAGCACGAATACCGGGTGGCGCTGACGCCGGCCGGCGTCCACGAGCTGACGCGGCGCGGTCACGAGGTGTTCGTCGAGACCGAGGCCGGTGTCGGGTCCGCCATCCCGGACGACGACTACACGGCCGCGGGCGCCAAGATCCTGGCCACCGCCGACGAGGTGTGGGCCGAGGGCGAGCTGGTCCTGAAGGTCAAGGAGCCGATCGCGGAGGAGTACCCGCGTCTGCGCGAGAACCAGACCCTCTTCACGTACCTGCACCTGGCCGCCGACCGCCCGCTGACGGAAGCCCTGCTGGCCAGCGGCACCACCGCGATCGCCTACGAAACGGTCCAACTGGCGAACGGCAGCCTGCCCCTCCTGGCCCCGATGTCAGAGGTGGCAGGCCGCCTGGCCCCGCAGGTAGGCGCCTTCGCCCTGATGAAGCCCAGCGGCGGCCGAGGCGTCCTCCCCGGCGGCGTACCAGGCGTGCGCCCCGCCAAGGTCGTGGTGATCGGCGGCGGGGTCGCCGGCCTGAACGCGGCACGGGTAGCCCTGGGCCTGGGGTCCGAAGTGGAAATTCTCGACACCAATGTGGACCGCCTGCGCCAGATCGACCAAACCCACAACGGTCAGATCAAAACGGTCACGTCCACAGCCTTCGCCATCGAAGAGGCGGCACTCCAAGCCGACCTCATCATCGGCGCAGTCCTGATCCCAGGCGCCAAAGCCCCGAAACTGATCACCAACGACCTGGTCAGCCGCATGAAGCCGGGCAGCGTCCTGGTGGACATCGCCATCGACCAGGGCGGCTGCTTCGAGGACTCCCACCCCACCACCCACGACGCCCCCACCTACGAGGTCCACAACTCGATCTTCTACTGCGTGGCCAACATGCCAGGCGCAGTCCCCACCACCAGCACCCAAGCCCTGACCAACGTAACCCTCCCCTACGCAACCGCCCTGGCAGACCAGGGCTGGCAAGCCGCACTAGCCACGAACCCAGCCCTAGCAAAGGGCTTGAACGTTCATCAACACAAAGTCACGAACCAGGCAGTAGCGACAGCCCACAACCTCCCGTACAGCAACACGCCCTAGCAACCGGCCCACGACGATGGGGGTCCAGGGGGCGAGCCCCCTGGCGGGGGTTTGGGGGTCGACCCCCAAAGGGCAATGCGAGGTTGACGCAAGAGGGAAGGCGCGTCAGCGCCGAACAAGGGGCGGCCCGCTCAACCAGCCTGGGGGTCACTGGGAGCGGGCCGCCAACAACAGCTTAGGTGGTCGGCGCCGACTTCGCTGCATGGGGTGGCGGTTTTACTCGAAATACTTCTTCACCGTCCGTGACGGGACGTCGTGATTACCCGACGAACTGGGGTTTTGGGGTCGCGGCGGGGTCCGGGGCGGATGGTGACGAAGGTCGCCTCCGGGGGCGTTCACCCGTTCGCCGGAGAGGGTGAGGGGCGTTCGTGAGGTTGTCCGATGTGGAGATCTCCCTGCTGGGCGGCCGGAGGGGGCGGAGTGCGCATAGCCTGGAGCGTGTGACCGCTGCTGCCCCTGAGTCCCCGACCGGCTGGATCCGCAGACTCGCCGCCGCCGCCTGGCGGCATCCCTGGCTCGTTGTGTTGTCGCTCACGGCTGCGGTCGTGAGTGTCGGCTTCCAGGCCGCGAGCCCGTTGTTTGTGCGTGCGGCGGTGGACGACGCCGTGGGCGGCGACACGGGGCAGCTGGGGCTGCTCGCGGGTGGTCTGGTCGGGGTGCAGGTGCTGATGTTCGCGACGGCGTTCGTGCGCCGGTACGTGGGCGGGCGGCTGGCGCTGGACGTGCAGCACGACCTGCGGCGCGCGGTGTTCGGCGCGGTGTCGCGTTTGGACGGTGGGAAGCAGGACTCGCTGCGCACGGGGCAGGTGGTGTCGCGGGCGATCACCGATCTGCAGCTGGTGGTGTCGCTGCTGATGATGGTGCCGCTGTCGATGGGTTCGGTGGTGTTCGCGGTGTTCTCGCTGGCCGCGATGCTGTGGATGTCGCCGCTGTTGACGGTCATCGCGCTGGTCGTGGTACCCGCGGTGGCGTTCGTCGCCGGGCGGTCCCGCAAGCGGCTGTTCCCGGCCACCTGGTCGGCGCAGCAGCGGGCCGCGGACGTGGCGCAGCACGTCGAGGAGACCGTCACCGGTGTGCGGGTGGTGAAGGGTTTCGGGCAGGAGGCGCGCGAGGTTTCGCGACTGGAGCGGGCCGCGAGGAGGCTGTTCGCGGAGCGGTTGCGCGCGGCGCGGTTGTCGGCGGTGCCGACGGCGACGACGTCGGCGCTGCCTGCGGCGGGGCAGGTCGCGGTGCTCGCGTTCGGCGGCATCCTGGCGCTGCGTGGCGAGGTCACACTGGGCACGTTCCTCGCTTTCGCCAGCTACGTCTCTGGTCTCGTCGGGCCCGCGCGGATGCTGTCGTCGATGGTGGTGCAGGCCCAGTTGACCCGCGCGGGTGCGGATCGCGTGTACGAGCTGATCGACGCCCAGCCGGAGGTGCGGGACGCGCCGGACGCGAAGCCGTTGCCGGACGGGCCGCTCTCGATCGAGCTGTCCGACGTGCGGTTCGGTTACACCCGGTCCGAACCAGTCCTCGACGGGATGACGCTCACCGCCCGGCCAGGTGAAACGCTGGCGCTCGTCGGCACGGCGGGTTCGGGCAAGTCCACGATCTCCCTGCTGCTGCCCCGCTTCTACGACGTGCACGCGGGCTCGGTGTGCCTCGGCGGCTGTGACGTGCGCGAGCTGCGGCTGGCCGACCTGCGGCGCGCGGTCGGCGTGGTGTTCGAGGAGGCGTTCCTGTTCTCCACCTCCGTGCGCGACAACATCGCCTACGGACGCCCGGACGCGAGCGACGAGGAGGTGATCGCGGCCGCGAAGGCCGCCGAGGCACACGACTTCATCGAGGAACTGCCCAACGGCTACGCCACCGAGGTGGGTGAACGCGGCCTCACGCTCTCGGGCGGCCAGCGGCAACGGCTCGGTCTCGCGCGGGCCCTGCTCACCGACCCGCGGGTGCTGATCCTCGACGACGCGACCT
Organism: Amycolatopsis bartoniae; assembly: GCF_014191255.1. Taxonomy (GTDB): domain Bacteria; phylum Actinomycetota; class Actinomycetes; order Mycobacteriales; family Pseudonocardiaceae; genus Amycolatopsis_E; species Amycolatopsis_E bartoniae. The sequence goes on from NZ_JACHWH010000001.1 coordinate 1,590,366, forward strand.
CCGCCGTCGACACGGTCACCGAAGCGGCGATCCACGACACGCTGCGCGCCGTCACCGCGAGCCGCACGACCCTGCTCATCGCGCACCGCCGCTCGACCCTCGCGCTCGCCGACCGCATTGCAGTGCTCGACGCGGGCCGCGTGGTGGACATCGGCACCGCCGAAGAACTGGAAGAACGCTGCGAGCTGTTCCGGGAGCTGGTTTCCGGGCCCGGCGAGGGCGTCGAGCAGAAGCACCGGCGCGAGTGCGTGCGGCGCCCGGAAACCGGGACCACGCCCGAACTCTGGCCCGAACTCCCCGAGCAGGACGACGCCGGGCAGCTCGCCGACTCCGCCCAGCAGCGCACCGCGACCCCGGCGGCGGGGGCGATGGGCGGGATGCGCGGCGCGTTCGACGTGCCGCCGACAGAGGAGCTGATCGAGGGCGTCCGCAGGCTGCCGCCCGCCGACGACGTGCCGGGCCTCGATCCGGAGGACGTCACGCGGCCGGACCCGCGGTTCCGCCTCGCCGGCCTGCTGCGCCCGGTCCGCGCCCTGCTCACCGCGGTGGTCGTGCTGGTCGGGATCGACGCCGCCGCCTCGATCGCGCTGCCCGCGCTCTACCAGCAGGGTGTGGACCACGGCGTGCGCCCCGGCGCCGAGTGGGTGATCTGGCTGACCGCGGCCATCGGCGCGGTCATCATCGCGATCGACTGGCTGGTGATCTCCGCGCAGACCCGGCTCACCGCGCGCGCCGGGGAGACGGTGCTGTACTCGCTGCGCGTCCGCAGCTACGCGCACCTGCAGCGGCTCGGGCTCGACTACTACGAGCGCGAGCTGTCCGGCAAGATCATGACCCGCATGACGACGGACGTGGACGCGCTGTCGACGTTCCTGCAGACCGGCGTCGCGCAGGCCGTCATCAGCGCGCTGACCCTCGTCGGCATCTCGGTGGCGCTGCTGGTCACCGACACCTCCCTCGCCCTGTACGCGCTGTCCGTGCTGCCGATCCTGATCGTGGCGACGGTGATCTTCCGCAGGCTCGCCACCGCCGCGTACAACGAGGCACGCGAACGGGTGAGCGTGGTGAACGCGGACATGCAGGAGAACGTGAGCGGGCTGCGGGTCGCGCAGGCGTACAGCCGCGAGGAGCGGTCTGCGGAGGTGTTCGCGTCCCGCAGTGACGCGTACCGCCGCTCACGGCTGCGGGCCCAGCGTTACGTCGCGACGTACTTCCCGTTCGTCACCATGCTTTCGGGTGTCGCGGAGGCCGTCGTCCTGGTCGCGGGCGCAAACCGGGTCGCCGCGGGCACCCTGCCGGTCGGCGTGCTGCTGGGGTTCCTGCTGTACCTGAACCTGTTCTTCTCGCCGATCCAGCAGCTGTCGTCGGTGTTCGACGGCTACCAGCAGGCGAAGGTGGGCCTGCGCCGGATCGGGGACCTGCTGCGCACGCCGACTTCGGTGCCGCCGCCGGACAACCCCGTGCCGGTGCCGGAGCGGCTGCGGGGTGAGGTCACCTTCGACGCGGTCGACTTCGCCTACCCCGGCACGGAAACCAAGGCGCTGGCCGACATCGCGCTCAAGGTCGCGCCTGGCGAGACGGTGGCGCTGGTCGGTTCGACGGGCGCGGGCAAGTCCACCGCGGTGAAGCTCGTCGCCCGCTTCTACGACGCGACGGGCGGCAAGGTCGGCATCGACGGCGTGGACGTGCGGGACTACGACCTGCCGGGGCTGCGGCACCGGATGGGCGTGGTGCCGCAGGAGGCGCACCTGTTCTCCGGCACGGTCGCCGACAACGTCCGCTACGGCCGCCCGTCCGCGAGCGACGCCGAGGTGGAGGCCGCCGTGCGGGCGGTCGGGGCGCTGGACGGCGTGGCCGCGTTGCCGTCCGGGTTCCGGCAGTCCGTCGGCGAGCGCGGGAAGTCGTTGTCCGCCGGGCAGCGGCAGCTGATCGCACTCGCGCGGGCCGAGCTGGTGGACCCGGACGTGCTGCTGCTCGACGAGGCCACGGCGGCGCTCGACCCGTCCACCGAGGCGGCGGTCCTGCAGGCGACGGAACACGTCGCCCGCCGCCGGACCACGTTCGTGGTGGCGCACCGCCTCGCGACCGCGGCCCGCGCCGACCGCATCGTGGTGCTCGACCACGGGCGCGTCGTCGAGCAGGGCACGCACGACCAGCTGCTCGCCGCGGGTGGCCACTACGCCCACCTGTGGCGGACGGGCAACCACGAGTAGGCCGGTCAGGAGACCACGGGCAGTCCCCATTCCGTGCGGAACCGCTCGACGAGCAGCCACGCGCGCGTCGGGTGGTCGCCGAACGCCTCCCGGGCCCGGGCCAGCGTCTCGAACGACCCGGGCCCGGATTCCGCGGAGGCGCGGACGACCTGCTCCTTGGTGAGGCCGTCGGAGAAGACCTCCCGCAGCGTCAGCGCGAAGTAGAGGAAGGTCGCCAGCTCCATCCGGACGACGTCGGCGGGTTCGGCCGCCTCCGGGGTCCGGGCCAGCTCGCCGACGGTCGCGAACAGCTCGCCGGGCGACTGCCGGGCCAGCCCGGGGCCGTCGGCCAGCCGGATCAGCTCCACCACCGCGGTCACGGGCCCGAGCGGCCGCAGCTCCCGCTGCGCCAGCCGCGCCGCCTGCTCGATCGCGGTACCGGTCAGCTCCGCGCACACCCGTCCCAGTGTCGCCGCGGGCCCAACGGCCATCATCGCCCTGGCCGCGCGGATCAGGTCCCTCGGCAGGCCGCCGGAAAAGCAGTGGCAGAAGCAGACGAACGGCTCGGCCAGCCCGATCAGCCTGCTGCTGAGCAGTTTTCGGCTCTCCCGCAGCGTCAGCTGGTCCACTCTGATGATCTCGTCGAAGGCGCTGTCGAACGCGTCGCGCACGGCGAACCCTCGGCGCTCGAACGAGGTCAGCGCGTCCTCCGACACCGACAGCACGAAGTGGCAGCCGGGCACGCCGAACAGCGCCTTCAGCTCGTTGACGAACCGCTGGGCGTGCTCGGCCGAGGCGATCTTGTCCAGCTCGTCGACCGCGACCACCAGCGGGGTCGCCGCCGCGCTGGAATTGGTGACGGACAACGTGTCCGCGACGGCGCGGAGGAACGCGCGCAGCTCGGCGACGATCTCCGGATAGGTCAGCGCCTGGCGCGCCTTGGCCGTCGAACGGGTCCGCGTGGCGTCCGCGGACACCCCCGGCAACGTCAGCTTGCCCGACCAGCCGGTGGTTCTCGTCTGCAGGTAACGGATGTCCTCCAGCCGTTTCGCCGCGCTCGCCACGAGCGCGAGCCACCGCTTCTCCGGCACGCTCCGCCTGCCGCGCAACCACTGCCTCGGGCCGCGCGCCGTGCTCCGGTAACCGAGGACGGCCTGGCAGACGGTGGCGTAGACGTGCAGCGCGAAGTCCCGGCCCTCGTACCCGATCGGCGCGTCCACGCGGACCAGCAGGTGCTCCCGTCCGGCGGGCAGCAACCGTCCTTCGCGATGGGCTTCGAGCAGTGTCGTCTTGCCCGCGCCACGGGGACCGGCGACGCCGATCGCGCCACCCCGCATTCCGGCAAGGACTCGCCGGAACCGTTCCGTGGCCACGGTTTCGACGGCCAGGTCGGTGCTGTGCATCAGGCCGAGCCCCGAGTCGTCCCGGACGCTGAGCACCACGTCGTAGGACGGGGCGGCGAGCCGGTTGATGAGCCTGCCGACGGCAGGCTCGACCGCCTGCCGCGCGGCCGTGCGCCAGTTCTCCAGCGCTGTCGCCGCGTCGGCCTGCAGCCGGGCGTGCAGCACGTCGAGCGACAACCCCGGAGCCTTGCCGTCAGCGCGCGGGGTGCCGGTGGTCACGAGAGCGAGCAGCACGAACACGACGAAGGCGAGCACCGCGGTCACGACGGCACCGGGCAGGGTCGTCTGCCGGACCAGCAACGGCCACAGGCCGACCACGACCCCGGCAGCCACCAGGAACGCGAGCCAGCGCGCCCCTCTGCGGCCGGGCGATCCGGCTTCGACGCCGCCGAACCCCGTCAGGGACGCCATCAGGAACGCGAAACAGGCCCCCAGCGCGCCGACCACCACGCCCAGCGTCAGCACGATCTTGGCGAGGACCGACCCGTCCTCGCCGTAGAGCCCGGACAGCAGCACCGCGGCGACCCACACGACGAAGGGCGCGGCCAGCAGCAGTAGGAACTCCCGCACCGGTGCGGCTCGCCTGAACCAGGACCGGTCGGGCGCCGGGATGGCGCCGAGGGCACGCACCGCGTCCCGGTAACCGGAGATCTCGGCATTCGTCGGGCTGAGCAGGGCACCGGGGTCGGCGAGCAACCTCTCGCGCAGGTCCGCGGCGGACAGTCTCAGCTCCTCGCACGACCGGCGGATCCTCGGCTGGGCCAGCACGGCCTCGACGATGGGTGGCAGTTCCGTGGAGATGAGCCTGCGCATCACGTCGTCGTCGGCCGGGGCGCTTTCGGCCACCATCACGTCGGTCACGGCGAAGATTCTTCCCGAACGCGTGCAACCCGCGGTCCCGTTTCGGCGTATCGAGTCCGACGTCGGCGGCTGGGGGCCTTTGGTGGAGCACAAGGATGACTTCGTCGAGTTCTACTCGGCGCGGTTCGAATGGGCGAGACGCGTGGCCTATGCCCTGTGCGGGGACTGGAGCCAGGCGGAGGAGCTCGCGCAGACGGCGTTCGTGCGCACGTACGTGCACTGGCGCCGGATCAGGCGGGAGGCAGGGGCAGCCTACCTGCGCACGGTGATCACCAGGGCGTTCCTGGACACCCGGCGGCGCGGCCGGGAACGCGAGCAGCCCGTCGCGGAACCACCGCCGGGTGAACCGGCTCCCAGCGAGATCGCCCGCAGCGACGACCGGGCCGCCCTGCGCCAGGCGTTGCGCGAGGTGCCGCCCCGGCAGCGGGCCGTGCTGGTGCTGCGGTTCGTGTACGACCTGCCGGTGGAGGAGATCGCGGAGACGCTGAACTGCTCGGTGGGCACCGTGAAGAGCCAGACCGCCCGTGGCCTCAAGGCGCTGCGCCGGCACTACGCGCGGCAGGCCGAGACACTCGAGGACGAAAATGTGGGCTGACGAGGAAGAGCTGGGCCTGGCGCTGAAGGAGGCCGTGGCGGGCGACGGTCCGCCGCCGGGCGACCACCTGACGGAGGTCCTGCGCCGGGGCCGCCGCGGGGTGCTGCTGCGCCGCGCGGGGGCGGTGGCCGCTTCGGTGTTCATCGCGGGCGGGCTGTGCGTGGGCGGGTTGGCGCTGCGCGGGTTCAGCCTCACGCCACCACCGCCGGCCAACGGCGTCACGACCCCGGCCCCGGTACCGAGCAGCCCCACCACGACGACCACCGGAGCGCCGCCCGCGGTGCCGGAGACGAACGGCGCGCGGCCCGGGAGCGGCGGCAGCGCCGTCCCGCCGGGCACGACGAGCCACCCCGCAAGCACGACGCCGACCACCTCCACGACGACGACCGGCCCCACGACGACGACCAGCGGGAAGTGCACGGAACAGATCGACTACGGCAGCGACCCACGCAGCAACGCGGAGATCAACAGCATCGGCGAGAGCACGGGAACCTGCCCCAACCCGATCTGGAACCCACCGACGAGCCCGTCCGAAGGCTCCGGCACCCCGCGACCGACGTCGTGATGGCGTGGCGGCGGCCGGCAGCGGGTCGGCGCCCCAGCTGCCGCCCTCCTAGGCCGTCGTCGCCCTCCAGCCGCCGTCGAAGGTCAGCACCAGCCGGTCCGCCACGCCGAACGCCTCGCCCACCGCCAGCGCGGCCGCGGCCCGCACCGCGCTCTCCTCGATGTCCGTGACGTTCAGCTGCGCGTGCACGACCTCCACCCGTGCCACGTCCACCCCCAGCGACCGCACCAGCTCGACCCCCTCCCGGGCACCGGCTACCGCCGCCTCCACGAACTCCGCGTCGTGCCGCGGCTGCAACGACGTCCGGTCCTCCGGCGGCACGGCCCAGACCACGTCCGCCTCGCCGGGCACCACCCGCACCCGCACCTGCCCGAAGTAGCCGACGCCACCCTTCTGCCGCTGCAGCTTGAACTCCCCGGTGCGGGTCATCCGGAACTCCTCGTGCTCTGGAACAGGTGGTAGACGCTGCTACTGAAGTAGTGCTCGGCGCCGAACCTCCCGGTGACGCGCCGGATGTGGTCGTAGTCGTGGTTGCCCTCGGACAGCCACAGCTCGGTCGCGGCGTCGTCGTCCATCGTGCTCATGTCCGCCGACCGCAGCCCGTCGAAGTCCTCGCCCCGGATCCGGTGCTCGACGATCTCCATCGACGGCGCGCCCTCGCGGCTGCTCATCACGCCCAGGTACCGCTCCGCCTGCTCCCTCGTCTCCCAGGCGTAGAGCCCCTCGCCCAGCTCCGACCGCGGCCGGCCGTTCGAATCCACCCCGGAAGGCCAAGGCTCGCCCCCGTTGTCGATCAGCCGGTCGGCGTCCTGCCTGCTCTGGACGCTGTAGTACGTCTGGCACGGCGTGAGCCCGCTCGGGTCGATCGCGGACGTCGGGTTCGGCACGTACGCCTGCGGGTTGGGCGCGGGCGCCAGCCCCAGCGGGTCGATCGCCGTGTACCGCCCGGTGGCCGGGTCGTAGTACCGGTGGTGGTTGTAGTGCAGCCCGGACTCGCGGTCGTAGTACTGGCCGGGGAACCGCAGCGGGGTGTCGGCCCCGTCCCCGCCGCCGGGCAGGTCGAGCCCCCACAGCGTGGACCGCCGCCGCCACGCCAGCGTGCCGTCCGGCGTGACCAGCTCGGACGGGGTGCCGACGAGGTCGGTGACGATCGAGTAGAACTCGCGGTCGAACCACTCCTGGTCGCGTGCCGTCCGCTCCACCTGGGACACCGGCCGGAACGTGCCCGGCTCCCAGTTCCACGTCGTGGCCGTGCCGTCGGAGCGGATCTGCTCGGCGAGGACCATGCCGTCCCAGCAGAAGTCGATCCGCTCGGCGACCGCGCTCCCGGCGAGCCGGAGTTTCGCGATCCGCCTGCCGAGCGGGTCGTAGAGGTAGCGCCAGCGCGTCCCGTCCGGGGTGGCCACCTCGACCAGCCGGTCGTCGGCGTTCCACGTGTAGTGCCAGGTCTCCGGCTTGGCCGACAGCCGCTTGCGCGAGCGGCTGATCACCCGGCCCTGCGCGTCGTACCGGTAGCGCACGTTCCCGGCCTGTGTGACGGCGCAACCGGCGTACTGGCGCGATCCCTGTGCGTCACCGGACGGGTCGGGCCAGCTCGCCGAGGTGACGTTGCCCGCCGCGTCGTAGGCGTAGCGCTCGGTCCAGCCCGCTCCGGTCACCGCGGTGATCCTCGCCGCCGGGTCGAGCGTGAACGACCGGTTGCCCGCGAGCAGGTCGTCGACTCCGGCGAGGTGCCCGTCCGGCCGGTAGTGGTAGCGGCGCTGCTGGATCACCCGCGACCGGTGGCGCGCGCTCGCGACGGCGGAAACGGTCTGGGTGCCCAGCCGGCCGCCGGGCTCCCAGGACTGCGCGATCACGGTGCCGCTGTCGAGCAGCCGCTCGGTCTCCCGCCCCGCACCGTCGTAGCCGAAGGTCATCGTGTGCCCGGCCGTGCGCAGAGAGTCGGGCCGCCCGCCCATGCCGTACCGCCACACCGTTTCGGCCCCGGTGGGGGTGCGCCGCCGGGTCCGGCGGCCGATCCGGTCGTACTCCGACACGACGAAGCGCCCGTTGCTGCCCTCGGCCAGCACCCGGCCCACCGCGTCGCGGGTCAGCAAGAGGTCCGCGTCCGCGTTGCGCGCCCGGACGAGACGGCCCACCGGGTCGTGCTCGAAGGTCTCGACCACGTCGCCGTGGCTGCGCTCGACCACGTTGCCCAGCCGGTCGCGCCGGTAGGTGATCTCCTCCTGGTTGCCGTTGATCCGCGCGACGAGCCGCCCGGCCGCGTCGTGCCGGTAGCGCACGGTCCGCCCGTTGAAGTCGGTCTCGGCGACGAGGCGTCCCGCGTCGTCGTACTCGTAGCGCCAGACCTGGCCGCGGGAGTCGGTCACCGACCGGAGCTTGAGCGTCGGGTCGTAGGCGAAGGTCAGGCTGCTGCCGTCGGGGCGGACGTGCGCGGCGGGCAGGTCGAAGTGCGTGGTGCGGACCCGCGTGACCTGGCCCAGCGCGTCGACGTACTCGACCTGGTTGCCTTCGCCGTCGTAGCGCCACCGCTCGACGCCGCCGCCGGGATGCGTCCGCGACAGCAGCCTGCCCTCGACCGTCCACGTCAGTGTGGTCGTCGCGCCGGTGGGGTCGGTGATCTCGACGACGCGGCCGAACTGGTCGCGCCGGTAGCGGGTGACGTTGCCGTGCACGTCGATGTCGGCAACCGGCAGGCCCGCGGCGTCGGTCTCGGTGCGGTGCACGCGGCCCAGCTCGTCGGTCACCTTGACGAGCTGGCCCGTGCCGTCGTACTCGCACCGGGTGGTGGCGCCGGTGGGATCGGTGACCGTGGTGACCCGGCCGGCGTCGTCGTAGGTCCGCCGCCACACCGCACCGTCCGGGTCGACGGTGACGACGGGACGGCCGAGTTCGCCGTACTCCGCCAGCGCCTGCGTGCCGTCGGGGCGGGTGATCGTGGTGAGGTTGCCGTCCTCGTCGTAGCGGTAGGTCGTGGTGTGGCCCAACGGATCGGTCCGGGACACCAGCCGGTCGAACTCGTCCCACTCCTGGGTGGTGGTGTGGCCGAGCGGGTCGGTCTCGGCGACGATCTGGCGTCGCTCGTTGACCCGGTAGACGGTGGTGTGGCCGAGCGCGTCGGTGAAGCGGGTGATGCCATCTTCGTAGGAGAAGGTGCCGTCGAGGTAGCCGCCCGAGCCCTCGTTCGCCACGCAGCGGCCGCGTTCGTCGTAGCGGTAGCGGTACCACTCGCCGTTGCGGTCGGTCCACTGCGTGATCCGGCCCGCGAGGTCGTAGTCGAACCGCAGCGCCGCCCCCGAGGAGTTGAGCACCTCGGCCAGCCGTCCCGCGTCGTCGTAGCGGTACCGGACCACCGGGATTTCGCCACCGTGCTCGTCTTGCAGGGACAGCGCGGTGATCAGGCCGCGGTCGGTCGCGACGGCCAGCTCGTAGCCGCCCGAATGCCGGACCGCCGTGGGGGCGCCGGTGGCGTCCCGGTCGAACTCGATCCGGTTCCCGCTGCGGTCGCGCACCTCGCGCAGCAGTCCGGTGCCGGGCGCGAAGTGCAGGCGCTGCCCCGTTTTCCCCCGCTCGACGGTGAACCCTCCGTCCACGGTCCGCGACAACGGCCACCGGGGCCCCATTTCGGGCAGCACCGGACCGTCGGCCGGTGGTGCCGGGTACACCAGCAGCATCCCGTCCTCGGCGACGTACACGACGCCCGCCGCGTCGACCTCGACCCGTTGGTCCAAGGTCGACGCCCAGCTGCGCCCGTACGAGCGGCCGGCGCGGTAGGACGAGACGTGGGTGCGGCGCAGCAGCAGCGGCAGCACACCCGGGAGGTCGACGTCGGTCTGCCCCAGCACCATCTCGCCGGTCGCGACGTCGATCGGGTCGTTCTCGCACACCCGCGCGTCTTCCGGGGTCTTGGTCTCCGCCGGGTCACCGGGACGGCTCGAACCCGCTGTGGTGCCGTCGCCGGGGTGACTGGCGCCGGGCAGGTCCGCGCCATCCGGCGTGTCCGGTGCGTGTGGCGCGTCGGGGCTGTGCACGTCGGGGGTGTCGAGGGAGTGGGCCGCCGAGGGGGTGGTGGCGCCGTCGGCGCGGCGGGCGAACTTCTTGCCCAGCTTCGCCAGTTTCTCGATGATCTCCCCGAGCTTGTCCACGATCCGCCGGATCTTCGGGGTCACGTTGCCGATCGTCTTGAGCAGCTTGCGCACCAGGTCCGAAACCTTGGTGATCGTGCTCGTGATCGCCGTGGTGGCCTGCGCCGCCACCAGCGGGGTGGCGAACCCCAGCGTGCACGCCTCCTCCAGCACCCACGAAATCAGCTTCCCCACCAGCTCCGCCACCAGATCGCGCACGGTCTCCCGCACCATCGCCACGACCTGGCCCATCACCATCACACCGGTGGAAATCCCGTCCGCCAGCGTCGCCGCCCCCGCCAGCGCGTCCGTCTGCTCCGCCACCCGCCCCCGATAGCCCTCCGCGCCGGTACCCGACCAGCCCGCCGTGCCATTGGTGACCTCCGCCCGCAAATCCCCCGCAACCGCGGCCACCTCACCGGCGACGTTGCCCCACGTGTCGGCGAAGGACTGGATCACCGGCGGATCCCCCGCCAGCCAATCCAGCGCCTCCTTCAACGGCTGCACGTGCTCGATCAACCACGACGCCCCGTACTGCGCCAGCGTCCCGATCGGATCCACCACCATCGACAGGGCTTCCATCCCCACCCCGACGGCACCCAGCCCGACCTCGACCCACGACCCGTCCTTGACCCCGTTGGCCAGATCCACCGCCGACTCGGCGATCCCGATCCCCGTGACCCCCGTCGTCTGCGACTGCGCCTGCGCGACGAGCGGGTTACCCATCGAGCGGCTTCCCGAGCGCCTTGATCGCGTCGCCCGTGGTCTGGTCCTGCTTCTCGTAGGTCTGGACCGCGTCACGCACCTTCGCGGCGGTGTCGGCGACGGACTCCTGCGCGGCCTGCAGCGCGCGGACGCCCATCTGCTCGAACGGGTCGAGCAGCAGCGCGAACGGCTGGCAGATCACGCCGTACGCGCTGTTGTCCATCGTCACCTGCTGCGCCGCCTGCACGGCGGTGGCCAGTCGCTCGGCGAGGCCGTCCACCTTGCCGGCGTGCGTGGTGAGCTCGTCGGTGAGTACCTGGTACCCGTCGGTCATGCGATCCCCCTAGTCGCGCCGCAGGAACGTCTGGTTGCCGAAGTCGTCGTCGCCGTCGTCGGGGCGCTTCGGCCGCGGGCGCGGCGGTGGCGGCGGCGCCTGCTGCTCGTCGGCCTCGGTCTCGATGCGCAGCTGCCTGCCGGGCGCCTCGGGCGCGGGCTCCTCCTCGGGCGGCGGCGGGAAGTTCTCCTCCGCGGTGGCCACTATGTGGCGGCTCGTTTCGTCGTCCCCCACGGTTTCCGCGACTATTTCCCGAATTCGCTGGGGATACCGCGACTGCGCCTGCTGCATGGCGGTGAGCACGGCTGCCGCGATCTCGTCCGGGCTGAGCTTGCGCACCCCGTCCGTCATCGCCACGCCCGTCGGGATCCCGTTGGCCCCCACCGTGACCCTGACCGCGCCGTTCGCCGCCGAGCCGGTGATGGAGATGCCCTCGACCTCCTGCTGCATCCGCTGGTAGCGGGCCGCTTTCGCCTTCGCGTCGCGCTCCCAGTCGTCCACCATGCGGGCCATGTCGTCGAGTTCCGCCACCGGTCCGCTCCCCTTTCGTCTTCCTTACGGACGTCGCGCACGGTTGTCCGGTTCCGCCAGGTTCCCGCAGGCAGTGCGTTCCGTCCAGTAGCATCGGAATCGAGCCCTGCATCGATCAAGTGAGCAATCCCAAACGACGGTGCGACGGAGATGCACCACTTCGATCACAACCTCCCGAGCCGGGGGGTTAGCCTGGTAGGCGCATCAGCGGACAACAAGAACGAGATGGATAGAGGCGAGTCCCTGCCGTGTCCAGCAGCAGCCCTGCGTCACAGTTCGGCCCCAACGAGTGGCTCGTCGAGGAGATGTACGACCAGTTCCTCGCCGACCCCTCTTCAGTAGATGCCGCCTGGCATGACTTCTTCTCCGACTTCAAGCCGACGCAGACGCCGGAGACCAAGCCGGACAACGCGGGCAGCGCGCCGCAGGCCGCGCAGCCGAAGCAGGAGACCAACGGCCAGGCCACCAAGCCGGCCCCCGCGAAGACCCAGGCCGCCACCGCGAAGACCGCTCCCGCCAAGACCGAGCCGGCCGCGAAGGCCGCCCCGGCGAAGGCCCAGCCCGCCGCCGCCAAGCCGCAGGCCACCGCCGCCGCCGCCAAGGGCGGCCAGCAGGAGACCAAGCAGCTGCGCGGCGCGGCCGCCGCCATCGCGAAGAACATGGACGCCTCGCTGAGCGTCCCCACCGCCACCAGCGTGCGCGCCGTCCCGGCGAAGCTCATGGCGGACAACCGGATCGTCATCAACAACCACCTCAAGCGCACCCGCGGCGGGAAGATCTCCTTCACGCACCTCATCGGGTACGCGATGGTGCGCGCGCTGCAGGCGTTCCCGAACATGAACCGGCACTACGAGCTGATCGACGGGAAGCCGTTCGCCGTCACGCCGGAGCACGTGAACCTCGGCCTCGCCATCGACATGAAGGGCAAGGACGGCGGCCGCACCCTCGTGGTGGCCTCCATCAAGAACACGGAGAACATGTCGTTCCTCCAGTTCTGGCAGGCCTACGAGGACATCGTCAAGAAGGCGCGCAACAACAAGCTCACCGCCGACGACTTCTCCGGCACCACCATCTCGCTGACCAACCCGGGCGGCATCGGCACCAACCACTCGGTGCCGCGGCTGCAGGCGGGTCAGGGCGCGATCATCGGTGTGGGTGCGATGCAGTACCCGGCGCACTTCGAGGGCACCAGCGAGAAGACGCTGGTGGAGCTCGGCATCAGCAAGATCATGACGCTGACCTCGACGTACGACCACCGCATCATCCAGGGCGCGGAGTCCGGTGAGTACCTCAAGCGCATCCACGAGCTGCTGCTCGGCGAGGACGGCTTCTACGACGACATCTTCACGTCGCTGCGGCTGCCGTACGAGCCGGTCCGCTGGGTCTCCGACATCCCCGAGGGCGGGATCGACAAGACCGCCCGCGTGCTGGAGCTGATCGACGCGTACCGGATGCGCGGCCACCTGATGGCCGACACCGACCCGCTGAACTACCGCCAGCGCCGCCACGAGGACCTCGACGTCCTGTCGCACGGCCTGACCCTGTGGGACCTCGACCGCGAGTTCGCGGTCGGCGGGTTCGCGGGCCAGGAGAAGATGAAGCTGCGCGACGTGCTCGGCGTGCTGCGCGACTCCTACTGCCGCACCGTCGGCGTCGAGTACACCCACATCCTGGACCCGGAGGAGCGCCGCTGGATCCAGGACCGGGTGGAGGTCCCGCACGCGAAGCCGGACCCCAACGTGCAGAAGTACATCCTGTCGAAGCTGAACGCGGCCGAGGCGTTCGAGACGTTCCTGCAGACCAAGTACGTCGGCCAGAAGCGGTTCTCGCTGGAGGGCGGCGAGACGGTGATCCCGCTGCTGGACACCGTGCTGGACAAGGCCGCGGAGCACGAGCTCGACGAGGTCGTCATCGGCATGCCGCACCGCGGCCGCCTGAACGTGCTGGCCAACATCGTCGGCAAGCCGATCTCGCAGATCTTCCGCGAGTTCGAGGGCAACCTGGACCCGGGCCAGGCGCACGGTTCCGGTGACGTGAAGTACCACCTGGGCGCGGAGGGCAAGTACTTCCGCATGTTCGGCGACGGCGAGACGAAGGTGTCGCTGGCGTCCAACCCGTCGCACCTGGAGACCGTGGACCCGGTGCTGGAGGGCATCGTCCGCGCGAAGCAGGACATCCTCGACAAGGGCGACCAGGACGGCCAGGGCTTCACCGTGCTGCCGGTGCTGCTGCACGGCGACGCGGCGTTCGCGGGCCAGGGTGTGGTGGCGGAGACGCTGAACCTGGCGCTGCTGCGTGGTTACCGCACCGGCGGCACCGTGCACATCATCATCAACAACCAGGTCGGTTTCACCACGGCGCCGGAGAACTCGCGCTCCTCGCAGTACGCGACGGACGTGGCGAAGATGATCGGTGCGCCGATCTTCCACGTCAACGGTGACGACCCGGAGGCCGCGCACTGGGTGGCCAAGCTGGCCGTCGAGTACCGCCAGGCGTTCAACAAGGACGTCATCATCGACATGATCTGCTACCGCCGCCGCGGCCACAACGAGGGCGACGACCCGTCGATGACGCAGCCGGCGATGTACGACATCATCGACACGAAGCGCTCGGTGCGGAAGACCTACACCGAGGCGCTGATCGGCCGTGGTGACATCTCCGTCGACGAGGCCGAGGCCGCGCTGCGTGACTTCTCCAGCCAGCTGGAGCACGTGTTCAACGAGGTGCGCGAGCTGGAGAAGCACCCGGCGAAGGCGAGCCCGTCGGTGGAGGGTGAGCAGCAGGTCCCGGCCAAGGTCCCGACGGCGGTGTCGCGCGAGGTCATCGAGCGCATCGGTGACGCGTTCCTGAACGTGCCGGAGGGCTTCAACCCGCACCCGCGCGTGAAGCCGGTGCTGGAGCGGCGCGCGAAGATGGCCCGCGAGGGCGGGATCGACTGGGCGTTCGGCGAGCTGCTGGCGTTCGGTTCGCTCGCGCTGGAGGGCCGCCTGGTGCGGTTGTCCGGCCAGGACTCGCGGCGTGGCACGTTCACGCAGCGGCACTCGGTGCTGATCGACCGCAAGACCGGCAAGGAGTACGCGCCGCTGCAGAACCTGGGCGAGAACCAGGGTCGCGTGATGGTGTACGACTCGGCGCTGTCCGAGTACGCGGCGGTGGGCTTCGAGTACGGCTACTCGGTGGCGAACTCCGAGGCGCTGGTGCTGTGGGAGGCGCAGTTCGGCGACTTCGTCAACGGCGCGCAGACGGTGATCGACGAGTACATCTCGTCGGGTGAGGCCAAGTGGGGCCAGCTGTCGGACGTGGTGCTGTTGCTGCCGCACGGGCACGAGGGTCAGGGTCCGGACCACACGTCGGGCCGGATCGAGCGGTTCCTGCAGCTGTGCGCGGAGGGTTCGATGACGGTGGCCGTGCCGTCCACCCCGGCGAACTACTTCCACCTGTTGCGGCGGCACGCCCTGGACGGCATTCGTCGTCCGATGATCGTCTTCACGCCGAAGAGCATGCTGCGCAACAAGGCGGCCACCTCGTCTGTCGAGGACTTCACCGGCCAGTCGAAGTTCATGTCGGTGATCGACGACGTGCAGGTGGAGCCGGAGAAGGCCCGCAAGGTGCTGCTCACCTCCGGGAAGCTGTACTGGGAGCTGGTCGCGGAACGCGCCAAGCGCGAGGCCGACGACGTCGCGATCGTGCGGATCGAGCAGTACTACCCGCTGCCGCTCAAGAAGCTGCGTGCGGCGCTGGAGCGCTACACGAGCGCCACGGAGGTCGCCTGGGTGCAGGAGGAACCGGAAAACCAGGGCGGTTGGCCCTTCTTCGGCCTCCACCTGCCCCGGAAGTTCCCGGACCTGCTGTCGGGCCTCCAGGTGGTCGCCCGCCGCCCGATGGCCGCCCCGAGCGCCGGTTCGTCCAAGGTGCACGAGGTCGAGCAGAAGGCCCTGATCGCCAAGGCCTTCGAGTAAGCACACAAGACAGCCGCCCCCTCCCACCACAGGGAGGGGGCGGTTTTTATGTTCCCCACAAACAGAAACAGGCACCCGGCAACAAAGAAGGCCCGGCACACGCCCAGGCCTCCCCCGTCCCCGATCCCCAGCTGCATTAGCGGTTGGCTCACCGGGTCAAGGGTCGCGCAGCGATCGCGAAGCGACGCCGAAGGCGCCCTTGACGCGGTGAGCCAACCGTTAAACGATCAAGGGGATGGGGCGGGGGTGGCCGGGCATTGGAGGGCGGCCACGCCCGGCCCACCGCTGGTGACCACGCTGGGACCAGAGAGGAAAAGAATGCCTCGCCGGCGGGCAGGCTCCGGGATGGCCGGGCCCAAAGGGATCTCACCTCAGGTGGGTGGTCGAGTTGAGTGGTCATCCCGTCGCCTGCGGTTTGTGCATATCACTTTGACCCAGACCCGCAAGCTTGGCATGACCAGCTGCGGTCTCGAAAAAGGTTGCGGGCCTGGCTCAAAGTGATGGTCCTGAGCCAGGCGACGGGATGACCACCCAACTCTGGGGTTTTCCTTGCGAAAGCCCCTCCCGCTGCGCGGAAGGGGCTTTCGCCAAATCCCTTACTGGCCCGTGTACAGCAAGGCGTTCGGGCTTCCGCTGCCCGCGCTGGTCACCTTGCCGGTGGTCGCCGCTGCCACCAGGGCGTTCCGCACCGTGGCGGGGGACGCCGTGGTGTGGGTGGCCAGGTACAGCGCCGCCGCGCCGGTCACGTGCGGGGTTGCCATCGAGGTGCCGCTGATGGTGTTCGTCGCCGTCGTGCTGCCGATCCAGTCCGACTTGATGCTGCTGCCCGGGGCGAAGATGTCCAGGCAGCTGCCGTAGTTGGAGTAGCTCGCCCGCGCGTCGGTGCTCGTCGTCGCGCCGACCGTGATGGCCTCCGCGGTGCGGGCCGGGGAGTAGTTGCACGCGTTCGCGTTGTCGTTGCCGCCGGCGATCGCGAACGTGACGCCCGCCGAGATCGCGTTGCGCACCGCACTGTCCACCGAGCTGGACGCACTGCCGCCGAGGCTCATGTTCGCCACCGCCGGCTTGACCGCGTTCTGCGCGACCCAGTCGATCCCGGCGATCACCCCGTCGTAGGAGCCGGAGCCCGAGCAGTCCAGCACCCGCACCGCGGTCAGCTGCACGCCCTTCGCCAGACCGTACGTGCTCCCGCCGACGGTTCCGGCGACGTGCGTGCCGTGGCCGTTGCAGTCGGTGGCGTTGCTGTCGTTGTCCACGAAGTCGTAGCCGGACTTGGCGCGCCCACCGAAGTCGCTGTGCGTCAGGTTGATGCCGGTGTCGATGATGTACGCGTGCACGTTCGACGCGGTGGTCGAGTACGTGTAGCTGCTGTCGAGCGGCAGGTTGCGCTGGTCCACCCGGTCCAGGCCCCACGACGGCGGGTTCGACTGGGTCGCCGTGATGTGGAAGGTCCGGTTCTGCTCGACGAAAGCGACCGCGGGGTCGGCCGCGGCGCGCTTCGCCTGGCTCTCGCTCATCGTGGCCGAGTAGCCCTTGAGCGCGGTCGTGTACTTCTTGTGCACGACGCCGCCGAGCTTCGCGGCCAGCGCGTCGACCGGCGACGCGGTGTCCTTCAGCACGACGATGTAGCTGTCCTTGATCGCGTCGGCACCGCCGGCGCCGACGATGGAGCCTTCCTTGGCCATCGCGGGGGCGCTGGTGGCGACCGCCGCGATCGTCGCCACGGCCGCGGCCAGGCCGAGTGCGGCGAGCGGTTTGCGCGTGAATCGGGTGGGGTTGCGCACGGCAGGCATTCCTCCTTGGCAGGGCCGGTCCGGTAAGGACTCACCGGACCGCAAGGGGTGAAAAGCATTCACGTCGCGAATGCACCGCCGAGCGTAAAAGGGATTTTCCCAGCACCGGAAGGCCCTGCACTCGATCAGCCCCAGCCGAAAGTAGGAGGAACTTTCGCCTGGTCACCGGGATGAGCCGAACGGCCCCGGCCGAAAGTAGGCTCAGGCGCGGCTTTCGAGCACGTCGAGTATCTGGCGCGCGGTGACGGCACCGACCACCCGGCCGTCGTCGTCCACCACCACGCCGAGACCCGACGGCGAGGAGAGCGCGGCATCCAGCGCACCCCGGACCGCCGTGCCCCGCTGGTACAGGGAACCGCCCGCCACCAGGTCCTCTTCCGCCAGCGGACCGTCCACAGTGGTCTCGGGTGCGAGCCAGCCCCGCGGGTGCCCGTCGGCGTTCACGGCGAGCCGCCAGTCGCCGACTGCCCCCGCGAGGGTTTCACCCAGCGCCACGGTCGCGACGTCCTTCACCTCGACGCCGTCGGACTCCACAAAGGACAGACCGCGGTAACCCCTGTCACGCCCCACGAACGACGCCACGAAGTCGTCCACCGGGTGCCGCAGCACCTCGGCCGGAGTGCCGTACTGGGCGAGCTTCCCGCCCACCCGCATCACGGCGACCTTGTCGCCGAGCCGCACCGCCTCGTCGATGTCGTGGGTGACGAACACGATCGTCTTGCCCAGCCGAGACTGCAGCCTCAGCAGCTCGTCCTGCAAGCCTTCCCGCACGATGGGATCGACCGCGGAGAACGGTTCGTCCATCAGCAGCACCGGGGAGTCCGCGGCCAACGCCCGCGCGACGCCGACGCGCTGCTGCTGCCCGCCTGAGAGCTGCGCCGGATACCGCTTGCCCAGCTCCTCGGGCAACCCGACCGTCGTCAGCAGCTCCGCCGCCCGGTCACGCGCCTTCCGCTTGCCCCAGCCGGACAGCAGCGGCACCGTCGCGACGTTGTCCAGCACCGTCCGGTGCGGGAACAGGCCGGCGTTCTGGATCACGTAGCCGATCCCGCGCCGCAGCACCGGCGGATCGGACTCACGCACGTCCTTGCCGTCCAGCAGGACCGCGCCGGAGGTCGGCTCGACCATGCGGTTGATCATCCGCAGCGAGGTGGTCTTGCCGCAGCCGGACGGGCCGACGAACACCGTGATCGTGCCGTCCTCGACGGTCAGGCTCAGGTCGTCGACCGCCACCGTGCCGTCGGGGTACTGCTTCGTCACACCCCGGAACTCGATCCCCACAGCCCGCCTCCTCCGGAAAACGGCCGGTCTCCCGCCACGGAAGACCGGCCGTCCACAACAGCTTGCGCGCCAGCCTAACCCGCAACGCCGTCTTCCACCGCCGCCTTCGCCACGGCCGCGGCGACCTCGGGCGCCACCCGCGGGTCGAGCGGGCTCGGCACGATGCGGTCCGGGCCCAGGTCGTCCTGCGCCACGGCGACGATCGCGTCCGCGGCCGCCAGCTTCATGTTCTCCGTGATCGCCCGCGCGCCCGCGTCGAGCGCGCCCCGGAACACGCCGGGGAAGGCCAGCACGTTGTTGATCTGGTTCGGGAAGTCACTGCGGCCGGTGGCCACGATCGCCGCGTACCGGGCCGCGACGGCCGGGTGGACCTCCGGGTCCGGGTTGGACAGCGCGAACACGATCGCGTCGTCGGCCATCGTGCCCAGCAGCGACTCGTCGATGGTGGCGCCGGACAGACCGAGGAACACGTCCGCCCCGCGCAGCGCGTCGGCGAGCCCGCCGGTCAGGCCCGCCTTGTTCGTGGTGCCCGCGAGCTGCTCCTTGACCGGGTTCAGCCCCGCGCGGCCCGAGACGATGCCCTTCGAGTCCAGCAGCGTCACGTCGCCGATGCCGGCCTCCTGCAGGATCCGCGCGCACGCCACGCCGGCCGCGCCCGCCCCGGAGATCACCACGCGCTGGTCGGCGATGTCCTTGCCGAGCACCAGGTTGGCCCCGCGCAGCGCGGCGAGCGTGACGATGGCCGTGCCGTGCTGGTCGTCGTGCATGACCGGGCAGTCCAGCGCCGCCTTGAGCTTGTCCTCCAGCTCGAAGCAGCGCGGCGCGGAGATGTCCTCCAGGTTGACGGCGCCGAACGACGGGCGCAGCCGCACCAGCGTCTCGACGATCTCGTCCACGTCGGTGGTGTCGAGCACCAGCGGGATCGAGTCGAGCCCGCCGAAGGTCTTGAACAGCACCGACTTGCCCTCCATCACGGGCAGCGACGCGCTGGCGCCGATGTCCCCGAGACCGAGCACCGCGGTGCCGTCGCTCACCACGACGACGAGCCGGTCGGCCCACGTGTAGCGCTGGGCGAGCGCGGCGTCCTCGGCGATGGCGCGGCTGACCTTCGCCACACCGGGGGTGTAGGCGACGGACAGGTCGCGGGGCCGCGAGATCGGCCGCGTGGCGGCGACGGCGAGCTTGCCGCCCTCGTGACCGGCGAAGATTTCGTCGTCCGACACCGGCGAGTGGTCGTCTTCGCGCTCCATCGCCTTCCCTGTCGTCTGAGCTTGAGTCATGGTCGAATCCCTCCCGGGACTGCGAGCGAGTGTGATTGCCCTGCTGCTCGGCAGCCCGGCGCGGTGGCGCCGCCCTACCGGCCAGGCGTCCTGATCGGGCCGTCCCAGCCCTTGGTGAGGCGACGGCCACGGACGCGGCGGTCCCCCCAGTCTGACAGGCCCGGTGCCACTCGTGCAGACCAGGTGCGGTTCACGTCACAAAAATTGCTGGTCAATGCCGGTATAACAAGACGTCCGTCCGGCTTGAGAGCTCTTCCGTACTATTTCTTCCCATGAAGGTGCGCGAGCTGGCCGTGAAGGACGCTTACGAGTTCACCCCGCAGCAGTTCCCCGACAACCGGGGGCTGTTCGTGGCGCCGCTGCAGGAGCCGGCGCTCGTCGAGGCCGTCGGGCACCCGATGCACCTGGCCCAGACCAACCACAGCGTGTCGCGGCGCGGCACCATCCGCGGGCTGCACTTCGCCGACACGCCACCCGGTCAGGCGAAGTACGTCTACTGCCCGAGCGGGGCGCTGCTCGATGTCGTCGTCGACCTCCGCGTGGGCTCCCCGACGTTCGGCCGGTGGGACGCGGTGCGGCTCGACTCGGTGGACTTCCGCGCCGTGTACATCGCGGAGGGCCTCGGGCACGGTTTCGTGGCACTGGAGGACAACACGGCCATGTCGTACCTGTGCTCGACCGGGTACAACCCCGGCGGCGAGCACGGCATCACCCCGCTCGACCCCGCGCTGGACCTGCCGTGGCCGGAGGGGATCGAGCGGATCCTGTCCGAAAAGGACGCCTCCGCCCCGACGCTCGCCGAGGCGGAGGCGGCCGGGCTGCTGCCCAGCTACGCGGCCTGCGTGGCCCACTACGCGTCGCTCAGCTGACGTCCTCGGCGAGGATGCGCTCGACGTTGCGCTCGGCGAGCGCGGTGATCGTCACGAACGGGTTCACCCCCGTGCTGCCGGGGATGAGCGAGCCGTCCATGACGTACAGGTTCCGGTAGCCCTTCACGCGCCCGTAGAGGTCGGTCGCCTCGCCGAGCACGAGCCCGCCCAGCGGGTGGTAGGTGAACCGGTTCTCGAAGGCCCGCGTGTCGCCGAACAGGTCGTACCGGTACACCGTGCCGTTCGCGGAGTTGATCCTGTCGAACAGGTTCTTCGCCGCGTCGATCGACGGCTGCCCCTGCGAGATCTCCCACTGCAGCCGCGCCGAGTCGCTCGCCGCGTCGTAGGTGAAGTAGCCGCGCTCGGGGTTGCGGGTGATCGCGAGGTACAGGCTCGCCCACGTCTCGATGCCCGCGGGCACGGGCGCGATCTCCGCGAACACGGGGTACTTCGGGTCGTTCCAAGCGTCGATCCCCAGCGCCGGCATCCCGGATTCGAGCGAGCCCACGGCGTCCCACACGTGGTTCGCGCGCCCGAGCATCACGTTCCCGTTGGTGCCCCAGCCCTGGCCGACGGCGTCGTTCAGCTCGGGCAGCTTCCCGGTCTCGCGGGCGCGCACGAGCAGCTCGGTGGAACCGAGGCTGCCCGCGCCCAGGAACAGGTACTTCGCGCCGAGCTGCTTCGTCGCGAGCACGTTGCCTTCCGCGTCGCTCTGCCGCACCGTCAGCGTGTACGTGCCGTCGGGCTGCTGCGCGATGTCACGCACCTCGTGCAGCGTGCGGATGGTCACGTTGCCGGTGCCCAGCGCCGCGGCGAGGTAGCTCTTGTCGAGCGAGCGCTTCCCGTAGTTGTTGCCGTAGATGACCTCGGACGCCAGCGCCGAGCGCGGCACCTCGTTGGCCTCCTCGCGGCGCATGTAGTCGAAGTCGTAGACGCTCGGCACGAACGTCGTGGCGAGGCCCGCGTTGTGGGCGTGCTTCCGCGAGACGCGGGCGTACTGGTACGAGTCGCAGGTCTCGAACCACGTGGTGTCGACGCTGTTGGCGCCGAGACCGGCGTTCGCCCGCGGGTAGTACTTGCCGTACATCTCGTCGGCGTCGACCCGGGGCAGGATCTGCTCGAAGTACGAGCGCTTCGGCACCACGGCCATCGCGCCGTTGACCAGTGAGCCGCCACCGACGCCGCGGCCCACGTACACCGACATGTCGCCGAAGTGCACCCGGTCGAGCACGCCCGCGTACGGGTCGATGTTCCGGTTCGCCAGGTCGAGCCAGAGGAACGACGCGAGCGGCGCCTCGGTGCGCGTCTTGAACCACATCGCGCGCTTGTCCGGGTTCAGCATGTTCGGGAACACCTTGCCGTCGCTGCCCGGCGTGTTCCACAGCTGCCCCATCTCCAGCATGACGGTGGGGATCCCGGCCGCGCCGAGCCGCAGCGCCGTGACCGCGGCGCCGTAGCCGGTGCCGATGATCACAGCGGGCGAGAAGTCCGCTTCGGCGGCGGAAGCGGTGCCGCGCAAGGAAATCGTGCCGAGCCCGGCGGCCGCCGCGGTACCGAGCGCCGCCGCACCGAGAAAACGCCTACGGGAGAGGGAGTGGGGAGACATGCGGCGACCCTATGCGGTTCGCCGGGGTTTTGTAAACGCCGTTAACTACGCTTTGCTCCTTATGCCGCAAGGAAAATCGGTTCAGCCCTTCCTGGTGACCCAGATGGTGATCGTGGCGGTCACGACGGGCCGCCCGGCGGTGTCGGTGATCGTCACGGGCACCGGGAGGTCGAAGCCCTCGTCGCCGAACTCCGGCAGCTCCGGCAGCTCGGCGACCGCCCGCAGCCGCGTCTTCGCCTTGGCGACGTAGGAGACCGTCATCCCCTTCGGCAGCCACCGGTGCGTGGCGGGCACGGTCGCCTCCGCGAGCATGCCCATCGCGATCTCGGCGAGGTTGCATGCCGCGATCGCGTGAAAAGTGCCGATGTGGTTGTGGACACCCCACCACTTCGGCGCGGTCACCTCGCAGCGACCCGCCCGCAGCTCCCGCACGGTGGGCAGCACCGTGCCGAAATAGGGCGCACGCAGGCACACCGCGGCCGAGAAGAGCCGCTTCCCGCCCGGCAGCCCGGCGAGCTTCGACCACATCGCGTAGGTCTGGGTCACCGCACCTCCTTGGTTACTCGCGAGTAGCAAAGCAGACCGCTTGCTATGTTCGCAACCGTGGACCACGAGCTCTTCCTCCTCCGGCACGGCCAGACCGAGTGGTCGGTGAACGGCAGGCACACCGGGCGCACCGACATCCCGCTGACTCCGGCGGGCGAGAACCAGGCGCGCGCCGCCGGGCTGACGCTCGGCGGGCTGCGCAAGGGCCCCGCGCTCGTGCTGAGCAGCCCGCGGCAGCGCGCGGTGCGCACGGCCGAACTGGCGGGCCTCGTCGTGAACGAGCGGACCGAGGACCTCGCCGAATGGGACTACGGCGACTACGAGGGCGTCACCACCCCGCAGATCCGGGAGACCGTGCCCGACTGGACGGTGTGGCACGGGCCGATCCCCGGCGGGGAAACCGCCGACCAGGTGGGCGCGCGTGCCGATAGGCTGCTGGCGCGGGTGCGCGCCGCGCTCGCCGACACCGAGGTCGTCCTCGTCGGGCACGGGCACTTCAGCCGGGTGCTGGTGGCCCGCTGGCTGGGCCTGCCCGCGACCGCCGGAGTCCACTTCGGACTCGATCCGGCCGGGGTCTCGGTGCTCGGCGACGAGCGGGGCGAGCCCAAGATCGAGCACCTCAACATCCCGCCGTCCTGACGGAGACCACCTTGGCCGACAGCCGAATCCGCCGCGTACAGGAGTCCGATGTGGACACCCTCGTGCAGCTGGTGCGAGACCTCGCCACCTACGAGAAGGCGCCGGCGGAGTGCCGGCTGACGTCCGAGAAGCTGCACGCGGCGTTGTTCGGCGAGGCGCCGGCCGTGTTCGGCCACGTCGCCGAGCAGGACGGCGACATCGTCGGCTTCGCGCTGTGGTTCCTGAACTTCTCCACGTGGCGCGGCGTGCACGGCATCTACCTCGAAGACCTGTACGTGCGCCCCGAACTGCGCGGCTCCGGCCTCGGCAAGGCGCTGCTGGCCACGCTGGCGAAGGAGTGCGTGGACCACGGCTACGCGCGGCTGGAGTGGTCGGTGCTGGACTGGAACCCGGCCACCGGCTTCTACAAGGCCCTCGGCGCCACCGCGATGGACGAGTGGACCGTGTACCGGCTCACCGACACGGCATTGGACAGGCTGGCCCGCACGATCGGCTGAGCTCCGCCGCTTGCCGAGCGGAACGTCGCTCCGTATCTTTGCTAGCGGAGCGGCGTTCCGCTTGCTCCTCCATAGCGGACGGAGGAACCATGTCCCAGGTCAGCTTCGGCATCGCGACCGCGCCCATGCAGGTCGGCTACCCCGACCTCCAGCGAGTCTGGCGCGAGGCGGACGCGATCCCCGAAATCGAGCACGCCTGGCTGTTCGACCACCTCATGCCGATCGGCGGCGACCCGGACGGGCCGATCTTCGAGGGCTGGACGCTGCTCTCGGCGCTGGCCGCGCAGACCGAGCGGCTGCGCCTCGGGCTGTTGGTGACCAGCAACCGCTTCCGGCCGCCCGCGATGCTGGCCAAGATCGCCACGACGGTCGACGTCGTCTCGGGCGGCCGGCTCGACTTCGGGATCGGCGTGGGCTCGCGCCCCGGTCACCCGCTGGCCCGGCGCGAGTACGAGGCACACGGCCTGCCCTTCCACGACACGAAGACGGCCGTCGAGAGCCTCGCCGAAGCCTGCACGGTCATCCGGCGGCTGTGGACCGAGGACGAGCCGTTCGACCACGAGGGCGCCCACGTCCGGCTCAGCGGCGCGTTCGGCAACCCGAAGCCCGTCCAGCGCCCCCACCCGCCGATCGTGATCGGCGGCCGCTCGTCGGCGACGCTGCGCGTGGTCGCCGAGCACGCCGACGTGTGGAACATCCCGGGCGGCGACATCGAGGACGTCGTCAGCCGCAGCGCGCTGCTGGACCGCTACTGCACGGAGATCGGCCGTGACCCCGCGACGATCACGCGCTCGATCCACCTTGGCGTCTCCTACGACCGCCCGGCCGCCACGCGGGAGGCGATAGCGGAAGCGACCGACGCCGGTTTCCGGCACGTCGTCCTCGGCCTGCCGTCGCCGTACCCCGTCGGCGTGGCGAAGTGGGTCGCGGAGGAGCTCGTCAGCCCGTCGGCCTAGGAGTCCCCACGCTCACGACGGGCCGCACGGCCTTCGAGGCCACCGCGCTCGGCGGCCTCCTCCTCGGTCTCGTCCGGCCGCTGGCCCAGCGCCCACGCCCGCGAAGGCTGCCGGAACAGCAGCACGAGGATCGCCACGCCGACGAGGATGACCGGCACCCCCGGCCCGGGGAGCCCGGACGGCCCGGTCAGGTACCAGCCGACACCGACGGTGATGAGCCCCACCACCAAGCCCGGCGTGCGGGCCCACGTCTGACCCATCGCGAGCCCCGCGGCGCAGCCGAGCACGGCGAGCGCGAACACGACGTAGAACGCGGCCTCGGCGAGGACGTTGTTGCGGGGCACGTCGGAGGTGCCCGAAGCCACGAGCACCAGCACGCCGAACACCAGCAGGCCCAGGCCCGGCAGCGCGGTGGCGAGCCCGGCGAGCCGGACCTCGCGCGGCGCCGGAGCGATCTTGTCCTTGATCGACACGGGAAAACGCCTTCCACCTGCGGTTGGTGACCTTGTGTGAGCACCATCGATGCTATGCCACCCGGTCGGCCGTTTTCGAACCGCGGCCGTCCGGGTCAAGATCTGTATGTCGTCGGCGAGCGGGCGGTCGGCCCGGGTGCACTTGTCACGACGAACGGCCCTGCGGAAGCGATGGGAGGTCTACCGGCACTCGGATCGGTTCCCCGTGACTTGCAACTCCGCGGCCCGCCGGTGCCCCGCGGTTGACCTACCCTGCGGGAGTGCGCGCGATTCTCGTCGTCAACCCCCGGGCCACGTCCACCACGGCGGGCGGCCGCGATGTGCTGGCACACGCCTTGGCGAGCCAGGTCAAGCTCGAGGTGGTCGAGACCGACTACCCCGGGCACGCGCTCGCGGTGGCGCGCGACGCCGCCCGTGAGGGCATCGACCTGGTCGTGGCCCACGGCGGTGACGGCACGGTCAACGAGGTCGTCAACGGCCTGCTCTCCGACGGGCCCGGCGACGCGCCCGCGCTCGGCGTCGTGCCGGGCGGCTCGGCCAACGTGTTCGCGCGCGCCCTCGGCGTCTCGCGCGACCCGGTGGAGGCCACGCACCAGCTGCTGCGGGCCATCGAGGGCGGGCAGAGCCGGTCGGTGGGGCTCGGCCGCGCCGACGGACGCTGGTTCACCTTCAACGCGGGGCTCGGCTGGGACGCCGACGTCGTGACCACGGTCGCGGACCGCCGGGGCAAGCAGACCAACGCCCTGCTCTACCTGCGTTCGGCCGTGGCCTGCTACTTCCGCCCGCCGCTGGGCCGCGAGCCGCTCACGGTGCACGTGCCGGGCGAGGAGCCCGTCGAGGTGCGCACGGCGTTCGTCTCCAACACCGATCCGTGGAGCTACCTGGGCCCGCGGCCGGTCCACCTGAACACCGGCACGTCGTTCGACACCGGACTGGGCCTGTTCGCGCTGACCGCGCTGAGCCTGCCGACCGTCTACCGCCACGTGCGGCAGGCGCTGCGGGCCGAGGCGAAGCACCGGGGACGCCGGCTCCTGCGGTACGACGACCTCGCGGAGCTGCGCGTGGAAGCTGAACAGCCGGTAAACTTCCAGGTGGACGGCGATCCGCTGGGCAAGCGGACCCGCGTCGAGTTCACCAGCGTCTCACACGCGCTGACGGTCCTCGTCGCCGGGTGAGCGCGCGGAGGGGCTTCCGGGGTGATCGTTCGCGGCAAAGTGCAACTTGCCGCTCGTCGACACCAAGGCCCCGCTCACCGCACAGCGCTTCCCCCCGGAACACTGTTTCGGAGAGAAACCGCAGGTCAGCCCGGTCGCCCGACCAGGTGAGCTGACTCACCGATCACGAAAAAATCCTTGTCGAAAGCGGTGTCTCGTGAAAGCATTCACAAGCACCCAGAAACACGACCGCCATGACGACTGTGGCGCATCACACTGCGCCCATTAGAAGGAGCTCACAGAAATGGACTGGCGCCACGACGCTGCCTGCCGAGACGAGGACCCGGAGCTGTTCTTCCCCGTGGGCAACAGCGGTCCCGCTCTGCTGCAGGTCGCCGAGGCGAAGGCCGTGTGCCACCGCTGCACCGTCGCCTCCGACTGCCTGGCCTGGGCTTTGGCCAGTGGTCAGGACGCCGGCGTGTGGGGCGGCATGAGTGAGGACGAGCGTCGCGCCCTCAAGCGCCGCCGCGCTCACATCGGCACGCGCAGCAACGCCTGATTGCCACGATACGGCGCGGCTTCGCGGACCCCGGCACCGGGTCCGGCGAAACACCCGCCGAGGACTTCCGAGTCCGCCTGTAGAACGCTGCAGAGGGCCGGTACCCCCTATCCGGGTACCGGCCCTCTGGCGTGTCCGGGGTCCGTTTCGACGACGCTTTCAGCTCACAACCGGCGGCTCAGCGGGATCCGCAGCGCGGCTTCCGTGCCACGGGCCTCGCCCTCGCGCAGGCCCTTCAACGACAGCGAGCCCCGCAGCTCCGACTCGATCAGGGTCCGCACGATCTGCAGCCCCAGCCCGTCGGCGCGCTCCAGCGAGAACCCCGCCGGCAGCCCGCGCCCGTTGTCGCGGATCAGCACGTCCAGCCACCGCGCCGAGCGGGACACGGCGATCTCCACGCGGCCCGGCCGCCCGTCGGGGAAGGCGTGCTCCACCGCGTTCTGCACCAGCTCCGCCAGCACCATCACCAGTGGCGTCGCGATCTCGGCCACCACCACGCCGAACGACCCCGTCCGCCGGAAGCTCACCCGCGACTCGGCCGTGGCGACCTCGCCGACCATCGGCAGCACCTTGTCCAGCAGCTGGTCGAGGTCGACCCGCTCGTCCACGGACACCGACAGCGCCTCGTGCACCATCGCGATCGACGACACCCGGCGCACCGACTCCGTCAGCGCCAGGCGCGCCTCCTCGCTGTTCGTCCGGCGGGACTGCAGGCGCAGCAGCGCCGCCACCGTCTGGAGGTTGTTCTTCACCCGGTGGTGGATCTCGCGGATGGTCGCGTCCTTCGACAGGAGCGCCCTGTCCCGCCGCTTGACCTCCGTCACGTCCCGCACCAGCACCAGCGCGCCCGCGGGCTGGCCGTGCGGGCGCAGCGGCAGGGCGCGGAACAACACCACGGCTCCCCGCCGCGAATCGGCCTCCGTGCGGCTGCCCGGCTTGCCGTCGAGTGCGTCGAGGATGCGGTGCGCGACCTCGGTGGCGTCGAACGGGTCACGGATCAGCGAGCGAGTCAACGGCGCGAGCCGCGTGCCCACCAGGTCGGACTCGTGCCCCATCCGGTGGTACGCCGACAGCCCGTTGGGGCTCACGTACACCACGTTGCCCGCCGAGTCGAGGCGGATCAGCCCGTCCCCGACCCGCGGGCTGGTGTGCACGTCGCTCTGCGAGTCCGGGCTGGGGAACGTGCCGTCCGCGATCATCTGGCACAGGTCACCAGCGCTGCCGAGGTACGCGACCTCCAGCGGGCTCGGCACCCGCGGCGCGGCCAGGTTCGTCTCCCGGCTCAGCACCGCGATGACGTTGCCCCCGAACGACACCGGCACCGCTTCACGGCGCATCGGCAGGTCGCGGTACCAGTGCGGGTCCTCCTCGCGGCAGATCCGCACCTCCCGCATCGCGCGCGCCAGCTGCGGGTGCTCGTCGACCGTGAACCGCGTGCCGACGACGTCCTCCGGGTGCGCCGTCGGGGCCGTGGTGGGCCGCGCCTGCGCGACGCACACGAAGTCGCCGCCCTGGGCGGTCAGTTCCTTGGAGACCGGCACCCACAGCAGGAAGTCGGCGAACGACAGGTCCGCGAGCAGCTGCCACTCGGCCACCACGGCCTGCAGGTGGTCGGCGGCTTCACCCGACAGGCCGGTGTTCTCGGCGAGCAGGTCGGAAAGTGTGGACATCGCTTCCATACAACCAGAGCGGACCGGGTCGGCACAGCCCGGGCGCGGCCTGCCACACTGGGGGGAGCAAGCTACACTCGAGGAGCAGACACATGTCGAAGCGTGCCCGTAAGCGTCGCGACCGGAAGAAGAACGGCGCGAACCACGGCAAGAAGCCCAACGCCTGAGTTCCCAGGCGAGCGAAAGGCCCCGGCGGAATCCCGCCGGGGCCTTTCCGCGTCCTCAGCTCAGTCGCGCTGCTCGATGCTGACCTCGGTGCGCTCGACGGTCACCCCGCCGCTCACCTCCACCGTCCGGCGGAACGACGCGCGCAGCTTCTGCTTCAGCTCCGCCGGGGCGGCGTCACCACCGCACTTGCGGGCGAGCAGCTGCTTGAGCGCCTCGTCGATGCCGTACTCCTCGAGGCACGGCGGGCAGTCCTCGATGTGCCGCCGCAGCTCGGCGTCCCGCTCCGGACTGCACTCGCGGTCCAGTAGCAGGTAGATCTCGGCGAGCGCCTCCTCGCACTTGACCTTGTCCTTGCCGGACTCGGACTCACACGGGTTCACTGCGCCACCTCCTGCTGAGCGCCCCGGATGAAGCCCCGCTCGCGCGCGACGCCGGCCAGCAGGTTCCGCAGCTGCGCCCGGCCCCGGTGCAACCGGGACATGACGGTGCCGATGGGAGTGTCCATGATCTCGGCGATTTCCTTGTACGCGAAACCCTCGACGTCGGCGAGGTAGACCGCCAGGCGGAACTCCTCGGGCAGCTGCTGCAACGCCTGCTTGACATCGCTGTCGGGCAGCCGGTCCATGGCCTCGACCTCGGCCGAACGCAAGCCGCTGGAGGTGTGGCTCTCCGCCTGGGCGATCTGCCAGTCGGTGATCTCCTCGGTCGGCTGCTGCACCGGCTGACGCTGGCGCTTGCGGTAGCCGTTGATGTAGGTGTTGGTCAGGATGCGGTACATCCAGGCCTTGAGGTTCGTGCCCTCCTTGAAGGAGTTGAACGCCCCGTACGCCTTCAGGTAGGTCTCCTGCACCAGGTCCTCGGCGTCCGCCGGGTTGCGGGTCATCCGCATGGCGGCCGAGTACAGCTGGTCCAGCAGCGGCATCGCGTCCCGCTCGAAGCGCTCGGCGCGTTCTTCGACCTGCTCCTGGTCGTCAGCAGCAGGCTCCGGTGTCGCGTCGTTCGGCGTGCTCGGCAAACCTTTCCCTTCCCCGTAAGCGTAGGACAGCTTCGAGGATACGCGGGGGCCCTTGGGCTGGCCTGGCACGGCGGGCCGACCAGGACGGGTGACGTCCTGGACCCTGCCGCCCGGATGAGCAAGCTTCGTCATCACACCCCGCATAACGGCACGGCACCGGCCTGCATTCCCCCGTCCGGCGCAAGAACGAATAAGCTGCGGCAACGATGGCAGGCAAGGGAACCCCGGCGACCGCGGTGCTGGTGAAGCAGAAGGTCGCGCACCGGTTGCACACGTACGAACACGACCCGAAGCACGAGTCGTACGGCCTGGAGGCCGCCGAGGCGCTCGGCGTCGAGCCGGCGCGCGTGTTCAAGACGCTGGTCGCGGACGTGGACGGCAAGCTCACGGTCGGCGTGGTGCCGGTGACGGGCCAGCTGGACCTGAAGGCGCTGGCAGCCGCGGCGGGCGGCAAGCGGGCGAAGATGGCGGAGGCGGCCGCCGCGCAGCGGGCCACGGGCTACGTCCTGGGCGGCATCTCCCCGCTCGGGCAACGCAGCCGCCTGGCGGTGGTGATCGACGCGTCGGCGGAGGGCTTCGAGACGATCTTCTGCTCGGGCGGCCGACGAGGGCTGGAACTGGAACTGGCCCCGGCCGACCTGGTCCGCCTGACGGGCGCGAAGATCGCGAACATCGCGGCGGACTAGCCGCCGCGTCCAGCAAGGACGAGGGGGCTCCATGGGAGCGTCAGGTTGGGACTATCGCGCACCGTATGCGGGCAGCGTCGACGCGACACTCATCGCGGTGCGGGAACGGGCTCTGGCCAGCGGTGATTACCTCTGGCCGTGGGAGGAGTTCGACGCAGGCGAAACGGTTCCCCGGCCCACGACCTTGGCCGAACTCGACGAGGCGATGGAGGCCGAGGAGTTCTGGGACGTGGGCACGCACAGCATCCTCGACGTGCGTGGCGTAGCCACCGAGGACAGCTTCAGCGCGATCCGCCCGCTGAGCGCCAGGGAGCTCGACCAGGTGTTCGGCACCCGGCAGCCGTCCGCCGCCGACTTCGAGCGCGTTCAGCAGGCAGGCGCGCTCGCCGCCCTGGAGGGTGAGAGCTGGAGCGGCCGGAGCGTGGTGATCCACCGGAACGGCAGCCCTGAAGAGGTCTACTTCTGGGGCCACTCCGGGGACTAGCGGGCTGCCTGCTGCTCGATCCGCTCGATCATCGTGTCGAGCGCGGCTTCCAGCGCGGCCGGGTCGCGTTGCGCCTGCGCCAGCAGCAAGCCGCCCTGCAGCGCGGCGAGCATCGCCAGCGAGAGCTTGTCCGGGTCGGCCTCCGGCCGCAGCACGCGGGCGTCGACCATGTGCCGGAGGCCGTCGCGGATGGCACCCGCCCAGCGGGAGAAGCTGTCCGCGAGCGCCGCGCGGGCGCCGGGGTCCTGGTCGGCCAGCTCGCTGGCCAGCGACCCCAGCGGGCAGCCGCCGACGCAGTCCAGGTCCCGCACCGCGTTCACCACGACGTCCCGCCACGCCCGCAGCGCCGCGACGCTGTCGAGCCTGCTCAGCAGCGCCGACTGGGCGCCCACGATCGCCTCCGTCTGGTACTCGATGACCGCCCTGGTCAGGGCGTCCTTGTCGGCGAAGTAGTGGTAGATCTGCGACGAGCTGACCCCCGCCGCGTCCCGGATCGCCGGCGTGCTGGTGCCCGCGACGCCGTGCCGGAACATCAGGTCCGCCGCGGCGCGCACGATCCGGTCCCGGGTGGCCTGGCCCTTCGTGGTCAGCGGCGGTGACGTGCTCATATCCGCCACCCTACCGAATTCTGGACTTGACTATCCATTCCATGACGCGCAGAGTGGATAGCATAATCCAATCTTGGGAGCAGGCATGAGCAACGACAGGACGATCGCGGACCGGACAGCCGCGGTGCGCAAGCAGGCGGACGCAAACCTCCCCGCCGAGGTCACGACGGCGTTCGACGCTGAGCTGGCGCGCATCGTCGGCCGGGGCGTGCCGGCCGGAGTGGCCACGCCGGGCACCGCGATGCCCGACGGCGACCTGCTCGACGTCCACGGCAAACCGACCACGCTGAGCGAGACCACGGCTGGACGCCGGGCGGTGGTCGTCTTCTACCGCGGCGCGTGGTGCCCGTACTGCAACGTCACGCTGCGCGCCTACCAGGAAGAACTCGTCGGCGAGCTCGAGACCCTCGGCGTCGCGCTCGTCGCGATCAGCCCGCAGAAACCGGACGAGTCACTGTCGCTGGCGGAGAAGCACGACCTCTCGTACGCGGTGCTGTCGGATCCGGGCAACCAGATCGCGCGGCAGCTGGGCATCGTGTTCACCCTCGGCGACGGCGCCCGCGCGGGCCAGGCCAAGCTCGGCGTGGACATCACCGAGGGCAACGCCGACGGCACCGCGGACCTCCCGCTGACCACGACGGTGCTCGTCGACGCCGACGGCACGATCCGCTGGATCGACGTCCACCCCGACTACACCACCCGCTCGGAGCCCGCGGACATCCTCGCGGCGCTGGACTCCTAAAGCAGCGGCCGCAGCACCCTGGTCAGCCACTCCGATGTGATCCGGGCCAGTGCGTCCAGGTCCTTGTCCAGCGCGTGCGTGCCGGGGATGACGACGACCTCGTGGTGCGGGCCCGCCTGCGGCCTGCCGAACGGGTCGGTCTCCCCCTGCACGACCAGCACCGGCACCTCGACCGCGTCCAGCTCGGCCTGCCGCGACTTCTCCGGCTTGCCCGGCGGGTGCTCCGGAAACGCCAGGCACAGCACGGCCGCCGCCTGCCCCGCGGCCGCCGTCCGGCACGCCACGCGGGCGCCCGACGACCGGCCGCCGAACACCTGCGGCATGCCGTCGAACCGCTCGGCCAGCTCCTCGGCGACGGCGAGCCACGCCGCGTCGAGCTGCTTCGCCGGGGCGGGCGCGCGGCGGCCCGCGACGCGGTAGGGCTGCTCCACCAGCGCCACGTCGACGCCCACGGCCTGCGCCGCACGGGTGACCGCGACCAGGTCCTTCGCGTCGGTACCGCCGCCCGCGCCGTGCCCGAGCAGGAGCACGGCCTGCCCCTCCTCGGCGCAGTGCAGCTCCGCCCGGGCCGGGCCGTGCGGGGTGTCGATCTCTATCCGGGTCATGTCATTTCGGCAGGTCGAACAGCGCCGTGTCGAGGTCGGCCTGTCCTTCCTCGACGCGGTCCAGCAGCTCGGGCCCGTTGTTGCGGACGTTGTTGACCCGGTCGGAGATCGGCCGTAGCTCCAACGTGTCCACCAGTTCACCCGGCGGTGTGAGCAGCTCGCCGACCTCGTCGCGGTCCGGGTCGAGCCAGCTCGCCCAGGAGTCCTTCGGCATGAGCAGCGGCATCCGGTCGTGGATGTCGGTGAGCCTGCCGATCGCGTCCGTGGTCATGATGGAGAACGTGATCAGCGGGTCGGCCTCGTCGTTCTTCGGGTCGCGCCAGCTCTCCCAGATCCCGGCGAAGGCGAGGTCGGGGCCGGTCATGTAGAACGGCTCCTTCTTCTTGCCGGTCTTGCGCCACTCGTACCAGCCGTCGGCGGGCACGAGGCAGCGGCGCCGGGCCAGCGCCTTCTTGAACGCCGGCTTCTCGGTGGCCGTCTCCGCCCGGGTGTTGATCATGCGGTTGCCCACCGACGGGTCCTTCGCCCAGAACGGCACCAGGCCCCAGCGCATCACTCGCAGGCTGCGCACGGGGGGCTCGTCGGCCAGGACCTGGCCGTCGGCGTCACGCGGGTGGCGCTGCACCACCGTGACCACGTTCTTGGTGGGCGCGACGTTGTAGTCCGCGTCCCGGGCCTGCCCGCCCGTCTCGTCCACCGCGTCGAACTCCCGGACCAGGTCCGCGGGGTTCTTGGTGGCGGCATAGCGGCCGCACATCTCGCCAACTCCTTCACACCGGTGCTGGAGGGTCCATCGTTCCACACATCAGGGATCATCGTGCTTGACACACTCGCCGGAGGGAGACCCGGTTTGGCAGGCAGCGACTGGCGCAGGCTCGACGAAAGCGACGTGCACGTGCGGCCCGGGCGTGGCTCGCGACCCCGTAGCAAGCTTCGTCCGGAGCACGCCGACGCGACCGCGGCGATGGTGGTCGCGGTCGATCGGGGGCGCTGGACCTGCGCCGTGGACGCCGATCCGGACCGGCTCGTGACCGCGATGCGCGCCCGCGAGCTCGGCCGCACCCCCATCGTCGTGGGTGACCGCGTCGGGGTGGTCGGGGACGTGAGCGGCAAGCCGGACACGCTGGCGCGGATCGTCCGGGTCGAGGACAGGTCGAGCCTGCTGCGCCGGACCGCCGACGACACCGACCCGTACGAGCGGATCGTGGTCGCGAACGCGGAGCAGCTGCTCATCGTCACCGCGCTCGCGGATCCGCCGCCGCGCACCGGGTTCATCGACCGCTGTCTCGTCGCCTGCTACGCCGGGGGCCTGCAACCCGTGCTGTGCCTGACGAAGGCCGACCTGGCGAGCCCGGACGAGCTGCTGGCGCGCTACGCCGAGCTGGCCGTGCCGACGCTGGTGACCAGGCACGACGAAGAGGTGCGCGAGGTCGTCGAGACGGTCCGGGGCCGGGTGTCGGCACTCGTCGGCCACTCCGGAGTCGGCAAGTCGACTTTGGTCAACCGCCTGGTGCCGGACGCCTTCCTCGCGACGGGCGCGGTGAGCGCCGTCGGCAAGGGGCGCCACACGTCGGTGGCGGCCGTCGCGCTGCCCCTGCCCGGCGGCGGCTGGGTGATCGACACCCCGGGCGTGCGGTCGTTCGGCCTGGCGCACATCACGGCGGACGACATCGTTTCGGCGTTCCCGGAGTTCACGGAAGCGGCCGAGGAGTGCCCGCCCGGCTGCGGCCACCTCGGCCCGCCCGAGGACCCCGACTGCATGCTCGACGAGGTCCCGGAACAGCGGCGGCTGCCCTCACTGCGCCGGCTGCTGGCCTCGCGCGCCGGTCTGGAAACCTGAACAACGGGATCCTGATCACACCGGCGCACTTCCAATCTGAAAATATGAGCCCCACTTCACGTTCTTTTCACGAGATGGGGCTGCACATGAGAAAAAGACCCGGCCTGGCCGTGGCCACGCTGGCGCTCGTCCTGACGCTGACCGGCTGCGGCGCCCGCGCGGTCTCCGGTACCCCGAGCGGCGACGGGCACCTCTTCGACAACGCGCAGGAGCTGGTCCGCGCCGCCACGGGTGAGACCGACCAGGTGAAGTCGGCGAAGTTCTCGATGACCATGACGGTCGCCGGCCAGCCGGTCACCGGTCAGGGCGAAGGCCGCTTCGACGGCGACAACACCGCGATGCGCATGTCGATGACCGCCAGCGGGATCGACGAGGAGATGCTCTACGTCGGCAAGAAGATCTACCTCCAGGTGCCGGAGCAGTACCGCGACCAGCTCACGTCGGGCAAGCCGTGGGGCCAGTTCCCCGAGAACAGCAACTTCAGCAAGGTGATGGGCGCCGCGCAGGCGCAGCAGAACGACCCGAAGCAGATGCTCCAGCAGATCCAGGAAGCCGGGACGATCACCCGGAGCGCGCAGGAGACCCTCGACGGCAAGCCCGCCACGCACTACTGGATCGACGTCGACGTCGCCAAGTCGGTCGACAAGCTCGCTCAGTCCGGGCTCTCGCAGGCTCAGCTGCAGGGGATGGCGAGCAAGGTCAAGACGGTCCCGATGCAGCTCTGGCTGAACGAGGACCTGCTGCCGGTGCAGATCACCGAGGACATGACCGAGCTGATGCGCGCCGCAGGTGCTCCGGCCTCGACCCAGAACATGACGCTCACCATGAAGTACACCGACTGGGGCATCCCGGTCGACGTGCAGGCGCCGCCCGCCGACGAGGTCGGCGACATCGAGCTGCCCAACTGACTTCCCCGGGCGCCGGCTACCCCATGTGCGGGTAGCCGACGCCCGTCGGGGCGTCGAACGTCTCCTTGATCGAACGCGGGCTCGTCCAGCGCAGCAGGTTGAACATCGAACCCGCCTTGTCGTTGGTGCCCGAGCCGCGCGAACCGCCGAACGGCTGCTGCCCCACGACCGAACCCGTTGGCTTGTCGTTGACGTAGAAGTTGCCAGCGGTGAACCGCAGCGCCTCGTGCGCCTGCTGCACCGCGGCCCGGTCGTCGGCGAACACCGCACCGGTCAGCGCGTACTGCGACACCGTGTCGGCGTGCTCCAGGATCCGCGCGTAGTCGCCGTCGTCGTACACGTGGACGGCGAGGATCGGGCCGAAGTACTCGGTGGAGAACACCTCGTGCGCGGGGTCGTCGGCCACCAGCACCGTGGGCTCGACGAAGTACCCCACCGAGTCGTCGCAGTGCCCGCCGACGAGCAGGTGCATGGCCGGATCACCATCCACTTCGGACAGTAGCTTGCGGTGCTTCGCGAACGCCCGCGCGTCGATCACCGCGCCGCCGAACAACGAGAGATCCGTGACGTCGCCGTATTCCACCGTGCGCGTCAGGTCGGCCAGCTCGTCGCGGAAACCGTTGTCCCACAAGGAACGCGGCACGTACGCGCGAGAGGCGGCCGAGCACTTCTGGCCCTGGTACTCGAAAGCGCCCCGCACCAGCGCGGCCAGCAGCTTCTCCCGGTTCGCGGACGCGTGCGCGACGACGAAGTCCTTGCCGCCCGTCTCGCCGACGATCCGCGGGTAGCTGCGGTAGGTGTCGAGGTTCTCCGCGATCCGCCGCCACAGCAGCTTGAACGTCGCGGTCGAACCGGTGAAGTGCAGCCCGGCGAACCCGGGGTCGGCGAGCGCGACCTCGCTGACCGCACGACCGTCGCCCGTCACCAGGTTGATCACCCCCGGAGGCAGGCCGGCCTCCTCGAACACCTGCATCGTGTAGTGCGCGGCGAGCTGCTGCGTCGGCGTCGGCTTCCACACCACCGTGTTGCCCATGAGCGCCGGGGCCGTCGGCAGGTTGCCCGCGATGGCCGTGAAGTTGAACGGGGTGATCGCGACGACGAACCCGTCGAGCGGCCGGTAGTCCATCCGGTTCCAGCTGCCGGGCACGGAGTTCGGCTGCTCGGCCAGGATGCGGCGCGCGTAGTGGACGTTGAACCGCAGGAAGTCGATCAGCTCGCAGGCGGCGTCGATCTCGGCCTGCTGCACGGACTTCGACTGCCCGAGCATGGTCGCGGCGTTGAGCGTGTCCCGGTAGCGGCCCGCGATCAGCTCCGCGGCCCGCAGGAAGACCGCGGCGCGCTCGTCGAACGGCAGCGCACGCCAGCCGGGCGCGGCGACCTTCGCCGCCTCGACGGCGTCCGCCACGTCCTCGGGGGTGGCCTGCGCGGAGACTCCCAGCACGTGCCCGTGGTCGTGCGGCTGCACCACCTCGAACGCGTCTCCCCCGCCCATCCGGCGGCGGCCGCCGATGGTCTGGGGCAGCTCGTGCTTCTCGGCTTCGAGCTCCGCCAGCCGCCGCCGCAGCGACTCGCGCTCGGGCGTCCCGGGCGCGTAGGTCAGGACGGGTTCGTTCGACGGCTGGGGCACGTTCGTGACGGCGTCCATCACCTCACGCTAAAGCAATTCGAGCAGGAACGGCAGCTCCTGAGGCGCGTACCAGGCCAGTTCGTGGTCCTCGGCTTCGCCCAGCGCGAACTCCGCGTCGAGGTCCCCGAGGTCCGCGGCGTCGATCACCGCCGCCGCCGAGCGGACCGCCTCCTCGGCCTCCTCGGTGTCCACGTGCACCGCGGCGACGTCCTCCAGCCCGATGGGCCCGGAGATCTTCACCACGGCGGCGTCCAGGTCCGGCCGCGGCGTCGCGTCCGCCACGTCCACCGACAGCACGACGCGGCGCGGCGGCTCCTTCTCCTCGTCGCCGAGCAGCCGCAGGGACGCGCGGGCCGCGTCGAGCAGCGCGGCGTACTCCAGCTCCTCCGTGTCACCGCTGACGTAGGACTCGCGCAGCGCCGGGGTGAGCGCGAACCCGGTGCCGCCGAGCGGCTGCAGCTCGCCGTCGGAGACGAGCCTGCGCAGCATCCCGATCGTGGCCGGCAGATAGACCCTCACCAGTTCGTCCCCTTCAGTTCGTCCAGCGAATCCTCGACCATCCCGGCCAGGTGGCCCACGTCGGACACGGCCTTCCGGTCGCCGTTCAGTCCGAAGTAGACCTTCCCGGCGTAGGACGTGACCCCGATGGCCAGCGCCTGGTTGCGCGCCAGCGGGATCACCGGGTACATCTCCGTCATCCTCGCCTGCCCCGCGTACAGCGGCTGCTGCGGGCCCGGTGAATTGGTGACCACCAGGTTGAAGATGCGGCCGGAGAACGACCCGGCGGCCCGCGCCGCCAGCGAATGCATCGTCGCCGGCGC
Source organism: Amycolatopsis bartoniae (assembly GCF_014191255.1). Classification (GTDB taxonomy): domain Bacteria; phylum Actinomycetota; class Actinomycetes; order Mycobacteriales; family Pseudonocardiaceae; genus Amycolatopsis_E; species Amycolatopsis_E bartoniae. The sequence goes on from NZ_JACHWH010000001.1 coordinate 1,628,462, forward strand.
GAAGCCGCCCACCTTCAGCATGGCACGCGCCGCGACCGAGCGGCCGGAGTCGGTGTAGCGGCGCATGGCGTGGCTGATGTGCTGCAGCCGCAGCACCGGGTTCGGCTCGCCCACCGGCAGGTCCACCAGGTGGGCCTCCACCTCGTTGTTCACCAGCCCGGCCGGGGAGAACTCGACCGTGCCGGGTTCGAGCACCGCCATCGGCACGAGCGCCCGCAGGGTGCTGCTGACCTGCACGCTTTCTCCGCGCGAGAGCAGCCACTCACGCAGGGCACCGGTGACGACGGCGAGTACGACGTCGTTGACCGTTCCCCCGTGTTGGGCGCGGATCTTGCGGTAGTCCTCCAGGCGGGTGCGGACCACCGCGAACACCCGGCCACCGCTGACATGGGTGTTCAGCGGCCCGGCCGGAGCGGGCCGCACGAGCGGCCCCAGCACCGAGGCCAGCCCACCCACGGCGTCGGCGAGCTTGCCCGCCGTGGCGGCCGCGTCCCCGACGAACGCCCGCACGTTCTCGACCAGCGCGCCCGGCTGCTGCACCGTCTCGCTGACCGCGTCGAGCACCAGCTGGGCGTTCGACGGCGGGCGGCGCGGCCGCCAGGTGTCCTCGTACGGCTCGCACAGCTGGGGTGTGGTGTCGAGGATGAGCTGGCCCAGCTCGACGGTGCCGATGCCGTCGACCACGGCCTGGTGGGTCTTGGTGACCAGCGCGACGCGATCGCCGGACAGCCCTTCGACGAAGTACGCCTCCCACAGCGGGCGCTCGGAGTCCATCGGCCGCGCCATCAACCGCGCGACCAGGTCGAACAGCTGCTCGTCGCTGCCCGGAGCCGGCAGCGCGGAGCGGCGGACGTGGTATTGGAGGTCGAAGTCCACGTCGTCGACCCACACCGGCCGGGCCAGGTGCCCCGGGACGTTCAGCACCCGCTGCCGGTAGCGCGGCAGGTAGGCCAGGCGCTGCGCGACCAGGCACAGCAGCTGCTCGTGGTCGAACCCGTCACGCGGGCGCTCGAACACCGCCACTGCGCCGACGTGCATCGGGGTGGCCGCGTCCTCCAGGTACAGGAAGGAGGCGTCGAGCGCGGATAGGCGGTCGGGCATGAGGCGATCGTTTCACAGCCTGGTCTACTGGTGCCTGTGCAAGAGACTGTCTCCCCGAAGGACCGCTTCCTGACCGTGTACGGCCGCAAGCCGGTGCTGGAGGCGCTCGACGACCCGGACCTGCGGGTCGACAAGGTGATACTGGCCGACACGGCCCGGGCGCCGGAAATCGAACGGGCCGCGCGCCAGGCCGGGGTGCCGGTGCAGCGGGCGAGCGCGCACCGCGTGAAGGTGCTGGCGGGTAATGGGAAGCAGGACCAGGGCGTGCTCGCGGACGTCGTCGCGCCCCGGATGCGGCCGCTGTCGGCGGCGCTGGCGAAGGCGCCCTTGCCGCCGCGGGTACTCGTGCTGGACGGCATCACCACCCCGGCGAACGTCGGGATGATCCTGCGCACGGCGACGGCCGCCGGGATCGACGGCGTCGTGGTGCCGCGGCGGGGTGTCGCGTCGCTGGACCCGCTGGTGGTGAAGGCGTCGGCGGGGGTGGCGTTCCGGGCGCCGGTCCTGCGCTGCGCGACGGCGGCCGAGGCGGCGACCATGTTGTCGGACGCGGGGTACCGGCTGTACGGCCTGGGCGCGAGCGGGGGCGAGCCGCTGTTCGAGGCGGAGTTCCCGGCGCGGGCGGCGTTCGTGCTGGGCGGCGAGACGGCTGGGGTGTCCGAGGACGTGGCGGAGCTGCTGACGGGCTGGCTGTCGATCCCGATGCCCGGCGAGGTGGAGTCGCTGAACGTGTCGGCCGCGGCGGCGGTGCTGTGCTTCGACCTGGTCAGGCGGGGAACAACGCGCCCAGCTCGGTGAGCGTCGCGGCGACGGCGGTGTGGTGGACGCCGACCATGCCCGTCTTGACAGCACCGTCCACATTGGAACGTGAGTCGTCGACGAAGACGCAGGCCGTGGCGGGTAGTCCGAGCTGTTCGGCGGTGAGCAGGTAGATCTGCGGCATGGGTTTGACGTACCCGACCTCGCCGGAGAACACGAGCGCGTCGAACCAGCGGCCGAGGCGGTCCCTGGCGGTGCCGCCGCCCGCGGCGTTGGACAGCAGCGCGGTGCGCACGCCGCGGTCGCGCAGGTCCTCGATGGCGGTGAACAGCGCGGCGGCGTCGGGGTCGGTGAGGACCCCGGCGTAGTCGACGACCAGCCCGTTCAGCATGGCCCGACGATAGTCGTCACTGGATCGGGGACAGCGGGACCGCGGGGTTGCGGGGTGGACCTCCTGACGGACGCACGTTTCGAGCGTTCTGGGGGAAAGATGCAGGGGCTTCTGCCGCTGAGAGAGTACGAGCCGCTTCGTGACCTGCACAGGTTCGTGGAGGTCGGCGGGCAGCTGACGCTGGAGCTGGGCGCGGCGCGGGTGCCGCGCCCGAGGCGGGGCAGGCCGGGCGAGGGACTGCCGACGGGGCACGCGAGGTCGGTCGTGAACGCCATCCTGGAGGTCCGCACGGGCCGGCGGCCAGTGAGCCAGGTGCAGGGCCTGGTGGGGGCGCAGCTGTACGCGCAACTGGGCCTGTGGAGGCCGCTCCGCAACGTTCGGTTCACGGTGAAGAGCCTGCGGAGCTGCGCCATCACGCCCACGTCGTACGAGGTCGGCGTCACGGCGACCACGGGCACGCGCACCCACGCCGTCATGGCGCGCTTCGAACTGGCCGGGTCAGGGTGGCGCTGCGTGTTCTTCGAGATCATCCGCCTGGGGGCGCGGTGATGGGGTTCTCGGTGGGGCGCGGGCCGCCGGGGGTTTGCAGGAGGTCGGCCAGCCGCGGTGCCCTTCGGGGCTGGCCTCGGCGGGCTGGAGCGGGCGCGGGCTTGCCGAGGCGGCAGTTCGCACGAGGCCGGGCAGCCGCAGCAGCCCCCTGGGCGACCGCGGCTGGACCACCGTGCCGTGCCGGGCTACCACGCTCGAGTGGGCGCCCGCACCGCCCTGCCACCCAACGGAGTGGCAGGGGCGCATCCGCGTGCCCACTGCGGGTTTCGGCCTCCGCTACCCGAGTGGCACGGACTCAGCTGTTCACCGCGCCATCGCCACCTGCCAGAGTGGCTCGGCCGCACTCGCACGCCCAACTCCCCGGCTCCGAGGCACCGCCGCTATCCGATGGAGTGGCACCGGCTCACGCGCTGGCGTCTCGGTCACGCCTGCCTCAGCCATCCACCAAGCCCTCACCACCCGACGGAGTGGCACAAGCGTCCCCGCACGCCCATGCCATCGCCCCGGAGCGCCATGGCCGCGAAGGCCTGCAACCGTCCAGGACGCCACCACCCGCCCGAGTGGCGCGAGTTCACCCGGCTACTGCCCTCGGTCACCCAACTCCGGCCCCCGCCGTCACCGCCCACGTCCGAAGCGAGCCCCGAGCACGCACGTCCCAAGGCCGCTATCCGTCCGAAGGACTCAGCTGTTCACCACCCCAAAACCGAAAGGGCCCTTCCCACCAGGGAAGAGCCCTCCGGCCTCGAAAGGAACCTCAGCGGTTGCCCTTCTTGTCCCGCTTCGCGTCCGCGCGCGCTGCCGCGCGGCGTTCGCGGCGCGTGCCGCCCGCGGCGCCCGCCGTGGCGGCCGCTCCGCCCGACGGCTTCGCCGCCGCGCCGCGGCGCTGGACTCCGCCCTGTTCCGCCGGACCCGAGAAGGACAGGCCGCTCTGCCCGTTGCCGTCGTCGCCGAGGCCCTTGCCCCGCAACGCGGTCGGCGCCTGCGGGCGCGCCGGTTCGGGCTGGGGCTGCGGCGGGGTCGGCTGGGCGTGCCGACCACCGGAAGCACCGGACGCACCCGAAGCCGCCGGGACCGCGGCCGGGGACTGCGCCGGCGGCGCCTGCTGCGGCTCCGCCTGCTCGACCTGCAGGTTGAACAGGAAGCCGACCGCCTCCTCCTTCAACGAGTCCAGCATGGCGGTGAACATCTCGAAGCCCTCACGCTGGTACTCGATCAGCGGGTCCCGCTGCGCGAGCGCCCGCATGCCGATGCCCTCCTTGAGGTAGTCCATCTCGTAGAGGTGCTCACGCCACTTGCGGTCCAGCACCGACAGCAGCACCTGCCGCTCCAGCTGCCGCATCGCGCCCTCGCCGACCTTCTCGTCGATCTCGGCTTCGCGCCGCGCGTAAGCGTCCTGCGCGTCCTCCAGCAGCCGGTCGAGCAGGAAGTCGGAGCTGATGTCCTCGTCCTCCTCGGTCAGCTCCTCCCAGGTGACCGACACCGGGTACAGCTGCCGCAACGCGGTCCACAGCTTCTCGTGGTCCCAGTCCTCGGCGTACCCGCCCGCGGTGGCGCCCTGGACATACGCGGTGACGACGTCGCTGAGCATGTTCTTCATCTGCTCGGAGAGGTCCTCGCCCTCCAGCACGCGGCGGCGCTCGGCGTAGATCACCTTGCGCTGCTCGTTCATGACCTCGTCGTACTTGAGGACGTTCTTGCGGATCTCCATGTTCTGCTGCTCGACCTGCGTCTGCGCACTCTTGATCGCGCGCGACACCATCTTGTGGTCGATCGGCTGGTCGTCCGGCAGCCGCATGGTGGTCATGACCCGCTCGACCATCGTCGCGTTGAAGCGGCGCATCAGCTCGTCGCCCAGCGACAGGTAGAACCGCGACTCGCCCGGGTCGCCCTGGCGGCCGGAACGACCACGCAGCTGGTTGTCGATGCGGCGGGACTCGTGCCGCTCGGTGCCCAGCACGTACAGCCCGCCCGCCGCGCGGACCTCCTCGGCCTCGGCCTTCACCTCGGCCTTGACCTCTTCGAGCACCTTCGGCCAGGCCGTCTCGTACGCCTCGGAGTGCTCGACCGGGTCCAGCCCGCGCTCGCGCAGCCGCTCGTCGGCGATGATGTCCGGGTTGCCACCGAGCACGATGTCGGTACCGCGGCCCGCCATGTTGGTGGCCACCGTGACCGCGCCCTTGCGCCCGGCGCGCGCGACGATCAGCGCCTCGCGGTCGTGGTGCTTCGCGTTCAGCACCTCGTGCGGCACCCCGCGCTTGACCAGCAGCTTCGACAGGTACTCGGACTTCTCGACGCTCGTGGTGCCGACCAGCACCGGCTGGCCCTTCTCGTGCCGCTCGGCGATGTCGTCGGCGACCGCCTCGAACTTCGCGGGCTCGCTCTTGTAGATCAGGTCGGTCTGGTCCATGCGGACCATCGGCCGGTTGGTCGGGATGGGCACCACACCCAGCTTGTAGGTCTGGTGGAACTCGGCCGCCTCGGTCTCGGCCGTACCGGTCATACCCGAGAGCTTGTCGTAGAGCCGGAAGTAGTTCTGCAGGGTGATCGTGGCCAGCGTCTGGTTCTCGGCCTTGATCTCGACGCCTTCCTTGGCCTCGATCGCCTGGTGCATGCCCTCGTTGTAGCGGCGACCGGCCAGGATGCGGCCGGTGAACTCGTCGACGATGACCACTTCGCCGTTGCGGACGATGTAGTCCTTGTCGCGCTTGTACAGCTCCTTGGCCTTCAACGCGTTGTTGAGGTAGCCGACCAGCGGGGTGTTCGCGGCCTCGTACAGGTTGTCGATGCCCAGCTGGTCCTCGACGAACGCGACACCCTTCTCGGTGACGCCGACGGTGCGCTTGCGCTCGTCGACCTCGTAGTGCACGTCCTTCTTCATCAGCGGCGCCATGCGCGCGAACTCGACGTACCAGCGGGCGGACTGCTCCGCGGGACCGGAGATGATCAGTGGCGTACGGGCCTCGTCGATGAGGATCGAGTCGACCTCGTCGACCATGGCGAAGTTGTGGCCGCGCTGGACGCAGTCGTCCAGTGTCCACGCCATGTTGTCGCGCAGGTAGTCGAAGCCGAACTCGTTGTTGGTGCCGTAGGTGATGTCGGCGTGGTACGCCTTGCGGCGCTCGTCCGGCGGCAGCTCGGCGAGGATCGCGCCGACCTCGAGACCGAGGAAGCGGTGGACGCGGCCCATCCACTCCGAGTCACGTTTGGCCAGGTAGTCGTTGGTGGTGACGACGTGCACACCCTTGCCGGAGAGCGCGTTGAGGTACACCGGCATGACCGACGTCAGGGTCTTGCCCTCACCGGTCTTCATCTCGGCGACCTGACCGAGGTGCAGGGCGGCGCCACCCATCAGCTGGACGTCGTACGGGCGCTGGCCGAGCACCCGCAGCGCCGCCTCGCGGGCGACCGAGAACGCCTCGGGCAGCAGCTCGTCGAGCGACTCGCCGTCCTCGTACCGTTTCCGGAACTCGTCGGTCTTCGCGCGCAGCTCGGCGTCGGTGAGGTCCTTCACCTCGTCTTCGAGGGAGTTGATGTGGTCGGCGATGTTGCGCAGCCGCTTGAGCATCTTGCCCTCGCCCGCGCGCAGCAGGCGGTTGAGAACCATCCGGTCGACCTCACTAGCTGTTGTGGAAATGCGCCCAGGCGTGTTCCCGGGCGGACCGTGCGCCTCCTCCATCGTAGGGAAGAGGCACAGGTGAGTGCACGCACGCCGCGACTTCGGTCGCAGAAAACAGCCCGCACGCGGCGGGGCGTGCGGGCTGTTCGCGGCTGGGAGGTGGGAGTCAGCGCAGTCTGATGACGCCGTAGTCGAAGCCCTTCCGCCGGTACACGACGCTGGGGGCGTCGGCGTCGGCGTCGTGGAAGAGGTAGAAGTCGTGTCCGACCAGCTCCATCTGGTAGAGGGCCTGGTCGACGGTCATGGGCTTGGCGGAGTGCTCCTTCTCGCGCACGATCCGGCCTGGGCGGTGCTCTTCCTCCCAGCGCTGCATGGGCAGGTCGAACGTCTCTTCGTCGAGCTCGGCGGCCGCCACCGGAGCGGGGGCGGGGGCTTCGAGCACGGCGGTGCTGGACGCCGGCATGCGCACGTCGGCGGCAGCGGCGGAGACGGGGGCGGTCGCTTCGGCGACCGATTCCGGGCAACGTCGCCCGTAGTGCACGCGGCGGCGGTCGGCCATGCGGCGCAGGCGGTTCTCCAGCTTGTTCACGGCGGCGTCGAGCGCGGCGTAGAAGTCGCCGGCGCACGCCTCGGCGCGGACCGCGGGGCCCTTGCCCTTACCGGTGATCTCGACGCGCTGGCAGCTCTTGGCCTGCCGTCGGTTGGGCTCGTGGAAGAGCTCCACGTCGTAGCGGAAGACCTTCTTGTCGTACCGTTCCAGACGCGCGAGCTTGGCGCTCACGTGCGTGCGGTAGTGGTCGGGAACCTCCACGTTGCGACCTTTGACGACGATATCCATACACGACCTCCCTGACTCCAGCTGAGTTCGAGCTCTTGGGGTTTGACGAGGGTGCCGACGCGATGGCCCTGCACGGGGATTTCACTCTTCCGTCGGCACCAGGGTCATCGGCTGTTCACCTCCCTGCCGTGCGGAGTGGCTATAGCGGTGCACGTTAGCCCCGTAACGCGCATCACAAAACCCCCCGAGCCGGGGGATGCCAGTGGCTGGGAAACCGTCACCCTGCGCGTCCGGCCCCGCGGTGCGGCGGACCTGGGACGACTCGATCGGAGCACTTCGAGGGGGCGCTTTTCACCTTGACACGCAAGGGTTTCCGCGCGTGAGAGGCCGAGCGTGACCGTCGGGGCAGGCGGTCGTGCCACCCCGGTGGGCGCTTGCGCCGAAGACGGATCTTCGTTGAGCGGCCTCATACCGGGACAACGGGCGGGTCTTCACCGACGTTCCCGAACATTGCACCCGTGTGGGTGAACCGCCTGTTCCGGATGGCCCGAAACTGTCGGTGGGTGCGGGCAGAGTGCGGGGCGTGGGACTGGGGGAACAGGTACTCGAACTCGTGCTGCCGGCGACGTGCGCGGGCTGCGGTGCGCCGGGTGCGCCGTGCTGCCCGGGTTGTCTGGCGGACTTCTGCGGGCCGCGGCAGGTGGCGCGGGGCCCGACGGCCGGTGCGGGGGTCTACGCGCTGGCCCGCTACGAGGACACCGCGCGGCGGCTGGTGTTGTCGTACAAGGAGCGGGGGCGGCGCGACCTCGCTCCGCAGCTGGGCGGCGTGCTCGCGGCGGCGCTGCCGTACCTGCCTGAGGCGCGCCCGGACGACGACGGGGTGTGGTGGCTGGTGCCGGTCCCGTCGCGGCGGGTCGCGTCGCGAGTGCGGGGAGGTCCGCACATGCGCCGGCTGGCCAGGTCCTGCGCGGCGGCGCTGGCGGAACAGGGCCGGTCAGCGGCGGTGGCCCCGGCGCTGCGGCTGACGTCGGGAGTGCGCGACGCGGTGGGCCTTACGCGAGCCCAGCGAGCGGCAAACCTGGCGGGCCGCCTGCGCCTCGACCCGCGCGGCCTGCCGCCACCCCGCACCCCGCTGATCCTGCTGGACGACGTGATCACGACGGGAACCACGGTCGCCGCCTGTGCGCGGACGCTGGAGGAAGGGGGTTATCCAGTAGCTGCGGTGCTGTCCCTCACCGCAGCCGGGTGATGGGTTGGAGGTGGCAGAGCTGGGCGTTCAGTGCGGCGCCGACCGACCCAGCCCAAGCAGAAAGGAGCCAGCCAAGAACCGGGCGCCCCAGCTCAGGCGGCTTGCCGCCGAGAGCCCCACGGCAGCAGCAATCTCACCCTGGGTAGAACGGCGCCGCCCGGGAGCCGAGGGAGCTTTGGTGCGGGCGCCAGACCTCGCCGACGTCCGAGGCGGTCCACAGGCCGCCCGCGTCGGCCACCACGATCGGGCGGCCGGGGGCCGCCGTGATCGCGTACACCGGCGGGGTCAGGTTCGAGCTGTTGAACGTGTCCAGGCGCAACCCGTCGATGGGCACCTTCACCACCGGCTGCGACGGCATCGTCGTGGCCGCCACCAGGCTGTCCTGACTGAGCCAGTCGACGTCCACCACGTCCGACAGCGTGCCCGTCTGCAGGATCCTCGGGCTCCGCAACGTCACGGCGTCCTGCGTCCGCACCACCGACGCCACCAGCAGCTGCCCGTTCACGACGATCGCCGCCCGGGCGCCGTCCCGCGACAGCCGCAGCGCGCTGATCGGGCCCACCGCCAGCACTTCCTCGGCGTTCACGGCCTGCCCGGACCAGCCGCCGTCCGGCGTGCGCAGCACCCGCACCACCGCCGCGCCGTCGACCACCGTCCACACCTCGCCCGAGGTCCCGTCCGCCGTCGCCGTCGGGCGCCACGTCGGGCGCGTCAGCGTGCCGCCGAACAGGTTCACCAGCTGCGCCGAACCCCCGTACGACCCGATTCGCAACTGCTGGCGCCCGTTCGCGTTGTCGACGATCGCCAGCTGCCTGCCGTCGATCGACTGCGCCGCGCTCACCACCTGGTACCCGCCCGACCCCGCAGGACCCTGAATCGCAGCACCATCGGCCAGTGAACGGATACGCCCGTTGACCGTCATCAACCCCGGCAGGTCCGGGCCCGGCGACGCCAGCGACGTGTACGACGGCACGTCGCTCGGCAGCCAGTCCTCGTGCCCGTCCACCAGCGCGTTCCCGTCCGACAGCAACCGCACCCGGTTGGTGGTCACCGCCTGCAGCGACAACACGATCTGCGCCGCGATCAGCTTCCTGACCTCCGGCGCCTGGTCACTGACCCCGGTCAGCGGCACCATCAGCGCCCCGTCCGGCGTCACCGTCACGTTGCCCTCGATGTTCGCGTCCTCGGGCAGCGGGCTGCGCACCGCGCCGACCAGCTGGTTCGACGGCCCGGACAGCAGCAGCGACACCACCCGCGCGGGCAGCCCCAGCTGCGGCTTCCCCGCCACGTAACGCAGGTCCGGCACCACCGTGTTCGAGTCCTGCGCGAAGAAGTACACCGGCACACGTACGTAGTTCGCGGTGAAGTCGCTGTAGGGCATGACGATGCTCGCCGGCGGGTTGGTCACCCGCCACTGCCCGTCGGACTGCTTGCGCACCAGCAACCGCAGCTCGTACGGGCTCTTCGACGGGATGAAGGAGCTGTCCGCGTCGAGCATCCCGAGGTTGGTGCCGCGCACCACGACCACCCGCTCGTTCGGGTTGTTCGGCACGTCCCCGCCGGTGGCGTAGACGGTGTTGAACTGGTCGTCGATGACGTTCATGCTCTTGCCCGGCTGCCACGCCTTCGCCGCCCCGTCGTCGAGGTACGTGCGGGCGGCGGCGTTGTTGCTCACCGGCTGCGCGCTGGCGCGCACGAAGTCACGGGCGACGGTCAGCGGGTCGAGGTCGCGGGCTGGCTGCGGCACGTCGGGGTTGGCGATCTGGCCGAGCTCCTGCTGCTGCACCGCGACCGGCTGCGACTCCTCCGGCACCGTCGCGCAGCCGGCGACCAGCAGCGCCCCGGCCAGCGCCGCGAGCAGGCGGTGGCCCCTTCTCATCCCACGTCCTCCTTGCGCAGCTCCGGCACGACGATGCTGTAGTCCGCGCCGGAACCGATGCTGGCCTGCCCGTTCACCGCTTGGCCGTCCGGGGGCACGAGTGGCAGCGGCGGCTCGCCGAACGGTTCGCCCTGCCGCCGCGGCAACGTGAGCCGGAAGCTCGCGCCGTGCCCCGGCGCGCCCCACGCCTCCAGCAGCCCGCCGTGCAGCCGCGCGTCCTCGTGGCTGATCGCCAGCCCGAGGCCCGTGCCGCCGGTGCGCCTGTTCCGTGACGGGTCCGCGCGCCAGAACCGGTTGAACACCAGGTCCGCCTCGCCGGGCCGCAGGCCGACCCCGTAGTCCCGCACCGTGATCGCGACGGCGTGCTCGTTCGCACCGAGGGTGAGCCGCACCGGACGGCCCTCACTGTGGTCGACGGCGTTCGCGAGCAGGTTTCGCAGGATCCGCTCCACACGCCGGGCGTCGATCTCGGCGAGCGTCTCGCTTTCCGGCAGCTCCAGCTCCACGTCGGTGCCCGCGTTGCGCGCGATCGCCCGCACCTGCTCCACCGCCCGGCGGGCGATGGGCGCGATGTCGATCAGCTCGGCCGCCAGCTCCTCCACCCCCGCGTCGAGTCGGCTGATCTCCAGCAGGTCGCCCAGCAGCGCCTCGAACCGGTCGAGCTCGTCGACCAGCAGCTCGGTGGAGCGGGCGAGCCCGGCGGGGAACTGCTCGCGGGACGCGTGCAGCACGTCGGCCGCCATCCGGACCGTGGTCAGCGGGGTGCGCAGCTCGTGTGAGACGTCCGAGGTGAACCGCCGTTGCAGGGTGCCGAAGTCCTCCAGCTGGCGGATCTGGTGCTGGATGCTCGCGGCCATCTCGTTGTACGACAACGCGAGCCGCGACAGGTCGTCCTCGCCCGTCACGGGCAGCCGTTCGTCCAGCTCACCCCCGGCGAACCGGGCGGCGGCGGCCGCGGCCGACCGGACCGGCCGCACGACCTGCCGCGTCACGATGTTGCTGATGCCCGCCAGCAGCACGAGCAGCACCAGACCGCCGACGAGCAGCGTGTTCTGCACCGTCTGCACCGTGTTCTGCTCCGCCGTCATGGGGAACAGCAGGTACAGCTGAATGGGTCTGCCGGTGCTGGTGACGGGCGCGGCGACGATCAGGTAGGTGGTGCGCACGCCCGCGTCGTCGACCGTGTGCGTCTGGTAGGCGACCTGGTTGGCCTCGGCGAACCGCTCCAGCCCCTCGGGCACCTTCCAGATCGGCCCCGCCGAGTCCGTCGAGCTGGACCCGCCCGCGGTGAGCACCGGCTCGAAGGCGCCCGCGGCCGACGCACCCGCGCCTTGGTCGTCCGAGGACGAGCTGGTGATCTTCTTCAGCACGTTCTGCAGCCGGTCGGGCAGCGCGTCCTGGTCGCTGAGGCCGACCAGCTCGTTCTCGGCGGTGGCCACCACCTGCAGGGTCTGCGCGATCGCGGCCTGGCGCTTGGTGTCGGTCAGGCGCGTGATGATCTGGTTCTGCAGCACCATGCCCAGCACGAACACCACCGCCGAGGACAGCGCGAGCGTCGACGCCGTCACCCGGAACTGCAGGGACCGCCGCCACAGCAGGCCGAACGCGACGAGCCTGCCGCGGCCGTGCGCGCCCAGGCGGCGGGCCAGCCGCAACACCCGGACCGCGAAGGCGATGATCTGCTGCTTCATCGGCGGCTTACGGAGGACCGGCCTTGTAGCCGACGCCGCGCACCGTCAGCACGACCTCGGGGTGCTCCGGGTCCTTCTCGACCTTCGAGCGCAGGCGCTGGACGTGCACGTTGACCAGCCGGGTGTCGGCGGCGTGCCGGTAACCCCACACCTGTTCGAGCAGGACCTCGCGGGTGAACACCTGGCGCGGCTTGCGGGCCAGCGCCACCAGCAGGTCGAACTCCAGCGGCGTGAGCGGGATGGCCTTGCCCTCGCGGGTGACCTCGTGCCCGGGCACGTCGATGGTGAGGTCGCCGATCGAGAGCGACTCGGCGGGCTCGGCCTCGGTGCGGCGCAGGCGCGCGCGGACCCTGGCGACGAGCTCCTTCGGCTTGAACGGCTTGACCACGTAGTCGTCGGCCCCGGACTCGAGCCCGAGGACGATGTCGACGGTGTCGCTCTTCGCGGTCAGCATGACGATCGGCACGCCGGACTCGGCGCGGATCGCCTTGCACACGTCGATGCCGTTCATGCCGGGCAGCATCAGGTCCAGCAGGACCAGGTCCGGTTTGAGCTCTCTGAGCGCGGGCAGCGCGCGGGAGCCGTCGGCGACGACGGCGGTGTCGAAGCCCTCGCCACGGAGCACGATGGTGAGCATCTCGGCGAGGGCGGGGTCGTCGTCGACAACCAGGACACGTGCCTTCATGAGCACATATTCGCACTACGGACCCCGGTTGGAACTGCCGACCCGGCAACCGGCGCACAAGATCGCCGCTGCTTAGCCCGGATGGACCAGTGACCGGGCCAGTGCGGGCGCGTCGGAGCCGGTCGTCCCGTCGACCACGTGCCAGGGCGAGAGCCAGGACCGGGCCGCGAGCTGGTCGTACACGCGGGCGCAGCGGACCTGGAGGTCGTCGTCGGACTCGAACGCGTCCTTCGCACGGCCGGTCTCGGTGCCGGCGCGCCGTTCGGCCCGCTCGGCGGCGACCTCGGGGCTGACGCGGAGCAGGATCTGCGTGTCGGGCACGGGCAGCCCGAAGCGGGCGATTTCGACCTCCCGCACCCAGCGCACGAACTCGCCGTCCGCGTCCTGGTGCAGCCGGGCCGCGCCGTACGCGGCGTTGGAGGCGACGTACCGGTCGAGGAGGACGACGTCGTGCTGCTTCACGGCGTCCGCGATGGTCTCGGCGGCGCCGCGGCGGTCGAGCGCGTAGAGCAGGCCCATGCCGTAGACGGAGTCGGCGAGGTCGCCGTGCCCGCGGTGCAGGGCTTCCCGCACGAGGTCGGCGTGCACGCTTTCGCCGTAGCGGGGGAAGGCCAGCGTCGTGACGGTCTCGCCGGAATCGTGCAGCGCCTTCATCAGCGCTTCGGTCAGCGTGCGCTTCCCCGCGCCGTCCAGCCCCTCGATGACTACCAATCGGCCCACGTGAGGCAGGTTATCGGGGCCCGCTCAGCGAACCTCGAGCCCGTGCGCCTTGGCGGCGTCGGCCTGCCGCTGGTCGCGGGTGACCATCGCGACGGGCTCACCACCGGTGAGCTCGGCGGTGCCGTGCAACGCGACGGCCAGGTGGATGGCGTCGAGGGTGCGGAGGGTGTGGTGGTCCGACACCAGCCGGTAGGCCGCGGGCATGATCACCCGTGGGACCAGCGGGATCAGACTCAGCGCCCCCGCGCCGCGGGTCTCCTCGTCGAAGCGCGCCAGCGCGGGTGCGGCATGGCGGATCCGGCCGTTGTTCCTCGCCGTCGCCATCGCACTGGCGAACTCCACCCTCGTCAGCTCGCTCGTCACCACCAGCTCGTCGTTGTCGAGCAGCAGCTCGACCAGCTGCGCGTGGTCGGGCTCGTCGGGCATGAAGGCACGCACGACCGCGCTCGTGTCCGCGTAGAAGACGGTCACCACTCGCCTCGCGTCCAGTCGAGCGCTTCGCTGACGGCGGTGCCGGTGCCGCGCATCAGCTCGTCGAGCTCGGCCCGGGTGGGCACGGGACCTTCGGGCTCGAAGGCCACCAGCTTGCCCTCGGCCAGCAGCCGCCGCTTCCACTCCTGCGGCGTCTCGGCCTTGTCGACCGCGGCCTTCAGCACCTCGGTGACGAACTCGTTGACGCTGCGTCCCTCCGACTCGGCCTTCAGCTTCAGCCGGGCGTGGAGATCGTCGTCGAGACGCGTGATCATCTGTCGCATACTGCGATGCTATCACAAGCACCGCTCATGATAGCACCGCAGCGCGACAGACCGCGATCAGTAGCGGTAGTGCTCCGACTTGAAGGGGCCTTCCACGTCGACGTCGATGTACTCCGCCTGCTCCTTCGTGAGCTTCGTCAGCTCGCCACCGAGGGCCTGCAGGTGGATGCGCGCCACCTTTTCGTCGAGTTTCTTCGGCAGCCGGTAAACCTCGTTGTCGTACTCCTCGTGTTTGGTGAACAGTTCGACCTGCGCGATCACCTGGTTGGAGAAGCTGTTGGACATGACGAACGAGGGGTGGCCGGTGGCGTTGCCGAGGTTGAGCAGCCTGCCCTCGGACAGCACGAGGATGCTGTGACCGTCGGGGAAGGTCCACTCGTCGACCTGCGGCTTGATGTTCGTGCGCCGGATACCCGGGTAGCGCGTCAGGCCCGCGATGTCGATCTCGTTGTCGAAGTGGCCGATGTTGCCCACGATGGTCTGGTGCTTCATCTTGGCCATGTGCTCGGCCATCACCACGTCCTTGTTGCCCGTCGTGGTGATGACGATGTCGGCCACCGGCAGCGCCTTCTCCAGCGTGGTCACCTGGAACCCGTCCATCGCCGCCTGCAGCGCGCAGATCGGGTCGATCTCGGTGACGATCACCCGCGCGCCCTGCCCCTTGAGCGACTCCGCCGCGCCCTTGCCGACGTCACCGTAACCGCACACCACCGCGACCTTGCCGCCGATGAGCACGTCCGTACCGCGGTTGATCCCGTCGATCAGCGAGTGCCGGATGCCGTAGCGGTTGTCGAACTTCGACTTGGTGACCGAGTCGTTCACGTTGATCGCCGGGAACAGCAGCTTGCCCTGCGCCGCCAGCTGGTACAGCCGCAGCACACCCGTCGTGGTCTCCTCGGTGACCCCGCGCACACCCTGCCCGATGCGGGTCCACTTCTGCCCGTCCGCGGCCAGCGACTCCCGCAGCAGGCCCAGGAAGACCTTCCACTCCTCGGAATCGTCGTCCTCCGCCGGCGGCACCACACCCGCGGCCTCGTACTCCGTGCCCCGGTGCACCAGCATCGTCGCGTCGCCACCGTCGTCGAGGATCATGTTCGGGCCTTCGCCGTCCCAGGTCAGCATCCGCTCGGTGCACCACCAGTACTCCTCCAGCGACTCGCCCTTCCACGCGAACACCGGCACGCCCTTGGGCTCGTCGACCGTCCCGTGCGGGCCCAGCACCACCGCGGCCGCCGCGTGGTCCTGCGTGGAGAAGATGTTGCACGAGGCCCAGCGGACCTCCGCGCCCAGCGCCACCAGCGTCTCGATCAGCACCGCCGTCTGCACCGTCATGTGCAGCGAGCCCGACACCCGCGCCCCGCGCAGCGGGAACACCTCGGCGTACTCGCGGCGCAACGCCATCAACCCCGGCATCTCGTGCTCGGCCAGCCGGATCTCCTTGCGGCCGAACTCGGCCAGCTCGAGATCCGCCACCGCGAACTCCACCCCGTTGCGGGTGTCGTGCCGCTTGGCAACGCTTTCGGGGGTCATAAGGCATTTCCTCCATGAATCGGCGACACCTGAACAGTACCGTTGTCCGTTCATCACGGAACACCCTCGAGGCACCCTCGAAGAAGGAGGCGACACGTGCCGATCCCCGGCCCGGAAACCCGGATCGTCGAGCTGCGTGTCCCCGGCCTCTCCGGCACCTCCGGCGAAGCGCTGCTGGACGTGGTGAGCACGGTCGAGGTCGCCGGTGACGGGCTGGGCCGCGTGATCCGCCCGTCCGACCGCCTGCGCCGCCCGGCGCCCGGTCCGGTGCTGCAGGCGCTGGGCCGGTCGGTGCCGCGGACGCTGGAGGGTTACCTGTGGGGCGGCATGACGTCGGGCGGCGCGGCGAAGGCGGCGTGGGCGCTGTTGTTCCCTTTCTCACTCGCGAACGTGGCCCACTGGATGCTCCCGCCGGTACCGGAGGGCAGCCGGGCGGCGGCCGCGCTCGGCGCGGTCTGCCGCAGCCTGCTGCGGGTCGCCGGGCTGTTGCTGACGATGCTGCTCGTGGGACAGCTGGCGGTGCTGTCGCTGGACCTGTTCGCCACGCAGTGCCTGGCGCCCGGGGCGGCCTGCCTGTCCGTGGTACCGGAGCGGTTGCGCGAGCTGACGGCGCTGCGCACGGTCGCGGGTCTGGTGCCACCCGCGGTCGTGATCTTCGTGCTGTACCGGATTTCCGCCACGCGGTGGCACGTGACGTGCGAGGACCTGCCGCCGCGGCGCGGCCCGTTGCCGGGCGACGCGTTGCGGGCCGAAGCAGATTGGCCGTCGCTGCGCTACCTGCACACGGCGAGCGCGCTGGCCACCGTCGCGCTCCTGGTGCTGGGTGGCCCGTTCACCGTGCCGCGGGCGACGGGTGAGCTGGTCCTGTGGTGCTGCGCGCTGGCCGTCGTGGCCGCGTCGCTGGTCGCGACGGCGGTCGGGGTCCGTGTGCCGCGGCGGACGTTGCTGGGGTTCGCGGCGCTGGTGTTCTGCGCGGTCGCCGCGTTCCGGCCCGCGCTGCCCGCGGGGTCGGACGAGACCGTGCAGGGGCTCGGTGCGGTGCTGCTCGCGGTGTCCGTGTTGTTCGCCGTCCTGCTCGTGCCCGCCGCGCTGGTCGGCAGGCGGACGTGGCGCGAGCAGCCGAAGCGCCTGCGGCCGTGGCTCGGCGGCTGGGCCGCGGCGCCGGTGCTCGCGCTCGCGGTGCTCCTGGGCGGCGGTTTCGGCGCGGGCCTCGCGATCGGGCTGCGGAAACTGGCCGGGGCGTCGTGGCTCCGGCTGCCCGACAGCTACACCCCGGTGACAGTGCTGTGGGGCGGCGGGCTGGTGCTGGCGGCCGTGCTCGCGGTGTTCGGCTTCGCGGTCGGCGTGCCGCTGCGACGGCGGCGCCGCGGGGTGCCGGAGATCGTGCGGCTGTTGCAGGACGAGGGCGACCACAAGCGTGCGGCGGCCGCCTGGGCGCGGTCGGCGTGGGAGCGGCGGCACCTGCACCACCTCGCGTTCGGCGTGGTGTTCGGCATGTCGGCCGGGGCGGCGGCGCTACTGGTGGTGCGGTTCGTGCTCCGCGCCCGCCCCGGCTGGTTCGCCCCGCTGTCCGCGCTCGGCGTGTTCGCGCTCGGCGCGCTGGCCGTCGGGCTGCTGCGGGTGGTCTACACCGCCGCGCGCAAGCCCGAGCGGGACAGGCACCTCGGCGCGCTGGCCGACCTGGTGTGCTTCTGGCCGCGGGCGGCGCATCCGGTGATCCCGCCGTGCTACGCGCTGAAGGTGGTGCCGGAGCTGGCCGACCGTGCGAAGGAGCACCTCGCCGAGCCGCACACGCGGGTCGTCCTCGGCGGGCACGGGGTGGGCAGTCTGCTGGCGGTGATCGCGACGGCCCGGCTCGTGCACGCGCTGCCCGAGGGCGAGCGGAGCCGCCTCGGCCTGCTCACCGCCGGGTCGCCGTTGCAGTGGGGGTACCAGCGCGCGTTCCCGGCGCTGCTGTCGCGGGAGGCGCTGGCCCGGTTGTTCGGCGAGCTGGACGGGCGCTGGCGCGGCCTCGCCCGTGGCACGGACGTCTTCGGCGGCGGCGTCACCACGTGGCGGCAGGACGCGGCGGACGGGAAGCTGCGCGGCGACGGCTACCTGCCGGACGGCGGCGTCGGCGAGGTCGGCCCGGCGCTGCCCGGTCCGACGGGCGCCCTCGTCCTCGGCGGTGACCACTGGCTGCCCGACCCCGTCCGCACCACACCCGGCACGCGTCGCTGGGCCGCGGGCGTGCTGGGGCACGCCGATTACGAGGTCGACCCGGAGTGGGACAGGGCGGTCGCGATGGCCGCGGGCCTGGAGTTCCCGGACCGGCCGACGACGCGGCCGTTCGGCGAGCAGGTGCCGCTGTTCCCCGACCTGCCCCGGTTCAACCTGAACCTCGCGCCGTGAGCACAGTGGGGGGATGCGCATCGGCATCGGCATCCCCAACACCGTCCCCGGCGTCTCCGGCCCGCTGATCCTCGACTGGGCGCGGCGGGCGGAGGAACGTGGCTTCGCGTTCGTCTCCACGATCGGTCGCGTCGGCTACCCGTCGTACGACTCGCTGACGGCGCTCGCCGCCGTCGCGGGCGCCACCAGCCGCCTCGGCCTGACCACCAACGCCGTGCTGGGGCCGACGTATCCGGACGCGGTGCTCGCGAAGATCACCGCGACCGTCGCGCAGCTGTCGGCTGGACGGCTGACGCTCGGTCTGGGCGTCGGTGCCCGCGAGTCCGACTACCTGCCCGCCGAACGCGACTTCGCGGACCGCGGCGCGGCCTTCGACCGCCAGCTGGAATTCCTGCACCGCGCCTGGGGCGGCGAACCGGTCGCGGCGGGTGACTTCGCGGACGAGCGGCGAGCGGTGGCGCCTCCCGGCGAGGCGGTGCCCGTCCTGATCGGCGGCCACGGCAAGCGAGCCGTCCGCCGCACCGCCCGGTGGGGCGCGGGCTGGACCGGAGCCGGCGGTGGGCCACGCCGCGCGGAGCCGACGATCAAGGAGATCCGCCAGGCCTGGCAGGAGGCCGGCCGGGAGGGCGAGCCGCGCCTGCTCGGGCTGGCGTACTTCTCGACCGACGACCGCCGCGCCGAGGACTCCGACCGCTACCTGCGCTCGTACTACGCCTACGCCGGTGACCACGCGAACACGATCGCCGAGGGCGCGGTGCGCACGCCCTCGGCGATCCGCGGGATCCTGCGGGACTTCGAGGCGATCGGGATGACCGAGCTGACGTTCACCCCGACACTGGCCGATCTGTCCGAAGTGGACCGACTAGCCGACCTGGTCCTCTGAGATCCGCTTGCCCAGCAAGGAATGCCGGCGGCTGTAGGCGAAGTAGATCACCACGCCGACCACCATCCACACGACGAACCGCAGCCACGTGAGCACGGTCAGGTTCAGCATCAGCCACACGCAGGCCAGGATCGCGAGCACCGGGAGCACCGGCACCCACGGCACGCGGAACGCGCGCGGCAGGTCGGGGTGCGTCCGGCGCAGCACCAGCACGCCCGCCGAGACGAGCACGAACGCGAACAGCGTGCCGACGTTGACCATCTCCTCCAGCTTGTCCGCGGGGAAGAAGGTCGCGGCGGCGGCCACCAGCACGCCGACGAGGATCGTGGCGCGGGCGGGCGTGCCGTTGCGGCCGGTGCGCGCGAGCTTGCGCGGCAGCAGGCCGTCGCGGGACATCGCGAACAGCACCCGGACCTGGCCGAGCATCAGCACCATCACCACGGTGGTGAGGCCGGCGAGCGCGCCGACGGAGATCACGTTGGCGGCCCAGTCGACGCCGTTCGCGGAGAACGCGGTGGCCAGCGTCTTGTGGCTGCCGTCGCCTGCCTTCGTCGCGAGCTCGGTGTACGGCACCATGCCGACGACCACGAGCGAGACGGCGACGTAGAGCACGGTCACGATGGCCAGCGAGCCGAAGATGCCGCGCGGCACCGAGCGCTGCGGGTTCTTCGTCTCCTCGGCGGTGGTGGCGACGATGTCGAAGCCGATGAAGGCGAAGAACACCAGCGAGGCGCCGGCGAGCAGCCCGAACGCGCCGAAGGAGCTGCTGGCGCCGCCCGCGATGAGCGAGAACAGCGACTGGTTGACGCCGCTTTCGCCGGAGCCGCTGCCGGCGGTGGGCGGGATGAACGGCGAGTAGTTCGCGCCCTTGACGTAGAAGATGCCGAGCACGATCACGAACAGCACGATGAGCACCTTGACCGCGGTGATCACCATCGATACCCGCGACGACAGCTTGGTGCCGACCGCGAGCACGGTCGCCAGCACGACGACGAGGAGTAACGCGCCCCAGTCGACATCCACCCCGCCGAGTGAGAACGTCGTCTTCGTGCCGGTGCCGAAGAGGTAGCCGAGCACCGTTTCGAGGTAGACCGACCACCCCTTGGCGACCGCGGCCGCGCCGACGGCCAGTTCGAGCACGAGGTCCCAGCCGATGACCCAGGCCATGAACTCGCCGAAGGTGGCGTAGGAGAACGTGTACGCGCTGCCCGCGACGGGCACGGTGGAGGCGAACTCGGCGTAGCACAGCGCCGCGAGCCCGCAGGCGATCGCGGCGAACACGAAGGCCAGCGAGACGGAAGGGCCGGCGTAGTCACCGGCGGTGCGCGCGGTGAGCGTGAAGATGCCGGCACCGATCACCACGGCGACGCCGAAGACGGTCAGGTCCCACGCGGAGAGGTTGCGACGCAGTCTGGTTTCCGGCTCATCGGTGTCCTTTATGGACTGCTCGATGGACTTCGTCCGCCACAACCCGTTCCCTGGCAAGGTGCCACTCCTCCCTGGTCTCCTGCATCTCAGGTCCGGTTCGTCACCTTAACCCGGCAGAGTGAAAGCGGCGAATCAGGCGTTCGGGATCGGGGCGGCGCAGCGGCTGACCCGCGGGCAAACCCGGCTACCGGCGGTCCGCCCGGCCGAGGAGGCACGAGCCACCGCCCGGCCACCGGCACCACGGCGAATCAGCCATCCCGGCGCGGAGCCGCTCCCGGCCGGAGTCAGGGCACCACCCAGCGACCGGCACCACAGCGAACGACCCGGCGCGGAGCCGCTCCCGGCCACGGCCCTGCGGAGTCGGCCACCACCCAGCCACCGGCACGGCGGCGAATCAGGCGTCCGGTGTCTGGACACGCTCCCGGTCCAGGTCGGGCTCCAGGTAGATCAGCCGGGCGATCGGGACCTTCGCCCGGACGCGCGCTTCGGCGTCGTCGATGGCGCGCGCCACCTCCGCGACCGTGAGGTTCGGCGCGAGTGCCAGCTTGGCCGCGACCAGCAGCTCCTCCGGGCCGAGGTACTGCGTCCGGATGTGGATCACCCGCTCGACCTTCCCCGCGGCCAGCTCGGTGCAGATCGTCTCCAGCTGCTCGTCCGTCGCGCCCTCGCCGATCAGCAGGCTCTTCATCTCGACGATGAGGATGATCGCGATGACCCCGAGCAGCGTGCCGATCGCGATCGTGCCGATGCCGTCCCACACCGGGTCGCCGGTCAGCTCCGCCAGCCCGACCCCGGCCAGGGCGAAGACGAGACCGAGCAGCGCGCCGGTGTCCTCCAGCAGCACCACGGGCAGTTCGGGCGTGCGCGACTGCCGGATGAAGCCCCACCACGAGACGTCACCCTTGATCTTGCGGGACTCACCCATCGCGGTGATGAAGCTGTATCCCTCCAGGCAGATCGCGACCACCAGGATGACCACCGCGACCAGCGGCGAGGTCAGCGGCTCGGGGTGCTCGACCTTGTGGATGCCCTCGTACAGCGCGAACGCCGAGCCGAGGGTGAACAGCATCAGCGCCACGACGAACGAGTAGAAGTACCGGTCCCGCCCGAACCCGAACGGGTGCTCGCGTGTCGCCCGGCGGCGTGACGTGCGGTGACCGAGCAGCAGCAGTCCCTGGTTGGAGGTGTCGGCGAGCGAGTGCACCGACTCGGCGAGCATGGACGAGGACCCGGTGAACAGGAACCCGACGAACTTGGCCACCGCGATCCCGGCGTTGGCGCTCAGCGCCGCGAGAATCGCCTTGGTTCCCCCGCCTGCCGACACGCTGACTCCCCTGAAAGTCGTCCCGATTTGTCGGGATGCAGCCTACGGGGCGGGAGATCACCGCAGCAGCGGGAGCCCTCCGACCAGCTTGTCGACCTTGTTCCGCGGTCCGACAATACTCACGGCGTAGTAGCTCAACTCGCTCTCGTCGGTGCTCCCGAGGCCGGCCCGGTACTCCTCGTACGAGCGGCTCGCCTGCGCGTGCTTCGACATGTCGGCGACGAACAACCCCTCCTTGCTCATCGCCTTCGTCCGGATCTCCCGCACCTTCGCCGCGTCCCCGCCCAGGATCGACACCCCGCTCCACGGCAGGCCCGCGTGCGTCTGGCCGTCGGCGTCCACGACCTCGCCGCCCACCACGCCCGGCAGCACGGCCGCGACGGCGGCGCCGAGGCAGGCCGTCGCGTTGGCGACGAGTCCGGCACCGAGCGACTGGTCGGCCACGATGACCCACTTCAGCTTCGCGCTGCGGGTGCCCGCACCCTCCCGAACATCCGCTTCGAGAAGTGCCTGGAGTTCCTGATGTCCTGTGCTCATGCCCGCAGAAGCTAGGCAAAGATGGAGACCAGATCCACCAGCGCCGAACTTAATTCGACAAAGGAGCGGATATGGCCGAGCTGGACGAACTAGATCAGGCACTGCTGCGGGAACTGCAGCGCGACGCACGGCGAACCAACCGGGAACTGGCCGCCGCCACGGGTGTCTCGCCGTCGACCTCCCTCGAACGCGTGCGGTCGATGCGGGAACGCGGCATCATCCGCGGGTTCCTGCTCGACGTCGACCTCGCGGAGATCGGCCGCCCGGTCCAGGCGCTGATCGCGCTGCGCGTCCGCCCGCCATCCCGACGGGTGATCGAAGCGTTCCGCGAATGGGTGACGCTGCTGCCGGAGACGGTGGGCGTGTTCGTCGTCTCCGGCGGCGAGGACTTCCTGGTGCACGTGGCCGTCCCGGACAACGACGCGCTCTACGCCTTCGTCATCGACCGGCTCACCCAACGCCCCGAGGTGGCCGACGTCCGCACCAGCGTGGTGTACGAACACCTGCGCCCGCGCGTGATCGCCCCCGCGAAGGGGAAGTGAGCTACCGCCCCGAGGTGGCGCGGAACAGCTGCGTCCGCCCCTCGCCGATCGGCCGGACGTGCACCGCCGGGTCGGCCGCCGGCAGCCACAGCGACTGCCCCCGGCCCAGCTCCAGCTCCTTGCCGTCGTCGGCGCGCACCAGCACTCGGCCGGCCGTGCACAGCAGGATCTGCGGCACGCCGGTGTGCACCCGCAGGTCCGCCTGCTCACCCGCCGCCCAGTCACAGCGGGACAGCTCGAACTCCGGCGCGTCCGTCCGGTACACCGCGCCGCAGTCGCTCGGCTCGCCGGGCAGGATCGGCATGTCGCAGCAGGTGAAGTCCACCACGCGCAGCAGCTCGGGCACGTCGACGTGCTTCGGCGTGAGCCCGCACCGCAGGATGTTGTCCGAGTTGGCCAGGATCTCCACGGCCGTGCCGTGCAGGTACAGGTGCAGGTTCCCGGCGGGCAGGTAGATCGCCTCGCCCGCACTCAGGATCAGGCGGTTGAGCAGCAGCGCCGCCAGCACCCCCGCGTCCCGCGGATGCGCCTCGCCCAGTTCGAGGATCGTCCGGCACTCGGTGTCGAACTCGCCGTGGTCCTTCACGTGCAGCACGCACGCGTCGAGCACCTCGGGCAGCAGCTCGTCCAGGATCGCCTGCGGCAGCGTGATCCACGTGGTGAACAGCGCACGCATGCCGGCGGGGTCGGGCTGGGCGGCCAGCAGCTCGGTGTACTTCGCCAGCCCGGGCGTCTCGATCGCGCGCAGCAGCTTGATCGTGCGCTCCGGCTCGCGGAACCCGGCGAGCGCGTGGAACTCCGTCAGCGCGCACACCAGCTCGGGCTTCGCCGTCGGGTCCGGGTAGTTGCGGTTCGGCGCGTCCCGCGGGATGCCGGCCGCCTCCTCGCGGGCGTGCCCCTCCGCGGACTGCGCCGCCGACGGGTGCGCCTGCATCGACAGCGGCTCTTCGACGGCGAGGATCTTCAGCAGGAACGGCAGCCGGTTGTTCCAGCGCTGCGAGCACTCCGGACCGAGGTGCGTCTGCGGGTCGCCCTCGATCAGCTCCAGCAGGCTGCGCTCCTCGCCGTCCGCGCCGACGACGCGCGACGGGTCGCCGGGGTGGGCACCCATCCACAGCTCGGCCTCCGGATGCGGCGCCGGTACCTCGCGTCCCAGCAGCTCCGGGATCGTGGTCCGCGAACCCCAAGCGTAGGGCCGCACGGCATTGCGGAGCAGCTCCACCGTGTTCTCAACTCCTTGGCATCCGCCCCGGGGCGGTTCTCGTTCGGAGACAGCGAGTTCACGCCGTGGCCGGCGCGTACTGGCCGGCACCACCCAAGCTTCCCGCCGCGAGCCCGAGATAGACCGCGGCCAGCTCGAACCGTAGCGCGAGCACACCCGCGCGCACAGGCTCGTCCCCGGCGATCTCGTCCCCGGGGGCGATGGTTCCGGCCCCGGGAAGGGTATGTGAGGCCTCGTAGCGGGCCGCGTCCGCGGTCGGTCCGCCGTGCACGGCGAGCAGCAGCACCCTTGGCTTCAGCCCGGCGTCGTCGAAGTCCGGATCGGCGAAGATGTCCTGCTCACCGGAGTTCGCCAGCACCGAACGGTGCAGCGCGGGCCGGGCCAGCGCCTGCCGGTAGCCACCCGCGTCGCACACCACCCCCGCGTACGCGCCCAGCACGTACGCAGCGTGGTCGGCGACCGCCGTCGCCACCGGGTCGAGCCCCCACAGCATCGGCACCCGGTCGGCCAGCCGCAGCGCCAGCGCCTTCGCCGGGTTCGCGAACGAGTCCCGGCCGAGGTGCCCGCGCTCGGCCTCGGCGTCCAGCTGGTCGGCCAGCGTCTCGACGTCGGCGACCAGCAGGCCCAGCGCGTTGGCGGTGAGCAGCCCGGCGGCGAGGCCGCGGGCGAAGGTCAGCTCCGGCGGCACCGGGATCCGCGGCGCGAGCAGCAGGCCCTTGCCCGCGATCGACGCCGCCACCGGCCCCTCCTGCGGCCCCGACAGCACGACGCTCGCGCCGAACCGGCTGGCCCGCTCGATCCCG
Organism: Amycolatopsis bartoniae; assembly: GCF_014191255.1. Lineage (GTDB taxonomy): Bacteria > Actinomycetota > Actinomycetes > Mycobacteriales > Pseudonocardiaceae > Amycolatopsis_E > Amycolatopsis_E bartoniae. Next base: position 1,653,295 of record NZ_JACHWH010000001.1, read on the forward strand.
GCCGCCAGCTCGCGGTCGGCCGGGTCGTCGGTGTGCGCGAACACGACGTCCAGCGCTCCGATCCAGCTGGGCACCGCGTCGGTGAGCACCACGGGCACCGGGCAGGACGGCGCGAGCAGCGCGGCCAGCAGTTTCGTCAGCCCCCGGCCGACCCCGGGCCGGACCACGAGCACGAGCGACCGCGGCCTGCCGACATCGAGGCGGTCGGCGAGCTCGACGTCCGCCGCCACCTCGGTGGTGGCCCGCACCTGGGCACCCGCCATCGCCGCGGCCCGAAGCAGCCCCGCCGAGTCGGCCTCCGCCAGCCGGGCGGGGTCGTCCAGGAGCGTGTCGTCAAGCACCGTCGGCACTGGGATCAGCGGAGCCGGGCTCGACCGCTTCGTCGAGCAGGAGGACGGGGATGCCGTCGCGCACCGGGTAGATCCGTCCGCAGGACGTGCAGGTCAGCGCGTCCGCGTCCGCGTCGTCCGGGGTACCGGGGCGCAGCGGGGCGTGGTCCGGGGACGGGCACGCCAGGATCTCCAGCAGCTGAGGGTCGAGCGCGAGAGCCATATCTTCTCCTTACCACGCGATCGGGTGGTCAACCACGGACGATCGCGAGCACTTCGTCGGTCAGCGCGCGCACGGCTTCCTGGGTCGGTGCCTCGACGTTGAGCCGCAGCAGCGGCTCGGTGTTGGACGGGCGCAGGTTGAACCACGAGCCGTCGGGCAGCTGCACGGTGAGCCCGTCCACCTCGTCGGTGGTCACGCCGGAACGGCTCGCGAAGGCGTCCTTGACCGCCTGCTGCCGGGCCGCCTGGTCGTCGACGGTGGAGTTGATCTCACCGGACGCCTCGTAGCGCTTGTACTCGCTCGTCAGCTCCGACAGCGGGCGGTCCTGCTCGCCGAGGGCGGCCAGCACGTGCATCGCGGCGAGCATGCCGGTGTCGGCGCGCCAGAAGTCGCGGAAGTAGTAGTGGGCGGAGTGCTCCCCGCCGAAGATGGCGCCGGTGCGGGCCATCTCCCCCTTGATGAACGAGTGCCCGACGCGCGTGCGGACCGGCTTGCCGCCGTGCTCGGTGACGATCTCCGGCACCGCGTGCGACGTGATCAGGTTGTGGATGATCGTCGCGCCCGGCTCCTTGGCCAGCTCGCGGGTGGCGACCAGCGCGGTGATGGCGCTGGGCGACACCGGGTCGCCGTTCTCGTCGACCACGAAGCAGCGGTCGGCGTCGCCGTCGAACGCCAGGCCCGCGTCGGCGCCGACCTCGCGCACCTTGGCCTGCAGGTCGACCAGGTTCTTCGGGTCCAGCGGGTTGGCCTCGTGGTTGGGGAAGCTGCCGTCGAGCTCGAAGTACATCGGCACGACGTCGATCGGCAAGCCCTCGAAGACCGTCGGGACGGTGTGCCCGCCCATGCCGTTGCCCGCGTCGACGACGACCTTCAGCGGCCGGATGCCGGACAGGTCGACGAGCTTGCGCAGGTACGCGGCGTAGTCGGCGAGCACGTCCCGCTCGGTGACGATGCCGGGCTGGCCCTCGAACGCCGGGACGCCCTGCTCGACGGTGTCGCGGATCTCGGCGAGGCCGGAGTCCTGGCCGACCGGAGCGGCACCCGCGCGGCACATCTTGATGCCGTTGTACTTGGCGGGGTTGTGGCTGGCGGTGAACTGGGCGCCCGCCAGGTTGAGCGAGCCGGAGGCGAAGTACAGCTCGTCGGTGCTGGCGAGGCCGATGAGCACCACGTCGAGGCCCTGCGAGGTGACGCCGTCGGCGAACGCCTTGGCCAGGCCGGGCGAGGACTCCCGCATGTCGTGGCCGATCACGACCGCCGGGGACTCGGGCTTGATCAGCAGGGCGAACGCGGCCCCGAAGTCCCGCACCAGGTCGGCGTTCAACTGCTCGCCGACCACCCCACGGATGTCGTACGCCTTGACGATGGCGGACAGGTCTGACACGCGCTTCTCCCCGACGGTTCGACAGGTTCGGATGCCGGAAAGAGTACCGGGGAAAACTCGGCGTCGTCGGGGGCCCGACTTCAGGAGATCGGGTCCGGGAGGACGCGGAGGTGGCCACGGCGCCCGGAGCCGCCTTCCGGCTCCGGCGGGGGCGCCGGACGGTCGGGCCTGCCGGCCTCGCGGACGGCCTCGGCGAGCGCGGTCAGCTCGTCGTCCGACCGGTCGGGCTCGGCGAAGGAGCCCTCGTGCCGCACGACTTCCCACCCCTTGGGCGCGGTCAGCCGGAGCGCGTGCTCTTCGCACAGGTCGTAGGAATGCGGCTCCGACGCCGTCGCGAGGGGACCGACCACCGCGGTCGAATCGCTGTAGGCGTAGGTCAGCGTGGCGACTGCGGGTTGGAGGCACCCGGTCCGCGAACACTTTCGTACGCTCGACACGAACACGGACGATACTGCCTCGCACCGACAAGTGTGCGCAGGCACACCGGATGAGGGCGGTAACCTTCCCTCTGTGTCCACCGCTCGCAGTTCCCGCCAACGGCGGCGCGTCCGCCGTGACCGCCACGGTCGCGGCCTGCGCGGCCCGCTGTACCCCGCGTCGCTGCCCGCGGCCGCCAGCCGGGCGGAGAAGTTCGACCAGCTGGTGCTGGACGCGCTGGAGCCGATCGAGGCCCGCTGGCGCGACCAGCTGACGAAGCTGGACGTCGCGGTGGACGACGTGCCCGAGGTGCGCGGGACGAGCCACGCGGTGCAGGCCGAGGGCGTGCTGCACGACGGTTCGGTGCCGCTGTCGCGCCTCGTGCCCGCGGGGGTCGACCGGGCGGGCCTGCCGACGCGCGCGCGGATCGTGCTGTACCGGCGGCCGCTGGAGGCACGGGCGAAGGACCCGAACGAGCTGGCCGAACTGGTGCACGACGTGCTGGTCGAGCAGGTGGCCGGCTACCTGGGCGTGGAACCGGACGTCATCGACGGCGAGTAGCCCGCCGGTCAGCCGCGTCGAGGGAAACCCGCTGGAAAGACAGCCGGACAGCCGATCCGGGCGGTCGGCGTCATCGCCGCCGGGTGGGGGCCGGGATGGCGGTGAGCAGGGCGAACAGCACCGCGGCCACCTGGACCAGCAGCAGCACGTCCCGCAGGGTCGACGGGTGCTCGATGCTCACCTCGGAGGAACCCGGCGGCACCGAGACCGCCACCTGGTGGCCCCACGCCGGCACGATCGGCTGCGCCTTGCCGTCGACCGTCGCCTCCCAGCCCGCCTCCTGCTCCGCCGAGAGCACCAGCAGCCGCCCCGCCGTGCCCTCGGACACGCGCACGTGCACGTCGGGCAGGTCGGCGTCCACCGGGGTGACACCCGTCGTGTTCGCCGGGGCCGACGACGTGACCGCCTGCTTCGCCACGCTCGCCGGTACCAGCACCACCTGACCGGACGGGGCGAGCAGCCGCAGCACCGCCCGGCCGTCCTTGGTCGGCTGCGCGGCCACCGCGAGGTCCGGGGCCAGCGCGACGATCGGCGCCGCGTCCGCGCCCGGCGGCAGGACGACGAACAGCGCGCCCGCCGCCGTGGCGCCCGAAAGCGCTGCCCTCGTCGCGCCCGACGACGGCTGCGCCAGCGCGCTCTGCCACGCCGTCATGCGGTCCGGGGTGCTCGCGGTGAGCGCCAGCTGGTCGTCACCGAACAGCGGCATCCTGCCGCCCTCCTGCCGCGTCGGCTCGTCACCCGAACCGACGACGAGCACCGAACGCCCGGAGCGGTCCAGCTCGTCCGCCTGCGCGGCCACCAGCTGGTCCCCGCCCCCGGAGTGCAGCGGGCCACCACGGCCGCCGAACACGGCACCAGCGCCGAGCACGAGGACCACCATCACCGCGGCGACGGCGGCGATCCTCGGCAACACCGCGGTCCCGGTGCCCGAAGCACACGCGTTCAGGATGATCCACAGCAGTCCCGCGCTGAGCAGGAGCAGCGGCACCCCGGTATAGCCGACAGCCGCACCGCCGCCCTGCAACGGTTTGACCGCCACCAGCAGCACCACGGCCAGCCCGCACGCGCCGAGAGCGGCCAGCGCGAGCCCGGCGCTCAGCAACGCCCGCGGCCGCACCGCGACGGCGAAGATCGTGGCGACCAGCAGCACCACGCCGATCGGCCAAGCCCCGGCGCCCCCGGGATACAGCCCCACGAGGTCGGCCGCCGGTGGCGCGGGCGCCGGTCCGCTGAGGCCGTGCAGGAACAACGCGGGCTGGTTCACCAGCACGGTCGGCCACGGCAGCAGCAACGCGAGCGGCAGCAACACCACGATGCCGACCGACGCGATGCGCCGCAGCAAGCTCTTTCCCGGCGGCAGCACGACGAACCCGGCGACCAGTCCGAGCAACGCGAGTCCGTGCGCCAGTGGCGAAAACGCCCCGAGCACCGCGACTCCCACCGCGCAGGCCGACGACCGGTACAGCCAGCGATCCCCTGTGCTGGCAAGCAGATCGCCGATACCGGACACGACGAGCGGCAGCACGACGTGCACCACCACGACATCGAGCCGGCCCTGCGCCACCGAGGCCGTTGCGGCGGGCACCATCGCGTACGCGGCGGAGACGGCGGCGCGTGTCCAGCGCGAGACCGGAAGCCTGCGAGTGGCCGCGTACGCGGACAACCCGGCGAGCGGCGCGTCACCGATCAACAGGATCGCGACGAGCGCGGGCGGACCACCCAGTGGGACGAAGATCGCCCCCAGGGCGCCGAGAATCGCGAGCGAGGTCGGCGCGGCACTCGCCGTGCCACCGCCGGTCTGGTGCCACCCCGCGAGGTAGGTGGACCACAGCTCGCTCAGTGAACCGACGGGCAGCAACCGCCCGCCGGCGAGGTCGAGTCCGAGCCGGGCACCGTTGACGCCCAGCCCGAGCGCCGTCAGAACGACGAAAAGACTTGCCGGTGGCGCGATCCGCCAGGCGATCGACTGCCCGGACCGCTCCCCTGCCAACGACACTCCAGTCCGTCTCGTACTTCCCCGCGGGATGCGACCACCTTAACGGTCGGCACGTCCACGCGGGAAACTACGTCAGACAGCGCGTTTCTTGAGCTTGCGACGCTCCCTTTCGGACAGTCCGCCCCAGATGCCGAAGCGTTCGTCGTGGGCCAGCGCGTACTCGAGGCACTCGCTCTTCACTTCACAGCCCTGACAGATCCGCTTGGCTTCCCTGGTGGAGCCACCCTTTTCCGGGAAGAACGCCTCCGGGTCGGTCTGCGCGCACAGCGCGCGGTCCTGCCACTCCGGCGGCTCGGCCGGGTCGAAGATGTCGGCGAGCTCACCCAGATCCGCGTCCGGGCCCGCTCCCCACTCCACGACCTGCCCCCATTCCCTTCCGTCTGCTTCCAACCGCACTTCCGCCTCCTCTGCTTCCACGCACTCCCCAGGCTGGCGGTGTTGAAGCCGCACCCGACGTCCCCTTGCCGCGTCGAATGACAGCAATGTGATTACACCCGTGTAATGCGGCCAGGTCAAGCCGAGTAGCGAGTTCGGGGGACCCTGATGCCTGATCGCGCAAGGGGACACGCCGACGGCGACCCGGACGGATACGACAGACTGGAAGGCGTGCAGCGATCAGCGGTCAGACCCAGTCCTGTCTTCTTCGCCATTCTCGCGCTCACCGTAGTGGGTGGCTTACTCGCCGCGTTCAGCAACGCGGAGACCACGAGCGATCCCATGCTCGTCGCCGGTGTCTTCATCCTCGTCGTGGCGGGCTGGGCGCTTTCGCTCACACTGCACGAGTTCGGTCACGCCTTCGTGGCCTTCAAGGGCGGCGATCATTCGGTGGCGGGGAAGGGCTACCTGAACCTCGACGTCCGCCACTACACCGACCCGGTGCTCTCGCTCGTGCTTCCGTTGATCCTGCTGGCGATCGGCGGTATCCCGCTGCCCGGTGGCGCGGTGTGGATCAACCGCTGGGCGCTGCGTTCGCGCGCGGTGTCCACGTGGGTCTCGCTCGCGGGGCCGCTGAGCAACCTGGTGTTCGGCGCGTTGCTGACCCTCGCGGTCACCTACATCCCGATGCCGATCGGACTCTCGATCGGGCTGTCATACCTGGCGCTGCTGCAGGTCTTCGCGTTCGTCCTGAACATCCTGCCGGTGCCGGGGCTGGATGGCTTCGGCGCGATCGAGCCGTACCTGTCACCGCAGACGCGGGAGTTCGCCGCCAAGGTCCGTCCCTGGGCGCCGCTGGCCCTGTTCGCGCTGCTGTTCGCCGTTCCCACCGTCAGCGCCGCGTTCCAGGACCTGTCTTCGTTCATCTACGAGGCCATCGGCGGCAGCCGTTACGCCGCCGTGCTCGGGCAGGACACGTTCATGTTCTGGCGCCACTGAGCCAGACGTTCGCCCGCTTCGCGACCTTCTTCAGACCCGAACGTTCGGCGAGGTAGTCGCCCGCCATGCCGACCACCGGCAGCATTCCCAGTGCCCGCTGGTAGAACCGGCCGCGCGGACGCTTCTCCAGTTCGCCGGACACGGCGAGCAGCGAGCGGCCCATGCGCCACAACGTGGTCGCGACACCCTTCGGCGTGATCTTGCGCTCGTGCTGCTCGCCGAACTCCCCGGCGAGCTCCGCGGTCTGCGCGTCCTCGGCGCCGTCCTTGCCCGCCGCCAGCGCGGGGTCGATGTCGCGCTGGAACAACACCCACGCGACGAGCCGCACGCGCTCGCCCACGTCGTCGACTCCGTGCTCACCCGCGATCGCACACAGCAACAGGCCCTGCGCGCTGGCGCCGAGCGCGTCCTGCACCGGCAGCCGGTCGGCGAGCACGCCACCGAGCCCCGGAATCGCCGTCACCAGCGACGTGAGCCTGCCGACGCGGTTGATCCACCAGTCGATGTGCTCGTCGCGGGTCATCCCGTCCCACGCCGGCGTGCCCGGCAGCTTCACGTTGGCCAGGCCCTCGATGCGGCCGGGACGGCACATCGCGTGGAGCACGGGCCGGGCGGCGCGGACGAACGGGCGCAGCACCCTGACGATCTGCTTGTCGGAAATGGCTTCGGCCACGTCACTTCCTTCCCGGAGTGGCGAGCGAACCGCCGAGCGCGAGTGCCGCGGGCAATGCCCCGCCCGCGATCAGCAGCAGGCCGCGCCAGTCCTGGATCAGCACGAGGTCACCGCCCGGACCCGTCAGGCCGAGCACCACGATCGTCAGTACCCACAAAGCCAGTGGCGCAAACGCCGCTCTCGGGTGGACCAGGCGCCCGGTCAGCACGACCAGCAGCGGCGTCGTGAGGATCGCGACGAGCACCGACACCGGCAGCGGCACGGTGCCGGTGCTGCCCACGCGCAGCGGCAGGAAGAACAGCTCCAGCGTCGCCAGCAGCAGGGTGTCGAGGAGCAGCACTCCCAGCAGGGCACGCCGCACCAGCGGGCTCGCCTCGGTCATTCCAGTCCTCCGAACAGGTCCGTCTCCGCCCCTTCGCGGGGGCCGCGCACCAGCGTGAAGTACTCGGCCTCGCCGATCTGCTGCGGGACCCCGTTCGACAGCGCGAACTCCGGCGGGTCCACGGTGACCTGGGTGGCGTGCGCCCGCAGCGCGGCGATCTTCGCGTCCAGGTACGGGCGGATGTCGATGGCGGTGGTGATCTCGTTGACCGGCGCCTCGGGCGGCAGGACGGCCCCGCCACCGGCGGCGATGTGGAACACGCGCCGCGCGGAGTCCGCGATGGCCATGGTGATCTCGTGAGCGCGGATGTGGTCGGGGTGGCCGTAGCCGCCGAACGAGTTGTACGTCACGAGCACGTCCGGGCGGACCTCGTCGACGATCACCCGCAACTGCAGGACCTGGTCGTCGAACGACCCACCGGCGAACGCGCGCGGATGCTCGGCCGCGGGCGTGCCCGCCATGCCGGAGTCACGCCAGCCGCCGATCCCGCCCAGGAAGCGGTGTTCGGTCACGCCGAGCGCTCGCAGCGCCGCGGAGAGCTCACCCGAGCGGTAGCCGCCGAGCTGGTCGGCGGCCCAGGACCCGAGGCCGGCGAGCTCCGGCGGGATGATCTCCCCCTCCTCGCCGAGGGTGCAGGTCACCAGGACCACTTCGGCACCCTCGGCCGCGTAGCGGGCCATGGTGCCACCCGTGGTGATGGTTTCGTCGTCCGGATGGGCGTGGACCAGCAGTAATCGCTTTGGCACAGTTCCACAATATTTACGGTCTGCCAACCATCGTCGCGGGATCCTCGGATATCCTCGCGCGAAGTTGCGCTGAACAGCGGTGAACGTTTTCCCCCACGAAGGGCCACTTGGTGAGCACTGAAGCGACGACGGCGAGGCTGGCCGCCTCGGGTTCCGTCCTGTCCATCGCGGACCTGAAGATCTCCTTCGCGACCGACGACGGCGTGGTCGAGGCGGTCAAGGGCATCGGCTTCGACGTCAAGCCCGGCGAGATCGTCGCCGTCGTCGGCGAGTCCGGTTCCGGCAAGTCCGTGACCTCCATGTCGGTGCTCGGCCTGCTGCCCAGGACCAGCAAGATCTCCGGTGACCTGCGCCTCGACGACCGCGAGCTGGTCGGCCTCAAGGACAAGGACATGCGCCGGGTCCGCGGCAACGACATCGCGATGATCTTCCAGGAGCCGATGAGCGCCCTGAACCCCGTGTACACGGTGGGCTGGCAGATCCGCGAGGCGCTGCGCGCGCACCAGGACATCTCACGCGAGGCCGCCGACAAGCGGGCCCTCGAACTGCTCGACATGGTGGGCATCCCCAACCCGGTCGAGCGGTTCAAGCAGTACCCGCACCAGCTCTCCGGTGGTCTGCGGCAGCGCGTGGTGATCGCCATGGCCATCGCGTGCGACCCGAAGGTGATCATCGCCGACGAGCCCACCACGGCGCTCGACGTCACCGTGCAGGCGGAGATCCTCGGCCTGCTGCGCAAGCTGCGGGACACCCTGAACACCGCGATCGTGCTGATCACCCACGACATGGGCGTGGTCGCCGACCTCGCCGACCGGGTCGTGGTGATGTACCAGGGCGAGATCGTCGAGCAGGCGCCCGTGCACGAGCTGTTCGCCTCGCCGCGGGAGGACTACACCAAGCGCCTGCTGGCGGCCGTCCCGGTGCTCGGCCAGCGTCCCGAGGGCCGTCGACTGCTGGACGAGGTGCAGGACGTCCCGGCGGAGGACATCCGGCTCAGCGACGCCGAGCTGGAGTCCCACATCCGGACGGACGCGCCCGCGCTGGAGATCAAGGACCTGGTGCTGGAGTACCCTGGCAAGCGCCGCCAGGCCAAGAACCGCGCCGTGGACGGGGTTTCGCTGCACATCGACAAGGGCGAGATCCTGGGCCTGGTGGGCGAGTCCGGTTCGGGCAAGTCCACTGTGGGCCGTTGCGCGATCCGCCTGCTGAAGCCCACGGAGGGCACCGTCTCCGTGGCGGGGCGTGACATCACCAACCTGTCCACGAAGGAGCTGCGGCCGCTGCGCCGGTACTTCTCCATCGTGTTCCAGGACCCGGCGTCCACACTGGACCCGAAGATGACCATCGGCGAGTCGATCGCCGAGCCGATGGTGCTGCACAAGATGTTCCAGGGCAAGGAACTCAACGACCGCGTGGTGTCCCTGTTGGACAGCGTCGAGCTGTCGGGGCAGTATCGCAACCGGTACCCGCACGAGCTGTCGGGCGGGCAGCGCCAGCGCGTGTCCATCGCCCGCGCCCTGGCACTGGACCCGCATCTGCTGATCGCGGACGAGCCCACCTCGGCGCTCGACGTCTCGGTGCAGGCTCGCGTGCTGGACCTGTTCCTGAACCTGCAGCAGTCCCTCGGGTTCGCCTGCCTGTTCATCAGCCACGACCTCGCCGTGGTCGACCTGCTGGCCGACCGGGTGGCCGTGATGCAGCGCGGAAAGCTCGTCGAGGTCGGCGAGCGTGACCAGGTGCTGCACAACCCGCAGCAGGAGTACACGAGGCGCCTGCTGTCGGCGGCGCCGGTGGCGGACCCGGTGCTCCAGGCCGAGCGCCGGGCAGCGTGGGAGGCCGGGAAGCTCGCTCCAGTGGCGGACTGAAGGTTGTCGGTGAAAGCCCCTTCCGCGTCAGCGGGAGGGGCTTTCGCATGGGGAGCCCAGAGTTGGGTGGTCATCCCGTCGCCTGATTCAGGACCATCACTTTGGCTCAGGGCCGCAACATCCGCTGTCCACCGGCAGCCGAGCTACCCAACCTTGCGGCACTGAGCCAAAGTGATATGCACAAACCGCAGGCGACGGGATGACCACTCAACTCGACCACCCACCCAAAGGTGAGATCCCTTTGGGTCCCATCATCCTGGAGCCTGCCCGCCGGCGAGGCATTCTTTTTCTCTCTGGACCCAGCGTGGTCGCCCGCTGTGGGCCGGGCGTGGCCGCCCTCCAATGCCCGGCCACCCCCGCCCCTTCCCCTTGATGGTTTAACGGTTGGCTCACCGCGTCAAGGGCGCCTTCGGCGTCGCTTCGCGATCGCTGCGCGACCCTTGACCCGGCGAGTCAACCGTTAATGAGGCTGGGGATCGGGGACGGGGGAGGCCTGGGCGTGTGCCGGGCGGCTTTCGTCGGCGGGTTGCTGTTGTGTGTCTGGGCAAAAGGAAAAGGGCCCTGTCCCGTTCGGGAAGGGCCCTTTTCCTTTTTGCTTTCCTATGCCTTCATCCTTCGTTGCCTTGGGTCGAAGGCGTCTCGCAGACCGTCGCCGATGAAGTTGATCGACAGCGAGATCAGCACCAGCACCACGAACGGGCCGAAGAACAGCCACGGGCGGGTCTGCACCTGCGCGTAGTTCTCCAGGATGATCCGGCCGAGTGAGGTGTCCGGCGGTTGCACGCCCAGGCCGATGAAGCTCAGTGCGGCCTCCACCAGCACCGCCTGTGCCACGGCCAGCGTCGCGTTCACCGTGATGCTGCCGATCATGTTCGGGACCAGGTGACGGAAGATGATGCGGCCCGTGCCCGCGCCCGCTGCCCTTGCCGCTTCGACGAACTCCCGCTGCGAGAGTGCCATCGCCTCGGCGCGGGTGATGCGCGCGATCGGCATCCACGCGAACAGTGCCAGCACGATCGCGACCACGAACCAGCTGCCGTGCCCGAAGACCTTCGCCATGATGGCCGCCGCCGCGATCTGGGGGACGATCAGGAACAGGTCGGTCAGGCGGGACAGTGCCGAGTCCGTGAAACCTCGCAAATAGCCTGCTAGCGAGCCGAACACCACGCCGATCAGGGTGGCCAGCACCGACACCACCACGGCGATCAGCAGCGAGAACTGGGTACCGCGCAGGACCTGCGACACCATGTCCTTGCCGACCTGTGTGGTGCCCAGCGGGAAGTCCCCGCTCGGCTTCGCGAACGACGGGAAGCTCGCGTCCTCGTAGGCGTGCGGCCAGAAGATCGGCATGATCACCGCGATCAGCACGATGATCAGCAGCACCACCGTGGAGATCATGGCGAGCTTGTGCCGCAGGAACTTCCGCAGCACCAGTTTGCCCTGGCTCGCGGGTTCCGGAAGTGCCTCGGGGGGCAGGGTGCCTTCGCGCTGGGCGGTCGAGGCCGCCTCGCCGGCAACCAGGGAGTTCATGTCAGCCAACGCGAATCCTCGGGTCCATGATGCCGTACAACAGGTCCGCGATGAGGTTGGCCAGCACCACCATGACGGCGACGACGACCAGCCAGCCCATCAGCACGGCGGGATCGTTGTGGTTGACGGCATCGACGAGCAGGGTGCCCATCCCGTGCCAGTTGAACACGGTCTCGGTGATGATCGCACCAGTGAGAACCTGGCCGAAGTTCACCGAGAACAGGGTGGCGACCGGGATCAGCGCGTTGCGGAACGCGTGCCGGAACACGACGCGGGAACCCGAGAGGCCCTTCGCCCGCGCGGTGCGCACGTAGTCCATGTTCAGCGTCTCCAGCATCGAAGCGCGCTGGAACCGGCTGTACGCGGCGAAGCTGATCGCCATGATCGACAGGGTGGGCAGCAGGTACGCACCCGAGTACTTCGCGAGGAAGTCCCCGAACCCGGTCGAGTTCAGGTTCTCCGGGCTCGTCGTTCTCAGCCACGGGTTGCCCAGCCAGTCGCTCAGGCCGACGTCGTGGATCCAGATGTTGAGCTGGATCGCGTAGGTCTTCAGGACCACCGCGACGCAGAAGATCGGCATGGAGAAGAGGAAGAAGGCCAGCGTGGTGGCGAAGTAGTCGACGATCGAGTACTGCTTGACCGCGGCCAGCACGCCGACCGCGACACCGACCACCAGCGCGAGGACCTCGGCACCGACCACGAGCTTGATCGTGACGTCGAAGGCGCCCATGACCTTCGGGAAGACCGGCGCCATGGCGTTGCCCTGCGCGACCGAGACGCCCCAGTCACCGGTCAGGAAGTGCCCGAGCCAGTGGAAGTAGCGGGCGACGATCGGCTGGTCCAGACCGAGCTGGCGCGCCGTCTCCGCGATGGCTTCCGGGTTGATGTTCGGGCGGCCGCGGAGCTCCGCGAGCGGGTCACCGACCGAGGCGACCATCACGAACACGAGAAAGGTCCCGACAAGCAGTACCGGGATCGAGATCGCCAGCCGGCGAAGGATGTAGATAACCAGGTTCAACGAGAACGCTCCTCATCAGGGCCTGGCCGGAAGTATGCAGCCGAACCCGGTATCCACCGTACGGGGGGTCGCCCACGGTCTGACACCTACTTCCGAAGGAAGCCCGAGGGCCCGGCTCATGACCGGGCCCCCGAACTCCCTACCCAGGTGATCAAATGGTGCGAAGGTTACTTCTGCGCCCACTCACCGGCGTTCCACAGCGCACCGTAGTACGACTGCATGTACACCTTGTCGATGCCCTGGAACGCCCACATCGACGGCACCGCGAACAGCGGCAGCGACGCGTAGTCGTTCGCGATGGCGGCATCGGCCTGCTGGTACAGGTTCGTCGCGGTGGCCTCGTCGGTCGCCACGACCGCCTGGTTGAACAGGTTGTCGACCGTCGGGTCGCTGTACGCCTGGTGGTTCTGGTTACCGCCCGTGCTGTACAGCGGCTGCGACTGCGACTTGAACGGCGGCTGCGACCACGCGAACAACGCGATGTCCCACGCGCCGGTGCTCAGGCGACCACCGCTGAGGAACGTCGGGTCGTTGTCGTTCTTGATCTCGATGCCCGCGGCCTTCGCCTGCGACTGGATGATCTCCACCGTCTGGTCGCGACGCGGGTTGTTGTTGTGCGAGATCGTCACCGAGAAGCGCTGGCCGTTCTTCTGGTAGATGCCGTCGGCACCCAGCGTCCAGCCGTCCGCCTCCAGCGTCTTCTTCGCGGCGTCGGCACCCTTGCCGGCCTTGTCGCTGTAGACGTCCTTGTAGGCGCTCTCCGCCGGCGTGTAGATCAGGCTGCCGTCCGGAGTGATGTCCGACTGGACCTCCTTGAGCAGCTTGTCCGTGATGTCCGAACGCTGGATCACCTCGAACAGCGCCTGCCGCGCCGCCTTGTCCTTGAGGATGGCGTTGCGGTAGTTCATGTCGATGTGCTCGTAGGACAGCTGCGGAGCCGAACCGTAGACCACGCCCTGAGCCGAGAGGCCCTTCATGGTGTCGGCCGCGGTGGCGTCCGGCTGGGTCGAGGCCACGACCTGGATCTCACCGTTCTGCAGCGCGGTGGCCATCGCCTTGGTGTCCGAGAACTTCTTGACGACGATCTTGGCCGGGCCGCCCTTGGCGCCGATCCACTGCGGGTTCTTCTCCAGGGTGACCGCACCCTGGTTCTGGTCGAACGCCGTGATCATGTACGGGCCGGAGGCCGGGTCGAGGTCCTTGTTGAACCCCTTCCAGCCGTTGGTCCAGAAGTCACCGGCCTTCTTCAGCACCGCCGGGTCGCTGGTCGGGGTCAGCTGCGTGACGTCCGTGATCCCGATCTGCTTCTCGAGGATGTGCGCCGGGAGAATCGCGTTCGAGTCGAACAGGCCCTTGTAGTCGACGTAGGGCTGCTTGAACGTCGCGACGAAGGTCAGGTCGTCGGTGCACTTGGCGCTGTTGATCAGGTCGTAGCCCGCGGTGGCCGCCGGGTTGAAGCCCGCGTTCGGCGCCACGCCGCTCTGCGACAGCCAGGCCAGGTAGTAGTCCTTGCAGTTCCACGGCGCGCCGTCGGACCACTTGACACCCGGCTTGATCTTGTAGGTGACCGTGTACGGGTTCGTGGAGGTCACGTCCCAGGAGTCCAGCACGTCGTTGTTCAACAGCACCTTGTTGTTCCCGTCGATCACGCTGCTGCCGGACAGCGTGGCGATGAGGACGTAGGTGTTGTACGACGAGTTGGTGTCCGGCGTCTGGTTGTTGTACGCCGAGAAAGCGTCGTCGATACCGACTGTGACGGTGCCGTCCCAGGCGGGGGCATCACCCAGTTTGAAGGTTCCGGCCTGCGCGTTCTCCGCCTTGCCGACCGCCATGCTCTTGATGTCGGTGCTCGAACCGTTCTGGTCCGTGCCCCCGCCGCTGCCGCCACTGCAGGCGCTCAGCACGAGCGCGGCAGCCGCGGCCACTGTGACGGCCGAAGCTGCTTTCCATCTCCTCATTTATGTGTGCCCTCCTAGCACTGGGCCAACGCCCACACCGCTCCTGCGCGTTAGGCGGGAGCTTATGTCACACCGAATGCACGCACCGGCGCACTGCCGGAGAACGCTAGAAACCTCAACACAAGGAGTCACCACCCCGAGAGCGATTGTGACCAAAGGGTGACTTCCACCTAACATGCGGACATACGTTGGTTACTTGCCGCCACGTGTCCAGTTCACGGCTGACCCGAACGGCCCAACCATCGCGGGGCCCGGCGTCACGCCCGAAATGCCGTTTCCGATGGCCAGGGTGTCCGCGAGCTGGAACAGCGGGATCACGGTGTGTTGCGCCCAGAGCTTCGGTTCGAGCTCGGTGAGGGTCTCCGCGAGCGTCTTCTTCCCGCTCAGCGCGTCGTCGACCGCGGACTGCAGCTCGGAGTCGCAGACCGCGGCCGGGTTGGCGGGCACGACCGTCGTGGTCGTGGTCGTGGTGCTGTTCTGCCCGGGACGGCAGCCGAAGGTGGACGCCAGCACGGTCGCCGGGTCACCGCCGACCGGCAGCGGCACGACGGCGAGGTCCACGCCCACGCTGCCCGAGCCGTCCGACGCGGGCTGGCCCGTGGTGCCGACGGGCATGGCCAGCAGGTTCGCGAACAGGTCCCGCGGCTCCGGGTTGATGGTGCTGACCTGCACTCCGGCGGCCGTGAGCTGGCGAGCGAGCTCCTTCGCGATGCTCGCGTACGGCTCCAGCTGCCCCGGCGACGCGACGACGAGCGAGAGGGGCTTGCCGTCCTTGCGCCAGGTGCCCGCTTCCTTGCTGTAGCCCGCGCTCTGCAACAGCTGTTCGGCTGTCGCCGGATTGGGTGTTGACACGTTCGCGGGAATCGTGGCCGCGTAGCCGGACACGGATGGGGGAAGCACCTCGGCGTCCGCGCGCAGCCCGGCCGACGGGCCACCGGAGGTGCCCTCGTCGATCAGCGCGTTGCGGTCGATCAGCGCGGCGATCCCCGCGCGCACGTTCTCGTTCACCAGCGCGCCGTTCGCGGGCCGCAGCAGGACGTCCGCCACGCGCGGGCTCGCCACGGTGTGCAGCTGGACGGCCGGGCCGATGTCCTGCAGCAGCTTGAGCCCCGTGGCGTCCGTCCGCGACATCACGAACTGCTCGTTGCCGCTGCGCAGCGCCGCCGCGAGCCCGGCCTCGTCCGACCGGCGCAGCACGATCTGGTCCACCGCCGCGGGCTTGTCCCAGTACCGCTCGTTGCGCTCCAGGATGATCTCCCCGCGCGCGGTGTCGAGCTGCTTGATGGAGAACGGGCCGCCGTAGGCCGGGAAACTGCCCTGCAAGGCCCCCTGCCAGCCTCCTGGAGCGTCTTTCAGCAGGTGCTGGGGCAGCAGGTCGTTGAACAGCGTCTGCCAGCCTGGGTAGGGCTGTGAGAACGTCACCTGGACGCCCTTGCCGCCCTCGCTCGGCTGGATGTTCGAAATGAGCCGGTAGCCCGCCGGTTCGACGACGCCTGGCTGGTCCCGCATCGCGTCGGCCAGGTACACGAAGTCCTCGACCGCGATCGGGGCACCATCGGACCAGGAGGCGTCCTGGCGGATCTCGTAGGTCACCGTGAACGGCTCCTGCGAGGTGACGGCCGCCGACCGCATGAGCGTGGTGTCGAGCTGGTACCGGCCGTCGTCGGACTGCCGGAACACCGACGGCAGCAGCAGCTGCGAGAGCGCGGTGGTGATCGTGGACTGGTCGGCGAGGTTGTGCGGGTTGTAGCCGCCGACGATGTCGTCCACGCCCACCACGATCTGCGAGGGACCGGGCACGGTGGGGGTGGTCGGCGCCGGCTGCGACGTGACGAGCGGAGGCGGCGGGGTCGAGGTGCACGCGGCGAGCACGCTCACGAGCAGCACGACCAGTGCCGCCGCTCCGCTCCTCCGCACGCTGCCTCCCCAGGCGTCGAGCCCACGATGGTGCCACAAGGCCCAACGCCGCGACACGCAATTGCCCAAGCCGCTCGGCACCGTATCGGGTACCGCCGGAAGGTGGACGTCCGCCACCCCCGGCGCGTTCCCCTCCCGGAGCTACTTCTGCAGGCTCTTGGCCCGCGACCGCTCCTTGGCGCGCTGGCTGATGTCCAGCGTCACCTTGCGCACCCGGACCACCTCCGGCGCGACCTCGACGCACTCGTCGACGGCGCAGAACTCCAGCGCCTCCTCCAGGCCCAGCTTGCGCGGGCGGGCGAGGCGTTCGAGCTCGTCACCGGTGGACGAGCGCATGTTGGTGAGCTTCTTCTCCTTGGTGATGTTGATGTCGAGGTCCTCGGCGCGCGGGTTCTCCCCGACGACCATGCCCTCGTACACCTCGGCGCCCGGCTCGACGAAGAACGTGCCGCGGTCGGCGAGCTGGATCATCGCGTACGCGGTGATCGGGCCCGACCGGTCGGCCACCAGCGAACCGGTGTGCCGGGTGCGGATCTCGCCCGCCCACGGGAAGTAGCCCTCGAACACGTGGTTCGCGATGCCGGTGCCGCGGGTCTCGGTGAGGAAGTCGGTGCGGAAGCCGATCAGGCCACGCGCCGGCAGCACGTACTCCAGCCGGATCCGGCCGGTGCCGTTGCCACCCATGTGCTCCATCCGCCCCTTGCGGGCCGCCATGAGCTGGGTGATCGAGCCGAGGTACTCCTCCGGCGAGTCGATGGTCAGCCGCTCGAACGGCTCGTGCAGCTTGCCGTCGATCGTGCGCGTGACCACCTGCGGCTTGCCGACGGTGAGCTCGAAGCCCTCGCGGCGCATCTGCTCGACGAGGATGGCCAGCGCCAGCTCGCCACGGCCCTGGACCTCCCACGTGTCCGGCCGCTCGGTGGGCAGCACCTTGATGCTCACGTTGCCGACCAGCTCCTGGTCCAGCCGCGCCTTGACCAGGCGGGCGGTGACCTTGTCGCCGCCGTTGCGCCCGGCCAGCGGCGAGGTGTTCACGCCGATGGTCATCGAGATGGCGGGCTCGTCGACGGTGATCCGGGGCAGCGCCTCGGGGTTCTCGACGTCGGCGAGGGTGTCGCCGATGGTGATGTCGGGGATGCCGGCGATCGCGACGAGGTCGCCCGCGGCGGCCTCCTGCGCGGGCACGCGTTCGAGCGCCTCGGTGACCAGCAGCTCGGAGATCCGGACGTTGTGCACGGACCCGTCCGCGCGCAGCCACGCCACGGTCTGGCCCTTGCGCAGCTTGCCGGAGTGGATGCGGATGAGCGCGATGCGGCCGAGGAAGTTGGACGCGTCGAGGTTGGTGACCAGCGCGCGCAGCGGACCGTCCACATCGGCCTGGGGCGGCGGCACGTGACGCATCAGGGTCTCGAACAGCGGGTCGAGGTTCTCGCTGTCGGGCAGCGCGCCGTCGGCGGGCTGCTCCAGGCTGGCGCGCCCGGCGCGCGCCGAGGCGTAGACGACGGGCAGGTCGAGCACCGCGTCGAGGTCCGCGTCCTCGATGTCGCCCGCGAGGTCGAGCAGCAGGTCGTGGGTCTCCTCGACGACCTCGGCGATCCGGGCGTCGGGGCGGTCGACCTTGTTCACCACGAGGACCACGGGCAGGCCGGCTTCGAGGGTCTTGCGCAGCACGAAGCGGGTCTGCGGCAGCGGGCCCTCGCTGGCGTCCACCAGCAGCACGACGCCGTCGACCATGGCGAGGCCGCGCTCGACCTCGCCGCCGAAGTCGGCGTGGCCCGGGGTGTCGATCACGTTGATGGTGACCGCGCCGTCCGGGGTCTGGCGGTGGATGGCCGTGTTCTTGGCCAGGATGGTGATGCCCTTCTCACGTTCGAGCTCACCTGAGTCCATGACGCGGTCGACGACCTCGGCCCGTTCGGCGAAGGCCCCGGACTGGCGGAGCATGGCGTCGACCAGGGTGGTCTTGCCGTGGTCGACGTGTGCCACGATGGCTACGTTGCGCAGGTCCGTACGGACCTTCTCGGCGGTTGCTGCGGGCACGCGAAGGCTCCTGAGGTGCTCAGAGTTTCGGAAGGGAGGGCCACCCGGCCGGCTTTGGCCTTCGGGCAGTCCCTCTCAGGATACCCTCTACCCCTTTGTGACCTCCGACACGCTGCACCGGCAGTTAGCTTCGCCTAACCTAATCCAATGGGCAAGGACAGCGCGGAACCCCAGGCGGTGGTGCGCAAGCTCATCAAGGCCGGCAAGGTGAAGAAGAAGTGCTGCCGGTCGAAGAGCCGCTGCAAGAAGTGCCCGGTGCTCGCGCTCAAGAAGGCGAAGGCCGCCGCCTAGGCGAGCTGGGCCATCGCCTCGTTCAGGCGGTGCAGCTCCGGCGCGGTGCGCGTCGCCGCGAACTCGATGATCTCGAACGTCGCCAGGTGCCCGAGCACGAAGGGGTTCACGCAGAGGATCGCTTCGAGCTTCGCGCGTGACATCGACCGCGTGAGGATCACGCAGCCTTCGCGCGAGTCCCGGCGGCCCGCCGCGAGGAACTCCCCCGCCGCGAAGTGCTTTTCCAGCCACTTCGCGTAATCGGGTAATGCGTAGTCGACTTCTTCCAACGGGGCTGTGTAAGTCAGCAGAACCACGAACATGAATCGACGGTAGCCCCGTCACGGCGTACCGGCGGTCGAGATTTGGACTCGTCGATCACATCGGTCATGCGGTGGTAAAGAATTGCCGCGGGAGTTAAAGTGACCGCATGCGCAGCTTCACGGGTCTGTGGTGGCCGCCCTCGGGCGGCTGACCTCGCTGTGCGCTGACACATCCAGGCCGCCCGCACGGGCGGCCTTTTCCGTGTCCGGGAGGCGGTCCGCGCGGGCGGCACCGAACCTCCGAGGAGGACACGATGAGGATCTCCGGCATCACGCCGTCCGGTCACCCGCAGCTCGGCAACTACCTGGGCGCGATCTCGCGCTGGGCCGCCGAGGGCGGGCCGTCGGACCTGTACTTCGTCTCCGACCTGCACGGCATGACCACGACACACAACCCGGCCGGGCTGCGCTCGCGCACGAGCGAAATGCTCGCCGTGCTGATCGCGTCCGGAATAGCCCCGGAACGCGTTTTCGTCCAGTCCGATCTGGCGCGGGAACTCGGCGCGCTGACGTGGATCCTGGAATGCACCTGCAGCTACGGCGAGGCCGCGCGAATGATCCAGTTCAAGGAAAAGGCGGGCGGGCGGAGCGGGGTGCGGTTGAGCCTGCTGACGTACCCGGTGCTGATGGCCGCGGACATCCTGCTGCAGGGCGCGGACGAGGTGCCCGTCGGCGAGGACCAGCAGCAGCACGTGGAGCTGACCCGTGCGCTGGCGCGGCGGTTCAACTCCACCTACGGCGAGGTGTTCGCGGTGCCGGAGGCGGTGCTGCCGCTCACCGGCGCGCGCGTGCGGGACCTGGCGGACCCTACGCGGAAGATGTCGAAGTCGGCGCGGGACGCGGCAGGCGTGGTGTTCGTGCTCGACGAGCCGGACCTGGTCCGCCGCAAGATCCGCCGGGCGGTGACGGACGCGGAGACGGTGCCCGCGTACGACCCGGAGCGGCGGCCGGGGGTGTCGAACCTGCTGGAGATCCTCGCCGCGTGTTCGGGCACGACGCCGCGGGAGGAGGCCGAGCGGCACGGTTCGTACGGGGCGCTCAAGGCGGCCGTGGCGGAGGCGGTGGTCGAGACGCTGCGCCCGATCCGCGAGCGGACACTGGAGCTGCTGGCGGACCCGGCGGAGCTGGAGCAGGTCCGCAAGGCGGGTGCGGCGCGTGCCGCGGACCGCGGCGAGCACCGGCTCAGCTCGGCGCTGCGCCTGATCGGGGCGGGTTGAGGGACGTCAGCGGGATGCCCGCGGCGGAGGCCGCTCGCCGCTGCTGCCGGTCGAACGACCCCAGCACGACCTCCGCCCCGGGCTCCCCGGCCAGCTGCACGGCCACGGCGAGGTAGCACGCGTCGGCGCCGGGTCGAGGGGAGGACGACCCGGCCTTCGTCGGCCAGGCGCCGGAGGATCGCCTCGTCCGCCACGGGTACCACCTTCACGTAGGGCTGCCGTCCTTGATGATGACGCCAGGTCGCCGGGGTGAACGACCTCAGGCCCCTAGTTCACACCTTCGAGCAGCTCGTGCAGTGCGGGAAGCAGCTCCAGGTCCGCGGGCAGCCAGCGGAGGCCGTCCAGCGCCGAGGCGGTGACCCACCGGAGTCCCTTGTGCTCCAAGGCTTTCGGGCGCGCCTTCGGGTCCACCAGCCGGGCGGCGTACACGCGCAGCACCAGGTTCGAGCGCAGCGGGACGTCGTTCCCGACCCGGTCGCCCACGGTGATCTCGACGCCGAGCTCCTCGACGCACTCGCGGCGCAGCGCCTCCGGCTCGGTCTCCCCGGGTTCGACGCGACCGCCCGGCAGCTCCCACCGGCCCGCCACCTCCGGCGGATACGCCCGTTGCTGGGCGAGCAGGGCGCCGCCCCGCACGATGGCCGCCCCGACGATCACTCGCACCTTCACGAAGCGGAGACGTTACCGGCCCGCCGCCACGTCACCTGGAAGCGGGCACCGCCCTCCGGCGACTCGCCGACGGTCACCCGGCCACCCCGTCGCCGCACCGCCTCCGCGACCATGGCGAGCCCGAGCCCGCTGCCACCCGAGGTGCGGGACCGGTCGTCCGCCACGCGGTAGAACCGGTCGAACACGCGGTCCCGGTGTTCCGGTGGCACGCCGGGACCGTCGTCGTCGACGACCACGCGCACGCTCGTGTGCCCGGGCACCACGGACACCACGACCTGCGAGCGCGCGTACCGGCAGGCGTTGCGCAGCAGGTTGTTCAGCACCAGTTCGACTTCCGGATGAGCCGCGTGCGCCCACGCCGACCCGACGACCCCGTTGACGCGGGCGGTGGGCGAGCCCGGCGGTAAGCGCTTCACCGCCGCGCGCGCCTCCGTGACCAGTTCAACGGGCTCGGCGGGCGGCAGCTCCCCGGCGTCCGAGCGGGCCAGCGCCAGCAGCTGGTCCAGTAGCGCGGACAGCCGCTCGGCCTCGGCGAGGACGTCGGCCAGCGTCTCCTGCGCGAGCTCCGGGTCCGGGTTCGCGACCGCGACCTCGGCTTGCACCCGGATCGACGCGACGGGCGAGCGCAGCTCGTGCGCCGCGTCCCCGGTGAACCGCCGCAGCCGCCTGCTCACCTCCTCCTGCCGGGCGAGCAGCGCGTTGAACTCCACCGCCAGCGCCCGCAGCTCGTCGTGCGCCTCCGGCACCGGCAGGCGCTCACCGGACGGCAGCGCCCGCACCGAACGGCGCATCCGAGCGACCGGGCGCAACGCCATCCGCACGACGAACCACGTCGCGACGGCGGCGAGCACCGCACCGGCCAGCGCCACCCACAGCAACCACCTCGACCACTTGTGGGCCGCGGAGTCCAGCCCCACCAGCCCGGTGCCCGCGACCACCAGCCGCAGCGACCCGTCCGGCGCGGGTACCACGCTGCCCCGCCACAACATCGCTCCATTGTGGACGGACTGGCCCGCGTTCAGCGCCCGGACCTCGCCCTGCCCGAGACCCCGCACCGGACCACCGCCGTCCAGCGGAGCCCCGGCCGTGTCGAGCACGCGCAGCAGCACGCCGTCCACCGGCGCGGGCGCGTGCCCGGCCGAGACCGCGGCGCCCGCCGTGCCGAGCGCGACGCCCAGCTCGTCGTCCACCGAGGCCACCTGCAGCGGGCCGAGCCCGCGTCCCGCGAACAACGCCAGCCCGAGCAGCACCGCGAACGTGACGACCGCCGCGGGCACGGTGATGCGGAGCCACATCGGCCAGCGCGTGATCACCCGGGCAGGACCTCGTCGAGCTGCGCGTCGGACGCGAGGTAGCCGTGCCCGCGCACGGTCCGCACGAGCGCCCCCGCGCCGACGGCGTCGAGCTTGCGCCGCACGTACCCGACGTACACCTCGACGACGTTGCGCGTGGCCGCCTGCTCGTCGCCCCACACCGCACGCAGCAGCTCGTCCTTGGTGACCACCGTGCCCGCGCGGCCGACGAGCACCTCCAGCAGGCCGAACTCACGCGGGCTCAGCGCCACCGGCTCGTCGTGCCAGCGCACCTCGCGGGTCGCGCGGTCGACGACGAGCCCGCCGATGCGCACCGGGCCGCGCACGGACTCGGTCTGCGCCCGGCGCAGCACCGCGCGGACCTGCGCCACCAGTACGACGAACGAGAACGGCTTGACCAGGTACCCGTCGGCGCCGAGGTCGAGCCCGTCGGCCTGGTCGACCTCGCCGTCCTTGGCCGAGATCAGCAGCACCGGCGTGCGGATCCCCTGCGCGCGCAGCTGCTGCAGCACGCGGTAACCGGACAGCCCGGGCAGCATGATGTCGAGCAGCAGCACGTCGAAGGACCCGGTCTGCGCCAGCCGCAGCCCACCGGGACCGTCGGCGGCGGTGATGACCTCCATCCCCTCCGCCCGCAGTCCGCGGTGCAGCGCCTTGCGCACACCGGGCTCGTCGTCCACCACCAGCACCCGAGGCTTCACGCTGCCCAGGATGCACGGTTTTCGCTGGCCGCGCGGCCGTTCTCAGCGGTCTCTCAGCGTCTCAGGGCGGTCTCAGGAGCAAGGCGGGAGCGTTTGTGCCGGGATCGGAGCACACTGGTGCTCGCCGGACACAGGGAGAGTTTCCATGCGAACGAAGACGAAGGCCATCACCGCCGCGGTGACGGGCTCGGCGCTGGGGGCGGCCGGGCTGGCGTGGCTCGCGATGCCCGCGAGCGCGGGCGAGGCGCCGGAGCTCCCGCCGATCGGCGCGGAGGAGCTGGTGCAGTCGGTGATGGCGACGAAGACGCCGGCGCTGGATGGCACCGTCCAGGTGGAGAACAACCTGGGCCTGCCCACCACGGCGCTGCCCGGTGGCATGAGCCTGAACCTCGACGCCGCGCACGTCTACAACGACGGCAACGGCAACGCCAAGCTGTCCATCGAGCAGGGCGCGAACGACACCACGGTGGTGCGCAACGGCACCACGGTGTGGACGTACAACTCGGCGAAGAACACGGCCACGAAGACGACGGTCACGGACGAGCAGCCGCCGGCGCAGATCCCGAGCGACCCGGCGGCCGCGGCGACCCAGCTGATGGCGAAAGTCCGGGAGAGCAGCACGGTCGCCGTCGAGGGCACCGCGCGCGTGGCGGGCCGGGCGGCGTACGAGCTGGTGCTCACGCCGAAGCCGACCGAGCACACCGTGCTGCGCGAGGTCCGGATCGCGGTCGACGCGGAGAAGCGCGTGCCGCTGCGGCTGGCCGTGCTGGCCTACGGCTCGGCGGACCCCGTGCTGCAGGTCGGGTTCAGCGACATCGAGTTCGCGTCGCAGCCCGCGAGCGAGTTCCAGTTCACCCCGCCGCAGGGCGCGAAGGTGACCGAGGAGCAGGCGCAGCTGCCGAAGCGCCCGGAGACCGCCGACTCGGTGGAGGTCGTCGGCGACGGCTGGGACTCCGTCGTCACGGGCACCTTCCCGACCGACGCGCTCACTCCGAAGCAGGGCCCGAAGCACGGCGGCGCGGACGCGAACCCGCAGCAGCTGCTGAGCCGCTTCGGCAAGCCGGTCAGCGGCGCCTTCGGCAACGGCTGGGTGATCAGCACGAAGGCCGGCAGCGCGCTCATCACCGCCGACGGCCGGTTCGCGGCCGGTGCGGTCACCGAGCAGACGCTGGTCGACGCGCTGAGCGCGAAGTGACCACCTCTTCGGACCTCGAACTGGGGGCGGGCGTGGACGCGCCCGCCCCGGCTCCGGTGCTCGCGGCGCGGACCAGGGGGTTGCGCAAGGTGTACCGGAGCGCGGTCGCGGTGGACCAGGTCGATCTGGACGTGCCCGCGGGCGCGGTGCTGGGCATGCTGGGGCCGAACGGCTCCGGCAAGACCACCACGATCCGGATGCTGCTCGGCCTGGTCCGCCCGACCGAGGGCGAGGTGGAGCTGCTGGGCAGGCGCATGCCCGATCAGGCGGCACACGCGTTGCCGGATGTCGGCGCGCTCGTCGAGGGGCCGGGTTTCCACCCGTTCCTGTCCGGCAGGGAGAACCTGCGCCGGATGGCCGCCGCGGAGCCGCGACTGTCCGTTTCGGACATTCCGAGGGCGGTCGAGGACGCGCTGGAGCGGGTCGGCCTCGGCGCCGCGGCGCACCGCCGGTACCGCGGGTACTCGCTGGGCATGAAGCAGCGCCTCGGCCTGGCCGGGGCACTGCTGGTGCCGCGCCGGATGGTGGTGCTGGACGAGCCGACCAACGGCCTCGACCCGGCGGGCACGCGGGAGATCCGCAAGATCATCGGGGAGCTGCACGCCGAGGGCGTGACGGTGCTGGTGTCGTCGCACCTGCTCGCCGAGGTGGAGGCGACGTGCACGCACGTGGCGGTCCTGCACGACGGCAGCGTCGTCGCGCAGGGCGAGCTGGCCGAGCTGCTGGAGTCCGGCAGCCCCGGCCTGCTGGTGTCCACTCCGGACGGTGACCTGGCACTGGAAACCCTGCGGGAGAACCGGATTCCCGGTCGTCTCGTGCCGGAGGGCGTGCGCGCGGACCTCACGGCGGCCACCGCACCGCAGGTGGTCGAGGCGCTCGTACGGGGCGGGGTCGCGGTGCACGAGGTCAAGCGGGAGCGCACCGGGCTCGAAGACCTGTTCGCGCGGCTGACGGAACACGGGGCTGACGGCGCGGGGCTTCCGGAAGTCGACGAGGTGACGGCATGACGACTGCGACAATGACCGCGGCACCCGCGCAACGGACCACCGTGCCGCTGCTGCGCCTGTACCGCGCGGAGCTGCGCTGGATCTTCCGCCGGCCGCGCACGCTCGTCGTGCTCGGGCTGCTCGCGTTGATCCCGGTGGTCGTCGCGATCGGGCTCGCCATCGGCCGCTCGACGGACCAGGGGCCGGGCAACGGCGGCGTCGCGTTGTTGACCACCGCCGCCGCCAACGCGCTGGTGCTGCCCATCGCGGTGCTCGCGGTGACCCTGAACCTGCTGCTGCCGCTCACCACCGCGATGTCGGCGGGCGACGCGGTGGCGGGCGAACTGGCCCACGGCACGCTCCGCGGCTGGCTGATCGCGCCGGTGAGCCGCGGCCGCCTGCTCGCGGTGAAGGCACTCGGCGTCGCGACCTTCACACTCGCGTCGGTGGCGCTGATGGCCGTGGTCGGCGTGCTCGCCGGGCTCGCGATCAACGGCACCGGCTCGCTGTACACGCTGTCCGGCAGCACGCTGTCGTTCGGCGCGGCGCTGGGCCACATCGCGATCGCGGTCGGCTGGGTGACGCTGCAGCTGTGGGCGATCGGCGCGGTCGCGCTGGCGGTCTCGGCGTGCACCGAGCACCCGATGCTGGTCGTGGTGTCCGTGCTGGCGGGCACCATCGTGTCGAGCGTGCTGCTCCTGCTCTCGGCGGTCGACTGGCTGCACCCGTTCCTGCTGCCGCAGTCGTGGGACTCGATCACCGACGTGCTGCGGGACCCGATGCCGACGGCCGGGCTCGCGGAAGGCGCGGCCCGGGCCGCCTGCTACCTGGTGATCGGGTTGTCGCTGGCGTACGCCCGGATCACGACGAAGGACGGGTGATCTCCTCGGCGAGCTGCTGCGCGAGGTCCGGGGTCGCCGCGGCGATCCCGGACCAGCGCCTGCTCAGGTCCGGGTCGATCTCGACCGGGCGCCCGTAGGCGTCCACCAGCGCGCCGCCCGCCGCGGGCAGCAGGACGAGCGCGGCCGCGATGTCCATGATGCGGTGGGTGTCGGAACCCGGGTCGGCGAAGGCGTCCAGTGACCCTTCGGCCACCAGCGCGGCTTCGAGGCAGCTGCTGGACAACACGCGTACGCGGGCGGCACGGCGACTGACGCGCACCCACGCGTCCTCGCTCTTCGGGTGCGGACGCAGGAGGCTGACCGCGGCGCCGTCGAGCTCCCGGCGGCCCGTGGTGCGGTACGGCGTGGTCTCGCCGGCCTTCGCGTGCCAGCTGCGGCCGGTGTCGAGCCACGTGGTCAGCGACTCGACCGCCTTGCCGTCCACCGCGACCACCCCGGCGAACGCGGAGAACGGCACTCCGGCGACGGCGTTGGACGTGCCGTCGACGGGATCGACCACGAGCGTCACGGCGGACCCGTTGTCGACGACGCCGATCTCCTCGCTGATCAGGTTGACCCCGTGGCGGTCGACGGTCTCCGCGACCGCCGTGTCGACGAGCTGGTCCAGCCGGGTGGTCGGCGTGCCGTCGGCGCCCATGTCGACCTTCTCGGCGAGCTGCGCGCGGTCGAACCGCCCGCGGGCGTCGCGGAAGGCGGCCACGGCCGCTTGGGCGACGGCGGCGAGGGCGGGGTGGGTACCGGCGGGGATCTCCGGTTCGGGCACAGGCCACTGGATCATGCGCGTCCTTTCCTGGTGACTACGCCTTGATCGTCCAATGCCAGGCGGATTTCGTCACCTGGAGCGAACTCGGCGTCGACGGGGGCGACCGCGTCCACGATGCCTTCTCCCGTCCGCACGCGCAGGCGGACGTGGTCACGCCGGTGGACCCTCGTCAGGACCTCCCCCGCGATGCCTTCGCCCGCCACGCGCAGGGCGTGGGGGCGCAGGCCGACGCGCACCGGTCCGTCCGGTTCGCCGCTTCGGAGCTCGCCGAGCGGGAACCGGACCACTCCGTCCTCGGCGGTTCCGTCGAAGAACGACGTGACGCCGAGGAACGCCGCCGTCTCGTCGTCGGCGGGCCGCCGCCACACCTCGCGCACCGCACCGACCTGGCGGATCTCACCCGCCCGCAGCACGGTGACCCGGTCGGCGAGCGTGAACGCTTCCTCCTGGTCGTGCGTCACGAGCAGCGCGGTGATCTTGGCGTTGCGCAGCACCTCCGCGAGGTCCACGGCGAGCTGCTCACGCAGTCCGGCGTCCAAACCGGACAGTGGTTCGTCCAGCAGCAGCAACCGGGGTTCGGGCGCCAGTGCCCGCGCGAGCGCGACCCGCTGCGCCTCGCCGCCGGACAGCTCCGTCACGCGCCGCCGCTCGTACCCGCTCAGCCCGACGAGATCGAGCAGCCGCGCGACCCGCTCCGCGCGCTCCTTCGCGGGCAGCTTCCGCAGGCCGAACGCGATGTTGCCCGCGACGTCACGGTGCGGGAACAGCTGCCCGTCCTGGAACACCAGGCCGAACCCGCGTTCGTGCACCGGCACCCGCGCGAGGTCCTCGCCGTCCCAGCGGACGCTGCCGGACGCGAGCGGCTCCAGCCCGGTGATGGCCCGCAGGAGCGTGGACTTGCCGGAGCCGGACGGCCCGAGCAGGGCGAGCACCTCGCCGTCGGCGATGTCCAGCTCGGCGTTCCGCACGGCGGTGAACGAGCCGTAGCGGACGGTCAGCCCGTGCACGGACAACGACATCAGAACTCTCCCACCCGGCCGGAGCCGATCCGGTCGATGACGACCACGGCGACTGCCGTCACCAGCATCAGCAGGGCGCAGGCGGCGTAGGCCATCTGGTTGTTCAGCTCGCCGGGCCGCGCGATGAGCGATGCGATCGCCACCGGCAGCGTCGGCGTCTGCGGCCGCGCGAGGAAGCTCGTCGCGCCGAACTCCCCGAGCGCCACGACGAAACCGAAGCCGGCGGCGGCGACCACGGACCGGATCGCGAGCGGCACGTCGATCTCCCGCCACACCCGCAGCGGGCTCGCGCCGAGCGTGGCCGCTGCCTGCCGCAGCCGGTCGTCGATCGAGCGCAGCACGGGCAGCACCATCCGCACGACGAGCGGGATGACCACCAGCGCCTGCGCGAGCGGCACCAGCAGCGGCGAGGTCCGCAGGTCGCCGGGCAGCGCGTCGAGCGTGATGAGGTAGCCGAACCCGACGGTCACGGCGGACACGCCGAGCGGCAGCATCAGCGCCGCGTCCATGCCCTCGGCCAGCCCGTGCTGGAGGCGGCCCGGTGCCCGGCGCAGCGCGACGACGAGCACCGCGGCGGAGACCCCGATGACCAGGGCCAGCACGGTGGCGTCGGTGGCCGTGAGCAGGGAGTTCACCGCCGCGCCCCAGCCGGAGATCTGCAGCGTGCCGTCGTTGCCGGTGCTCGCCAGCGCCCGGTACCCCGCGAGGCTCCAACCGTCCTGAGTGGACACCGAGCGCACCAGCAGCGCGACGATGGGTGTCAGCAGCAACCCGAGCACCGCCACGGCCGCGGCGACGACGGCCCACTCGCCGCCCACCGGCCTCCGCGCGGTTTCCGTGCGGGCGCGCAGTTTCAACGCGGTTTCCCGGCGTCTGCGGGCCGCGGCACCGAGCAGGAGCGAGGCGAGCACCGCGGCGATCTGCACGAGTGACAACGCCGCAGCGCCGCTGAGGTCCAGCAGGTTCTCGGTGCGCAGGTAGATCTCCGTCTCCAGCGTGCGGAACCGGCCCCCGCCGAGCACGAGCACGACGCCGAAACTGGTCGCGCAGAACAGGAACACCACCGCGGCCGCCGACGTGATCGCGGGCAGCAACGCGGGCAGCGTGACCGAACGGAAGGCCCTGGCGCGCGAGGCGCCGAGCGAGCGCGCCGCGTCCTCGGCCCGGGAGTCGAGGTGCGACCACAGCCCCGCCACGGTCCTGGCGACGACGGCGACGTTGAAGAAGGCGTTGGCCAGCACGATCGACACCACCCCGCCCTCCGGCCACAGCGCGCGGAAAGCCAGCCCCACCACCACGGTCGGCAAGACGAACGGCACCAGCACCAGCGTGCGCAGCACCGCCACGCCGGGCAACCGGACCCGCGCGAGCACGAACGCCAACGGCATCCCGGCGAGCACCGCGAGCACGGTCGAGCCCGCGGCCTGCGCCACGGTGAACCCCGCGAGCCGCCAGGTCTCCCCGTCGGCAAGCGCCTTGATCACCTCGTCGCCGGTGAAGCCGCGCTTGAGGATCGCCAGCACCGGCCAGGCGAAGAAGACGACCAGGAACCCGAGCGGCACCAGGGCGAGCAGCCCCAGGCCGGCCCGGCTCACTGGCCGAGCAACGACCGCCACTCGCCGATCCACCGCTCACGCCCCGCCTGCACCTGGTCCGCGGGCAGGCTCGCCGAGTCCTGCGGCTGCGGCGCCGCCTCCGCCCAGCCGGCAGGCAGCGCCACGCCCTGACGGGCCGGGTACACGTACATGTTCTCCGCGACGGTCGTCTGGAACTGCTGCGACAGCAGGAAGTCCACGACCTTGTGCGCCTTGTCGGCCTGCTTGGTGCCCGCCAGCACGCCGGTGTACTCGACCTGCCGGTAGCAGGTGTCCAGCAGGGCCTTGGTGCGAGGCTTGCCGTCGTCGCCGATCTCCGCCGCGGGCGAGGAAGCGTAGGACACCACGATGGGCCGCGGGCCCTTGCCGGACGAGCCGGAGAAGTCCTGGCTGTACGCCTCTTCCCAGCCGCTGTCGGACTTCAGGCCGTTGTCCTTGAGCTTCTGCCAGTACGCCTGCCAGCCCTGCTCGCCGTACTTCGCGATGGTGCCGAGCAGGAACGCGAGCCCCGGCGAGGAGGTCGCGGGGTTCTCGACGACGAGGAGGTCCTTGTAGCGCGGGTCGGTCAGGTCGCCGTAGCTCGTCGGAGCGGGGATGCCCTTCTGCGTGAACCAGTTCGTGTCGACGTTCAGGCACACGTCGCCGAGGTCGACGGCCGAGAGCCGGTGCTCGCTGTCGACGGCGTAGCGCTGCGGCCCGCGGTCGGCCTCGGGGCTGGTGTAGGACTCGAAAACGCCCTCGCTGAGCGCGCGCGACGCGAAGGTGCTGTCGACGCCGTACGCGACGTCGCCGATGGGGTTGGCCTTCGTGAGCACCAGGGAGTTGGTGAGCGCGCCCGCGTCGCCCTTCTTGATGACCGCGATCTTGATGCCGGTCTGCTGCTGGAAGGCGTCGAGCACCTGCTGCGGCGCGGCCCAGGAGTCGTGCGTGACGAGCGTGACGGTGCCGCCGGAGTCCTCGTTCGAGCCGCCGACGAGCGTGCAGCCCGTGGTCAGTGCGGCGGTCAGCCCGAGCACGACGGCCGCGCTCCACTTGCCTCTCATGGCCCCTCCTTGCGCTCACCGGCAGGAAGGGGCTGGGGCCTCCCTGGCGCCGGCATGATCCGGATCAGGTGCGGACGGTCGCGGGTCTGGTCCCGCCTCTCAGCCCGGTTCGGCTCCGGACTCCCGTGGCAACCGTGCAGCGTACCCGGCGGGGCGCCACCATGGAGCAATGGCAGAGCTACTGACCGATGACGAGGTCGCCGACGCCCTGACGAGGTTGCCGCACTGGAAGCGCGAAGGGGACACGCTGGAGCGCACGGCGGAGCTGGGCAGCTTCCCGCAGGCGATCCAGGTGGTCAACCGGGTCGCCGAGATCGCGGAGAGCGTGGACCACCACCCGGACATGGACATCCGCTGGCGCACGGTGGTGTTCCGGCTGAGCACCCACTCGGCGGGCGGGCTGACCGGCAAGGACGTGTCGTTGGCGGCGGAGATCGACGGGGTCGTCGACGCGTTGTGACGTTCGCTACGGCGGCAACATCACGGGCGGTGTCGTGCGTTGCCGGTGTGGAGGGAACGCACGATGTCGAAGATCCTGGTCAAAATTGGCGGAGTGGCGGCGGCGGTCGCCGTGCTGTTCGGGGTGCTGCTGGGCGGCGTGGCGCAGGCCGGCGTCGCACAGGCGGCCGAGCCGAGTGGAACGCAGCAACGCGACACCGCGGCGGTGCAGGTGCAGCCGACGGACGAAACGCGAGCGGTGGTCGTGGGGACGCTGTCGTTCGTGCTGATGGTCGCCCTGGCGGGCGGCGTGCTCTGGTACACCGCCCGCGGCAGACATTCGGCGGAATGATTTGCGTCACAGAGTGCTAACATCGGTGCCTGCCGGGCCGGTTCCACGCGCGGAAGTAATCCGTCCACCAGCCCACTCAGGACCAGCATGAACAGCACTCTGTCGGCCGCCCAGCGCACCTGGGTCACCGCGATCGCCACCACCGTCACCCTGCTGTCCGTGATCCTGCTCGGCGTCGCAGCCTGAGCAGCCCGACCGGCCCTTCCCGCGCCATCGGCGTGGGAAGGGCTTTTTTTCGAGCGATGCCTCAGCGGTGCTCGGCGGTCGACGGCCAGTTGCCGCCGGTGAAGGCGGTGGCCCAGTAGACGGGGTTGAGGTCGGCCAGTGTCCGTGCCCGCCAGCCGCACTCGGCACTGCCATCGGCGACGGCGACCTGAAGGTCGGAACCCCACAGGGCGAGCCGTTCCTGGCAGATGCCGCAAGGAGCGAGCACGCGCACGCCGTTCCCGTTCCGGCTGACGCAGACCGAAGCCGTGATCGCCTCGCCCAACGTGTACGCGCGGCAGATGTTGCCCGTCTCGGCGCACAGGGTGGCGGCGGCGTTGAGGTTGTCCAAGCTGACGCTGGTCAGCACCTCACCACTCGCCAGGTAGGCGGCGGCCGCCACCGCGTGGTCCGTCCGCGGCCAGCGGCGCTCCAGTAGCCCGACCGCGGCGTCCACCAGCCGTTGATCCAGTTGCATTCGCCCAGTGTGGCAAGCGGCTCAGACGTTGAAGCGGAACTCCACCACGTCGCCGTCGGCCATGACGTAGTCCTTGCCTTCCATGCGGACCTTGCCCGCGGAGCGCGCGGCGGCCATCGAGCCGGCCTCCATCAGGTCGTCGTAGGAGACGATCTCGGCCTTGATGAAGCCGCGCTCGAAGTCGGTGTGGATGACGCCCGCGGCTTGCGGGGCGGTCGCGCCCTTGGGGATCGTCCAGGCGCGGGACTCCTTCGGGCCCGCGGTGAGGTACGTCTGCAGCCCGAGGGTGTGGAAGCCGGCGCGGGCGAGGGCGTGCAGCCCGGGCTCGGGCTGGCCGACGGACTCGAGCAGCTCGCGGACGGACTCCTCGTCGTCCAGCTCCAGCAGTTCGGCCTCGATCTTGGCGTCGAGGAAGACGGCGTCCGCGGGCGCGACGAGCTTCGCCAGCTCCTCGCGCTTGGCGCCGTCGGTGAGGACACCCTCGTCGGCGTTGAACACGTACAGGAAGGGCTTGATGGTGAGCAGGCTCAGCTCGCGCAGCAGGCTCGTGTCGAGCTCCTTCTGCGCGGAGAAGAGGGTGCGGCCGCTGTCGAGGATGTCCTTGGCCTGCTGCGCGGCCTCCAGCGCGGGGCGGTGCTCCTTCTTGGTGCGCGCTTCCTTCTCCAGGCGGGGCAGGGCCTTTTCGAGGGTCTGCAGGTCCGCGAGGATCAGCTCGGTGTTGATGGTCTCGATGTCGGACGACGGGTCGACACGGCCGTCGACGTGCACCACGTCCGGGTCGTCGAACACGCGGATGACCTGGCAGATGGCGTTGGCCTCGCGGATGTTGGCGAGGAACTTGTTGCCGAGCCCCGCGCCCTCGGAGGCCCCCTTGACGATGCCCGCGATGTCCACAAAGGACACCGTGGCGGGCACGACCTTCTCGGAGTGGAACATCTCGGCGAGCCTGTCGAGCCGCACGTCGGGCAGCGGCACGACCCCGACGTTGGGCTCGATCGTGGCGAACGGGTAGTTCGCGGCGAGCACGTCGTTGCGGGTCAGTGCGTTGAACAGGGTGGACTTGCCGACGTTGGGCAGCCCGACGATGCCGAGGGTGAGGCTCACGGGCAGACAGTCTAGTTGCGCACCCCGCACACCCGACCCTCCGGTTGCTCGCCGTCCGCACCGGCCCTCGCACGGCCTCTCCAATCCCCAGGCGCATCTCGCCACTGCCGTCACACCGCGCGCTCACACCGCCGCGACCCCTCGGTCCTGCCTCCCCATCTCACGCCAGCCCATTCGCCGCCTCCCACCTACCTCACCGCCGCCCCCACCGGAACCGCCCCGGCCAGGCCGCGCCACCCGCCCCTCACCCCGGCCCGCCGCCCCCACCAGCGCGTCATCGCCATGGCGGATTTCCGCCAGTCATCGCCCTGACCTGCTGGCAGTATCGAAGCCATGACAGCCGTAGCCACCCCCGCCGGGCAGGCGCTCTGGCGTGACGCCGAGCGTTGCTACCGCGCCGTCGCGTCCCGCGACGCCCGCTTCGACGGGCAGTTCATCGTGGCCGTCAAGACCACCGGCATCTACTGCCGCCCGTCCTGCCCGGCGCTGACGCCGAAGGCCGCGAACGTGCGGTTCTACCCGACGTCCGCCGCCGCCCAGGCGGGTGGCTTCCGCGCCTGCCGCCGTTGCCTGCCGGACGCCGTGCCCGGCTCACCCGAGTGGAACCTGCGCGCCGACCTCGCCGCTCGCGCCATGCGCCTGATCGCCGACGGCGTCGTCGAACGCGAGGGCGTGCCCGGCCTGGCCGGGCGCCTCGGCTACTCGGAACGCCAGCTCGGCCGCGTGCTCACCGCCGAGCTGGGCGCCGGCCCGCTGGCCCTCGCCCGCGCGCACCGCGCCCACTCGGCCCGCCTGCTGATCGAGCTGTCCGAGCTGCCCCTGTCCGACGTCGCCTTCGCCGCCGGGTTCGCGAGCGTCCGCCAGTTCAACGACACCATCCGCGAAGTTTTCGCGCGCACGCCATCGCAACTCCGTGCCGCGGCCGCGGCGCGAGGGCGGCCGGACACCGTGCCCACCGACGAACCGACCGGCACGAAGCTCAGCCTCCGGCTGCCCTACCGCAAGCCGTTCGACGCCGGCGGCATCTTCGGCTTCCTCGCCGCCCGCGCCGTGCCCGGCGTCGAGTGGGCCGAGGACGGCGGCTACGGACGCACGCTGCGGCTGCCGCACGGTCCGGCGACCATCCAGCTCACCCCGCAGGACGGCCACGTCCGCTGCGAGCTGCGGCTCGCGGACGTGCGCGACCTCGGCAGCGCGGTCGCCCGCACCCGCCGCCTCCTCGACCTCGACGCCGACCCCGAGGCCGTGCTGCGCGTCCTCGGCGCGGACCCCGCGCTCGCCCCCGCCGTCGACGCGGCCCCGGGCATCAGGGTGCCCGGCGCCGTCGACGGACCCGAACTCCTGCTGCGCGCCATGCTCGGGCAGCAGGTGTCCGTGGCCGCGGCCAGGACGGCAGCGGGCCGCCTCGCCGAAGCCCTCGGCGAGCAGCTCCCGTGGGGCACGCTGTTCCCGACGCCCGAAGCCGTCGCCGAACACGGACGCGACGTCCTCCGCGGCCCCCGCCGCCGGGTCGAGGCGATCAGCACCGCCGCCGAGGCACTGGCGACCGGCGCGCTCGACCTCCACGTCGGGCGCGACCCGGACGAGCTGCGGAAGGAGCTCCTCGCCCTGCCCGGCGTGGGGCCCTGGACCGCCGACTACGTGCTCATGCGCGTCCTCGGCGCGCCCGACCTGCTCCTCGCCGACGACCTGGTGGTCCGCAAGGGCGCCGCGGCACTCGGCATCACCGACCTCACCGATCACGCACAGGCCTGGCGACCCTGGCGGTCGTACGCCGGCATGTACCTCTGGCGAAGCGCCTGACCCCCTCGAAGGAGAACCCCATGAGCACCGCCCACTGGTCCACAATGGACACCCCTGTCGGCCCCTTCACCGCGATCGTCGCCTCCGACGGCGCCGTCCTGTCGTCCGGATGGACCGCCGACCTCGACCAGCTGACCCCGCAGATCTCGCGCTCGCTGCTACCGGGCGAGCTGCGCGAGAAGCGCGACCTCGGTGCGGTGAGCACCGCGATCCGCCGCTACCACGAGGGCGAGCTGGACGCGATCGACGACGTCCCCGTCCGCCAGCGCTCCGGCGAGTTCCTGCAGCACGCCTGGGACGTGCTGCGGACGGTGCCCGCCGGCAAGCCGGTCACGTACAGCGAGTACGCCGCGCTCGCCGGGCGGCCCGCGGCCATCCGGGCGGCCGCGTCCGCCTGCGCCCGCAACGCGGTGGCGCTGTTCGTGCCGTGTCATCGGGTTCTGCGCATCGGTGGCGCGATGGGCGGCTTCCGCTGGGGTGTCGACGTCAAGCGCTGGCTGCTCGACCACGAGTCACCCGAGCTGCGCTGAGCTCACATCCGCACCTCCAGCGTCGAACCGGTCCGCGCCTTGCGCACCCGCAGCCGGGTCGGGATGCGCTGGCGCAGCTCCTCGACGTGCGAAACGAGGCCGACCACGCGTCCGCCGGCTCGCAGCTCGTCGAGGATGTCCATCACGACGTCGAGGGTTTCGGCGTCCAGCGTGCCGAAGCCCTCGTCGACGAACAGGGTGTCCAGCAGTGCACCCCCGGTCTCGGCGGCGACCACGTCGGCCAGGCCGAGCGCCAGCGAGAGCGAGGCGAGGAACGACTCGCCACCGGACAGGGTTTTCGCGGGCCGGACGGTGCCCGAGTAGTCGTCCAGCACGTCGAGCCCGAGGCCGCCCTTCGTGCCGTGCGCACCGGCGCGGTCCGTGTGCACGAACGAGTACCGGCCCTGGCTCATCGCCTGCAGCCGGGCTGTGGCGGCGACCGCGACCTCTTCGAGCCGGGCCGCGAGCACGTAGGAGCGCAGGGACATGCGGCGGGCGTTCTGGCCCCGCCCGTTGACCACGTCGGTCAGCGCGTCAAGCTCCGCGAACTCCTCTTCGAGTGGCCTGATCGCCTCGGTCGCCTGCGTCAACCGGCCGGCCAGCCGGCCGAGCTCGCCGGCGCGGGTGGCGGCGGCACGTGCTTCGGCGACCGCCGTTTCCGCGGCCACTCGCGCCGCCCTTGCCGTCTCCACCGCCGACTCGACGTCCACCTCGTCGTCCGGCGAAATCCCGGCGAGCTCCGGATCGGCGAGCACCGCGCGGGCGGCGGCTTCCTCGGCCGCGGCGTCGGAAAGGCGCTTCTCCAACCGGGCCATGACGTCGTCGGGACGCGCCGCCGCACGCATCTCGTCCACCGTCTCGAAACCGGCCTGCCCCAGGCAGGACCGCAGTTCCTCCTGGCGCTCCGCCAGGTGCCGCTCGGCGGTCGCCCGCGCCAGCCGCGCTTCGGTGAGCGCGTCGAGAGCCTGGATGAGCCCGGCGAGGTGCGCACGCCGGGCGCCCACGTCCTCGTGCTCGCCGCGAGCCTCGTCAAGCCGCCGGGCGCGCTCCTCGACCCGGTCCACCAGCGTGCGCCGCCGGGTCTCGGCAGCCGTGGCGGCCTGCTCAGCGGCGACAAGCTCGTCCGTCAGCGACTTCGTCTCTGCCTCGGCGGAGCGCAGTTCGGCCGAGAGGCGGGCCCGCTGACGGGACTTCGCTTCGATGTCCGCGACCTGCGCCTTGACCTGCCGGAGCTCGGCCTCCAGTTCGTCCCCCGTCCGGCCCCGCAACCGTTCCCGCAACGCGGCCAGCTCGGTCTCCGCCCGGTGCTTCGCGGCTTCGGCCGCGCCCCGGGCCGCTTCGGCACGCGCGACGGCGGCCTCCGCCTCCGCTTCCTGCTCGCGGTCGACCGACCCGTCCGCGGGACGAGCGGGCGCCGGATGCTCCGCCGAACCGCAGACCGGGCACGCCCCGCCGTCGACGAGGCCCGCGGCCAGCTCGGCCGCCATGCCTTCGAGCCTCAGTTCGCGCAGCTTCAACCGGTGGTCCCGGGCCTCCTGGTGCGCGTCAACAGCGGCTCGCACGCGTGCCTCTGCGCGACTGAGCGCCTCAAGCGCGCCCGGCAGACCGGCGGCGTCCCGCACAGCCGTCGTCAGCTCGGTTTCCTTGGTACGCAGGGCTTCCAGCTGGACTACTGCCGCGTTGGAGACGTCCAGCTGCGCCCGCAGCTCCTGCACCCGCTGCGGAATTCCGTCGAGTTTCTCGGTGAGCACCTGCACCTTCGCGCGCGCCTCACCGACGCGCTCGACCAGCTGCCGGATCTCCCGCTGATCACGGACCTGCTGCTCCGCCTCCGCGACGAGGCCCGCCAGCGCCCCGGCTTCCTCCCGCAGCTTCCCGGCGTACCTGCGCAGTTCCACGGCGTCGGCGTCGACATCCTGGTGACCGACGGCTGCGAGCCGCCGCGCCCGCTGGCTCTCGGCTGTCCGTGCCTCTTCCAGTTGCCCAGCGCAACGGTCGGCTTGCTCGGCCGCCCGCAACACCGTCGCCGCCCGCCGCGCGCCCGCCAGCTCCGCGTTCCACTGGGCGCGTTCGGACTTCTGTCCGTCCAAAACAGACAGACGACGTCGCGCCGCACGCAACCGCTGTACGCGTTCGGCGGCATTCCTGCGTTCGAGC
Organism: Amycolatopsis bartoniae; assembly: GCF_014191255.1. GTDB lineage: Bacteria > Actinomycetota > Actinomycetes > Mycobacteriales > Pseudonocardiaceae > Amycolatopsis_E > Amycolatopsis_E bartoniae. The sequence continues at coordinate 1,690,770 of NZ_JACHWH010000001.1, forward strand.
AGCGCCTTTTCCGCACTGTCCAAAGCGGACCGGACCTGCTGTTCCACGGCTTTCGTTTCCGCCACGGCACCTTCGACGTCGGCTCGAACCTGGCCCACCCACTCGGCAAGGTTCTCCTCCGGCGCCTCCCGGCCCGCCACCTGCGCGAAACGCGCCACCCACTCCCGCACGTCCTGACGCCTGCGGTCGAGTTCCCGGCGCTTTTCCACACGGAGTTCACGGAACCACGCTTCCACGTCGGCGAAACGCTTGGTGCCGAACAACCGCTCAAGCAGCTTCTCCCGCTCGTCGGTGTCGGCGCGGAGGAACTTGGCGAACTCGCCCTGCGGCAGCAACACCACCTGGAAGAACTGTTCGTGAGTCATTCCGAGCAGGCCCTGCACAGTGCGGCCGACCTCGTCGATGCGCACCAGGCCCTCGGGCGGCTGGCCGCCGGGGACGCCGTCCAGCCAGGTCAGCGACGCCTTCGCCTGCTGCGTCGTGGTTCCCTCGCCACGGCGCTTCGGGCGCTGGTACTCGGGGCTGCGCACGAGCCGCATCCGCTGCCCCTGCACTGTCAGTTCGAGGACGACCTCGGTGGCTTCGTCCGGCTCCGCGAAGTCACAGCGCAGCCGTTTCACCTGGCCGCGCGCGCCGGGCACGGTGCCGAACAACGCGAACGCCACGGCGTCGAGCAGCGTCGTCTTGCCCGCGCCCGTGTCCCCGTGCAGCAGGAACAACCCGTCGGAACCGAGGGCGTCGAAATCGACGACCTGGCGCTTCCGGTACGGGCCGAACGCGGCGACCTCGAGCCTGTGCAGTCTCATGACTCACCTCTGCCCGCGAGTTCCAAAGCCTTGCGCAGCAACCGTTCCTCACGTTCACTGGGCGCCGCACCCCGGCAGTCGTCCAGGAAGTTCCTGGCGATCTCGGCGTCCGACCGCCCCCGCACGGCCTCCGCGTAGCGCAGCACCGCACCCGTTTTCCCGTTCTCCGGCTGCCATTCCAGGTGCACGGCGTACGGGAACCGCTCCCGCAGGCGGCGCATCGCGTCGATCGGCCGCACGGGATCGGTGAGCGTGACCGACAGGTAGCAGTCGGCGAGTTCGGCGTGCTCGTCGGCGCTAAGCAGCCAGTCGATGCCGCCGGTGACCGTCGCGAGGCGGCGCGGCACGGGCAGCTCGTGCCGCCGGACTTCGGCGAGCCCGACGCCGTCGAAGTCGACCAGCCACACCGATTTCCGTTGCCGCGCTTCGGAAAACGAGTAGGCGAGCGGACTTCCCGAATACCGCAGGTGTTCCGCCAGGGTCTGCGGACCGTGCAGGTGTCCCAACGCGACGTAGTCGACGCCGTCGAAGACCTCGCCGCCCACCTGCTCGACACCGCCGACCGCGATCGTGCGCTCGGAATCGGTACCCTGACCGCCGGTCACGAAGGCGTGCGCGAGCACGACGGAACGGGTGCCGGGCTCCCGGCGGCCCAGGTCATCGCGGATCAGGCGCATCGCCTCGGTGAGAACTCCGTTGTGTCCCTTGGCTTCCGGCACGCCCAGCGCGTGCCGCGCGACTTCCGGCTCCAGGTAGGGAATGCCGTAGACCGCGACCGGGCCGTGCTCGTCCCGCAGCAGCACGGGATCGGCGATCCGGTGCACCGCCGTGCGCAGATGCAGCCCGCCCGCCGCGGCGAAGTCACCGAAAGCTCCCAGCCGTGGCGCGGAATCGTGGTTGCCCGCCGTGATCACCAGCTGCGCGCCCGCCTCGCGCAACCGGGCCAGCGCCCGGTTCGCGACCTGCACGGCCTCCGCCGAAGGCACCGCGCGGTCGTAGACGTCCCCGGACACCAGCACGACGTCGACCGCCTCGGCGGCGACCAGGTCCGCGAGGTGGCCGAGCACGGCGTCCTGCTCGGCGAGCAGGTCCGCGCCGTGGAACGTGCGTCCGACGTGCCAGTCGGAGGTGTGCAGGAATCTCACGCAGCCCAAGTTAGAGCCGATCTACGACAGAACCACGGAGACATGCCGCAGGAGTTCACTCGAACGTGTGTGCGACTTTTCGGCCCTGCGATTTTTGTCGGTGGGTGCCGTCAGAATGCATCGCGACCGAGAAAGATCGAGAGGAAGGAGGTCGACCGTGGCATCCACCGTGATCAGCACGGCGGCCGTCGTCATCGCTCTGGCGTTGCTGGTGGCGATCGTCCTGCTGTGGCGGCTCTACACGGACAGCATGCGCCGTGCGGACGCCGCCGCCAGGCAGGTCGAGGTCGAGCGTTCACGCGTGGATCAGCAGCAGGCGGCCCTGCGCCGGTACGAGGTGGCGTTCGCCTCGATCAGCGGCAGGGGCGAACTGGGGGAACAGGTTCTGGTGGAAACCGCACGCGCGCTGGGTCTGCGGGAGGGACTGCACTTCACCCTGCAGACCGACCTGGCCGGCGGGGGCGCGGCGAAGCCGGACATGGTGCTCCGGGTCGGTGGCGATCGCACCGTCCCGGTGGACGCGAAGGCGAGCATGGCGTGCTGGGCCGAAGCGGTCGAGACGGACGACGCCGACGAACGGCTCGACGCGCTCCGGGTGCACGTCCGCAACCTGCGCTCGCGCGCCGCGGAGCTGGCGGGCAAGGGTTACCAGCGCTGGGCGGACGGCATCTACGGCACCGTCATGTTCGTTCCCTCCGACGCGGCGGTCGTCGCCGCGCTCGACACCGATCCCGAGCTGTTGCGGTGGATGCTCGACCGGCGGGTCTTCCTGTGTGGCCCGACGGGTTTCGCGGTACTGGCCTCGGCCGCGTTGTTCGCGGCGAGCGACCGGGCGGTCGTCGACGACATCGAACGGGTCCGGGCCGGGGCCGGGGCCGCACACCGGGCGGCGGGGAACGCGGTGGATGCGCTCAACCTGTCCAGCACGCATCTGCAGCGTTTCCTGTCCGCCCGTCGGCGTGAGCTGGACGCGCTGGAGGGCTTCCGGGCGGCGGTCACGCCGTTGACCGAGGCGTCCGGAAGCCCCACGGAGGTACCAGCCGTACGAAAGGGGGACGAACTGGCAACCAGTTGAACGACGACCGCCGGGGTCCAGACCAGTAAGGCGGCGTGAAGCGTAACGAGCACATTGCCAACAGGCTCGGCACAGGTAAAACCGCTGGTCATCGTGGGCCGAACGGTCCATCTTGGCCTGCCTGGAGGTCCAAGTCCGCGGAGTGGCGGGCGCTGGGCCGTCCGAACGAGTTACCGTGTTCACCTGTGACCGCCATTCGCGATCGGCAGAGCGACACCGACGCCGACGAGGTAGCCGTTCCCTGGGACGCGCGTCCCGTCGTCGGCGAGCGCCGTGGCCTGCCCTGGTGGGGCGCGGTGCTGCTGGCATTCGGTTTCGCCGTGGTCGGTGCGGTCGCGGGGCTGCAGCTGCAGAACGGGCTCAGCCTGCTGTTCGACATCTGCTACTTCATCGGTGCCGTGGCCGCGGTCTGCGCGGTGCAGCGACGCAGTCTCTTCGGGCCGATGGTGCAGCCGCCGCTGATCCTGGCGATCACGGTGCCGCTCGTTGTCCTGTTGGTGTCGGGCCTGCCCGCGAACAGCGACACCCTCGCGAAAGCCCTCGCGATCGGTACGCCGCTGATCAACGGCTTTCCGGCGATGGCGATCACCACGGGCTTCACGCTGGCCATCGGGATGGTCCGGCTGTACCGGGAGCGGAACCCGGAGGCTGTCCCGAAGAGCGGCGAGGGCAAGCCGTCCCCGGCCCGCAAGCGTCCGTCGAGCCAGGCACGGACGCGTGACGGCGAGGACGACCGGGCCGGCAAGCCCGCGCGCGGCGTTGCGGAGCGCAAGGGGCGAGACGGCGGTGCCGAGCGCGGCGGTGGCGCCACGCGCGTCCGCCGTCCTACCGAGGGCCGGTCGCCGGCTCAGCGGCCGCTTGCGGGTGAGCAACACCCGTCGCTGCCGCTGACCCCGCGGCGGCGGTCGGAGGACCCGCCTCGCCGTGCCGAGCCGGGCCGGGACAGCCGGGGTGACCGTGGCGACCGCAGGGAACGCGGCGGGGAGTCCGGCCGCGGCAAGACGCCGCCTCCGTCCGGTCGGCGCGTGCCCCGCGGTGGCGCGCCGGACGAGGGCGAGTCCCGCCGCGGCGGCGAAGGTCGTCGGCAGCCCGGCGACCGCCCGCGACGGTTGCCTCCTCGCGGCGGGACGGGTGAGTCCCGTGGTGCCTCCGGCGAGCCGCCACGGCGATCGCCAGGACGCCGCGGCGGGCCGCCTCCGCGTGGGCGCCGCCCCTGGGAGGACGACGCCTGAGCCGCGGCCTCGCTCGGTCCGGCGGTTAGCCGTCGTCGGCTCGGTCAGGTCGACCGTCTCCGGCTTGCAGTCGGCTCGGTCCGCGCTCGGCTCAGCTCGACCTGTGCTCCAGGCCGCAGCCAGCTCAGTCAGGTGCCTGGTCGTCGTCCACTCGGTTCGGCGTCTGCGCGCACCAGCTCGGTCCACATCGGCCCGGCGGCGGCTCCCGGTGCAACTGAAAACGCCAACGTTCGAGCGCAACTCATGCTGGAACGGCGATGGCGGCTGCCCTGAACCGGACAGCCGCCATCGTGAGTCTCTTGTGGACGGTCCAGCCGCTACTTGGCGGCCTTGCGCAGTTCCTTCGGCAGCGCGAAGGCGATCTTCTCGTTGGCTGTGGTGACCTCTTCGACCTGGCCGTAGCCACGCTCGGCGAGCCACTGCAGCAGGTCCATCACGAGCACGTCGGGCACGGAGGCACCGCTCGTGACGCCGACCGTGCTGACGCCCTCCAGCCAAGCCTCGTCGACCTCGCTCGCGTAGTCGACGAGGTGCGAGTCGCGGGCGCCCGCCTGCAGCGCGACCTCCACGAGCCGCTTGGAGTTGGAGGAGTTGCGTGAGCCGACGACCAGGACGAGGTCGCACTCGCCCGCCATCGCCTTGACGGCCGTCTGGCGGTTGGAGGTGGCGTAGCAGATGTCGTCGCTGGGCGGGTCGGCCAGGTTCGGGAACCGCTCGCGCAGCTGGTTCACCCGCTCCATGGTCTCGTCCACGCTCAGGGTCGTCTGCGAGAGCCACACGACCTTGGACGGGTCGCGGACCTGGGCGCTCGCGGCGTCGTCGGCCGTGTCGACCAGCTGGACGTGGTCCGGCGCCTCGCCCGAGGTGCCTTCGACCTCCTCGTGGCCCTCGTGACCGATGAGGAGGATGTCGTAGTCGTCCCTGGCGAAGCGGTTGACCTCTTTGTGCACCTTGGTGACGAGCGGGCAGGTGGCGTCGATGGTGCGCAGGTTCCGCTCTGCCGCCTCCGCGTGCACGGCCGGCGACACGCCGTGCGCGGAGAACACGACCAGCTCGCCCTCCGGCACCTCGGAGGTCTCGTCGACGAAGATCACGCCGCGCTCGCGGAGCGTGTCCACGACGTGCCGGTTGTGCACGATTTCCTTGCGCACGTAAACCGGCGGACCGTACAGCTCCAGGGCCTTTTCGACCGCGATCACCGCGCGGTCGACCCCGGCGCAGTAACCGCGAGGCTTGGCCAGCAGCACTCGCTTGGCGGGCTCGGTGGCGGGGCTAGCTGCACTCATGGTTCCCAGGGTACGGCCCACCCCTGATGTGCGGCCGATCACGTCGAACGGCCTCTCGGACTCGCCGGGTTGGGCAGGATGGCGCATGTGGGGCACGCTGTACGCATGAAGCCGCTCCCGCTCCCCCTCCGCGTCGCCGCGGGCCTGGCCGTCACGGCCGCCGAGCGTGCCCGCGAGCTGCCCAAGAACGTCGTGGGCCTGCCGGTCACCGTCGTCTCGCAGGTCCTGCAGTTCTCGATGCGGCTGCAGCAGCACGTCACGGAACTCGCCATCAAGGGCGACGAGGTGCTGTCCTCACTGCGCCCGGCTGAGGAGACGCCCGAATGGGCGACGTTCGACGAGGACCTGCCGCCCGTGCCGGAGCCGCCGACGGGCCACAACGGCCGGAAGCCCACGAGCCTGCGCGACGTGAGCGAGAACGCCCGCGACCCGTGGGAGCAGGAAGAGCGCGCCCTCGCCGAAGACCACACGGAAGGCGAGTTCGACAGCGCTGCCGGCGGACTTCTCGACGCCGCGCTCGAAGTGGACGCCATCGGCGAGCCCGGTCCGCCCGAGCCTTCCGGTGCTGCCGTCTCCCCGGGCGCCGGAACCGAGTTCGGTGGCAGCGGGATCACTCCGCGGAGTGATGACGACCTGGACGACGCCGATCCCGAGGCCGTAGTCGGCCCGAGCGGGCTCGGCAACTACGACGAGCTGACCCTGCCCCAGTTGCGCGCCCGCCTGCGGCGTTTCACGCTGGAGCAGCTCGAAGAACTGCTGGCCTACGAGCGCGCCCACGAGAACCGGCCGTCGTTCGTCGGCATGCTGACCCGCCGGATCGGCAACGTCCAACGCCTCGCCGACGGCGGCGGAGATGAGCGCGACCAGGATGACGGCGACCAGGACGGTGCCAGGGGCAAGAACGCCACGGGCGGCACCAGCGACACTGGCACTACCGGTAGCACCAACAGCAGCACCACCAGCGCCGAGGACCTCACCAACAGCACCGACCCCACCGCGGACGGTGGCGACGGCACAGGTGCCACCGGCCGGTGAGCACCGAACCGGCCGCAGCCAAGGACACCCAGGACCCCAGAAACGCCCGGGACCTCCGAGACGCCCCGGACTCCAAAGGCTCCCGAGACACCAAAGAACCCACCAGCGCCGAGAATCCCTGGCCCGTCCGCACGGTGGCCCGCAAGATCTCCGACTGGATCCACCGCCTCGGGGCCGTCTGGGTGGAGGGGCAGGTCACCCAGATCTCCGCCCGCCCGGGCACACAGACCGCCTTCCTCACGCTCCGCGATCCCTCCGCCGACGTGTCCATGACCGTCACCGCGCCGATGCGGCTCGTGCGGAGCATCGAGCCGCCGCTGCGGGACGGGGCCAGCGTCGTCGTCTTCGCGAAGCCCACGTTCTTCCTCGGGCGCGGCACGATCAGCCTGCGCGCCGCCGAGATCCGGGCCGTCGGGATCGGTGAGCTGCTCGCCCGCATCGAGCGGCTCCGCCGGCTCCTCGAAGCCGAGGGGCTCTTCGCGCCGGAACGCAAGCGCCGCCTGCCGTTCCTGCCCAAGGGCATCGGCCTGATCACCGGCCGCGCCTCCGCCGCCGAGCACGACGTCCTCGTCAACGCGCACAACCGGTGGCCCGCCGCGCCCATCCAGGTCGTCAACACCGCCGTGCAGGGGCCGACCGCCGTACCGCAGATCCGGAAAGCACTGTCCATTCTGGACTCCGACCCCGCCGTCGACGTCATCGTCATCGCGCGCGGCGGCGGGAGCGTCGAGGACCTGCTGCCGTTCTCCGACGAAGCCCTCTGCCGGGCCGTCGCCGCGTGCCGCACGCCCGTCGTCAGCGCCATCGGCCACGAACCGGACACCCCGCTGCTCGACCACGTCGCCGACCTGCGCTGCTCCACCCCCACCGACGCGGGCAAGCGCATCGTGCCCGACGTCCGCGAGGAGACCGCCCGCGTGCACCAGATGCGCGACCGGGCCCGCCGCGCGCTGCACGGCTGGGTCGACACCCAGTGCCGCCTCCTCGACCAGCTCCGCAGCCGCCCCGTGCTCGCGGACCCGCTCGGGCCCATCCAACGCCGGGCGGACGACGTCGAGCTGCACCGCGAACGCGGGCGCCGCGCCATGCTGAACACGCTGTCCCACGAGCAGGCCGCCGTCGCCTCCGCGCGGGCGCGGCTGACCGCGCTCGGACCGGCCGCGACCATGGCCCGCGGCTACACCGTTGTGCAATTTCCGGACGAGGCAGGCAACCTCCAGGTGCTGCGATCCATCTCTCAAGTGGCGGAAGGAACTCCGCTGCGCGTGCGCGTCGTCGACGGCGCCGTGCACGCGGTCGCCCAGACCGTCGAGCCGGGAGAGTAGGAAGTGCGCAGCCCCACGTTCCTGCCGCTCACCACCGACGCGGCCGTGCACGCCGGCGCCCACGCCGTGCTGCACCGGGCCACGGAAGCCGACCGCGCCGCCGACGCCTGCTGGGCGTCGCTGCTGAGCGGCTCGGCGGTGCAGCGGTGCGGGCTGGACGCGCGGCTGCGCCGGTTGTCCGAGGCCACCTCGGTGTACGTCGGGACGAAGTGGTGGTTCAGCGAGGGCTCGGCGTACCGGCAGCGGGTGGCCCGCGCGCAGGGCAGCATCGAGGACGCCATCACCGAGGGTGACGGTCAGGAGTTCGCGCAGGCGTTCATGGGCTACGACCACGCGATGGCGAGCGCGCTAGTCTGCACCGGTGAGCGAGGCCGCGGAAAACACAGAGCTCGGCTATGAACAGGCCCGTGACCAGCTCGTCGAGGTCGTGCGCGAACTCGAGGCCGGCGGGCTGTCACTGGAGCAGTCCCTGGCGCTCTGGGAAAAGGGCGAGCACCTCGCGAAGGTCTGCGAGCGGCACCTGGACGGTGCGCGGGAACGCATCGAGACGGCGCTGAAGTCCGTCGAAGACGAGGACGCCGAAAACGCCCAGTGACCTTCGCCATGCGCGAAGATGTCCTGCGGGATCCGTCCGGTCTGAGAGAATCGGGGTCCGCCCAGCACCCACCCGGGAGGCCACCGATGTCGAGCGTCACCCCGTCCCCCAGCCCCGCGAGGCGCAAGGAAGCACCGGACCGCAACCTGGCCATGGAGCTGGTGCGCGTCACGGAGGCCGCGGCCATGGCGGCGGGCCGCTGGGTCGGCAAGGGTGACAAGAACGGCGGGGACGGCGCCGCGGTGGACGCGATGCGCCACCTCGTCTCCACCGTCTCCATGCGTGGCGTCGTGGTCATCGGCGAGGGCGAGAAGGACGAAGCGCCGATGCTCTACAACGGCGAGGAGGTCGGCAACGGCGACGGCCCGGCGTGTGACGTCGCGGTCGACCCGATCGACGGCACCACGCTGATGGCGAAGGGCATGCCGAACGCGCTCGCGGTGCTCGCCGTCGCCGAGCGGGGCGCGATGTTCGACCCGTCCGCCGTCTTCTACATGGAGAAGCTCGCCGTCGGTCCCGAGGCGGCGGGCAGCGTCGACCTCTCCGCCCCGATCGCCGAGAACATCCGCCGCGTCGCGCGGGCCAAGAGCAGCAGCGTTTCCGACGTCACCGTCTGCATCCTCGACCGGCCCCGGCACGAGCAGATCATCAAGGAGGTCCGCGAGGCCGGTGCCCGCATCCGGTTCATCTCCGACGGTGACGTGGCGGGCGCCATCGCCGCCGCGCGCCCGACCACCGGTGTCGACCTGCTGCTGGGCATCGGCGGCACACCGGAGGGCATCATCGCCGCGTGCGCGATGAAGTGCCTCGGCGGTGAGCTGCAGGGCCGGCTGTGGCCGAAGGACGACGCGGAGCGCGAGAAGGCCCTTGCTGCCGGGCACGACCTCGACCGCATCCTCACCACCGACGACCTGGTGCGTGGCGACAACGTGTTCTTCTGCGCCACCGGCGTCACCGACGGTGACCTGCTGCGTGGCGTGCACTACCGGGCGGGCGGCGCCACCACCCAGTCGATCGTCATGCGGTCGAAGTCCGGCACCGTGCGCATGATCGACGGCTACCACCGGCTGACGAAGCTGCGGGCGTACTCGTCGATCGACTTCGACGGGCAGCTCGACGACGAAGACACCGTGCCGCCGCTGCCGTGAGGTGGCTGGTGTCGGGCACCGCGGCCTGCCTGCTCGCGGTGCTGTTCCTGGTGCAGCCGGGTTCCGCCGCGGAACCCCGGCTGGTCGGTGGTGTCCCCGCGGACCAGCCGTACCCGTTCGCGGCGTCGCTGCAGTCCACGCAGGGCGAGTTCTTCTGCGGCGGTTCGCTGATCGACCCGTCGTGGGTGGTGACGGCCGCGCACTGCGTGGTGGGCCAGTCGGCGTCGTCGTTCACGGTGCGGGTGGGCAGCAACGACCGCACGCAGGGCGGTGAGCTGGTCACGCCGGACAGGCTGGTCGTGAACCCGGACTACAACGCCGCAGGCGCGGGTGGGGACATCGCCGTGGTGCACCTGCCGCAGCCGGTCAAGGCGGCCCCGGTGCCGCTCGGCACGGCCGCCGCCGTTGGTACGGCCGTGCGGTTACTGGGCTGGGGCCAGACGTGCGCCACGCCGGGCTGCGGCGACGCGCCCACGATGCTTCAGCAGCTGGACACCCAGATCGTGGACCCGACTCAGTGCACGGCGGCGTTCAGCGGAAGCGTCGAGCTGTGCACCGGCAACCCGGGCGGCAAGGCCGGCGCCTGCTACGGCGACTCCGGCGGCCCGGAGGTCGCGCAGGTGGACGGGCACTGGGTGCTGCTGGGCGTCACGAGCCGCCCCGGCAACGACTCGTCGACGTGCGCCACCGCCCCGTCGATCTACACCTCCGCTGTCGCGTACGCGGGCTGGATCCACCAGCAGCTCGCGCCACCGCCGCCGTCACCGCCACCGGCGACGAGCCCGGCCCCCACACCGCCGCCGCCCGCGCACTGAAAGTGCTTACTCGACGTTGCTGGAGTGCCCGGGGAACAGGTGCGCCTGCGGGTCGAGCTCGACGGCGATGTTGTTGACCGCCGTCGCGGCCTCGCCGAAACCGGTCGCGATGAGCTTGACCTTGCCCGGATACGCGGCCACGTCGCCCGCCGCGTAGACCCGCGGCCGCGCGGTCGCCATCGTCGAGTCGACGCTGATCGCACGGTGGTCGATCTGCAGGCCCCAGTTCTCGATGGGCCCGAGGTCGGCGGTGAAACCCAGCGCCGCCACGACGGCCTGCGCCGGTAGCACGACCGGCTCGGCGTCCTTCGCCGTCACCACCACCTCGCACAGCGCGCCCGAAGCGTCCTCCCGCAGTTCGGCCACCTCGGCGTCGGTGAGCAACCGGACGCCGAGCTCGCGGGCCTGGCGCACGATCGACTCCGCGGCGCGGAACTTCGCACGCCGGTGCACGAGCGTCACGCTTTCCGCGACGGGGTGCAGCGCGAGCACCCAGTCGAACGCCGAATCGCCGCCGCCGACCACGACCACATCCTGCCCCGCATGCGCGTCGAGCGACGGCACGAAGTGCACCATGCCGCGGCCGAGCCACCCGTCGCCCGCGGGCAGCGGCCGGGGTGTGAACTCGCCGATGCCCGCCGTCACCAGCACGGCTTTCGCGTGCACGACGTCTCCGCCGTCGAGCTCCACGTCGAGCCCGTCGCCGCCCTCGCGCAGCACCTCCGCCTTGCGCCCCAGCAGGTACGTCGGCTGCCACTGCGCCGCCTGCTCGACGAGGCCCTTGACCAGGTCCCGGCCACGAACCGCGGGAAACCCACCGACGTCGTAGATCATCTTCTCCGGGTACATCGCGGTGACCTGGCCGCCCGCCTCGGGCAGCGAGTCGACCACCGCCATCGAGAGCCCGCGGAACCCCGCGTAGTAGGCCGCGAACAGGCCGGTCGGGCCCGCGCCGACGATGAGCAAGTCCACCGAAAGCTCCATCGGCCCGGCCGCCTTTCCGTTGTGATCTCCCGCACTTCGATCGTAGTCACGTCGCGTGCCGAAGCACACGAAGCGAACGCCGCGCGGCTGCGCGAAACTGGCGTCATGGCTGAACAGGAATACCGGATCGAACACGACACGATGGGCGAAGTGAAGGTGCCCGTCGACGCGCTCTACCGCGCGCAGACGCAGCGCGCCGTCGAGAACTTCCCGATCTCCGGCCGCGGTCTCGAGCGCGCCCAGATCCGCGCGCTCGGCCTGCTCAAGGGCGCGGCGGCCCGCGTCAACGCGCGTCTCGGGGTGCTCGACTCCGCCCTCGCCGACGCCATCGCGGAGGCCGCCGACGAGGTCGCCGAGGGCAGGCACGACGCGCACTTCCCCATCGACGTGTTCCAGACCGGTTCCGGCACCTCGTCGAACATGAACGCGAACGAGGTGATCGCGACACTGGCGAGCCGGAAGCTGGGCTCCGACGTGCACCCGAACGACCACGTCAACGCCTCGCAGTCGTCCAACGACACCTTCCCGACCACGATCCACGTCGCCGCCACCGAGGCCGTGCTGACCGACGTGATCCCCGCGCTCGGGCACCTCGCGGCGACGATCGAGCAGCGGACCGCGGAGTGGCAGGACATCGTGAAGTCCGGCCGCACGCACCTCATGGACGCCGTGCCGATCACCCTGGGCCAGGAGGCGGGCGCGTGGGCGGCGCAGGTCCGCTACGGGATCGAGCGGCTGCAGTCGGGCCTGGAGCGGCTGGGTGAACTGCCGATCGGCGGCACGGCGGTCGGGTCCGGGCTCAACGCGCCCGAGGGCTTCGGCGCTTCGGTGGCCGCGGAGCTGGCGCGCGTCACGGGTCTGCCGCTCACCGAAGCCCGCAACCACTTCGAGGCGCAGGCGACGCAGGACAGCGTGGTCGAGACCTCCGCGCACCTGCGCACGGTCGCGGTGTCCCTGGCGAAGATCGCGAACGACCTGCGGTGGCTCGGTTCCGGCCCGCGCACAGGTCTCGCCGAGCTGGCGCTGCCGGACCTGCAGCCGGGCTCGTCGATCATGCCGGGCAAGGTGAACCCGGTGATCCCGGAGGCCACGCTGCAGGTGGTGGCGCAGGTGATCGGCAACGACGCGGCGGTGGCGTTCGCGGGTTCGCAGGGCAACTTCCAGCTCAACGTGAACCTGCCGGTGATCGCCCGCAACGTGCTCGAGTCCGCGCGGCTGCTCGCGGCCGTGTCCCGGCTGCTGGCGGACAAGGTGTTCGCCGGGATCACGGTGAACACCGAGCGCACCAAGGAGTACGCCGAGGGTTCGCCGTCCATCGTGACGCCGCTGAACAAGTACATCGGCTACGAGGAGGCGGCCGCGGTCGCGAAGCAGGCGCTGAAGGAGCTGAAGACGATCCGCGAGGTCGTCATCGAGCGGGGCTACATCTCGCAGGGCAAGCTCACCGAGGCCCAGCTCGACGAGGCGCTCGACGTGCTACGGATGGCGCGCGGCGGTAAATGACACCGAAGGGCCGCCCGCGCCGGTGGGCGGCCCTCGGAAAAGTTCGCGCCGGGGATGAACCGGTCGTGTGCGGGGTCCGTGCTGGTGTGCATCGCCAGTCCGGAGGAAGGACGCCGCAGTGCACGACGACGACATCACCCGGGACGCGTTCGCCGCCGCCCGGGGCGACGCGGCCGCCGCCGGGCGGTTCGTCGCGGCCACCCAGCGCCAGCTGCACCGCCTGCTGTCCTACCTCACCAACCCCGCCGTCGCGGAGGACCTGACGCAGGAGACGTACCTGCGGGCCTTCGCCGCGCTGCACTCCTACGAGGGTCGTTGTCCCGCAAGGATGTGGCTGCTGACGATCGCGAAGCGGGTCGCCGCGGACCAGCTGCGCGCCAACCGCCGTCGTCCGGTGCCGGCGCAGACCGACGACTGGACGAGCGCGGCCGAACGCGGCGGCGCGACGACGCCCGACCACGGCAGGCTCGTGGTGCTGCGGCGGCTGATCGACCAGCTGGACGCCGAACGCCGCGACGCCTTCGTGCTCACGCAGGTGGTCGGCCTGTCCTATGCGGACGCGGCCGAGGTGTGCGACTGCGCCGTGGGCACCATCCGCTCGCGCGTCTTCCGCGCCCGTGAGGAGCTGACGGCCGCCGTGCGCGGCGCGGAACGCGTGGCCTCACCCGGCTGAGGCGTCCTCCAGCAGCTGCCGCGCCAGGCGTTTGGCGTTGGCCACGGCGTCCGGGACCACGCCGAGGGACGCCGCGACCGTCGCTCCCTCGAACAGCACGAACAGCGACTCCGCGAGCCTTCCCGGGTTGCGCATCCCCGTCACCAGTTCCCGGAAACAGCCCAGCATCCACTCCTTCTGCGCCCGGATCGCACGTCTGCCGGGGTGGTCGCCGTCGGGCAGTTCCGCGTGCGCGTTGACGAACCCGCAGCCACGCCAGTTCTCCTCCGCCATCCACTCGGCCAGCGCGTCGAACACCAGCAGCGGTTTGCGTCCCGGCGCGACGCGGGGGCTGCGCGCCAGGACCGCGCGCACGTGCTCGCGCCAGCGTTCGTCCCGCCGGTTCAGGTACTCGCCGACGAGCGCGTCCTTCGAGCCGAACCGGTCGTACAGGGTCTTCTTGGTCACGCCGGCGGCGGCGGCGATCGAGTCCACCCCGACCGCGTGGATCCCCTTGGCGTAGAACAGTTCTCCCGCCACTTCCAGCACCCGCCGCGCGGCCGGGGTCAACGTCTCCACGGTTCGAGACTATACCGACCTGTTTAGTTCCGCCAGTCCCTCGGGTATACAGGTCGGTATACTCAGGAGGTCTCATGTGGACTGTCGTGCTCGGCGCCGGCCTGGTGCTGTTGTGGAGCTCGGGGTTCGTCGGCGCCACGATGGGGACCGCGTCGGCCACCGCGATCACGTTGCTGGCCTGGCGGTTCCTCGTCGCGGGCGGACTGCTGCTGGCGTGGCGGCGGCCGCGGATCACGCCGCTGCAGGTCGCGCTCGGCCTGCTGTCGCAGGGCGGCTACCTGTTCGGGGTGTACGAGGCGGCCGACCTGGGTGTCGCGGCCGGGACGTCCGCGCTCATCGCGGCACTGCAACCCGTCGTCACCGCGGTGTTCGGGCAGCGGCTGCTCGGTGAGCGTGCCGGGCCGCGGCAGTGGGTCGGCCTGGTCATCGGGCTCGGCGGTGTCGCGCTGGTGGTGGGCGACGACCTCGCGGGAAGCATTGCCCCGCTGTGGGCGTACGCCCTGCCGTTCGGCTCGATGCTGGCACTGGTGGCGGCGACGCTGATCGAACGCAGGGTTTCGCCGACCACCTCGGTGGGTGATTCGCTCGTCGTGCAATGCGGCACCAGCGCCGTGTTGTTCGCCGGACTCGCGGCGGTGACCGGGCAGCTGGTGCCACCGATGACCGGCTCGTTCTGGTTCGCGGTCGGCTGGATCGTCGTGTTGTCGACCTTCGGTGCCTACGGCTGTTACTGGGCGCTGCTGCGCCGGACGTCGGCGACCACCGTGTCGAGCCTGCTGTACCTGACCCCGCCCACCACCATGCTGCTCGCCTGGCTCATGTTCGGGCAGGGGCTCACCGGACGGGGACTGCTCGGCCTGGCGATCTGCCTGGTCGGAGTGGTGCTCGTGCTGCTTCCCCGGAAATTGTCGGTGCCCCGGGGCAGAATGTCCCCATGCTGCTCGCCGACCTCGTCACCGCTTCCGCGGCACTCGCCGCCACGCGATCGAGGAAGGCGAAAATCGCGACGCTGGCGGAGCTGATCACCCGGGCCGCAGCGGATGAGCTGCCCGCCGTCGTCGCGTTCCTCACCGGTCAGCCCAGCCAGGGGCGGATCGGCACGGGATGGCGGACGTTGGCCGAGCTGGGGGCGCCACCGGCAGCCGGGTCCGTGCTCACCGTCGGCGAGGTGGACGCGGCCTTCGGCGAGGTCGCGGCCACGGCAGGCAGCGGTTCGGCGAAACGCCGCGCCGAGACGCTGCACGAGTTGTTCGCCCGCGCCACAGCGGGTGAGCAGGAGTTCCTGTTCCGGCTGCTCACGGGCGAGCTGAGGCAGGGTGCACTGGAAGGGGTGATGATCGACGCGATTGCCGCGGCCGCGGAAGTGCCCGGTGAGGCGGTCCGGCGTGCCTTCATGCTGTCCGGACAGCTGCCGGTCACGGCGCTGGCCGCCGTCACGGGCGGGGAGCAGGCGCTGGGCGAGTTCCGGCTGCGGCTGGGCAGGCCGCTGCGGCCGATGCTGGCTTCGCCCGCGGAGTCGCTCGACGAGGCGCTGCGCGAGCACGCGTCCGCGATCGTCGAGTACAAAATGGACGGTGCGCGCATCCAGGTGCACCGCCAGGGCGACGAGGTGCACGTGTACACGCGGACGCTGCGTGAGATCACGCGGAGCGTCGGCGAGCTCGTGCAGCTCGTGCGCGAGCTGCCGTGCGAGTCCGTGGTGCTGGACGGAGAGACGCTCGCGCTCACCGACGACGGGCGGCCGCGGCCGTTCCAGGAGACGATGAGCCGGTTCGGCAGCAGCCGCGAGGAGCAGGTGCGCGAGCTGTTGCTGCGGCCGTACTTCTTCGACTGCCTGCACCTGGACGGCCGGGACCTGCTCGACGCGCCGCTGCGCGAGCGGAACGCCGCGTTGCGCTCCGTGGTCGGCGAGCACCTGATCCCGGGTGCGGTGGAGCCGGACGACGCGTCGGCGATCCTGGACGCGGCGCTCGATGCCGGGCACGAGGGCGTGATGGTGAAGTCGCTGGACTCGGTGTACGCGGCGGGGCGGCGCGGGCGCGCGTGGCTCAAGGTGAAGCCGGTGCACACGCTGGACCTGGTGGTGCTGGCGGCGGAGTGGGGGCACGGCAGGCGGACGGGGTACCTGTCGAACCTGCACCTGGGCGCACGGGACCCGGACGGCGGGCCGCCGATCATGGTGGGCAAGACGTTCAAGGGGCTCACCGACGAGCTGCTGGCGTGGCAGACGAAGACGTTCCAGGAGTTGGCGGTCCGCCGCGACGACTGGACCGTGTACCTGCGGCCGGAGCTGGTGGTGGAGATCGAACTGGACGGCGCCCAGGTCAGCTCACGCTACCCGGGCGGCGTGGCGCTGCGGTTCGCCCGGGTGGTGCGCTACCGCCCGGACAAGGAACCCGCCGACGCGGACACGATCGACGCCGTGAGGGCAACGCTGAAAGGCGGGTGACCGGGTCCGGGCCACGTCGGGCACGGTGGTCAGCTGACTCGGCGCGACGAGTGTGGCGATAGGTGACGGCGCCGAGCCCGGCGCCCCGGGCTGGGCCGGGCGGGGTCCCGGGCTGCGGCAGCCCGCGCCGCCCCGCGCGCCACGCTGCCGCGCGCCGGGCCACATCAGGCCGGGGCCACGCGCCAGACCGGGCCACACGCCAGGCCGAAGCCGCACCGGGCCACGCCCGCGCCACGCCAATCCACGCGCCCCGCGCGCCGCGCCGCCGCGCGCCGGGCCACATCAGGCCGGGTCCACGCGCCAGACCGAAGCCGCACCGCACCACGCCGCGCCAGCCCCTGCCGCCCCGCGCGCCACGTCCCGCGCCGCCGCGCACCGCGCCGCCGAGTGTCGGTCCGCGCCGGGCTACGCACTGCGCCGCCGCGTGCCAGTCCGGGCCGCCCCGCGCACCACGTCCCGCACCGTTCCGTGCACCGCGTGCCAGTCCGCGCAGCCCCGCGCACCACGTCCCGCCCCGCGCCGGGTCACCACCGGGGCCGGAAACCCCTACCGGCCCAGGAAGATCGGGTTCGTCATCGCCGCCATGGCGCCGAAGTTCAACCCCGGCGACAGCGCCGGGGCGCCTGCCGTGCCGTCGGACAGGGGGTGGCGCACCTCGGCGCGGACGTACTTCGACACGGCCGGTGTCGTCAGCCAGGTGACGCTGCCGGTGCCGCTCGCGGGCAGGCTCTGCTGCAGGATCTGCCCCTCGTCCGTGATGAGCCGGACCGTGCCGTTCGGGACACCGCGCACGTCGAGCCGCACCGCGATCTTGTCGCCGTCCGCCACCGCGAGGCGCTCCCCGATGCCCGCAGACTGCCCGCGCGGGCCTGCCGCCGTGAACGACAGATCGACATCCGCCGACTCGGCCAGCCAGTTGCGGCCCGCCTTGATGCCCTTGAGGATCGCGTCGCGGCTCAGGTCGTCGGCGTACACCACGTTCTGCGGCAGCCCGATGACGTTGTCCGGGTTGTGCGCATCGCTGTTGCCCATGGCGGGCAACCAATTCCCCTTGCCACGCACCGAATCCACGAGCATGTTGTCCCAAGTGGACACCGTCGCGTCGTCGTCCCACGTCCACGGGCCGTTCCACACCTCGACGGCGTCGAAACCGTCGTAGCCGAACTTGAAGTTGCACGCCACCCACGGGCAGTACGGGTGCGCGGCCACGCACAGGCCGCCGACGCGGTGGATCGCCCGCTGGTAGTCGTCGATCGCGTTGTCCGTCGAGCGGTAGCGCCAGTCGACGAACTGCCCCGGCTCCAGCCCGAGCGCGAGCCAGTGCCCGTTGCGGGTGGTGACCTCCTCGCCCAGCATGATCAGCAGGTCCGGCCCCGCGAACTCACCCCACACACCGTGCGAGGACGTCGTGTTGTGGTCGGTCGAGGTGACGAAGTCCAGCTTCGCCGCGCGGGCGCCCGCCGCGACCTCCGTCGGCAGCCGCCTGCCGTCCGAGTGCACCGTGTGCAGGTGGCAGTCGCCGCGGTACCACGCGCGCCCACGGCCCCGTGCCTTCGCAGGCGGGTAGTTCGGCTTGAACGGCTCGCCCGGAGCGCCGAACGTCAACGTCACCTCGACGCGGTAGTTCATCCCCTGCGGCGCCACCTGGTACGGGCCCAGCACGATGTTCCACGTCCCTGGCATGACATCGCCGGGCAGGTACCCGGGCGTCGCCTCGGTGCGGCTGATCGAGAACCGGTCGCGGAAACCGCCCGACCAGCCCCGGAAACCGTCGCCACCCAGCCGCGTCCCGCGCACGTCGAACACGCCGATGTCGCACGAGTTCCCCGGCGTTCCGGCGGGCACCGCGGGCTTGTCGTAGCTGTACACCACCGAAAGCTGGTTCACCCCGGCCGGCACCTGCACGGGCAGGTACACGAAGTCCGGCACGCCGGGGTCGAGGTGCCCGGTGATCACCTTCGTCTGGCTGCCTTCAGCCGCCTCGGCGAAGCTCACCGGCGCCAGCGCCAGTCCGGTACCCACTCCGGCCGCAGCCAGGAACCCGCGACGCGACACGCCTTCCCCGCAGTTCATGCACATGTCCGCACGCTTTCATCCGTGGCCGTCCAGCAGGTGACCGCGAGTTGAACCTTTTCGCCATAGAGTGCTCAGCGTGACCTTCACCGCGGCCGAGAACCGCTACGACGAGATGCAGTACCGACGGACCGGGCGCAGCGGACTCAAGCTGCCCGCCATCTCCCTCGGCCTGTGGCACAACTTCGGCGACGACCGTCCCCTGGAGACGCAGCGCGCCATCCTGCGCCGCGCGTTCGACCTCGGCATCACACACTTCGACCTGGCCAACAACTACGGCCCGCCCTACGGCTCCGCGGAGTCGAACTTCGGCAAGCTGCTGGCACAAGACTTCCGGCCGTACCGGGACGAACTGGTCATCTCCACCAAGGCGGGCTACGACATGTGGCCCGGCCCCTACGGGGACTGGGGTTCGCGCAAGTACCTGCTGGCGAGCCTCGACCAGTCCCTGACGCGGATGGGCCTGGACTACGTCGACATCTTCTACTCGCACCGCTTCGACCCCGAGACGCCGCTCGAAGAGACGATGGGCGCGCTCGCTTCCGCCGTGCAGCAAGGAAAAGCGTTGTACGTCGGCATCTCCTCCTACAACGCGCGCCGCACCCGCGAGGCCGCCGCGCTGCTGCGCCAGTACGGCGTTCCGCTGCTGATCCACCAGCCGTCGTACTCGATGCTCAACCGCTGGGTCGAGGAGGACGGCCTGCTCGACGTGCTGGGCGAGGAGGGCGTCGGCTGCATCGGTTTCGCGCCGCTCGCGCAGGGCCTGCTCACCGACCGCTACCTCAACGGCATTCCCGAGGGTTCCCGTGCCACCCAAGGGAAGTCGCTCGCCCCGGAGTCGGTCGAGCAGAACGTGGACAAGCTGCGGGCGCTCAACGAGGTCGCGAAGCGGCGTGGCCAGTCGCTCGCACAGCTCGCGCTGAGCTGGCTGCTGCGGGACTCGCGCGTCACGTCCGCGCTCATCGGCGCTTCCTCCGTGCGGCAGCTGGAGCAGAACGTGGCCGCGCTGCAGGGCCCGACGCTGACCGACGACGAGCTGACGGAGATCGACGAGTACGCCACCGACTCCGGGCTCAACCTGTGGGCCCGCTCCAGCGAGTCGTAGGGTCGGCAGCATGACGGCAACGGTGCGGAACGTGGTCACCTCGGGCGTGTTCGAGCTCGACGGCGGCACGTGGGACGTCGACAACAACGTGTGGCTGATCGGCGACGACAGCGAGGTCTTCGTCATCGACGCCGCCCACGACGCGGACGCGATCGCGAAGGCGGTGGGCGAGGCGACCGTGCGCGCGATCATCTGCACGCACGCCCACAACGACCACGTCAACGCCGCACCCGCGCTGAGCGAGCGCACGGGCGCACCGATCCTGCTGCACCCGGACGACCGGGTGCTGTGGGACCTGACGCACCCGGGCCTCGCACCGGACGCCGAGCTGGCCGACGGGCAGATCCTCACGATCGCCGGCACGGACCTGACGGTGCTGCACACCCCTGGTCACGCGCCCGGAGCCGTGTGCCTGTACTCGCGGGAACTGGGTGTCGTCTTCACCGGCGACACCCTGTTCCAGGGCGGCCCCGGCGCGACCGGCCGGTCGTACTCCGACCACCCGACGATCGTGCGCTCGATCCGGGAGAAGCTGTTCGCCCTGCCGGACGACACGGTGGTGCACACCGGTCACGGCGCGTCGACGACGATCGGCGCCGAGAAGGCGAACGTCTAGCTCAGCCGCATCGAGCCTTCGGCTCCTGCGCGGACCCACGCGACGAGCCCTGCGACGTCGACGCCGTACGGCGGCTCGGCGGCGTAGGGCTCGATCGCGTCCGCGCCCCTGGCCAGCAGCGTCTGTGCGCCCTTCGCGTTGCCGCGCGCGCGGTGCGTCAGCCCGACGGCGAGTTGCGCGAGGCCCTTCCACAGGCCCCGCTCGGGCCCGTCCGCCGACTTCCAGGCGTCCTCGAACACCTCGTGCGCGTGGAACGGCTTGCCCTCGTCGAGCAGGCGCTGCGCCTCGGTGAGCGTCTCCGCCGGCGTCCGCACCACACCCTCGGGCTGGCGCTCCACCCCAGGTGAGCCGTAGGGCAGCGGGCGCCCCAGCCCGTCGCGCGGACGGGCGTTGCGGGCACGGCCTTCGGCGTCTCGGTCGCGGTCAGCCATGCCTCCATCGTCGCATGACGTATTCTGGGGCCTCGTGCGCTTCCTCGACGGCCATCGGCCCGCCCACGATCTGACCTACGACGACGTCTTCCTCGTCCCGAACCGCTCGGACGTGGAGTCCCGTTTCGACGTCGACCTCGCCACCGTGGACGGGACCGGCGCCACGGTCCCGATCGTCGTGGCCAACATGACGGCCGTCGCGGGCCGCCGGATGGCCGAGACGGTCGCCCGCCGCGGCGGGCTCGTCGTGCTGCCCCAGGACGTGGACCCGGCCGCCGTCGCCGAGATCGTCGGCTGGGTGAAGAGCCGCCACACCGTCTGGGACACCCCGCTGGTGCTCACCGGCGGTGACGCGGTGGCCGACGCGCTGAACCTCGTCGGCAAGCGGGCGCACGGCGCAGTCGTCGTGGTCGACGACGACCACCGCCCGGTCGGGATCGTGGACGAAAACGCTTGCGCGGGCGTCGACCGGTTCTCGCGGCTGGCCGAGGTCGCCGAGCCACCCGCCGTCACCCTGCCCCTGGACACCCCGGCCCGCGAGGTCTTCGAGCGCCTGCACGCCGCCGGCGCCCGGCTCGCGCTCGGCGTGGACGGCGACGGCAGGCTCGTCGGCGTCCTCACGCAGACCGCGGCCCTGCGCGCCGAGGTCTACGCCCCCGCCGTGGACGCGCGGCACCGGCTCCGCGTCGCCGCCGCCATCGGCGTGAACGGGGACGTGGCCGCGAAGGCCGAGGCCGTGCTCAACGCAGGCGTCGACGTGCTCGTCGTGGACACCGCGCACGGCCACCAGGAGAAGATGATCGCCGCGCTCAAGGCCGTGCGGTCGGTGTCGCCGCAGGTGCCGGTGGTCGCGGGCAACGTGGTCACCGCCGAGGGCACGCGCGACCTCATCACCGCCGGTGCGGACGTCGTGAAGGTCGGCGTCGGCCCGGGCGCGATGTGCACGACGCGCATGATGACCGGCGTCGGCCGCCCGCAGTTCTCGGCCGTCGCCGAGTGCGCGGCCGCCGCGCGGGAGCTGGGCAAGCACGTGTGGGCCGACGGCGGGATCAGGCACCCCCGCGACGTCGCGCTGGCGCTGGCCGCGGGCGCGTCCGCCGCGATGGTCGGCTCCTGGTTCGCCGGCACCCACGAGTCCCCTGGCGACCTGCGTTACGACGAGCAGGGCCGCCCGTACAAGGAGTCGTTCGGGATGGCGTCGAAGCGTGCCGTCGCGGGCCGCACCCGCACCGACAACGTCTTCGAGCGGGCCCGCAAGGCACTGTTCGAGGAGGGCATCTCCTCGTCGCGGATGCTGCTCGACCCCGCTCGTCCTGGCGTCGAAGACCTGCTGGACTCGATCTGCGCCGGCGTGCGGTCGTCGTTCACGTACGCGGGCGCGCGCAACGTCGAGGAGTTCTACGAGCGCGCGACGCTGGGCATCCAGTCCGCCGCGGGCTTCGCGGAGGGCCGTCCCCTGCCCACCGGCTGGTGAGCAGGGGACGGCCACGTCCGTCAGCCGTGGTCTTCGAGCATCTCGGTGACCAGTGCGGCGATCGGCGAACGCTCCGAGCGCGTCAGCGTCACGTGCGCGAAGAGCGGGTGGCCCTTCAGCTTCTCGATCACCGCCGAGATGCCGTCGTGCCGCCCGACGCGGAGGTTGTCCCGCTGCGCGACATCGTGCGTCAGCACCACCCGTGAGGCCGTGCCGAGGCGCGAGAGCACCGTGAGCAGCACGTTGCGCTCCAGCGACTGCGCCTCGTCCACGATCACGAAGGCGTCGTGCAGCGAACGGCCGCGGATGTGCGTCAACGGCAGGACTTCGAGCATCCCGCGGTCGAAGACCTCGTCGAGCACCTCCTGGCTGACCAGCGCGCCGAGGGTGTCGAACACCGCCTGCGCCCACGGCTGCATCTTCTCGCTCTCGGACCCCGGCAGGTAGCCGAGGTCCTGGCCGCCGACCGCGTAGACCGGCCGGAACACGACCACCTTGCGGTGCTCGCGCCGCTCCATCACCGACTCCAGGCCCGCGCACAGCGCGAGCGCGGACTTGCCGGTGCCGGCACGGCCGCCGAGGGACACGATGCCGACCTCGGGGTCGAGCAGCAGGTCCAGCGCGATGCGCTGCTCGGCGGAGCGGCCGTGCAGGCCGAACGCCTCGCGGTCGCCGCGGACCAGCCGCACCTGCTTGTCGGGGGTGACGCGGCCCAGTGCCGCCGAACCGCCGCCGAGGAGCCGCAGACCGGTGTGGCAGGGCAGGTCCCCGATGTCGGGCTGCCCGAAGTCGGCGAGGTCGATGGTGCCGCCGTGGAACAGCGCGTCGATCGCCTCCTGCGGCACGTCGACGTCCGCCATGCCGGTCCAGCCCGACGGGGTGACCTCCTGGGCGCGGTACTCGTCGGCGTCCAGGCCGACCGCGCCCGCCTTGACCCGCAGCGGGATGTCCTTGGTCACCAGGGTGACCGTGGTGCGCTCGACGGCGAGGTTGAGCGCGCACGCCAGGATCCGGTGGTCGTTCGAGTCGGTCCGGAACCCTGGCGGCAGGACGGTCGGGTCGGAGTGGTTCAGCTCGACGTGCAGGGTGCCGCCGGCGTCGCCGATCGGCACCGGAGCGTCGAGACGGCCGTACGTGCGCCGCAGGTCGTCGAGCATGCGCAGGGACTCCCGCGCGAACCAGCCCAGTTCGGGGTGGTGCCGCTTCGCCTCCAGTTCGCTGATCACGACCAGCGGCAGCACGACGGCGTGCTCGGCGAACCTGGTGACGGCCCACGGGTCCGAGAGCAGGACCGAGGTGTCGAGCACGTAGGTGTGCCGCTGGGAGTCGGGGGATTGCGGACCAGCCGCTGAGTCGCCGGTGTTTTCCGCACCGGCTGAGGTCCTGGGCGAACGCTGCGCAGTCACGACGGCATCTCCCTCGTGGGCGTGGCACCACGCCCGCACTCGCTGGGCCGAGCACCGCCCTGGCTGACCGCTCCCGCTGAGTTTCAGCGGGTACGACCACGAGGGCCGGGTGCCGGCCCCCTCGTGCGTTGCGCGAACGACTTCACGGCTGGTACCGCCGTCGTTCCCTCAACTACCGCCACGTCCAGGGCCTCCCGGGATGGCCCGCAAGGTCACGGACCATCACTTCGGAAGTTACCTGCGAAATTCCGATCGTGCAGGCAGCCAGGCAGGTGATTCGCCGAAAGGTTGTTTCACCGAAAGTAGATCGTCAGCTGTCGTTCGGTGACAGGCAGTGATGTCAAGTACCGAACCGGCGGTGTCGCCAGGCGTAATCACGCAGCGCACGCAGGAAATCCACTCGGCGGAACGCGGGCCAGTAGGCTTCCGTGAACCAGAACTCGGAGTGAGCGGACTGCCAGAGCAGGAACCCGGACAGCCGCTGTTCACCGGACGTTCGGATGATGAGGTCCGGGTCGGGCTGGCCGGACGTGTAGAGGTGCTCGGAGATGTGGTCGACGTCGAGGATCTTCGCCAGCTCGCGGATCGAGGTGCCCTCGTCGGCGTGCTGCAGCAGGAGGCTCTTCACGGCGTCGGCGATCTCCTGGCGGCCGCCGTAGCCGACCGCGATGTTGACCTCCATGCCCTTGCGGTCCTCGGTGCGGGCGGCGGCGGCCTTGAGGCTGCGGGCCATGTCGGCGGGCAGCAGCTCCAGCGCGCCGACCATGCGCAGGCGCCACGACGTCTCGGGGGCGGCGAGCTCGTCGACCACGTCGACGATGATCTTGAGCAGTGCCTCGACCTCTTCGGTGGCGCGGTTGAGGTTGTCGGTCGAGAGCAGCCACAGGGTGACCACCTCGACGTCGGCCTCGCGGCACCAGGACAGGAAGTCGGCGATCTTCTTCGCACCGGCGCGATGCCCGTCGGCGACGTCGGTGAAGCCCGCTTCGCGCGCCCACCTCCGGTTGCCGTCGAGCATGATCGCGACGTGGCGGGGATGGCGCCCGGCGGCCTGCTGCATCAGGCGCTTGCCGTAGACCGTGTAGACGATCCGGGATGCGATGGAGCGGAGACTCACGTGGATCGAGCGTACGCGCACGGGACGTGGTTCCGGCCACTGGGACTGGCGCAGAACCTACGGTTACGTAACCTGAGAACCGTGAGCGTCACTACCGATCCCGAGTTCGTCGACACCCGTCCGCGCCTGCGCGGGCATCTGCACTTCTGGTCGTTCTTCGGCGCCTTCGCCGGAGCCGTGACGCTGGTCGTGTGTGCGGCGGTGTCGGTGTCCGCCGTCGCCGCCTTCGCGACGGCGATCTACGGACTGACGGTGATGGGCGTGTTCGGCGTGAGCGCCCTGTACCACCGCCGGTTGTGGGGGCCGCGGGCGTACCAGTGGATGAAGCGGGCGGATCACTCGATGATCTTCCTGTTCATCGCGGGCACGTACACGCCGTTCACCGTGCTGTCCATGTCGAAGCCCACGGGCTGGGTGATCCTGGCGGTGGTGTGGGGCGGCGCGGCGGCGGGCGTCGCGCTGAAGATGCTGTGGCCGGGCGCGCCGCGCTGGCTGGGCGTACCGATCTACGTGGCGCTGGGCTGGGTGGCCATCTTCGTGCTGCCGGAGCTGGCCCACAACGCCGGCGTGGCGTCCCTGGTGCTGTTGCTCGTGGGCGGCCTGTTCTACACCATGGGAGCGGTCTTCTACGGCGTCCGCTGGCCCAACCACTGGCCGGAGACGTTCGGATACCACGAGTTCTTCCACGCGTGCACCGTGCTGGCCGCGATCTCGCACTACATCGCGATCTGGCTGGCTGTGTTCGCGTAGCTGGCTAGGAGATCTCGCCTCGGGTGGTCCGCACGACGAGGTCCGCGCGGCTCCGGGTCCCGTCAGCGGTGAAGAAGCGCTCCTCGGCCGCCTGCCAGCGGAGCCACAGTTCCCTGTGGTCCTCGCCGTCCCGGGCCAGGCCGCGCTCCAGGCACTCGTCGCGGGGGGCTTCGACCCAGACGCGGTACGCCAGGCGGTCGGCGATCGCCCGGCGGGTGGTCGTCACGCCTTCCAGAATCACCAAAGGCGCCCAACGGACGATCTTCCGCTCGTCCTTCAACGAAGTTCCGAACTCGTCCCGCTCCCAGTCCCGCACTCGATAGCACGCATCCCTGCCGCTGAGCAGTGGCTCGACGACTTCCTGCTCCCAACGCGGCCACCAGCCCGCGAAGTCGGTCCACGACACGAAGTCGTCCACCTCGATCACCGGTGCACCCGATGCCGACGCGAGGGCCCGCGCGAACGTGCTCTTGCCCGAGCCGGCCGGGCCGTCGACGCCGACCAGGCGGATTCCCGCCAGCGCGGGCCGGCGTCGGATCTCCGCGAGCACCGCCTCCACGCGGGAAGATCTCACCGCAACGCCGTCGTCCCCGCCTCCGCTCGATGCGGCTCCAGCGTCGCCTTCTGTTGTTCCGCCCGCGCGATCAGCCCGTCGAAGTCCACGTCCGGTAGCCGCTCGGCCAGGCCTGCCAGGTCGCGCAGCGTCTCCCACAGCTGCTTCTTCCTGTCGATGCCCATCACGAGCATCTCCAGCTCCAGGAAACGGCTCAGCGGCGAATAACTCAGCAGCCTGCCGTTGGGCTTGAACCGCCCCAGGCGTTCGGCCACCGTGACCAGTGCGGGCTTCAGCGGGTTCACCGGGACCTTCAGCCTGGCCATGATGGAACGGAACGTTTCCACGTCCTCGGCGATACCCGCCGACACCGAGGCCAGCGCCTCGCCCAGCGGGGTACCGCGGTTGCTGCCCTGCGCTCGCCTCGCCAGCTCGCGCCAGCCGACCCCCAGCGCGAGCTGGTCGTTCAGGTAGATCGCCAGATAATTCGTCATCCCGCCGGATACCCCGCTCCCGGCGAAATCCTCGCGGAGCGGGGTTCCGACATCCACTCAGTCCAGCATCTCCGCCTTCAGGAACGCCTCCGGGATCGCGAACGCGTCCACCAGCAGCCGCGCCTGCGGGCGCAGCCGGGCACACAGGTCGTTGACCGCCGCGATCACCTGCTTCGCTCGCGCCGACGTCAGGCGGCCGTGTTCCAGGAACCACGCGCGGTCCTCTTCGACGTTCGACAGCACGTACAGATCACACAACCGGCTCAGCAGCTCACGCGCCTCCGGGTCACCGCACCGCTCGATGGCCGCCACGAAAGCCTCCAGCACCACGCGGTCCACGTGCACCTGCGCGGCCCGCAAAATGTGGTCCTGTGCGTTGTTGAACGCCTCGAACGGATCGCCCTCCGACGCACCCGCCCGCAACCGGCGCGCCGCGCCCTCCAGCACGTGCTTCTCGCGGTCCTCGAACAGCGTCACCTGCCACGCCCGGTCGAACAGCACGCCCTCGTCGTCCCGGCCCGGGGCCGCGTCCGCGAGGCGGTCGATCACCTTGCGCGCCGCCGTCCGCTCGATCACCGTCTCCACCACCTGCTCGGCCACGAAGCGTGCCGTCGCGAGCGGGCTCAGGTCCGCGAAGTGGTCGCGGTAGTTGGTCAGCAGGCCCTTCGCGACCAGCTGCAGCAACACCGTGTTGTCGCCCTCGAAGGTGGTGAACACGTCGGTGTCCGCCTTCAGCCCCGCGAGCACGTTCGCGGCGAGATATCCCGCGCCGCCACACGCTTCCCGCGCCATCTGGATCGTCCGCGTCGCGTTCCACGTCGCCGTCGCCTTGACCCCCGCCGCCCGCGACTCCAGCTCCCGCTGCGTGTGGTCGTCGACGTCGCTGCGGCCCTGGATGTCGTGCAGGCTACGGACCAGCTCCTCCTGCGCGAAGTGCAGCGCGTACGTCCGCGCCAGCGCGGGCAGCAGTTTCCGTTGGTGCACCGTGTAGTCCAGCAGCACGGTCTCGCCGGAACCGTCCGGCCGCTCGAACTGCCTGCGCCGCTCGCCGTACCGCACGGCCAGCGCCAGCGCCCGTTCCGTCGCGCTGATCGCGGCGCCGGCCACGCTGATCCGGCCGCGGATCAATGTGCCCAGCATCGTGAAGAACCGGCGGCCGTCGCTTTCGATCGGGCTCGAGTACGTGCCGTCCTCGGCGACGTCGGCGTACCGGTTGAGCAGCGCCTCCCGCGGCACACGCACCGAACGGAACATCAGCCGCCCGTTGTCGACGCCGTTGAGGCCCGCCTTGCGGCCACAGTCGGAGATCTCGACGCCCGGCATCGCCTCGCCGAGCTCGTTGCGGATCGGCACCAGGAACGCGTGCACCCCGCGCACCTCCCCCTGCGTGACCAGCTGCGCGAACACCACGGCCATCCGCCCGTCACGGGCGGCGTTGCCGATGTAGTCCTTGCGCGCCCCCTCGTCGGGGGTGTCGATGACGAACTGGCGCGTGTCCGGGTCGTACGTCGCCGTGGTGCGCAGGTGCTGGACGTCCGAACCGTGCCCCGTCTCGGTCATCGCGAAACAACCGGGCAGGTCGAGGTCCATGATGCGGGCCAGGTAGCGCCGGTGGTGCTCCTCGGTGCCCAGCAGCTGCACCGCCCCGCCGAACAGCCCCCACTGCACACCGGCCTTGACCATCAGCGACAGGTCGCCGTAGCCGAGGATCTCGAACGACACCACGGATCCGCCGATGTCACCACCGCCGCCGTACTCCTTCTGGAAGCCCAGCCGCGGGTGCCCCGTCTTCGCCAGCACGTGCAGCTGGTCGAGCACCCACGCCCGGTACTCCTCGGTACTGACGTCCTGCGGCGACTCGTAGGCGTTCTCCGCCATCCGCTCCCGGACGTCACGCCGCAGTGCCGCCCACTGTCCATCCAGTACGACCGTCAACGCCTCAGGGTTCATGCTTCAAAGCTTCACCCACCTGGCGGTTCTTCGCAGCACTCAGCCGAGGTCGGGCCCCTGCGCGCGCAGGTCGTCCACACGCGACATCGCGTCGCGCAGCTCGGCGAGCCAGCTGTCCGCGTGCTGCCCGACGAGCCGGACAGCCCAGGCCAGCGCGTCGGAACGGGAACGCGCGACACCCGCGGCGACGAGCGTGTCGAGCACCTGGCGCTCCGGCTGACGCAGGCGCGTCATCACGGGCACGGAAAGTGTGGTGAACAACTCCTCTGTCTCGCCGATGCGGGCGCCCCACGCCACCTTCCGCTGGTACCGGTGCTCGGCCTGGCGCGCGATCTCGATGCGCTGCTCGCGCGTCTCCTCGCGGAACCGGCTGATGCGCCCGGACTCCGCGGCGGCGCGAGCGGCGTCGTCCGCGAACTCCTCGGTCAGCGGCGGCAGCTCGCCGACCACGAGGATCTCCTCCCGGTCGACGGTCAGCTCGGGAGCGCCGGTGAACCAGCCGTCCGGCAGCCGCCCGGCGAACCAGCCCGCCGCGTCCGCCGCCGACGGCACCTCGCCCTGCTGCCAGCCGCCCCGGCCCTTCCAGCCTCGTTGTCCTCGCATGAGAACCTCCAAGAATTACACGATTACATCGCTACAGACGCTACGCCGGGACAGCGCTTCCGAAGAGGGGTTCCGCGCAGGGCGAACCGCTAGGCTCGGCGAGGTGGGGTTCGAAGAGCAGGCCATGGCCGTGTTCCGGCGCGGGAACGACGACGAAGTGACCCGGCTGGCCACCGAGGAGCTGGACAGGGCTCAGGCCAACGGTGACGCCGAGGGCGAGGTCGGCGCGCTGGCGATGCTGGCGCGCGTCGCCGTCCGGCTCGGTGACCTCAAGGAGGGCTGGGCCCGCGCCGAGCAGGCGCGGGAGGTCGCGCGGCGAACCGGAGACGCGGCGCTGGAACAGTGGCCGCTGCACATCCTGGCGGGCACCGCGCGCCTGGCGGGCGACATCGAGAAGGCGCGCCCGCTGGCGGCGGAGGCCATCGCGGCGCACGAGGCGCTCGGCGACGTCCGCATGCTCGCCGTCGAGCAGCACAACCTCGCGCACCTCGAACTGAACGAGGGCGAGATCGACCGCGCCCGCGAACTCTTCACCAGCGCACGGGAGAAGGCCGCGCGGGCGGGCGCCGACGACCTCCTCCCCGAGCTCGCGCTCGGCGTCGCCGCGGTGGCCGCCTACGACGGGGAATTCGCCCGGGCGGCAAGGATCCTGGGCGCGGTCGACAGCTTCCTCGACGCCGAGGGCAAGGTCTTCGACCCCGACGACTTCCTCGAAGAGCAGGCGATCCGCGACAAGCTCGAAGCCGAACTGGGCGCGGCGGCCTTCGCCGACGCCTACCGCCGGGGCGCCGGCGAGGACCTGCGCCAGTACTCAGCGCAGTAGCGCCGCCTCCAGCTCGTCGGGCGTCGTCACCGGGCGCTCGCACACGTAACCCCGGCAGACGTACGCCGCCGCGGCGCCCTCCACCAGCGGTCGGTCCGCCAGCAGCGGCGCGGTGTCCGGCTGGCCCGCCAGCACGACCCCGCCGCCGTGCACGAACTGCGCCGCCGTCGTGCGCAGCTCCGACCACGCCTCCGGATCGAGGCCGACGACCGCCACCTGCACGGGCCCGGCGAGCAGCGCCTCCGCGACCGACAGCCAGTGCCCGGCGAAGCGCGGCGCCTTCGCCGCCAGCTGCCCCACGCGGTTCAGCGCCAGCTCCGCCGCCTCCCGGTACCGCGCGGACCGCTCGTGCCCGACCAGCACCGACGCCGTCACCAGCGCCCCGGCCAGCGCCGACGCACCGGACGGGCTCGCGTTGTCCATCGGGTCGGAAGGCCGCTGCACCAACGCTTCCGCGTCGTCCGCCGTGTCGTGGTACGCGCCCGGCGCCTCAGCCGACCCGAACCGCTCCAGCGCGATGTCCAGCAGCTCGACCGCCTCGTCGAGCCAGCGCCCCTCGCCCGTCGCCTGGTGCAACGAGAGGAGCCCTTCGGCCAGGCACGCGTAGTCCTCCAGCACGCCCGCCGCCTCGCCCACCCGCGCGGCACGCGTGCTGCGCCGCAGCCGCCCGTCCACCAGGTGCAGGTCGAGGATCGCGCTCGCCGCCCGGTCGGCCTCCGCGACCCACCGGGGTTCGTTCAACGCGACCCCCGCCTCGCACAGCGCGGTGATCGCGAGCCCGTTCCACGCCGCGATCACCTTGTCGTCCCGGCCCGGCTGCGGGCGCAGGCCACGCGCCTCCAGCAACGCCTCGCGCACGCGCTCGAACCGCTCCGGGTCGTCGGGGTCGCGGCGCAGCTGCAGCACCGACTTCCCGTGCTCGAACGTGCCCTGCTCGGTCACCTCGAACAGCGACGCGGCCCACTCCGCGTCCTCTTCGCCGAGCACCTCCCGCAGCTGCGCGGGCGTCCACACGTACGTCAGCCCCTCCTCGCCGAGGGTGTCCGCGTCGAGCGACGCCGCGAAGCCACCTTGTTCCGTGCCGAGCCGGCGGAGCAGGAACTCACCGGTCATGCGGGCGACCGTCCACGCGCGCCGGGAACCGGTCAGGCGCGCCAGGTGCGCGTACACGCGCAGCAGCAAAGCGTTGTCGTACAACATCTTCTCGAAGTGCGGCACGACCCAGTCCGCGTCCACCGAGTACCGTGCGAAGCCGCCGTCCAGCTGGTCGTACATGCCGCCGCGGGACATCGCTTCCGCACAATCCTCCACAAGGGACAGTGCCGCCGCGGACCCGGTGCGTTCGTGGTGGCGCAGCAGGAACTCCAGCACCATCGACGGCGGGAACTTCGGCGCACCACCGAAACCGCCGCGCTCGGTGTCCGCCTCCGCGGCCAGCTGCCGCACCGCCTGCGCCAGCACCTGCTCGTCCACCGCGGCCTCGGCGAGCGGCCCGGTCTGCTTCGCCAGCTGCTCGACGATCTGGCCCGCACCGGCCTTCAGCTCGTCGCGGCGCTCCTCCCACGCCTGCGCGACGGCGACCAGCAGGTGCTGGAACGACGGCATTCCCGGCCGCGGCTGGGGCGGGTAGTAGGTGCCGCAGTGGAACGGCTCGCCGTCGGGGGTCAGGAAGCACGTCATCGGCCAGCCGCCCTGACCGGTCATCGCCTGCGTGGCGGTCATGTAGACCGCGTCGATGTCGGGGCGTTCCTCGCGGTCGACCTTGATGTTGACGAAGTGGTCGTTCATCAGCCGGGCGGTCTCGGCGTCCTCGAACGACTCGTGGGCCATGACGTGGCACCAGTGACACGCCGCATACCCGATCGACAGCAAGATCGGCACGTCCCGGCGGCGGGCCTCGGCGAGCGCTTCCGCGCTCCACGGCCACCAGTCCACCGGGTTCTCGGCGTGCTGCAGCAGGTACGGGCTCGTGGCGGCGGCTAGTCGGTTGGCCATGCCACCAGGGTGGCACGGACCCGCCTGCCGCGCGGCGTCAGGAGTTCTCGCTCTTCTCCGCCTGCTTCACGGGCTCCTCCGCGGCGGGCTCCTCGGCGTCGAAACTCGCCGGCACCCGCTTGAGGTGCTTGGTCATCGACCGCACCAGGAACGCCACCGCGACCAGGAAGACCAGCAGCAGCAGGAAGCCGACCGGGGAGGACTTGCCGAAGTCCTCCCCCTGGCCGCCGTTGTCGCCGTTGCCCGGCTGCTGCGCCAGTACGAGGGCGGTCGTCTCGACCGGCCCCGCGCCTGGCAGTGCCAGAATCATGCAGTCACCTTCTCCCGTACCCCGGCGAACAAATCGTCCTCCGGCAGGGTGCTGTCCACAAGAGAGCGGACCAGCTCGTACTCCTCCGTCGGCCACACCCTCCGCTGGATCTCCAGCGGCACGGCGAACCAGCGGCTGTTCGGGTCGATCTGCGTGGCGTGCGCCTTGAGCGCTTCGTCGCGGATCTTGAAGTAGTCGGCGCACTCGACGCGCGTGGTGACCCGCTCCATCACGTCCGCGCGGTCCGGGTCCCACTTCTCCAGCCACTCGCCGTACGGCGACTCCAGGCCCGCCTCGGTGAGCGCGTCGTGGAACAGCTGCATCTTCTGCCGGGAGAACCCGTGCATGTAGTACAGCTTCAGCGGCTGCCACGGCTCGCCCGCCTCGGGGAACCGGTCGGGTTCGGCGGCGGCGTCGAAGGCCGCGACCGACACCTCGTGCGTGCGGATGTGGTCGGGGTGCGGGTAGCCGCCGTTCTCGTCGTAGGTCAGCACGACGTGCGGGCGGAACTCACGCATCACCTTGACCAGCTCGCGCACCGGCTCCTCCAGCGGCACCGTCGCGAAGGAACCCTCCGGCAGCGGCGGCAGCGGGTCGCCCTCGGGCAGCCCGGAGTCGACGAAGCCCAGCCAGTGGTGCTTGATCCCGAGGATCTCGGCGGCGCGCGCCATCTCCTCGCGGCGCAGCTGCGACATGTTCTCGCGCACCTCGGGCCGGTCCATGGCGGGGTTCAGCACGCTGCCCGCCTCGCCGCCGGTGCAGCTGACGACCATCACCTCGGCACCCTCGGCGACGTACTTCGCCATGGTGGCCGCACCCTTGCTCGATTCGTCGTCGGGGTGGGCGTGCACGGCCAGCAGCCGCAGGCCGGAACCAGGTTCGGAAATCCGCTCGACAGAGTTCACCATGCCTGCAACGACCCCTTCTGCACCGCTATTCCGACCCTGACGGATACTCGATCCCGTACCCATTGTCCCCGGGGGTACGACAGTACGGATCAGGAGGCCCGGGTTTGACCACGCGCGCGCTGCCCGAGGGTCGCTACGGCAAGGTCGGCGGCCGGGCATCGGCACGGTGGCGTCGCTGGCTGTTCGCGGCCGTCGCGCTCGTCGCCGGTGTGGTGGTGGCGTGGGTGGCGTACGTGAACCTCGGTCCGGCGCCGATCCAAGCCGACCGGGTGTCGTTCGCCGAGCAGCCGGGCAACGCGATGTCCATCACCATCAACGTGACCCGTGACGACCCGGGCAGGCCCGGCGTCTGCATCGTCCGGCTGCGTGACATCTCCGGTGCCGAGAGCGGCCGTAAAGAGGTGTACATCCCCGCGGGGGACAACCACAGCATGCAGACCACGGTGGTGCGCAGCATCGACCGGCCCGTCGACGCGGACGTGTTCGGCTGCTCCTACGACGTACCGTCATACTTGTCAAGCAGCTAGCGGCCAACGGAGTGAAACCCGCGCCGAACGCCCGGTCAGCGGGAAAACGGACGCTCTCCGGAGTGCCCGTCGTGCTATCCTGACCTACCGGCACGGCCCAGACGGGCCGTGTTTTTCCTTTATCTCAGCCTCGCCGGCCTCCTGCCGGTGGGGCCGCCGGCTTGTATACCCATGCCCGGCAGGCACGACGAGGAGATGGTGGCCGTGAGCGACACCCAGGTGACCTGGCTGACGCAGGAAGCCTTCGACAGGCTCAAGCACGAGCTCGACGAACTGATCGAGAATCGTCCGGTCATCGCCGCGCGGATCAACGACAGCAGGGAAGAGGGCGACCTCAAGGAGAACGGGGGCTACCACGCCGCCCGTGAGGAGCAGGGCCAGGCGGAAGCCCGGATCCGGCACCTCCAGGAGCTGCTGCGGTCGGCGAAGGTGGGCGAGGCACCCGCCAACGACGGCGTCGCGGAGCCCGGCATGGTCCTCACCGTGCGCTACGACGGTGACGATGACGAGGAGAAGTTCCTGCTCGCCACCCGTGAGGAGGGCGCCGAGGGGGCGCTCGACGTGTACTCCCCCGAGTCCCCGCTGGGCAAGGCGCTGCTGGGTGCCAAGGAGGGCGAGTCGCGTGAGTACGACCTGCCCAACGGCCGGAAGCAGAAGGTGACCCTCATCAAGGCGGTGCCCTACCGCGGCTGAGCCGTCCGGGACGGCCGGTTTCCGTGACGGGAGAACCGGCCGTCCGGGGTTCGCGCTAGCTCGTGTCGCCGTGCGCGATCCGCTCCAGCAGCGGCCGCACCCGCAACGGGATGGGTGTGGTCAGCGCGAGTGACGTGTTGGTGCGCCGCACCCCGGGCAGGCTCACCACCCGGTCGATCACCTGCTGCAGGTCCTCGTGGTCGCGGGCGACCATCCGCACGAACAGGTCGCCCTGCCCGGTGGTGGCGTGCGCCTCGCAGACCTGGTCGATCGCGGCCAGCCCGGCGGCCACCTCGGTCCGGCTGCCCTGCGCGATCTCGATGACGGCGAACGCGGTGAGCCCGTACCCGATCGCCGCCATGTCCACCTCGGGCGGAAAGCCGCCGAGCACGCCCTGCTCGGTCAGCCGGTCCAGGCGCGCCTGCACCGTCCCGCGCGCGACGCCGAGACGGCGGGCGCACTCCAGCACGCCGAGCCGTGGCGCGTCGGTGAGCAGGAGCAGCAGTTTCGCGTCGAGTGCGTCCACGTCCCCTCCCTACACGGTCTGCTCGCGCACGAGCGTGTACCCGGCGCGCTGGAGTTCGGTCGTGACGCCGGCGCAGTGCTCCGGGCCGCGGGTTTCGAGCTTGAGCGCGACCTCGACCTCGCCGAGCGCGAGCGCGCCGGAGATCCGGGAGTGCTCGACGTCGAGGACGTTCGCACCGAGTTCGCTGATCCGCGACAGCACCGAGGCGAGCACGCCGGGCCGGTCGGGCACCCGCAGCCGCAACGCGAGGTAGCGGCCGCCCGCGGTCATGCCGTGCTGGATGATCTGCAGCAACAGCAGCGGGTCGACGTTGCCGCCGGACAGGATGGCGACGATCGGGCCGGAGAACTCGCCCGGGTACTGCATCAGCGCCGCGACGGTCGCCGCACCCGCCGGCTCGACCACGAGCTTCCGCCGTTCCAGGCACAACAGCACCGCACGTGACAGCGACTCCTCGGTCACCGTCAGCACGTCGTCGACCAGCGTCTCGACGTGGGCGAAGGTGAGCGCGCCGGGCTCGCCGACCGCGATCCCGTCCGCCATCGTCGACGACTCGGTCAGCCGGACGGGTTTGCCCGCGGCGAGCGAACCGGGGAAGGCCGCCGCGCCCTCGGCCTGCACGGCAACGACACGCGTGCCCGGCCGCATCCCCTTGACCGCGCTGGCCACGCCGGACACGAGGCCGCCGCCGCCCGCGGGCACGAGCACCGTGGCGACCTCGGGCACCTGCTCCAGCACCTCGGCGCCGACAGTGCCCTGACCGGCGATGATGTCCTCGTGGTCGAAGGGGTGGATGAACACCGCCCCGGTGTGCTCGGCGAAGGCAATGGCCTCCGCGAGCGTCTCGTCGAACACGTCGCCGTGCAGGTGGACGTCGGCGCCGTAGCCGCGGGTGGCGGCGAGCTTCGGCAACGGCACGCGCGTGGGCATGAAGACGGTGGACTTGATGCCGAGCAGCGAAGCGGCGAGCGCCACTCCCTGCGCGTGATTCCCCGCACTGGCCGCGACGACACCGCGGGCGCGTTCCTCGTCGTCAAGGCCGTGGATGCGGGTGTACGCGCCGCGGATCTTGAACGAACCGGTGCGCTGCAGGTTCTCGCACTTGAGGTGGACGGGACCGCCGTGAACCTTTTCCAGGTCCCGTGCGTGTTCCATCGGAGTGACACGGACGATCCCCGCCAGGAGCCGGCGCGCGGCGTCGATCCGGTCCAGGGACACCAATCGCATATCCGGGATCATGCCACCCCGGGCCGGGCGGTTTCGGTACCCTGGACGCGGCCGGGACGGGAATCAGGGAGTGACGATGCGAAGGCGGAGCGAAACGGACGGCGGCACGCGCCGTCGCGCCAGTCGTTCGGCCGGGGCGCTGCCTCTGGTCGCGGCGATCACCTCGGCCCTGGCGCTCACGGGCGCGGCTTTCTACACGGTCGACAGGGCCGCCTGCGGCGACCCGGCGCAGTACATCCGCCACGACAACCACATCGAGCTGGTGGGTGGCTGCGTGGAGGGCACCGAGCTGCAGCAGCTGCGGACCACGCAGTCCCACTCGTCCGGTCAGGTCGCGACCGAGAACAACTACCGGCCCTGAAACTTGGGATGGCGGCCTGCATAGCGGTGCAGGTGGCGGAACCTGAGGCGGCTTCTCACTCCGGGATCGCCGACTCATGACCCCCAGGTCACCACATCGGCGCTGTCCTCGCGAGAAGCCACCTCAGAACCCGCGGCGGTGCGAGCTGACGGCCCCACCAAAACGAACAATCTCTAACCGAGCGCGGTCCGCAGGTCTTCGACCAGGTCGCGGCCGTCCTCGATGCCGATCGACAGGCGCAGCAGGTCTTCCGGCACCTGGAGCATCGAGCCCGCCACGCTGGCGTGCGTCATGCGGCCCGGGTGCTCGATCAGCGACTCGATCCCGCCCAGTGACTCCGCCAGGATGAACAGCTCCGTGCGCGCCGCCACGTCCAGCGCGGCCTGCTCGCCGTCGGCGTGCCGGAACGACACCATCCCGCCGAAGCGGCGCATCTGCTTCGCCGCCACCTCGTGCCCGGGGTGTGTCTCCAGCCCCGGGTAGTACACCTCCGCGACCTTCGGGTGCGCGGCCAGCGCCTCGGCGACCCGCTCCGCGTTGTCGCAGTGCCGCTCCATGCGCACGGCCAGCGTCTTGATGCCCCGCAGGGTCAGCCACGCGTCGAACGCGCCCGGCACCGCGCCCGCCCCGTTGCGCAGGAAGAACAGCTGCTCCCGCAGCTCGTCCTCGTTGGTCAGCACCGCGCCGCCGACCACGTCGGAGTGCCCGCCGAGGTACTTCGTGGTCGAGTGCACGACGACGTCCGCGCCCAGCTCCAGCGGGGTCTGCAGGTACGGGGTGGCGAACGTGTTGTCCACGACGAGGCGCGCGTTCGCGGCGTGCGCGACACCGGCCAGCGCGGGGATGTCGGCGATGCCGAGCAGCGGGTTGCTGGGCGTCTCGCACCAGACCAGCTTCGTCTCCGGCCGGACCGCGGCACGCACGGCGTCGATGTCCGAGAGGTCGGCGACCGTGTACTGGATGCCCCAGTTGCTGAGCACCTTGTCGATCAGGCGGAACGTGCCGCCGTACGCGTCGTTGCCGAGCACGAGGTGGTCGCCGGGGCGCAGCACGCTGCGCAGCACGGCGTCGCTCGCCGCCATCCCGGACGCGAACGCCAACCCGTGCCGGGCGCCTTCGAGCGAGGCGAGCTGCTGCTCCAGCGCCGTGCGGGTGGGGTTCGCGGTGCGGGAGTACTCGTAGTCACCCTCGCGGGTGCCGCCGACGCCGTCCTGGGCGTAGGTCGAGGTCTGGTAGATCGGCACGATCACCGCGCCGGTCCGCGGGTCGGGCTCCTGACCAGCGTGAATCGCGCGCGTCTCGAAGCCGAACCGGGAGGTCTCGGAAGTCATGCCCCCAGGTTAGGACCAGCCGCTCGTGACCCACCGTGCGGTGGGCCGGAGGCTCGCGAGCACGAGCGTCGCGACGGCGGGCAGGCACAGCAGCGCCGTGTAGCCGATGGGCAGCGTGTTGTTCGCGAGCCCCAGGAAGTAGATCCCGAACGAGCCCAGCACCAGCACCGTCACGTACAGCACCAGCGCGAGCGCGGCCCCGGCGATGGTGAAGGCCCGGCCGAAGGGTTTCGCGAGGATCAGCCCGACGCCACCGGTGGTCAGCACCCCGGCCACGATGACGTGCAGCAGGAACGTGAGCAGCGCCCGGCCGAGATCGTCGTCCCCGGCCAGCATCACCGCGCCCCCTGCGACACCGATCAGGTGAAAGAGCCCGCCGAGCAGGGCGAGCACCGCCGCCGGAATACCCGTGCCGCCGCCGCGCGACCGCTGATCATCCATGCCCATGGCCTACCAGTTCCCCGGCTGCGGGTGGTCGCCGGGCCGGTACCGCAGGTATCTGAACGTGCGCGGCAGGGCACACAGCACCAGCACGACCGGACCGCCGACCGCGGCCGCGACCCTGACGAACGCCTGGTCCGGGGTGAGCTGGAACATCGCGCGGAAGAACTGGGTGAAGTAGCCGGGGAACAGCAGCAGCGGTTCGGTGACCACCGCGCCGATGGCGCCGAGCGCCCCGAGCAGCAGCAGCACGCCGCCCGCGAACGCACGGAACAGGGTGACCAGCGCGCCGGCGAGCAGCAGGAGCGCGGCGCCGAAGTACAGCCCGAGCACGATCTTCGTCGGTTCCGGCAGGTCGTCGATGCCGTAGTCGACGAACCACGTAGCGGGCAGGTACCCGAGCACTCCCGCGAGCCCCAGCCCGACGAGCCCGGCGAGGATCGCCGTCACACCGTTGGGGCGTCGCTCGGCGTCCGGATGGCCGTACGGGTTCGTCACGATGCCCCCAGATGGCGAGCGCTGAGTGGGTGCGCTCACCTTAGCGGCGGCGGGGCCGCGCGCGGAGCCGTTCCGAGTACCGGAAACAACGATGCCCCCGGCTGCGTCAGCCGGGGGCATCGAGTCGGTTTCAGCCTGTCACCAGGGCTGCTGCGGGGGCTGGCCGGGCTGCTGGGGCGGCTGGCCGTAGGGGCCGGGCTGCCCGTACGGACCCGGCTGCTGCCCGTAGGGGTTGGGCGGCTGCGGGAACCCGCCGCTGGTCGGGGCGGGACCGCCGGGCTGCTGGCCGTAGGGGCCGGGCTGGCCGAAGCCACCGCTGGGCGGGCCGTAGGGGTTCGGCTGCCCGGGCGGGCCGTACGGACCCGGCTGCTGCTGGCCGGGGAAGCCGCCGTGCGGCGGACCGCCGAAGCCGCCAGGAGCGCCGAAGCCACCAGGAGCGCCGGGGCCACCGGTCGGGCCGCCGAGGCCGACGAACTGCGCGGTGGACGGCACGAGCGCGAGCGCGCCGATCGCGGCGAGCACGATGCCGAAGATCAGCTCGAACACGACGCGGGTCGGGCTGGCCAGCGCGGCCATGAAGATGATCGACACGATGAGCAGCACCGCGCCGCCGCCGACGATCAGGTACGCCGAGATCTTGTTCTTCAGGAACAGCAGCACCGCGCCCGCGACGGCGGCGAGGCTGCCCAGGGCCATCAGGATCACGTAGATCCACGCCTGCGTGACCGTGCTGTCGCTCCCCGAGCTCGCCGACTCGACCGCCTGCTGGCAGATGCTCGGGTCGCCGCCCATCTGCCGGATCTGCGACTCGCACTGGGCCACGGCGTCACTCGTCGACCCGGCACTGCCCAGGTCACCCATGAGCGTGAAGGCGAGGATGGCACCGATCAGGCCGAGCACGCCGACGACACCCGCGGCGATCCAGCCGAACAGCTGCTGCTGGTTGCCGCCACCGCCACCGGCCGGAGCACCGTAGGGCGAGCCGTAGCCCGGGGGCGGACCACCGAACCCGCCGGGCTGACCCGGCTGGCCGAAGCCCTGGGGCGGCTGGCCGTACGGGCCCGGCTGCTGCGGCTGCCCGAACCCACCCGGCTGACCGAAGCCACCGGGCTGACCCGGCTGGCCGAAGGCGCCCGGCTGCTGGCCCAGCGCGGCGGGGTTGTCCGCGGCGCTCGGCGGCGGGGCGTACGGGATGGACTGCGGGGGCTGGGCGCCCGGGGGCACGAGCTGCGTCGACTCGCTGCCCGGCTCACCCGCGCTCGCCGCACCGCCTTCGCCCTGCTCGGCGGACTGGCCCGGCTGCACGACCTGGGTCGGCTCGGGGGTCTCGCCGAACGAGCCGCCCGGCTGCTGACCGGGCTGCACCACCTGGGTCGGCTCCGACGAGGCGAACGGACTGTCTTGCTGCGGCTGAGGACCACTCGGCGGACCCTGCGGCGGCTGTTGCCCGCCACCCCAGGGCTGGTTCGGCGGCTGCGGAGCGCTCATGTGGGCCTGTAACCCCCTTGAAAAGGCTGGATGTGCTCTGGCAGCACACGCTATCGGATGACCCGGAGCAGTGCTCGTAACGCCCCGGACGAAAAGGACGATAAATCTACCCGCGCCGTCCGGCCAGGAAACCGAGCAGATCGTGCCGGGTCACCACGCCCGCGGGCTTGCCGTCGAGCAGCACCAGCGCGCCGTCCGCACCGGAAAGCGCTTTCATCGCCGCGCTGACCTGTTCGCTCGCGCCGATGGTCGGCAGCGGCGGCGACATGTGCTGTTCCAGCCGGTCGGCGAGGTTGGCCTTGCCGGTGAACAGCGCTTCCAGCAGGTCCCGCTCGATCACCGCGCCGACCACCTCGGCCGCCATCACCGGCGGTTCCGCGCTGACCA
Source organism: Amycolatopsis bartoniae (assembly GCF_014191255.1). Taxonomy (GTDB): domain Bacteria; phylum Actinomycetota; class Actinomycetes; order Mycobacteriales; family Pseudonocardiaceae; genus Amycolatopsis_E; species Amycolatopsis_E bartoniae. The sequence continues at coordinate 1,731,486 of NZ_JACHWH010000001.1, forward strand.
CGGGCATCTGGCTGACGTCGAACTCCGAGAGGATCGCCACCGCCTCGGCGACGGTCTCGTTCGGGTGCGTGTGGACCAGGTCGGGCAGCGCGCCGGTCTTCGCCTTGAGCACGTCGCCGACCGTGGCGCCGGAGCTGTCGGGCGAAAGGAAGCCGAACGACGACATCCACTGGTCGTTGAACACCTTGCCGAGGTAGCCGCGGCCGCCGTCGGGCAGCAGCACGACCACCACGTCGTCCGGCCCGAGCCGCTGGGCCAGCCGCAGCGCCGCCGCGACCGCCATCCCGCACGAGCCGCCGACCAGCAGCCCCTCTTCGAGCGCGAGGCGGCGCGTGATGTCGAACGACTCGGCGTCGGAGACCGCGATGATCTCGTCGGCGACACCACGGTCGTAGGTCTCCGGCCAGAAGTCCTCGCCGACGCCCTCGACGAGGTACGGGCGGCCGGTGCCGCCGGAGTACACGGAGCCCTCCGGGTCGGCGCCGACGACGGCGACCTTCCCGTCGGAGACCTCCTTGAGGTAGCGCCCGGTGCCGGAGATGGTGCCGCCGGTGCCGACGCCGGCGACGAAGTGCGTGATGCGGCCGTCGGTCTGCCGCCAGATCTCCGGGCCCGTCGAGTGGTAGTGGCTCGCGGGGTTCTCCGGGTTGGCGTACTGGTTCGGCTTCCAGGCGCCGTCGATCTCCTTCACCAGCCGGTCGGAGACCGAGTAGTAGGAGTCGGGGTGCTCGGGCGGGACGGCTGTCGGGCACACCACGACGCGGGCGCCGTACGCCTTGAGCACGTTGCGCTTGTCCTCGCTGACCTTGTCCGGGCAGACGAACACGCACTGGTACCCCTTGCGCTGGGCGACCATCGCCAGCCCGACGCCGGTGTTGCCCGAGGTCGGCTCGACGATGGTGCCGCCGGGCTTCAGCAGCCCGGCCGCCTCGGCGGCCTCGACCATGCGCAGCGCGATGCGGTCCTTCACGCTGCCGCCCGGGTTGAGGTACTCGACCTTGGCCAGCACCAGCGGCTGCAGTCCCTCGGTGAGCGCGTTGAGCTTGACCAGCGGGGTGTTGCCGACGAGGTCGACGACGTGCTCGTAGTACTCCACGCGGTTAGCCTACGTGGTGCGTATCGCGTTGGGGTTTGCCCGCGTACGTGCAGCGGGCAGGATATGGGTAAGCACGCGCTTAGCCAGACCCGAAGGAGTGTCCCGCCATGCCAGAAGCCGTCATCGTCGCCACCGCCCGCTCGCCCATCGGACGGGCGGGCAAGGGCTCGCTGGTCGACATGCGCCCGGACGACCTGGTCGCCCAGATGATCCGCGCCGCGCTGGACAAGGTGCCCCAGCTCGACCCGAAGGACATCGACGACCTCATGCTGGGCTGCGGCCTGCCCGGCGGGGAGCAGGGCTTCAACATGGGCCGCGCCGTCGCCGTGGAGCTGGGCTACGACCACCTGCCCGGCTGCACGGTCACCCGTTACTGCTCCTCCAGCCTGCAGACCACCCGGATGGCGCTGCACGCAATCAAGGCCGGCGAGGGTGACGTCTTCATCTCGGCGGGTGTCGAGACCGTGTCCCGGTTCGCGAAGGGCAGTTCGGACTCGTGGCCGGACACGCACAACCCGCTGTTCGCCGAGGCCGAGGCGCGCACCGCGAAGACCGCCGCCGAGGGCGCGGACACCTGGGTGGACCCGCGCGAGAACGGCCAGGTGCCCGACGTCTACATCGCGATGGGCCAGACCGCCGAGAACCTGGCGCGGCTGAAGAACGTCTCCCGCGAGGAGATGGACGAGTTCGGCGTGCGGTCGCAGAACCTCGCCGAGAAGGCCATCGCGGACGGCTTCTGGGCGAAGGACATCACGCCGGTCACGCTGCCGGATGGCACCGTGCTCAGCAAGGACGACGGTCCGCGGCCGGGCGTCACGCTGGAGGGTGTGTCCGGGCTCAAGCCGGTGTTCCGGCCCGACGGCCGGGTGACCGCGGCCAACTGCTGCCCGCTCAACGACGGTGCCGCCGCCGTGATCGTCATGTCCGACACGAAGGCGAAGGAGCTGGGCCTGACCCCGCTCGCGCGCGTCGTGTCGACCGGTGTGTCCGGGCTGTCGCCGGAGATCATGGGCTACGGGCCGGTCGAGGCGTCGCAGAAGGCGCTGGCGAAGGCCGGGCTGTCGATCGGCGACATCGACCTGGTGGAGATCAACGAGGCGTTCGCCGCGCAGGTCATCCCGTCGTACAAGGACCTGGGCATCGACATCGACCGGCTGAACGTCAACGGCGGCGCGATCGCCGTCGGCCACCCGTTCGGCATGACCGGCGCCCGCATCACCTCGACGCTCATCAACTCGCTGCAGCACCACGACAAGCAGTGGGGTCTGGAGACGATGTGCGTCGGCGGCGGTCAGGGCATGGCGATGGTGCTGGAGCGCCTGAGCTGATCCGGCGGTGGGGCGGGGCGGTTTCCCCGCCCCACCGAGGTCAGGCGTGGTTGCTGTCGGTGAGGCAGAACGTGGTGGACGGCTGGGAGTACTTCAGGGCGGCGTCCGCGTCGGTGTCCTGGCAGGCGGATTCGTCGGCCGTGCCGGTGATGACCTTGACGATCCTGACCTCCGCGGCCGGGTCACCGCAGTCGACGCGCTGGTAGCCCTTCGTCAGGTCCGTGACGTTGGACAGGCACTCGCCCTCGCGGACGTTGGGCATGAGGCAGAGCTTGTACGAGTTGTCGCCCTCGACCCAGTACTTGTCGTAGTCGCCGGCGGGGCAGTCGCTGACGTCGTCCTCGAGCCGGACGGCGATCTTGACGTTCGCGGTCTGGTCGGTGCAGTCGACCTTCTTGGGCTCGACGTTGTCCTTGAACTCCTTGATGCTCAGGCACTCGCCGACGGCCGCGCGGTCCGGGGAGCTCTGGGACGAGATGATCCCGGTGATCACCGCCACCACCACGACCACCACGGGAATCGCGATGCGCAGCCAGACCCACTTGCTCCGCTTCGCCCGCTGTACCGGCACGCCGGGCGGAGGCCCGAATGCGCCGGGCGGGTAGGCGCCGGGCTGACCGGGCGGTGGCCCGTAGGGCGGGCCACCGGGCGCCGACTGGGCGTAGGCGGGCTGTCCCGGTGGCGGCCCGTAGGGCGCCGCCGCACCGGGCTGACCGGGGATCGGGCCGGGCTGACCGGGGACGCCTGGCTGACCAGCCGCCTCGCCCGGCTGACCCGGGGCCACGCCCGGGTGACCGGCGGGAAGCCCCTGGGCGGGCGTGCCGGACTGCTCCGGCGGGGCGAAGGGATTCGGCTGGCCGTCCTGCCCCGGCTGCGGGGGAACGCTCACACTGACCTCACAGAAGTGAAAAACGATGATTACTCGCATCTAACACTGTGTGATCAACAAGAGGGACCGAATCGCTGAAATGGGTGGCAAAAACAGCAGGGGACGCCCGGATCGTTACCGAGCGTCCCCTGTTCTCGCAACAGTCGCTAGTCGTTCTGCAGGTACGACAGCAGCCGCAGGATCTCGAGGTACAGCCAGACCAGCGTGGTCATCAGACCGAACGCCGCGAACCACGCCCACTTCGCCGGCATGCCCTCGCGGATCATCCGGTCGGCCATGTCGAAGTCGAGCAGGAAGTTGAACGCCGCGATGCCGATCACCACGAGGCTGAAGATGATCGCGAGCGGCCCGCCGTCACGCAGGCCCATGTTGACGTGGAACAGCGAGAGCACGAGGTTGGCGAGCATCAGGATCGCGGCGCCCGCGGTGGCCCCGATGATCCACTTCGTGAGCTTCGGCGTGACCTTGACCGCGCCGGTCTTGTAGACCACCAGCATCGCGACGAACACGCCCGCGGTGCCGAGGATGGCCTGCAGCGCGATACCCGGGTAGATCATCTCGAACAGCCCGGTGATGGCGCCGAGGAACACGCCCTCCGCCGCCGAGTACACCAGCGTCATGGGGCCACTGGGCTTCTGGCGGAAGATCATCACCAGCGACAGCGCGAGGCCGACGAGCATGGCCACGACCATCACGCCGAGCACCGGGCCCAGCGCCCTGGCGTCCGCCTGACCCTGCGCCCATATCGCGGCGATGACACCCGTGACCAGCGCGGTCGCGAGCGAAAGCCCCGTCTTGATGACGACGTCGTCCACCGTCATCGGGCGGTCGCCCGACCCGGTGCGCGTCGGCGGCGGGCCGTAGCCGGGGATGCCGCCCTGCGGCTGGTTGAAGCCTACGTTCGGCCCGTACTGGCCGTAGCCCGCGCCACCGCCCACCGGCAGATTGCGGAACGCGGGGTTGCTCGTGGAACGCACCTTGATCCTCCTGGATCTCCTGGCACCTGCATGGGGTTCAACGGCGGAGACCGCCGTCCGGTTCCCGTCGGGTAAAGAAAACTTTACCGAACTCCCGGAGGCGCTTCCGCGAGGACGCTACTCATAACCAGCGCGAATCACGACTTCGGCCGATTGTCCCCATGTCACTTCCAGGCGACCCTCACATGGGGTGCCCGCCCGGTCACCCGAGCAAGTCGGGGACGATACGTGAAGGAGCCGGCACCCCATGGGCAGAACGCGTGCCCTTCTGGCGGTACTCGCCGCCTGCCTCCTGTCGGTGCTCACGGCCGTTCCGGCGGCCGCGGCCTACCAGGAGCAGACGGGCCATCTGGTCACGCCGGGACAGCCGTACGGCGGCAAGTCCCGGTCCGGCGACTGGCTGGGGTCGTACCTCGTCAACGGCAAGCAGGTCTTCTGTGTGCAGTTCGAGTACAAGGCCCCGGACACCGACGAGCAGTACCAGCCCGGTGACGAGCTGCGCACCAAGTGGGGCGACCCGCTGTCCCCTGACGTCTCGGCCGACATCTCGTACCTGCTGCTGCGCTACGGCGACACGAAGAACCCGGACCAGGCCGCCGCGCTCGCGCACCTGCTGCATTCGTGGACGTCGCCGCCGCGCCAGGGGCACGACGACCTCAACCCGAACAACGACTTCCGCCACATCGCCTACGACGCGCCGTTCCACCTGGCGAAGCTGCCCGCGGCCGCGCAGCAGGCGGTGCGGGCCCTGACGGCGGACGCCGAGGCCAACCGCGGCCCGTGGACGGCCGAGATCACCGCGCCGAGGGCCGACCAGCTGATCGGCACGGCGGGCGAGTGGACCGTGACGGTGCGCAACGCCAAGGGCAAGGGCATGGCGGACGTCCCCGTCACGCTCCAGCTCACCGGCGCCGCGCTGGCGGACGGTGGGAAGAAGGCCGCGGTGACCACGGGCGACGACGGCACGGCGACGGTGAAGATCACGCCCACGGCGGCCGATCCGCAGGTGACGGCCACGCTCTCCGCCCCGGCGGACAAGCCGTACGTGCAGGCGCCGGTCGACGTCGACACCCAGCGCGTGGTGTCCACCGGCGGCGAGAAGGAGCTGACCGCGAAGGCCGGTGCGAAGGCGAGCACCAAGCCCGGCTCGGTGCAGGTCACGAAGCTCGACGCGCAGAGCGGCAAGGGCATCAGCGGCGTGGCGCTGCGGCTGACGGCCAAGGACCACACGGCGCCCGCGAAGGACCAGGACGGCAAGCCGCTGACCGGTCCCGACGGGAAGCCCGCGGTGCTCACCACCGAGGGCGACGAGGGCAAGGTGACGGTCGGGAACCTGCGGACGCCGCAGGAGATCTGCGTGGTCGAGGTGAGCCCGCCGGACGGGTACGACCAGGCGTTCGACCCGGCGAACCCACCCTCGGCGTGCGGCACGGTGCAGCCCGGCGAGACGCTCGCGCTCGCGATCAGCAACGTCCCCAACCAGGTGCCCACGGCCATTCCGGCGGGTGCCGACCCGCCCACCGCGGTGCTGCACGCGAGCACCACCGTGGTCACGTCGCCGCTCGGCGTCGCGACGCTCGGTGGGCTGGCGCTCTTCGGAGCGGGGCTGGTCGGGTTCCTCGCGCGACGCCGGTTCCGGTAGCCGTGCACGGAAGGGTGGCAGGAGCGGGTCTGGTGGCGGCCGCGGCGGTGTTGCTGGCCGTTTCGACGGGAGGCGTGCTGCTTTCTCCGCCCACCGCGGCGGTGGCGGGCACGCCCCACGCGTTGCCGGTCGCCCCGGCTCCGGCCGTGATCCAGCAGACCCAGCAGGCCACCGCCTCGCCTCCCTCGCCGGTCACCACGGCACCGCCACCGGCCTCGTCCGTGGCACCGGCACCGGCCGTGGCGACGACACCGGCGCAGGCGCCGGGCACGGTGCGGCTGCCCAGTGGCAGCACGGCCCGCCTGGTCCGGCAGGAGGTCGTCGGCGGCGTGCTCCCGGTGCCCCGGAGCCTGAACGACGCGGCCTGGTGGGGCGCGGACCTCGACGCGCCACGCGGCGCCACCGTGTTCGCGGGTCACGTGAACTGGGCAGGACGGACGGGCCCGTTCGCCGAGCTGTGGACCGCGCGCATCGGCCAGGAGGTCACGGTGGTGGCGCCGGACGGGCGGCTCCTGCGGTACCGGGTGTCGCAGCTGATCAGCCTGCAGAAGGACGAGCTCCCGCACCGCGCCGTGGAGCTGTTCGGGCAGACCGGCGCGCACCGCCTGGTCCTGGTCACGTGCGGCGGCGAGTGGGTCGGTGGTGCACAGGGCTACGCCGAGAACCGCGTCGCGATCGCCGACCCCGCCTGAGCAGTGGTGGTGGTTCTCACTCGACAGGGCGAGGACAATGCCCCAGAAGGTTCTGCACGTACGCGACGAAGGGTGACCCGATGCCCGGCTACCTCGTGACCGGCGCGACCGGCCTGATCGGCCGCCACTTCACCCGGCTCCTGCTCGAACGGGACGACACCGAGCACGTCCGGCTCCTGGTCCGCGCGGCCTCCCGCGACCGGCTGGAGAGCCTGGTGGCGACGTGGCCGCACCCGGAGAAGGTCTCGCTCGTGGTCGGCGACCTGTCGGCCGAGCGGCTCGGCGTGGGTGACGAGGTCCGCGAGGAGCTGCGCGGGCAGGTCGACCACCTCGTGCACCTGGCGGCGCTGTACGACATCACGGCCGACGACGAGACCAGCGTCCGCGCCAATGTGGACGGCACGCGCAACGTGCTCGAACTGGCCGCGGACCTGCGTGTGGGTTGTCTGCACCACGTGTCCTCCGTGGCCGTGGCCGGTGACCACGAGGGCGTGTTCACCGAGGACATGTTCGACGTGGGCCAGCGGCTGCCGACCGCCTACCACCGCACGAAGTTCGAGGCGGAACGGCTGGTGCGCCACCAGCACGAGGTGCCGTGGCGGGTGTACCGGCCCGCCATCGTCGTCGGGCACTCCGAGACCGGCGAGATGGACAAAGTGGACGGTCCCTACTACCTGTTCACGGCCATCGACAAGCTCAACCGGCTGCCGAACCTCCCGCTGGTCGGCCCGGACCTCGGCAACACGAACATCGTGCCCGTCGACTACGTGGCCAAGGCACTGCTGGCGCTGGTCACGCGGCAGCACCTCGACGGCTGCACGTTCCACCTGGTCAGCCCGGAACCGCAGCCGGTCGTCTCGGTCTACAACGCGTTCGCCCGCGCCGCGGGTGCGCCGACCATCGACGTGCAGCTCGACGAGCGCCTGTCCAAGGGCATCGTGCGGCTGGTGAAGCTGACCGAGCACGTGCCCGGGGTGTCGCTGGTGCGCGACGGGTTCCTCGCCCGGCTGGGCATTCCGCCCGTGCTGCTGGAGAACACGGCGTTCCCGTCGGTGTTCGCCTCCTCCGCCACGCGCAAGGAACTGGCGTCGAGCGGCGTGGAGGTGCCGCGGCTGGAGAACTACGCCGACGTGCTGTGGCGGTACTGGCGCGAGCACCTCGACCCGTTCCGTGCGCGGGTGCACGGCAGCCGCGGGGAACTGGACGGGCGGCGGATCGTCATCACCGGCGCGTCGTCCGGCATCGGGCGCGCCACGGCGCTGAAGGTCGCGGCGCAGGGCGCGGTTCCGCTGCTGGTGGCCCGGCGGCAGCACGAGCTCGAAGAGGTGCGCGACGAGATCGTCGCGGCGGGCGGCAGTGCCGCGGTGTACCCGGCGGACCTGACCGATGTGGAGTCGGTGAGCAAGCTCGTCAAGCAGATCCTCGACGAGCAGGGCCGCATCGACATGGTGGTCAACAACGCGGGCCGCTCGATCCGCCGGTCGATCAAGCTGTCGTACGACCGGTTCCACGACTACGAGCGTGCGATGGCGATCAACTACTTCGGCGCGGTGCGGCTGATCCTCGCGGTGCTGCCACACATGTCGGAACGCAAGTTCGGGCACATCGTCAACGTGTCCTCGATCGGCGTGCAGGGCATCGCGCCCCGCTTCTCCGCGTACGTGGCGTCGAAGGCGGCGCTGGACTACTTCAGCAAGATCGCGGCGACCGAGACCCATGGCGACGGGATCACGTTCACCACCATCCACATGCCGCTCGTGCGGACGCCGATGATCCGGCCGACGAAGATCTACGACGCGTTTCCCACGAAATCGCCCGATCAGGCGGCGGACATGGTCGTGCGCGCACTGCGTGAACGCCCGAAGCACATCGGCACTCCGGAGGGGTACCTCATCCAGGCGGCGTACACGTTCCTGCCCGGAGTCGTGGATGCGCTGGCGTACGAGGGTTTCCGCATCTTCCCGGACTCCGAGGCGGCGGGCGGCACCGGTGAGATCAAGCTGGGCAAGGGGGAACGGCACCTGTCCAAGGCGGCGACGCGCCTGATCAAGCTCACGCGCGGCTTCCACTGGTGAGTCCAACCGGGACGAGTGGACACGCACTGACCTGACGGCGTTAACACCGTGTGCGCGGGTACCTTCTTCGGCATGGTTCCCGATCGAGACAACGCGCTGCTCCCGCTGAAGCGTGACTACAACCAGGTGTGGCACGGTTTCGACCGCGGCCAGGTGCTGCAGTACCTGGACCACGTCGAGTCACACCTGCGTCGGGTGATGGCCGATCGTGACGCGGCGATGGCGCAGGCGAGCACGATGTCCCGGGAACTGGAGAGCGCGCGTGGCGAGATCCAGCGGCTGCGCACGCGGGTCGAGGAGCTGAAGCGGCCGCCGGAGCGGATCGAGGACCTCGACGAGCGGATGCAGCGCACGATCGAGCTCGCGAACGCGCGTGCGGAGGAGATCGTGACCCGGGCGCAGGTGGCGGCCGAGGAGCACTGGGCGTCCAGCACGGACGTGTCCACCAGGTTGCGGGAGCGGTACCAGAAGCTGATCGACGCGCTGGAGACGCACGCGGAGGCGCTGGAGTCCGAGCACAAGAACGCGCTCGACGCGACGAAGCTCGAGGTCCAGAAGCTGACGACGGACGCGGCCCGGCGCCGGACGGCGCTCGACATCGAGGCGGAGCGCAAGCGCCGCACGATCGAGCACGACTTCGAGACCTCCATGGCGGCGCAGCGGGCCGCGCTGGAGAAGCACATCGCGGACCAGCAGACGGCGAGCAAGAACCAGGCCGAGCGCCGGATCGCGGAGGCGACGGCCGAGGCGAAGCGCCTGGTCGACGAGGCGACCGCCCGCGCCAACCGGCTCATCTCGGAGGCCACCGCGCAGGCGGAGCGCCGCGAGGACGAGGCGAACCGGAAGGTGCAGCGCCTCACGTCGCTGAGCGAGCAGGCCGTGGGCCGCCTCCGCAAGGCGAACGAGGTGCTGGCGCGCAGCCACCAGTCGCTGTCGCCGCTGCGGGAGGAGTCGGTGGTGGACATGACCCGCCCGGCGCCGGTCGAGCCGGCCCCGGCGCCAGGTTCCGAGGCGCCGACGGCGTACGTCAAGCCGGTGCCGACTGCCCCGGCGTCGACGGTCCCCGCCCAGAGCGCGGCGCCGAAGGCTCCGGCGCCGGTTCCGGTGACGCCCGCGCAGGTCGTGGTTCCGCCCGCCGGGGAGTCCGCGCTTCCGCAGCCGTCCAACGGCGAGAGCAAGCCGGTCACGCCGACGAAGCCCGCCCTGTCCCCGACGAAGCCCGCGCAGCAGCCAGTCGAACCGGCGTCTTCCAAGCGCCAGTAGCGGCAACCGCGGCGAGGGGTTGAGCCGCTCCAGCCGGGAACCACCGCCAGCGGGCGAGCCTCCCCGCCGGGTGCGGCGACCAGCGGCCCCAACCACACCCCCGCAGCCAGCCGAACCTGCGGCCGCCAAGGGGCAGCCGCTACCGCGCCCCCGCCTGGGGCAGTCGCGGCCAGGGGTTCAGCCGCTCCAGTTGGGCGGCCACCGCCAGCAGGCGGGCCTCCCCGCCGGGGGCGGCGACCAGCTGGACGCCCAGTGGCAGCCCGTTGGGGTGACGGGCGGCGGGTACGGACATCGCGGGGTAACCGGCCAGGTTCCACAGTCCCGCGAACGGCGCCACCCGCACCGAGCTGACCGCGTTCGCCAGCGCGGAGCGTTCGTGCCACCGCGCGGCCTTCACCGGCAGCGCGGCCAGCGTCGGCGTCAGCAGGACGTCGTGGTCCGCGAAGAACTCCGCCGCGCGGCGGCGCCAGCGCTCCCTCGTTCCCGGACGGACCAGGCCCGCCCTGCGCAGTGCGCGGCCCAGGCGCACGTGCGCCTGCGTCCGCGGTTGCAGCAGCGTCCGGTCCAGGTCGTCCGCCTGCTCCGACGGACCCGCGAACCAGCGCGTGAGGAGGCCGAACGTCGCCTCGTAGCCGTACCGGGGCGTGGCCCGCTCGACCTCGTGCCCGGCTCCCGCCAGCGCGTCCGCCACCCGGTCCACCGCCTCGCACAGGGGTTTCGGCACTGGGGCACGCGTCAGCGGCACGTCGACCGACACCGCGACCCGCAGCCTGCCCGGCTCGCCCACCCGCGCCAGGTCCGGCCGGTCGCCGAGCACCGACAGCAGCAACGCCGCGTCGGCCACCGTCGTCGCGAGGCTGCCGTGCGCGGACATCCCGTACCAGCCCTCCTCGGTCAGCAGGTCCCCGCCCGGCTTGATCCCGACCAGCCCGCACATCGCCGAAGGCAACCGCACCGACCCCGCGCCGTCCGTCCCGTGCGCCACCGGCACCAGACCCGCCGCCACCGCCGCCGCGCTGCCGCCCGACGAACCACCCGCCGTGTACTCCGGCTGCCACGGGTTGCGCGCGATCCCGCCCGGACCGTCGGTCATGGGCCACACGCACAGCTCGGGCACCCGCGTCAGCCCGACGATCACCGCGCCCGCCGCCCGCAACCGCGCGACCACATCGGAGTCCTTTGTGGACGTCTCCACGGGCGCCGCGGCCGAGCCCCAGGACGCGTACTCACCCGCGATCTCCGTGACGTCCTTGACCGCGACCGGCACCCCGGCGAGCGGCAGCTGCGCCAGATCCGGCCGTTGCGCCACCGCGCGCGCCTCGGCCACCGCCTCCTCCGCGCGCACCCTGCGGAACGCGCCCACCACGCGGTCCGCCGCCTCGATCCCCGCCAGCACCCGCTCGGTCAGCGCCACCGGGTCGAGCTCGCCCGCCCGGACCGCCGCCGCCAGCTCCGTCGCCGTCGCATCCATGACCGCACCCTAAGCCGTAACGGCACCGGCGCACAGCGCGACTTCCGACGGTCCGAGACAAAGGAGTCGACTTGTCCACTGGCAGATTTTCGCGCCTGGCCGGGGTTCTCGCGCTAGGCGTCACGCTCGCCGCCTGCGGCGCCGCCCCGGTGCTGCCCGCGACGACGACCACCACGACCCCACCGGCCGTCGTCAGCAGCACCAGCACGGCGACCCCGCCGTCGCTCGCGACCACGCCGGCACCTCCGCCGGTCACTTCGGACACGCCTCAGCCCGCCGCGGCCGTCCCGCAGACCCACGCCGCGGCCGTCCCGCAGACCCACACGCCCACGACGACCAAGCGCACCACGGCGGCTGCGCCGAAGGCCGCGTCGTGCTCCGGCGGCTACATCAACGTGGACGGCAACTGCGTGCCGAGCCCCACGCACGCCGCCTCACCTCCGGCGGGCGCCACCGCGCACTGCAAGGACGGCACCTACAGCTTCAGCAAGCACCGGCAGGGCACCTGTTCAGGCCACGGCGGTGTCGCCGAGTGGCTGTGACCCCCGTCAGTCCGTTGTGGCCGGACTGACCGCCGTGCGGTCGGTGCCGAAGTTGATCCCCTTCGCCTCCTTGCCCACGAGCGTCAGCACGGTGACCACGACCAGCACCGGGATGATCGTCACGACCAGCGCGAACGGGTAGCCGTGGTGCTCGGCCAGGCTCTCCTGGATCGGCAGGTTGAACGCGGCGAGGCAGTTGCCCAGCTGGTACGTCACGCCGGGGTAGAAGCCGCGGATCGCGTCGGGCGACATCTCCGTCAGGTGCGCCGGGATGACACCCCACGCGCCCTGCACCATGACCTGCATCAGGAACGAGCCGAGGCACAGCAGCGCGGCCGTCTTCGACAACGCGAACAGCGGCACGATCGGCAGGCCGAGCACCGCGCAGAACGCGATCGTGTAGCGGCGGCCGAAGCGTTCGGACAGCGAGCCGAACACGAGACCGCCCGTGATGGCGCCGATGTTGTAGATCACCGCGATCCACGTGGCCGTCGTCGAGGACAGGCCGGCGCCGCCGGAGGTGTGCGCGGACAGGAAGGTCGGGTAGACGTCCTGCGTGCCGTGGCTCATCCAGTTGAAGGCCGTCATCAGCAGCACGAGGTAGACGAACCGGCGGATGATCTTCGGGTCGAGCAGGATGTCCTTGACCGAAGTGCGCGTCACGCGCATCTTCTGCCGCGCGCTCTCCCAGACCTCGGACTCCTTGACCCGCGCCCGGATGATCAGGCTGATCAGCGCCGGAATGATGCTCAGCGCGAACAGCCAGCGCCACGAAAGTCCCGCCCAGTGGAGGATGACCAGCGACGCGAGCGAGGCCAGCAGATAACCGAAGGAATAGCCCTCCTGCAGCACCCCGGAGAAGAACCCGCGCCGTTTCACCGGAATCTTCTCCATGGCGAGCGCCGCGCCCAGTCCCCATTCGCCGCCCATGCCGATGCCGTACAGCAGGCGCAGGATCAGCAGCACCGTGAAGTTCGGCGCGAACGCGCAGAGGAAACCGACGATCGAGTAGAACACGACGTCGACCATCAGCGGCACGCGCCGCCCGACGCGGTCGGCCCACAGCCCGAACAGCAGCGCCCCCACCGGCCGCATGATCAGCGTGGCCGTGGTGATGAACACTACGTCGGCCTTCTGCATGCCGAAGCTCTTGGCGATGTCGGCGTAGACGAAGACGACGATGAAGTAGTCGAACGCGTCCATCGTCCAGCCGAGGACCGCGGCGATGAACGAGTTCCGCTGATCGGACGTGAGGCGCTGCCGCGCCCCTGCTGACGACTCTGCCATGCGGATGACCTTATTTCGGCGCGCGCGTGGCAACCACCCGAAGCGGTGAGCAGTTTCCGGCCAAAGCGGACAAAATACTATTTCCCGGTCTCGAATTCCGCCCGGACACCCAGCAACCGGACGGGACGGCCGTCCTCGAACCGCCCCAGCACCGCGAGCGCGGTGCGCTCCAGGACGTCCGCGTCGCTCGTCGGGGCGTCGAGGGTGACGCTGCGGGTCTGGGTGAAGAAGGGCGCGAAGCGCACCTTCACGGCCACACGCGCGGCCGGGCGCCCCTCCTCGACGACGTCCTCGGCGACCCGGCGGGCCAGCACGGCGACCTCGCGCGCGATCTCCGCCGGGTCGGTCAGGTTCTCCTGGTAGGTGACCTCCCTGCTGCGTGAGCGCGGCACGTACGGCGTCGCGGTGACCTCGCGGTCGCCGTGCCCCAGCGCGAGCAATCGGTACCAGGGCCCCATCGTCGGCCCGAAACGGGCGGCCAGCTCCTTCGGATCGCTCGCCGCCAGCTGCCCGACGGTCTCCGTGCCCAGCTCGGCCAGCTTCTTCGCCGTCTTGCGCCCGATCCCCCACAACGCCTCGACGGGACGGGCGTCCATCACCTCGGACCAGTTGTCCTGAGTCAGCCGGTAGATGCCGCCGGGCTTCGCGAACCCCGTCGCGATCTTCGCGCGGAGTCGGTTGTCGCCGACGCCCACGGCGCACGACAACCCGGTCCGCTCCGCGACGGCGGCACGCAGCCGCGTGGCCAGCTCCTCCGGGTCGTCCGTGCTCGCGCCGACGAACGCCTCGTCCCAGCCCAGCACCTCGACCACCACCGGGAACTCCCGCAGGACCGCCATGACCCGCTCCGACACCTCCTCGTAAGCGGGCTTGTCGACCGGCAGGAACACCGCGTCCGGACACCGCTTGGCGGCCAACCGCAGCGGCATGCCGGACTGGATGCCGAACTCTCGCGCTTCGTAGGACGCGGTTGCCACCACCGCGCGCTGGGTCGGGTCACCCGTTCCGCCGACGACGACCGGCCGGCCACGCAGCTCCGGGTGCCGCATCACCTCGACGGCGGCGATGAACTGGTCGAGGTCGACGTGCAGGATCCAGTCCGCGGGCACGGTTCGAGTATGCGGGGAAAGCTCGGTTGCCTCTGCACTTGCGCGACACGATAGGGTGACGCGGGCACAAGAACGAGCTCGAGATCTTCACCTGCACGAAGGACGAGGAAGGGCACGCTCCGTGACGACCGCGACCCACAGTCTCGACACCACGTCGGGATCGACCACCGTCGCCGAGCTGCTGGCCCGCAACGGTGCCCGCGCCGGCCGCGCCCCGCATCGTCGCTCCCGTGCCACCACGCCCGAAGGCTCGTTCGGCGGCACGCTGCCCGCCTTCCCGCTCCCGGCGGCTGCCGAGACGGCGACGCAGTACCACTACGACAAGACCACCGTGAGCGCGCTGCTGGAGGAGGAGCCCGCCGCGGCGGTCGCGACCGCCAAGGAGAGCCGCCCGCCCCGCACCGGTCTCAAGCTCGCCGGGCTGGCCTTCGCGGGTGCCGTGCTGGTGGGCGGCTGGGCACTGGCCCACGCGCAGACCCCGCAGACCGGCGGCACCGCCTCCGGACCGGTGCCCAGCGGCACGACGCCCGAGTCCAACGCGCTGCAGGCGTCCTCCCCGATCGGCGCGCAGGTCGTGCCGCTCGCGGCCGCCACCCCGACGACGACCGCCGAGATCCCGGCACCTCCCACCCAGGCGCGGCAGCCCGACAAGGGCAAGTTCAGCGGCACGCTGCCGAAGACGAGCAAGGCCAAGCCGAAGGCGCAGACCTCGGCCCCGGCCAAGGCTCCGGCGACCGCGTCCCAGCCGACGGTGACCATGCCGAAGATCCCCACGCCGGACCAGTGGCCGTTCAACCCCGGCGGCTACGGCCCGGGCGGGGGCTGGAACGGCGGCCACGGCGCCGGGCACCACCACCGCTGATTCTTCCTGGTGATCGGCGGATCACTCCGTCACGGGCAGGCACTCGGCGAGCAGGTCGACGACATCGCGCCAGGCTCGCTGGGCGTGCCGTGGGTGGTACCCGACGCCGGGGACCGTGGGATGGTCGACCGGCGGGTGGTGGAAGGCGTGCAAGGCGCCGCCATAGACCACGAGGCGCCAGTCGACGCCCGCAGCCTGCATCTCAGCGGTGAACGCGTCCCGCTGCGATGGAGGCATGATCGGGTCTTCCGACCCGACCCCGGCCCACACCGGGCAGCGAATGCGCGCCGCCTCGCCCGGTCGGCCCGTGGTCAGTGCGTTGACCGTCCCGATCACGCGCAGGCTGACGCCGTCGCGCCCGAGTTCCAGCCCGACGGCGCCCCCGGTGCCGTAGCCGACGGCGGCGATCCGGTCGGGGTCGGTCCGCGGTTCAGCGCACAACACGTCGAGCGCCGCATGGCCGATGCCCCGCATCCGGTCGGGATCAGCGAGCAGCGGCAGGCAACGGGCCAGCATCTCCTCGGGGTCGCCCAGATAGCGCCCGCCGTGAAGGTCGAAGGCCAGCGCTACGTATCCCAGCTCGGCGAGAGCATCGGCCCGGCGGCGCTCGACGTCGCTGAGCCCCATGCCCTCCGGTCCGAGCAGCACCGCGGGCCGGCGGCCGGCACCGGCCGGGAGCGCGAGGTGCCCGATCATCGTCAAACCGTCGGCCGGATACTCGACCGTACGCGTCGTAATCGTCGTCACGAGACTGGACCGTAGTGATCGTCGAGTCCGGTCGGCCCGGTGTTCGCCGCCGGCGGAACAGCGCGGGTGATTTACGGAGCCGACCGCTGAGCGTGCCGTTGAAAGCGCTTCCCGAAAGCGCTTTCCGTTGTGGTTCCTGATCTTCTTCCCCGGGTAGCCGACCCGCATGACGGGAAACGACCGGTTCGTCCTCGTCGGCGGCGGGCCCGCTGCCTACGCTGCCGCACGCGCTTACCGGGACGCGGGCGGCGACGCCGACGTCCTGCTGCTGTCGGCGGACATCGAGCCGCCGTACGAGCGGCCCCCGTTGTCGAAGGAGTTCCTGCGCGGTGAAGCCGGGGAGGACGACCTTCCCTTGGCACCGGCGGGTTTCTACCGCGAACACCGGATCGACGTGGAGCTCGGCGACCCCGTCGTCACCCTCGATCCCGGGGAGCGCACCGTCACCACCGCCGCCGGCCGCACCGTCGGCTACAGCCACTGCCTGCTCGCGACGGGGGCGGAACCGGTGCGCCCGCCGATCCCCGGCGCCGACCACCCCGCCATCCGGACGCTGCGATCGGCGTCGAGCGGGCGGGAACTGCGGGAGGCGGCGAAGAACGCGCGCAGCGTGGTGGTCGCGGGCGCCGGGTTCATCGGTTGCGAGGCCGCGATTTCCCTGTCACGCCTGGGTGTCCAGGTGACCGTCCTGTGTCCCGAGGAGGAGCCGCAGCAACGGCGGCTCGGCTCGGTCGCCGGACGGAAGCTGCACCGCTGGCTCCGGTGCGAGGGCGTGAGCGTCCTAACGGACACCCGGTTGCTCGGCGTCGACGACGGCTACCGGATCCGCACCGAACTCGTGCCGCTGCTGGACACCGATCTCGTCCTGCTCGCCACGGGCATCCGGCCGCGCGGCGAACTGGCGGAACGCGCGGGGATCAGCACCTCGCAGGGCCGCGTGTGCGTGGACGAGCACATGCGCAGCAGCGAGCCCGGGGTGCTCGCCGCGGGTGACGTCGCACTCGCTTTCCACGCGTCGGCGCGGCGCCCGCTGGTCGTCGAGCACTGGGACGACGCGCTGACCATGGGCGCGATCGCGGGCCGCACCGCCGCGGGTGCCGAGGCTTCCTGGACGGCACCGCCCGGGTTCCGGTCGGTGCTCGGGGACCGGTACCTCAAGTACGCCGCGTGGGGCGACGGGTTCGACGAGGCCGAGCTCGTCCAGCACGACGACGAGGCGTTCACCGTCTGGTACACCCGCGACGGCGTGGTGGTCGGGGTGCTCACGCACGACGCCGACGCCGACCACGAGCGCGGGGTGGCACTGGTCGAGGCCGGACGGCCGCGCCACTGACACAGCGGAAGGGCGGCTCCGGAGCGTCGCCCGGAGCCGCCCTACCTGCGGCCTGGTCCATCTACTCGATCAGAGCAGGTGGATCGAACCGACGTCCAGCAGGCCACCGTCGTCGTTGTCGTTCCAGTCGCTGTGGTGGTTCCAGTGGTGGTGACCGTAGTTGTAGTCGCAGTCGTCGTTGTCGTAAGAGACCCAACCGTGGTGGTTGTCCCCGTCGTACGAGTACGAGTGGGTGCTCTCGGAGCTCGCGCCGTCCGGCCCGGCGGCGGTCGCGCCGTGGTGGTAGGCGCTCGCGTCGTCCGTCGCCCAGGAGGTGGTGCCGTCGGTGCTGGCGCCACCGGAGCCAGCGGAGGTGCTGCTGCTCGTGTAGTACGAGGCACCGGCGTTGTCGTTCGGGGTGTCGGCCGAAGCGATACCGGCGGCGCCCACCATGAGGGGCAGAGCGATGGCACTGGCCACCAGCGCGCGGCGGATGATGCGCATGAGATGATTCCTTTCTCTGTCGGCAGACAGGGACAGGGCTCGCTCTCTCCGTTGTTCGCCCTTCGCGTGAGAGCGGGTCCTGCTTTTGTCCGGTCGGACTCTTTCGTCCGGCACCAACAGCGTTACCCGTGCGCAGGCCGCCGATACATCCTCGATCGTGTGAAGTAACCGTTTGCCCAGGAAAACGGCACTATGTGAAAGATACTCAGGCGTGCAGCGGGATCTGCTGGCCCGCAGGAACCCCGTAAGCGGCGCAAATCTTGTTCAGCTCGCTCTGGTAGTACACGACTCCCACGCCGAACACGAGCATGAGCAGCATCCCGCCGACGGCCGAACAGGTCTCGGGCAGCCCGGCGGCGCGCTGCGCGTTCCGGATGCGGTTGCCGGTGTTGTAGTAGCTGACCAGCGGCGCGATGAGGGTCCAGCTGAGGAACAACAGGACCAGCACGGGACCCGCGACCGGCACCGCGCGGCGCCGGTCGAACTCGGCCATCTCCTTGTGGATCTTGTAGTACCAGACCAGGCTGTAGATCCCGAGCGTCAGCAGCGGCCACAACAGCCACACGAGAACCGGGTTGCGCTCCTTCATGGACAGTCCCGTCGCGACCGGCTGCCCCGTGGCGACCGGGGCGGCCGGTGTCCACGCGGGAGGCTGCGGCGACACCGGAACCGGGGTCTGCTGGTAGGGATTGGGCTGCGTCATCGGTGGGAAGTCCTTCCTGACAAGTCCTGAATGGCCACGCCCCCGCCGGGCCTGAGTGCGCCTGTAGTTCGACGCCGCGGCGGGGTTCGTTACGGCCGGACCGATCAGGGTTACCGCTTCGCAACCAATGGCTTGCGCATCTCCTCGCCGCCGGTGGGCACGAAGCCGTGCCGGCGGTACAGCGCGATCGCGCGCTCGTTGCCGGGCAGGACGTCCAGCCGCAGCTCCGGTGCGCCCTGCCGCACGGCCCACTCCTCGATGGCCGTCAGCAGCAGGTCCGCGACGCCTTTTCCGCGCGCCCGCGGGCTGACCCACACCGACCGCACCTCGGCGACGCCATCCGGATACCGAATCCCGCTCGCCAGGCCGACGACCACACCGTCGTCCCTGGCGAGGAGGTTCAGCGCGTCCGGCATCGCGAGCCTTTCGCGCCAGCGTTGTTCGGCGCCCCGGTTCCAGTCGTCGACGGTGGTCCGGAACGCGTGCGGCGCGTCCGTGAGCGCGGCCAAGCGGACGTCACGCCAGTCGGGCCAGTCCTCAGGCGTCGCCTCCTGGAGGGTCAGCAATGGTCGCTCCAACGCGGCACCCGCGCGGCCTGGCCACGCAGCGCGCCGTCCGCGTCGACGAGGTTCCACACCGTCGCGTCCTCGAGCCAGAACCGCCTGCCCGACTTGGCGATGCGCAGGCCCCGGTAGCTTTCGACGAAGCCCTGCCGCCGCACGCCCGCCATCAGCCGGTCGCGCTCGTCCCGGTCCGGCGCCTCCGCCGAGAGCCGGGACGGCAGGCCGACGAACTCGTCCCAGCTGTACTCGAAGCAGCGCTGGGCCATCCGGTTGGCATAGACGAACAGCGGGTCGTCCGAGGTGTCGTGAGCGAGCAGCACGAACGGGGCGTCCTCGTAGAGCCATCGCGCGTCCGGCGAGCCGCCGGGCAGCAACGGCCGCCCGACGACGCGTTCGTGGCTGCTGTTCAGCAGCTGCGCGAAGTCCTCGTCGCGCTTCACCCGATGTACTGGGCGAAGGACTTACGCACCTTGTTGACCTTCGGCAACGCCACCGCGAGGCAGTAGCCCTGGCCGGGGTTCTTGGCGAAGAAGTCCTGGTGGTACTCCTCGGCGCGGTAGAACTCGCCGAGCGGCTCCAGCGTCGTGACGATCTCGCCCTCCCACCACTCGCTCGCGCGCTTGATGGCGGCCTCGAACTCGGCGCGCTGCGCGTCGTCGGCGTAGAACATCGCCGAGCGGTACTGCGTGCCGACGTCCGCGCCCTGGCGGTTCAGCTGGCGCGGGTCGTGCAGGGTGAAGAAGACGTCGAGGATGACCTCCGCGGGGATGACCTCGGGGTCGAACGTGACGGCGACCGCCTCGGCGTGCCCCGTGCGACCGGTGCACACCAGCTCGTACGAGGGCCCGGCGACGTCGCCACCCGTGTAGCCGGACACGACGTCCTGCACGCCACGCAGCGTGCGGTAGACCGCGTCCAGGCACCAGAAGCACCCGCCCGCGAGCACGAAAGTCCGCATGTCACCTCTCCTTGTCAAGGGAAGTCCCAGGGTATCCCGGCTCCGGCGCGGTGGTCGCGCCCCGACGGTGATCCGTAACGCAGGTTCCGCCCTGCGCGAACCCCGTTTGACAGCCCTCCGGGCACCGGGTCATCCTGTGCGCAGGCGTCGGTCCGCCGCCCAACCTCCTTCGGCCCTCCCCGGCAGGGCCGCCCGGTGGAGGCAAAGGGGATCCAGTCCCCGGATCGCTTGTCATCCGCCTGCACGTGCTCCTCGCCGGGGGTCGAGTGGCGTGCTGCCGAGGGCCCGATGACAGCGAACAAGCACTTCAAGCGCCGCGTCCGCGAGCGCGCCCGCCGCACCGGCGAGTCCTACACCGCTGCCCTCGCCGCCCTCCGGCGTGAACTCGCCAGGAGACAGATCATGCAGTGGCAGCGCATCGAGAAACCTGATTTCGGTTACGCCGTGCGGATTCCGCAGGGCTGGGACGAACGCCCGCCGAACCTGAAGAACAGCCCGTGGGAGACCGCGCGCTTCGGCGACCGGACCGACCGCAGGCACTCCGCCATCGTGTTCCGGCAACCCGTCCGGCCCGCCGACAGCGCGCTGGAACTCGCCGAACGCGCGCGGTCTTCGCTGGAGCACAACGGCTTCACCGACTTCGACCTCGCCGAGGCCGAGGTGGGCGGCGCTCCCGGCGCCGTGCTGCGGTGCGCGAAGCACGACGCGGGCCGCAGCTGGCACGTCATCGAGTACCTGCGCCTCGACGGAGAGGTCGTCTTCTGCCTCGGCTGCGGCACCTCCCAGCCCGCCGAGGACGACGAGCTGTTCACGGCGATGGCCGACGGCTTCGAGCTACTCGGTTAGCGCGAGGTCCGGGAGACTGGGCGGATGAGATATCCGCCGATCGAACCGTACGACTCCGGGATGCTCGACGTCGGCGACGGGCATTCGCTGTACTGGGAAACCTGCGGCAACGCCGATGGCAAACCGGCGCTGGTGCTGCACGGCGGCCCGGGTTCGGGGTGTTCTGCGCGCCAGCGCGGGCTCTTCGATCCCGGGCGCTACCGGATCGTGCTGTTCGATCAGCGCAACGCGGGACGCAGCGTCCCGTCAGCGGCGGCGCCTTTCGTGGACCTGTCGGCCAACACGACGCAGCACCTGATCGCCGACATCGAGCGGTTGCGCGTCCACCTCGGTGTCCCTGAGTGGCTCGTGTGGGGTGGCTCGTGGGGAGTCACGCTGGCGCTGGCCTACGCGCAGGCGCATCCGGAGCGGGTGACCGAACTCGTCCTGGCCGCCGTGACCAGCGGAGACCGTCGGGAGACGGACTGGATCACGCGCGACATGGGACGCGTGTTCCCGCGCGAGTGGGAGCGGTTCCGCGCGCTGGTCCCCGACGACGACGACCTGGCGGCGGGCTACAGCCGCCTGCTGCACGACCCCGATCCGGAGGTACGCGCCGAGGCGGCGCGGTCCTGGTGCGACTGGGAGGACACGCACATCTCCCTCGCGCCCGGTGCCGCGCCGTACCTGTCGGTCGCGGATCCGGCGTTCCAGCTCGCCTTCGCGCGGATCGTGACGCACTACTGGTCGCAGGGCTGCTTCCTGGAGGAGGGCCAGCTGCTCCGCGACATCGGGCGGCTGGCGGGCATTCCGGGCGTGCTCATCCACGGCCGCTACGACGTCAGCGGGCCGCTCGACACCGCTTGGGCGTTGCACAAGGCCTGGCCCGGCAGCGAACTGGTCGTCCTGGACGACGCCGGGCACGGCGGAACCTCCATGACGGAGGCGATCGTCGAGGCGACGGACCGGTTCGCCCGCCCCACGCACAATCGGTTTGCCAATCAATGAAATGCCCGCTGCGCCCGTGAACGTGCTCCGGCATCGTGTCCGCCACCAGAGCGTGAAAGGTGCATCACGATGTGTGTTCCGCCGCCTCGCGCGGGAGGCAGCAGGAGAGGCGGACCGCTGTTCCCGGCACCGGCACTGGAGTACGTCGCGACGGTCGTCGTGGAGCTCGGGGCGCCTTTGGACTTCGGTGAGACGCCGGACGGGCACCACCGCGTGGTGCCGATCACGGGCGGCACGGTGGACGGCCCGGAGCTGTCGGGCGCGGTGCAGCCGGGCGGCGCGGACTGGCAGCGGGTCCTCCCGGACGGCACGACGCTGGTCGAAGCGCGCTACACACTGGAACTGGAGACCACCGAACCGGCGCGGCTGGTGGCGGTGACGAGCACCGGCCTGCGCACCGGCCCGCCGGACGTGCTGGCGGCACTGGCGAGGGACGAGGAGGTCGACGTGGCCACGTACTACTTCCGCCTGTGCATCAGAGCCACGACGGCGAACGCCACGCACGGCTGGCTGAACACGAGCCTGCTGGTGGCGACCGCGGAACGCACGGCGCTCCAGGTGCGCTACGACATGCACCGGATGAGTTGAGGCGGAGGCTCACGGAGAACCGGCATCCCCAGCTCGGGACCGAGTGGCGCGCCAAGTGTCGCGGGTCATGGCGTTCGTCAGCTCGCCAGCATCTCCAGCCAGGCCGCACTCGAGGTGGTGGCGGCCGCGCAACGTGCCGCGGAGACGGCGGGCCAGAAGTCCGCGATCGCGGTGGTCGACGCGGCAGGTCACCTGTGCGCGTTCGTGCGCCTGGACGGTGCGCCCGCCCAGGCGAGCCAGCTCTCACAGGACAAGGCCTACACCGCGGCGGGGTGTCGGTCGAACCAACGCTCCCGTCATGAGCGATTCCTTACGGGCCGGTTCCGACGACGAGGTGGGCGACCGCGTGCTGCGCGGCCGCCCACCTTCGTCTCACGCGGCGCCGGGGACGCTGGCGATGGAAACGGCGCTGGCCGCCATCTTCGGCGTACCGATGCCGGCCACCGGCTGGAAGTCCGTCCAAGTGCCTGCCGCGGTGCGGATCCGGTGGTAGACATTGCCGTCGTTGCCGACCGCGACCAGCTGCGCGGACCCGTCGGGAGCACCCGTGATGGACACCGCGCTCGCGGCCATCTTCGGCGTACCCACACCGGTCACCGGCTGGAAGCCCGTCCAGGCGCCGGGCTTGGTGCGGATCTGGTGGTAGACGTTGCCGTCGTTGCCAATCGCGACCACCTGTGCCGAGCCGTCCGGGTCGGCCGATATCGACACGGCACTGGCCGCCATCCTCGCCGTGCCCACGCCGGGCACGGGCTGGAAGCCGGTCCAGTTTCCGCTCGCCTGCCGGACTTCGTGGTACACGTAACCGTCACCGCCGACAGCGAGCACCTGCGCCGAGCCGTCCGGGTCAGCGGTGATGGCGACGGCGGACGCCTTCATCACGCCGCCGGACGAATCGGTCAGCGGCTGGAACCCGCTCCAGTTCCCGTTCAGGGCACGGATCTGGTGGTAGACGCCGCCGTCGTTGCCGATCGCGAGGACCTGTGCGGAGCCGTCCGGGTCGGCCGAAATCGACACGGCACTGGCTGTCATTTTCGGCGTGCCCACGCCAGGTATGGGCTGGAAGCCGGTCCAGTTTCCGCTCGCCTGCCGGGCTTCGTGGTACACGTAACCGTCACCGCCGATGGCGAGCACCTGCGCCGAGCCGTCCGGATCGCCGGTGATGGCGACAGCGGAAGCCTTCATCACACCGCCGGACGAATCGGTCAGCGGCTGGAACCCGGTCCACCTCCCGTCGGGGTTGCGGACTTCGTGGTAGACGCCGCCGTCGTTGCCGATCGCCACCAGCTGGCCGGGAACGGGCGCGGCCAGCCCGACGGGAGCGACGTAGCCGCTGATCGTCATGCCCATGACTGAGGAATAGCCCTCCGACCAGTCGTACGGGCCGTCCTTCTGGACCCGCCCGTCACCTTCGTTGCCGCCGACCGAGACGATCGTGTGGTGGGCGGTGTCGACGCTGGTCACGATCGCCACGTGGTCCGCGTAATCGTCGGCAGCCCGGTAACCGAACACCACCGCGTCGCCGACCTGTGGGGTGCTCGACAGCGTTCCATGTGTTTTGCCGTAGTCGTAGAAGCTGGCGGCCCACGCGTTCAGCTCGCTGACATCGACACCGTTCTGCGCCCAGACCCATTTCGCGAACAGCGCACACCACTCGTAGGAACAGGCGTCGTACTTGTCGCAGGTGTTGCCAATCTCTCCGGTCGCGGTTCGCGCGATGGCATTGCCGTCGGTCGCGGACGCGATACCACTCGTACTCACAATCATCACGAGCAACGCGAGCAGAGCCGCCAGCCCGGGTCTGTTTCGGTGGATTCGGTGTGGGGACACGGAGTTCCTCCCTGGTTTCCGGTGATGCTGCGTGTTCGGATCTACTCCGTTCGAGTTGTGCGGTGTCGGTCGCTGGACACCGCACAACCAGGTCCGCACAATCGGTGACAGCACGGAGGGGCCTGGGGGTGCTGAGCGTGCCGCGACCGGAACGACCGTTGGACCCCGATGCGGGTCCGCTGCCCGAATTCGCCGATGGTCTGCGGCGCCTCCGGGAAAAGGCGGGCAGTCCCACCTATCGTGAACTCGCCGGCCGGGCGCACTACTCGTGGTCGACTCTCGCCGACGCGGCAGCCGGCCGGAAACTGCCCAGTCTTCCGGTGACCCTGGCTTATGTGCGGGCCTGCGGCGGAGACCCCGAGGAATGGGAAAAACGCTGGCGGGAGGTGGCGGCCGAACTCGCGGATCCGCCCGTCGAGGCCACGGCGGCGGAAGCGGACGAGCGGTGCCCTTACGTGGGATTGCGTTCATTCCAAGCGGAGGACGCCGGCAATTTCTTCGGACGGGAAATCCTCACCGAGGAACTGTTCGACCGGGTGCGGTCCGCGTCCTTCCTCGCCGTGTTCGGTGCTTCCGGTTCCGGGAAGTCGTCGCTGTTGCGCGCCGGGCTCGTTCCGCGCATTTCCTCCGAAGCGCACTGGCCGACGCTGTTGTTCGCGCCCGGTCCACATCCGCTGGAACAGACCGCGGTACGCCTGGCGGCCTGGTGCGGCCGCTCGGCCACCGCGCTGCACGAGGAACTGGCCGTCAATCCGCGCGCCCTTCACCTGACCGTGTTGCAGGCCCTGAACGACCAGCCTGGCGACGTGCCCCTGCTCTTGGTGGTCGACCAGTTCGAGGAGGTCTTCACCCTTTGCCGGGACCGGGCCGAACGCGCCGCGTTCCTCACCGCGCTGCTCACCGCGGCACAGGCGGAGAACGGCCGCACCAGATTGGTTCTGGGGGTGCGGGCGGACTTCTACCCACACTGCTCGGAGCACCCCGAACTGGTCGAAGCGTTGCGGGACAACCAACTGCTGGTGGGTCCCATGAGCACCGACGAACTGCGCCGCGCGGTGAGCCTGCCCGCGACCCGGGTAGGGGCCACGGTGGAAAGCGCGCTACTCGCCCGCGTGGTCGCGGATGCGGCGGGCCAAGCCAACAAAGCGCTCCCGCTGGTCTCGCACGCGCTGCGCCAGACCTGGCACCGCCGCCGGGGTAACACGCTCACCCTCGCCGGTTACGAAGCGGCAGGCGGCATTCAGCACGCCCTCGCCCAGACCGCCGAGGCCGTGTATGCCGGTCTGACGGCCGAGCAGCAGCGACTCGTGCGGACCGTCCTCCTCCGGCTGGTGGCGTTGGGTGAGGGCACCGAGGACAGCAAACGCCGCGTGGCCAGGAACGAGTTCGTGCCCGCGCTCGACCCGGTGCTGGACATGCTGGCCGAGGCCCGGTTGATCACGGTGGACACGAACACCGTGGAGATCACCCACGAAGCCCTGTTCCGGGCCTGGCCGCGGTTGCACGACTGGGTCGACGCCGACCGGGCCGGTCTGCGGACCTACCAGCAACTCATGGACGACGCCGCGGCCTGGCGGCAGGCCCCTGCCGACCGCAGCCTGCTGTACCGCGGCAACCGCCTCGCGTCGGCTCGCGACTGGGCAGACCAGCACCCCGACGCCGTCGCCAGCAACCCCGGGGCAGCCGCGTTCCTGCGCACTTCCCTGCGTCACGAGCGCACGGTCCGGAGGTGGCGGTGGGTCACGGTGGCGGTGGTGTGCGTGCTGGCGTTGTTCGCCGCGAGCGCGGGCGTGGTCGCGATGCAGCAGAACAGCACGGCCCAGGCCAAGACGCACGGGCTCGCCGGCGCGCAGGCGTCCGCCGAAGCCCAGCAGGTCGCCGGCAGTGACGTCTCGCTCGCGGCGCAGCTGAACCTGGTGGGCTACACCGACCAGCCGACCGCGCAGACCGAGGCCGACCTGCTCAGCACCGAGCACCAGGCGTTGTCCACGTTGCTGCCCGGGTTCTCGGACACGGTCTACGGCGTCGCGTTCAGCCCGGACGGGACCACGCTGGCCAGCGCGGACCGGGACGGCACGGTGCGGCTGTGGAACACCGCGGACCGCGGCAGCCCAAGCCCCTGGGGCCCTCCCGTGGCGGGGCACGCCGGGCGGATCTTCGCGCTGGCGTTCGGCCCGGACGGGAAGATCCTGGCCACCGCGGGCGACGACGGCACCATCCAGCTGTGGAACGTCGCCGACCGGACCCGTCTGGTGGCTGCGGGACCGGCGGTGCCCGCGCACTCCGGCTACGCCAACACCATCGCGTTCAGCCGGGATGGACGGCTGCTGGCCAGTGGTGGGGCGGACGGCACGGTCCGGCTGTGGAACGTCAGTGACCCCGCGCATCCCTCGGCCCTCGGCTCCCCGCTCACCGGAGCGACCGACGCGATCTTCCAGGTCGCGGTCAGTTCTGACGGGCGGATGGTCGCCGCCGCCGATCACGCCGGCCTGGTGCGTCTCTGGAACATCGGCGATCCCACGCATCCCGTGCAGTTGGGCGATGCGGCGCGGGTGGAGAGCCAGCACGCCTACGCGCTCGCGTTCAGCCCGGACGGCCGCCTGCTGGCGACCGGCGGGGACGACTACGTGGTGCGGTTGTGGAACCTGAACGACCCGGCTCGTCCCACCGCGGTGGGCGCACCGCTCGCGGGGCACACCAACACCGTCTACGCGCTGGCGTTCAACCCGGCGGGCACCGTGCTGGCCAGTGCCGGCGCCGACCGGACGGTGCGGTTGTGGAACCTGACCAACCCAGCCGAACCGGTCGCGCTGGGCCAGCCGCTCACCGGGCACACCGGCTACGTCCGCTCGCTGGCATTCAGCCCCGACGGCACGACACTCGCCAGTGGCGACGCCGACCGCACCATCCGGTTGTGGAACCTGCCCGGCACGGTGCTGCTGGGCCACACCGATCGAGTGCAGGGGGTCGCGTTCAGTCCTGATGGGACGGTGCTGGCCAGCGGTGGGGCGGACGGCACCGTGCGCCTGTGGGACGTCACCGATCCCACGCACGCCCGGCCGCTCGGGGCTCCGTTGACCGGGCACACCGACGAGGTTCGCCGGGTCACCTTCAGCCCGGACGGGCGGACCTTGGCCAGCACGAGCGCGGACGGCACGGTGCGGCTGTGGAACGTCGCCGACCCCGCGCACGCCTCCGCGCTGGGCGGCCCGTTCGGTGGCGGCGACGGCACGGTGGAAACCGCGGTGTTCACACACGACGGCCGGGTGCTGGCGACTGCCGGGAACGGCGGCTCGCTGCGATTGTGGGATCTCGCCGATCCGGTGCGGCCGGTCGAACTGGGACTTCCCCTGGGCGGCCAGTCGAAGTTCGTCTACTGGCTGGCGCTCAGCCACGACGGCCGGATGCTCGCCAGCGCCGGTGCCGACGACACGGTGGCGCTGTGGGACATCGCCGATGTCCGGGACCCGCGTCGGCTGGCTTCGCTGCCGGTCGAGGTCAGTGGCGCGTTCGGTGTCGCGTTCGGTTCGGACGATCGGACCATCGCGGTCGCCGGGGCCGACAGCACGGTGCGATTGTGGAACCTGAGCGATCCCTCCCGGCCCACTGCGGAGCAGCAACCTCTGACCGGGCACACGAGTTTCGTGTACTGGGTCGGTTTCAGCGCGGACGGCAGGACCCTGGCCAGCGCCGGCGGGGACGGCACCGTCCGGCTCTGGAACGTCGCCGATCCGGCCAGCCCCACCGACCACGGCCGCCTGACCGGGCACACGGCGGCCATCGACAACGCGGCGCTCAGCCCGGACGGCCGAATCCTCGCCACCGCCGGCGACGACCACACCGTCGAGCTGACGATCATGGACGTCCACCGGGCCGCGGCACGGATCTGCACCACGACGGCAGGGAATCTCACGGCAGCGCGCTGGCAGCGGTACGTTCCCGAACTGCCGTTCAACCCGCCGTGCGCCTAGCTCCTGTCGGAGCAACCCCCGACCATGGCACCGCCTGAGACACGGTCCGCAACGGAAATCGAGGCGAAACTTCCTCCACTCCAACCCGAAGCGGCTGTAGGAGATTTTCCCACCGGTCCACGATGGCCTGTGATTTTTGAGTGTCGGATCTCTCTGTCGCCGAGAACC
Organism: Amycolatopsis bartoniae; assembly: GCF_014191255.1. Classification (GTDB taxonomy): domain Bacteria; phylum Actinomycetota; class Actinomycetes; order Mycobacteriales; family Pseudonocardiaceae; genus Amycolatopsis_E; species Amycolatopsis_E bartoniae. The sequence continues at coordinate 1,759,896 of NZ_JACHWH010000001.1, forward strand.
TGACTCGGTTTACAGTTCCCTGCGCCGAGTTCGTTCGAACCCGCGTTCCTGATCTGGGGGAGGTCCCTGTGCGCCGGTTGCGTGCGCTCGTGGTGGTGCCGGTGCTGCTGGCCGGATTGGTGTCTCCGGCACTGGTATCGGCTCCGGCCGCGCTGGCCGGGCAGAGGGGCCCGACACATCCCGACGCCGACTATCTCGGCTCGACGGTGCAGGCGCACCAGACGATGCGTGCGATGGCCACTGCGCAGGCCCCGGCCGGGACGCCGGGGATGGACGTGTCGCACTACCAGAACACTGTGGACTGGAACGCCGCCGCGGCCAACGGGGCGAAGTTCGCCTACGTCAAGGCCACCGAAGGCACCAGCTACACCGATCCGCAGTTCACCACGAACTACACCGGTGCCGCGAACGCCGGGCTCGCCCGCGGCGCCTACCACTTCGCGCTCCCCAGCGACTCGGACGGTGCGACGCAGGCCACCTACTTCCTCGCCCACGGCGGTGGCTGGGTCGCCGACGGCCGCACCCTCCCGCCGGTGCTGGACATCGAGTACAACCCCTACGGCACCGCCGACTGGACGGGCTGGTGCTACAACCAGACCCCCGCCCAGATCACCGCGTGGATCACCGACTTCACCACCACGATCCACGACCGCACCAACCGCTGGCCCGTCCTCTACACCACCAACGGCTGGTGGTCGCACTGCACCGCCGACTCCACCGCGTTCGCCAACGATCCACTGTGGATCGCCCCCAGCAACTCCGACATCCCCGGCTCCCCCGCCATCCCCGCCTCCTGGAGCGCCTACACCTTCTACCAGTGGGCCACCTCCGGCGCCCTCCCCGGCGACCAGGACGTCTACAACAACGCCACCACCGATCTGGCCACCTTCACCACCGGCGACAGCCCCGACAAGATCCAGGCCCACTACACCGGCCTCGGCGCCACCACCTCCACCCTCGGCTCCCCCGTCGGCGCCGAATACTCCGTCGCCTCCGGCTGGGCCCAGGACTACGACCACGGCACCATCTACTACTCACCCAACACCGGCGCCTACGCCGTCACCGGCCCCATCCTCGACCGCTACCGCCAACTCGGCGGCCCCGCCGCACTCGGCTTCCCCACCAGCGACACCACCGCCACCGCCGACGGCACCGGGCAGTACACCACCTTCGGCATCACCTCGATCTACACCACCCCCAACACCGGCACCCACCTCATCAAGGGCGACATCCGCGCCAAATGGCTCGCCCTCGGCGCCGAACAAACCCTCGGCTACCCCACCACCGATGAGTCGACCACCCCGGACGGTGTCGGGCGCTACAACCACTTCAGCGCCAGCGGCGGCGCGTCCATCTACTGGTCCCCCAACACCGGCGCCCACAACATCCAGGGCCCCATCCGCGACAAATGGGCGGCACTGGGCTGGGAAACCGGCCTCGGTTACCCCACCACCGACCAGACCACCACCCCCGACGGCACCGGCCGCTACAACCACTTCAGCCTCGCCGCCGGCGCCTCCATCTACTGGACCGCCAACACCGGCGCCCACTCCATCCAAGGCGCCATCCGCGACAAATGGACCGCCCTCGGCCGTGAGAAGACCCTCGGCTACCCCACCACCGATGAGTCGACCACCCCGGACGGTGTCGGGCGTTACAACCACTTCAGCCTCGCCGCCGGCGCCTCCATCTACTGGTCCCCCAACAGCGGCGCCCACTCCATCCAAGGCAGCATCAGGTCGAAGTGGGCCGCCCTCGGCTGGGAAACCGGCCTGGGCTACCCCACCACCGACGAGTCCACGACGCCCGACGGCCTGGGCCGCTACAACCACTTCACCAACTCGGCCTCGGTCTACTGGACCCCCTCCACCGGAGCCTGGTCGGTCGTCGGCGCCATCCGCGACAAGTGGGCCTCCCTCGGCTGGGAAACCAGCAAACTCGGCTACCCCACCAGCGACGAATACAGCGTCACCGGCGGCCGCCGCACCAACTTCCAGCACGGCACCATCACCTGGTACAGCAACAACAACACCACCCAAGTCACCTACAGCTGACCAGACCGCCACTCTCGTCAAACCAGCAACGGGTTATCGCTTCCTGTACTCCAAAAGCGACACCACGCGGCCCAACCACCGCCGAGGGAACCGGCCGGCACGGCTCCAAGATCATGCTTCCGGCCGAACACGCGGGGCCGAGATCCGGCGGGCTGGGTGCTGTCAAGCCGCGAGCGGCCCGGATTTGCCGTGGTATCGCCGTGTTGTCGCGGAGCATGGCTCAGAGCACGTTGAGCCGTGCGACAACGTTCACCTCGTGGCCGATCGCGGACCGTGTCAGCCGGCCTCGGGCATCAGCAGAGTTGATTCGCTATCGGACAGCATCTTCCATGAATGACCACCCATCTGCTCCTTCTTCGAGCTGGGACCGTCGGGTGACCAGGCCCTTGGGCTGTGTGCGGGGCACGAAATTAGCGAGGTGTCTGACTTCAATTCGATGATCAGCCACGCCCGTTAGGCGGTCGCTAGCTCATTGCTCGTCGAACTTTGTCGCGCCGACCCGAAGTTGCTTTCGGAGCGTCTCCACCGAGATCGGACGTCGGTAACGTCGCCAGTGGTCGGCGTCCGCGCGGCGAGCGCGCTCCACGAGGTCCTCGTCGAGAGCAGTGGCCCGGCGGAGGTCCGCTCCTACCTGCTGACCATGCGGAAAGGCCGCAGGCTCGCCCGCCTTACCCCATTGATCAGCACATACCGGGTCAGCAACGTTCAACAGCAGTGTCACCACGCTCGCCGCAAGCAGCAGGCGTCGCGCTGGCCGCAACACGTCCTCACTGGCCCCGGACCACCAGCGGCGCTACGAACACCGGTACCCGCAGCTTCAACGCCAAGTTCAACACGTTGCCGAACCCAGAGAGGAAGGTAAGCCCGATCACCAGCCCCATCGTGACCGTGACAAACCGAGCAACTGTCTGCGAGTTGGCGTTCAAGATGGGCTCTCATCCGAGCCCGGAAGCTCGAAGCTCGCCGCGACCACTAACGTGCCGACGAAAATTCCCTGGTCAGCCCCGTTGGTAGTCCCGCCGAGGGCACCAACCCGCGCCGCAACCGAGCGCTCGCAACCGGCGGGTTCATCGGGCACCACCGCTCTTGTGGCGGTGTCGCGCAATCCGAACCGTCGCTGAAAGTCGCAGCTCACGAGGGGCGCGGTCTCGTGAGGATGCTGTGCGTGCCCCCGACGGGACTCGAACCCGCACTGAATCGATTTTAAGTCGACTGCCTCTGCCGGTTGGGCTACGGGGGCACCGCACAGCATAATGCGGCGCCCCGGTGACCTCAGGACCTGGAGGCCCGCGCGAACTCTTCCTTCGGGTTGTTGATCTGCCCCAGGGAGACGACCTCGCGGCGGAACAGGCCGCCCAGCATCCAGTCCAGCAGGATGTGGATCTTGCGGTTGAAGGTGGGCATCGCCTTGAGGTGGTAGCTGCGGTGGAACAGCCAGGCGGGGAAGCCCTTGATCTTCAGGTTCAGCGCGTCGGCCACGCCCTTGTGCAGGCCGAGGCCCGCGACCGCACCGAGGTTCTTGTGGAAGTAGTCCTTCGGCTGGCCACCGCGGAGCACGCGGATGATGTTGGCCGCCAGCACACGCGCCTGGCGGACCGCGTGCTGCGCGTTCGGCGGGCAGGTGGCCGTCGGGTCCTGCTCCGTGCGCGACAGGTCCGGCACGGCGGCGTTGTCGCCCGCCGTCCACACGTCCGGGTGGCCCACGACCTGCAGGGCGGCCGTCGCCTCGACGCGGCCGCGCTTGTCGATCGGCAGGTCGGAGTTGGCGAGCACCGGGTTGGCCTTCACGCCGGCCGTCCAGATGATCGTGTCGCTGTCGAACTCCGTGCCGTCCGAGAGCACCACGTGCCCGTTCTCGAACGACTTCGCCGCCGTGGACAGGAACACCTCGATGCCGCGCTTCTCGAGCTGCTCGACCGTCCACACACCCAGCGTCTCGCGGACCTCGGGCAGGATCCGGCCCGCGGCCTCGACCAGCACCCACCGGATGTCCGACGGGTCGACGTTCTCGTAGTACCGCGTGGCGTCGCGGGTCATGTCTTCGAGCTCGGCCAGCGCCTCGATGCCCGCGAACCCGCCGCCGACGACGGTGAACGTCAGCAGCCGCTTGCGCAGCTCCGGGTCCAGCGTGCTGGCCGCCTGGTCGAGCTTCGTCAGCACGTGGTTGCGCAGGTAGATGGCCTCGCCGATGGTCTTGATACCGATGCCCTGCTCGGCGAGCCCCGGGATCGGCAGCAGGCGCGCCACGGCACCGAGCGCGACCACGAGCACGTCGTAGTTCAGCTGCTCGATGTGCCCGTCCGCGGCCTCGACCGTGACGGACTTGCGCTCGTGCTCGATCTTGTTGACGCGCGCCGTCAGCACGTGACAACGCTTGAGGACCCGCCGCAGCGGCACGACCACGTGCCGCGGTTCGATGGCGCCGGCAGCCGCCTCCGGGAGGAACGGCTGGTACGTCATGTGGGGCTGGGGGTCCACGATCGTGACGGACGCTTCGTTGGCGCGGAGCTTCTTCTGGAGTCCCAGCGCCGTGTAGAGCCCGACGTAACCACCGCCCAGGATCAGGATCCGGGTCGGTTCCGACTTCACTGCGGCCATACCCATATCCTCCCACTCCCCCGGGCCCGACGCTCGTACCCCCCGGCCAGCTGTGACCAGGGTCGCCATAGCAGGGCAAAACGATTCAGATCAACTCCGGCGAACCGGCACTCAGGCCACGAGCTCCACCCGACAGTAGCTGGTCGCGGTGCGCGCGAGGCGCCGGTCGGAGGTCAGCAGCGGGATGCTCCGCGCCTCCGCCAAGGCCACGTATGCGGCGTCGGAACCGCTGATCCCGTGGCGGAGCTGCCACATGCGAGGCAGCAGCTCGTCCAACGAAACATGATCGACACCGAGCAACGGCAGGCGGTCCACCGCCCGTACTGCCTGCTCTTCCTTGATCTTGCTGCCGAGAGCGAGACCGCGGACAACCGACAAGACCTCTGCCTTCCAATGCTCAGGCGCAGCCCACTCGGTGTCCCGCCCGAGAACAGCACGCGCTCGGCGTCCCCGATCGTCGGCGTATAGAAGCATGTTGGCCAACACGGACGCGTCGACCACGATCACGCCGCGCCACCCGCGCCGTCAGCGTCGGTGTCACCAACACGGTCCTGTCGCGCCTGGTCGAGGAGCTCGGCGGCGTCGGGGGCATCGTCACCCGCGCCACCTCCCTCGGCGAGCTCCTGTTCGATATCGAACAGGAGCTGCCGGTTGCGGCTGAATGCTGCCTGTCGTTTCAGCACACCCAGCAGGAGCGACTGCATGCGGAGTCAAGTCATGAGTTCCTGACTTCCAACCCCGCCCGCGAAGCCGCGCGAGCCAGGACGTCCCGCAGCATCGCGGGGGTGAGCCTGCCCGTGAAGGTGTTCTGCTGTGACACGTGGTAGCACCCGAACAGGTGCAGCTCCCCGCCCAGGACGACCTCCACCCCGTGGCCGAACTTGGGCGCCGGCTTCGGGACCGGCCACGTCTGGGCCAGCACGGGCAGCAGCGCCTGCCAGCCGAAGGCACCCAGCACCACCACCGACTTGAGCCGGGGCTTCAGCAGCTCCAGCTCCCGCACCAGCCAGGGGCGGCAGGCGTCCCGCTCGGCGGGCGTCGGCTTGTTCTGCGGGGGCGCGCAGTGCACGGGCGCGGTGATGCGCGTGCCGTACAGCTCCAGCCCGTCGCCCTTGCGCACCGACGTCGGCTGTGACGCCAGGCCCACGTCGTACAGCGCCTGGAACAGCACGTCCCCGGACCGGTCGCCGGTGAACATGCGGCCGGTGCGGTTCCCGCCGTGCGCGGCGGGGGCGAGCCCGACGATCGCCATCGACGCGTCGGCCGGGCCGATGCCGGGCACCGGACGGCCCCAGTACGTCTCGTCCTTGAACGCGGCCCGCTTCTTCCGCGCGACCTCCTCGCGCCACTCCACCAGGCGGGGACAGCGCCGGCAGTCCGCGAGCGCGTCGTCGAGCTCGGCGATCGTGGTGGGTCTGATCTTCGTCACCCCTCCAGCGTAAGTTGAGCTCATGCCCGAGACCCCCGACGAGGAGCCCGAGAAGAAGGCTCCGGAGCCGAGCGACGACCTCGTCAGCACCCAGCACACGCTCACCGTCAAGCGCCGCAAGCTCGCGTACACCGCGAAGACCGGCCGCGTCGTGCTGCGCAAGGAGGTGCTCACCGACGGCAAGTTCGAGGGGCACCAGGCCAAGGCCGAGGTGTTCCTCACGTCGTACACGCTCGACGACGCCGAGCCCGGCTCGCGGCCGGTCACGTTCGCGTTCAACGGCGGCCCCGGCTCGGCCAGCGTCTGGCTGCACATGGGCCTGCTCGGGCCGCGGCGCGCCGTGTCGGGGGACGTCGACTCGCCCGAGCCGCCGCCGTACCGGCTGGTGGACAACCCCGAAACGCTGCTGGCGCACAGCGACCTGGTGTTCATCGACCCGGTGTCCACCGGCTACTCGCGCGCCGTCGCCGGGGAGAAGCCCAAGGACTACCTCGGTTTCACGCCGGACATCGAGTCGGTCGGCGAGATCATCCGGCTGTGGACCTCACGCAACGGCCGCTGGCTGTCGCCGAAGTACCTGGCGGGCGAGTCGTACGGGACGCTGCGGGCGGCCGCGCTCGCCGCACACCTGCAGGAACGGCACGGGCTCTACCTCAACGGGCTGATGCTGATCAGCAGCGTGCTCGACATGGGCACCATCCGCTTCACCGAAGGCAACGACAAGCCGTACCCGCTGTACGTGCCGACATACGCGGCGATAGCGCACTACCACGGGCTGCACGGGGAGCGGCCCCTCGACGACGTGCTGGCCGACGCGGAGGAGTTCGCCGCGCGCGAGCTGCCGTACGCGCTGGAGCGCGGTGCGCGCCTGTCGGCCGAGGAGCGCACGGCGGCCGTGCAGACGCTGGCGTCGCTCACCGGGCTCGACGAGTCCTATGTGGACAGGGTGGACCTGCGGATCGAGCACGTCCGGTTCTTCACCGAGCTGCTGCGCGACCGGGGGCTCACCACAGGCCGCATGGACGGCCGCTTCACCACCTGGGAGCCGGACGGCGGGCGCGAGCACATGAGCGACGACGCCTCGGTGTCACGGATCATCGGCGCGTACTCGGCGGCGTTCAACCACTACGTGCGCGCCGAGCTGGGCTACGAGAACGACCTGCCGTACGAGGTCCTGTCGATGGACGTGGTGCGGAACTGGTCGTACTCCGACTTCGAGGGTCGCTCGGTGTCCGCCGTGGAGGCGCTGGGCGCGGCGATGCGGGCCAACCCGCACCTGAAGGTGCACGTGGCGCTGGGCTACTACGACGGCGCGACGCCGTACTACGCGGCCGAGCACGTGCTGGCGCGCCTGCAGATCCCCGAGGAGCTGCGGGACAACGTCGAGACGGCGTACTACCCGGCGGGCCACATGATGTACGTGCACGAGCCCTCGCGGGTGCAACAGTCCAAGGACCTCGGCGCGTTCGTCGCGGGCAGCAGCAACCGGTAGCCGCGGGAACGTCCACTCAGGACCGGCGGGCGACGGTGGCGGTGAACTCCTGGTCGGACCAGTAGGCGAGGTCGATCTTGCCCGTGCCCTTCGGGATGATGCAGGAGTACGCCCCCTTCTCCGGAACGGCACGGGGTTGGCCTTCGGGGATGGGGTTGCCGCCGGTGCCCGCGTCCCAGCCCCAGTTGTAGACGCCGTAGAGCCACAGGCCGATCGGGCCCGGCGCGATGATCAGGTCGTGCTCGTAGAGCATCGAGCAGGCGAGCGAGAACACGGCGGGCTGGTTCTGGCTGCCGCCTGCCGGGATGCGGATCATGTCTTCCTCCGTGGTTGTGCCGCCTCCCTCGCCGTCGTACAGGAAGGCGGCGAGGTCGTCTCGGGTGCCGCGGAACGCGTTGGCGTCCAACGGCGTGTAGCCCGCGACGCGGGCCGAACTGGTGAACTGGAGCAGCTGCACCGGCAGGCCGCCGTAGCCGTCCCAGTAGGAGGCCGGGACCTGCGCCCACTCGTCCGCCAGGGAACCGACGGTGGTGTCCGGATAGCGGCTCGACCACAGCGGCGGCAGTCCGGCCAGCGACGGGGAGCCGAGCTGCTGCCAGTACCAGCGCGGCAGGTACACCAGCGGCACCCGGTACCCGGCGGCGCGCGCCCGGTTCACGACGTCCTGTACCAGGCCGACGTCGCCGCTGCCGCTTTCCACGTCCGGGATGACGGGCACGTCCTGCGGCACGGTGGCGCGGATGCCGTCGACGTGCGCGGCGGCGGAGACGTTCGAGCGCTGGTACCAGTAGGCGGCGGCCAGCATGCCCGCGGCGCGGGCCTTGGCCAGGTTGGCGGCGAACCGGTCGTCGGCGCCCGTGCCCTCGCCGGCCTTGATGACGCAGAACTCGCACCCCTCGCTCCGCGCGGCGCCGAGGTCGAGCGAATCGGGTTGGTGGTGGCTGATGTCCAGCCCGAAGGTGACGGCCATGTGCCCTCCTCGGCCTACCGTTGGAGTCGAGCATGCGGCGGCCGGGAGGGCTGTCACCAGGGAGCGAAACTCATTGTTTGCATGTACTGACGCTGTGTGACCGACGGTCAGGAGATCGCCCGCAAGGACCCGCCCGGCCGTCGGAGCGCCTCCACGGCCTGTGCGGTCCGCTCGTCCGCGGGGAGGAAGACCACCACCGACTGCCCGTCGGAGGACAGCTCCAGCGTCTCGCGGAGCAGCCGGAGCTCGGGCCCGCCGGGGTGGTTGAGCCGAAGCGGGCCGCGGCGCGGCACCACGTGGCGGTGCAGGCGGCGGGTGAACTCCGGGACCTGCGCGAGCTCCCCGGAGAGCCAGTAGGCGCTGTCCAGCGTGGACCCGAGCCACAGGTCGAAGACCTGCTCGTCGGCCACGTCGTCCCAGTCGGCGAAGAACTCCCCCGCGCGGGGGTCGGTGAAGACGTAGCGCGTGAGGTTCGGCTCGTCACCGTCCAACAGGCCCGTTCCGCTCGTCACCGTCTCGAAGCCGCTGGTGCGGGCGAGGATGTCGCCGACGCGGTTGGTCACCACGGCGATGCCCGGTTCGAGGAGGCGGAGCGTGCGCAGGACCGGCGGGCGGACGTCGCGGCGGGGCGGGCCGGACTGCGGGTGCGTGACGCAGCCACCGCGGCTGATCTTGAAGAGGTAGCGCAGGTGGTTGCGCTGCGCGGGATCGAGGCAGAGCGCGTCGCCGAGCGCCCGCAGCACCTCCACCGACGGGTTGCGGTCCCGGCCCTGTTCCAGGCGCGTCAGGTACTCGACGCTGATGCCCGCCCGCGCCGCGAGGTCCTGGCGCCGCAGGCCCGGCGAGCGGCGGCGGCCGTGCTCCGGCAGGCCCAGCGACTCCGGCTGGACGCTGTCGCGCATGGTGCGGAGGAAGTTCCCCAGCGGCGTCCCCATGGTGTTGAGCATAGGCGCCGCCGGGGCGCTCAGCGTGGCCCTGCGGGGGCCAGCCTGAGCGCGGTCTGGCTGTGGTCACCTCGGGGTTCGATGGTGACAGGTATGACGAACAAGTTGGTGATCATCGTCGGCAGCGTCCGGGAGGGACGGTCCGGCCCGGTCCTCGCGTCTTGGGTCGCCGAGCAGGCCCGCGCACACGGCGGTTTCGACGTGACCGTGGTCGACCTCGCCGAGATCGACCTCCCGCTCGCCCTGCCCGACGCACATCCGAAGCTCGCCGCCGACGACTACCCGCGCCCGGCGGGCATGGCGCCGCTGACCGCGGCGATCGACGGCGCGGACGCGTTCATCGTGGTGACGCCCGAGTACAACCACAGCTATCCCGCGTCGCTGAAGGCCGCCATCGACTGGCACTTCACGCAGTGGGCGGCCAAACCGGTGGCCTTCGTCAGCTACGGCGGAACCGCCGGTGGCCGGCACGCGGCGCTGCATTTGGAGAACGTGTTCATCGAACTGCACGCCGTGCCGATCCGCGACGGTCTCTCGTTCCCGTACTACCGCCGCACGTGGCAGGACGGCAGGCCACTCGATCCGGAGACGCCGCAGTTCACCAAGACGATGCTCGACCAGCTGACCTGGTGGGCGACGGCACTCCGGACGGCTCGGGAGGCCACTCCCTACCCGGCGTGAAGGCCGGTCTCGTCCGAAATCCAGGAGCGAAAAGCCGAGGCGTTGCACGAAAACAGCCGGTCTCCCGTGGGAGACCGGCTGCCTTCGCGAACCACTCAGCCCCGGGTCAGCGCCCCGCCACGCGTCACCGCGGCGTAGGCGTCGACGGCACCGTGGCCGTAGAAACCGTTGAACTGAGGCGTTCCCTGGCAGGTCGCGGTGAACGACGCGTCCCGGCCCTCGTCGAGGTAGTCGACCGTCCGCGGCACCGGGCACGCGATCGGCGCGGCCGTCCCCTCGATCACCTTCTGCACGACGTCCGGGCTCAGCCCGAAACCGCCGCGGCCCGGCTTGCCGTACTGCGAAACGATCAGCGCGGCGACACCCGTCGCGTGGGGCGTGGCCATCGACGTGCCCTGCAAGAACTGGTAGTAGCCCACGCGACCGTCCGCGGCCACCGCCTTCTGCACGCCGAGCGCGGCACCTTCCGGCGTCACGTTGCCCGCCGCGTCGATGTTCCCTTCCGCGATCCCGACGTTCTTCGGGTACGCGGACAGGATCTCGTTCTCGTTGGTGCGGTACCAGTCCGTGCCGAACCCGTCGCGGTAGTAACCGCCGGGCGCGGACACCGAAATCTGCTCCAGGCCGTAGTTCGAGTAGTCGGCCTTGGCACCCGACGGGCCGAACGAGCTCACCCCGATGGTGTGCGGGCCCTCGACCGGCAGCGACAGGCAGGTCGCGTTGTCGATGCCGCGGTCGTGGATCGAGTCCGCCGGGTAGTCCGGGCTCGTGGTGTCCGGCTGCGGCGCGCCGAGGTCGGTGTGCTGGTTGCCCAGCGCCACCACGGACGTGACGCCCTTGCGGTAGGCGTAGTCCAGCGCCCGGTTGATCGACTCGACGATCGTGCGCTGTTCGAGCTGCTGCTCCGGGGTATCGGCCGGGTTGTTCGCGCAGTTGTACAGCCACGGATCGACGTAGAACGACATGTTGACCACGTCGATCCCCGCGTCACCGGCGTACGTCAGCGCGTCCACGGCGGGCTGGAGGAAGAAGAAACCCGAGTCCTGACCGGCGCGGATGTTGACGAGCGTGACGTTCGGCGCCACGCCCGAGACGCCGAAACCGTTGGCAGCGGCGGCGATCGTGCCCGCCACGTGCGTGCCGTGCCCGTTGTCGTCGTGGTCGGCCGGGTCGACGCAGCCGCGGTACTCGCACGGGCCGTCGACGACCGCGCCGGTCTCGTCGGTGGGGATGTCACGGGTGAAGTTGCGGGAGTCGGCGGCGTCGAAGTTCGGCGCGATGTCCGGGTGCGAGCCGTCGATGCCGGTGTCGATCACGCCGACCTTGACGCGCTTGTCGCCCGGCTGCACGGTGCGCGCGAGGTCCGAGCGCACGGACTTGAGGCCCCACAGCTGGTCGTCGAGCGGGTCGGTGCCCACCGGCTTCTGCACGGACGGCTTCTTCTTGGCCGAACCGCGTTCCTTCTCGGCGACGTCCGGCTTGGCGGTCGCCTTGTCCTCCGGTGCCTTGCCGATCGACGTCGCCTTGGCGGCGCCGTAGACCGCGCGGTTCGCCGAGACCCGTTCGACGAAGCCGTTCGCGGGGGCGCTGGCGGTGATCAGCCCGACCGCGCTGTTGGTGTGCAGGACGGTGCCGCCCGCGTCGCGGATCGCCTTCTCCGCGGCGCCGACGCTCTGCCCGGCGGCCGCGAGCACGGTGAACTCCGTGGCGGCACCGGAAAGCTGCGGTTGTGCCGCGGCGGTCGGCCCGGCGACCACGATCCCGCCGATCAGCGGTACCGCGAGCGCGGCGATGAGCAACCTGAATCTCCTCAAGGAAAACTCCTCCTCACCAAAGGGTGAGCAGGAACCTACCCGGGGTTTCGGTAAAGGGGAACCAAAACCCGACTAAAGTCAGGTGCTCGAACAAGATCGACCGGATACCCTGCCGGGCCGTCAATCCCCCACGAGGGAGAGCGCGATCCCGTCGAGGATGTCGTGCTCGCTGACCACGAGTTCCGTCGGCCCGCCGCGCTCGGCGAGCTGCTCCGCGAGCAGCCGCACGATCAGCGCGCCGCCGCCGATGACGTCCACGCGGCCGGGGTGGATCACCGGGTTCGCGGCGCGGGTCTGGTGGTCGGCGGCCAGCAGGTCGTCGGCGAGCCCGAAGACCTGCGCCTGCGACAGCCGGGACAGGTGGGTGCGCTCGGAGTCGTACTCGGGCAGCTCCTGCGCCACGGCGGACAGCGTGGTGACCGTGCCCGCGACGCCGATCCAGGTCTTCGCCTTCGCCACGTCCACGACGTCGAACGCCTCCCGCAGCACGCCCGTGGCGAACTCGCGGGCCGCGGCGATCTCGTCCGGCGTGGGCGGGTCGGACTTCAGCGCCCGCTCGGTGATGCGCACGCAGCCGATGTCGACGGACTTCGCGGCGGTGACCGAGGCCCGCTGCCCGTCCCAGTCGCCGAGCACCAGCTCGGTGGAACCGCCGCCCACGTCGACGACGAGGAACGGCCCGTCGTCCGGGTCCTGCTCGCCGACGGCGCCGGTGAACGACAGCCGTGCCTCCTCGTCGCCGCTGATCACCTCGGCCTCGACGCCGAGGACGTCACGCGTCATCGCGAAGAACTCGTCCCGGTTGCTCGCGTCCCGCGTCGCCGAGGTCGCGACCATGCGGACGCGCTCGACGCCCTTGCGGCGCGCGGCGACGGTGTAGTCGACCAGCGCGGCGCGGGTGCGCTCCAGCGCCTCCGGCGCGAGGCGGCCGGTGGCGTCGACGCCCTGCCCGAGCCGCACGACGCGCATCTCGCGGTGCAGGTCACGCAGGTCGACGGTGCCGTCGTGGCGGACGGTCAGCTCGGCGACCAGTAGGCGGATGGAGTTCGTTCCACAGTCGATCGCGGCAACACGGGGCATACCCGCAGGTTAGCCGGTGGTGCTGGAGGTGGTCGTACTCGTGTCGCTCGACGGTGTGGGCGCGCACGGGTCCGGCGTCCCGGTGGTGGTGGTCGTGGTGGTGGTCGTCGTCGACGGCGGCGACGACGACGACGGTGACGAAGACGACGTCGGACAGGTGGGGCCGGTCGTCGGCGGAGCGTCCGATGTGGACGGTGGCGGCGTGGCCGGTGCGGAGGTGTCCACGCGCGGGTCCACAGTGGGCGTCGTCGCCGGAGGCGCCGGGGTGACCGGCACCGGTGCCGGGGCGGGCACGGCGGGAGCCGCCGGAGCCGCGGGCGCGTCCACCGGAACTGCGCTGTCGGGCAGCTGCAGGACGCCGTTGCGGTATGCCTCCGCCCACAGGATCACCGTGTTCACGTACACGTCGGAGTTGTTGTACCGGTAGATCGCCGCACGCAGCTGATCCGGGTTCGCGAGGTCCAGACCACCTGAGCACAGGTAGCGGCCTGTGGTCAGCGTCGCGTCGTAGAGGTTGTTCGGGTCCGCCACGCCGTCGCCGTTGCCGTCCACGCCGTAGACCAGCCACGTCGCCGGGATGAACTGCGTGGGCCCGACGGCGCGGTCCCACACCGTGTCGAGGTCCCAGCGGCCGCGGTCGGTGTCCGGGATCGCGGCCACCGAGCCGACGCCGTCGAGCACCGGGCCCAGGATCGGTTCGCGGGTGGTGCCGTTCGCGTCGACGTAACCGCCGCGCGCGTGGTTGGACTCGATGCGCCCGATGCTCGCGATCAACGCCCAGTCGATGTGGCAGCCCGGCTGCTCGCGCGCCATGATGTCGGCCGCGTTGTGGTACGCCTTGAGCGCCGTGCCGGGAATGCCGAGCGGCCCGCTGGGCAGCTCCTCCGGCGGCAGCGGTTCGGTGACGGCGGAGCGCTGCGACAGGCTGCCGTCGACGTTGACCTGCACGAGTTTCGGGTCGAAACCCTGGACGAGTGCGGCGTCCCGCGTGTGCTCGGTGCTCGGGGCGCTGCTCCAGTCGGACGTGCCGCCGCTCGCGATCCCGGCCGGGACGACGGCGAGCACGCCGCCGAGCGCGGCGACCAGCGTCTTGTGGCGCAGCCCGATCCGCCGCGCCTTGCGCCGGACGATGCGCACCCGCGTCAGTCGCACACCCCGACTCCTCCCGGTTCCGGCCCCATCGTCACGCAGGCGCTGTTAAGCGCACGTGACCGCTTGGCCTATCCCCACAGGAAGGAGCAGCGTTACGCCGCGCAGTCCCCGGAAGGCCAGTCGGGCTTGAGCAGTTCCAGCGTCTCGTCACCGAACGGGTTCACGCCGGGACCGCACGCGAGCGTGTGGGCGAGGTGGACGTGGAGGCACTTGACCCGGCCCGGCATCCCGCCCGCGGTGACCTGGTGCCCGAGCGGCTCGATGGCGTCGCGCTGTGCCAGGTACGACTCGTGCGCGCGCTGGTACTGCGCCGCCAGCTCCTCGTCGACCGACAGCCGCTCGGTCATCTCCTTCATCAGCCCCGACGCCTCCAGGCGCCCGACGAGCGAGGCCAGGCGCGGACAGGTCAGGTAGTACAGCGTGGGGAACGGCGTGCCGTTCTCGAGCCGGGGGCTGGTCTGCACCACCGACGGGTGGCCGCTGGGGCACCGGGCGGCGATGGCCCGCAGCGCCCGCGGCGGGCGGCCGAGCTGCTGCGCGATGATCTCGCGGTCGGCTTCCGTCACCGGCTCGAACGAAGACGTCTGTTCCACGCCCCCATTGTCGCAAGCGGCGCGTCAGCCCCCGACCGTGGTCCAGAACTTCTCGTACCAGGCCGCGTCCCCGGGCGTGGGCGCCTGCTGGGCCTGTTGCTGCTGGGCCTGCGGGGTGTCCTCGGGCAGCTGGACGAGGTACGGCGTCTCGCCCGGCATCACGTACCGCAGCCGGCGGCGGGCCTCGGCCTCGACCTGCGCGGGGTCGTTCAACGCGGCCTGCCGCTCCTGCAGCTCCGCGACCTGGCTCCGCAGCTCGGCCTGCCGCTGCTCCTGCGCGGTGATCTCGGACCGCTGGCTCAGGTAGGTCCGCAGCGGGACGGCGAGGGTGAAGGCCAGCGCGCACACGACGATCGCGAGCACCGCGGCCCGGCGCGTGGTGGACATGCCCAGCACGCGGGTGGCCCCGGCGCCGGGCTTGGCGGCGAACCCCCGCCGCAGCCGCGACTTCGGCGGCTCGCGCCGCACCCGCCGTGGCCTGCCCTCGACGCGTGACGACCCGGAGGCAGGGCGCGCCGGCTGGCCGTCCGCACGGCGTTCCGTGCGGCGGCGCCTCGTGCGCTCCCTGCCTCGCTGGGTCACGGCGTCAGCTCTCCGGGGTGAACCGGGGGAAGGCGAGGTCGCCGGCGAACCGGGCGGCGTCGCCGAGGGTCTCCTCGATGCGCAGCAGCTGGTTGTACTTCGCCACGCGCTCGCTGCGGGCCGGGGCCCCGGTCTTGATCTGGCCCACGCCGGTGGCGACGGCCAGGTCGGCGATCGTGGTGTCCTCGGTCTCGCCGGAGCGGTGGCTCATCATGCTCTTGTAGCCGTAGGACGTGGCGAGCGTGATCGCGTCGAGGGTCTCCGACAGCGTGCCGATCTGGTTGACCTTGACCAGCAGCGCGTTCGCCGCGCCGCGCTCGATGCCCGTCTCCAGGCGGTCGGGGTTGGTGACGAACAGGTCGTCGCCGACGAGCTGCACGCGCTCGCCGATCTGGTTGGTCAGCGCCACCCAGCCGTCCCAGTCGTCCTCGGCCAGCGGGTCCTCGATCGAGACCAGCGGGTACGCGTCGAGCAGCTCGGCGTAGTACGCGGCCAGCTGCTCGGCGCTGCGCTTGGTGCCCTCGAAGCTGTAGGAGCCGTCGGCGAAGAACTCGGTGGCGGCGACGTCCAGCGCCAGCGCGACGTCACGGCCCGGGCGGTAGCCGGCCTTCTCGATCGCGGTGGTGATCAGGTCCAGCGCCTCGCGGTTGCTGGACAGGCTCGGCGCGAAACCGCCCTCGTCGCCGAGGCCGGTGGCCAGGCCGCGGCCCTTGAGCACCGACTTGAGCGAGTGGTAGACCTCCACGCCCCAGCGCAGCGCCTCGCGGAAGGACTCCGCGCCGATCGGCGCGATCATGAACTCCTGGATGTCCACGTCGGTGTCGGCGTGGGCGCCACCGTTGAGGATGTTCAGCATCGGCACCGGAAGCACGTGCGCGTTCGGGCCGCCGAGGTAGCGGAACAGCTCCAGCTCGGCGGACTCGGCGGCGGCCTTCGCGACGGCGAGCGACACCCCGAGCAGGGCGTTCGCGCCGAGGCGGGACTTGTCCGGGGTGCCGTCGAGATCGACCAGCTTCTGGTCCACGATCCGCTGCTCGACGGCCTCGATGCCGGCCAGCTCGGGGCCGATCTCGTCGAGGACCGCGGCGACGGCGCGCTCGACGCCCTTGCCGTTGTACCGCTTGGGGTCGCCGTCGCGGAGCTCGACGGCTTCGTGCTCACCGGTCGACGCCCCCGACGGGACGGCGGCCCGCGCCAGCGTGCCGTCGTCGAGCGCCACCTCCACCTCGACAGTCGGGTTGCCGCGCGAATCCAGGATTTCGCGGGCGCCTACCTGCTCGATGACCGCCACTCGTCGCTCCTCATCGGTTGTCCGGCGATGACGGGTTTCAGCCTAACGGCAGGTCGCGGTCACCCGTTGGAGGCTCGGCTCAGTCGGTGGCCCGGATCTCCTGCCAGCCCGACGGCAGGTCCGCGGTGTCCGAAATGTGCTGCCAGAAGGTCCAGCTGTTGCCCCCGATGTCGGCGACGCTGAACACCCGGGCACCGTAGGGCTGGTTCTGCGGCGGGGAGACGTCGCAGCCCTCGCCGAGCGCGGCGCAGACACGCTCGTACTGCGCGTCGGCGTTCTCGACGTAGACCACGTTGAGCTGGCCGACCGGGTGGTCGACCCCCTTGCCCGCCCAGTAGTCCGCGCCGACGCCGGTGAGCACGATCTCGGCGTCCCCGGCCGCGACGGTGGCCTGGAACACCTGGCCCTCCCCGTCGACGTACCGGACGCGCTCGGTGAACCCGAACACGCGGACCAGCCACTCCAGCGCCTCGGTGGCGTCGGTGTAGTAGAGGTAGGGCGACAGACCGAGGTAGCGCGGTTGTTCGCTCATAACCGCACAGTGCACCACGTCGCCGTCCCGGACCTTGATCGCACCCCTGCCGAAAGCGGGCGCCGAGGGGTAACGTCGATTGTCTATGGACGACGAGAACCACACTCCGGGCCATGACCGGTTCGAGGCGTTCCGTCAGGCCGAGGCACTGGTCCAGAACCGCCGCCCGCTGGACGCGCTCAAGGCACTGCAGCCGGTGCTCGAGGCCGAGCCGGACAAACCCAGCGTGCAGCTGCTGGCCGGGCGCGCCTACTTCCACTCCGCACAGCTCAAACACGCCGAGCGCGCGTTCACGCGGGTGCTGGAGCTGGACCCGGCGGACCACTACGCGCGTTTCGTGCTGGGCCGCACGCTGCAGCGGCTCGGGCGGCTGGTGGAGGCGCTTGGTCAGCTGCGCATGGCGTGGGCGATGAACCCGGTGCCGGAGTACCAGGACGCGCTTTCCGAGGTCAACGCCCGGGTGCGGCTGCAGGAGAGCTGAGTCCGGCGGCCGCGGCCACCAGCTCGGCGAGCGCCTCCCGCGCCAGGTCGGCGAACTCCTCGCGGTTGCCCGGCTCGGCCCAGCGCTCGTAGGCCGTCGAGAACGCGAGCGCGGCCAGGTCCGCCGCCACCTTCGCGACGGGCTCCGGCTCGCCGCGTTCACGCAGTGCGTCCACCATCGCGCTGGTCAGCTTGGCGCGCTTGAGCAGCTCGCGCTCCAGCAGTTCGGCGTTGGCGGCGACGACGGCGCGCCGCGCGTCCGCGAAGGGCTGCCGTTCGATCGGGAAGACGGCCGCGACCCGCTCGATCGCCGCCGCGGCCACTTCCAGCGCGCCGGCCTCCGGTGGAACGGTCGCCATCCCTTCCGCGAACAGCCCCACGAACCCTTCCTGGTCGCCGAACAGCACCTCGCGCTTGTCGCCGAAGTACCGGAAGAAGGTGCGCTTGGTGAGCCCGGCGCGTTCGGCGATCTCGTTGACCGTGACCTGGTCGAACCCGCGTTCGGTGAACAGTTCGAGCGCGGCCAGCTGCAGGCGCTCCAGCGCGTTCGGTTCCCAGCGGCCCATGTCGTCCAGTCTAGCCGGATGACACCAAGTGTCATGACGCGCTACAGTGGCGATGTCACCAAGTGACATCCAACTTCTCGAAGGGATCCTCCCCATGCGCGTACTGGTCACCGGGGCCACCGGCCACCTCGGTTCCGCCGTCGTCCCCGAACTCCTGTCTCACGGGCACGAGGTCGTCGGCCTCGCCCGCTCCGAGAACTCCGCCGCCAAACTGAAGGAGCAGGGCGCCGAGGTGCACCTCGGCGATCTCGACGACCTCGCCGGGCTGACCGCGGTCTCGTCCACAGTGGACGGTGTAATCCACCTGGCCTTCAAGCACGACCTGATGATCACCGGGGACTTCGAGGGAGCGATTGAAGCGGATCTCGCCGCGATCGCCGCCCTCGCGGACGGGCTGGCGGGCAGCGGCAAGCCGTTCGTCGGCACCACCGGCACCCTGATGACGATCGGCACCGTCGACCGGACCGCGACCGAGGACGACCCGGCCGGGCAGAACCCGCGCGGGAAGGCCGAGAACGCGGTACTGGCGCTCGCCGAGCGCGGCATCCGGTCCTCGGTCGTCCGGCTCCCGCCGACCGTGCACAGCGACCTGGACAAGCACGGGTTCATCCGCCTGCTGATCGCCACCGCGCGGCAGCACGGGAAGTCCGGCTACCTCGGCGACGGCGGCAACCGCTGGCCCGCGGGCCACACCCTCGACGCCGCACGCCTCTACCGGCTCGCGCTGGAGCAGGCCCCGGCGGGCTCGCGCCTGAACGCGGTGGGCGACGAGGGCGTGCCGTTCCGGGAGATCGCGGAGGTGATCGGCAGGCACCTGGACGTCCCGGTGGTGCAGATCCCCGACGCGGAGGCGGCCGCGCACTTCGGCTTCCTCGCGAGCGTCGTCCCGCTCGACAACCCGACGTCGGCGAAGCTCACCCGCGAACGCGTGGGCTGGGAGCCGGTCGGGCCAGGCTTGATCGCCGACCTCGACGCGGGCCACTACTTCCAGGACTGACCCGGGGGCATCGCCGCGAAGGTGTCGGCGGCGGCGAGGCGTCCTGCGGGGGCTGGGAACCGCTCGGGCCAGGCTTGATCGCCGACCGCTACCGCCGGAACCGACCGCGGGGCTACCCCGGCCTCGCCACCGCAAGGGCGCTCGCGGCGGCGAGGGTGTCCTGCCACCGCGAAGGTGTCGGCGGCGAGGATGTCCTGCGGGGGCTGGGAACCGACTGGACGGGCCTGATCGCCGCCTACCCCGGCCTCACCGCCGCAAAGACATCGGCGGCGGCGAGGGCGTCCCCACGAAGACCGGGAGCCGCTCGGGCCGGGAACCGTCCGCCGCCTACCCCGGCTTCGCCGCCGCGAAGGTGTCAGCTGCGGTGAGGGTGTCCTGCGTGTCCTGTTGCGACTGCGTGTAGCCGAGAACCGTTGTCCACCAACCGTTCCCGGTGCTCAGGTCGGCGCCGGTGGAGCACAGCGCCCGGGCCACCGCGTACGCCGCGTCGGCGGGGTTGCGCTGGTCCGGGCGTTTGCCGTCGTTCGTCGCCCTCGCCGCCCAGCGGTCCCACACCGCCTGCGGCACCGGCAGCGGACCCGACCCCACCGCCTGCACCTGGCCCAGCCCGGCGAGCGTCGCCCACGACAGGTGGCACGCCGGGGCTTCTCCGCGCATCCGCATCTCCGCCCGGCCGTACGCCGACACCAGGGCCGCCGGCAGCTTCGTCGGCCCCGCGAGGCTGCGCGCCCACGCGTCCAGCTCCGCCTCGTCCGACCGCGTCGGGTGGTCGACCGGCGCGGCCACGGCGGACCGGGGCGCGGCGACGACCGGCGGGGGCGCCACGGGAGGCGCCGGCGAAGGGGCGGACTGCGCCGGGGCGTCCGGGCGCGTCGTGCCGAGGGTGAAGATCAGGACGAGCGCGGTCGCGACCAGCCCGATGACGAGCCACAACGACGTCCACGACCGCGGCGACGTGATGTCCCTCGAAGGGGTGGGCTCGACCACCGGATCAGGTTAGCGGTATCACGCTGCGCTGCCACTGCTGCGGCGCGCCGTGCCCCGCCCGATTTCGACTGTGACCCGCGTCGGTCTGTCTTGTTTTCCCGCCTCGCGCCGGAAAAGGTGATCATCGTAGCGCTCACCCGATACGGGGGCAGGATCGATGACTCGTGACGCACCGACAGCCGACCCGATGACCCACGTGTTCCTCGCGCTGGACCGGTTCGCGCCCGATCCGACGGACATGTACTTCGGCTTCCGGCTGCGGATGGGCGGCGAGCCACCCGCGCTCGACGCCCTGCGGGAGCGGCTGGCGGACCGGGTGCGGCGGCTGCCGCAGCTGACCCACCGGCTGGTCGACGACAACGGGCAGGCCCGCTGGGAACGCGACGAGGACTTCGACCTCGCCCGGCACGTGCACGCGCTCCCGCCCTCCGACGCGGTGGTACCGGCGCGGTCGCTGTTCCCGGAAACGCCTGATCACGCCCGGCCGCGGTGGGGGCTCTGGCTGGTGCCGGGCACCGGCGGCTGGTTCCTGAACTACGTGGCGCACCACGCGGTGCACGACGCGTTCTCGATGGTCCACACCCTTGACGCGATGTTCGGCGACGCCGCACCGGCGGACGCCGCACCGCCGGTTCGCCGGTCGTGGCGCGGCGTTCCGGCGCTGGTCGCGGACGCCCTCAAGACCTACCGGCAGCCAGTCGCCTGGCCGCCGCTGGCCGCCCCGGTCGGTCAGAAGCGCCTTCTCGCGCACCACACCGTCGAACTCGCCCGGCTCCGCACCGTGGCCGCCGCTGCCGGGGCCACGGTCAACCAGGTGCACCTCGCGGCGACGGCGAGCGCGTTGAACGAGTGGCCCGCGGCGGGTTCCCCTGGCCCGTTGCACGCACTGCTCCCCGTGGACACCCGCCTGCCCGGGGAACCGGATACGGGTAGCGGCAACAAGATCGGCCTGGTCCGGGCACCGCTGTTCACCGAGCTGCCCACGACGCGCCAACGCCTCGAAGCACTGAAAAAGGCAACGGCCCGGCAGCGGCTGACTCGCCGTCGCGCCGGGTTCCGCGCGTTCTCGAACGGCTCCGCGCAACGGCTCGTGGGCTGGGCGCTCGGACGGTTCACGAACGTCGCCCACACCGCGGTGGGCATCTCCAACCTGCGACTGGACCGGCAACTGGCGGTGTTCGGCACCCCGGTGGACGAGGTCGTCCCGCTGCCGTGGCTGCCCCCGGGCAATGCGTGCTTCTCACTGGCCGCGGGTTACCGGAACCACTTCACCGTCTCCATGCTCGCGCACGACGGCGTGGCCGACCCGGCGGGTTTCACCGACGCCTGGGCCCAGGCCCTGGACGAACTGCAGGCCGAGTTCGGCTGAGCCTCAGGGCCAGAACCGGCGCCAGCCGTCGACCTCCAAAGTGGACGGTTCGACGCCCGCCGCGCGGGCGTTCGCCTCCGCGGCGCGCACGTCGGCGGCGAAACGCTTCGCCACGGCACGCAGTTCACCCTCCGGGTCCACGCCCGCCCGCCGGGCCGTGGCGGCGAGCACGAACAACCGCGACGGCGCGTCCTGCCCGCCGGGGAACAGGTCCAGCGGCACGCCCGCGCGGCCGGTGCGCTGGCCGAGCTTTCCCGCGAGCGCCGCCGCGGGCTGGCCGAGCGCCACGCCGTCCACAATGGACTCACGCTGCTTCTCGACCTGCTTCAGCTCCTCCCAGCGCAGCTCCTGGTGCTCCGCCGTCGCCACGCGCTCGGACTCCGCGAACACGTGCGGGTGCCTGCCGACGAGCTTCGCCACCAGCTCCCCGGCCACCGCGTCGACGTCGAACGGGTCTTCGGCGTCCTCCGCCGCCACGCGGGCGTGGAACAGCACCTGCAGCAGGACGTCCCCCAGCTCCTCGCGCAGCGCCGTCCGGTCGCCGTCCTCGATCGCTTCCAGCAGCTCGTACGTCTCCTCGACCAGGTACTGCCGCAGCGAGGAGTGCGTCTGCTCCGCGTCCCACGGGCACCCGCCCGGCGACCGCAGCCGGTCCATCACCTGCGCGGCCTCGACCAGCCGCGCGCCCGTCGGCTGCGCGATGACCCGCGCGCCCGGCAACGCCCGCACCGCGGGGTCTTCGGCAGATGCGGCGAACAGCACCACCGACGTCTCCGCCGCCAGCACCGCGGGCTCCGGGGCGGGCTTCGCGCCGAGCTGGTCGGTCAGTTCCTCCCCCAACCCGCTCGCGTAGACGGCCCGTGCGCCGCGCAGGTGCGGGAACGCGGCGGGCGGCACGCCCGCGCCGGGAAAGGGCAGGAGGACGACCGTGGCGGTCAAGACTGGGCGGATCCCTTCACTGGAGCGACGAAACCGGTGCTCTCGGCGGCGCTGGGCGCCACCGCCATCGCCACCGGGTCCCACACACCGTAACGCGGGTTGATCCGCAGCTGCTCCGAGTAGGGCTGCAACAACCGCAGACCGGTGGACACCAGCTGGTCCTCCGTCGGCTCTGCCGACTGCTGCGCCGTCGACGGCACGCCCGAGTCGCGCTGGCGGACGACCGCCACCAGCCACGTGGTGTCCTGCTGGCTCGGCTGGAACGCGACGACCGTGCCCTGCGGCACCCCGAACAGGACGGTCGAGGCGGCCGCGGGCGACTGGACCGCGGAGATCTGCTGCCCGGAACCGGTCTGCACGCCCGCCGCGGCGTCCTCGCGCAGCACCTGGTCGGCGGCGGCCGGGCTCGCGGCCATCCGCTCGGCCTTCGCGAACGCCTTGTCCCGCATGCTCTGCGGCTGCGCACCACCGTCGTCGGAGGTGACCACGGTGTAGTCGTAGGTGACCGACAGCCCGCCGAAGTGCTTGCGGCCCAGCGCCTGCATCAACCCGTAATCGGTGAAGACCTCGCGGTGGTCCCGCGCGCGGTAGGCGATCTGGCGCGCCAGCTGCGACGGGTCCACGCCGTTGGCGGACACGGGCGTGACGAGCGGGTCCTCACCCAGCAGCCCGGACACCGTCGCCTCGTCCGCGACGAGCCCCTCCTGCCGCGCGGCCTTCACCAGCAGCTCGTGCTGGGCCAGCTGCCCGACGATCTCCCGGCCCAGCTGGTCGAGCTTGTGCTGCTGCGACAGCTGTTGCGCGGCGGGCTGTTCCCGCACCGCCTTGTCGATGAGCTGCTGCACCGTGTCCTGGGACACCTCGGTGTCACCCAGCAGGAAAGCGGCCCGCACCTGGCTCGGCCCCGATCCGCAGCCGGCGAGCAGAAGGCAGGCGGCGACGGCAGCGACGAGCGCCCGCGGGCGACTCATGATCCGCATCACACCCCGTACCCTCTCACAAGCACCGCGGTTTGGGGACCCCGGTCAGCCGACCGCCGCCGGTTCCTTGGTCAGGTTGGTCAGCAGCTTCGCGCACCACTCCAGCAGCGCCTCGTCCCGCAGCGGCGGCGCGCCGATGCGTCCCCCCGCCGGGCCTTCGGTGGGCTTCGGCACCGCGACGGTGCCGGTCACCGCCTTGAACGTCGCCTTCGGGTAGAGCCGCTTGAGCCGTACCAGCTTGGACTCCGGCAGCGGCAGCGGCGCGAACCGGATCGTGTTGCCCTGCAACGTCACCTCCGTGACGCCCGCCGCGCGGCACGAGTGCCGGAACGCCGCCACCGACAGCAGTCGCCGCACCGGCGCGGGCGGCTGGCCGTAGCGGTCGATGAGCTCCTCCTCGACCGCGGCGAGCGCCTCGGCGTCCGGCGCCGACGCGATCTTGCGGTACGCCTCCAGCCGCAGCCGCTCCCCCGGCACGTAGTCGTGCGGGATGTGCGCGTCGATCGGCAGGTCGACGCGGACCTCCCGCAGCTCTTCCTCTTCCGCGGACTCCACGCCCGCGTTGCGCCGGAACACGTCCACCGCCTCGCCGACGAGCCGCACGTAGAGGTCGAAGCCCACGCCCGCGATGTGCCCGGACTGCTCGGCGCCGAGGATGTTGCCCGCGCCGCGGATCTCCAGGTCCTTCATCGCGACCGCCATGCCCGCGCCCAGCTCGGTGTTCTGCGCGATGGTGGCGAGCCGGTCGTGCGCGGTCTCCGTCAGCGGCGACTCCGACGGGTACAGGAAGTACGCGTACCCGCGCTCGCGGCCGCGGCCGACGCGACCGCGCAGCTGGTGCAGCTGCGCGAGGCCGAGCAGGTCGCCGCGCTCGACGATGAGCGTGTTGGCGTTGGAGATGTCCAGCCCGGTCTCGACGATCGTGGTGCAGACCAGTACGTCGAACTCACGCTCCCAGAAGCCCTGGATGATCTTTTCGAGCTTCTCCTCGTTCATCTGCCCGTGCGCCGTCACGACCCGCGCCTCGGGCACCAGCTCGCGCAGCCGCCGCGCGGCCTTCTCGATCGACGACACCCGGTTGTGCACGTAGAACACCTGGCCATCGCGCAGCAGCTCGCGCCTGATGGCGGCACCGACCTGCTTGTCGTCGTACGCGCCGACGTAGGTCAGGATCGGGTGCCGGTCCTCGGGCGGGGTGAGGATCGTGGACATCTCGCGGATGCCCGCCAGCGACATCTCCAGCGTGCGCGGGATCGGCGTGGCGGACATGGTCAGCACGTCGACGTGCGTGCGCAGCGCCTTGATGTGTTCCTTGTGCTCGACGCCGAACCGCTGCTCCTCGTCCACGATGACCAGGCCGAGGTCCTTGTAGCGGACACCCGTCTGCAGCAGGCGGTGCGTGCCGATCACGATGTCCACGTCGCCGGACGCGAGCCCCTCCAGCACGGTGTCCACTTCGGACTTCGGGGTGAACCGGGACAGCCCCTTGATGGTCACCGGGAACGACTGCATCCGCTGGGCGAACGTGTTGAGGTGCTGCTGCGCGAGCAGCGTGGTGGGCACCAGGACGGCGACCTGCTTGCCGTCCTGCACCGCCTTGAACGCCGCGCGCACCGCGATCTCGGTCTTGCCGTAGCCGACGTCGCCGCAGATCACGCGGTCCATCGGCACGCCGCGCTCCATGTCGGCCTTGACCTCGTCGATCGCGGCGAGCTGGTCGTTGGTCTCGGTGAACGGGAACGCGTCCTCCAGCTCGCGCTGCCACGGCGTGTCCGGCCCGAACGCGTGCCCCGGCGCGGCCTGGCGGGCGGCGTAGAGCTGCACCAGCTCGGCCGCGATCTCCTTGACCGCCTTGCGCGCCTTGGCCTTCGTGTTCTTCCAGTCCGAGCCGCCGAGCTTGTTGAGCGTGGGCAGCTCGCCGCCGACGTAACGGGAGACCTCGTCCAGCTGGTCCGTCGGCACGTACAGCCGGTCGCCGGGCTGGCCGCGCTTGGAGGACGCGTACTCCAGCACCAGGTACTCGCGGGTGGCGCCGGAGATGGTGCGCTGCACCATCTCCACGAACCGCCCGATGCCGTGCTGGTCGTGCACGACGTAGTCGCCCTTCTTCAGCGCCAGCGGGTCGACCGCGTTGCGGCGCCGGGACGGCATCTTCGCGCCCAGGTCCTTTGTGGACGAGCTCGCGGTGGCGCCGCGGCCGGTGAGGTCGGCCTCGGTGAGCACCACCAGGCGCAGTCCGGGCGCGACGAACCCCTCGGTCAGTCCGCCGCACACGACGGTGACCACGCCCGGCGCGGGCTGCTCGGCCAGCCCGTCCGCCAGGGTGGCGGCGACCTCGGCGGTGGACAGCTGCTCGACGGCGCGGCTCGCCGTGCCGTGCCCCGCCACCACCAGCACGCCCGTGCCACCGGCGGCCAGGTGCCCGCGCAGGTCGGCGACCGCGCGCTCCAGGTCACCGCGGTACGCGGGCGCCGGCTCGACCGCCACCTGGTAGACGTCCTCGCTGGTCAGCTGCGACAGCGTCCACCACGGCCGGTTGGTCTCGCCCGCGTGCTTCGCGACCTCGGCGAGGTCCCGGTACGCCGACGCGCCGAGGTCGATCGGCGCCTGGCCGCCACCCGCGGCGGCCTGCCACGACGCTTCGAGGAACTCCTGCCCTGTGCGCACCAGGTCGTGTGCACGGGCGCGGATCTTCTCCGGGTCGGCGAGCACGACGTGCGTGCCCTCGGGCATGGCGTCGGTGAGCAGCTCCAGCTCGCCGTCGCACAGCACGGGGATCAACGCCTCCATGCCCTCCGACGGCACCCCGCCGGCGAGCTTGGTGAGCATCTCCGCCAGCTGCGCGTCCGCCTCGTACTGCTCGGCCAGCTCCCCGGCGCGCGCCTTGACCTCGGGCGTGAGCAGCAGCTCGCGGCACGGCGGCGCGTGCACGGCCTGGATCTCGCCCGGCAGGGAGCGCTGGTCCGACACCGCGAAGGCGCGGATCTCGCTGACCTCGTCGCCCCAGAACTCCACGCGGTACGGGTGGTCGGCCGTCGGCGGGAACAGGTCGAGGATGCCGCCGCGCACCGCGAACTCGCCGCGCTTCTCGACCATGTCGACGCGCGTGTACGCCAGCTCGACGAGCCGCTCCAGCGCGGCCTCGAAGTCGTGCTCCTCGCCGACCCGCAGGTCGACCGGGGTGAGGCTGCCCAGGCCCGGCGCCATGGGCTGGATCAGGCTGCGCACGGTGGAGACGACCACGCGTGGCGCGTCCGGCCCGCGCAGCCGGTGCAGCACGTCGAGGCGGCGGCCGACGGTGTCGGCGCGCGGGGACAGCCGTTCGTGCGGCAGCGTCTCCCACGACGGGAAGTCCGCCACAACGGCGGGTCCGAGCAGCGCGCCCAGCGCGGACGTCAGCTCCTCGGCCTCACGGCCGGTGGCGGTGACGGCGAGCACCGGGCGGCCCGCGCCCTCGTCGGCCGCGAGCGCGGCCACGACGAGCTGACGGGCGGCCGTGGGCCCCTGCAGGTCGAGCAGCGGCGAACCGGCCCGCTCCACCACCCCGCGCAGGGCGGGATCGGCGAGCACGGACGACAGCAGACCGGACAACACCCCGTCTGTCACGAAAACTCCCCTGTGCGCAGACATGCGGACGTGCCTCTGCGCAGGATGGAAAGGGCGCAGCGGCTCTTCCTCCAATGTACGTCTCACCACCGACAGAAGTTCGGCTGCCTGTTGTCCTGCCCACCGATCGAGCCACCGCGGGAGCCCTGGCTGGGGCAGACTGAGCGCATGCGCCGGATCGGAATCGTCCTGTTCGCCCTGCTTCTGAGCGCCTGCACGAGTTCACCCGCGGCCGTGCGGCAGCAGCCCGAGCAGCCGAACCTGCACGTCGACGTGGTCGCGAGCGGGCTGGAGCACGGTTGGGACGTCGGTTTCCTCCCGGAGGGCAAGCTGCTCGTGACGCAGCGTCCCGGCCGGCTGTCGCTGGTGGACGGCACCGGCGCGCACGACGTGACCGCCGACCTCTCCGACGTGTACGCCCGCGGCGAGGGCGGCTTGATGGGCCTGGTGGTGCACCCGGACTTCGCCCGGACCCGCCGGTTCACCGTGTGCCAGACCCACCAGGAGAACGGCCGGCCCGTCGACATCCGGCTCACGACGTGGACGCTCTCGCCCGACGAGCGCAGCGCGACCAGGGTCCAGGACCTGCTGACCGGGCTGCCGGTGAACCCCAGCGGACGGCACTCCGGCTGCCGCCCGGCGCTCGCGGCCGACGGGGCACTGCTGGTGGGCACGGGCGACACCGCGCGGTCGACGATCGCGCAGGACCGGCACAGCCTCGGCGGCAAGGTGCTGCGCATCGACCTGGAAACCGGCGCGCCGCTGCCGGACAACCCGTTCATCTCCTCCACTGACCCGAACGAGCAGCGGATCTACACCTACGGGCACCGCAACGTGCAGGGCGTGACCGTGCGGCCGGGCAGCGGGCAGATCTTCACCGCCGAACACGGCCCGACGTTCGACGACGAGGTGAACCTGTTGCGGGCGGGCGGGAACTACGGCTGGGACCCGTCGAAGGGCGGCACCGACAGCTCCTATGACGAGAGCGTGCCGATGACCGACACCACCCGGTTCCCGGACGCGGTCGGTCCACTGTGGACATCTGGGCAGATCACGGAGGCCATCTGCGGCGCGGCCTTCCTGACCGGCTCGCAGTGGGGCCCGCTGGAGGGGAAGCTCGCGGTGGTGGCACTCAAGGGCCAGAAGATGCTGCTGTTCGATGTGGACAGTGCCGGGAAGATCACCGGCGTCACGCTGCCGCCGGAGTTCGACGACAAGTACGGTCGCCTGCGCGCCGCCCGCACCGCCCCGGACGGCGCCCTGTACGTCACGACTTCCGACGGCAGCGACGACAAGGTCCTGCGGATCACCCCCGCACCCGGTAGCTGACGTGGGTGACGAGCGAGGTCGGCCGAGCTGACACCAGCTCCAGCTCACGGCTCGGCAGGCCCTCGAAGAGCCGCTCGCCCCCGTCAAGCACCACGGGCGCGACATGCAGGCGCACCTCGTCGAGCAGCCCGGCGGCCAGGTACTGGTTGATCGTCGAGGCACCGCCCGCGATCGAGATGTCCCGGTCGCCCGCCGCCTCGCGCGCCTGTCGCAACGCCGACTCGATGCCGTCGGTGACGAAGTGGAACGTGGTGCCGCCCTTCATCTCGATCGACTCACGCGGGTGGTGGGTGAGCACGAAGACCGGCCCGTGATACGGCGGCTCGTCGCCCCACCAGCCCTGCCACTCGCTGTCCCACTCGCCGCGGATGGGCCCGAACATGTTGCGCCCCATGATGAACGCGCCCGCGTCGCAGATCGCCTCGATCTCGGCTCTGTTCTCGTCGGCGCGTTCGAACTGCCAGCGGTGCAGCAGCTCGCCGCCTTCACCGAGCGGGTTTTCGCGACTCTGGGCGGGCCCGGCGAGATACCCGTTGACCGACACCGACACGTCGCAGAACACCTTGCCCATGACTGCTCTCCTTTTCCGAGAACCGGTTGCGACTTGCAACCGGTTGCCGAGAACTGTATCGGAAGCAGGACCGGTTGTAAACTGCAATCAGAAGGAGAGGAGGCACCCGTGGAGGAGCGGTCCGGCTGCCCGATCAACCTCGCGGTCGAGGTGCTCGGCGACAAGTGGTCCCTGGTGGTGATCAGGGACATGATGTTCGGCAACCGCAGGCACTTCCGGGAGCTGCTGAACAACTCGGAGGAAGGCATCGCGTCGAACATCCTCGCGGCGCGGCTGCAGCACCTCACCGAGCAGGGACTCGTGACGCGGGCGCCCGATCCGGGGCACAAGCAGAAGGTGATCTACAGCCTGACGGAGGCATCGATCCAGCTGGTACCGGTGATCGCGCACCTCGGCGCGTGGGGCCGCCGCCACCTGCCCGTCACGCGGGAGCTGGCCGTGCGGGCGGAGCTGCTGGAGCGCGGGGGCCCGCAGCTGTGGGAGGAGTTCATGGACGAGCTGCGCGAGCAGCACCTGGGCATCCCGCGTCCCGCCGGGCGGGAGTCGGTGTTCGCCCGCCTGCGGGCGGCGTACGAGGCGGAGCTGGCTAACGCCCCAGGTGCGCCCCTCCGTTGAGGTGGATGACCTGGCCGGTGAGGTGGCCCGCGCCCGGGCTCGCGAGATAGCCGACGAGCTCGGCGACGTCGTCCGGCTTACCGGCGCGCTTCGTGCGAGTGTGCGTGACGAGCGCCTGCCGCCGCTGGTCGGTGAGGGTGCCCTGGAAGAACTCGGTGTCCTCGACGAGCCCGGGCGCGACCACGTTCGCCGTGATGCCGCGCGGCCCCAGCTCGCGGGAGATGTCCGCCGTCCACGACTCGATCGCCGCCTTGGCCGCGCCGTACGAGCCGGCGCCCTTGCTCGCCGCGATGGAGCCGAGGTTGACGATCCGGGCACCGTCCGCCAGGCGCGGGGTGAGCGCGGTGGTCACCAGCACGGCGGACAGCACGTTCGCCGCGAAGTTGGCGCGCCAGGCCTCCGCGAGCGCGGCGAGGTCGCCGGGGTCGCGGCCGAAGTCGGTGTTGCCGCCCGCGTTGTTCACGAGCACGTCGACCCGCTCCGGCAGTTCGGCGAGCGCCGCCGTCACCGCGGCGGGGTCACTCGCGTCGAAGGGCACGTAACGGGCCCCGAGCAGCACCGCGGCTTCGGCGAGCACCTGCTCGCGCCGTCCGGTGATCGTGACCCGCTCGCCCGCCTTCGCGAACCACGACGCCACCGCGAACCCGATCCCGGTGCCGCCACCGGTCACGACCACTTCTCTGGCCCCAGTCATGGGTGACAGCCTAGTAGCCTATCGCTGCTTGGTTCTGGAGTGTTTGGTCGAGAGGGTTGGGTCTTGCTCGACGGCGTCGAAGAGGACCGGCTACTCAGGCGCGGGGACGGCGAAGAGATTGAGAACGCTACTGACAGTGAGATAGACGCCCATCAGCGCCGCGATGTCAAAGAGGCCCTGCTCGCCGAAGGTGGACAGGGCCTCGTCGTAGAGCGTCTGCTCGATGTGATGCTCAACGGTCAGCTGACGCACGAGAGCAAAGACAAGCTCTGCCTCGCGACCGAGCTGCTCCGGAGTGCGACCCGCGGCCAATGCGTCCGCATCGCCGGCGGAAATCCCCGCGGCCTGCGCCAGGATCCGGTGGGCGTAGACCTCGTAGTCCGAACCCCAGGCTGACCCGACCGCGAGAATCACGACCTCACGCAGCTGCGGCGACAGAGAGGTGTGCCGAGATTCGGCCTTGGCCAACTCCTGAAACTTTTCGGCGATCTCAGGACGGCGTAGGAACGCGTTGTACGGCCCGATCAGACGTTGGTCGTCGGTGACGAACTGAAAGCCCGCGTCCAGAGACCACGGGTACTGCTCAGCCATCGCGGCGTCGTAGAAACGCTGTTGCGTTGGGCTCAGTGCTGTGGCGTCGACGAGCGGGAGACGCCCGCCCAAATCATGATTTATGGCCGCCATTGGTGTTCTCCGTTCGCTTCTGTGGTTTGAGGTTGGCCGGAATCTCGCAGAAAGTTCGAGTCGGACTGCTCCAACCGTCCTGCGCTCTCCTCTGCCGCTGCCGACTCAGGCGGTGGCAGAGGAGAGCATCGAGTCTCGAGGCCGAGCGGCCACGTCCCTGGGGTGCGCGGGACTAACGGGTTGTCGTGCGGTCCGCGCCGACCGAGACAGCGACGAGCGTGCAGGGCTCGATGCCGTAATTGCGCCACACGTGCCGGGTGCCGTTCTGGACGACTACGTCGCCTGCCCGTAACACGGCTCGTTCGCCATCGTCGAGTTCGAGCGTGGCCTCGCCTTGCACGACCATCAGGTAGTCCATCGTGTCGGTGGTGTGCATCCCTGAGCCGTCGGGCTCCATTGAGGCCATCACGCCGGGCATCTGCCGCTCCAGCTCGGCAGAAGCCGCGGCTGCGTCCACGTCCGGCGGTGGGGTCACTCCCTGCGGGGGATGCGTAATGATCACGAAGCGCGATCCATCCCGCGGCGGGAAGTACGTCTCGACGCCGCTGGGCGACCCGTCGTCCGGGAACGTGGGCGGCTCGTCGCGTCCCCACAGCCGGTAAGCGGCGAAGCCGGGCGTCAGCGCAGAGGTGATCGGCTCCACGTTCTGGTCGTCGACCACCCGCGACCTGCCCTCGCTGTCGTGCCCGGTGACGACCCGGCGAACAGTCATGCTGCGCTCTCCTCGAATGCGTCCAAACAAGACTCAGTGATGAGTCTCAGTCTCGTCACCGTACATGGTGACGAGACCGAGTCGCAATGCACCGCTATAGTGGGGTCATGGCCCGCTGGCAATCGGACGCACAGGCACGGCTGGAGGACGCCGCCCTTGAGCTGTTCGCCGAGCGCGGATTCGAGGCGGTGTCGGCCGCCGAGATTGCCGGCCGCGCCGGACTGAGCAAGGCGACGTTCTTTCGCCACTTCCCCGACAAGCCCGAGGTGCTGTTCTGGGGCCAAGACCTGCTCGCCAACACCTTCCGGCAGGCCATCGCGGACGGCGCGGCAGGTGCCTCGCCACTCGAGCTCGTGCGTGCCGCGGTCCTCGCCGTCGACCCCGTTTTCGACGCCGACCGGCACCGCCATGCCGCGACCCGTCAACGCCTGATAGCTTCCTCGGCGACCTTGCACGAGCGCGCCGTGCTCAAGCGCGCCGCGCTTGCCCAGACGATGACCAAAGCGCTGCAGGCTCGGGGCGTCGCCGCCGGGACGGCCGAGCTGGCCGGACTGGCCGGCACCGCGGCGTTTGGCGCGGCATACGAGCGCTGGGCCGCAAGCCCGACCTACCGCGGGTTCGCCGGCTTCGCCCGCCGCGAACTCGACCGGACCGCCCGCGCCGCGGCCAGCCTGAGCTAGTAGCGTGCCGCTGCTCAGTTCTGGTGCTTGGGACTGGGAGGCTGTTGTCCGGCAGGGCCTTTCCTGCCGGACGGCTGACCACCACAGGTGTGCATCCGGCATCGACGATCAGGCGGGCCCGGGTGCTACTCGGCGGTTGCTGGAAAAACACGTCGAACTCACCGAGGAGATCCCGAATCTGGATCACTCCACCATCGGCCGGGTCCTAAAAAAACCGAACTGCGCCCTCATCTGAGGAAGTGCTGGAACATCCCACCGCGGGCGAACGCGGAGTTCGCTGCCCGCATGGAGGACGTGCTGGCGGTCTACGCCCGCCGCACGACCCCGCCCGGCCGGTCGTGTGTATGGACGAGAAACCCTTCCAGCTACTCGGCCAGGTCCGCGACTGTGGTGCTGGTCATGGACAACCTCAACACCCACGGCATCGCCTCGCTCTACGAGGCCTTCGAACCCGGTGAGGCCTTCTCTCTCGCCCAGCGCCTGGAGATCCACACCCCTAAACATGGGGTCCTGGCTCAACATCGCCGAGATCGAGCTGTCCGCGCTGTCGCGGCAATGTCTCGACCCCCGCATCAGTCACCTCGGCAACCTCAACACCGAGCTCACCGCATGGCAGCACGCCATCAACGCCGAGCAACGCCAGGTCCACTGGCAGTTCACCAACGACGACGCACGCGTCAAACTCCGCCACCTATACCCCAAGAATCAGCCACAACACTCTACTAGTGCAGCCGCAGCTTCGGTTTGTGTTCCAAATGCGAGAGCCCGTTCCACGCGAGGTTCACCAGGTGCGCGGCCACCTCGTCGCGCTTGGGTTTGCGGGCGTCCAGCCACCACTGGCCCGTCAGCGCGACCATGCCCACGAGCGCCTGCGCGTACAGCGCCGACAGCTTCTCGTCGTAGC
Organism: Amycolatopsis bartoniae; assembly: GCF_014191255.1. Taxonomy (GTDB): domain Bacteria; phylum Actinomycetota; class Actinomycetes; order Mycobacteriales; family Pseudonocardiaceae; genus Amycolatopsis_E; species Amycolatopsis_E bartoniae. The sequence goes on from NZ_JACHWH010000001.1 coordinate 1,793,221, forward strand.
CGCGCGCCGCGAACTGCTGGCCGAGGATGTGCTCCACCTGGCTCGCGATGTCGTTGAGCAGCGTGGAAAACGTGCCCGTCGAACTGGCGACGGGCGAGTCGCGGACCAGGATGCGGAACCCGTCGTGCGACTCCTCGACGTACCCCAGCAACGCGCTCGCCGCCTGCTCCAGCATCGCCCTCGGGTGCCCACCGTGCAAAGTGGACACCATCCGGTCGAGCAGCACCTGGGTCTCGCGGTCCACGACGACGGCGTAGATGCCTTCCTTGCCGCCGAAGTGCTCGTACACCACTGGCTTCGAGACGTTGGCGCGGTGCGCGATCTCCTCGATCGAGGTGCCGTCGAAACCCTTTTCCGCGAAGAGGGCGCGGGCCACGTTCAGCAGTTGCTGACGTCGCTCCGCGCCCGTCATCCGCACCCGCGCCACCGGCTCCGGGGGCCGCGCCCCCGTAACCAGTTCGCGCTTCGACCTACGTCTTCCCGCCACCGGGCAGAGACTATTCCGCTTCCAGGCGGGCCAGCCGGGTCGGGGTGGGCCAGCGGACGCTGTGCACCCAGCCCAGCTTCTCGAACAGCCAGATCACCCGCGCGGAGATGTCGATCTGGCCGCGCTTCACGCCGTGCCGCGCCGACGTCGGGTCGGCGTGGTGCAGGTTGTGCCACGACTCGCCGAAGGACAGGATCGCCAGCGGCCAGAAGTTCGCCGACTTGTCGCGCGCCGCGAACGGGCGCTCACCGATCATGTGGCACACCGAGTTGACCGACCAGGTCACGTGGTGCAGCACGCACACCCGCACCAGCCCGGCCCAGAAGAACGCGGTGACGCCGCCCCACAGCGACCACGTGACAAGCCCGCCGATGATGCCCGGCACGACCAGCGTCAGCAGCGTCCACAGCCAGAAGTACTCGTCGACCTTCTTGATCGCCGGGTCCTTGAGCAGGTCCGGGGCGAACCGCTCGGCGTTGCTCTGGTCGCGCTCGAACAGCCAGCCCATGTGCGCGTGCCAGAAGCCCTTCGCGATGGCCACCGGCGAGGTGCCGAAGGCCCAGGGCGAGTGCGGGTCGCCGTCGCGGTCGGAGAACGCGTGGTGGCGCCGGTGGTCGGCGACCCACGTGATCACCGGGCCCTGCACGGCGAGGCTGCCCGCGATGGCGAGCGCGACGCGCAGCCAGCGCTTGGCCTTGAACGAGCCGTGCGTGAAGTACCGGTGGTACGAGACGGTGATACCGAGCCCGCTGATGCAGTAGAAGACCACGAAGAGGCCGACGTCCACCCAGCTCAGCCCCCACCCCCAGGCGAAGGGAACGGCGACCGCCACCGCGAGCAACGGCAGGATCACGCCGAGGTACACGGAGAACTGGACGCCTGCGGGGCGCTGCCCGCTGGTGACCGGTTTCGGGCCTTTGGTGGGAGTCGGTTCCAGGGTAGCCGTCATGCGCAACACTTCTTCCTGCGAAAACGACCCGGGGAAGGGTCGCCTTACCTACGTATGCGTAAGTTACGGTACAGGAGGTTTACCCCCAGGGGGAGAGCCGAAAACCAGGCCGAACCCCAGCACCGGGGGCGGTTTGCCGCGTCGGTATTCTGACCAGGCACGATCCGCCGTAGTGTAATTGGCAGCACTTCAGATTTTGGTTCTGACAGTTCAGGTTCGAATCCTGGCGGCGGAGCAGCCGTGCCCGACCCCGACGATCGAGGGGGTGCCCCCCTGCAAGGCGAGAGCGAGACGAGCAGAAGACCAGCGCTGGCCGAGCTGTCCGACGCCTGGCTGGTGGGGCGCTCCCGGGAGCTGATCGCCGCGGTCCAGCACACCGACCGCGAAGAGCAGTTGGACATCGTGCGCACGGTCGACGAGCTGCTCGACGAGACCCAGCGGCGCGGTGAGCCCGTGCTGGTCGCGCAGCTGCTGCGCGCCGCCTCGCTCGCCCGGCTCGTCACCCGCGGCCTGGCCGGGGAGTCCGAACCGCTGCTCGACGAGATGCTGGCGCACACGCGCCGCCACGGGCTTTCCCTCTACCGCGCGGACGCGCACGCGTTGCGCGGCCGCCGGCTCGTGCTCGCCGGCCAGGAGGACGCGGCGCTCACCGAGATCGCCCGCGCGCTGGCGATCCTCGACGACTCCGACCGGCCGGACGTGCAGACACCGCGCCGCGAGTGGGCGAAGACCCGGTCCAGCGCCTTCATCGACTGCTGGCTCGTGCTCAACCAGCTCGGCGTGTACGAGGCGGCCGAGGACGTCATCGCGCGGGCGCACCAGGCGGTCCGCGAGACCGCGGGGCCGCACGAAATCACGCTCCAGCTGATGAACCGCGTCAAGATGCTGCTCGGCTGGGCGCTGCGGCTGGAGCGGGTGGACCGCCACCGCGAGGCCGCCACCAAGTTCGAGACCGCCGCGTCCATGGCCGTCGCCGTCGAGGCCCCGTTCGCGGAGTCGCTGTTCCCCCGGCGCCTCGGCGTGCCCGCGGTCGAACAGGTCGGGGTGCTCGCCGCCGCACTCGCGCTCGCCGATCCCGCCGCCGGGCACATCGACCGGCTGCAGCGGCTGCTCGTCGAGCCCGGGTACCCGCACGAGCAGGTCATCGTGGCCATCGCGTTGGCCCGCTGCCTGGACATCGCCGGCCGCCGCGACGAGGCACTCAAGGCGCTGCAGTCCACGCGGCTGGGCCTGGAGGAGGACAACTCGCAGCCGTCGATGCGGCTCAACCTCATCCGCGAGCTGGCCCGGCTGGACTTCGAGGAGAACGGCGAGCGCGAGAAGCTGGCCTCGTTCGTCGAGTACGCCACGGCGCTGGAGATGGAGCTGTGGTCGCTGCGCGAGTCGCAGATCGCCACGCTCAACACGCGCCGCGAGCACGAGCGGCTCTCGGCCCAGCACGGCGCGGTCAGCCAGCAGGCGCTGCAGGACCCGCTCACCGGGTTGCCGAACCGCCGCGCGCTCGACGAGCACCTGCGCACGCTTTCGCAGTCCACCACCGCCCAGCCGCTCGCCGTCGCACTCATCGACCTCGACGGCTTCAAGGGCGTCAACGACGAGCACTCGCACGCGGAGGGCGACGACGTGCTGCGCGTGGTCGCCAGCACGCTGCGCGACGCGCTGCGCGGCGACGACATCGTGGCCCGCTACGGCGGGGACGAGTTCGTCGCGCTGCTGCCGGGCGCGCCGGTGTCCGCCGCGAAGCAGGCGCTGATGCGTGCCGTCAACGCGGTGTCATCCCTGCCACACCACCTTTCGCACGGCGTCACGCTGTCGGTCGGGCTGGTGTCGCTGCGCCCGCAGGAGCGGGCCGACCAGGTGCTCTCCCGCGCCGATGCCGCCATGTACCAGGCGAAACGCGGTGGCGGCGACCAGGTGGCCACGGCGAACGCGGTGCCGGGCGAGACGTCGGCGGCGTGGGCGGAAGCCGACCCGCCGCCGGCGGCCGAAGAGCTTCCGTAGGATCGTTGCCCGGTAAGCAACGCCGCCGTCTGCAGTTTGGAGTGCCGTGACCGGCCCGCTGAGCACACTGGTCCTCGCCGCGGGCGAGGGCACCCGGATGCGTTCCACCACCCCGAAGGTCCTGCACCCCATCGCGGGCAGACCGCTGGTGGAGCACGCGGTCCGTGCGGCCGCCGGCCTGGAGCCGGACCACCTGGTGGTGGTCGTCGGGCACGGCCGCGAAGCCGTCGCCGCGCACCTGGAGCAGCTGGGCAAGGCGCTGGGCCGTCCCGTCACCACCGCCGTGCAGGAGGTGCAGCAGGGCACCGGGCATGCCGTGTCGTGCGCGCTGGAGACCCTGCCGGCGGACCTGACCGGCACGGTGCTGGTGAGCTACGGCGACGTGCCGCTGCTGGACACCGAGACGTTGTCGGCGTTGCTGGCCGAGCATCGCGACGCGGGCAACGCCGTCACGGTGCTGACAGCCGTGCTCGAAGACCCGACGGGCTACGGCCGCATCATCCGCGACGCGGACGGGGCCGTGCGCGGCATCGTCGAGCAGCGCGACGCCACACCCGACCAGCTGGAGATCACGGAGATCAACTCCGGGGTCTACGCGTTCGACGCGGCACTGCTCGCCGACGGCCTCACCCGGCTGTCGACCGACAACGCGCAGGGCGAGCTGTACCTGACCGACGTGCTCACCAACGCGTGCGCCGACGGCCGCAAGGTCGGCGCGCTCGTCGTCGACGACCCGTGGCTGACCGAGGGTGTCAACGACCGCGTGCAGCTGTCCGTGCTGGGCGCGGAGCTGAACCGCCGGATCGTGCGCCGCTGGCAGCTGTCCGGCGTGACGGTCGTCGACCCGGCCACCACGTGGCTGGACGCGGGCGTGACGCTCGCGCGCGACGTGCGGATCGAGCCGGGTGTGCAGCTGCACGGCGAGACCACGATCGGCGAGGGCGCGGTGATCGGCCCCGACACCACCCTGACCGACGTGCGGGTGGGCGCGGGCGCGAAGGTGGTGCGCACGCACGGTTCGGAGTCGGAGATCGGCGAGAACGCCAGCGTCGGCCCCTTCGCGTACCTGCGGCCGGGCACGGTGCTGGGCGAGGCTGGCAAGATCGGCACGTTCGTCGAGACGAAGAACGCGAACATCGGCAAGGGCTCGAAGGTGCCGCACCTGACGTACGTCGGCGACGCCACGATCGGCGAGCACAGCAACATCGCCGCCTCCAACGTGTTCGCGAACTACGACGGGGTCCGCAAGCACCACACCAGGATCGGCTCGCACGTGCGCACCGGCTCGGACACCACGCTGGTGGCCCCGGTCGAGGTCGGCGACGGGGCCGTGATCGGCGCAGGTACCGTGATCAGGCGAAACGTCCCACCGGGGGCGCTTGCGGTCTCCACCGGACCGCAGCGCAACATTGAAGGCTGGGTGGCCCGGCGCAGGGCGGGCACACCCGCGGCGGAGGCGGCGGAAGCCGCGCTCGCCGCCGAAGGGAACCAGGAAACCGAGCGGGAGTCGTCGAAATGAGTCCTAAGTCCGGCACGCCGAAGAAGAACCTCATGCTCTTCTCCGGCCGCGCACACCGGGAACTCGCGGAAGAGGTGGCCAAGCACCTCAACGTGACGATCACCCCGCAGACCGCGCACACCTTCGCCAACGGCGAGCTGTTCGTGCGGTTCGAGGAGTCGGTGCGCGGCACGGACGCCTTCGTCATCCAGAGCCACACCACGCCCATCAACGAGTGGGTGATGGAGCAGCTGATCATGGTGGACGCGCTCAAGCGCGCGAGCGCCAAGCGGATCACCGTGGTCATGCCGTTCTACCCGTACGCGCGGCAGGACAAGAAGCACAAGGGCCGCGAGCCGATCTCGGCGCGGCTGATCGCGGACCTGTTCAAGACCGCGGGCGCCGACCGGATCATGACGGTCGACCTGCACACCGCGCAGATCCAGGGCTTCTTCGACGGCCCGGTGGACCACCTGTTCGCGCAGAGCCTGCTGGCCGACCACATCAAGAAGACCTACGGCGACGCCGACATCGCGGTGGTCTCGCCGGACTCCGGCCGCGTGCGGCTGGCGGAGAAGTGGGCGCAGCAGCTGGGCGACCGGCCGATCGCGTTCATCCACAAGACGCGTGACCCGGACAAGCCGAACCAGGCGGTGGCCAACCGCGTGGTCGGCCAGGTCGAGGGCAAGCTGTGTGTGCTCGTCGACGACATGATCGACACCGGTGGCACGATCGTGAAGGCGTGTGACGCGCTGCTGGCCGAGGGCGCGGCCGACGTCGTCATCGCCACCACGCACGGCATCCTGTCCGACCCGGCCACCGAGCGGCTCTCGGAGTGCAAGGCGCGCGAGATCATCGTCACGAACTCGCTGCCGATCCCGGAGGAGAAGATCTTCCCGCGGCTCACGGTGCTGTCGATCGCGCCGATGCTCGCGGAGGCCATCCAGCAGGTCTTCGAGGACGGCTCGGTGACGAGCCTCTTCGACGGCCACGCCTGATCCCCGGCCCACGGCGAACGACCGGTGCGAACCGGTCGTTCGCCGTGTCGGTCTTCGGGGCTGATCAGGGAGTCAGCGCCGCGGCGACCTCGTTCTTCAGCGCGGCCGGGTCGACGGTCGCCACCGGTTCGGCCGATACGTTCGGCGTCGCGGCCACCCGCGCGGTCCCGGTCAGCTTCGGCAGCGCGAACTTCACCGAGCACGACAACGTGGAAGTCCCGTTCAGCGGTGTGACCAGCTCCTGCCCGCAGTCCTGCTCGCCGAGCCTCGGCGACGACACCGCGGTCTTCAGCACCACCCGCGCCGACGCCCTCGGCGCGTCCCCGAGCAGGTCGTTGTCGACGTGCACGGTGTCAGTGCAGGCGCCCGAACCGGTGCAGTGCAGCGTGTGGCCGGTGACCGTGGTGGCGACCACCGGCCCGGCCACGAACGGCTGACCGAGCCCGTCCAGCGTCTCGTCGAACCGCGACCGCAGGTCCGCGAGCCGGTCGGCCACCACCGGCCGGACGCCGATGTCGGTGCGGCCGACCGTCTGCGGCACGACCGGCGCCAGCAGCGCCGACGCGAAGCTCACCACCCGGTAGGGCGGCGCCGCGGTCACCCGGAGGCCGGACAGGTCGAACACGTCCAGCCCGTCGGCCAGCGTGGCGCGCAGCGACCGGTCCACCGGCGAGACCGCCGACCGCAGCGCCTGCGCCACGGTCGCCGGCGCGAACGTCCAGCCGGGGTCGAAGGCCAGCACCGCACGCGCCCAGCGGGCGCCGTACTCGGCCGCCCGGTCCGCCGCCATGCCCTGCTCCTGCCAGTGCGCCGCGGGCGCCCGCACGAACAGGTCACCGCCCGCGCGCAGCGCCTGGACCTCCTGCCCGTGCAGCGGCAGGGTGCCGGTGACCAAACCCTTCTGAGTGACGGTGAAGGCCTGTCCCGAGCCCAGCTCGTACGTCACCGCCGTCTCGCGGGCCAGCGCGCCGAGCGCGCCCTCCACAGCGGAACGCGGGTCCGGCCCACCTGCGGGTGCAGCGCTTTCACAGGCTGTCAGCAGCAGCACCGCGACCAGGGCGAGCAAGCCCCTCACGGTCCTTCGCGGCATTCGGGCACCCCCTGACTTCCAAGCTTCCTACTTGCCGGAGCGACCCACCGCAACCCCTGGGAGGCGGAATGCTTACACTGAGCAGGTTGTCTCGGCGAGGCGGGCACCACAGGTACCCCCGGTGCCCGACGTGATCGACGCGGCGGCTTGAGTGGCCACGCGCTGTGCACGTTTCGCTGGAGCTCGCCGCCGCAGACACCGCCCGCCTGATCCCCGTGCGACAAGATCCACCGTTTTAAGGAGTACAAGACCGTGTCCGAGGTACGTCTGTCCGTCGAGCCGCGCACCGAGTTCGGCAAGGGCGCCGCGCGCCGCACCCGTCGCGCCGGCAAGATCCCCGCAGTGCTGTACGGCCACGGCACCGAGCCCCGGCACCTCGCGCTGCCGGCGCTCGAGTTCGCCCGCGTGGTCCGCGAGAACGGCAGCAACGCCGTGCTCACGCTCGACGTGGACAACGCCAGCGAGCTGGCCCTGACCAAGACCATCACCGTCCACCCGCTCAAGAACTACATCGAGCACGTCGACCTGCTCGTCGTCAAGCGCGGCGAGAAGGTCACCGTCGACGTGCCGGTGGTCATCACCGGTGAGCCGGCGCCCGGCGGCCTGGTCAACCAGGACGTCGACACGATCTCGGTCGAGGTCGAGGCGCTGCACATCCCCGAGCAGTTCGAGGTCTCCATCGACGGCGCCGAGGTCGGCACCCAGATCACGGCGTCGCAGGTCACCCTGCCGTCGGGCGCGAACCTGCTGACCGACCCCGAGGCGCTGGTCGTCGCGGTCACCGAGCCGCAGGCCGAGGCCACCGACGAGGCCGCGGGCGAGGGCGAAGGCGAAGAGGCCGCCGCGGAGTGACCGCTCCCGATCTGCCCGGGACCGACGAGCAGGTGCTGCTCGTCGGTCTCGGCAACCCCGGGCCCCGCTACGCCGCCAACCGGCACAACGTGGGGTTCATGGTGCTGGACGAGCTCGCCGCGCGCGTGGGCGGGAAGTTCAAGGCGCACAAGGGCGGCGCGGAGGTGCTCGAAGGCAGGCTGGCCGGGCGCCGCGTCGTGCTGGCGAAGCCGCGCTCGTTCATGAACCTCTCCGGCGGGCCCGTCGCGGGCACCGCCAAGTTCTACAAGATCGGGCCGGAGGGCGTCGTCGTCGTGCACGACGAGCTGGACGTGCCGTTCGGCGGGCTCAAGCTGAAGCTCGGCGGCGGCGACAACGGGCACAACGGCCTGCGGTCGATCACCAAGTCGCTCGGCACCCGCGAGTACTACCGGGTGCGCTTCGGCATCGGGCGGCCGCCCGGCCGGATGGACCCGGCGGATTTCGTGTTGAAGGACTTCTCGACGGTCGAGCGCAAGGAGCTCCCGTTCGAGGTCGACAGGTGCGCCGACGCGGTCGAGGCGCTCCTCGGCAAAGGGCTGACGGCGGCTCAGAACGCCTTCCACGCTGGGTAGCCGTCTTTCACCCACAGGCGTGGGTTGCTTCTCCCCATCGTGTTTCTGCGCGAGCCGGACCTTTCCGGCGCGGTGTGCCGCGGCTAGGACTGTGTGCGGGAAGAGTCCCGGTCTAGCTGAATGTGGAGAACCCGTCATGTCTCTTACCGCCGAAGAGGTCCGCCGCGTGGAGTTCGGGAACGCGCCGATCGGGCGGCGCGGCTACGCCAAGAACGAGGTGGACGCGTTCGTCCGGCGCATCGCGAAGACCCTGGAGGGCGAGGACGACCTCACCGCGGCCGAGGTGCACCACGTGATGTTCGACAAGCCGCTGCTCGGCAAGCGCGGGTACGACGAGCGCGAGGTGGACGAGTTCCTGGAGCGGGCGGAGGACACGCTGGCCACGTTCACCAGCCGGGCGCACCCACTGCCGAAGGCGCGCACGGGCGCGGAGCCGGGTGTGCACACCCCGGCGCCGGGCCCACAGCCGAGCGTGGAGCTGAGCCAGTCCTGAGGTGCGTGGAGGGGCGGGTCACCGGTGGCGTCCCGCCCCTCCGGCGCGTCAGTGGCTTGCCGACTGGTGGATGCGGTCCGCGAACTGCGCCGCCGTCGCCGCGCGTTTCACCTTGCCCGAGGGGGTCTTGGGCAGGCTGCCGGACGGCAGGACGACCACCGCGTACGGGCGCAGGTCCACCGCGTCACGCACGCGTGCCGAGACCTCCTTCACCAGCCGCCGCTCGGCGTCGGCGTCTCCGGCGAGCTTCGACTCCAGCACCACCGCGAACCGCTCCCGTCGGGTGCCCGCGTCGATCCGCACGGCCACCGCGTTCCCGGCCCGCACGCCTTCGACCGACGTCGCCGCGCGTTCGATGTCCGTCGGGTAGATGTTGCGGCCGCCCATGATGATGACGTCCTTCTTGCGGCCGCAGATGACGATCTGCCCGTCCACCAGGTATCCGAGGTCGCCGGTGTTGAGCCAGCCGTCGGCGTCCTGCGTCGGCACCGGGCCGTCGACCGTCAGGTACCCCGGGGTCACCGCCTCGCCGCGCAGCCGGATCTCCCCGACCTCGCGCTCGCCCCGCCGCTTGCCCTCGGCGTCCACGATCTCCGCTTCGAGCCCGTCCAACGGCCGCCCCAGGACCGCGAACGACCGCACCTCCTCGGTGCCGCGCCGCGGGTCACCCTCGGGCACCGGCACCGCGCGGTCGTCGGCCTCCAGCGCGTCCGCTTCGACGTAGTCCAGCGTCAGCCCGGTGAACAGCGGCGCGAACGAGACGGCGAGCGTCGCCTCGGCCATGCCGTACGCGGGGAAAACGCACTCCGGGGGCATCTTGAACCGCGCACCCGCGTCGGTGAACGTCTTCACGGCCGTCTCGTCGATCGGCTCGGCGCCGTTGAGCGCAATGCGCAGCGTGGACAGGTCGTAGGCGTCGTCGTCCTCGACCTTGGCCAGACGCCGCCCCACGATCGCGTAGGCGAAGTTCGGCGCGGCGGTGGTGGTCGCCTTGTACTTGCTGATCAGCTCGGGCCAGACCAGCGGCCCGGACAGGAACTCGACGGGCGTGATCTTGATCAGCTCGACGCCGAACGTCATCGGCACGGTCAGGAACCCGACCATGCCCATGTCGTGGAAGGTCGGCAGCCAGGACACCATGATGTCGCGGTCGAACACGAACTCCGCGCGGTCGACCATCGCCTTGATGTTGGTGTACAGGTTGCCGTGGTTGATCCGCACCGCCTTGGGCTCGGCGGTGGAACCGCTGGTGAGCTGCAGCAGCGCGACGTCGTCCTCGGTCACGGGCACGGGCTCGGCGAGCGGTTCGGCTTCGAGCAGCTCGGTGATCACGCGGAAGGCGATGTCGTGCTCGGTGAGCACGGGGGCGAGCGCGTCGAACGGCTCGCCGAGCAGCACCAGCCCGGCGCCGATCATGTTCAGCACCTTGACGGTGTCCTCCGCCCACACGGCGAGGTCCGTCCGCGGCGTCGGCTGGTGCAGCATGGTGACGCTGCCGCCGGCGAGCCACACGCCCTGCACGGTCGGGGCGATCAACGCGGGCGCGGCCGCCAGCACGGCGACCGGCGTCCCCGGCCGCAACCCGTGCTCGACGAGCCCGCCCGCCAGGCGCTTGGCCTGCTCATGGATTTCGGCCCACGTCCGGCGCACCGGCTCCTTGGGCTCCCCGGTGACCATCCCACGCTGCTGACCACCCGCCGTCGCCGTGGCGACGAGCGTGTCGACGAACCTGCTCATGGTGCAGACCCTAACTGGTGGGGTGAACTCGTTCACTCCACCAGTTCGGAAGTCTCCAGCCAGCGGGCCTCGACGTCGTCCTTCTCGGCCAGTACCGACTTCAGCTCCGCGTTCAGCTCCACCAGCTTCTCCGGGTTGGTGGCGTTGGCGGCGAGCTGGTCGTGCAGGTCGGTTTCGCGTTTGGACAGCGTGTCCAGGCGCCGCTCCAGGCGGCCCAGCTCCTTCATCGCCGCGCGGTGCTCGGCGGCCGACGACGACTGCTTCGGCGCCGCCGGAGCGGACACGGGCGCCGGGGCGCGGCGCGTCAGGTACTCGTCGATCCCGCCCGGCAGGTGCGTGATGCGGCCGTCGCCGAAGAGGGCGTACACCCCGTCACACACGCGCTCCACCAGGTACCGGTCGTGCGAGACCACCACCAGCGTGCCGGGCCACGAGTCGAGCAGGTCCTCCAGCTGCTGCAGCGTGTCGATGTCCAGGTCGTTCGTCGGCTCGTCGAGCAGCAACACGTTCGGCTCCGCCATCAGCAGCCGCGCGAGCTGCAACCGCCGCCGCTCGCCGCCGGACAGGTCCTCGACCGGCGTCCACTGCCGCGCGGCCGGAAACCCGAGCCGCTCGGCCAGCTGCGACGCCGACATCTCCTGCTTGCCCAGCACCACGCGCCCCGCGATCTCCTCGACCGCTTCGAGCACGCGCAGCTGCCCCGGCAGCTCTTCCAGCTCCTGCGAAAGGTGCGCGAGCCGGACCGTCTTGCCCTGGATCCGCCGCCCCGCCGCGGGCTCGGACTCCCCCGCCAGCAGCTTCAGCAACGTCGTCTTGCCCGAACCGTTCACGCCGACCAGACCGATCCGGTCGCCAGGGCCGATCCGCCACGTCACCGTGTCCAGCACCGGCTTGTCGCCGGCGTTGAGGGTCACGTCCTCCAGCTCCAGCACGGTCTTGCCGAGCCGGCGCCGCGCGAAGCTGAGCAGCTCCACCGAATCCCGCGGCTGCGGCACGTCCGCGATCAGCGCCTCGGCCGCCTCGATCCGGTACCGCGGCTTCGACGTCCGGGCCTTCGCGCCGCGCTGCAGCCAGGCCAACTCCTTGCGCGCCAGGTTCTGCCGCTTCTCCTCCGCGCTGGCCGCGAGCCGGGCCCGCTCGGCACGCGCGAACACCCAGTCCGCGTAGCCGCCCTCGTACTGCTCGACCTTGCCGTTCGCGACCTCCCACGTGCGGCCGCACACCGTGTCGAGGAACCACCGGTCGTGGGTGACGACGACGAGCGCGGTGCGGCGGGCGAGCAGGTGGTCGGCGAGCCAGCGCACGCCTTCGATGTCGAGGTGGTTGGTCGGCTCGTCCAGCACGATCAGGTCGAGGTCACCGACGAGGGCGGCGGCCAGCGAGATCCGCCGCCGCTCACCGCCGGACAGGTTCGCCGTCGGTGACTCCAGTCCCAGCGCCGTGAGCCCGAGACCGTCCACAATGGAACGGACGCGGGCGTCGGCCGCCCACTCGTGCTCGGCCGCGTAGTGCGACAGCACGGCGTCGCGGACCGTGGTGCCCTCGCCCAGTTCCGTGCGCTGCGTGACCACGGCCATGCGCAGGTCCCGGACCCGGCTGACGCGACCGGAGTCGGGCTCGGCGATGCCGGACAGGACCTCCAGCAGCGTGGTCTTGCCGCCGCCGTTGAGACCGACGACGCCGATGCGCTCGCCTTCGGCCACGCCGAGCGAGACCTGGTCGAGCAGGGGCTTGACCCCGTAGGACTTGCTGACGGATTCGAGGTTGATCAAGTTGGCCATTTAGGCGTGCACCTGGGGAGGAGGAGTGGGACGAACGTCGTCGCCGGTGACGAACCGGGCACCGGGCACCGGGCCGTGGGCCACGCGGGTGGTGCGGCACACGCCGGCTCCCGCCAGCTCGGCGGCCACCTCCAGCGCGCTTTCCCCGTCGGCGCACAGGAAAGCGCACGTCGGGCCCGAGCCGGACACGGTGCCGGCGAGCGCACCGGCGTTGACGCCCGCGCGCAGGGTGCGGCGCAGGCCCGGTCGCAGCGAGACCGCCGCGGCCTGCAGGTCGTTGCCGAGCAGCAGCGCGAGCTGCCGCGGGTCACCGGACGCGAGCGCCTCGACGGCGGGCGCGTGCGAGCCGACGCGCGGCGGGTTCCCGCTCTCCCGCAACCGGTCCAGCTCACCGAACACGCGCGGGGTGGACAGTCCTTCGTGGTCGAACGCGAGCACCCAGTGGAACGTGTGCCGCGACAGCACGGGCACGAGTTGCTCACCGCGGCCGGTGCCCAGCGCCGTGCCGCCGTACAGCGCGAACGGCACGTCACTGCCGAGCGTCGCCGCGATACCGGCCAGCTCGTCGCGGCCGATCTCCAGCTTCCACAGCGCGGCGAGCGCGACCAGCGTGCCCGCCGCGTCGGCGCTGCCACCCGCCATGCCACCGGCGACGGGAATTCCCTTGCGGACGGTCACCCGCACCTTCGGGTCGCTCTTGCCCACGTGCGCGGCCAGCGCCTCGACGGCGCGCCACGCGAGGTTGTCCGGACCGGTCGGCACCTGGTCCGCGCCCTCCCCGGAGATCTCCAGGCCCGGCTCTTCGGCGACCGCGACCGTCACCTCGTCCGACAGCGACAGGGCGTGGAACACGGTGGTCAGGTCGTGGTAACCGTCCTCACGCAGGTCGCCGACGGACAGGTGCAGGTTGATCTTCGAGGGCACCCGCACGGTGACTGGTGGCGGAACGACGGCAAGCACCCGTCAAGACTACGTGGCCTCCCCCGCCGTCCGCCCGCGAGGAGAAACAAGTTCCAGCGCGACCTCCAGCGCGACCTTCCCCGGCTCCGAGACGGGGGTGTCCGCCCAGAAGTGGGGCGCGTTGCCCATGATGAGCGCGACCAGCGCGAGGCGCCCCCTCAGCTGCGTGGCCGGGTCGCGCTCGCCCGCGCCGATGATCTTGAACAGCTCCTGCATGCGCTCGAACAACGGGTTGCGCCCGCGGAACTCCTTCATCGCGGGCTGGTTGTCCTGCATGAACCGCATCACCGGGCCGAACCGCCCCTCGACGAGCGCGGCCATCCGGCGGATCAGCTCCTCGCGGGCCCCGGCGGGGTCCTCCTGCTCACGCGCCCACGCGAGCACCTCGTCCATCGACTCGGCGAGGTCGTCGAGCAGGCTCGAGACGATGTCCTCCTTGGTGCGGAAGTGGTAGTACAGCGCGGCCTTGGTGACCCCGAGCCGTTCCGCGATCTCCCGCAGCGAGGTCTTCTCGTACCCCTGCTCGACGAACAGGTCGAGCGCGACCTGCTGGATGCGCTCCCTCGTGTCGCTGCGACGCCCCGCCATCGCCGTCCTTCCTGAGACTTTCTCATTACTAACTTGACGCCCGGCTAGTTTCCAGCTTACCGTACGTCCAGCAAGTTAACTTGTCGGCCGACAAGTAATGACTGGCTCTCAGCTTACTTCGTGAGGGGAACTCCATGACAACGACACTCAGCGCGCCTGCCGAGGCGCGCAGTGACCGGCGCCGGTGGTGGGCGCTGGTCGCGATCGGACTGGCCCAGCTGCTGGTCATCGTCGACACCACCATCGTCAACATCGCGCTGCCATCGGCGCAGCACGACCTCGGCATGTCCGACACCGCCCGCCAGTGGACGATCACCGCGTACACGCTGGCGTTCGGCGGGCTCCTGCTGCTCGGTGGACGGCTCGCCGACCGGCTGGGACGGAAGAACACGCTCATCGTCGGCGCGCTCGGCTTCGCGCTCGCGTCGGCCGTCGGGGGCGCCGCGAGCGGACCAGGCATGCTGATCGCGGCCCGCGCGGCGCAGGGGGTCTTCGCCGCGATGCTCGCGCCGTCCACGCTCTCGCTGCTCACGGTCACGTTCACCGAGGCGAAGGAACGGGCGAAGGCCTTCGGCATCTTCAGCGCGATCATGATGTCCGGCGCCGCGCTCGGCCTGCTCGCCGGCGGCGCGCTCGCGCAGTACCTCGACTGGCGCTGGTGCCTCTACGTGAACCTGCCGCTCGCCGCGGCGGCCGCGGTGCTCGGCTGGTTCGTGCTGCCGAACGTCGAGGGGCACCGGGAAACCCGGCTCGACTGGATCAGCGCGATCCTCGGCAGCGGCGGCATCGTCTCGCTCGTCTACGGGCTGTCGGAGGTGGCCACGCGCGGCTGGGGTTCGGGGCTGGTGCTGGGTCTGCTCGGCGTCGCCGTGGTGCTGGTGACTGCGTTCGTGCTCCGGCAGGCCCGGGTCGCGAACCCGTTGCTGCCGCTGCGGATCCTCGCCGACCGCACCCGCTCGGCGGCCTACCTGACCATCGGCGCGGCGTCGTTCGGGATGTTCGGCCTGTTCCTGTTCCTGACCTACCAGCTGCAGGCGATCATGCACTACACGCCGTTCGAGGCCGGCCTGGCGTTCCTGCCGTTCCTGCTGGGCAACGTGCTCGTGTCGACGCTGCTGTCGCGCCGCCTGCTGCCCCGCACGGGCCCGCGGCCACTGCTCACGATCGGCATCCTGCTGATGGCGGTGGGGCTGGCCGGGCTCACGCTGCTGACGCCGGGCGCGTCGTACTGGGGCCTGATCCTGCCGGTCGAGCTGGTCATCGGCGCCGGGGCGGGATTCGCGATGCCGGTGGTGATGAACACCGCGACCGCGCGGGTCGCGGACGCCGACGCGGGGGTGGCGTCGGCGTTCATCACCACCTCCCAGCAGGTCGGCGGCTCGGTCGGCACGGCGTCGCTCAACTCGATCGCCGCCAGCGCGACCACCGCGGCCGCGGGTCTCGGCGCGACGGGGGCGACCGTGCACGGCTACGCGGTCGCGACCGGCTGGGCGAGCGGGATCCTCACCGCCGCCGCGCTCGGCGTGTTCCTCCTCGTCGGCAAGCGGCGCTGAGAGACACGGAGGGCCCCACCGCGCGGTGGGGCCCTTTCGCGTCAGGCGGCGACGAGCCGCTTCGGCGTGGCGCCGGTCAGGTGCGTGACGTGGGCGCCGTGCTCGGCGATCCACGCCAGCGCGTGATCCGACCGGGCGCCGCGGACGCCGACGCGGAAGCGGGCGACGGGGGTGTCGCCGATGCGGGTCAGGCCGCCGCCGATGGTCGCCAGCTCCACCTCGAAGCGGCTCGCGGCCTCGGGCAGCAGGGCCCCGACGGCGGCGAAGCCGACCAGCACCACGTCGGCGGCGCGGTCGTAGGTCGCGGTCTGCGCGGGCGGGGTGTCGATGACGGGCAGGAGCGTCTCGGCGACGCGGCTACCGGGCGCGGCGAGCAGGTCCAGCAGCGAACCGTGCTCGACGACGCGGCCCGAGTCCAGCACCGCGACCTGGTCGCAGACCCGCCGCACCACTGCGCCGTCCTGCGTGGTGAGCAGCACAGTGACACCCAGCTCGGCGCGGGCGCGGTCGAGGACGGTGAGCACGGAGCCGCTCTCCTCGCTCGCGACACCGGCTGTCGGGTCGTCGGCGAGCAGCACCGCGGGACCGGTGGCGAGCGCGCGGGCTACGGCGAGCCGGCGGCGCTGGCCCTCGGTCAGCTCGCCGGGCTGCTGGGTGGCGCGCTGGGTGAGGCCGGCGAGATCGAGTACGCGGCCGACGCGGCTTCGGCGCTGCGGGCCGTCGACGCCGAGCTGCTCCAGCGGGGCGGCGACGTTGCCGGCGACGGTGCGCTCGGCGTTCAGTGGCGAGGAGCCGTCGAGGACGGCGACCTGGCGGCGCACCTCACGCAGCCGCCGCCCGTCGAGGCCCGCCGTGTTCAGCCCGTCGAGGCGGATCGTGCCGCGGTCGGGTTTTTCTTGCAGGGCAACGACTTTCGCCAACGTGGACTTGCCGGCGCCGGCCGGGCCGACCACGCCGTAGAGCGAGCCTGCCCCGATTTCGAGGCTCACGTCACGGAGCGCGAGGACGGGGGAACCCTTGCCGGGAAAGGACTTGGTCAGGTTTTCGAGGGTGATCACGGGAAGCTCCCAGGTGTGCGGGCGTCGCGAAGGGGACCGTCCGATGTGGACGGCCTGTGGGGTGAAGGGGATCGAACTCAGCGAAGAGAACGGTCAGCGACGACACGCACACGCGGTGCGACGGCACTCATCGACGACTCGGCGCCTGGTGAGCATTCGCGTGCGGTACACAGATCCTCCATCGATCCTGGCGGTAGCACCTGCCCGGCGGGTGGTTGCTGCGACTTCGGCGAGCCAGGTCTCTCAGTCGCTCGGGATGGATACCCTTGAAGTAGAACGGATGTCCTGTGTTCCGCGCAAGTATCCCGGTGCAGATCACACCCGTGGTTCACACGGACGGCGGTAAGTGAACACCCTGAGCGATTTGCGCAAAATCCCTTACCGTGAGCTGCTCGCCGCGGGCCCTGGGATCGATGCCCGCCGCTTGGAGCAGTTCTTCCGCGCGGGCGGCGGAACCGGCCCACGACGCGAGCGCGGCGCGCAAAGTCTTGCGCCGCTGGGCGAAGGCCGCGTCGACGACCGCGAAGACGGCTTTCCGGTCGGCCGTCGAGACGGGTTCGGCGGCACGCTCGAAGGAGACGAGCGCCGAGTCCACGTTGGGCACGGGCCAGAAGACGGCCCGCGGCACGGCGGCGACCTTGCGGGCCTTGCCGTACCACGCGATCTTGACGCTGGGCACGCCGTAGGTGCGGCTGCCGGGGCCCGCGGCCATCCGGTCGGCGACCTCGGTCTGGACCATCACCAGCGCGCGGGCCAGCGAGGGCAGCTCGGCGAGCAGGTGCAGCACGACGGGCACGGCCACGTTGTAGGGCAGGTTGGCGACGAGGGTCGACGGCGGCTCGGGCAGCTCGTCGGCGCGGAGCTTGAGGGCGTCGCGTTCGAGGACGGTGAGCTTGCCGCCGGGCACCCGTTCGGCGACGGTGCCGGGCAGGCGGGCGGCGAGGACGGGGTCGATCTCGACGGCGGAGACCCGCGCGCCGGCGGCGAGCAGGCCGAGGGTGAGCGAGCCGAGCCCGGGCCCGACCTCCAGCACGGCGTCCCCTTCGCCGACCCGGGCGAGCTCCACGATGCGGCGCACGGTGTTGGGGTCGTGGACGAAGTTCTGCCCGAGCTTCTTCGTGGGGCGCACCTCCAGCTCGGCGGCCAGCCTGCGAATCTCGGCCGGACCGAGGAGCGTCGTCACAGGATGAAGATTACCCGGCGGGTGGTGGCAGCCGGGGACGGCGGCCTGGGGTTGGGGTGGGGGCGCGGCGGGACGGCGGGTGGAGGCGGGTGGGGTGGCGCGGCGAGCGTGGGGAGTGAGGCTGCGCGGGAGGCGGGCGGTGGCGTGGCCGGTGGCGGGCGCGGCGGGCGGTGGCGTGGTGGCGGCGGCTCAGGCCCGGGCGGACGACGGCGTAGCCGGTGGGGTGGGACGGCGGGTGGAGGCGGATGGGGTGGCGGGCGGCAGGGTTGGGGTGGTGGCGCGGCGGCAGGACAGCGGGTGGCTACCGCGCGGCGGGCGGTGGCTGCCCGGCTGATGGCGGCGCGGCCGGTGGCGGGCACGGCGGGCGGTGGCGTGGTGGCGGCGGCCCAGGCCCGGGCGGACGACGGCGCAACCGGTGGGGTGACGCGGCCCGGTGATGGTGGCGGCGGCCGGTGGGGTGGCGCGGCGGCAGTCGTGCGGCCGGACGACTGCACAGCCGGTGAGTGGCGTGGTGGGCCGGAAACGCCGCTGGGCGGCCACCCCTGGAGGTGGCCGCCCAGTGCAAGGCGTAAGGGAACCTTCGAGGCCGTCAGGCCTTCTTGCCGCAGACGGGCCAGGCGCCGTAGCCGCCGCGGTCGTCGCGGACCTTTTCCGCGATCGCGATCTGCTGTTCGCGCGTGGCCTGGCTCGGCAGGGGCGCGTAAGCCGTCCCGCCGTACGCCGCCCAGGTCTGCTTGTCGAACTGCAGGCCGCCGTAGTAGCCGTTGCCCGTGTTGGTCGCCCAGTTGCCGCCGGACTCGCACTGCGCGATGCGGTCCCACGCGGAACCGTCGCCGCTGATGGCGGGCTGCTTCGTGCCGATGCGGATGATCTTCGGCTTCGCCTCGGTCAGCACCTTCACCGAGAGCTGCTCCCGGGCGGTCTCCTGGCCGTTCTTCTTCGTGACCCGGTAGGTCACCATCTGCTTGCCCGGCGTACCCGGGTCCTGCACGACCTGCTGCCCCGCGTCGAGCGTGGCGTCCTTGATCTGCTGGACCGGCGGGTCGATGTCCTCTTCCTGGTTGATCACCGACACGCCGGTGCGGCTGATGTGCACCTCGGCACCATCGGTGATCTTGAACTGGAGGCCGCCGTCGACCTCGTCGTCCGGGCCCAGCGAAAGGTTCTGGTCCTTGAGGAAGTCCCCGGCCGTGATGGCGTTGGTGGTGACCTGCCGCGGCGCCGCGTCCCCGTCGTAGACCGTGACGTGCTTGAGCGTGTTGATCGTGACCGTCGAACCGCCCAGCGGCAGCTCCGCGTTCGGGGCCATCGAGAACAGCGTGCCCGGGCCGAACTTGCCGTTCAGGCCCAGCTGGTCGAGCGCCTCGGCGAGCGTGTCCGCCCGGACCCACGACTCCTGGGTCACGCCATCGACGACCAGGTTCAGGTGCCTGCCGTGCTCCAGCTTGATGACACCGCCGTCGCCGACCGCCGCCTGCGGGGACGGGGAGAGCGCGTCGTGCTCGCCGACCGTCAGGCCCGCGTCCTGGAGCACCTCGCCGACGGTCTTGCCGAAGCTGTGCACCGTCTGCGTGTGGCCGTCGACGTCGACCGTGACGCTCTTGTTCATCGCCAGCGCGGCCGCGCCGCCGCCGGTGATGCTGATCAGCAGGGCCAGGACCGAGCCGCGGAGGAACCGCTTCTTCCAGGTCTTGACCGCGGAGACGAGAGCCTGCTCCGGCTCGTCGTCGGCCTCCACGGTGGCGGTGCGGTCCGCGGAAGCGAGGTCCGGCAGCGCCAGCGGGGGCAGCATGGTGGTCTCGGCGTTGATCAGCCGGATGAGCTCGTCGACGTCGAGCTCGGCCTCCGCCATCAGGTCGTCGGCGTCGGGGCCCAGCACCGTGCGCACGTCGTGCTCGGTGATGGCGAGGTCGTCGGAGAAGTCCCAGTCTTCCTCGGGGTTCGGCCAGTCCAGCGTGCCGACGCCGCCACGGGTGGTCGTGAACCAGTCCATGGTGTCGTCCAGGTGCGCGTGAGCCTGTCTACTACCAGTCACAGCAGGTCGTTCCCTTTCGCACTAGCGGCATCCACAGTCCTCGTCATCCCCGATCCCGACCTGCACTGACTCGAACTGCGGAGGTGCTCGACCGATTAATCGGTTGGCACGATCACGGGACAGTAACGGGTCCCGGCGGGTTGCGCAAACACCCCTCGGAATCTAGTGGCCTTCGTCACTCCTCCGAGTGGTGGGGTCGGTTCCCCGAATGTCGCAGTCCGTTGAATCCGTTGTGACAGAAGGCAACCGGAACACGCGCTCGGCGTTCCGGCAAGCCGCCGAAGCGACGTCTTCCACCGGCTGTTCCCGCAGCTCAGCGAGGTACCGCACGGTGTAGGCCGTGCAGTAGGGCTCGTTGGGCCTGCCGCGGAACGGATGCGGCGTCAGGAACGGCGCGTCCGTTTCCACCAGGAACTGCTCCGAAGGGACCAATTTCGCGGCTTCCTGGAGTGCGCTCGCGTTCCGGAACGTCACAGTGCCCGCGAACGACAGGACGTAGCCCGCGTCGACGCAGCGGCGGGCGAACTCCGCGTCCCCGGAGAAGCAGTGGAACACCACCTGCTCCGGCGCGCCCTCCTCGGCGAGCACGCGCAGCACGTCGGCATGCGCGTCCCGGTCGTGGATCATCAGCGGCTTCCCGACCCGCTTCGCGAGGTCGATGTGCCACCGGAACGCCTCCTGCTGGGCGTCGTGCGGCGCGTAGTCCCAGTAGTAGTCCAACCCGGTCTCGCCGACCGCCACGACGCGCTCGGCGCCCGCCAGACGCTCTACTTCGGACCGCTCGGCGTCGCCGAAGTCCTTGGTGCGCGTGGGATGGATGGCCACGGCGGCGTACACGCGGGAGTCCCATGTGGACGCCTGGGTGACCCAGCGGGCCGACGCGAGGTCGTCCGCGACGGTCACCACTCGCGTGACGCCGGCGGCCGCGGCGCGGTCCACCATCGCCGTCACGTCGGCCGCGGTGACCGCACCGCAGGCGTCCAGATGGGTGTGCGAGTCGACCACCGGCGCCGGGAGCCGCTCCGGCACCGGCGGTCGTTCCTTCTTATTCGGCACGTTCGATCGGGGCCCACTCCGGCCCGGTCTCGCCGAGCTTCGGGTCCAGCTTCGCGAACAGCGGCGTCGGCTTGGCCAGCGGCTTCCCGACCTCGATCGGCGTGGACTGCCAGCGCGCCTGCTCGGCCGCGTAGTCGCCGGTCAGGATCGGGTTGCGGCGGCCGGGCAGATCGAGGTCCTCGACCTCCTTGAGCTCCGGCTGCGCCGCCCACACGCCCGTGCCACCGAGCGCCTCGTGCACCTTCTGCGCCGCGTGCGGCAGGAACGGGGTCAGCAGCGTGTTGGCGTCCGACACGACCTGCAGCGCGGTGTGCAGCACGGCGTCGCGACGTTCCGGGTCGTCCTTGAGCTTCCACGGCTCCTGGTCCGACAGGTACCGGTTCGCGGCCGTGACCACCCGCATGGCCTCCGACGCGGCCTGCTTGAACCGCGAGCGGACCAGGTGCGCGCCGACGGTCTCGAACGCCTGCCGCGAGACCGCCTTCAGCTCCTCGTCCGCCGGGGCGGGCTTCGCCGGAGCCGGGATGGCGCCGTTGTTCTTGTGCGCCATCGAGATCGAGCGGTTGACCAGGTTGCCCCACTCGTTGGCGAGCTCGAAGTTGGTGCGCCGGACGAACTCGTCCCACGTGAAGTCGGTGTCCTGCGTCTCCGGCCCCGCCACGGCGATGAAGTAGCGCAGCGAGTCCGGGCCGAACTCACGCAGGAAGTCGTTGACGTAGATGACCGTGCCGCGCGAGGTGGAGAACTTCGAGCCACTCATCGTGAGGAACTCACTGGAGACGATCTCGTCGGGCAGGTTCAGCCTGCCGTACGGGCCGGGCTCGCCACCCTTGTCGCCCTCGCCGTTGTGCCCGAGCAGCAGCGCGGGCCAGATCTGGGCGTGGAAGGTGATGTTGTCCTTGCCCATGAAGTAGTAGCCCCGCGCGTCCGGGTTGGTCCACCACTCCTGCCAGGCGTCCGGGTTGCCGCTGCGGCGCGCCCACTCCACGCTCGCGGAGAAGTAGCCGATGACGGCGTCGAACCAGACGTAGAAGCGCTTCAACGGCTGGTCGCGCCAGCCGTCCAGCGGCACCTTCACGCCCCAGTCCAGGTCACGCGTGATCGGCCGGGGCCGCATGTCCTCGACCAGGTTCTGGGTGAACTTGAGGACGTTGGGGCGCCAGTCGGTGCGCGTGGTGAGCCACTTGCCGAGCGTCTCGGTGAACGCGGGCAGGTCGAGGAACAGGTGCTCGGTCTCGACGAACTTCGGCGTCTCGCCGTTGATCCGCGACTTCGGGTTGATCAGGTCGCTGGGGTCGAGCTGGTTCCCGCAGTTGTCGCACTGGTCGCCGCGCGCGCCGTCGTAACCGCAGATCGGGCAGGTGCCCTCGATGTAGCGGTCGGGCAGGGTGCGGCCGGTGGACGGGCTGATCGCGCCGGTGCCGGTCTTCGGCACCACGTAGCCGTTGCGGTGCAGCGCCAGGAAGATCTGCTGCGTGACCTCGGCGTGGTTGCCGGTGGTGGTGCGGGTGAACAGGTCGTAGCTCAGCCCGAGGCCCTGCAGGTCGGAGCCGATCTGGGCGGCGTACTTGTCCGCCGTCTGCTGGGGGGTGAGCCCCTCCTTGTCCGCCTGCACGGTGATCGGGGTGCCGTGCTCGTCCGTCCCGGACACCATGAGCACCCGGTTGCCCGCCATTCGCTGGTAGCGGGAGAAGACGTCCGACGGGACGCCGAAACCGGACACGTGGCCGATGTGGCGGGGGCCGTTGGCATAGGGCCAGGCCACCGCCGTCAACACTGGGGTGCTCATGCTTTATTAGCGTACGGGGACTGTCATGTCCGTTTCTTGGAGGTGCTCGTGACGGCGACCCGGCTGCTCGTGCTCGGCGTGGTCCGGATGCACGGCGCCGCCCACGGCTACCAGGTGCGCCGCGAGCTGCTGACGTGGTCGGCGGACAAGTGGGCCAACGTCCAGCCGGGATCGATCTACCACGCGCTGAAGAAGATGACCGCCGAGAAGCTGCTGGAGCAGGTCGAAACGGAGAACGGCGCGGGGCCGGACCGCACGGCGTACCGGCTCACCGAGGACGGCGAGACCGAGTTCCAGGTGCTGCTCGCGAAGTACCTTTCGCAGTCCGGAGATCCCGACGCGTCGCAGGACGCCTACCGGCTCGGCGCGGCACTGACCTTCCTCACCGCTCTGCCCCGCGAGCGGGCGATCTCGCTGCTGCGGCAGCGCGCGACCCAGATGGAGGGGCAGCGGGCGGCGGTGGCGGATGTCCTGGACCACGGCACGTCGTGGGGGCAGCCCGAGCACGTCACCGAGCTGTACCGGCTGTGGGGGACGCAGGTCGAGGCCACCGTCGGATGGGCGCGGGACCTGATCACGCGGCTGGAAGCGGGCGAATACGTCATGGCGGATGATCCCGGACGGTCATTCGGCGAATCCCCGCAGTAATCAAGTTTGACTAGCTCCCCATACTCCGGGATAGAGTGCTGTGCTCTTGCTAGTCAAATTTGATCACCGGAAGGGGAGACCATGATCAGGGCTCGCGGTCTCGCGCGCAGCTTCACCGCACGCGGCCGCACCGTCGAAGCCGTCAAGGGCGTCGACCTCGACGTGGCGGAGGGGGAGCTCGTCGGGTTCCTGGGACCGAACGGCGCCGGGAAGACGACGACACTGCGGATGCTTACGACGCTGCTGCGCCCCACGGCGGGAGAGGCGACCGTCGGCGGCTGCGACCTGCTGGCGGACCCGCTGGGCGTCCGGCGGCGGATCGGTTACGTCGCGCAGGGCGGCGGCACCACGGGCGAATGCCGGGTGCAGGAGGAGCTGGAGCTGCAGGGCAGGCTGTACGGGCTGACGAAGGCCGACGCGCTCGCCCGCGGCGCGGAACTGGTCGAGCGGCTCGACCTGGCCGGGCTGGACCAGCGGCTCACCAAGACGTTGTCCGGCGGGCAGCGCAGGCGGCTCGACATCGCGCTCAGCCTCATCCACGACCCGAAGCTGCTGTTCTTCGACGAGCCGACCACCGGGCTCGACCCGCAGAGCCGCGCCAACCTGTGGGAGCACATCCGGCGGCTGCGCGGCGAGCACGGCGTGACGTTGTTCCTCACCACGCACTACCTCGACGAGGCCGACTCGCTGTGCGACCGGATCCTGGTGATCGACAACGGGGAGATCGTCGCGGAGGGCACGCCGGACTCGCTCAAGTCCCGGGTGTCCGGCGACGGCGTCACGGTCGGCGTCGGCGAGGGCACGGTCGCCGCGGCGGCGGAGGTCGCGGGCAGGCTGCCCGGCGCACACGAAGTGACCACAGTGGACTCGTCGGTGTCGTTCCGGGTGCCGCGCGGGGACACCGCGCTACCGGAGCTGCTGCGCGCGCTCGACGCGCGGGGCATCGCGATGACCTCGGTGCAGGTGCGGCGGCCGACGCTCGACGACGTGTTCCTGACGCTGACCGGCCGCAGCCTGCGGGACGCCGAGCAGGGTGCCCCTGCGGAGCAGGAGGCCGTCCATGCGTGACACGTGGCTGATCTTCAAGCGGGACCTGGTGCTGTCGCTGCGCAACCCGGCGTGGCTGATGATCGGGATCATGCAGCCGGTGCTGTACCTGGTGCTGTTCGGGCCGCTGATGGAGAAGGTCGTCAGCAATACACCCGGGTTCCCGCCGGGCAGCAGCTGGACGATCCTGACCCCGGCGCTGATCGTGCAGCTGGCGCTGTTCAGCTCGTCGTTCGCCGGGTTCGGGCTGCTGGTGGACTACCGCAGCGGTGTGCTCGAACGGCTGCGCGTGACGCCCGCGAGCCGGCTGGGGCTGCTGCTGGGGAAGGTGCTGAACAACGCGGTGCAGGCGGTGGTGCAGGCGATCCTGATCACCGTGCTGGCGTACCTGGTGTTCGGGCTGGACGCGCCGGTCGGCGGGGTGCTGCTGAGCCTGGTGATCGTGGCGCTGACGGCGGTCACGCTGGCATCGGCGTCCTACGCGGTCGCGCTGACGCTCAAGAGCGAGCAGGCGTTCCCGGCGCTGCTGAACGCGGTGCTGATGCCGGTGCTGCTGCTGTCGGGGATCCTGCTGCCGATCACCAGCATCCTGGCGCCGAACTGGTTGTACACGCTGTCGCGGATCAACCCGTTCACGCACGTCGTGGACTCCGAGCGGGCGACCTTCCGCGGGGACTTCACCTTCGACGGGCTGTACCTCGGCGGAATCGTCCTCGTCGTGCTGGCCGCGCTCGCCGTTTTCTGGGGCGCGCGCACTTTCCAGCGCGAGAACGCGTAGCGATTCAAAAGGGGGCGGCCGCGGAAAAAGCGGCCGCTCCCCTTGCGCTGGGTGAATCGGTTCCGCTGGGCGGGGGTGCGTCAATCCCGCATCCAGGGCTTTTCGCACTTAGAGTGGCTGCACGGTGTCCACGGGGAGTGCGAAGGCGGAGGTTTGACCGAGGGCGAATCGGGGCGTGGGATCAACCTGTCGCTGCACGCGACCGTGGACGACTGGGACACGGTCCGGTCCGCTGCTGTCGTTTTCGCCTCGGTCACCGTGACGGAGAACGTGAACTGGTCGGACGCCGGGGCGCAGCGGCAGATCGCGGCGGCGCAGGAGGCGGGCGTGCGGGCGGGGATCCGGCACTACGCCCGGCCGGGGGCGCCGCACGACCAGGCCGAGCACTGCGTGCGGCTGGGCAAGCAGCTGGGCGTGTTCGGCCCGGGCGCGCTCGCCCCGGCGCTCGACGTGCACGCGGTCGGCGTGGACGACCGCTTCATCCGGGCGTGGATCAAGGGCGTCCGGCACGCGGCCGGTATCCGGAAGGTGCTGGTGTACGCGCCCTACGACTCGTGGCTGCACGAGCTGCACCCGGACAAGTGGGCCGACTCCGACGTGGTGCTGTGGGTGCGGCGGCACAACGGCATCCCGGGCCGCCCCGGCTGGTTCCACCCGCGCCTCGGCCTGCACCAGCACCGCGCGGCGCCCATCGCGCCCGGACTGCACGGCCCCATCGGCCTGGACGCGCTGGTGTACCCGTTCACGGTGGCGGACGTGCTGCTGTAGACCGCGGTCAGCAGGTGAGCTTCGCGTCCGCCCAGTCGGCGTGGTCGTAGTCGACCCCGTCGCCGCCGTCGGTGACGCGGAGGTCGAGGACCTGGCGGCCCGACACGTCGGCGCTCACCGGCACGGCCGCGTCCCCGTGGTGCAGGACGTTCGTGCCGGTGAGCCGGACGCCGTCGCCCCAGACCTCGAACGCCACGCTGCCCGCGCCCGACTCGTCGTCCACGCCGACCCTGGCCGAGAACGTCGTGCAGGCACCGCCCAGGAACACCCGCACCGACGACGGGGCGTGCGCGCCGAGGCCAGTCGGGTAGGTCGTACCGGCGATGGTGAGCGGATGCCCGTCCCCCGCCGCTGTCTCGCCGTTGCTCGTGTCGCGCTCCACCGGGCCCCAGCCGTTGCTGCTGGAGAGGAAGGGCAGCGCCGACACCTGTGTTTCCCCTGGCGGCGGCGATACGGCGGTCACCGTGCTCGCCTCGGCGGTCCTGGTCGCGGAGCGGCCGCCCACCTGGTAGCTCACCGTCGCGCCCAGCGCGAGCGAACCTGGTGGTTGCGCGCCGGAGGGGCGGACGGTCCAGTCGTGCGTCCACGCCGTGCGCACGCTCGCCGCCGTGGCGTCCGGGCCACCGTCGACGGTCCAGCCTGCCGGCACGTCCAAGTGCGCGGTGACGTGGTGCAGGGCGGGCGAACCGTCGTCGTGCAGGGTGGTCCGCACGGTGAACGGCGCGTCGACGGCCGTCGCCTCGGGCGTGGTCAGGGCCAGCGTGGTCAGCGGCGGCTGCGCGCCGCCGCCCGGCCACACCCGGTAGACCACCGCCGCGTGCGACGGGACGGTGCCGTGCAGCTGTCCGGCGCTCTGGCTCTCCTCCCCGGACCACAGGTCGCGCACGCGGTAGTGGGCGGCTTGCGGCAGCCCCAGGTCCGCGGCGCTCACTCCCATGTCCGCACCCGTCGTGCCCCGGTTGAGCAGGACGACCGCGGCGGAGCCGTCCGACATCGGCTTGGTCCAGACCTCCGTGTCACCGTCGTCGCGGATGCGGTGCCCCTGCACGCCGCCCCAGTCCTGGTCGACGGCGACCAGGTCGCGGTTCTCCAGGATGCGGGCGGTCGCGGGGTCCATCGAGCGGATGTCGTTGCCCGCGATCAGCGGCGCGTTCAGCAGTGCCCACAACGAGAAGTGCGCCCGGTACTCGGCGTCGGTCATGCCGCCGTTGCCGACCTCCAGCATGTCCGGGTCGTTCCAGGCGTTCGGACCGGAGTACGCCTCCAGCCCGACCTGCTGGTCGAGGATGCCCATCGCGCTGCCCCAGCTGTCGTTGATGTCGCCGGTGGTGCGCCACAGCTCGCCGTAGCGCGCACCCCACAGCCACGGCTGGTTGCTGCCCCACTCGCAGATCGACAGCACGATCGGCCGCCCCGTCGCCCGGAGCGCGTCCGACATCGCCTGGTACCGCTCGGTGGCCGGGCGGCCCTCGTTGTTGCAGTTGTCGTACTTGAGGTAGTCCACGCCCCACGCGGCGAACGCGCGCGCGTCGGCGGTCTCGTGGTCGAGGCTCGCCGGGAAACCGGCGCAGGTCCTGGTGCCCGCCGACGAGTAGATGCCCAGCTTGAGCCCGCGGGCGTGGGCGTAGTCGGCGAGCGCGGCGATGCCGTGCGGGAACCGCTGCGGGTCCGGCTGGAGGTTGCCGTCGGCGTCGCGCTCGGGCGCCATCCAGCAGTCGTCGATGTTGAGGTAGTGGTAACCGGCGTCGCGCATCCCGCTGGCGACCAGCGCGTCCGCGGTCTGCCGGATGAGGTCCTCGTCGATGTTGCAGCCGAACTTGTTCCAGCTGTTCCAGCCCATCGGAGGCGCCGGCAGGAGGTTCTGCCCCGGGACGGCGAAAGCGGGCGGACTCAGGAGGGCGGCCGACGCCGCGAAGAGCAGCACGGACAGCAAACCCGTCAAGATGCGACGCATTTCTTCACCCCATCGTGAAAGACCTCCGTCCATCTACGCATTGCCGACAAGAACCGTCAACCGGCCACAAGTAGGGAACGCATGAGGAACACGTTGTACGGGCCCCACTGCGACATCAGGTAGTAGATCTCCGGGCCGTCCAGCGCCCACGGGTGGAGGTAGCCGCCGTAGAGGCCCGGGTACTGCGCGCCCGGGACGGCGACCTCACCCGGGGACCACGGGCCCGTCAGGCGGTCGGCCGTGCGGAGCAGGATCGCGCCGCCCGGGTCGTCGAGGTGCAGGGCCAGCCACTGTCCCCAGTGGACGCTGTAGGCGACGGACAGCTCGCCGACCGGGCCGGGCAGCACCGGTACGGCGGCGAACTCGTCGCGGGACCAGCCGGAGCCGGTGTAGTACTCGTAGGCCGAGGCGTCGAGCAGCTCGGGGACGGAGGCGCGGGCGAGGTAGGCGTCGCCGTGGCGGCCGTTCGTGGTGCCGAACAAGTAGACGTGGTCACCCTCGCGGGCGAAGGCGCCCATCTGGAACGGGTCATCGCGACGGCTGGCGCGGTTGATCCAGCGGGCGCCGCGCGGCTTCTCCCACGTGACGCCGCCGTCCGGGGAGACGGCGATGCCCGCGTAGTTGGTGTGCCACCGCCCGGGCGGGCCCCACTCGCGCACCGACATGTAGTGCACGTACTGCACGCGATCGACGGCGATGCCGGAGTTCGGGATGACGGTGACCTCGTCGCGGCGCCGGTCGCGCGGGATCACCTGCGCCGCGGTGCCGTCGGGCCGCGGAACGAACCCGTCGAGCACCAGCCCCTGCGACAGCTCGCGGGTGCGGGAGAAGGCGAGGACGTTGCACCGCCAGTCCGCACTGTTCGGCCCTCCCCCGTCGCCGCCCCAGCCCTCGCCGAAGGTGTCGCCGAACAACACGAACACACGCCCGTCGCCGCCGTCCCACAGGATGCCGAGATCGGTGCCGTGCACGGCGTAGCGCTGATCGGTGTGCCCCGGCCCGGTCACCTTCGCGACGAGCTCCGTCCTCTCGACCCTCATCGCTCCGAGGCTAGGCGCGCGTCGACTGGATGTAGCCCGGGCAGGGAAGCAACCCGGTCAGGCCCGCCAGCTGTACTCGTGTTCCGGGCGACCCGTGGCGCCGTACCGCAGGCGCATCTCCACCGTGCCCGCTTCCGCCAGCGCGGTCAGGTAGCGCTGGGCGGTGGCGCGGGCGACGCCGAGGCGGGACGCGATCTCGGCCGCCGACAGGGGGCGCGCCGCCTGGCGCAGTTGCTCCGACACCAGCCGGGCCGTCGCGCTGGACTGGGCCCTGCCCGTGCCCGCCCGGTCCTGCTCGTGCAGCAGCCGGAACGCCCGGTCGACGTCCTCCTGCCCCAGGTTCCGCTCCTCGCCGACCAGCTGCCGGTAGCGCGCGTACGCCGTCAGCCGCTCCGCGAGCTGGCGCGTGGTGAACGGCTTGATCAGGTAGTTCAGCGCACCGGCGCGGATCGCCGCCAGCACCGAACGGGTGTCCGTCGCCGCGGAGAGGACGATCGTGTCCGTCTGCAGCTCCGCCAGCAGGCTCAGCCCGGACTCGTCCGGCAGGTACACGTCCAGCAGCACCAGGTCCGGCGCCAGCTCCCGCGCCCGCGCCCGCGCCTCGGCCGCCGTGTGCGCCGTGCCCGCGACCGCGAAACCCGGCACCTCCGCCACGAACCCCGCGTGCACCCCGGCCACCCGGAAGTCGTCGTCCACGATCAGCGTGCGGATCACGATTCCTCCTCAGACAACAACTCCGGCAGCGCGGCCACGAACAACGCACCCCGCTCGTCACCGCCCGCGTCGGCGAGCCACACGTCCCCGCCGCGTGCCCGCGCCGCCTGTCTCGCCAAGGCCAGCCCCAGCCCGTGCCCCGGCGAGAGCTTCGTCGACACCCCTTCGTCGAACAGCGTGTCCCGGACGCCCTCCGCCACCCCAGGACCACTGTCCACAACAGACACATGCAGTGCGCAACCTTGTTGCAGCAGCGCGATCTCCACAGTCGCCGGACGGCGGGTGCCCAGCCGTGCCGCGTGCACCGCGTTGTCGAGCAGGTTGCCGACGACGGTGTTCACGACGAGGGGATCGCGTACCGTGCCCCGCACCCACGAGTCGTCCGACAACCGCAGCGTCACGTCCTTCTCCCCGGCCTGCTCGGCCTTCGCGGACACCAGGGCCTGCAGATACGGGTCGCGCACCGAGTCACCGATCCCGCCCGGGCTCACCGCGGTGTCCGTCAACGCCTGCAGGTACTCGACGGCTTCTCCGTTGTGCCCCAACTGGAGCAGGCCGGAAAGCGTGTGCAGCCGGTTGCTGAACTCGTGCCGCTGCGCACGCAGACCGTCCGAAAGGGACCGAACGGAGTCCAGCTCGCGGGTCAGCGCGTCGAGGTCCGTGCGGTCGCGGAACGTCAACACCGTGCCGAGGTCCCGCTCGTCACGGCGGACCGCCCGCGAGTTCACCACCAGCACCCGATTTCCCGCCACGGCAAGGAGATTGTCCACCGGCTGGCGCTCCGCGACCGCCTTGCCCAGCCTCGGCGACAGGTCCAATTCGGACACCGGTGCGCCCACGGGAAGCGCTTTCCCCAGCAGGCGCTCGGCTTCGGCGTTCCGGACGGACACGCGGCCGGCGGCGTCCACCGCCAGCATCCCCTCGCCGATCCCGTGCAGCACGGCTTCCCGCTCGTACAACAACTCCGTCAGCTCCCGCGGTTCGAGCCCGTGCGTCAGCCGGTTCAGCCGCCGGGTCAGCAACGCCGACGCGGCCACCCCGAGCGCGAGCGCCCCGGCCGCGAACGCCGCGCTCGTCGAGACCAGCCGGACCAGATCTCCGGTCGGCTCACCGATCTCGTAGCCCACGCTGACCTCGCCGACCACCCGCCCGTCGGCGGCATGGATCGGCGTCTTGCTGCGCACCGAAAGCCCGAGCGTCCCGTTCTGCACGGCGCTGATGACGTCGTGGCCCGCCAGCGCCTCTTCCGCGCTGGTGCTCACCTTCCTGCCGATCTCGGTCACGTCGGGGTGCGCGAGCCGGATGCCCTCGTCGTCGGTGATCACCACGAACAACGCGCCCGTCAGGCGCGTCACGTTCCACACCCGCTCCTCCAGCTCGCCGCCCGCGCGCCGGGCGGTGGCGTTCGCGACCACCACCGGATCGACGGACACCGTGTGAGCGATGCCGAGGGCCCGCTCGCCGTACTGGTCACGGAGCGTGCCCCACAGCAGCCAGCTCACCAGGGCCAGCCCGACCGCGAGCAGGAGCACCACGACCCCGATCTGCAGTATCAGGATCTGCCGCGAGAACCGCATGCGACTGAAGACGCCGTTGTCCATGGAGGAACCATACGTGCTGGTCAAGACCCTGAGCTAAATGCGCGAAACGTGAAGAACGCGCGCTGCGCACGCAGAACGCGGACAAGCTTCCCCCGGCCGGTGCGGCCTTCCTAACGTGCGAACCACGCGTCAACCAGCCGAGTGACGAAGGAGTCACCCGATGTCATCCCCGCTGATCGAGCTGATCGGTGCCACGAAACGGTTCCCCAGCGGAAGCGGCTCGGTGCACACCGCGGTCCGGGACCTCGACCTCGCGGTCGCCCCGGGCGAGTTCGTCGCCGTGGTCGGCCCGACGGGCTGCGGCAAGTCGACCACCCTCTCGCTGATCTCCGGCCTCCAGCCCGCTTCCGCGGGCCAGGTGAAGGTGAACGGGCAGCCGGTGACGTCCATTCCGGACGGTGTGGGTTACATGTTCCAGACCGACGCCGTGATGCCGTGGCGCTCCGTGCTGGACAACGTCGCGTCCGGCCCCCGGTTCCGCGGCGCGTCGAAGGCCGAAGCCCGCAAGCAGGCCGCCGACTGGATCGAACGGGTCGGGCTCGCTGGGTTCGAGAAGTACTACCCGCACCAGCTCTCCGGCGGTATGCGCAAGCGCGTCGCGCTGGCCCAGACCCTCGTCACGAAGCCCGCGATCATGTTGATGGACGAGCCGTTCTCCGCGCTCGACGTGCAGACCCGCGCGCTCATGCAGGACGAGCTGCTGCGGCTGTGGTCGGGCAGCGGCGCGGCGGTGGTGTTCGTGACGCACGACCTCGAAGAGGCCATCGCGCTGGCGGACAAGGTCGTCGTGCTGACCACGAGCCCGGCCACGGTCAAGGACGTGTTCGCCGTCGACCTGCCGCGCCCGCGCAAGGTCGAGGAGCTGCGCATCACCGAGGACTTCCTGCGGATCTACCGCGAGGTCTGGGAGTCGCTGCGCGTCGAGGTCGAGAAGGCCCGCAGGAAGGGAACGGCCGATGTCGCTTGAAACCGTGCTGCCGCAGGCGGTCCAGCCCGAAACCGAGGAGATGATCCTGGCGCGGCAACGCAAGGCCGTCGGCAGGCGCCGCCGCAACACGTGGTTGCTGCGCCTGGCGATCGTCGTCGCGTGGCTCGGCAGCTGGGAGCTCGCCGCGACGCTGTGGATCGACCCGTTCTTCTACTCGAAGCCGTCGCGCATCTGGGACCGCCTGGCGGGCTGGTTCACCACCGGCACCGACTTCGGCTCGATCTGGTACCAGCTGTGGGTCACCGTCGAGGAGGCCGTGTTCGGGTTCGTGCTCGGCGCGCTCGCCGGGGTGGTGCTCGGCGTGCTGCTGGGCCGCAGCCAGTACCTCGCCGACGTGCTCGCCCCGTTCATCAAGGCCGCCAACGCCGTGCCGCGCATCGTGCTGGCCTCGCTGTTCGTGATCTGGTTCGGGCTCGGGCTCGCGTCGAAGGTCGCGACCGTCGTGGTGCTGGTGTTCTTCGCGGTGTTCTTCAACGCCTTCACCGGTGCCCGCGAGGTCGACCGCAACCTGATCGACAACGCGCGCATCCTCGGCGCCGGGCGGCTCCAGGTGCTGCGTGCCATCGTGCTGCCCAGCGCGACGTCGTGGATCCTGTCCTCACTGCACACCGCGTTCGGCTTCGCGTTGATCGGCGCGGTGGTCGGCGAGTACGCGGGTTCCAAGGCGGGCATCGGTTTCCTGATCGCCAACTCACAGGGCACGTTCGACTCGGCGGGCATCTACGCCGCCATGATCATCATCACCGTCGTCGCGCTGGTGGCCGAATGGGGTATCGGTCACCTGGAGAACCGGCTGCTGCGCTGGCGGCCGTCGATGTCCCGCACCACCGACACCGCCGTCGTCTGAGGAGTTTCAATGAGGATTCGCCGTATCGCCGGCGCGGTCGCCGCGCTCGCACTGGTCGCCGGCGCGACCACCGCCTGCCAGGACTCCCGGGTGGCCGAGACGGGCGCCGGTGGCAAGCCGAAGGTCACGATCATCGTCGGTGGCCTGGAAAAGGTCATCTACCTGCCCGCGATGCTGACGCAGCAGCTGGGCAACTTCGCCGCGCAGGGCCTCGACGTCGAGCTGCAGGGCGAGCAGTCCGGCGCCACGGCGGAGACGTCGCTGGTCGCGAAGCAGGTCGACGGCGTGGTGGGGTTCTACGACCACACCGTGGACCTGCAGGCCAAGGACCAGTGCATCCAGAGCGTCGTGCAGATGGCCAACATCCCCGGCGAGGCCGAGGTGGTCGGCACCGCGAGCGCGAACTCGATCACCAGCGCCGCGGACTTCAAGGGCAAGAAGCTCGGCGTCACGTCGCTCGGCTCGTCGACGGACTTCCTGACCAAGGCGCTCGCGGCCAAGGCGGGCGTCGGGGCCGACCAGTACACCCCGGTGAAGGTCGGGGCGGGGCAGACGTTCATCGCGAGCCTCGACAACGGCGGCATCGACGCCGGGATGACCACCGACCCGACCATCGCGCAGCTGACGAACACCGGCAAGGCCAAGGTGCTCTACGACATGCGCACGGTCGAGGGCACGAAGGCCGCGCTGGGCGGGCTGTACCCGGCGACGTCGCTGTACCTCAACTGCGACTTCGTCCAGCGCAACCACGACGTGGTGCAGAAACTCGCCAACGCCTTCGTCGCGACGCTGAAGTGGATCAGCCAGCACAGCCCCGAGGAGATCGCCGCGAAGATGCCCGCCTCCTACAGCGGCGGCGACCAGGCGCTGTACGTCGAGTCGATCAAGAACAGCATCGGGATGTTCAACACCGACGGCCGGATGGACCCCAGCGGCGCGAAGAACGTGCTCGAAGTGCTGTCCTCGTTCTCGACGAACGTCAAGCCGCGCAAGGACTCCATCGACCTGTCGAAGACCTACACGACGGAGTTCGTCGACGCCGCACCGAAGGGCTGAGCCGCCTTTGCCCGTTCTTTAACCGCTCTTGGTGCGGCATTTTGGGCCGAAAGTAGCTGGTCGAGACCAATTCGCGAATCCCATAATTCCTGACGGTGCACCCGCGATCACTCCCCGTCCCCTGCCAGGAAAAGGATCCCGCCATGAAGACGACCTTTGCCAGGACCGCGAGCCTGTTCGCCGTCGCCGCGGCCGCCACCACCGCCTTCGCGGGCACGGCGAGCGCGGACGCCGTTTACGGCGCGCACTCCTTCGCCGGAGGCAACTGGGGTGGCTACGTCAGCTTCGGCAGCTTCACCACCGCCACCGCGAGCTGGGTCGAGCCTTCGGTGACGTGCAGGTCGAGGAACGACCTGTTCGCGCCGTGGGTGGGCATCGACGGCGACGGCTCGTCGACGGTGGAGCAGACGGGTGTCGAGACGGACTGCAGCAGCGGAAGCCCGGTGTACCAGGGCTGGTACGAGATGTACCCGGCCGCGCCGGTGTACTACAGCAACGCCGTCGGCGCGGGCGACCACATCAGCGCCACGGTGACCCGCACCGGCACGAACACCTACCAGCTCTCGCTGAGCGACACCACCAGGGGCTGGACGCAGACGGTGACGAAGTCCTTGTCCTCCAGGCACTCCTCGGCGGAGGCGATCATCGAGTCGCCCACCGACTCGTACCCGACGATCAACGGCGGCGTGCAGTTCACGGGCGTGAAGTTCAACGGCACCAACCTCGCGTCGACCTCGCCGTCGGGCCTGAGCGCCGACGACCGCGGCACCTACACGTGGTCTCCCAGCGCCATCGCCTCCGACGGCACCGACTTCACCATGACGCGTCACTGACTCCGCCGGGTGCGCGCCGTGGTCGGCGGCGCGCACCCCGCGGTCACGCGCGTGAGGCGAAGCGGTCCGCGAGGTCGCGGCAGCGCTGCGCGGCCTCGGCCGCCTGCTCGGCGGTGATGGTCATACCCGGCATGCCGGTCAGGTGCTCGACCTGCCCGGCGAAATCCAGGTACACCCGGCGGGCGTGCTCACGGCAGGCGAGGCACGTGACGCTCTCCGGGCGCACGGACGTCATCGCGAGGGGCACCGCGATCCCGCAGCCGGTGGTGACGACGCTCGGCGATTCCGGCACGACACCCAGCAGTGACGTCACCGCACTGCGCACCGCGCCACCGGCTTCCAGCACCTTCCGCTCGACGTGCACGTGCGGATCACTCCCGGTCATCCGCCACCTCCCGAGTCGCTACCGGCGCGGGTCGAGCATCAGCTTGCCCACCGTCGCGCGGGAACGCAGTGCCTCGTGCGCCTCGCGGGCCTGCGACAACCCGTATTCGCCACCGGCGATCGCCCGGATCCGGCCCGCCAGCGCCAGCTCGAACAGCTCCGTCATCGCCTTGCCGTAGACGTTGCCCGGCAACGAAAACGCGTGCGCGAGCCACATCCCGGCGATCGTCGTCGAGTGGCCGAGGACGTTGCGCAGCTCCACGGCCTTCGGCTCCTCCCGGCTCGCCATGCCGTAGAACGCGAGCCGCCCGAACGGGGCGAGCGCCGCGATGCTCTGGTCGGTGACGCGCCCGCCCGTCATGTCGAGCACGATGTCCACCCGGTTGCCGCCGTTGGCCTCGCGCAACGCGGCGGTCATGTCCTCGGCGCGCGAGTCGATCGCGACGTCCGCACCCAGTTCCAGCGCCAGCGAACGCTTCTCCTCGCTGCTCGCCGTCGCGATCACCCGGCCGGCGCCCCACGCCTTGGCCAGCTGCACCGCGATAGTGCCGACCCCGCCGGCCGCCGCGTGCACGACGACGCTCTCGCCCTCCTCCAGGTGCGCGCTCTTGCGCAGCAGCAGCCACGCTGTCGCGCCCTGCACGACGAACGACAACGCCGTCAGGTCGTCGATCCCGTCGGGCACCGGGATGAGCATCCGGCTGTTGCCCACCGCGCGCTCGGCGTAACCGCCGCTGCCGCCGAGCAGCGTGAGCACGCGCTGCCCGTCCGGCGTCCGGCCGATCACCTCGCCGCCCGGCACGAGCGGCAGCTTGCTCGGCGCGAGGTAGGTGTTCTCGGCCTGGTGGGTGTCGGCGTAGTTGACGCCGATGTGGTCCACCTCGATGAGCACCTGCCCCTCACCGGGTTCCGGATCGGGCAGTTCGACGTTTCGCAGGACTTCGGGACCACCGAACTCCGTGACCTGGACAGCACGCATGCCCCGAACCCTACCCTTCGGTAACAGCGTTTCGCCGCGCGGTGAGGACAGCGTCGTACAGCTCCTTCTTCGACACCCCGGCGCCCTCGGCGACCTCGGCCGCCACCGCCTTGAGCCGCTCGCCCGCCGCCACCCGCGAGGACACCTCCTCGACCAGGTTCTCGACGCTCACCTCGGCGGGCCGCGCGCCCTCCAGGACCACGGTGATCTCGCCGCGGACGCCCTCGGTGGCCCATGCGGCCAGCTCGGCGAGCGTGCCGCGGCGGACCTCCTCGTACGTCTTCGTCAGCTCCCGGCACACCGCCGCGCGGCGCTCGCCCAGTGCCTCGGCCGCGTCCGCGAGGGTCGCGGCGAGCCGGTGCGGGGACTCGAAAAAGACCACCGTCCGCTGCTCACCGGCGAGCGTCGCGAACCACCGCGCCTTCTCGCCGGGCTTGCGCGGCGCGAAGCCCTCGAAGCAGAACCGGTCGCTGGGCAGGCCCGACAAGGCGAGCGCCGTGGTGACCGCGGACGGGCCGGGCAGGCATGTGACGGGCAGGTCCTCGGCGACGCACGCCGCGACGAGCCGGTAGCCGGGGTCGGACACGCTGGGCATCCCGGCGTCGGTGACGAGCAGCACGGTCTCCCCGGCGTGCAGGGCTTCGAGCAGCTTCGGCAGGCGCGCTGTCTCGACGTCCTCGTAGAAGCTGACGACGCGGCCCGCCGGGGTGACGTCGAGCGCGGCGGCGAGCGAACGCAGGCGCCGCGTGTCCTCGGCCGCGATGACGTCGGCCTCGGCCAGGGCTGTGACCAGGCGCGGAGAGGCGTCCCGCGAGTCACCCAACGGTGTGGCAGCGAGAACGAGCGGCATGACTCCACCCTAAGGGCCACACCGGACTCACCCGGGCACCCCTAGGATCAGCGCGTGACCGCACTGCTGACCCGCCCGGATCCGGTGGAGGCACTGCGCCCGCCGCACGACCGCGAGGCGACGCTGCTGGGCAGGCCGATGCCCGCCGACCGGCTGCGCGGCTGGATCGTCACGCTCGTGCTGGGCGCGCTCGCGGCGATCACCCGGTTCCAGAACCTGGGGTTCCCCACCGACAAGGGCACCCCGATCTTCGACGAGAAGTACTACGCGGTGCAGGCGTGGCAGATGCTGCGCAACGGCTGGTTCGAGGACAACGCCGGCTACGAGGTCATCGTGCACCCGCCGCTGGCCAAGGAGATCATCTCGCTCGGCGAGTGGATGCTCGGCTACAACGGCTGGGGCTGGCGGTTCAGCTCGGCCGTGGCGGGCACGCTCATCGTGGTGCTGGTGGTGCGCGCGGCCCGGCGCCTGACGCGGTCCACGTTGCTCGGCGGGATCGCGGGCATCCTCGTGGTCTGCGACGGGGTGCTGTTCACGCAGTCGCGGATCGGGATGCTGGACATCTTCATCGCGCTGTTCTCGTTCGCGGCGTTCGCCTGCATCCTGGTGGACCGGGACCAGGTGCGGCAGCGGCTGGCGGTGGCCGTGCGCGAGGGCTGGGCGGACGAGTCGCCGTGGGGCCCGCGGCTGGGCTTCCGCTGGTGGCGCTTCGCGGCGGGTGTCTGCGTCGGGCTGACCTTCGCCGTGAAGTGGTCGGGCCTGTACTACATGGCGTTCTTCGGCCTGCTGGTCGTGGGCTTCGACGTCGCCGCACGGCGGGCGGCGGGCGTGCCGCGGCCGTGGCTGGGGACGCTGAGGCGGGACGTGCTGCCCGCGCTGTGGGCGCTGGTGCTGGTGCCGGTGCTGCTGTACCTGGCGAGCTGGTGGGCGTGGTTCGCGAGCGAGTCGGCGACCGACCGGCACTACACGGAGATCAAGGGCATCGCGCCGGGTTTCTGGGGCTGGGTCCCGGCGGGTTTGCGGTCGCTCGGTGACTACTCGATGAACGTGCTGCACTTCCACGAGACCCTGTTGACGCCCAAGGACGATCCGCACCCGTGGGAGTCGAAGCCGTGGACCTGGCCGATGGGCCTGCGGCCGATGCTGTACTACTACGAGTCGGGCACCAGCACGTGCGGCAGCGCGGACTGCGTCCAGGCAGGGATGCTGATCGGCACCCCCGCGACGTGGTGGCTGGCGTTCCCGATGCTGGGCTGGGGTCTGTGGCGCTGGCTGTTCCGCTTCGACTGGCGGTACGCCGCCGTGCTGGTCGGCTACTTCGCGGGTTATCTCCCGTGGTTCACCAACATCGACCGGCAGATGTACTTCTTCTACGCCACCCCCATGGCCCCGTTCCTGGCACTGGGCCTCACGCTCGCACTGGGGCAGATCCTGGGCAGCGCCAAGCGAGGATTCGAGCGCAGGGGAACAGGACTACTGGTAGTCGCACTCTACGTAGGACTAGTGGTAGCCAACTTCGCCTGGCTATGGCCAATCCTGAACGGCGACAGCATTTCAGGCGCCCACTGGCAAGCAGAACTATGGCTACCCAGCTGGCGGTAGTCACCCACCTTCGCCCCGGTCACCTTCGCCGCAGTGACCCGGCGACGAAACCTAGCCCGGCACACGCCCGGACCTCCCCCGTCCCCGATCCCCAGCCTCATTAGCGGTTGGCTCGCCGTGTCAAGGGTCGCGCAGCGATCGCGAAGCGACGCCGAAGGCGCCCTTGACGCGGTGAGCCAACCGCTAAACGATCAAGGGGAAGGGGCGGGGGTGGCCGGGCATTGGAGGGCGGCCACGCCCGGCCCACAGCGGGCGACCACGCTGGGTCCAAAGAGAAAAAGAATGCCTCGCCGGCGGGCAGGCTCCAGGATGATGGGGCCCCAAGGGATCTCACCTCGAGTGGGTGGTCGAGTTGAGTGATCATCCCGTCGCCTGCGGTTTGTGCATATCACTTTGAGCCAGGCCCGCAAGCTTGGCATGACCAGCTGCGGTCTCGAAAAAGGTTGCGGGCCTGGCTCAAAGTGATGGTCCGCTGTCAGGCGACGGGATGATCACCCAACTCTGGGGTTTTGTTCAAAGCCCGCCTACTGCGGCGGCATGACCCGCGTCCCCGAGGGCTGCTGCCCTGTCCTCGGCACGATCCTCGTCACCGGGCCGTCCGGCGACTTCCCCGCTCGGGCCAGCCAGCCCTCCACCTCGCGGCGCACGACGTTCAACGTCGGCCGACGGCGAGGTTCGTTGTCCAGCGACGCGATCAACAACCGGGCGTGCGCCGACCGCTGCGGCAATCGACTGGCCGGTTCCGCGCGGGCCGCCGCCATCAGCGCCGCCATTGGGCTCTCGCGCGTGCCCCGCGGCGGGTAGCCCGACAGTGCGTAACTGACCGTCGCCGCGAGTTGCCATGCGTCCGAGGCCGGGGAGGCGGCCGCGCCGGCCGCCTGTTCCGGCGCCACGAAGTCCGGGGTGCCGATCATCATGCCCGTCGCCGTCATCGTCGAGTCGCCCCTGCTCCGCGCGATGCCGAAGTCGATCAGGTGCGGCAGGCCGCTCGGGTCGAGGATCACGTTGGACGGCTTGATGTCCCGGTGCAGCACACCCTTCTCGTGCGCCGCCTGCAGCGCGCCCGCCACCGTGGCCCACAGGCGGCCCGCGGCGATGTCGTCCAGCGGGCCCATCGTGTCCACCGCCGTGGCCAGCGCCTGACCCTCCAGGTACTCCATGACCAGCGCGAGCCCGTCCGGCTCCTCGACCAGGTCGTACACCTTCACGCAGTTCGGGTGGTTCACCATCGCCAGCGCGCGGGCCTCCCGCCGCATCCGCTCCTCGGTGTCCCGGTCCGGCGCGTGCGCGATCTTCAGCGCCACCGTGCGGCCCAGCTGGTTGTCCACCGCCTGCCACACCGTGCCGAACCCGCCGTGCCCCAGCTGCCGGATCCGCCGGTACCGCTCACCGCCGTTGGACTTCGACCCCGGCGGCACCGGCATCGGGCCCGGCGTGGCCGCGAGCTGCGGCGCCGGAGCAACAGCCGTCGGCTTGTACGGCGGAGGCGCCGGACGCGGCTCGGGCTTCGGTTCCGGCCTGGGCTCCGGCCTCGGCGGAGGCGGCGGCGGTGGCTCGGGCTTGCGCTCCTGCTGCGGCCGGTTGATCACCGACCACGGCGGCGGGCCCACGAGCGCGACCGGGATCAGCCCCAGCACCGTCACCGGCAGGAAGCCCAGCCACAGGTGCACGGCCGTGTTGGCCTCGACCGTCGAACCGAACACCACGAACAACACGAACGGCACCCACAGCAGCCGACCCGGCCACTTCTGGCCGCGCCGCATCGCCGTACGCGCCTGCAGGATCACGAAGAACAACGACGCCACCGGCAGGCCGACGAGCGCACCCAGGTAGTAGCCGTACGCGAGCTTGCTGCCCGACGGGTAGAACAGCGTCTCGAACACGTTCTGGCCGCCGCCGAGGTAGTCGCTCTGCTTGCCGATGAACGAGCAGTAGTCCCGCCCGAACGTCGACAGCTCCGCGCCCGACAGCCCCGAGCCCTGCCCCGCGAACGCCGCCCGGAACGTGCTCGACACCCCGTTGGCCAGCAGCCACGGCAGCAGGAACACGGCCAGCAGCCCCACGGCCGCGATGACACCGATCGTGACCGCGTCGTACCTGTTGCCGGTGAACTTGCGCATCATCGCGACGGCCACCGCGCCCGCGATGGGGAACAACGCGATGAGCGCGCCGGCGGCGCTGGTCGCCCACACCCAGTCACCGGGGCAGAACCCCGGGTTGAACAGGGAGTGCGCGAGGGACAGCAACCAGCTGGCGAAAGCGTTCAACGCCGGTCCCTCCTGCTCGGGTGTTTCCTCGTGGCCCACCCTATTAGCCCGTTGGACGCGTGGCCCGCCCGGCGGGTTGCCGCTTCCCGTTGCGGGTGATGACATGTGGGCAGAGCGCGACGACGAGGAGGTCCGTCCCGTGGGCACGTACGCCGAGGAGTACCAGCGCAGCCTGACCGACCCGGAGGGGTTCTGGCTGGGCGCGGCGAAGGCGATCGACTGGACGCGCGAGCCGGACCGCGCGCTCGACTCCACGAAGGCCCCGCTCTTCCGCTGGTTCCCCGGCGGCGAGCTCAACACGGCGTACAACGCGCTGGACAGGCACGTCGAGGGCGGGCGCGGCGAGCAGACCGCGTTGATCTGGGACTCGCCCGTCACGTCGGCGAAGCGGACGTACACGTACTCGCAGCTGCGGGACGAGGTCGCGCGCTTCGCGGGCGCGTTGCGTTCGCTCGGTGTCGAGAAGGGTGACCGCGTCATCATCTACCTGCCGATGGTGCCCGAGGCCGTCGTCGCGATGCTCGCGTGCGCGCGGATCGGCGCGGTGCACTCGGTCGTCTTCGGCGGCTTCGCGCCCAAGGAGCTGGCGGCGCGGATC
This sequence comes from Amycolatopsis bartoniae, assembly GCF_014191255.1. Lineage (GTDB taxonomy): Bacteria > Actinomycetota > Actinomycetes > Mycobacteriales > Pseudonocardiaceae > Amycolatopsis_E > Amycolatopsis_E bartoniae. The sequence continues at coordinate 1,834,876 of NZ_JACHWH010000001.1, forward strand.
GAGGACGCGAAGCCGAAGGTCATCGTCGCCGCGTCGTGCGGCGTCGAACCCACCCGCGTGGTCGAGTACAAGCCGATCATCGACGAGGCGCTCGCGACGACGGCGCACCAGCCGGACAAGGTCGTGGTCCTGCAGCGCGACGCGTGCACCGCCGAGCTGGGGCCGCGGGACGTCGACTGGCGCGACCTGGACGCGCAGCCCGTGGACCCGGTGCCCGTCGCGGCGACCGACCCGCTGTACATCCTCTACACCTCGGGCACCACGGGTAAGCCGAAGGGCGTGGTCCGCGACGCGGGCGGGCACGCGGTGGCACTGGCCTGGACCATGGGCGCGGTATACGACATCCGGCCCGGCGACGTGTGGTGGACGGCCTCCGACGTCGGCTGGGTCGTCGGCCACTCCTACATCGTGTACGCGCCGCTGCTCATCGGGGCCACGACCCTGCTCTACGAGGGCAAACCCGTCGGCACCCCGGACGCGGGCGCGTTCTGGCGCGTCATCGCCGAGCACCGGGTGAAAGCGCTGTTCACCGCGCCGACCGCGTTGCGGGCGATCAAGCGCGTCGACCCGGACGCGCGCGAACTCCAGGCGTACGACCTCGCGGACTTCGAGACGCTGTTCCTGGCCGGGGAGCGGCTGGACCCGGAAACCCTGCATTGGGCGCGGGAGAAGCTCGGCGTGCCGGTGATCGACCACTGGTGGCAGACCGAGACGGGCTGGCCGATCGCGGCCAACCCGCGCGGGCTCGAACCGCTGCCGGTCAAGCCGGGGTCGGCGACCGTGCCGATGCCGGGCTACGACGTGCGGATCCTCGGCCAGTCCGGCGAACCGCTGCCCGCGGGCCGGGAGGGCGCGATCGCGATCAAGCTGCCGCTGCCGCCGGGCTGCCTGCCGACCCTGTGGGGCGACGACGAGCGTTACGTCGAGGCGTACCTGTCGCGTTACGAGGGCTACTACCTCACCGGCGACTCCGGGTACCGCGACGAGGACGGCTACCTGTTCGTCATGGGCCGCACGGACGACGTGATCAACGTGGCCGGGCACCGGCTGTCCACCGGTTCGATGGAGGCGGTCCTCGCGGCGCACCCGGCGGTGGCCGAGTGCGCGGTGATCGGCGTGCGCGACGAGCTGAAGGGTCAGCTGCCGCGCGGGTTCGTGGTGCTCAAGGCGGGTGTGGAGGTCGACGAGGACACGTTGCGCGAGGAGCTGGTGGCGGCGGTGCGCCGGGACATCGGGCCGGTGGCCGCGTTCCGTCAGGTGTCCATTGTGGACGCACTGCCCAAGACGCGGTCGGGCAAGATCCTGCGCAAGACGATGCGCGGGATCGCCGAGGGCCGCGACGAGCCGGTGCCGTCCACCATCGAGGACCCGTCGGTGCTCGACGCCCTGCGCGCGATCCTCCTTTAGTACTGGGCTGATCGGGGGAACCCCCACCGAACCGGTCCCGTACCACCATTGCACCCGGGCCCGAAGTGGTCTATACCTTTGGGATCCAACTCCCCGACAGCCGGAGTGCCCGATGCGTAGACGCGTGTCCCTGGCAAGTCTGTTCGGCGCGGCCCTGCTGACGCTCACCGCCTTCGCCCAGCCCGCGATGGCCGAGCAGAGCACCAAGCAGCTGACCGACGTCGTTCCCGTCCCCGTCCAGGCCAAGTCCGATCCCCGAGCCGACTTCCGGCTCACCCCGGCGACGGTCATCGTCGCCGACCGCGACGCCCGGCAGGTCGCCGACTACCTGCGCGGCGTGCTGCGGCCGTCCACCGGCTACCTGCTGCCCGTGGTCCCGTTCGCGGTGACGCCGAAGATCGAGCTCGACGTCACGAAGACCGCGAAGGTCGGCGACCAGGGCTACCAGCTCGACGTCACCCAGCGCGGCGTCACCATCCGCGCCAACACCTCCGACGGGCTGTTCGCCGGCGTGCAGACGCTGCGCCAGCTGCTGCCCGCCTCGATCGAGGCGAAGACCGTCCAGCACACCAGGTGGGTGGTGCCGGGCGGCAGCATCACCGACTACCCGCGGTTCGCCGAGCGCGGCGCGATGCTCGACGTGGCCCGGCACTTCTTCAACCCCGACCAGGTGAAGCTGTACATCGACCAGATCGCTCAGTACAAGATCAACACGCTGCACCTGCACCTGGCCGACGACCAGGGGTGGCGCATCGAGATCAAGAGCTGGCCGAACCTCGCGAAGTACGGCGGCAGCACCGCGGTGGACGGCGACCCGGGCGGCTACTACACGCAGGCCCAGTACAAGGACATCGTCGCGTACGCCGCCTCGCGGCACATCACGATCGTGCCCGAGATCGACATGCCGAGCCACACGAACGCCGCGCTGGCCTCGTACGCGGAGCTGAACTGCGACGGCGTCGCGCCGCCGCTGTACACCGGCATCGACGTGGGCTTCAGCTCGCTGTGCGTCAACAAGGACATCACCTACAAGTTCCTCGACGACGTGATCGGCGAGCTCGCGGCGATGACCCCGGGCAAGTACATCCACATCGGCGGCGACGAGGCGCACTCGACGAGCCCCGCGGACTACCAGACGTTCGAGAACAAGGTGCTGCCGATCGTCGCCAAGCACGGCAAGTTCGCCGAAGGCTGGAACGAGATCGCGAAGGCCACCGCACTGCCGGTCACCGCGGTTCCGCAGTTCTGGGACACCGACGGCGTGGACGACGCCACCGCGGCCGCCGCGGCGCGCGGCAACAAGATCCTCATGTCGCCGGCGAACAAGGCGTACATCGACCAGCAGTACACGCCGGACAGCCCGCTCGGCCTGCACTGGGCCGGCTACGTCGAGGTCAAGGACGCCTACGACTGGGACCCGGCCACCACGCTGGCCGGGGTGACGCAGGACAGCCAGATCGCCGGTGTCGAGGCGCCGCTGTGGTCGGAGACCATCCACAACAGCGACGAGATCGAGTACCTGGCGTTCCCGCGCCTGGCCGGGATCGCCGAGATCGGGTGGTCGCCGCGGTCGACGCACGACTGGAACTCCTACCGCGAGCGGCTGGCCGACCAGGGCCCGCGGTGGGACGCCGAGGGCATCGACTTCTACCGGTCACCACAGGTGGACTGGAAGTAGCTCCGGTAGACACTGTCTACTGATCTTGATATACCAGGTCTCTTGGGTGAACAACTCATGACGGAGACCTGAATGCACTACGAACGATTCGTCGCCCTCGGCGACAGCTGCACCGAGGGGTTGCACGACCTGTACCCCGGTGGCAAGCAGTACCGGGGCTGGGCGGACCTGTCCGCGGCGACCCTCGCCGCGGCGGGCCCCCAGTTCCGGTACGCCAACCTCGGCGTCCGCGGCAGGCGGCTCGACCAGATCATCGTCGAGCAGATCCCCACCGCGCTGGACCTGCGCCCCGACCTCGTGGCGCTGTTCGGCGGCGCCAACGACGTGATGACCCGGCACTTCCGGCCCGAGGTCGTCGCCAAGCGGGTCGCGGCCGCCGTGCGGATCCTGACCGGCGCCGTGCCTACCGTCGCGGTGTTCACCCTTCCCGACGTCTCCAGCCGTATGCCGGGCGTCCTGCGCGTCCGCGGCCGCATCGACGCGCTGAACGAGGCCATCCGTGAGTCCGCCGACCGGTACGGCGCGCTGCTGGTCGACCTGTCCGACGAAGACGTGCACGACCTGCGCTACTTCGGTCCCGACCGGCTCCACCTGTCCGAGCCGGGCCACCGGCGGCTCGCCGCGCGCCTGCTCACCAACCTCGACGTGCCGTGCGACCCGGCGTGGCTCGCGCCGCTGCCCGGTGAGCCGCTGCAACCCGGCCTGCGGGCGCACGCGCAGTGGCTGTGGCGGGAGGTGCTGCCGGTCGCCGTGAGCCGCACGCGCAACTGGGTCGTCGGGCGCTCGCCCGGCGACGGGTTCACGCCGAAACGGCCCGAGCTGCTGCCTGTCCTCGCCGAAGAACTCAATCCGTGGACAGCGCTCCCCGGCGGCGCCTGATCTCCAGCGCCGTGACGCTCCTCGCCGACGAAGGCGTGGAGGCGGTCACGTTGCGGCGCATCGCACGCGAGGCCGGTGTCTCGCACGGCGCACCACTGCGGCACTTCGCCGGCCGGGCCGAGCTGCTTTCCGCGGTGGCGCAGGAGGGGTTCGCCGAGCTGGGCGAGGCCGACCTGCCCGACTCGTCGGCGCGTGACCGGCTGCGCGCCGCGTGCCGGGCGTACCTGGAGTTCGCGAGGCGGAACCCGGCGATGTTCGAGCTGATGTTCCGGCACGACCTGATCGACGTGAGCGAGCTCGACCAGGAGGTGTTCGTGCGGTTCACCGGCCTGGTCGCCGCCGCGCAGGCCGACGGCTGGCGCCCCGGTGCCGACTCCCGCGCGCTCGCCGCGTCGCTGTGGGCCGCGCTGCACGGGCTGGCGGAGCTGTGGCTGTGGGGCGGGCTGGCCGAGCAGGACCTGCCCGGCACGCTGGAGCTGACGCTCAGCGCCTACCTGGGCTGATCCGCTTTCCCGCCGTCTGGAGGGTTTCCCACGCGGTCGCCACGTGCGCGGAGGTCGTGGCGGGCGAACCGATCGCCATGCGCAGCCAGACCTCGTCGCCGATCTTGGTGTGCGTCAGGTACAGCTGCCCGGACGAGTTGACGCGCTCCATCAGCTCCAGCGCGTCCGTCCTCAGTGGACGGAAGCAGACCAGCCCGAAGGGGTGGTGCTGGCGCAGCTCGAAGTCCGGGTCGGCGGCGACGAGGGCCGCGAGCTCCTGCGCCAGCGCGACGCCCGTGCGAATGTGCTCGCGCAGCCCTTCGGCGCCGTACCAGCGGATCACCGACCACAGCTTGAGCGCGCGGAACCGGCGGCCCAGCGGCACCTGCCAGTCGCGGTAGTCGATCACCTGGCCGGACTCGCTGGCGGGGTTGCGCAGGTACTCGGGCAGGATCGACAGCGCGTCGATGAGCGGCCGCCGGTCGGCGACCCACAGCACGCCGCAGTCGAAGTTGGTCAGCAGCCACTTGTGCGGGTTGGTCGCGTAGGAGTCCGCGTACTCGGCGACGCCGTCGTTGATCCACCGCAGCTCCGGGCACACGGCGGCGACACCCGCGTACGCCGCGTCGACGTGCAGCCAGATCCCGTGCTCCCGGCAGATTTCCCCGATCGCGCGCACCGGGTCGACGGCGGTGGTGGAGGTGGTGCCGATCGTGGCGCAGACGAGGGCGGGCGTGGCACCGGCGGCGACGTCCTGCTCGATGAGCGCCCGCAGGTGCGCGGGGTTCATCTCCAGCGTCTCGGGGTCCACGTCGACGCTGCGGACGTTGGCCGCGCCGAGCCCGGCGATGCGCCCGGCCTTCTCCAGGGAGGAATGCGTCTGTGAGGAGACGTACATGGTGTAGCGGCCGGTGATGCCGTCCGCGCCGACCTTTCCGCCGCTGGCCCGGTGCAGCGCCGCGAGCACCGCGACGAGTGCCGCGCTCGACGCCGAGTCCTGGATGACGCCACCGCCGCGCGAGTCGGTGCGGAAATGCGCCGGCAGGTCGAGCAGTTCGGCGAGCCAGTCGACCACGACGGTCTCCAGCTCCGTGGCGGCCGGGCTCGTCGCCCAGACCATGCCCTGCACGCCGAGACCCGCCGAGAGCAGGTCGCCGAGGATGCTGGGGCCGCTGGTGTTCGACGGGAAGTAGGCGAAGAAGTTCGGGTGCTGCCAGTGCGTGACGCCCGGCAGCAGGACGCGGTCGAGGTCGGCGAGCACGTCGTCGTACGGCTCGCCCCGTTCCGGCGGCGAGGCGGGCAGCTGCGCACGCACGTCGCCGGGCCGGACCGCCGAGCGGACCGGGTACTGCTCGACACCAGCCAGGTAGTCGGCGATCCGGTCGACCACCTGCCTGCCGTACTGCCGGAACTCCTCCGGCGTCATGTGCCCTGCCATGCGGTCCAGCTGATCACCTCCACGCCGACTTCCGCAACAACCGCAGCCCGTTGAGGGCCACCAGCGCGGTGGAACCCTCGTGCCCGGCCACGCCCAGCGGCAGCGGCAGGTCGCCGAGCAGGTCCCACAGCACCAGCCCGGCGATGCACGCCGCCGCGAGGACCAGGTTGGCCGACACCATCCGCCGCGCCCGCCGCGCCAGCCGGATCACCGCGGGGATGGCGGTCAGCTCGTCACGCACCACGACGGCGTCGGCGGTCTCCAGCGCCAGGTCCACCCGCCCGACCGCGACCCCGACGTGCGCGGCCGCGAGCGCGGGCGCGTCATTGATCCCGTCGCCGACGAGCAGCACGCGCTCGCCCAGCTCCCGCACCGCGGTCACCTTGTCCTGCGGGAACAACTCGGCGCGCACGTCCGCGATCCCGACCTCGGCGGCGATCTTGTGCGCCGCCTCCTCGCCGTCGCCGGTCAGCAGCACGGGCTCGAACTCCGCGAGCGCGGCGACGGCGGCGGGCGCGTCCTCCCGCAGCCGGTCGGTGAGGACGATCCGGCCGACCTCGACGTCGTCGACGTAGACCGTGGGACCACGGCCGACGCGCACCTGCCTGCCCTCGACCTCCGCGCGCACGCCCACGCCCGGAATCGCGGCGAACCCTTGTGCGGCAGGCACTTCCAGGCCGCGTTCGCGGGCGGCGGCCACGATCGCGCGGCCGAGCGGGTGCTCGCTGCCGTACTCGGCGGCGGCGGCCAGCCGCAGCACTTCGTCGTCGGCCTCGACCACCCGCGGCGCGCCTTCGGTGAGCGTGCCGGTCTTGTCGAACGCGACGCGCGTGGCCGTGCCGAGCCGTTCCATCACCACGGCCGACTTGACGAGCACGCCGTGCCGCCCGGCGTTGGCGATCGCGGACAGCAGCGGCGGCATGGTCGCGAGCACGACGGCACACGGCGAGGCGACGATCATGAACGTCATGGCGCGCAACAGGGTCGGCTGCAGCGCGGCGCCGAAGGCCAGTGGCACGAAGAACAACGCGAGCGTGGCGGCCACGACGCCCACCGAGTACCACTGCTCGACCTTCTCGATGAACAGCTGCGTCCTCGCCTTGGTCGCGGACGCCTCCTCGACCATCGAGACGATCCGCGCGATCACCGTGTCCTGCGCCGCCCGCGTGACGCGGACCCGCAACGCGCCGGTGCCGTTGAGGGTGCCGGCGAACACCTCGTCCCCGGCGGTTTTGGGCACCGGCAACGGTTCCCCGGTGATCGAAGCCTGATCGACCTCGCTCGTCCCCTCGACGACCTCACCGTCCGCGCCGATGCGTTCGCCGGGCCGGACGAGCAGGACGTCACCGACCTCGGCGCTGCTCGCGAGCTCGTCGCCGGAAACCAGGTCCCGCACGGAGTTCGCGGTGCGGCGCGTCGCGACCGCTTCCAGCGCACCGGAGGTCGCGAAGATGACGATCAGCAGCCCGCCGTCGAAGACCTGCCCGATCGCGGCCGCCCCGATCGCCGCGACGACCATCAGCAGGTCGACGTCGAGGGTCTTCTCGCGCAGCGCCCGCAGCCCGTCGAGCAGCGGCGCCCAGCCGCCCGCGAGGTAACAGGCCAGGTAGAGCGGCCAGGCCGGGCCGCCGAGCAGGTCCACGCCGAGCCCGGCGAGGAAGCACACCGTGGCCACGACGGCCCATCGCACCTCGGAAATCATGCCTTCACCCTACAGGAACATATGAAGACGTCTACATGTGTTCTCTTGCTAGGATTGCCGGGTGGGGCACGGAGTCGAAGGCAGGCACGCGCCGGCGGCGTCGCTGGACGCGGCCGCCGCGGCGACCGTCGCCGCCACCCTCCAGGCCCTCGCGACGCCCAGCCGCCTGCTGATGCTCACCCGGCTGCGGCAGGGCCCGTGCTCGGTCGGCGAGCTCGCGGAGGCCGTGGAGATGGAGCAGTCCGCGGTGTCCCACCAGCTGCGCCTGCTGCGCAACCTCGGGCTCGTCGCCGGGCAGCGCACCGGCCGCAGCATCGTGTACAGCCTGTACGACAACCACGTGGCCCAGCTGCTCGACGAGGCCGTGTACCACATCGAACACCTCCGCCTCGGCGTGCAGGACCGCTCGTCCACCGCATAACTGGCACAGTGGTGGCGTGAGCGAACCAGTGCTGGATCTGCGGCCTCCGGCCAACCTCGTGGACCGGCGTGCGGTGGGGTTCTGGACCACGCGGGCGGCGCTGGGCTGGGTCGCCCCACTCGTCGGGGTGCTGCTGTGGCTCGTCTTCGCCGGTGGCACCGCCGCGACGATCACGTTGGTGGTGGTCGCCGTGCTCGCCCTCGCGCACCTGGTCGTGATGCCGCAGTGGCGCTACCGCGTGCACCGGTGGGAGGTGAGCGAGCAGGTCGTCTACACGCAGTCCGGCTGGTTCAACCAGGAGCGGCGCATCGCCCCGGTCTCCCGCATCCAGACGGTCGACACCGAGCGCGGCCCGCTCGAACGGCTCTTCCGACTGGCGAACCTCACCGTCACCACGGCGTCGGCCCGCGGTCCGGTGCACATCCACGGGCTCGACCTCGACACCGCGCAGCGCCTGGCCGCCGAGCTGGCCGCCCGCACGCAGGCCACCGCGGGGGACGCGACGTGACCGAGCCGCTGCCGTGGCACCGGCTGAGCGCGAAGATGCTCGCCGTGCACCCGGTGCAGGAGGTGATCCGGTTCCTGCCGGTGCTGATCGGCGTGCTGTTCATCGGCAGCCACGGGCAGGGGCACGTGTGGAGCCTCGTCGGACTGGGGGTTGCCGTCGGGGGCGGGCTGTTGCGCTGGTTCACCACGACGTACCAGCTCACGCCGACGCACGTGCGCGTCCGCCGCGGGCTGCTGAACCGCCGTGAGCTGTCCGTGCCGCGGGACCGGATCCGCTCGGTGGACCTCACCGCGCACCCCCTGCAGCGCATCCTCGGGCTGAGTCGGGTGGTGATCGGCACCGGCCGCTCCGACCGGCACGACGAGGGCGTCACCCTGGACGCGCTCGCCGCCCCCGCAGCCGCCCGGTTGCGCGAGGAACTGTTGCACCGCACGGAAAGCGTCGAGCAGGCCGAGCCCGCGGGCACGGTGCTGGCGCGGCTGTCCCCGCGCTGGGTGCGGTACGGCCCGTTCACGCTGTCGGGCATCGCGACGATCGGCGTCGTGGTCGGCTCGCTCGCCAACCTGTTCAACGAGACCCGCGTGGACCCCGACGACTGGGGCCTGCTGCGGTCGGTCATCGGGCAGCTCACGTCCGTGCCGGTCGCGGTGGCGGTCGTGGAGATCACGGCGTTCGTGGTGGTGCTCGTCGCGGTGTTGTCCGCGCTGGCCTACGTGCTGGCGTTCTGGAACTTCCGGCTCGTGCGCACCGGCGGCACCCTGCACGTCACGCGCGGCCTGCTGACGAGCCGGTCCACCACCATCGAACTACGGCGCCTGCGGGGCGCGGAGATCAGCGAACCCCTGCTGCTGCGGGCGGTGCGCGGCGCGCGCTGCATGGCGATCACCACCGGGCTGCGCGTCGGGCGGGGCTCGGAGCACGGCGGCACGATCCTGCTGCCGCCCGCGCCGCTGACCGAGGCCCGCCGCGTGGCGGGCGAGGTGATCGGCGATTCCGAACCGGCGCGGCACGAGCTGGTTCGCCACGGCCCCAGCGCGCACCGCCGCCGCTACACGCGGGCGTTCCTCTTCGCGGTCGTCGTCACGGGCGTGTTCCTGCTGCTGCACGCGTTTGCGCGCTGGCCGGACTGGCCGTGGCAGGTGGCGCTCGTGCTGTTCCCCGCGGGCGCGCTGCTGGCCGAGGACCGCTACCGCAACCTCGGGCACGTGCTGCTCGGGCGGCGGCTGGTGTTCCGGCACGGCAGCCTGCTGCGACGGCGGTACCTGCTCTCGTCCGACGGCGTGATCGGCTGGGTGGTGCATCGGTCGTTCTTCCAGCGCCGGGCGGGTCTCGTGTCGCTCACCGCGACCACCGCCGCGGGACATCAGCACTACACGTGCACGGACCTGCCCGCCGCGGAGGCCGTCGCGCTGGCGCACGACGCCGTGCCCGGACTGCTGGACCCGTTCCTCGTCCGGCGCGGGTGACGGTTTTCCCTCCCCCGGAACGGAGGTCTGCCCGGCTGTGCCCGATGTCCGGTTCGCGAAGAGTGCTCGACATGACCTCTCCGCGAATCCGACTGCCCCTGGTGGGGCTCATGGTGGTGGTAGTGCTGTTCCTCGGCTACGCGCTGCCGCCGTACCTCGGCCTCGATCCGGCCCGCGCCCGGACCGTGGCGCCCGAAGGTGTGCCGTACTACTACCCGCTGCTGGTCACGCACATCTTCCTCGGCTCGCTGGCGTTGCTGACCGGTTGTCTGCAGCTGTGGCCTTGGCTGCGGGGGCGTTGTCCGGTGGTGCACCGGTGGAGCGGCCGGGTGTACGTGTTCGCGTGCGTCTTCGGCGGGCTCGCGGTGCTGACGTTCAGCACGGTGACCTACTGGGGCCCGAACCAGCAGGCCGCGAACACGCTGCTGGCCGTGCTGTGGATCGGCACCACGGTCGCCGGGTACCGGACCGCGCGGCAACGGCGGTTCGGTGAGCACCGCAAGTGGATGGTGCGCAGTTTCGCGCTGTGCTTCTCGATCATCCTGAACCGGCCTTGGACGATCGTGGTCATGGCGATCGTACAGCCGGGCGACGAGGCGGCCGCGGCGCAGGCGGCCGGGGTCGGGGCGTGGCTGAGCTGGGTGGTGAACCTGCTGGTGGCCGAGTGGTGGCTGACCAGGCCACGCAAGCCGGTCAGCCGGCGGTCAGCGGATGGTCAGCGGGTCCCGGCACGCTCCGCGGCATGAGGATTCTGATTTCCGGCGCGAGCATCGCCGGTCCCGCGCTCGCTTTCTGGCTCGCCCGTCAGGGCCACGACGTGACGGTGGTCGAGAAGGCGCCCGCTCTGCGGGAAGGCGGTCAGGCCGTCGACTTCAAGGGCGACACACATCTGGCGGTCCTGCGGAGAATGGGCCTGCTGGACGACGTCCGGCGCCTCGCCACCGGTGGCAGGGACCAGACCATCGTCGACGCCGGGGGCAGGCGCCTGGCGATCATTCCGGGCGAGTTCACCGGCGGCGACGTCGAAATCCGCCGCGGCGACCTGTCGCGGCTGTTGTACGACCGGACGAAGGACACCTGCCGGTACGTCTTCGGCGACTCGATCCGGTCGCTGCGGGAAACCGCGACGGGCGTGGACGTGACGTTCGAGCGGAGCGAAGCGGCGACGTTCGACCTGGTGGTGGGCGCGGACGGCATCCACTCGAACGTCCGGCGCCTGGTGTTCGGCCCGGAGCCGGAGTACGTGCGGTTCCTCGGCCACTACTACGCCCTCGCCGACCTGGACGTCCCGGGCGATGCGGTGATGTACAACGAACCGGGCCGGATGGCGGCGCTCGGCGGCCCGAAGGCACCGGCGTTCTTCGTGTTCGCGTCGCCGGAGCTGGACTACGACCGGTACGACGTGGAGCAGCAGAAGCGTTTGCTGGCAAGGGCTTACGAGGGCGGCGGCTGGCGGATCCCGGAGCTGATGGCCCGCCTTCCGGAAGCACGCGACGTGTACCTGGACTCGCTCAGCCGGGTGGAGCTGGAGCACTACTCGCGGGGCCGGGTGGTCCTCGTGGGAGACGCGGCGTACGGCAACACCCTCGGCGGTTTCGGCACGGGCCTCGCCGTGGTGGCGGCGTACGTCCTGGCGGGAGAGCTGGCTTGCGGTGACCACGCCACGGCCTTCCGGCGGTACGAGGAGCAGCTGCGCCCGTACGCCGAAGCGGGCAGGCGCGGCAACGCGGGCCCGTTCCTCGCGCCGGGCTCGAAGCTGCGGCTGCGGATGCGCAACTGGACCTTCCGCTCGCCACTGCTGCTGCGCTGGCTGCTCAAGGTGACGGACCGCCTGGCGACGGACATCGAACTGCGGGAGTACGAGGTCAGAACCCCTGATCCGACAGAGGTTCGCTGGTGAGGTCCAGCTTCATCAACGCCACCTGCACGTCGACGGCCCTGGGGTCGTTCAGCTGCTGGTACAAACCGAGCGCCTCTTCCAGCAGCTCCTTCGCCTGCTCGCGGGCACCGAGGCAGGCGTTGATCTCGGCCAGCCGGTACAGGCTCTCGGCCTGGCCCAGCTCCTCGCGCCTCTCACGGCGCAGCTCCAGCGCCAAGCCGTAGTGGAACAGCGCCTTCTCGTGGTTGCGTTCCCGCTGGTACAGCTTCCCCAGGTGGTGGTGGGTCCGGCCTTCCAGCGAATGGTTCCCGGTGCCCGGCGCGATGTCGAGCGCTTCGTTCGCGGCGTCGAAGGCTTCAGGGATCCGGCCCTCCTTCTCCAGCGCCATCGCCATCGTCGCGCTCACGATGGCGATGCCGAACGGCCACTCGGGAGCGCGGAAGTGCCGGAGCGCCCGCTCGAAGCACTCGATCGCCTCGGCGTACTGCCCCACTGCGGCAAGGCTTTCTCCGAGCGCGTGCTGTGTCCAGGCGTACCCGCGGTCGTCGTCGATGTCCTCGTACAGCGCCACGGAAAGCCGCAGGTACTCGATCGCTTCCCGGTCCCGGCCCAGCTCGTGCAGGATCCAGGCGACGACGTGGCGGCACCGGACGATGCCGACGCGGTCCCCCGCGGCCTCGGCGATCTTGAGGGCGCGGTGAGCGAAGCCGAGGTACTTTCCCCGCGGCCGCTTGAGGTAGAGGAACGGTACGGAGTGGACGAGCAGGCGCCAGGCCTCCGAAGCCTGGTACTCGGGGCGGTTCAGGAGGTTCAGCAGTGGGTCCAGCGTCTCCTCGAACCACACTCCCGCCGCCGCCCCATCCCCGGGCGCGAACGGCAGCGGCACGTCCACCTCGCGGTGCATGGCCTCCCCCGCCCAAGCCGGCGCCAGCGCGTCACCGGCCGCGGCGGTGATGGTCGTGGCGCAGCCGAGCAGGCGGTCCCGCGCCTCGCGCCGCTCGTCCTCGGTCGCGAGCCAGGCCGCGTACTCGCGGCAGGCTTTCCGTATCTCGATCTTCGTCCTGATGCTGACCAGACCGCTTCGTTCCAGCGCACGCACCACTTCGCCGGCTCGATTCAAGTCCACATCGGACAGTGCGGCCACGGTGGCCAGGTCCAGCGCGGCGAGGGGTTGCACGCCCAGCAGCCGGGCGATCCGATGCTCATCCGAGCGACGCAGGCCGGCCTCGAACTCCGCGACCTGCGTCTCCCTGGCCACCCGGGCGAGTACCTTCCGCGCCGCGCACACCGCGAGGGGCTCGATGTCGACGACGTGCACCCCGTCGAGCGCGGCCAGGTCACCGACCTCCCGGCAGGTGATCAACACGGCTTCGACCGACTCCGTCAGCAGGGCGGAGACCTGCGCCTTCTCCTGCGCGTTTTCGAGCACGACGAGCAGCTGCCGACCCCTGACAGCGGCTTCGAGAGACGCGCGCAGCTCCGAGGGAAAGAGCGGAACGGGCACCTTGAGCCGATGCAGCCAGGCGGTCAAGATGGCCTCGATCTGCTCCTGCGAACGGACTCCGTTCAGATCGGCGTGCAGGCAGCCGTCCGGGAAGCGCCGTCGCGCTTCGGACAACCACCGGAGGGTGGTGACCGTCTTGTCCGCGCCGGCCCGTCCGGCCAGCACCACGAACCGGGCCTGCCCCAGTGCCTTGTCGAGGCGTCGTCGCACGCGCCTCCGGTCGGCGACCCTCCCCTTGAGCCGAGGTGGACGGGTGGGCATCTCCCTGGCGACGTCCACGGGCATGCGGCCGCCGCGGAACTGCGCGAACCGACCTCGCCATCGCGAGTACAAGGGATCCCGCACCGCTGCCCTCCATCACTATCCGTGACGCAAGCTTCACCCAGATGATCAAACAAAATGATCGTTTCACTCCATAGAACCACAGAGCGGCGAGAAGCGCCAGCACGCGGTACACCGCACCCTCCTCGATCGGCGGTACGGTTTCCGGGTCTGGTTCGCGCGGTCCTAAAGGGACAGTCTTCAGCAGGGCAGCGAACGGGACGGGTGCCAGAAACCCGCCGTGTTGCTGGAGATCTTCAGCTCCGCCGGTGGGGCGGGCGGGGCGGGCCACAGCTGGATCAGCCCGACGCCCGCCACGGCCTTGTCGCAGTCGCGCAGGTGGTACCGGATGCGGTAGCTCCCGGGCCCCTCCGGCAGCTCGCCCAGGTACCGCACCAGCCGGCGCGACCACGTGAAGACGCTCAGCTCACCGTCGGTGGACTCGTAGCTCGACTCCACGACGTCCTCGTACTCCGCGAGGTTCGGGCCCGGCTCCGAGCGGTGGACCCGCACGGTCAGGTCGACCCAGCACGCGCCGGCGCCGGTGGTGCACCGCACCCAGCCCGGGGTGGGGCTCAGCAGGCCCCGCTCGGCAAGGCACCGCTCCGGCCTGCCGCCCGGCTCGCCGAGGAAGAAGTGCGCGAACCGCACCTCGACGGCGTCCTGGAAACGTGGCTCTCCGGATTCACCCGGCCCGCCTGAAGTCATAACGAATCACGATATGAGCGCGCTTCTCGTCCTGACCAGAGCATTTCGTGCAGGTCCCGTGGTTCTTTCGCCCGCTGTCGCTCATTTGTGCTGGTACGGCGGAACTCCGCACCGTCCACTTGAGCAAGAGTTAGGGTTGCCCGGCCCCGCGTGGCTCGTGAGGGAAACCCAGCGAACTGGGTCCTCGGAGCGGAACCCGGGCGCAGCCCCGCCGACTCATGAGCGATGCTAGGACGCGGGCCCGCGCGTGGAGGAAGGGAACAGCGATGCCTCTACTGACGAAACTCCGTGCCCGGCCGCGTCCCGACGCGGAGCTGACCACGGAGGTCGTCGGGCACGCGCACGTGGTCCACGCCCCCGGCGCCATGAGCGACGAGGCGCGGATGCTGGCCACCCTCCTCGCCGCCGACCCGGACGCCGAGCTCGTCGTCGCGGACCTGCCCGCCGACTCCGGCGAAACCGCGTGGGAAGCGCTCGCGACCACGCTGCCCCGCGGCAAGCGCGCCGTCCGCCTCGTGGTCACCGGTCCCTTCCGGGAGTTCGGTTCGACGGTGGCCAAGTGGCTCTCGACCCGGCTCGATCGGACGATCATCGCCCCCGACAAGATCGTCCTGCCCGGCGCCAACGGCGTGTTGTTCGCACCCGCGGGCAAGGGCGGCGGCTGGCTGTCCTTCCGCCCCGGGCAGGCGGCCGAACCGCAGGGCCGCCGGTTCCCCGAACCCGGCTGGGACGAGCTGTTGCCGCAGGACAGCGCGCCGCTGGGCCCCGGGAGCACCGCCGAACCGCTGCCCGCGGGGATGTGGCTGCGCGCGGACGGGGACGAGCGCTGGCTGGCCGTCAGCCGGGCGCGGCTGATCCGGCTGCTGCCCTGCCAGTCCGACGTCATCACCCTCGTGATCGGCGCGCAGAACATGCCCGAACTCGCCCTCGAAGACGTCGCCCGGTTCTGGTCGCTCCTGCCTGACGAGGCGCGGAAGAAGGTCCGTTTCGTCCAGTACGGCCCGGTGCGGCTGCCCCCGCGCCGGACGCTCGGACAGGCGCTCGCGGAGGTGCTCGGCGAGGAGATCGCCTGCTACTCCGGCATTCCCGTGGGCCCGCCCGACGCGCCGGACGTCTTCACGGTCCGCCCGGACGGCTCGCACGGCTGGAAGACCTTCGGGCAGCTGTTCTCGTACCGCCCCGGGGCGCCCGTGCCGCGGCTGCGTGCGCACCGGGCGCCGTGGGCTGACCTGACCGAGTCCGCGCCCGGGGTCTACCGGTTCAAGCCGGACGCGGTGGTGGAGGTCGTCCAGGCGGGGTTGTGGGTGCGGCCGCTGGAGGAACCCGCGCACGCCGACACGATCCGCGCCGTTCCGGTGGATTTGAAGCGGAACCGGCTCTTCTGCGAGGCCGGTGAGGCTGCGGTGGCCGAGGAAGTGGCGGGGCGGCTGGAGTACCCGACGCGGTTGGTGACCAAGGTGGTGCCGGTGGACGTGGAATCCGCACCGGGAGCGGTGGAGGCGGTGGACGACGTGGACGTTCCGGACGCGGAGGCCCCGGTGGCGGACCTCGAACTCCCGGATCCCGAGAGCCTGGAGGCGTCGCCGGAGCAGGTGCTGCCATGGCTGGCACGCCTGATCGGCAGCGGCTCGTTCGCGGTGCCCCCGGCGCCCGCCGAGGGGTCGCGGTTCACGCACGTCCTCGGGGGTGGCGCGGAGCGCGGGGTTCCGGGGCCGCGGGTGGAGCCGGTGGAGGCTGCGGCTGAGGCGGCTGAGGCGGCGGCACCGGTGGAGGCTGCTGCGCCGGTGGAGACGGCGGCGGAGGCTGCGGCACCGGCGGAGGCTGCGGCCGCACCAGCTGGGGCCTCGCCGGCGCCGGTGGAGGCGGCGCCGGTGGTGGCGACGGCTGCGGCGGCCCCGGCGGAGGCCGGGGTTGCGGCGGTTGAAGCGGGCCCGGTGGAGGCCGAGGCCGCTGCGGCGCCCGCGCCGGTGACGGAGGCTGGGGCTGCCGTGCCGGTGGGCGCCTCGCCGGTGACCGAGGAGGTTGCGGCGGCGCCCGCGCCGGTGGAGGCCGAGGCAGCTGCGGCTGAGGTGGCCGCGCCGGTCGAGACTGCGCCGGAGCCCGCCACGGCTGAACCAGCGGCGGCCACCACGACGGAAGCCGAGCCGGAGCCCGTCGCGGCCGCAGCCGTCGAGGTCGAGGCAGCCGCGCCTGTGGAGACTGCGGCGATCGAGCCGGAACCCGTCGAGGCCGAACCGTCGGCGGAACCCGAGCCGGAGCCCGTCGCGGCCGTCGAGCCCGAGCCCTCCGAGGTCGTGCCGGAGGCAGCCGTCGCGGAGACCGTTGAGCCGCAGCCGGTGCCTGAGGTTGCGTTGCTGGGGGCCAAGGGTGGGCTGGACGAGGCTCGTGCGTGGTTGCGGGAGGCGTGGCGGGAGCAGTTCGACGCGGAGACCCCGTTCGTCACCCGGGTCCTCGCCGCCAACGCGAAGCTCGCCGCGGGCGGACCGGCGGCGCTGACCGACGCGGTCGCGCTCCGGCTGTACCTCGCGGGCCGGACCGGCATCGACACCGGACTGCGCACCGGCACCGGCGATGTCCACTTCGGACGGTGTGTGGCCGCGGGACTGGAGCGGTTGCCCGGTTACCGCGGCGCGACGGTGACGGCGCTCGACGTCACGGCGCCGCAGTGGGAGTTCCTCGGCGCACGGCCCGTGCTCGCCGAGTGGGGTTTCCTCAACGTGCTCACCGCCCCCTGCGCGGCGCAGGGCGGCGACACCGACCTGCTGGTGTGGTCGATGACAGGCCGCAAGACCGCGCCCCTCGAACCCGAGGACGACGGGGTCGACGGCCGCCTGGTGTTCCTGCCCGGCACGCGGTTCAAGGTCCTCGCGGTCACCGAGCCGGGCGACGGCGTGCGTGGCCGGATCGTGTTGCGGGAGCTGTCGCCCACCGAGATCGACGCCGAGGGGCGGGTGGCGCCCAACCGGGCGTCGCTCGACGAGTTCGCGAAGATCTCGCTGGAGCGCGCCGCCGACCGTTGGGCGCACGAGGAGTCCCGCGAGCGGGTGCCCGCGGCCCTGCGGGGGATGTTCGGGCAGCTGCCCGGCATCAAGCCGTCCGGGAGGGCACGGCCGTGACGGACGGGAACCAGGCGCTGCTGCTGATCGATCCCGAGTGGACACCGACCGACGAGCAGCCAGAGCCGCCGGTGGAGGTCCTGCTCGGCGCGTGGCTGATGACGCCGGAGGGAAAACCCGCGCGCTTCCAACCGAATCCGGACTACCGACCGTCCACACCGGACTCCCCACTCGACCCGGTGGACGCGGTGCTGCGACGGATGGCCGACGTGCCCGACGCCACGAGCGACCTGCCGCAGGTCCTCGCCCACGCGACGTTCGGCATCGCGCTGGACGAACGCGGGGTGGCACTTGTCCGCCGCGCCCCGGACTTCCAGTCGGTGGTGCTGGTGACGACAGCCTACGGCCACCGCGAGCGGGTGGACGCGCCCCGCTGGCGGGAGGTCGGCCTGGCGCAACTGGCGAAGGCACTGCCCGCGCGCGGAGTGGACGTCCTGCTCAACCCAGGCGCCCGCGCCTCGATGCGCGTCCCGGCGGAGACGATCCGGGAAATCGCGGCGAAAGCGAAGTCCTAGCGAAGCGTCCGGCGAGACCTTCTCGTTCACCGAGAGGGTCTCGCCGGCGTCCGCGTTACGCGCTCATCCGCCACAGCTCGTAGACGCCGACGGCGTCGAGCCGGCATTCGTGTGGCAGGTCTACCTGCTGGTCGCCGACAAGCTGCTGATAACCCGCTTCACAATAGAACGAGCTGCTGTACCAGTATCCCGTGTAGTACCACCCGCTGGCGGAGGCCGGCGTCGCAGTGACGACCAGCGCGCCGAGTCCGACCAGAATACCGACTACGAGCTTCCTCATGACGACCTTTCTCCAGAGATGTCGCATGCTCACACGATCGTCAGATCGGGAATCGGTCCCTGACCGTGCCGGCTCAGCTTGGTCCATCACCACCGTCGTCACGGCGAAGTGCTGCGCCCGCCGCCGACGGGCGGAACATCCCTCACCAGGACTTGCCGCGATGCGGCTAACCCTCGTATTCCCCGTTCAGCATGGCCGTCGACAACTCGATCCGGGAGCGGTATCCCGTGCGCGTGAACAGGCGGCTGAGCCTTCCTTCGATGCTCTTGTCGCTCGTGCGCAGCGCCATCGCGAGTTGCTTGTTGCTCAGGCCGCCCGCTGCGAGCATTGCCAGCAGGTGTTCGTTCTCCGCTACCGTTTCCTTGCGGCCGCGCACCGCCACGCCGTGTTCGCGCATCAGGTTCCGCAGCCACGCCCGCGCCAGCATCGCGTCCAGACCACCCAGCGTGTCGTACGCCTCGGCCAGCAGGTCCGGCTCCCCCATCCCATATTTCACCAGCCGCTCCAGCACCACCGCCAGCTCCAGCGGCTGCCCGCGCTCCCGCGTCTGCCGCAGGCACTCCTGCGCCGCTTCGCGATCCTTGACCACCGTCGCGCGGGCCAGCAGCACGTGCACCGTCGCGCGGGCCGTCGGCATCGCCTCCGCGACCCGCTCCAGCTCCGCCAGGCACCGCTCGGCCGCGTGGACGTCGCCCGCTTCCAGTGCCAGATCCACCAGCTCCGCCCAGCACAGGTCCGCCCCCACGAGCAGACCACGCTCGCCGGCGTCCAGCGCCTCCCGCAGCCTCGACTCGGCACGCTCGTTCTCGCCCAGCGCCCGGTCCAGCCGCGCCTCCGCGGCGTCCAGCAGATGCGCCAGCACCGGGTTGAGGGCGCGACCCCGCCGCAACAGCTCGCGCGCCGTGGTCAGCCTGCCCTGCGCCACCAGGATCCCGATCGTCGTCTGCAGCATCCCCGTGTACCCGGGCTCGTGACCACGCCCGGCCGCGACCACCCCGCGGCGCGTCAGGTCGATCGCGGAGGCAGCGTCACCACGCAGGCCCGCGATCATCGCCTGGTCGTACAGCGGCAACGCCGTCGCGGGCAGGTCCTCGTCGATCAACAGCTTCTCGGCCTTGCTCAGGTCACCGGTGACCAGCAGTCCGGACACGTGCGAACTCACCTGGTCGAGCCGGTGCCGCGCCGAACCACGCAGCGCCCACCGTTCCCGCGCGGCCAGGCTGCGCTCGAACCGGGCCGTCCGGCCGCTCCACAGCTCCGCCATGGTGGCGAGCAGCTCGCCCAGCATCGCGGAGGTGGCGTTACCGGCGCGCCAGAACGCCTGGTTGTCCGCCAGCAGCTTGTGCGCCTCGCTCCAGCGGTCGAGCGCCGCGCACGCGAACGCCGCGGTGACCACCTGGCGGTCGGGCCCGCCGGTCCACCGCCGTCGCTGCTCCGCCAGCTCCCGCAGGGCCTCCGCGTCGCCCACGCCGTGCAACGCCTGCACCGCCATGAGCTGGATCTCCTGCGCCGCGTCCGGCGACAGCTGGTCGGCGTAGTCGCCCAGCAGCGACTGCGCGCCACGCAGGCTTTCCTCGTAGTCGCCGTGGATGTGACAGGTCGAGGTGTGCATCAGCAGCACCATCGCGCGCTGCGCCCGGTTCTCGGCCAGCTCGATCGCCGCGCCCAGCCACCGCACCGCGCTCTCCGCCTGGTCCTGCTGAACCGCCGCCGACCGGGTGAGCAGCTCGCCCAGCGCACGCTGCCGGTCGACGAGCCTGCCCGCGCCCGCGACCTGGTCGGTCAGGTAGTCGGTGTCCCCGCACGCCGCTTCGCCCGACCACACCGCGGTGACGGCGGTGGCCGCGAGGCGACGGCGCTCGAACGGGCCAAGGCTGGCGGTGAGCGCGGAAGCCACGAGCGGCACCGTGAAGCGCCACGACGCGCCGCCCCGGCCGCGGTGGATGATCCCCGCCCGGCACAGCGCGTCCAGCAGCTCCGCGGCCTCGGGCGTTCCGAGCACCTCGGCGACCAGCCGCGGTACCGCCGCGCCCAGCGGCCACAGCACCGAGACGGCCTTCGCCGCCGCCCACGCCTCGGGGCCGAGCTCCCGCACCATGCGCACGAGCTGGTTGTGGGCGGGCGGAGCCACCGGCGACGTGCGTTGCACGAGGTACGCCTGCCGGTCCACGATCTCCACAGAACCGTTGCGCCGCAACATCTCTATCGTGTCGCCGATCGCCGCGACCACCCCGCGGCTGACCTCGTGCACCCGGTCGACGAGCGCGGGCTCCGGCGTCGCCTGCAACGCGGCGGTGACCTGCCGGGCCACCTCCCGGCGCGGCAACGGGGTCAGCCGCACCGAGTGGACCAGACCTTCCCGCCGCAACTCCCGCACGGTGGCCGGCAGTTCCGGGTTGCCGCCGGCCGTGGGGATGCGCGCGGTGCACACGCAGCGCACCTGGCTGCCCGCCAGCTGCCGGGTGAAGGCGGCCAGCACGGCCAGCGAGTCGGGGTCGATCCAGTGCGCGTCGTCGATCAGCAGCACCGTCTCCCGGCCGCCACGCAGGAGCGGGACGGCCACGGCCGCGGCCGCCCGGTGCGCGATCTTCGGGTCGTTCCGCGCGCCGTCCACCGGTCGCAGCGGCGACCAGGGCCACGGCGCGCCGTCCGGGCCGGGCAGGTGCATCGCGGGTTCGGCGACCCCGCCCTCGGCCTCGGGGCCGGATCGGAGCGTGAAGCGCGCCGGCAGCGCCTCGCCGTCGCGGGTGAAACGCATCGCCCACACCGTCACGCCCCGCGCCGCGAACTTTTCGCTCAATTGAGCAAGCAGCGTCGTGCGCCCGACTCCGGCCGGACCGGTCACCGCCACCAGCGGACCGGCCGCCTCGGCGATTTCGTCCAGCACTCCTCGACCTCCACCGACAGCACGTCGTCCGGGAGCGGCTCTCCTGTCTCATGATTGCCGCAGGTCCCGGCCCGCTACCAGCGATCTGCCCCTCCAGGCGTCCGAACCTGCACGAAGTTCGCACACCGCAGGGGTGACGGCCGTCACCCGGAGGTCGGTCCTATTCGGACTGGGTCTCCCCGCCCGCCGTGGGCTCCCACGGCACGACCCGCAGGCCGTTGGCGTCCTGGTTGCTGTTGGCGTAGATCTCGGCGACCTGCTCGTCGTCCATCATGAGCGTCTCGCGCATGAAGTCCCCGGTCAGCCGGACCGAGGCCGGGCCGCCCGGGTTGAACAGCACGTCCACCTCGTCGGCGAGCAGCTCGACCAGCTCGTCGAGGTCGATCCGCCGCCAATCCGGAGACGCTATCCGCTGGCGGTGCTGCTCACCGGTGGCGACCACGACGCACAGGATGTCGTCCGGCGACTTCGTGACCAGCGGCCGCCCGTCCCCGTTCATCGCGATGTCGAACAGCGTGTCGCGCAGCATCAGCTGGATGTGGTCGGCCTCGGCGCGCCCCTGCAGGACCAGCCGCAGCACCGCGTCCAGCGGGTCCGACGGCGAGTTCTCGTCGGCGGGCACGTACTCCGGGTTGGCCCGGAACTTGCCGATCTTCCCCTCGTCCTCCACCGGCCACAGGCCGACGACGGCCTCGATCGGCGGCGGGTCGTTCTCGGAGGTCGGCCGCCACGCGGGGTCCATCAGCAGGAACCAGTTCTCCAGCGGACCTTCCGCCTGCGTGCCGTCGGTCGTCTCGGTCATGGTGACCATGATGGCCCCTTTCTCATTCGGTCTCCGCCCCGGCCGGGGGCAACCACGGCGGGCGGGTTATCGCCGCCTGGTAGGTGAACTCGCCGGGGTTCGGCGAAGCGATGGGCTGGGCGGACAACCCCAGCAGCTCGGCCGCCCGCGGCGGCAGCACCACCCGCCGCGGCACGCCGGCCTCGTCGACCGACTGCAGCGTCACGGTGTGCACCTGCGCGGCGAGCTCGGGCCGGGCCGCGAGGAAGGCCAGCGCGGTGGTCCAGACCTGGTCGGCCTGCGGGTTGCCCTCCAGCAGGGCGGCCACCGCCGTGAGGTCCAGGCTGCCGGGGTGCTCGCGGAGCTGCTCCAGGAGCGCCTGGAGCGCCTGCTCGGTCAGCTCCAGCACGGACGGGGTGCCCTCGGTGGCGGGGTTGGCGGGGTTGTTCGGGTCCGCCGGGGTGGTGGGGTTGTCCGGGTCCGCCGGGGTGGTCGGGGTGGTCGGCGTGCCCGGAACCTCCGAGGTGGTCGGGACCGCCGGGGTGGCGGCGCGTGCCACCGGGGTCGCGGGCGTCGCCGGGGTGAAGCCGGTCAGGGCGGGGGCCTGGATCGGCGTCGCGGCCGGGTTTCCGTAGAACTGGGCGGCCGGGTGGCCCTTCGGCATCGCCACGACCGGGCCGTCGGCGCCCCACCCGGCAGGGGTGTGGACGACGTTCTCAGCACCGCTCAGGTCGTCCGCCAGGAAGTCCGGCGGCACGTGCACGCCACCGAAGTTCTGCAGGATCTGGTTCACGCGATCCCGATCGTCCGAATCGGACTGTCCCGAGTGGTCGGAGCCGCCGGAGCCGGAGCCGGAGTCGCCGAGGTCGGAGCTGTCACCGGGGTCCTCGGAGGCCAGGTCGGCGGCGAGCTTCAGCGCCTCGATTCCCTCGTCGAGGCTCATCAGCGCGACGCCGACGCTCGACGCCCAGTCGAACAGGTCGGTGAGGTCGGGCCACTCGTCCTCGGTGCCGGTGACGTGGCGGACCGAGATCAGCGGGCGCACGGCACCCCGCAGCGCGTCCTTCGCCAGGTCGGTCCAGACCACCGCGCGCCACCGGTCGCCGGCCGCGCGGAGGGTGTGCTCCAGGTTCTGCCGGAACCGCGCCACGGTCTCCACCGAGTTCAGCGCGGCCCGCGGCCAGACCGAGTGCAGCAGCCGCGGCATTTCCAGCAGCCCCGGCAACGGCGGCACGCGGTGACTCCCGGCCCAGGTGTAACGGCGCTCCGCGGACGGTTCGTCGCGCTCGATCCCGACGTTCCGCAGGTTCCCGGTCACGTCCAGGCGCCGCAGCAGCTCGACGGCGCCCTCGGCGTCACGCACCGGTCCCAGGGGGAGGGCCGGTCCGTGTCCGCCGCTCGCGGGCACCGCGGCACCGGGCTGGAAGTCCGGGTCGAGCGCGGCGAACGCCTTCACCAGCTCTTCCGGAACGTCCGAGGCCAGCGCCCGCTCGCCGAGTTCGTGCTCGGGCAGGTCGGCCCGCACGGCGCCGTCGGCGTCCGCCCAGTCCTCCGGCGTCGCCGAGAACTCGACACCGGTGCGGCGCACCTCGACCTCCGGAGCCGGCAGCCCCAGCTCCGCCAGCCGCGCCTGCTCGGACCGGTACTCGTCGCGGAAGGCCTCTTCGACCTCGGCCGCGCGTTCGAGCCCTTCCTCGTGGTCGTAGCCGTAGCCGCTGACCTCCACGGCCGGCAGCGCGGCCCCGTTGCGGGCGCGCCACGCGGCCGCCCTCGCGACCTGGCGGGCGAACCGCCGCACCCCCGGGTTCGTCCCGGCGCCGTAGGCGGTGGCGGGATCGATCGAAGAGGCGGCGAGGTCGCTGAGCGGGATCGGTTCGGCCGTCGGGCGTCCCACCTCCCTGTAGTGCCCGCCGTTGTGCACGTACCGCGGGCCGTCGATGCCCAGCGCGGCCCCACTGGTCGCCGCCAGCACGGTGCGCAGGGGCAGCCCCTCGTCCCAGGCTTCCTTGAGCAGCGAGGCGGAACTGACGCCGTCCGGACCGGCGGTGGTGTCGGCCCAGCAGCTCAGCAGCGTCAGGTGCGCGTCGCCGCCGGGGTGCGCGCGGCGGAAGGCGTCGCTGCCGGAGATCGCGGCGGCGCTCGGCGCTCCGGCCAGGCGCACCTTGTCCCCGAGGCGGTTGCGGAAGCCCGACCGCATCGAGAACTCGAACCCCTTGCCCGGGTGCCCGTGCATCGTGACGGTCCACGAGCGGGCGGCGGCCGGCCGGACGGGGTTCAGGTACGGGACGTAGACGTCACGGTGCCCGCCCTGGCCGTCCGGCTCCTTCGACGCGGAGTAGTAGAAGCTGCTCTGCACGGCGTTCTCCCGCAGCCCGTGCGCCGACATCCAGGCCCGGTCGAACTCGCTCGCGGGGAAGAACTGGCCTCGGCCGCCCAGCTTCGCGTTCGCCCGCTCGTAGCTCACCAGCTGCTCCGGCACGATCGGCGCGACGTGGTCGAACCCGGAGCCGTTCACCGCGAGTGACCCGTCCTCGCCGAACGTCGTCTCGGCGCGGGGGCCGTAGAAGGTCCGCGAGTAGCCGGCGGGCACGAACGTCTCGGCGATCTCGCCCAGTCCGGTGACGGGACCGCCGAAGGTCGCCAGCGCGACACCCTTCTCCTGGCCCTCCGAGCCCGTCTTCAGCCCCTTCCGGCCGAGCATGTCGCGCAGGTCCTGGCCGTCCCGCAGCGACCGGGCCAGCACCGCCGGGGACAGGTCCAGCTCCTTGCCGTCCGCACGCAGGGCCTGGTACCCGGTCTCGCTGCGCTGGGCGAACAGCAGCGCCGGACGCTGCCGCCACGGCGAGTCGATCGACTTGCCGTCCCCGTCGAGGAACTTCCCGAGACCGCCGGGGTCGGCGGCGGCCCAGCGCTGGACCCGCGCGAGCGTGGCGTCGTCGCCGTGGAAGCGCACGAACTCGCCGAGCTTCTCGCCGTCCGGACCCGTGATCACCACCGTCCGCAGGTCGCCGGCGCGCGGCACCGACACGAGTGTCAGCGTGCCGTCCGCGGTGCGCACGTAGACGTCGTTGAAGAACTTCTCCGCCCGCAGCGCACCGGCGAAATCGAAGCCGACCCCGCCGTAGTTCACCCGGACGTCGCTGGCATCGGTGTCCAGCACCACCGGACGGCCCTCGGCCAGCTGCTGCCGGAACCCGGAGTCGCCGAGCAGCACCCTGCCCAGCTCGGTGCCGTCCACGTCGGCGAGCTTGCCGTTCGACAACTCGGCGCGGGCCGAGCCCTCGTCCCCGGTCAGGCCCACGACCAGCGGGTTCCGCTCGTCGGTGTAGGTGGGCAGCGCGGTGTTCACGGCGAAGGCGGAGCCGGACGAGGTGTGCCGCACGTCGGCCGCGGTCAGCGCGGGACCGGCGGTGAACGGCTCGTTGACGATGAGTGCGCCGTTCTCGTGGAAGCGGTACTCACCCGCGTAGTGGAACGACTGCCACGGTCCGGTCAGCTCGGCGAGCTTCGCCAGGAACGCTTCGTTGAGCGCGTGGTCTCCTGCCGGGTCGAGGGTGACCACCGCCAGCCGTGGGCGCACCGGGCGGTCGGTCAGCCGCTGGAAGTCCGCGCTCGCCGCGACCCGTTCCGCCAGCTGCTCCGGCGTCAGCAGCGTGTGGCCACCGTTTCGGGACGGCAGCTTGAACCGGCCGCCGTCGGCTTCGAGGTACAGGCGCACCGCGTCACCGCCGTCCGCCCAGTCCACAGTGGACTGCGTGATCCCGCCGTTCCCGTCGTCCAGTCCGAGCACGCGCTCGGTGTGCTCGGTGGAGTTGCCGGTCGCCTCGACGATCCGGTCGACGTGCTCGCCGGGGGTGACCAGGGTGAGCACGTTCTCGCGGCCTTGCGCGTTCGCCACCGGCGTCCACGGCAGGTCTGCCGCCGGAGCCGGGTGCGCGGACGCCCCCAGGGTGATGGCGGGAGCCGGACCACCGCTCGCCGGAGGCACCGGGTTGCCCGGCTGGTACGCCGGGTCGAGCGCGGCGAACGCGGCGACGATCAGATCGTCGTCCTCGGTGGCCAGCGCCTGCTCGCCGAGTTCGTGGGCGGGCAGGTCGGCGGTCACGGTGACGTCCATGGGCGTCCAGCCGCTGGAGACGGGGATGATCCGCACCGTCACGTCCTGCTCCGGCACCGGCAGTCCCAGCTCGGCCAGCCGCGCGCTCTCCCGCGTGAACTCCTCACGGAAAATCGTCTCGATCCGTTCCGCCCGTTCGCGTCCCTGCTCGGTGGTACCGCCGAAGCCGGTGATGTCGACGGTGGGCAGCCCGGCGCCGTTGCGCGCCCGCCACGCGGCCGCCCTGGCGACCTGACGCGCGACTCGCCGCACCTCGGCCTCGTCGGCCGGGTCGGCCACGTTCGCCTCCGTGATCCGGCCGGCGGCCAGATCGCTCAGCGGGATCGGCTCGGCGACCGGCGCAGCCGGCTCGCGCACCTCGCGGAAGTGCCCACCGCCCTCGACGCGCCGTGTGCCGTCGGCGTCCAGTACGACGTAGTTGTCGGCCGCCAGCGCCCTGGCCAGCGGCTTCCCCTGGTCCACCGCGGCCTTGAGCCGGAAGGCGGAGCTGGGCCCGTTGGCCGGGCTGACGTCGGCGAAGCAGCTGAGCAGGGTCAGCTCGGTGTTCTCACCGGGACCCGCGCGCAGGAAGCTCTTGCTGCCGAAGATGGCGGCCGCGCTCGGCTCGTCGGCCAGCAGGACGCGGTCGCCCAGCCGCTGCGGGGAGCCCGCGATCATCGAGAAGCTGAACCCGGTGCCGACCGAGCCGTGCACCACGGTGTTCCACGAACGGTCACCGGGCCTGGCCGGCATCAGGTGCGGTTTCCAGAACGCCCGCTGCCCACCCTGGCCGTCCGGTTCGGAAGTGGCGGAGTAGTAGATGCGGCTGCGTGCGGTGGTGTCGTGCGCGCCGGCGGAAGCCATGAGCGCCCGGTCGAAGTCGGCGGCCGGGAAGAACTGGCCCCGCGTACCCAGCTTCGCGTTCGCCCGCTCGTAACTCGCGAGGTGCTGCGGTCCGGGGATGATCGGCGCGATCCGCTCGAACCCGGGCCCGCTCACCTGGAGCGCGCCGTCCGCGCGGAAGGTCAGCTCGGCTCGCGGGCCGTAGAAGGTCCGCGAGTAGCCGGCGGGCACGAACGAGTCGGCGAAGTCGTGGAGGCCGACTGCGGGCCCGCCCATGCTCGCCAGCATGGCCGGAATCTCCCGGCCCTCTTCACCGGTCCTCGCGCCTTCCCTGCCGAGCATCTCGCGCAGGCCCCGGCCGTCGCGCACGGACTGGCCCAGCACCCGCGGAGCCAGGTCCAGCTCCTTGCCGTCGGTGCGGAGCGCGCGGTAGCCGTTTTCGCTCCGCTGCGCGAAGAGCAGCACCGGCCGCTGCTGCCACGGCGAGATCTTCCAGGTCCCGTCGTCGGAGGCGAAGGCGGTCATGACGGCGCCGCCCTTCTCCGCCCAGTTCCGCACTCGCGCGAGTGCCTCGGTGTCACCGGGGAAGCGGACGAACTCGCCGATCCGCTCGCCCTTCGGGCCGGCGATCTCCACGGTCTGCAGGTCCCCTGCCCGCGGCACTGACACCAGGGTCAGCGTGCCGTCCGCGGCACGCAGGTAGACGTCGTTGAAGAACCCGTCCGCGCGCAGCGCACCGGCGAAGTCGAAACCGAGACCGCCTTGGCCGACCCGGACGTCGGTGAGGTCGGTGTCGAGCACCACCGGCCGGTTCTCCGCGAGCTGCCGGCGGAAACCGGAGTCGCTCAACGCGAGCTTGCCCAGGCTCGTGCCCCCGAGGTCGGTGAACTTGCCGTTCGACAGCTCGACCCTGGCCGTGGTCTCGTTCCCGGTCAGCGAGACCACCGCCGGGTTCCGCTCGTCGGTGTAACCCGAGGGGACGTCGGAGAAGGCGAGCCCGTTGCCGGTGGTCGTGTGGCGCACGTCGGCCATCGTCAACGGGGGCCCTGGCGTGAACGGGTGCTCGACGTCCAGGACACCGTCCTCGCGCACGCCCACGGTGCCGACGTAGTGGTAGGACTGCCACGGCCCGGTCAGCTCGGTCAGCTTCGCCAGGAACGCCTCGTTGAGCGAGTGGTCGCCCGGCTGCCCGTCGGCCTGGAAGGTGACCACGGCCAGCGGCGAGCGGACCTGCGCGGCGCTCCACCGCTGGAAGTCCGGGGTGGCGGCAACGCGTTCCGCCAGCTCCTCGGGCGTCAGCGCCGTCCAGCGGCCGTCCTTCAGCGGCAGCCAGAACCGGCCGTCCATGGCGGTGAAGTGCAGGCGCCGCGGGTTCGGACCGTCGGCCCAGTCGGCGGTGACCTCGGTCGTGACGGTCGCACCGTTGGCGTCGATGGTGGTGACGGCGAGCAGGCGGTCGCTGTGCTCGGTGGTCCAGCCGAGCCGCTGGACCATGTCGATTTCGTCGCTGCCGTCGGTCGTCGTCAGCATCGTGTCCTGGCCCAGCGCGTTCTTCAACGGCAGCCAGTGCACGTCCGCCGCCGAGACCTCGTGTGCCGGTACCGGCTCCGGGACGGCCTCCGGAGCGGTCGCTTCGGCAGGCGATGCGGGAGCGGGAGCGTCGGCGAGCGTGAGCGACGGGGTGCCGCCGTGGCCGTGCCACCACGGGGGCGCGGCGAACGCCGTGTTCGCCTGCTCACGCTCCTGGTTGGCCTGCTCGCGAACCAGGTCCAGCGCCTGCTGGAGGTCGCCGGAACCGGTGTGCACCGGCGGCTTGTTCCAGTGCAGCTCGACCCACTCGGAGTCGGACTCCAGGCGGCCGTCCTCGGTGACGCGCACCTGGCCGTCGGTCATCACGACCGGCGTCTTGAGCGCGTGGGTGATCGCCGGGCCGAGCCGGGAGGCTCCGCCGGGGACCGCCAGCACGAGGCGGACGTCGACGTCCTCGTCCTCCGACACGAAGGAGGCCGCGTTCTCCATCACGTCGGTTCCCGAAATGGCCTTCGCGAAGTACTCGAACGGGACGGGGTCGCGGCGCCACATCTCGACCGCGTCCTGCCCCGGCGTCAGCGTCGCGGTGATGATCTGCGCGCCGTCGTACTTCGGCAGCTCCTTGACCGCGTGCAGGGCGTCGGGCACGCTCTCGGTCCGCGTCGGGTAGTGCCACCCGCGTCCGTCGGGGCCGGTGACGACCTGGGCCCGCAGCTGGTGGTCGTTGTCCCCGTCCTGCGACCACTCCTGCGTCCATTGTGGAGTCCAGGTGTACAGCTCCACGGCGAGCTTCTGCGCCTCGGGGCTCAGCGGCAGCAGCTCCAGGAAGTCCAGCAGCAGCCCGAGCTGCGCCTCCTTGGTCGTGGCCTCCGGTTCGTGGCCCAGCAACCTCGGGTCGGCCATCAGCTCTTCCAGGCGACCGTGGATCGACGGGTCCTGCGCGGCCAGCGCCATCGCGGCCGAGATCTCGGCGTGCACCTGCCACACGGCCGGATCCAGGCTGCCCGACCAGAGCCGGAACTCGACCCGGTCGTCGGCCTCGCCGTACACGTGCTGGAAGTTGATCGCGTCGTGCTTGCCGTTGCTCAGCCCCTGGACCTCGTCGATCGACGTGATCTCCGCGGGATCGCGCGGCACCGGGTTCGGGCCGACCGCCCACAGCTTCCGCTGCCGGGCGCCGGGGCCGTAGTGGTTCGCCAGGCGGTAGAGCGTGCTTTCGAACGCCTTGTTCAGCTGCGCCAGCCGCCCGTACACGGGCAGTTCCGGCTGCTGCTCGAAGCTGAAGTTCACGTGCCCGCCGACGTAGTCGGCGCTCGGCCGCCCGCCGTTGGCGCCCCGGTACGACCGGATGAGCTCCAGTACCTTCGCCAGCTCGGCCCAGCTCTCCGGCTTGCCGGACAGCACCGGCGAGACGATCTCGACGCCGCCGGTGTGCGCCGACTCCTGCACCAGGGTCCACTTGCCCTTGCCCAGCTGCGCCAGCTGCGGCCCCAGCGTCGCCTCGACGTGCGGGTACTCCTCGCCGATCAGCTGGAACTCGACCTCGAAGCCGAACCGCGCGTCCGGCCTGCTGCTCACCCCGCCGGGGATGCCGTCCGGTCGGAAGGTCAGCGGGTGCTCGCCGTTCCCGATCCGGGCCGCGGCGGCGTCGTGGAGCTGCCCCAGCTGCCGGAGCCGGAAGTTCCGCAGCTGCGCGGTCAGCCGCCGCGCGCTCGCCACCCGGTCGCCGAGCCCGGCGATGTCCTGTTCGGACGGTCCGTTGGTCTGGAGCCGCTCCACCTGGGCGGACCACGCCTGCATCCGGGCCCGCAACTGCGGGTTGTACGACGCGGGGAACACCGCGAGGTGCCGCTTCATCTGGCTGACCTCGCCGGCCAACCGCGCCACCGAGGCGGGTACGTCGAGCGGCTCGGGCGTCGCGTAGTCCGGGTCGGTCTCCCCGTCGGCGTCGCGGTCCGAGTCGTGCGCGTCGTCCATCGGCGCGTCGGGGTCGGTCTCCCCGTCGGCGTCCAGGTCCGAGTCGTGCGCGTCGTCCATCGACACGTCCGAGTCCGTCTCGCCGTCGGCGTCCAGGTCCGAGTCGTGGGCGGCGGCCTCCTGTGCCGAGCCGGGCACCTGGTGGTCGGGGTCGAGGGCGGCGAACGCCGCGGCGATCGCGTCCGCGTCCCTCGTGGCGAGCGCCTGCGCACCCAGTTCGTGCGGGGGCAGGGTGACCTCCACCTGCCCGTCCAAAGTGGACGAGTGACCCGGTACACCGCCGCGCGCCACGCCGCGTTGCCGGATCTCCACGCCGTACTGGGGCAACGGCAGCCCGAGCTCGGCCATCCGCGCCTTCTCCGCGGCGAACGCGGTGCTGAACTCCTTCGCGATCTCGTCGGCCTGGTCCAGCGCGTCGTCCACGGTGTCGCCGATGCCGATGACCTCGACGACGGGCATGGGGGCGTTGTTGCGCGCTCGCCACGCCGCGGCCCTGGCCACCCGTCGTGCGGCCAGTTCGACCCGGGGGTTGTCCGCTTCGCTGTCGGCCACGCGGACCGGTGCGATGCGCTCGGCGGCGAGGTCGCTGAGCGGGATCGGCTCGGCGGCGCTGCCCACCTCACGGAAGTGACCACCGCGTTGGACGTTGCGCACCCCGCCTTCGACGTCGACGATCTCGTCCGCCGCCACCAGCGACCTGAGCGGCTGCCCCTGCGTGAAGGCGTCCTTCAGCTGCCGCGCCGAACTCGTTCCGAACGGCCCCACCGAAGTGTCCGCGAAGCAGCTGAGCAGGGTGACCTCGGCATCCCCGCCGGGATGGGCCCTGCGGAAGCTCTCGCTGCCGGAGATGGCGGCGGCGCTCGCCGCACCGGCCAGTACGACCCGGTCACCCGGCTGGTGGCGGAAACCGGTGCGCATCGAGAAGCCGAACCCGGTGCCGACGTTCCCGTGTGCGTCCACCACCCGGGACCGCACGGGGTCCGGCCTGCGCGGGTGGAGGAACGGCACGGGCACCTCCTGGTGCCCGCCCTGGCCGTCCGGGTGCTCCTCGATCGAGTAGTAGATGCGGCTCATCACCGTGGTGTCATGCATCCCGGCGTTCGACATCATCGCGGGATCGAAATCCTCGGACGGGAAGAACTGGCCGCGCGTGCCCAGCTTCGCGTTCGCCCGCTCGTAGCTCACCAGGTGCTGCGGCCCCGGCACGATCGGCGCGATCCGCTCGAACCCGGGCCCGTCCAACCCGAGGACGCCGTCCTGGCGGAAGTGCAGCCCGGCCTGTGGGCCGTAGAAGGCCCGCGAGTAGCCGGCGGGCACGAACTGGTCGGCGAACCCGGCGAGCCCGACCGCCGGACCACCGATGCTGGCCAGCATGACCGGGGTCTCCCGCCCCTCGGCCCCGTTGTGCGCGCCCCGGTTGCCCAGCATCTCCCGCAGCTTCCGGCCGTCGCGCAGCGACCGGCCCAGCACGTTCGGGTGCAGGTCCATCGGCAGCCCGTCGGCCCGGATCGCCCGGTAACCCGAGGCGCTCCTGGCTGCGAACAGCAGTGCCGGACGCTGCTGCCAGGGCGTGGCCTGCCAGGTCCCGTCGGCCCGCAGGAAGGCGGTGGCGGCGGCACCTCCGCCGGCGGCCCAGGCCCGCACCCGCGCGAGCACCGCGTCGTCGCCCGGGAAGCGGACGAACTCGCCGACCGGCTCGCCGTTCGGGCCGGTGATCTCGGCGGTCAGCAGGTCTCCCGCCCGCGGCACCGACACCAGGGTCAGCGTCCCGTCCGCCGCGCGCACGTGCACGTCGTTGAAGTAGCCCCGCGCCCGCAGCGCACCGGCGAAGTCGAAGCCGAGCCCGCCGTAGTTCACCCGGACGTCGGTGGCGTCGGTGTCCAGCACCACCGGATGGCCCTCCGCCACCTGGCGGTGGAACTCCGGGTCGTCGAGCAGGAGGTTGCCCAGCCCGGTGCCGCCGAGGTCGGTGAAGACCCCGTTCGCCAGCTCGACCCTGGCGGAGCTCTCGTCCGCGATGAGCCCCACGACCACCGGGTTCCGCTGGTCGGTGTAGTCCGGGAGACCGGAGTCGAAGCCGAAGGCGGAGCCGGCCGAGGCGTATCGGACATCGGCCGGGGTGAGCGCGGGACCGGCCGTGAACGGGTGGTCGACGACGAGGTAGCCGTTCGGCTGGGAGAGGTTGTACGGGCCGACGTAGTGGTAGGACTGCCACGGCCCCGTCAGCTCGGTCAGCTTCGCCATGAACGCTTCGTTGAGCGAGTGGTCACCCCGCAGCGCGAAGTCGTCGTGGGTGACGACGGCCAGCGACGGCCGCACGGACGAGGCGGCCAGCTGCTGGAACTGCCGGCTCGCGACCACCTTCTCCGCCATCTCCTCGGGCGTGAGCAGGGTGTGGCGGTCGCCGGTGAGCGGAACCTTGAACTGGCCGTGCGCGGCGTCGAAGAACAACCGCACGGGGTTGGTGCCGTCGGCCCAGTCCGCGTAGGTCTCCTCGACGCGCTCGGCGCCGTCGGGCCCGCGCCGGGACATCCCGATCAGCCGCTCGGTGTGCTCGGTGTTCGCCCCGATCAACTGGTCGAGCAGAGCGGCGCGGGAGGTCAGCGCCAGCACGTTGTCCTGGCCGTGCGCGTTCTTCGGCGACGTCCACAGGAGGTCGTCCGGGGAGACCTCGTGCGCCGGAACGGGGGTGTCGCCCTGGGGCAGCAGGTTGGCGAAGGTGAACTGGAACGGCGACCCGGCCGCCGGTGCCGTGGCGGTGAGCCCCGCGGCGGACGGCTCACCCGGCCGCGTCCCACGCGCGCCGGTGGAGAACGTGGCCGGGATCTGCGGCTGGGCGACGTGCGCCTGCGCCCGCTCGATCGCCTGCGCGAGCTCGGTCGTCCCGGTCCGGAAGGGAACGCCGTTCCCGTCGAACTGGAGCCATTCCATTGTGGACTCGATGCGGCCGTCCTCGGTGAGCCGCACCTCGCCGTGGGTGGCCAGCACGGGTGCTTCGAGCTGGTCCTGGGCCAGCGCGGCCAGCCGGGCCGCACCTCCGGAAACCGCCAGCACCAGCCGGTTTTCGAGATCGCTGCCCTCCGGAACCCACTCGTCGGCGTGTTCCAGCACGCCGCGAGAACCGAGAACCTGGGCGAAGCCCTCGAACGGCACCGGGTCGCCCCGCCACATCTCGACGGTGTCCTGCCCCGGCGTGATCGTGGCGGCCACGATCTCGACGCCCGGGTACTGCGGCAACTGCTTGACCGTGCGTACGGCGTCGCGCACGCTCACGCCGCTGCGCGGGTACAACCAGCCACGCCCGCCGTGACCGGTGACGACCTGCGACCGCAGCAGGTGGTCGTTCGCGCCGTCCAGCCGCCACGGCCCGGTCCACGCGAACAGCTCCACCGCCAGCTTCTGCGCCGCCGGACTCAACGGCAGCAGTTCCAGGAAGTCCAGCAGCAGCCCGAGCTCCGCCTCGGAACTGAGGTCCTCGTCGTGCCCGAGCAACCGCGGATCGGCCATCAGCTCGTCGAGCCGGTGCTGGATCGACGGGTCCTTCGCCGCCAGCGCCATCGCCGCCGAGATCTCGGCGCGCACCTGCCACACGGCGGGGTCGATGCTGCCCGCCCACAACCGGAACTCCACCCGGTCGTCGGGTTCACCCAGCACGTCGTTGAAGCTGATCGCGTCGTGCTTGCCGTTGCTGAGCGCCTGGACCTCGCCGAGGGTGGTGAGGTCGGCGAGGTCCGGCGGCAGCGGGTTGGGGCCGACGGTCCAGATGGTCCGCTGCCGCGGGGTCAGCCCGTGGTGGTTGGCCAGCCGGTAGAGCAGGCTCTCGAAGCCCTTGTTCAGCTGGGCCAGCCGCCCGTACTCGGCCAGCTCCAGCTGGGAGGTGAAGCTGAAGTTGACGTGCCCGCCGACGGCATCGGCGTCGGGGCCTGCACCGGCGGAGTTGAAGTGCGTGCGGACGATCTCCAGCAGCCTGGGGAGCCTGGTCCACTTGTCCGCGCCCTGCAGGATCGGGGAAACCAGCTCGACGGTGTTCTCGTCGGACATCTCCCTGACCATCGTCCACTTGCCGGGCGTGACGTGGTACTTGTCGTCGAAGTCGGCGCCGTCGTTCCACTCGATGAAGCCCTCGGCTTCCAGCTTCCGGCCGAGATCCTGGGTGAGCGCGCTGATCGCGCCGTCTGGCGCCTCCTCGGGCAGCTGGACCTCGATCTCGAGGCCGAACCGCGCGTCCGGCCTGCTGCTCACCCCACCCGGAATCCCGTTCGGGTAGAAGGTCAGCGGGTTCTCTTCGTCCTCCACCCTGGCCACGGCGGTCTGGTAGAGCCCGTTCACCTGCTGCAGCCGGAGCTCCCGCAGGCGCGCGTTCAGGGTCCTGGTGCTGGCCAGGCGCTCGGCGAGCCGGGCAGTGTCCTGTTCGGACAGTCCGCGGGCCAGGTCG
Source organism: Amycolatopsis bartoniae (assembly GCF_014191255.1). Classification (GTDB taxonomy): domain Bacteria; phylum Actinomycetota; class Actinomycetes; order Mycobacteriales; family Pseudonocardiaceae; genus Amycolatopsis_E; species Amycolatopsis_E bartoniae. Next base: position 1,869,729 of record NZ_JACHWH010000001.1, read on the forward strand.
TCGTCCGCCCGCCGGACCTGTGCGCGCAGCTCGGGAGCGAACGTCGGGGAGGCCACCGCGAGGTGCCGCTTCACCTGAGCCAGCTCGTCGGACAGCTGCTGGACGAGGCCACGTGGGTCGGCGAAGGCGGGAGCGGGCGCCACGTAGTCCGGGTCCGTCTCGCCCTCGGCGTCGAGGTCCGAGTCGTGCATCGGCACGTCCGGGTCCGTCTCGCCGTCGGCGTCCATCTCGGAGTCGTAGGCGTCCTCGGGGGATTCCGGCAGCCGGGCTCCGTCGTCGGACGGCTGCGGCCGGGACGACGGCACGTCGATCGTCGTGCCGAGCGCCCGCGCGCGGTTCTCCAGCAGCCACAGGTTGCGCGGCTTGACCGACGGCACGGGGAGGTCGGTGTGGCCCTTCTCCCGCAGCTCCTTCAGGTAGTTCTTCAGGTGCTCGGTGAACAGGCCGTCGTCGGCGACCACCCGGTTCGACGACGGGCCCCGCAGCGCCCACGCCTGGCCCTGGCGGTTGCGGCGGACGTACTCGTCGTAGATGCCGAGCGGGTGCCCCAGCTCGTGGGCCACCGACAGCTCGTGGGCGTCCTCGGCCCAGTGGAGCTGGTCGTTCTTGCTGCCCGCGGGGCCGATGGTCACGGTGTGGTGCGCCGCTGCGGTGGGATCGTGCAGCACGCGGTAGTGGAAGGCGTCGCCGGTCGGCAGCCGGAACTTGTGGTTGTACAGCTGGTCGAGCCCCGCCTGCACGCGCTCGACGTACGCCTGCGCGTCGAAGCCCGGACGCGCGTCGAAGTTCAGCCGGACCGTGTACTCCTGCACCCACTTGCCGGGCCGGACCTCGTAGCGGCTGCGGTCGTAGCCGATCGGGTGGCGCCACGAACCGGACTCGGGGTGCGGCGTCAGGTTCAGGACCGTCGGCCCGACGTCCTCGCCGAACACGGTGACCGGCACGGCCCGCGACCGCGCGGCGTCGAGCTCCTGCCTGGTGACCGGGTCGGAGTCGGTCATCCACTCCGCGGTGGCGGCATCGCTGTGCCGCCAGCTCTCGTCGTCGAGGATGGCGTGCTTCGCGGGCAGCAGCTCGGTGGTGATCTCCAGCGGGTCCGCGAGCCGTTCCGGCCCGGTCTCCGCGAGCGTCTGGTGGCCGGTGCCACGCAGCTCCCAGTCCACGCGCAGCTCGACCGTGCCCGGCCGGACCTCCGCGTGTTCGACGTGCGGGGTCAGCCCGAGGTCCTCGGCAGTCGTGCGCACGCCACGCAGGCGGGTCGCGTGCTCGGTGATCCCGTCGGTCAGCGCCCGCGCCACGGTGGCACCGGCGCCGTTGAGCGAGTGCAGGGTGACGACCGGCGGCTCGAAGCCCCGCTCGGCGCGGGTGATCGCCTGCTCCGCGAGGTAACGCGCCTGCTCCTGCAACGCGCGCGTCTGCTCCGGGGTCGGTTCGTGCGAGAGGAGCAGCTCGGGCGCGCCCGTGCGCGGCGCGGGGCCGCGTACGGCCTCGGGCTCAGCGCTGGGCTCCCGGATGTCGACCGGTTCCTCCGGCAGCCGGGCCCGCTTCGCGCCCGCGGCCTCCATCATCTCGGCGCGCCGCTTCGCCATGTTCCTGAGCTGTTCGGGACGCCGGGCCTGGATCTCCTCGGCCAGGTCCCGCATGTGCTCACGGGGAACCGAGGCACGCCAGTCCGAAGTGGACGGTGTGGCGGCCGGATCGCTCAACGTGACCGGGCGGATGTTCTCGCCCAGGAACTCGGCCTGCACACCCTCCCTCGGGCGCACGAACGACGCCACGTCCGCGGGCAGCGGGACGGGCGTGAACTTGCCGTTCATGAACCGGTCGAGGGTGACCGTGCGCACCTCGTCGCGGAACGCCGGGACGCTCGCCAGGAACCCGATCGCGGCCGCCCACACCACGTCCGGCCGGGCGTGCTGGTAGACCAGGTCGGCGACCTCGGTCAGGTGCAGGTCGCCCTGGCGGTTGCGCAGCTGGCGGACGAGCGTCTGCACCACCTTCGCGGTCAGCCGGCCGGTGCCCTCGGCGTCGTCCAGTGCGATCGGAGCGCGCCGCACCTGGGTGGCGGAGCCGGGCACCCAGCTCTGGAGGGAGTTCGTCTCGGTCCCCTCCAGCAGCGGGAGCTCTTCGATGCCGAGCCGGTCGCGGAGCTTCGAGAACGAGTCCGGGCCGGTGCGCACCATGACGGAGTTCCGCCGGATCCGGCCCTGCGGCGTCGTGAAGATCTCCTTGGGCAGCGCCATCATCTCCGGCTTGAAGAGATCGAGCTGGCGCAGCTGGTAGTTGCCTTCGATCACGTCCAGGTCCACCCACGCCAGCGGGTGCCCCTTGGCCATCGCGATCGCGCTGTTGCCGGAGGCCAGCGTCGGTCCGGTCGGGAGCTGGATCCGCCTCCCGCTGAAGGCGTAGCCGTCAGGCGACTCGTGGACCTTGCGCAGCGCGTCCGGGTCCCGCAGCAGGTCGTCGCCGTCGATGTACAGACCACCGAAGCGGCCCCCGATCTCCACCCGCAGGCTGTCCGACGCCGCCGCGTAACCGCGCCCGGTGCCCTTGGTCAGCTCGGCCCGGTAGAACGGGTCGAGGCGCATCGGCGAGTCCGCGTTGAACACCTCGTCGACGTTCACCAGGCGGATGTCGTTGTCGCGCGCCCACTTCACCATCTGGCGCACGCCTTGCAGGGACGCGTCGAAGGGGTTCGCGAGCGCCTCCGCGATCCGGTCGCGCGGCACGTCCGTCCACAGCACCGCCGTGCCGCCGAGCGTCTTCGCCGACTGCGCGAACCGCTGCTGGAACGAGCCCGTCGGGCCGTCGTCGGCCAGCGGGCCGCCGAGCCAGATCCCGTGCAGCAGCTTGGGAGTCTCCCGCTTGGCGGGCAGCGCGGCCACGTCGATGTCCCGCGCCTCCCAGTACCGCAGCTCGTCCTCGGTCCAGTCGGAGACGAGCACGTCCTGCTCGACCTCGGCGAGCGCGTCGGGTGTGAGCGCGTCCGCGTCCGGGAAGGGGTTCACCAGGTCGAGGCGCTGCAGCAGGGTCATCCCCTGCGCCGCGCTCAACTCGTCGTGGTCCAGACCGAGCAGGGCTTCCGGTGCCTCGGGCGTGTTGCCGAAGCCGAACAGGTCCGGGCCCAGCAGCTCGTGGTACTCGCGCTGCCCGCTGAGCACGGCCTTTTCGGCCATCTCGTCGAGCCGGGACCGGATCGCCGCCACGGCGACCGGATCGGCGAACCTGCCGGGCACGACGCCCGGCAGGATTCCGTCGGCGGGTTCCTCGGGCAGGACGTCGACCTCGTGCTCGGCGTGGACCTCCGGCTCCGCGTAGTCCTTCGCCACGTCGAACATGTCCCGCAACGCGTGGTAGGCGTTGTCCGTCAGGTAGTCGCGGTTCGCCGCGTTCGGCAGGGCTTCGGTGAGCGCGTCCAGGTCGAGCAGCTGCAGCAGGCGGGCGGTCTCGGGCCCGGTGTCCGGCAGGTCGCGTTCGAGGTACGCCTGGTACGCGAGCGCGCTCAACACGGTGTTGTGCACGGGGAAGCGGCGTTCGAGCTCGTCCGGCGTCAGGCCCGCCGGCGGCAGGACGTGCGGCAGCATCCGCGCCCGCCACGGAGACGCGTCGCGGCCCGGCATCTCGCGGAGGAAGTCGGCCAGCCGCGTCACGTGGTTCGCGAGCTCCAACGGGGGCACCGCGTCGTCGTGCTCTTCGAACGGCGGCACGTCCTCGTAGGCAGGCGGCAGGTCCGCGTACGGCGGCGCGTCCCCGATGTCCTGCGGGGTTTCCTCGTAGCGCGGCGGAGCGTCCTCTCGCGACTGTCCGGAGTAGACCGGCTCACCCTGCTCGGGGAACTCACCGAACGGCCTTCCCTCCACCGTTCCCTGGAGATAGCGGGTGCTGTTGCGGACCATCTCCGCGGCCTGGCGCACGTCGTGCAGGCCGGACCACGCGTTCTCGGGCAGCATCTCACCGGCGATGCGGTCGGCCAGCATCGTCACGATGCCCTCGTGGAACGCCTGCCGGACCTCCACCGGCGCACCACCCGGCACGGCCGGGGGCAGCGGGCCGGCCAGCGCTTCGGCCTGCTCCCGGGCCAGCTGAGCCCGCCAGCCGGAAGCCTCGTCGCGTTGCTCGTCCTCGCGCAGCCGTTGCCGCGCCTCGTCGAACTGGTCCTGGAACCTCGCCAGCTCCGTCCTGGCCCAGGCACCGAGGTCGTCGAAGGTGCGCAGCTGCTCGAACCGGTTGCGCAGTTCGTCGGCCAGCAGGCGGCCGTCGCCACCCTGCGCCAGTCGCGCGGCCACCGCGTCGGTCATCGACTGCCACAGCCGCTGCTGCACGGCGGTGACCGGACCGTAGCCCGGAATCGGGGCGGGGCGCTCACCGAGGAGCCACTCGGCGTGCTGCCGGTCGACTTCCAGGTCGTCGGGCAGCCACTCGGTGGCCGTGCGCAGGTAGGCCTCGAAACCCGCCACCGAGCCGGACAACCGGCTCGGGTCGGCGACGGCGGGGCCTGCCGAGTCCGAGACCAGCGCGTCGATGGCCTCGGCCTCCTCGGGCATCTCCGGCACAGCCACGTGCGCCGGTTCCGGCTGCGCCGGCCGGGCGGCAACCGTGTACAGCGAGGCCAGTTCGCGCGCCGGCAGCATGGTGTAGTGCGGGGCGCCGGACACCGGCCCGCGCAGGGACTCCGCGACGCGGCGCACCTCCGTCACGGTCGGGTTCTCCCAAGCCGACCGGGGAAGCGCACCGGTCAGCATCGAGTCCGCCATCAGGGTCACGAGACCGTTGTGGAAGTACCGGCGCACGTCCTCGTCGGCTTCCGCGACGGCACTGGGCAGGTCGCGCAGCAGGCGCTGCGCGTGCGACCGGGCCCGCTCGACCTCCTGCGGTGCGGACTCCGCCCGCTCGGCCAGCCGCTCCTCGGCCGCCTCGATGTGCTCCGACCACCGCACCGTCGCGTTCGTGGCGATGGCGGCGAGGCCGCCGTCGCCGGCCTCCGACACGTTGTCGTCCGGTTCCTCGGGGCGCGACTCCGCCACCGGCTGCGGCTCGCTGGGCTGCGCCATCTCCTCGCGCAGCGCGCTCAGCTCGCGGATGGGCGCGACCGTGTAGTGCGCGTTGTCGGTTTCCGGCCCCCGCAGGGACTCCGCGACCTGCCGCAATCCGGCGGTGTTCTCCCAGGCGACCCTGGGCAGCGTGCCCGCGAGCAGCGCGTCCGCGAGCACCGACACGAGGCCGTCGTGGAGAAACTGGCGCACGTCGGCGTCGGCCTCCGGCGTGGCGTCGGGCAGCGCACCCACGAGCCGCTCGGCCCGGGACCGCGCCAGCGCCGCTTCCGCCGGCACGGGGTGCGAGTCCAGCCGCTCCTCGGCCGCGCCGATGGGCCCGGACCAGTCGACGATCGCGTTCGTGCCGAGGGTGGCCAGGTCTTCTTCCGGGGCTTCGTGGTGCTCCGGCGCCGGTTCCGGTGCCGGAGCGGCTTCGTAGGCCCGGATCGCGGCTATCGCGCTCATCGGCAGGCGGGTGTAGTGCGGCTCGCCGCCGACCGGGCCGCGCAGCGACTCCGCGAGCTCGCGCAGCTGCGTGATCTCCGGATTCCGCCAGGCCGCCCGGGGCGAGGCACCCGAGAGCATCGCGTCGGTGAGCACCGAGACGAGACCTTCGTGGAGGAACAGCCGGATGTCCTCGTCGGCGTCGGGGGTCGCGTCGGGCAGCGCACGCACCATCTGCTCCGCGAGAGAGCGGGCCCGCTCCACCTCGTGCGGCGGCGCGGAGTCCACGCGCTCCTGGGCGTCGCCGATGCGCTCGGACCACTCGGCGACGGCGTTCGTCCCGGCGTCGTCGACGGTTTCGGTGACGTGCTCCCGCGGCGGCTCGGTCGGTTCGGGCGCGCGGACCTGACCCAGGATCTCGACGGCGTTGCGGCTGTAGTGCCGTTCATCCGACGGCCCACGCAGCGCTTCCGCGGTGTTGCGCAGTCGCACGACTTCGGGGCTGTGCCAGGCGACGCGCGGGTTCGTGCCACCGGCGATGAGGTCGGTCAGCATCGACACCAGACCGTCGTGCAGGAACTGACGCGTGTCCTCGTCCACACCGGACACCGCCGACGGCAGCTCACCCACCAGCTGCTCCGCCTCGGCACGCGCCTCCTCCACTGGCCGCACCGAGTCGAGGTCACCGTCCACACGCGACTCGACGCGACCGGACGCCTCCAGGATCGGCTCCGCCCAATCCGCCATCGCCGCTTCCGCCCGCGTGTAATGCGGCTCTTCGACCGCACCACGCAACGACTCCGCGGTCTCCCGCAACCGCGCGACGTCCTCGTGACCCCACGCCTCTTCACGGCTCGCGCCACCGGCGATGAGGTCGGTGAGCATCGACACCAGGCCGTCGTGCAGGAACTGACGCGTGTCCTCGTCCGCACCGGACACCGCCGACGGGAGAGCACCCGCCAACTGCTCCGCCTCAGCCCGCGCCTCCTCCACCGGCCGCACGGACTCCAGCTCACCGTCCACACGCGACTCGACGCGCGCCGACGCCTCCAGGATCGGCTCCGACCACTCCGCCATCGCCGCGTCGCCGAGGTCCTCCACAGTGGACGACGGTCCCTTCGCCACGGCCGGGCCGGTCGGGCCCGCGGCCCCGAGGTCCTGCGGCGCCGGGGAGTTGACAGCACCCACCTCGCGGAAGTAGCCGTCGTGCACCACCGTGCGGCTCCCGGTGGGAGCGTTCAACACGTCCTGGTCGGCCCCGTACATGGTGACCGGCCGGAAGTCCTTCTCCCACGCCTGCTTGATCGACAGGGCCACGGAGGCGGTTCCCGGCGAGTGCACCGCGTTGGCCTGGCAGTGGCCGATCAGCACGGGCAGGTCAGGAGAACCTGCCTGCACGAAGATCTCGCTGGCGTACACCGCGTGCGCGGCCTTCGCCCCGGACAGCGTCACGACGTCACCGCGGACGTGGGGGCGGCCGGTGGTCAGCGCGAAGACCAGGCCCTCCGCTGGGTCACCGTGCCCGTCGAAGAGCCAGACGTCCAGGCCCGCCCACGGCGACTTGGTCTGCCGCTCCGACTTGAGCGTGTTGAGAGCGCCCTTCTTCGGGCTGACCTGGCGGACGTAGGTGTCCTGCCTGGCCCCGTCGAAGTGCATGCCGTTCAGCGCGTCCCAGGCCGCGTCGAGGGACTTCGACGGGAAGAACTGCCCGTGCACGGTGCCGTTCGACCGCACGTGCGGGTAGCTCAGCAGGTCGCGCGGACCGGGGTCGAGCGGGGCGAGCTCGTCGAAACCGCCGGCGACGGCCAGTGTGCCGGGCTGCGCGAAGGACATGCCACGCACCGGCCGGTACATCGTGCGCGAGTACCCGCCGCCCAGCATCTCCCCGGCGAACTCGTCCAGCGCCGGGGTGTCCCCGTCCAGCCCGGCCAGCAGCAGCGGGATCTCGGTGTCGTTCCGCATCAGCGAGCGCAACGCGCGGTCGTCGCGCAGCACCCGGCCGAGCGATCGCTGCGACACCTGCACCGGCTGCCCGTCCGTCCGCAGCGCCACGTACCCGCCGGGACCGCGACGGCCGACGACCAGCACCGGCGGCGTCACCCAGGGCACCTCCTGGCGCTGCCCGTGCTCGTCGACGAAGGTCGCGAGGCTCTGCCAGTCCGCCGCCTGCACCCAGTCGCGCAACTGCTGGACCACCTGGTCGTCACCGGGCGAGCGGATCACCTTGACCGCGACCGTGCCGTCGTTGCTCGTCAGGGTGGTCGTCTGCAGGTCGCCGTCACGCCAGTCCGAAACCAGCTCGAACCGCGTACCGGGAGCCCGCCGGATCCCGCCCGCCTCGATCCGCGCGCCACCGGTGGCTGCGTAGACGTCCGGGAAGAGACCGACCTCCCGCAGTGCCCCCGCGAAGTCGAAGCCCAGGCCGCCGTGGTTGTTCCGCACCGCACCGTCGTCGCCGACCAGGACGATCGGCCGGTCGGGCTCCATGCGCAGCTTCGCCAGGAAGTCCGGGTCCGACAGCAGCTGCTTGCCGAGCGCACGGCCTTCCACCTCCGCGAGGAACCCGCCCGGCAGGCCCACCTTCGCGTGGTCACGTGCACCGTCGACCGAGACGAAGATCGGCTCGCGGTCGCCCCACTCGCCGCGGTGATCCACCGTGCCGTCGGCGATGCCTTCGGCGAACTGCCGCAGTTCGTCCGCGTCCGCGGCCCGGCCGGTGCCGGTGCCGGTGGGGAAGCCGAAGACCGTGTCGTGGGAGACGTGCTCGACGTCCTGCAACGCCAGCGGCGTCTCGGCGAACTCCGCGCCCGCGTCGGTCGTCAGTACGCCGATCTGGTCGTCGAGCGACACCTTGCCGTGGTACGAGAAGCCTTGCCACGGTCCGGAAAGCTTCTTGAGCGCGGACAGCAGGCCGGGGTTGGGGTTGTGCGTGCCGGGGCCCGCCGCCTGGTCGTCGGTGGCCACGACGATGGGCCGCCGCACCGGGTCCTGGCGCGCCTGCGCGAACACGCTGGTGCCCAGAGCCAGCTCGGCGAACTCCTCCTCGGGAATCTCGACCAGCTCGCGGCTGCCCTTCATCCTGGCCACGAACACGCCGTCCGTGCTCTCCAGCAGCAGGTGCAGCGGGCGGGCGCGGTCCCCGTCGACGGCACCGGCCCAGGCCGCGATCTTCTCGGTGCGCTTCTCCTCCGGTGCGGCACCGGTGCCGGAGTCCTGGCTGGAGCTGCTGCTGCTGGCGGAGCTCGTGTCGTCCTCGGGGTGCTGGGCGTACATGCGCTGGGCGTTGTCGGTGGCGCGCCCCGCGCCGGACTTCATGGCCCGGGCCGTGCTGTCGGTCGTCGGGAACCCGACGCCGTAGTTCCGCCCGTGCGCGTCGGTCAGCGGCACCCAGACCAGGTCGTCGAGACGCGGCCGGGAGATCCGGTGGAAGCCGCCGTACTGCGGCTGCTCGGAAGCGGGCAGGTCGGCGGCGTGCATCTCGCGGTACGGGCCGTTCCCGCGCAGGGCTTCGCTGAACTCCCGCAGCGCGCGCTCGGACTCGACGGGGTGCGCCGGATCGGTGGCGACCACCGACACCACGAGCTTGGGGTCGGCCGCCAGCGCGTTCCGGTACTCCTCGTTCGCGGCGACGCGCTGGGCGAGCCCGGCCCCGTCGAGCACCTCGCCGTCCACGACGAACCGGCCGTTACGCGCGGTCGCGAACACGTAGAACGGGTTGCGGACACTGTCGATCGGCTTCGGCGGCATCTGGTCGTAGGCGTCCCGCCACTCGGCCAGCTCCGCCGGGTCACTGGTGAACGCGACCGCACCGAGCCCGTTCGACGCGGCCGGGAACGTGGCGGCTTCGGAGGTGAGCTTGGTCCTCTTCGCAGGCGGGGCGTCCATGTCCACATCGGACGCGGCGTCGCTGTCGGTCAGGGTCCGCGGGTGGACGACGGTCGCCTGTCCGACGCCGGACGGCGGCTGCGCCCCGTTCGCCGCCTTGCCGGGGGCGAGCGCCGCGAACGCCTCGTTGAGCTTCTGGATGGCCTCGTCCGACGTGTCCCCGCGGGTGATCCGGTTGACGGCCGACTCACCGAGGTCGTGCTTCGCGAGCTGGACGTGGACCTGCCCGACCGGCCCGTAGCCGTAAGGCGCCTTTTCACCGATGACGCGGACGGTGACGTCCTCGGGCCGGACGTCCAGGCCCAGCCTGCTCAACCGCACCGTCTCGGCGGTCAGCTCGTCGTTGAACACCGCCGCCATGGCGTCCGCGCGGTCCTGGCCCAGCTCCTTGGCCCGCGTCGAACTGCCCAGGACCGAGTGGCCCCAGCCCCGGATCGTCACCTCCGGCAGGTCCACGTTGTGCCGCCTGCGCCACGCCGCGGCGCGAGCGACCTGCCGGGCGACCTGGCGGACCTCGGCGACCTGCGGGCCCGACAGCACCTTGCCCTTCTTCGGGAAGGTCGCCTCGACGGCGCCGATGGTGTTCGCCGCGAGATCGGCCAGCGGCACGTCCGGCGGCCGCGTCCCGTCCGGCAGGGCCTCGGTGAACACGCCGTCCACGATCGAGCGGGTCGCGGTCGTGTTGGTGACGAAAACGGGCTTGGTGGCACCGAAGACCCGGGCCGGCTGGCCCTTGACCTGCTGCCATTCGCCCTTGAACCGCTCCGCGGGAGCCTCGCTCGCCCCGTCCGGAGCGGCCATCAGCCAGCACTGGCCGAGCACGACCGGAGCGGTGGGGTCGGTGCCGGCCTGCCGGTACACCTCGGTGCCGGCGACCATCCGCGCACTGGCGGCACCGTCGACCACCACCGTGTCGCCGATGTGCAGGGGCTGGTCCGTCTTGAGCCCGAAGGTGAACCCGTCGCGGAGCCCGTGCCCGTCGAGGAACCACGCCGGAACCGTGCTGCCCGCCCAGGGCGCCAGCACCGGGACGGGGCGCTCGACCGTGGTGCCGTTCGCCTTCTTCTCGGTGTGTTTCTGCAGGTAGTACTGCTGCCGCACGGCGGAGTCGTACCGGGCGGGCAGGAACATGTCCTGTGCGTCCTTCTCCGTCAGCGGGAAGAACTGCCCGTGGCCGCCCAGGGTCTCGTTGGCCATGGCGTAGGTGACGATGTCGTCCGGCCCCGGCATGACCGCCGCCTGGGTCTTGAGGTCCTTGCCGTTCGTGGTGATGCCACCGCTGCGCAACAGCGACAACGAGCCCTGCGGGTGGTGGACCAGCCGCGAGTAGCCGCCGGGCAGCAGCGACTGCGCGAACTCCCCGACGCCGGTGGTGTCCCCGTCCAGCGCGGCGAGCACGAGCGGGCGGTCGCTGCGGGGTCCCTTGCCCCGGCCCAGCATCTGCCGCAGGTCGGGGTCGTTGCGGACGATCTGGGCCAGCTTCGCCGGGGTGAGCTGCTGGACCACGCCGTCCTTCCGGATGGCCTGGTAGCCGCGGGGACCGACACCGCCGAACAGGAACGCCGGCATCGTACCCGCAGGCCACGGCGAGGCAGCCGTGTGCAGGAGGGAACCCGTGCTGACCAAATACGTCTTCAGGTGGTCGGCCGCCGCGTTCTCGGCCCACTCCTTCGCCCGCCGGAACTGGAGGCCGTCCCCGGGGTAGCGCACGAACAGCGCCACCGGGTCGCCGGCCCGGTTCTTCAGCACGCTCGTCCGCACGTCGCCCGCCCGCAGGTCCGACACCAGCGCGAAGTCCGTGTGCCCGCTGGTGCCGATCTTGTCCGGCTCGATCCGCGCCGCACCGTCGGGCGAGTAGACGTCGGTGAAGAACCCTTCGGCGCGCAGCGCACCGGCGAAGTCGAAGCCGAGGCCGCCGAAGTTGGACCGGGTGCCGCCGTCGCGGGCCACCAGCAGCACCGGCCGCTCCGGGTCGGCCTCCAGTGCCCGCCGGAACCGCGGGTCGGCCAGCAGCATCTTCCCGAGCTGCCGGCCGCCCAGTTCGAGCACGCCGCCGGCCCTCGTGGCGATGCGGGCGAACGTGCCGTCCGGTGAGTCGACGGAGACGATCAGCGGCTTCTTCGGCGCCCACACCCCGTCCAGGTCGGCGGTGCCGTTCGCGACCGCGTCGATGAAGTCCGCCAGCACCGCCGTCTCCGCCGCGGGCTCGCGGGCCCCGCCGGGCACGGGGAAACCGAACACCTCGTCCGACGACTGGTGCACCACGTCGGCCAGCGCCGGGGGCGGTCCTTCGGTGAACTCGCTGCCCCGCGGCACGGACAGCATGGCCACGTCGTTGAAGGAGTAAGAACCGCTGTAGTCGTAGGTCTGCCAGGGGCCGGTGAGCGCGCGCAGCTTCGTCAGCAGCCGGTCGTTGGCCGCGCTCTTCGGCGTGCCCTGCGCCGCGCCGTCCCGGGTCAGCACGAGCAGCGGCGGCCGGGTCGGGCCGCCGGTCAGCTGCTGGAACGCCGACGACTTCGCCATCAGCTCGGCGGTCTGCTCGGGCGCGAGCTGCCAGGTGCTCCCGTCGCTCAACGGCACGTCGAACCTGTCGCCGGTGCTGTCCAGGAGTAACTCGGCAGGGCGTGTGCGGGCGCCGTCCGTCGCCGCGGCCCACGCCTGCGTGGTGGGCGTCTTCCGCTTCTCGCCCGCCGCGTCGACCTCGGTCTCGTACACCGCCCGCATGCTGTGGTCGGTGGTGAGGTTCAGCTTGTGGACCTCGTTGTCGGCGAGGCGCTGCGGCGAGGCGAAGCCCATACCGAACTGGCGGTCGTTCGTGTCCTTCAGCGAAACCCACAGCACGTCGTCCGGCCGGATCTCCGACACCAGCTCGAAGGACCCGCCGTTCGCGGGCACCGCCGTGCCGGTCGCGTCCAGCTCCAGCCGGTCGGTCGCCGCGGTCACCGACCGGTACGGGCCGCCGTCGCGCAGCGCCTCCGCGAACTCCTTCGCCGCGCGGGCCGACTCGTCCGGGTGCGCGGGATCCGCGGCGACCAGCCGCACCGGCACCGTCGGGTCCGCCACGTGCTGCTGGAACGCGGGCGAGTTCCGCACGTGCCGGGCCAGGGTGGCGCCGTCGACCCGCGCCCCGCCGAGCAGGAACTGGTCGCCCACGGCGGTGGCGTAGACGTAAAACGGGTTCTTCGGACCGGTCTTCGGCGGCAGCGCGGCGTGCAGGGCGTCCCAGTCCGCCTTCTCCGACGTGAAGCCCGAGTCGAAGCTGAGGCCGCCGGCCGAGTGGGCGGTGGTGCCGTGCACCGACGTCCGCGGCTCGGTGGGCACCGACACGTCGACGGTGACGTGGCCCGCCGGGCCCTGGACCACCACGATGTCCGGCAGCGCGCGCGACGGGTCGCCGTCCAGCAGTTCCGCGCGCAGCAGGTCCGCGACGACCCGCGCGTCCTGCTGCGTGCCGGTGATCTCGACCCGCGGCGCGGGCAGGCCGTCGGCGTGCTGGAGCGACACCGACGTGTTCAGCACGCTCGCCAGCGTCCGCAGGTCCGACGCCTCGGCGGGGTCGGCGAGGCGCGGCCCGCCCGGGTCGACGTGGTAGGTGCGCTGACGGCCCAGTTCCACGTTCGCCAGGTCGCGGGCGAGCTGGTCCGCGGTCGCCGACGCCACGCTGTGGATCGAGGACGCGCCGCTCGCGCTGGCCAGCGAAGCGGTGCTGCCTGCCGCCGCGGTGAGCCCGAGGCCGAGCCCGGTGCCGAGGCCGAGCCCGGTGCCGCTGGCGATGGAGCCGGTGTCGCTGGACAGTGACGCCGCGTCACTGTCCGGACCGGTGAGGCCGAGCCCGGTGCCGAGGCCGAAGGTGTTGCCCAGCCCCAGGCCCGTGCCACCGACGATGGAACCGGCGTCGCTGTCGCTGTCCGACCAGTTGGTGTTGGCGAAGCCCTGCAGCGGTGCCGAACGGGGAACGCCGCCGCCCCCGCCGGGGCCACGGCCCGCCTTGCCGGTGCCGAGTCCGCCGCCTCCGCCGCGCAGCACCTCGTCTTCGTCGCGAGGCGCTTCGAAGACGGCGGAGTCCTCGTCCGGTGTGGCGCCGTCCGGCAACGGGCGCACCGTGCCATCGCGGCGGACCTCGACGCGGCTGTCGAAGCCGCGGACGCCGCCCCGGTAACCGACGTCGCGGAGGAGGTTCGTCAGCGTTCCGAGGCGGCCGGACTGCGGGCTGTCGACCCGGCAGCTGACGAACACCATCGCCGCGCGCTGCTGCCAGCCGGCATCGCCGGGCAGCTCGATGCTGGTGAGCAGCCGCACCACGCCGCGCTCGTCGAGCGGCACGATCTCGCCGCTCTTCTTGCGGATCGAGAAACCGCTTTCACCGTGGTGGATCACGGTGGCGAACTCGTCCGGCACGCCGGCGCCGTTCTCGAAGGCTTCCTGCAGCACGACACGCTCGCGGTCCGTCCGCGGGAAGCCGACACCGCGCACGTTGCCCGCACGGTCCCGCAGCGGCACGAAGTCCACTTCGGACGGATCGACGTGGGGGAACGGCCCGGGCGGCGTGGGCGCGGCGTCCATGACGACGCCGTCCTCGGATGCCGCGTCGCTGTGCTCCGAGAGCGCGGCGTCCTCGTCGTCGGACCAGCCCTGGAACGTCTCGTCGAAGCGAATCCGCGGCCCCCGCGGCGACGACGGCTCCTCGGCCACCGACTCGCCGTCGTGCTCGCCCGCGTCCGACGCGGCGTCCTCGTCGTCGGACCAGCCCTCGAACGTCTCGTCGAACCGGATCCGCGGCCCCCGCGGCGACGACGGCTCAGGCACGTGCTCACCGTCGGACAGGTCCGGCTCGCTCAGAGCGTCGTCAAAGCCGTCCGGGTCAAAGTGCTCGAAACCGCCGAACAGCGGCTGCGGCTGGCCAGGCTTGACGCCGGGCGCGACGGCTTCGAGGAACGCGCCTCCCCGCTCGACCGTCCGCTCACCGTCCCGCTTGACCCTGACTACTTCCGATGCCGCCCACATGATCGTCGGGCCAGCTTCGCGTTCCCACGCCTCACGGACACTGAAAGCCACCGTGGGCTCGGCGACCCCGGCCGCGTTCACGTTGGTGGCACACTGCCCCAGCACCACCCCGGCGTCCGGATCGGGCTGCGCTTGCCGGTAGATCTCGCTGCCGTAGATCGCCGCCGCCGCCGGATCGCCGGAAAGCTCGACAGCATCGCCGCGGCGGTAGGAGTCACCAGTGGACAGGGCGAAGGCAAGTCCACTGGAGGACCCGTGGCCGTCCGTGAACCAAGGGTCGCGACCGGCCCACGGCGCGCGGAATGGCTCCTTTCGGTACTGGTAGCCGCCCTCCCCGTCGGGGCGGCGAATCTCCCGGATGTAGTACTGCTGCTGCGCCCGGGATTCTCCGACCGCGGCGAGCCCCATGTGTGCGCCGTCGAAGTCCCCGCTCGGGAAGAACTGGCCGAACGTGCCGAGGCGCTCGTTCGCGCTCGGGTAGCTGACGATGTCCTCCGGCCGCGGCGCGTCCGGCTCGATCGCCCGGAAGCCCGGCCCCTGCACCCCGAGCGACCCGCCCGGCCGGAACGTCAGTGTGCCCTGCGGTGCGTAGGCCGTGCGGGCGTAACCACCGCGCGCCATGCCCTCCGCGAACTCCTCCAGCCCGATGGTGGGGCCCCCGAGCCCGGCCAGCAGGTAGGGCAGGGTCGGATCGGTGCCGAGCGCCTCGCGCAGGCTCTGGTCGTCGCGGAAGACGTCGGCGAGCTCGGCGGGGCTGACCGAACCCACCGTCCCGTCCCGGCGCATCCCGAGGTAACCGCGCGGCGTGCGCTGCGCGACCAGAAGCGCCGGCGCGCGGTCCCACGGCGCGGCGGCTTCGCTGCCGTCGCCGCGGGTGAAAGTGCCCATGGTGAACTCGTTGCTCTGCTCGGCCCAGCGCTGCAGGCGCCGGAGCACCTCTTCGTCGCCCGGGGTCCGGACGAGCCGGGCGGCCAGCGTCCCGTCCGGCCGGTGGATGTCGGTGGTCTCCAGGTCGCCGGCCCGCAGCCGCGAAACCGGGACATAGCTCGCGTGCTCGCCGACGTCGCCCTTGACGCCGTACACCGTCGGGTGGAAGCCGGCCTCGTGCAGGGCACCGGCGAAGTCGAAGCCGAGACCGCCGATGTCGTTGCGCAGTCCCGAATCCTTCGAGAGCACCACGACCGGCCGCGTCGGGTCGGCTTCCAGCTGTGCCCGGAAGGCGGGATTGGCGAGCATCATCCGCCCGATCGCCCGGCCACCCAGTTCGAGGTCCTGGCCGTTCTCGAGTCCCGCGAGTGCGTGCCGCGCTTCGCCGTCCAGCACGACGTACAGCGGTTCCTCGTTCCCCCACGGGCCTTCGAGGGACGCCGTGCCGTCGGCGAGGGCGGCGGCTCGCGCCGCGGCGTCACCCGACGTCGCGGAGACCGCGAAGGCCGGGCCCTCGGCCGCGAACCGGACGTCTCCGGTGCTCGGCAGGGATTCGGCGAACCGGCCGCCACGCTCGATCCCGACGACGCCGAAGTCGCGTTCGAAGGTGAGCCGTCCGGTGTGCTCGAACGCCTGCCACGGCCCGGTCAGCTCGCGCAGCTTCGTCAGGAACCGCTGGTTCAGCTCGTGCGTGGCGGCGTTCGGGCTGACGTCGTGGGTGGCCACGACCAGCGGCGGGCGGACCGGGCCGCTCGCCGCGTCGCGGAAGAAGGCGGTGGTCGCGACCATCTCCGCCATCGCGTCCGGGCTGAGCCGCGACACCGTTTCGCCGTCGTTGTCGGCCACGAGGAAGTGGCCGTCCTCGCTCTCCAGGAACAGGTGCAGCGGGCGGGTGCGGTCGCCGTCGGTCGCGGGAGCCCAGTCCTGCACGGCTTCGGTGACGGTGGTGGTGCCGTCCTCGTTCGGCGAGCGGACGGCCAGCACCCGCTCCGCGTGGTCGGTCGACGCCTTGATGGCCGAGACCATGTCCCCGCCGCGCTGCCTCGACGAGGCGAAGCCCATGCCGTAGTCCCGGCCGTGCGCGTCGACCAGCGGGTACCAGTGCACGGTTTCGATGTCCGGCCCGGTGTCGCCGGGGTGCTCGCTGGGCGGCTCGCTGGCCTGCGACTCGCTGTCGTCGTCCAGCGGGTTCCGCCAGTCGTCCGCGAACTCGCCGTCGAACGGGCTGGTCGGGCGCGAAAGCGTGCCGTCGTCGGACTGGGTCTCGTCCGGATCGCCGCTCGGCGCGGGTTCGAGGGGAGAGGGCTCGTCGTGCGGGCCGACGTGGGTGTCGGCGGACGACGGCCGGTCCTCGGGCGCGGGCTCCACCACGACCTTCGGCACCGAGAGCCCGCCCTCCTCGGCGGACTCCGGCACCTCGGGGATCGGGGTGTCGAAGACGTTGCGCCAGTTCGCGAACGTCTCCAGCGGCGTCTCGGTCGTCGGGAAGAAGGCGCCGGGGTGGCCGCCGGACGAGTGGCGGACGGGCACCTGGAGCAGACCGTCGGAGGAGCTGAACCGCCGTCCCGCCGACGGGCGCCGCACCGGCACGACCTCGGGCTGCCCGGCGTGCTCCGGTGCCGTGTCCTCGGACGAAACGCTCGTGTCGTCGGCGAGGTGCGGGAAGAACTTGGGGTTCGCCTGCACGTCGGACGAGTCCGCCCACGCGGCGAGCTCCTCCGGCGTGAGCAGCGCCGGGTAGGAGTTCATCGGGTTGTTCATGACGAACACCGGGCGATCGTCCACAGTGGTCGCCTGCAGGTAGACGTCGTGGTCCGGCGTCTTCAGCAGCGCCCCGCCGTCCGCCGACACCTGCCGCCAGAACTCCGCCCACTGCTCCGGCGTCTCCAGCCCGTCGGCGAGGAACACCCCCGGCTGCCGCTCGCCGAACAGCTCGCCGGCACCGAACAGCGTGCCGTCCGGCTCCAGCGCCAGCTGCGACTGGAGCCTGCCGAGGTAGGACTCGTGATCGACCCCGCTGAGCCTGCGGCCGCCGCGGTCCACGATCAGCGGTGACGTCAGCGCGAGACTCGTCCACCACTCGCCGCGGACGACCTTCTTGGTGAGTACCGGCACGCGGTCGGTCTTGAGGTCGGCGGCGGCCAGCTTCTGCATGGACCGGCCCCAGCGCTCGCTGAGGTCCCGCCACTGCCGCCGCACCGCGGGGTCGCCCTGGTCGGCGTCCACCAGCCGCAGCGCCTGCCGCTCGATGGCCGTGAACTCGGCGCGCGCGTCGGCGACCCGCTTGCGGACCATCTCCTCCTGGGTGCGGCCGAACGGCCGGTCCGACCGGCTCTTGACCTCGGGGCGCACCCGGTTGAGGCCGTGCTCGGTGGCGTCCGCCATGGCGCGGCCCACCTGCAGCAGCCCGGCCAGCGACGGCACCCTGTTGCGCACGGCCGCGTCGACCGCCGCCGCGACGCACGTGTTGAGGAAGTACTGCTCCTCGTGGCCGGCGGCCGCGAACGACGCTTCGGTCAGCGCCGCCGGGTTCCGCACGAGCGCGGTGAACAACGGCTGGCCCGCCAGCGCCGCCCGCGCCGGGGCGCTGAGGTTCATCGTGCCGAGCCCGGTCAGGCGCACCGGCAGCTCCGCGGACGGCGGCAGCACGAGCCCGTACACCGGCGAGGTCGGCTCCGTGAACGGGTCCTCACCGCGGGAGACGTGCGTGCTCAGGTCGTCGAGCAGCTGCGTGAGCCGGGCGGGCGTGACCGGCTGGATCGTCCGGCGATCCACCTCCACCCCGCCGTCGGAGCGCTTCGGGCGGCGCGGCTGTTCCCTGGTCGGCACCACCGAGGCGGCCAGCAATGCCTCATTGACGAGGGTGCGCACCCGGTCCCTCGTCCGCGCGGGGAGCCGGCCGAGCGAGCGGTCGAGCGCGACCAGCTGGTCCCGGGTGCCCTCGGGCAGCGGGTGGTGCTCCAGCTTGCCGTCGCTCGCCAGTGCGGCGAACTCGGCGATCCTGGCCCGCACCTCGGACCTGGGCAGCTCCAGCCGGGTCAGCCCGTGCGCGACCGCGTCGTAGCCGGTGGCGGCCTGCTGCTCCGGGGTGTGCCGCGGGTCGTCGAAGGTGACCTCGACGGTCGCCCGGCGCTGGTCCTCGGGAGCGAGGTGGGCCGGCGCCTGGGCGGTCTCGGTGCGCAGCTCGATGTCCTCCGGGCGCACCGTGACGTGGTCGCCCTGCAGCGCGGCGAGCTCCTCGGTCAGCGCGGCGCGGAAGTGGTCGAGCAGGTAGTCGGCGCGCCGCTGGGCGATCGTCTCGACCACCCCGGGGCCGAAGAGGCTGCTGCGGCGGCGGCCGCTGCCGTAACCGGTGACCGTGATCTTCGGGGCGGTCATGCCGAGGTCCGCCCGGAGCACCGCCGCACGAGCCGTGTCCCGCGCGGCTTGGCGGACACCGGCGAGCGTTTCGTGGGAAACGGTCCGCGCTCCCGGCTCGAACCACACGCTCGCGGTCCGCCTGCCGTGCAGACCGCCCATGGCGACCGTCACCAGCGGGTTGACGCCCGGCGCCCTGCCGTAGGGCTCGTAGAGCAGTGCCTGCTGGTCGAAGAACGTCTCGCCCGGTTCCCGGGTGTACATCCGGAAGTGCCACCGCTGCCCGGCGGGCAGGGTGTTGAGCTCGGCGGCCATCGCCCGCCAGGCCCGCTGCCGGGCCTCCGGCTCGGCGTCGTCGTACCCCGTCTTCTCCAGTCCGGCGAGCGCGTCCGCCAGTTCGCGGTGGCGTTCGAGCCGCGCCGCTTCGGCGGTGTCGCCCGCCGAGCGCGCCTGCTCCGCCCGGGCGCCCAGGTCCGCGGCAACGCGCTGGAGCTCTCCCCGGTGCTGCCCCAGGTTGGCGTTGATGCCGTCGCGGACGGCGCGGTCGAGCTCCGCCCCGCGCGCGTAGTTCTCCAGCGTGATCTGCGTCCGGCCGTCCGCGCTCTCGGCGATCACGGTCGCGAAGTGGTAGCCGTGCGTCGCGTGCTCGCCACCGCGAGCCGCGTTGACCGTGTAGTCGGGACGGCCGTCGGGGCCCTCGTCCGGCACCGACACCCGCAGGTACATCTGGCCGGGCTTGGCCCACGCGAACTGGTTCACGCCCATCCGCCGGGCGGCTTCGTCGAGCCGCTCACGCTGTTCCCGCAGCTGCGGCGCGTGGTTGAGCAGCTGCCCGTAGCGGCGCCCCGGCAGTGGGCGGCCCGGCGTGCCGCCCACTTCGCGCTGGTCCCGCGCGGCGAGCTCGGCGGCCCTATCAGCGTCCACATCGGACAACCGGCCGTGCTCGACGATCTCCGCGAGCCCCTCGGCGAGATGGAAGGCGCCGGTGACCTCCAGGCCGTCGGTGGCGTCGGCCGGAGTCGTCACCCGCTCGCCGTCCGCGTCGCCGAACAGCAGGGTGTCCGCCGTGGCGCCGTGCACGACGGTCGAGAAGTCGATGCAGACGTCGCTCAGGTAGTCGGGCAGCCGCGGCACGACGCGGTGCAGCACCTGCTCCCGGCCGTCCTGGTCGAGCACCAGCCGGGTCTCCTGCACCTCCAGCTCGATACCGGTTCCGGTGCGCCGCAACGCCTTCCGGGCCTGGTCCAGCACGTCGGAGGTCGCGAAGAACTCCTTGGCCTCGTTGGCCCCCTCGATCCCGTCGACCGACCGGGTGCCGTTGATGCCCAGTGTCCCGTCGCCGGCGGTGCGCAGCTCCGGCCGGTACTGCGAGACGAAGTCGCTGTCCTGCCGCCCGAAGACCGGGAACGCCCCGTCGGTGTGCCGCTGCGTCTCGACCGGCCGCAACGACTCGAAGAGCCGCGCGCCCAGGGGCTCCGGCCGGTAGGAGAGCGTCAGGTTGGGCCGCGGGGCGGGAGCCGCGACCGGTGCCGCGGACGGGCGGCGCTCGTCCTGCTCGATACCGAGGTGGACCAGCGAAGGCGGCAGCCCGGGCCCGAACCGGACGACCGGGACCGCGCGGTGCTGCTCCTCGATGTCGTCGAGGATCTTGCGCTGGAACTCGGTCTCCGGCTTCCAGTACTTGACCGCGCCGTGCTCGACGCCCATCTCCCGGCCGGTGAGCAGGTACACCATGCGCTCGTAGTCGGCCTGGTGCAGGCTCGCCCCGTCCTCGGGCAGCCGGATGTCGTACAGGTCGTTGTCGCCGGTGATGTTCCGGAACTCGTCGTCCTTGCGTTGCTGCACCAGGCCGTCGACGACCCGGAACCGGCCCTGCTCGGCCAGTTCCCGCATCGGGTCCGCCAGCTCGGCGTACTCCCGCGAGCGGTTGTCGTACCGCTGCAGCACCGCCTCGTGGAGTGACTCCGGCACGTTCGCCAGATCCGGCCGTTGCGGCTCGAAGTAGCCGACGAGCCCGATCCGCTCCCGCGGCACGCCGAGGTGGACGTCGAGCTCGGTGATCGTCTTGGCCTTGATCTCCGCCGGCTTCGGTACGGCGCCGCGGGCCCGCCACGTGACGGAGGCGGGGTTGGTGGGCCGCACGTCGATGACGACGCCGAAGCGGTCGACCATCTTCTGGAACCGGTGCTGGTCGCGCTGGGAAAGTCCGTACTGGGTCTCGATGGTGCGCTCGTCGACCACGTCCGAATGCGCCGACCGCAGCGAGACCCAGCTGCTCTGGCGCCGCAACGACGACGGGAGCACGGGCTCGACGCGCTCGTCGAGCTCGTCGAAGAGCTCCTCGACGAACCGGGACGCCTCGCGCTGGATGGCGGGCAGCCGCGGCGGCTCGTCGGAGGCGAGCGTGACCGACCGCTGCTGCGCGCGCTCGCCGTCGGGGACGCGGACCGTGCCGTCTTCGAGGATCTCCACGCGGGTGGACGGACCGCTGACGTCGCCGTGGTAGCCGTCCTTCCGCAGCAGGTCACGCAGGTTCCCCAGGCGCCCGCCCAGCGCGGGGTCGTCGACGCGGCAGCTGAGCACCACCAGCTCGGGCTTGTCGCGCCACGCCTGACCACCCGGCAGCTCTGTACTGTTGAGCAACCGCAGCACACCGGCCTCGTCGAGGCGGATCCGCTTCCCGTCGGACTTGCGCCAGACCGAGAAACCACCCTCGTCGTGGTGCATGACCGGGGTGTACGCGTTCGGGTCACCCGCGCCGCGCTGGAACGCCGACTGCACGATCTCGGCCTCGCCCGGGCCGGGGAAGAACACGCCGTTGACGTTGCCGTCACGGTCGGTCAGCGGCACGAAGTCCACATCGGACAGTTCGATGTGCTCCGGGCCCAGCAGGTCCGCCAACGGAACCGGATTGTCCACAGTGGCCGGACGGTCCATCGTCACGCCGCGCGGCGCGTCCGGGCCGAACGGCCCGGTCTCCGGCCGCTGGCCGTCGACGTGCACCTGGACGGTGCCGATCATCGGCTCCATCGCGCTCAGGTGCTCGCGCACCGGCACGTCCACGCGGTCCAGCACCTGCTCGGCGGTCAGCCCGGTCCGGCCCTGCGGGTACTGGGCGAGGCGCCGCCGGACGGCGGCCTCGACGATCGCGCGGAACGGCGCGCCGCGCTCCGCCGAGTCGAGGGCGCCGCCCGGGAAGCGCAGCAGGTGCACCGTCATGTCGAGCCGCGGCTGCTGCCCGTCGCGCGCCGCGACCATCGCGTCGGTGAAGCCCTCGGCCATCCACTCGATCCGGCGGCGGTTGCTGACCGCGATCCCGCCCGGCCCCTCGACGCGGGTCGTGAAATCGCTCTGCGCGCGGTACGAGTCGACTGTCCGCCTTGGACTGTCGTGGACGGCCAGCTCCCAGGTGCCGTGGTTGGCGTTGTTGCCCGTGACCGGGTTGAAGCTGAGCTCCCATGCTTCGGGACGGTCGGGGTACCGCTCCGCCGGGAACAGCTCGTCCAGCGCCGCCCGCAGCTCGTTCGGCACCTCCTCCCGCAGCATCTCCGCGACCTGCTCGAACCGCTGCTCCGCCACCCGGCTCGGCAGCTGCCGCACGTCGATCCGCAGGTCCATGCCCTCGCGGCCGCGATTGGGGACGGCCATCGCCTCGCGCACGATCGCGCGCGCCCCGACCCGCAGTGCGGCCCGGTCGGACTCGGACAGTCGCGGCTGCCGCACGTCCTCGATCCGCCCACGGGCCCGCACCACGGGCT
Source organism: Amycolatopsis bartoniae (assembly GCF_014191255.1). Lineage (GTDB taxonomy): Bacteria > Actinomycetota > Actinomycetes > Mycobacteriales > Pseudonocardiaceae > Amycolatopsis_E > Amycolatopsis_E bartoniae. The sequence continues at coordinate 1,892,137 of NZ_JACHWH010000001.1, forward strand.
GTCGCGGCGCCGTCGGCTGCAGGGTCCGCGTGGGCTGGGTGACCTGCGTGGCGTGGGTGGGTTGCGTCGCCTGGGTGGGCTGCGCTTCGGCCGCGCGCCGGGTGTCCTCGCTCAGCCGCCGCTGCCGGGGCTCCTGCGCGGCCAGCAGCTCGGCCTCCGACCGGCTCTCGGCCCGCGAACGCCGCCGCTGGGCCTCCACTTCCTGGCGGCGCTGCTCGTCCAGGGCGCGGCGCCGCTGCTGGGCCTCCACCTCCTGGCGACGCTCGTCCAGGGCACGGCGCCGCTGCCGGGCCGCCTCGCGGATCCGCTCCTGCTCGGCCTCCGCGGCGGCGCGGCGCCGCTCCTCCTCCGCACGGCGCTCCGCCGCCGCGCGGGTCCGCTGCTGCCGCGCTTCGGCACGGCTGCGCTGCCGCTCGGCTTCTTCGGCCCGCTGCCGCTCGGCTTCCTCGGCCCGCTGCCGCTCGGCTTCCGCTTCGGCCCGGTGCTGCTCGTCCAGCCGGGCCTGGTTCTCCCGCTGCTCACGCCGGCGCTGGTCCTCCCGGCCCCACCACGAGTCCTCACGCGCCTCACGGGCCCGCTGCTCGTCCAGCCGAGCCTGGTTCTCCCGCTGCTCACGCCGGCGCTGGTCCTCCCGGCCCCACCAGGAATCCTCACGCGCCTCACGGGCCCGCTGCTCGTCCAGCCGAGCCTGCTCCTCCTGCTGCTCACGCCGGCGCTGGTCCTCCCGCGCCCACCAGGAGTCCTCGCGCGTCCGCTCGTCCGGGCCCGGTTCCGCGGTGGTCGCGGGCCGGTTCCCGGCGCCGTCGGCGGTGTGCTGCGGACCGGCATCCGGCGTGGTGGGCTGCATCCGCAGCTCCCACCTGCCGTAGTCCGCGCGCGACGATCCGGCGACCACGCGCTGGTGCACGTTCCACGTCAGGTCGTCGGCGGAGCGCAGGGGGAAGCCGCCCCCGCGCAGGATCTGGTCGACCGCGCCGCGTACGGCCTCGCCGACCGCGCCGGACATCTGGCCGTGCGCCTGGCTCATCGACCGGGGCCCGTGCAGGGTCAGCAGCACCTCGACCGAGGTGTGGCCGCGCCCGACCAGCCCGGCGATCTGCGCGGCGACGGCACCGACCGCCGCGGTTTCGCCCGGCGTGAGCACCGGGCCGCCCTGCTCGGTGAACTGGCCCTGGGCGAGCACCGGGGCGCCGGACAGCCGCACGTAGCGGGCCAGCTCGCTCTCGGCGGGCCGTGCCGCGGGAGCTTCCGGCCCGCGTGGCCCCGCGCCGGGCCGCTGCGTCGCGGCGGACTCCGCCGCCGGCTGCAGCCGCAGGTCCCACCTGCCGTGGTCGCTCACCGGTGCGTCCGGCAGCGCCTCCCGGCGGAAGTGCAACGTCAGCTCGCCCGCCGAGCGCACCGGGAAACCGCCGCGGCCCAGGACGTCGTCCACCGCTCCCTGGATCGCCCGGCCCAGCGCGTTGGACATGCGGTTGTGCTCCTGGCCCGCCGGCCCGTGCAGGTCGAGCTGCACGTCGAAGGCGGTGTGCCCCTGCGCCACCAGCGCGGCCAGCCGGCTCGCGATCGCGCCCACCGTCGCGCTGTCGCGCGGGGTCAGCTGCTCCGGGCGCGCGGTGTCGAACCGTCCCTGGCCCACCGGGGCGACGGCGGCCGGCTGCTCGGCGGCCCGGCCCGGTTCCAGCCGCAGCTCCCACCTGCCGAAGTCCCTCGGCGGCGCGTCCGCCCGCGCCTGGCTGCGCAGCGACACCGCCAGTTCCTGCGCCGACCGCACCGGGAAACCGCCGCGGCCCAGGATGTCGTCCATCGACTGCCGGAGCGCGTCGGCGACGGTGTTGACCATCCGGCTGTGCACGGGAGCCAGCTGCTCCGGCCCGTTGAGGTGCATCGACAGGTCGAACGACCGGTGCCCCTGCCGCACCAGCCCGGCGAGCCGGCCGGCGACCCGGCCGATCGTGGCCCGGTCCTGCGGGGACAGCACCGGCTCACCGCGCTCGGTGAACTCGCCACCGGCCAGCGGCTCGCCGTGCATCGCCGCGGGCTGCTGCTGCACGGCCGGCTGCGACGGCGCCAGCCGCAGCTCCCACCTGCCGTACTCGCTCGCGGGCACATCCGGTCGCCCGCTGCGATGCAGCGACAACGTCAGCTCGCGCGAGGACCGGACCGGGAACCCGCCCCGGCCCAGGATGTCGTCCACGGACTCGCGGAACGCACCGCCGACCGTCGCCATCATCCCGATCTGCTCGGGCGTCAGCTGGTCCGGACCATCCAGGTGCAGCGCCACGTCGAACGACCGGTGCCCCTGCCGCACCAGCCCGGCGAGCTGGGCGGCGGCCTGCCCGATCGCCGCCCGCTCCGGCGGCGACAGCACCGGCGCGCCTTCATCGGCGAACTGGCCACCGGCCACCGGCTCGTTCTGCTCGACCGCGGGCTGCTGCTGCGGCGCGCGGTTGCCCTCCGGCTCGGGGGTGACGTCGTAGAGGCTGTCGAAGTCGTCCGGCCGCTCCCGCGGCGCACCCGCCGTGGGCTCCAGCCGCAGCTCCCAACGGCCGTAGTCGCTCTCCGGCGCGTCCTCCCGCACGTCCTGCAGGTAGTTCAGCCTCAGGTCGGCCGTCGACCGGTCCGGCCCCAGCGCGCCGTTCACCGCCTGCTGGAACGCCCAGCCGATCGCGGTCCCCATCTGGGCGTGCACGTTCGCCAGCTGCTCCGCCGGGCCGTTCAGGTTCAGGTGCACGTCGAACGACCGGTGCCCCTGCGCCACCATCCCGGCGAGGCGGGTCGCGACGTCGTCAACCGCGGCCGCGTCCTCGGGCGACAGCACCGGCCCGCCCTGCTCCGTGAACTCGCCGCGAGCCGTGGGCATGGCGGGAGCCTCCGGCGTCTCGGCCCGCGGCGCCGCCGCGTCCGACGGCTGCAGCCGCAGCTCCCACCTGCCGTACTCGCTCTCGGGCGCGTCGGTGCGGCCGCCGCGGTGCAGCGGCAGGGACAGCTCCTGCGACGAGCGCACCGGGAACCCGCCGCCGCCGAGGATGTCGTCCACCGCCTGCCGGAACGCGCTGCCGACCGCCGCCACCATCTGGATGTGCGCGGGCGCCAGCTGTTCCGGGCCGTTGAGGTGCAGCAGCACGTCGAACGACCGGTGCCCCTGCGCGACCCAGCCGGCGAGCCGGCCCGCGGCCTCGCCGATGGCCGCCCGCTCCGCCGGGGCGAGCGCCGGCCCGCCCTGCTCGGTGAACTCGCCACGGGCCATCGGCTCGCTCGCCGCCAGCCGCTCCAGCGGGGTCGGCTCGGGCTGGGGCTGCTGGGCGAGCTCGTCGAGCACCGCCTGCACTTGCGCGTCGGTCAGGCCGAACGGGGCGTTCGGGTCCGGCTGCTCGGGAAGACCGAACCCGAAGTCGTACGGGTCGAAGTTCGCCGGGTCGAAGCCCACCTGCTCGAAGAGGTTCGGGTCGAAGCCCTCCAGCGAGCCGAGCGCCGGCGTGCCGTCGAAGTTCAGCGCCGTCAGCGCGTTCGCCAGCTCGGTGCCCGTGCTGGCCGGGGTCGCGGTCGGCTCCTGCGGCGCGGTCAGGTTGGCCCGGTCCGGCTCGGGGGTGACGTCGTACAGGCTGTCCCAGCCCTCCGGCCGCGCCGACGGCAGCAGCCGCAGCCCCCAGCTGCCGTACTCGCTCTGCGGCGCGTCCTGCCGCGTGTTCTGCCGGAAGCGCAACGACAGCTCGTCCGTCGACGCCACCGGGAACCCGCCGAGGCCGAGGATGCCGTCCGTGGTCTCGCGCAGCGCCTCGTCGATCACCTCCCGCATCCGGGCGTGCGGCTGGGCCATCCGCTCGGCCGGGCCGTTGAGGTCCAGCACCACGTCGATGGACCGGTGCCCCTGCGCCACCAGCCCGGCGAGCTGACCGGCGGCCCGGCCGATCGCCGCCCGGTCCGCCGCGGTGAGCACCGGCCCGCCCTGGGGGGTGAACTGCCCTTGGGCCACCGGCTCCGGCTCGCCCTGGTCGGCGCGCGGGGTGGCGCCCCCGTCGAGCTCGTCGAGGAACGCCTGCGCGACCTCCGGGTCGAGGTTCGACAGGTCGAAGGCGCTGAGATCGAACGCGGCGGGCTCGGTCTCCTGCTGCCCGAGGTTGTCGAGGTCGAAGGTCCCGGGATCGAAGTTGTCGAAGTCGAAGATGCCAGGGTCGAAGTTGGCGAGGTCGAAGCCCGCCGCCTCGAAGAGGTTCGGGTCGAAGCCCTCCAGCGACGGGAACGTGTCCGGCGCGCCGATTTCTTCGATGCGCGGGAGGTCCGCACGCGGCGTGTCGACGTCCATCTCGTCGGCGCCGGAGCGGTTCGTGGGCGCCTCCGACTGCCCACGGGACAGTGGCGCCGGGGTGCTGAAGTCGAGCGGCTCTGGCAGCAGGCTGAACGGGTCGTCCCAGACGGCGTTCCAGTCGAACTGCGCGTAGGGGTCCTCGGGTTCGGGCTCCGGCCTGCCCTGGTTGCCCTCGAAGTCGAACACGTCGTCCATGAGGGCGTCGACCGCGGCTTCGTCCACTTCGGACTCGGAGTCCGAGACCTCCGGCTCGTCGCGGGTCAGGGGAGCGATGTCGTGCCCGTCCGGGCCGTTCATCAGGTCCGCCAGCATCTGTTCCGCGAACGGGCTCATCGCGTCGTCGAACACCGACGCGCCCCGCTGCACGGGCGGTTCCGGAGTGGGGCCCCCGAACAGGCTGTCCTCCTGGTCCGGGCCCCCGAACAGGCTGTCCTCCTGGTCCGACGTGTCGGAGGAGTCCTCTTCGGACCGGCTGGACGACTCGTGGCCGGACTCGGCGTCCTGCTGTCCACCGGTCTCGGGCGCGTCCGGCACGGGCTCCTCGACCGTGATGCGTGGCGGGCTCTCGACCTCGTCGGCCGGAACGCTTTCGGTCATCCGCAGGTCGACGCCGCGGCCGAGCCGGTTCTCCGGATTCCACCTGACCTGCACGCGGTCGCGCATGATCTCGTCGACGGAAGGCAGCCAAGCCCGGCGGCGGCTGTTGTTGCGGGCCGCGGCCAGCGCCCGCCGCACCAGCGCCTCGACCTGACGCTGGCGTTCGGGCCCGACGACGTGGCTGCCGGCGATGTCGATGGTCAGGTCGGGACGCCGGTCCACGGTGCTTTCAGCCAGCCGCGACAGGAAGCCCTCGGCCGCGCGGTTCAGCCGCCATTCGAACGCGGCCGGCGTGCGCGAACTGGCGTTGCTGAGGAAGGCGCCGGTCAGCTCCTGCGCGCCGCGGTAGTCGTCCGCGGTGCGCCCCGTCGTGGGGTACGACCGGATGCGGACCTCACCGTCGTAGCCGCTGCGGTCGTTGGTCCAGGTCCAGGTGATGGGCAGGTTCCGGGGGTCGATGCCCGCGCTCTCCAGGCCGCCGTGCAGCCGGCGGTCGATCTCCTGCCGCACCCGCTGGCGGACGGTCTCGTTCCGCCAGTTGCTCGCGATGCCGACCGTGATGCGGACCTCGGGCAGTTCCGCGTCCGGTGCCAGCGCCGCGATCTCCGTGCCGATGCGCTGCGCGAAGCCCTCGATCGCCTCCTCGTCCGGCGCGAACAGCCGCACGGTGTGGTCGTTGATCGAGTGGAAGTGCCCCCTCAGCCTCGTGTCGTCCTGGCGGGGCGCACGGGGTGCACGGGGTCCACGGGGCGCGCGCGGCCGGGGCGCGGCGGGCGGGGTGGACTCGTCGCTTTCGCTGGACTCGTCGCGTTCGCCGGGCGCGTCGGCCGGCTCGTCCTGCCCTGGCTGCTCTCCCTGGCGCACGTCGAACAGGACGGCGGACGACGCGTTCTGCTGGACGTGGGAGTCGAACCGGACGTGGTCGGCCAGCAGCTGGTTGACGGCGGGGGCGTCCTCGTGTCCGGCACGCGCTTCGGCGAAGGCGTTGCGAACGAGGTCGCGGACCTCCTGCAGACGGGCTCCGGCATTGCGCTCGCTGGGGTTGACCACGCCGACCACCAGCGTCCCGTGGTCGCCCTCCGGATCGGCCAGCACCCGCCCGGCGAAGCCCTGGGCCAGCAACCTGACCCGCTGCCGCGCCGTCTCCGACAGCACGGAGAAGTTCGGCATGAAGAACTCGGTGAGCGTGCGGGCGTTCCGCAGGCTCTCCGTGGTGATGTTCGGCGTGTTGTGGAACGCGGCCCGCATGGTGACCGGGTGACCGGGAGGGGCCTGGTTGGTCAGGTACGTGAAGCGCAGTCCATCCGGTACCGGCCCCCTGGCCTCGATCGCGCGCCGCAGGACCCCTTCCAGCCACGCGTGCTCCTCGGTGCGCACCCCGTGCGCGGAACCGCCGACCCGGCGCAGGTGCAGGCGCACGTCGCCGAGCACTTCTCCCCGCGCGGCGCGCTCGTGCACCTCGGCCGCGAATTCGTCGGCGGCTTGCGCGAGCTCCGCCTGGCTGTCGTCGGTGAGCCGGAACGGCTGGCCGGGAGTGAGCTCTCCCGTCCAGTGGCTGGTTTCGGCGTCGGTGCGCCGGGCGAAGCGGGAAGCGCTTCCCGCGGGCAGCCTGGTGGTCGGCACCGCGGGCGCCTGCGCGCGGGGCTCGGGAGCCGGTGCGGGAGCCGGTTGTTCCGCCGGAGCGGGGGCTGGTTCCTGCCGCGGCGCGGGGGCGGGCGCGGGAACCTCGTCGCCGCCGATCTCCGGCTGGACCGCCCTGGCCTCCTGCGGTCGCTGGTCCAGTTCGTGCTCGGGCCCGACGAGGTCGACGAGCAGCTCGCCCCGGCTCGGGCCGGTGCTCTGGCGGAACTCGACGTGGTCGCGGATCAGCTGTTCCGGCGTCAGCTCGGATCCTTCGGGCAGTGCGGCCCGCACCGCCGCGTTCAGCTCGGCCGTGACCGTCCGGGCGCGCTGGGCGGCCAGCCCCTCCCCGGTGGTGCGCAGGTCGAGGACGAGGCGGGGCCGCTCGTTCGGGTCGTCGTTGTCCCGCACCCGCTGGACCAGGCCCTCCACCATGCGCTCCAGCCGGTAGCGCGCGGCGCTCGGGATCGCGGCACCGCGGGTGAGGAAGGGGACGTCCAGCTGCCGCGCGGCGCGGTAGCTCTGCGCGGCCGCGTGCGGGGACCGGTGCACCGTGATCTGGACGTTCGGCGCCTCGTTGACCTGGGGGTCGTACTCGAGGTGGTCGAACGCCAGCCACAGCCGGTCCGGGTCCACGCCCCTGTTCTCGAGCGCGGTGCGCAGCTCGTCCTCGAGCATCTCGAACAGGGCCGGTCCGTGCTGCCTGCGCCGGAAAGCCGTGTCGGTCAGGTGGAACCGGACGTCCGGCAGCTCCCTGTCCTGCTCGACGAGCGCCGCGATGTTCTGCGCGACACCGTCCACCAGTTCGCCGAGCGTGGCCTGGTCGTCCGGTGCCAGCCGCAGCGGGTCGTCTCGGGAGAGGTCGGCGCTCCACTCGTGTTCGACCGGATCCGTCCGGCGGCTGCGGCTCCGCTGCGGCCGCAGCGGGGCGCCCTGGGCGGCGGGCAGGGGGATCAGCCCATTCGCCCCGATGTCCTGGGCGGGCACCGCGCGGGCCTGGTCGCCCCAGGTCAGCTCCGCGTCGTGCTCGCCCGGCCCCTCGTCCAGCTCGTGCTCGGGACCGGTGATGTCCAGGTAGAGCACCGGATGCTTGTCGGACGGGCCCTGGCGGAACTCGACGTGGTCGCGGATGAACTGCTCGGGCGTCAGGTCGGAGCCGGGGGGCAGTGCCGCCCGGACCGCCGCGTTGACGTCCGCCGTCACCGCGTGCGTCCGTTGCGCCGCCGCACCCGGGGACGTCCGCAGGTCGAGGACGAGGCGGGGCCGCTCGTTCGGGTCGTTGCTGTCCCGCACCCGCTGGACGAGGCCCTGCACCATCCATTCGAGGCGGCGGCGGGCGGCGTGCGGCAACGCGTTGCTCCGGCCGAGGAACGGCAGGGTGAGGCGCCGTTCGGCCTGGTAGCTCTCCGGAGACCGGTGCGGCGCCCCGTGCACCGCGATCTCGATCGACGGGGCCTGGTTCGCACCGGGGCCGCGCTCCGCGCGGTCGAACGTCAGGCGCAGCGCGTCCGGGTCGAGCCCCCTGTTCTCGACCGCGGTGCGCAGCTCGTCTTCGAGCATCTCGAACAGCGCCGCGGCGTGTTCGCGCCGCCGCACCGGGGTGTCCGCGACGTGCAGGCGGATGTCCAGCGTCTCCCGGCCGGCGCCGGCGAGCTGCTCGATGTTCCCGGCGATGCGGTCGACCGCCTCGCTGAGCGTGGCCTGGTCGTCCGGCGACAGCCGCCGCGGGTCGGTCGCGGACAGCGTCGCCTGCCAGCTGTGCACCACGGGGTCCGGCCGGTTCGGGTTGACCGTCGCGGACCGCAACGGCGCGCCCGTCGCGGCGGGCAGCGGGATGAGCTCCGGGGACTCGTCGTGGGCTTCGGACTCCTCGCTGGACACCGACTCGGCGTCGGAGTCGTCGCGGTCCGAGGACTCGTCGTCGGAGTCGTCGCGGTCGGAAGACTCGGCCTCGGAGTCGTCCCGAACCGAGGACTCGGCCTCGGACTCGTCGCGGTCCGAGGACTCGGCGCTGGACGAGGAGTCCGAACTGTCCTCACTGGACACCGACTCGGCGTCGTCGTCCCGCACCGGCTCGGACTGCGTCCGCGGCGGCGAAGCCGGGGCGGCGCCGTCCCACTGCACGGCGAGGTCGTCCTCGGACCGCAGCCGGTCGAGTGCGTGCAGCGGACCCAGGATCTCGGCGCCGAGCGCTCCCGGGCGGCTGGTCGACTCGCTCTGGTGGAACTCGACGTGGTCCCGGATGAACTGCTCCGGCGTCAGGCCGGAACCTTCGGGCAGCGCCGCCCGCACCGCCGCGTTCACCTCTTCGGTCACCCACTGCGCCCGCTGCTCACGGACGGTCGGCGCCGAACGCAGGTGGAGGACCAGGCGAGGCTGCTGGTTCGGGAGGTCGTTGTCCCGCACCCGATCGACCAAGCCCTGCACCAGCCACCGCAGCCGGTCGGCGACGGCGTCGGACATCCGCCCGCCGCCCTGGACGAACGGCATGGTGAGCTTGCGCGCTGCCTGGTAGCTCTGCGCGGACCGGTTCGGCGAACCGTGCACGGTGACCTCGACCGACGGGTCCCCGGTCCGCGGCGTGTTGTGCGGGGTGCGGTCGAAGGTGAGGCGCAGGGTGTCGGGATTCAGGCCCCGGTTCCGGATCGCGTCGCGCAGCGTGTTCTCTAGCCGGTCGAACAACGCGGAGCCGTACCGCGCCCGGCGTGCGGGGTCGTCGTAGACGTGCAGCCGCACGTCCGGCATCTCCCGGTTGGCCTGTGCGAGCTGCACGACGTTGTACGCGAAGCGGTCGGCCAGCTCCGAAAGCCCGGCTTCGTCGTCCGCGGTGAACCGCATCGGGTCGCCGTCCGGCAACGCGGCCCGCCAGGTGCGCTGCGGCTGAGCCAGCGGCGCCTGGCTGATGTTCCGCGGCGGCACGCCCGTGCCGGCGGGCAACGGGGTGGGCCCGGCCGGCTCCGGTGAGGAGTCCTCGCTGGCAGACGACTCGACGTCCTCGTCCCGCTGCGAAGTGGCGGGCCCGGCGACCTCCTCATCCCGCTGCGGAGTGGCGGGCGCGTCGGACATGTCCACGTCGGGCCGGGAGCCTTCGGAGCCTTCCAGCTCGGGCAGGGTCACGAGCGCGGACGCCTGCCCGGCGCGGAACGAGAAGTCGCCCTCGGACGTAACGTGCACCTCGGGCATCAGCTCGTCGACGCTCGGCAGGTTCGGCATCATCGCGGGATCGGCCGCGGCGAGGGCCTCGGCGATCGCGGACCGCACTACGGCGGTCACCTCGGCTTCGCGCGGCGCGTGCATGCCCGCCGCCTCGTTGATCTGACCGCGGATCTCCACCCGCACCGGCGGCATCTGCCGCAGGCCGGCGCGCACCGCCCGCACCGTCGCTCCCTGCACGGCCCACCGCAACCGGTCGGCGTGGGCGACCGGCAGCCTGACGGAGCGGTTCGCGAAGTCGAGGTTCAGCTCGGTTCCGGCGCGGTAGTCCGCGGGCCGGCGCCCCGGGTGCGGGTGCGTCCAGAGTTCGACCCGGGGGTTGTTGCTCGACAGCCAGGTCGACGGGGTGACCCGCAGGTTCATGCTGGCGATCGTGTGCTCCGGAGCGCCGTCCTGCAGCGCTGCCAGCTCGGTGTCGACCATGCCGAGGAAGTCGCGCCCGATCCGGTCGGTGATCTCCTCGCCCACCGCCCGCGAACCGCTGCGGGTGTGCACGACAAGCCGCAGGTCGAGACTCTCACGTCCCTCACGGGCGAGCGGCAGCAGCTCCGCGGCCAGCACGCGGGCCCGCTCGCGCAGGCTCTCGACGGAGTCGGGGCGCAGCTGCCGGCCGTCGAACCGGCCGGTCCACTCCTGCTTCGGCTCGCGGCCCGGGTAGCCGTCGCCCGGGTTGAGCACGACCGACCTCGGCGGCGTGCCACCGGCACCGGGCCCGCGCCCGGCGCCGACGCCATCGCCGTGGCCGCCGCCGCGTCCGGCGAGGTGCTCGTCCTCGCGCTCGGCGGTCCGCATCGTGCCGCCGTCGGCGAAGCGCTTGGTGCCGTCCTCGAAGATCTCCACCTTCGTCGTCGGCCCGCGCACGTCGCCGTGGTAGTCCTGCTCCGCCAACAGGTTCTTGAGCTTGCCCAGCCGGTTGCCCAGCGCCGGGTCCGCCACCCGGCAGCTCAGGATCACCAGCTCGGGCTTGTCGCGCCACGCCTGACCACCCGGCAGCTCGGTGCTGTTGAGCAACCGCAGCACACCGGCCTCGTCCAGCCGGATCCGCGCGCCGTCCGACTTGCGCCAGACCGAGAACCCACCCTCGTCGTGGTGCATCACCGGTGTGTACGCGTTCGGGTCACCCGCACCGTGCTCGAACGCCGACTGCACGATCTCGGCCTCGCCCGGACCGGGGAAGAACACACCGTTGACGTTGCCCTTGCCGTCCGTCAACGGCACGAAGTCCACATCGGACAGTTCGACGTGCTCCGGACCCAGCAGGTCCGCCAGCGGCGCCGGGTCCTCCAGCGTGCCCGCCGGGCGGTCCATGGCGACGCTCTCCGGCGGCACCGGGTTCACGGAGGGGTTCACCCGCGCGGGCACCCGCAGGTCGCCGAGGTAGCCGTGCTCCTGGCCCTCGGCGACGTCGAAGAGCGACCGGGTGTGGTCCGGCGCGTCGACGAGCACGTCCTCGCCGTTGTAGAACCGGCCGAACGTGATGTGCCGGACCAGCGGCGCCAGCTCCGGGTCGGCGGCGATGAACGACACCGCCGCGTCCAGGATCATGTCCGGGTCGGGGTGCGATTCGACCGCCTCGCGCACCGAGGTCAGCATCAGCTCGCCCGGGCGGTTGTACAGCCCGCGGATCAGGGTCTGCGTCACGCGCTGGGTCAGCTCCAGCGTCGACGCCTGGTCCCACGTCCGGGTCGGCTCCACCGGCGTGGTCTCCAGCCAGGTCCCGGTGCTGTCGATCTCGAACCCGCCGACGCCCGGCAGCTCGGTCGCGTCGCGGTAGCCGAGGCGGCGGGCCAGGCCCTCCAGCATGAGCGGCCCGGTGCGGTACATCGTCGAGTTGCGGCGCACGCGGGTGTGCGGGTTGTCGAAGAACTCCAGCGGCTGTTCGGTCCAGCCACGCGGCATGAGTCCCGCCTGGGGCACCGAGTACTGCTCGCGCACCTCCGCGGCCCACTCCCGGCCCACCGGGTGGTTGTGCGGGATCACCATCACCGAGTGCGTGAAGCGGGCGCCGTCGTTGAACAAGCCCCAGCCCTCGGGCGAGTTGATCACCCGCTGCAGGTCGCTCAGGTCGGTCGGCACGTCGTCGCCGTCGAGCCAGATCCCGCCGAAGCGCCCCGCGACGGCTTCACCGCGCACGAGGTCGCTGGTCTCGCCGTGGCCCTGCCTGCTCTGCTTGGCCCGCTCGGTGGCGGCCTCCTCCTGCAGCCGCATCGGCGTCTCGGAGTTGAACACCTCGTCGATGTTGACCAGGTTGATGCCGAACTGGCGCGCCCACTTCAGCATCTCGCGGGTGTCGTGCAGCTCGTCGCGCGAACCGTCGGCAGGCTCCGGCGTCGCGTCGGCCCGCTCGAACTGCTCGCGCGGCACGTCGGTCCACAACACGGTGTCGACATGGCGGCCGGCGGCCTGCGCGGTGCGGGCGATGCGGATGACGTGGTCGATCGCGCCGCCGACCCCGCGGATGGGCCCACCGCCCCAGAAGCGGTGGAACACCATCGGCAGCTCCAGCTGCCGCGGCAGGCGCCCCCGGCCGCGCGGCGACCAGCCGGCGAGCGACAGCGGGTCGCGCGGGCGCGAGGTCAGGACGCGGCTGCGGTCGTGCGGCAGCGCGGACGCGGTGAGGTCGGCGGCCGTCGGCCGCGGGGTGCCGGCGGGCTTCGCGAGGTTCAGCGCGCGCAGGAACGGGATCTGCTGGTCCGCGGCGAGGGTCGACGGGTCGTGGCCACGCAGGAAGTCGGGCGGTTCCGGGGCGCGGCGCAGCCCGAAGCGGTCCGGCCCGAGGAGCCGGTTCGCCTCGGTGGGCCAAGGCACGTGCTCGGCGTCGCGGGCGGACTGCTGCAGGGCGTCGAACAGCTGCCGCGCGGAGGTGAAGTCGGACGGGGCGTCGTCGCCGAGGGTGAGGCTGCGCGGCGCGGCGCCTTCGGGCTGGTCCTGCGCCGTTTCGGGCGCGGGCTGCTGCTGGGCGGCGGCGTCCAGGTCCGCCGTTTCGCCGCCGTGCTCCGAGGCGTGCTCCGACGCTTGTTCCGAAGCGGACACCGGCGTCTGCGCCTGCGCGGGCTCGTCGCCGAGCATCTGGTAGAGGTCGCGGTACAGCGACGACGCGGTGTGGGACGGCACCTCGGAGCCGGACTCGCTCTCGACCGTGTCGGTCCTGGTCGTACCGAGCGGAGCGGGCCGCAGCTCCGAGTCGCCCGTGCGGGTCGACTCCGAGGAGAAGGAGTCCGGCGACGGGCTGCGCAGGTAGCTGTCGATCAGGTCGACGAGCTCCTGATACATCTGCGTCGACGGGCGCGGTATCTCAGGCAGCAACGCCGCGGAGTGCCGCGACGACCCTTCGCCCGCGTTCGCGTCGCGCTGCTGCTGCGCCCGCGCCGCGCGGTCGCTCGCCTGCCGCTCCGCGGCTTCGCGGAGCTCCCGCGCAACGCGCTCCTCGGCCTCGCGCTCCGCGCGCTCCTGCTGCGCCCGCTCCTGCGCTTCGCGCTGCGCGCGCTCCCCCCGCTCCTGCTCCGCCCGCTCCGCGGCGGCCCGCTCCGCGGCCTCCTCGTCGCGCAGCCGCTGCTCCACCGCTGCCGCGGTCTCCAGCGCTTCGCGCAGCTCACGCTCTTCGCGCTCCGCGGCCTCCCGCTCCGCGTCCGCTCGCCGCTGCCGCTCAGCGTCCGCCGCGCGCTGCTCCGCGTCGCGCCGCCGCTGCTCCGCGTCGGCCGCGTCCTGCTCCGCCTGGCGCCGCTGCCGCTCCGCCTCCGCGGCCTCGTCGCGCTGCCGCCGCGCGTCGGCCGCACGCTGCCTGGCGTCCTGCTCACGCGCCTCGGCCAGGTCGGCTTCGAGGGCACGGCGCTCACGCTCGCGCTGCTCGAACTCCCGCGTGCGCTGGTCGAGCTGGCGCTGCGAGCGCTGTTCGGGGGTGAGCCGGCCGAGCGCTTCCTGGGTGCGTGCCGCTTCGAGCTGCTGGTGGTAGCCGTCGAGCGCGGACCACCACGCGGATTCGGCGTTGTCGACCGCGATGTGCGCGTCGTCCAGCTCGGTCCAGGCCGCCTCCATCGCCTCGATCGACATCGGCTCCGCCGGGTTGGCTTCGAGCCCGCTCAGCTTCTTGAGGGCGTCTTCCCAGGTCTTGCCCGCGTCGGCCAGCTTCGTCGCCGCCGTGACGAGCTCCTCCGGCAGCGGACGCGCCGGGTCGGGGTTGCCACGGATCGCGTAGGCGTCCTGCACGGACACGTCGGCCATGCCGGTCCGCTCGCGCCAGCTGCCGGGCTTGCGCTTCGCGACGAACCGGAAGTCGGCGTCGTAGAGGTCGACCTGGGTGACCTTGTCGTCGGTCTTGACCTCGTCCGCGGTGAGCGGACTGCTGTCCTTGGCCTTCTTCGCCCCGCCCTCGGCCTCGAACAGGTTGCCCTGGCCGGTGATCGGCACGCGGTAGCGGGTGCCGCCGAACATCGAGCCGAACGCGTGCCTGCCCTCGCTGATCGAGTTGGCGCCGCCGGGGTGGCCGACACCGCCACCGCCCGCCGGGGCCAGCCCGGTGACGCGCCAGTCGTTGCCGGACTTGACCTCGACGCCCTCCTCGCGGGAGGTCTCGCCCTTCCCCTCGACCTCGACGCGGCCGCTGACCGAAGCGAGCCGCGGGTTGCGCAGCCGCACGTGGACTTCCAGCTCCCACCCGTTGGGCAGGGGCAGCGCGAACCCGCCCTCGATCGGCTTGAGGCCCAGCTCTTCGGCGATCACGGGGTCCATCCCCTCGATGCCCGCCTTGATGGCCGTCGGGGTGAGCGCGTTCCGCAGGGCCGCGATCGTCCGGCTGTTGAGCTTGGACCCGTCGAGGGCGTTGCTCAGCGCGCGTGCCCCACCCGCGCGGAGGTCCTCCATCCGGCCGAAGTAGTGATCGGCGTGGTAGGTCCCGCGGGTGGGCAGCGCGACCTTGTCGGGGTGGTTGTGCCACCTCGTCATCGCCCACGAGTTGTGCTGCGAACCCGGCACGGAGACGATTTCGCCGGCCTCGCCGTAGTGCTCGTGGTTGTCCGAGGGCGGCGGGAACGACTCCTCGGGCAGCTTGACGATCGTGACGTCCAGCGGCTCCGGCGAGACGTGCGCGACCACCTCGCGGGCGATCTCGCGCCCGTCGGGCCCCACCTGCAGCGACCGCTCGATCCGGATGTCGAAGGCGAGCCGCGCCCGGTGCGCCCCCAGCGGGCCGGACGTCTTGGCCGACTGCTTGTGCGTGACCTCGTCGGTGACGCTCTGCTTGCGTTCCTTGTTGCCGAGGTTGGTTTCGAGGTCGAGACCGGCGGCGATGGTGCCGGAACCCTCGCCGTGCCCGGTGGTCTGCTTGTCGGCGTCCGGGCCGGGCGGCTCGGCCAGGCGGCCCATGGGACGGGCGGAACCGCCGAGGGTGGCGAGGGTGTAGCCGTGCGAGGTCTCGCCGGTTCCCTTCACCTTGGCGGACTGCGAGGTGGACAGCTCGCCGGCGTGCTCGATGCCGGAGAACGTCGGCGTCCCGTCGAGGCGCGCTTCGAGGTTGACGTAGTAGGTCTTGCCGGTGAGCCGGTCCTCCAGCCGCAGCGGGGTGATCCGGCCGCCGTTGAGGGCCGTGTTGATCGACCGGTTGGGATTGCGGAGGAACCGCCGCAGCTCGCCGTAGTTGTCGTGTTCGATGTCCAGCCGGGACTCCGGGAGCAACCGGGCCGCGGTCTGCGGGTCGAGGTTCTCCGCCAGCTGCTTGCGCAGGTCGCGGATGCTGCCGGTGAGGTCGATCCGGGTCCGCACGGCGCCGAGGCCGATCGACGGCTTCTTGCCCTGCGTCAGTGACGCCGGCGCGGGCAGGGTGTGGTCGGGGTGCTGCTGCACCTCCGGTGTGTCGGGGACCGGCGGCCGGTGCTCCATCTCGGCCAGCTGCGCCTCGTCGGCCCACATCAGCACCGACTGCGGCAGCCGGAAAGCCTCGCCGGAGTGCTGCCGCCGCGCGGAGTCCGGCTTGCCGCCGAACAGCTCGCGCACGCGCCACTTGTCGAAGTTGCTGCGGTAGTTGCTCTCGGCCACGACGGCCGCGTCGACGTCCACCCAGACCAGCGTCTTCTTGACCGGCTTGCCGTCCTGGTAGACGGTCTTCTCGACGCTGCTGAACTCGCCGCCCTTCTCCCCGCCCCAGCGGAAGGAGGGCAGCCCCAGCTCGGCGAGGAACAGGCCGAGCGCGCTGTGGCTGATGCCGCCGGGCTGCTTGGCGTTCTCGCCCCCGCCGGTCACCCCGAGTAGACCGGCCGAGCCGGCGCCGTGGGTGGCGCCGGAGACGCCCGTGATCCCGTACGACGTCAGGGAAACCGAGTTGCTGATCCCCTTCGACGCGGCGATGCCGGTGCTGCTGCCCAGCGTGCTGGTGAGCTTCTGGTACTCCTCGACCGACACCCGCTGCGGGTTGCTCGGGGTGAACGACAGGCCCACCCCGGCACGCAGGTCCGCGCGCCGCCGCCCGTGGTGCAGCCCGCGGATCTCCATGATGTCGCTGAACAGGTTCGGGTTGCGCTTGAGCGCGTCCGGGCCGACGGCCGCGGTGATCAGCTCGTTGTGCGCGGGGTTCTTGAAGGGGCGGTTGACCTCCCCTGGCGCGAACAGCGGGTCGCGCTTGGAGGAGTCGAACAGCCTGCCGCGCACGGACTCGATGTAGTGCTCCGCGCCCAGCACGGCGACGATCTCCGCGTTGTCGAACTTCCGCGAGGCGCCCGGCTGCAGCTGGTAGATCTTCGAGCCGATCGGCACCACGTTCTGCGGCGTGATGTTCAGCGGGTCCGGCGGCGTGTCGCTGACGAGGCTGCTCGGCACCAGCAGCCGCAGCGGGACCACGTCCGGGTGGGGTTGCCCGGCGCCCGGGGTGTTGC
The DNA here is from genome assembly GCF_014191255.1 of Amycolatopsis bartoniae. Classification (GTDB taxonomy): domain Bacteria; phylum Actinomycetota; class Actinomycetes; order Mycobacteriales; family Pseudonocardiaceae; genus Amycolatopsis_E; species Amycolatopsis_E bartoniae. The sequence goes on from NZ_JACHWH010000001.1 coordinate 1,908,736, forward strand.
CGCGGCTGACCAGCTTGGGCACGGTCCGCCCCGGCGAGCCGAAGGTGATGCCGCGGGTGCTCTCGTTGAGGCGGACGAACGAGCGGACCGTGGGGGTGATGGTGAGGTCCGCCGCGAACGGCACCACGTTGTGCGAAGAGAGGTCGCCGTCCTCCTGCAGGTTGTCGCCGTGCGTGCGCTTGGCGCCCTCCTGGTCCTCCGACCTCAGGTTCGAGGAGTTGTTCCAGATGCGGTTGTAGCCGAGGTTCCCGATCCACGTGCCGACGGCGTTGCCGAGCGGACCCTGGACCCGGGCCTGCACGCCGGTCCCCACCGACGTCTTCTTGCTCGTCGAGAAGTCCACCCCGGCCTTGGACTTCATCTTCGTGTCGACCGAGGTCTTCGTGGCCTTGATCGGGCTGTCCTCGCGGATGTTGCCGAGCGAGCCGTTCAGGGTGATCGTCGTCGAGTAGTCGCGGAAGAGGCTCGACTTCACGACCTGCACGGTCAGCCCCTGCGGGGTGAGCATCGTGTCGATCATCTGCGACAGCTGCGTCGGCGACAGCTTGTCCGCGAGGTCCTCGCCCCGCTCCAGCACGATCTCCGTCCGCCGCGACGTGCCGCCGTCGAACTCGGGCGAGGAGAACGGGAGGATGAACTTGCTCGACGTCAGGTGGTACCAGCGGTGCCCCGGCGTCTTCTGCAGCAGGTCGGCCACCCGGCGGCGGAGGCGGTCGCCGCCGTCGAAGTCGTCGATCATCGCGCCGCCGACCGAGTGCCCGCCCCAGATGTGGGCCGGCGGGTAGCGCGTCTGCGCGGGCGCCGCGGCGTCCGGCTCCACGCCGGGCACCAGCCCCGCGCGCTCGGCGCGGTCCTGGCGCGCCCACTGCACCGAGTGGACGTGGCCTTCCAGCGTCCGCGCCTCGCCGCCGAGCGGGCGCCACTGGATCTCGTACTGCATCTCGTACCGGCTGGCGTCGCCGGTGGTGGTCACGGACCGCTTGCCGACGACGGTGCCCGTCTGCTCCTGCGTGTGCCCGGAGGTGTGGCTCACGCCGACGGCGGGGCCCACCGCGAAGAAGACGGCCTTCGTGTCGGCACCCGCGCCGACGTGGACGAACCCGCCGCCCGTGCGGCTCGCGGTGTTCTTGTCCGTCGACTTGTTCTTCAGGATGTCGGTGTCGGTGTGGTTGAGGTCCGGCACGGTCTCCAGCGTCCGCACCTTCTTGGCGACGGCACGCATCTCGACCCTGGTAGGCGGGTTCCCCCAGCTCCAGCCCTTCTTGCCCTTGACGAGCATGTCGGAGCGGACCCAGCCCACCTCGGACAGCTCCGCGGCGGCGGCCGGGTCGTCGGGGAGGTACACCGCCATCTCCGGCAGGGTCTTCTTGATGTTCTCGTCGGAGAAGAACTTCTCCAGGTCCCGGCGGCCGTCCGCGCCGAAGGCCGTGAGGGCCTTGGCGAGCCGGGGTGCGACCTGCTGGAAGAAGCTGCGGTTCGGCGGCGTCACCGAGTACGCCTCTTCCACGCCGAACCGGGCCGGCGGCTCCCGGTCGAGGTCCCGCAGCGGGTTGGCCTCGATGTCGGGGTGCTTGAACGACGTAGGCACGCTCAGCTCGACGGTGCCGTCGACCGTGCCGACGTGGCCCGGCCTGGTCACCTCGCGCCCGTCGGGGTCGAACAGGGTGTAGTGCAGGCGGACCGGCACGTCGACGTCCTGCAGCGCCTTGACCTCGATACCGCTGCTCTGCCCGGCCTCGAACGCGCTCTTGGTGGTGTGCGCGTCGTTCGCCGCGGCGGGCAACTGCACGCTCGCTGCCACCACCAGCGGCGGGACGGCGGTGAACGAACCGGCGAGGTTGACGTCCCGGTTGCGCGCCGAGCTGCTGGAACCGTCGCTCTTGACCTCGGTCTTGCCCGATGGCTTCGCCTTGCCGAGGTCCTTGCCCTCGTCGGTGGGCAGGGCGTCGCTCGCCTTCTTGTTCTTGCCCTTGCCGCGGCGCTTGCCGCCGCCGCTGCGCTCGGCGGTGCGGCCGGTCTGCCCGGACGGCCGGTCCGACGAGCTCGGCGACTCCGCCCCGTCGGGGGCGTCCTTGAGCTGGACGTTGTCCCAGTCGTACTCGGCGCGGACGAGCACCTCGTACTTCCGGCCGCCGACCGAGAGGGTCTCCCGCGTGCCCTTGTTGAGGTAGGACTTGGTGTCCGCGGCGATCTTCTTGTGGAGGTTGTTGAGGTCGGCGTTGTTCCGCAGCCGGGGTTCGAGCCGGACCAGGCCGGGCCGCATGTCGCCGCCCTGCATGGGTTTCTTCTGTTTGGACGGGCCGCCGCCGAGGTTGGCCAGCAGGTACGGCGGGATGCGGTCCCGCAGTTCCTGAGCGTCGCGGGCGGGGCCGGTGGCGTGTTCGCTGCCGCTGCTCTCGGAGGTGGCGTCGGTGTCGGTCCTGGGCAGGCTGAGCTGCGAGCCGCTGGGGCCTTCGCCGTTGTCGACCTGGCTGACGTGGCTGAGGCCGGAGCGGCTGCGGGCGGACCGGTTGGGGGTGGTCAGCTCGTGGTCTTCGCTGATGGGCTCCAGATTCGTGCCGGAGCGGGTGAGCCGGTCTCCACTGCGGAACGGGCCACCGCCGGGTGGCGGCGGGTCGGCGGGCGGGTCGTCGGGGCCGGGGCGGCGCGGGGCGCGGGCCGGGCTGTGCATCGAGTCGTACGGGCCCTCACTGATGCTCGACGGGACCTCGTCGAGCGTGAAGGGCTTGCGGTGCGGGGTGTTCTCGGCGCTGAGAGGGTGGTCGATGACGTCGCCCGCGCGGCTCACCACGCTGTCGAGGGTGGCGAGGTTGTTGCTGGTGAGGGTGTACGTGCGCCGCTCGGGCGGGCCCATGATGCCGTCTTCGTCGACGCGGTTGAACATCATGTCGTCGGCGCGGTAGCCCTCGCCGAGGCCGAAGAAGTGGAACAGTTCGTGCAGCCGGTCCTTCGGGTCGGCGTGGACGTCCCACTGGACCTGGTCGGTCACCCGGGTTTCGTTGGGGCGCGTGGAGTCGAAGAAGTCGACGGGGACGTTCTTCGAGGGGTCGCGGTCCCAGGCGGGGGCTTCCTCGACGGCTTCCTTCGAGGCGATCCTGAAGTGCAGCTGGTCGCCGTTGCCGAGCCGGTGGCCCGGTTTGAAGTTGAAGTGCTCGTCGAGCAGCCGCTGGGTGTCCTCGATGAGCTGGCTGCGCCGGTCGCCGTCGACGGAGTCGTTCTTGGACAGCAGGTCGAGCGGGACGGTGAGCTCGGAGACCCACTTGTCCTTCTCGACCTCGAAGCGCCGCAGGTCGAAGCGGATCTGGGTGATGCGCCCAGCGACGCGGCCGTTCTCGCGGCGGGCGTCGCGGAAGGGATCGAAGCGCTCCGCGCGGAACCGGGTGGGCGGCGCGGCATCGCGGCGCTCGTGCCAGGTGGTGCTGTAGCCGGTGATGTGGGTGGCGCCGTCGGTGACGCCGTTGGCGCCCCCGTGGTCGGTGCCCGTGTGGTGCGTGAGACCCGGCGCGTCGGCGGCGAAGGCCGCAGCGATGACAGCGGCCGCGGCGTCCTCGGGGGTGGGGTTCTGGTCGGAGCGCCGACGGCCGGAGCGCTGGGCGTCGCTGCGGTCGGAGCGGTCGCTGCGGGGGGTGTCGGCGCGGGGGGTGTCGCTGCGGTCGGAGCGGGTGCTGTCGCTCCGGTCGCTGCGAGAACCGTCGGTCCGATCGGTGCGGGGCCCGTCGGTGCGAGTGGCGTCGGTCCGATCGGTGCGGGGCCCGTCGGTGCGAGTGGCGTCGGTCCGGTCGGAACGGGTGCTGTCGCTCCGATCGGTGCGGGGCCCGTCGGTCCGGGTGGCGTCGGTCCGATCGGTGCGGGTGCTGCTGTCGCTGCGATCGCCCTGCCGCGAGGTGTCCCGGGAGGCGGCGGCATCCTTGGCGGGTTGGTTGTCGCGGTTGGGCGAGGCGTCCCTTGTGGACTGCCCGTCCCGGTTCCCCTGAGGATCCCGAGGCGGCTGCGGGTCGCGGTTCGCCGAGCTGTTGTCGCGGTTGACGGTCTGCTGGTCGGCCGCAGGCGTGTCGGAGCGCCCACCACTGGTGGAGGTGGCGGTGTCGCTCCGGCTCGGCGTGGGCCGGGAAGTCTCGGTCGACGTGGACTGACTCGGCGTGGGCCGGGTGGTTTCCGTCCGGGCGGGCGTCTGGGGTTGGGTGGTGGTGCTGTCGGTGCGGGGCGCCGGGGAGGCGGGCGTCTCCGTGCTCGACGTCCGCGAGGTGGGCTGGTTCCCCGACTGCGCCGGACGTTGCTCCGGCGTGCTGTTCGTCTGGGTTGTGTTCGTCTGCGACGGGCGCGACTCCGCCGGAGTATTCGTCTGCGCCGGGCGAGGCTCCGTCGGGGTGCTCGCCTGGGTCGGGCGAGGCTCCGCCGGATTGTTCGTCTGCGTCGTGTTCGTCTGCGACGGGCGCGGCTGCGTCGGAGTGTTCGTCTGCGTCGTGCTCGACTGCGACGGACGCGACTCCGTCGGAGTGCTCGACTGAGTGGTACCCGACTGCGACGGGCGGGGTTCCGTCGGAGTGTTCGTCTGCGTCGTGCTCGACTGCGACGGGCGGGGTTCCGTCGGCGTGCTCGACTGGCTCGTGCTCGCCTGCGACGGGCGGGGCTCCGGGGTCGAGGACTGCGTCGTGCTTGGAGTCGGCGCCTTCGCTGCGGGCTTCGCAACACTGTCCGATGTCGACGGGCGGTTCGACTGCGACGTAGCCGCTTCCGAGGGCTTCGCCGTCTGCTGTGTGGGCTCGGAAGCAGTCGGGCGCGGCTGGTTCTGCTGAGTCGGAGTTGTGGGCGTCGTCGAGTTCGAGCGGGAGGGCGTCGTCTCCGTGCTCGTTGCCGGGCGGGAGGTGGATGTCTCCGAGGCACCCGTCTTCGACGGCGTCTGCTGGGTCGAGCCGTCCGTCCGCGTCGAGGTCTGCGTGGAGCCGTCCGTCCGGCCCGACGTCGGAGTCGAACTGTCCGTCCGGCCCGATGTCGGAGTGGAACTGTCCGTCCGCGTCGGCGTCTGGGTCGAGCCGTCCGTCCGCGTCGACGTCTGCGTGGAGCCGTCCGTTCGGCCCGACGTCGGAGTGGAACTGTCCGTCCGCGTCGGCGTCTGGGTCGAGCCGTCCGTCCGGCCCGGGGTCGGCGTCGAGCCGGCCGTGCGGGTCGGCGACTGCGACTGGGTCGCCTCGGCCGGCCTGCCTTGCTGCGTGCCGTCGGAGCCGACCGGGCGGCCGGTGGTCGTCTGGGGTGTCGAGGAGGTGCTCGGACGGGTGGAAGACTGGCCCTCGGGTCCGGGGCGGGACTGGCTCTGCGTCTGCGGCTGGTTGCCCGCGGACTGCGACTGCCCCTCCGAACGCGGGGCACCCGACTGCGTCTGCGGCTGCCCGTTCGTCCCCGAGCTCACCGACGAGTCGGACCGCGAAACCCCACCCGGCTGCGTCTGTGACTGGCCGCCGGGGACCGTGCTCGACTGGTTGCCCGACACCGCCGCCGGGCGGCCGTCCGCACCCGGCTGACCGCCCGCGACCATACCGGGCTGGCCACCCTGCAACTCCGACTGGCGGCCATCCCCACCGAACTGCGACTGATCCCCGGACACACCGAGCTGCGAACGCCCCCCAGGGAGCCCCGAATGCTGACCGTCCACATTCGACTGCGAATTGCCGTCCGAGGACTGACCATCCACATGCGACCCGGAGTGCCGACCGTCCACACCGAACTGCAACTGGTCGCCGGAAACCACCGAAGGCCGACCGTCCGACCCGACCCGCGTCTGGTCTCCCGAAACCTCGGAAGGACCACCGTCCACACGCGACTGCCCATCGGACCCCGTCGATGGCCGGCCATCCCCACCGAATTGCGTCTGATCCCCGGACACCACCGAAGGCCGACCGTCCGAACCCACCCGCGTCTGATCCCCGGACACCACGGAGGGCCGACCATCCGAACCGACCCGCGAATTCCCCGAGCCCGCAACGGTTTTCTCGCCCGAGACCGTCGTCGGGCGGCCGTTGCCGTTCGCCTCGGTCTGCCCGCCCAGGGACTCTCCACGGTCACCACCGAGCTGGACACCCCTCGGCGCCGGAATGCCGCCGTTCTGGAACACCCCGGCACCGTCCGACTCCTCGCCCGTGAGGAAGTCGCGGTCGTTCGAGTGCCCGTTGGTCTCGGTGGAAATCCCGTGGTGCGAACCGTTCTCGCCGTGGGAGCCGCCTTCCCCGCCCACGGTGAAGAGCGTGCCGAGCCCGCCCTTGTTCGAGAAGGTCACGTCGTCGGAACCCTCGTCCGAGTACGGCGGCGCCTCCTCCCCGCCGGGGATGATCAGCTGCTCGTCGTCACCGACCTCGTCCGAGTACGGCGGCAGCGTCGCGTCGGAACCGCGCCTGCTGTCGTTGCCACCCTCGGACGGCCCGCCGGGCCCGTCGCCGAGCAGTCCGCCCTTCCCGCCGAGATTCAGCTTGTCGACTTTGTCCTCGATAGTCGGTTTCTCGGCCGGCGGGCCACCGCCCTCGCCTTCACCGCCGCCCTTGCCGTGCTTGCCCCCGCCCGGCCCGGACAGGGCGCTGAGGATGCCGTCCCAGACGTTGCCCTTGTTGCCGGTGGCGATGTTGACCACGGGGTTGCTCGCCGCGACCATCGAAACCTGGCCGAGCGCGTACGCCGCAGGCCCGCCGATGTTGAACACCTTCTGCCACGCGGGCGACAGAAGATCCCTGACCGGCTGCTTCTCGAGGTCGGCCCGCACCTTCGCCGGGTCGAACTTGTTATCGCGGGCGAAGTTGTCGATGTCCTTCCCGAAGCGGCCGTCGAAGTCCTTCCCGAAGACACTCTTGGCGTCCTTGCCGAAGGCGCTGCCGATCCCCTTGCCCAGACCGTGGAACGCACCACCCGCGGCGCCACCGATCGCACCGCCGATGGCCGAGCCCTTGAGCGACTCCGTGTCGAAGCCGTCGCGGTCGCCCGCCGCGATCTGGCCCCCCTGGATGCCGGCGTCGAGCGTGACCATGAACGCGGCGCCGCCCGCGGCCCACTTGCCCATGTGCAGCCCGAGCTTCCAGGTGGCGTTGAGCACCTGCTTGAACGTGACCTGGGACAGCTTGGAGATCAGCTGCTTGATGATCTGCGACAGGGTGAGCCGGGCGGCGGCTTCCACCGCGGGGACGAAGATGGCGCCGAACAGCGTGGCCAGCAACTCGATGACGGTCGCGAGGGCCATGGCGGCCATCACGATCAGCATGATCTTGGACTTCTGGATGTCCGCCGCGGCGTTCTTCGCTTCCTTCGCGAACTCCGCGGCCGAGTCCATCATCTCCTGGAACCCGGGACCCAGCTGGGTCTTCATGAAGTCGACGATGTTCGCCGCGGTCACGCCGTCCATGGCGCCGTCGACGGCGCCGGTGATCGGCCCGAGCTCCTCGAGCGCGGTCTTCATCTCGTCGTGGTACTTCGACCAGGCGGCACTGATCGCCTTCAGGCCGCCCTCGCTGCCCTCCGGCCACTCCATGCCGAGGACGATCTTGAAGAAGTGCTGGAGACCGGAAGGCAAATGAGTGGTCTCATCCGCACCACTCATGCCTCGTCACCTCGATCCCCTGCTCCGGGACCCCCTGTCCCGGAGCCCACCACGAAAAATCAGCTGTTCTGGCCCGTCGACGCGTCGATCCGCCGTGCTTCGTCCTCGTCCACGCTCTGGAAGGTCTTCGACGCGTCGTCGATGTCGTTCCTCAGCTCGATCACACCCGGACCGGCCTGCTCCGCCCCCTCGCGGACCTGCTTGGCGTTGGGCACGTAGTTCTGGGCGAACGCCTTGCCGATGTCGTCCTCGCCCCAGCAGCCGTCATGCTCGTCGAGAACACCGGCGAGCTCGTGGTACGCGGTGGTGATCCGGTCGCCCAGCGAGCCGAGCCGCCTCGTGGCCTCCTCCAGCGCCGCCGGGTCGAGGCGGAAGTTCTCAGCCATCCTTCCTCAGCTCCTTCTCGTTCTTGCCGGTCACGCCGTCGTCGAGACCGTCGACGCCCTCCAGCATCGGGCCGATGAGTGAGTTCAGGATCTCCATCGGGTCGGCCTTGCCGTTCAGCATCCCGGCGTAGTCGAGGCCGGGGCGCCCGTCGGTGCCCATGGCCTTCTGCACCTTCTCCATGGCCTGCGTCCGCCCCTGGCGGAGGGTCTCCATGATCAGGTGGGCGAGCTGGGCCGGGGGCAGCGTGCGGTACTTGTTCCCGTTGAACGTCAGGTCGGAGAGCTCGCCGCGGCCGTCGAAGGTCATGGCGAACGAGTTGTCCTTGGCGCGGACCGTGGTGCTGGCCTCTTCCCAGACCTTGCCCACTTCCTGCAGCTTGCGCTTCTCGCGCTCCAGGTCCGCCATCGCCTCTTCGATGGCCTGGTCAGGGTTGCCGAACTTGTCGATCCAGCTCGTCATCCGTCTCCCCTCCGTTCCCTGATGCGGCCGAGCACGTCGTCGTCGCCCAGCAACTGCTGCAGCTCCGCGAGCCGGTCGGCGTTGGCGCCGGACGGCTCGGCGGCCTGGGACTGCTGCTGCCGGGACTGCGGCCTGCCCAGCACCGACGGCGCACCCATCCCACGGTCCCAGACGTCGGGCCCAGGTCCAATCGGGACGTCCGCCATACGTTCGTTTTCTTGCTGGTTTTGCCCTCGCATCCCTCCCATCATCATGGGAGACATCGGATGGGTGGTCGAACCGGCACCCGCGGTGGCGCCCGGCGCCGCCGCACCACCGCCGCCGGTGGTCATCGGGAAACCGGCTTCGGTGGCCGCGGTCAGGTTGGTGAGCGGGCGCACCGGGGACGGCGATGTGGTGTGGGCCACGTTCGTGACGCTCGGGGTGGAGTAGCCACCGGTGGTCGCCCCGCCGAGGCCACCGCCGGTCTGGACCACGCGTTCCGCGGTCGCCGCGTTGACCGTGACCTGGTGGCCAGTGCCTCCCGGCACCTGCGGAGTCCCCGGCGTGACCGGCGTCTGCGGGGTTCCCGCGGTCGCGGCGGCCGTGATCTGCGTGGTCGCCTGCGTGGTCACCGTCGCCGGGGTGGTCACGTGCACGGGCGTGTGCGAGACCGTCACCAGCGGGGTCTCCGCCGGGGTGTCGGTGTTTTCGACTGTGGCCTCCGACACCGTGATCGGGCGCTCGGTCTCGGCCGTGAAGGTGCCTTCCTCGGTCTCCTCGGCGGCCTTCTTCTTGGTGCTCTTCTTGCTCTTCGTGCTGACCGCCGTCTCTTCGGCGGGAACCGTGGTGGCGGTCCGGCCGAGCACGGCGGGCACGACGGCCTCCTCCGTCTGCGGAGCCAGCGCGAACGCCGAGAACGTCCGGGGCGCGTCCGTCGGCGTGACCACCGAGTGCTGCGACCCGGTGCCCGACTGCTGCCCGGTCAGGCCGAGCGGGCCGTTCTCCGTCGTGTACGCGGCTTCCGTGGCCGACCCGCCGGACGCGAAGAACCGCCCCGCACCGAACACGCCGCCGCTGCCCGGTCCGAACCCGGTGGCACCGAAGATCCCGGTGCCGACCGGGTAAGGGGCGTTCAGGCCGTCGTCCGTCAGCTTGTAGTCGGTTCGGACGACGTTGTTGCCGTCGCCGTTCCCGCCGTCGCCGGTGCCGGGGCCGTTGTCGCCGCTCTTCGTGTCCTTACCGCCCGCGTCGTCCATCGGCGCGATGCCGAGGCCGATGTCCTGGTAGGCCGTGCCCAGGTCACGCAGGATCTGCACCGCCGCGTCGTGGTCGAGCTGCTCCGGCGTGGGCGTGCCCGGCGGTGGCGCGGTGGCGGGCGGCGGGGCCGCCGCCTGCTGGGCCTGGTGCGCCTGCAGGTCGCGGATGCGCTGCTGCGCGAGCGCCAGCGCGTCCCCGGCCTGGCGCAGTGCCTGCGCGACGCTGGGGATGGGCTGCGCGGTCTTCGTGATCCAGCCCGACAGCTCCTGCGAGACCTCCTCGAATGCCTCCGAGATCAGGCCGTCCCAGTACTCCCCGATCTGCCGGCTTTCCCGGCGGAAGTCGGACAACGCCGTCTCGAAGCGCGCCGCCGCGGCGTCGAACAACTGCGCCTGCTGGTAGAAGAGCTCGGGCGGGAGCTCGTTCACCAGCTGGACGAGCTGGTCGAACGTCAGGTTCTCCAGGCCGAGGTCGAAGGGGGGCGGCGAGGGGTCGCTGGCGGCCACGGGTCAGCTCCTGCCCAGCACCGGCGACGGCGGCGAGTCGGAGTCGTCGTCGTCCCAGGCGCGGTGGTCGGCCTGCAGCCAGATCTGCGGCTCGCGTTCCTTGTTCTGCTGGTTGCCGCCCATGCCACCCATTCCGCCCATGCCACCCATCGGCATGCCGCCGGTGGACCCCTGTTGCAGGGCGCCCGTCGGGCTGGCCACCGGGCCGGTCGTGGCGGCGAAGGTGGTGCCGGTCGTGGTGCTGCCGGGCACGGTCATCCCGCGCTGCTGGGCCACCTCGGTGTCGAACTGGGCCGGGTTGCCGCCTCCCGCCTGGCTGCCGTCGAGCCGGGCCGCGGCCAGGCCGCCGACACCACCACCGGCGCCCGTGCCGAGGCCGGTGATCCCGCTCGTGTCCGCGGTCTTGGTGCCGGTCGGGTTGAGGAAGCTCTGCATGGCCGAGTCCCCGGTCGACGAGCCGCTGGTGCCGGAGGCGCTGCCGATGTTGTCGATCGCGTCGTTCGCGGCCTTCTTCGCGGCTTCGAGCGCCGCCGTCTGGGCGGGGCTGTCGTTCGGCGTGGCGAGCGCGTCGATGGCCTTGTCCGCCGCGTCCTTGGCGTTCTGCACCGCCTGCGCGTGGTCGGGCGCGTTCGGGTCGAGGCCGTCGAGGCTCTGGATCGCCTTGTCCGCGGCGTCCTTGGCCTTGTCCAGCGCGTCGCTCGGGGCGTCGATGTTGCCGATCGCGTTGTCGGCGGCGTCCTTCGCGGCCTCGACCGCCTGGTGCTGCTGGGGGTCGATCAGGTTGCCGAGGGAGCCGTCGAGCGCGTCCTTGGCCGCCTGCAGCGCCTTCAGCCGGTCCGGGTCGGTGGTCTGGCTCATCAGGTCGTCGATGGCCTTGTCCGCCGCGTCCTTGGCGTCCCGCACCGCCTGCGGATCAGCCGTGCCACCGGCACCGTCGGCGCCGCCGCCGCTGCCACTGCCGCTGCCGTCACCGGTACCGGTGAGCCCGTCGATGGCCTTGTCGGCCGCGTCCTTGGCGTCCTGCAACGCCTTCTGCTGCGTCGGGTCGTTCGGGTCGAGCGTGGAGTCGCCGTTGGAGCTGGTGGACGGGGTGCCGCTGCCGCCGGCACCGTCCGCGCCGCCACCGCTGCCACTGCCGCTGCCGTCCGAGCCGCCGGCACCGCTGATGCCGTCGATCGCCTTGTCGGCGGCGTCCTTGGCCTTCTGCAGGGCGTCCTTGGTGGCCGGGTCGTCGGTCTTGCCCGCCAGGTCGTCGATCGCCTTGTTCGCGGCGTCCTTCGCGTCCTGGAGCCCCTTCTGACCCTCCGGAGTGGACAGTGCGGGGTCCGTCGAACCCCCGCTGCCGGAGCTGCCGTCGCCGCCTGCGCCGTCGCCACCGGTCGTGCTCGGCGTGTCGCCGCCACCCGCGCCGGTCAGGCCGTCGATGGCCTTGTCCGCGGCGTTCTTCGCGTCCTGCAACGCCTTGTCGCGAGCCGCGTTGCCGCTGCTGCTGCTCCCGCTGCCGCCACTACCGCTGCCGCTGCCGGTGCTGCCGGGCGAGCCGCCGGTGGTGCCGATGGGCGCCCCGTTGCTGTCGACCGGCGCTCCCGCGCTCTCGCCGCCGCCGCCAGCACCCGAGCCGGAGCTGTCGCCCGCGCCCGACAGACCGTTGATCGCGTCGTCGGCCGCCTTCTTCGCGTCGTCGAGCGCGCCCTTCGTGGCGGGGTCGGTGGTCTGCCCCTTCAGGCCGTCGATGGCACCGTCCGCCGCCTTCTTCGCGTCGTCGAGCGCCTGCCCGCGGCCCCCGTCACCCGAGGATCCGCTGCCCGCACCGGAACTCTCGGTCTGCGGCTGGCCCGAGCCCGAGCCGTAGCCGCCGCTCCCCGCGCCGCCGCTCCCGGAATCGTAGCCACCCCCGGCGCCGCCGCTTCCGGAACCGGAGCCCGAGCCAGAGCCGTTGCCGAGCTTGCCGATCGCGCCGTCGACCGCGTCCTTGGCGTCCTGGTACGCCTTCTTCTTCGCGGGGTCGTCGGTCCCGTTGATCAGGTTGTCGAGGGCGTCGTCCGCCGCCTTCTTGGCGTCGTCCTTGCCCTTCTCGTAATCCGGGTTCCCGCTGGAGCCCGAACCGGAGTCGTAACCCGAACCCGACCCCGAACCCGAGCCAGAACCGGAGTCGGAACCCGAGGCGGACCCCGAGCCCGAGCCGGACCCGGAACCAGAGCCGGATCCCGAACCAGAGCCCGACCCGGACCCGGAGCCCGACCCGGACCCGGAGCCCGACCCGGAACCCGAGCCGTTGTACCGGGAGTCCTCGGACTTCGGCTTGCCGTTGACGATCCGCAGCACGGAGAGGTCGGCGCCCCGCGAGTTGTACTGGTTGGCCAGGCTGGTGGTGAGGGTCTGCAGGTCGCGCAGCAGGTCCGCCTGGACCTGCTTGTCCAGCTTGTTGATCTCGTCGATCGTGGCCTGCTCGATCTTGTTGATCAACGCCTGCATCTCGGAGGCGTACAGGTCGTCCGACAGGTCGGCCAGCGAGTTGATGCCGTCGATACCGGCCTGCTTGATCCGCTCTTCCTGGCTCGCCCGCTTGTTGTCGTACTTCTGCACGGTGTCCCACCACTGGGCCGCGAACGACTGGATCGCGTGCCCGATGTTGCCGACGGTGGTGCCGTACTTCTTCGTGTCGAGCGTGGTGTAGAGCTCTTCGCTCTCGTTGAGCAGATCGGTGGCCCACTTGTTGAAGGCGTCCCCCGCGTCACCCTGCAGGTGGTCCTTCATCGCCTTGATCTCGCTGGCGAACTTGGTGTTGATGTCGCCGAGCGCCTTCGTCGCGTCGTTGATCGCGAACTCGAGCTTGTACCACGCCTCGGCGACGTCGTTGCTGCTCAGCCCCGCCTCTACCCCACCGTCCTTGTCGGCGGTGTAGATGAGGTCCCCGACGGCGTGTTCGAGGTCGCCGTAGGACTTGTACTGGTCGGGTAGCCACGCCGGCGCGGAAGCGTTGTACTCGCCGACGAGCTGGCCGTCGTAAGACGAATCGGACATGTCAACTTTTCCTTACCGGGGTTTTCCGTACTGGCGGGAGCTGAGCAGCGGGGTACGTCAGATCGGGTCGGACAGGTTGTCGTTGTAACCGTCGCCGTCGTCGGGCTTGTTCGTGTTGCCGCTCGTCGAGTCCGGCGTGAAGTTGTGCTGGTCGTTCTCGGTGTTCTTGTCCATCGTCGAGATGTCGCTCTCGACGTGGGAGATCAGCTCGGTGATGCTGGTCTTGATCTTGTTCGCGTTGTCGCCGTCGGCGTTCTCGAAGTCGGTGGCGATGTTGGTGAGCGTGGTCTCCATGTCTTCGAACGCCGTCTTCAGGTGCTCGGCGTGCGCGACGATGGCGTTGCGGCGGTCGTCGACGATCCGCTCCAGCCACTGCGCGAGCTCGAAGTGCCCCGCGTTGGGCCACTGCGGCTTGAGGTTGCTGAACGCGGTCATGTCGTCCATCAGCGCACCGATGTTCTTCGCCGAGGCCTTGATGCCGTCGGCGTCGAAGGTCGTGGACATGCTGGCCGGCTCCTTCCGGGTCCGTGGAATGCGGAGTGCGTGGTGTGCCGGACCGGGTCCCGGTCCGGCACACCACGCGTTCGCGAGCTAGAGGATGTTGCCCGCGCCGCGCTTGTCCTGGTCCTGCATGTCGTTCGCGGCCTGGTGCAGGGCGCTGTTCAGGTTGTCCAGGTTGGCGCGGTTCTGCTCCAGGTCGGAACGGAGGTCGTTGGCGATCTGGTTGTAGCTGTCCGCCGTCGAACCCTGCCAGTCCACCATGATCCGCTTGACGTCGTTGCCGAGGTCGTCGGTCTGCGACTGGATCTCCTGGGCCTTCTTGCTCATCATCGAAAGGCACTCTTCGATGACCGGGTAGTCGTACTTGATCAGGTCACTGGACATTCGCGTGGTCCTTTCAGGAAGGGAAGTCTTGGCGGGACGGGAACTCGGCTCAGACGCCGAGGAAGTTCCCGGTCTCCATCGGCAGGTTCAGGATCGCCTGGTTGCTCTGCTGGTCGGTGCCGTCCTGGTTGCTGGCCTCACGGCGGATGTTCTCGGCCATGGTCTGCAGGTGCGCCAGCACCGACTTGCGAACCGACTCGATCCAGTTGTCGCACGTCGTGCTCAGGGCCCGCGTCGCGGCGGAGGGGCTGGCCGCGAGGGTGGCGTCGACCTGCTGCTTGAGCTGGTTCAGCTGCTGGTTGATGTTGTCGGCGGTCTGGTCATGCTTGGTCGCCTGCTGGTTGATCTGCTCGACGCTCAGCTGAGTTGAGTGGGACACTTGGCCTCCTGCTGTCGGTCCGTGTGCTCGGCTGGTCTCCGGTGCCGAGCCACAGGTTGGCTACACCTTGAACGATATGGATCTCGCACGGCCGGAAAGTCCTTTCCGGCTCTTCTCCCGGAGAGGGGAGGGACTCCCCTCATGAGGAAAACGGCACTTCACGGCTGCGGTGCCTGCACCTGCACCGCGGCCTGGGTGCTGAGCAGCGGCCCGGTGGGCAGCAGGTCCAGCAGTTCCGAGGGCACGCGCACCACGTTGGACTCCGAATAGCCGAGCGCGCTCAGCACGGTCTCGTCGGCCAGCGGGAACCGCGTCCCGGTCTCGGTGATCAGGTAGGCCGCGCCGGGAGTCGCTCCCGGCGCGGGCTGGTCGCGGGCCAGTACGCCACTGCCGGCGGGGATCACGACCTCGTCCGCGGTCGTGCCCGCCACGTGCGCGCCGACCGGCACGGCCTGCGTCAGCACCTCCGCCGCGGGCACCAGCTCCGCCGCGGCGTCCAGCTCACCGGTCACGGAGGCGCCGAACGCCACGCAGGGGAAGAAGTTCGCCGGCGGCGTGACCACCTGGGGCGGTTCCGTCGGCAGGCCGGACACGAGGTCCGCGCCCGTGGAGGCGGGTACGCCCGCGAACGCCGCCGGGCCCACCTCGATGGGCTGGACCGGCGTGTCCGGATAGGCCTGTTTCGTCGACGGTTCGGCGAGCAGCAGGGCCGCGGTGGTCCGGCTGAGCGAGGTGATCCCGTCCTGGCGCACGAGGTAGAGCTGGTCGGTGCTGATCGCCGGGTTACGGACCTCGTAGACCTGGCCGACGACGCTCGGCCTGCCGTCGATCAGCGGGCCGGGCTGCCCGACGCCGGGCGTCGGGGGCACGGCGATGTCCTGGCCCTGCGGAATGGGGTTGAGCCAGCTCGGCGCCACCAGCACCGGCCGGACGTCGCCGTAGCCCAGGGTCTCCAGCACCGTGTGGTCACCCAGCTTGTGCCGCTTCCCCTGCCACACCAACCAGTTCACACCGTCCGATGTGGACACGATGAACGCCTGACCGGAGTCGAGCGGCAACCCGTCCCGCTCCCCGAGCAGGAGCGTCACCTGGGGGCCGGTCGACCCTGGGGCGTTGCCCGCGGGCTGGGTGCAGACCGTCCACGCGCCGGTGTCGAGGTTTCCCGCCGCGGGCAGTGCGTCGGGCGCGCCCGGAATGCCGATCGGCTGCCCGACCGGCGTGCCCGCCAGCGAGTTCTGCGACACGGACACGATCTGGCCGTTGCCGGACTGTCCCGACGCGAGCCGGGCCGAGGAGTAGTTGAGCACCGGGCGCAGCTGGCCGTCGAGGTAGACGTAGCGCGCACCGGTGTTCTTGTCCATCACGATGGCGCCCGCCTTCTGCCAGGAGGTGTCGCCGCCGGGCACGAACAACCCGTAGATGCCGAAGATCGCCGCCAGCAGCGCGGACACCAGCACGCCCAGCACGATGCCCGTGTTGAGCCGCTTGTTCGGTGCCTGCAGGACGTCCGGCCTGCCGTGCGTCACGGCGGCGGCGAGTCTGCCGACGACGAAGAAGTACGCCTGTACCTGGTCCTTGCGGGACTGCATCAGCCTGCCAACCCCCGCATGTACGAGTAGACGTGCAGGACCTGCAACAGGATCGGCAGGATCGCGACCGCGGTGACCGACTCCAGGATCTCGACCGCGCGGCCCCAGTACGGCCGCAGGCGGCGGCCCGGCAGGCGCTCACCGAGCAGCAGCAGCACGGTCCCGACGGCGAACACCGGCACGAAGACCACCATCAGCCTGCCGAAGGGGCTCTGCTCCAGTCCGATGTGGACCAGGTTCGCGAGCACCGCGACGGTCGCGGGCAGCAGGATCGACCACCGCTGCACCGTGCCGCCGGGGTGGCGCGCCCGCAGGAACATCAGGAACGCCATCACCAGCGAGAGCACCATCGACCAGCCGTAGCCCTCGACGACCAGCATCGGCAGCAGCACGAGCTGCCCGAGCCCGAGTCCGATGTGCAGTGCCGTCGAGTAGCCGACCGTCGCCGCGCCGCGTTCCACCACCAGCTTGTGCGGCACCGGCTCGATGTCCTCGCTCAGCTCCTCCGCGCCGGTCGGCAGCATCGGCAGGGTCAGTCCCGAGAGCCGGAACGCCGTGGCGGGCACGAAAACGCCCATGATCAACGTCACGACGAGCACGATCGCGGCCGCCTCCGGCGGTGACGCCGGGGTCACCGACCCGATCAGCCCGGCCAGCGCGAGCACCAGCGCGAACACGGTGGCGCCGGTGAACAGCAGCGCGCCGTCGGCCACCGCGACCAGTCCGGCGGCGAGCGCGACCAGCGCGCCCGCGGCCCCGCCGGTGACCCGGATCATCGCCGTGGCGGCCGGATCCAGCAGGTCCACCACCAGCGTTCCGCACAGCGCCGCGTAACAGACGCCGACGCCCGCGAGGATCACCGCCACCTGCGGCTTCCCCGCTCCCCGCGCGACCAGCGCGCTGCCGCCGGTCAGCAGCACCGCCACCACGCCCGACAGCAGGGTCTCGACCCACACCGCACCCGCGCCGGACACCAGGAACAGCCCGAACAACAGCACCGCGGCGGAGCCGATCCGGAACATCCAGCGGGTGTGCGCGGGCGTCCACACGCCCGGGTGCTCACGAACCTGCTGGCCGACGCCGTCGACGAGGTCGTCGTAGTCGATGGCCGCGAGCTGGTCCGCCCTCGGCCGCAGGTAGACGGTTTCCCCGTCGAGCAGGTTGAGCTCGGCCAGCGTGCGGTCCTCGTCGAGCGGCTCCTCGCCGAGCCGCTGCACGACCCAGCCCTCGTGGTCGGCACCCTGCTCGATCCACTCCGCACCGAACTGGGGCAGGATCGCGGGCAACAGGTCGGCGAGCGGCACCTCCGCCGGGAGCGCGACGTCCGTCGCCTTCTTTCCCAGCACGAACCGTAGCCTCGCCGAGGTAGTTGTGCGATGCTGTGTCTGCTCTTCCATACAGGTGTCCAGGTCCTTTCCTGCCAGGGCTAGAGACCGTGACCGCCCGAAAGTAGCCGAGCGCCGCGCGCATCCCTCCGGGTTCGCGCCGGTGGAGGCGAAATAGGGGAAGTCCACTCACCGAGGGAGAGCTTGTGAGCACGATCCTGTTCGCCCGGCGGGCGCGGCGTCCCAAGCCGGCGGCGCCGAGCTCGGAGATCGAGATCCAGGAGCCGCCCGCCGTACCGGAGGACACCGGCGGCGGCATCAGCAACGTGCTGCTGTACGCGCCGATGGGTCTCGGCTCGATGGCGATGGTCATGATGTTCGTCCGTCCCGGCTCCGGGACGATGTCGTACATCGGCGGCGGCATGATGGTGCTCTCGGTCGCCGGCATGCTCGTCGCGCAGCTGCTGCGCAGCTCGGTGACCCACAAGCAGAAGCTCCACGGGCACCGGCGCGACTACATCCGCTACCTGACCCAGCTGCGCACCCGGGTGCGCGACTCGCTGACCGCCCAGCAGAAGGCGGCGCGCTGGATCCACCCGGACCCGCACGCGCTGTGGTCGATGGCGCTGGGCTACCGGCTGTGGGAGCGCCGCCCCGCCCACGACGACTTCGGCGAGGTCCGCATCGGCCAGGGCACCCAGCGCTCCACCCTCAAGCTGCTGCCGCCCGACACCAAGCCGATCGAGGACCTCGAACCGCTGGCCGCGCACGCGCTGCGCCGGTTCCTGCGTGCCTACTCGACGCTGCCGAACGCCCCGATCGCGGTGTACCTGCGCGGGTTCGGGCAGATCCAGTTCAGCGGGGACGACGAGGCGGTGCTGGGCATGGTCCGCGCGATCATCGGCCAGTTCGCCACCGCACACGCGCCCGGTGACGCGCGGATCGCGGTCTGCGCCACCGAGGAGCGGATGGAGCGCTGGGACTGGCTGAAGTGGCTGCCCCACAACCAGGATCCGGAGAGCCGCGACGCGGCGGGCGCGCGGCGGCTGGTCACCGACGGCATCGCGGAGGTCGAGCTGCTGCTCGGCGGCCCCGCGTTCACCGGGCGGCCGCGGTTCGAGGCGGACACCCCCGTGACGGCGTCGGAACCGTTCGTGATCCTCATCGTGGACGGCGTGCGGGTGCCGGAGGACCACCGCATCGCCGACGAGGGCTACCGCAACGCGGTGGTGCTCGACGTGTCCGGCTCGCTGCCGTGGCAGCAGCGGCCGGGCGTGCTGTTCCTGGAGGTCGAGAAGGAGGAGGCCAGGACGGTCTCGTTCGACCGGCTCGGCAAGCCGCACGCGAAGCCGCTGTGCCGCCCGGACTCGCTCAGCGAGATCTCCGCCGCCGCGCTGGCCAGGACGATGGCGCGGTTCCGGGTCGGCGAGGTCAGCGAGGACGACCAGGAGCCGATGGCCGCGGACTACGACCTCGCGGGCCTGCTCGGGCTCGGTGACGTCGCGACCTTCGAGCCGACGAAGTACCGCCGCGAGCGCATGACGAGCAAGCGGCGGCTGCGGGTGCCGATCGGCATCGCGGGCTCGGGCACGCCACTGGAGCTGGACATCAAGGAGGCCGCCGAGGACGGGATGGGCCCACACGGGCTGTGCGTCGGCGCCACCGGTTCCGGCAAGAGCGAGCTGCTGCGCACGCTGGTGCTGGCGCTGGCCACCACGCACTCCTCGGAGGACCTCAACTTCGTCCTCGTCGACTTCAAGGGTGGTGCGGCGTTCCTCGGTTTCGACGAGCTGCCGCACACCTCCGCGGTCATCACCAACCTGGTCGACGAGCTGGAACTGGTCGACCGCATGCAGGACGCGCTGACCGGTGAGCTCAACCGCCGCCAGGAGTACCTGCGCGCGGCGGGCAACTACGCGTCCCGCCGCGACTACGAGGCCGCCCGCGCCGCCGGCGCCCCGCTGGAGCCGATGCCCGCGTTGTTCATCGTGGTCGACGAGTTCTCCGAGATGCTGTCCAGCAAGCCCGAGTTCATCGACGTGTTCGCCATGATCGGCCGGCTGGGCCGAAGCCTCGGCGTGCACCTGCTGCTGGCGTCCCAGCGACTCGACGAAGGCCGCATCCACAAGGTGGAGACCCACCTGTCGTACCGGATCGGCCTGCGCACGTTCTCGGCGATGGAAAGCCGCAGCGTCATCGGCGTGCCGGACGCCTACGAACTGCCCAACAGCCCCGGCAACGGCTACCTGCGCCCGGACACCCAGACGCTCGTCCGGTTCAAGGGCGCCTACTCCTCCGCGCCCTACCGCGCCAAGCGGCAGCAGCGCGTGCTCGACTCGGTGGAGCAGCACATCGTGCCCTTCGGCACGAAGTACATCGAGCCGCCGACGAACCACGAGCCGGAACCGGAACCGGAGCCGGAGGATGAGGGCCAGGACAGCTCGCTGACCATGCTCGACGTGCTGATCGAGCGACTGAAGGGGGTGGGCCCGCGGGCTCACCAGGTGTGGCTGCCGCCGCTGAAGCAGTCGGCGACGCTGGACCAGCTGCTGCCGCCGCTGGTGGACCACCCGGAGCTGGGCCCGCGCCCGGTCGGCGACCTGCACACCGCGGACCTGACCGTGCCCGTCGGCCTGATCGACCTGCCCGCGCAGCAGAAGCGCGAGCTGCTGACCGCGGACCTGTCCGGCGCCAAGGGCAACGTGGCCGTGGTCGGTGGTCCGCAGAGCGGCAAGAGCACGTTGCTGCGCACGCTGATCGCCGGGCTGGCGCTCACGCACACCGCGGAGGAGGCGCAGTTCTACTGCCTCGACTTCGGTGGCACGCTCACCGCGCTGGCGAGCCTGCCGCACGTCGGCAGCATCGCGAACCGCCTCGACCGGGACCGGGTGACGCGCACGGTCCTGGAGGTCACCAACCTGATGGCGCGGCGCGAGGCGATCTTCGCCGAGCACAACATCGACTCGATGGCCAGCTACCGCCGGGCCCGCAAGCAGGGCCGGTACAAGGACATCGACCCGTACGGCGACGTGTTTCTGGTGGTCGACGGCTGGTACACGGTCCGGCAGGACTTCGAGGACGTCGAGGAGCGGTTCACCGAGCTGGCGGCCCGCGGGCTGAGCTTCGGCATCCACCTGGTGATCGCGAGCAACCGGTGGTCGGAGATGCGGCCGTGGCTGCGGGACGTGATGGGCACGCGCTTCGAGCTGAAGCTGGGTGACCCGGTGGACTCGGAGGTCAACAGCCGGTTCGCGGCGACGGTGCCCGCGATCCCCGGCCGGGGCATCACGCCGGACCGGCTGCACTTCCTGGCCGCGCTGCCCAGGATCGACGGACAGTCCACAACGGACGATCTCGCCGAGGCGACGGTGGAGCTGGCGGAGGCGCTGGCGTTGCCCACCGCCCCGTCGGCGCCGAAGGTGCGGTTGCTGCCGCACAAGCTGTCGGTGCGCGAGCTGCCCGGGCCGACGGCGCCGTCGCCGTCCGCGGAGATGCGGATGGTGCTGGGGATCGAGGACGTCGAGCTGGGGCCGCAGTGGCACGACTTCGACGCGAGCCCGCACCTGCTCATCTACGGTGACGCGGAGACGGGGAAGACGAACCTGTTGCGCCACATCGCCCGGTCCGTGGTGGCCCACCACAGCAAGGACGAGGCCCGCGTGATGTTCGGCGACTTCCGGCGCGAGCTGCACGACTGCATTCCGGCGGAGCACCAGCTGGAGTACGCGGTCGGGGCGGAGGCGCTGGAGAAGTCGATCGCGGGCGCGTCACAGGCGATCGCGCAGCGCATCCCGGGCCCGGAGATCAGCCCGAGCCGCCTGCCGAAGCGAGACTGGTGGAAGGGCGGTCGGCTGTACATCATCATCGACGACTTCGAGCTCGCGGAGGGCGGAAGTGGTGGCGGCGGTCCGCTGCAGCCGCTGCTGCCGTTGCTGCCGCAGGCCGCGGACATCGGGGTGCACGTGATCGTGGCCCGCAGCACGGCGGGCGCGAGCCGCTCGATGATGAACCCCGCGATCCGGCGGATGTGGGAGCTGGGGACGCCCGCGTTGCTGTTGTCGTGCCCCAAGTCGGAGGGCGCGTTCCTCGGCAACCTGAAGCCGCGGACGCTCCCCCCGGGCCGCGCGCAGTTCGTCAACCGCCGCCGCTCCGTGCGGCTGGTGCAGACCCCGCTGGTGCCCAGGAACGGGGAGCCGGGTCAGGGCTGATCAGGTCCGGGCCGCCCGGGGTTCTCCCGGGCGGCCCGGTTCCTGTTCTGGTGGGGGCACCCGTCCCGCCCCCGGCTTTCCGGGGCGGGCCGGTTTGGGTCCTCAGCCAAATTCACGGAACCTCAGCCGCTGCACTCAGCCGAAGTCACCAGACCTCAGCCACTGCACTCGGCCAAAGTCACGCGACCTCAGCCCCACCGAACGGCCACAACCGAAGCTCCTCAGCCATTCCGCCCAGTCGACCCGTGTGCCTCAGCCAGAAAACCGCGCGGCCTCAGCCGTCCCCGGCCGCGTTGGTATCAGGCCTTAGCCATCCGGCGCCGCCGAAGCTTGGCGCTCAGCCAAATTCACGGGACCTCAGCGTCCCGAAATCGGCCAGAATCGGGCTCCTCAGCCAAATTCACGGAACCTCAGCCGCTGCACTCAGCCGAAGTCGCCAGACCTCAGCCGCTGCACTCGGCCAAAGTCACGCGACCTCAGCCCCACCGAACGGCCACAACCGAGGCTCCTCAGCCATTCCGCCCGGCCGGGCCCGGTACCTCAGCCAGAAAACCGCGCGGCCTCAGCCAGAAACCGCGCCCAAGCACCGAACCCGCCCCGGGATCAGTCCTTCCGCCCCAGAACTCCCGCCGAACCGGATCCCACGGGCTCCGAGTCCGCCCCCGCCCCCGCCGCCGGCTTCGGTGACACGACCTCCACCACCCGGGCGGGCCGCCACCCCCGGCGACGGCCGCCGCGAGACAGGCGCGAGACCCGCACCAGCGCGAACGCGAAGATCGCCGCCACCATGACACCCGCCACCGCCAGCAGGGGGCCCAGTTCGTCCGGCGCCTGGACGTTCGCCGGCCGCACCGGCGGCGGGGTGACCATCACCTGCGCACCGGCGCCACCCTCCTCCGGCAGCACCGTCGTCACCGCCGCCATCAGGTTCACCGTGCCCCAGCCCAGCCCCGGGTCGGGCAGCGCCGCCGCCGGGTGGTTGGCCGTCGCCTCCAGGCGGTGCTTCACCTGCGCTGCCGTGAGGGTTGGGCGGTACGCGCGCACCAGCGCCGCGGCCGCCGCCACGAACGGGGCCGCGTAACTGGTTCCGCTGCCCTGCCACTGCCCCGGACCGCCGGGCCCGATGCTCGTCACGTCGACCCCCGGCGCCACCAGCGAAAGGAACGGCCCCGTCTGCGAGAAGTTCGCGCGCTGCCCGTTCGCGTCCACCGCGCCGACCGCGATGACGCCCGGGTAGGACGCCGGGTACGTCACCGGGTCCCCGTCTTCCGCGCTGTTCGCCGCCGACGCCACGACCACCACGTCCCGGCTCGCCGCGTACTGCACGGCCGCCTGCAGATCGGCGTTCGGCACCGTCGTGCTCGCCGAGATGTTGACCACCTGCGCGCCCGAGTCCACCGCCTGCCGGATACCGCGCGCCATGCTGTCCGCCGTCAGCGCACCGGGCGAGTTGTCGCCGGCCGAGTTGGCGACCCGGATCGGCAGGATCGACACGTCCGGCGCGACGCCCGCGAAGCCCGTCCCCGGCGCGCTCGCCGCCGCGATGATCCCGGCGAGGAACGTGCCGTGCCCGTAGCAGTCGCTGTCGGCGGGACCGTGCGACGACGTCGTGATGTCCACCCCGCGCTGCACGTGCCCCGCCAGCTGCGGCGTGTGCGCGTCCACCCCGGTGTCGACCACCGCGACGGTGATCCCCCCACCCCGCGTGAGGGGCCAAACCCGTTGCGGCGCGAGTTGTTGCTGCGCCCACGGCACCGAAGTCTCGGTCCCCTGCGGCGGCGGCAGGCACGCCTGCTGGTTGTTCGGCAACGGGGTGGCGGTCTGCTGCGCCGCGGCCGGCCCTGCCGACAGCACTCCCAGGAGCAGCACGCTGCCCGTCAACGCGGAAAGCCGCCGCGCCCTCATCGGGACGCCCCCACGGTGTGCCCGCTCAGCTCTTCCGCGACGTCCGGCTGCCACTCCACCAGCGACGTGGTGAGTCGCGCCGCCACGTCGGGATCCTCGACGAGCCGCAGCGTCGCCTGCTGCCGCCGCGCCAGCACCTGGTCCAGTTTGGCCAGCACCGCCAGGTCCCGTTCGTCGAGCTCGGTGTCGGGCTGCTCGCCGGGTGCCAGTTCGCGGAACAACACGGCGACCCGCGGCGCGGCCGGCCCCTCCTCGCCTTCCTCGGTCTCTTCCTCGCCCTCCGCCGCGGTGCGCACGGCGAGCGCCTTGAACCGCGCCCCGGCGGCGAAGACGACCTCGTTCATCGGCCTGCTGACCATCAGCTCCGACGTGCGCCGCGCCGAAGCGGGCCAGATCAGCACGTCGAGGTCGGCGCCGGGCACGGTCACGTCGAGATCCATGCTGGCGGTGAGGAAACCGGGCTCGCTGAGCAGCGTCCCGGGAGTGCTCGCGTGTTCGAGCGACTCGCCCACCTTGCCCTGCCGCAGCACCGCGCGCCGGTGGGTCGGCAGCCGCCGGATACCCGAGACGAGGCACTGCAACTGCCCGTCCAGCCCGCCCTTCTGCCCGGCGCGCACGGCCCCGTTCAGCTGCGCCGCGCTCGCCTCGCCGCGGCCGAGGTAGAGGCACACCGCGACGTAGTCCGCCTTGGCGTCGGACGTGTCGCCCTGGCGCATCGACGGCCACGCCGCCAGCGCCGCGTTCACCGTCGCCAGCGCTTCGGAGAACGCGTCTCCCGCGGCGGCGGCGAAGCGCGCCTGCTCGGCGCTCGTGCTCGGCCGGTCGGCGAGCACGAGCGGCTTCAACGGCTCCTGTTCCCCGGTCGGCTGGGACGGCACGGGTTCCGGTTCCTCGGCGACCGGAGCCTGCTCGACGGGCTCCTCCTCGGGCACCTCCTCCGCGACCGGTTCGGCCTCGGCCGGCTCCGGCGCGACGGGTTCCGGTTCGACGGGCGCCGGTGGCGGCACGAACTCGGTGATGTCGGGTTCCGCCGGTGCTTCCTCGACCGCGCGCGGCGGTTCGGACACAGTGGACACCGGCGAGGTGGACATCATCGCGATCGACGGGGGCGCCGACAGCAGCCGCGGATCGAGGGCCCCGGCCGGTCGCGGCGGAGCCGCCGGTTTCGCGGGAGCCGGAGGCTGCTGCACGGGAGCCTGCTGCGGCTGCGCCGGAGCCTGCTGCACCCGAGGCTGTACGGGAGCCTGCGGTGCCGGAGCCGAAGGCCGCGCAGGCCCCGAAGCCACCGAGGGCGCCCGCCCCGCCGGCTGCACCCCCGCCGACATCCGGTGCAGCACCGCCGCCGCCTGCTCGTCCAGCGTGCCTGCCACGCGCACCCGCACCACCGCGCGCCGCCCGGGGTCGAGTGCCGCCAGCAGGCGTTCGGTGGCGACCAGGAGCCGCACGCCCACCGGGTCGCCGGCGTTGCCGAGCTGCAGCGTCCAGCCCGTCGGGTCGAACGGCGCCACCTCGGCCGCGCACTCCGCCGATGCCGCGCGCAGCACCAGCCCGGACGGCACGACGTCGGCGAACACCGCCGTGTCCCCGTCGCCGAGGCGGTAGCTCCGCGGGCCGCTGCGCGTCCAGCCCGCCGGCGGCGGCGCGATGTCCAGCACGTGCTGGTCCCCGCCTCCGGCGGTCTGCCGCAGCACGGTCGGGAACGGCTGGAACAGGCTCTTGCCCTCCGCCGTCAGGACGCAGGACGGCACCGGCCCCAGCGGCACCCCACTGGCGAACCGCACGTCCCGCCCGGTCCGCAGCGCCAGCTCGGCCTGCCAGATGTGGTCCGTGACCTCGGCCGTCATCGGCACGAGCAACGGGTCGCCGTCCGCCAGCCGGTTCAGCACCGTGGCGATCGAAGCCGGAGAAGGGGTCGCATCCCCGCCACCGACCACGACCTTCGGAAAACGCCCGTCGAAGGGCACCGAGAACGCGACGTCCGCGCGGTCGACCGCCGGTGCGCCCACCGTCCGCGCGTAAAGCCCGGCGGGGACCGGATCCACGACCGTGGTCGCGTCGACCGTCACCGTGGTCCGCGGCACGAGGGCTTCCCAGCGCGGCGACGGGCAGCGCAGCCCGGCGAAACCGGCGGGACCGTCGGCGCGGAACCGCCACCAGCCCGTACCCCCGGTGCCGTGCCCGGCGTAGCGTCCGGCTTCCGGGTCGAGGAACGGCCCGTCGGGAGCGACGACGTCGAGTTCGAGTTCCTTGGCCAGCAACTGGGCGCCGGCGGGGTCACCGGCCAGTCCGGGCAGCCCGATCCACACCGACTCGACGCCGTCCGGCAGCTCGCCCAGCAGGGTCGGCAGGGCAGCGAGGAACGCGGGCACCTGCCGGGCCCGCTCGGAGATCGAGACGATCAGCTGTCCGGGGACGGCGGGGCCGTCCGGCACCCGGGACGGGGGCTCCTCACGATGGCGAACCAGCAGCTGGGTTGCTCCGGGTTCGGCGACCAGGACGTCCAGCGCCTGGCGTGCCGCATTCCGATTCATTCTCACTCCCGCCGTCAAGCACGCTCGGCGACCAGCACCGTTCCTCGTCAACCATTGAGCTGGAGGTCTTCGACGGTGAGCAGGGTGAGGTCGGCGGCGTCGGCCGTGGCGGCCATCGCCAGCCTCGACGCCTGCCGGTCGGTCATCCGCTCGAACACCCGTCGCGCGGTACGCCCGTTGCCGAACGTGCCGTCCTTCGGAATCTCCTCGAAGTACTGCAGCAAAGCGTCCGCGGCGTCCTCGTCGAGCCGGTAGTCGTGCTTGGCGCACTGCGAACGCACGATGGTCACCAGCTCGTCCGCGGTGTAGTTGGCGAACTCGATGGTGCGGCTGAAGCGGGACTCCATGCCGGGGTTGGACTCGAGGAACTGCTTCATCTCCTTCGAGTACCCGGCGGCGATCACCACGACGTCGTCGCGGTGGTCCTCCATCAGCTTCACGAGCGTGTCGATCGCTTCGCGGCCGAAGTCGGGGCCGGTGCCGCCCTGCCCGGTGCTGAGCGTGTACGCCTCGTCGATGAACAGGACCCCGCCCAGCGCCGTGTTGAACGCCTCGGTGGTCTTGATCGCCGTGCCACCGATGATCTGCGCGACGAGGTCCGCCCGCGCCACCTCGACCAGGTGTCCCTTCCGCAGCACGCCCAGCTGCGCCAGGATCTGCCCGTAGAGGCGCGCGACGGTGGTCTTGCCGGTGCCCGGAGCGCCGGCGAACACAAGGTGCCGCGCCATCGGCGGGGCGGACAGCCCGGCGTCCTGCCTGCGCTTGGCCATCTTGTTGAGGTTGATCAGCGAGGTCACCTCGGCCTTCACACCCGCGAGGCCGACCAGGTTCTGCAGCTCCACCAACGGGTCGGACGCCAGCACCGGCCGCTGCGCGGGCTCCTCCGGCGCGGGCGCCGGGGCGGCCGCCGCGGTGCCGTAGGCGTCGGGCGCGAGGTTGCCCTGG
Source organism: Amycolatopsis bartoniae (assembly GCF_014191255.1). Classification (GTDB taxonomy): domain Bacteria; phylum Actinomycetota; class Actinomycetes; order Mycobacteriales; family Pseudonocardiaceae; genus Amycolatopsis_E; species Amycolatopsis_E bartoniae. Next base: position 1,935,694 of record NZ_JACHWH010000001.1, read on the forward strand.
GTGATCAGGTCCAGCACCTCGATCGCGGCGCCGGGACGCGTCTGGCGCACCCCGCTGCCGCGGTTGTCGCGCACGGTGCAGCCCGCCACGCGCACGGATTCCTCGGTGTCCAACCGGATCCCGTCGGCCGAGCCACCGGAGAACTCCGACTCGCTGACCGAACCGGACGCGCCTTCGTCGAACAGGCAGCCCATTCCCGTGCTGCCCTGCACGCGGCAGCGCACCAGCGACAGGTCGGCACCGGAACCGGCGTACACGCCGTCCGCGCCCGCCCGGTCGATCGCGCCGTCGGCGAGTGCCAGCGCCGCCCCGACCACGCTGACCCCGGCGCCTGCGGGCTTGCGCAAACTCAGCCCGGTCACCGAGGGCCGGGCGGAACCGGTGACCGAAAGGCCCACGCCGCCACCGCCGTCGATCTCGACGTTCTCCAGCGTGCCGCGCGCGCCGCCGTCGACCTCGACCGCCGCGCCGTCGCAGCCCATCACCCGCAGCCGGCGGAAGAGGGGGTCCGCGCCGTCCTCGATCCGGACGCCGGAGGTGCAGCCGGACACGGTGACCGCGTCGAACTCCGTGACGCTGCGCTGGGTCACCGCCACGCCGATACCGTCCACATCGGACACCGAGCAGCCGGAGACGGTGCCGGACGCGCGGCCCGCGAAGTGCATCCCGCGGCCGCGGGTGCCGGACACCGAACAGCTCCGCAGCACGGGAGCGGAACCTTCGGCGACGAACACGCCTTCGGCGCCGGCCCCGGAGACCGAGCAGTCCTCCAGCACGACCTGCCCGCTGGTGGCGAGATAGAAGCCGACAGCGTCCACATTGGACACCGTCAGTCGCGTCGCGGTCATCCCCGCCTGCTGTTCCACCGCCACGGCGGGCTTTCCGGCACCGGAGATGGTGGTGTCCTCGACGGTGAGCCGCCCGTCGCCGTTGAGGCAGATCCCGTTGCCCGCGGCGGTGGTCACCGAGCAGGCCCGCGCCCGCAGCACCCCGGCCTCGGCGACGACGATGCCCGACGTGCCCAGGTCGCCCATCCGGCAGGCGTCGAGCACGCCGCCGACGGGCGAGGTCACCACGACACCGGCGCCGACCGGGTTGCGGACCTCGCACTCCCGCATCAGCACGCTGCCCTGGTCGCGGACGAACACCGTGGACCAGGCCGACGCCTGCAGCAGGCATTCGGTGATCGCGAGCTGACCGCGGACGACGACCACGGCCGGGCTGTCGGCGTCGGTCGCGCTGACCGTGATGCCCGACAGCGCGGCGGACTCGCTGTCCACGATGACGGTGACGCCGTTGTCTGCGACGACCTGGACCGTGCCGGGCCCGTCCTCCGCGGTGATCGTCACCGCCTTGGTGACCACCAGGTTCTCGGTGTACCGGCCGGGTCCGACGAGAATCACGGCACCGTCGCGGGCGTCGGCGACCGCGTCACCGATGCTGCGGTACCCCTGGCCCGGCGCCTGGGAGACCACGACCACGTTCTGACTCACGTTCCCGGCTCCTCCGTGCTGACTTCGCCCACGACTGTCATGCCCCGATCGACTCCAGCTTCCCACCCAGGTCGGAGGTGGCGAGACCGTGCCTGGTCCGGCAGCCGGCCTTCGCGAACAACCTGGTGAGGTGCTTCTCGACCGTCTTGGCGCTCATCCGCAGCGCGACCGCGATCTGGCGGTTCGTCTTGCCCTGCCGGATGAGCTCGATGATCTGCAGGTCCAGTCCGGACAGCTCGGCGCGCCGGTCGCGGCGCAGCGGCGCCACCCCGCAGCGCTTCATCGAGTACCGGGTCCTGGCGGTCAGCCGGGTGGCTCCGATGGCGCTCGCGAGCTGGTACGCCTCCTCCAGCCAGGGCCGCGGTTCACCGGCGATGCGCCCGACCATCTGGCACGCGATCGTCAGGTCCAGCTGTTCGCCGCGTTCGCGCACGAGCCGCTCGGCCGCGCGGATGGACACCGGGTCCCCCTCCACGAAACCGCGGACCAGCAACGCGGTTTCGGCGGACCGGCCCCGCCCGCGCCGGTCGTAGCGGCTGTCGACCTCGGCGAGGATGCGCCGGGCCGCGTGGTTCCGGCCGGACTCCATGGCGATCGACGCCAGCCGCACGAGCAGCCGGGCGGCGCCGGGCTCGTCGACGCTTTCGGCGTGCACGCGGTAGGAGTTCCAGCCCTCCTCGAAGGCGCCGTCGACGTCTCCGGTGTGGTAGCGGAACCCGATCGACACCCAGGCCCGCAACGCCGGGAACACCCCGTCGTCCGGCACGGCGTCCAGCCAGTCCCGCGCCTGCCGGTCCTCCCCGCGCCACCAGCACATCTCGGCGGCGAGCAGGCGGGCGCACCGCAGCGCGAGGTCGTCGGCGCCCGGCGTGAGCCCCAGCTCGCGCGCGGCGCTGAGCGCGCTCGCCCAGTCCCCGTCGGTGTAGCCGCGGAACACGCGGTGGTAGATCGCGACGGGTCCTTCGGTGGGCGCGCGGTAGTCGGACCCGAGCACGGACTCGAAGACGGGCACCAGGTCGCGGTGGGCGCAGCCGGCTTCGACGCGCGCGGCCGACGGCCTGGGCTGGCGGGTGCGGCCGTCGAGGGCGGTGGGGGACGACCAGTGGTGCAGCCAGGTCGGCGCGAAGGCGGCCGCGACCTGGTCGAGGACGACCGGCTCGCCTGCGAACCAGCTGTCGGCGAAGGCCAGCGGGCCGTCCGGTTCGGCCGGCACGAGCGCGTCCCGGACGAACGCGGGCACCGGCTGTCCACAATGGATGGCGGAGAGCGCGGCCGCGGCGGACAGCTCGGCGCGGGCCTGGTCGTCGAAGGCCGCTTCGGCACCGGCGCGCTCGACCACCTCGGCGACGAACGCGGCGAGCCGCGCGTACCCGGCGGTGTGCACGAGCAGGCGCACGACTTCGGACTGCAGGCGCGAACGGACGGTGCCGGCTTCGCTGTGCCACCACGCGGCGTACCGGTACTCGATGTGCCGGGCGGGCTCCACGTGGATCTCGTCGTCGCGCAGCAACGCGGCCAGCTCGGGCCGGGCGGGCAGCGAGCGGCCCGCGGCGGCGACGTGCCCGGCGAGCACCGACTGGTTGCGGCCGCAGTGCTTCGCGGTGTCGAGCAGCTGGTCGGCCATCGCCCGGTGCAGCCCGCGGACCACGTCCTCGCCCGCCTGCTCGGTCACCGCGGTGCCGAGCGCGGGGCAGCGGCACCGCAGCCGCCCGGTCACATCGCTGTCGAGCACCCCGGCGAGCACGAGGCCGTCGATGGCGTGGCCGTAGTCGAGCGCCGGGAGGCCGGTCGCGTCGGCGAGCACCGGCACGTCGTCGACGCCGAACCCGGCGCCGCTCGCGCTGAGGATCACGAGGTTGCGGCCGAGCTCGCCGTACCCGGCGACGGCGGTGAGCAGTTCGTGCCCGGCGGGCAGGCCGATCGGCGCGCCCGGGTCCCGCAGGCACAGGTGGCCGCCGAGCACGACGAGCCTGCCCTGGCTACGCAATTCGGCCAAAGTGGACACCAGCGTGCCGGGGTTGCGGTAGAGGGGGCCGAGGCTGTCCTGCAGCGCGCGGCGCGCCGCGTCGTCCACCGGCTCGTGCGCGACCCGCTTGAGCAGGCTGCCGAGGTCCTCGTCGGCCAGCGGCCCCAGCTCGATCACCCGGTCGGCCAGCGCGCACAGTTCCGGCTGCTGCCCGAGCATCTCGCTGGTGCACGACGCGACGACGTAGTGCCCGGCGCGGTGCACCGGCGCGAGCGCGAGCATGGGCTGGGGGATGCGGTCGGCGTCGTCGACCACCAGCGCGACCGGCCGGTGCGCGCCAATCCGGCCGAACAGCGTGCCGAGCGCGCTGAGCAGGCAGAACTTCTGCCACGGCGAGTCGTAGCTCTCCGCGGTGCACAGCCTGCTGACGAGATCGATGGACTCGACCACCCGCGGGTCCGCGCCGATCTGCTCGAACTGCTCGCGAATCGCCCCGAGCAGGGCCTGCGCGCCGAAGAGGTCCCAGTCCGGGCACTCGGCCGTGCGCGTCACCTCCAGCACCACGAAGCCGCTTTCCCGCAGTTCGCGGCAGGTCCGCGCGAGCAGGGTGGTCTTGCCGCTGCCGGTGGCACCGCAGACGACCGTCAGCGCCGGACGCCTGCCGTCCCACCGCAGGGCTTCCAGCTCGGCCTGCCTGCCCGCCGGCTCAGTGCGCTGCCGCGCCATGTCGGACCGTCCTTCCCAGCGCGGGGTCCCGAGGGAGGCGCGATCGTAGTGAACAACCCACCAACCAGAGACTCCCGCGGCCGAAGTTAACAGCCCCGCGGGCACGGAACGGAGCGAGCCGGACAAACGACCAGAGGGGTGTGCACGAAATACTCCGGTGTGGAACGGACCCCTGTTTCCGGACGTCAGACCAGGTCGGCCTGGGTCAGGACGGCGGCGAGGCAGCGCTCGATGCTGGTGGGGTCGGCGGGTTCGACGTCCAGCGTGGACCCGTTGCGCGACAGCAGGTAGCGGCCCTCGTCGGTGTCGAGCCAGCACACCGGGGAGTCCAGCCGCCGGTCGGGCGCGGAGACCCCGAACCGGCCGCCGATGCGCGGGTTCTCGCCCGGCGTCCCGGGGCACTCCAGGGGCAGCACCCCGGCGACGGCCACGGCCAGGTCGGCCGGCGGGATCGCGGTGAGCCACAGCTCCCCGCCCGCGAGCACGGCGAGCACGCCCGTGCCCCGGCCCGCCGCCGCGAGCGCCCGCACGGGATAACCGATGTCGCCCACCACGTCGACCGCGGTGTGGTGCTCGGCGAGCAGGCCCAGCAGGTCCGCCAGCCGCGCGTCGACGACCTTCCCGCGCACGAGACCACGCTCGGCCAGCCCCCGGTAGACCTCCTCGGTGAACCACTCGCGCTGGCCGGGAGTGGGTGGCACCTCAAGCGGATAGGGCATCGACCCGAGGTCCAGCGCGCGCCAGAGCACGTCGAACTCGTCGCACGACAGGACGAAGTCGGGGGCGGCCGGCTTCGCGTCGCTGGAACCCAAGAAAGTCTCCCGGTCAAGTTTCGCGGCAATACGATTCAGTGAACACCGCCGCGCGCTCCTTCGGGCGCACCTTGCCCCATCGGCCAGGGCCGCTTTCCCGTCAGTCCGCGGGAAGCAGCGCCAGTTCGGCCAGCGCCTGCTCCCGTTGTGACCGCGCGGCCGGACTGGTCAAGCCCGCGACCGCCAGCTCCAGGCACTCCCGGGCGAGCCCGTACTCCCCGGCCCGGCGCCAGGCTTTGCCCTCGTCCAGGCACACGGCCGCGGCGTGGCTCAGGAAACCGCTGCGGTGGAAGGTCTCCCGCACCGAATGGAACGTCTCGGCCGCCTGCCGCCACTTCCCCAGCCCGCACAGGGAGTGGCCGATCTCCTCGACGACCACTCCGACCATCCACCGCCGGGTCTCCTCCGAAGCCTCGTCCCGGTGCTGCTTCGCGTCCTCCTCCAGCGCACGGTGCTCGGCGATCGCCTCTTCGTAGCGGCCCAGCGCCTGCAGCACGCGCCCCAGGCGGTTGCGCACGGAGATCTGCACCGTCCAGAACCCGAACTCCCCGGCCCCGGCACACGCCTCGCGGGTCTCTTCGAGTGCCTCCTCCAGCCGGCCGAGCCGCATCAGGGCGGCGCCGAGGTACGCGTGCGCCCAGACCTGTTCGCGCCGGTCGCCCACCTCCAGCGCGAAGGCCAGCGCTTCGCGGTGCGTGCCGAGCGCGGCCTCGCTGTCCCCCAGGCACACCTGCTGGGCCCAGCCGACGAAGTTGAACAGCACGGCCATTTCCTCGCGGTCGCCGAGCGCTTCGGCGGCCTCCGCGCCGAGCCCGAAGATCTGGTCCCACGGGCCGTGCAGCCAGCGGCTGTCGGAGTACCAGTGCATCGCCCTGGCGAGGTCGACCACCGCGCGGTGCCAGCCGAGCCGGGCCGCGACCCGCTGCGCGGCGATCCAGTTCCCGGACTCCCGGTCCAGCCATTCGGCGGCGTCGTCCTGGTTCGGGAACTGCGCGGACCCCTGGCCGTCCGGGAAGAACACCCTCGCCGCGCTGCTCGCCGTGGTCAGCAGGTGCTCCAGCACGGTGCGGGTCAGCCGGTCCCGTTCGGCGGGCTTCTCCTCGGCCTCCAGCCGCTCGCCCGCGAAGATCCGGATGAGGTCGTGGAACTGGAACCGGCCGGCGACGGCGGTGGCCTGGACCAGGTTGGCGTCGGCGAGCTCGTCGAGGTACCAGCGGACGTCCAGCTCGGACACGTCGGTCGCGACCGCGGCCACCTCGGGGCCGAAGTCCGGGCCCGGCAGCGTGGCGAGCCTGCGGAACGTCAGCCGCGCCGGCGGGGACAGCCGCCGGTAGGACATCTCGAACGCGGACCGCAGCTGCAGGTCGCCCGCCGACAGGGAGCTGAGCCGCGTGCGCTCGTCACGCAACTGGCCCACCAGGTAGGCGAGCGACCAATGCGGCCGCGTCGCCAGCCGGTTGCCCGCGATCCGCACCGCCAGCGGCAGGAAACCGCACAGCTCCACCAGTTCCGCCGCGGCGGCCGGTTCGGCGGCCACGCGCTGCGCGCCCGCGATCACCGACAGCAGGCCGACCGCGTCCTGGCTCTCCAGCGGGTCCAGCCAGAGCCAGCGGGCGGCTTCCAGCCCGGCGAGGGCCTGGCGGCAGGTGATCAGCGTCAGGCAGCCGGGGCTGGCCGCCAGCAGCGGGCGGACGTGGGCCTCGTCGACGGCGTTGTCCAGCAGCACCAGCACCCGCTTGCCCTCCAGCATCATCCGGAAGAGCGCGGTCTGCTCGGACTCCTCGACCGGGATCTGCTCCGGCGTGACCCCGAGTGCGCGCAACAGCCTGTCGAGCGCGGCGCGCGGGGTGACGGGCTGCTCGTCCATCCCGCGCAGGTCGATCCAGAAGCAGCCGTCGGGGAAGTCCTCCTGCAGCCGGTGCGCGGCCGACACCGCCAGCGTGGTCTTGCCGACGCCGGGATGGCCCACGACCGCGACGATTCCGCCGCCCCTGGCCTCGGCCCGCAGCCGGTCCAGTTCGGCCTCGCGCCCGGCGAGGTCGCGCACCTGCGGCGGCAGCGCGCACTGCGCGGCGGCCTCCGGGACACGCCCGCCGCGGCGGCGGCCCTCCTTGGCGACGGCGAGGAACGTCTCGCGCTGCTGCCCTGTCAGCCCCAACGCGTCCGCCAGAACCTCGGCGGACCGCTGCTGGGCCGCCTGGGCGCGACCGCGCTCCAGATCGCGCAGCGCGCGTACGCTCACACCCGACGTCTCGGCCAGCTGCGACTGGCTGAGACCGGCCGCGCGCCGGTGGCTCAGCAGTAGCTTCCCGAACGTCGACGACCGCTCATTTGTCTCGTCCACCACCTACTATTGAACCGGCAGAACTGGCCCGCGGAGAAGCTGCCCCCCTGACGATCTTGTTTCTTCCCGTGCTGAGGCGGTTTTCTAGGTGCATGTCGTCGCGCACTGCCTGGCCGGACAACCGTCCGACGCCCAATCAGCTCCGCCGTTCACCCATTCGAGTGAGTGTTTGCACGACGGATCCGCTCATCCGAGCGGGACTCCTCGGTGAATTCCGGAAAAGAATGGGCATCGAGCTCATCGAAGACCAGGCGGAAGCGGATGTCGTGGTGGCGGTGGCCGAAACGGGCCTGCGTGAACTGCTGACGTCCTCCAGCCGGCTCGTCCTCGTCGCGGACCAGCCGCGGCAGGCCGAACTGTGGGCCGCGATCGAGCACGGCCTCACCGTGCTCGTGCCGCGCGCGGAGGCCACGACGGCCCGGCTGCTGCGGGCGATCGGCGACGCGCACCGCGGGCGCGGCGACCTGCCCGCCGAACAGCTCGGCTCGCTCCTGCGTGGACTGGGCCGCCTGCACCAGCAGGTGCTCGCGCCGCGCGACCTCATGCTCAGCGGCCTCACGCACCGGGAAACCGATGTGCTGCGCCTGCTCGCGGATGGTCTGGACACCGCGGAGATCGCCACCAAGCTCGCGTACTCCGAGCGCACGGTGAAGAACATCCTGCACGGCATGCTGACCCGGCTCGGGCTGCGCAACCGCGTGCACGCGGTGGCACACGGGCTGCGCCACGGACTGATCTGAACCGGATGGTTCATCCACTCGGATAAAGCATCGACGACATGGAACTGCCCGGCCGGGTTTCCCGGCCGGGCAGTTTTCGTTCACGCTTCGTTCAGATGATCCCGGCACGCATCGCGTAGGCCACCGCGTGGGAACGGTTGTGCAGGCGGAGCCGGTTGGTGAGCGTGTAGATGATGTTCTTGACGGTGCGCTCGGAGTACCGCAGTTCGCGGGCGATCTCGTTGGTGTCCAAGCCGTCGGCCATCAGCCGCAGCACCTCGATCTCGCGCGGCGACAGGGAGGCCTCGTCGTCGTCCCCCTCGGCCTCGACCATCTCCTGCTGCAACCGCCTGGTGTGGGCGAGCAGCTGCCCGAGCACGTTCGGCTGGGCGTCCTCACCGGCCGCGATGGCGCGCACGCTCTGCACCAGCCGCTCGTCGGTCGCCGCGGCGCGCGGCAGGAAGGCGACCACCCTGCGCTCGACGGAGGTCAGCAGCTCGGCGCCGCCGACCTGGTCCTGCACCAGGATGACCGGGGTGGTCACGTCGGCCGCTTCGTGCAGTGCGGCCACCGCGTCAGGGGTGAGCTGGTCGAACGCCGCAACCACGACGTCGGCGTGCTCCTGGCTCGGATCCGCCACCACGACGACACCGGCCTGCGGCTCGAGACAGTTCACCAGGCCGGCGCGGGTGATCGGATCCAGCGCGCACACGCCCACTCGGACTTGCTCCACGATTTCCTCCAGCTCCGTCTACTGACGAATCAGAGTTCGGCGGTCGGTCTCCACGCGGTTCCCGGGGCTTCGGGCGGGTCGGCCACCACCGGTGGATGTGATGCTACCGGCAGGCGGGATGATTGGTGCGAGGCGGCCGCTTGTCCTACTTCACTGAACACCGTCCCGTGCCCACCGGCACATCCCTTATGGATTTCTTGAGCAGGACTTGAGGTTGGCCGCACGGTCTACAGTGCACGGTTCCACGACCGGTACCACCGTTCCCGAATGTCGCGGGCGTTAATCAGAGGAAAACAGACTCCGCCCGCGATGAAAAGCGAGGGCAATCCTTTCCGGAATGCGGAAATGTGACACTCGGGCAGCATTATGTCTCGCTCATTTGAGCGCTGCTAACTTTCAGGAGTGGATCGGCGGCGGGGTCAGTCCCAGATGCTGCCGTCGGTCCGGTCACCCTCGCGCTGGAAGACGATCTCGCGCATGGTGACGCGTGCCAGGCACTTCGACGCGGAGGCGACGTGCTGGTCCGCCGAAGCCTGGTCCCCGCGGGTCTTGCGCCGCACGGACTCGGCCGTCAGCGCCAGCGCCATCAGCAGGTCGACGTAGATCGCGCGCGCGTAGGGGCTGGCCTGCCGCACCATGCCGGGAATGAGCCGGTCGACGCACTCGTCCAGCTGCGCCGCGATGGTGAGCGCCCACTCGTCGTCGAACCAAGGCATGAGCATGCAGCCGACGGCGGTTCCCTCGAGCTCCAACGCCCTGCGCAGTTCGTCGTTCAAGGCCATCCCCTCTCCCCGCGACCCCTGCGCTTCCAGGCATAGTGCCCGGGCTACCGCTTGGCGATACCTGAAGGATTTTTCGCCTCTTCAACGGCCCAAACCTGCCCGAAAATCGCCCCCGACAGTCCAGGCGAAATCAGTTGACAACACCCTCACGCCGGCACTCACCCGCGAGCGTTGACAAGCGACATTGCCTCAATCATCATTGAGTCAATGAACGCTGACTGGTCCTCCTCGGTGCGGGAGCGGGCGCAGGTGCACGCGGCCCTGGGTGAGCCCGCACGGCTGGCGATCGTGGACCGGCTGGTGCTGGGTGACGCTTCTCCGACCGAGATCGGGCGCGAGCTGGGCTTGCCGAGCAACCTGCTGGCCCATCACGTGAAGCTGCTGGAACAGGCCGGGGTGATCGAACGGTCCCGGTCGGAGGGCGACCACCGTCGGGTCTACCTGCGCCTGCGTCTCCACGGTCTCGACGACCTGATGACGGAGGGTTTGCGCCCAGCGCCGCGGGTGGTGTTCGTCTGCACGCACAACTCGGCGCGGTCCCAGCTGGCGGCGGCGCTGTGGGCGCGGCAGAGCCCGGTGCCGGCGGCCTCGGCCGGGACTCGTCCAGCGGTGCGGGTACATCCGCGGGCGGTGGCGGTCGCGCGGAGCCACGGTCTGTCGCTGGCGTCGGCGCGCACCTCGCGTGTCGACGAGGTCCTGCACGACGGTGACCTGGTGGTCGCGGTGTGCGACAACGCGCACGAACAACTCGGTGACCGCGACCGGTTGCACTGGTCGGTCCCGGACCCGGCCCGGGTCGACACCGACGACGCCTTCGAGCAGGCGTTCCACGACATCTCCTGCCGGATCGACCGGCTGGTCCCCGTTGTCCACCTCCCTGGAGCGACCCATGGCTGACCCCGACCAGAAACCGGTGGTGCTGTTCCTCTGCGTGCACAACGCCGGGCGCAGCCAGATGGCGATGGGCTTCTTCCGGCACCTGGCCGGTGACCGGGCGCTGGCCTGGTCCGGCGGTTCCGAACCCGCTCACGAGATCAACCCGGCCGCGGTCGAGGCGATGCACGAGGTGGGCATCGACATCGCCGGCGAGTTCCCGAAGCCGTGGACCGACGAGATTGTCCGCGCGGCCGACGTGGTGATCACGATGGGCTGCGGTGACGCCTGCCCCGTCTTCCCCGGCAAGCGCTACCTGGACTGGGAACTGGCCGACCCGGCGGGCAAGAGCGTCGAGGACGTCCGCCCGGTGCGCGACGAGATCGAACGCCGTGTCCGCGGCTTGCTCGACGAACTGGGTGTGCCCGCCCTCGCCTGACCCCGGGCCACTGTGGACCTCGAAGGAGTGTTGATGGAGCAGCCGTTGCCCCGAAAGCTGGTGGCGGAGTATCTCGGCAGCCTGCTGCTGGCCGCGCTGGTGATCGGCTCGGGCATCGCCGCGCAGCGGCTTTCGCCCGGTGACACGGGCTTGCAACTGGCCGAGAACGCGGCGGCCACAGCGGCCGGGTTGTTCGCGATCATCCTGATGTTCGGACCGGTCAGCGGCGCCCATTTCAACCCCGTCGTGTCCTTCGTGGATGCCGCGTTCGGCGGACTGCCCTGGCGGCACGCGCTGGCTTACCTGCCGGCGCAGGTCGCCGGGTGCGCCAGTGGCGCGGTCCTGGCCAACCTGATGTTCGGTGCGAGCGCGGTGAGCATCAGCACCACCCACCGGGCCACCGCGGCGCACGGGCTGTCCGAGGTCGTCGCGACGATCGGGCTGATCCTGGTGATCTTCTCGCTGGCTCGGTCCGGGCGCGCCGAGCGGGCGGCGGCCGCGGTGGGCGCCTACATCGGTGCGGCGTACTGGTTCACCAGTTCCACCAGCTTCGCCAATCCCGCCATCACCATCGGCCGCATGTTCAGCGATACCTTCGCCGGCATCGCCCCGTCCTCGACGCCGATGTTCGTTGCCGCGCAAGCCATCGGCGGCGGCCTCGCGCTCCTGCTCGTCCGCGCGCTCTATCCCGGGGTGACGGCGAGCCAGGCGGCCGACGTCGTCGTGCCGCATCCGGCCGCGTCCACCAGCCGCTGACCGCGAGTGCCTGACTAGATCGCGGGCGACCGGCGCTCGACGAGTACGGTGTCGTGCCACACGCCATCGCGCTGGGCGATGCGCTCGCGGATGCCGACCGTGCGGTAACCCGCCTGGTGATGCAGGGCGACGCTGGCCCGGTTCTCGGTGAAGATCGCGGTCTGCAACGTCCACAACCCGGCCGCGTCGGCAGCCGCCACCTGCTGGTGCAGCAACGCTTTGCCGACCCCCCGGCCGCGGTGGCCATCGCCGACGTAGACCGACGTTTCCGCCACCCCGGAGTAACAGTCCCGAGTGGACACCGGCGCGGCGGCAGTCCACCCGACCACCTGTCCGTCCAGTTCGGCCACCCAGCGATGCCCGGGCAGCCATTTCGCGTCCAGCACCGCCTTGCTGGGCACCGCGGTCTCGAACGTGGCGATCCCGGTCGCGATGCCTTCGCCGTAGATCCGCCGCACCGCGGGCCAGTCCTCGGTTTCCAACGCGCGGACCACCACCTCGTCCGGCACGTCGTCCGGGCAGCAGGGGCACGGTGCGAGCAGGCCCATCACCGCATCGGCCGCGTGCGGCAGCCCGACGCAGCACGCCTGGTTGACCGTGACGATCGTGGCCGTGCCTTCCTTGCGCAGCAGCACGAAACCGACGTCGGCCAGCTTGCGCACGTGGTGCGAGCAGGTCGACTGGCTCACCCCGGCGATCTCGGTGAGCGACCCGATCGTGATCCCCTGCGGGCTGGTCGCCACCGCGTGCAACAGCCGCACCCGCACCGGCTCGGCCAGACACGCGAACCACTCCGCATAGGTCGCCGCCTCGCTCGCGGGCAACACCTGAGCCTGGGGCAACGGGATCACCATGTCCTCACTATATCGACGGACATCGATGGTTGTGTTCATCGACTCGGGTCGATACAGTCCTTTCATCGAACGCCGTCGATGAAAGGGGCTACTCGTGGCCGATCACGACCTGCGCGAAACCGTCCGCGCTCGCTACGCCGCAGCCGCGACCGCCGTCACCGGCACAGGCTGCTGCGGCCCCGCCGCGGTGGACGTCGACGACTCGTTCGGCGCCGCGTTGTACTCGACCGCCGACCGGGACCAGTTGCCGGCCGAAGCCATCGCCGCCTCACTGGGCTGCGGCAACCCCACCGCTGTCGCCGAACTCCGGGCCGGCGAACGCGTCCTGGACCTCGGCTCGGGTGGCGGCATCGACGTGCTGCTCTCTGCCCGCAGGGTCGGCCCCACCGGCAAGGCGTACGGCCTGGACATGACCGACGAGATGCTCACCCTCGCCCTGGCCAACGCCGCCAAAGCCGGTGTCACCAATGTCGAGTTCCTCAAGGGCACCATCGAGGCCATCCCACTGCCCGCCGACACGATCGACGTCGTGATCTCCAACTGCGTGATCAACCTGTCCGTCGACAAGCCCGCCGTGTTCGCCGAAACCCACCGCGTCCTCGTGCCCGGCGGCCGGATCGGTATCACCGACGTCGTCGCCGACGACCACCTCACCCCCGAGCAACGCGCCGAGCGCGGCGACTACGTCGGCTGCATCGCCGGCGCACTCACCTTCGCGGAATACCGCGCCGGCCTGGAAGCCGCCGGTTTCACGGACATCCAGGTCACCCCGACCCACCCAGTCGCCGACGGGATGCACTCCGCGATCATCCGCGCCACCAAACCCACCAGCAGCGACACGGCCACCGCCAACTCCTGAGTAACCGCTGAGACTGCGTACCGAGAGCGGGCGCGCACCATTCCCCCGGGGAGGGGAGATGGCGGCGAAATCGCGTCATGTGGAAGGGCGCCGACGCTTGCCCAGGTGTGGCTGAGCAACGAAACCAAACGCTGAACGAGGTGGCGCAGTTCGAGGTGGGCAGCCAGGTCACGTACGTGCCTGGTCAGCGGCTGGACGGTTCCCGTCGGTTGTGTCGGCGTGGGCTGGTGGCCGGTACCACCGTCTTCGACGCCTGCACCGAGACCACCTGGGTCCCCGTGCAGGTCGAGGGCTGGAGTGCTGACCGGGAGCCCGAATGGGTGCGCGCCGACAACATCATCGATGTGGTGATGCCGCGATGACCACGAGCACGAGCGGCGGGGGCGAAGACGTGACCGGAGACAAGGACACTCAAGACGACAGCTGGCTAGCCGACCAGGCACACGATGCGCTGTCGGCGATCGCGACGCTGTACGAGCAAGCCAAGGCCACGTTCACCGGGCTCGGGCACCCGGGCGAGGCCGCTGAGCAGGACACCGACGGGCCTGCAGACGCGGCAGACGCGAAACCAGCCGCGTCCGAGACCCACCCGGGCTGGTTCACGACGAAGGCCGAGGCGCCCGGCGGTCAGCCACCGTGCGAATGAGCAGCAAACGTTGATTCGATCCCGGCGCACCGGTGGCCGATGCGGCAGCGAGGCAAGCCTGAACTGCAGGCTTGCCTCGCCGGAGATGTCTCAGTATTCGACCCACAACTGGAGCGTGTCGCCCGCCGCCCTGCACTCGTAGTTGTGGTTCGGGTACTGCTGCTGGGCATCGACATTGCACTGGTAGAAGGAAGCCATGCTGTTGCTCCCCTGATACCACTTGACGAAGACCCACGTCCCAGCGGCGACGCCGCCCTCGTGCGGGTCGGTGTCGGCCTGGGCAAGCCCCGAAGTGGCGGCCACGCCACCGAACAGCGCCAGTGCGACCCCACAACCAGTTACCAGCCTACGTAACACCCGAACTCCTCTGTTCACGACAGAACATCCGGAGCTTTCCTATCCGATAGCAGCCCCGAAACACTCCAGCCAACCCGTCGACAGTGCTTCCGCCCGCGGAATCTGCCCGAAAGTTCTCACACCCGGCGCTTCTCGCGGGGACTGCCTCAAGCCGCGGCGGGTGACGAAGTAGGTGAAGCCGATTTCCTCCCGGCGCCGCTGGATTTCCTCGGCGGCAGCGGCGGGGTCGGCCGCCAGCGCCTGGGCCTTCGGACCGCGCACGGCCATCACACCGGTGTGAGCACCGACAGCGAGTGCGCTTCGCCTACTCAACCAGGCGATCTTCCACGCCCTCCAAGGTCAGCGGGTCGCAGCAACCAGCGCGGAGGGCACAAACAAAAGGACCACCCACAGTGCGGGTGGTCCTGGCTCACCTTCAGGCGTCGCAGTCCTACTTCGGCCTTCATTCAGGCACTTGTTCCAGTAAGACCCCTAGAGTGGAGCTGAGGGGAATCGAACCCCTGACCTTCTCGATGCGAACGAGACGCGCTACCAACTGCGCTACAGCCCCTTGAACTTGCTCGCAGAGCTTAGCAACCGGTGCGAAGGACCCCGCAAGGGGGTCCCTACTCCCCGACGGCCTGGCGGAACGGCAGCTGGCCCGGGTCGTCCAGCTCGTGGAACGCGGGATCCTCGTCCTCCACGTCCACGACGACCGCACGTCCCCGCAGTCGCGAGGCGGGCGACGGGCGGCGTTCGATGCCGACCAGCTCGCGCCGCGGCTCCTCGTCCACCTCGTACTCGTCCCGCTGTTCACGGCGCGGTGCCGGACGGCGTGTGCGCGTGTTGTGCAGCCGGGCGAGCCGGCGCTGGCGGATCTCGTTCTCGATCCGCACCTGCCGCCGCAGGTACGCCAGGTACGAGACCAGCGCGATGTCGATCGCGCCGTGCGCCCACCAGAGCAGTCCCATGAGGAACCCGGCGACGCCGGCGGAGGCGAGCGCCAGCAGGAGGAGGATCAGCACGACCCGCTGCCGGAACGCGTACTTCGCGCGGGCCGCGATCTCCGCGGCTTCCGGGTCAAAGCCGCCCCGACCGGGCCGATAGCGCCGCTCGCTGTCCGGGTCGTCGAAGCTTCGCCGGTAGCGCCGCTCGCCGTCGGAGTCGGGGCGACGGGACAGTTCGGGCTCGTCGTGGCTGCACGGCCGCTCGGCCTCGGCGAACTCCTCGGGCTCGGGGTCGTCGACCTGCTCCGGCTCGGACACGGCGAACTCCCCTTCCCCCTCGTCGGAGCCGATCCCGCTCCGCACCACGCGCGCGGCGAGCGCGGAGTCCGTCGTCCGCACGACGGCCTGCCGCTTGCGCGCGACCATGGGCACGAGCACGACGAGCCACGCTGCCGCAAGGGCAACAATGATCAGCGAGCTGGGCATCTCCCTCTGTCACCTCCCCCGACTTCTGCTACATACCGTCACGCTAGTCACAGGAGTAACAGATCGCAGGGAGCCACGCCGCTCGAAACGAGAAATGGGCCGACCGGATCAGGTGAAACGCGGCAGATGTGGTAACGCGGATCTCACACGTGCTCGGCGCGACCCTGCTGGACGAGCCGGTGCACGAGTCCCGGCCCCGTCTCCTCGGCCGTGATCGCGAAGCACAGGTGGTCACGCCAGTCGCCGGCCACTTCGAGATACCGCTGGAAGAGGCCCTCCTGGCGGAATCCCGCCTTGGTGAGCACGCGGATGCTCGGCTCGTTCTCCGGCCGTACCGTCGCCTCGATGCGGTGCAGCCCCCCGGAGGTCAGCGCGTGGTCCACGAGCAGGGCGACAGCCGCCGTCGCGACCCCACCGGACACCACCGTCGAGGACACCCAGTAGCCGATCCACGCGGAGCGGAGTGAGGCGCGGATCACGTTACCCACCGTGATCTGACCGGCGAACTCGCCGTCCACCGTGATGACGAACGGCAGGCACTGACCCCGCCGCGCGAGACCGCGCAGCCCCAGCCACTGCGGGGGCCAGGACCAGAAGCTGTTGCGGTCCTGCCACGGCCCGGGCGCGCTCGGCTCCCACCGTTCGATGTGCGACTGGTCGCGCAACCGGATCCGCGACCAGTCCCCCGCGTCACGCAGCCGGATGGGCCGCAGGGCGACGACTCCGCCGCGGACGCGCAGCGGACCCAACCGGGCCGGCCAACCGGGGTGGCGCGCTTCGATGTCGTACGTCGCTGCCTGCACCGGCGTATTTAACCGTCACACCCGCTGCGCGAGGAAGGTCACCCGCACCTGCTCGCCCGCAGGCACCTCGGTGAGGTCCTCGTCCACGTTCACCAGGCAGTTCGCCTCGGCGAGCGACGCGAGCAGGTGCGCGCCGGACGTGCCGAGCGGCTGCACGAGGTACTCGCCGGTGCTCTCGTCGCGCAGCAGCTGCCCCCGCAGGAAGCCGCGGCGCCCCTTCGTCGAGGCCAGCGGCGACAGCAGCCGGGCGCTCACGACTCGCCGATGCGGGTTGCGCGTGCCGCGTGCCGCCCTGATCAGCGGCCGGATGAGCACCTCGAACACGACGAGCGCACTCATCGGGTTGGCGGGCAGCAGGAACGTGGGCACCGAGTCCGGGCCGAGCCTGCCGAACCCCTGCGCCGAGCCCGGGTGCATGGCCACGCGTGTCATGTCGATGTGCCCCAGGTCGGACAGCGCGGCGTGCACCTCGTCGCCCGCCGTCCCGCCGGCCCCGCCCGCGACCACGACGACCTCGGACATCAGCAGCCTGCCCTCGACGACCTCGCGCAGCCGCTTCGGTTCGCCGGGCACGATGCCGACACGGCTCACCTCGGCACCGGCGTCCCGCGCGGCAGCGGCCAGCGCGTAGGAGTTGACGTCGTAGACCTGCCCCACCGAAGGCGTCCGGTCGACGTCGACCAGCTCGTCGCCCACCGACACGATCGACACCCGCGGCCGCGGGTAGACCAGCACCTTCGACCGGCCGACCGCGGCGAGCAGCCCCACCTGTGCCGCGCCGATCGTGTCGCCCTGCCGCACGGCGACGTCGCCGATCTGCACGTCCTCGCCGGTGCGCCGGACGTACCCGGCGGACGGGACGGACCGGTGCACGGTCACGTTCGCCGGATGCCCGTCGGTGAAGGCCGTCGGCACCACGGCGTCCGCGAGCGTCGGCAGCGGCGCGCCGGTGACCACCCGGACCGCCTGCCCCGGGTTCAGCCGGCGCGGCTGCCGCGAGCCCGCCGGGATCTCGCCCACCACCGGCAGCTGCACCGGCTCGTCCCCCGCGCTGCGCACGTCGACGCTGCGCACCGCATACCCGTCCACCGCGGCCTGGTCGAAGCCGGGCAGGGCGTGCTCCGCGACGACCTCTTCGGCGCAGAGCAGGCCCTGCGCCTCGGAGATGGCGAC
Source organism: Amycolatopsis bartoniae (assembly GCF_014191255.1). Classification (GTDB taxonomy): domain Bacteria; phylum Actinomycetota; class Actinomycetes; order Mycobacteriales; family Pseudonocardiaceae; genus Amycolatopsis_E; species Amycolatopsis_E bartoniae. Next base: position 1,953,441 of record NZ_JACHWH010000001.1, read on the forward strand.
CCGGACCGGACGCGGCCGCACGGCCGAATCCAGTACGAGCGCCATCTGCTCGTCGACGGGACGGAACTCCTGCTCAGCGGCCTCGGGAGGCTCCGGGGTGGGCGGGGTCATCAGCCTTCGTTCTCGATTCGCTCGGCCAGCCATGTGCGCAGCGACGGGCCGTAGTCGGGGTGGTCGAGTGCGAAGTCGACCGCGGCCCGCAGGAACCCGCCGGGGTTGCCCAGGTCGTGCCTGCCGCCCCGGTGCACCACGATATGCACCGGATGTCCCTCTTCGATCAGCAGTGCCACCGCATCGGTGAGCTGGAGTTCGCCGCCCGCGCCGGGCTCGATGCGGCGCAGCGCGTCGAAGATCGCCCGGTCAAGGAGGTATCGGCCGGCCGCCGCGTAGGTCGAGGGCGCCTCCTCCGGCTTCGGCTTCTCCACCATTCCGTGCACGCGCTTGACGTCATCGTCGTCCGTATCGGTGACGTCGAACACGCCATAGGGTGAAATGTGTTCCTTCGGAATGTCAAAGGCGCACAGCACGCTGCCTCCGTGCTTCTGCCGCACCTCGGCCATCCGTTCGAGCACCCCGGCGGGCAGCACGAGGTCGTCGGGCAGCAGGACCGCGACGGCGGAGTCCTCGTCGGTCAGGTTCGGTTCGGCCTGCGCGACGGCGTGCCCCAGCCCCAGCGCCTCCTCCTGGATCGCGACCTCGACGTCGAGCAGCCCCGGCCCGCGGCGGACCTTCTCCAGCAGGTCGGTCTTGCCCTTGCGCTCGAGGTTCTCCTCCAGCTCCGGCGCGGAGCGGAAGTAGTTGACGACCGCCTCTTTGCCCGGTGAGGTGACGATCACAAGCCGCTTGGCCCCCGCCTGCGCGGCCTCGGCCGCGACGATCTCGATGCCCGGTGTGTCCACGACCGGCAGCAGCTCCTTGGGAACCGCCTTGGTCGCAGGTAGGAAGCGTGTTCCGAGTCCCGCGGCGGGGACGATCGCGGTCCGGAACGAGTGGTTGTCGAAGGCGCCCGTCATGGCGGTAAAGCCTAACCTGCGAAGATGTGTGACGGGCGGAATGACGACCTGGACAAGGGCGCCTGGCGCGCCCGCTTGAGCGCGGCCAGAGCGGCCGTCCCGGCTGCGACGCGGGACGCCGAGGCCTGGGCGCTGGCCCACGCCATCGGGGGAATGCGCCTCCCTCCCATCGTGTGTTGCTACGTCCCGTTCGGCAGCGAGCCGGGTTCGGTTGCCTTGCTCGACGTCGCCCGGCAGGCCGGCGCGCGCGTCCTGCTGCCGGTGATCCCGGCCCAGCCGGGGCCACTCGACTGGGCCGAGTACACCGGCGCGCAAACGCTTTCACCCGGCCGGGTGCGCGGCATCCTCGAACCCACCGGGCCACGCCTGGGCCCGGCGGCACTGGGCGACGCCGGGCTCGTGCTGATCCCCGCACTGGCCGTGGACTCCTCCGGCGTGCGCCTCGGCCGGGGCGCAGGCCACTACGACCGGTCGCTCGGGCACGCCGCGCCCGACGCCGCACTGGTCGCGGTGGTCCGCGACGCCGAACTCGTCGAGCGGCTCCCCGCCGAGCCCCACGACGTCCGGATGACCGCGGCCCTCACCCCGCGGCTGGGGCTGGTGCCACTGCCCCGGTGACCAACGTCTCACAGGGCACCGACATTCTCGGAGCGGCGCCGCCCGTTGTTCACAATGGGACGAACGAGCAGGCCACCGCTACCGGCGGGTTCGATCATCGGCGGAATCGTGGCGCAGCCTGGACGTGACCCCGGAAACCCCGTTTGACCTGCGGGGGAATCGCCCAGTATCGTCTAGCGTTAGCACTCTCGCGGATCGAGTGCCAATGCGCGAAGGAGCACCAGTGCCCACCTACCAGTACGCCTGCAAGGAGTGCGGCCACCAGTTCGAGGCCGTGCAGTCGTTCTCCGACGCCAGCCTGACCGAGTGCCCCCAGTGCACCGGACCGCTGCGCAAGCTCTACGGCGCCGTCGGCGTGATCTTCAAGGGCAGCGGGTTCTACCGCACCGACTCGCGTTCGGACTCGAAGTCCTCCTCGGGCTCGAGCAAGTCGCCCTCCTCGTCGAACGGTTCGGGCAACGGCGCGAGCAGCAGCTCGTCCGGCAACGGGTCGAGCAGCAAGTCGGAGTCGTCCTCGTCGTCTTCGTCGTCGTCTTCGAGCAGCTCCTCCACGGCGGCTGCGGCCGCTTCCTGACAGTCGAGTTATCCACAGGCACCCAGTTGTCCACAGGTGCTTGAAGAGGTCCTTTCCTTTCCCGCGGGCGCACTCCTAACGTCGAGGTGACGACGGCGGACCACCGCCGCCGCACCGACGGAACGGGGTGTGCCCGCGATGCGTTTCGGCACTCGCAAGTACTGGGGTCGGCTGCGTCTTTCCTTACGTAGCAGGCGTTTTCTGTTGGCTCGCCGCGCGCTCGCGTGCACGTTGCTGTTGCTCGCCGTCCTGCTCGCGGTGCGTCCACCGGCCGGTCAGGGCCCGAGTGGTGCCCGGGCGAGCCCGGCTTCCGTCCCCGTGGTACCCACAGGGTTGTCCACAGTTCCCATCCATCTGGCCGACGCGGCGGTGGCGGGTCTGCTGACGCGCGGCGCGCACGTGGATGTCGTGACGGTCGACGACCGGACGCAGAGCCGTCAGGTGCTGGCCGGCGACGCGACGGTGGTCGACGTGCGTTCGCCGCCGTCGAGCTCGAAGTTCCTCGGTTCCGGCGACAAGGGCCCGCTGGTGTTGATCGCCCTGCCCCGCGAGACGGCGACGGAGGTGGCGGCGCTGTCACTCCGGAATCCGGTAGCGGTTACCCTCCGTTAGCCAGGTTCGGCGAGGAAGGAGTGCACATGTTCAAGGGTTTCAAGGACTTCCTGATGCGGGGGAACGTCGTCGACCTCTCGGTGGCGGTGGTCATGGGCACCGCGTTCACCGCGATCGTCACGGCATTCACGAACGGCCTGATCAAGCCGCTGATCAACGCGATCGGTGGCACGGACGCCGCGAAGGGCCTGGGCTTCAACGTCCTGGGCGGGAACGACAGCACCTTCCTGGACTTCGGCGGCGTCATCAACGCGGCGATCAACTTCGTCCTCATCGCAGGGGTCGTGTACTTCATCATCGTGCTGCCGGTGAAGAAGATCCAGGAGCGCCGCAAGCGAGGCCAGGAGCCAGGCCCAGCCGAACCCACGGACGTCGAGCTGCTGATCGAGATCCGCGACCTACTCCGCGAACAGCGCGGAACCCAAAGCCCGGAGGACACGACAACCCGTTCCTGACGGGGCTCCGGCCCCGTCGGTGGCACTGGCTCCGGCACTGGCACTGCGCCCGGTCTCCGTGCTGACGCTGGCACTGGCCCTGCACCGGTCTCGCGCAAGCACTGGGCCTGCCCAGTCGCCGAATGCCCCGTGCCGCACATAACCGGCCACCGGCCACACGCCACCCACCGCCGATTGCCAAGCGTCAAGCGTCAAGCGAAGGCTGCCACCAGCCCCGGCCACCGGCCACCGGCCACCGGCCACCGGCCACCATGGCTCGCTGCCATCACCACCAGCAACCGCTTCAGCCCATCAAGGCGCCGACCACCCCGCCATCAGCGAGTCGTCACCAACTATCACCCGCACCGACCCTGTCCGCAGCCGCCACCACCGGCCCAGCCCGCAGCCCGCCACCACTGGCCCAGCCCGCAACACCACCACCGGCTACCCGCCCGCAGCCGCCACCACCGGCCGTCCGCAGCCACCACCACCGACCGCCCCAGCCGCCACCAGGGGCCGCGCCAGCCACCGACCACGGGTGGTCAGGCTCAGCCACCACATGAGGAGAACTCCACCGCTAACAATTCGCCCCAGCCACACCGCTCACCGAGCACTGGCGCGACCGTCATCCAACCGCCATACGCCAGGCCAAGGCCCGCCATCCAGCCGCGAAAGGAGCCACCACCAGCGCCCCAGCACCACACCGACACCACCGCGTCGCCATCCAGGCAGCCGCCTCAGCTTCCGGCATCGGCCACCCCAGAGCCGTCCATCCCGCACGCCCCCAGCCACCCCGCGCCAAGGCCACCCCAAGGCGACCACCACCGGCCGCCGCCCCAGCCACCTACCGGTCGTGGTGGGGCGGCCGGTTCTCCCGGTACCACCTCTCGCGGTCGTCGCCCCGTGAATCGGGGTCGCGTTCGTCCGAGGTGGTTTCCGGGAGGACCTCGCCGAAGATCGCGTCCAGCGAGCGCCGCCCCTCGGGCCGGGGCGGGCGGTCGTCGTCGCGGTTGTCGTCGGGCACCGGGGGTCAGGACTCGTCTAGGCCGGACAGCTCGTCGATCACGTACGGCACCAGCGCAGACAGCGTCGCCATCCCGTCGCGCACCGCGGCGCGCGAGCCGGCGAGGTTGACCACCAGCGTGCTGCCCGAGACGCCGACCAGGCCACGCGAAATCCCGGCGTCCACCGCGCCCGCGGCGAGGCCCGACGAGCGCAGCGCCTCGCCGATGCCGGGGATCGGCCGGTCGAGCACGCCCGCCGTCGCGTCCGGCGTCACGTCGCGCGGCGACACACCCGTGCCGCCGACCGTGATCACCAGGTCGACGCCACCGATCACGGCGGTGTTGAGCGCATTGCGGATCGCGACCGTGTCGGCGTGCACGACGACCACGCCGTCCACGATGAACCCGGCTTCCTCCAGCAGCTCCGTGACCAGGGGACCGGAGGTGTCGTCATGCTCGCCATGCGCCGCGCGGTCGTCGACGATCACCACGAGCGCGCGGCCCAGCCGCTGTGCACTGCGTTCCATGAGGCACACGTTAGCCCGTTGTTACCCCGCTCCGACGGCGCCCCACGACGTGTCGCCGGCCCCGAAGCGACCCCGGCCACGTGTCGACCAGCCGGCGGGCCAACCCCAGCCACGACACTCCCGAACCAGCCACCCGCCGCACCCGGCACCGTCCAAACCGGACCACCAAAAACGGGCTCCCAGCGGGGAAAACCGCCGGGAGCCCGTGGGTTGGTCTCGGCCGCGCCTGCGGCCGAGCGCCTGGGAAAACTCAGTTCACCTGGACCTCTTGGCCGCCGAGCGTGACCTGCACCGTGCGGCCGTCGCTCAGGGTGAACGTCACCTTGTCGTTCGGCGCCCTGGTGCGCACCGCGGCGATGAGACCGTCGGCGTCGTTGATCACCAGCGTGTCGACCTTCGTCACCACGTCGCCCGCCTTCAACCCGGCCTGTTCCGCGGGGCTGCCCGCCTGCACCGACTGGATCAGCGCGCCACCGGACTGGGCGTCACTGACTCCCGCGCCGATGTACGTCTGAGTCGCCTTGCCGGTGCTGATGATCTCCTGCGCCGTCCGCCGCGCCTGGTTGATGGGGATCGCGAAACCGATACCGGCGTTGGTCGCCTCGGACTGCTGCTGCCCGAGCCCACCCGACGACTGCGGGCTGTAGATCGCCGAGTCGATGCCGATGACCTGACCCGACAGGTTGACCAGCGGACCACCCGAGTTGCCCGGGTTGATCGCCGCGTCGGTCTGGATCGCGCTCATCACCGTGGTCTGGTCGCCGCTGTCACCGCCTGCCCGCACCGGCCGGTGCAGCGCGCTCACGATGCCCGACGTGACCGTGCCCGCCAGCTCGAACGGCGATCCGAACGCGACCACGCCCTGCCCGACCTGCAGCTGGTCGGAGTTGCCCAGCGCCACCGGCGTCAGGTTCTTCACGTTCTGCACCTTGACCACGGCGACGTCGGTCGTCGGGTCACGGCCCACGATCGACGCGGGCACCTTGGTTCCGTCCTGGAACACGGCCTGGATGCTGCCGCCGTTCGCGGCCACCTCCACGACGTGGTTGTTGGTCAGGATGTAGCCGTCGGTGGACAGCACGAAGCCCGAGCCCTCGCCCTGTTCCTGGCTGCCGGACACCACCAGCTCGACAACGCTCGGCGACACCTTCTGCGCCACCGCCTCGACGCTGCCCGACGGGGCCGCGCTGGTCTGCTGGTTCGGCACCGGCTGGTCGAGCGCGTTGTACGAGCTGCCGCCGCTGCCGGAGTTCTGCGACGCGAAGTAGCCACCCGCACCACCGGCGGCGCCGCCGACCACCAGCGCGAGCACCGCGACACCCGCGACCAGGCGTCCGGATCCCTTGCGCTGCTGGGGAACCGCGGGCTGCTGCGCAGGGTAGGTCGCCGTGCCGTACTGCGCCGTCTGCTGCTGCCCGGTCTGCGCGTACTGACCCGCCTCGTGCTGCCCGGTCTGCCCGTACTGACCCGACGCGGCCTGCGCGTACTGGCCCTGCTCGTGCTGCGCGGTCTGCTGCGGCGACGTCCAGGGGTACGCCTGCTGCCCCTGCGCCGACCACGGGCTGGGCTGCTGCTCCCCACCGAAAGACGTACCCCGCGGGGGCGTGTTCGCGTCCTCCTGCGCCGGCCGCTGCTCCGGCTGCGGATCCCGGGGGGCACCGCCGTCGTGCGGTGCGCTGGGGTCGTTCTCGGTCATGTCCTCACCATGCTGGTCGGTCCTGAGAGCTTGCTGAGCCCAAGCTGAGGTTCCAGCATGAAGTATGCCGGGTCCGCTAGGCCCCCGCCGCCCTCAGCCGCTCGGCGATCTGCTCGGGCGTGGCGTCGTTGATCCACACGCCCATGCCGGACTCCGAACCCGCCAGGTACTTCAGCTTGTCCTTCGCCCGCAGGATCGAGAACAGCTCCAGGTGCAGCCAGCCCAGCTCGCGGTCGATGCGCACCGGCGCCTGGTTCCACGCCGCGATGTAGGGCAGCGGCCGGTCGTACAACGCGTCACAGCGACCGAGCACCTGCAGGTAGACCCGGGCGAAGTCGTCCCGCTCGGCGTCGGTCAGCGCGGGGATGTCCGGGACCTGGCGGTGCGGCACGAGCAGCACGTGCACGGGCCAGCGCGCCGCGGGCGGCACGAACGCCGTCCAGTGCTCGCCTTCCGCGATGATCCGCCGCCCCGACTCCCGCTCGGCCGCGAGGACGTCGCCGAGCACGGGACGGCCGTGTTCCTCCTGGTAGGCGCGGGCGGTTTCGAGCGCCCGCCGCGTCTTCGGCGTGACGAACGGGTACGCGTAGATCTGCCCGTGCGGATGGGAAAGCGTGACGCCGATCTCCTCGCCCCTGTTCTCGAAGGGGAAGACCTGCTCGACACCGTCCAATGCGGACATCGACTCGGTGCGGTCGGCCCACGCGTCGACGACCGTGCGCACCCGTTCCGGGCTCAGCGTCGCGAAGGAGCCGTAGTGGTTGCTGGTGAAACACACGACATCGCAACGTCCCTTGCCCGGCGCCGTCGGCACGAGCCCCAGATTGTCCACACTGGACGGTTCGCCGACGACGCGCGGGGAGAACGACGGGAAGCGGTTCTCGAACACCACCACGTCGTAGTCGGACTCGGGAATCTCGCTCGGCTTCCCAGGCTTGCTCGGGCAGAGCGGGCACAGGTCGGCGGGCGGCTTGTACGTGCGGGTCTGCCGGTGCGCCGCCATCGCGACCCACTCGCCGGACAACGGGTCGCGCCGGATCTCCGAGGCGGCCGCGACCTGCGGCAGGTCCCGCGTGTCGACGGCGTCGCGCTCGTGCGGCGACTCGTCGTAGTAGATGATCTCCCTGCCGTCGGCCAGATGCCGGACCGTCCGAATCAACTTTCCTCCGCCTCGTTCACGTCGGCGACCATCAGCTCACCGACGTGTTCTGCCAGCGTCTCACGCGCCGCCGCCGGAAGCCCGTCGTCGGTCACGACGACGTCCGCCTCCTCCAGATCGGCGATCGTGGAGATGCCGACGACTCCCCATTTGGTGTGGTCGGCGAGCACGACGAACCGGCGACCCGCCTCGACGAGCGCGCGGTTGGTCTCGCTCTCGTCCAGGTTGGGTGTGGTGAACCCCGGCCCGTCGGCCATCCCGTGCACGCCGAGGAACACCTGGTCCAGGTGCAGCCGCCGCAGGCTCGCCACCGCGACACCCCCGACCAGCGCGTCCGACGGTGTGCGGACGCCGCCGGTGAGCACCACCGTCCGCTCCGGCTGACCGGCCTCACGCAGCACGTCGGCCACCCGGACGGAGTTCGTGACGATGGTCAGCCCCGGCACGGAGTCGAGCGCTCGTGCGAACGTCCACGTGGTGGTGCCCGCCGAGATGCCGATCGCCGTGCCCGGCCGGACCAGCCCGGCCGCGAGCGCGGCGATCGCCTCCTTCTGGGCCTGCTGCTGCTCGGACTTCGCCTCGAAACCGGGCTCGTCCGTGCTCTTGCCGAGGTTCGCCGTCGCGCCGCCATAGACCTTCTCGACCAGGCCCTGGCTCGCCAGCACGTCGAGGTCCCGGCGGATGGTCATGTCGGACACGCCCAGCCGCGCGACCAGCTCGCTGACCCGGACCGCCCCCGACCGCCGGGCCTCCTCCAGGATCACCGCTTGCCGCTGCCGCGCCAGCACCCCACCGCTCCCGTTGTCACTCGCCAACTACACAAAATCCTACACGAATAAACATCGTGTGGGCTTCGCTCAGGCGGGTGCTCCGGGGAGCCGGATGGTCATCAGCGCGCCGCCTTCCGGGGCGTGGCCGGCGTACACCGTGCCGCCGTGCCGTTCGGCGGCCTGCTTGACGATGGCGAGCCCGAGGCCGGAACCGGGCAGGGTGCGGGCCTCGGAGGAGCGGTAGAAGCGGTCGAACACCTTGGGCAGGTCCGCCTCGGCGATGCCGGGACCGGAGTCGGCGACCTCGATCACCGCGCTCCCGTCGCCCAGCGGCCGCATCCGGACCCGGACGGTGGACTGCGGCGGCGAGAACTTCACCGCGTTGTCCAGCAGGTTCAACACGGCCCGTTCGAGCGCGGCGTGGTCGCCGGTGAGCACCCACGGCTGCAGCTGCACGTCGAACTCGATCTCACCGGCGCGGCGGCGGGCGCGGTCCAGCGCCCGTTCGACGACCTCGACCAGGTCGACGCGCTCGAACGCGGTGCGCGGCTCGTCCTGGCGCGCCAGCTCGACCAGGTCGCCGATGAGCTGCGTCAGCTCGTCCAGCTGCGCCTTGATGTCGGTCTCGATGTCGGCCCGGTCCTGCTCGGACAGCGCGGGCGCGCCGGCGCGGCTCGCGGACAGGAGCAGTTCCAGGTTGGTGCGCAACGAGGTCAGGGGGGTGCGCAGCTCGTGCCCGGCGTCGGCGACCAGCTGTCGCTGCCGCTCCTGCGACTCCGCGACGGTGCTCAGCATCGTGTTGAAGCTGGTGGTCAACCGCGCCAGCTCGTCGTCGCCACTCACCGGAATCGGCCGGAGATCACCCGTGCGGGCGACATACTCGGTGGCCGACGTCAGCCGTTCGACGGGCCGGAGCCCAGTGCGTGCCACCGCGGTCCCGGCGAGCGCGGCGACGATGATCCCGCCACCACCGATCAGCGCGAGCACGACGGCGAGTTCCTTGAGCGTCTGCTCGGTCGGCGCGAGGGACTGGGCGAGCACGAGCGCCTGCCCGGGCGCGTACTGCAGCGCCACCACTCGCATGTCGGTCTTCACGTCGGTGCGGATGTTGTAGGTCGCGTTCCCTCGCGCGACGTCCAGTTCGGCTTGGCTGATCGGCGGGCGGCGGCCACCCGGCGGGATGAGCGGCGCCCCGTCGGAGTCGAGCACCGCGATCTGGATGTCGGTGCTGCTCAGGATCGCGCCGGGGTACTCCTGGATGCCCTGGCGCACCTGCGGCGTCTGGGCGGCGGCGACCGCGCGGACCTGCAGGTTGTCGTCGACCTGCTGGTAGAGGTTGTTGTAGACGGTGATGTAGGCGCCCATCGACACCAGCACCATCACCCCGGCCACGCACGCGGCGGCGAGAAGCGTGACGCGGGCGCGCAGCGAGATCCGCCGCCGGGGCTTGCGTTCCGGCCCGTCCCCGACGGACACGACGGGAACGGGTGCGGTCACGGTCTGGCTCACGGCGGGGTTTCCCGCAGGACGTAGCCGACCCCGCGGACGGTGTGGATCAACCGGGGTTCGCCGCCGGCCTCGGTCTTGCGGCGCAGGTAGCCGACGTAGACCTCGAGCGCGTTGCCGGATGTCGGGAAGTCGTAGCCCCAGACCTCTTCGAGGATGCGGCCGCGGGTGAGGACGTGCTTGGGGTAGGACATGAACAGTTCGAGCAGCGCGAACTCGGTGCGGGTGAGGCTGATCTCGCGGTCGCCGCGGCGGACCTCGCGGGTGCCGGGGTCGAGCGTCAGGTCGGCGAAGGTCAGCTGTTCGGCGTTGGTGTCGGACTGCCCCTCGCGGGAGGCGCGGCGCAGCAGGGCACGCAGGCGGGCGAGGAGCTCCTCGAGCGCGAACGGCTTCGGGAGGTAGTCGTCGGCGCCGGCGTCCAGACCGGACACCCGGTCGGACACCGTGTCGCGGGCCGTGAGCACGAGGATCGGCAGGTCGTCGCCGGTGCTGCGAAGGCGGCGTGCGACCTCCAGTCCGTCGAGGCGCGGCATCATGACGTCGAGGATCATCGCGTCCGGCCGGTCGTTGATCACCCGCTCGAGTGCCTGTGCGCCATCGCCGGCGAGGTCGACCTGGTAGCCGTTGAACTCCAGCGAGCGCCGGAGCGACTCCCGGACCGCCCGATCGTCGTCGACAACGAGAATGCGCATGCCGACAGTGTTACTGACGGTGCTGAGACTCGCCTAAGAAGGTGTTACACCTGGTCCAGGAGCCCGCCGCGGTAGGCGAGCAGCGCCGCCTGCACCCGGTTGGCGGCGCCGATCTTGGAGAGGACGGCGGAGACGTAGCCCTTGACGGTGGCTTCCGAGAGGTGGAGTTTGCCGCCGATTTCGGCGTTGGACAACCCTTGTCCGATGAGCGCGACCACCTCGCGTTCGCGTTCGGACAGGCTGGCCAGCAGCTTGCGCGCGGGTTGCGCGGCGCGCTGCCCCTCGCGGTGGGCGCGCACCATGCGTGCCGCGACGCCGGGGTCGAGAACGGCGCCGCCGCGAGCGAGGTCACGAACGGCGCGCAGCAGGGCGGCGGGCTCGATGTCCTTGAGGAGGAAGCCGTTGGCGCCGAGGCGCAGGGCGAGGCTGACGTATTCGTCGACGTCGAAGGTGGTGAGCATCGCCACGGTGGGGGGCGTGGGCAGGGCGAGGATCGCGCGGAGGGCGCGGATGCCGTCGTCGGGCGCGCGCATCTTGATGTCGAGCAGGACGACGTCGGGGTGGAGGCGCCGGGCGGTCTCGACGGCGGACCGCCCGTCGACGGCCTCGCCGACGACCTCGATGTCCGCCGCACCGCCCATCATGCCGCGCAGACTGGACCGGACCAACTCCTCGTCGTCGGCGAACACCAGCTTGATCAACGGACCCTCCGGCGGTTTTCGTTGGAGCGGGGTTTCCGCGTCCGATCACGGAAGGTTACCCAGTGGTAGCGCTGGAGTCGATACGCCGTTCACCCGCACCGTGCCGCCGATGGGACTCCCCTCGTGGCGGAGCCCGTGGCCCGGTAGGGTGGAGACGGGCAAGCCCTCGTAGCTCAGGGGATAGAGCACCGCTCTCCTAAAGCGGGTGTCGCAGGTTCGAATCCTGCCGGGGGCACACAGGTCAGAGGCGGTTTTCGCCGGTCAGCACGCTTGCGCGTGGTGCCGGACGTGGTGCGAACGGCGTACTCTCGCACCATGACCGCTGCTGGGAGCCGTGCTCAGAAGCGCTCGCGAGGCGAGGTAGAGAAGCTGCCGAGCGGGGCGCTCCGCGTGAAGGTCTATGCCGGTGTCGACCCGCTGAGCGGACGTCGGCACTACCTACGGGAAACCGTGCCCGCTGGGCCTCAGGCCGAGAAGGAAGCCGAGAAGGTCCGGATTCGGCTGGTCAACGAGGTCAACGAGCGTCGCAACCCGCGCACGAGTGCGACCGTGAACCAACTCATGGACCGTTACCTAGAGTTGCTGAACGTCGATACGACGACGAAGCAGCGCTACGACAGCGTGATCCGGACCCACATCCGCCCCCTGCTCGGCAAGACGCCCGTCTCCCGCCTCGACGGCGAGACCTTCGATTCCTTCTACAAGATCCTCCGAACCTGCCGAACCCATTGCGGTGGCAGGAAGTTCGTCGAACACCGCGTCGCAGGTGAGCATGACTGCACGGACAAGTGCCGTGTGCACAAGTGCAAGCCGCTGGCCGATGGCACGATCCGCAAAGTGCACTGGTGCCTGAGCGGTGCGCTCAAGGATGCGATGCGTTGGAAGTGGATTACGGTCAACCCGCTGGAGCAGGCCGATACCCCGGCTGGCGCCGTCCCCGACCCTGAACCTCCCACGCCCGAACAGGCGGCGGCAATCGTCAACGAGGCGTTCAAGGACCTCCGTTGGGGCATGTTCGTCTGGCTGGCAATGGCCACTGGCGCTCGCCGGGGCGAACTGTGCGCGTTGCGGTGGGACCGGCTGGACCTGGACAACGCGGTGATCTGGATTCGCAGCAGCATCGCCCAGGACGGCGCGAAGACCTGGGAGAAGGACACCAAGACGCATCAGCAACGCCGGATCTCTCTGGACCCCGCAACGGTCGGACTACTGCGCGCCTATCGGCAGCACTGCGAGGCGGAGGCTCAGATCGTCGGAACGGTCATCGAAAAGGCTGGCCGCGTCTTCTCCCCCTCCGTCGATCATTCGACCTGGCTTAAGCCCTCTACGGTCTCCCAGCGATACCGCCGGATGTGCGAAAAGCTCGGCTGGGACATGCACCTGCACCAGCTACGCCACTACTCGGCGACCGAACTCATCGCGTCCGGCGCCGATGTCCGCACGGTTGCCGGTCGATTGGGACACGGTGGCGGTGGGGCTACCACGTTGCGGGTGTACTCGGCATGGGTTTCTGAAGCCGATCAGAAGGCAGCGGGCAAGTTCGCTGGCCGTATGCCGCAGGCTCCTATCGTTCTCGACACTGAGGGCACTGCTCATCCAACGCTCGAACCCGAGGGTGCGAATCCCTACCAGAAGATTGCAGCCGACCTACGCGGCGCAATAACGGCTGGCGTTCTGCGCGTTGGCGGCGAGCTGCCTACGGTCACCGCCCTGGCTACCCGCTATCACGTCAGCGTCGGTACCGCGCACCGTGCGCTCGCAGAATTGAAACGCACCGGTCACGCCACAGCAACTCGTGGCCGACGTGCGGTAGTTACCGATCCATCAACAACCAAGTTCCAGGCAGAAGTTATCGACCTCAAGTTACGACAGGTGTAGAAAACTAAAGCTTGTCCGCCTAGAATCACGTGGATGTGGGACCAGCTCAAGAGCCTCGCTGACATTGCGCCCGCACTGTCTGTCAGCATCGCCTTGCTTGCCCTAGCGGTAAGCGTCTTCGGAGCGATAACAGCTCGCCGAGCATATCGGATTTCCAAAGCACAGGAAAAGCGTCGACTGCTGCCAATCGACGTTTATTTGGTCGATTCTGCCGCGTATCCACTAGATAACGGAAGGCAGCGATACGCTTTCGTATTAGAGTTATACAACCCGTCCGAGAACGCCACTTCAGTGGCATCAGCAGAACTTCATATAGGATTCAAAGAGAACACCCTGAGTTACATTCTCAAGATCCCGCCGGACAATGACCAAAACGCACCCGCCCAGCTCGCGGGAAACCAGGAAAGAATTATGATCCCAGTACGCCTAAATGCTGGCGAGACAGTCGGAGGATGGATTAGCTTTACGACACCCAACGAGAGTGTCGAATGGCATGAAATCGACTCCTACAAGATACAGCTGACTGATACGTTAAGGAGAACTACGAGCACTCAAGCCATCCTCCTGACTCAGCGTAGGATAGATTCAGATCAGGAGACCAAGTGACCAAAAAGACGTTTCGTCGCCTTAGCTACCCTAGGCTTAAAATCGTCGGAGATGCACTAATTGCGGATAAGACGGTCGGAAACGGGCGCATGATACCTGCCCTGATCGTAGATACGGCACTGCACCCGGAGATCGAACGGCTAGTTAAGATACACCAAGACACTCCCCCAGGAGACGTCAGAACCCAGTGGGCAACACGCTTCTCAACGCGACAGAAAATGCCATCCGAAATAATACTTGAACTCGACTTCCTGAAGCCGATTGAGATAAAATTCGGCGTCGCCTTCCAGATGCCCGACCAAGCGATACTTGTTGATCAAGCACTGACTTCGCGCGGGTTTTACCTACAGCCTGGCCGCGTTGGGGATCGCCTCTCCAAAACACGAGAGAACCCGAGAATTCTCGCGGAAATACCATGCGAAGGCTTCCAAGAAGCTTGGGACAAGATGTTTCCGGCGATTACCGCTGCACAGCTGCGACAACTAGGAGCTTCCAGGGCTGAATCGAAGAGACTGTCGCACCAAGTTGTTCGAGAATTACGCGAATTCGGCAGCGTCCGCCTATGGAAAAAGTAGTATCAATAACTTTTTAGACGTCGCGCGAAGGCCACCGAACCGTCATGACAACAGATTGCTCTAATGCCTCCCAGGTGTGGTCGACCCCCGCCCCCCACATCGCATAGTCACCGGGAGTGACGAATGTGGCTATGCCTTCGGTCGATTCAACCCGGAATCGCCCACTGATCAGCATCACCAGCGTGGTCCGCTGGTCATCGGACGTCCACTCCGGGCGCTTGTCGCCCTTCGGGTGTGTAGCCCACTTGACTTCGACATCCTTCGACGACCGCACCCCTTGAGACGGGTCGATGAAGTGACCGACGATCCAGCCCCGCGTGTCTGCGCCGTCTTCGACGGCGTTGCCGGTGGTGCCAGCGTTCGGTCACGTCAACTCCCATTCCACGGCCGGTAGGTTCACGCGGTGTCCGCCAAGATCGGCGAGGCGCCGGAAGCCTTGCAGCACGGCGAACAGCCCTTCGTTGCTCCACGCTACATCGGCCAGCAGGTCCGACAGGAGATCGGTGTCCAGGGTCGAGTAACGCCGTAGGTTGGACGCTTCCCAGTTCGCTTCGATCTGCCCGCCGAACCTGAGCCAGAACTCTTCATCCTCGATCACGATCAGACTGGGGAATTCGTAGTTGCCGCTCACGAGGTTCAAGCCGAAGCCGGTGCACTCCATACGCAGGCGCTCGCCTAGCGGACGTTCGAGGAGCCAGCGCATGGGTTCGGACAGCCGACTGGGGTGCATGGGATCGGCGGCGCGCTGGTCTCCGAGGGTGTTGTCCACGTCGTCGCGGCCGAACAGTTCCTCTTCCATCTCCCGGAGCAGTGTGCCGCCGAGACGCGTGTCTGCGCGCACGTCCGCGGCCGGCTGGTGGAAGCCCTTGGGGATGACGGCGAGCTGTCGGTTGGCGTTGACCACGTTGCCGGATCGCTGCTGCACCAGGATCAGGTAGTCCGCGTCACCGTGCAGGCCAGGCGGTCGAGCGATGGCACACAGGGCGAGTACGCCACCAGCGCATAGACGACCGTCGAGCTGGGTGACCGCTTCCAGGTGCGGTAGGTAGTACTCCCGGAGCGGGAGGCGGCCAGCGCCACCGTTGGTGAGGGCGTCGAGTAGCTCGCCTTCTAGTAGATCCATCGTCAGTGCGTAGTGCACGAACGGAGCGATGCCGACCGTGCCTGAGACGGCCGAGTTGACCACGCCCGTGGTCCGCAGCCGGTAGAGCGGCATGTTCACGAGCCTGGTGCCAAGTTCCAGGGTCTCGGCAAGCCTCTGGACGGCCGCATCGAGGGCCCGATCATCGAGAGCAGCAGGAGCTTCGAACGGAGCTGGGTCAAGTGTCAGGCCATCAGAACGCGCCAGCAGCGGCGCTGCAAGGTCGAGCCATTCGCCTCGGGTGAGGACAGTCGTCGCCGCGTCTTGATCGCCGAACTTCGCGCTGTAGGTGCCGTAGCCGTTCTCACCGCGTCCGTAGTAGTCGAGCAAGGCGCGCGTGACCTGTGCTTGGCTGATCTGCCCGCGACGTGCGCCGCGATCGCGCAGCCCCCGAACATCGACGTTGGCGACCTTGGCCGCGACCTTGCGTCGGCTCGTGCCTGGTTCCCATCCCGCGTGACTGTCGAGCCACTCCAGTGCCGCGCCGATGTGCGGATCGGCGCTGAGTCGTAGCTCAGCAGCCGCTCTCGCTTCGTCGTCGGCTTCTGCATCGGGAGGCACCACCGGCGTCTGACCGAGCAGTTCCGCGAAGCGGGCGCGGACCGTGGCGGACGCCCGCTCGTACGCCGTGTCCAAGAGCTGCTGCATCTCGGACTTCGGCTTGAGATCCGGCTTCTGGTGCCAGGAAGCGACAGTCCGCACACCGATCCCGAGCTGTTCGGCGAACAGCTCGTTGCTGAGCCGCAGAGCCTTCTGCAGCGCGGATGCCGTCCGCCCGGTCCACGGGTCCACCGCCATCGCTCACCGGTCCTTGGGCGACCGAGATGAGGCCAGAAGACGGATGACGGTGGCGAGCTGGTCAGCAATTCCGTCCAAGCGCTGTTCCAGGGCATCGAGCCGAGCGGAAAGATTCTGTTGAGTCAACTCATCGCGCTCGGGAGGCCGTTCTCCATGCAGAACCGATTCCAAGTGTTGAGGGTGCCAACCTAAAGCGATCGAAAGAGACTCCAGCGTGCGTGGGCTACGTTTCCGGTTCACCGTGTTCCGCTGAATTTCACGCACTATCGCCGACGAAACGTGCGACCGGGCCGCCAATTCCTGCTGTTGCCACCCGAGTTCTTTCACGCGCTCGTTGATGGCCTTTGCGACTGCGGCCCAATCCTCCGACACGTACTCCTCCGCGCTCTGCTGCAGGCGCCGAGGTTAGCGGACTAGCAACGACTTCAGCGGCATCTCACCGCGGACACTACGGCCGACTGTTATCTTATCGACTATTTCATCGATATTCTGATGAAATAGTCGACCAACAGTCCTTGCGGGACCATCGGACGTCTTCGCGGCAGGCGGCGTTGGTGCGTACGCCAACGAGCCGAAATCTTTCGAAAAACACTGAACTGCACTGGTCCTGCATTGGTTATGCATTTGACCTGCACTGGACATGCATGGTTGCAGGGCCAGATTTTTCCTTGAATCGAAGGCATGGAAAACAACAACACGGAACACCTTCGGGAAGCAGTTCCAGAACGAATCGAAAACCGATCGAATCGGCCAGCGTTTTACACGGTTCGGGAAGCGGCGAAACTCCTCCGAGTCGGACCGTCGACCCTTTACCGGATCATCCGGGATGGCGACTTCCCGGCGGTCCGGCTTCGGTCCCGCTACGTCATCCCGGCAGTCGCACTTGAGCGGCTGGTCGCGGAGGTCGACGCGACAGGAGGGGTTGTCGACCCAAGCCGGATCGCCGCTGAGCGGCGAACGGCCCGCGAGGTTGCGCGGGTCACCGGAGGTGCGCAGTGGTGAATCCGGAGGACTTCGACAGCTTCACCGACTACCTGTCGGCGCTGGCCGCCGAACTCGACCGATACGCGAACGTACCCGACGACGTGCTTGAGGGCATCGTTCGCCGCGACGGCTCGTGCATCTGGCTCTACACAACGGGAGAAGCTCCGGACTGGACGGGCGACGACCTGACGGACCGCGAGCTGGCCGCGTCCATCTGTGCCGGGTGCACGACCAAGCTGGCCTGTCTGGAGCTGGAGTTGCGCACCGCTGGTCCTTTCACCCTCGGGGTTTGGGGTGCTCTGTCCCAAGAGGACCGTCGGGATCTGTACCCGATCTGGCGCGCTCGTCGCACGGGCATGAACGGAGGTGATCAGCGATGACCTTTACGTCAACGCAAGTCCTCGTGGCCGTGGGCATCTTGCTCGGCTGGATTCTCCTGTGGCGCGTCAGCTCGTGGAAGAGGCGGCGGACGCTCGAAGCCTCCCGATCCGGTGCGCGGCTGCTGTCGCTGTTCGGCCGGGTGGTGTTCATGGCGGGATTGATCGTGGGCGTGCAGTGGGTCGTGATCGTGACCGCGCCGGACAACCACGGTCTGCTGCTGGCCGTTCTCGGGATTCCGGCGCTGTTCGCGGCGCACGGGCTGACCCGGGCGCTCACGGTCGTCGCCGTCGACGGTTCACGGGTTCGGAGTGGTCGACGATGAGCCGCGAGTGGAAAGGGGTGGCCGCCTCCGGGCGGCCACCCGCCGGCCACGCTGTTGAGCAAGTGCGCGTCCAGGTGGACCGGTTGTGCTGGACCGGAATCACGCTGGGTCTGGCGTTCACGATGACCAATGTCCAGCACTTCGCGGCGGTGGGGGCACCCACGTGGTCACTGCCGTGGCTGGCCGCCTGGCTGCTCGATCCCACCGTCTCGCTGGTGCTGATCGCGATACTGCGAGCTGAACAGGTAACTGCCCGGCGCGGCGTGCGCATGGGGCCGTGGGTTCGCAGAGCGAAGTGGTTCACCCTTGCCGCGACGTACGTCATGAACACCTGGTCATCGTTCGCGGCGGGCTCGTGGTCCGGGATCGTGCTGCACTCCGTGCCGCCACTGCTGGTGTTCACGGCCGCGGAGGCAGTCACGGATCTGCGCGAAACGTTGGTCGCCATGTCGAAGGACGACATGCCGCAGGTCGTGAACGAGAAGCGGCCGGTCCCGCGCCGCACGAGCCGGAAGCTCTTCGCGGACTACTTGGCTGAGGCTCGTGCCGCCTGGTCGCCCGAAGTCGAGGTGACGCCTGCTTGGGTCCGGCAAGTCACCGCGTGTTCGCGCGGGTTGTCGCCTCGTGTGGCGGCCGCTCTCCGTGCCGAAGCCGACGGACGGGAGGTTCAGCCGTGAACGGCAACCATGAACGCGGCGCCTTGCAACCGAAGGTGTTCGAGGCGGAGATCGTCGACGATGAACCTGTCTCTGGAGACAACCGATCGGTGCTCGGCCGGTGGTGGAACGCGCCAGGCGCCGCGCATCTCCGGGCCGTCGCGGCCTACCGGTTTCGGAAGCTGCCCCGGGACTTCTTACGCCTGGCCTGGTTCGTGCTTCGAGGTCATGGGCGCTGGATGGCCAAGGCGTGGACGTGGGCAACCTACGGCGATCTCCGGTCCGATGCTCGCCGTGCTCGCGTCTCTGGCGACGCGGAGGCACGACGGCGAGCGCAGGAGCTGATCCGCGCCGACGCCAAGGCACGGTGGGGCCGCCTGGCGATCGTGCTGCATCGAGTTGTGGTCGTCGCGGCGGTGGTGGCGCCTGTCGGGCTGGTGCTGTGGTGCGTCGACTCATGGATGACCCGCGCTGACATGTGGCCTTGGTTGGCGCAACTGCTGGACCTGATCGGTACTGCCTGGGAGGTGCTCAAGACAGTCGCATCGGCACTGCTGCTCATCGGCCCTGTCGGGTGGGTCGTCGCGGCAGCGTGGGAAGGCCGCGACAAGGAGCCGGGCGCTACCTGGCTCACACGCCCCGACCGCGATGACGCGGATTCGTGGATCGACGAGCGCATGGTGTCCAAGGCACTCGGACACCTGGGCATCGCACCACTGAACGCGTTCTTCAAGAACGGAGGCGAACTGCTCTACAGCGTCCCTGCCCGGCGGGACGGCAACGGCACCTTCGTGCAGGTCCGATTGCCGTTGGGAACGACGGCCGACATGGTGGCCGACCGGCGCGACAAGCTCGCCGCGAACCTGGGACGGGCGAAGCTGGAGACCTGGCCGACCGAGGGCGACGAAGCCGGTGTGCTGGATCTGTGGGTGGCCGACAAGGGTGCGCTCGCTGGTGGTACCGGGGACTGGCCGCTCCAATATGACGGGCAGCTCGATGTGTTCGACGGCGTGCCGTTCGGCCTGACTCAGCGGGGCATGGTCGTCAACGCGCCGTTGATCGAAGCGAACTGGTTGATCGGCGGCCGACCTGGCCAGGGCAAATCCGCGGCACTGCGCACGCTGCTGCTCGGCGCTGCGCTTGATCCGACGGCCGAGCTGTGGATCTTCGTCATGGGTGAGTCGCCGGACTTCGACCCGTTCGGGCCGCGCGCGTCTCGCTACCGGATGGGCATGGACGACGCGGTGGCGGAAGCTGCTGTGTCCGCGCTGGAGGACCTGTCGACGGAGATGGAGCGGCGCGGAAAGGTGCTCGGCGAGCAGCCCGGCCGACCGCCGAAGGTGTCGCGCAAGCTCGCGGACAAACCCGGCCTTGGCCTGCACCCGCTGGTGTGCGCGATCGACGAGTGTCACGAACTGTTCCAGCATCCCAAGTTCGGCAAGCGCGCGGCCGAACTAGCGGTACGGGTGATCAAGCGCGGCCGGAAGTACGGCATCGTGCTCCTGCTGGCGACGCAATCGCCAACGAAGGACTCGATTCCCAGGGAGGTGACACGCAACGTCTCCTGCGGCGTGGCGTTCTCGGTCGCCGACCAGATCGCCAACGACGGTCTGCTCGGCACGGGCAAGTACCGAGCGGGCATCCGAGCGACCGACCTGCGCATGAAAACCGACAGGGGAACATGCGTCGCGGTCGGCGTGACCGATGCGACGTTCGACTTGATCCGCGCGTTCTATGTGCCGTTCGAGGATGAGGTCGACATGGTGACGCCAGTGGTGGAACGCGCGCTTGCCATCCTGCGCGAGCACGGAAGGGAGATCGAGAACAGCGGACGAGCGGCTATCCAGGCGACACCGGTCGACCCCCTGACGGACGTCGCCGCCGTGATGCACGGCGAACGGCGGGTGCCCACACGGGTTGTGCTCGCTCGTCTAGCAGAGCACAACCCGGCCGAGTACGAGCGCTGGACGTTCTCGGACCTGAAGGCCGCGCTCGCCCGTCACGGCTTCGGCCCGCGTAAGTCGGGTGGCGTGCAGGTGGTCCGCGCTGAGGATGTCAGTGCGGCGCTGAGCCTGCGTGACGGTCGGGAGTAGGCAGGGAAGCGGGAGGGGCGTGGGGAGATCTCCCCACGCCCCTCCCCGTGCCTGTCTCCCTGGCGTGACCTGGGGAAATCCTCGCTAGGGAAGCGGGCAGGACAGTTAGGAGACAGCCGCATCAGGCACTCTGTGGATGGTCAGCTTGCCTGGTGCGGGGCTCCCTCCCCCTACGCCTTGCCGCCACGAGGTCAGTCAGTCGGCAGCAGCGCTGGCACGACCTTCAACAGTGCCAGCAAGCCCGTCATAGCCGTGATGACGGCATCGAGCGAGGCAAGGACGGCGGTATAGCGCGGCGTGCCTTGGTCGACTCTCGCCGCATTGTCGATGATGACACGCCGAACTGCCTGCAACTGTTCCAGCTGAACGTCAACGATCGGCGCCAGGGCAGGCGTCGTGTCCGGCGTACGTCCTACGACCACGGTCTCAGCCGCCGTGACGGCGGCCTTCAAGTCAGGTCGGGGCATGCCGTTGGCAGCAAGGGTCTTCTCGCCAAGCGAGAGTAGATGACAGCCCAGCCAAAGTAGATCGACAGTGGCTTCCTGCGCGGTTTCCTGCTTCGCGGCCAGAGGGATCGTGATGGCATCGATGACCGCGTCGAGGTGTTCCAGATCCAATGCCATCAGGACTCCCCTGGCTCGTCGCGTTCGATGGTGGGGGCGAGTCTGAGCCGACCAAAGCTCAGGACACGGACGGGCGGTTGCGGCTCAGCTAAGGGTGAATCGCGAAGTCGGTCGCTGACATGGCCTCTTACGCGCTGGCACGCCGCTTCTGCTTCTTGCAGGTCTAGATCAGGGATCTCAGCCAAAGCGCCGAGGCCCATCTCGATCAGGTAACAACCGAGCTGTGCGTATACATTGGCGGCGAACTGGCTGTCGCTTCTCATTTGCCGAAGCGGGCGAGTTTCCCGGTCAATGGCCTTGCAGAGACGGCGCATCCAGTTGGGAACTTCATTCATGGTTGGAACCTTTGTTATTTGGGCAAGGCGCCAGAAGACGCCGGAGAACGGTCGGCAATGTAAGTGCCTTTAGAACGGATAGTCTTTACTAGGCCGCGATAGCGCAGCAGCCTTGTAGCGTGTCGGGCTGTTCCAAGAGAAACGCCGTACTCGACGGCTAAACGCCGTTCGGACGGCAACGGCCTGTTCGGCGCTAGCTCACCCGACTCGATTCGCCCGGCCAGATGCTCGTACATCTGGTGGTAGAGGTACCCCTCTGCCTCGTTGGGTTGGAACTCGATCAACTGATCTCGCTGACTCGGCGCTTGGCGAACTGTCGGGGTCCACGTTGGGCCAACACCGATCGATCGGCAGGCGCGGAGGCCGCGACCGCAAGCGGTTCTTGCTCTGCTCGGCACGCTCCCGCTCGATCCGAGCCAGTAGCTGCGCAACCGGCATGCGACTCAGACGAGCACGGCGCCGTCGTCGCCAACGGACGGCAAGGACGACCAGACCGATCAGCGTCCAAGGCCCGAAGTAGACGAGCGCGACCAGCTCCAGCCGACTCATGCCGGGCCATGATCGGTTCCGCTCTGCCCTGGCTCCTCTGAGGCGCGACGGTTGAGCATTGCCCGCTCCGCCAAGGAACCATCGGTCTCCCCAAAACCGCCGGACGACTGGCGGGACCTTTGCTCGATCACTTGCACGACACGGTCAACACACCTGAAGAGCACCTCCACCGTCGTCTCAAGCTCAGCCAGCCGAGCCGAGAGGGCACCAGCGTCCGCGGTTGCCCGGCCGTCGCCGTTCGGGACCTTGAGCAAGCACGCTTCGCACGGCATGCCGCCGACCCCGTCGAGCAACTCCAGTTCGCCCGGCTCGAACTGCCGCCCGCAACACGTTCTCAAGCTTCCGCGCGGCGCGGCCCCCTTTGGAACCTCGACCAGGTGCGTCGCGCGCCTGGTCTCACCACCCTCCCCCGGCAAGGGCCGTACCAGCAGTATCTGACTCGTCACCGCAAACCACCTCGTCCTACCGATCCATGCAGCGTCATCGCGCAGACGACTCAAGCCGAGGAACAGCGGATGACACAGAGCAGGAACGTCGGACTTCTGCCGCGCAGATGTTGCACTCCGCCGATTTACCAGCGGAAACGAGCGACTCGGTTGCTACAGTGAGGACACCTGACGTGGTAGGGGGCGTGCATGAAGCGAACCGGGTTGATCGCCGCCCGTAAGGCGGCCGGTTACACGCAAGAGCAGCTCGCCGCCGCGCTCAACGTCGATCGCTCCACCGTGATCCGCTGGGAGGCTGGCGACTACTCCCCACTCCCGTACCTGCGACCGAAGCTAGCGCGGCTACTCCGGCAGACACCAGAGCAACTTCGAAGCCTCATCGACGACGACCCGGGTGCAATGCCTGGCACCCTCAGTCCGGACGTGGAAGCGGCTTGCATCTGGCTCGACGACCGCCTCAACTGGAAGCCCGGAACGAGTGCCCAACGCGTGACAGCCCGTCTGCCGAGGACGCGACGGGAGCTACCGATCCGGCAGGCCCTCCGTGCCCGCGTGGAGCGTTCCGACGTGGTTGCCGCGCTACGCGGCTACTACGGCACCGACGCCGACTACAGCCTCTACACCGCCCACTTCGGCGGTCAGGCTCTCGAAACAAGCATCCTCACGCGCCCGGAATGGCTGAACCTCGATATCCCTCTCGACGAGACCACCGACGCGTTAACCCTCGTTTCGGCAACCTCCATGCCGACCGCCGATCCCGTCCCCGAAGCTGCCCTGGAACGGCTCGCCGAAGTAGAAGCCTCTGGTGTCCGTCTCACGAACGAGCAGATTTACCGCCTACTCGAAGTGGACATTCGCGACGGCTCGATTCACGGCATTGTCGACGTGGCACCCTTCCTTGAGTACGCATTAACACTAGACCTGCTCGAAAGTGAACTTCTCGACGCACTCGCGGCCGGCAAGCCCATCAAGCCGGGCTCACTCCCACTCCGAGACCGGTACCTGCCGTCGCTCGCGTCGGTGCTCGATCTGCCTTCACGGCTCGCCGCTGGCGGTGTGCTCGCACTATGCGCCTTCAGTCACGAAACCAGCCAGCGTGATGAAGCTGACCACCTCCTACTGATTCAGGAACGCTCACACCTCGTCATCAATGCGACGAAACAGTTGACAGTGATCCCCAAAGGCTTCCATCAGCCTATGACTGACCCCCACGCTGACACGTCGCTCCGCAGCACGCTGTTCCGGGAACTCGAAGAGGAATTGTTCGGCCGCGCAGACCTCGATAACACCGTCAGCACCCCGAGAGCCGCCCTCCCGATGCACCCCCGACGGCTCTCAGAACCTATGCAGTCACTGCTGACGAAGGGGGGCTTGCGGCCCGAATGCACCGGCTTCGGTTTCAACCTTGTGAGCGGCAACTACGAGTTTGCCTGCCTCCTGACAATCGACCACGAAAACTTCTGGTCACAATACGGCGGGCACATCGAAGCGAATTGGGAAGCTAGAGGTATTCATACCTACCCGGATCGCCACCTGCGGTCGCTGGCTGGCTTACCTTCAGACAGCAAGTGGAACAATGAAGGGCTATTCGCCCTCGCCCACGGCCTCAGCCGCCTCAGTTACTTAAGTGAGCGAAGGAAGCTTTGAAGTTCGAGCATGTCGAGGCGTCGGGCGACGTCCTCTTGGACCACGATGTTGAGTCGATTTGCAACCTTTTCGTGCCGTGAGGCGAAGATGTACGACAGGGCAATGAGCCGTATCGAGTCTTGCGCAGGTAAGATTTGCGAGATACGTGACTGTCCGCCCCCGATGACAGCGATCGAAACGGGCGTCCCGTTGCCGCGCGCACCTACCTCTTTCCAGAGGTTAGTCAGGCTACGCCAAATGCCATCAACAGTTCCGCGGGCTTCGCAGCGAGCGCTCATCTCGGCATAAGCCAAGCAGAAAAACAACTTCCGCACACCACGCGATATTGTGGCAACAGTTCCAATCTCGTACCGAACCTGCTTACCGGGCTTTTGATCGGCTTCATCGAATTGACCAATGGGTGTAGCGCTCCTCAGAGCCACCGCGAGGGCGTTATCAAGTTCACTTCGATCGTTTTCGTAGACTCTGGTCAGAAGCTGACCCTGCACTCCATGTTGATCGATGATATTAGGGATCTCGGTGTCGAAGGTGTTTGCCATTCCGATAACAATGTGACCGTCCTGGGCGAAAAGGTCACCCTCGACAATGCGAATCTCGGTATTGGGCGTGTCGTAACTCTGCCATACGGGACGCGGCCATGCCCTCATGATTCCGTAACAAATCGAGACAACCGCAGCCACTACAAGCAGAAGGCCACCAATTGGCGCTAGGGAGTCAGGGATCAGCGCGTCAGTGATACCTGCCAAAACGGCAAAGAAACCGATTCCAGCGAAGGTATGTGTCCCGAACGCAGCCCAGAAGGTACGCCTAACAAGATCATTCTTGACGGTCACCCTCGTGCTCCCTATGCATGCGTGTACCGTCTACAACTCGACCATTGTCAGTCCCTCATGCCGTTGTCGACATGAACATGGACTTTGTCAAACTCGTCCGGAATGTCCCAGGTCCTGAGTTCGAACGCTCGCTGCTCGTCTTTCGCCAGGCCGAAAATCGTTCCGGTTGCGGATCCAACGATTCGTCGGTCGAGATAGAAGGTGCCCTTCAGGACGAGGGTGAGCGCACTCGGTTCCCTGTTGGTGATTTCGCCATGGACCACGAGCGGTGAGCGGCTTTTGAGATTGACATTGAAGTTGGCGAGGATCACCTGCCAGCTTCCAGCATTGCTCGTGAATTCGATCTGCCCAGCTTCGCTGACAGTATTGCGCGGCCTATCGCCTGACGCTGGCGGCGTGGCTGTCGAGACCGGTGCGGTTGACGTGTTAGCCGGCGGTATGAGTGAGCCAGCTGTATACCAATCCTTGTCTTCCAAGTTCACGTCGCAGCCGATGGCCGCGAGGCGATGAGCCAAGGTGTGGCGAGCTTCCGGCGAGTCGTTGAGCTGCACTCGGTACAAGCCATCGATGTCAGTAAACTTTCGGACTTTCCCAAACTCGACGAGCACTGTGTGTTCGGGAAACCGGCCAAGTGCCATGCCAGCTTCGAAAAGTACGTTGGGACGCGCTTGACCTGCTGACTGAGTCTCGGGGTCGTGCTCGTCATCGGCGAGTTCACGCTTGAGATACACGACGTCATCCGGGGTGAGTAGAACAAGGAACGCACGGTCCGCTCGGATGGCTTTGTCAACGACCTGGTTGATTGATGGCGCGCCACCGCCCGCTTCCCTGAGGGCCCTGTCCCAGGAGACCGGGGAGAGACCGACTGCTCGAAGGAAGTGAAACACTTCGCGACGAGCGCGCTCGTCACGGCCGTGAATGACGAAGATCGTGGTACCCAGGCTCACGCTCGAAGTGTCTCACTCGTGATGTGGCGGGGGAGCGATGGCTCAGTGCGGCGTGTCGGCCAGCGCAGGTGCAGCCTGTCGGACGCGCTGCTCAGCGCGCGGCCACCGTTTCGTGGTGCAAGTCGTGGTGCGAAAAGCTGGCACGAGCGGCTCTAGTGGGTCGTGGTGCGATGCTCGCGACGCCAAACTCGCAGCTAGAAAGCCGATGGACGCCGGAATACCCCCCTCCTAAAGCGGGTGTCGCAGGTTCGAATCCTGCCGGGGGCACACAGAGCGGGACGGGTTGGGCATCCGCCGGCCGGGCTCCGCGGCTTGATCGACGATCAAGCCTTCTGGTTGAGTGACAGTCGTGACTGCAGCGTTCGCTACCAGGCTGGTCGGCTGGAAAAGGAGCAAGAAGAACAAGCTCAACTGGGCCTTGGTGCCGAACAGCGCCGACGCGGACAGCGCCGAATCGCTCCGTCTGGCCGCCAGCGTGCTGGACGCTCTAGGCGTCCCATCAGGCACACCGTCCGCTGTTCCCGCAAACCCGGGGGCTCCTCTCGAGCAACTGGTCCAGGAAGACCTGCAAGCTCAACTGCCCTGCCTCGATTCCCGTCGCCATTGGCAAGTCAGAAACGGGGGGCTCATCACCGAGTTCGTCCAGTATGCCCATTTGAAGGAAGTCGACGCACTGGTCCGGGCCAACCCAGAACTGCGGGTAACAATTGGCCGCGACTACTTGATCAAACCCGATGTGACCGTAGCTCTACTGGACCTGAATGTGCTGGGTTCACCGGCATTCCTGCACGCTGCGGTTTCCTGCAAATGGACCATCCGCTCCGATCGAGTTCAGAACATCCGCCACGAGTATGGCCAGATGGTCCGGCATCGCCGCGGGCGCCAACCCCACCTGGTGGCCGTGACAGCCGAGCCCTTGCCAAGCCGCTTAGCCTCAATAGCCCGGGGAACAGGTGAGGTCGACGCCGTATATCACATTCTATACGACCACCTGGCCACAGCCGTCGCTTCAACGGCAAACGAAGAGCAGAAGGCCGCTTGGGACGAATGCGTGGGCCAGCAGCGGATCCTTCCGTACAGCGCGCTCGGCGAGACGCTCGCCAGGTGGTGATAGCAGCAACCATCGACTTCATAGCAACGCGCTGACGACTTGCTGCCAGCCCGCAAGAGCGAAGCTCGAATGGTTCAACTGATGCGTGCGCGGTGCTTCAGAAACAAGTCGTGCCGCCCATGGTCTTCCTGCCCCACGAACGCCTTGAATTTGCCAAGTTTGTACGCCGTCTTGGAGCCTGCACTCTCGATCTCAACTTCGAAGTCCCGGCTCAGCAGCCCGATACGCCTTTCAAGTTCAGCAGCGTCGTCGAGGGCAACCGCCTTCATGAGGCGTTCCGAAGTCATGAACCCTTCCGCCGACCGAAGCACCTTGTAGACAGGGTCGTACTCCGTGGTCTCGACGTGCCTGGGCTGCCCCTCTTGCCGAAGTGCCCGCAGAATCGCCGATCCAACTGCGTGCGCTACCGGAGGCGGGAACGCATTACCGATCTGCCGGTACCGGGACGTCTTGCGCCCAGTGAATTCCCACGGATAGTCCTTGGACCAGCCTTGGATACGCGCCACCATCTGGCACGTCAGCTTGGGAGCGAAGTCGACGGGGTGGCCCGGAGTCGGAGGAGCGTCCGCGAGTCCGAGCGCATCGACCCCCATCTCTGCCCAGGCCCGCTTCGCGCGAGTGGGCCCGAGATCTGCTCCACCGTGCTTCTTGGAACCGCCGACAATGGTGGGCGCGATTTTGTTCGCTTTCTTCGCCCATGCCTGCGCGCCGGGCCATTCCCCCGATGCCATCAGGTCAACCAGCGTCTCGCCGACCGTTAGCGGTGCCTTCGATGGCTCTGGCCAGTGGAAATACGGGGCGTAATCCGGCTTGAGGGCGACAAGGATGAATCTTGGCCGAAGCTGGGGGACTCCAAAGTCTGAGGCCTGCAGTAGACGCCATTCTGCGATGTAGCCGAGCTGCACGAGACGGTCAAGGACATGCTGGCGGTAACCAGCAAAGCGCGGCATGCTCAGACCGCGGACGTTCTCGAGTAGCAGCGCATCTGGCTGCACCACAGCAACCTGCTCCACAGCCCACGCGAACAGGTCGCGCTCGTCATTCGCGCCCAGCTGCTTGCCGGCAATGGAGAACGGAGGACACGGGACCCCGCCGGCCAGCAGAGACACACCCTGATAGTCGTGAGGACGCCAAACCGAAGGGTCCGCGACGTCACCTTCGGCGATCTTCCACCCTGAGCGGTTGGCCCGCAGGGTGTTGCAGGCATTCTCGTCCAGTTCCACGGCGAGCGCGTGCTCAAAACCCGCCTTGTCCAGCCCCAGGGCCTGGCCGCCGGCGCCGGCGCAGATCTCGACTACGTCGAACGTGGTCATCGATGCTCCTCTCCGTCTGCGCCACCCGGGATCATGCAGGTATCTTGCCTGATGCAGGAGCACAGTCGGCCGATTGGTGTGGTGAAGCGTGTCGGAGGGCGACGGCAGCAACCGGAGACCAGATGACTCCGCGCAGCAGCAGTACCCGGAAGCGCTGAACGAGGGCCGCTCACGCAACATGCGGGCAAACCGGCGGTCGGACACCAAGCCGGAAGTCGCACTGCGCCGGGAGTTGCATCGCCTCGGCTACCGCTATCGCAAAGACCACCGGCTGGACCTGCCTGCCGGTGTTCGCGTGCGTCCCGACATCGTCTTCACCAGGCGCAAGGTGGCCGTGTTCGTCGACGGGTGCTTCTGGCACGTGTGCCCGGAGCACGGCCGGGAACCGACGCGCAACGAGTGGTACTGGAGTCCCAAACTACGGCGGAACGTCGAACGGGACCAGTTGGCCAACACTGCTCTTGCCGACGCAGGCTGGCAGGTCGTACGCATCTGGGAACACGAAGACATACATAGTGCAGTCGTGCGCGTACTGGATGTTGTCGAACATGGGTTCGATGATACCGGTCAAGGCTGACAATCGCGGGACGCTGCCACCACTTCCACAACGAAGGCCATCCTGTGGGTGACATTCGCAGCACGGACGCCCCCGATGACTGGCCATGGCGGGAGCCCCCCAGCAGCAGGTCGATCCCGGCAACGGACGCCAGACGCAGATGTGCTTCGGATGAGCGGCCTTGGTCGCAAGGTTGACGCAGGTGGACTCCGGGCGAACCCCTCCCTCGGCGTCGGCCAGCTACGCGATCGGCGTGTTCCAGCCGGCCTTCCCCGGCAATCCGTCAGCTCACCCGCTGCAACAGCCGACCACTGGTTGCTGGCCGCCCGGACGGTTACATGAACTGCCGACGGGGCACTGATCCGGTCTGGACGCCTCGGGAGGTGCGTCGGTCCCGCAAGTTCGCCCCTGGACCAGTGCTCGTTTCGTGACCTCAGCCCACGGCCATGCGAAGAACGGCAGTAGCGTCTCGAGTCGATCCCAAGTCCAGGAGCGCGATCGTAAGCCCCATCACATCCTTCTCGGGTTGCTCCCGGCCGAACAGCCGAATCAGGGTGTCAGCAAGAGCGTGCTCCCCTTGCTGCCGGAAGGACGTTATACAGGCAGCGTTCTGAGCGGGGCTCATCAGCTGAGGGGCCTCTCGCAGGAGACCTAGCGCTTCCTCGTGCGCCCCGTTGCGCATCCGGCCGACTGCCCGCGAGACGAGCTGCGCCGCCGCGAAGTCGAAACTGATGCCCTGCCGGTCCCCTTCGAGCGGGGGGACCGGCAATGGAGCAGCTGACCCACGCAGGGCAGCAAGTTGCTTCAAGCCGGCCATCTCCGCACGAAGTTCCCCCAGTTGCTTCAGGTACCCCGAACATTTCGGGCAGGAGGTCTGCTTCGCCACCTCCCGAAGCTGTATCAGCTGGTCAAGGCTGATGCCGACGTTGTCCGTTCCCGCATCCTCCACTGCAGCCCTGTGCAGCGCCCGGAGGAACTGCTCTGGCGGAACGTGCTGAGCATTGCGGTAACGAGACAGGGACGGCGGCTGAACCCCTGGGTGCCCCGCCAAGCTCAGCCGTTCTCCGATGTCAGGGCCGGTCAGAGCCGCCCCCTTGCCAGGCAGCTTCAACAGCCTGCACAACTCGACAACGGCATGGGCTATCGCCCGTCTCTCGCTTGACGGGCCGTCCTTGACGCTGATGACTCCACCCCCTGGATCGGCAGACAGTGCATTTCCAGCTAATCACATCGGTCAAGCACGATTGTTGCCTTTTCCGGGGAAATTGCTTTTCCAGCGACAATCTTGCGTGTCGCTGGACTTTTCGCGGCGCCGGGTATGAAGTGGATTGCCGAGGGGGATCACAGCGCATCTCCCGTTGCGCTCTACTGGGTACGGCGTCCACCAGGCGCCGGTTGGCACGAAGGAGTTCGCGATGCTGCCTTCTTGGCAGGACAAAGAGCGGTACGGAAGCATGATCCGGGCCGCGCTGTGGCTCGAGGCAGAAGTGGGGGAAGGCGCTGTGTTCACCAAGGCGCGGCTGCGGGAAGCCTTCCCCGACGTGGCCCAGATCGACCGGCGGCTCCGCGACCTCCGTGACTACGGGTGGCAGATCGACACCTCACGGGAAGACCCGTCCCTGAAACAAGAGGAACAGCGGTACGTGAAGATGGGGGCTCCGGTGTGGCTGCCGGGGCAGGCGAAGGCCAAGCCGAAGGCCGCGCTGACCGCAGCCCAACGCACGCGCGTCCTGGTTGCCGACAGCTTCTTGTGCCGCTCCTGCGGCATCGCTGCTGGCGATCCGTATGGCGAGGACGGCATCGCCAGGGCGCAACTCGACGTTGCCCGGCGCGAGGTTCTCCTGCCCAACGGGACGGTTGAGGTGCAACTGGTCACTGAATGCAATCGTTGCCGGGTGGGAGGCCGCGGACGAAAAGCCGACGTCAACGAGATGATCAGCAAGCTGAAAGCCCTGAGCCCGCTGGAACAGGACATCTTCGCCGGCTGGGTGAAGGCTGACCGCCGCAAGCGCAACCAGCTCGAACAGCTGTGGGGCTCCTACCGGACGTTGCCGGCCGAGTCGCGCGACCTGATCAAGCAAGCCATGGGCAACAGCGACGCAAATCAGAAGTGAGGTCGACGGTGCGAGAATTTCCGCCCCCGCCACGCGCGGACGAGATAGGCGAACTCATCAGGAAGCGGCTGGCCGAGGTGCGGAACTCGGCCGGCACGCGGGAAACCGTGACGGTCGAATGGAACAATCAGCCACTGCACGTCGATGTGATCGACCTTCCGCTCGCTGACGTGTACTTCAATCCGGCCACTCACCGCATCCGCGCACAGAGAAGCCATGATCCGGTACGGGACCAGGCTCTGGACGAGGACCCCTACAGTCCCGAAAGTCAGGACTACCTGAAGTTCCTCCTGCAGGCTGACCCCGCAAATCCGGGAAGCCGCGATCCCGAGTTCGATAAGCTGAAGGAAAGCCTGAAAGATTTCGGGCAGAATGATCCAGGCTTGATCACGCATAACGCAATCTTGGTGAATGGCAACACGCGTGCCGCAGCGCTCCGGGAGATCGGAGCGCAATCGATTCGGGTGGGAGTTCTGCCGGAGTCATTCACCTGGGCTGACATCAACGCGGTTGAACTCGCACTACAACTGGTGCGCGACTACAAGAGAGAGTACTCCTACATCAACCGGCTACTGGCGATGGAGGAGCAAGCCGCCCTGGGTCTCAGCAAGGAGACCATTGCAAAGAAATTCAGGATAAAAACTGCAACCTACGACCAGGAACGTTGGATCCTCAGCGCGATCCGGGAACAGATCGAACGCAGCAAGGGTGAGCACGGCGCCACACTGCGGCTCATCGATTACGAACAGCATCAGGAGAAGCTCAAGGAGCTGCACCGCGCCTACGTCAAACTGGAAACAACAACTCCAGACCAAGCGGAGGCATTCAAAGAACTTCGCATGGCAGCCATCATGCTCGGGTTTTCGAAGACTGACGTCCGGCTGATCGAGGATAATTTTCACGAGCAGTATCTCGCCGACCGCTTGCCCGGCGATGTAGCCGGTACCAGCAGCAATGATGAGCCGGTCACCGTACCCGGACTCGGAGTCTCGCTTCCCAGCATTTCTTCCGCAGTGGCCGACGCACGTGCATTGAACAACGCAGTCCTTCGCGTGAAAGCCGTGGTTAACGATACCGACGCTCAAGTGCCAGACGAGGAGAAGCGGCACTGCCAGGAGGTCTTGTCGGCTTACGAGAAGGCATTTGACGATGCATTCGAAAAGGCTGGGCGTGATGCACGGGTGCGCAAACGCAAGCAACTCGCACCGGCACGGCTCACGGACGCATGCGCTCACATCGACCAGTGCACCGTCGAACTGGTGCAGGCTCGCGCGTCCCGCACCTTGGACGAGGAAGCCTTCGACGAGGCGGTGCTCAAGCTGCGGGAAAGCATGAGGAAATTGGCCCAGCAAGCGAGCCGCGGGATTCCAGCACCAGGCGATGGGGTCTCTTGGCTTCTCGAAGCTGCCGCGGTTGAAGGAAACTGATGACGAGCAGCACGGATGGGACAACCCTGCACCTCGACTTCGACGAGACCCGCACGAGGGTGGTTCTCCGCACGGTGGCACGGTACCGGGCTGAACTCGTTCAGCTGGCCGGCCGCTTCCGGACGGGTACCCAGCTCGGCCCGCTAGCGGTGGCGGTCGACCTTGAGGATCTCCTGGCAGGACTTGTCGCCATCAGCTCCTGGCCGGATCACAGCGGCGTGCAGTGGTCCTCCGAACTGGCAGAGCTGGTGCGGGGAAACCTCGAGGATGCAGCCGCCGTCAAATCCCGGCTCGGCTCCGCCGAGGAGCCCAGCACGTTCGCCGCGGAGGATGTCCCGTTCTTACTCGGCGACGACTGGACGGGCGAACTGCGTGAATTCCAGCGGCGAGATATCGCTAAACTACTATCCCTGCAGCATGGCGCAAACTTCAGCGTTCCTGGCGCAGGAAAGACCCGGGTAGCGCTGGCCATCTACGCAGCGCAAAAGACAGCTGGAAAAGTGAAGCGGCTCCTCGTTGTCTGCCCCAAATCCGCCTACGAGTCGTGGCAGTTTGAGACCGGTGAATGCTTTCGCACCCCTCTGCGGACACACATCTTGGAGCGATCACTCGACGGATGGGCCGAGGTTCTGATCATCAACTACGAGCGGCTAGAACGTTCGCTCGGCACGCTGGCCACCTGGCTTAAGGCCGCACCGTCGATGATCATCCTCGACGAGGCGCACCGGATGAAGCTCGGTGCACGGGGGACTTACGGTGCGGCCTGCATGGCACTCGGACCACTCGCCCGACGGCGGCTCATCCTCACCGGCACACCCGCACCCAATGGCGCGAAAGATCTGGAAAGCCTGCTCGGTTTCGTATGGCCGGGGCACGGTCACCGGACTGTTGCTTCCGCAGTGGCCGGCGGTGACCTCGCCTATGCGAGCACCGTATTGCGCCCGTTGTTCAGCCGCACAACGAAACAGGAACTGGGGCTCCCACCCATGGAGCCAAAAATCCGCTACGTGGACATGCCACCACTTCACGGAGAAATTTATGCTTCACTTGTGGGTAAGCTAGCAGGCGCTACCGATCGCGACGATCTCAGCTCACTGGGCAAGACAGCGCTCCGCCTCCTGATGGCCGCGATCAGCCCAGCCCTTCTGCTCGAAGGAGCAACCCGGCACGAACCACTCGCGTACCAACTGCCACCACTCGAGATCCCAAAGGGTGACTCCCTCTACTCTCTGATGCAGAACCTGCCCAGCTACGAATTCTCGCCCAAGTTTGCCGAAACCGCTGCAATAATCGCGGAAAACGCAAGCATGGGTCGCAAGACACTGGTCTGGACTACGTTCGTCCGCAGCTTGCTGACGTTGCAGAAACTACTCGGAGCGTATCAGCCCGCGGTCATCTATGGTGGAACCGCTGATCGATACGAAGAGTTGCAGAAATTCCGTGAAAATCCTGACTGCTTGGTACTGATTTCGAATCCTGCGACCTTGGGAGAAGGTATCAGCCTCCATCAGGTCTGCCACGACGCGGTTTATGTCGACCGGGACTTCATGGCTGGCCGCTTCCTGCAAAGCCTCGATCGCATCCATCGCCTCGGTCTGG
Source organism: Amycolatopsis bartoniae (assembly GCF_014191255.1). Taxonomy (GTDB): domain Bacteria; phylum Actinomycetota; class Actinomycetes; order Mycobacteriales; family Pseudonocardiaceae; genus Amycolatopsis_E; species Amycolatopsis_E bartoniae. The sequence goes on from NZ_JACHWH010000001.1 coordinate 1,987,681, forward strand.
CAGCCGGTACCGAAACCAGAGTTACAGTGCTCGCGGTGAGCAACACCATCGATGAGGTCGTCGCGATGCGCCTCGATCAGAAGCTCGAGTTCATGGCGAAAGTTCTAGACGACCCTTCCGTACAGCAGCTGTCCGATCTTGAAGAGGAGCCGTCTGTGGCCAGTGGGCTGGACACAAGCGATGCACAGGCTCTGCTGAAGCACCTAAGAAGAGGCTGACGGCGAGGGTTACCTCCTACAGGACCGTGCCCCGCCGCGACGGGGCGTGGCGGGGCACCGGGTCGTGGGTCTGCTCAGGCGGCCGGGGCGACCGCCGTCACCTCGACGACGTCGCCCTTCAGCGGGGCGCCTTCGGGCCACTCGACGGTCGTCGAAAAGGCCTGAGCGCTGGGGAGGTTCAGGTTCAGTGCGCTGGGCACCGCGGTGACCGGGGCGGCTGCTTCCTGCAGGAGGTACGACACGGCCGGGTGGGTGGCCGTCAGGTTCACCGTTGCCGGGGTGGCGGCCGGGGCGTCCGGGACCACCGTCACGTTCACGGCGGTGTTGTGGCCCGTCATGAAGGTCACCGCCGTGGGGATGCCCTCCAGTTTGCAGTTCGTGGTCGGCGACGCGGCCGTGTAGGTGATCGCATAGCCCTCCTGGCCCGCGGACACCGTGGAGTCCCGGGTGACCGCGATGTGCACGTCAGCGATACCGCACGGCTGGTCCGACGGTGACGCGCCGGCCGTGCCGCTCGTCACCAGCAGGCCACCCGCGACCAGTCCGACGACAGCGCCTGCGGCGATGGTGTGCTTGATCATCGTTCCTCCTCCGTTCGCTTACACCCCTGGAGATGCCCGAGACGCCGCCGAGGATGCGTGGCAGTGGTATGGACCGCACGGACGCAACCTTCCTGCGCGCCGGACGTCTACAGCTCGCGTCCGATGGAACGGAAATAGGATTTGGCGCCCTCGTGCAGGGGAACGGGTGCGGTGTCCGCCCCGCTGCGGGAGTCGATCGCCCACGCGGCCGGGCTCGCCGCGATCAGTGCGGAACGGCCGTCGAACACCGCGCGCGTCAAAGCGGCCGCCACGTCGTTCGGCATTCTCGTTGTGGCCATGAGGAAGTTCGGCACGAGCAGCGTGGGCACGGCGTCCGGATTGGTGTACGTGTAGGCCGGAATCTCCCCCGGCTCGTACTCCGGATACCGGTCCACCACACCCGAAGCCACGTCGCCGAGGGGAACGAGACGCGCCGCGCCCCCACGCAGGAGCGCGCTGATCTGTCCCGTCGGCAGACCGCCCGACCAGAAGAGCGCGTCGAGAGAACCCCTTGCCAGCGCGTCGATCGACTGGTCGATGGACAACCGCTGCGCGTCCACGTCACGGTCGGCGTCGAGCCCCGCGCCTTCGAGTACCCGTCGGGCCACAAGGTCCACACCGGACTCTTCGGAGCCCACGGAAACCCTGCAACCACGCAAATCCGCGACCGTCGCAAGACCGGAGTTGGAGGACGTGACCACGTGCACGTAGTCGAAGTGCATCCGCGACAGCGCGCGCAACGGGGAAGCCGCACGCGCCACCGCTTCGTCGGCCGCGACGAAACCCACGTCGGCGCGTTCTTCCAGCAGGCGCGTGACGTTCTGGCCCGAGCCCGCGCTCAGCTGCACGGCGGGCCGTTCGATTTTCAGCTGGTCGGTCCACGTGCCCGCCAGCGCGAGCGCCAGCTGGTTGTAGACGGCGCCGGGACTGCCGCTGGTGATGGCCAGCGGCACCGGTCCGAAGTCGGGACCGCACGCGGTGAGCGCGAGCCCGGCGAGCGAACCCCCGGCGAGCTTCAGTGCGGTACGGCGAGTGGCTCCCATGCGCTCCTCCTCCGAGGATCAGGGAAGGCGCGGCGCCGCGTCGGGATCGCGGCGCCGCGCGGGTCTGCTCAGAGCGGACTGTTCTCGGCGAGCGCCCGGACCCGCCGCCGGACGGCGAACCAGCCCGCCACGAGCAGCACGGCGATCGCCGGCAGGCCGTAGATGAGGATCTTGCCGGTGTCCCCGGCGAACCAGCTCATGGCCAGCACGAACACGAGGAAACCGAGCGTGGCGTAGTTCGTGTACGGCGCCCCGGGAAGCCGGAAGGCCGGCCGTTCGAACTCACCGCGTTTCGCCTTCCGCACCATCGCCAGGTGGCTGATGATGATCATCGACCACATTCCGACGATGCCGACGGCCGAGAACTCGAGCGCGACCTCGAAGGCTTCCCCCGGCACGAACAGGTTGAGCACCACGCCGAGCGCGTAGACCGCCGCGGTCAGCAGAACACCGCCGTACGGCACGCCGCTCTTGCTCATGCGCGCGGTGAACTTCGGTGCCGAACCGGCGATCGCGAGCGACCGAAGGATGCGGCCGGTGCCGTAGAGGCCGGAGTTCACACTGGACAGTGCCGCGGTGAGCACGATGATGTCCATGACCCCGCCGGCGCCGGGCACGCCCAGCTTCGACAGGAACGTCACGAACGGGCTTTCGCCGGCCTTGTAGTCCGTCCACGGCACCAGCATCACCAGCAGCAGCACCGAACCGACGTAGAAGATGCCGATGCGCCAAGCGATCGAGCGCACGGCCCTCGGGATCACCTTGCGGGCATCGCCGGTTTCGCCGGAAGCCACACCGATCACTTCGAGGCCCGCGTAGGCGAACACGACGCCCTGCAGGATCAGCAGCGCGGGCAGGATCCCGGCGGGGAAGAGGCCTCCGTGGTCGAAAACGAGGCTGGGGCCGGTCACGTTCCCGTCGACGTGCTGGCGGCTGACCAGCACCACGATCGCGGTGATCATGAACCCGACGAGCGCGACGACCTTGATGGCGGAGAACCAGAACTCCAGCTCGCCGAAGATCTTCACCGACACCAGGTTCACCACGAGGATGAACGCGAGCGCGATGAGCGCGGGAATCCACTGCTGCAGGTTCGGCCAGAAGAACTGCGTGTACTTCGCGACCGCCGTGACATCGGCGATCCCGGCCGTGGCCCAGTTCAGGAAGTACATCCAGCCCGCGAAGAACGCGGACCGCTCACCGAGGAACTCGCGCGAGTACGACACGAAAGACCCCGACGACGGGCGGTACATGACCAGCTCGCCCATCGCGCGGACGACGAACAACGCGAACACACCGGCGACGGCGTACACGATGGCCAGCGCGGGGCCCGCACTGTGGAGTCTCGAACCGGCGCCCAGGAACAGGCCGGTGCCGATGGCGCCACCGATCGCGATCATCTGGACCTGACGGTTCTTCAGTCCCTTGTGGTACCCGGAATCCTCCAGTGTGATCGAATCGCCGGGAGGGAGCGGTGCCTGGGTCGTGACCTGCGTCATGAAAAGCAATGGTGTGCCCCGGATCACCCGGGCACAACGGCGCTCCGGCAAGCTTGATGATCATTTGAGAAACCGGTGACCCGAGTAATTTCCCCTGTGCGCACGGCGAAATCCGCGAGAGCGGCAGTGCCCTCGCGGATTCGTATGTCCTTTTTGGACGATCTAGTAACCCTGGTAGGCCCCGCCGTGCGCCATGGACTGCAGCCCGGGCACGTTGTCGATCGAGCCGTAGCGGTCGATGGAGTACTGCACCCCGGCGATGATGTTGTCCACCGGGTTGTAGATGTTGTCGTGGCCCGGCAGCTTGTGCGCCTCGAACGTCGAGTCGATGCACTGCATGAGCCCCTTGGACGGGTGCCCGGCGGCCGCGTTCGAGTCCCACAGGTTGATCGCGTTCGGGTCGCCGCCCGACTCGTGCTCGATGATCGCCCAGATGGCGGGGATGTCCGCCTCGGACACGTTGACGCCGGCGGCCTGGAGCTCCTTGATGGCCTCTTCGATCCACTGCTCGACGTCGCCGGGCGGCCTGGTCGTCGGCGGGCCACCGCTCGTGACGACCGTCCGTGTCCCGCCCACCGCGGAAGTGGCCGACGTCCGGTGGCGGACCTGGGTCACCGGTGCCGCGATCGGCTTGACCCCCGAGAACTCCCCGCCTGGGTCCTGGCCGATGAGCTGGCGGCTGCGGTTGATCAGGTCGTTGGCCTGCGACAGCATCTCGTCGACGTCCGCGCCCGCCGCCTTCGCGGTGGCCGCGTTCTGATCCGCCGCCGCGGTGAGGATGGCTTCCGGCGTCTTCGCCGGTGTCGTGGCCCCCAGCACCCCGCGGTCCACCATGTCCTGCTGGGCGAGCGCCTTGTTCGCGGCGGCCACGGCGTCGGTGCTGACCTTGTCCATCTGGGTCCTGGCGGCGTGCACGCGGCCGGTGACGGCGGTCCGGAGGCCGGTGAGCTGGTCCTGCAGCGAGGTCAGCTCGTCGGCGGCGGAGCCCAGCCGGTCACGCAGCTTCTTGCCGGCGTCGCCGAGCTCGTCGACGTGCCCGTAGAAGTGGTCGGCGGTCTCGCCTCGCCAGGCTCCGTCCCGCAGTGGTGCGGTGGCGGCGTTCAGTTCCGTCGTGTGCTCGTCGAGCCGCTTCGCGGTGCCGCGGAAGTTGTCGGCGGCGCTCTGGAGGAGTTCGGGCCGCACCTCGTCGAGCCGGCCGGCCTTGGTCTCGACGTCCGCCCATTCCGGCGGGATCAGGTTGATCATTGCGCATCGTCGAACTGGGCGTCGCTCAGCACCGGCTGAGCGGATGAGATCTCCGGTACGGCGGCCGCATCCAGGGTCGCCTTCGGCGTGGTCGCGGCGGCGCGGGTGACCACGTGGGCGCCGTGGGTGTCCACCTCCTGCACCGAGGTGGTGAACTTCGTCAGCGTCGTCGCGAGCCGTTCCATGTGCTCGGTCGCGTGGCCGAGTTCGTCGTGCACCCCGGCGTGGAAGGCCGTGAGGTCGCGGTGCGCGTCGCTGCCCGCGTCGAGCGTGCCGAAGGGTGTGGCCGAGCCGGCACCGTCCCCGACGAGCCGCTGCGAGTCCTCGAACGCGTCGCGCAACGCCCCGAGCCGTTTGGCTGCGGCCTGGATCGCCGGAATGTCGTAGTGCACCACGGCTCACCACCTCCCAAGGTCATGCCGTCTGCCCGGAGCATGCCCGACGGCGGGCACGGGGTGGGCGAAACGACGTGCTGAGGTGGATATCGGAGGAGAAACCTTCGCGGACGGCGGTCAGCCCGGCGTGAGGGCGTGGCGCTTGCGCCGGATGAACGGTCGTTCGAACCACCGGTAGCTCACCGCGGCGAGCGCCAGTGTCACCAGGACGACCGCCACTGCCAGGCCCAGCAGCGCCACCATGCCCGGCTCGTCGGACAGGAGGCGTTTGCCCAGCTCCAGCACGGGCCGGTGGCCGACGTACACGCCGTAGGAGATCAGCCCGACCCACGCCAGCGGGCGCCACGACAGCAGGCGCGAACCGCCCAGCGCACACAGCACGATGGCGCCGGTGAGGGCGGCGATCAGCGAGTACCCCCAGATCCAGGCGAGCTGGCGCGGGAACGCGATCGGGAAGTGCAGATTGCCCCCGAGCGGTCCTTCCCGCTGCAGGACTCCGACCAGCTCGACCACGCACACCCCCGCCGTCAGACCCGCGGTCAGCCACAGCCACCGGACCGGGCGGCCCAGCTTCGCGCGCACCTCGGGCAACGCGGTCAGCGCGCCGATGGCGAACGCGTCCAGGTAGGTCGTGGGCAGCTCGTACGTGGCGACCACCAGGTGATCGTGGTCGAAACCCGCCCCGGCCAGCACCAACCCGACCAGCAACCGGATGACGGGAGCACCGACCGCGAGCACGACCACCGTCCGCACGAACGCCCGCCGCGACAGCAGCAGCGCCAGCGCGGCCCACAGCAGGTACAGCTGCACCTCGACGGCGAGCGACCACAGGTGGTCGTAGAGGTTGTTGTCGACGTACCCCGGCGTCACCGGACGCAAGTTGTAGGTCCACGTCCACAGGAAGGGCAGATCGCCCGCAAGGTTCTTCGGCCCGTGCTTCACCAGCGCAAGTCCGGTCAGCGCCGCGCACGCGAGCAGGTACAACGGCGCCAGCCGCAGGGCACGGTTGCGCAGGAAGTTCCCGAGATCCGCTTTACGGTTCCCGGTGCGGCGTTCGAGCAGGATCCGGGTGATGAAATGCCCGCTGAGCACGAAGAACACCGGGACGCCGAGCCATCCGAACGGCAGCACCCCGGTGTGAAAGGCGACCACGGCGAGCACCGCGAGCCCGCGCAACCCGTCCAGCGCTCGCGAATGCCCTGGGCTGCGCGGGACGGCTCTCAGCGGCGGGGACAGTTCGGGGGCAGCCATCGGCGACCTCCTCCGGATGGGGGACCAGGTGGGGAGATCGGCGACAGTACCGCTGACACGCCGCCAAGGAAGGGGAATCCGGGAACTGAGCCGAAACCGTGGTGCGAAATGTCCGGAATGGACGAGAAAGCGCTCCACTGGCCTACTTCGACGAAGTCCTGACCGACCCGCTGTCAGGCGACCTCGATCGTGATCTTGCCTCGCGCGTGCCCCGTCTCGCTGAGGCGCAGGGCTTCCGCGACCTCGTCCAGCCGGTACGACCTCGCGTGCTGGATCCGCAGATCGCCCGCCTCGTGGGTGTTCGCGAGCTCCCGCAACACCTCGATCGTCTGCGTTGCCTCCCCGGAGAAGCGCACGCCGTGCGACTCCGCGTCCGGGTCCGCGATCGTCAGCACCCGGTCAGCCGAACCGGTGAGCTCCACCGAGTCCGCGAGGGCGCCCCGGCCCGCCGTGTCGAACACCGCGTTCACCTTCGGCGTCACCGCCCGCACCCGCTCCACGAGACCCGGGCCGTACCGCACCGCCGTCGCGCCCAGGGACTCCACGTACGACAGCGCCTGCTCGCTCGCCGTGCCGATCACCGTGATCCCCCGGTGCACCGCCAGTTGCGTCGCCAGCGAACCGACCGCTCCGCTCGCCCCGTGGACCAACAGCACGTCGGGAGGCACCACCGCCAGCTCCCGCAGCCCGCGCACCGCCGCTTCACCCGTGACGGGCAACGACGCCGCGTCCTGCCACGACATCCCCGGCGGCTTCGGCAGCACCGTGCCCGCCAGCGCGTACTCCGCATACGCCCCGCCGATGGCCCAGCCGAAGACCTCGTCCCCGACCGACAGCTCCACCCCGGGCCCGACCGCGTCCACCACGCCGGCCAGCTCCTGGCCGAGCCCGCGCGGGCGCTCCAGCGCACCGCCGAACAACCCGGACCGGATCTTCCAGTCGACCGGGTTCACCCCGGCGACCCGCACCGCCACCCGGACCTGGCCCTCCCCGGGCTCGGGCAGCGGCACGTCCGCCAGCCGCAACACCTCGGGACCGCCGTATTCGGAGAACCGCACCGCACGCATGCGGTCAGTCTGCCCGAGAACCGCGGCTCACACCTCCGCGAGCCGGACCTCGATGCGCAGTTCCTCACCCTCCGGTGTGAACTCCAGCTCCTCGACGTTCCCCGCCGCCCGCAGGTCGCCGCCGATGGTGCTCAGCGTCTCGACCTGACCGGCGGGCCCGGCGATGCGCACGGCCTCGACCGGCGACCGCATCGAGCGCTTCGCGTCGCTCTTCGCCTTGCGGATCGCGCTGATCGCCGTGCTGGCCAGTGCGATCACGTCCGGCGACCCGTCGACCGCGCCGCTCGGCGTCGGCCACTCCGCGGTGTGCACCGAACCCTCGTGCCACCACGACCACGCCTCCTCCGTGCAGTACGGCAGGAACGGCGCGAACAGCCGCTGCAGCGACGACAGCGCCCGGCGCAGCGCGAGCCGCGCCGACTGGGTGGCCGCGCCACCGTCCTCGGCGTACGCGCGCTGCTTGATCAGCTCAAGGTAGTCGTCGCAGAAGAACCAGAAGAACCGCTCGATGCGCTCGATCGCCGTGGTGTACTCGAACTGTTCCAGCGCCTCGGTGGCCTGGCGCACCACGTCGTCGAGCGCGGCCAGCATCGCCTGGTCCAGCGCCTCGGTGATGCGCGCGTCCGAAGCGGGCTCGGGGAAACCGAGCGCGAACTTGCTGGCGTTGAGCAGCTTCGTGGCCAGTCGGCGGCCGATCTTCATCTGCCCCTGGTCGAACGCCGTGTCCGTGCCCGGGCGGCCGTTCGCGGCCCAGTAGCGCACCGCGTCCGGGCTGAACTGCTCCAGCAGCCCCACCGGCGTGACGACGTTGCCCTTGGACTTGCTCATCTTCTTGCGGTCCGGGTCGAGGATCCAGCCCGAGATCGCCGCGTGGTACCAGGGCAGTGTGCCGTTCTCCAGCTGCGCGCGCAGCACGGTGGCGAACAGCCAGGTGCGGATGATGTCGTGTGCCTGCGGGCGCAGGTCCATCGGGAACGTCTGCGCGAACAGCTCCGGGTCCTCCTCCCAGCCGCACACGATCTGCGGCGTCAGCGAGGAGGTGGCCCACGTGTCCATGACGTCAGGGTCGCCGGTGAAGCCGTTCGGCTGGTCCCGCTGCTCGGCGGTGAACCCGGGCGGGCAGTCCGACGACGGGTCGATCGGCAGCATGTCCTCGGTGGGCAGGATCGGCGCGGTGTAGTCCGGCTCGCCGTTCTCGTCGACCGGGTACCAGACCGGGAACGGCACGCCGAAGAACCGCTGGCGGCTGACCAGCCAGTCGCTGTTGAGGCCGCGGACCCAGTCGTCGTAGCGGGCCTTCATGTACGCCGGGTGCCACTGCAGCTCGGCGCCGCGGCGCAGCATGACGTCCTGGTGCTCCATCGAGCGGATGAACCACTGCCTGCTGGACACGATCTCCAGCGGCTTGTCGCCCTTCTCGTAGAACTTCACCGGGCGCACGACCTTGCGCGGCTCGCCGTCGAGGTCGCCGCTCTCGCGCAGCATCCCGACGACGCGCTCACGTGCCGTGTGGACGGTGGCGCCGGCCAGCTCCGCGTACGCCTTGCGGCCCGCCTCGTTGTCCAGCCCCGCCGGCGGCTCGGGCAGGATGCGCCCGTCGCGGCCGATGATCGTGCGCGTGGCCAGCTTCAGCTCGCGCCACCACTGCACGTCGGTGAGGTCACCGAAGGTGCAGCACATCGCGATACCGGCGCCGCGGTCCATCTCGGCCGCCGCGTGCGCGACCACCGGCACCTCGACGCCGAACACCGGTGACGTGACCGTCTGCCCGAACAGGTCCTGGTAGCGCTCGTCGTCCGGGTGCGCGATCAGCGCGACACACGCGGGCAGCAGCTCCGGCCGGGTGGTCTCGATGTACACCGGCGTGCCGTCGGGCTTGTGGAACGCGATGCGGTGCCACGCGCCCGCGTGCTCGCGGTCCTCCAGCTCGGCCTGCGCGACCGCGGTGCGGAACCCGACGTCCCACAGGGTCGGCGCCTCGGACTGGTACGCCTCGCCCCGCTTGAGCAGCCGCAGGAACGCCCGCTGCGACACGCGCTGGGTGCGGCGGCTGATCGTGGTGTACGTGCGCGACCAGTCGACCGACAGCCCGAGCCGCCGCCAGGTGTCCTCGAACGCCTTCTCGTCCTCCGCGGTCAGCAGCTCGCACAGCTCGATGAAGTTGCGGCGCGACACGTCCTGGACCGGGCGCTCACCCTTCTTGACCATCGGCTCGGGCGCGACGAAGTTCGGGTCGTACGGCAGCGACGGCTCGCAGCGCACGCCGTAGTAGTTCTGCACGCGGCGCTCGGTGGGCAGGCCGTTGTCGTCCCAGCCCATCGGGTAGAAGACGTGCTTGCCGCGCATGCGCTGGAAGCGGGCGACGATGTCGGTGTGCGTGTAGGAGAAGACGTGGCCCACGTGCAGGGAGCCGCTGACGGTGGGCGGCGGGGTGTCGATGGAGAACACCGCGGCCCGGTCCCCGGGGGGCTGGAACCGGTAGACGCCGGCCTGCTCCCACTGGTCCGCCCACTTGGCATCCAGACCGTCCAGCACTGGCCGGTCAGGCACGTTCGGCGTGGTCTCGGACACGCGTTTTGCCACCTCATCTACTGCTTGACACGGGGGGTGTGTTTCTGGAAACAGCTTAACGGGGCAGGTCCACGCAGTTTCAGGCTAGGCAACTTGTCCAGCCAGTACCTGCGAACCTTGCTCAGATCGAGCAGATTGACCAGCAAAAATACGCACTCTTGCCCAGCACATCGGCAGTCGATCAGTCTTTCTGCATGGACCTGACCGAGCTCTACCGCCTGATGCTGGTCACCCGCCGGCTCGACGAGGAGGCCATCGCCCTGCAACGGCAGGGCGTGCTGCCCGGCTACGCCCCCATGAAGGGCCAGGAAGCCGCGCAGGTGGGCAGTGCCGCGGCACTCGACCGCAACCGCGACTTCGGTTTCCCCAACTACCGCGACCTCGGCGCCGCCGTCGCGCTGGGCGTCGACCTGGTCGGCTACCTCGCCACGCACCTCGGCGTGTGGCACGGCGGCCTCTACGACCCGCGGGCGTCGCGCCTCGCGCCGTTCAACGCCGTCGTCGGCGGCCCGGTGCCGCACGCCGTGGGCTGGGCGATGGGCGCGAAGCTCGACGACACGCGCGGGGTCGCGCTCACGTGGTTCGGCGACGGCGCCAGCTCGCAGGGCGACGTGCACGAGGCGATGAACTTCGCCGCCGTCTCCCGGCTGCCCGTCGTCTTCTTCTGCCAGAACAACGGCTGGGCCATCTCGGTGCCCACCGAGCGCCAGGTCGCCGGTGGCTCGGTCGCCGCGCGGGCCGCGGGCTACGGCATCGAAGGCGTCCGCGTCGACGGCAACGACGTGCTGGCCGTGCACGAGGCGACCGTCGAGGCCGTCGAGCGCGCCCGCGACGGCGGCGGGCCGACCGTGATCGAGGCGATGACCTACCGGATGGGTCCGCACTCGACGTCCGACGACCCCGGCCGCTACCGCACGCTCGAAGAAGAGCAGAAGTGGGCCGAGCGCGATCCGCTCATCCGCGCGGCGGCGCAGCTGCCCCCGGAGACGCTGGCGCTGGCCGAAAAGCACGCGACCGAGGTCGTCCGGCAGGTCCGGGATGGCCTGCAGGCGCTGGAACAACGGCCCGGCGAGGAGCTGTTCTCGTTCGTCTACCGCGAACCGACCCAGGCGCTGCTCGACCAGCAGCGCGCGTGGCAGGAGGCCGTCGATGCCTGAGTACTCCCTCCAGCAGGCGCTGAACCTGGCGCTGCAGCACGCCTGCGAGGACGACGACCGCGTGCTGATCTTCGGCGAGGACGTCGGCGGGCTCGGCGGTGTCTTCCGGGTCACCGACGGGCTGCAGGCGAAGTTCGGCGAGCAGCGCGTGTTCGACACCCCGCTGGCCGAGTCGGCGATCATGGGCATGGCGGTCGGGCTGGCGATGGCGGGCTGGCGGCCGGTGCCGGAGATCCAGTTCGACGGCTTCGCCTATCCCGCGATCGACCAGATCGTGAACCAGGTCGCGCGGATGCACTACCGCAGCCGCGGCACGCTCAGCATGCCGATCACCCTGCGGCTGCCCAGTTTCGGCGGCATCCGCGCGCCCGAGCACCACGGCGAGAGCCTCGAAGCGCTCTTCGCGCACGTGCCGGGGCTGAAGGTCGTGTCGCCGTCCTCGCCGAGCGAGGGCTACCACCTGCTGATGCAGGCGATCGCCGATCCGGACCCGGTGATCTTCATGGAGCCGAAGTCCCGGTACTGGCACAAGGAGTCGTTCGAGCCGACGGCGTTCGCCCCGCCGGTCGGCACCAGCCGGATCGTGCGCCGCGGCAAGCACGCGACGCTCGTGGCGTGGGGCGCGATGGTCGCGCGCTGCCTGCAGGTCGCCGAGCTGGCCGCGGAGGACGGCGTCGAGCTGGAGGTGCTGGACCTGCGCTGGCTCAAGCCGATCGACGCCGCCGGCCTCGCCGAGTCGGTGTCGCGGACACGCCGCGCCGTCGTCGTGCACGAGGCGCCACTGACCGCCGGGCTCGGCGCGGAGGTGGCCACGTTGATCACCGAACGCTGCTTCGGCGAGCTGCGCGCGCCCGTGCAGCGCGTGACCGGGTTCGACGTGCCCTACCCGTCCGGCGACCTCGAAGACGAGTACCTGCCCAGCATCGACCGCATCCTGACCGGGGTGCAGACCACACTGGAGTACCGCCGTGGCTGAAGTGACCTTTCCCCTGCCCGACCTCGGTGAGGGCCTGATCAGCGCGAAGGTGCTGGAGTGGCTGGTCGCCGAGGGCGACTGGGTCGAGCGCAACGCGCCGCTGGTGGAGCTGGAGACCACGAAGGCGGCGGTGGAGATCCCGTCGCCGCAGTCGGGCCGGGTCGCGCGGCTGCACGTGGCCGACGGCGGCGAACTGTCCGTCGGGGACCCGCTGGTGACGTTCACCGTGGACGACGACCAGGCCGGGATCGTCGGCACCGTGCCGCAGGAGCGGAAGCCGAAGCGCCGCGTGCGCCTGTCGCTGCCGGAGGACTGATGTACGCGACCGCCGAAGACGGCACGAAGCTCTGGTACGAAAGCGCTTCCGGCCCGCGCCCGGTGTTGCTGGTACACGGGTTCGCCTCGGACAGCCGTCGCATGTGGACGGACACGGGCTGGCTGCGCGCGCTGGAGGGCACCGGGTACGTCGCCGTGGACCTGCGGGGGCACGGGCAGAGCGGCAGGCCCTCGGACGGCTACACCCCGGAGAACCTCGCCCGCGACCTGGTGGTGGTGCTGGACGCCGCTGAGCTGTCAGTTGTGGACGTCGTGAGCTACTCGATGGGCGGGATCGTCGCCTGGGAACTCGCGAAACTCGGACGGGTCCGCCGGATGGTGCTCGGCGGCATCGGCAGGCGGCCGGCGTCGCGTGAGGACCTGTTGCGGGTCAAGGAACTGCTCGGTGGCGACGATCTCGGCGCTTGCGTCGACGGGATGGCGGGTGCCCGCCTCACGGGCGAAGCCCCGGTGCCGGTCCTGTTCGCCGCCGGGGAGGAGGACGAGTTCGCCGCCGACGCGCCCGAGCCGTTCGTGTCACTGGGCAAGCGCAACCACTTCAACGCCGTGTCGAGCCGCCTGTTCAAGCAGGCCGCACTGGAGTTCTTCGGGAGCTGACGATGTATCCGCGTCTCCGCGCCGCACTCGACGACATCCCCGCCTACGTGCCCGGCAAGTCCGGCGCCGGACTGGTGAAGCTGTCCAGCAACGAGAACCCGTTCCCGCCACTGCCTGGCGTGCTGGAACGGGCGACCGCGGCGGCGGCCACCATGCACCGCTACCCCGACCTCGCGGCCACCGAGCTGACCGCTGAGCTGGCGGAGTTCCTGTCGGTGCCGCCGGAGTACATCGCCGTCGGCACCGGCAGTGTCGGTGTGCTGCAACAGGTCGTGCAGTCGGTCGCCAGCGTCGGCGACGAGGTGGTGTACCCGTGGCGGTCGTTCGAGGCGTACCCGATCACCACGCGCATCGCCGGCGCGTCGGTGGTGGAGGTGCCGCTCGATCCCGCGGCGCGACTCGACCTCGGCGCCCTCGCGGACGCGATCACGGAGCGGACCACGCTCGTGCTCGTGTGCTCGCCGAACAACCCGACCGGGCCCGCGGTGCGGCGCGACGAGTTCGCGGCGTTCCTCGCCCGCGTGCCCGAGGACGTGCTCGTGGTGCTCGACGAAGCGTACGTCGAGTTCGTCCGGGATCCCGAGGCCGTGAACGGGCTCGACTTCCTCGCCGCGCACCCGAACCTGTGCCTGCTGCGCACGTTCTCCAAGGCGTACGGGCTGGCGGGGCTGCGGATCGGGTACGCGGTCGCGCACGAACCGGTCACGGCGGCGATCCGCAAGTGCGCGGTGCCGTTCGGGGTCTCCACGATCGCGCAGCTGGCCGCGATCGAGTCACTGCACAGCCAGGACGCGATGCGCGAGCGGGTGGACGCGGTGGTCGCCGAACGGGAACGCGTCCGCGGCGCGCTGCTCGCGCAGGGCTGGGCGGTGCCGGAGACCGAGGCGAACTTCGTGTGGCTGCCCACCGGTGCCCGCACGGCCGAGTTCGCGGCCGGGTGCCGTGAGTCGGGGCTGCTCGTGCGGCCGTTCGCGGACGACGGCTGCCGGGTCAGCATCGGCGGGCCCGAGGAGAACGACCTGTTCCTCGCGGCCGCGCTCATGCTGGCATGAGGTCGCGGCGCAGCAGGTCCTCCTCGGTCTCGCGGCGCACCAGCACGGTGGTGCGGCCGTCGCGGACGCCGATCAGCGGCGGGCGGCCGACGAGGTTGTAGTTCGACGCGAGCGCCTGGTGGTAGGCGCCGGTGACCGGCACGGCGAGCAGGTCACCGGCGTGCACGTCATCCGGCAGCGGCCCGTTCCGGGCGAGCACGTCGCCCGCTTCGCAGTGCCTGCCGACGACGGTCACTTCGCGGCGCGGAGCACGCGTGTGGCGCCCGACGAGCCTCGCGGTGTAGCGGGCGCCGTACAGCGCCGGACGCGGGTTGTCGCTCATCCCGCCGTCCACCGCGACGAACCCCGGCTTCACCGCGGCCACGCGGTACAGCGTGATTCCGGCGTTGGCGACAATGGCACGGCCGGGCTCGATCACCAGGTGTGGCAAGGGAATCCGGCGTCGTTCGCACTCGTGGTGCAGCGTCGCCCGCACGCGGTGTGCGAAGCCGGTGAGGTCGAACCGCGGTTCGCCGGGGCAGTACGGCGCCGCGAACCCGCCGCCGAGGTCGAGCTGCGCGATGGGCACGCCGAGGTCGAGCAGCTTGCGCAGGGCTTCCTCGTAGACGTTGACGCGGGTGATCTGCGACCCGAGGTGGCAGTGCAGCCCGGCGAACCGCAGGCCCGGTTCGGCCTCCACGCGCCGCACGGCCTCGGGCACGGCGTCGAGCGGGAAGCCGAACTTCTGCCCCTCGACGCCGGTGGTGATCGCCGGGTGCGTGTGCGCGTCCACGCCCGGGGTCACGCGGATCAACACGGGCTGCGCGGTGGCCAGCGCCGCCAGCTGGGTGATCTCGTCGAACGAGTCGAGCACGATCCGGCTCACCCCGTACGCCAGCGCGGCCTTGTGGTCCTCGGGGGTTTTCACGTTGCCGTGCAACAGGATCCGCTCGGCGGGGAAGCCGGCGGTGCGTGCCGCGGCCAGTTCTCCTGCCGAGCAGACGTCCAGCGAGAGCCCTTCGTCGGCGAGCCAGCGGAACACCGACCGGCACGGCAGGGACTTGCCCGCGAACGCCACCTCGGCCTCCGGCAGCGCGGCCAGGAACGCCCGCGCGCGGCGGCGGACCTCGGTCTCGTCGAGCACCTGGCAGGGCGTGCCGAAGCGGTTCGCCAGCTCCCTGAGCGAAACTCCGCCCACTTCCAGGTCGCCTCCCAGGCCCAGACGGGTGCTCCCGGGCCACAGGTCCTTCTCCAGCGGCGGCTCACCACACGCACCCACGCTCGGCAGCAACTCGGCCAGTGTCACGATCTCCTCCTTCGACTGCGGGACCGAAGTCCACTCCAGCCGCGTGACCAGGCACGGGAGCGCGGGGCACACGCCGCCCTGACGCCGGGGAGGCGGATCTTGCCGGGTTCTTGACGCCGTGGGTGACCCCCGTCATGCTCCGCACCGCTTGGGCTACGGACATGCCTCCGGACGGCGTCGACGACCTGGACCGGGCCCTGCTCCGGTTGCTGGGCTCCGTGCAGGGCGTTTCGGACCAGACGGTGGCCAAGCGGACGTGGCCGCGACGCGGCGGTCGCCGCCGGGACGGCCCCCTCGGCCGCCCCGGCGAACGCCGTCACTGCGCCTGGACGTGGTCCGGGTCCATCCAGTTGACCTCCCAGATGTGCCCGTCGAGGTCGGTGAAGCTGCGGCCGTACATGAAGCCCATGTCCATCGGCTCGTTGTTGACCGCGCCGCCCGCCGCCAGTGCCTTGTCGACGAGCGTGTCGACCTCCTCGCGGGTCTCCGCGGACAGGCACGTGATGGACTCGGTGGCCGTGGTGGCGTCGACGATCGTCTTCTTCGTGAAGTTCTTGAAGAACGGCTCGGTCAGCAGCATCACGTAGATGTGCTCGCTGATCACGACGCAGCCGGCGTTCTCATCGGTGAACTGGGGGTTGTTCCTGAAGCCCAGCTCCGCGAAGAACGCGAGCGACCTGGTCAGGTCCTTGACGGGCAGGTTCACGAAGATCATCTTGGCGGCCATGGGGGTCTCCTTCCGGTTCTGTTGATCGGGTAGACCCGCGCCGCCGCGAAAACTCATCGCTGCCGTTCAGCAGTAGTTGAGCATGTCCGTGAGCGCGCTCTTCTCCGCGGCGGTGACCGTGAGCTGGTAGTAGTGCTTGACCGTGATCCAGTCGGTCGCGTAGGCGCACCAGTCGGACTTGAGCGGCGGCTTCCACTCGTCGGGCGCCTTGTCGCCCTTGGCCTGGTTGACGTTGTCGGTCACCGCCCGCAGCTGCGGGCGGGTCAGGTCGTTCGCGAACTCCTTGCGGTGGTCGGTGGTCCACTTCGCGGCGCCGCTCTCCCACGCCTGCCCGAGCGGCACGGTGTGGTCGATGTCCACGTCCGACGCCTTGGTCCACGTCGCGCCGTCGTACGGGCTGAACCACGTGCCCGAGGTGGGGCGGCACTGCGAGTCGGTCTGCACGTTCTTGCCGTCGCGCTTGAGCACCGTCTCGCGCGTGTCACATTCTCCCGAAACCGTGGCCCAGTGCGGAAACTTCTCACGTGAGTAGCCGCCCATCCCGCTGCGCGCCTGCACCACGAGCTGGCTCAGCTCCACCCCCGCCGGTGCCGCGTTCGACGGCGGAGTGGGCTGCGTGCCGAACGCCCCCGGCTGGCAGGCCGTGACCAGCAACGCCGTCACCGCGGCGAGTGGCAACCAGATCTTCTTCACCGCACACCTTCCGGAGCCCGGACCGGGAGCACGACGGCCAGCCCGGCGAGGAGGACGAGGACGATTCCGGCCATGCCCGCGCGCTGCGAGCCGAACAGGCCGATGAAGCCGCTGAACGCCAGCGGCCCGAGGAAAGACACCGCGCGCCCGGTGGTCGCGTACAACCCGAACGCCTCCCCTTCCCGCTCCGGCTCGACGATGCGGGCGAGGAACGTGCGGCTCGCGGACTGCGCGGGCCCGACGAACGCCGTCAGCGCGAGCCCGCACACCCAGAACGTCGCCTTGCCCGGCAGCACCACGAGCGCGACACCCAGCACCACCAGCGCGATGAGCGAGGCGACGATCACCTTCTTCGGCCCCACGCTGTCGTCGAGCCTGCCGCCGGCGAGCGCGCCCAGCCCGGCGACGAGGTTCGCGGCGATCGCGAAGACGACCACCTCGGTGGAGCTGAACCCGAACGTGCCCGCGGCGACGACCCCGCCGAACGTGAAGATCGCGGCCAGCCCGTCGCGGTAGACCGCGCTCGCTGCGAGAAACCACAGCGTCTGCCGTTCGCTGCGCCACATCCGCCCGATGCGCTTGCCGAGCACGACGTAGCTGGCGAAGAAGTTGTGCCGCAGCTTGTCCCCGGACGCCGGCGCCTCGGGCACGGCCAGGAACAGCGGGATCGCGAAGACGGCGAACCACACCGCGCAGAACAGCGCCACGATGCGGATGTTGAGCCCGCCCGCCGACGTCACGCCAAACAACCCGACGTCCGGTTGCACGAACGCGAACAGCACCACGGTCAGCGCGATGAGGCCGCCGAAGTAGCCCATGGACCAGCCGAAGCCGGACACCTTGCCGACGTTCTCCTTCGTGGAGACCTGGACGAGCATCGCGTTGTAGTTCACCGAGGCGAACTCGGAGAAAACGCTTCCCACGGTCACCAGGACGATGCCGAGCAGCAGGTAGGACGGCTCGTCGCGGACGAAGAACAGGCCCGCCATGCTCAGCACCACGATGGCGCTGTGCACGCCGAGCAGGAGCTTCCGCCGTCCGCCGGCGTCGCTGCGTTGCCCGGTGACGGGTGCGAGGAGCGCGACGCACACGCCCGCGATGGTCAGCCCGACGCCGAGGTCGGCGGAGCCGCTGTCCGGGTCGGGGGCGACGGCCTTCGTCAGGTACACGGTGAAGACGAAGGTCAGGATGATGGCGTTGAACGCCGAGGAGCCCCAGTCCCAGAGCGCCCAGCTGATCACGCGACGCCGCGCGGGCGCCTGTCCGGCCAAGGTCACGGCGCACATGACACCCCACGACCCGCCCCATGATCAAGGCGGGGTGCCTCCTTGCCCCTTGACTGGTCCGTAGGGCGTCTGCACACTGAGTTCACTGAACGGCACAGCGGTTTCAAACAGTTCCTCCAGTGCTAGGAGACGTGATGGCAGTCGGTTTCCGGTCCTTCCTGCGAGTCGCACCCGGACAGGCGCTGCTCGACACCGTCATCGAGCACCTGGGCCGGTGGCTGGCGAGCAAGGAGATCCACCTCGATGCCGACCGGGCGGGGCAGTACGTGCTCGACCACGACGACCTGGTGACGGTCCTGCGGGACCACGTCGAGGGCGGTCAGCTGTACCGCTGGCGCCGGCAGCACCCGGACGCGCAGCCTCGGGACGTCTGGCGCACCACGATCACCGTGCTGGAGCTGCCCGACGAGCCGGGCTGGATCTGGACGGAGATCGAGACGAGGGACGACTGCCCCGCGCTCGGGGAGGCCCCGTTCAACCGGTGCATGTCGGTGCCGAGCGTGCTGCGCGGCCTGCTGGCGGAGATCGAGGCGCTGGACGGGCGCACGGAGATCGCACCCAGTCCGCAGTGGGTGACGCTCGGCCACCTGCCCGATCTGATGGACTACCTGGCCGACGAAACCCGCCGCGGGCCGGTATACATGATCAGTCAGGGCCAGCAGCCGCGGGACGAGTTCGAGCGCTGGGCGCGGGAGGTCACCTGGCACCTCGTCGGGATGGGGAGCGCTTTCCTTCTCGACCCCGCGGTGGAGCTGGGGTTCAACGAGATGGTGGGCTCGGGTCTCGCCGTGCCGCCGGGCACCATGCGCACCTACCTGCCCGAGGTCGACCTGGACAACCCGGAAGACCCGTTGCGCCACCGGATCCTGGGCCGGACCAGGATCGTCGGCACGGACACCCGCCGCCTGGCCCGGATGCTGGGCCGGGCAGAACGCGACCGTGCCGCGAAGATGCCCATCCCGGAGGACGCGAGGGCGCTGATCCAGCCCTACGAACCCACCCAGCTGCCGGCCATGTCGTGGCGTGAGCAGCAGCGACGGCTACTGGAACTGCAAGCGGAGGTCGACCGCCTGCGCGAAGCCCTGACCACCCGCCCGCACCTGCACGTGGCCGGGCTGCAGGAGCACCTGACGGCCTCGTAACGGGGCACCCGGCCCTCCCCGCCCCGACAACGCGGTCAGCGATCGGGGCGGGAGAGGGCCGCCAACTTCGCGGGGTTCACCGCCGGGGCACGCTCACCCGGCTCAGATCCGCCGCCACCACGACGTCCCCGCCGAAGACCTCCCTGGCCTCCTCGTAGAACTTCGTCGGGTCGTCGTAGCGCTGCGAAAAGTGCGTCAACACCAGCTTCCGCACCCGGCTCTCCGCAGCCACCTGCGCCGCCTGCCGAGCCGTCAAATGCCCGTACTCGCTCGCCAACCGCTCGTCCTCGGCGAGGAACGTCGACTCGATCACCAGCAGATCCGCCCGATCCGCCAGCTCGTACACGGCGTCGCACAGGCGCGTGTCCATGACGAACGCGAAGCGCTGGCCCTGGCGCACCACGCTGACCTGCTCGACGGCCACGGTCCGGCTGCCCACCCGCAGCGAGCCCGTCCGCTGCAGCTCGCCGATCTCGGGGCCCGTGACGCCGAACCGCGCGAGCAGCTCCGGCATCATCCGCCGTCCGTCCGGTTCCACCAGCCGGTAGCCGAACGACTCCACCGGATGGTCCAGTCGTTTCGCCACCAGCTCACCGAACTCGCCCCGCGCCAGGACGCCGTCGCCGTGCACCGGTTCCTCGACGATCTCCGCCGTTTCGTGGAAGACGCTCGCGTGCCGCAGCCGGTCGAAGAACTCCTGTCCGGACGCGGGGTAGTGCGCGTGCACGGGATGCCGCACGCCGTCGAGCGACAGGCGTTGCACCACCCCGGGCAGGCCGAGGCAGTGGTCGCCGTGGAAGTGGGTCAGGCAGATGCGGGTGATCGACGACGCGGAGACACCGGCGAACAGCATCTGGCGCTGGGTGCCCTCGCCGGGGTCGAACAGGAACCCCTCGGCGTCCCAGCGCAGGAGGTAGCCGTTGTGGTTGCGGTCGCGGCCGGGGACCTGGCTCGCGGTCCCCAGCACCACCAGTTCTCGGACGGACACCCGACCGACCCTAGCCCGTCGGGGTTCACCGGGCGTTCAGCTGCCGCTGCTGTACTCCCGCCGTGATCCGGAAGCGCCTTCTCGCCGCCGCTGTGCTGACTCTCGCCGCGACCGCCCTCACCGCCGGTTCCTCGGCGGCGGGACCGTCCACACGCGACGGTGACCCGGCGCGGCTGCTCGCCTCGGTGAGCCGGAGCACGACGTGGACGCAGACGTCGGCGGTACCGCTGAAGTTCGAGACGTACCACCCGCAGGGCATGGTCCGGGTGGGCGACCACTACTTCATGACGTCCGTCGAGGTGCTGTCCGCGCCCGTCAAGTGCGACCCGGCGTGCGACGGCTACGACCGCACTCCCGGCGCGGGCGTGGGGCACCTCTTCGAGTTCGACGCGCGGGGCAACCTGCTGCGCGACCTGCACCTGGGCGCCGGCACCGTCTACCACCCTGGCGGCTTCGACTACGACGGCCGTTACCTGTGGGTGCCCGTCGCCGAGTACCGCCCGAACAGCCGCGCGACGATCTACCGCATCGACCCGGTGACGTTCGCCGTGCAGCCGTTCCTGCAGGTCCCCGACCACATCGGCGGGGTCGTGCACGACGTGGCGAACAACCGGTTCCTCGGCCTGAACTGGGGTGCGCGGACCTTCTACGTGTGGGGCCCGTCCGGTCAGCTGCAGCGGAAGACGGCGAACCCCGAGCAGTTCGTCGACTTCCAGGACTGTCACTACCTCCAGTACGCGAAGGCCGTGTGCGGCGGCGTGGCGAGCCTGGCCGTCGGGTCGGCGTCCGTGCAGCTCGGCGGGCTCTCGCTGCTCGACCTGCACTCCCTGGACGCGGTGAACACCGTGCCGCTGACGGGGCTGACACCGGCGGGCAACTCGATCACGCGCAACCCGGTGTGGCTCGCGACGGAGGGCGGTTCCCTCACGCTGCAGGTGGTTCCGGACGACGACCAGTCCGTGCTGTACACGTATCGGGCCGGCTGACCCGGGAATCAGGACAGGCGTCCTATCACTCTTTCGGGAACCGGTTCCTCTCGGACGTCGAAACTGTCGGTGGGTGGGGTTAGCGTCTCGGGCAACAGGAACCAGCCAGGGGGAGACATGACCACACTGCAGAACCGCCCGAACACCGCGCTTCTCGTCGTCGACGTGCAGAACGGCGCCGTCGCCGGGGCCCACGCACGCGATGCCGTGGTGGAGAACATCGCGAATCTCGTCGACAGGGCGAGACAGGAGGGGGTGCCCGTCGTCTGGGTGCAGCACTCGGACGAGGAGCTCGCCAGGGGCAGCGACGAGTGGCGGATCGTGCCGGAGCTGGCGCCGGCCGAGTCGGAACCGTTGGTGGAGAAGCAGTACGGGGACGCGTTCGACGACACGGACCTGGAAGACGTCCTGGCGAGGCTCGCCGTCGGACATCTGGTGGTGACGGGCGCGGAGACGGACGCGTGTATCCGCTCCACCCTCCACGGCGCCGTGGTGCGAGGCTACGACGCCACCCTGGTCGGCGACGCCCACACCACCGGCGACCGCACGCGATGGGGCGCGCCACCGCCGGAGCAGGTCATCGCGCACACCAACCTGTACTGGAAGTACCACACGTCGCCAGGCCGAAGGGCGACCACGGTGCCGACGAAGGAGGTCGACTTCGGGGGCTGAGTCTCGGGGGTTTCTCGGCCGGGGTGGTGACGACGTCCGGGTGGGTTGGGTCGGGCTGGCTTGGTCCGGACCGGGCTGAGTCGGGGCGGCCCGGAGCGCTCCGGGCTGGGCCGGTCGAGGCTGAGTTGTTCCGGACTAAGCCGGACCACCCGAACCGGCTTAGTCCGGAACAGGCATCTCAAGGCTGGGCGGCTCCGGCCTGAGCTTGATCCAGGCTGGGCAGGGCAGGTCGGGGCTGAACCGCCCCGAGCTGAGCCGGACCGCGCCGGACTGATTTGGTCCGGGGCGGGTCGGTCGGGGCTGGGCCACCTCGGGCGGCCACTCAGCACCGGGCCGCCGCACCCCACTCCCGTCACGGCTGGTCCAGCAGAGTCGTCGGCTGCTCGGTCACCGGCAGTGCTTTCGAGCGGCGTTCGCGGAACAGCCAGCCGCCGAGGACGCCTGCTGCGAAGCCGAACAGGTGGGCCTGCCAGCCGATGCCTTCGCCCGCCGGGATGAGCAGGGAGAACTGGTAGGCGAAGCACAGTGCCATCACCAGGCCGATCACGACGTCGATCAGCCTGCGGTCGAACACGCCCCGCACGATGATGTAGCCGAAATAGCCGAACACGACCCCGCTGGCGCCCGCGCCGACCGTGCCCGCGCCGGCGGTGAACCACGCGCCCAGCCCGCTGACCACCACGATCAGCGCGCTCACCCCGAGGAACTTCTTCACCCCGCGGTACGCCGCGAGGAAACCGAAGATGAACAGCGGCCCGGAGTTGCCCTCGATGTGCGCCCAGCTGAAATGGAGGAAAGGAGCACTGAAGATCTCGGGCAGCGAGCCGACCTCGCGCGCCCGGATGCCGTAGTCGAAACTCAGCTCGTAGCCGAACGCCGCGTTCACGATCTGCACCAGCCACAGCACGGCCAGGATCGCGACCATGACCCACAGTGCCTTGCGGGCCTCGGCGAGCAGGGCTTCGGCCTCCTCGCCGCGCGGCAGGGACGGGCGGTCGGGCATCGCGGCCTCCGTTTTCGTTTGCGCACAAGGGTAACGGACATTTCCTACTTCCGGCGGGTCCCGGCCGCCGGAACGGGCGCTAGTGTGCGTCGCGTGAAGCGTCTCGTCGCACTGGCGGTGTCCGCACTGACCGCGGCTTCGATCGTGACGGCGGCCCCGGCCGCGGTGGCGGCGACGGAGCCGATCACGTGGGGTCCCTGCACGGACCCGACCCTCGTCGCGGCCGGCGGCGAATGCGGCTACCTGTCGGTACCGCTCGACTACGACCACCCGGACGGCGCGAAGATCCAGCTCGCCGTGGGCCGGATCAAGCACAAGGTGCCCGACTCGCAGTACCAGGGCGTCATGCTCACCAACCCCGGTGGCCCTGGTGGTTCCGGGCTGTACTTGGCCGCCCGCGGCTCGAAGCTGCCGAACCACGCCGGCGACGCCTACGACTGGATCGGCTTCGACCCGCGCGGCGTCGGCTCCAGCAAGCCCGCGCTGTCCTGCGACCCGAACTACATGGACTACAACCGGCCGAACTACCTGCCGGTCACCCGGCAGCTGGAGCAGACCTGGCTCCAGCGCTCGAAGTCCTACGCCGACGCGTGCGCGCAGAAGAACGACCTCGCGCTCCTGCAGCACATGAAGACCGTCGACACGGTCAGGGACATGGACTCGATCCGGGCCGCGCTCGGTGTGCAGCAGGCGAGCTTCTACGGCTACTCCTACGGCACGTACCTCGGCCAGGTGTACGGCACGCTGTTCCCGAACCGGATCCGGCGGATGGTGCTCGACAGCACCGTCGACCCGCGATACGTCTTCTACCAGGCGAACCTGAACCAGGACATCGGCTTCGACCGCAACATCCACATCTGGTTCGACTGGGTCGCGAAGTACGACTCCGTGTACCACCTGGGCACCACGGGCGCGGCGGTCGAGCGCGTGTTCGACGAGCAGCTGGCCAAGCTGTCGTTCCAGCCCGCGGGCGGCGTGATCGGCCCGGACGAGTGGATCGACGTGTTCCAGCAGGCGTCGTATTACCAGCTGCGCTGGCCGACGCTCGGTGACGCGTTCGCGAAGTTCGTCAACCAGGGCGACTGGCAGACGATGAAGACGCTGTTCGAGACCTACGGCGGCCGCGGCGACGACAACGGGTACGCCGTGTACCTCGCGGTGCAGTGCACGGACGTGCAGTGGCCGACGAGCTGGAACCAGTGGCGCGCCGACAACTGGCGCACGTTCACGAAGGCGCCGTACTTCACCTGGCAGAACGCCTGGTACAACGCGCCGTGCCTGTACTGGCCGGCGAAGGCGGGCAAGCCGGTGAACGTGGACGGCCGGGGCGTGCCGAGCGTGCTGATGATCGACGAGACCCTCGACGCGCCGACGCCGTACGAGGGCAGCATCGAGGTGCGCAAGCGGTTCCCCGGCGCGGTGCTGATCGCCGAGCCGGGCGGCACGAGCCACGCGATCACGCCCCGCGGCAACGCCTGCGTCGACGACAAGATCGCGGACTACCTGCTGACCGGCGACCTGCCCGCACGGAAACCGGGCAACCGCGCCGACGCCCTCTGCGACCCGCTACCCCAGCCGGTCCCGGCCACCTCCTGACCGCGACCTCACAACTCGTGCTTCGCGTGGCGGCCCTCGGGCTCCGGTGGCTGCCGCGCGATCCGCTGGAGGCGCAGGGCCGACGCCACGAACGTCACCAGCAACCCCGCGACGCCCCAGACCACGATCACCAGCAGGGGCCGCTGGGTCGCGTGCCCGTCGAAGTAGACGAAGTTGCGCAGCGCCTCGGTGCCGGCGCCGTTCGGCAGGGCGCCCCCGATCGCGCGCCAGAACGTCGGCAGCAGCTCGGCCTGGTAGGCGCCGCCCGCGCTCGGGTTGCCCAGGATCACGAAGATCAGCACCGTGAGGCCGACGCCGAGCACCCCGAGCAGCACCTGGAAGGCCATCGTCACCGTCGCGGCGGCGAACGTGAGCAGCGCGCCGATCCACCACAGCGCGAAGAAGTGCCCGGTGAGCGCGTGCAGCCACTGGTCGAGAACGAGCGCGCCGCCCAGACCGGACACGACGGCGTACGGGACCATCGCCCCGAGCCTGATCACCGTGCGGCGCAGCGTCGCGGGCCGGGCACCGCGGGCGATACCCAGCGCGGCGGCCGCGAGATAACCGCCGACGAGCCAGCCCACCACCGCGTAGAACCCGGTCAGGGCACGCGCGTCACCCGCCTCGGGGGCGACGAGGTCCACCGTGCGCACGCTGCGTCCCTGCGAAGCCTCGACCTGCGTGAGTACCTGTTCGACCGCGGTGGCGAGCGCGGGCCCGCCCGCCGACGCGACGAGCAGGGTGTCGGTGGTGCTACCCGCGTCGAACACCAGCCCGGCGGTCAGCTCGCGGTCGAGGATGCGCTGCCGTGCGGCCCTCTCGCTCGTGACCGTCCGCGCGTCGAGCGGCGCGCCGGGCAACCCGTTCAGGCTGTCGACCGTCGCATGTGGACCGACGACGCCGAGCGTCACCCGGCTGGGCGTCGGGCTGTGGAAAGCGCCCACATAGGACAGTATGAAACCGAGCTGCAGCAAGAGAACCCCGATCACCAGCAGAACCGTGCGGGGCGGGATGGCGTCACTCAGCCGTTCCTCCGTGCTCATCCGCGAACCCTAAGAGCGCACCGGGGCAACCGCTATTCGACGGCGCCCCCGTCCCACGGAAGCGTGGCGCACACCGGAGCCACCCCTTGACTGTTACTCGCGGTCACAGATAAGTTCGGTCGGCCTCGAGGAGGAGGGGACATGCGGACAGTGATCTCCGGCGGCGTCCGGCTGGCTGTGTTCGAAGAAGGGCCCCGGGACGCGCCGACCGTGGTGCTGGTGCACGGCTACCCCGACACGCACGCGGTGTGGGACGACGTCGCCGCGGCGCTCGCCAGCCGCTTCCACGTCGTGCGGTACGACGTGCGCGGCGCGGGCCGGTCCGACGTTCCGCGTGGCACCGCCGCGTACCGGCTGGAGCACCTGAAGAACGACCTCTTCGCCGTCCTCGACGCGGTCAGCCCGGACGCGCCCGTGCACCTCGTCGCGCACGACTGGGGTTCGCTCCAGTCCTGGGAAGCCGTCACCGAGCCCGGCGCGCACACACGCATCGCGTCGTACACCTCGATCTCCGGCCCCTGCCTCGACCACGTCGCGCACTGGATGCGCCGCCCCCTGACCCCGCGGCGCCTCAAGCAGGTCGTCACGCAGCAGCTGCACTCCTGGTACATCCTCGCGTTCCACGTCCCCGTGCTCCCCGAGCTGCTGTGGCGCACCGTCGTCGCGAAGCGCTGGCCGCACCTGCTCCGCCGCGTGGAGAACGTCCCGCCCCGCCCCGGCCACCCCGCGCCCACCTTGCCGTCGGACGCGGTGCACGGCCTCGCGCTCTACCGCGCCAACTTCCGCGAGCGCATGAGCCGCCCGCGTCGCCGTACGACGCAAGTGCCCGTGCAGGTCGTCATGCCGGTGCACGACCACTACGTGAGCCCCGCGCTGGCCGAGGGCCTGGAGCGCTGGACCGACAAGCTGTGGCGCCGCCGCCTCTACGCCGGGCACTGGTCCGCGCTGCTCCGCGACGGGGCGCAGGTCGCGCGCATGGTCACCGAGCTGGTCGACCACGTCGGCGGCGCGCCCGAGTCCCGCGGGCTCGCCAAGGCGCGTGGCGTGGACAGGCCGCTGGTCGTGGTCACCGGTGCCGGCAGCGGCATCGGTCGCGCGACCGCGCGGGCGTTCGCCGCGACCGGGGCCGAGGTCGTCGTGTGCGACCTCGACGAGGAGAAGGCGCGGGAAACCGGCGGGCACGCCTACCGGGTCGACGTCTCCGACGAAGCCGCGATGCGGAAGTTCGCCGAGGACGTGGTGGCGCGCCACGGCGTGCCGGACGTCGTGGTGAACAACGCCGGTATCGGACATTCCGGCACCTTCCTCGCCACAACCACCGAGGAGTGGCGGCGGGTGCTGGACGTCAACCTGTGGGGCGTCATCCACGGCTGCCGGATCTTCGGCGAGCTGATGGCCGAACGCGGCGAGGGCGGGCACATCGTGAACGTGGCGTCCGCGGCCGGTTACCTGCCGTCGAAGTCGCTCGCCGCCTACTCGACGAGCAAGGCCGCCGTGCTGATGCTGTCGGACGTGCTGCGCGCCGAGGTCGGCGCACGGGGCATCGGCGTCTCGGCGATCTGCCCGGGGTTCGTGACCACGAACATCACGCGCACCACCACGTTCTCCGGGCTGACCGCCGAGGAGCAGGAACGCAAGCGCGCGGACGCGACCCGCGCCTACCGGCGGCGGAACTTCGCCCCCGAGAAGGTGGCGGCCGAGATCGTGCGCGCGGTGGCCACTGGCAAGCCGAAGGTGCCCGTCACACCCGAGGCGAAGGCCGGGCTGGTCCTCGCCCGCCTGTCTCCAGCGGCGCTGCGCGCGGCCGGGAGGCTCATGTAGCGCCGGGGCCGCACAGCGCGCGGAACACCTTGTCGCTCAACCGGCCCAGTTCGAGGAACTCGTCCTCGGTGAGCGCCTCGCCGATGGCGCGCTGCACCGCGTCGCCGTAGCCGGGCTGCACGCGTTCGAGGAACTCCGCGCCCTCCGCGGTCAGCACCGCGTACAGCCCGCGGCGGTCGACCGGGTGTTGTTCGCGCCGCACGAAGCCGAGGCCCGCGAGCCGGGTGATCCGGTAGTTCAGCCTGCTGCCCGGCGAGAACAGCACCGACGCCAGCTCACCCATGCGTAGCCGGCCGCCTGCGTTCCGCAACCGCGACAGGATTTCGTACTCCGCGTGCGAGATGCCCGCGGCGTCGTGCAGATGCCGTTCCACCACCCGCTCGACGAGTGTGTGGGCCCCCAGGAAGCTCACCCACGCCTGCCGCCGCCTGCCGGTGAGCCACGAACCGTCCGCCATGCCGCGAAAGAATATCCCCTTTTCGTGCTTCCCTCACGGTTCGTTTTCCGGTGCACCCGACGTCCACAATGGACGATTACCGGCTGCCGGAGCACGGCACCTAGGATGGGCGGGACCAGGCAGAACGACGAGGACGGGGACATGGAGCACATTCACGCGGGCAAGGTGCGGGACCTCTACCGCGACGGCGAGGACATCCTGCTCGTCGCGTCCGACCGGATCTCGGTCTACGACGTGACGCTGCCCACCCCGATCCCCGGCAAGGGCGCGCTGCTCACGCAGCTGTCGAACTGGTGGTTCGAGCACTTCCGCGACGTCGTGCCCAACCACGTGCGGTCGGTCACCGACGTGCCCGCCGAGTTCGCGGGCCGCGCCATCCGCTGCCGCCCGCTGAAGATGGTGCAGGTCGAGTGCATCGCGCGCGGCTACCTCGCCGGGATGGGCCTGCGCGAGTACCAGAAGTACGGCACGGTGTCCGGGGTCGCGCTGCCGCCCGGGCTCGAAGAGGGCAGCAAGCTGCCCGAGCCGATCTTCACGCCGACCACCAAGGCCAGCGAGGGGCACGACGAGTTCATCACGTTCGACGACGTCGTGAACCAGGAGGGCCGCGCGACCGCCGAGCGGCTGCGCGAGCTGACGCTGGAGATCTACCGCCGCGGCGCCGAGCACGCGGCGAACCAGGGCATCCTCGTCGCCGACACGAAGCTCGAGTTCGGCTGGGACTCCGACGGCGTCCTCACCCTCGGCGACGAGGTGCTGACGTCTGATTCCTCCCGGTTCTGGCCCGCGGACGAGTGGGAGCCGGGCCGGCCGCAGTACGCGTTCGACAAGCAGTTCGTCCGCGACTGGGCGGCGGGCA
Source organism: Amycolatopsis bartoniae (assembly GCF_014191255.1). Classification (GTDB taxonomy): domain Bacteria; phylum Actinomycetota; class Actinomycetes; order Mycobacteriales; family Pseudonocardiaceae; genus Amycolatopsis_E; species Amycolatopsis_E bartoniae. Next base: position 2,016,227 of record NZ_JACHWH010000001.1, read on the forward strand.
CCGGCTGGGACAAGACGCCACCCGGCCCGGAGGTCCCGGCGGACATCGTCGAGGCCACCCGTCGCCGCTACGCCGAGGCCTACGAGCGCATCACCGGCAACACCTGGCAGTAGACAGAAAACCGCCGCCACTGTCCATTCCGGACAGTGGCGGCGGTTTTTGCGGTCGACTCAGCGGTAGGTCACCTGGATCGAACCGTTCGAGAACAGGAACGTGATCGAGCCGTGCTGGAAGTCGTTCCGGCGGCCGCCGGTGACGGCGTACTCGTCGCTGGTCGGGTAGCCCAGCGCGCTGCGCTCCCAGCCCATCGACGACCACTGCTGCCGGATCGCCCCGTAGATGGCGTGCGCGCCCGTCGACGGCGTCCAGTACACCGAGCCCTGCTTGCTGAAGTGGTTGTACTTCCCCACTCCGTCGGGCGTGGTCGACTCGTCCGTCGTCGGGTAGCCGAGCGGGCCGGCTTCCCAGCCCGTGGCCGCCCACCGGTCGCGGATGGCACCCTGGATCGACCACGCGCCGTTGCCCGGTGACCAGTAGATCGACGCGCCGTCCGCCCGCGAGAAGTGGTTGTACTTCCCGACGCCGTCGGGCGTGGTCAGCTCGTCCGTGGTCGGGTAGCCCTGCGGCCCCAGCTCCCAGCCCATCGCCGCCCACTTCGAGCGGATCGCGCCCTGGATGTAGTGCGCGCCGCTGTTCGGCGACCAGTAGATCGAGGCGCCGTCGAACCGCGAGAAGTGGTTGTAGCGGCCGATGCCGTCGGGCGTGGTCAGCTCGTCGGTCGTCGGGTAGCCGAGCGAGCCGCCGGGACCGCCCGTCGCCTTGTACTTGGTGAGGATGTCGCCGTGCACCGCGTGGGCGCCCGTCGCCGCGGACCAGTAGATCGAGCCGCCGCGGAAGTCCTGCGCCTTGCCGCCGCCGGCGGTGTCGTACTCGCCCGACACCGGGTCGCTCAGGTACGAGCCACGGGCGCCGCCGAGCTGGTTGTAGTAGTCGGTGATCGGGTCGGTGTTGCCCTGCAGCGTCACGTACTGGGCCGAGCCGCCGTCGTCGGCGGTGACCTCGTAGGTCGCGGTCGCGGGATAGGCGTCGGTGGGCGTGAAGCTCACCTTCACCTGGACCGAGTCACCTGGCGAGATCGGCAGGTTCTCCGCGAGCTGGTCCTTGCTGGCGACCGAGAAGACCCCTGCGGGCGCCTTGGCCTTGTAGATCTTCATCCCGACCGTGCCGGTGTTCTCCACGCTGAACGACAGGGTCGCCGTCTGCCCGACCGGAACGGTGTGGAAGTCGAGCACCGAGGGATCCAGCGTCAGCTGCGCCTGACCGGTGAGCGCGGTCCCGCTGATGGGCACCGTCACGGAACCCTGGTCGCCGGTCACCACCAGCTGCGCGGGGTTCGGCTTTCCGGTGTCGCTACCGACGGTGGGCTCGTAGTGCACCGTGATCGTCGTCGAGGCGCCCGCGCCGAGCACGGTCCCCGTCGCCGGGGCGTTGACGATGCTGTACGGGGCGTCGGGCAGCGTCAGACCGGTGATCGTCTCGGCCGTCGTGCCGGTGTTGAGGATGTTGACGCCCAGCTCCTTGGCCGCGCCGGTGCGCACCGGGCCGAAGTCGAGCGACGACGGTGTCGAGCCCAACCCGGGTTGCGTGCCCTGGCCGTGCAGGTCCATCGCCGTGGTGCCCGCGCTCGTGGTGAACGTCAGGCTGCCCGTGGCCCCGCCCCACGTCGTGGGCGTGTAGCTGATCGGCACGCTCAGCGTCTGGCCCTTCGTCAGCGTGACCGGGGTGGTCAGCGACGTGGCGAAGGGCGCCTCGGCGCTGGCGCTGTTGACGGTCAGGTTGCTGTTCGCGGTGACCGTGACGGTGGCGTTCCCGGTGGTCCCGACGGCCGTCGACCCGAAGTCGTACGGCTTGGTCGCCAGGGGCGCCGTGGTGGGACGGCCGAAGCCGAGGATCTTGCCGTCGCGGGTGCCGACGTACACGCGGCCGTTGTCGGTGGCGGGCACCGAGAACTTCACCGCGGTGCCGATCGGCGCCGAGTACCGCATCTTGAGCACACCGCCGACGGGCACCGGGTCGTACGCGCGCAGCTGCGCGTTCTCCCCGCCGGGGCCGGTGCTGTAGACGACCCACACGAGCGCGGAGCCCGAGGTGGTGCCGGTGGAGGTGACGACGGGCGAGCCCGAGGTGTAGCCGAAGTTGTCGCTGGTCGTGCCGACGGAGGTCAGCGACGGGCCGGACGAGGAGTACTTCAGCGCCCGCAGGGGCCCGTTGCTGCCGACGACGTAGACGTAACCCCCGTCGCCGCCCCAGAACCCGGGCCTGCCCCAGACACCCTGGAACGGGCCGGTCATGCCGACCACGGCGTCGTCGCCGTTCGCGCCCTGCGCCGAGCCGCCGAGGTGGTCGGCGTCGAGCAGGTAGATGCGGCCGTCCTTGCCGACCTGCACCACCAGGTGCGGGTGCGCGCTGGTGCCGAAGTTCGCGGGCAGCGCCATCGGGCCGCCCGAGCCGAGGTCGGCGTCGTCCTGGTTGAGCTTCGTGCTGTCGTGGGGGCTGAAGAAGCTCTGCGCGGTCAGCGAACCGTCGGAGTTCACGGCCAGCCGCACGACGGACTCGCCGAGCGTGGCTGGCGGGGTGTCGCCGGGGCCCGCGGGCGGGGCGATGCCGTTGCCGGTCGCGACGATGATGCGGCCGGAGCCGTCGGACACCAGGCCGGAGCCCGCCTGCCAGATCCCGCCCTCGTCGGAGACGCCGGCCTCGGTGGCCCACATAGTGGTCTGGACGCCGGTCGAGGCGTTGACGCCGACGACGTAGCCGACGTACGGCGTGTAGTCGCAGTGGCTCGCGAACCCGGCGTAGACGACGCCGTCGAGCAGCAGCAGGCCGGGGCGCTGCATCGCGGTCATCGGGTTGAACGGCACGTTCGGGTTGTTGGTCGGCGCGCCTTTGATCGTGGTCGGGAAGCCGCTGCGCTCGGCGCCGGTCTTGGCGTCCAGCGCGTGCAGGTACCAGTGCGGGTGCTGCGGGTCGGGCCCGTCGTTGACCTTCGAGGTCAGGTAGACGGTGCCGGTCGACGGGTCGTACACCGGCGTGGCGGTGACGCCGATGTTCGGCACGAGGTCACCGCAGCTGACGGTGGACACCGGCCACGCGGGGCCGAGGTCGAGCTTCCACTTCTGGCTGCCGGTGACGGCGTCGAGGCCGTAGACCTTGTTGTTCTCCGTCGCGGCGATCACCACGCCGTTCGCGACGACGGGCTGGGCGTAGACCTGCCCGTCCACGGTCGCGGAGAACAGCTGGCCGAAGTCGTTCGCGCTCACCTGGGAGGGGACGAGGCCCGGTTCGTTGTCGTCCCAGCCGGTGCGCAGCGTGTCGTGGGCCGCGGTCGTTTCGTCCGCCAGTGCGGCCGGTGCAAGCGCGCCACCGACGAGAATTGAAATGACGGAAAGTAACAAAATCCGGGCAGCATAACTAGTCCGGATGAACAAAGAAGCCTCCCAGCGCACCGAAGCGGTACATGATCGCGTCTCCCCGCGACTATCCATTCGCTACTTCACCCGTTCGTGTTACGGCTCAAGATCACGAAGGGGTTACGATCGACGGCGAATGGCTAACCTGGAGCCATGACCACTGCGCACGGAAGTGCTGTCGAGTTCTACTGGCGGCCCGGCTGCGGGTTCTGCATGATGCTGCGGGCCCACCTGGAGCGGGCGGGGTTGCCGCTGCACGAGGTCAACATCTGGGATGACCCCGAGGCCGCGGCGCGGGTCCGCGCGGCGGCGGACGGGAACGAGACGGTGCCCACGGTGTTCGTCGGCCCGGCCGCGATGGTCAACCCGGACATCGACCAGGTGCTCGCCGCGGTCCGCGAGCACGCGCCCGAGCTGCTGGACCGTACCAACCAGTAGGTACGCCGGGCGCGGGCGGAACTTGCTGTCGGACAAGCAACTGTGCGGCGCCGGTTGCGGATCGTCGCGAAAACCCGCACCGGAAGCCTCTTCCCGATACTTTCCGTGATTTCCCGCCCTTTTTTCGACCCCGCGCCCTCATCGGCCGCAGACCTGCGCTAGAAAGATCCCAGCGCTCTCTCCCTTCGTTCGAAAGGCATGTCCGGTGAACGACGAAGTGTCGGTGGCCGAGCTCCTCGAACGAGAGGGCTGGGGCGAGCCGCCCAGCAAGCCGAACGGCCGGATGCGGGTGGTCGCCGTGATGCTCGCGGTGGTGCTCGGCTGCGGCATCGCCGCCCTCCTCGTCCACTTCGGATCCCAGAGCACGCAGGCGGACGGCACGCTGTTCCAGCTGCCCCACGGCCCCACCGGCGGCCTCGCCGGCGGCGGCGTGCCCGCGGAACCGCCCAGCGGTACGGAGACCACCGCCGGGAACACCACGGTCGTCGTCACCAACGTGTCCGAGGTGCAGGGCACCGGCTCGGACGGGATTCCCTGGCACCACTGGACGCCGATCACCGAGGGTGCCAGCGTCGTCACCACCACGGACCAGCCGCAGCCCGGTCAGTCCCAGCAGGACCCGGGAGCGCCCTCGCTGACCACCACGCCCACCACCACGTCGCCGGCCGGTGGCCCGTCGAGCAGCGCGCCGCACTCGACCACCAGCACACCGCCGAAGACCTCGCAGTCGTGCATTCTCGGCGTCCTGATCTGCTGGTGATTTCGAACAACATCACGAATTCGGTGTGACCGCTGCGGTCACACCATTGTTGTCCCATCGATCATTCCGTTCCCCCGCCTTTCGGCCTAGCTTCGTAGGTGAAGCGAGAAACGAAAGTGCGAGGAGGCACGAAATGAGCGGCCCCTTGGCCGGAATCCGGGTCATCGATCTGTCGACCGTGGTGATGGGCCCCTACGCCGCGCAGATACTGGGCGACCTCGGCGCGGACGTGGTGAAGATCGAGTCGCCGGGTGACACCGTGCGCGTCGGCACCTACCAGCGCACACCCGGCATGACCCCGCTGTCGCTCGCCGTGAACCGCAACAAGCGCAGCGTGGCGCTCAACCTGAAGGACGACGAGCAGCGCGCGCAGGCCCTCCGGCTGATCGACAGCGCCGACGCCCTGATCACCAACATGCGCCCCGGCGCGCTGGCCCGCCTCGGGCTGACCTACGAGCACGTCGCCGAGCGCAACCCGAAGCTGGTGTACGCGCACGCCCAGGGCTTCCGCAGCGACTCCCCACAGGCCGGCAACGCCGCCTACGACGAGACCATCCAGGCGTCCTCCGGGCTGGTCGACCTCACCAACCGGGCCATCGGCAAGCCCGTCTACCTGCCGACCATCCTCGGCGACAAGGTCTCCGCGCTCACCATCGTCTACTCGGTGCTCGCCGCGCTGCTGCACCAGCGGAAGACCGGCGAGGGGCAGTACGTCGAGGTCCCGATGACCGACACGATGATCGCGTTCAACCTGGTCGAGCACCTCGCCGGGCACACGTTCGAGCCGCCCACCGGGCGCACCGGCTTCGCGCTGTCGATGAGCGAGGGCCACCAGGCGGTGCCCACCAAGGACGGGCTGGCCTGCGTGATCCCGTACAACCCGCAGAACTTCCGCGACTTCTTCACCGCCGCGGGCCGGCCGGACCTGGCCGAGGACCCGCGCGTGAACGGCGACCACATCGACTCCGCCGACGCCGGCGGCCTGCACGAGCTGATCGAGGAGTGCTCGCCGACGCTGACCACCGACGAGTGGGCCGAGGTCTGCGCCAAGCACAGCATCCCGTTCGCGCCGGTGCTGGAGCTGGACTGCGCGGAAGACGACCCGTACGTGGCGGCTGGTGGCCTGATCCAGCGGGTAGCTCACCCCACCGAGGGCCCGATCAAGACCGTCGGCATCCCGGTGCGCTTCTCCGCGACCCCGGCGTCGATCCGGCGGCTGCCCTCGCTGCCCGGTCAGGACACCGAAGAAGTGCTGAAGGAGCTGGACGCATGAAAGCCGAAGACGTCCGACGCCGGCTGTCGACGCCGCTGACCGGACCGGCCTTCCCGCCGATGAGCCCCCGGTTCACCGACCGCGAGTACCTCAACATCGTGTACCGCACGGATCCGGAGGCGTTGCGGGCGGCGGTGCCGGAGCCGCTGGAGGTCGGCGAACCGCTGGTGCGCTTCGAGGTCATGCGCATGGGTGATGTGACCGGCTACGGCCCGTACACCGAGGCCGGGCAGGCGATCCAGGTGAGCTTCGAGGGCGAGCGGGGCGAGTACCTGCACGCGATGTACCTCGACAACTTCGCCGCCACCGCCTCGGGCCGCGAGGTCAGCGCCTATCCGAAGACCATCGGCTCGCCGCGGCTGTTCGTCGAGCACGGCGCGCTGGTCGGCACGCTGGACTACGGCAGCCAGCGGGTCGCCACCGCGACCATGGGCTACCGGCACCAGCCGCTGGACCTTGCCGAGGCCAAGGCGCAGATCACCGTGCCGACGTTCATGCTCAAGATCATCCCGGGCTACTCGGGCGCGCCGCGGGTGTCCGAGCTGGTGCGCACGGAGATCACCGACATCACCGTCAAGGGCGCGTGGACCGGCCCGGCGCGGCTGCAGCTGTTCGAGCACGTGCTCGCCCCGCTCGCCGACCTGCCGGTGCTGGAGGTCGTCTCGGCCAGCCACATCCTCACCGACCTGACGCTCGCGCCGGTGACACCCGTGCACAACTACCTGGAGTCGCAATGAGAATCGCCGTCATCGGGGCCGGCACGATCGGCCTGTCCTGGACGAAGCTGTTCGCCGAGCACGGCCACGACGTGCGGGTCAGCGACCCGCGCCCCGACCTCGCCGAGGTCCTGCGTGAGTTCGACCCGGCCCGCGTGCGAGCGGCGGCCGACGTCGCGGAGGCCGTGCGGGACGCGGACGTGGTGCAGGAGAACGGGCCGGAGAACCTGGCGTTCAAGAAGGACCTGTTCGCCGCGCTGGTCGAGCAGGCGCCGTCACACGCGTTGCTGCTCAGCTCGTCGAGCGCGATCCCGTCGAGCGAGTTCGCGCCCGAGGACGGCTCGCGTGTCCTCATTGGACACCCGTTCAACCCGCCGCACGTCGTGCCGTTGGTGGAGGTCGTACCCGGCGAGCGCACGTCGGAGGACTCGATTCGGCGGGCGGTCGAGTTCTACCGCTCGCTGGGGCGCGTGCCGGTCGTGGAGCGCAAGGAGGTGCCCGGGTTCGTCGGCAACCGGCTGCAGGCCGCGTTGCAGCGCGAAGCGGTTTCCCTGGTGCAGCAAGGAGTTGTCACGCCGGACGAGCTGGACACCGTGATGGTCAACTCGCTCGGCCTGCGCTGGGCGGCCGTCGGCCCGTTCCTCGGCTCGCACCTGGGCGGCGGCCCCGGCGGCTACCGCCACCTCACCGAGCACATCGGCTCGTCGATGCACGCCATGCGGGTCGGCGAACCGGACACCAGTCCCGAGGCGACCGAGAAGGTCGTCCAGGCCGTCGAGCGGGCGTACGGCGACAAGTCCTACGCCGAGCTCGCGCGGGAGCGGGACCGCAAGCAGATCGCCATCCTTTCCGTTACGGGAGAACAGAAATGACCACCGCCGACTTCTACGGCTACGAGGACCTGCTGCCCGAGGAGGAGCGCAAGATCCTCTGCAAGGCACGGGACTTCATGACCACCGAGGTCAAGCCGCTCGTCAACGAGTACTGGGCCAAGGGCGAGTTCCCGCGCGAGCTGATCGGGAAGTTCCGCGAGCTGGGCCTCGCGGGCGTGGCGTACGAGGGCTACGGCGACCCGCTGCAGCGCGGCAGCCACCTGCTCACCGGTATGCTCGCGATGGAGTACAGCCGCATCGACCCTTCCGTGGCAACGTTCTTCGGTGTCCACAACGGACTCGCGATGTACAGCGTGTATGCCGGCGGCGACCAGGAGCAGCGTGACCGGTGGCTGCCCGCCATGGCGGCGATGGACAAGATCGGCGCGTTCGCGATGACCGAGCCGCTCGGCGGTTCCGACGTCGCGGGCGGTATGCGCACCACCGCCAAGCGCGAGGGCGACACGTGGGTGCTGAACGGCGCGAAGCGCTGGATCGGCAACGCCACCTTCGCCGACCTCATCGTGGTGTGGGCGCGCGACGTGGACGACAACAAGGTCAAGGGCTTCGTCGTCGAGAAGGGCACGCCCGGCTTCTCGCCGGTCAAGATCGAGCACAAGATCGCGTTCCGCATCGTCGAGAACGCCGAGATCACCCTCACCGACGTGCGCGTGCCGGAGGCCAACCGGCTGCGGAACATCAACGGTTTCCGCGACGTCGCCGAGATCCTGCGCGCGACCCGTGGCGGCGTGGCGTGGCAGGCGCTGGGCGTGATGATCGGCGCCTACGAGCTCGCGCTCGCGTACGCCAAGGAGCGCAAGCAGTTCGGCCGTCCCATCGCGGGGTTCCAGCTGGTGCAGGACCTGCTCGTGAAGAGCCTGGGCAACATCACCGCGTCCTGGGGCATGCTCGTGCAGCTGGCCCGGCTGCAGGACTCCGGCGTGTTCCGCGACGAGCAGTCGTCGCTGGCGAAGGCTTTCGTCACCTCGCGCATGCGCGAGGTCGTGGCCTGGTGCCGGGAGATCTTCGGCGGCAACGGGATCGTGCTCGACTACGACATCGCACGGTTCTTCGCCGACGCGGAGGCGATCTACTCGTTCGAGGGCACGCGCGAGATGAACACGTTGATCGTCGGAAAGTCAATAACCGGCGAAAGTGCCTTCGTCTGAGTCAGATCACAACATCGTAACTCCACGCAACAAAATCCCCCTTCCAGGCGAAAACGTACATACGCCTAGGAGGGGGATTTATGTTCGCTCGGTGGTGGAAACGGCTCTTACCCACGTTCGTCGTCACCCTGTTGGTCGGACTGGGCCTCGTGGCCATCCCGGCCAGTGCGGCGCCGGCGCTGCCGTCCGGTTTCGTGATTCGTGAACAGGACACCGGGCAGGCCCCCTACGACCTGACCGACTTCGCCTACCTGCCCGACGGCAGCGTGTTCACCACGGGCAAGAGCGGCAAGGTCACCTGGATCTCGCCGGCCGGCGCCACCCGGACGCTGGCGACCCTGTCGGTCCGCAGCGACGGCGACCTCGGCCTCGTCGGTCTCGCCGTCGCGCCCGACTACGCCACGACGCACGCCATCTACCTGGTGCGCGCCGTGCCGGTGACCGGCGGCACGAACTTCCGCCTCGCCCGCTGGACGGTCACCGGCTCCCCGGAACCGACCGCGCTGAGCGGCGAGCAGGTGCTGCTGGAGACGCCCGTCGACTACAACGTTCACGGCATGACCGGCATCGTCGCCGCGGCCGACGGCACGCTGTGGCTGTCCATCGGCGACAGCTCCGACTTCCATCCGGGCGTCTACGACCAACGAGCCCTGCGCGCCCTCGACGTGAACTCGCTCTACGGCAAGATCCTGCACCTGACCGCCGCCGGCGCGGGCGTCCCGTCGAACCCGTACTACCAGGCGGGCAGCCCGGACTCGGTGCGCAGCAAGGTGTTCGCGAGCGGCTTCCGCAGCCCGTTCCGGCTGGCGCTGGACCCGAGCAGCGGCCTGCCGGTGGTCGGCGACGTCGGCTGGGACACGTGGGAGGAGCTGGACATCGTCCAGCCGGGCCGCAACTACGCGTGGCCGTGCTGGGAGGGCAACCACCCGACCGGGTACGCGACCCAGTATCCCGCGCAGTGCGGCGGCATCGCCAACACCGCGCCGATCTGGGAGTACCACCACGGCGGGGGCTCCGACCAGGGCAACAGCATCACCGCCGGTTTCGTCTACACCGGCGCGAGCTACCCGGCCGAGTACAAGGGCACGTACTTCTTCGGTGACTACCAGGGCGGCAAGATCTGGACGCTCAGGTACGACAGCACCGGCAAGCTGACACAGGCACCGCAAAACCCCGCGTGGGCCACGGACATCGGCGGCCCGGTGGAGTTCGACGCCGCGCCCAACGGTGACGTCGTGTACGCCGACCTGACGTCCGGGAAGCTCAAGCGGATAACGTATCAACAGGGCAACACGGCACCCATCGCCGCGGCGACGAGCACCACCGACGCCGCCACCCGCACCGTCACGTTCGACGGCTCGGGTTCGCTGGACTACGACGGCGACCAGCTCACGTACGAGTGGAACTTCGGCGACGGCACCAGCGGCACCGGCAAGACCGTCACGCACACCTACGCGGCGGGCACCGACCGCTTCACGGCGACGCTGACCGTGCGGGACCCGCTGGGCGCGACCGGCACCACCACGCTCACGGTCGCACCCTCGAACCGCTCCCCGCAGCTGACCCTCACCGCGCCCCGGGACGACACCTTCGCGGTCGGCGAGTCGATCACGTTGTCCGCCGACGCAACGGACGCCGAGGACGGCGACCTCGTGGTGGACTGGACCAGTCGCGAGCTGCACTGCCCGGACGAGGCGACGTGCCACTCGCACCCCGGCGTCGGCGCCACCGGTGCGACCTTCACTGCGCCGTTCCCCGACCACCCCGACACGCGATACCTGATCACCGCGACGGTGACCGACAGCGCGGGCGTGGTCGCGCAGCAGACGTACACCGCCTGGCCCCGGCAGCACCGGCTCACGCTGACGTCGAACGTGCCCGCGTCGCTGCAGATCCCGTCGGAGAACAACGCGAACACCGCGCTGGTCACCGAGGGCGTCACGCTCGACGTGAACGCCGCGGCGACGGCCAGCGACGGCGCCTCCACGTTCACCGCTTGGGCCGACGGCCCGGCCGACCGCGTACGCACGCTGAAGATGCCCGCGTCGGACACCACGTTGTCGGCGGTCTACGCCACGGCCATCGAGCAGCGGTACAACTCCGACGCGGCCCTGCGGCAGACCCTCGGTGCGCCGACCGCGCCCGAGGTGTCCGACGGCGGCGTGCGGTACCGGGTGTACGAGCACGGCCGGTTGTACTGGTCCGCGCAGACCGGGGTGCACCTGGTGCACGGCGACATCCTCACCAAGTACCTCGCGCTCGGCGGGCACGCGAAGTTCGGCGCGCCCACCACCGACGAAACGTCCACTCCGGACGGTTCGGGTCGCTACAACCACTTCGTCGGCACCCCGGCCACCGGCACGGCGTCGGTGTACTGGACGCCGGGCTCGGGCGCGCACGGGATCTGGGGCGCCATCCGGGAGAAGTGGACGGCGTTGAACCGCGAGCAGGGGCCGATGGGCTACCCGACGACGGACGAGTCGACCACGCCCGACGGCGTCGGGAAGTACAACCACTTCACCAAGGCCGCGTCGATCTACTGGACTCCCGCGAACGGCGCGCACGGCGTGTGGGGCGACATCCGGAAGGTCTGGCAGGCGCTCGGCTGGGAGACCGGGCCGATGGGTTATCCGGTTACGGACGAGCTGACCACGCCGGACGGCGTCGGGCGGTACAACCACTTCGACAAGGCGGCGTCGATCTACTTCTCGCCGGCGACGGGCGCGCACGAGGTGTACGGCGCGATCCGGGCGCGGTGGTCGGCGCTGGGCTGGGAGCGGTCATACCTGGGCTACCCGCGGTCGGGCGAGTTCGGCTTCGACGGCGGGCGGCGCAACGACTTCCAGTTCGGCTACATCCAGTGGTATCCGAACGGGACGGTCGTCGACCGGCGCTGGTGACCCTAGTAGTAGAAACCGAACTGCGGCAGGTCGTCCTCCGGCGCGGAGTTCCCGCGCCGGAGGGCGACCTCCCTCGCGAGCGCCTGCGCGAGCGCGGCGAGCGCGGTCAGCGAACGGGTCCCGCCCACCCCGGTGACCTCGGCGAACAGGGCAGCGTGCGCGTACTCGACCAGCGGTGAGGCGGCGTTGTCGGTCAGCGCGACCACCGGCACGCCGCGCTCCTTCGCGTACTCCACGGCGCGCACGGTGTCGGCGGCGTAGCGGCGCACGGACACCGCGACCAGGACGCCGGTGACGCGCGGCAACTCGTCGACGAGACACGCGCCGAACTGCCGGGCACGCAGACCGCGGGCGAGCAGGGCGGCGACGGGCGCGGAGCCACGCAGGCCCAGCACGTGCACGTCGTCGGCGTCCGCGAGCAGCGCGACGGCGTGCAGCCAGGAGGCGCGGTCGAGGCGGCCGAAGGTGCGGGCGAGGTTGGTCTGTTCCTGTTCGAGGGTCGCCGACAGCAGGCCGCCCGGCGGTTCGACGGGTTCGTCGGTGCGGCGGGCGACCTGGGCCTGTTCGGCGAGCCACACGCGGCACAGCTCCATCAGGTCGGGGTAGCCGGAGAGGCCGAGCGAGTTGGCGAAGCGGGTGATGGAGGACTCGTTCACCTCGACCAGCCGCGCGGCCTCGGTGATGCCGCGGTGGGCGGTGCCCTCCGGATCGGCCAGCACCAGGTGCGCGATCCGCCGCTGCCCCGCGGCCAGCTTCGGCAACCGGCCGCGGAGTAGCTCGGTCAGTTCCTGGTAACTGCCCGGCGGGGTCACGGTCTCGGCAGCTCCACGACGGTGACCCCGGCGCGGGGTGCGACGGGCTGGTCCATTTCGGCCAGTGCGGCCGGGGCCTCGTCGAGGGAGATGCGCCTGCCCACGAGCTGTCCGAGGTCGAGACGGGACACGAGGTCGAGCATCGCCGGGTACTCGTGGGCCTGGAGGCCGTGGCTGCCGAGGATGCGCAGCTCGTCGGCGATCACGCGGTGCATGGGAATCGGCGGAACGCCCTGCCCGGGTGGCATGAGCCCGACCTGCACGTGCCGCCCGCGCTTGCGCAGGCTCGCCACGGACGCGGCGCACGTGCTGGGCAACCCGACGCAGTCCAGCGACAGGTGCGCGCCCCCGCCGGTGATCTCGCGGACCTCGTCGGCGGGGTCGGCGCTCTGCACGGTGGCCTCGGCGCCGAGCCGCTTGGCGAGCGCGAGCGCGTCGGCGGAGAGGTCCACGGCCACCACCCGCGCCCCGGCGGCGACCGCCAGCAGGACCGCGGAGATCCCCGCGCCGCCACACCCGTGCACGGCGACCCACTCACCCGCGGCGAGTTCCCCTTGCCGCAGCACCGCGCGGAAGGCCGTCCCGAAGCGACACCCGAGCGCGGCGGCGGTCACGGAGTCGAGGTGGTGCGGCAACGGCACGAGGTTCACGTCGGCGTGGTCGAGCGCGACGAACTCGGCGAACGATCCCCAGCCGGTGAAGCCGGGCTGGAACTGGTGGTCACAGATCTGCTCGTTACCGCTCGCGCACTGCGGACAGGCTCCGCACGCACAGACGAACGGCACGGTCACCCGCTCCCCGACCCGCCTGGTCCGAACCCGCTCCCCCACGGCGACGACGGTCCCGGCGAGCTCGTGCCCGGGCACGTGCGGGAGCCGAACGTCCTCGTCGTGCCCCCGCCAGGCATGCCAGTCACTACGGCAAACCCCGGTCGCCGCCACGGCCACCACCACACCATCGGGGGTGGGCTCGGGATCAGGCACCACCTCGACGGAGGGCAACGCCCCGAACTCGGAGAACACGACAGCACGCACCGGTCCACGATACGTGGCAGGGGAAGCGAAGCAACCCAACCCGACCATGCTGCCAAGGTGAGATCGGTGCCGTCGCGCGCGAGCCGTGGTCCGGTAGGGCACGGACTTGACCGGGCGCTGGGAGGCCTGGGCGTGTGCCGGGCTATTTCAGATGGGCTATCACCTTTGCGAACTGCTCCATGAAACCCGAGTTCACTGTGATGTAGCTGATTCCCAAGGTCTTTCTCCAGTGTCGCAGCCTCTCTGCGCCTTCTTCTGCTGTGCCCGGTAGGACTGTCATCGCGCCCGCTGCCACCAACTCCGCCAGTCCGACTCCCGTGAAGCGTTCCAACCAGGGGGCTGGTTCGTTTCCCACTGCCAGGAGGTTTGCGGCCAGTTCGATGTTCCGGTCGCGCAGGCTGTCCACATAGGACACTGCTTCCGCCTCCGTAGTGCGGGGCTGCCAGGCCATCGTCACTGTGTCCGCGTTCTTCGCTGCCAGTGCGAGCATCTTCGGGCCGCCTGCGGCTAACAACAAAGGCGGGTGGTCCGATTGGCCGCGGAGGAATTCCACCGTTTCCGCGAGATGCGTGAACCGGCCTTTCCAGGGGCCTCCTAGTTCTCTCACCTTGGCGGCTGCGGCCGGGCGGCCGGTGCCCAGACCCAGCTCGAAACGGCCGCCGGTGAACTGGTGCAACGACCTCGCCTGCCAGGCCAGCAAACGTCGATCGCGGAACTTCTCCACCGCCACGAAAGTGCCGACGTGCAGGCGCGTGGTGACGGCCGCCGCCGCGGGGAGGACTGTGAACGGGTCCAGCTCCAGCTGCGGGTCGGGTGAAAGCAGGGTGTCGAAACCCAGGTCTTCGGCTCGGCGGGCCAGGTTCGTCCACGTTTTCACATCAGCGCCAGTACCCACGACGCCGAAACGGAAAGGGCGCTCGGTCATGCATTGAGCATGGGCCGCCGGAAGCGGAACGACATCCGCCCGGAGGCGGCAGGTCCGGCTACGCGCCTCAGAGTACGGCGACGCTCAATGCCTGCGCGATTTCCTTGCCCAGCGCGTGCGTGGTGTCGCCGACCTTAACCACCAGCGGGCCGCCGAACGGCTGGCGTTCGACGACCTCGATGCGCTCCCCGATGCCGATCTCGTGATCGGCGAGGTACCTGAGCATGTTCGGGTCGGTGTCCCACACCCGCACGATCTGGCCCACCGCCCCGGGCTCCAGCTCGTCCAGCAACCGCGTCGGCAGCTCCTCGACGCTACCGTCGACCGCCGGGATCGGGTCGCCGTGCGGGTCGCGCACCGGGTGCCCCAGCTTCGCCGAGATGCGCTCGATCAGCCTGTCCGACACCGCGTGCTCCAGTGCGTCCGCCTCCGCGTGCACCTCGTCCCACGTGTAGCCCAGCTCCTGCACCAGGTACGTCTCGATCAACCGGTGCCGCCGCAGCACGCCCCTCGCCAGCAGCAGGCCCGCCGAGGTCAGGTCGATCCCCCGGTACGGGACGTGCTCGACGAGCCCCTGCTGCGAGAGCTTCGTGACCATGCCCGACGCCGACGACGGGCTGACCGACAGCCTGCCCGCCAGCGACGTGTTGGTGACCGCCTCGCCACGCTCCACCAGGCCGTAGATCACCCTGATGTAGTCCTCGATCGAGGACGACGAGGAGCGATTGGGACTGTCAGGCATGTCTCAACTCTACGACGTACCACCCGCTTAGTGAGCGTGACCTAACTCCGGGCCGACCACCGGTACCTGATCCACCCCGGCACCGGCTCCGCCCCGAGCTGCGCGTAGAACGCCGCCGCCCGGTCGTTGCCCTCCTGCATGTCCCACTCGATCCGGCCCGTCGTGCGCGCCCGCAACGCGCTCAGCAGCTCCCGCCCGAGACCACCGCGCCGGTGCTCCGGCCGGATGTACAGATCGTCCAGCCAGATCCCGGGCTGCGCCTCCCACGTGGAGAAGTTCCACGAGCAGAACGCCATCCCCGCGACCGTGCCCGGCTGTTCCGGCGGCTCGGCCACCAGCACCCACGCCTTCGGGTCCGGCCCGAACAGGTGCTTGGTCATCTCGGTGCGGTCGAGCGACACGCTGTCGTTGCCCTCGAACCGGGCGTGCTCCTCGATGAGCGCGCAGATCTCCTCGATGTCGGTGACTTCGGCGTCACGGACGGGCATCGGTCGTTCCCCTCTCGTAGACCAGTTCGCCGCCGACGACGGTCGCCAGCACGCGCACGTCGTCGAGGCTCGGTTCGTCGGTCGGATCCGCGGACAGCACCGCGAGGTCCGCGAGCTTTCCGATCTCCAGAGTGCCCACTTCCCGCTCCCGAAACGCCGCGTACGCCGATCCGTACGTGTACGCGCGCAACGCCTCACGCGGTGTGATCCGCTCGGCGGCGCCCAGCAGGTGACCGCCGGACGTACGCCGCCGCACCATGTCCGCCAGGCCCAGCAGCGGCGCCCCGTTCACCACCGGCCGGTCGGAACTGCCCGGCAGCACGCAGCCCGCGTCGAGGAACGACCGGAGCCGGTAGCACCAGCTTTCCCGCTCCGGCCCCAGCGCGGCCACCATCCCGTCGCCGATCTCGTGTACGAACCGCCCCTGCGGCACCGGCACCAGCCCCAGCTCCGCGATGCGGGCCAGCTGCGCGGGCGACACCACCGCGGCGTGCTCGATGCGGTGCCGGGCGTCCTGGCGCGGATGGGCCTTCAGCGCCGCCTCGTACGCGTCGAGGACCACCGAGATCGCGCGGTCGCCGATGGCGTGCGTCGCGATCTGCCAGCCCGCCGCGTGCGCGCGCAGGATCGTTTCGGCCAGTTCCTCCTCGGGCTGCTGGAAGTAGCCGCGGTTGCCGGGGTCGTTCGCGAAGTCCTCGTGCATCGCGGCGGTGCGCCCGATCAGCGACCCGTCCGCGAACAGCTTCATCGGCCCGATCCGCAGCCACTCGTCGCCGAGCCCGCTACGCAACCCCAGGTCCAGCCCGAACCCCGCCCCGTGCGGCAGGTCGTGCAGCATCGCCGAGGACACCATCAGCGTCGTGCGCACGCGCAGCACCCCGCGGTCACGGGCCTGCTGGTACGCCAGCACCTCCGCCGGGCTCTCGCCGACCAGCCCGCCGCCGACGCCGGCCTCCTGCACGCTCGTGATGCCCTCGGCCAGGAACCGCTCACCCGCCCGGTCGATGGCCCTGACCAGGGTGTCCAGCGGCGTCGGGTAGATCAGCGGCCGGAGCAGGAGCTGGGCCTGCTCACGCAGCAGCCCGGTGGGCGAGCCGTGCTCGTCGAGCACCACGTCACCGCCGACGGGCACGTTCGCCAGGTCGAGCTGCGCGAGCACGTTCGAGCTGACCACCACCATGTGCCCGGACGTGTGCTTGAGCCGCACGAAGTGGTCCGGCGCCACGCGGTCGAGCCCGTGCCGCGTCGGATGGCCGCCGACCAGCCGGTTCTGGTCGTAGCCGCTGCCGACGATCCACTCGCCGGGCGGCACCTCGCGGGCGCGCTCGGCGATCGCGTCGTACACCTCGTCGACGTGCTGGCACCCGCCCAGCGCCACCTCGTCGAGGCTCATCCCGTACCAGGCCAGGTGGTTGTGCGCGTCGTGGAAACCGGGCACGACGACGGCGCCGCCCAGGTCGACCCGTCGCGGCGTCGACAGCGACTCGGCGTCCTCGCCGAGCGCGACGATCCGCCCGTGCAGCGCGGCCACCGCGGACGTCCACCCACTGCCGGTGAACACCCGCGCGTTCTCGTACACGGCATCGACCTTCACACCGAAGACTCTATCGATCGATCGATCGGCTCGCTAGGCTCTGCGACATGAGCTGCGTGGAAGTCGAGATCGACGCCGTCGCCCAGGTGCGCCTGAACCGGCCGGAGCGGCTGAACGCCGTGTCCCCCGCCCTGGTCGACGACCTGCTCGCCGCGCTGGACGCGGTCGCCCGCTCCGACGCGCGGGCCGTCGTCCTCTCCGGTCGCGGCCGCGCCTTCTGCGCCGGGCACGACCTCAAGGAGCCGCCCGCCGAAGGAGACTCCCGCGCCCGGCTCGAACGCCTCCAGGACGTGACCCGCCGCCTGCGTGCGCTCCGCCAGCCGGTGATCGCCGCCGTGCACGGTTACGCGATCGGCGCCGGCGCGGAGTTCGCACTGGGCTGCGACCTGATCCTCGCGGCGGAGGACGCCGTGTTCGCCTTCCCCGAGGCCGGGCTGGGCCTCAGCGTCACCGGAGCCGCCTCGCGGCTGTTGCCGCAGCTCGTCGGCCCGCTCAAGGCGAAGGAGCTCCTCCTGCTCGGCGAGCGCGTTCCGGCGGCGGAGGCCCGGCGACTCGGCCTGGTCAACGCCGTTGTGCCCGACGTGCACGCCAAAGCGACGGAGTGGGCCGAGCGCGTCGCCGGGCATCCCGCGGGCTCGGTCGCGCTGGCCAAGCGCGCGCTCGACGCCGGGATCGACGTCGAGGCGGCGCTCGAACTGGAGGTCAGCCACGCGCTCGTCACCGAGCACACGCCGGAGGTGGCGCGCTCGGCCGAGGCGTTCCGGAGTCGCGGATGAGCCCGCTCGACGAGATCGACGACCTCGCCACGCTCGTGCGCAGGGCCGCCGGGCAGTGGCCGGACAAGCCCGCGTGGATCTTCGACGAGACGGGCGAGCACGTCACGTTCGCCGAGGTGGAGCGGCGCAGCACGCGGTTCGCCCTCGCGTTCCTCGAACTCGGCCTCCGGCCGGGTGAGCGCGTCGCGGTGATGCTGCGCAACCAGCCGGAGTTCCCGCTGCTGTGGCTCGCGCTCGCGAAGCTCGGCGCGGTGCTCGTGCCGGTCAACACGAACTACCGCGAGTTCGACGGCGCCCACGTGCTGCGCCACTCCGGCGCCCGCTTCGCCGTCGCCGCACCGGAGTTCGTCGACCTGCTGAGCCGGATCGCGCCGGATACGAAGGTCGAGCGCGTGCTGACCGTCGGCGACCTGCGCGCCGAGTCGATTGCCGCCGCCCGCTTCGAGGTCGTCGGCGAGCAGCCTGTGAACATCCAGTACACGTCGGGTACCACCGGCGCCCCCAAGGGCTGCGTGCTGCCGCACCGCTACTGGCTCACGCTCGCCCGTGGCCTGGTCGCCGACTTCCCCGCGGTGTCCCCCGACGACACCATCCTGACCGCGCAGCCGTTCCACTACATCGATCCACAGTGGAACGTCGCGTTGGGACTGGCCGCGGGCGCGACACTCGTCGTGCTCGACCGGTTCCACCCCTCGACGTTCTGGGCGAAGGTGCGCGAACACGGCGTGACGTGGTTCTACTGCCTGGGCCTGATGCCGACGCTCCTGCTGCGCCAGCCGGAGTCCCCGGCCGACCGCGAGCACCGCGTCCGCGCGATCAGCGCCTCCGCGATCCCCCGTGACCTGCACGCCCAGCTGGAGGAACGCTGGGGAGTGCCGTGGTACGAGGCGTTCGGCATGACCGAGACCGGTGGCGACATCCGGGTGTCCGAGGCCGACCACGACGAGCTGGTGGGCACCGGTTGCATCGGCAGGCCGACGCGAGACCGCGAGGCGATGGTCGTCGACGACGAGGGCCGTCCCGTTCCGCGCGGGGAGACCGGCGAGCTCGTGCTGCGTGGGATCGGCCTGATGCACGGCTACCACGACGATCCCGAAGCGACCGCGAAAGCCTTCCGCGGTGGCTGGTTCCACACCGGTGACCTGGCGACAATGGACAGTCGCGGGCGCGTCTTCTACGTCGGCCGCACGAAGGACATGATCCGCCGCAGCGGGGAGAACATCTCGGCCGACGAGGTCGAGCGCGCGCTGCTGCTGCATCCCGCCGTCGAACTGGCCGCGGTGGTGGCCGTGCCCGACGAGCTGCGCGGGGAAGAGGTCAAGGTGTTCATCGTCCTGCGCGGGGAAGCGACCCCGGACGAGCTGGCGGAGTTCTGCACCACCAAGCTCGCCTACTTCAAGGTGCCCCGCTACTGGGCCGTCGCCGACACCCTGCCGCGCACGCCGTCCGAGCGCGTGGCGAAGGGCGAGCTGCGCGACTCTCCGTTGCCGACCTATGACCGTGTGCGGCAGGCGTGGCTGTGAGCACCGAGGAACGCGTGCGGCACGCGGCGGTGCGGTTGTTCGCGGAAAAGGGTTTCCACGGCACCGGCATCCGCGAACTGGCGCAGGAGGCCGGAATCTCGTCGGCGAGCCTGTACCACTACATGGGCACCAAGGAGGACCTGCTCGTCGCGATCATGCGCGAGTGCCTCGACCGCCTGCTGCGCGGGGCACGGCAGGCCGTCGACGGCGTGGCCGACCCGCGGCGGCGGCTCGCGTCCCTGGTCTCGCTGCACGTGCTCGTCCACGCCCGTCAGCCCGCCGAAACCCGCGTGGTGGACAACGAAGTACCAGCGCTTTCCGAATCCGCCCGGAAGGAGGTCGTGGGCCTGCGCGACCAGTACGAACAGCTGTGGGCGGACGCCATCGACGACGGCCTGCGGCACCGGGTGTTCACCGTCGCCGAACCCACCGTGACCAGGCTCGCACTGCTCGAAATGTGCAGCGGCGTCGCACGGTGGTACTCCCCGCGTGGCCCGTTGGATTTGGACCGCCTCGCGGGCCATTACGCCTGCTTGGCGCTGCGCATGCTCGGCAGCGCGGACGACGAGTGCCCGCAGGCGGTCGAAACTGCCCGGATGGTGGTCTCCCGCGTGTGGTGAACACCCCTTCAACTGGGGATTCGGGGTCATTACCTTGCCGACGCGGCTCATCTGAGGGACCCTCGAAACGTGAGTGAGCAAACGATCCATCTGGAACTGAACGAGTCCGGCCTCGCTCCGGAGCTCCCGGTTCCGTCAAACCCTCGCGATCAGGTCCAGGACGTGCCTTATCGTCCCGTGGAGTTCCGTGACGACGACCTGCCGTCGGCATTGGAGCGATGCGCGGCCTGGCTGCGCAGCGCACAGGAGTGGCTGGGCGAGCCGCTCGACGTGCTGGCCATTCACCTCGACTACGACGATCGGGAAGGCGCGCCCTACTACGACGTCAAGTTGCTCTGCAACGAGGAGGACCTGGCCGGAGCGCCCCTCGCCATCAAAGCCCAGGGCAAGTAGTCCGAAACGCCACCCGAGAAGGGGTGCTCCCGTCCTGGGAGCACCCCTTCCGGGGTTGAACGCGCCCTCGTAAGCTAGCCGCGTTTTCCCGGAACCACTCGCGGCCTGCCGCCGGAACGGAAGGGCGGCGATGCGCGCTCGGACCCCCGTGGCCTGGGGCGTCGTGCTCCTCGCCTGGCTCGGCGCGCACCTGGCCACCGGCACCCCGTGGCCCGAGCTCGCCCAGTGGGCGCTCGCCGTGGTGCCGGGGGTGCTGTTGCCCGGCTTCGCGCTCGTCCGCGCCGCCCGCCCGGCGCCCGCCCCGCTGGTCGAGGACGTGGCGTGGGCCGCGGTCGCGGGCTGCCTGGTGGCGATGGCCGGCTGGGCGCTCGACGTGGTCCTGCCGTGGGCGCCGCCGCCGTGGCTCGTGGGCCCGGTGTGCACGGCGGTCCTGCTGGCGTTCGGCCGCACGCGGCGGCGGGTCCTGGCCCGGCCCGCGCCCGGCTGGGGCACCGGCGCGAACCTGTGGCTCGCGGGCGCGCTGCTGGTCGCGGTGGCCTGGATGACCACCGACTACCTGCGCTACAACCCGCTCGACCCCGGCCCCGGCGGGCACACGTACTACTACGACACGATCTTCCAGGTCGCCGTCACGGGCGAAATGCGGCACACGCTGTGGCCCACCTATCCGCTGGTGCACGGCGAGCCCTACTCGTACCACTGGTTCCTGCACGCGATCACCGCGCACCTGACCACCGGCACCGGCGTGGACCCGTTCGACGCGCTGCTGCGGCTCGTGCCGACCACGCTGTTCCCGGCGGTCGTCCTGCTCTCGGCCGTCGTCGCGCGGCGCGTGGCGGACAGCGTGCGGGCCGGCGTCGTGTGCGCGGGGCTGCTCACGGTGACCGGCGCCACGGTGGCCACCGTGTGGTCGACCGACGGCCAGGCACCGCTCATGATCCAGTCGTACTGGGCGTCCTCGCTCACGTCGGAGTTCGGGTGGCTGCCCACGGTCGCGGTGGCGGGGTGCGTGGTCGCGGTGCTCCGGCGCTCGGCGGCGGACTCGGCGGTGCCCGTCGCGTTGCTCGTGCCGCTGGTGCTGCTCGCGGCGGGGGCGAAGTCGGCGGACCTGGCGGTGCTGCTCGGCGGCACCGTGCTGGCGTTCTGCGTCCTGGTGGTCCGTCGCAAGTGGACGGCCATGCCTCGGGTGGTAGGGGTGAACCTGTTGCTGGGCGGGGTTTTGCTCGTCGCCCGGCTCACGATGTACGGCGGCGGCGAGTACGGGCTGCAGGTCGCGCCGCTGGGCGCGCTCCGGCAGACGGCGCGCCAGACGTTCCCCGGTGCCGTGACGCCGAGCGGCAGCGATCTGTTCCTGGCGCAGCCGCACGTGCCGCTCGTGCCCCTGCTCGCCGCGGCGGTGCTGTACCTGCTGCCGCTGCTGCCCCGCCTGGCCGGGTTCGTGCCCCTGCTGCGGCGGCGGCCGCTCGACCCCACGATGTGGATCTTCCTCGGCTCGACGATCGCCGGGCTCGGCGCGATGCTGGTGTTCCGGCAGCCGGGGAACTCGAACATCTACTTCCTCGTCGCCGCCTATCCGGTCGGGCTGATCGGCTCGGCGTGGGGCGTCAACACGCTGCGCTGGACTCCGGCGAGGGTCGCGGGCGGCCTGGCCATCGGGCTGGGCCTGACGCTGGTCGTCGCCTGGCTCTCGGGGACGCACCCGCCGAAGTCGATCACCGGCTGGCTGTTGCCGCTCGGGGTGGTCGCGGTGGCCCTCGTGCTGCTCGCGGGCGTGTGGCGCCGGGCCGCGGTCGTCATGTTCGCGGTGCTCGGCACGGGTCTGCTGTCGACGGGCCTGTACCTGACGCAGACGTCGACGCAGCCGAGCTACAACAAGGCCGTCACACAGGCTGAGGGCCTTCCGGTGACGCGCGACGAGCTGGCCGCCGGCCGCTGGCTGGACCAGCACGCGGGCGCGGACGACGTGCTCGCGGTGAACCGGGTGTGCACCCAGCAGTCACCGGACGTGTGCACGGCGAAGCTGTTCGACCTGGGGGCGTTCGCGCAGCTGGAGGTGGACGTCGGGGGCTGGGCGTACGCGGTGCGGAACCTGGACTCGGCGTGGCACAGCACAGTCTGGTACGCCGACCAGCCGTTCTGGGACCAGCAGCGGCTGGACGAGGAGCTGGCGGCCTTCCGCACCCCGTCGCCGCAAACGCTTGCGGCACTGTCCGCGCGGGGCGTCCGGTGGCTGGTGGCCGACACCCGCGCGCCCGTGGACGTGGCGGGCCTCGACGCGCTGGCGCCCCGGGCGCTGACCCTGCCCACGGTGATCGTCTGGCGTTGGTAGGACAACGCCCCCTCGCCGAAGGGGGACGGCGAGGGGGCGTTGCGGTTCGTGGGCGTCAGCCGAGGATGCCGCTGACCTTCACGTGGCCCTTGAGCAGGTTCCGCGCGATGGTGCGGCGCTGGATCTCGTCGGTGCCCTCGTAGATGCGCAGCAGGCGCAGCTCGCGGTACCAGCGCTCCACCGGCAGCTCGCGGGTGTAGCCCATGCCGCCGTGGATCTGCAGGACGCGGTCGACGATCTCGTTCGCCTTCTGGCCGCCGTACAGCTTCGCGATCGACTGCGCGTGCCGCGAGTCGATGCCCTGGTCGACCTGCCACGCCGCGTGCAGCACCAGCCAGCGCAGCGCCTCCAGCTCGACGCCGGAGTCCGCGATCATCCACTGGATCGCCTGCCGCTCGGCGATGGGCGCGCCGAACGTGTGCCGCGTGTTGGCGTGGTCGATCGCCATCTGCAGCAGCCGCTCGCAGGAGCCGATCGCGTGCGCGGGCAGGATGTAGCGGCCGCGGCCGATCCACTGCATGGCCAGCTCGAAGCCCTTGCCGACCTCGCCGAGGATCTGCGTCTCGGGCACGCGCACGTCCTGGAAGATCAGCGACGCCGGGCCCCACTCGCCCATGGTGTCGATGTACTCGGACTTCCAGCCCATCTCACGGTCGACGAGGAAGCACGTGACGCCGCCGTTCGCGCCCTTCTCGGGGTCGGTGACCGCGAAGACCATCACGAAGTCGGCCTCGTTGCCACCGGTGATGAAGGTCTTCTCGCCGTTGATGATCCAGTCCGCGCCGTCCTTGCGCGCGGAGGTCCGGATGGCCTTCGCGTCGGACCCGGCGCCCGGCTCGGTGATCGCGAAGCACGACTTGCGGTCCCCGGCGATCGTCGGCAGGAGGTAACGCTCCTTCTGCTCGTCGTTCGCGTGGAACAGGATGTTGTCCGCCGCGCCGCCGAACCGGAACGGGACGAACGTGCGGCCCAGCTCGGCCTCCAGCAGCGCCGTCATCACCGCGGACAGGCCCATGCCGCCGTACTCTTCGGGCGTCTGGATGCCCCAGAACCCGGACTGCTTCGCCTTGAGCTGCAGTTCTCGGAGTTCGTCGGCGGTGACGCCCGGCTGCCCGGCGCGCTCGCGGCGGAGCACCTCCTGCTCCATCGGCATCAGCTCTCGCTGCACGAAGGTGCGCACCCAGTCACGCACCTCGCGCTCTTCCGTGCTCAGGGTGAAGTCCATCGGGTGCCTCTCCACGGGGTTACTAAGCGCTTGCTTACCCTCCAGGCTAGCGCACGTGGCGGAGGGGGAAAACCCGGTAGGTTGGGGTTCGTGATCGAGTGCGCGATCTGGTGGGCAGCGCCGCTGCCGAACGATCCGGAGTACCTCACGCTGCTGGACGAGCCCGAGCAGGGGAGGCATCGGGCGTACCGGCTGGAGATCGACCAGCGCCGTTTCCTGACGGGCCGCGTGATGGCCAAGACGGTGCTCGGCGAGCGCCTGGGGTTGTCGGCGCAGGAGGTCCGCTTCGACGCGACGTGCGACGACTGCGGAAAGCCCCACGGCAAGCCGAGGATCAAGGGTGTGGAATTCTCGATTTCTCATTCGGGCGACCGAATCGGCCTGGCGGTGACCACGGCCCCGGTGGGCCTGGACGTCGAGACGGAGAATCGCAAAGCGGACGATTCGCTGATTTCCTATGCTCTGAACGAGGCGGAGCAGAAGGCATTGAACGGCCTCTCCGCCGCGGAACGAGCAAGCGCTTTCTTCCAGTACTGGACAAGGAAGGAAGCGTTGATGAAGGCCACCGGCAAGGGCCTGAAAATCCCCTTGCAAAGCATCACCCTGGACGGCGCACGCCTGGCAGCCTCCACCCACGCGGCACTGAACCCGAACTCGACCTGGCTACAGGACCTGACCCCAGGCGAAGGCTACCGAGCAGCAGTAGCAATCCTGACCACAGAAAACGTGACAACGACAGAAACAAACTGGCACCCATAGCAACCCCCGCCCGCCAACCTCACCCGCCGACGAAAGCCGCCCGGCACACGCCCAGGCCTCCCCCGTCCCCGATCCCCAGCTGCATTAGCGGTTGGCTCACCGGGTCAAGGGTCGCGCAGCGATCGCGAAGCGACGCCGAAGGCGCTCTTGACGCGGTGAGCCAACCGTTAAACGATCAAGGGGAAGGGGCGGGGGTGGCCGGGCGGAACGAGGGCGCCCAGCGCCCGGTCAAGTCCGCACCCAAGCCGACCACGGCTCACGCGCGAAGGCGCGCCTCAAAGTGATGGTCCTGAATCAGGCGACGGGATGATCACCCAACTCTCGGGGTCTTGGTTCCCTACAACTCCAACCCCATCGCCCTCAGCAATGTCTGGAACTTCGCCGAGGTCTCGTCCAGTTCCGCCTTCGGGTCGGACGCCGGGACGATCCCGCCGCCCGCGTACAGCCGCAGCGAGGACTCCGCCACCTCGGCGCACCGGATGGACACCGCCCACTCGCCGTCGCCCGCGGAGTCCATCCAGCCGACCGCCCCGGCGTAGTACCCGCGGTCGAACGGTTCCAGCTCGCTCACCAACCGCCGCGCGGCTTCCGTCGGGGTGCCGCAGATCGCGGGCGTCGGGTGGAGCGCCGCCGCCAGGTGCAGGGCCGTGATGTCCCTGTCCGCGAGCTCACCCGTCACGACCGTGCCCAGGTGCCACATCGTGGGCGTCGAGACCAGGGACGGCTCGCGCGGCACGTCCAGCGAACGGCAGAACGGGCGCAGCGTCTCGACGATCGCCTCCGTCAGCACCGCGTGCTCCAGGTGGTCCTTGCGCGACGACGCCAGGGCCTCAGCGTTCTCCCGGTCCGTCACCGGATCCGCCGAACGGGGGGCCGAACCGGCGTGCGGGTGCGAGACCACCTGGTTCCCGACGCGCGAGAGCAGCAGCTCCGGCGTGGCTCCGACGAGCGTCCGCCCGCCGGGGAGGCCCGCCGCGAACGTGTAGGCCCCGGCCTTGTCCTTGGCCAGGTTGTGCAGGATCGCCTGCACCGGCACCTCGTCCTCGAAGTCGAGGTCCAGCGCACGGGCCAGGACGACCTTCCGCAGCCCGCCGTCCTTGAGGATCTTGATCGCGCTCGCCACGGCCTCCGCGTGCCGCACCGGCTCGGGCACGGCGCGCACGGCGACCGGCGCGCCGATGTCCTTGTGTCGGGCAGGGGCCGCCGGGCCCGCGACCTGCACGTTCTCCGGGAGCACCAGGTGACCGGGCGTGCCCGCCGTGTCGAACGGCAGCACCCCCACGGCCAGTGACCCGGGCGCCAGCGCGGCGGGGACGGCTTCACTCAGGGACGCGACGTCGGTTTCGGTGAAGGTCCGGCGGGCACCGGTCCCGAGGATCGTGCGCCGGGAGGTGCCGAAGTAGAAGTCTCCGGGCGTGTAGTCCGCGAGCAGCTGGTTGGCGTCCACACAACCCATTGTGGGCGCACTTCGGTGGGCACGTGGCTGCGAGTGCGTCGAGTCACGTGCCCACCGGCGCCTGGCTTACTTGAGCGCGTCGATCAGCGCTTCGCGCTGGCGCTCGCCGAGACCGGCCGCGCGGCGGTCCGGGTCGATGCCGGCCTGCTCCAGCAGGGCGGCCACCTTGACGGCGCCGAGACCGGGCACGGCCTTGAGCAGCTGCGTGACCTTCGTCTTGCCGATGGTCTTGTCCTCCTTGGCCTTCAGCAGCACCTTGTCGATGCTCTGCTGGCCCGACTTGATGGAGGCGAGCAGCTCGGAACGCGCCTTGCGAGCCTCAGCCGCCTTGGCCAGAGCTTCCGCACGCTGCTCCGGGGTCAACGTAGGCAGAGCCAACGTACTAGTCCTTCCTCTATCGGATGTCCGCTCTCGCGGCGACGGCCGGGCACCCAGCTGGTGCTTGCACGAGCAAGCGCTGGCCAGGCCGTCTGGTCCACGCGCCCAGTAAACGCCACCTGGGCCGATGCCGCGAAGTCGACACGCAGTGTCTCGCCCGGTCGGGGAGGGGTCGGCGGTTGTGGCGAGCGGGCCGACACACCACTTAGAGTTCGACGCAACCGCAGTTCACCGTCGAACCGAGCCGCCCGGGAGTAGCACGATGCTCAGCACGATGCAGGACGGACACCTCTCCATCGGCACCTTGTTGCGCCACGCCACCAAGGTGCACGCGACCAGCGAAATCGTCACCTGGACGGGTTCCGGGACGCGCCGGGAAACCTTCGCCGACCTGGGCAAGCACGCGGCGCGGCTGGCGAACGCGCTGCGGTCCCTCGGTGTCACAGGAGATCAGCGCGTCGGCACCTTCATGTGGAACAACGCGGAGCACATGGCCGCCTACGCGGCGATCCCGGCGATGGGCGCGGTGCTGCACACGCTCAACATCCGCCTGTTCCCCGAGCAGCTCGTGTTCGTCGCGAACCACGCCGAGGACCACGTCGTGCTGGTGGACGGAACGCTGGTGCCGCTGTTCGCGAAGCAGCTGCCGCACCTGAAGACCGTGCGCCACGTGATCGTCGCGAACGGTGACGTCTCGACGCTGCAGGCGCCGGAGGGCGTCGAGGTGCACTCCTACGACGAGCTGCTGGCGAGCCAGCCGGACACCTTCGATTGGCCGGACGTGGACGAGCGGTCCGCGGCCGCGATGTGTTACACGTCGGGCACGACCGGTGACCCGAAGGGCGTCGCCTACTCGCACCGGTCGCTGTGGCTGCACTCGATGCAGGTCTGCATGACCGACAGCATGCGGCTCGCCGAAAGCGACAAGGCGCTCGCGATCGTGCCGATGTTCCACGCGATGTCGTGGGGCCTGCCGTACGCGGCGCTGATGATCGGCGCGTCGCTCGTGATGCCGGACCGGTTCCTGCAGCCCGAGCCGATCGCGCAGATCCTCGCCGCGGAGAAGCCGACGTTCGCGGCCGCGGTGCCGACGATCTGGCAGGGCCTGCTGCAGTACCTCGACGCGAACCCGCAGGACGTCTCGCACCTGCGCGAGGTGGTCGTGGGCGGGTCGGCCGCGCCGCCGTCGCTGATGCACGCGTTCGAGGAGCGCTACGGCGTGCCGGTGCTGCACGCGTGGGGCATGACCGAGACGTCGCCGCTGGGCAGCGTCGCGCGCCCGCCGCACACCGCGACCGGCGAGCAGGTGTGGGCCTACCGCTACACGCAGGGCCGCTTCCCGGCCTCGGTGTCCGCGCGCCTGATCAGCGAGTCGGGCGAGGAACTGCCGTGGGACGACGAGTCCGTGGGCGAACTGGAGGTGCAGGGGCCGTGGATCGCGGCGTCGTACCACGGCGGCTCGGCGGTGGACCCGGAGAAGTTCCACGACGGCTGGCTGCGCACGGGCGACGTGGGCAAGATCAGCCCGGACGGCTTCCTCACCCTCACCGACCGGTCGAAGGACGTCATCAAGTCCGGCGGCGAGTGGATCTCGTCGGTGGACCTGGAGAACGCCGTGATGGGACACCCGGCGGTGGCCGAGGCCGCGGTGATCGGCGTGCCGGACGAGAAGTGGGACGAGCGCCCGCTGGTGGCCGTCGTGCTGCGCCAGGGTCAGCAGGTGACCGCCGCGGAGCTGCGGGAGTTCCTCGCGGACAAGGTGGCGAAGTGGCAGCTGCCGGAGCACTGGTCGTTCATCGAGGAGGTCCCCAAGACGAGCGTCGGCAAGTTCGACAAGAAGCGCCTGCGCGCGATGAACTCCGACGGCAAGCTGGATGTGACGCACTTCTGATGGACGCCGAGGGGACCGCACTGTTCCACCAGACGATGCCGTTCACCGAGCGGCTGGGCGTGGAGGTGCTCGAACACGCTCCCGAGGTCGTGCGTTCCCGCCTGGCGTGGGAGGAGTCCCTCTGCACGCTGGGCGGGGTCCTGCACGGCGGGGTGCTCATGTCGCTCGCGGACGCCACCGCGGCGGTGTGCGCCTTCCTCAACCTGCCGGACGGGGCGAAGGGCACCACGACGATCGAGTCGAAGACCAACTTCCTGCGTGCCGTCCGGAGCGGCCACGCCACGGCGACCTCGCGCCCGTTGCACACGGGCCGCACGGTGGTCGTGGTCGAAACGGAGATCCGGGACGACGCGGACAAGCTGGTCGCGAAGGTGACGCAGACGCAGGCAGTACTTTCGTAAGCAATCTCTTGGCGAACCGGTCGGGCAGCGGGAAAATCCCTTGATGACCCGTAGGCGCGCCAGGAACTTGCTCATCCTGCCGGCGGTCGCGATCATGGCGACGGTGACCGCACTGCCAGCCGGCGCCGCGACGGCGCGCGCCGGTGACGAAGCCATCAGCTACCACGAGTGGTCCGGCCCGCAGGCCCACCCCGCGGGCCGGACCACCTTCGACGGCCGGACGTACGAGTACGCACAGTGGACCTCGCCGGAGTACCGGCCGGGCTTCAGCGCGACGCAGCTCGTCGCATCGTGGAACGCGCAGACGCCGCCGCACACGTGGCTCCAGGTCGAGGCGCAGGGCGAGACCGGCACGGGCACCGAGACGGCCTGGTACGTGATGGGCCGCTGGGCGAGTGACGACAGCGAGTTCCACCGCACGAGCGTCGACGGCCAGGACGACGCGAACGCCCGCGTCGACGTGGACACGCTGGTGACCAAGCCGGGCGTCACGCTGCGGTCGTACCGGCTGCGCCTGACCCTGTACCGCGAGCCGGGCGCGCGGCCGGCGTCCGTGCGGTCGCTGGGCGCGATGGTGTCGAACGTGCCCGACCGGTTCGAGGTGCCGACGTCCCCGCCGGGCCGGGCGGCGGGCATCGAGCTGCCCGTGTCGCCGTACGCCCAGAACCTCCACAAAGGACACTTCCCGGAGTACGGCGGTGGCGGCGAGAACTGGTGCAGCCCCACCGCGACCGAGATGGTCGTCGAGTACTGGGGGCGGCGCCCGAGCGAGCAGCAGCTGTCCTGGATCCCCGCCGACTACCCCGACCGCACGGTGGACTACGCGGCCCGCGGCACCTACGACTACGCCTACGAGGGCACCGGCAACTGGCCGTTCAACACCGCGTACGCCGCGGAATTCGGGCTGCGCGGGCACATCACGCGCCTGCACTCGCTCACCGACGTCGAGAACTACATCGCGCGCGGCATCCCGGTGATCACGTCGATGTCGTTCCGCGCGGACGAGCTCGACAACGCGGGCTACGGCACGGCGGGGCACATCATGGTGGTCATCGGGTTCACCGCGAACGGCGACGTGATCGTCAACGACCCGGCGGCGAGCAGCAACGCCAACGTGCGGACGGTGTACAAGCGGGCCCAGTTCGAAAACGTCTGGCAGCGCACCAAGCGCTACAACGCCGACGGCACGGTGGCCGGCGGCCCCGGCGGGATCGCGTACATCATCACCCCCTGATCCCACCGCTTCTGTGGCAAGCTGCGTTAGGAGCGAACAGCGAGGAGGGTGGTCGCAGATGCCGCACGAGGTACCGGGAGTCGTGTCCCGCGCCAAGGGTGAACCGGTCTCGCTCGAGACGGTTCTCGTGCCGGACCCGGGTCCCGGCGAAGCGGTCGTGGCGGTGAAGGCGTGCGGGGTCTGCCACACCGACATGCACTACCGCGACGGCGGCATCAACGACGAGTACCCGTTCCTGCTGGGCCACGAGGCCGCCGGGTACGTCGAGCAGGTCGGGGAAGGCGTGACGGACCTGCGGCCGGGCGACTACGTGATCCTGAACTGGCGCGCGGTGTGCGGCGTCTGCCGGGCGTGCCGCCGTGGCAAGCCGTGGTACTGCTTCGACACCCACAACGCGGCACAGGCGATGACGCTGGCCGACGGCACGAAACTGACGCCGGCGCTGGGCATCGGCGCCTTCCTGGAGAAGACGCTCGTGCACGCCGGACAGTGCACGAAGGTCGATCCCGCCGCGGAACCGGCCGTCGCGGGGCTACTCGGCTGCGGCGTGATGGCGGGCATCGGCGCGGCGATCAACACCGGTGCGGTCGGCCGCGGCGACACCGTCGCGGTCATCGGCTGCGGTGGGGTGGGTGACGCGGCGATCGCCGGTTCGCGACTGGCGGGCGCGCGCACGATCCTCGCCATCGACACCGACGACCGAAAGCTGGAGTGGGCCAAGGGGTTCGGCGCCACGCACACGTTCAACTCGCGCGGCAGGTCACGGGACGAGGTCGTCGAGGCGATCCAGGACGTCACGGACTCGTTCGGCGCGGACGTGGTGATCGACGCCGTCGGCCGCCCGGAGACGTGGCAGCAGGCGTTCTACGGGCGCGACCTCGCGGGCACCGTGGTGCTGGTCGGCGTGCCGACGCCCGACATGCGGCTGAACGACATGCCGCTCGTCGACTTCTTCTCGCGCGGTGGTTCGCTCAAGTCGTCGTGGTACGGCGACTGCCTGCCCTCGCGGGACTTCCCGATGCTGGTGGATCTGTACCTGCAGGGCCGGTTGCCGCTGGAGAAGTTCGTGACCGAGCGCATCCGGGTGGACGGGGTGGAGCACGCCTTCGAGCGGATGCACCGGGGCGAGGTGCTGCGCAGCGTGGTGGAGTTCGGCTGATTTCCGTTACGCCGGTTGAACGTTGTTCTCCCGCCCGCACTTCGCAAGGGTGCCGTGATCGTCTAGTATCGCGCGCCTGAAACGTGAAGAGGGCACGGTGACACATGGAAGATGACGGTCACACTGCGTTCGGACAGTACCACCAGCTATCTTCCGAAAACTCCGGGGGGAATGCACGTTCATCTGCACGCGCATCCAGTCTTGCGAATGCACGTGCCCGGCAGACCACCGCTCGGGTGAGCGACGACGTGTTGCTCGACGCGGCCAGACAGTGCGTGCTCGCCGTCGGGTTGCGGCGCGCGACACTGGCGGAGATCGCCCGTACGGCGAAGGTCAGCCGGATGACGCTCTACCGGCGGTTTCCGGATGTGCGAAGTGTGTTGTCCGCGCTGATGACACGGGAGTTCGGTGCGCTGCTGCACCGCGCGAACTCGGAGGGGGCCGGTGCGCCGACGGCGCGCCAGCGCCTGGTGCGCAGCGCGGTGGCCGCGGTGCGCCTGCTCAACGCCGACGATCTGATGCGCACGGTCATCGACATCGACACGGAGTTGCTGCTGCCGTACATAGTGGACCGACTCGGTGGGACACAACGGGTCGGCGAGCAGGTGGTGCGGCAGCACCTGGAGGCGGGCCGCACGGACGGCTCCATCCGGGCAGGCGACCTGCCGGCCCAGGCGCGGGCGGTGTTGCTCGTGGTCCAGTCCTTCGTGCTGTCCCTGCGCGCGGCGACGCGGGACCTGGACCCGAAGGCGCTGCTCACCGAGATGGCACACCACCTGGACGCGGCGCTGCGCCCTTGAGGTAGGGGCGGGTGGCGTGGCTGTTGCGTGGTGTCGCCACGCAACAGCCACGCCACCGCACACGTCACCGCCGCGCACACCACCCCGCTCACACCATCGCCCCCGCGCACGCGCACGTCACCGCCACGCGCATACCACGGCCTCCGCCGCGCGCCTCCGCCACTGACATCGCCTCCGCCACTCGCATCGCCATCCGTGTGCGCCTCCGCCTCCCCGCCACCAGGTGCACCTCCGCTCCTCCCCTCCCCACCTGCCAATCCCACCCGCATCCAAACCACTTGCCAATCCGTTGGGTTTTTGCAACAGTACGTTGTATGAGTCCGGTGAGACGTGGCAAAGAGCTGCCGATCTACAACCGGCTCCAGGTGCTGCGGGCGGAGCGCGGGATGAGCCGCGCGGCGCTGGCGGAGGCCGTCGAGGTGAATCCGCAGACGATCGGCGCCCTGGAGCGCGGTGACCACTACCCGAGCCTCGACCTGGCCCTGCGCCTTTGCGACGTGTTCGGGCTGCCGGTGGAAGCGGTGTTCAACCGGCAGCCGTTCGCGCCACTGTCCACACAGGTCTACGGCAAGGGGGAGGCATGACCGTGGCGGGAGGTGTGCTCACGCGAGGCTGGGACGTGTTCCTGGCCCACCTCGAGGAACGGGAGCGCCGACGGGCGCGCCGGTTGCCGGGCTGGCGCACGCGAAAACACCGGAGGGCGTTGACGGTCCTCCTGGTGGTCGCGAGCCTGGTGATGATCGTGGGCGCGCTGTGCTACCGGCGAGACGACATCGCGTTGTTCGCCGTGCTCTGGATCGGCGGGTACATCGCCTGGATGGTCCCGTTCGCGTTGCTGCGCATCCTCACGGGCAGGATGTCCAGCTCCTTCAACGCGAACCTCGACGAGCGCGAGCGCGACTGGCGGCACCGCGTCAGCTACGCCGGCTACCAGGTGCTCGCCCTGCTGATGGTCGTCGCGATGCTCTACCTCATCGGGATCGCCCGGCAGCCCGACGCGGCGCTGCGCGGTGCCTTCATGTTGTGCTCGCTGCTGTTGCTCGGCTGTTCCGTGCCCACCGTCCTGCTCGGCTGGACGCTGCCCGACGACGTTGCGGAGGATTCCGTTGAGTGACCTGGAAATCGACTGACTGTCCAAACGCTACGGCAACAAGGTGGCGTTGGACGGGGTGTCGTTCGACGTGCGGGCCGGGGAGCTGTTCGGCTTCGTCGGGAGCAACGGCGCCGGGAAGACCACCACCATGCGCATCGTGCTCGGGGTACTCGCCGCCGACTCCGGTGAGGTCCGGTTCGACGGCAGGCCGATCACCGCGGAGGTGCGCACGCGCATCGGGTACATGCCCGAGGAACGCGGGCTGTACCCGAAGATGAAGGTGCTCGACCAGCTCGTGTACCTCGCCGAGCTGCACGGGATGAGCAACGGGCGGGCCCACCGCAGCGCGGAGAACTGGGTTTCCCGCCTGGGCCTGGCAGAACGGCGCGGCGACGAGGTGCAGAAGCTCAGCCTCGGCAACCAGCAGCGCGTCCAGCTGGCCGCCGCGCTCGTGCACGACCCCGACGTCCTGGTGCTCGACGAGCCGTTCTCGGGCCTGGACCCGATCGCGGTCGACGTGATGAGCGAGGTGCTGCGGGAGAAGGCGGCCACCGGGGTGCCGGTGGTGTTCTCCAGCCACCAGCTGGACCTCGTCGAGCGGCTGTGCGACCGGATCGGCATCATCCGAAGTGGACAGTTGGTCGCGTGCGGCACGGTGGACGAACTGACCGCGGAAGCGTCGTCACAGCTGGTCGTGCAGGCGCCGGAGGCTCAGCCGGGCTGGGCGGATGGGTTATCCGGTGTGCACGTCCTGTCCGACGAACCGGGGAAGACCGTGCTGGAGCTGGCGCCGCACGCGGACGACCAGGCCGTGCTGAAAGCCGCGCTGGCAACGGGTTCCGTGCGCGAGTTCCACCGGCGCCGGCCCTCGCTGACCGAACTGTTCCGCACCACCGTGACCGGGGGAAACCGATGATCTCACCACTGAAGGGCGTGGGGCTGGTCGCCAGGCGCGAGCTGAACACGCGGCTGCGCGCCCGGTCGTTCTACCTCGGCACGATCGTGATCCTGGTCGTCCTCGGCGGGTACCTGCTGCTGCAGGCGACGCTGATCGGCAACGCGGACAAGTCGACGGTGGGCGTCACGGGGCAGGCCATCGGCATCGCGCAACAGCTGGAGACGGCCTCCGCGCAGACGGGCCAGGAGGTCCACACCACCGTCGTACCGGAGGAGGAGCAGGGCAGGGCGCAGGTCGCGAGCGGCGACCTCGACGCGCTGGTGTCCGGCAACGTGGCGGACCTTCGGGTGTACGTGAAGTCCGAACTGGACCCGCAGCTGCAGGCGGTGCTGAACGGGATCTCGCGGCAGGAGGTGCTCAACGCGAAGCTGCTGGAGGCCGACCAGGACCCGGTGCAGGTGATGCGCGAGGTCGACTCCGCGCACGTGAACCTGATCCAGCTGGAGCCGCCGGACCCGGGCCGCGGGCAGCGCCTCGCGATCGGGTTGATCACGGTTTTCCTGCTGTTCTTCGGCATCCAGACCTACGGCGCGTTCGTCGCGCAGGGCGTGGTCGAGGAGAAGGCGAGCCGGGTGGTGGAGATCCTGCTGTCGACGGTGCGGCCGTGGCAGCTGATGCTCGGCAAGGTGCTGGGGCTGGGGCTCGTCGGCCTGGTGCAGATCGTGATCCTGGCGGCGGCCGGTCTGGCCATGGCGGGGGCGACGGGCGTGCTGACGCTGTCGGGCGTCGCGACGAGCGCGGCCGCGTGGGGCGTGCTCTGGTACGTCGTGGGCTTCTTCCTCTACGCCACGGTGTACGCGGCGGCGGGTTCCCTGGTGTCGCGGCAGGAGGACGCGGCGTCGGTGATCACGCCCGTGACCATGGTGCTGACGCTCGGGTTCGTCGTGGGCTTCAACGTCCTCGTGCAGAGCCCGGAAGGCTCGACGGCGCGGGTGCTGTCGCTGATCCCCCTGTTCTCGCCGATCCTCATGCCGGGCCGGATCGCCATCGGGGTGGCGCCGGGCTGGGAGGTCGGGCTGGCGCTGGTGCTCACCGTGGCGCTCGGCGGGGTGCTGACCTGGGTGGGCAGCCGGGTGTACCGCAACGCGGTGCTGCACACCGGAAGCCGGCTGAAGCTCTCGGCCGCCCTGCGCGGCTGAGCCGTGCCGCGGCCGGGCCGCCGTCGGGGGCGGCCCGGCTACCCGGTCGCCCGGCGACGGCCCCTCGGGTTCATCGGCGTCCACCGGGCGCGCTGCTGCTCGACCGCGCTCTCGATCGCGTCCAGGATGCAGGTGACGACGAGGTCGAAGATCTGCCCGGCGCCCAGGCCACGATCGGTCAACGCCCTGGCCAGCGGCGGGTCCTGCTCCGCGAGCGCCGCGAGCTGGTCGTCCCTGGTCTCGACCACCGTCTCGTGGATCGAACTGCTGATGACGAAGGCCGCCAGCGCGTCCAGCAACGGCACCACGACGGCGACCGGCACCCCCTCGTCGAGCAGGCGCCCGGCAGGCGCCTTGAGCAGCCGCGGGCCGAGGTCGTGCATGCGCAGACCGGCCACGACGGGCAGCAGCGCGGGATGGGCCAGCAGCGTCCGGCGGAGGTTGCGCGCGTTCTCCGGCAGCCATTCCCGCCAGGTGCCGGACGGCTCGCGGCCATCGTGGGCCTCGGCCAGCGCGATCTCCACCGTTCCCGCGAGGATCTCTTCCTTGCTCGCGAAATGGTGGTACAACGAAGCGCCGTTCACCCCGAGTGCGGCGGCGAGACGGCGGATGCTCAACGCCTCCAGCCCTTCGCTGTCCATGATCTCGAGCGCGGCCACCAACGCGTTGTGCCGCGAGATCAACGGGATTCTGGGCCGGGGCACGGAATCAGTGTAAACCAGGGTCATCCGAGGTCAGCGCGCCGGAAATTTACCCTCGCGTCAATTATGGGCGAAGAAATAACAGGTCGGCGGGACAACGGAAAAAACCTCACCAGAGGATTCCGGCGACGAGCCGGGAGAATTGCTCCACCACGTCCTCCAACTGCTCGTGGCTGCCCAGGAATCCCGCGTACAGTCCCATTCCCCACATCACCGCGATCAGCATTTCCGTTACAGCCGGGACGTCCAGGTCCGCCCGGACCTCCCCGGCCTCGACCGCCGAGGCCAGCGCCTGCCGCACGAAGGCCCGGACCTCGTCGACCTGACGCTGGGTCGGTTCCCGCAGCTGCGGGTGGCGGAAGCCGTCCAGCACCGACACCGCGATGAACCGCGCGAACGTCCGGTCTCGCGAGTCCACCTGCACAGCGCTCTCCAGGAAGCCCGAGAGCCGCCCGAACAGGGTCTGCTGCTCGACGGCCTGTTCGACGCTGCCGGTGATGACGGTGTCCCGCACCGACTCCAGCAGGGCGCGGTAGAGCGAGACCTTGTCGGGGAAGTAGTGGTTGACCGCGGGGCGCGTGTAGCCGGCCCGCTCGGCGATCTCCGTGAACGTGGTGCGCTCGTAGCCCAGCTCGCCGAACATCTCGCGTGCGGTGCGCAGGATCTCCTCCCGCGCGGACGCGCCTTCGGACCGGGGCGGCCTGCCACGTCGTCGCTTCTCCGCCACGCACTCCCGCCTTCCCCTGGTCTCCCCCTGGTCGGCGGTTCAGCCTAACAAGATCACCCGTTCTGACCTCGGGTGATTCCGCTGAGCCAACCCCCTTTCACCAATCGTTGTCAGGTTTCCGTCGACGACCGAAGTCGACAAAGAGCGCCCCGGAAACCCCTTACGCCATCCGTACCAGCAGGACTACTATCCGTGCCTCGGAAGCCCAGACCCATCCGCATCAGGACGACTGCGGCCCGTAAAAACCGAACATTGATTGGTGTCGGACGCCGGCACCTGACCTCCCCGCGATCCGGAGCTGCTCATGCCCCCGCTTTCCCCAGGACTGGACCCGCTCGACAACGCGGTCTGCGACCCCGGCGTGCCGTGGACCACCGGCAACGTCGCCGAGGCCTTTCCCGGGGTGTCGACGGCGCTCGGCTTCACCTTCATCCACCTGCCGATGGAGCTGGCCTTTCGGAAGATGTTCCGCGGCCTCGGGGTGTTCGGCCGCGACGAGCTGACGGTGCCCGAACGCATCGAGGACCAGTTCTGGACTGCCTTCGCGGGCCGGGCGGCGGCCAACATCGAGCAGTTCCGCAAGGTCGCCGGGCTCCTGCCGGGCACCTCGGCCACCGCCGTCGAGCAGCAGCTCTTCGGTTACGTGCGCGAAGGCACCGTCGACGACAACTCGGCGCGCCGCTACCCCGTCATCGCCGTGAAGGCGCCCCGCTCGGTCCTCACGCTGTCCAAACGGCACGACCGGATGTTCGCGCAGCTGCGCGAGTGGCGGCTGGACACGCTGCCGAAGGTGCCCGGCCTGAACCTCGACGGCAACCTCGCCGTCCTGCGGGACGCCCGCGAGCGCTTCGAGCGGATCATGATCCTGCACCTGCTCGTCACGTTCATCAGTTCGAGCGTCGCCGACCGCCTCACGGCCATGGTGAGCGACGCCGGTCGCACCGGGCTCGAAGCCCGGCTGCTGTCCGGCGTGGGTTCGGACGAGAACGAGGTGGCACAGGATCTCTGGCTGCTCGCGCACGGGCAGCTCGACCTGCAGACCTTTGTGGACAGACACGGCTACCACGGTCCGGACGAGGGCCAGCTCCACAGCGTCTCCTGGCGCGAGGACCCCGCTCCGCTGCTGGCGCGGCTCGACGACTACCGGGCGATCCCCGAAGGCGACCCGCGCGCCCCGCGGAACCGCAGCGCCGAGCAGGCGCGGATCCGCCACGAGGCCGCGGAGGAACTCAAGAAAGCGGTTTCACCGCTCAGTCGCGGGCTCGTCGGCCCGCTGGTCAACCTCTCGGCGCGGTTCCTCGCCCTGCGCGAGCAGGGCAAGGCGGGCTACCTGCTCACCTTCGACGTCGCCAGGGCCGCCGCGCGGCGGGCGGGCCATCAGCTGGTCGAGCTCGGCCTGCTCGACGACGCCACCGACGTCTTCCACCTCACCTGGGACGAGCTGCTGGCCGGCGACGGCATCGACCGCCGCGTGGTGATCAAGGAACGGCGGGCGCAGTACGAGGAGCGGCTGCGGTACCGGCTTCCGCAGGCGTGGTCCGGCGTGCCCGAGCTGATCGCTGTCACCGCCGACGCGACGGAGAACGCGCCGTCCGGCACGACGATCAGCGGCGTGGCCGCGAGCGGTGGCGTCGTGGAGGGCCGCGCGCGGGTCGTCCGCGACCCGGCCACCGCCGAGTTCGACGAGGGCGACATCCTCGTCTGCGAGACCACCGACCCCAGCTGGGTCTCGCTGTTCCTGGTCGCGGCGGGCGTGGTCACCGACTTCGGCGGCATGCTCAGCCACGGCCCGATCGTCGCGCGGGAGCTCGGGCTGCCGTGCGTGTGCGGCACGGAGGACGGCAGCGCCCGGATCCGCGACGGCCAGCTCATCCGCGTCGACGGCGACCGCGGCGTCGTCGAAGTGCTCGCCGGAGCGGCGGGCGAGCGCTGACATGAGCGACGACACCAACACGTCGTTCTTCATGAACGCGCAGGCCACCGGTTTCGGCAGCTGCACGGTGGAAGACGAGCTGCTGCACCGGAAGCTGAACGAGGACCTGACCGACCCGGCGCTCACCGAGACCCAGTTCTTCGGCTTCAACGTGCCCCACGCCGGCATCCAGGCCCTCTGCTACGCCTGGGCCCACCCCACCCTCCGGACGCTCACCGGCGGCGCCTGGGCGTGGCAGGGGGTGAAGTCCACGGCGCTGGCGAGCGAGCTGTTCGACATGCGCCAGTTCATGGACTTCACCCCGTTCGAGCGGGGCGACTTCGACGACCTGCGGCTGCCCAGCGGTTACCGCGTGCAGTGCCTGCAGCCGCTGGAGAAGTTCCGCATCAGCTACGAGGACCCCAAGCGCGGCAACGCCTTCGACGTCACGCTGACCGCGATCATGCCGCCGGCGGTGGTGTCGGGCGGGCGGCACTTCGACCAGGCGATGCGCACGGAGGGCAAGCTGCTGCTGCGCGGGCGCTCCTACGACGTCGACGGCTACACGGTCCGCGACCGCTCCTGGGGCGAGAACCGCACGGAGGACCCGCGTGAGCTGCCGCCGGTGCACTGGCTCACCGGCGTGTTCGACGACGACTTCGCCTTCCACCTGACCGGGATCGAGCACCCTGGGTCCGACCCGGTCTGGCGGGAGCTCTACCCGGTCGACGACGCGTTCGCCGACCGGATGAACCGCGGCTGGGTCTGGACCGGCGGCGAGCTGCGCGGTCTCGAACGGGCGTCGGTGCGCACGCACTGGGACCCCACCACGTGCTATCCCCTGCGCCACGACGTCGCACTGACCGACTCGGCGGGCCGGGAGTACGAGTTCACCGGCACCGTGGTGGCGGAGAACAACTGGAGCGCCTGGTCGAACGCGTTCTTCGGGATCGGCTTGGCGCGCTGGGAGCACGAGGGCCGGACCGGCTGGGGCGACTCGCAGATCGGCGCCTGGACCGACTTCGTGCACGCGCTGCACACCCGGCGCTGAGGACGACGTAAAAAGGAGCCGGAGTCCACAACGGACTCCGGCTCCTTCCGCGCCCTGTCACCAGGTTCCGGCGGCCAGGCCTTCCATTGCCGTGGCCATCAGGTGTTCCAGCAGCCGCACCAGCACGCGCTTGCTGGAACCGGCGTCACGCACGTCGCAGAACTGGATCGGCACGTGGTTGCCGACGTCGAGCGACGCGCGCACCTCGTCCTCCTCGTAGATGTCCGCGCCGTCGAAGCAGTTCACCGCGACGATGAACGGGATGTCCCTGGACTCGAAGAAGTCGACCGCGGGGAAGCAGTCCTCCAGCCGCCGCGTGTCGGCCAGCACCACCGCGCCGAGCGCCCCGACGGACAGTTCCTTCCACATGAACCAGAAGCGGTCCTGCCCCGGCGTGCCGAACAGGTAGAGCACCACCTCCGGGTTGATGGTGATGCGGCCGAAGTCCAGCGCCACCGTGGTCGTGGTCTTGCCCTCGACCCCGGCGAGGTCGTCCACGTTGGCGCTGATCTCGGTCAGCCGTTCCTCCGTGCGCAGCGGCGGGATCTCGCTCACCGCCGTGACCAGGGTCGTCTTGCCCACGCCGAAGCCGCCCGCGACGAGCAGCTTGACCGCCTGCACGCCGTGGAGCTCCTGCGAGCCGGGGTCAAAGTTTCCGTACGCCATCGAGCACCGCCTGCAGAAGTTTGATGTCGGGCCTGCCCGCGACCTGGGGCGGCGACCGGAAGATGAGGTGCCCAGAGTTGATCAGATCGCTGACGAGCACCTTGACCGCGACCAGCAGCAGGTTCATCTTGGCCGAGATCTCAGCGATCGACAGCGGCCGGCCTTGGCACATTCGCAGTATTTCTCCGTATTCCCGGTCGAGTGTCGCGACGTCCGTCTCCGGGCGGACCGCCACGACCAGGGTGATGATGTCGAGGTCGTGCAGGTTCTTCCCGGCGCGTCCCCTGGTCACCGCGAACGGGCGGACCAGCGGTCCGGGATCCTCGTCGAAGCCGGGGTCCGCGTCGGGGTTCACGGCACGTGCGGAACTCTGAGGTCAGCGGCCGACGGGCGGGGGTGCACCGCGAGATTGTCCCCGACCTGCGCCACGATCACGTTCATCTCGTAGGCCACCATCCCGAGGTCCGCGTCGATCGACGCCAGCAACGCGAGGCAGGCGCCCTCGCCGGCCTCGGTCACCACCAGGTAGCCGAGCTCCAGCTCGACCACCGTCTGGTGCACCGGGCCCTTGTCGAACTGGGTGCTCACCCCGCGGGACAGGCTCCGGAACGCCGAGGCCATCGCGGCCAGGTGCTCACCGTCCTCGCGACCCACCGAAGTGGACCGTCCCATCAGCAGGCCGTCCGCGGACAGCACGATGGCCTTCTCCGCCCCCACCAGTCGTCTCACCAGGTCGTCGAGCAACCAGTTCAACCCACTTCCGTTGCTACTGATCGCCGCGTCTTCGTTCATCGCCTGACCATTCGTGTTCATCGGGTGTGCTTTCCCGAGGACCCGCGCCCCTGACGCGTTCCCCGTTGAAGGGCCGACAGCGAGTTGCGTGCCTCTTCGGGGCTGCGGAACCGCCGCCCCGAAGAGCCCTTCTCCGCCGACTGGTTGTCCAGCTGCAGCTGTGGCGCGAGGTGCGCCTGGCGCTGGCGGCGGGGCAGCGGCGCCCGTTTCCGTCCGCCGGTCGGCGCCGGTACCGACGCCGGTTCCCTGACGGGCTCCTCGAAGGCCGCCCACGTGGACGTCGTCTCGGCGGCCGGCTCGTCCAGCGGCCACCGCCGCAGCTCACCGGTGTCCTGGACGGGCATCCGCGGGATCGGGTCGCGCGCGGGCTCGGGCACGAAGTCCGTCCTCAGATCCTGGTCCGGCAGCCGTCCCCGGGTCACCGTCTTCGTGTCCTCGGCCGAATCCTTGGGTGCCCTGTCGTCCTCGATCACCTTGGCGGGGATGAGCACGACCGCCTTGATGCCGCCGTAGGCCGACTCCAGCAGGCTGACCGAGATCCCGTGCCGCTGCGCGAGCTGGCCGATCACGAACAGCCCGAGGTGCCGCTGACCGCTGAGCGCCATCTCCTGGAAGTCCGGCGGGTTGCGCAGGGTCGCGTTGAGCCTTTCCCGCTCCTCGACCACCAGTCCGAGCCCCTGGTCCTCGACCTCGACCACCACGCCCTTGCCGACCAGGTTGCCGCGCACCGAAACCGGCGCGTCGGGCGGCGAGAAGGCGGTGGCGTTGTCGACCAGCTCGGCCAGCAGGTGGATGAGGTCGGCGACCACGTTGCCGAGCACCTGCACGTCGGGCAGCCGTACCGCGCTCACCCGCG
The DNA here is from genome assembly GCF_014191255.1 of Amycolatopsis bartoniae. Lineage (GTDB taxonomy): Bacteria > Actinomycetota > Actinomycetes > Mycobacteriales > Pseudonocardiaceae > Amycolatopsis_E > Amycolatopsis_E bartoniae. The sequence continues at coordinate 2,058,259 of NZ_JACHWH010000001.1, forward strand.
CGAAGTGCTCGGTCTCGGAGATGGCGCTGCGGACGACGTCCTCCAGCGGCACCGGGCGCCGCCACTTCCGCCCCGGCTGGCCGCCGCCGAGGATCACCAGGTTCTCCGCGTTGCGCCGCGCGTTCGTGGCCAGGTGGTCGAGCTGGAACAGCAGCTCCAGATGCTCGGGGTCGCTCTGCTTGGCCTCCGCGACGTCGAGCACCTCCAGCTGCCGGTGCACGACGAGCTGGCTGCGGTGCGCGATGTCGAGGAAGACCTTGTTGAACCCGCCGCGCGTCCTGGCCTCGGCGGCCGCCGCCGCGAACGCCGTCCGCTTCGCCGTCTCGAACGCCTCGGCCACCTGCCCGATCTCGTCGTCGCCGTGGTCGGGCATCGCGATCTCCGCCTCGATGTCCACGACCTGCTCGCCGTCGGCGATCCGCCGGACGAGCGCCGGCATCTTCTCGGTGGCCAGTTCGAGGGTGTTGGAGCGCAGCCGCCGCAGCCTGCGGACGACCGCGTTGGTCATCCGGACCGCGATGACGAACACCGCGATGGTGAGGAGGAGGACGAGCGAACCGGTCACGATGGACTGCGTCAGCGTCGTGTTCGCCGCGTCCACGGCCAGGTTCTCGGCGTGCCGGAAGTGGTCGCCCCACAGTCCCAGCAGCTCGTCCGACACGTGGTCCTCGGCGGCGAGCCAGTCGGCCGCGGGCATCGAGAGCGTGCCCCGCTGGCTCAGGTTGTCCTCCACGGACGTGGCGCTCTGCCACGCGGCGCCGGACACGAGCTGGTCGTAGCGCTGCCGTTCGCTGTCGGTCAGCCGGGACAGCGCCGCGTTGAGCTGGTTGCGGTAGCCGCCGATCAGCTGCGTCAGGGTCTGCCGTTCCGCCTGGTCCAGTATTCCCTGCGCGGCGGCGCCCGCGGCGAACCCCGCGGCCCGGGAGTGCAGGTCGGTGACCCAGAACAGGTCGGTGGCGGTGATCTCCTCCGCCGCCGTGCCCGGGTCGGGGGTCGTGCGCGCACTGCCTTCCAGACCGGTGATGACGACGCCGGCCAGTTGTGTGTAGAAACCGTCCACATCGGACGACGAGACCGAGTGGTTGTCGACACCCTGGCGGATGGCCGGCATCTTCCCGCCGAGCTCGGCGAAGGCGGCATTCGACTTGGACACCGCGTCCGGGTTGAGGTTCTGCACGACCTCGGCGAGCCCGGTGATCTGGCTGAGCACGAGGTTGGTCTTGTCCCGCTGCGCCTGCAGGCCCGCGATCGCCTGCTGGTCACCGCCGAGCGCGCGCAGGCTGATGGTGCGTTCCTGCTGCACGACGGACTCGAAGCTCACCAGCGGGTCGATCGCCTGGCCGAGGTAGCCGGAGAAGTTCCGGGCCGAAATCCCTTGGGAGACAAGGTAACCCGCGACGGACACCCCGGTGACGAGCAGTGCCGCACTCGGGATCAACGCGATGGCGAGCAGCCGGGTCCTGATGCTGGGAGTGCCCCCGAACCCCGGCAGTCTTCGCCACCGGCTCTTCCCGGTTCCCTCTTCGGTTGAAGCGCGCAACTTGCCACCCTGTCCTGGCTGGTTTCGACGGGCGACCATGAAACCATACGCCGTTTGGTTGAGGGAAGAGGTCCAGTTGCCTTTTCGGTCGAGTAGCAACATGTCTGCCGTCGTGTAGGTAAGCGAGGCACCAATCACTGTTCGGCTGTCGCCGTCGCCCACTCCCTGAGGAGACGCAGATCCTCGTCGTCCGCCTCGGAAATCGCGACCACGGGAACCACGCCTTCGCGCACTTCACCGGTCTCTCCGCACACGGTGACGACTTCGCCCGCGAGCCCCGCCAGCGCACCTTCGCCGCAGCCCACGACGCAGGGCACACCGAGCTCCCGGCTGACGACGGCGGCGTGCGAAGTGGCGCCGCCGACCTCGGTCACGATCGCCGCCGCGGCGATCATGCCGTGCAGGTCGTGCGGGCTCGTCGTGTGCCGCGCGAGCACCACGGGCTCCCTTTCGGCCCGGTTTTCTGCCTCATCGGGAGCGGTCACCACCACTCCGGTGCCGACGCCGGGCGAGGCAGGCAACCCCTGGGCGAGCAGCGGCGCGGCGCGGCGGGCGGCCGGATCGAGGCCGGGCCGCAGGACCGCCCGCAGCTGCTCGTCGCTCACCCTCGCGACCGCTTCCCCACGGCTGATCAGCCCTTCCCGCGCCAGTGCGACGGCGAACCGCACCGCTGCCAACGGTGAACGCTTCGCCGACCGGGTCTGCAACAGCCACAGGCGTCCACTTTCCACGGTGAATTCGATGTCCTGCACGTCCCGCTGCTGCTCTTCGAGCCGGCGCCCGTACTCCATCAGCTGCGCGTGGACCTGCGGCAACGCCTCCGCCAACGCGCCCAACGGAAGTGGCGCGCGCTCTCCGGAAACCACGTCCTCGCCCTGCGCCCGGCCCAGCCATTCGCCGTACGGTTCGGCCGCGCCGGTGGCCGGATCACGGGTGAACAGCACGCCGGTGCCGGACGCCGCGTCGGCGTTGCCGAAGACCATGGCCTGCACCGTCACGGCCGTGCCCGCGGCATCGTCCAGCCCGTACCGCCTGCGGTAGGCCACCGCGCGGGGCGAGAGCCACGACCGGAAAACCGCCGCGACGGCCAGGCGCAGCTGCGCCCACGGGTCCTCCGGTACGACGCCGCCGGGCACGACCTCGCGGAAGAGGCGCTCGAAACGGGTTCGCACGTCCTCCGCGTACTCGCGTCCACGTGCTTCGGAAAGCGCTTTCAGCACGTCCGGGGTGGTGCCGAGGTTGAGGGCCGTGTCCATCATCCCGGGCATGCTCCTGGCCGCACCGCTGCGCACGGAAACCAGCAACGGCGACTCGGCCGAGCCGAACCCGCGCCCGGTGCTCCGCTCCAGGTGGGCCATGCCACGGGAAATCTCGTCCGACACCGCGTCGAGCACGCTTTCGCCGTGCACGAGGAACTCCCGGCACACGTCGGTGGTCAGCACGAACGCCGGCGGCACCGGCAGCCCGGCCGCGGTCATCCGCGCGATACCAGCGGCCTTGCCGCCCACCAGTTCGGGAGACGGTTCCCTCGTCCCGTCGAGGATGAGTACTCTCGTCGCTCCGGCCGTGCCCATGGTCGTCTCCTGTTCCGAATCGGATCTTCAAGCAGCGGAGGAAAATACGTATGCCGTCGACTTCCGGTGAGCGGGTCCTGCACGTGCTACTGATCAGGAACCGCGCCACCACGGCCCAGCTCGCGGAGGCTCTCGCCGTGTCCGCCGACGAGATTTCCCCGGTCCTGCGCGACGCCGAAGCGCGGGGTCTGGTGCGGGACAGCGGAAACCCACGGATCGGCTGGGCGATCACGCCGGAGGGCACGCGGGAGGCCAGACGGAGAGTGGACGATACTCCCGCCGAAGGAAGAGCGCTCGTCTCCGCGCGATACGAGGAGTTCCGCGAGCTCAACGACGAGCTGAAACAGCTCTGCGCCGACTGGCAGCTGCGCGACCCCGCCACGATGGGACCCGGCGATTTCACCGCACGCCTGCAGGGCGTCGACGAGCGGATTCAGCGGCTCCTCGCGGAAATCCAGGTACCCGCACCACACTTCGCCGACTACGGGCCGCGGCTCGCCCGCGCACGCGCGCGGTTCGAGTCCGGCTCCGACGGTTACCTCACCGGAGTCCTCGTCGACTCCTACCACAACATCTGGTTCGAGTGCCACGAATGCTTCCACATCACGCTCGGCCGGTCACGCCGCGAAGAGGAGTCGGGCACCTGACCGTCCGGAGTGGACAGTAAGTCGCTGTTGATCTGTCGTGTCCGATGCCGCTATGGTTCCGTCCGCACATCCGACGGCAGCTCGGCGACGGACGGAGAAAACACCGTGGGGGCAAGTTATTCGGCGCCGGTGCTGCACTTGCCAGGACAGGCGGATCCGGAGCTGGTGATCACGTGCCCGTTCCCCGCCCGCGTGAACCCGCACCTGCCCCGGCTCACCGAGGACACCGAACGCTGGATCCGCGAGCAGGGCCTGTTCGCGCAGCACGACGACGCCGACCGGCTCACCAGCCGGTTCGTCGGCCACCGGTACGCCGAGGTGCACGCGCGCATGTGGCCGGACGCGGACTACCCGGGCCTCTGGCTGGCGAACCGCCTCCTGATCCACATGTGGTGCCTGGACGACTTCCTCGACGAGATCTGGGGCGCCGACCAGGACCACCGCGCCGACCGGGTCGCGGAGCTCATCGGCGAGGTCTTCGCCGGGCGGGCGACCGAAGCCGACGTGGTCGGCGAGCCACTGGCGGCGGCGCTGCTGACGTTGTGGGCCGAGGCGAGGAACGTCGCGCCGGACTTCTGGCTGGACCGCGCCGCGGCCGCGTACCTCGCCTACTTGAAGGCGAGCGCCGAGGACCGCGCGCAACGGTGGTCCGCCCGGTCTGTGCCGACGACGGCGCAGTACCTGGCCTCCCGCAACGACGGTGGTGGGATGTTCTACGCCACCGCTCTCATCGAGCTGGCCAACCAGGCGTGGTTGCCGGACGAGCTGGCCGCCCGCTCGGAGATCGTCGACCTGTCGCTGCGGCTCAACCACGCCATCGCCTGGGCCAACGATCTGTTCGCCTACCAGCGGGAAGCCGACCACGGCAACGGCTCGAACCTGATGGTGGTGCTCACAACGCACGACAAGCTGAGCGAAAGCGAAGCCGCGGCGAGGGTGGTGGCACTGGTCAACGCCGAGCTGGCCACCCTCGACTTCCTGTGCGACGCGGCCGAGGCACTGCCCGACCCGGCGAGCAGGCACGCCGAAGGAGTGCGGACCACCGCCTCCGGCCTACTGCAGTGGATGGCCACCACCGCCCGGTACGAACCGACGCCGAGCCAGCGCCAAGGATGACGCAGCTTCCACGGCTGGTGCACCAGGTCAGCTTCGACTCACCATCCGGTTTGGTCACCCGTCCCGGTGTCACGGCGTACGGGGAACCGGTCTCCACCCACCCGATCCCCCGGCGCCGGATCCGCCCGGCGACGAAAAAAGCGCCCTCCCCGAAGGGAAGGCGCTCGTTCCGCGCGAGGTCAGCGCTCGCTGATGCGGGTGTACTCCCGCTCCTTCTCGCCGGTGTAGATCTGCCGCGGGCGGCCGATCTTGGTGGCCGGGTCGTTGATCATCTCGCGCCAGTGCGCGATCCAGCCGGGCAGCCGGCCGAGCGCGAACAGCACGGTGAAGAACTTCGTCGGGAACCCGAGCGCCCGGTAGATGAGTCCGGTGTAGAAGTCGACGTTCGGGTACAGCTTGCGCTCGACGAAGTAGTCGTCCGAAAGGGCCGTCTCCTCCAGCGTCTTCGCGATGTCGAGCAGCTGGTCGTTGACGCCGAGCTTGTTCAGGATCTGGTCGGCCGTGGCCTTGATGATCTTCGCGCGCGGGTCGTAGTTCTTGTAGACCCGGTGCCCGAAGCCCATCAGGCGGACACCCTTCTCCTTGTTCTTGACGCGCGCGACGAAGTTCGACACGTCGCCGCCGTCGGCCCGGATGCCCTCCAGCATCTCCAGCACCGCGCTGTTCGCGCCGCCGTGCAGCGGGCCGAACAGGGCGTTGATGCCCGCCGAGATGCTCGCGAACAGGTTGGCCTCGGACGAGCCCACCAGGCGGACCGTCGACGTGGAGCAGTTCTGCTCGTGGTCGGCGTGCAGGATGAACAGCAGGTCCAGCGCCTTCGCCACGTCCGGGTCGACCTCGTACGGCTCGGCGGGCAGGCCGAAGGTCATCCGGAGGAAGTTCTCCACCAGGCCGAGCGAGTTGTCCGGGTACAGGAACGGCTGGCCGGTGGACTTCTTGTAGGCGTACGCCGCCAGGGTGGGCAGCTTGGCCAGCAGGCGCACGGTGGACAGCTCGACGTTGGGTTCGTCGAACGGGTTCAGCGCGTCCTGGTAGAAGGTGGACAGCGCGGACACGGCGCTGGAGAGCACCGGCATCGGGTGCGCGTCACGCGGGAAGCCGTCGAAGAACCGCTTGAGGTCCTCGTGCAGCAGGGTGTGCCGGTTGATCTTCTGGGTGAAGTCGTCGAGCTGGGCCTGGGTGGGCAGCTCGCCGTAGATCAGCAGGTACGAGACCTCGATGAAGGTCGAGTTCTCGGCCAGCTGCTCGATCGGGTAGCCCCGGTAGCGCAGGATGCCGGCGTCACCGTCGATGTAGGTGATGGCGGACGATGTGGAACCGGTGTTGACGAACCCGGGGTCGTAGGTGATGTACCCCGTCTGCGCGAGCAGCTTCCCCAGTTCGATACCGGGAGCGCCCTCGACGGCGTTGACCACCTTAAGTTCGTGCTCGCCGGTCGGCAGGCGCAGCGATACCGTGCTGCCGCCGGACGCCGCAGTCGCGTCGGACATGCAAGTCCCTCTCACGGTCACACGGGTCGGCGGCGCCTGCAGGTCGCACAGGCGGCCATTTGTTCGTGCGTGACCGCTTACGGGTCTCGCCGCACACCGCCCCGCTGGGGTATGAATTCTCCCCTCACGCTAGTCGAATACCGGGGTTTCGCGCAGCCATTGTGTTACCCAGAGCAAACCGTTGGGATCAGTTTCACACCATTTCCGCGGCCCTGGGCGGCTCGGCGCCGCTCCGGGACACGGTGATCGCCGCGGCGCGGGCCGCGTAGCCGAGCGCGGCCTCCCAGTCGGCGGCGCCGAGCTGCGTGACCGCGCCCACATTCCGCTCGTGCAGCCACGCCAGCAGTGCGCCCTGGACGGTGTCCCCGGCGCCGATCGTGTCGACGAGGTGGGCGGGCGCGGAAGGCACGAACACCTCGTGCGCCGCGGTGTGCACAGCGATCCCGTCGGCACCCTGGGTGAGCACGACGGCGTCGACACCGGCGTCGAGCCACCCCTTCGCGGCGGTCACCGGGTCCGCGCCGCCGGCGAGCCACGCGGCGTCCTCCACGGAGAGCTTCAGCAGCCGCACGTCGGCGAGCCACGACAGGAACCGCTCCCGGTACGCGTCGGCGTCGGGGATGAGGTCGGCGCGGATGTTCGGGTCGAGCGCCGTGAGCACCCCGCGCTCGGCCTCGCGGCGCAGGATCGTCTCGTACGTCGTGGCGCCGGGTTCTAGCACCATGCCGAGGGTGCCGAGGCACAGCACGCTCGCTTCGGCGGGCAGCGGGCCGGGGTCCGCCACGAGCCGGTCCGCGGTGCCCTCGGTGTAGAAGGTGTAGCTCGCCGAGCCGTGCTCGTCGAGCGCGACGACGGCGAGCGTGGTGGGCTCGTCCCCGCCCTGCACCATCGATATGTCGACTCCCGAGTCGGTGAGCCGCTGCCGCAGCGCCTGCCCGAAGCGGTCTCCCGAGATGCGGGACAGGAACGCCGTCGGCGCGCCCAGCCGCGCGGCGGCGAGCGCCACGTTGTACGGGCCGCCGCCGAGCCTCGGCTCCAGCGCGCGCAGCCCACCGTCCACTTCGGATTTGCCGGGCACCAGGTCGACCAGCGCCTCTCCACCCACCACGATCACGTCCGGAATGCTAACCCGGCAGCCCCGGCGTCGAGCCGGATCTGTCCCTTCCTGTCACGGACGAGAGGCGATTCCCCCCAGAAGCAGTTCCGACAGCGCGGTGAAGGCTTCAGCGTCCGACACCCCCGTGCGGGCGCCGACGACCCCGGTCTGGATGGCCTCGACGAGCACCGCGGCCATCTCGGCGATGAGTGTGGCGTGCACCTCGCGGAACACCCCGTCCTCCACCCCCCGCTTGATGAAGCTCCGGATTCGGGCGGCGGCGGCGCGGCTGTTCAGCTCGTACGCGGCCCGGGCGGGCGCGAAGTCGTTGATGTCCCGCATGAACGCCGGGGACGCGCGGTTGAGGTACTCGGAGATCCCGGCGAGGTAGGCGCCGATGATCTCCCGCGCGTCGGACAGGTCGGCGATGCGCGCCTCCAGCACGTCCGCCGCGCCTTTGAAGAAGTGCGCCACGACGCGGACGGCGAGCTGCTCCTTGCTCGGCGCGAGCGCGTAGAGCGTCGACTTCGAGCAGTGCATCTTCGCCGCGAGGTCGTCGAGGGTGAACTGCACGAACCCCTCAATGAGGAAGAGCTCCTCCAGCTCGGCGAGCAGCGCTCGCTGCCGGGCGGTCAGCTGCCTGCCTCCCGGCGGGCGCAACGGAACTCGGTCTGTCACACGCACACCGTATGTGCTGTACTGGTGATGATTACGCAGTACTGTTCAGGGTACGGAGGCTGGTATGCCCGTCGAGCGGCTGTTGCCCGACCGTGAGTCCGCGGACCTGCTCGCGCTGGCCACCGAGCTGGCCCGGGAGGAGCTCAAGCCGCGCGCGGCGGAGTACGAGGAGGCGGAGCGCTTCCCGCGGGAGCAGTTCCGGACGCTGGGCAAGGCCGGGCTGCTGGGCCTGCCGTACCCGGAGCGGTGGGGTGGCGGCGAGGTGCCGTACGAGGTGTACCTGCAGGTGCTGGAGGAGATCGCGGCCGCGTGGATGTCGGTCGGCGTGGGCCTGTCGGTGCACACGATGTCGTGCTTCGCGCTGGCGTACCACGGCACGGACGAGCAGCGGGACCGGTGGCTGCCGTCGATGGTGGAGGGCGAGCTGCTGGGGGCGTACGCGCTGTCGGAGCCGCACGCGGGCTCGGACCCGGCGTCGCTGTCCACGCGGGCCCGGCGCGACGGCGAACAGTTCGTCGTGAACGGCACCAAGGCGTGGATCACGCACGGCGGTCAGGCGGACTTCTACGCGACGATGGTCCGCACCGGGGAGGACGCGATCTCGTGCCTGCTGGTCGACGGCGGCACGCCGGGCCTGGCGGCCGCGCCTCCGGAGCGGAAGATGGGACTGACGGGTTCGACGACCACGCAGCTGATCTTCTCGGATGCCCGCGTGGACGCGGACCGGTTGCTCGGGGCCGAGGGCGCGGGCCTGCGCATCGCACTGTCCTCTTTGGATTCGGGGCGGCTCGGCATCGCGGCGTGCGCGGTGGGCCTGGCCCAGGCCGCGCTGGACGAAGCGGTGGCCTACGCGAAGGGCCGGAGCCAGTTCGGCAAGCCGATCATCGAGTTCCAGGGACTGGAGTTCCTGCTGGCGGACATGGCGGCGGCGGTCGATTCGGCGCGCGCCACGGTCCTGGACGCCGCCCGCAGGCGTGACCGGGGCATGCCCTTCCGCCGCCAGGCATCGATCGCGAAACTGGTGGCGACGGACGCGGCGATGAAGGTGACGACGGACGCGGTGCAGGTCCTTGGCGGGGCGGGTTACACGAGGGACTTCCCGGTGGAGCGGTACATGCGGGAGGCGAAGGTGCTGCAGATCTTCGAGGGCACGAACCAGATCCAGCGGTTGGTGATCGGACGCGAGTTGCGGCGGTAACCACCGCCCCAACCCCCGAGAGTTGGGTGATCATCCCGTCGCCTGAACTCGCACCATCACTTTGAGGAGCAGCCGCAACATCCGTGCTCGCCGGAGCTTGACATGCCAACCTTGCGGCTGGTCCTCAAAGTGATATGCACAAACCGCAGGCGACGGGATGATCACTCAACTCGACCACCCACCCGAGGTGAGATCCCTTGGGGCCCCATCATCCTGGAGCCTGCCCGCCGGCGAGGCATTCTTTTGTCTTTCGTCCCGCAGTCCCAGCGTGGTCACCCGCTGTGGGCCGGGCGTGGCCGCCCTCCAATGCCCGGCCCACCCCCGCCCCTCGCCTTTGAGGGTTCGACGGTTGCCTCGCCGCCTCAAGGGCGCCTTCGGCGTCGCTTCGCGATGAGCAAGCTCACCCTTGACCCGACGAGCCAACCGCCAAGTGCAGCTGGGGACGAGGGGCGGGGGAGATCCGGGCGGTGGTCCTTGCCGCTCGCGTTCGCCTCGCGGGGTCACCGTGGGGGACGGGGGAGGCCGGGCGGGTGCGGGGCTGGGTTTCGTCGCCGAGTATCCGCGGCGAAGGTGACCGTGCTGGCTGCTACTCCCTGTACCGCCGTTCCTTCACCACGCCTTCGCCTTTGGCCTCGTCGAAGTGGTAGACCTCGCGGCCCCTCACGAAGACCCTCAGGGCGCGGTTCATGACGTCCAGCGGGTCACCTGACCAGATGACCACGTCCGCGTCCAGGCCCGGCTTCAGGGAACCGATCCGGTCGTCCAGGCCCAGCATGCTCGCCGGGTTCACGGTGAGCGCGCGGAGAGCCGCGTCGGGGTCGAGGCCGTCCTTCACCGCCAGCGCCGCCTGGTAGACGAGGAAGTTGATCGGCACCACCGGATGATCCGTGGTGATCGCCAGCTTGACGCCCGCCCGCGCGAGGATGCCCGCCGCGCGCAGGGAGCGGTTGCGCAACTCCACCTTCGAGCGCGTCGTGAACAGCGGGCCGAGGATGACCGGCACCTCCTTCTCCGCCAGCACGTCCGCGATCAGGTGCCCCTCGGTCCCGTGGTTCACCACCAGTTTGTAGCCGAACTCCTCCGCCAGCCGGATCGCCGTCACGATGTCGTCGGCCCGGTGCGTGTGCTGGTCCCAGTACAGGTCCCCGTCGAGCACCTCCGCGAGGGTCTCCATCGTGAGGTCCGTGTCGAACGGCTTGCCCTCGTCGCGCGCGTGATCACGCTGCGCCGCGTAGTTCTGGGCCTTCGTGAACGCCTCGCGGATGATCGCGGCGACACCCAGCCTCGTCGACGGCGTCTGCTTCTTGTCACCGTAGATGCGCTTCGGGTTCTCGCCCAGCGCGCTCTTCACGCTGACGTGCTCGGCGAACACCATGTCCAGGATCGTGCGACCCCACGTCTTGACGCCGATCGTGCGACCGCCGATCGGGTTGCCCGAGCCCGGCTTGACGACGACGCTCGTGACCCCGCCGGAGAGCGCGTCGTCGAAACCGATGTCGAATGGGTCGATGCCGTCGACCGCGCGGAAGCGGGCGCCGTTCGGGTCGGTCATCTCGTTGGTGTCGTTGCCCGACCAGCCCTCGCCCTCCTCGTGCACCCCGAGGTGGACGTGCGCGTCGAAGAACCCGGGCAGCACCCACGAACCGGCGGCGTCGATCAGCTCGGCGTCCTCCGGAATGTCGACATCGGCGTCCGGGCCGACCGCGACGATCCTGCCGTCCTCGATGAGGACCGTGCCCCCGTCGATCGGCGCCCCGTCGACCGGCACCACGTAACCGCCCACAATCGCGCTCACCATGGTCCGACACGCTAATCGAGGGCTCAGACCTGCACGCGAACGCCCCAGCTGCCGGTCCACGACGTGCCGGGCTCCAGCTCGATCAGGTCCGTGCCCGAGTTCAGCGCGTCCGCCGGGCACGTCATCGGCTCGATCGCGATCGCCCGGCCCCGGCCCACCAGGTCCTCCGGCGTGAACACCTGCACCCACCGGAAGTCCGGGTCCGTCCACACGTCCACGCTCTGCTCGCCGTACGACAGCACGTGGTGGTGCCGCCCGTCCGCCCCCGGCGTCAACCCGCCGAACGCGGTGTCCAGGTCGACCTGCCCGACGAGCGTGCCGCGGCGGAAGTCGTACTCTGTGCCCTCGACGTCCTGCTCCGGGCCGTACGGCAACTGCTGGTCACCGACGTACGGCCGGACGCGTGTCGCCGACAGGGTCAGCGTCAACTCGTCCGTCGGCACGTCACCGATCCGGAAGTACGGGTGCGTGCCCACGCCGACACCGATCGCGGACTCTCCCTCATTGCGGATCTCGTGCGTGACGGTCAGTTCACGCGGCGCCAGCGCGTACGTGATGCGTGCGTGCAGCGGCACCGGCCAGCCCTGCTGCCGCTCCACCTCGATCTCGAACGTGATCGACGACTCCGCGTGCTCCACGAGTGTCCACTCGCGACGGCGCGTCAGGCCGTGGATCGCGTTGCCCCGCGCCTCCTCGGTGACCTCCAGCTGCTGCTTCTCGCCCTGGTAGGTCCACTCGGCGCCCTTGGTGCGGTTCGGCCACGGCAGCAGGACCTGGCCCGCGCCCTTGGGCGGCTTGGCGTCCTCGGGGAACGTCTCGACGTAGGGCACGCCGTTGATCTCGAACGCCCGCAGCCCGGCGCCGATCTCGGTGACCACCGCACGCGCACTGCCTCGGACGATCTCGAACTGCTGTCCAGTGGGGTTGACCATGCCCCGGAGACTATCCGCGCAGCGCCGCCAGCAACGCCTCGCCGTCCGGAGTGCCCAGACCCGTGCACGGGTCCCAACCGGGACCGGCCTGGTAGTCGCCGTTGTTGCCGCTCGTGATGTCCCGGAAGGTCGCCTTCGCCGCGTCGGCGTAGAGCAGCGTCTGCGCCAACCCGAGCGGACGCCCGAGGCTCTGCGCGAGCCGGGCCACCAGGGCGGCCCACAACGGCGCCACCGCGCTGGTGCCGCCGTAGACGAGCGACTGCCCGTCGACGAGGACCTGGTAACCGGTCTCGGGATCGGCGACCGCCGAGACGTCCGGCACCCCGCGCCCGGTGCGGCCGTCCGCACGCTGGGGCACGCCCGCGTCCTGCTGGTAGTCGGGCAGGTCGAACACCCCGCTGACCCCGCCACCGGTGGCGCCGCCGCCGCTGTTCCACACCACCTCGTCCTCGCCGCTGAGCGTCGTGCCGCCGCACGCGAGGGCGTGCGGACTGCTCGCCGGGAAGTCGGTGTGCGGCTTGCCGTCGTTCTGCCCGTCGCTGCTGCCGTTGTCACCCGCCGCGACGGTGACCGTGACGCCCAGCGCGGCGGCGTCGGCGAGCGCCGCGTCGAATGCCGTGCGGGCCTGCTCGGTCCACTGGTCCTCCGACGAGCCCCAGCTGATGCTGACCGCCACCGGCGTCGGGTCCGCGTGCACCGCCGTGCTGAGCGCGTCGAGGAAACCCTGGTCGGTGTTGGGCGCGAAGTACACGACCTGGTTCGCCTTCGGGGCGAGCGCTCCGGTCACCTCGATGTCGAGCAGGACCTCGCCGTCGGCGGAACTCGCGTCCTGCGAGGGCGAGTTCTTCCCGCCGTCCACGCCGACGGCCGTGACCGACGGCGGCGTGAGGCCGAGCCCCTGGAAGTACGTCGTCAGCTCCTCGGGGCGGAAGCCGCCGCCCAGTTCGAGGATCGCGATGGTCTGCCCGGTGCCGTCGGTGCCCGCCGGGAACTTGTAGGTGCTGCCGAGCTGCACCGGCGTGTACGACACCGAGGACGACTGGGCGGGCAGGAAGTGCGGGCGCGCCACCGGCCGGTCGTCCAGGCCCAGCACCGCCACCACCCGGCCGGCCAGCGCCGCGGGCACTCGCAGCTCGCCGACACGTGCCCGGTGCTCCACCGGCGCCCCGGTCCACGGGTCGGCGCTGCGCACGAAACCCAGCTCCGTGCCGAAGAGCGCGCCGGCCGCCGAGGCGGGGCCGGCGAAGGTGATGCGCCGCGACCCGTGGTGCTCGTCGAGCACTTCGAGTCCGGCCTCCGTCAGGGCCGCGCGGACCGCGTCCGCGTCCGCGGGGTCGGCCCCGTGCCGGTCCGCGAGCTGTTGCGCTGTCAGGGTTTCCGGCCCGAAGACGAGCTCGGCGGGCAGTTCCGCGCGGCGGCGGAGCACGACGGTGGCGATGACCCGGTCGTCGGCGGTGGCGGGGCGCAGCGACTCGGCGCCGGGGATTTCGGCGCGGGCGCTGCCGGGGATGGCGGCGAACTCGGAGCTCGGCATGGCGCCATGATCGCACACGATCCTGTGCGGACCACCGGTCACGATTCGGTGACAGTCCTCATAGGACAGTCAGTCCTCGATGACCCGCCAGCGGTGGGCGTTCGGGTCGACGCCGGGGGTGTAGGGCACCACGTCCGGCTCCGGATCGGGCCGCAGGCCCGCCGAGCGCATCATCTCCAGCGCGGCCGCGTCGCCGAGGGCGTCACCCAGGACGTTGACCCCCTCGGCCAGCGCCGCCTGCTGCGCGCGGTGCGACAGCGCCACGATCGCCTCGCCGAGCGCGTCCGGGCCCAGTGACAGCGCGGACTCGTCGAGCTTCAGCTCCTTCAGGCCGCCGTGCACGTCGACGGTGACCTGCACGTTCTCGTCGGCGTTGTAGGCCCAGCCGCGCACCGCCGCCAGCCGTGCGGGCAGCTCCTCGGTGACCCGCAGGCGTTCCTCGGCGTCGGCGAGCAGGCGGTCGGCCGTGCGTCTATCGGTCATCGCGGGTCCAGTCGCGGTCGAAGTCGTCGTCGGAGGCCAGCTCCGGGTCGTACCCCAGGCCGAGCGCCTCCGAAACGCGGGCATCGCGGCCCAACGTCTGCGCGTACCGCTGGTTCGCCTTCGCCGTGGCGCGCGTGGCGACGTCGACCACCGTCCGCGCGAGGTACGACGCGCCGTACCGCATCGCCTGCGGGGTCAGCTTCACCGACCGCAGCCGACCGCCGACGCCGACCTCCACGGTCACGCCGTCGGCGGATGCCTTGCCGATGATGTCGCTCATGCCGACGGCCTGAACACGCCCAGCAAAGGCTCGCCCGCGTTGCTCGTGCGCAGCGGCACGACGTGGCAGACGTCGCCGGTGTGCGGCTCCTCGACCATCTGCCCGTTGCCGATGTACATCGCGACGTGCCCGCTCCAGATGACCAGGTCACCGGGCTGGATGTCGTTGATGTCGACCTTCTGCCCGACCGTCTGCGTCGCCGCGGTGCGCGGGATCTTCAACCCCGCCTGGCTGTACGCCCACTGCGTCAGCCCGCTGCAGTCCATGCCCTTGTTCGGGTCCGTGCCGCCCCACACGTACGGCAGGCCGAGCCGCGACAGCGCCGCGCGCACGGCGATCGCCGCCCGCTCGTTCGGCGCCGACACCGTCTGGCCGCCGGGCAGCTTGATCTGTGATCCGCTGCCGTACTGGTCCGACGGCGGGAACGTGATCGCGGACCCGGTGGACGCCGCGCCACCACCGCCGCCGCTGTACCCGCCACCGCCTCCGCCGCCACCGCCGGTTCCGCTGGCGCGCGTGCCGAGCGGCCCCGCGGGGGGCGCGGACGCCGGGACGGTGGCGTTCAGGCCGTTCACCAGGTCCTGCAGGCGGCCCTTGGCCGCGTTGACGATGTCCGCGGCCTCCTTCGCGTACTTCGCGGACATCCCCGCGAGCACCGCGCGGGCCTGCATCTCCGCACCCGGGTCGGTGCTGCTCGCCGCCGCGTTGACGAGGGTGCGGGCGTCCGCGTCGAACTCCGTCAGCAGCGACTGGCACTGCTGCTGCGCGTCCTTGACCAGGCTGGTGGCGTCGCCGATGGTCTGTGCCGTCTTCGACGCCCAGGTGGCGGCGTCGTCGAGGGCCTGGGTGTGTTCCTTGGCCTTGACGCCGAACAGGTCACCGCGGGCGCCGACCCAGTTGCCCTGCAGGCTGGTGGCCTCGGCCTGGTGCCGGGTGCCGTAGTCGGCGAGCGTGCGGGACAGCGAGGTCAGGTCGGCCTGCGCCTTGTCGGCGGCGCCGGTGTCCCCCTCCAGCTTGTCCGCGGCCTCCTTGATCGGCGCCTCGTACGGCGCCAGGTCGATCGCCACGTGCGTTCCCCTCAGCCCAGAATCCGGCGGAACTGGTCGCCGAACAGCTGCTCGTCGGCCTCGTAGTCGCCCTTCGCGGTGTGCACCGACTGCCCCAGGTCGTGGACGCTGCCGGCCACCGAGTGCACGTGGGTGTGCATGCGGTCGAGGTGGTCGGTGAGCGAGCCGTGCAGCCCGCTCTCGTGCCCGAGGTCGCCGAACAGGTTGCCGGGCAGCGAGAGGTTGCCCGCCAGGTGGTTCTTCGCGGCGCCCACGATCTCGTCCGAGAGCGCACCGGCACGCGTGTGGTATCGGGCCAGGTCGGCGGTGTCGACGGAGATCCCTTCAGCCATGTCGCCATGGTGCCCCATCGGGAGGCTCCGTGTGGGGCGAACGCCGCTATTCGACCACCGCGGTGGCGCGGTACCGCCAGAACGCGGGCAGCAGCGCGATCGCGATGGCGATCAGCACGATGACCAGCGCACCACCGCCGGCGGCCGCGGCGGCGGTCCCGACGGCGGCGCCCGTCCAGCCGTGCGTGACGTCGGCGATGCGCGGCCCGCCCGCCACGACGACCGTGAACGCGCCCTGCATCCGGCCGCGCATCTCGTCGGTGGCGGCGGCCTGCAGAATGGACTGGCGGTAGATGGCGCTGACCATGTCGGCGGCCCCGGCGAGGATCAGGAATCCGGTGGCCAGCCACAACGCGTGCGACAGCCCGAACCCGACGACGAACGCGCCCCACGCGCAGATGGCCACCACGACGGCGACCCCCTGGCGGCGGATGCGGCCGAGCCAGCCGGAGAACAACCCGATGACGACCGAGCCGATCGGGATGGCCGCGTACAGCCAGCCCAGCGCGAGCCCACCGCCGGGCGGGTCACCGAACGTGCGCTCGGCCATCTCCGGGAACAACGCACGCGGCATGCCCGCGACCATCGCGACGATGTCCACGACGAAGCTCGCGAGCAGCACCTTCTGCATGCCCATGTAGCGGAACCCGTCGAGCACGTCCCGCAACCCGGCGCGCCTCACCTGGCCGGACAGCGGAGGCATCGACGGCAGGCGCCAGACGGTGTAGAGCGTGAGCAGGAGGGCGATCGTGTCGATCAGGTAGAGCGTCGGCAGGCCCAGCACGGGCATCAGCGCACCCGCCGCCATCGGGCCGAAAATGGTGCCGAACTGGTTCATCGTGCCGGAGAGGGCGGTCGCCGCGGGCAGCAGCTCGGGCGCCACGAGCCGGGCGACGATCGCGCTGCGCGTGGGCATGTTGATCGCGAAGAATGCCTGGTTGGCCGCGAGGAGCGCCAGGACGACCCACACCGAGCCGATGTTCAGCCAAGCTTGCAACCACAGCAGCGCCGAGACGATCGCGATCCCGGTGTTGCCGACGAGCAGCAGCTTCCGCCTGTCGACGGTGTCGGCGATCGCCCCGCCCCACAACCCGAAGACCAGGAGAGGAACGAGCGCGACGGCGCCGGTCAGCCCCACCCACGCGGACGACCCGGTGAGGTCGAAGACCTGCTTGGGCACCGCAACGGTGGTCAACTGCGAGCCGATCGCGGTGACGGCCGTACCGATCCACAACCGCCGGAACGCAGGCACCCTCAACGGCTGGGTGTCGATCACAACCGACCCGAACCGCTTGCGTTTACTACCGACCCCCGCCTCGACACTCACAACCAACCAGGTTAGCGGAGCTAAGTAGTTGGACGACTGTGATTTCCACTGAGTGGTGGGGGTGCACCCGGCGCGGCGACTTCGCCGTGGTCACCTTCGCCGTGGTCACCTTCGCCGTGGTCACCCGCCGACGAAAGCCGCCCGGCACACGCCCAGGCCTCCCCCGTCCCCGATCCCCAGCTGCATTAGCGGTTGGCTCACCGGGTCAAGGGTCGCGCAGCGATCGCGAAGCGACGCCGAAGGCGCCCTTGACGCGGTGAGCCAACCGTTAAACGATCAAGGGAGAGGGGCGGGGGTGGCCGGGCGGAACGAGGGCGCCCAGCGCCCGGTCAAGTCCGCACCCACGCCGACCACGGCTCACGCGCGCAGGCGCGGGTTCAAAGATCAAAAGAATGCCTCGCCGGCGGGCAGGCTCCAGGATGATGGGGCCCAAAGGGATCTCACCTTGGGGTGGGTGGTCGAGTTGAGTGATCATCCCGTCGCCTGCGGTTTGTGCATATCACTTTGAGCCAGACCCGCAAGGTTGGCATGTCAACTCACGCGAGCACGAGGGTTGCGGGCCTGGCTCAAAGTGATGGTCCGCTTTCAGGCGACGGGATGATCACCCAACTCTCGGGGGTTCCTTCAAAGCACCCGCCCCTTACGGGGCCACCCTGTCCACTCGCCAGCCGTCGTGCGTCCTTACGAAACGCAGCCTGTCGTGGAGGCGGTTGCGTTGTCCCTGCCAGAACTCGACCGTGTCCGGCTTGATGCGCCAGCCGCCCCAGTGTGGCGGGAAGGGGATCTTCTCCGCGTCGGCGAAGCGGCGCTCGATCGACGACAGGGCGTTGTCCAGCTCGCGCCTGCTGCGCACCACCTGCGACTGCGGCGACGCCCACGCGCCCAGCTGCGAACCGCGCGGGCGGGACGCCCAGTACTCCGCCGTCTCCGCCACGTCGACCTTCTCAACCTCGCCGCGCACCGTCACCTGGCGGTGCAGGGGGTACCAGGGGAACGTCGCCGACGCGTAGCGCGTGACGCTCAGGTCGTGGCTCTTCGCCGAGGTGTAGTTCGTGTAGAAGACCACGCCCCGCTCGTCGAGGCCCTTGCACAGCACCGTGCGCGAGGACGGCCTGCCCTCCGCGTCGGCGGTGGCCAGCACCATCGCGTTCGGCTCCGAGACCCCCGCGGCGATCGCCTGGTTCAGCCACTCCTGCAGCTGTTCCGTCCAGCTGCCCGCCAGATCGGACTCGTCCAGGGAATCTCCTTCGTAGGCCACCCGCATTCCGGGCAGCCGAACCGCCACGTCGTCGATGTTCCCGACCTCCGGCATGAGCCAACCTCCGCGCCTGGTGAAACGCACGAGTGAGACAAGTGGATGAAGCTTGACGTTAGGGCCTGCGACGCCTGCGCGAAACCCGCCGAACGGTGACCCCTACCACGGTGCGTGTCCCAGCAGAGATCTGGCTCGATCAAGATCCCGGTGCGCGGTCACCGCATCGGGTGCCAGGGCGGTGATCAACGCACCGCACGCCGCGAGCGGGGTCACCGACCACCAGTCGCCGCCCGCGGCCTTGACCGGTTCCTGCCCGACCGACAGCTCCGTCGCGAGCACCCGCCGTCCCGCGAGGTGGGCGACGCCGTTGTCGAGCACGCCGACGTCCAGCGTCTGGTGCAGCACCGGCACGCCACCGGCCACCACCCGCTGCGTGCTGCGCAACTGTCCGGCTCGCTCGTTCACCCGGCCCAGCACGAGCACCTCGCGGGTCCGCAGCTTCGCCTCCGCGTCCAGGGTCGCGAACAGCTCCGCCGTGTGCCGCGCCCGCGCCGTGACGACCGTCGGCTCCGGCAGGTACTCCAGCACCCCGCCGCGCTCGATTTCCACCCGGACGGTCGACCGGCTACCACCCTCCCGGTGCCCCGGCAGGGCCAGCGTCGCCGCCACGCCCGACAGCCGCAGCCGCGCCCCGGCCCCGACCCGGACGGTCAGCGTCAGCTCGTCCCCGCCCAGCGGCGCCGTCGCCGAGCTGACCAGGTGCACCACGGCGTCGCCACCGGTGCGCTTGGGCAGCAGGGTCAGCGGCGACATCGACCGCAGCTCCCGCAGCACCGTGCGGCCGCCGCGGCACTCGGCGACCAGCCGGGCCTCCGCCCTCATGCCAGCTGCTTGCGGACCCAGCCGGCGACCTCGGGCGCGTCCGGGGTGTCCACAAGGGACTGCGTGATCACTGGCAGCTCGCCGCGCATCCGGTGCGCGTCGGACGTCATCACGGTCAGGTCGGCGCGGACGAGGTGCGCGATGTCGATCTTGTTGATCACCAGCAGGTCCGCCGTCGTGACGCCGGGGCCGCCCTTGCGCGGCACCTTGTCGCCGCCCGCGACGTCGATCACGAACACCTGGCTGTCGGCCAGCCCCCGGCTGAACACGGCGGTCAGGTTGTCGCCGCCGCTTTCGATGATCACCAGTTCCAGCCCGGGGAACCGCTCCTCCAGCCGCTCGACGGCGTCGAGGTTCGCGGTGATGTCGTCGCGGATCGCGGTGTGCGGGCAGGCACCGGTCTGCACCGCCTCGATGCGCTCGGCGTCGAGCACGCCCGCGCGGCGCAGGAAGTCGGCGTCCTCGGTCGTGTAGATGTCGTTGGTCACCACCGCCAGGTCGATCTCGTCCACGAGCGCCCGGCACAGCGCGGCGACCAGCGCCGTCTTGCCGCTGCCCACCGGACCGCCGATGCCGATCCGGAACGCGCGGCCGTGCTTCGGCGACGCCTCGTGGGAGTCGGGCTCGGACACCGTGGGGTCGAAGTTGATCGCGTGGCCGTGGCCGTGACCGTGTTCAGCTGGCAAAGAGACGCACCTCTTCCTCGTGGTGCCGAAGGTGTGCTTCGGCGAGCAGGTCCAGCGCCGGCGCGCTGGGCGCAGGCAGGTCGGCGGGGTCCGCGCCCGCGGTCGCGGCCGCCTCGTCGGCGACGGCCTCCAGCTGCGGGGCGAGCCGCACCACCAGCGCGTTCACGGTGAGCGGGTCGAACCCCAGCAGCCGCACGGCCGCGCTCGCCGGACCGCTCACCGCGAGGTACGCGAGCGTCAACGCGGTGTCGCGCGGCGCAGCGCCACCGGCACCCGCCAGCGCACCGGTGATGATCGGGTGGTGCGGCCGCGGGGTGACGGCGAGCAGCTTTCCCACCGCGGGCCAGGCGATCCGGCCCGCCCGCGCGGTGCCCCGGCCCTGCGCCCGCGACGCCTCCCGCTGCGCGTGCGACGGCGTGCGGGCGTCGAGTTCGGCGTCCAGCCGCAGCCAGTGTCCACTTGCGACATTACGCCGCACGGCATGTGCCGACGCCGCGCCGAAAGCTGCCGCGAGTAGTCCTGCTGTCCACAAACGACTGTGCAGAAACGGCGGCAGGTCCCGCTCGGTGGTCACCAGCTTCCGCGCGACGACCTCCTCCAGCCCGCCCGAATGGACGTGACCCCCGCCAGGGAAGCGGGAGTCGGCCAGCAGCAACGCGGTGACGTCCATCAGAACAAGAAGTACCGTTGGGCCATCGGCAGTTCCGCCACCGGTCGCGGCTCGATCAGCTCCCCGTCGACGTGCACGGCGAAGCTGTCCGGGTCCACCTGGACGTCCGGCAGCGCGTCGTTGAGCAGCATGTCCGCCTTGCCGATCGACCGCGTGTCCGAGATCGCCACCAACCGTCGCCGCAGCCCGAACGTGCCCGCGACATCGGCCTCGATCGCCGCCTCCGTCACGAAGTGCAGGCTGGTCTCGGCGGCGACCGACGGCTGCGCGCCGAACATCGGCCGCGCGAGCACCGGCTGCGGCGTCGGGATGGACGCGTTCGCGTCGCCCATCGCGGCCCACGCCGGAAAACCGCCCTTGAGCACCACATGCGGGCGCACCCCGAAGAACTTGGGCTCCCACAGCACGAGGTCGGCGAGCTTGCCGACCTCCACCGACCCGATCTCGTGCGCCATGCCGTGCGCGATCGCCGGGTTGATCGTGTACTTGGCGACATAACGACGAGCCCGCAGGTTGTCCGCCGCGCCGTCACCGGGCAGCGCGCCGCGCCGGGCCTTCATCACGTGCGCGGTCTGCCAGGTCCGGATGATCACCTCGCCGATCCGGCCCATGGCCTGCGAGTCGGAGCTCATCATCGAGATCGCGCCCAGGTCGTGCAGCACGTCCTCGGCGGCGATCGTCGTCGGCCGGATGCGGCTCTCGGCGAACGCGAGGTCCTCGGGCACCGACGGGTTGAGGTGGTGGCACACCACGAGCATGTCGAGGTGCTCTTCGAGCGTGTTGACCGTGTGCGGGCGCGTCGGGTTGGTGGACGAGGGCAGCACGTTGGGCAGCGAGACGACCTTGATGATGTCCGGCGCGTGCCCGCCGCCGGCGCCTTCGGTGTGGTACGCGTTGATCGACCGGCCACCGATGGCGTCCACAGTGGACTCGACGAACCCGGCCTCGTTGAGCGTGTCGGTGTGGATGGCGACCTGCGCGCCGTACTCCCCGGCGACAGTGAGCGCGGCGTCGATCGCGGCGGGCGTCGAACCCCAGTCCTCGTGCAGCTTGAGCCCGCCCGCCCCGGCTTCGAACTGCTCGCGCAACGCCTCGTGCCGGACGGTGTTTCCCTTGCCCAGCAATAAAACGTTGACCGGCATGGCGTCCATCGCACGCAGCATCCGGCCCAGGTTCCATGCACCGGGCGTGACCGTGGTGGCCTTGCTGCCCTCGACCGGCCCGGTGCCGCCGCCGACGAGCGTCGTCAGCCCGGAGGCGAGGGCGGTGTCCACGAGCTGCGGGCAGATGAAGTGCACGTGGCAGTCGATGCCGCCCGCGGTGAGGATCTTCCCGTTGCCCGCCAGCACTTCCGTGGACGGCCCGATCACCAGCGCGGGGTCCACGCCGTCCATCGTGTCGGGGTTGCCCGCCTTGCCGATGCCGACGATGCGCCCGTCACGGATTCCGACGTCGGCCTTGACCACGCCCCAGTGGTCGAGGACGACCGCGCCCGTGATGACCAGGTCCGGCGCGCCCTCCGCGCGCGTGGCCATGCCCTGCCCCATCGACTCGCGGATGACCTTGCCACCGCCGAAGATCACCTCGTCCCCGGCGGCCGCGCCCATGCTGCGGTCCTCGGTGACCTCGATCAGCAGGTCGGTGTCCGCGAGCCGGATCCGGTCCCCGACCGTCGGGCCGAACAGTTCGACGTAGCGCTCGCGCTCGACGCGGCTCATCGCTGCAGCCCCGGCACGACCCCGCGACCCGCCAGCGGCACCAGCTCCACCTCGCGGTCCACGCCCGGCTCGAAGCGCACCGACGTCCCCGCCGGGATGTCGAGCCGCTTGCCCTGGGCCGCGTCGCGGTCGAAGTCGAGCGCCGAGTTGGTCTGCGCGAAGTGGAAGTGCGAACCGACCTGCACGGGCCGGTCGCCGGTGTTCACCACGCGCAGGGTGGTGCGCGGGCGGCCCGGGTTCAGCTCGACGGGCGCCGCGGCCGGGATGATCTCGCCAGGGTGCACGGGATTCTCCTAGACGATCGGGTCGTGCACGGTCACGAGCTTCGTGCCGTCCGGAAAAGTGGCCTCCACCTGCACCGAGTCGACCATTTCGGGAATGCCGGGCAGCACCTGGTCGCGGGAGAGCACGCTGCGCCCGCCCGCCACGAGGTCGGTCACGCTCAGCCCGTCCCGCGCGCCTTCGAGCACGTAGTCGGTGATCAGCGCGACGGCCTCGGGGTGGTTCAGCTTCACGCCGCGTTCGAGCCGCCGCCGCGCCACGTCGGCAGCGACGTGGATGAGCAGTTTGTCCCGTTCCTGGGGGCTCAGGTGCATGAGCCAGGTCTATCACCACGGAGGCACCTCCGAGGCGCCGAGAAACACAGGATTTACACGGATGGGGGCGGCCGACGCTGAATCGTTCTCGTAATCGTGACCGAAACCACCACATCTTTCGATTGCCACCCGGGCGGCGGGGGTGCATGGTTTGGGCATCCGTGCGACGAGGCGCGTTCCGGCGCCGCACTCGTGCGAGTAGGCCAGACGCAAGGCAAACGTCGGGGAACGCGCATCGAAAGGTCTTCTCACCGTGACTACCTCAGCGCCTGTTGCTAACAGCCAGCCTGCTTCCGAGCCGGACGACGGGTTCAAACCCGGACTGGAGGGCGTGGTCGCCTTCCGCACCGAGATCGCCGAACCCGACCGCGACGGCGGCGCGCTGCGCTACCGCGGCGTGGACATCGAGGACCTGGCGGGCAAGGTGAGCTTCGGCGACGTCTGGGGCCTGCTGGTCGACGGCAACTTCAGCACGCCGCTGCGGCCCGACGAACCGTTCCCGCTGCCCGTGCACACCGGCGACGTCCGGGTGGACGCGCAGGCGGCGCTCGCGATGGTCGCGCCGATCTGGGGCTTCAAGCCGCTGCTCGACATCAGCGACGCCGAGGCCCGCGACAACCTCGCGCGCGCTTCGGCGATCACGCTGTCCTACATCGCCCAGTCCGCGCGCGGCGTCGGCGTACCCGCGGTGCCGGAGTCCAGGGTGGACGAAGCAAGCACCATCACCGAGCGGTTCCTGGTCCGCTGGCGCGGCGAGCCCGACCCGGCGCACGTCAAGGCGCTGGACGCGTACTGGGTGTCCGCCGCCGAGCACGGCATGAACGCCTCCACCTTCACCGCGCGCGTCATCGCCTCCACCGGCGCCGACGTCGCGGCCGCCATGTCCGGCGCGATCGGCGCGATGTCCGGCCCGCTGCACGGCGGTGCGCCCGCGCGCGTGCTGCCGATGATCGAGCAGGTCGAGCAGACCGGCGACGCCCGCAAGGTGGTCAGCGGCATCCTCGACCGCAAGGAGCGGCTGATGGGCTTCGGACACCGGGTGTACCGGGCCGAGGACCCGCGTGCCCGCGTGCTTCGCCGCACCTGCAAGGAACTGGGCGCCGAGCGGTACGAGGTGGCCGAGGCGCTGGAGCAGGCCGCGCTGTCGGAGCTGCGCGAGCGGCGCCCCGACCGTCCTATCGAGACGAACGTGGAGTTCTGGGCAGCGGTGATCCTGGACTTCGCGAAGGTGCCGCCCGCCATGATGCCCGCGATGTTCACCTCCGCCCGCACCGCGGGCTGGGCGGCGCACATCCTGGAGCAGAAGCGCACCGGCAGGCTCATCCGCCCGTCGGCCACCTACGTCGGCCCGGCCCCGCGCCAGCCGCAGGAGGTCGAGGGCTGGGACAGCGTCGGCAAGTAGTGCGTGTCCACCGAAAGGTGGACAACGGGTTCAGTGGCCCGGGCGTTCCGGAAAGGGGTGCCCGGGCCGCAGTCTGTTCCCATGGAACCGGCAGTGCACGTGCGCGGACTGCGCAAGGAGTACCCGGGACACGTCGCGGTGCACGACGTGGACCTGGACATCGAGCGCGGTGAGGTGTTCGCGCTCCTCGGCCCCAACGGGGCGGGCAAGACGACGACGGTCGAGATCCTCGAAGGCCACCGCAAGCGGACGACGGGCACGGCGGAGGTCCTCGGCGAGGACCCGGGGACCGCGGGCCGCGACTGGCGGGCGCGGATCGGGATCGTGCTGCAGACCGCCACGGACGCGGCGCAGCTGACCGTCGCCGAGAGCGTGCACCACTTCGCGCGCTACTACGCGGATCCCCGCGACCCGGACGAGGTGATCGAGCGGGTCGGGCTGACGGACAAGGCACGCACGCGCGTGCGAGCGCTTTCCGGCGGGCAGCGGCGGCGGCTCGACGTGGCGCTCGGCATCATCGGCCGCCCGCAGCTGGTGTTCCTCGACGAGCCCACCACGGGCTTCGACCCCGAGGCGCGGCGCCGGTTCTGGGCGCTGATCCGCGCGCTCGCCGGCGAGGGCACCACGATCCTGCTCACCACGCACTACCTCGACGAGGCCGAAGCGCTCGCCGACCGCGTCGCGGTCCTCGCCGACGGGCGGATCGTCGCGCAGGACACGCCGTCGGCGCTCGGCGGCCGGTCCCGCGGCGAGGCGATGGTCCGGTGGCGCGACGAGAACGGGTTCCACGAGGAGCGCACGGCGTTCCCCACCAAGCTGGTCACCCAGCTGTCCGAGGGGCGTGAGCTCGCCGACCTCACCGTCACCCGGCTGAGCCTCGAAGACGTCTACCTTCGGCTGATCGGAGAGAACTCGTGATTGCGCTCGGTATCGCTCGCGGTGGAGTGGAACTGCGCCAGTTCTTCCGGCTCAAGGAAGCCGTGGTGTTCACGTTCACCCTGCCCGCGTTCCTCATGGTGCTGCTGGGTTCGATCTTCGGCGACGCGGCGCAGGCGTTCGCGGCGGGCATGATCGGTTCCGGCATCGTGTCGACGTCGTTCGTCAGCATGGGCGGCGGCATCGCGTCCGACCGGGAGGACGGCACGCTCAAGCGCCTGCGCGGCACTCCACTGCCCGCGACGTCGTACTTCCTCGGCAAGATCATCCTGGTCGCGGTGTCGAGCCTCGCGGAGGCCGTGCTCCTGCTGGCGGTCGCGAAGCTGCTCTTCGGGCTGAACCTGCCGTCCTCGCCGCACCGGTGGCTGACGTTCGGGTGGGTGTTCGTGCTCGGGGTGACCAGCTGCGCGTTGCTCGGGATCGCGGCCAGCTCGCTCGCGAGGTCGGTGACCGGCGCGGTCGCGATCATGAACCTGGTCTACGTGGCGTTGCAGTTCATCTCGGGCGTGTTCGTCACGCCCATCACGCAACTGCCGACCGTTATGGTCGACGCGGCTTCCTTCTTTCCGGTGAAGTGGATCTGCCAGGGCTTCCGCTCGGTGTTCCTCCCGGACGCCCTGGCGGCGAACGAGATGGCGGGGCGATGGGAACTGGGGACGGTGGCGCTGGTGCTCGGCGCCTGGTGCGTGGCGGGGCTCGTGCTGTGCCGGCTGACGTTCCGGTGGTCGAACAGCCGGTGAACGCGTGGCAGCGCTACCACTGGCTGTGGCACGTGCTCTTCGTGACCGACTACGTGGCCACGGTGGGGCTGCTGTCGGTCGTGCACGCCAGTCCCACTCAGTGGCTGGTGTCGTTCAGCGCCCTCACCGCGATCGGCGCGCTCTACGTCGTTCTCGGCCGCAAGGACCCGGAGGGCTGGCAGGCCGGGGTGTTCGGCGCGCTCGTCCTCGTGCTCGCCGTGGTGGCGATCCTGTCGAACGCGGCGGCGGGCCTGGCGCTGTTCTCGGTGTGCCCGATGCTGTTCATGGCGACGCCACTGCCGGTGGCGGTGCTCATGTCGGTACCGGCGATCATGGCACCGGTGCTGTCCGTGCTGGTCGATCAGGGCGCCGACTCTCCGGTGCTGAACTCGCTGCTGCCGATGTGCGTGATGTTCGTGGTGTTCGGCGTGTGCATCGGCCAGTGGTTCACCCGGGTGGTGCGGCAGAGCGAGGAGCGCGCCGACCTGATCGAACAACTCGAAGCGAGCCGGGCGGAGGTGTCGCGGCTGTCGCACGAAGCCGGGACTTCCGCCGAACGCGAGCGGCTGGCCCGCGAGATCCACGACACGCTCGCGCAGGGGTTCACCAGCATCGTCACGTTGCTGCAGGCGGTCGAGTCGGAGTGGGACGACGCGGCCGCGGTGCGCCGGCACGTGGCGCTCGCGGGCCGGACCGCGCGCGAGAACCTGACCGAGGCACGTGCGATGGTCGCCGCGCTCACCCCGGCCGCGCTCGGCGCCGGCACGCTGGAGGACGCGGTGCGGCGGCAGGCGGACCGGTTCGCCGAGGAAACCGGTGTCGAGGTCGTGTGCGAGGTGCCGGGACCGTTGCCCGCGTTGCGGACGGCGACGGAGGTCGTGCTGCTGCGGGCGGCGCAGGAATCGCTGACGAACGTCCGCAAGCACGCGGAAGCCCGGCACGTGTCGCTGGAACTCGTTGCGGCAGAAGGGAAAGCGCGCCTCACTGTGCGGGACGACGGCCGGGGCTTCGAGCCCGGATCGGCGGACGGCTTCGGTCTCGCGGGCATGCGCGCACGGGCGGAGCAGGTGGGCGGCTGCTTGTCCGTCCGAAGTGGACAGGGAACGACGGTGGTGGTGGAGGTGCCCGCGTGATCTCGGTGCTGCTGGTCGACGACCACCCGGTGGTCCGCGAAGGACTGCGCGGCATGCTCGAAGCCGAGCCGGACCTGACGGTGGTCGGCGAGGCGGGCTCGGGCGACGAGGCGGTGGCGGTCAACCTGGCTCGCTCACCCGACGTGATCCTGATGGACCTGCGGATGCCGGGGCTGGACGGGGTGGGCGCCACGCGCCGGATCCTGACCGACACCCCGGAGCGGCGGGTCGTCGTGCTGACGACGTACGAAACGGACGCGGACATCCTGCGCGCGGTCGAGGCGGGCGCGGCGGGCTACCTGCTCAAGGACGCGTCGCGGGCGGATCTCGCGGGCGCGATCCGCGCGG
Organism: Amycolatopsis bartoniae; assembly: GCF_014191255.1. Lineage (GTDB taxonomy): Bacteria > Actinomycetota > Actinomycetes > Mycobacteriales > Pseudonocardiaceae > Amycolatopsis_E > Amycolatopsis_E bartoniae. Next base: position 2,085,717 of record NZ_JACHWH010000001.1, read on the forward strand.
CGGCGCGGGGCGAAACGGTGCTGGCGCCGTCGGTCGCGGGCAAACTCGTGGCGCAGGTGCGCAATCCGGCGCCGCCCGCGTTGTCGGCGCGGGAGGTCGAGGTGCTCCGGCTGGTCGCGCGGGGGCTGACGAACGGTGAGATCGGGCGGGCGCTGCACATCGGCGAAGCGACGGTGAAGACGCACCTGCTGCGGGTGTTCGGCAAGCTCGACGTGTCGGACAGGACGGCGGCGGTGACCACCGCGATGGCCCGCGGCCTGCTGCCCTGAGCGGTGCTCGGCAGAATGGCGGCCATGCTTGTGACCACCGAGTCCGCCCTGCTCCGCCGTCTCGCCACCGAACAGGCCGCCGCGCGCGTGCCGTCGATCGTCGCCGCCGTGGTGCGGGACGGCGAGGTGGTGTGGTGGGGGGCGCGCGGTTCCGTCGACGGGACGCCGCCGGACGACGACACGCAGTACCGGCTGGGGTCGATCACGAAGTCGCTGGTGGCGGTGCTCGTGATGCGGTTGCGGGACGAGGGTCGCGTGGACTTGAACGACCCGCTCGAAAAGCACGTGCCGGGCACGAGTTTCGGTTCGTCGACGGTCGGGCAGCTGCTGTCGCACACGGGTGGGCTGACGGCGGAGTCGCCGGGTTCGTGGTGGGAGCGCACCCCGGGCGGGGACTGGGCGGCGTTGCAGGCGAGCCTGGCGTCGGATGCGGTGAAGAACCGGCCGGGGAGCCGATTCCACTATTCCAATGTGGGTTTCGGGGTGCTCGGTGAGCTGGTGGCGCGGCACCGGGGCCGCAGCTGGCTGGAGGCGTTGCGGGTCGAGGTGCTGGCGCCGCTGGGCATGACGCGCACGACGCCGCATCCGTCGGGCCGGCACGCGCAGGGGTATGCCGTGCACCCGTTCGCGGACCTGCTGTTGCCGGAGCCGAGCCCGGACGCGGGGGCGATGGCGCCGGCGGGCCAGCTGTGGTCGACGGTACGCGACCTGGCGCGGTGGACGTCCTTCGTCGGTGGGGACACCGGGGACGTGCTGAGGCCGGAGACGATGGCGGAGATGCGCGCGGTGGCGACCGTCGAGGACGGGGACAGCTGGACGTCGGGGTACGGGCTGGGGTTGCAGCTGGTGCGGCACCAGGGTCGACGGCTGGCCGGGCACACGGGTTCGATGCCGGGCTTCCTGGCGACGAACCTGGTCGACGAGGTGAGCGGGACCGGTGCGCTGGCGCTGGCGAACACCACGTCGGGGCCGGCGATCCTGGGGTTGGTGGTGGACTTGATCGGCTTGGCGGATGAGCACGAGCCGAAGCTGCCGCCGGAGTGGCGCCCGTCGGAGGTCGACAGGGGGCTGCTGGAGCTGACGGGCCTGTGGCACTGGGGCCCGACGCCGTACTTGTTGCGGTTGATCCCGGGAGACCTGTTCGAGCTGACGCCGGTCCGCGGTTCCGGCCGGGCTTCGCGGTTCCGCCGCGTGGGCCAGGACGAGTGGCTGGGTTTGGATGGGTATTACGCGGGCGAGACACTGCGGGTCGGACGCGGGGCGGATGGGGTGCCGTTGTATCTGGATCTGGTGACTTTCGTCTTCACGCGCACGCCGTTCGACCCCGCGGCACCGGTGCCGGGCGGCGTGGATGACGGCGGCTGGCGGGTGGAGTGACGGGGGGTGCTTGCGGTGGGGCTCGCGTGGGCGTGAACGGGCCGTTCATGCCTTGGTGGGCGCTCTTCGTCCCGTTCGGGTCTGCATGAACGGGCCGTTCATTGCTTCCCGAGTCTCTGCCCCTCCTCACGGTGGCATGAACGGGACGTTCATTGCTTCCCGGGACTCTGCCCCTCCTCACGACGGCATGAACGGACCATTCATTCCTTCCCGGGCCTTCGCCCCTCCTCACGACGGCATGAACGGACCATTCATTGCTTCCGGGCCTTCGGGTGGGCGCCCAGCGCACGCATGAATGGACCATTCACCCCTTTCAACGAGCGAAGCCCGGCCCATCCGCGCATGAATGGACCATTCATGCTTCCCCGGCCCTTGCGACGTTGGCTCGAAGCGCATGAACGGTCCGTTCACAGCACTGCGAGCCCCGCGCTCCCGGCAGCGCCCGCATGAACGGGCCATTCATGCCGTTGAAAGCCGCCCAGCCCCTTCTCGCGGCGGCATGAACGGGCCATTCATCCCTTCAGCTCCCCCGGCGCCGACCCGTATCCGCGTATACGGCCGTTCATCGCTTCGCCGACTCCCTGGCGGCAACCCCTACTCCATGAACGGTCCGTTCATCGCTCCACTGGCGATCTTCGTCCCATTCCACTCCGCATGAACGGACCATTCACCCCTCCCGGGGCTCGAACAGCGGCCCGTACCCGCATGAACGGGCCGTTCATCCCTTCGCCGACCTCTCGCTCCAGCCCATGCGCGAGTGAACGGGCCGTTCATGCCTTCCCCACCCGCACGCCAACCAACACCCGCCCCCTCGGCTCCCAGCACCCCAAGACCCACCCCGTCGCCCCCGACCTCCCACCCGCCGGACCACCACCCCGGGAAGCACACCCACCCCCGAAATCCCACCCTCCGAGATCCGTGACCTGCGCAACCCGCCGGAAACGCACCTGCGACACTGAAACCCATGAGCGCTGAGCTGACCATCCCCGCTGAACTCAAGCCCTCCGATGGGCGCTTCGGTTGCGGGCCCTCGAAGGTCCGGACGGAGCAGCTCGCCAACCTCGCCGCCGAGGGGGCGAAGTACCTGGGCACCTCCCACCGTCAGAAGCCGGTGAAGTCCCTGGTCGGGCGGGTCCGCGCGGGGTTGTCCGAACTGTTCTCCCTCCCCGACGGCTACGAGGTCGTCCTGGGCAACGGCGGCACCACGGCGTTCTGGGACGCCGCCGCGTTCGGGCTGGTCCGTGAGCGCTCCCAGCACTTCACCTACGGCGAGTTCTCCTCCAAGTTCGCGGCCGTCACCAAGGGCGCCCCGTTCCTCGCCGACCCGATCGTGGTCAAGGCCGACCCCGGCAGCGCGCCCGAAATCGCCTTCGAGCAGGGCGTCGACCTCGTCGGCTGGGCCCACAACGAGACCTCCACCGGCGTGGCCGTGCCCGTGCGCCGCCCCGCCGGCAGCGACGGCGCGCTCGTCGCCATCGACGCGACCTCCGGTGCGGGCGGCCTGCCCGTCGACGCCGAGGACTTCGACGTCTACTACTTCGCCCCCCAGAAGTGCTTCGCCTCCGATGGCGGGCTCTGGCTGGCCCTCATGTCGCCCGCGGCGCTCGACCGCGTCGCCGAGATCGGCGGCGGCGACCGCTGGGTGCCGGAGTTCCTGTCGCTCACCACGGCGCTCGACAACTCCCGCAAGGACCAGACGTACAACACCCCCGCGGTCGCGACGCTGTTCCTCCTCGCCGACCAGATCGAGTGGATCCTCGGCAACGGCGGCCTCAAGTGGGCCGTCGAGCGCACCAAGGACTCCTCGGATCGCCTCTACCAGTGGGCCGAGAAGACCAGCTACACCACGCCGTTCGTGCAGGACCCGGCGCTGCGCTCGCAGGTCGTCGGCACCATCGACTTCGTCGACGAGGTCGACGCGGCCGCCGTCGCCAAGACCCTGCGGGCCAACGGCATCGTCGACGTCGAGCCGTACCGCAAGCTGGGCCGCAACCAGCTACGCGTCGGCATGTTCCCCGCGATCGAGCCGGGCGACATCTCCGCGCTGACCAGCTGCATCGAGTACGTGGTGGAACGCCTGGAGAAGTAGCAGCACCAGCCCCGCGAGGACGTAACTCTCCCGCAGCGGCCAGAACCCGAAGTCCCACACCGGACTGACCACGAAGACGATGGTGAGCGGCACCGCCGCCCACCATCGTCTTCGCACGTACAGCACCAGGATCGCCGGCGCCATCCACACCCAGTGGTGCGTCCACGACACCGGTGAGACCAGCAGCGCGCCCGTCGCGCACACCAGCAGCGCCGACACCTCGTGCCTCGCCCGCGCGATCGCGAACACCGTCAACGCCAGCACCACGACCACGGCGAGCATCCACCAGCCCTGCCCCAGACCGAGCCGCGCCAGCGTGCCGCGCAGCGACTGGTTGCCGATGTACCCCGGGTCACCGATGCGCTCGCCCTGGAACACCAGCTTCGTCCAGTACTCCTTCGACGCGCCGGGCGCGATCACCCACGTCACCAGCGCGCACCCCGCGAACGTCGCCACCGCCCGCCCCGCCGCACGGAAATCCCGGCGCACCAGGAAGAACAGGACGAACGCGAGCGGCGTGAGCTTCACGGCCGCCGCCAGCCCGACGAGGTAGCCGCGTTGCCGGAGCGGACCCAGCACGTCCACTGCCACCAGGAGCATCAGCAGCACGTTCACCTGCCCGTAGCCGAGCGTCGCGCGCAACGGCTCGCTGAACAACGCGACGGCCTGCGCGGCGAGCACCACCGGCCCGGCCACCGTCAACCGCCTCTCGAACCGCCCCAGGCACAACGCCAGCACCGCGCCGAGCGCGAGCACTGACACCACGGTCAGCGCCACCAGCGAAACCCGCAGCGGCACCGTGAGCAGCGGCGCGAACGCGAGCGCCGCGAACGGCGGGTACGTGAAGGGAAGCCGCGTGCCGTCGTGGGTCGGCGGCAGCACGCCGTACGGGTCGCCGTGCTCAAAGAACGCCTGCGCGCCAAGGCGGTAGACGTCCAGGTCGAGCCCGTCGAGCCGCTTCCACACCAGCACCACCGCGATCAGCACGAGCTCCGCCGCGCACAGGACCGCGAGCACCCTTCGCCCCAGCACCGGGCAATCCTGCCCGAGAATCGCCTGTTCGTGACCGGCGGGGCCAGGCGTGTCCCGGCGACAACCCGCGCGGTGATGCGAGAAGATCAACAATTGGGTAACGAGGATTCGGCGCGCCTTACCCGTCAAGTCGACGCGCCGTCTTACCGTTAACACCCACTAAGGTGAAGTCCGGAGGAGGCGGCTGATGCGGACGCTGAGGGTTGTCGGGATACACGAGGACGGCAAGTCCATCGTGTGCGAAGACCCGGCGCGCCGCGAGCGTTTCCTCCTGCCGGCCGATGAGAAACTGCGGGCGGCCGCGAGGGGCGACATAACCCGGCTCGGTCAGATCGAGGTTGAGACGGAGAGCCAGATGCGACCACGCGAGATCCAGGCCCGCATCCGGGCGGGTGAATCCGTGCAGCAGGTGGCGTCGTCCGCGGGGGTGCCGGAGGCCCGGGTGGAGCGCTTCGCGTACCCCGTGCTGCTGGAGCGTTCGCGCATGGCGGAGCTGGCGCAGGCCGCGCACCCGGTCCGCGAGGACGGGCCGGACGTGCGGACGCTCGGCGAGGTCGTGGCTTACGCGTTCGGCGTGCGGGGGCAGGATTACCACCAGGCCGAGTGGGACGCCTGGAAGGGTGACGACGGCCGGTGGGTCGTCGCGCTGCGTTGGCAGACGGGGCGTTCGGACATGGTCGCGCACTGGTCGTTCGCGCCCGGGGCGCACGGCGGCACGGTGAACGCGCTCGACGAGCAGTCCGAGGACCTGCTGGAGCCGAACCGGACGCCGCGTGCGCTGCGGGCCGTCGAGCCGGAGCCGCTGCCCGCGCCGGAGCCGGAACCCGAGCCCGAGCCCGAACCGCAGCCGGAGCAGCAGGCCCTGATCGACGAGCCCGCGGACGCGCCGAAGCCCAAGCCGAAGCCGCGCAAGAACCACCCGGCGGTCCCGGCGTGGGAGGACGTGCTGCTGGGCGTGCGCTCCCAGCGGGGCTGAGCTACCCGTCCAGCTCGGCGAGGAGCTTCTTCGGGGCCACCATCCGGTAGGCCTCCACGACGATCGCCCGGATCTCGGCCCAGTCCACGGGCACGTCGAGCCACACCCCCAGCCAGCCACGGTGACCCACGTACGGGGGACGGAAGAAGCGGTCCGGCTCCTGCGCGACCAGCTCCTCCTGCACCCCCGGCGGAGCCGGGCACCAGAAGGCAACACGGTCGTCGTGGTGGTGACCGGCATACATCACCACGGTCTTCTTGCCGCGGACGAACCACGTCGGCTCGTCGTGGCTCAGGCGCTCGGTGGTCTCCGGCAGCGCCAGGCAGAGTCTCCGCAGCTCCTCCAGCGGGTCCATGTCCGGAGTATCCACCCCTCAGAGTGCGATCGTCAGCACCCCGAACCACGCCAGCACGCAGCCCGCCGCCGCGCCGAGGGCGATCCAGCGCACGATCGGCAGCCGCCGGGCGAGCCACAGTGACGGGGCCAGGCCCGCGGTCACCACGACCGACGCGAGGACCACCACCCAGCCCGCCGTCTCCGCCGCCAGGGCCGACGCCAGCGCGACCATCGCCGTGATCACCACGGCCGCGACGAACCCCGCCACCACCAGCCCCGTGCCCCACGGCGTCGGCTCGTGCCCGACCTCCGCGCCGCCGAACAGCCGCTGCGCCAGCGACGGCTCGGCCTGCGTCACCGGCGTCGGCGGGACCACGGCCAGCTCGTCGGTGACCGGGTCGATGTAGTGCACCGGCGTGCCCATCACGGTCGCCACCCGCGCCGCCAGCTGCCGCCCTCGGTGGGAGACCACCGGAGCCGCCTCCCCCGGCTCTCCCGCGTCCAGCGCGCGCCGGACGGCGGACGCGACCCGCGCCCACTCGTGCAGCGCGTCGGCCAGCTCGGCGCCGAGCGCGAGGCTGTGCGGATCGATCTCCCGCGTGTACGCCTCCCCATGCCCCTTGAGCACGGCTCGCTCTCCGCGGACCCGCAACTCCACGCGTGTGCCTCCCCCGTCCAGCGCCTGCGACCGGTCAGTAATCTACCGCCCGGACAGCTCGTAGAACGCCACCGCGGCGGCCGTGGCGACGTTGAGCGAGTCGACCCCTTCGGCCATCGGGATCCGGACCGCCACGTCCGCCGCCGCGAGCGCCTCCTCGGTCAGCCCCGGCCCCTCGGAGCCGAGCAGCAACGCGACCTTCCCGCCGTCCGCGGCCAGCTCCCGCAGCGCCACCGAGTCCGCCCGCGGGGTCAGCGCGGCCACGCGGAAACCGTTCTCCCGCAACCACGTCAGCCCCGCCGGCCACGGTTCGAGCGGCGCGAACGGCACGCGCAGGACGTTCCCCATCGAAACACGCACACTGCGCCGGTACAGCGGATCGGAACAACCCGGCCCGAGCAGGACACCGCCGACGCCGAGCGCCGCCGCGTTGCGGAACAGCGCGCCCAGGTTCTCGTGGTCGCCGACACCTTCGAGCACCGCGACCACCCGCGAGCGGGCGACCACCTCCGAGGCAGTCGGACGCGGGGCGCGATCGGCCACCGCGAGCACCCCGCGGTTGAGGTGGAACCCGACGATCTCGGCCATCACCTCGGCGGACGCGGCGTACGCGGGCACGTCCACCCCGGCCAGTTCCGGCGCCAGCTCGTCGATGCGCCGCGGCACGCCTAAAACCGCACGGACGGGGTAATCGGACGCGAGCAGACGGCGGACGACGACGGTTCCCTCGGCGATCACCAGGCCGCGACCACCCGGACGGTCGGGCCTGCGGTCGGCGGTGGACAGGTCGCGGAAGTCGTCGACACGGGGGTCGGTGACCTTGTCGATGGAGATGCGTTGCGCCACAGGGATGAAGTTTGGCCTCGGGGTGACTGCTCCGAACGAGCTGGGTACCGCTACGACGAACGGGTCACGTTCGGGGCGCGGCGGGGTACTGATCCCCACAGCACCAGTTTGGCCGATAGCCCGGACCGCGATGCTGTGCAACTGTTGTCCGCCGGGCAACACCGCCCAGACCTCGCGACGGTCCGGACGAACGAAGCAGGGAAGGCATGGGCCAGGATCTTTCGGCTGACGGCTTCAACCCACGCGACCGGGCCAGGTACCGACGCAAGGTGCAGCGGTGTCTCGACACGCTCGGCAGGATGCTGAGCGACGGCGGGTTCTCCTTCCCCCGAAGACACATCGGCCTCGAGGTCGAGCTGAACCTTGTCGACGACGCCATGCGCCCGTCCATGACCAACCAGGAAGTGCTGGAGGCACTGGACAATCCGTCCTTCACCACCGAACTCTCCCAGCACAATATAGAGCTGAACGTGCCGCCGAGGCCACTGGCGGGGAACTCCGCAATCGAAATGGAACGGGAGCTGCGGGGCTTCCTGTCCGAAGCGGACGAACGCGCGGACGCCTCCGGCGCGCGGCTGGCGATGATCGGCATCCTGCCGACTCTCACGGCCGAGCACTTCGACCAGAAGTGGATCACCGACAGCGCGCGCTACACGATGCTCAACGACCAGATCTTCGCCGCACGCGGTGAGCACGTGACGCTGGCGCTCGACGGCGCCGAGCTGCGCGGCCACAAACCGGAACGGCTGCGCACGCATTCGGAGTCGATCCTGCCGGAGGCGGCGTGCACGTCGCTGCAGCTGCACCTGCAGGTCGCGCCCGAGGAGTTCGCCGCGCACTGGAACGCCGCGCAGTGCCTGGCGGGCGTGCAGGTGGCGATCGGCGCGAACTCACCGTTCCTGCTGGGCAAGGCGCTGTGGCACGAGACGCGGATCCCGTTGTTCCTGCAGGCCACCGACACCCGTCCGGAGGAGCTGAAGAACCAGGGCGTGCGGCCGCGGGTGTGGTTCGGGGAGCGCTGGATCACCTCGATCTTCGACCTGTTCGAGGAGAACGTCCGCTACTTCCCCGGCCTGCTGCCGGAAACCGACGAGGAGGACCCGGTCGACGCGCTCGACCAGGGCCAGGCCCCGAAGCTCGCGGAGCTGCGGCTGCACAACGGCACGGTGTGGCGCTGGAACCGCCCGGTGTACGACGTGGTGGACGGGAAGCCGCACCTGCGCGTGGAGAACCGCGTGCTGCCCGCCGGCCCGACGGTGGTCGACATGATGGCGAACGCGGCGTTCTTCTACGGCGCCCAGCGCGCGCTCGCCGAGGCCGAACGTCCACTGTGGACGCAGATGTCGTTCCAGGCCGCCGAGGAGAACCTGTACGCGGGCGCCCGCAACGGTTTCGACGCGCAGCTGTACTGGCCTGGCATCGGCTGGATCCCGCCGGACGAGCTGACCCTGCGCGTGCTGCTGCCGCTGGCCTACGACGGGCTGCGCACGGCGGACGTCGCGGAGGCGTCCATCGAGCGGTACCTGGGGATCATCGAGCAGCGCTGCCTCGCGCGGCGCAACGGCGCGTGGTGGCAGCGGGAGATGGTGGAGCTGGCCCAGGTGCACGGCGCGGACCGGGAGAACGCACTGGCCGGGATGCTCGGCCGCTACGTCGAGCTGTCGGCGGCCGACGAGCCCGTGCACACGTGGCCGATCGAGCTCTGAGATAAGGCTAGCCTAACTACTGCTGCTCGCTTACGCTCGGATCATGGCGGCTCCTCTGACGGAAACCCAGGTCCCGTTCTCGGCCACGCTGCGCGAGTCCACCCGGGACGTCCACGAACGAGCGCACCACTCGGAGTTCATGGACGCCCTGTTCGACGGCCAGCTCACGCTGGCCGGGTACGCCCGGCTGGCCGCCCAGTACCACTTCGTGTACCAGGCGATCGAGGAAGCGGGCGACGCGCTGCGCGAAGACCGAGTGGCCGCCCCGTTCGTGTTCGAGGAGCTGCGCCGGGTGCCCGCGCTCGAAGCGGACCTGGCCTTCCTCCTCGGCGAGGACTGGGCCACGCAGCTGGAACCGGTGGCCGCCACCGAGGCGTACGTCCGCCGCATCCGCGCGGTGGCGGCCGACTGGCCCGGCGGTTACGTCGCCCACCACTACACGCGCTACCTCGGCGACCTCGCGGGCGGGCAGGCCGTCCGGTCGCTGCTCAAGCGCCACTACGGCGTCGACGGGCCGGGCGCGTTGTTCTATTCGTTCGACATCGCGAACGTGCCAGCGTTCCGCAGGCGCTACCGCGCCGAGCTGGACGCCGCGCCGTGGGACGAGGCCGAACAGCGCCGCATCGTGACCGAAACCCGGGTCGCCTTCGAGTGCAACATCGCGGTGCTCGCGGACCTCGCGCGGGAGCTCGACGCGTTCCGCGCGTGATCACCCGCACATCCCGTTGACCTCCAGCTACCTGGAGATTGCAGGCTGGCGGCAGGGTGTTTCCCGGGGTGTGGATCGCGCTCTCCCCGGTTAGCCGCCCGGTACGGTTGCTACTAGTTTGGTAGCGCAGGGATTTCGAGTCAGAGAAGAAGGAGGGCTGATGGCCCGGTACGTGCTTCCCGATCTGGACTACGACTACGGCGCGCTCGCTCCGCACATTTCCGCTCAGATCAACGAGCTGCACCACAGCAAGCACCACGCCACCTACGTCAAGGGCGCCAACGACACCCTGGACAAGCTCGCCGAGGCGCGCGACAAGGGTGACTTCGGGTCGATCGTCGGGCTGGAGACCACGCTGGCCTTCAACCTCGCCGGTCACGCCAACCACGTCGTGTGGTGGAAGATCCTGTCCCCCGAGGGTGGCGACAAGCCCACCGGCGAGCTCGCGCAGGCGATCGACGACGCGTTCGGCTCCTGGGACAAGTTCCAGGCTCAGTTCACCGCGGTGGCCACCACCATCCAGGGCAACGGCTGGGCCGCGCTGTCCTGGGACCCGGTGGGCAAGACGCTGATCACGCAGCAGCTGCGCGACCACCACAACAACCTGATCCTGCCGACGGTCCCGATCCTGCTGGTGGACGTGTGGGAGCACGCGTTCTACCTGGACTACAAGAACGTCAAGGCGGACTACGTCAAGGCGCTCTGGAACGTCTACAACTGGGCCGAGATCAGCAAGCGGTTCGACAACGCCGTCTCCGGCGGCAACGGCCTGCTCCTCTGAAAGAGGCACCACGCGACCGGGGTCCTTCCACAGCGGGAGGGCCCCGTTTTCGTTTTCCGGTTGACCTCCACCGCGGTCGAGGTGCGACCGTATGGGCATGGACGTCGACGCCTACCTGGCGCGGATCGGCGCGGTCCGGCCGCAGGCCCCGACCGCGCAGGCCCTCGCCGAGCTGCACGAGCGCCACATCACGACGGTGCCGTTCGAGAACCTGAGCGTGCACCTGCCCGAGCCGATCGCGCTGGCGGAGGACGCGCTCGTCGACAAGGTCGTCCGGCGTCGCCGCGGAGGTTTCTGTTACGAGCTGAACGGCGCCTTCGCGGCACTGCTGCGCGAGCTGGGCTTCCGCGTCTCCCTGCACCCGGCCCGCGTGCACCGCGGCGACGGCCGGTTCGGGGCGCCGTTCGACCACCTGGCGCTGCTGGTGGACCTGGACGAGCCGTGGCTGGCGGACGTCGGCTTCGGCCGGTTCGCGCGGCGGCCGTTGCGGCTGGCCGCCACCGAGCCGCAGGCCGACGCCGAGGGCGAGTTCCTGGTGCTCGACGCGCCGGGCGGCGACGTGGAGGTGCGCCACGACGGGCAGCCGGCGTACCGGCTGGAGCGCCGGCCCCGCGAGCTGGCCGACTTCGTGCCGGCGTGCTGGTGGCAGGCGACGTCCCCGGACTCGCACTTCACGCAGAACCTGCTCTGCACCTTGCCCACCGCGCAGGGGCGGGTCACGCTTGCGGGTGAACAGCTGATCGAGACCGTGGACGGGAAGCGCGTCGAGCGGACACTGGCCGGACAGGAACTCGTCGACGCTTACCGCGAGTACTTCGGGATATCAGTGAACGAGGCCCCGTCACCGGGGTTTTTCCCGGCGGCGGGGCCTCGCCCGTTCCCGAACTGACTGCCGCTCCCACCACGAAGCGGACGTGTGTGAGGTTAGCCTAACCTCAGCGTTGGGCGCAAGTGGGGCACGCACTACGCGGCGGTAGCCTCGCGCTCGTGAAGACGTCGACCGTGGTGGGCATTGTGCTGGCGGTGCTGCTCGCGTTCGCCTCGCTGTCCGCCACCGCGGGCTACCTGTGGGCGCGTGCGGACAGTGACCGGCCGGCGCCGCAGCGGGCGTTGCCCGCGCAGTGGCCGAGCAAGGACGGCGAGGCACTGCGGCCGGTGCCCATGCCGGGCGGGGAGCTGGTGACGGCGCTGCCCACGGACACGGGCGGTCAGGTGCTGTGCCAGGCGCTGGACCAGGAGCGCTGGGAGTCGCTGCTCGGCGGGAAGGTGCTGCGCGAGGTCCGCGACGGCGCCTGCCACGTGGTCGGCACCACGGCGGAGGTCCTGCTGACCCTCGACTCGCGGGCGGCGAACCTGCAGGACCCGTCGGACGTCGAGGTCGCCGGGCATCCCGGCCAGCTGGAGTACCTGCCGCCGGAGGTGAACGCGCGGCTGGACGTCCGGCTGGTCGACGCCGAGGGAACCGGCCAGGTGCACCCGTACCTGCGGGTGGAGCTGTCCGGGAACGCGGGCGTGGACACGCTGACGGAGTCGGTCGCGCGGGAGGTCGTGCAGGCGGTCTCCGCGCCCGGCCCGGCACTGCCGGCGCAGGCGAAGGACGGCACGATCCCGCTGCAGCACCCCGCTCCGGCGGCGATCGTGGACGCCCCGTGGCCGATGATCTCGTGGCAGTTGTGCGCCGCGCTGACCCGCGAACTGGGCGGCACGGGCAAGCCGAGGTTCGACGGCAGCTGCACGGTGCGCGGCGTCGAGGCGACGTACACGGACATCGTGACGCCGCGCGCATTCCCGGAGCGGATCGCGGGCCGCCCGGCACTGGTGACCGACGAACTGGTGGCGGTGAAGCTCACCGACGACGGCTCGCAGGAGCTGACGTTCACGGGCCCGGGCAGGTCGCTCCGCTCCGTGGCGGAGGCCGTACTACCCCGGCTGCTGGACCGCTAGTTTTTGAAACGCCGCTCAGGCCGCCAGCGCTGGTTTCGCCGTCCGGGTGGCCGCGCCGCTTGGACCGCTACCCCGCGCGCCGACAACAGCTCAGCCCGAGCAGCCGCGCCGCTCAGGCCGCCACCCCGCGCCCCGAGAGCAGCCCCGCCACGAGCCGCTCAGGCCGCCAGCTTGCTGTCCCGGTCCCGCGACAACACCCGCAACCCCGCCAGCCGGTACCCCTTCGCCACCCCACCGCGCCGCGCCAGCAGCACCGCGCAAGCCAGCGCCGCGACGGCCGAGATCACGCCGCCGATGTAGAACGGCGACCGCCCGCCGAAGGTGTCCGCCATCCAGCCCACCATGGGGCCGCCGATCGGGTTGCCGCCGATCAGCACGAGCACGTAGATCCCCATCACGCGCCCGCGCATCTCCGGGCTCACTGCCGTCTGCACGAGCGAGTTCGCCGTGTTCAGGAACGTGATCGTCGCGAAGCCGAGCGGGATCAGCGCGATCCCGAACGCCAGGTAGGTCGGCATGAACGCGGCCACGAACTCCATCGCCCCCAGGCCGAACCCCGCCATGAGCAGCAGCCGCACCCGCGGGCCGCCCTTCGTCATCCGACGCGCGGCCATCAGCGAGCCGGTGAACGTACCCACCGCGAGCAGCGTCGACAGCAGGCCGTAGCCGTCGGCCTGGGTGCCGAACACGTTGCCCGCCACGATGGCCAGCGACGTGAAGAACGTGATGCCGAACGTGCTCACGAAGAACACCAGCACCATCACCGTCACCAGGTCCGCCCGCCCGCGCACGTACACGAGCCCTTCGCGCAGCTGCCCCTTCTTGCGCACCACGGCCGGGCCGCGGAACAGCTTGTCCGGGTCCATCAGCGCGAGCCCGATGATCACCGCGAGGGTGCTGACGGCGTTGGCCAGGAACATCCAGCCCGTGCCGACCCACGTGATCGCGAACCCGGCGATCGCGGGACCCACGATGCGCGCCATGTTGAACACCGACGAGTTCAGCGCGACGGCGTTCGGGATCTGCTTGCGGCCCACCATTTCCGCGACGAACGACTGCCGCGCCGGCACGTCGAGCGCGCTGAAGATGCCGAGCACGAAGCACAGCACGTACACCTGCCACAGCGCGACCACACCGCTGACGTTCAGCAGCCCCAGCACCAGCGCCTGCGCGCCGATGCCGCTCTGGATAGCGATGCACAGCTTCCGCTTGTCGACCCGGTCGGCCAGCACCCCCGCCCACAGCGACAGCAGCACCGTCGGGGTGAACTGCAGCGCGACCGCGATGCCCAGCGCGATCGGGTTGTTACCGGACAGCTCGAACACCAGCCAGTCCTGGGCGATGCGCTGCATCCAGGTGCCGATGTTCGAGATCACCTGGCCGGAGAAGAACAGCCGGTAGTTGCGCACCCGCAGCGAGGCGAACATGCTCGGCTTGGGCTGGGGTGGATCCGCGGGTGGTGGCGCCTGACCCGGGGTAGCTGTCGTCGTCGGTTGGATCTTCGCGTGGCTACCCGTGTCTGAGCGCACCGTTACTCGTTCCCCGCCATTCTGTCGATGATCTCCGCGGCGCGAGCGAGCACGTCCCGCTCGTCACCGCTCAGTTCTGCCAGCTTGCGGTCCAACCACGCCTCGCGCGCGGAGATCGTCGCCTCGATGAACGCCGTCCCGCTGCCGGTCAGCGCGACGATCGACTGCCGCCCATCCGTCGGGTGCGGGCTGCGCTCGACGTACCCCATGTCCTCCAGCGCCGCGATGACCCGCGTCATCGACGGCGGCTGCACGCCCTCCTTGGCGGCGAGCTTGCCGGGCGAGAGCGCCCCGCACTTGTGCAGTGTGGACAGTGCCGCGATCTGCGTCAGCGAGACGTTCTGGTCGGTCCGCTGTGCCCGGAGCCTGCGGTTGAGCCGCACAACGGCCAGCCGGAGCCGGCTCGCCAACTGGGGCTCGCGCATTTCGGGCACTTAGTTAGCATACCTTACGATCAGCGGCCGCGGGATGTTCCGCTGCTCACCGCAGCGCGGCCTGGATCGGCCCGACCGCGAAGTACGCGACGAACGCGACCGCGATGACCCACATCAACGGGTGAATGCGGCGAGCCTTTCCGGTGACGGCCTGGATCACGACGTAGCTGATGAACCCGGCGCCGATGCCGTTGGCGATCGAGTAGGTGAACGGCATGACCACGATCGTGAGGAACGCGGGCAGCGCGATGGAGAAGTCGGTGAAGTCGATGTCCCGGACCTGCGCGATCAGCATCGCGCCTACCACGACGAGCGCGGGCGCGGCGGCCTCCACCGGCACCGCCTCGTACAGCGGGGTCAGGAACATCGCGGCGATGAACAGCAGACCGGTGACGACGTTGGCCAGTCCGGTCCGCGCGCCCTCGGCGATACCCGCCGCCGACTCGACGAACACGGTGTTGGAGCTGGCGGAACCGAGGCCGCCGGCGGCACCGGCGAGCCCCTCGACGAACAGCGCGCGGCCGACGCGCGGCAGCTGCCCGTCGGGCCCGAGCTGCCCGGCTTCCTTGGCGAGGCCGGTCATGGTGCCCATGGCGTCGAAGAAGTCGGCGAGGACGAGGGTGAACACCAGCAGGACGACGGTGATGATCGGCAGCCGCGTCCAGGCGCCGAACGAGACGTCGCCGACGAGGGAGAGGTCCGGCAGCCCCGCGATGTGGTCGGGCAGCGCGGGGTAGCCGAGGTTCCAGCCCTTGGGGTTGGTGCCGTTGGAGGGGCCCGCGTGCACGATGGCCTCGACGACGATCGCCAGCACGGTGGTGGCGAGCACGCCGATGAGGATGCCGCCGCGGACGCGCTTGGCGACGAGGGTGCCGGTGAGCAGCAGGCCGACGACGAACACGGCGGTGGGCCAGGACGCGATGGAGCCGCTGATGCCGAGCCCGACGGGGACGGTGGTGTTGGCGGCGTCGGGCAGCCGGCGGACGAAGCCCGCGTCGACCAGGCCGATGAAGCAGATGAACAGCCCGATCCCGGCGGCGATGGCGGACTTGAGCGCGGCGGGGACGGCGTTGAACACGGCGGTGCGGAAGCCGGTGAGCACCAGTACGACGATGATCAGGCCCTCGATGACGACCAGCCCCATGGCTTCGGGCCAGGTGACCTGCGGCGCGATGGTGACCGCGACGAGGCTGTTGATGCCGAGGCCGGTCGCGATGGCGAAGGGGTACTGAGCGACGAGGCCCATGAGGATCGTCATGACGCCGGCGACGAGCGCGGTGACCGCCGCGACCTGCGGGACGGGCAGGATGCCGCCGAGCACGTCCTTGTGGGCGCCCGCGTCGGACGGCGAGAAGCTGCCGATGATCAGCGGGTTGAGGACGACGATGTAGGCCATGGTCACGAAGGTGACGAGGCCGCCCCGGATTTCACGGCCCGTGGTCGAACCGCGTTCGCTGATCTTGAAGAAGCGGTCGACCGCCGACCGCGTGCCCAGCTGGGTCATGCTTCCGCCTTCGTGGTGCTCGGTGGGAACTCGCCGGTAGCCTTCCTGACGTGACCGACCCGATCAACGGTGGGGATGTTAAGCCCTCGTTGCGTCCTGTGCCCGAGCTGCCGGCGCAGCTGACCGCGCTGTTTCCCATAGTGATCTTCGGCACGGTGGCCTGGCTGGCGGGTTTCGTGGTCCTCGCGATCCACGACTGGGGCCGGGGTGGCCCCGCGTCCGTGTGGCTGTGGACGTGCCTCGCGGGGGTGGTCATCAGCATCATCGGGATGGGCATCATGACCTGGCAGAGAGCAGCCGCCAGGCGCGGTTCGAGGTCAGCCCAGAGGGGGATTTGAGGGGTTCTGGTTCTGGGGCCGGGGTTTGGCGGTGTGGGTTGGGGCGCGGCGCGTGAATGGGCCGTTCATGCCTTCGTGAGGCCCGCCGGGAGGCGGGTAGGGCCGGACGGGTGGGCACGAGTGGGCACCTCGCTCGGTTCCTGGCCGCATGAACGGGCCTTTCATGCCTTCCGGGCGCTGCCGGGCAGCGGGCAGGACCGGCCGGGCGGGCACGAATGGGCACCTCGCGCGGTTCCTAGCCGCATGAACGGGCCATTCATGCCTTCCGGGCACCGCTGGGCCGCGAGCAAGGACCGGCCGGGCGGGCACGAGTGGACACCTCGCACGATTCCCGGCGCGTGAACGGACCGTTCAAGCCTTCGGGAGGCCGTCGAGAGCCGGGTTTGGGCCGTCGGGCGGGCACGAGTGGGCACCTCGCCCGACGGGCGGCGCATGAACGGACCATTCATGCCTTCACGACACCGCTGGGCAGTGGGCAGGACCGGTCGAGTGGGCACGAGTGGTCACCTCGCGCGGCGGGCGATGCATGAACGGACCATTCATGCCTTCGGGAGGCCGTCTGGAGCTGGGTAGGGCCGGTCGAGCGAGCGAGCGGGCACCTCGCACGATTCCCAGCGCATGAACGGGCCATTCATGCCTTCGCCCCAGCAGAGCAGAGCCGAAGCGCCGCCCAGCGACGACCCCGGCTCAGGCCAGCAAAGTCAGCGGGTCCGGGTCCTCGAGTAGCGCCGTGATGAGGTGCCGGTCCGACCAGTGGCCTGAGGCCCACGCGAAGGCCCTGGCCAGGCCGGCGGGGCTGTCTTCCGCGTGATGTTCCCCGTGAAACCCGCCACTTTCGACCCACCACGGCGCGGCGCGCTTGACTCCGTCGACCTCTACCGTCAACTCCTCGTGCACCACCACGCCACCTTCGGGGAACGGGATGTCCAGTAGCTCGGCCGCCAACTGGATCGCGGTCAGCTCCGACCACGGCACGTACTCACCCTCGGGCAGCCTCGCCGACACCAGTTCACTCAACAGTGGGATGTCAAGCGCCTCTGCCAGCCGCTCGGCCGCCGACGCTCTCCCGACGCCTCCCGATAACCCTGAGAACTCACTCGACAGGGGCAGCTCGGCATCCACCGGTGCCCCAGCCACCTCCACGCCCGTGGGCACCGCGAACTCCGGTGCGATCGGTCCAGCGCCTCCCGGCGACACCACAGGCCGCAGCTCGGCTCCGCCCGCGACCCCCACCGGTGCCCCAGCCCCAGCCGCCGGCCCCGGCCCCGGCCCCGACGCCCCAGCACCCACCGAATCCGGCACCGCGACCAGCCGTTCCGCGGGCCATACCGCCGCCAGCCAGGGGCGGTCCAGCACCGCCGCCTGGTCGGCCGACACCACGGAGCCGTCGACCGCTCGGACGTGTGATGGTGGGTCCAGTTCCTGCCACTCGACGTCGGCGTCCACCAGCGCCTGGTACGCCCGCGCCACCAAGCCCGGCGCGACCGTCCGCGCGGAATCACCCAGACGGTCCAGCAGGTCGGCCGCGTCCTCCGGATCCTCCACCACCAGCTCGGCCCGCACGCCGACCCGCGCGAGTACCTCGGCGCTCACCCCGACGTCCGGCACCGGGTCGTACAAACCCGCCAAGGCCGTCGCCTCCGGGAGCCGCCACTCCTCCGGCGTCCGCCCCGCCAGCAAGGCGTTCCGCGCCAGCCACGCGCCCGCCGGGCCGGACAGGGCGTGCCACGTCTCCCGCTCCGCCGCCAGCAACCGCAGCGCGGCGGGCCACGCATCGTCCGCCACGAGGTCCAGGTCGCGGATCCCGTCCTCGGTCACCACGAAACCGTCCAGCACCCCGACCGCCACCAGCGCCGACGAAGGCCACCGGGCGGCGAAATCCTCGTCCAGCACCGACAACGGCCCGTCCTCGCCCAGCGCCTCCGGGTCGAACACCTCCAGCAGCGGCGAAGTCGGCAGCACCAGCTCATCCGCCCGTAGCCAGCCGTCGGCACCCGGCAGAGCCAGCGCGCCCAGCCCCTCCGTCGACGAATCGGATACCAGGCGCAGCACGGCATCCGCCAGCGGACGACCGTCCAAACCCGACAGTGCATCTTCGACACTGCGCTCGACAGCTTCGCGCAAAGCAGGCGCTTCCAACAGATCCGCCGACTCGGCCTGCTTCGCCCCGAGACGTTCCAGCAACGGGTGCGCCGCATCCGGATGCACCAGCCGCAGCCCGACGACCTCCGCCTCCGCGAGCAGGTCCAGCAACTCCTCCGAGCCACCGAACAGAAACGCCCCGCGCGGCCCCGGTAACGTCCGCCCATCGGCGAGCGGGACCGGCAGCGCCCCGAGATCGTCCGCGCTCACCGAATGCGCTTCCAGCAACGGCAAAAGCGTGTCGTACAACGAACGCCACCACGCGGGCGGCCGTTCGAGACCCGTCAGGATCTCCACCAGCTCGGCCACTTCGAGCCGATCCGCGCCGACCGCCGCCAGCACCCTCGCGGGCTCCTCGCCGGACAGCGAAACCAGCCGGGGCACCACGTCACCGAGCAGCTCGACCAGCTCGGGCGACTCGACGGCCAGCACCCGCGCACCCGAGCCCGGCAGCTCCGTGCGCCCCGGCAGCCACGGCTGTTCCGTCAATTGCCGCAACACCGCTTCCCGCAACTGCCCGTCTACTTCGGACAGAGGGAAACCCGGTGCGGGCACGAGCGAAAGACGTTTCGAGGGCGGGAGCCGACGAACCAGCGCCGGATACGACTCGGCCAGCCCGGCGAGCTCCACGCCCGGCAACACCCGCCGCCGCGACGGCTCCAGCGGCACGTTCGCGATCAACCGCGCGGGCAGTGACAACCGTTCGTCCGTCGGCGTCGGCGCGTGCAGCACGTCGCCTTCGAGCGGCCCGTCCGACGGCACCGCCCACAGGCCGTCACGCGCCTCCTGCGTCAGCCAGCGCCGCCCGGCGATCTCGACCTGACCGTCCACTTCGGATCGCGTCCACACGGCGTCCGCAACCTCGACCCGCGCCAGCCACGGCAGTACCAGCAGCAGGTCCTCGACCTCGCCCGACAACCGGTTCAGCAGCTCGTCCGGGTCGACGCCGTCGCGCAGCGGCAGGCGGACCTCCGTGTCGAAGCCCTCCGGCACCTGCTCCTCGACCGGCCAAGGCAGCCGCAACACCGGAACTTCGTCGCGCTGCACCGCTTCCCGCGTCCGCGCCTCCGAAAACGCGACCCCGCCGGTCCGGGAGATCACGCGTGGCTCGGAACTGACGGCCAGCACGGCGGCGAACCCCACGCCGAACTGCCCGACCATGCCCTCCTTCGCGGACGCCCGCAGCGATGACAACGAAGCCACCCCACGCGCGTCCAAGGGCGCGCCGGTGTTCGCGAACCGCAACTCACCGTCCACAACGGACACCCGCACCGTGCCGGGGACTCCGGCGGCCAGTGCGGCGTCCGCCGCGTTCTGGGCCAGCTCGACGAACAGCCTGTCCCGGTACGCGCCGACGCGCAGGTCGCGCTCGGCGTTGGTGTCTTCGGTCAGTCGCGTGGGCGAGTCGGCCCACGCCCGCAGTACCGAGGCCCGCAGTGCCTCGGTGCCGAAGGGATCAGTCACTCGCCGCTTCCATGTCCAGGAGCGAGTCGTCGTACACCAGCTCGGCGACCGGCACCGAAGACGTGGCCTCGACCTCGACCTCCGAGTGGGCACCGCAGCCGTACTCGACGTTCACCACGTGCCCGTCCGCCGGCGCGATCTCGTTGCCGCACACCCCGAACGCCGCGCGCAGCGACCCCGCCAGCGGCAGGTAGAACCCGCACGTGCCGCAGGCTGCGGGCGCGCTGCGCGCCATGTCCGACCGAGGCCCGAACTCACCGGACCGCCACCGACCCGCCGCCTCCGTCCGCCCGTAGCGGGACAGCACACGCGGCCTGCCGAGCCCGATCTCGTGCGCGACCTCCTCGACCGCCGGGTCGTCGGACTGGACGTACCCCGGCACCAGGCGCGGGTCGTCCTCCTCGGTCGGCAGGATGTCGCCCACGCCGAGGTCGCCGGGGCGCACGCGGCGCTCCCACGGCACCCACTTCGGCGCGACGAGCGCGTCCGGCCCCGGGGTGAGGACGACTTCGCTGACGGTCACGGGTTCGCCGGGACCCGCCGTCGCGACGGTCACCGACCAGTACCAGCCGCCGTAGCCGGGGACCGCGGCCTCGAACAGGTGGCTCGCCGACACGGCGTCCTCGGCGTGGACTCCGGCGTGCTTCCCGACCTGCTCCGCGCCGGCCTCGGCGACCGCGGCGTCGCGCGCGAGCTCGACGGCGTCGCTGAGGGCCCGCTGGACGGAGCCGTCGTCCAAGGTGAGCAGGAGGGTCATAGGGCCATTGTGCAGCGGCGAGTTCACAGAGGTCATGTCAGGGTAAGGCGTGCGCATCCTGGTCTCGTTCTCACTGGCGCTGGTCGCCTCGCTGGCGGCGTGCGCGGCGAGCGCTCCGCACGCGAACGACTCCGTTCCGCGACTGCGGGTGCAGGTCCTCTCGACGCTGCCGCACGACACGACCGCGTTCACCGAGGGGCTGGAACTCGACGGCAGCACGCTGTACGAGGGCACGGGCCTGGTCGGCCGGTCCGAGGTGCGGGCCGGTCAGCCCGGTGCCGCGCCGACCGTGCGGGCCGACCTGCCGTCCCCGTTCTTCGGTGAGGGCGTCACGGTCGTCGGCTCGACACTGTGGCAGCTGACCTGGCAGAACGGGGTCGCGATCGAGCGGGACGCGCGCACCCTCGCCGAGCTGCGCCAGGTGCCGTACCAGGGCGAGGGCTGGGGGCTGTGCCACCAGCAGGACCGGCTGGTGATGAGCAACGGCTCGGACCAGCTGACCTTCCGCGATCCGGCGAGCTTCGCCGTACTCGGCGCCGTCACCGTGCACTCGGGGAACCAGACGTTCGACCAGCTCAACGAGCTCGAATGCGTGGGCGGCACGGTGTACGCCAACGTCTGGCAGACCGACACGATCCTGCGGATCGACCCCGCGGACGGCGCCGTCACGGGCATGATCGACGCGTCCGGCCTGCTCACGGACGCGCAGCGGCAGAACGCCGACGTGCTCAACGGCATCGCCGCGGTGCCGGGCACCGACGAGTTCCTGGTCACGGGCAAGCTGTGGCCGACGCTGTTCCGGGTGAAATTCGTCGGAACCTCCTGATCGACGGGCCTTCCGGCCTGGTCATGAGGCAAGATTGACCCGTGGGGCGCAAACGGAAGTGGACGCCGGACCCGGGTTCCGGCCAGAGCTGGCGCCCGTCCACGTACACCCGTCCCACGCCGACGGAGGAAGTGCCTCCCAGCTCCTTCCGCACGTCGCCGATCCCGCCCCGCGGCGCGCGGCCGTACCCGCCGCGCCCGAGCGAACCGCCACGGCGCGAGCCGCCGCCGCGACGCACGGAACCGCTGTACGAGCACTACGACACCGACGGCTATCCGCCCCGCGGCGCCAAGCCCGAGGAGCCGGCGCAGGCCAACCGCAGCGAGGCCGCGGCCGGTACGTTGCCCCGGATTCCGAAGAAGATCACCGTGACGCGGGTCGCGGCCCTGCGCAGCCGCGAGCTCGGCGGACGCGCGGTCGGCGCCTTCCAACGCGCGGCGAAGGCCGACGGCGCGGACAAGTCCGGGCTCACGGCGCTGATGTACGCGGTGATGCTCAACTACGCCAGCGACGCCGCGATGGCGGTCGCGCTGGCCAACACGTTGTTCTTCGCCGCCACCAGCGGCGAGAGCAAGGGCAAGGTCGCGCTGTACCTGCTCATCACCATCGCCCCGTTCGCGCTGGTCGCCCCGGTGATCGGGCCCGCGCTGGACCGCATCCAGCGCGGGCGCAGGCTCGCGATGTGCGTGTCCTCGCTGGGCCAGGGCCTGATGGCCGCGATCATGGCGCTGCACTTCGACGACTGGGGCCTGTACCCGGCGGCGCTCGGGATGATGGTGCTGTCGAAGTCGTTCACGGTGCTCAAGTCCGCGGTCACGCCCCGGGTCGTGCCGCGCGGGGTGACGCTGTCGAAGACCAACGCCCGGCTCACCGTGTTCGGCCTCGCCGCGGGCGGCGTGTTCGGCGCGGTCGCGAGCGGCGTCAACTCGATGCTCGGCTCGGCGGGCGCGCTGTGGTTCACCGCGCTGATCTGCGTCGCGGCGGCGGTGCAGTCGATGCGGATCCCGTCGTGGGTCGAGGCGACCGCGGGCGAGGTGCCCACGTCCCTCACCGCGCGGCCGGGCAGGAAGAAGCGGCAGCCGCTCGGCCAGGACGTCGTGGTGGCGTTGTGGGGCAACGGCACCGTGCGCGTGCTCACCGGGTTCCTGATGATGTTCGCGGCGTTCGCGGTGAAGGCGCACGCCGAGGCCGGCGGGCAGAGCCCGTTCACCCAGCTGCTGCTGCTCGGGATCATCGGCGCGGCCGCCGGGGTCGGTGGTTTCGTCGGCAACGCGCTCGGCTCGCGGCTGCAGTTCGGGCATCCGACGCAGGTGGTGCTGGGCAGCGTGGCGGCCACGCTCGCGTCGACCGTGCTCGCCGCCGTGTTCGCCGGGATCGCGACGGCCGCGGTGGTCGGCCTGGTCGGCTCCACCGCCAGCGCGCTGGCCAAGATCAGCCTCGACGCGGCGATCCAGGCCGACCTGCCGGAGGAGTCGCGCGCGTCGGCGTTCGGCCGCTCGGAGACGGTGCTGCAGCTGGCGTGGTGCTTCGGCGGCGCGGTCGGCCTGCTGCTGCCGCCCACGTACTGGGTCGGTTTCCTGGTGGTGTCGGCGTTGCTCGCGATCGGCGGGACGCAGACGTTCCTGGTGCGCCGGGGCTCGACGCTCCTGCCGTTCCTCGGCGGGAAACGGCCCCAGCGACCGGCCCGCACGCCCGCCTAATTAGGGTTTCACCCATGCGGCGTAGTCGGATTCTCGGTCTCCTGGCGGCTGGTGCCCTGGCACTCACGGGATGCTCGGCCACGGTCGGCCCGCCGGAGGTCACGTTCTACGGCGACGGCCACACGGTCAACACCGGCCCCGCGGTCCACTGCGACACGCTCGTGCGCAACTGTGACAAGCACCCCGAGGACATCGCCACGCTCAAGGTGCGCAAGGGCATGCCGGTGCAGATCTCGGTGCCGTCGGAGCTTTCCGACACCCCGTGGCTGGTCAACGTCCAGTACGCCGACGCGAGCGGGAACCTGCAGGTCAAGCAGCAGTTCTTCGCGCCGGGCAGCACGCTCGCCTACACGGCCACGCCGGGCGGCGCGGGCAACCAGCTCGTGGTGGTGGAAGTCCAGCAGATCGGCGCGGCGTACGCGGCCGACGAGGCGGGGAACCCGATCCTCGACGAGAACGGGAATCCCCAGCTCGTCGCCCGCGCCTACTGGTCGCTCCAGATCAAACCGTAATGACACAGACCCCGGCCTGCGTAGCGGTGCCGGTAGCGGAACCTGAGGCGGCCCCTCGCTCCGGGATCGCCTCCTCATGACCGCCAGGTCACCACGGAGGCGCTGTCCTCGCGAGGAACCACCTCAGAACCCGCGGCGGTGCGAGTTGCTTGCCCACAGCAAGCGGCTCCGCCACTTCCAAAAGCCAGATCGAATCCTTACGGGTCCAGGTCCCGGGCCACGGCGCGCATGACCTCCGCGATCCGCTTGATGTTCTTGCGGTCCGGGTAGCGGCCGCGGCGCAGGTCGGGCTGCACCTTCATCTCGATGAGCTTGATCATGTCCTCGACCAGGCCGTGCAGCTCCTCCGCGGGGCGGCGCCGCGCCTCGGCCACCGACGGCAGCGAGTCGATCAGCCGCACCGACAGCGCCTGCGGGCCGCGCCGGCCCTCGGCGACCCCGAACTCGAGTCGCTGGCCGGCCTTGAGTGCCTCCACCCCCGCAGGTAGCGCGGCCTTGCGGATGTAGACGTCCTCGCCACCGTCCTGGGTGACGAAACCGAAGCCCTTCTCCGCGTCGTACCACTTGACCTTGCCGGTCGGCACTGCTCTCACCCGTTCCTTCGCTCTGCCAAGTCAAGATCGTCTGCCCCCGCACGACGAACGCGCCCCGGGGCGTACCCAGGACGCGTGCCGTCCAGCCTATCCCGCTGGGCGCCGTGGGGAGAAGTAGATAGCTCGTTCTAACCTCTACCCATGAACGACGTGGCGAACAGCCAGCAGCGCAAACCGTGGCTCATGCGTGTGGGAATCGGGGTGTTCGCCCTGGGCGTACTGGCCGTGCTGGTGGTGTTCGTGCTGTTCGCCGCCGGGCTCAAGGACCTGCCCCTGTGGCTGAGCCTCGTCGCCGGCGTCGCGACCCCGCTCGGGATCGTGCTCGGGCTCATCGCGCTGGTTCGGGAACACCGAAAGAGCTGAACCACGCCGGGAACTCCGCCAGCGAGTCGAAGATGACCTCGGCGCCCGCGGCGGCCAGTTCCTCCCGGCTGCACGGGCCCGTGGTGACGGCGATCGGCACCACCCCGGCGGCGAGCGCGCCCCGCACGTCGCCGAGGTGATCACCGGCGTACGCCTTCGCCCCGTGTTCGCGCAGCGCCACGGCCTTGCCCGCCGCCCACAGCTCGCCGACCAGGACGTCGACCTCGAAGCCGAGCGCCTTGATGTGCTTGTCGGCGTTGGGCCCGTACTTGCCGGTGACCACGATGGTTCGGCCACCGGCGCGGCGCACCGCTTCGAGCGCGGCGTGGGCTCCCGGCAGCGCGACGGTCTCGGGGATGACGATCTCCGGGTACAGCTCGCGGAAGCGCGCGACCAGCTCCGGAATCCGCTCCGGGGGCGCGCCGAAGTCGCGCAGCACCATGTCCAGCGGCGGGCCGAGGTGGCTCGCGAAGTGCTCACCGTCGAGCGGTAGCCCCGCCTCCTCGCCGAGCGCGTTCATCACCGAGACCATGCCCGGCCTCGGGTCGATGAGTGTCATGTCCAGGTCGAAGCCGACGGTGATTCCCACACCTTCACCGTACGGGTTTACACGTCGGCCGTTCGGGTCAAGTTGATTGACATTTTTGGTGGCTGTGTCAAGCTGCTGACGTGTCGGACATCACCTCCTCCTTCGCCGAACGCACGAGGGCCTCACTCCGGGAGACCCTCCTCGACGCCGCGACCGCCCTGCTCGCCGAACACGGCCACGCCGGGCTGCGCATGGCGGACGTGGCCGCGGTCGCGGGGGTGAGCCGGCAGACCGTCTACAACGAGTTCGGCAACAAGACGGCGCTGGTCGAGGCCGTCGCGTTGCGCACCACCGCCGAGTTCCTGGAGGGCATCCGCCACCGGTTCGACACCGCGCCGGACCTGCTCACCGGGGTGCACCGCGCGGTTGTGTACACGATCGAGCACGGCCGCGAGAACAAGCTGGTCGCCGCCGCACTGGGCACGCAGACCGGTGAGGACCTGCTGCCACTGCTCACCACGAAGGGCGAGCCGGTGCTGTCCGCCGCGACGGAACTGGCCGCCACCCGCTACCTGGAGTTCCTGCCCCAGCTCGGCGAGCCGACCGCACGGCTGCTCGCCGAGACCGTCACGCGGCTGGCGCTGAGCCACCTCGTGCTGCCCACGCACCCCGCCGCCGAGGCAGCGGACATGGTGTGCGCCGCGCTCGCCCCGCATTTGTCCACAATGGAGTGTGAGAAATGACCGATACGCTGTCCCCGAACCGCACCGGATTCGCCTCGCTGCGTCGTGGCGGGCTGAACTGGGACTCGTTCCCGCTGCGGCTGTTCGTCAAGGGCAACAAGAAGTTCTGGAACCCGGCCGACATCGACTTCTCGCAGGACCGCGCCGACTGGGAGGCACTGACCGACGAAGAGCGCCGCTCCGCGACGTACCTGTGCGCGCAGTTCGTCGCCGGCGAGGAGGCGGTGACCGAGGACATCCAGCCGTTCATGAAGGCCATGGCCACCGAGGGCCGGTTCGGCGACGAGATGTACCTGAGCCAGTTCTGCTTCGAGGAGGCCAAGCACACCGAGGTCTTCCGCCGGTGGATGGACGCGGTGGGGCTCACCGACGACCTGACGCCGTTCGTGTCGGAGAACCCGCACTACCGCAAGCTCTTCTACGAGGAGCTGCCCGAGTCGCTCGGCCTGCTGGCCAGCGATCCCAGCCCGCTCAACCAGATCCGTGCGAGCGTCACCTACAACCACGTGGTCGAGGGCAGTCTCGCGCTCACCGGGTACTACGCGTGGCAGAAGATGTGCGCGACCCGCGGCATCCTGCCGGGCATGCAGCGGCTGGTGAAGCACATCGGGGACGACGAGCGCAGGCACATGGCGTGGGGCACGTTCACGTGCCGCCGTCACATCGCCGCCGACGACTCGCTGTGGGACGCGGTGCAGCAGCGCATGGGCGAGCTGCTGCCGCACGCGCTGGGCATGATCCAGTGGGTCAACGAGCAGTTCGAGGAGCCGCGGCCGTTCGACAACGACCCGCAGGAGTTCATCGAGTACGCCGCCGACCGCGCGCAGCGGCGGCTCGGGGCGATCGAGTCCGCGCGGGGCGTTCCGGTCGCGCAGATCGACCTGGACTACTCGCCGGAGCAGCTGGAGGAGACGTTCGGCGAGGAGGACGCCAAGGCGTTCGCCGAGGCGGTCGGCTGAGTCCCCGGGGCGCCCGCAACGGCGCGGGCGCCCCGGTCCCGGCTACGCCTGCTGGCCGATGTCCACCAGCCACTGGACGCCGAAGCGGTCGATGCAGGCGCCGAACTCGTCGCCCCACATCTGCTTCTCCAGCTTGGTGAGTACCGTCGCGCCATCGGACAGCTTCGCCCAGTAACCGCGGAGCTTGTCCGCCTCGTCACCACTGAGCGACACCGTCATCGTGTTGCCGCGCTGGTACTCGACGTTCGGCGGCAGGTCCCCGGCCATGAGGGTGAGCCCGCCGTCGGTCTCCAGCTGGCCGTGCATGATCTTGTCGGCCAGCGCCGCGTCCGGGGCGCCGAACTCCCCGAAGGTGTTCAGCTTCAAGGTGCCGCCGAGCACCTCGTGGTAGAACTCCATCGCCTCCCGCGCGTTGCCGTCGAAGTTCAGGTACGGGTTGAGTCGGACTGTCATCGGAACCTCCTGGGTCGTTGCTCCGGCAGACCCGCGGCGAGCCGGAAACTCATCGCTTCACGCGTGCCGCGCCGCGGCGGCCTTCTCCAGGCCCAGCAGGTGCACCGCCTGCTCGCGCATCTCGACCTTGCGGATCTTCCCGGTGACGGTCATCGGGAACTCGTCGACGACGTGCACGTAACGCGGAATCTTGTAGTGGGCCAGCTTTCCGCTGCAGAACTCGCGCACCGACTCCGCGGTCAGCGGCGTGGCGCCCTCGCGCATCCGGATCCACGCCATCAGCTCCTCGCCGTAGCGCTCGTCCGGCACGCCGATCACCTGCGCGTCGAGGACGTCCGGGTGCGTGTAGAGGAACTCCTCGATCTCACGCGGGTACACGTTCTCGCCGCCGCGGATCACCATGTCCTTGATGCGGCCGGTGATGTTGAGGTAGCCCTCGTCGTCCATCACCGCGAGGTCACCGGTGTGCATCCAGCGCGCCCTGTCGATCGCTTCGGCCGTCTTGTCCGGCTGCTCCCAGTACCCGAGCATCACCGAGTACCCCCGCGTGCACAGCTCGCCGGGCTCGCCGCGCGGCACGGTCAGGCCCGTCTCCGGGTCGACGACCTTGACCTCCAGGTGCGGCCCCACGCGCCCGACCGTCGAGACGCGGCGCTCGATGGAGTCGTCCGCGCGGGTCTGCGTGGACACCGGGGACGTCTCGGTCATGCCGTAGCAGATCGAGACCTCCGCCATGCCCATCCGATCGATGACCTGCTTCATCACCTCGACCGGGCAGGGCGAGCCCGCCATGATCCCGGTGCGCAGGCTGGACAGGTCGTAGGACTCGAAGTCCGGCTGGGCCAGCTCGGCGATGAACATCGTCGGCACGCCGTACAGCGACGTGCACCGCTCCGCCTGCACCGCCTCCAGCGTGGCCTTCGGGTCGAACGCCGGCGCGGGGATCACCATGCACGCACCGTGGCTCGTCGCCGCGAGGTTGCCCATCACCATGCCGAAGCAGTGGTAGAAGGGGACGGGGAGGCAGATGCGGTCGGCCTCGGTGTAGTTGCACAGCTCGCCGACGAAGAAGCCGTTGTTGAGGATGTTGTGGTGACTCAACGTGGCTCCCTTGGGGAAGCCCGTGGTGCCCGAGGTGTACTGGATGTTGATCGGGTCGTCGGCGGCCAGCGGGATGTTCTCCAGCGCGGCGCGGTCGGCGTGCTTTCCGTTGTCCAGCAAGGAGTTCCACAGGTCACCGCCGATGAGGGCGACGTGCTCCAGCCGTCCGCAGCGGGGCCGGACCTCCTCGATCATGCCCGCGTAGTCGGAGGTCTTGAACTTCTCGGCGGCGACGAGCAGGCGGATCCCGGCCTGGTTGAGCACGAACTCCAGTTCGTGCGAGCGGTAGGCGGGGTTGATGTTGACGAGGATCGCGCCGACCTTCGCGGTGGCGTACTGCGTGATCGTCCACTCCGCACAGTTCGGCGACCAGATGCCGACACGGTCTCCCTTGCCGATGCCCAGCTCCAGCAGCCCCAGCGCGAGCGCGTCGACCTCGGCGGCCAGTTCGGCGTACGTCCAGCGGCGGCCGGTGGCGGCGTCGACGAGCGCGTCCCGTTCACCGAAAGCCTGCACTGTGCGGTCGAAGTTGTCACCGATGGTGTCGCCCAGCAGCGGGACGTCGGACGTACCCGAGGAGTAGCTCGGCACGGCAGGCATGGTTCGCCTCCTGGCATTTTCGTCAACGTTGACTCCGGCCCGAGTCTAAGGTGGGAACATGCGCCTGTACATCGTCGACGCGTTCACCGATCGTGCGTTCTCCGGCAACCCCGCGGGGGTCGTGTTGCTGGACGAACCGGCCGAACCCGGCTGGATGCAGTCCGTGGCCGCGGAGCTGAAGCACGCGGAGACAGCGTTCGTGGAAGTCTCGGGTGAGGGGCCGAAGACGTTGCGCTGGTTCACGCCGACGGTCGAGGTCGACCTGTGCGGGCACGCGACTCTCGCGACCGGTCACGTGCTGGGCGGGTCGCAGGTGTTCTCCACCCGCAGCGGTGAGCTGCGCACGACGGCCGAGGACGGCTGGGTGCGCATGGACTTCCCCGCGGACCCGCCGCACGCCACGGCGGACGAGGTCGTGCCCGCGCTGCCCGGTGTGACGGTTCGCGAGGTCCTGCGCGGTAAGTGGGACATCCTGGTGCTGGTGAACGACGCGGCGGAGGTGCGTTCGCTGGAGCCGGACCTGGACGTGATCGCGGGCTGGGACGCCCGGTGCGTCGTGGTCACCGCGCCCGGCGACAGGCCCGGGGTCGACTTCGTGAGCCGCGTGTTCGGCCCGGCGGTGGGCGTGCCGGAAGACCCGGTGACGGGCTCGGCGCACTGCGCGCTGGCGCCGTACTGGGCGGAGCGCCTCGGCAGGGACCAGCTGGTCGGCGAACAGGCCTCCGCCCGCGGCGGCTTGGTGCGGGTGGCGTTGCAGGGCGAGCGGGTGCAGCTGGCGGGCCAGGCGGTCACCACGGTCCGAGGGGAGCTGCTCGTCTGATGAGGTTGCTGCTGAACATCATCTGGCTGGTGTTGGCCGGTTTCTGGATGGCGCTGGCATATGTTCTGGCGGGGATCATCTGTTGTGTGTTGATCGTGACCATCCCGTTCGGCATAGCGTCATTTCGCATCGCGAACTACGCGCTGTGGCCCTTCGGAAGGACGATCGTCGACCACTCCGGAACAGCATCGGTGGTGGGAAACGTGGTGTGGCTCGTGTTCGCGGGATGGTGGCTGGCACTGGGGCATCTCGTCACCGGAATCGCCCTGTGCGTGACGATCATCGGAATCCCGTTGGGGCTGGCGAACTTCAAGCTGATCCCGGTTTCGCTGGTGCCACTGGGGAAGGAAATCGTCCCAGCGCCGTAAGGCGGTTTGAAGAAACCCCGAGAGTTGGGTGATCATCCCGTCGCCTGAACTCGCGGCATCACTTTGAGCCAGGCCCGCAACGTGCGCCGGAACCGGCGGCCGAAAGACCAAAGCTTGCGGGTCTGGCTCAAAGTGATATGCACAAACCGCAGGCGACGGGGTGATCACTCAACTCGACCACCCACCCGAGGTGAGATCCCTTTGGGCCCCATCATCCTGGAGCCTGCCCGCCGGCGAGGCATTCTTTTGTCTTTCGTCCCGCAGTCCCAGCGTGGTCACCAGCTGTGGGCCGGGCGTGGCCGCCCTCCAATGCCCGGCCCACCCCCGCCCCTCGCCTTTGAGGGTTCGACGGTCGACTCGCCGCCTCAAGGGCGCCTTCGGCGTCGCTGCGCGATCGCTGCGCGACCCTTGACCCGGCGAGCCAACCGCCAAGTGCAGCTGGGGACGAGGGGCGGGGGAGATCCGGGCGGTGGTCCTTGCCGCTCGCGTTCGCGTCGCGGGGTCGCCATCGGGGATCAGGGACGGGGGAGGCCGGGCGTGTGCCGGGCGGGTTTCGTCGGCGGGTGACTGTGGCGAAGGTGGGCGGGGTAAAAGCCCTGTCAGTCTTCTGGTTCCCACGGTAGGGGGACTACCAGGCAGGGGCCGCCTGCGAACAGGCCGCCGTCGATGCCCAAGGCTTTTCCGCCTGCGTACAGGAACGGGGCCTCGATCTGCGTCGGGTGGATGCCCAGCTGGTCGGCGATCACGCTGTGGCCGTGCACGATGCGCTCGCCGCCCAGTTGGGTCAGCAGCTGCTGTGCCACCTCGGCGCCGTTCGGGCCCCGGAAGGCGTAGCGCGTCGTCATCCGGCGCCACACGTCCCACCAGGCAGCCAGGTCGTTGCCCGCCAGGATTTCCTGCACGCTCTCGTTGATCTCGTCCTCGGTGTCGCCCCAGTCGAGGTACTCCAGGGTGTCCGAGTGCATCAGCAGGTGCACCCCGGCGTGCGCGACGACCGGGCGCGTCGAGAGCCACTCGATGTGGTCGTCCGTGAGCGCGTCCTGGTCCGAGAGCATCCCGCCATTGATCTGCCAGCTGCGGGCGAAGCTACGCGGACCGAAGTCGGACGGGACCTCCGTGTCGCCGAAGTGGTACATCCCCAGCAGCAGGATCTCGTGGTTCCCCAGCAGCGCCTGCACCGAACCACCGGCCTCCGCCGCCTGCTCCTGCAACCTCATGACCAGGTCGATCGCCCCGATGCCGTCCGGCCCTCTGTCCACGAAGTCGCCCAGGAACCACAGGTGCGCGTCCCCGCCACACCAGTCGTCGTGCTCGTCGACCAGCTTGTTGTCGCGCAGGGCGTCGGCCAGTTCGTCCCGGTGCCCGTGCACGTCACCTACGGCATAAGTCGGGACATCCACCCTTCGACCATAAGCCCTGTTCAGTCCCGCTACCCGCCCAGCCCACCGCTGAACGGGTCCTGGGTGCGCCCGACCAGGGCGGCGATGGAATCGACGACCATCGTCGGCCGGTACGGGTAGCGCTCCGCCGACTCCTTCGTCGAAATGCCGGTAAGCACCAGCACCGTCTGCAACCCGGCCTCGATGCCCGAGTGCACGTCGGTGTCCATCCGGTCCCCGATCATGATCGTGCTCTCCGAGTGCGCCCCCAGCGAACGCAGCGCCGAACGCATCATCAGCGGGTTCGGCTTGCCCACGTAGTACGGCGAACGCCCGGTCGCCTTCTCGATCAGCGCCGCGATGGAACCCGTCGCGGGCAGCAGGCCCTCCAGGCTCGGGCCGGTCGCGTCCGGGTTCGTCGCGATGAACTTCGCGCCGCCCTCGATCAGGCGGATCGCCTTGGTGATCGCCGTGAAGCTGTACGTGCGCGTCTCCCCGAGCACGACGTAGTCCGGGTCGCGGTCGGTCAGCACGTAGCCCGCTTCGTGCAG
Organism: Amycolatopsis bartoniae; assembly: GCF_014191255.1. Taxonomy (GTDB): domain Bacteria; phylum Actinomycetota; class Actinomycetes; order Mycobacteriales; family Pseudonocardiaceae; genus Amycolatopsis_E; species Amycolatopsis_E bartoniae. The sequence goes on from NZ_JACHWH010000001.1 coordinate 2,118,105, forward strand.
CGCCGTGGTCAGGCCCGCTTCGCCGATCACGAACGCCGAGCCGTTCGGGCGCTGGCTGTCGAGGAACTTCGCCGTCGCCAGCGCGGACGTCCAGATGCGGTCCTCCGGCACGTCGAGACCGGTGTTCAGCAGTCGCGCCCGCAGGTCACGCGGGGTGTAGATGGAGTTGTTCGTGAGCACCAGGAAGGGCGTGTCGTGAGCGCGCAGCTCCGCGAGGAACTCGTCGGCGCCCGGGACGAGGTGCTCCTCGTGCACCAGCACGCCGTCCATGTCCGTCAGATACGTCCACTGGGTCATATCCCGAGATTAGCCGTGACGCGAAGCGTCTCCGTTGAGGGCGGTGGTGGGCGAGGGGCTGGCGTTAGCGGGATAGACGGTCACGGTCGTGGCTTTGATCGACAGGCGCACGGCCACCCCGGGTTCGAGCGCCAGGTCCGCCACGGCAGCCGGAGTGAGGTCCGCCGCCAATCCCCCATCCGTGCGCAACCGGATCACCGGACCGTGTGGTTCGAGTGCGGTCACGGTGGCCGCGATCGTGTTCCGCGGGCTGCCCGGATGCCCGTCGTCAGGTGGGTACACCGCGACGGCGCTCGGCTCGAACACCGCCACCGCGGGCTCGCCCAAGGCGGCATCCTCGGCGAGCATCCCCGCGACGAACCGCCCGTCGTCCGCCCGCAGCCCGCCCTCGGCCGCACGCCCCGGAATCAGGTTCAGCCCCGCGATCCGCGCCGTGAACGCCGTGCGCGGAGCCGCCAGCACCTCACGCGTCGGCCCCCGCTCGACGACCTGCCCCCGCGACAGCACCAGCACGTGGTCGGACAACGCGAGGGCGTCGAGCGGGTCGTGGGTGACCAGGACCGTCGCCCCGATCCGGTGCTCGCCGAGCACGCGCCGCAGCAGCCCGCGGATCGCGGGCGCGGCGTCGACGTCCAGCGCGGCGAGCGGCTCGTCGAGCAGCAGGAGGTCCGGGTTCCCGGCGAGCGCCCGCGCCACGGCGACCCGCTGCGCCTGCCCGCCGGACAGTTGCGCGGGCTTGCGCCGCGCGAACTCCGTCGCGTCGACCTCGGCCAGCCAGCGGCGCGCGATCTCCCGCGACTCCGCCCGCCCGGCGCCCTTCGAACGCGGCGAGAAAGCCACGTTGTCCAGCACGGACAGGTGCGGGAACAGCAGCGGATCCTGGGACAACAGACCCACCGAGCGCAGATAGGGCGGCACGCCGTGCAGCTCACGCTCGCCGAGCCGGATCGACGCCCGGTCCGGCCGCAACAGCCCGGACAGGCTGCCGAGCAGGCTCGACTTGCCGGACCCGTTCGGCCCGAGGATCGCCAGCACCGTCCCGTCCGGCACCTCGAAGTCCACCGCGAGCCGGAAGTCCCCGCGGCTCAGCTCGATCTCCGCCCGCAGCACTACGCCCGGCCCTCCAGCGCCCGCGGCCGGGCCACGACGATCACGACCAGCGCCACCACCACCAGCAGCAACGCCACCGCGACGGCACTGTCTATATCGGACTCCGCCTGCGTGTAGACCTCCAGCGGCAGCGTCCGGGTCACGCCCTGGAGGCTGCCCGCGAAGGTGATCGTCGCCCCGAACTCCCCCAGCGCGCGGGCGAAGCTGAGCACCGCACCCGAACCGAGCGCGGGCAGCAGCAGCGGCAGGGTGACCCGCCGGAACACCGTCCACGGCTTGGCGCCCAGCGTCGCGCCGATCTGCTCGTACGAATCGCCCGCGTTGCGCAGCGCGCCCTCCAGGCTCACCACGAGGAACGGCATCGCCACGAAGATCTGCGCGATCACCACCGCGGTGGTGGTGAACGGCACGGTCACGCCGAGGGTGACGTCGAGCAGGTACCCGAGGAAGCCCTTCCGCCCGAGCAGGTACAGCAGCGCGAGGCCGCCGACCACCGGCGGCAGCACCAGCGGCAGCAGCACCACGGCCCGCAGCACCCGGATGCCGGGCACCCGCGTCCGCGCGAGCACCACCGCCAGCGGCACCCCGAGCAACACGCAACCCACGGTGGACAGCGCGGCGGTCTCGACCGACAACCGCAACGCCGCGAGCGCGGACTCGGAGACGATCAGCGACGGCAGCCGGGTCAGGTCCGACCGGACCAGCAGCCCGACCACCGGCAGGACGACCAGCGCCAGAGCCAGTCCCGCGGGCACCCACAGAGCCCGCGGAACCGGCGCCCTGGTGCTACTTGGCCGGCGTGCCAAAGCCGACCTTGGTCAGCTCCTGCTGACCCTGCGCCCCCAGCACGAACTGCTCGAACTCCTGCGCGAGCTGAGCCTGGGGTGCGTTCTTGACCACCGCGATCGGGTAGTTGTTGACCGCCTGCGCCGACTCGGGGAAGTCGACCTGCGCGACCTTGCCGTTCGCCGTGTTCGCATCGGTCACGTAGACCAGCCCGGCGTCGGCGTCGCCGGACTCGACCTTCGTCAGCACCTGCTTGACGTCCTGCTCCTCGCTGACCGGCTTGAGCGTGACGCCGGTGCTCTTCTCCACCTTCTGCGTTGCCGAGCCGCACGGCACCTGCGTCGCGCACACGACGACCTTCAGCCCGCCCTGCGTCAGGTCGCCGAACGCCTTGAGCCCCTTCGGGTTCCCCGGCGCCACGGCGATGGTCAGCTTGTTGGTGGCGAAGACCGTCGGGGAGCCGTCGATCACGCCGCCCTGCACGGCCTTGTCCATGTTGGCCTGGTCGGCGGAGGCGAACACGTCCGCCTTGGCGCCGTTGTCCAGCTGCTGCACCAGTGACGACGAGCCGGCGAAGTTGTACGTCACCGTCACGCCGGGGTGCGCCGCCTCGAACTCGGTCTTGAGGGCGTTGAAGGACTCGGTCAGCGAGGCGGCCGCGAACACCGTCAGCGTCCTCGGTCCGGGGGCACTGCTACTACTGCCGCCGCTGCCGCTGTCCGATCCCGAGCCGCAGCCCGTGATCACCAGCGCGACACCGGCCAAAGTGGCCAATACCTTCTTCACCGCTCTCCTCCAGGAGTCTCCACGACGACCGTTGTCGCCTTGACCACCGCCACCGCGAGGACCCCGGGCCGCAACCCGAGCTCGCGCACCGCTTCGGCGCTCATCAGCGAAACCACCCGGTGCGGTCCGCACTGGAGCTCGACCTGCGCCATCACCTTGTCGACGGTGACCTCGGTGACGAGCCCGACGAACCGGTTGCGGGCCGAGCGGCCCACGTCGGACGGGTCCACCGGGCCGTTCGCCTGCTCGCGGGCGAACGCGGCGAGCTCCGCGCCGTCGACGACCTTCCGGCCGACCGCGTCCACACTGGAACCGAGCTGCCCGGCGCGTACCCAGCGGCGAATCGTGTCGTCGCTCACACCCAGCAGTGCGGCAGCCTCAGAAAACCGAAAATGCGGCATGCCCGCGACATTATCCCCGGGGTTGCGGAAAAGCTATGCGCTTTCGTCCTCACCGAGCACATCGGCGCGGATCAACCGCAACATCTCACGTTCGTAACGTTCCACGACCTCCCGCTCGGCCGGGGAGAACTTCTCCAGCACCTCGCGGGTGACGTCCAGGGCGGAATCGAACAGCGGCCGCAGCTTGTCCTCGTCGAGGGGCAGGATCTCGACGAGGACCTTGCGCCGGTCCTGGGTGTCGCGCACGCGGCGGACGAACCCGGCCCGCTCCAGCCTGTCGATCACACCGGTGACCGCACCCGTCGAAAGGCCGGTGAGCTGCGCTATCCGCCCCGCGGTCAGCGGACCGTCCGCGCGCGAAGCGAGGTCGAGCGCCTTGTGATCGGTGCCCGACAGGCCCAGCCGCTCGGCGATCTGGGCGTGCCGCAGGACCGCGAGGGTGCTGCTCTCCCGGCCGATTTCGCCGAACCGCGCGAGGACCTCCGGGGGCACCGGGTACCGCCGCTCGGCTGCCATCGCCGCTTCCTCCCGGCCGTGAAAATCCTGGTTGTCCCCCATATTCTAGTGATCCTCCTGCTACGGCTGATCGGGTTAGGCTGGGTGCGATGAGTGCGGTGAATCTCGGTCTACCCCGACTGCGGGGCCCACACGGCGTGTCTCGGCCAAGGCCGGACAACCCAGCCCTCGTCGACACTTTCGGCCGGGTGGCCACCGACCTGCGGGTGTCGCTGACCGACCGCTGCAACCTGCGCTGTACTTACTGCATGCCCGCCGAGGGCCTGCCCTGGCTGCCCGGCGAGGACGTCCTGACGGACGAAGAACTGTTGCGGCTGCTGCGAATCGCGGTCGAACGCCTGGGTGTCACCGACATCCGCCTCACCGGTGGCGAGCCGATGCTGCGCCCGGGGCTGGAGGACCTCGTCGCGCAGGTCGCCGCGCTGCGGCCGCGGCCCCGGCTTTCCATGACCACCAACGGAATCGGCCTCGCGAAGCGCGCGGAGAAGCTCGTCGCGGCGGGGCTGGACCGGATCAACGTCTCCCTCGACACGGTCGACCCGGAGACGTTCCGCGCAATCACCCGGCGCGACAGGCTGTCGCACGTCCTGGACGGCCTCGAAGCGGCGCGCGCCGCCGGGCTCGACCCGGTGAAGGTCAACGCGGTGCTGCTGCGCGGGGTCAACGAGCACGAAGCGGTGCCCCTGCTGCGGTTCTGCCTCGAACACGGCTACCACCTGCGGTTCATCGAGCAGATGCCGCTGGACGCCCAGCACGGCTGGAACCGCGCCGACATGGTGACCGCGGAGGAGATCCTCGGCCTGCTGCGGGCGGAGTTCTCCCTCACGCCGAGCCCCGGTGAGCGCGGCGGCGCCCCGGCGGAGCGGTGGCTGGTCGACGGCGGGCCCGGCGACGTGGGCGTGATCGCGTCGGTGACCAGGCCGTTCTGCGCCGCGTGCGAGCGCACCCGGCTGACCGCGGACGGCGCGGTGCGCTCGTGCCTGTTCAGCAACGACGAGACGGACCTGCGGGGCCTGCTGCGGGCGGGGCTCGACGACGAAGCGGTGGCCGACGCGTGGCGCCTGACCATGTGGGGCAAGCTGGCGGGCCACGAGATCAACGACGCCGGGTTCGCGCAGCCGATCCGGCCGATGAGCGCGATCGGGGGCTGAGACCTCTTGACGAAGGTGCTGGTGCGGTACTTCGCGTCCGCACGGGCGGCCTCGGGCGTGGAGCAGGAGACGCTCCAGCTGCCCGTGGGCGCGTCCGTGTCCGAGGCGCTGGGGGTCCTGCGCGAGAGGCATCCGGAGAAGCTGCCGCGCGTCCTGGAGGCCGCCAGCTTCCTGCTCGACGGGATCGCCGTCCGGGACCGCTCCCGGCCGCTGCCCGATGGGGCGGAGCTCGACGTCCTCCCGCCCTTCGCCGGGGGTTGACCGCAGCTTTGCCGGCCGTTTTCCGAAGCCCACGAACGGCCCAGTCGTGCCCAAACGACGTGATGCAGACCTCACGATCAGTGAAATATCTCGGGCAGGAAACGAGACGGTAACGGCTCGCTGAGCAGGAGAAACACTAGGATCGCGGTAGGTTGCGTGCCGTTACTGTGATGTAGGTCACGTACCGAATAATTTCCGATCACGCTCGCCGTTACGTACCGTCGCTTTTCGGCTGGCCCCGACCGGCCAAGCAAGACCGGGATTCCGAAGCGCCAAACCCTGTCCGGCGGAATCCCGGAACAACAAACCCCGAGCGAAAGAAGCTTCCGGACAGGGACGGAGGGAGCCTGGACCACGCGACGCGTGGGCCGGGCCGGCTGACCGGATCCCGCCGGAAAGCCACGGGCCCGCGAGGGTCCGCCCCGCAAGACGGCCCGCGAGGGCCGCCTCGACGGCGCGGAAGCCCGAGATAGATCGAATGTCCTACCGAGGCAAGCACCGCAAGATGTCCCCCGCCGCTCGCAACATCGCCCGCGTCGCTGTCGCGGGTATCGCGGTTGGCACCCCGTTGGCGATCGCCGCGACCCCCGCGCAGGCCGCCAGCGTGAACTGGGACGCCATCGCGCAGTGCGAGAGCGGTGGCAACTGGAACACCAACACCGGCAACGGCTTCTACGGCGGTCTGCAGTTCACGCAGAGCACCTGGAAGGCCTACGGCGGCACCGGCAGCCCGCAGAACGCGTCGCGTGAGCAGCAGATCGCGGTCGCGGAGCGGGTCCTTCAGGGCCAGGGCATCGGCGCGTGGCCGGTGTGCGGCAAGAAGGCCGGCTCCACGGCGAGCTACAAGTCGAAGAGCAGCAGCACGTCGACCCAGCAGAAGAAGAGCACCACGTCGACCACCAAGAAGGCCGCCCCGGCGCCCAAGCAGGTGGAGACGCAGGCCGCGACCGCGGTGCCGTCGTCCAACCCGAACGGTGACTACACCGTGGTGGCCGGCGACACGCTCTCGAAGATCGCCCAGCAGTTCAACGTCCAGGGTGGCTACGAGAAGCTCCAGGAGCTGAACAAGCAGTACATCCCGAACCCGAACCTGATCCTGGTCGGCCAGAAGATCGCCACCAAGTGACCTGCTAGAAGGCCACTCACGGCGCGATCGGTCGTCGGACTTCGTGCTGAGGTCCCGATGAGCAACCGAGGGCCCCACCGCTATCCCCCGTGCGGTGGGGCCCTCGGGCATTTCTGAGGTACTTCTCCGGGGCCTGCGTTGGCCGGTGGTCGACGAGCGGCTCCTGCCAGACGGCCTCTCAGGGGCTCGGCGGCGGCACGACCGTCACGGCGGATCCGCGAATTGCGGCCTGAGAGGCGCTCTCGCTGGAGAACTCGCCCCCGGAGTCACGGAACCGCCACCGCGACGTCTGGAAGGCGCTACGGGGAATTCACCCACTCGTCGGTTCCGTCGGCGAAGTGCTGGTGCTTCCAGACCGGCAGCTGGGCCTTCACCTCGTCGACCAGCTCGGCACACGTCACGAAAGCCTCGGCCCGGTGTTCGGCTGCCACGGCGCACGCCAGGGCGACGTCACCGATGGCGAGAGCACCCAAACGGTGACTCACAGCTACCGCCCGGACTCCGGGGCGCCTGGCCGACACCTCGGCCACCACCCGCGCGAGCACGTCCCCGGCGCTCGGGTGCCCCTCGTAGAACAACGTCTCCACCGACTTGCCGCCGTCGTGGTTGCGGACCACCCCGCCGAAGGTCACGACCGCCCCCGCCGCGGGGTCGTCCACCAGCTCGGCGTGGGCCTCCACCGAAAGCGGCTGCTCTGTCACCTGTGCGAGCGCGATCCGCGGGTGGGCCACGTGACTCTCCGCCACCTGCCCGGTTGCGGCCGCATCCGCAGCCACCTGCCCGGTCGCCACGCCCCCAGCCGCCCTCGCCGCCAGCGCACCCGCTGCCGATCGGGGTGCCTCCTCGACCTGGGCGGGCGGCCGTGGATGGTCGCCACCGGCGAGTTGGTCCAGTGCGTGGTCCAGCACGCCCTCCAGGACGCCGAGGCCGTCCTTCACCCCACCGCGTGAACCGGGCAGGTTGACCACCAGCGTGCGGCCCGCGACACCTGCCACGCCGCGCGACAGGACCGCCGTCGGGACCTTCGGCAGGCCCGCGTTCCGGACCGCGTCCGCCAGGCCCGGCAGCTCGTGGTCCAGCACGGCGAGCGTCTCGTCCGGCGTGCGGTCCGTCGGCGAGATACCCGTGCCACCCGTCGTGACCACGAGATCCACGCCGTCCCGCAGACTCTCCCGCAACGCCTGCCCGACGGGCTCACCATCGGGCACGACGACCGGCGAAGGCACGGCGAACGACCGAGCCGTCAGCCATTCGACGAGCACCGGGCCCGTCTTGTCCTCGTAGACCCCCGAAGCCGCGCGGTTCGACGCGACGATCACCCGTGCCGTGCGTTTCATGGCCGCTCCCAGGTCCCGGTCTTGCCGCCGTCCTTGCGCTCCAGCCGCACTGCGTCCAGCACGGCGGCGGGATCCACGGCCTTGATCATGTCGTGCACCGTGAGCCCGGCGACCGCGACCGCGGTGAGGGCCTCCATCTCGACGCCCGTCCGATCGGTGGTCTTCGCCGTCGCCTGGATACCGATCTCGGCCGCACCCAGCGTGAACTCGACCTTCACCCCGGACAGCGCGATCTGGTGGCACAACGGAATCAGCTCGGGCACCTTCTTCGCGGCCATGATCCCCGCGATCCGGGCCGTCGCCAGCGCATCACCCTTGGGCAGGCCGTTCGAGGACAGCAGCTGCACCACCTCGGCGGTGGTCCGCACCACGCCGGTGGCGATCGCCGTCCGGAACGTGGCCTCCTTGCCGGAAACGTCGACCATCCGCGCCGCACCGGAGGAGTCCACGTGGCTCAGTTCACTCACGTGCCCAAGGCTAGTCCGGAGGGCCCGCCACGACGGCCGACCCTCCGGACTCGCGAACTACGCGATCGGGCTGCGGCGCGCGGCGTTCTTCACGGCCTCCGCCACAGCGGGCGCGACGGCCGAGTCGAACACGCTCGGCACGATGAACGACGCGTTCAGCCGGTCGTCCACCACGTCCGCGATCGCGTTCGCCGCCGCGATCAGCATGTCGTCGTCGATGTCACGCGCCTGGGCGTCGAGCAGACCGCGGAAGACACCGGGGAACGCCAGCACGTTGTTGATCTGGTTCGGGTAGTCGCTGCGGCCCGTCGCCACCACGGCGGCGTGCTTCTGCGCCTCGAGCGGGTCGATCTCCGGATCCGGGTTCGCCAGCGCGAACACCACCGGGTCCTTCGCCATCGTGGCGACCTGCTCCGCCCCGAACAGGTTCGGCGCCGACACCCCGATGAACACGTCCGCGCCGACGAGCGCGTCGTGCAGGCTGCCGGAGACGTTGTCCTTGTTGGTGGTCTCCGCCAGGTGCCGCAGGTTGTCGTCGAGGTTCGCGCGGCCCGAGTGGACGATGCCGTCGATGTCGGCGGCGATGATGTCGGCCGGCTTCTTGTGCTGCAGCAGGCGGATGATCGCCGAACCCGCGGCGCCCGCGCCGCTGACGACGATCTTGCAGTCCTGGATGTCCTTGTCCACCACGCGCAACGCGTTGCGCAGCGCGGCGACCACCACGATCGCGGTGCCGTGCTGGTCGTCGTGGAACACCGGGATGTCCAGCTGCTCGCGCAGGCGCTTCTCGATCTCGAAACAGCGCGGCGCGGCGATGTCTTCGAGGTTGATCCCCGCGTACACCGGCGCCAGCGCCTTCACGATCTTGATGATCTCCTCGGTGTCCTGGGTGTCCAGGCACACCGGCCACGCGTCGACGTCGGCGAACTTCTTGAACAGCGCCGCCTTGCCCTCCATCACCGGCAGCGCGGCCTCCGGGCCGATGTTGCCGAGGCCCAGCACGGCCGAGCCGTCGGTGACCACGGCGACGGTGTTCCGCTTGATCGTCAGCCGCCGGGCGTCGGCGGGGTTCGCGGCGATCGCCTGGCAGACGCGCGCGACGCCGGGGGTGTAGGCGCGGGACAGGTCGTCACGGTTGCGCAGCTGCACCTTGGGACTGACCGAAAGCTTGCCACCGAGGTGCATCAGGAAGGTGCGGTCGGAAACCTTGCGCACCCGCACGCCCTCGATGGAGTCGAGCTCCTTGGTGACGTCCTCCACGTGGTCGGCGTTGGAGACGTTCGCGGTGATGTCGACCACGATCGCGTCCGAGCGCGACTCGACGACGTCGAACGCGGTGAGCACGCCGCCCACCCGGCCGACGGCGGTCGTGAGGTCGCCCGCGGCGCTCGCCGACGGCGGAGCCTCGACGCGGACGGTGATCGAATAACCGGGGCCGGGAACCGGCACTGTCGTTACCCCTTACTTGTTGATCTCGGTCTCCGGGTGCACGTAGGGCACCGTGTCCAGCGGGAACGTCACGTCACCGTAGGGCGAAAGCGCGCCCTGGCGGTCCGACGCGAGCTCGGACACCGGGTGCTCACCCTCGGGCACCTGGGGCCAGCTCGGGTCGATCCGGCCGGCCTTCTTGTTGTTGTCACCTTTGGCCACGTCGTCCTCCCGTTGCCTCGCCTGTGAGGTCTTCAGTTTGCCTCAACACGGGCGGTACCCGGTGGCCAGGGCGGTATCCTGACCTGTGATGCCCGCGACCTCTCTGGCGGACTGGCTGCGTTCCGCGTCCGACGACGAGCTGGCCGCTCTCCTGCAGGCCAGACGCGACCTGGCCACGCCTCCGCCCTCCGACAGCACCGTCCTCGCCACCCGTGCGGGTACGGCCGGTTCCACCGCTCGGGCGATAGAGGACCTCGACACGTTCACCCTCGCGGTGCTCGACGCGCTGCTCGTCGCGGACGCCGACACCGAGGCCGTTCCCGTGGCCCGGATCGAGGCGCTGCTCGGCGCCGATCCCGGCCCGGCGCTGCGGCGGTTGCGCGAGCGCGCGGTCGTGTGGGGCGACGACGACGCCCTGCGGGTGGTGCCCGTGGTCCGCGAGATCGTCGGGCCGTTCCCGGCCGGGCTCGGCGCTTCGGTGCCGGAACTGGCCGATGTGGACCTCGCCGACCTGGCGGAGGACGAACGCAGCGTGCTCGCCGCCCTCGCGGCCGGCCCGCCGATCGGGCGAAGCCGCGACGCCCGTACGGAGGTTCCGCTCGACGAGGCGAAGACGCCCGTCCAACGGCTGCTCGCGCGTGGTCTGCTCCTGCGGCGGGACGCGGAGACCGTCGAGCTGCCCCGCGAGGTCGCTCTGGCGTTGCGCGGCGGGCATTCGTGCTCGCCCGGCGCGTTGCACGAGCCCGAGCTGCCGACGAACCCGCACCAGCAGTCCACAGTGGACGAGGTGGCGGCCGGTGAGGCCGCGGAGTTCCTGCGGCACATGGAATCCCTGCTCAACGCCTGGTCCGAGCAGCCGCCGCCGGTGCTCAAGTCCGGCGGGCTCGGCGTTCGCGAGCTACGCAAGGCGGCGCGTGAGCTGGAGGTCGACGACGCGCGGGTGACGCTGCTCGCCGAGCTGGCCGTCGGCGCCGGGCTCGTCGCCGACAGTGGCAGCGCGGCACCTGAATGGGTACCGACGACGCTCACCGATTCGTGGCTCGCGTCCGCTCCCGCGCAGCGGTGGCTCATCCTCGCCCAGGCATGGCTGGAGCTGCCGCGGCTGCCCGGCCTCGCCGGTCAGCGCGACGCCAGGGACAAGGCGATGGCGCCGCTGTCGGACGACCTGCGGCGCCCGTTGGCGCCGGTCACGCGGCGGCGGGTGTTGCAGGCGCTGGCGGAACTGCCGTCGGGCGCGGGGGTGAAGAGCGCCGAGGAGCTGGTCGCGGTGCTGGCGTGGCGCGCGCCCCGGCGGGGCGGGCGGCTGCGGGACGAGACGGTGCGCTGGACCATGGCGGAGGCGGCGACGCTGGGGGTGATCGCGCTCGGTGCGCTGACCACGGCGACGGCCGCACTGCTGGACGACGACCGGGCGGCCGCGCTGTCCGCGATGGACCGCGCGATGCCCGAGCCGGTCGCTCAAGTGCTGGTACAGGCCGACCTCACGGTCGTCGCGCCGGGGCCGCTGGAGCCCGAGCTGGCGGCGGAGATCAAGACGGTCGCGGACGTCGAGTCGGCCGGGCACGCCACGGTGTACCGGATCACGGAGCAGACCGTGCGGCGGGCGCTCGACGCGGGCAAGACGGCGGACGAGCTGCACGCGCTGTTCCGCGAGCGGTCCGCGACGCCGGTGCCGCAGTCGCTGACCTACCTGATCGACGACGTGGCGCGGCGGCACGGCCGGTTGCGCGGCGGTGCGGCGGCGGCGTTCCTGCGGTGCGACGACGAGGTGCTGATCGCCGAGGTGCTCGGCAACCCGGTCGCGGAGGAGTACGAGCTGCGCCGCATCGCGCCGACGGTGCTGGTCAGCCCGGTCCCGCTGGCGGAGCTGCTGGACGGCCTGCGGGCGGCGGGTTTCGCGCCGGCGGCGGAGGGGCCGGACGGGCGGGTGCTGGACCTGCGGCCGAGCGGGCGGCGGATCCCGCCGCGCAACCGCAACGCGCGGCGCGTGCTGCCGGAGCCGGGCGGGGTGAGCCCGGAGCAGGTGGCGCAGGTGATCGCACACCTGAGGGCGGGCGACCGGGCGGCCACCAGGCGGCGCGGAGCGGAGGTGCGGCTCCCCGGTGGAGGCGGCGGCTCGGACACCTCGGCGACGATGGCGTTGCTGGCGCGCGCAACCCGCGAGCGGCGCGAGGTGTGGATCGGTTTCGTGGACTCCCACGGAACGGCGAGCCAGCGGATCGTGACCCCGGCACACGTCGGCGGCGGGATCCTGCACAGCACCGATGACGAGCGGTATCCGTTGCACCGCATCACTTCCGCCGCGCTGGTGGAGGATTGACGGGGGGCCGGAAAGCGCTTTCTGGAGGTTTCGCGGACCGGGAAGATCGGACTCGACGGCCGCCGGGGTCAGCCTGGCTGCGGGGCCCGGACGCGCGGTAACGAGCGGAGTCCGCGGGGCTCAGAGTGAGCGGAGTCCTTCGAGGACGCGGGCCATGAACTCGCGCGACGAGCGGTCCCCGAAGGACAGGCCCGGCTGGTGCAGTACCACCAGTTCGAGGTTGTCCATGTCGCTGACCAGCACCTTCACCACGTTCAGGGGCAGGTACAGGAACGCGGCGATCTCCGCGATCGAGCGGGGTTCCACGCACAGGTCGCAGATCCGGCGGTGCTGCACGGAGGTCGCGCCCTGGTGGCGGAGGCCGCGGTCGCTCGTGGAGACCAGAGTTTCCAGCGCCAGTTCGTAGTCGGGACGGGTGCGGCCCCTGGTGTGCGCGTACGGGCGCATCATCGTGCGGGGGCGGACGGCCGTCGGGGCCGCGCCGACGCCCACGGGTACCGGGGTCCATTCGGGTTCGCCCGGCCATTCGCGTTCCGGTTCCGGCTGCCACGGCCCGGCGGCGCCGTTTTCGGCCGGCCAGTCGTGCTCGGCCTCGGTCGGCCACGCGTTTTCCTCGGGCTCGGCGGGCCAGGCGCCTTCGGGGCTGCGCTCACCCGGCCAGGCCTCGACTCCCTGCGGCTCCACCGGCTGGGCCACGCGGCGCCGACGACGGGGTTGCGCCGGCAGGACCGCCGGGGCACCCGACTCGGCGGGCGAGAACGCGCCATGCCGCCGACCCGCAGGCTCGTCCAACTCCGCCGCGGGGAACTCGGCCTGCACCGGCAGCGCATGCTCACCGGGCGGAAAGCCGCGGCGACGACGCACGTAAGCAGGCTCATCCGAAACCGGAACCTCACCCTGCACCGGCAGCGCGTGCTCACCGGACCCGGCGGCCGGGAACTCGGCCTGCACCGGCAACGCGTGCTCGCCCGACGGACGCCCTCGGCGCCGACGTACGTAAGCGGGCTCCACTGGCAACCCGGGCGAAACCTCCCGGCGTCGCTGGCGGCCGGGCTCCGGCACGGCGTGCTCACCGCCGCCGTACTCCTCCGGCGGCGGAACCTCCCGGCGCCGCCGGCGGCCCGGCACCGGCGCGACCGCCTCGCGGCCCTCCGGGGGCACCGCCGGGATCAGGGTCGTCGCCTGGTCCGCGTCCACCTGCGCCTGCGGCGGACGGGCCCGCCGCGACCGGCTCTTCGCCTGCACCGAACGCACCCGCATCAGTACCGTCGCCCTGTCCAGGGTGAACCTGGCGGGCGAGTCGAGCTCCTCGCGGTCGACACCCTGGTGCAGGGCGTCCCACGCGTCGGAACCTTCGGGGGGTTTCGGGAGGTCTTTCATCGCTACCCGCGCACACCACCCTGGAGCTGCATCCGCAGCTCGGGCGTCATCTGCTGCCCGACCCGGTCGACCAGCAGCGTCATCTCGTACGCGACCGTGCCGATGTCGCAGTTCGGCGAGGCGAGCACGGCCAGGCTGGACCCGTCGCTGATGGACATCAGGAACAGGTACCCGCGCTCCATCTCGACCACCGTCTGGTTGACGTTGCCCGCCTCGAAGCACCGTGCGGCACCGAAAGTGAGACTGACGAGACCGGAGGCGACGGCGGACAGCTGGTCGGCTCTGTCCTTCGGCAGACCGTCCGAAGCGGACAGCAGCAACCCGTCCGCCGAGACGACGACAGCGTGCGCCGCGCCGGGGACTCTGCGCACGAAGTCCGTGATCAGCCAGCCGAAGCTGCCGGTCTGAAAAGCCGGGGCGCTCACTGCTACCTCCTCGCCGTCCCCTCCAGGTCACGAATGAATCCCTGCCAGGGTATTCCCCCCGGGCCCCTTGTCGACCCGTGAGGACGGGTGGTTCCCATCTTCACCCCAACGGCCGTACCCGGAACGTGACCGGGCAAACACTCAGCCGGGCTGGAGCGCGCTGTCCCTCGCGATCGCGTGCTCGACCACCGAGATCAGAACCTGCTTCGCCGACTCGCGCTCCCGCGCGTCGCACACGATGATCGGCACGTGGTCGCCGATCGTGAGCGCGTGCCGGACGTCCTCGATCTGGTGGTGCAGCAGCCGGTCGAAGCAGTTGATCGCCACGACGTAGGGCAGGTTCCGGTTCTCGAAGAAGTCGATCGACGGGAACGCGTCGGCCAGCCGCCGCGTGTCGACCAGCACGACGGCGCCGATCGCGCCCAGCGCCAGGTCGTCCCACATGAACCAGAACCGGTGCTGCCCCGGCGTGCCGAACACGTACAGGACCAGGTCGGAGTCCAGCGACAGCCGGCCGAAGTCCATCGCGACGGTGGTGGTGACCTTGTTCGGGGTCGCCGACACGTCGTCGACCGAGAGGCTCGCCTCCGTCATCTGCGCCTCGGTGGTGAGCGGGTCGATCTCGGACACCGCACCGACCAGGGTGGTCTTGCCCGCGCCGAAGCCGCCGGCCACCACGATCTTGGCCGACTGCGTCGGCCCGTTGGCCGCCGACGTGTTCGCGTCGGAGTCAAATTCTCCGAAGCCCACTGAGCACCCTCTCCATGAATTCGATACTGGGACGATCGCCGACCGCGGCGGTCGCGGTGTGCACCAGGACGAGACCGAGTCCGGCCACGTCGCCGATGAGGACCCGTACGACGCCGAGCGGCAATCGTAGGTAGGCGGCCACCTCGGCCACCGACCGAGTGTCCAGGCACAGCCCGCAGATGGACCGGTGCTCGGGAACCCGGACCCGGTCGAGTGAACGGCCGCGCTCGCTGGTGGACACCAGGGCCTCGATGGCGAGGTCGTAGGTCGGCCTGGTCCGGCCACCGGTCCGGAAGTACGGCCGGACCAGGCCGGACGTCTCGGACGGGGTGGCCGCCGGGCCGGGGGGCACCGCCGGCATCGACGGCAGGCTGGGGTGGCTGGACGGGCCGGGGTAGCTCGCCGGCCCCGGGCCGGGGGCGACGGGCGGGTAGGCACTGAACTCCCCGCTCGGCGGCCCGCCGTCGGGCCTGCCGCCGAACAGTTCCGCACCAGGACCGGACAGCAGCCGGTCGCCGAAGTCCGTCATCCTTGGATCACCACCGTAGCCGGGGTACGAGGGCGGGCCGCCGGGGTCGTCCTCCCCGGCACCCGTCCGGCGCTGCTGCCAGGCTCGGTCCACCCGGGCCCGGAACCGCGTCCAGTCGTCATCGGGCGCGCTCCGTGGTTCCTCGGGGTCCGAGCCGGAGTCCATTCTGCCCATCCGGTTCCCGTCCAAGTCCGTCGATCGACCCGCGTCCACTGCCGTTCCTCAATGCCCGCGCGTCACCCGCGCACGGCGCCCTGCAGCTGTGCCCGCAGTTCCGGCGTCAGCTGCTGTCCCACCCGGTCGACCAGGAGGGTCATTTCATACACCACCAGCCCGATGTCGCTGTCCGGGGAGCCCAGCACCGCCAGGCAAGAACCGTCCGACACCGACATCAGGAAGAGGAAGCCGTTGGCCATCTCGACCACGGTCTGCGCGACCGGGCCGCCCTCGAACACCTTCGCCGCGCCGCGGGCGAGGCTGGTCAGCCCGGAGGCGACCGCCGCCAGCTGGTCGGCCCTGTCCTTGGGCAGGCCGCGCGAAGCGGCCAGCATGAGCCCGTCCGCGGAAACCACCACGGCGTGCGCGGCCCCGGGCACGCGGTGCACGAAGTCCGTGATGAGCCAGGCGAAACCGTTAGGCCCGCTCTGCGGCTTGGCGCCTCCCGGTTGCAGCGAACCCGCGCGTGTCACTGTCACTCCTCACTGCCGTACTGGGGCGGGGTTGCGTCCCCGCCGGTCACCGAAACGCTCTCGCCGGGCCGCTCCCGGAGGGCGTGCCGGCCAGACCGGTAACCCTGCTGGAAGCTCACCATACGGTCCCGTGCGGCGGTGGCGGAGCGCGTGATCGCGCTCGCGCCGGGCCTGCCGGACGTGGTGTCGGTGAAGGCGGCACCGCTCGGTTCACTCCCGGTCACCGAGCCTGGCATCAGGTACGCGTTGGGCACCCGCTTGGGCAGCCCCGCGGTGGTCACTTCCTCACCCTTGGGCTCCAGCAGCGACTGCGCGCGCTGCCAGCCCTCGTCGGCCGCGCTGCGCCAGTCGTGCTCGGGTTCGGCCGCCACTTCGGCCGGAGCCGGTTCCTGCGCGGCCGGCTCCTCGAGATTCCCCGTCATCGGCTGCTCGGACGCCTCCTCCCCGCGGGTGTCCTGGTTCTCTTCGCCTTCCTGCGTGAACCACCGGGACACCACGGACTGGTAGATCGGCAGCCGCTTGGTCGGCACGTCGTCTTCGAGCACGCCGCTCTGCTGGGTGGGCGGGTCGGCGGGCGCCGGTGGCTCGGGTTCGGCCACCGGGACGTACTGCGGCTGCCGCTTCGGCAGCTCCAGCGGAGTGAACCTGTTGCCGTTGACGCGGTTGGCGGGCGCCGGGCCCGCCGTGCCGCCCCGGCTCATGAACGCCGCGCTGGACGAGCCCGCGACGAGGTCGTCGAGGCTGATCGGCTGCGCGAGCGGGGTGAGCCCGGCGGAGGTCTGCTCGGTGGGCGCCGACTCCGGGCGCGGGCGCTGCGCGGGCACCGACGGGATGTCCGGCAGCGACGTCTCCAGCTGCGACGGCGGCGGGGCCGGCGCTTCGGCGACGATCGGGCCGAGCAGCTCGGGAGGCACCACGACGCGGGCGATGACGCCGCCCTCGATGTCCTCGTTCTCCCGCACCCGGACCTCGATGCCGTGCCGCTGCGCCAGCCGCGCCACCACGTAGAGGCCCATTCGGCGGGTCACCGACACGTCCAGGTCCGGCGGGTCGGCCAGGCGCTGGTTCGCCTCGTTGATCTGCTCGTCCGACATCCCGACACCGCGGTCGGTGATCTGGATGGCGAGCGCCTTGCGCCGCGTGACGACCGCCCGCACGCTCACCTTCGTCTCCGGCTCGGAGAAGTAGGTCGCGTTGTCGAGCAGCTCGGCGAGCAGGTGCACGAGGTCGTGCACGCTCAGCCCGCGCACCGCGACCTCGGGGATGATGCCGACCTCGACGCGGGCGTACTGCTCGATCTCGGACACGGCGGCGCCGATGACGTCGGCGGCCGGCACCGGCTTGGGCACCGACTTCGCCAGGCCCGCGCCGGAGAGCACCAGGAGGCTTTCACCGTTGCGGCGCAACCGGGTGGCGAGGTGGTCGAGCTCGAACAGGCTCGCGAGGTGGTCCGGGTCCTGCTCGTCGGCCTCCAGCCGGTCGATCACCCCGAGCTGGCGTTCCACCAGCCGCTGCGAACGCCGGGACAGGTTCACGAAGATGCCGTTGACGTTCTCACGCAACAGCGCCTGCTCGGCGGCCATCTTGACGGCCTGCTCGTGCACCTCGTCGAACGAGCGGGCGAGCTCGCCGATCTCCTCGCGGGTGGTGATGGGCACCGGTTCGACGGCCTTCGCCGCCGCCGCCATCG
Organism: Amycolatopsis bartoniae; assembly: GCF_014191255.1. Lineage (GTDB taxonomy): Bacteria > Actinomycetota > Actinomycetes > Mycobacteriales > Pseudonocardiaceae > Amycolatopsis_E > Amycolatopsis_E bartoniae. Next base: position 2,135,776 of record NZ_JACHWH010000001.1, read on the forward strand.
GTTCCGGGTCCTCGAGGATCCGGGTCACCGTCTGCGGCAGCTTGCTGTAGGCGATCTCCAGCGCGCTGGTCCGCAGGACGCGGATCGGCTTGAGCATCACGCGGGCGACGAGGAAGGTCAGCAGCAGCGCGGCGGCCAGTGCGGCGAGCACGATCGCGATGTCCCGCCACGCGGCCGCGTTCGCGGAGCTGGCGAGCGAAGCGGACTGGGCGCGGAAATCGTTCAGCAGATCGGTTTCCAGCGTCCGCATCTTGTTCAGCGTCGCGGTGCTGTCCGTCGCGAGCGTGTTCCGGTCGATGCCCGGCGGCGCGTCCGCGGCGGCCCTGGTGAGGGCGACCGAGGCGAGCTGCTGCCTGCCGTCGACGTCGGGACCGCTGACCACGTCGTTGAACAGCTGCAGCTGCGCGGGCGTCGCGTCGGCGCGGAACAGCGCCAGCGACGCGTCCGCGCTCGCCTGCGCCGCTCTGGTCTGGTCCAGTAGGACCGTGTTGAACCCGTTGCGCAGCACGGCCATTTCGAGCGCGGCGTCCTGGCGCGCGGAGGACTCCTTGGCCTCGCTGATCGCCTGGACCGTGTTGCCCTGCCGCAGCAGGTCGCGGTCGTTCACCGTCGCGGTGACCTCGCGGCCCAGCTGCACGAGCGAGTCGAGGATCGAGGTGTAGGTCTCGAACGCGGCCTGCTCGGAGTAGGGCGGCGTGTTCACCGTCGTACGCAGCGCGGGCAGCGTGTCCAGCCGCTGCAACCCTTGGTCGTAGCGCTGGCGGCTGTTCGCGTCGTCGATCTCGACGTTCGACGCCTCGTCGCGCAGGTCCGACACCGTGGAGTCGACCTGGCGGATCTGGGCGTTGAGCGCGGTCTGCAGGTCGACGTCACCGGGGGTGACGATCTTCGCGACCGCGAGCATCCGCTCCGCCTGCAGCTGGTGCACGACCTCGGTCAGCTTTCCGGCCAGCTCCACCTGGGCAGTGGTCTGGTCCAGCAGGTTCGCCTGCTGCAGTTCGTCGTAGGCGCGCAGACCACCCAGCGCGAGCGCGGTCACCGTCGGAATCGCGAGGACCAGCGCCAGCTTGGAGCGCAGTTTCCAGTTCCGAAGGCTCAGGCGTGACCCGCTCTGGCGCGCAGTCTGCTGCGCAGGAGTCCCGGTTACGACCGGGGCGTCTTCTTTTGGCACCGCTGTACCACCGTCAATTCCCGCCAGCTGTGGGCCCGTAGCTCTAGTGCAGGTGCAGAGGGTAGCGGTAAGCGGATGAAGATGTAACCCTTCCTGAGCAAAGGCAAACAAGCACATCTCGGCGAGCGGCGCTGACCTGATACAACTTCCCCGAGTTGTACGGGGTTAAACCACTCTCCGTATACGTACCAGTACTTAATTCCCGAATCGGGTGATCTACCTCACCGGTGCGGCCAGGTACCCCAGAACACGAGGAGACAGTCCAGTGCCCACGATGCTCGAGGTTCGCGGTCTCAGTCACCGCTACGACGGGCGTGAGGCCCACCTGGCGGTGAACGACCTGTCGTTCACCGTCGAAGCCGGCGAGCTGGCCTGCATCGTCGGCCCGTCCGGCTGCGGCAAGTCCACCCTGCTGCGTTGCATCGCGGGCCTCGTCAAGGCGTCCGAGGGCACCGTGCGGCTGCACGGCGACGAGGTCGTGGGCGTGCCCGCGGACCTCGCCGTGGTGTTCCAGGACTACAGCCGCTCGCTGTTCCCGTGGCTCAGCGTCGCGGGGAACGTCGAATTTCCCTTGAAGTCAACGAAGATTGCCCGTGATGACAGGCGCCGCCGGGTCGAGGAGGCGCTGGAGTGGGTCGGGCTCTCCGGGGCCCGCCGCAAGTACCCGTGGCAGCTGTCCGGCGGAATGCAGCAGCGGGTTTCCATCGCACGGGCGCTCGCGAGCCGCCCCGCGCTGCTCCTGATGGACGAGCCGTTCGCCTCCGTCGACGCGCAGACCCGCTTCGAGCTGGAGGACCTGACGCGCCGCGTGCAGCGCGAGCACGGCAGCACCGTGCTGCTGGTGACCCACGACATCGACGAGAGCGTGTACCTCGGGGACCGCGTGCTCGTCCTGTCGAAGTCCCCCGCGTCGATCGTCGCCGACCTGCCCGTCTCGCTGCCCGCCGAGCGGGACCAGATCACCACCCGTGAGTCCGGCGAGTTCGTGAAGCTGCGCGGTGAGGTCGCGCGGCTGCTGCAGAACCCGCGGGAGCTCGCGCACGAAAGGAACGCGTAAATGGCCGAGCAGACAGTCCGTGACGTCGTCCGGAACCTCATGCGGGAGTGGGAGATCACCACGGTCTTCGGCAACCCGGGCACCACCGAGGTGCCGTTCCTTGCCGACTGGCCCGACGACTTCCGCTACGTGCTGGGGCTGCACGAGACAGCGGTGCTCGCGATGGCCGACGCCTACGCGCAGTTCACCGAGCGGCCCGCGATCGTCAGCCTGCACTCGGCCGGCGGGCTCGGGCACGCGCTGGGCAGCCTGGTCACCGCGTACCAGAACCGCGCGCCGCTCATCGTCATCGCGGGCCAGCAGGAGCGGTCGATGCTGCCGTACGACCCGTTCCTGAGCGCGGTCGACGCGGCCCAGTTCCCGAAGCCGTGGGTGAAGTGGAGCCTGGAACCCACCGAGGCCGCCGCCGTGCCCGCCGCGTTCGCGCGGGCCTACCAGGTGGCCACCCAGCCGCCGTACGGCCCGGTGTTCCTGTCCATCCCGGCCGACGACTGGCTGCAGCCCGCGGAACCGCTGCCCGCCATGCCGCGCGTGCGTGGCTACGGGCCGGACCCGGACGCGATCGCCGAGGTGGCCGCGGCGCTCAACGCCGCGAGCCGTCCCGCCCTCGTGCTCGGCGCCGCGGTCGACATCGACAACGCCGTGCCCGACGCGATCGCGCTCGCCGAGGCGACCCGTGCCGCGGTGTACACCGCCCCGTTCGCCGCGCGCAGCCCGTTCCCCGAGGACCACCCGCAGTTCGCCGGCCACCTCAAGCCCGCCAAGCGGAAGGTGCACGAGGCGCTGGCCGCGTACGACCTGGTCGTGGTGATCGGCGCGCCCGCGTTCACCTACCACGTGCCGAGTAAAGGCGAGATGCCCGCGCTGCCGCCGTTGTTCCTGCTGAACGACGACCCGCAGGTGCTCGCCCGCACGCCGCACGCCACGGCGGTCATGGCGACGCCCAGGGCGGCCATCAGGTCCCTCACGGCGCGGGTCGAGACTCCTGAGACGCGCGAGGCGCCCGCGCCGCGGCAGCGGCGCGCCAAGCCCGCGGAACCGGCGGCCGGTGAGCTGATGACCGCCGCGTACGTCTACGACGCGCTGACCGGCATCCTGCCGTCCGGGGTGCTCGTGGTCGAGGAGGCGCCGAGCCTGCGCCCGGACATCCAGGAGCACCTGCCGATCACCGCGCGCGGCGGCGGTTTCCTCACCATGGCCAGCGGCGTGCTCGGCTACGGCCTGCCCGCCGCGGTCGGCGCCAAGATGGCGCAGCCCGGCAGGCCCGTGGTCGCGGTGCTCGGTGACGGCTCCAGCATGTACGGCATCCAGGCACTGTGGACGGCCGCGCAGGAGCACGTCGCCGCGGTGTTCGTCATCCTCGACAACCGCGAGTACGGCGCCGTGCGGGAGCACGCCGAAAGCAGCGTCGGCGGCAAGGTGCCCGGGCAGGACCTCGGCGGCCTCGACTTCTGCGGTCTCGCGCGCAGCATGGGCTGCGACGCGGTGCTGGTCGAGCGCCCGGACGAGCTCGAACCCGCCGTCACCGGCGCGCTCGCGTCAGGCGCGCCGACGCTGGTGCACGTGCGCATCCAATCCGGCGCGCAGTAGGCACAGATATATAAGGAGAAGGCCGGCGGCCCCCAGCGCGGGGTCACCGGCCTTTTCTCACGCTCCTTCCGGCTGGAACCCCGGGTGCCAGGCCAGCGCCCGCCGCTCCAGAGTGGACAGCAGCAGGTTCGCCACGTAACCGAGGACGCTCACCAGCACGATCCACGCCCACATCACGGGCAGCACGAAGTTGCCCTGCGACGTGATCAGCTGGTAGCCGATGCCGTTGGTGCTGCCACCCATCAGCTCGGACACGACCATCAGGATGATCGACAGCGACAGCGCCAGCCGCAGCCCGGCGAACACCTTGGGCAACGCCGTCGGCAGCACCACGCCGAAGACCCAGTTCCGCCGCGAGATGTTGAACGCCCGCGCCGTCTCCGTCTTCACCTCGTCCACGGCCCGCGCGCCGTCGATCGTGTTCAGCAGGATCGGCCAGACCGCGCCGAAGATCACGGTGATGATCTCCATCTTGGGCCCGATCCCGAACGCGACCAGGAAGACCGGCACCAGCAGCGTGGCGGGCACCGACCGGGCGAAGAAGAACACCGGCGACACGTAGTCCGTGGCCTTCTCCGAACGGCCGAGCGCTATCCCGACGGGGATCCCGACGGCGACCGCGATCGCGAAGCCGGCGAGCAGCCTGCCGAGGCTGGGCAGGATGTCGTCGGTGAACGAACCGGAGAACCAGGTGTCCCCCGCCGCGGACACGATGTCCGACGGCGGGGGGAAGTACGGGTTGCCGGCCGCGCTCGCGATGAGCTGCCACACCGCGACGAACGCCAGGAACACGACCCAGCGCCTGCCGAAGTCGAACCACCGCCTGCGCTTCACACCGCACCTCCCGCCTCGGCCCAGCCGATCCAGCGCCGCTGACCGCTCAGCAGCGCCTGGTTGACCAGGTAGCCGACCAGCCCGAGGAACACGACGCCCGCCAGGACCATGTCCATCCGGCCCGCGTTGGTGCCCCAGAGGTAGACGAACTGCCCGACGCCGACCGTGCCGCCCGCGAGGTACTCGGTGCTGACCAGCACCACCAGCGAGATCGACGCCGAAAGGCGCACGCCGGTCAGCGTGAACGGCGCGATGCTGGGCAGCAGCACGGCGAACAGCCTGCGGACCGGCGGGGTCCGCAGCGCCCTCGTGGTCTCCAGCAGCTGCCGGTCGATCTCGCCCATGGCGTAGATCGTGTTGAACAGCACCGGCCACACCGACGCGAACGCGGCCAGCGCGATCTTCGTCTGCGCACCGCTGCCGAGCAGCATGATCACCAGCGGGATCAACGCGACCGCGGGCAGCGGCCGCAGGAACTCCACCACCGGGCTGAGACTCAGCCGCAGCCACCGGATGCTGCCGAGCAGCACGCCCAGCGGCACCGCGATCACCACGGCGATCCCCAGCGCGATGAACCACGACAACACGGTGGAGACCGCGTCGGGAAGGAAGCGGGCGTCGGTGAACAACCCGAAGAAACGGGCCAGCACGGTCGACGGCGGTGGGACCACGTCCGCCGGCAGCAGGCCGATCCGGACGATCACCTCCCACAGCACGAGGAAACCGACCAGGCCGACCAGCCTGCGCAACGCGGTCCGCACGTTCGTCCTCTCTGCTCAGACCTGCGGGGTGGGCACCATCAGGGTGCTCGCGTCCAGCTGCGCCGTCAGCCCACCGTAGTTCTGCATGAGCGTCACGACCCGCTGCAGCTGGCTCGCGCTCACCGAGGTCGGGAAGGTGTCGATGTTCAGCAGCGACGCGGTGTCCTTGTCGACGCCGGTCAGGTCGGGCAGCACCTCCAGCAGCTTCGACCGGTCCGCCGCGGCGGTCTGCGCGGGCACCATGGCCTTCTGGAACGCGGCCACGGTCTTCGGGTTCTTCTGGATGAACGAATCGAGCGCGACGAAGCCGGCGGAGGTGATGTTGGCGGTCGAACCGGTGACGATCTTCAGCACCGGCTGCACGCCGTGCTGCCGCTCGGCCTGCGTGATGTAGGGCTCGAGCTCGACACCCGCGTCGATCTGGCCGCTGGCCAGTGCCGCCGGGATGTCCGGGAACTTCACCGTCTGGAACTTGACCTGGTTCGGGTCGACGTCGTGGTCCTTCAGCGTCGCGCGCAGCAGCACCTCGGCGATCGAGCCGGACTGGTGGATCGAGACCTTCTTGCCGATCAGGTCCTTGGGCTCCTTGATGCCGGTCTCCGGCTTCGCGATCACCACCAGGCTGTTCTCACCCAGCTGGTCGACGTCGACCACGACCTTCGCCTGCAGCGTCTTCTGCGCGATGGCCTGGTAGAAGGAGACGTAGTTGGTGACGGCGAAGTCCAGTTCCCCGTTGAGCAGCGCCGGGTAGGCGGCGGGACCGGAGGCGAACATCTTGGCCGTCACCTCGAGGCCCTGCTGCTTGAAGTAGCCGTACTTCTCGGCCAGCTTCTCGGAGACACCCTGCTGGCCGGTGAGGATGCCGACGGTCAGCTTGGTCTTCTCCAGCCCACCGGAGTTGCTCCCCGAGGACGAGTCGCTGGATCCGCTCGATCCGTTCAGCGCGCTGCAGCCCGCGGAGGCGGCCAGCGGCGCGGCGACGGTGGCGCCGAGAGCGAACCGGAGGAACCGGCGGCGAGTGGCGTTACTCACGTTCAAAGTCATTTACGACGCTCCTGACGCGGCGTATCGATAAGCGAGATTTTGACTACCGCCCGTGATTTGGGCGGCAGCCATCCTTCAAACCAATGGGTGATACCCCCGACGAGATCGAACCCGCGCGCAACCTATCGCAAGAATGGTTACTGCAACAGTGCGGTTTGATCATGATCCGGTATACCGGAGAGGTACGGGTGAGTAAGTTCCGGGAAGCGACCGAAGTCCGTTGCCATCGGACAGCTGTCCGTTCACGTGCTGCTCACCGCGACGAGTCGTCGTGAGGTCCAGACCACACCGGTCGCCACGGCGTCATCTTCGCCGCCTGATCGTTCGGAGGCAAAAGCACTCACCCAAATGGGGGGCTACCTTCGACCCAAATTCGGCGAACGGCCCGGAATCGGTACGGCGTTCGGCCTATTAGCCGTTGTGCAGATCACACTCGCCCTCCACCCACACATCCGGCGAGCACGTATTTGCAAAAGGCAAAAAGGCGACTAACGCTGCGGAAATGGTCTCACAGCCCCACCGGTGACGCTTCTCGGAAGTGACAGTATCTGAGGCACTGTCACACCGGGGCGGGAAGCCTGTGAATCGGAATCGTGACCGGCGCTGTGACCGGACGACCGCCACTGCGCCGGGCTGCCGCCCGGCGCACGGAGAGCACCGGTCGGCGCAGCCGCTACTCGGCCGGCTCGTCCTCGCCGTGCCGGACGCTCGCGCGGGCTTCACGGGCCCGGTTGAAGCCGTCCTGCAGACGCGCCATCCGGCCCCGCACCGCCTCCGGGTCGAGGCGCAGCGTCGGCGGGTCGACGTCGGGCCGGGCGTGCCGCGCGCCGTTCAACCGCTCCGCGATCGGGCCGCCGGACTCCTCCTCCGGCCACTCGGGCTCGCCTGCCGGGGCGACCGGCGGGTGCTCCCCCGTGTAGAACCACTGCGAGAGCACCGCCTGATAGGCGGGCAACCGCTCGGTCGGCTCGTCGTCCTCCAGGTAGTAGCGCTCGCGCTGGTCGTCGTCCTCCGACGGCCAGTCCGGACCGCCCTGCTCGCCCTCCACGGGCACGCGCGGCGCGGGCTCGGGGATCGCCGGCAACGCCAGCAACTCCTCCACCGGCTCGGGTTCGGCCACCGGCTCCGGCGCCTCCACGGCGGCCCGCGGCGCGAGCGGCCGCGGCTGCGCCACCACGAGCGCCGCGGGCACCACGACCGTCGCCACCAGGCCACCGCCGTCGGCCGAGCGCAGGCGCACCCGGATGTCGTGGCGCGCCGCCAGCGAGGCGACCACGTACAGCCCCATCCGCCGCGACACCTCGACGTCCACGTCCGGCGGGTTCGCCAGCCGCGCGTTGGCGCGCTGGATCTCCGGCTCCGGCATGCCCGCGCCGGAGTCGGTTATGTGCACCTGCCACGCCCCGTCGTCGCCGACCTCGCTCACCACGGTGACCGTCGTGTCCGGCGGCGAGTACAGCGTCGCGTTCTCCAGCAGCTCCGAGATCACGTGCACCAGGTCGCTGCACGCCTCGCCGCGCACGGCGAGGTCCGGCGCCGCCGTCAGCTCGATGCGCTGGTAGTGCTCCACTTCGGACAGTGCGGCGCCGATGATCTCCTCCGCCATCACCGGCTCGGTGCGGTCGTCGCCGAGGTCGTGCCCGGACAGCACCAGCAGGTTCTCGCTGTTGCGGCGCATCCGGGTGGCGAGGTGGTCCAGTTCGAACAGCCCCCCGAGGGTCTCCGGGTCCTGCTCGTGGGCCTCCATCCGGTCGAGCACGGCGAGCTGCCGCTCGACGAGGTCCTGCGAGCGCCGCGAGAGGTTGACGAACATCGCGTTCACGTTCTCCCGCAGCAGCGCCTGCTCACCGGCGAGCCGCACCGCCTCGCCGTGCACCGCGTCGAACGCGCGCGCCACCTGGCCGAGCTCCTCGCGGCTGAACACCGGCACCGGGTCGACGCCGCGGCGGCGCACCGCGCCCTCCGGATGCGGGTCGGCGAGGATGTTCTCCACCGCCTCGGGCAGCCGGTGCTCGGCGACCTCCAGCGCGGTGCGGCGCAGCGCGCGCAGCGGTCGCAGCAGCGAGCGGGCGATGACCACCGCGAGCACCACGCACAGCAGCAGCACGCCCAGCACGACACCGGCGTTGGTGATCGCGGAGCGGCGGGCGTCCGCGGCCAGCGAGTCGATCTTGGACTGCGTCTCGGCCTGTAGCGCCTGCTGTACCTGGTAGGCGAGGTTGATCGTGTAGGTGGCCGAGGTGTCCCACTGCTGCGGGTCGAGCCCGGACAGGTTCTGCCCGGCCTCGGCGCGGGTGATGGCGGACTCGACCATGTCGTTGCCGGTGTCGACGATCAGTCCGATCACCGTGTCGTCGTACATGCGCTGCTCGGCCGGGTCGGCGAACTTCCGGAAGTCGCTGCGGGCCGCGTTCAGCTCCGCGTCCGCCCCGAGCAGGGCCCGCAGTTCGTCGGTGGACAGCCGGTTCTCCTGCAGCGCCTCCGCGAGCAGCGCGCGCTTGACCGACATCTGGTCCTTGACCCGGGCCAGTGCGCTGGCCGCGAGCCGCAGCCGTGACAGTTCCGGATCGCTGATGTCGGCCACTGCCTGGTCGGACAGGTCGAGGATGCCGGAGACCAGCTCGCTGTAGGAGCGGAGCGTGGCGTCGGCGGGCAGGTTCGAGTGCTCGGTGGCGAACCGCAGCCCGGTGAGCACGTTCAGCCGCGCGATCGTGGCCTGCAGCTCGGTGGCGCCCGAGTCGGAGAGCTTGTCCCGGTCGGCGTCGAACTGCTTGCTGACCGTGCCCACCGCGGTGTCCACCTTCGCGCGCTGGTCCCGCAGGTCGGTCAGGTCGCCCCGGCGGCCGGTGGCGACGAACCGGACGCTCAGGTCCCGCTCGCGCTGCAGCTGGTGGACGACGTCGTTGAGGCCGGAGTCGACGCGCCCGTGCGCGGACAGCTCCGCGAGCTCCTCGGCGTGCACCAGATCCTGGCGAACGTTCAGCCCGACCAGCGCCAGCACGGTGATCGCCGGGATGGTGAGCACGGCGATCAGCTTCGTGCGCAGCTTCCAGTTGCGCAGCCGCCACCGGCCGCCGGCCCGGATCTCCGGCCGCCGCTCCGGCGCGCCGCCGCTACCGGGGCGCTTGCGCGGACGGGCCATCGACTTCCTTCGTTAGCTGCCTGGTCGAATACACACCGTTACCGGCACTGGGCCGCTAACCTACTAGAGAGGAACTGGTTCGGAGGACGAACTCAGCGGCTCTCTACTGTCGGTGCGATCCGTCGGCGATGGTATTGGGCCTGCATCCTAAGCTCCACTCCCGACCGAAAAATTCCTTCGCCCGGCAGGGGGGTCGAATGCGGGGAGTAGCGATCTTGCTGGTCGCCGTCCTCGGGCTGCTCGCCGGGTGTGACGGAACCGGAGGTGGCGGCCAGGCGGCGCAGGGCGCCGGGCTGGAGCGCTCGGAACTGCGCGTGGCCGTGGGCAACCCCATCGACACGGCGCCGCTGCGCATGGCCGTCGCGGACGGCTCCTTCACCCGCGCCGGGCTGCACGTGGACCTCGTCGAGGAGACCGACCAGCTGGCCGGCATCACCGAACTGATGTCCGGAAAGGTCGATGTGGCGTTCGCCACGGACGTCGCCCTGTTCACCGCCGCCGCGCACGGCACCCCCCTCCAGCTCCAGGGTGAGGCGTACACCTCCGCGCCCTACACGATGGCGCTGGTGACGCTGCCCGGCTCGACCTACACCGACCTGGCGAGCCGGAAGTCCCCGAAGATCGCCGTCAACCAGGACAACGACCTGGGCGCGCTGGCGGCACGCTCGATGTTCGCGACGGCGGGCGGCGACCCGGCGAAGATCAAGTTCGTCCAGCGGTCCTATGCGGACATGCCGGCCGCACTGCGGGACGGCTCGGCCGACGCGGCGCTGATGATCGAGCCGTACCTCACGAAGGCCCAGCAGGACCTGGGCGCGCGTGTGCTGGCGGACTCGTCACGGGGCGCGACGAAGGACTTCCCCGTCTCGGCCTACGCGGCCGCGGGCCTCTTCGCCCAGGCGAACGTCCACACGCTCGCCGCGTTCCGGCGAGTGCTGGCCGACGCGCAACAGCGCGCGGCGGACCAGTCCGTGGTGCGCGAGGCGCTGCCCCGGCTCGCCGGGATCGACGACACGACGGCCGCACTCATCTCGCTCGGGCAGTACCCGACGTCGCTGAGCGGCGTCCGGCTGCAGCGCGTGGCCGACCTGATGCACAGCAGCGGCATGCTGGCCGACCGGCTGGACGTGCCTTCGCTGCTGCCGCCGGACGACAGCCGGTAGCTACCGCATGCCGGCGCTGCCCAGCCCGTCCACCAGCAGCCCGAACGCCTGCTCGGCGGCCTCGACCGCGGCCGGATAGGCGTCGTCCGCGCTCGTGCCGCCGGCGATCCGGGCGTTGTTGCCCAGCGCGAGCCACCAGCGCACGTTCGTGAGCTGATCGGCCGCGAGCGACGCGACGAGCGGCGAGACGGCGGCCTTCTCCAGCAGTGCGTCCGCCAGCGCCCGGTTGCCCGCGCGGTGGAACTCGATCATGCGGTTCATCAACGCGGGCGTGTCCTGGATCAGGCGGTAGAGCGCGAGCACCGCGGGCAGCTCGCAGAGGCCGGTGATCGGGTCGCGTTCACGCAACCGTTCCAGGAAGTGCGCCCGCAGCGCGCTCACCGGCGGCTCGGGCCGCTCCCGCACCACTCGCGCGGCCTCGGTCTCGTGGTCGGCGAGGCGCTGGATGACCAGGTCCTCCTTCGCCGGGAAGTACGCGAACAGCGTGCGCCGCGACACTTCCGCCGCCTCGGCGACCTGCGTGATCGAGACCTGGTCGAACCCGTGCTCCAGGAACAGCGCGATCGCCGCGTCCGAGATCGCTTTGCGCGTCCGCAGCTTCTTGCGCTCCCGAAGGTTCATGGACACAGGTTAGCACTCGGTGCTACTTTGCACTTAGTCTACTTTTGCACTCAGAGGAGCGAACGATGGACGTACTGATCGCGGGGGCCGGGCCTACTGGGCTGACGCTCGCCCACGAGCTGGCGCGGGCGGGGGTGGACGTGACCGTTGTCGAGCGGCTGACCACACGGCTGGAGCAGATGAAGGGCGGCACGATCCAGCCCCGCACGGCCGAGCTGCTGGACCAGCGCGGCCTGCTGGACCCGATGCTGGCCCGCGCGCTGCCGCGCAACGTCGAAGGCGGCCACTTCGGGCTGCTGCCGGTGCCGCTGGACGCGAGACCTTGGCACACCAGGTATCCGGTGCCGATCTCCGTTCCACAGTGGATGGTCGAGGAGGAGCTGGAGCGCGCGGCGGGCGTGCCGGTCCTGCGCGGGCACGAGGTCACTGCCGTGGAGCAGGACGAGGACGGCGTCACGGTGACGGCGAACGGGCGGCGTCTGCGCGCCCGGTACCTCGTGGCCTGCGACGGCGCGCACAGCACCGTCCGCAAGCTGCTCGGCGTGCCGTTCCCCGGCCGCCCCGGCACGTACCGGGCGGTGCTCACGGACATCCGGCTCGCCTCGGCGTCCGACCTCGTGCCGAAGGAAGCGGGACACATCAGCAAGCTCACCCGCGAAGGCGGCGGGTACTGGGGCATGCTCGTGCCGATCGGGGAGCTGAAGTACCGGTTCACGTTCGGCCGCAAGGGCGACACGGCGGAGGACGAGGTCCAGCAGGCCCTCACCGCGATCTACGGCGACCAGACGCGGCTCGCCGAGGTGCTCACCAGCTCGCGGTTCAGCGACTCCACGCGCCAGCTGGAGCAGTACCGCCACGGCCGCGTGCTGTTCGCCGGGGACGCCGCACACATCCACCCGCCGCTCGGCGGGCAGGGCCTCAACCTGGGGGTGCAGGACGCGCTGAACCTGGGCTGGAAGCTGGCCGCGAAGCTCGCCGGTCGCGTCGACCTGCTGGACACCTACCAGGACGAACGGCACCCACCCGCCGCCAGGGTGCTGCACCACACCGCGGCCCAGCGCGTGCTCGCCAACCCGAACCCGGACCCCGACGTGCTGGCGCTGCGCGAGATCTTCACCGACCTGCTGCGCCTGCCGGACACCAACCGCCACCTCGCCGGGATGATGTCCGGGCTGGACGCGCCCGGCCGCGTGCCGGACCTCGACCTCGTCACCGCCGACGGCCCGGTCCGGCTCGCCGAACTGCTGCGCTCGGGCCGCGGTCTCCTGCTCGACTTCGGCGAGCACGACTGGCCCGAAGGCTGGGCGGACCGGGTCGACGTGGTGCGCGTCAAGGGCGAGTCGGACGCCGACGCGATGCTGCTGCGACCCGACGGAGTGGTGTGCTGGTCGGGTGACGGAGCGGTCACCGACGCGCTGACCCGGTGGTTCGGGCACGCCGTATAAAGGAAGGCGTGACAGATGGCCCGCTGATCGTTCAGTCCGACAAGACCGTGCTGCTCGAGGTCGACCACGGGCAGGCCGACGACGCCCGGATCGCGATCGCGCCGTTCGCGGAGCTGGAGCGGGCGCCGGAGCACGTGCACACCTACCGCATCACGCCGCTCGCGCTGTGGAACGCGCGCGCCGCCGGGCACGACGCCGAGCAGGTGGTGCACGCACTCACCACCTACTCGCGCTTCCCGGTGCCGCAGCCGCTGCTGATCGACATCGTCGACACGATGGGCCGCTTCGGCAGGCTGCAGATCACCAACCACCCCGCGCACGGGCTCGTGATGAGCACGACCGACCGCGCGGTGCTGGAAGAGGTGCTGCGCAACAAGAAGATCAGCCCGATGCTCGGCGCGCGCGTCGACGACGACACGGTGCTGGTGCACCCGTCCGAGCGCGGGCGGCTCAAGCAGGCGCTGCTGAAGGTCGGCTGGCCCGCCGAGGACCTCGCGGGTTACGTCGACGGCGAGGCGCACCCGATCTCCCTGGCGGAGGAGGGCTGGCACCTGCGCGACTACCAGCGCGGCGCCGCCGAGGCGTTCTGGGCGGGCGGGTCCGGCGTGGTGGTCCTGCCGTGTGGCGCGGGCAAGACGCTGGTGGGCGCGGCGGCGATGGCGAAGGCCGAGGCCACCACGCTCATCCTGGTCACCAACACCGTCGCGGGGAGGCAGTGGAAGCGCGAACTGGTGGCGCGCACGTCGCTCACCGAGGACGAGATCGGCGAGTACTCCGGGGAGAAGAAGGAGATCCGGCCGGTCACGATCGCCACGTACCAGGTGGTCACCCGCAAGACCAAGGGCGAGTACCGCCACCTGGAGCTGTTCGACACGCGTGACTGGGGCCTGGTGATCTACGACGAGGTGCACCTGCTGCCCGCGCCGGTGTTCCGGATGACGGCCGACCTGCAGTCCCGCCGCCGCCTCGGGCTCACCGCGACGCTGGTGCGCGAGGACGGCCGCGAGGGCGACGTGTTCTCGCTGATCGGCCCGAAGCGCTACGACGTGCCGTGGCGGGACATCGAGGCGCAGGGCTGGATCGCGCCGGCGGAGTGCACCGAGGTGCGCGTGACGCTGACGGACAACGAGCGGCTGGTGTACGCGACGGCCGAGCCGGAGGAGAAGTACAAGCTCGCCTCCACCGCGCACACCAAGACCGCCGTCATCAAGTCCATTTTGGACAAGCATCCCGGTGAGCCGACGCTGGTGATCGGCGCCTATCTCGACCAGCTGGAGGAGCTGGGCGCCGAGCTGAGCGCGCCGGTGATCCAGGGCTCCACGCGCAACAAGGAGCGCGAGGAGCTGTTCGACAAGTTCCGCCGCGGCGAGCTGAACCGGCTCGTGGTGTCGAAGGTCGCGAACTTCTCGATCGACCTGCCGGAGGCGTCGGTCGCGATCCAGGTCTCGGGCACGTTCGGCTCGCGGCAGGAGGAGGCGCAGCGGCTGGGCCGCCTGCTCCGCCCCAAGGGGGACGGGCGGCAGGCGCACTTCTACTCGGTGGTCGCCCGCGACACGCTCGACGCCGAGTACGCCGCGCACCGGCAGCGCTTCCTCGCCGAGCAGGGCTACGCGTACACGATCCGCGACGCGGACGCGTACCTCTCCGACGACTACAGCTGAGCCGCGAACTCCCAGACAGCGTCCAGCGCGAGGTCGGGGGTTTCCAGCTGCGGCAGGTGACCGGTGCCTTCGAGGGGCCGGTAGGTCGCCGTCGGGATGGCTTCCGCGAAGGCGCGCCCGTAGTCGGGGTCGACCATCCGGTCGCTCTGGCCCCACAGCACGAGCGTGGGCACCGTGACGGCGGCGAGCCGGCCGGCGAGCGTCGGGTCTTCCATGCCCTTCCCGGCGTACACCGCGAGCGTCTCGCGGTTGGCGGCCATGGCGGCCTTCTGCGCGTCGGTGAACGTCGACGGATCGATCCGGAAGCGGTCCGGTTCGTGGTACGACAGCTCCGCGACCTCGGGGAGGGTGAGCGAGAAGAAGTCCGCGATCGGATGCCCCGGCACGGTGATGCCCACGCCGTTCATGATCACGACGCCCGCGACGCGCGGGCTGTTCAGCAGGGCCATCTCGGCGGCGATCCAACCGCCGAGCGAGTTGCCGACGACCGTGACGTCGGTCAGGTCCTGCTCTTCCAGCAGGTCGGCGTACAGCTGGGCGAGCGCCTGTGCGTCAGCGATGTCGTCCGGCCGCGGCGTGCCGTTGAACCCGGGGTGCGTGGGCACGAGGACGCGAGCGGGGCGCCGCTCGGCGAGGTGGGCGCCGAAGGACGCGACCGACACCGGGCCGGCGCCGCCGTGCAGGAGGAGGAAGGGCCGTCCGGAACCGAAGTCTTCGAAGTGAGGAGTCATATCAGGAACCTTATCTAAGGATACTTAGATAAGCAACATGAGTTAAGGTGCTCCACATGGCTCGTTCGCTCTCGGAAGTCGGCCTGCTGGTCAAGCGGGTCCAGCACCGGCATCACCGCGCGTTCACCGCCGCGCTCGCCGACCTCGGGGTCTCGCTGGTGCAGTGGGACACGCTGCGCCATCTGCACCGGCATCCCGACGCGTCGCTGCACGACCTGGCCCAGCTGACGTTCCAGACCGACCAGGCGTTCGGCACGCTCGCCACCCGGATGGTCGCCCGCGGGCTGATCGAGCGCGTGCCCGGACCGGGCCGCGCCGTGCGCCACCGCATCACGGAGAAGGGCCAGACGGTGCGCGCCGAAGGGCAGAAACGCGCGAACGCCGTGCTGAAGCGGTCCTTCGCCGGGCTGAACCCGGAGCAGGTCGACCAGCTGGGCGAGTTGCTGGAGCTTGTCCTCTCTCAGCCGGTGGACTGAGTCAGCTCGGCCAGCAACCGCGAGCGGTTCTCCTCGTCCTGCCCCGGTTCCCACGGGCACGCGATGTGCAGGGCCACCACCTGACCGCTGTCGAGCACGCGCCGGACGGCGGCCACCACTTCGGCCCGGCTCGGGCCGTCCGGCGCCGGGTACCACAGGCCAGGCAGCTCGGCGCCGTCGATCACGTCGAGGTCCACGTGCAGCACGACCGGCTCGTCCGGCGGCCCGACCTCCGTGACCGGCACCCGGCGGATGGCGGCGGTCGACAGGTACTCGGCCTCGGCCGGGTCGAGGTCCCGCGCGTCCACCAGCGTCACGCGTTCCTCGGCGAGCGGCGGGTCGAGCGCCAGCGGCCCGGCGCCCAGCGCGAACCGCAACGCCATGCCGCCCACGTAACCCGAGGTGGAGCTGGCCAGGGTGTGCACGTCGCCGTGCGCGTCGAACCACACGAGCCCCGGGTCGTGGCCCGCCTGCCGCGCGCCACGCAGGACCGCGAGCGCCACCAGGCAGTCCCCGGAGACCAGCGCGGGCCGCTCGCCCTCGCGGATCCGCAGCCACGTCTCGGTCGCGACGCCGTCGTGCAGCGCGGCGACCCGCTCCCAGAAAGCGCCTTCCGGCAGCGACGGCAGGATCGCCGACGCGCGTAACGGGAGGGCGTCGTCCGGGAGTCGCTGGTCCTGGTGGAACGGCACGAGCACCGCCATCCCCGCAGGCTAGACCCGCGACCGCGAATCCGACGCATGATTTTCGGCCCGGGGTGGAATTCCCAAGCCGTGACCGAACACCTGCGGCACCGGTTCCCGACGTCGGCCCTGCTGCCGCGGTACGTGACCGCGTTGGTCGCCGCGTGCGTCGCCGCGGTGATCAGCGGGCTGGGCAGCGCCCATTTCGTCGACGCGGACGGCCTGCAGCGCGCCATCCCCGCGCTGCTGGTCGCCGCCGTCGTCGCACTGGCGGTGCTCGCGGCCGGCGCGGGACTCGTGGCCCGGCGCTCGGACCGCGAGACGGTCGAACGGATGGCGAAGCACCTCCTCTGGGTGATCTTCGCGCTCGCCGCACTGCCCGGGCTGGCGTGGTTCGCGCTCTGGCTCTCCGACGGCAGCGCGCAGGCACTGTACGGCCTGGCGGCCGTCGTGCTCGGCGGGCTGCCCCTGCTCGCCGCCTTCCGCAAACCCGCCGCCGTGCCCCTGACCACGGGTTTCTGCGCGCTCGTCGGTCTCGCGGCGATCCTGTCGTGGCACTGGCTGTTCCTGCTGCTGCCGATCTCGGCGGCCGTCACGGGCGGCTGGCTGCTGGTCCTCGCGCTCCTCGGGTACGCCCGTCGGCGAGCGCCCGAAAATGTCGTACCCTCGAACTAGTGTTCGACGCGTTGGTGAAACCTGACCGCGAGGGGTACTGATGACCACCGCCGCTTCCTTCGAGACGCTGCCGGGGCTGGAGCTGCCGCCGGGCCGCTGGCACGGCCCGATCTGGCTGTCCGACCAGCCGCTGACCGAGCCCGGCCGCTTCCGCGACTGCATCGGCGCGTTCGAGCGCACCGGGCTGTGGCCCGTGCTCGTGCCGCACGACGAGCGGTTCGCGGCCAACGGCGAGGACTGGGTCGACGACCGGGGCCGGCTGGCGCCCGCGACTCACCGCATCGACGCGGTGGACGTGGCCGAGACGTTGTCGCGCTGGTGGGATCCGTTCTGCTGCGCCGCCGGCACGGGGTGCCTGCGCCCGTTCGGCGCCGAATTCCCCGGTCTGGCACGGAAGTCGCAGCTGCGCGTGGACCCGTACGCCGAGGCGGGCAACACGGGCTCGATCCTCGCGCGCCGCGGCACGTACCGGCTCGGGCTGGTGGCCGTCGAGCGGCCCGCGGACGTGCCCGCCGCGCTGGGCTGGACGGGCATGATCAAGTCGACCGACCAGGTGGCGGCCGTGTCGGCGGTACTGCGCAGCTGGGAGGACCGCTTCGGGGCGACGTTGATCGTGCTGGGCTTCGACGAGCTGGAGCTGTCGGTGGCGGCCCCGCCGCGGCTGCAGAGCCGGGCGGTCGTGGTGGCGGCCGAGCACCGCGCGTTCTCGGTGCGGAGCTTCTCCGGGCAGCCGGGCAACCTGCGCGAGTACGCGGCGGGTCTCGTGCACCGGCGGCACTGGCGGTTCTCGTGGGACTGAGGAGGCAGCGATCGAGCTGAGGATCGGGACGTCGGGCTGGCGGTATCCGCCGTGGCGGGGCATCTTCTACCCGAAGGGCCTCGTGCAGCGGCGCGAGCTGGAGTACCTCTCGCGACAGATGAACTCGGCCGAGATCAACGGGTCGTTCTACTCGCTGCAGCGGCCGGAGCGGTACCGCGCGTGGGTCGAGCAGACGCCGGACGGTTTCGTGTTCGCCGTGAAGGGTGGCCGCTACATCACGCACATGAAACAGCTGCGCGACGTGGAGGTGCCGCTCGCCAACTTCTTCGCCTCGGGCGTGCTGGCGCTGGGGGAAAAGCTCGGCCCGATCCTGTGGCAGCTGCCGCCCCGGCTGGTCTTCGACGCCGAGCGGTTGAGGGCGTTCTTCGACCTGCTCCCGCGCACCACACAGGCCGCGGCCGAGCTGGCGAAGAAGCACGACGACAAGCTGAAGGGGGAGCCGCACACCGATTCCGGTCCGGAGCGGCCGCTGAGGTACGCGCTGGAGGTCCGGCATCCGAGCTTCCGGTCGCCGGAGTTCTTCGATCTGTTGCGCGGCAACGGAATCGCGTCGGTCGTGGCCGACTCGGCGGGCACGTGGATCACCCTGGAGGAGGTGACGGCGGACTTCGTGTACGTCCGTCTGCACGGCGACGAGGAGCTGTACGCGAGCGGCTACAGCGAGCAGGCGTTGCAGCGGTGGGCGGAGAAGATCCGCAAGTGGCAGGACGGAAAACGCGACGCCTACGTCTACTTCGACAACGACATCAAGGTGAAGGCCCCCGGCGACGCGATCAGGCTGGCCGAGATCCTGAGCTGAAGACGGTACGGCCACCGCGACTTCCCGAGGTCACGGTGGCCGTACCGGCAGACAGCCCGAGGCGAAACCGCCACCCGCCCCCGTCCACCCGGCGACAGGGCACCCGAGGACAGACCCCGAGCCTGCTGTGCTGAGGCGCCCTGGCGGCCGGATGGTGCGAGCGGCGGCTTCTCGTCTCAGGCGCTCTTGGCCTGGGCGCGGTGCTTGCCCTCGGCGATCTCCTCGACGAGCTTGCCGCAGAAGGCGGGCAGGTCGTCCGGCTTGCGGCTGGTCACGAAGCCACTGTCCACCACGACCTCTTCGTCAACCCAGTTCGCACCCGCGTTGCGCAGGTCGGTCTGCAGGCTGGGCCACGACGTCATCCGCCGCCCGCGCACCACGTCGGCCTCGATGAGGGTCCACGGCGCGTGGCAGATCGCGGCGACCGGCTTCTGCTTCTGGAAGAACCCGGCCACGAACCGCACGGCGTTCTCGTCCGTGCGCAGGAAGTCGGGGTTCGCCACGCCGCCCGGCAGCACCAGGCCGTCGTAGTCGTCGGGTGACACGTCGGTCACCACCTTGTCCACCGGGAAGGTGTCGGCCTTGTCGAGGTGGTTGAAGGCCTGGATCTGGCCGCTGCTGATCGACACCAGCTCCGGCTGCCCGCCGGCCTGCTGCACGGCCTTCCACGGCTCGGTCAGCTCGACCTGCTCGGTGCCTTCGGGCGCCACCAAGAACGCGACGCGCTTACCGGCGAGTTCGTTCGCCACCGCCGTACTCCTTCCGTCGTCGAGTCCCTGTACGCGGATCGCATACCCGCTGCTCCGGAAGCGCGAAACATGGGCTCGGCTTTACCAGTCCGAAACGAACCACCCCTTGCCATTTGGAAGTTTGATTGCAAACATCACGGTCATTGCAATCGATCTTACGGAGCTGGCATGCTGGCCGAGCTGATCCGCGAGCACGCGGCGAACCTGTCGAGGACCGACCGCGTCATCGCCGAACACCTCCTGGAGCACCAGGACGAGCTGCCGTTCCTGCGCGCCGCCGAGATCGCCGAACGGCTCGGCGTCAGCGCCGCCAGCATCACGCGCTTCGCGCAGCGGCTGGGCTTCGACGGCTATCCGCGCCTGCAGGACTCGGTGCGCCTCGAACTGCGGACCGCGCTCACCCCGCCCACGCTGCCTGACCAGGGCGAAGGCCGTTTCGGCCCGCTGTGGGACCGGGAGCTGAAGAACCTCGAAGAGCTGCGGCGCCTGCCCGAGGACCTGCTCGACGGCGCCGCCCGCATGATCGCCGACGCGCGGAACGTCTGGGTCGTCGGCGGTCGCGCGTCGCAGGCGCCGGCGGAGATGCTCGCCTACTCCCTCGGCCGCGTCCGCGACCGCGTCCGTTCGCTGCGTTCCGACACGTTGCACGAGCCGGAAGCCCTGCTCGACCTCGGTCCCGGTGACCTGCTCGTCGCGCTCAGCTTCCGCCGTTACAGCTCCAGCACCGCGCGGATCGGACGGCTGTTCGCCGACCGGGACGTGCCGATCCTGCTGGTCACCGACGACGGCCACCCCTCGCTCGCGAGCCTCGCGAAGCTCGTCCTGCGCGTGTCGGGCAAGTCGCTCGCCGCGCTGCCGTCGATGACCGCCGTCACCAGCCTCTCCCTCGCGCTGACGCTCGGCGTCGTCGCGTACTGCGGGACCGACCGCCTCGAAGCCGGCGAACGGCTCGGCCGCGAGCTGCACGCCTTCGAAGACTGAAAGGGACGCCATGACCGAGATCCGGGAAGCACCGCCGGGTGCGCACCGCATGACGCAGGCGCAGCGGCGGGCGGTGTTCGCCGGTGCCATCGGCAACGCCGTCGAGTGGGTCGACTGGGCCGTGTACTCGACCTTCGCGTCGGTGTTCGGCAGCCAGTTCTTCCCCTCCGGCAACGAAACCGCCGCGCTGCTGTCGACGCTCGTGGTGTTCGCGGTCGGGTTCCTCATGCGCCCGCTCGGCGCCGCCGTGCTCGGCAGCTACGGCGACCGACACGGCCGCAAGAAGGCCATGACGCTGACGATCGGCCTCATGGCGGGCGCGGCGCTGGTCATCGCGGTCTGCCCGAGTTACTCGAAGATCGGCATCACCGCGCCGCTCGTGCTGCTGCTGGCCCGGCTCGTGCAGGGCTTCTCCGCGGGTGGCGAGTTCGGTACCTCGTCGGCGTTCCTGGTCGAGTCTGCGGCGCCCGGCAGGCGGGCGTTCGCCGGTTCGTGGCAACAGGTTTCGGTCGGCGCGGGCACGCTCATCGCGTCACTGCTGGGCACGATCCTGACGTCCACACTGGACAGTGTGGCGCTCCAGACCTGGGGCTGGCGCATCGCCTTCGCGGTCGGCGGGCTGCTCGGCCTGGTCGGGTTGTGGCTGCGGGTGTCGGTGCACGAGACCGAGTCGTTCACGAACGTCGCGCCCGAGCGCAGGCGCAACCCGCTGAAGAGCATGCTGCGTGACCACCCCCGCGCCGCGCTGCGGGTCGCGGGCATCACGATCGCGGGCACGCTCACCTACTACCTGTGGGTGAGCTACCTGCCGTCGTACGCCCACGTCACCACGGGCATCCCGCTGAAGACCGCCCTGCTGGCCAACACCATCGGGCTCGCGGTGTTCCTCGTGCTGCTGCCGTTCGGCGGCCTGCTGTCGGACCGGATCGGCCGCAAGCCGACGCTGCTGGCGTTCGCGATCGGGTTCGCCGTGCTGGGCTGGCCGCTGCTGACCCTGCTGAGCAACGGGTTCTGGAGCGTGTTCTTCGTCGAACTGGTCGGGCTCGTGCTCATCGTCGGCTACTCCGCGAACTGCGCGGTGGTCATGGCCGAGCAGTTCCCGCCCGAGGTGCGCACCACCGGCATCGCCCTGCCCTACGCGCTGGCCGTCGCGATCTTCGGCGGCACCGCGCCCTACGTCACCACCTGGATGAGCACCTCCGGCCACCGCGACCTGGTCTGGGTCTACGTGGTCGCCGCCGCGCTGATCGGCGTGCTCGTGTACGCCACGATGCCGGAAACGAAGGGAAAGGAACTGCAGTGACCGACCCGAAAGCGTTGCTGGACTGGGTGACCGAGCACCGCGAGGACCTGCTGTCCGACCTGCGGACGTACGTGGAGCTCGAATCTCCCAGCGGCGACAAGGAGTCTCTGAACACCACGTTGGCGTGGCTGGGTTCCTGGCTCGAAGAGCGCCTCGGCGAGCCGGAGCGGGTCTCACGCGTCGACGGCGGCGTGCACGGCGACATCGAGGTGCGCGACTACCCCGGCACCGGCGACCGGCCCGTGCTGCTGCTGTGCCACTACGACACCGTCTGGCCACTGGGCACGCTCGCCGAGATCCCGTTCCGGATCGACGGCGACCGCGGCACCGGGCCCGGGATCTTCGACATGAAGTCCGGCCTGGTGCACGCGGTGTGGGCGCTCAAGGCGCTTGACGCCGCCGGGCTGCCGCGGCCGCGGATCCGCTTGCTGCTCAACGGAGACGAGGAGATCGGCAGCCTCGCCTCGCGGCCCGTCATAGAGGCGGAGGCGCGGGACGCGGCCGCCGCGCTGGTGTTCGAGGCCAGCGCGGACGGTGCGATCAAGACCGCCCGCAAGGGGGTCGGCATCTTCCGCGTGGACGCCACGGGCGTCGAGGCGCATGCGGGGCTGGACCCGGAGAAGGGCTGCAGCGCGATCGACGAGATCGCCCGCGTCGTGCTGACCCTGCACGGGCTGACCGACCTTTCGCGTGGCACGTCGGTCAACGTCGGGATCATCGAAGGCGGCACCGGCACGAACGTCGCCGCCGGTCGCGCGAGCGCGCGGATCGACGTGCGGGTGGCGAGCCAGGAGGAGGTCGGGCGCATCGACCGCGCGTTCGCGGAGCTGCGGCCGCACGACCCGCGCGCGACGCTCACCGTGTCCGGCGGCTGGAACCGGCCGGTCATGGAGCGCACGCCCACCACGGTCGCCCTGTACGAGCGGGCGCGGGACATCGCGGCCGAACTCGGCATCCAGCTCGACGAAATCTCCGTCGGCGGCGCCAGCGACGGGAACTTCGTTGCGGCGCTGGGCATTCCGGTGCTGGACGGCTTCGGCGCCGTCGGCGACGGCGCGCACGCCCGGCACGAGCACATCAGCGTGCGGGGCATGCTGGAACGCACGGCGCTCGCCGCGGCGACGCTGACCGCGTTGGCCTAGAAGGAGATCCAGGACTTTCCCGCGACCGTCCTCACGGAGGCGAACGCCTCGGCGGCCTCCGTGAGGTCGAAGCGCGCTTGGAGCACCTTGCCGGGCGAGATCGTGCCGCGGCCGAGGGCGTCGATGGTGTCGGCGAAGTCGTTCGGGTGGTCGTAGATCAGCGAGCCGCGCAGGGTGAGCTGCCGGTAGACGAGGTCCGCGCTGGACAGTTCCAGCGGCCGCTCGCTGATGCCGACGAGCAGCACCGTGCCGCCGGGCGCCACCCGGTCCAGTCCGGTGCGCAGGGCCTGCGGGACCCCGGAGGTCTCGAACAGGAAGTCGTAGCCGTCGCCGTCGCCGGCCTCGGCGCCGAGCGAGCGCGCCAGCTCGACGCGGCCCTCGTGCGGCTCCTGCACCACGGCGTGCGCGCCCAGCTCGTGCAGCGCCAGGCACAGCAGCAGCCCCTGGGAACCGGCGCCCACGACCAGGCAGCGGTCGCCCGGCGCCACCCCGGACCGGCGGATGGCGGAGCGCGCGACCGTCAGCGCCTCCGTGCACACCAGGTCTTCGAGGGCGACGGTCTCGGCCGCCGGCCAGGCGAACTCGGCCGGCACGGCGACGTATTCGGCGAGCAGCCCGGGGTGGTTCATGCCCACGATCACCCGGTTGGGGCAGGCGGAGGTGAACCCGGCGCGGCACTGGGCGCACCGGCCGCAGCAGTAGTTGGGCTCGATGGCCACGGGCTGCCCGACCTGCCGGTTCTCGACCTCGGCACCGACCGCGACGATCTCCCCGGCGCCCTCGTGCCCCATCAGCCAAGGCGCTGTCACGGGCCGGCTGCCGGTGTAGACCGCTACGTCCGACCCGCAGAGCCCGAGCCCGCGCATCCGCACGAGCACCTCGCGCGGTCCGCAGTCCGGCTCGGGAACGTCCACCACCCGCAACCGCTCGGGCTCGGTGAGCACGACGGCCCTCATCCGATCACCTCCACCACTCCATCGTAGAGCTAATTAACCAAAAGGTCCATTAGGAGGGCTGGGATGATGGGAGCATGAGCTTTGTCTACGCCATTCCCCTGCACAACCGCTTCCGCGGCATCACGGTCCGGGAGGGCGTGTTGTTGCGAGGAGCGGCGGGCTGGGGCGAGTTCTGCCCGTTCGCGGACTATTCGGACACGGAGAGCGCGCCCTGGCTGGCGTCGGCGTTGGAGGCGAGCGAGGTCGGCTGGCCGGAGCCGGTGCGGGACCGGATCGAGGTGAACACCACGGTGCCGGTCGTCTCCCCGGAGCGGGCGTACGAGCTGGTGACGGCGTCCGGTTGCCGCACGGCGAAGGTCAAGGTGGCAGACCCCCGTTCGTCCCTTGTGGACGATTGCGACCGGGTCGCGGCGGTCCGTGACGCCCTGGGTCCGGCAGGCGCGATCCGGGTGGATGCGAACACGGCGTGGGACGTGGACACGGCGGTGAAGTCGATCCGTGAGCTGAACCGCGCCGCGGGCGGTCTGGAGTACGTGGAGCAACCGTGTCCGTCCATTGAGGACCTGGCGGCGGTACGCCTCTGCGTAGACGTGCGGATCGCGGCGGACGAGTCGATCCGCAGGGCAGAGGACCCACTGAAGGTGGCAGTAGCCGAAGCAGCCGACGTGGCAGTGATCAAGGTAGCCCCGCTAGGCGGCGTACGTCGGGCATTGGAAGTCGCCGAAGCGTGCGGCCTACCATGCGTGGTTTCGTCAGCGGTGGAAACCAGCGTAGGCCTAGCCGCCGGACTGGCCTTGGCCGGGGCATTGCCGACCTTGGACTTCGCCTGCGGCCTGGGCACAAGATCCCTACTAACCGGCGACGTGACAACGGACGAACTGTCCCCAAAGGACGGTTACCTCCCAGTCCCAAGAACAGCACCGGAACCAAACACCGCAGAAAAATTCGCAGCAAGCCAAGAAACAACGGAACACTGGCAAGCACGCCTCACACGCGTCCAACACCACCTATAAAACAGAAGACAGCAACAAACGACGCCCGGCACACGCCCGGACCTCCCCCGTCCCCGATCCCCAGCTGCCTTAGCGGTTGGCTCGCCGTGTCAAGGGTCGCGCAGCGATCGCGAAGCGACGCCGAAGAAGCTTCTATGTCAAGTGGTGGTGGTCGGTTTGTAGTGCGTGGTAGATGACGTTGGTGAGGTGGCGTTTGAGGGCGCGGATGGCGGCTTTTTTGGTGGCGTGGGGGTGTTGCTGGGTCCAGCGGTCTCGGAATTGCTGGGCGGGTGGGTGGTGGATGAGCTGGATGAGGGCGATGCGGTGCAGGCAGGTGTTGAGTTGCCGGTTCCCGCCGCGGTTGAGCCGGTATTGGGGTGTGTTGGAGGACCAGACCGGGATGGGTGCGGTGCCGGTGTGCATGGCGAACGCGGCGGGGCTGCGGAAACGGGTGATGTCGGCGACTTCCCCGATCAGTTTGGCCGCGGCGAGGACGTTGATTCCCACGATCGCCATCAGGGTGGGTGCGATCGGGGTGACCAGCTCGCTCAGGCGTCGCTCGAGTATCAGGATCTGCTCGGTCAGCCGGGTGATGTCGGCCAGCAGGTCCAAGGCGATGTCGCGGCGGACACTGGCGGGCAGGGCCGCAACCATCCCGGTGAGGGCGTGCTGGCGGCGGCGCCCGGTCAGTGTCCGCGTCCCCTCGTCCAGCCCGGGTGCCAGGTCATGCAGGTGCCAGCGCAGCCGGCAGATCGCGGCGGTGCGGGCCGCCACCACCGTCTCCCGCCGGTCGATCAGCAACCGCAGGTCCAACGCGACCTGATCCAACCTCGCCGCAGGCAAACGCGGTTCACGCAGCGCGGCCCGGGCGATCGCGAGCGCGTCGATCGGGTCGGACTTGCCCCGGGTGCGGGCACTGGCCCGGCACGCGACCATCAGCTTGGGCGGTACCCACACCACCGCCGACCCCATCCCGATCAGCGTGCGCACCAGACGACCCGCCACCGCACGCCCGTCTTCCACCGCCCACCGCCGCTGCCCGAACCGCCCGGCCCACACCCACAACCGCAACACCCCGGCCTCGTCAGCCGCCACCGTCACCTGACCGAGCTTGCGACCCACCTCGTCCACCGCGACCGCGGTATGGGTGTGCTTGTGCGGATCAATCCCAATGACCACCATGGTTCTCGCGTGTCCTTCCACTCCAGGGCAGGCATGCACCCCGGGCCAGGCTGGACGGACACACCTCAGTCGAGTTGATGGATGGCGTCTCGTCCACGCTTCTATCAAGTCACGCCCAGCCGGCCCGGGACCCCGGCCACGCTGGACAATTCTTCGCCAAGCCAACCACCAACACGCAGGTGACAGCGCCCTTGAGAGTCACCACGCAACCGAGGACCAGACCCTAACCGCCACACGACGGCACCAACACCCCACCACTGAGGCGCCCTTGACGCGGTGAGCCAACCGTTAAACGATCAGGGGGATGGGGCGGGGGTGGCCGGGCGGAACGAGGGCGCCCAGCGCCCGGTCAAGTTCCTGCTCTACCGGACCACGGCGGGCTTTTCGCGCGACAGCGCGGCTTTAAAGATGAAAAGAATGCCTCGCCGGCGGGCAGGCTCCAGGATGATGGGCCCCAAGGGATCTCACCTTGGCGAGGTGGTCGAGTTGAGTGATCATCCCGTCGCCTGCGGTTTGTGCATATCACTTTGAGCCAGACCCGCAAGCTTTGGTCTTTCGGCCGCCGGTTCCGGCGCATGTTGCGGGCCTGGCTCAAAGTGATCCCCCGCTTTCAGGCGACGGGATGATCACCCAACTCTCGGGGTTCCTGTGCAAAACCCTTGGCTCACGCCATTACGCCACCGCTTCGTCCGCGTCCTCCGACTTCGCGCTCTCCCTCACCGGCAGCCCCTCGAACGCCGCCGGTGGCTCGCGCCATGGGTCCTCCGGGCTTCCTGCCTTCGCGGCCTGGATCGCCCGCCACACCCGTTGCGGGGTGGCCGGGATGTCGATGTGCCGCACGCCCAGGTGCTTCACCGCGTCGATCACCGCGTTCTGGACCGCCGGGGTGGAGCCGACCGTGGCGGACTCGCCGATTCCCTTGGCGCCCATCAGGTTCCTGGGCGTGGTGGTCTCCGTGTTGGCCACTTCCAGGTCCGGGACGTCCGCGGCGGACGGAACCAGATACTCGGCGAACGAGGCCGTCACCGGGTTGCCGTCCTCGTCGAACGAGATCTGCTCCCACAGCGCCTGCGAGATGCCCTGCACCGCCCCACCATGCTGTTGCCCGCGAACCAGCAGTGGGTTCAGCACGCGCCCGCAGTCGTCGACTGCTACGTGGCGCAACGGTTTCACGTAGCCGGTCTCGGTGTCGACCTCGACGACGGACACGTGCGCACCGAACGGGAACGTCGCGCCGTCAGGCTTGAAGTCCGTTTCCTCCACTAAGGGACGGCCGTCGTCATGCGCGGCGGTTGCCACGTCGGCCCACGTGATCGTCGCGGTCGGGACGCCGCGCACGCCGAGGGTGCCGTCGTCGGTCAGCACCACGTCCTCGACCGCCGCTTCGAGCTTCGTCGCCGCCAGCTCCTTCGCCCGCCGCAGCACGAGGTCCGACGCCTGGCGCACCGCGCTTCCGCCCAGCTGCAACGAACGTGAGCCACCCGTGCCACCACCACGCGGCACGGTCGCGGTGTCCGACTGGACGAACTTGACCCGCTCCAACGGCAACCCGAGCGCGTCCGCGACGATCATCGAGAACGCCGTCGGGTGGCCCTGCCCGTGCCCGGACGTGCCGACCTTGATCGTCGCCCCGCCCTCGGTGTCGATCTCGACCGACGCGAACTCGCCCGCGCCGCCACCGGTGATCTCGACGTACGCCGCCACACCGATGCCCAGCAGCACCGTCTCCCCGGCCTCGATCCGCCGCGCCTGCTCGGCCCGCAGGTCCTCGTACCCGGCCAGCCGCAACGCCTCCCGCAGCGGCAGGTCGTAGTCACCGCTGTCGTAGCTCGCGCCGGTCAACGTGGTGTACGGGAACTGTTCGGGCTTCAGGAAGTTCCGGCGCCGCAGCTCCGCTGGGTCGAGGTCCAGCTCGGCGGCGGCGAGGTCCATCAACCGCTCCAGCATGGCCGCCGCCTCGGGCCTGCCCGCCCCGCGGAACGCACCCACCGGCGTGGTGTTGGTGAGCGCCGCGATGCCGGCGTAGCTGATCTTCGGGATGTCGTAGACGCCCTGCGCCATCGTGCGCGTCGGGCCCAGCGCCAGCGCGCCGCCGAACCCGCCGTACGCGCCCGCGTCACCGATCACGCGACAACGCAGGCCGACGATCTTGCCGTCGGAGCGCAGCCCCAGCTCCCCGTACTGCACCTGCGCGCGGCCGTGCGGCATCGACTGCAGGTTCTCCGAGCGGGTCTCGGCCCAGCGCACCGGCCTGCCGAGCCGCCGGGACGCCTCGATCACCACCGCGTGCTCGGCCGTCGCCCCCGCCTTGCCGCCGAAACCACCGCCGACGTGCGGCGCCACGACGCGGATCCGCTCCACCGGCCAGCCGAACATCTTGCTCACGCCGTTCCGGAAACCGTGCGGCATCTGGGTGGAGACGTAGATGGTGGCATCGAATTCGTCGTCCCCTGGCAGGACGGCGATCGCGTTGCCCTCCATCGGCGCGACGGCCAGGCGCTGATTCTCGATGCGGGCCCGCACCACGACCTCCGCCTCGGCGAACACGTCGTCGTCCGCGTCCCGGTTGCCCGCCGCGATGTTGGTGCCCAGCTCCGGGAACTGCGTCGGCGCGTCGGGAGCAAGCGCTTCCTCGGGGTCGATCGCGGCGGGCAACGGCTCGTAGTCGACGTCGACCAGCTCCATCGCGTCCACCGCCGCGGTCGGCGACTCGGCCACGACCGCCACCACCGGCTCGCCCACGAACCGCACCCGGTCGCTCGCCAGCGGGTGCCGCGCGCAGTGCGGGTTCAGCTCGATGAACGGCACCAGCGGGGGCAGGCCCAGGTCCTCGGCCGTGTAGACGGCGACGACGCCCGGCGCCTTCGCGGCCTCGGTGGTGTCAATGGCGGTGATGAGGGCGTGCGCGAACGGCGAGCGCACGAACGCCATGTGCAGCGCACCCTCGATCGGCAGGTTACCCACGTAGCTACCGCGGCCACGCAACAGTTCCGGGTCCTCGACCCGGCGCACCTCGGTCCCCAGCAAAGATCCCGGCATGTCCCGACTCTATAGCGGGAATCGCCCCCTGCCCACGTGGAGTGACTCCAGCTCAGGGGCGTGAATCCGGGTCGGGTCAGGGCCGTGCCCCGATGTTTTCGCGGGTCACCCGGCCCACGATGGACGCATGACGAACAACGTGAACACCATCAAGAAGCTTCGCCGCTCCACCTCGGACCGCATGGTCTCCGGCGTCTGCGGCGGCTGGGCCGACTACCTCGGCGTGGACGTGTCGATCCTGCGGATCGCGATGGTCGCGGCGGCCGTCTTCACCGGCGGCGCCGCGGCCATCGTCTACGCCGCGTGCTGGTTCCTCACTCCGGAGGACAGCGAAGAGTGACGTGGCAAGTCGGGACGACCACGCCGAGGGGTCCAGGGGGCTTGCCCCCTGGCGGGGGTCTGGGGGTTCGACCCCCAGGAGAAACGGGAAGAGAAGAAAAGGCGAAGCGCCCCCCTGCGCGAGCAGGGGGGCGCTTCTTCTCGAACGAGCGGACTGTCAGAAGTCCATGCCGCCCATGCCACCCGACGGGTCGCCGGCCGGAGCGGCCGCGGCCTTCTCCGGCTTGTCAGCGACGACAGCCTCGGTGGTCAGGAACAGCGCCGCGATCGAAGCGGCGTTCTGCAGCGCGGAGCGGGTCACCTTGGCCGGGTCGATGACGCCGGCGGAGACCAGGTCCTCGTACTCGCCGGTCGCGGCGTTGAGGCCGTGACCCTCGGGCAGGCCCTTGACCTTCTCGGCCACGACGCCGCCCTCGAGGCCGGCGTTCACGGCGATCTGCTTGAGCGGAGCCTCGACCGCCACCTTGACGATGTTGGCACCGGTCGCCTCGTCACCGGTCAGGCGCAGGCCCTCGAACGCGGCCTTGGACGCCTGCAGCAGAGCCACGCCACCACCGGCGACGATGCCCTCCTCGACGGCGGCCTTGGCGTTGCGCACCGCGTCCTCGATGCGGTGCTTGCGCTCCTTGAGCTCGACCTCGGTCGCGGCACCGGCCTTGATGACGGCCACGCCGCCGGCCAGCTTCGCGAGCCGCTCCTGCAGCTTCTCACGGTCGTAGTCCGAGTCCGAGTTCTCGATCTCGGCGCGGATCTGGTTGACGCGACCCTGGATCTGGTCGGCGTCACCGGCACCCTCGACGATGGTCGTCTCGTCCTTGGTGATGACGGCCTTGCGAGCGCGGCCCAGCAGGTTCAGGTCCGCGTTCTCCAGCTTGAGGCCCACGTCCTCGCTGATGACCTGGCCACCGGTCAGGATCGCGATGTCCTGCAGGATGGCCTTGCGGCGGTCACCGAAGCCCGGGGCCTTGACGGCGACGGACTTGAAGGTGCCGCGGATCTTGTTGACGACCAGCGTGGCCAGGGCCTCGCCCTCGACGTCCTCGGCGATGATCAGCAGCGGCTTGCCCGACTGCATGACCTTCTCCAGGATCGGGAGCATGTCCTTGACGTTGGAGATCTTCGAGCCGAACAGGAGGACGTACGGGTCCTCCAGGACGGCTTCCTGACGCTCCGCGTCGGTGACGAAGTAACCCGAGATGTAGCCCTTGTCGAAGCGCATACCCTCGGTGAGCTCGAGCTCCAGGCCGAAGGTGTTCGACTCCTCGACGGTGACGACGCCTTCCTTGCCGACCTTGTCCAGCGCCTCGGCGATCAGCTCACCGATGGTGCGGTCCGCGGCCGAGATCGAGGCGGTGGCAGCGATCTGCTCCTTGGTCTCGACCTCCTTGGCGGCCTTGTGCAGCTGCTCGACGACGGCCTCGACGGCGGTCTCGATGCCACGCTTGAGGCTGATCGGGTCGGCACCCGCAGCCACGTTGCGCAGACCCTCGCGCACGAGCGCCTGGGCAAGCACGGTGGCGGTGGTGGTGCCGTCACCCGCGACGTCGTCGGTCTTCTTGGCGACTTCCTTGACGAGCTCGGCCCCGATCTTCTCCCACGGGTCCTCGAGCTCGATCTCCTTCGCGATGGAGACGCCATCGTTGGTGATGGTCGGCGCGCCCCACTTCTTTTCGAGCACGACGTTGCGGCCGCGGGGGCCCAGCGTCACCTTGACGGCTTCGGCGAGGGTGTTGAGCCCGCGCTCGAGACCACGGCGGGCGTCCTCGTCGAACGCGATCAGTTTGGCCATTGCGGTGTTGTCCTCCGGTATTGGGCGCTGCGTGGCCAGTCCTGGTTTGCTGCCAGCAGCAGGACACGTCCTTCGGCCAGGCTCGGTGCCCGCGACGGACGACCATTCCCCGGGACCCCGGGGCCGGCCTCACCGTCCCGACCTCTGTCTGGCACTCGACGGTGCCGAGTGCCAATGTCGTGTTTAGCACTCTCCCCCCGAGAGTGCAAGAACCGCTGCTCAGGCCGAGGGACGGATGGAGATCGTGGCGGGTGGCCGGGCGCCCGAGGACGGCCCAGCGGTGGCCCCACCGGTCGGTCCGACCGGGATGTCCGGCGCGGTGGTCTCCGGCGTCCCGCCGCCCCCGTTCCCGGCCAGGAGGACGGCCGTGACCACCCCGGCGGCCACGACGAGCGCGCCGAGCAGCAGCCACAGCCACAGGAGGCTCTTCTTCTTTGCGGGTTGCTGCTGCGGATAGCCGTAGGGGTTGCCGAAGGGAGGCGTGGAGTACCCGGACGAGTGACCCCCGTAGCCCGGCTGCTGCTGTGGATAGGGCTGTGGATACTGGGGCGGCTGCTGGGGATGCTGCTGTCCCCAGGCGGGCTGCTGCCCGTAACCGGACGGGTGATCGGCCTGCCGCGGCCACTGCTCGGTCGGCCGCGCCCATCCGCCCTGCTGCTGCCACTGCTGCGGAGACTGCTGAGGCTGCTGACCCGGGTGCGGCTGCTGCTGGGTCGGCTGCTCGCCGAACGGATCGGGCTGCTGTCGCTGCGGCTGCCCGTCGCCCTGCGCCGCGGGCCCGAGCGCCTTGCGCGCGGCCGCGATCAGCTCACCGCAGCTGTCGAACCGGTCCGCGGGGTTCTTCGCCATGCCCCGCCGGATGACGTCGTCGACCGACGGCGGCAGCGACGCCACCCGCGACACCGCGGGCGGCTCGCCCGCCAGATGCCCCTTGATGACCGTCGGCACGTCGCCGGTGAACGGCGGGCCGCCGGTGAGGCACGCGTAGAGCACACAGGCGAGCG
The DNA here is from genome assembly GCF_014191255.1 of Amycolatopsis bartoniae. Lineage (GTDB taxonomy): Bacteria > Actinomycetota > Actinomycetes > Mycobacteriales > Pseudonocardiaceae > Amycolatopsis_E > Amycolatopsis_E bartoniae. Next base: position 2,167,925 of record NZ_JACHWH010000001.1, read on the forward strand.
CGTACTGGTCCGTCCGGCCGTCGAGCGGCTCGCCGCGCAGGTGCTCCGGCGCGGCGTACGTCGGCGACCCGAGGAAGTCACCGCCCCGCGTGCGGTGCCCCGTCGCGCCCCGGCGGGTCAGCCCGAAGTCGGCGACGTACACGTGCTCGCGCGCCGACTCGCGACTCGTCACCAGCACGTTGGCCGGTTTGACGTCGAGGTGGACCAGGCCGCGGCTGTGCAGGCTGTCCAACGCGTCCGCGACCTGGTCCAGCAGGCGCAGCGCGCGGGCGGGCGACATCGGCCCCGCCGAGATCAGGCTCGCCAGGTCCGCACCGTCCACCAGCCGCATGGCGATGTAGTGCATGCCGTCGATCTCGCCGAAGTCGTACAGGGGAACGACGTTGGCGTGGTCGATGGCCGAGGTGTTGCGTGCCTCGTCGACGAACCGCTCGCGGAACTCGGCGTCGGCACCGAGGTGCTCACCGATCACCTTCAAGGCGACCTTGCGCCCGAGCCGGACGTCAGTCGCCCTGTACATGACACTCATGCCGCCCTTGCCGAGCACTCCGTCTATGCGGTAGTTGCCCAGCCGGCGACCGGTGAGGTCCCCCGAGACATCGCCTGTCACACAGCGCAGCCTAGCGCCAGTGCTCAGGACAGTTTGCGAACGTCCGCCGCCTGGCTCCGGCCGTCCCGACCGGCCTGAATCTCGAACTCGACCTTGTCCCCTTCGTCGAGGGTACGGAATCCGTCGGACTGGATCGCCGAATAATGCACAAATACGTCAGGGCCTTCGGGCGATGCGATGAACCCGTAGCCTTTTTCGGAATTGAACCACTTGACCGTGCCGACTGCCACGGCGTCCTCCTTGCCACCAAAGAACACTGGGACCGTGCCGAACCGGTGTCCCAAGATGGCGATCACGCTACCGGAATAATGGGCGTGAGCAATGGGCAATTCACCGAGATTTACGAGCCTGCACCAGAACGGTCCCCGGCCCGGCGAAGTCGAGCGCGAGCCCCTCGCCCGTCCGGATCGACTGCGGACCCGACGGATCGACCGCGCGCAGGCGGCACTGGACCGCGTCCGGATACGCCAGCAGGTACGGCGGCCGGACGGTGATCAGCTCCCCCGCCTCGATCTTCAACGCGTCCACCGGGCCCGCGCACGCGAGCACGAGCGGCCCGGTTCCGCTGTAGTGCTCCAGGAAACCGTTGTCACCGCCGAAGAGCGCCTGCAGCGGCTGCCACCCGGGGTCGACGCGGATGGTGGCGGGCCGCGCGAGGAACGCCTGGCGGTGGACGTTCCAGCCGGACCGCCCGTCCATCTCCAGCGGGTAGACGTCGCCGGGGCCGGCGGGCGCGAGGTCGAGCCAGCCGCCCTCCTTGGGCGCGGTGAACACGGATGGCTGGCCCTTGCCGTGGGCGCGCAGCCCGCCGCGGGACTGCTGCACCTCGGTGATGCCGAAGCTGCTGGCGAGCAGGGTGTCGGGCACGGCCTGCACCGCCTCGCCGGGCGCGAGGCTGATCCGCGCCACGCCGAACGCGGGCGTGTGCCGTGTGTGGACCTGCACCGAACCTCCCCCGAAGGCTGATCGAAACGGGGTGAGTGTCGCACGCGGCGCCGGACGGGCAGGATGGTTCCCGTGGTTTCCGTCGACGAATACCGTGCCGAGATCCGCTCGCTGCTGGGTACGGCCCCCGCCGTGGCGCTGCCGTTGCTCGACTGCGCGGGGCTGGTGCTGGCCGAGGACGTGCTCGCGGGGGTTTCCCTGCCGCCGTTCGACAACTCCGCGATGGACGGGTACGCGGTGCGCGCGGCCGACGTCGCCGGGGCGAGCGCGGACAGCCCGGTGGAGCTGCCCGTGGGCGAGGACATCCCGGCAGGCCGCATCGATGTGCCCGACCTGCCGCCCGGTACTGCCCACCGGATCATGACGGGCGCCCCGCTGCCGCCGGGTGCGGACAGCGTGGTGATGGTCGAGCGCACCGACGGCGGCGTCGAGCGCGTGCGCGTCTTCGAGCCGGTCGCGCCGGGCACGCATCTGCGCCGCGTCGGCGAGGACGTCGCCAAGGGCACGGTGGCGCTGACGGCGGGCACGGTGCTCGGCCCGGCGCAGCTGGGTCTCGCGTCCGCGGTGGGGCTGGCCGAGCTGAACGTGTACCGGCCGCTGCGGGTGCTGGTGGTGTCGACGGGCACGGAGCTCGTGGTCCCGCCGCAACCGCTGGAGCACGGGCAGATCTACGAGTCCAACAGCATCACGCTCGCCGCCGGGATCCGCGCGCTGGGCTGCGAGGTCGAGACCGCCATCAGCACCGACGACGTGGGCCTGTTCCGAGACGCCATCGAACCGCGGGTCGGCGAGTTCGACCTCGTCGTCACGTCGGGCGGAGTGAGCGCGGGCGCGTACGAGGTGGTCAAGGACGCGCTGACCGGGCTGGGCGTGACGTTCAAGAAGGTCGCGATGCAGCCGGGCGGACCACAGGGCAACGGCCGGTGGAACGGGGTGCCCGTGGTGACGCTGCCCGGCAACCCGGTGAGCGTGCTGGTGTCGTTCGAGGTGTTCCTGCGCCCGGCGCTGCTGGCCGCGCTCGGCCACCGCGACATCGACCGCCACCGGGTGCGCGCGCGGCTGACGGAGGGCCTGAAGTCCCCGTCCGGTCGGCGTCAGTTCCGCCGCGGCTACTACTGGCAGCGCGAAGGCCAGGTGACCGGCGAGGTCGGCCCGCGCGGGGGCCCCGGCTCGCACCTGCTCGCGGCGTTCACGCAGGCCAACTGCCTGATCGTGCTGCCGGAGGACGTCACCGAGGCGCCCGAGGGCACCGAGGTCGACGTGCTCCTCCTTTAGAGTGAGGCACTGTGGGCTTCTTCTCGTGGATCATCTTCGGGGCGCTGGCGGGCTGGGCGGCGAACCTCGTCATCGGCGGCCGGGAGCGGCGTCGGCAGGGCTGCGTGGTCAGCGTGCTGGTCGGGGTGGTCGGCGCGGCGCTCGGCGGCCTGCTCTACCGGCTCGTGACCGGGCACGAGAAGTCGTTCGAATTCGACTTCCCGAGCTTCGGCGTGGCCGTGCTCGGCTCGGTGGTGCTGCTCGGCGTCCTGCGGCTGGTGCTGGGCCTGCGTAATCGCGGGAAGTAGTCTACCCTTCACTCACCGTGTCGGCGCTTCGTCGGGGGAAGCGTCGGCACGGCCATTGCGCACGATCGACACCGCGGTCGCCAGATCCACCAGAGTGGGGATCGGCACGCTCGCAATGTCCCGTCGCCAGCGCTCGAACAGCTCGGCAAGACGCCCTTCGGGCGAAAAGTCGGGCGCTGTCATGACGGGTCCTCTCTGCTCTTACTACGTTCTGCATCGGCCGAGCTGACTTTGTGTTAACACGCCGCACGTGGATGGGTTCCCCCTCACAGCCGGGCCCGCCCACGCCGAGCGGTAGCGTGGTTACCCGGACCGGCGAAACGCCACGCCGGAGCCGTCCCGGTCGATACCGATCGGTGACCTTTTCAGCTACCTCCGGGAAAGTGATGAGCCCCAAGACGCCGGAGCAGGCGGGCAACCCCGTTGCCCACGCCCTGCAGCTGGCCCGCGAGACCCTCCCCCCGATGCACCCCGCGGGACGCCCGTTCGTGGCCGGTGGCATCGCCGCCACCCTGCTGCTGCGCAGGTTGTCGAAGCCACTCGGGCTCGTCGGCGGCCTGGCCACGCTGGCCACGGCGGCCTTCTTCCGCGAGCCGAAGCGCGTGCCGCCGACCCGCGGCGGGCTGGCGCTCGCGTCGGCCGACGGCATCGTGTCGCTCATCGAGGAGGCCACGCCGCCGCCCGAGCTGGGCCTGCCCGCCGAGCCGCGGATGCGCGTGAGCGTCTTCCTGTCGGTGTTCGACGTGCACGTCCAGCGCGCGCCCGCGACCGGTGTCGTCGAGCGCGTCGCGTACCGGCCCGGCAAGTTCCTGTCCGCCGACCTGGACAAGGCCAGCGACGACAACGAACGGAACTCCGTGCTGGTGCGGACCGTGGACGGGCACGAGCTCGTCGTGGTCCAGATCGCGGGACTCGTGGCCCGCCGCATCTTGTGCGAGATCGCCGAAGGCGACAAACTCGCGGCCGGCGACACGTACGGCTTGATCCGCTTCGGCTCCCGCGTGGACCTCTACCTGCCCCCCGGCAGCCGGGTCCTGGTCAGCAAGGGCCAGCGCACGATCGGCGGCGAGACGCCGATCGCCGAGCTTCCCCAGGGGAAGGACTGAGGGCATGGTCCGGGTGGTGACCCCGAGCGTCCGGCTGCTGCCGAACGCCATCACGGTGCTCGCGCTGTGCGCGGGCCTGTCGGCGGTGCAGTTCGCGCTGAGCCACAACTACGTGCTGGCGATCGGCGCGATCGGCGTGGCCGCGGTGCTGGACAGCCTCGACGGCCGGATCGCCCGTCTGCTCGACGCGACGTCGAAGATGGGCGCGGAGCTGGACTCGCTGTCCGACGCGATCTCGTTCGGCGTCGCCCCCGCGCTCGTGCTCTACATCTGGCACACCGACACCGAGCGCATCGGCTGGGTCACGTCGCTGGTGTTCGCGGTGTGCATCGTGCTGCGGCTGGCCCGGTTCAACACGCTGCTCGAAGTCGAGAAACCGCCTTACGCGAACGAGTTCTTCGTCGGCGTGCCCGCGCCGGCAGGCGGTCTGCTGGTGCTGCTGCCACTGGTGCTGGTGCTGGAGTACGGCGACGGCTGGTGGTCCGCCCGGCCCGTGGTGTGGGTGTGGACGGTCGGCATCGCGTTGCTGCTGATCAGCCGCATCCCGACGTTGTCGCTGAAGACGGTGAAGGCCCCGGCGAAGGCCGTCGCGCCGCTGCTGGTGGGCGTGGGCCTGCTGGCCGCGGCGATCATCCAGTACCCCCTGATCGCGCTGGCGGTGGCGCTGCTGCTGTACCTCGCGCACATCCCGTACTCGGTCCGCCGCTACCACTGGCTGGCGAACCACCCGGAGGCGTGGCACGTGCCGTTGCGGGAGCGCCGGGCCATCCGCCGCGCCCGCAGCACCCGCCGGCTGCGGCTGCGCCGCCCGACGCTCGCCGGGGCCGCCCGGCTGTCGCGCCTGCCCCGCAACCAGCCGGAGCACGTGGTGCGCGTGCGGACGTTCCCGCCGGACGGCGAGGACCGCAACCGCAGGCGCAGCTGGCGCCGGATGGGCCTGCGCCGCAACCGCTGACGCCGGCGCGCCCTTAAGGTGGGCACGTGAGCGAGCCCGAGATCACCCTGACCCTGCGGCACACCCCGTCCGCGCTGGACATCCGCCGCGGTGTGGTCCGGCTGCACCCGGAGGTGCTCGACGCGCTCGGGCTGCGCGCGTGGGACGCCGTGCACCTCACCGGCGCCCGCCGCACGGCCGCGCTCGCCGCACCCGCCGACGGCGCCGGCACGCCGGGCGTGGTGCTGGTGGACGACGTGACGATGTCCAACCTCGGCGTCACGGAAGGCGCTGAGGTGGTGGTCGCCCCGGCCGGGGTGTCCGCCGCGCGCAGCGTCACGGTCGCGGGTTCGCGGCTGGCCAGCGCGTCGGTCTCGCCGAACACCCTGCGGCTCGCGTTGATCGGGAAGGTGGTCACGGTCGGGGACGCCGTGTCCCTGCTGCCGCAGGACCTCGCGCCCCCGCCGGGCGCGGACGTGGCGTCGGTGCGCGGGCAGCTGTCCCGCGCGATCGGTGCCACGTGGACCAGCGAGCTGCTCACGGTCACCGCGACGGAACCGGTCGGAGCGGTCGCCGTGGGGCAGTCGACGGTGGTGAGCTGGCGCGACGGCACCCGCCCTGTGTCCACAGTGGAGACTCCTGCGCCCGCTCCCGTTGTCGCTCCGGAGGAGGAAGTCGCGACGATCCCGGTGACGGACCTCATCGGCGCGCAGGCGCAGGCCCGGACGCTGGCGGAGTGGTTCGACCTCGCGTTCCACCGGCCGGAGCTGCTCGCGCGGCTCGGCGCGACGGCCCAGCTCGGGGTGCTCCTGTCGGGCGCCGAGGGGGTCGGGAAGGCGACGTTGGTGCGGTCGGTCGCCGCGGCGGAGGACGTGCGGGTGCTCTGCCTCGCCGCGCCCAGCATCGCTGTGCTGGAGCCGAACGCCGCTGTCACGGCGCTGCGCGAGACGATCGCGAAGGCGCCGGCGGACGGCCCGGCGGTGCTGCTGCTCACCGATGTCGACGCGCTGCTGCCCGTGGCCAACCAGCCCCCGGTGGCGACGATCGTGCTGGACGAGTTGCGCACGGCGTTGACGAAGCCGAACTTCGCGGTGGTCGCGACGACGGCGCGGCCGGAGTCGTGTGATCCGCGGCTGCGCAACCCCGACCTGTTGGACCGCGAGCTGGCGATCCCGTTGCCGGACGCGAAGGTCCGCACCGAGTTGTTGCGCCTGCTGTTGCGGGACGTTCCGGTCGAGTCCGGTGTGGACTGTGGTGCACTGGCGGAGAAAACGCCGGGGTTCGTGGCGGCGGACCTGATCGCCCTCCGCCGGGATGCCGCGTTGCGAGCGGCGCTGCGTCAGCGTGAGGCCGAGGAGCCCCGGATCGCGCAACAGGATTTGCTCGACGCGCTGGCCACGGTCCGGCCGATTTCGATGTCCACTTCGGACAGCCTTGCGACGGGCGGGTTGAGCCTGGAGGACGTCGGCGACATGGCCGAGGTGAAGCAGTCGCTGACCGAGGCCGTGCTGTGGCCGTTGCGCTACCCGGATTCGTTCGCCCGACTGGGGGTCGCGCCGCCGCGTGGGGTGTTGCTGTACGGGCCGCCTGGCGGTGGCAAGACTTTCCTGGTGCGGGCGCTGGCGGGCACGGGTGCGTTGAACGTGTTCGCCGTCAAGGGCGCCGAGTTGCTGGACAAGTGGGTCGGCGAGTCGGAGCGGGCGGTGCGGGAGCTGTTCCGCCGGGCCGCGGACGCCGCCCCGGCGTTGATCTTCCTGGACGAGGTGGACGCGCTCGCGCCGCGGCGTGGTCAGTCGAGTGATTCCGGGGTGTCGGACCGCGTGGTCGCGGCGCTGCTGACGGAGCTGGACGGTGTCGAGCCGATGCGGGACGTGGTGGTGCTGGGTGCCACCAACCGGCCGGAGCTGGTGGATCCGGCGCTACTGCGTCCGGGCCGCCTGGAGCGCCTGGTGTACGTACCACCGCCGGACGCACAGGCCCGCGCGGACATCCTCCGCGCGACGGCGCGCAACACGCCACTGGCGTCCGATGTGGACCTGGCCGAGGTGGCCGCCGGTCTGGACGGGTACTCGGCCGCGGACTGCGCGGGGCTCATCAGGGAGGCCGCACTGACGGCGATGCGCGAATCCCTGGAGGCGACGGAGGTCACCGCGGAGCACCTGCGAAAGGCACGGTCCGTGGTGCGACCTTCGTTGGATCCGGCACAGCTGGCCGCCCTGGAAGCCTACGCCCGGCGGGAGTAAGCGCTTCCAACCTTCGTCCACAAGGGACTGAAAGCGCTTACGAGCCCTTCGCTCGCAGACCCTGGTAGTCCTTCGTCAGGATGACGATCACGCCAGGGGTCGCGTTCTGGATACCCTCGAAGCGGGGCTCCGCCTTCATTCCGAACCACTCGGCGAGCGCCTTCGCGGCGGTCTCCTCATCCGTGCCGGGCGTGTAGTACGCCGTGCTGGTCGGGATGATGCCGTACGGGTAGGGCGCCTCCTCGACGACGTTCCAGCCCGCCGCCCGGAAGTCGGCACCCGCGCGGGCGGCGAGGCCCTGGATGGTGCTGTTGTTGTAGACCCGGACCGGCACCCACTTCGCGTCGGCCTGGTCGGCGGGCACCCCGCCCTGGCCGTTCTGCGGACCGGTCGGCGCGCCCGGCTGGCCGGTGCCCGGAGCACCACCAGGCGGCACAGCCGTCCCGGCCGGCGGGGGTGTGCTCGTGCCCGGCGGCGGCACCGTGCTGCTGGGCGGCACCGAAGACGACGGGCTGCTCGGCGCCGCACTGCTGGCGGACGTACCCGGCGGCGTCGTCACGGGCGGCTCGGCCGTGTTGTTGCCGTTACCGCCCGTGACGGCGGTGACGATGCCAATGATGGCGGCGATGGCCGCGATCCCGAGGAGCGCGACGCCCGCGAGGCGCATCGGCCGGGACAGTCCCTGCAGGAAGTTCATCGTCCCTCAATCCCCAGTCGCCGGGCGACCCGCTTGCGCTGCCGCGTGGTGCGGACCTTGCGCAGCCGCTTCACCAGCATGGGATCGGCCTGCAGGGCTTCGGGCTTCTCGAGCAACTGGTTGAGCAGCTGGTAGTACCGTGTCGACGAGAGGCCGAACTTCTCGCGGATCGCCTCCTCCTTGGCCCCCGCGTAGCGCCACCACTGGCGCTCGAAGGCCAGGATGGCGACCTCGCGCTCGGACAGGCCGGCAGGGGGATCGGGCGGGGACGGCCGCCCGTCGGCCATCGACTCCGCGGCGTCCATCTGACTCCTCAAAATCGCCGAAGAACACGGTTGTCGTTCCGCGGCGCCATTGAACCACGGGGACACCCCGCGGGCGCGGGATCACGGCCCGGCGCGTCACGGTGCACGGATGGGTACGATCGCTCTTCGTGACGATTCACCCCATCCGCATCGCCGGTGACCCCGTGCTGCACCACCCCACGCGCGAGGTGGAGAAGTTCGACGACGAGCTGCGCACGCTGACCGAGGACATGTTCGAGACGATGTACGCCGCCGAAGGGGTGGGCCTCGCGGCCAACCAGATCGGCGTCGACCTGCGGGTGTTCGTCTACGACTGCAACGACGACGAGGGCGTCCAGCACAAGGGCCTGGTGGTGAACCCGAAGCTGGAGACGTCCGAGATCCCCGAGACGATGCCCGACCCCGACGACGACTGGGAGGGCTGCCTGTCCGCGCCCGGCGAGTCGTACCCGACGGGCCGCGCGAAGTGGGCCAAGGTGACCGGCTTCGACCTCGACGGCAACCCGATCGAGGTGGAGGGCACGGGGTACTTCGCTCGCTGTCTGCAGCACGAGACCGACCACCTGGATGGCTACATCTACCTCGATCGGCTGATCGGGCGCCACGCCCGTGACGCGAAGCGCATGCTCAAGCGCAACAAGTGGGGAGTGCCGGGGCTGTCCTGGCTGCCGCCGAAGGAACCGTGAGCCGCTGACGGCCTTTCGCGGCCGCGAAGGCGGCGGAAGGGCTATGACCTGCTACTCGCAGGCCACTCCGTCGTTGTCGCGGTCCAGCTTCGAGCTGTAGCCGGGCTCGCCGCGGTACAGGGGGGCCGCGTGGGCCGCTCTCGCTGCCGCGCAGTTCGGGTAGTACGGGGCCGAACCGCTGTCGCTCTCGTCCTCGGTCGGTGCCGGGGCGGGTTCGGCCTCCGTGGTGGTCACCTTTGGCTTGGCCGGCGCGGGCGCAGGCGCCGGAGCGGGGTGGTCGATGTCGCCGGCGCACGGCGGCGCCCACAGCCCCACCGCGGCCGCGTGTGCCTGGGCCTCGGCGGTCCGCAGCGCCGAAACCGCGGCGTCGGCGGCCCGGACGTACCCCGTCTGCAGCGCGCGCGTCGCATAGTCACTGCCGTCCGCCAGCGCGAGCGACGCGGTGAGGTCGGTCGCGGTCGCGGTCAGGGACGTCAAGGTCACCCGCTGGTTCAACAACTGCGTCGTGGCCCACGCCACGGACTCCGGCGCGAAACAACCGGACGCCGCCGGCGCCTTCACGCCCAGTACCTGCACCGTCTTCCGCGCTCCCCGCGGATCGGTCACCTCGACCGTCGCCGCGTTGACGACGCTGACCACCGTGTAGACGTCCGGCGGAGGCGCCACAGAAGTGCTCGTCCGCGTCGATGTCGGCGTCGGCGAAGCGGGAGCCGCGGCCTGCTGCCGCACCGGCGGAGGTGACTGCGCACCGAAGATCGCACCCAGCAAGAAAAACACCGCCAGCACGCCCAGTGTGATCAACAACCAACGCGGCGGGCGAGACGGAACGGGGGCGGCAGAAGTCATGACTGTCCTCTGATTTCGGGCGCCGGACATGGCGTACTGCCGTTTTCTCGGAAATCGCGGCCACGGCGTTACAACCGCGGCCGGAAAAACGATGCACCTTCCGGCAACACACGCTTCCCGGACAGGAGACAGGCCGTGCCCGAAGTCGTCGACGTGCTCCAACTCTCCCGCGACGGCCGGTCCGCGGTGGACGGCTTGGAGTTCACCGCCATCGATTTCGAGACCACCGCGTTGCATCCCGGGCACATCATCGAACTGGCCGCGGTCCGCACCACCGCCGACGGAACCGTGCTCGGAGAACTCAGCACGCTCGTGAACCCTGGCCCCGGAATCCCTTCCGGCCCCGTGCGGGTTCATGGAATCACGCGCCGGGAATTGGATTCGGCGCCGACCCTGCCCGAAGCCTTCGCGTTTTTCGCCGACCTGTTCTCGGGCAGCGTGCTCGTCGCGCACAACCTCGCCTTCGAAGCCCGTTTCCTGCGCCGCGAGCTGGAACGGTACGGGCTACGGCTCGGCGCCCTGCCCGGCGTCTGCACGCTGACCACGGCCCGCTCCACGCTCCAGCTGCCGAACTACCGCCTCGCCACGGTGTCGAGCTCGCTCGGTCTCACGGACTTCTCCGCGCACACCGCCCTCGGCGACGCCCGCGCCTGCGCTCAGGTCGTCACCACCCTGGTGCGGGCACACGGTTTGCGCCTGAACGAACAACCCGTGTTCGCGCCGTTGCCGAGACTGCCGAAGACCCGTGCTCTCACGCCCCGGCAGGTTCCCACGATGAGTCCTGTGTGGACAGCCGAGCTGCCGGAACGCATTGCGGTGACAACCACTTCCGCCGATCCGGTGCTCGAAGAGGCGTACCTGGAGCTGCTCGGCAACGCGCTGGCGGACCGGCACATCTCGGCCGACGAGGGCGCCGCGCTCACCCGGCTCGCGGCCGAAGCCGGGTTGACCCGCGAGGACCTGCACCGCATCCACACCGGCTTCGTACAGGGCATGCAGGCCGTCGCGGAAGCCGACGGGATCCTGACCACCGAGGAGGTCGCCGACCTCAGGACCGTCGCCGCCGCGCTCGACGTGCCCGATCTCGTCGCGGAACTGCGGCCGACCGAGCAGGCCGAGCGGCCCACGCGGGTACTCGTGCTCGGGCGGGGCGCCGATGCCGACGAACTCCGCGCGGCCGTTCTCATGCAGGGGCTGCAGCTGGCCAAGAACCTGACCGCTTCGGTGACGCACCTGGTGGCCTGCCCGGACGTACCCGCGTCGGAAACCCGGCTGCGACGGGCGGCGGAGCTGCGGGTTCCGGTCCTCGACAGCCGCACCGCCCGCGCGCGCCTCGGCCTCGCGGAGCCCGCGGCGCCGGTGCCACCGCCGCGCGTGCCGGTGCCCGCCACGGCGCAGATGCCCGCCACGCCAGCGCCGCCCGCCGTCCCGGCTCCGCGGCAGGGACCCGCGGTGTGGGGTGGGCGGGTGGTCACGGCGCTCGGCCTGGTGCTCGTCTTCGTGGCGGCGGTCGCCGAGTTCGGTGGGGCGCCGCTGTCGGCCGGGCTCATGTTCTTCGTGCTCGGCACCGGGATCGCGATCGGCGGCTGGTACCTGGGCGAACGCTGGCGGGTTCGCTCCTCGTGAACGAACCGCACGACCACCCGAGGCGGGCGCACACTGGGGTGTAACGGTGTAATCCCGAGAAGGTGGTCGTGATGGAAGACTCCGACGTCCTCGACGCCTATTCGCGCACGGTCAGCACCGTCGCCGCCGAGGTGACGCCGCACGTGGCCAGCCTGCGGCTCGGGCGCGGCGGCGGTTCGGGCGTCGTCTTCGCCGCTGACGGGTACCTGATCACCAACGCGCACGTGGTCGGGCGTGACCGCAGCGGGGTGGCGACGTTCTCCGACGGCACCGAGCAGGACTTCCGGGTCATCGGTGCGGATCCGCTGTCCGACCTGGCCGTCGTCCGCGTCGCCGAGTCGCCACCGGCCGCCCGGCTGGGTGACGCCGACAAGCTCGTCGTGGGACAGCTGGTGGTGGCCGTCGGGAGTCCGCTCGGGCTCGCCGGTTCCGTCACCGCCGGGGTGGTCAGCGCGCTCGGCCGGTCCCTGCCCGTGCGCACGGCACGCGCGGGACGTGTGATCGAGAACGTGATCCAGACCGACGCGGCACTCAATCCGGGTAATTCGGGCGGCGCACTCGCCGACTCCAGCGGGCGCGTCGTCGGCGTGAACACCGCCGTCGCGGGAATCGGGCTCGGCATGGCGGTGCCCATCAACGAGACCACCCGCCGCATCGTCGACACGCTGCTGGTCGAGGGCAAGGTGCGGCGCGCGTACCTCGGGCTGGTCGGCGTGCCCGCGCCGCTGCCCGACGACCTCGCCGAGCACACCGGCCAGCGGGCGGGGCTGCGCGTGGTCGAAGTCGTCCAGGGCGGCCCGGCCGCGCGGGCCGGGCTGCGACCCGGCGACCTCGTGCTCACCGTCGGGCGTGCCCGCGTCGCCGATGCACAGGACATCCAGCGGCAGCTGTTCGCCGAGGTCATCGGCACCCGGCTGCCCGTGACGGTCCTGCGCAACGGCGCGATGGTCGACGTCGTCGCGGCGCCGACGGAGCTGCCGGGCTAGACGGTCAGCACGACCTTGCCGCGGACGTGGCCCTCCTGGCTCAGCTTCCACGCCTGCGCCGCCTCGGCGAGCGGGAACGTGCGGTCGACGTGCACGTTCACCTTGCCGTCGTCGATCAGGCGGGCCAGGTCGGCCAGCTCGGCGGAGTCCGGGCGCACCCAGACCCAGTGCCCGCCCTTCCCGTCGGCCTCCGGGTTGGCGATCGACGCCACTCGTTCGGGCTGCACGTCGAGACCCAGCGACACGTCCACCGCGTCCCCGCCGACGAAGTCCACCGCCGCGTCCACCCCGTCGGGTGCGAGCGCGCGGACGCGGTCCGCCAGGCCGTCGCCGTAAGTGACGGGCTCCGCGCCCAGCGAGCGCAGGTACTCGTGGTTGCGCTCACTCGCCGTGGCGATCACGCGAGCGCCGAACGCGATGGCGAGCTGCACGCCGAACGAACCGACGCCACCCGCGGCGTTGTGGATCAGTACGGTGTCCCCCGCGCCGACCCCGACCCGCTTCAGCGACCGGTACGCGGTCTGGCCCGCGAGCGGGACGCCCGCGGCCTGCGCCCAGTCGAGTGACCGCGGCTTCTTCGCGAGCATCCGGACGCTGGCGGTCACCAGCTCCGCGTACGCGCCCTGCTGCACCCAGTCCTTGCGCACGTAGCCGAACACCTCGTCGCCGACCGAGAACTCGGGCGCGTCCGGGCCCACCTGCTCGACGACGCCGGCCACGTCCCAGCCCGGCACGAGCGGGAAGTGGACCTCCATCATCCCGTCCAGCCCGCCGGAGGCGAGCTTCCAGTCCACGGGGTTCACGGCCGCCGCGCGCACCCGGACGAGCACCTCGGCGGGGCCCACCTTCGGGGTCGGCAGGTCGATCAACGCGAGGTCGTCGGCGGAGCCGTACTGCTGCAGTGCGATTGCCTTCATGCACAACGCAACGGGCAGGGCTGAACGGGTTATTCCGGGGGTCACCCTTGAGGTCTGTGTGCGCTCGTGGCATGGTCGGAGGCACAACAGCAAACGCGGGAGCTCGCGCCTTGGCGGGCTGAGAGGGTGGCTGGTGTCCGTTCGGACCCGGTGCCGCCGACCGCCGAACCTGACCGGGTAATGCCGGCGTAGGAAGTGAGTCTGCCTTGACGACGCTTGAGAACAACGCGCCCGTGGCCGTCACCACCGGCCCCATCACCGGTTCGCGGAAAGTGTTCCACGCCACTGAATCCGGGCTGCGCGTACCGGCGCGGCGGATCGAACTGTCCAATGGGGACCATTTCGACGTCTACGACACTTCGGGCCCGTACACCGATCCCGACGCGGTCATCGACGTCCACACCGGACTGAGCCCGCTGCGCGCCGGGTGGTCGCAGGAGCACAACACCCAGCTGGGCTGGGCGAAAGCCGGGGTGATCACGCGTGAGATGGAGTTCGTCGCGGCGCGGGAGCGCGTGAGCCCGGAGTTCGTCCGGGACGAGGTGGCGCGCGGGCGGGCGGTGATTCCGGTCAACCGCAGGCATCCCGAGAGCGAACCCATGATCATCGGCAAGAACTTCCTGGTGAAGGTCAACGCGAACATGGGCAACTCGGCCGTCTGGTCTTCGGTCGAGGAGGAGGTCGACAAGATGGTGTGGGCGACCCGGTGGGGCGCCGATACGATCATGGACCTGTCGACGGGGAAGCGCATTCATGAGACACGCGAGTGGATCCTGCGCAACTCGCCGGTGCCCGTCGGCACCGTGCCGATTTACCAGGCGCTGGAAAAGGTCGACGGGGAGCCGGAAAAGCTGTCGTGGGAGGTCTACCGCGACACGGTGATCGAGCAGTGCGAGCAGGGCGTGGACTACATGACCGTGCACGCCGGTGTGCTGCTGCGGTACGTACCGCTGACCGCGAACCGCGTCACCGGCATCGTCTCGCGCGGCGGGTCGATCATGGCCGCGTGGTGCCTCGCGCACCACCAGGAGTCGTTCCTGTACACGCATTTCGAGGAGCTCTGCGAGATCCTCCGGCAGTACGACGTCACGTTCTCCCTCGGCGACGGCCTGCGTCCCGGCTCCATCGCGGACGCCAATGACAGGGCGCAGTTCGCCGAACTGGAGACGCTCGGTGAGCTGACGCACATCGCCCGTGAGCACGACGTGCAGGTGATGATCGAGGGCCCCGGGCACGTGCCGATGCACAAGATCAAGGAGAACGTGGAGCTCGAAGAACGGCTCTGCGGCGAGGCTCCATTCTACACCCTCGGTCCACTTGCGACGGACATCGCGCCGGGCTACGACCACATCACGTCCGCGATCGGCGCGGCGCAGATCGGCTGGTACGGCACGGCGATGTTGTGCTACGTGACGCCGAAGGAGCACCTGGGCCTGCCCAACCGCGACGACGTGAAGACCGGCGTGATCACGTACAAGATCGCCGCGCACGCCGCCGACCTGGCCAAGGGCCACCCGTACGCGCAGGCGTGGGACGACGAGCTGTCCAAGGCGCGCTTCGAGTTCCGCTGGAACGACCAGTTCAACCTGGCGCTCGACCCCGACACCGCCCGCTCGTTCCACGACGAAACCCTGCCGGCGGAACCGGCGAAGACGGCGCACTTCTGCTCGATGTGCGGCCCGAAGTTCTGCTCGATGCGCATCACGCAGGACGTCCGCAAGTACGCGGAGGAACACGGATTGTCCACTGTGGATGCCATCGAAGCCGGAATGCGCGAGAAGTCGTCGGAGTTCGGCGAGCACGGCAACCAGGTCTACCTGCCGGTCGTGGAGCGATGACGGAAACCCCGAAGACGGCTCTCACCATCGCCGGGTCGGACTCCGGCGGTGGCGCGGGCATCCAGGCCGATCTGCGCACGTTCTTCGCCTGCGGGGTGCACGGGATGACCGCGATCACGGCGGTCACCGTGCAGAACTCCCTGGGCGTGCAGGGTTTCACCGAGATCCCGCCCGACGTGGTCACCGCGCAGATCAGGGCGGTGGCCGGTGACATGGGCGTGGACGCGGCGAAGACCGGGATGCTCGCCACGGCCGAGATCATCGAAGCGGTGGCGGAGACACTGGACAAGGTCCACATCGGACGGTCGTTCGACGTGCCGTTCGTGGTGGACCCGGTCGCCGCGTCGATGACGGGCGATTCGCTGCTGCGGGACGAGGCGCTGGAAGCGATCCGCTCGCAACTGTTCCCGCGTGCCACGCTGGTCACCCCGAACCTGGACGAGGTGCGGTTGCTCACCGGCGTCGAGGTGACCGACAGGGCGAGCCAGCGGCACGCGGCGGACGCGCTGCTGGAGCTGGGCCCGCAGTGGGTGCTCGTCAAGGGCGGGCACCTCTACACCGATCCGGAGTGCGTGGACCTGCTGTCGGACGGGGTGCAGCACGTCGAACTGCCCGGTCCGCGTTATGACACGAAGCACACGCACGGCGGCGGGGACACGCTGGCGTCGGCGATCACCGCGTCGCTGGCGCAGGACCTGGGCGTGCCGGACGCGGTCGCGGAGGGCAAGCGGTTCATCGAACGGTCGGTCGCGGACGCCTATCCGCTCGGCGCGGGTGTCGGCCCGGTGTCCCCCTTCTGGCGGCTGCGACACTAGGAGGCATGGGTGTTCCTAGTGCGCTGACGATCGCGGGCTCCGACTCCGGCGGTGCGGCCGGCTTGCAGGCCGACCTGAGGACGTTCCTGACCTGCGGTGTGCATGGTTTGGTGGCGGTCACGGCGGTGACGGTGCAGAACACCCTGGGCGTGCACGATCGGGCTGACATCCCGCCGCACATCGTGGCCGGACAGATCGAAGCGGTCGCGGCGGACATGGGCGTGAACGCGGCGAAGACGGGCATGCTGGCGTCGGCGTCGATCATCGAGGCGGTCGCGGAGGCGTGCGACCGAGCGAACATCGGCCGGGACCAGGAGGTCCCGTTCGTGGTGGATCCAGTGGCCGCGTCGATGCACGGCCACCCCCTGTTCGACGACGCGGGCCTGACAGCGCTACGCGACCTGCTCCTCCCGCGGGCGACGGTGCTCACGCCGAACCTGGACGAGGTGCGCCTGCTGACGGGCCTGACCGTGACGGGCCGGGAGGACATGCACGAGGCAGCGGTCGCCCTGCACGGTCTGGGCCCACGGTATGTCCTGGTGAAGAGCGGCCACCTGACACAGGACCCGGAATGCGTGGACGTGCTGTACGACGGTGAGACATTCGTGGAACTCCCAGGTCCACGCATCGCCACGCCACACACCCACGGCGCAGGCGACTCCATGGCGAGCGCACTGACGGCAGCCCTGGCAAGGGGAATGACAGTGCAAGAGGCAGCGCAGTTCGGAAAGTGGTTCGTCAGCAAGGCGGTGGAAAACGCCTACCCCATGGGCGCAAAAGTAGGCCCAGTATCAGCCTTCTGGCGCCTAGCACCAGAAAACAGATAGCCGGACACCAAAAACGCCCGGCACACGCCCGGACCTCCCCCGTCCCCGATCCCCAGCTGCTAAACGATCAAGGGGATGGGGCGGGGGTGGCCGGGCAGACGAGGGCGCCCAGCGCCCGGTCTAGTCCTCCTCCGACAGCAATGCCTCCATCGCCACCAGCCCCGCCGCCAGGTCGCGCTGCAGCTCCTCCGGCAGGCGGTCGATGCGCTTGTTCAGCTCGTGTACCCGGGTGGACCGGACGCCCGACAGCAGGCGCTCCCCGTCCTCCGTGGCGGTCGCCAGCCAGGCCCTGCGGTCGATCGGGTCGGGTTCGCGGCGTGCGTAGCCCGATTCCACGAGCGAGGCGACGATGCGGGACATGGTCGCCGCGGCGACGCCTTCCTTCACCGCCAGGTCACCGAGCCGCATCGGGCCCTGCGCGGCCAGTGTGGCCAGCGCCGAGATCGATCCGTGCCCCGGCCCGGGCGTGCCGGCCTGCCGCAGCGATCGGGACAGCCTGCCCACCGCCAGGAACAACCGCCCGGCGACGTCTTCGGTCGTCGACGTGTCCACCTCGCGCTCCTTCTGCTCGCTGTCCGCAAAGAGTGCGGACAACGATACGTTGCCTCCTCGCGGCGGCAAGGTGAACACCTGAAGCGCAACGAACCCGAGTCAGCGGGCCGGTGAGGACGCCTGCGCCCAGAACCGCTGGGGGATACGGCCGGCGCCCCGGGCCAGGCGGCCCGCGACGACGGCCGAACGCATCGCGTACGCCATCCGTTCGGGGTCCTGCGCCCTGGTCACGGCCGTCGACAGCAGCACCGCGTCACAGCCCAGCTCCATCGCGAGCGCCGCGTCCGAGGCCGTGCCGATGCCCGCGTCCAGCACGATCGGCACCCCGGCGCGGGACACGATCAGCTCGATGTTGTGCGGGTTCCGGATGCCCAGCCCGGTGCCGATGGGCGCGCCGAGCGGCATGACCGCCGCGCAGCCCGCCTCCTCCAGCCGCAGCGCCAGCACCGGGTCGTCGTTCGTGTACGCGAAGACCGTGAACCCATCCGCGACCAGGCGTTCGGCGGCGTCGAGGGTCTCGACGGGGTCCGGCAGCAGGGTCCGGTCGTCGGCGTGGACCTCCAGCTTCACCAGGTCCGTCTCCAGCGCCTCCCGCGCCAGCTGCGCCGTCAGCACCGCCTCGGCCGCGCTGCGGCAACCCGCGGTGTTCGGCAGCAGCCGGATGCCCAGCCGCCGCACCAGCTCCAGCACACCGGAACCGCCCTCGGAGTCCGCGCGACGCATGGCCACCGTCGTCAGCTCGGTGCCCGACGCGACGAGCGCGCGTTCCAGCACGGCGAGGTTCGCCGCGCCGCCGGTCCCGATGATCAGCCGCGAGCCGAGCTTGTGCTCACCGATGACCAGCTCGTCGCCTTCCAGCATCCCGTCACCCACCTTGCACCGCCGTCAGGATCTCCAGCCGCGCCCCGGCGGGCACGACCACCTCGGCCCAGTCCCCGCGCCGGACGACCTCGCCGTCCAGCGCCACGGCGATGCCCTGCGGCGCCGCGCCGAGCGCTTCGACCAGCCCGGCGACCGTGGTGCCCTCCGGGAAGGCCCGCCACTCGCCGTTGACCTGTACTTCCATCTACTTCTCTCCCAGCCGGTGTGGATTCGCCGCCTCGACGTGCGGGGGCGGCGCCGTGCCGTCGAGCAGCGCGACGATCGCGTCCGCGGTAACGGGCGCCATCAGCAGCCCGTTGCGGTGGTGGCCCGTCGCCGCGAAGAGGCCGTCCCCGAGTTCGCCGACGAACGGCACGGTGTCGGCGCTCGCCGCCCGCAGGCCCGCCGCGCACTCGACCAGCTCGTACTCGTCGATGCTCGGGAAGATCCGTTCCGCGCCTTCCAGCAGCTCACGTACGCCACGGGCGCTGACAGTCTCGTCGAATCCGGCCTCGTACTGCGTCGCGCCCAGCACCAACTCCCCGTCCGCGCGCGGCACCAGGTACACCGGCCGCCCCTCGACGACGGCACGCACCGTGCGCGACGGCGGCGGCAGGCTCGTGCGGCGCGCCCGCAACCGCAGGATTTCGCCCTTGAGCGGGCGCACCGCGAGCGCCGGGTGCAGCCGTCCGCTGCGCGCCCCCGCGGCGATCACCACCACGTCGCACGGAACCTCGCCGGCCAGGGTGCGCACCCGGCCCGGCTCGATGCCCGTGGCCTCGTCGTCGACGAACTTCACGCCCCGCCGCACACCCGCGGCGTGCAGCGCCCGCAACAGCTTGCGGTTGTCGACAGCCAGGTCACCCGGCACGAGCAGCGCCCGCACGGCGTTCACGCCCGGTTCGAGCGCCCGCAGCTGCCTGCCCGTGACGGACTCGACCGCACGCCCGACCGACGCGAGGTACTCGGCGAGCACACCCAGCTGGTCGGCGTCACCGCGGTCGAGGGCGGCCACGACAGTGCCTGCCATGGACAGACCAGGGTCACCGCCGTCTGCGGTCAGCTCCGCGGCGAACGACGGCCAGCGCCGCAGGGACTCCTCGCCCAGGTGCAGCCCCGCCTCCTCGCCGGGCCACGCCTCGGTGACCGGCGCGAGCATTCCGCCCGCGACCCACGACGCCCCGCGCCCCGGCGCCGGGTCGACCACCGTGACGTCGTGCCCTGCGGCCGCGGCCCGCCAGGCCACGGAAAGACCGATGACTCCGCCGCCGATCACGGCTACTCGTTCCACAGAAATCACGCTCCCTGCGCCGGCATGATCCGGATCAGGTTCCACGGTCGGAGCGGCCCAGCTCCCTCTCAGCCCGTGCCCCGGGCTCCCGTGCGGACCCCTCCACGGTACCTCTCGGCTACCGTGGCGACCATGCCAGGGCTCAGCGGGGACCAGATCAGGAAGCGGCTCGACGAGGCACGGCTCTACCTGTGCACCGACGCCCGCGCCGAGCGCGGTGACCTCGCCGAGTTCGCCGACGCGGCGCTCGCCGGCGGCGTCGACATCATCCAGCTCCGGGACAAGACCAGCGGCGCGCCGCTGGAGGCGAAGCAGGAGCTGGCGGCGCTGGAGGTGCTCGCGGAAGCGTGCGCGCGGCACGGCGCGCTGCTCGCGGTGAACGACCGGGCCGACGTGGCGCTCGCCGTGGACGCCGACGTGCTGCACCTGGGCCAGGACGACCTGCCGGTGCCCGTGGCCCGGCGCATTCTCGGGGACGGCCCGGTGATCGGGCGCTCCACGCACTCGGTCGAGCAGGCCCGGGCGGCGGAAGCCGAGCCGGGCGTGGACTACTTCTGCACCGGCCCCTGCTGGCCGACGCCGACCAAGCCCGGCCGGCCCGCGCCCGGCCTGGACCTGGTGCGTGCGATGACCGGGGCGCGGCGGCCGTGGTTCGCCATCGGCGGCATCGACGACGAGCGCCTGCCCGAGGTGCTCGACGCAGGCGCTTCGCGCGTCGTGGTGGTCCGCGCCATCACCGAGGCCGACGACCCGCGGGCCGCCGCGCGGCGGCTGGCCGACCGACTGCGCTGACCCCTCAGCCGCTGGTCGGCGCGGCGCTCTGCGTCGGGCTCGCCGACTCCGTCGGCTCCGCGCTGCTCTGCGACTGCGTCTGCTGAGGCGTGGCCGTCGCGGTCTGCGACTGCTGGCTCTCCTCGGTGGTCGAGGTGGCCGTCGAACGTGGGTGCGACGTCTGCGTCCTGGTGACCGTCGTGGTCTCGTCCGTGGTGGTCGGCGTGCTGCCCTTGTTCCCGCCGACGACCTGGCTGAACGTGGTGCCCGAGCCGCCCGACGCGGCGTGCCCGGTCAGCGCCTCGAAGCCCGTCAGAGCCAGCATCCCGATCAGGAAGGCCGCGACGCTGGTGCCGACGATGAGCGTCCAGCGGTTCTTCCACCACGGCTTCTTCGCGGGCGTCTCCGGCGTCGCCAGCAGCGTCGTCGGCGCACCAGGCGCTCCGGGGCCGCCGGGCGCTCCGGGCATCCCCGGCTTCGGGATGTAGACCGTGCGCTCGCCGCCCATCGACTGGCCCGCGCCCGCCCGCGGGAGGTAGCGCGTCGCGGCCGTCGCGTTGGCCTGCTGCGGCTGCACCAGCGGGTTCGCCGGCGCCGGTGGCGGCGGTTCGACGAACCGCGTCTCCTGCCGCAGCCGCGTGTCGCTGAGCGCCAGCATCTCGGCCGTCTTGCGCGCGGCCTCCTTGGTGCGCCGCAGCGACCGCAGGTACACCTCGCTGCCGATCGTGGTGATGACGCTGGCGATGCCCGCGCCGGCGACCGTGCCACCCACGCCGAGCGTCGAGCCCAGGAACGCGGCCGTGACCGCGGCCAGCGCCGAAGCGACTATCTGTGCCGGTTTGAGTCCGGTCTTCTGTTCCTTCTCCTCGGCCATGATTCCGATCTGCTCGCAGTTGCCCCCACCGTGACCCCATGGTGTTCAACGTGTTAGTCGATTGGAATGCTCCCCGTGTTAGCAGCTTCGTGAGCAGCGACACGGGGTACCGTCCATTGTGGACACGACAGGGCTCACACGGTTCTCATACCCGCTATCGCCCGCGCTCACCCACGCAGTTGCGTCGGCGGCCCGTCCACCCCGCAGTGCAGGCACTTCCCAAGATCGGTTTTCCCTTGTGGCGCACCGTGTTCCGGCGCCAACACGGAGTTGCGGACGCCGAGTCCGAGCAGGCCACCGAGAACGGCGAGCGCCGCGCAGACGAGCATCGCCGTGCGCCAGCCCGCGGTGAGCACGGCCGGATCGGTGTACGCGCCGCCGGAAAGCCCGGCGACCGTGGGCAGGACGGCGATCGCGATGAGGTTGCCCGCCCGCGCGATCGCGTTGTTCACCCCGGAGGCCACCCCGGCGTGCTCGGCCGGCGCCGCGGCGAGCACGGTCGCCGTCACGGGCGCCACCACCGTGGCCAGCCCGAGCCCGAACACCACGACCGCGGGCAGCACCGCCCCGAGGTAGGACGCGCCGGGGCCGACCCGCGTCAGCAGGAGCATGCCCGCGGCCAGCAAGAACGGCCCCACGGCGAGCTGCACGCGCGGCCCGATCCGCTGGGCGAGCGCGCCGGACCGGGCCGACAGCAGCAGCATGATGACGGTGATGGGCAGCCCGGCGAGGCCCGCCGCCGTCGGCGCGTACCCGAGCGAGACCTGCAGCTGGAGCACGAGCAGCGTCATCACGCCACCGAGCGCCGCGTAGACGACGAACGTGAGCGCGTTGGCCACGGTGAACGTGCGTTCGGCGAACATCCGCGGCGGCACCAGTGGGATCGCCGCGCGCCGCTGCCGCAGGACGAACGCGGCGAGCCCCACGACCCCGAGCACGCCCGTGACCAGCACCAACGCGTCCCCGACCCCGCGAGCGGGAGCCTCGACGAGCGCCGCGGTGACGCCCGCGAGCCCGATCGCGCCCAGCACCGCCCCGGTGACGTCGAGCCGCCCGCCCGCCGTCTCGTCGCGGGACTCGGGCACGTACTTGCGGGCGAGCCAGACGCACGCGACGGCGACCGGCAGGTTGATCAGGAAACCCAGCCGCCACGACCAGACCTGCACGAGCACGCCGCCGACCAGCGGACCGGCCGCGGCCGCGAGCCCGCCCAGCCCGGACCACGAGCCGATCGCGCGCGAGCGGTCCTCCGGCACGAACGCCGACTGCAGGATCGCCAGCGACCCGGGCGTGAGCAGGGCGCCACCGACGCCCTGCAGCACCCGGGTCGCGACGAGCATCGGCGTGGACACCGCGACCCCGCACAGCACCGACGCCGCGCCGAACCACACCACGCCGATCGTGAACACCCGCCGCCTGCCGAAGCGGTCGCCGAGCGAGCCGGCGATCAGGATCAGCGACGCGAGTGCGAGCAGGTACCCGTCGAGGATCCACTGGAGACCGGCGACCGAGGCGTCGAGCTCCTCGCCGATCCGGGGCAGCGCGACGTTCACGATCGACCCGTCGAGCATCGCCATCCCCGAGCCGAGGATGGTCGTGGCGAGGACACCGCGCGCGGGCGCGGTGCCCCAGCGCACGGTCACGGGGTGGTGAGGGTGGTGACGAACTTGTACCGGTCACCCCGGTAGATGGAACGGACGAACTCGACGGGCTTGCCGTCCGACCCGAACGAGTGCCGCGACAGCAGCAGCACGGGCATCCCGACGTCGGCGCCGAGCAGCTCGGCCTCGACGGGACCCGCCAGCGACGTCTCGATGGTCTCCTCGGCCCGTTCCATCTGGACGCCGAACTGCTCGCGCAGGACCGCGTACAGCGAGCCACCACCGGAGATGTGCTTGCGCAGCCCGCGGAAGCGGGACAGCGGCAGGTGGGTGGTCTCGAGCGCCATCGGCTCGCCGTCGGCCAGCCGTAGCCGCCGCATGCGCAGGATCTTGGCGCCGCTGCGGATGCCGAGCAGCTTCGACATCTCCGGTTCGGACGGCAGCTCTTCGATCTCGATGAGCTTGGACGACGGCTCACGCCCCTGAGCCCGCATGTCCTCCGTGTACGACGACAGCTGCAGCCGCTGCGCGAGCTTCGGCTCGGCGGCGAACGTGCCCTTGCCCTGGACCCGGTGCAGGCGGCCCTCCGCGGTGAGGTCGGCCAGCGCCTGGCGCACGGTGGTGCGGGAGACCCCGAAGTCGGTCGCGAGGGCGCGCTCGGTGGGGATCGGCGAACCGGGCGGCAGGCTGTCGAGGAGATCGAGCAGGTGCTGTTTCAACGCCCAGTACTTCGGCTCGCGCTGACCGCGCGTGGGTGATTCCAACATGACCGACTCCCTCTTTGAACACGCGTCCCGGGCGCGAGAAGAAACTACCCTTTCGCCCCGCACCCGCACCCGGGTTATATTGGTCTAGACCTTAACGTGGTAATGCTGCGAAGATGCAGCAAAACCTACCGGATTCCGGCCCCGGTTCGCCCTGGCCACGCGGCGGAGACCGCGCGCACAATCGCAGGAGCACGAAAGGGATGACTATGACCAGCCCCGGACAGCACATGGCAGCAGAGATCGCGGAGCAACCCGCCGTGCTGGCCGGCCTGGTGGCCCGCCGCACGGAGTTCGCCGAGGTGGCACGGGTGGTCGCCCAGCGGCCGCCGCGGTTCGCGCTGCTGGCCGCACGCGGATCCAGCGATCACGCGGCGCTCTACGCGAAATACCTGATCGAGGTAATGCTCGGGCTTCCCGCGGGGCTGGTGTCCCCGTCGACCGTGACACTCTACGGCGCGCGTCCCGACCTGCGCGACGTGCTGCTCGTGTCGGTGAGCCAGAGCGGCGGCTCCCCCGACCTGCTGGAGTTCACCGACACCGCCCGTAAGCAGGGCGCGCTGACGGTCGCCGTCACCAACACCCCGTCCTCGCCCCTGCACCAGGCCGCCGAGCTGGCGGTGGACATCGGCGCCGGCACCGAGCAGGCGGTGGCGGCCACCAAGACGTACTCGGCCACGCTGCTGGCGCTGTACCTGCTCGTCGACGCCGCGCGCGGTGGCGACGGCTCGGCCGCGGCTGGGCTGGGCGAGCTGGCCGAGCAGGCGCTGAAGGCGCCGGTGCAGCGGGCGATCGACCGGTACCGCTTCGTCGACCGCATCATCACCACCGGCCGCGGTTACTCGTACGCGACGGCGCTGGAGTCGGCGCTGAAGCTCGCGGAGACCAGCTACCTCGCCGCCCGCGCGTACAGCGGTGCGGACCTGTTGCACGGCCCGGTCGCGGCGATCGACGGCGACACCGCGGTGCTCGCGATCACCGGCAGGGGCCGCGGCGGTTCGGCGATGCACGACGTGCTGAAAGCGGTTGCCGAGCGCGGCGCGGACGTGCTGGCGCTGGGTTCCGCGGCCAGCGAGGTGCCCGCCGCGGTGCGGGTCCCGGTGCCGGAGGTGGCCGAGGAGCTGGCGCCGGTGCTGGAGGTGCTGCCGGTGCAGCGGCTCGCACTGGGCCTGGCGCTGGCCCGCGGTGGCGACCCGGACAGCCCGCGCGGCCTGCTGAAGGTGACCAAGACGCGATGAGCTTCGTCCTCGGGGTGGACGCGGGCGGGACGTCCACCCGCGCGGTCGCGGTGGCCGCGGACGGAACGGTCCTGGGCACCGGCCGCTCCGGCGGCGGGAACCCGAACTCGCATCCCGTCGCGACGGCGGTGGCGCACCTGGCCGAGGCGGTCGGCGAGTGCCTGACGGGGCTGGACGTCCAGGACGCAAACGCTTGCGTGGTCGGTATGGCCGGTACCAGCAAGCTGACCGACCCCGCGGTGGCGGAGCTGTTCGAGGCGATGTGGCGGCGGTTGGGGCTGACCGGCGTGCAGGTGCGCACGGACCCCGAGGTCGCCTTCGCTTCGGCGACTTCCGCCGTCGACGGCACGGTGCTCGTCGCGGGCACGGGCTCGATCGCGGGCCGTATCCGCAAGCGGCGGCTGGTGTCCACCGTCGGCGGTTACGGCTGGCTGCTCGGCGACGAGGGGTCGGCGTTCTGGCTGGGCCGCGAGGCGGTGCGCACGACGCTCGAGGCGTTGAGCGGCACCGGTGAGCTGGGCGAACTGGCGCGCGCGGTGCTGGCCGAGGCAGGCGTGGAGGTGACCGATCGCGCCACGGCGTGGAAGCGGCTGATCACGGTCGCGAACGCCGAGGCGCCCATCCGGCTCGCCCGGTTCGCCCCGTTGGTCAGCGCGGCGCCCGACGCGGGTCCCATCCTCGACCGGGCCGCGGACCTGCTCGCGGACATGGCACGGGCGGCGCGGGAGCCGGGCGAGGACACGCCGGTGGTGCTGGTCGGCAGCGTGCTGAACGGCCCCGTCGGCGAGCGCGTGCGGGCCCGGCTGGCCGATCTGGAGGTCCTGACCAGCGACGACGGCGTGCTGGGCGCCGCGTGGCTCGCCGCCGTCGAGGCGTACGGCGAGCACGCCGCGCGGCCTACTCGTCCTCGGGTTCCTTGAGCCGCAGCCCCGGGTGGTCGTCGGGCAGGGTGCGGTAGAGCACCCAGCCGCTGACGGCGATGGTCAGCGCCTGCAACGGCCACGTCAGCACCGTGCGGGCCACGCCCAGCGCCACCAGCTGCCCCGCCCACCACAGCGGCAGGTAGACCGCCACGCGCAGCAGGTACTGGCACGACCACGTCAGGCTCGCCCGCGAGTACGCGCGCAGCAGGTCCGGGTCCCGCCGCCAGCGCGTCTTCTGCCCCAGCAGCAGCCCCACCACGACGCCCAGCAGCGGCCACCGCACCACCACGCTCGCCGCCCACAGCAGCGCGCTCGCCATGTTCGACAGCAGCTGGATCAGGAAGAAGTCCTGGGCGCGGCCGGTGTGCAGCGCGACCAGCGCCGCGATGATCACCGCCGCGAGGCTCACCACCACCGCCCGGGCCTTGTCGCCGCGCACCAGGCGGAACACGCCCACGACGACGGCCGTCGCGATCGCGGCCACCGAACCCCACGCGATCGAGTTGCCCGCGATCAGCCAGCCGAGTACGAAGGCCAGCGGCGGCAGGCTCGCGTCCACCGCACCCTTGCGCCCACCCAGCACGCTCGCCAGGGACTCCCGCTCACGCGTCGCTTGTGAGGTCACCCTTACATGCTGCCCGATAACTCCTGTTGGTGGAACATCCCGCGAGATCTTCCCCACACACCGTCTTCACATCCAGTAATAAAGAGGCGTGCATGGCCGACAAGGTAAGAGGATGTGACAGGTGGGAGAACCGACGGTGGCGTAGGTCGGGAACAGGGGTGCATCCTCGCGATGTTGCTCTGTGGGGGATTTGCGCGCAGGTGCGGGAGAGAGGGGATCGCAGCATGTACGGCTACGACAGCTACGTCGCTTTGGGTGACAGTTTCACCGAAGGACTCAACGACAGGCTCCCCGACGGCACCTTCCGCGGCTGGGCCGACCGGCTCGCCGAGATCCTCGCCGGTGACCGCCCCGGTTTCCAGTACGCCAACCTCGCGCTGCGCGGCAAGATGCTCGCCGAGATCGTCGAGGAGCAGGTGCCGATCGCGCTCGAACTCAAGCCCGACCTGGTGACCTTCTGCGGCGGCGGCAACGATGTCATCGTGCCCGGCACCGACGTGGACGAGATCTGCGCGCAAATCGACTCCGTGGTCGCGGCGCTACGCGGCGCGGGCATCGAGGTGCTGCTGTTCAACGGTCCCGATCCCAAGGCACTGTCGGTGGTGAGTGTGCTGCGCGGCAAGATCGCCATCTACAACACGAACCTGTGGGCGATCGCCGCCAGGTACGGCGCCCGTGTCGTCGACCTGTGGACCATGGACCCGCTGCGCGACCACCGGGCGTGGAGCGACGACCGGCTGCACTTCACGGCCGAGGGGCACCGCCGCATCGCGCTGCGGGCCGCGGAACTGCTGGGCGTGTCGGTGGCCGAGGACTGGCGCGAGCC
Source organism: Amycolatopsis bartoniae (assembly GCF_014191255.1). Lineage (GTDB taxonomy): Bacteria > Actinomycetota > Actinomycetes > Mycobacteriales > Pseudonocardiaceae > Amycolatopsis_E > Amycolatopsis_E bartoniae. The sequence continues at coordinate 2,195,194 of NZ_JACHWH010000001.1, forward strand.
CTGGCCCGCGCTGGACATCCCGCAGAACTGGATCACCTCCCGCCGGGCGGACGTCGCGTGGACCAAGACGCACCTGCTGCCGTGGATCCGCCGCCAGCTGCGTGGCGAGTCCATGGGCGACGGCCTGTCCCCGAAGCGCCCGCAGCTCACGCCGTTCGGAATCCAGTCGCTGGCCGTTGAGGAGCAGCACGCCCCCACGCCCTGAGACTGGCTTCACCCACTGCTAGCGCCAGCCCCTCCCCACCACCGCCCTCAACGGAGGCGCGAGCGCCGCTGCTAGTTTCTTGGCATGCCGCTCCCGCACTGGACCATGGAGGGCGTGCTCCCGCCAGGGCGGCTCCACGCCGATCTCGCCGACATCTACGAGCGCCTGGTGTTCGACGCGCCGCACCAGAACGAGCGCGAGATCCTGTTCAGCGCGCTGAACAGCTACCTGGGGGCGGTGGCCCGCATCATTCCGGCCGGGCGGGCGTGGGTCGGCGGCGCGTTCATCGTCCGCACCGAGCGCGTGCCGGTCGGGCTGGACGTGGTCCTCATGCCCGACGACTGGGGCAGCCTCAAGCGCATGACCGGCCCGGTCCGCGACTCGCTGTACGGGCTGCTCACGCTGCGCGGCGTGATCATCGGGCAGCCCGCCATGTACCTCGACCAGGTGCAGCCGGTGGGCGGCCTGCTCGACGGTTTCCTGTGCTTCCCCGGTGACGAGGAGACGTGGTTCAACACGTGGTCGGTGTCGGGTACCCGCGGCTTCCCCGAGGTGGTCTGGTGACGGAGTTCCGCAGGATCGCCGACGACATCCCCGGCGGCACCTGGCTCGACGACCTCGCCCGCGCGTCGGCGATGGCCGCGCACGCGAAGTTCGAGCGCACATCCCGCTCCCCGCTGCTGCGGGTGTCGATGCTGGGCTCGACCAACCTCGACGCGTACACGTTCTCCGACATCAGCCGCGCGCTGCAGGACGCCACGGCGAAGGTCGGGCACATCATCCGGAATCCGCAGGCCGAGGTCACCTACGTCCAGCCGACCGACCGCGACAAGGCGCCGCTCATCCAGCGCGGCCAGGCGGGCAACACGATCTTCTTCGGCTTCCCGGAGCCGGCGCTCGACGACGCGCTGATCCACGACGGGATCGAAAGCCTGTCCGAGCGCGCGGTGAAGGAGCTGTGCGACTTCCTGCCCGCGAACGGCTCCGACGACGGCGCACTGGACGCCGTGCTGCTGCAACGCGACACGGTGCGCAACGCGGTCAGCGACATCGTCAACGCGGTGGTCAAGAACGTCGGCATCGGCATCCAGCTGACCCCCACCTCGGGCGACGACGTGGCCCGCAGCATGACGCTGGACCAGGCGAAGGTGCTGCACAGCAGCCTGCGGGAGTCCCGCGAGGCGGTGGGGTACGAGACGGTCTCCGGGCGCCTGGACGGCGTCCGCACGCGGCGGCGGATCTTCTACCTGGAGCGCGAGTCCGGCGGGACCATCCAGGGCGCGGTCGCGCCGGACCTGCTGGGGCAGATCAAGGAGAACCTGGACCGCCCCGTGACCGCGCGGTTGAGGGTGGTCCGGACGACGACGATCGACGGCCGCCGAGGCCGCCCGGTGCACGAACTGCTGGAGATCACCCCCGAGGTGAACCTCTTCGACCAGTGAGGCACTGCTCCTCACCGTCGCACCCGGCACTCCCCACGCACCACCCCCCACCCTCGCCCCCGATCCCAAGCCGCCCTTACGGCCGGCGCGGCGGGTCAAGGGTCGCGCAGCGATCGCGAAGCGACGCCGCAGGCGCCCTTGACGCGTCGTGACGGCCGTTCACACTAAGAGATCGGGGGCGGGGGTGGGGAACGCAAGGAGGGCGCCCAGCGCCCGGCCCACAACCGCCACCACAAAACGAAACGGCCCCGTGCCACCAGTCCCGATCTGGTGGCGCGAGGCCGTTCCGGGATGAAACATTGTCAGCGGTCGTACAGGACTCACCCGAGCAAGGAGAACCCACACCACCGACGACAACCTTGGGCCGCTTCGGCGCCAGCCGAGTGCGGTGGCGACACCGTAACAGCCTGCTGTGGAGTCGCTACAACCGACCCACAGGTTCGCGGTGTGAGTTCCGACTCAGCGGGTGATCGGCGTGAAGTCCCGGCTGCCGATGAACGTCGGCCGGGGCTTGCTCGCCGCGAACGGTTCCACCAGTGCGTTCTCCACGCTGTTGAACACCAGGAAGATGTTCGAGCGCGGGAACGGCGTGATGTTGTTACCGGAGCCGTGCATGATGTTGGAGTCGAACCACAGCGCCGAGCCCGCCGGGCCGGTGAACTGGTCGATGCCGTACTCCGCCGCCAGCTTCGTGATGTCCTGCTGGCTCGGGACGCCGATCTCCTGCTCCTTGAGCGAGGACTTGTAGTAGTCCTCCGGAGTTTCCCCCACACACGGCACGAAGGTGCGCTGCGAACCCGGCATGACCATCAGACCGCCGTTGAACGGGTAGTTGTCGGTCAGTGCGATCGAACAGCTCACGGCACGCGGCCGGGGCATGCCGTCCTCGGCGTGCCACGTCTCGAAGTCCGAGTGCCAGTAGAACCCGGTCCCCTTGAAACCCGGCATGTAGTTCACCCGGCTCTGGTGGATGTAGACCTCCGAGCCGAGGATCTGCCGCGCCCGGTCCAGGATCCGCGGGTCACGGATCAGCTCGCTGATGAGCTCGCTGATCCGGTGCACCTCGAAGATCGACCGGACCTCGCCGCTCGCCTTCTCGGTGATCACCCGCTCGTCGGCCTTGAGCTCTTCGTCGCCGGACAACCGGACCAGTTCCTGCCAGTAGGTCTGCACCTCGGCGGGGGACAGCATCCCCTCGACGATGTGGAAACCCTTCGCGTCGTGCGACGCGAGCGTCGCGGCGTCGACCGGGCCGTCCGCCTCCGTTCCCCAGACCGTCGGATCGGTCCGGTCGAACGGCTGCGCGGTGCCCGTCACCCGCGTCGGGTACAGGTCCTCGACACCGGTGTCCATGGTGGTCAAGACGGTTCGCCTCCCTTGGCTTCCCCTTTTGTTCGTGCGGCGGGACGTCAGTCGTTCTCGGTGATCAGCGGGTACACGCCGTTCTCGTCGTGCACCTCACGGCCGGTGACCGGCGGGTTGAACACGCACACGGTCTTCATGTCGGTCTTCGGCCGGACCTGGTGCTTGTCGTGGTCGTTCAGCACGTAGATGGTGCCCGGCCGCAGCTGGTGCACCTCCCCGGTCGCCTTGTTCTCGACCTCGCCTTCGCCCTCGAAAACGAACACGGCCTCGATGTGGTTCGCGTACCAGAAGTCGTTCACGGTACCCGCGTAGAGGGTGGTTTCGTGGACCGAGAACCCGACCCCGTCCTTGGCGAGCAGGATGCGCTTGCTCCGCCAGTTCGGCTCCTTGATGTCGGCGTCGGTGTCGGTGATCTCGTCGAGGGTGCGGACGATCAAAACTTTCTCCCGTTCTACTTGCCCAGTACAGCCTTGACGGAGGCGTCGATGATCTCGAGGCCCTCGCCCACCTCGGCGTCGGTCAGCGTGAGCGGCGGCAGCATCTTGGCCACCTCGCCGTCCGGGCCGGAGGTCTCCATCAGCAGGCCGCGCTCGAACGCGGCCGCGCACACCTTCCCGGCGGTCTCCCCGTTCTCGAACTCGAGACCGCGGGCCAGGCCACGGCCCTTCGCCGTCAGGTTCGCCTCGGGGTACGCCTCGACGATGCCCTGCAGCGCCGCCCCGATCCGCTCGCCTTTGGCGCGCGTGGACTTCTCCAGCTCGTCGTCGGCCCAGTAGGTGCGCAGCGCCTCGGCGGCGGTGACGAACGCGGGGCTGATGCCGCGGAAGGTGCCGTTGTGCTCACCCGGCTCCCACACGTCGAGCTCGGGCTTGATCAGGGTCAGCGCCATCGGGAGGCCGTAGCCGCCGATGGACTTCGACAGGCACACCATGTCCGGCTTGATGCCGGCGTCCTCGAAGCTGAAGAACGGGCCGGTGCGGCCGCAGCCCATCTGCACGTCGTCGACGATGAGCAGGATGTTGTGCCGCTGGCACAGGTCGGACAGGCCACGCAGCCATTCCAGGCTCGCCGCGTTGATCCCGCCCTCGCCCTGCACGGTTTCCACGATCACCGCGGCGGGCTCGTTCAGACCACTGCCGGAGTCGTCGAGCAGGCGCTCGAAGTACAGGAAGTCCGGGTAGGCGCCGTCGAAGTAGTGGTCGTACGGCATGGGCGTGGCGTGCACCAGCGGGATACCGGCGCCGCTGCGCTTCATCGAGTTGCCGGTGACCGACAGCGCGCCCAGCGTCATGCCGTGGAAGGCGTTGGTGAAGTTGATGACCGACTCCTTGCCGGTCACCTTGCGCGCCAGCTTCAGCGCGGCCTCGACGGCGTTCGCCCCGCCAGGACCGGGGAAGATCAGCTTGTAGTCCAGCTCGCGCGGCTGGAGGATGTTCTGCTGGAAGGTCTCCAGCAGGTCCCGCTTGGCGACGGTGAACATGTCCAGCGCGTGGGTCACGCCGTCACGCGCGATGTAGTCCAGCAGCGCCTGCTTGAGGACCGGGTTGTTGTGCCCGTAGTTCAGCGCGCCCGCCCCGGCGAAGAAGTCGAGGTACGGGGTGCCGTCCTCGGCGTAGAGGCGGCTGCCGACGGCGCGGTCGAACACGACCGGCCAGCCGCGGCTGTAGCTGCGCACCTCGGACTCGAGTTTTTCGAAGATACTCATGCTTTTCCCACTCCCGGCTGCTGCTGCCTCATTCGATCCCGCATTCCCGCGCTATTGCGCGGAAAGCGGTCCGATTCGGTAGAGATCCTCTTGCTCGTGGCGTCCGCTGTCCGCCGGAAAGTCGGAGCTGGCGAACAGATCGGAGCGCTCCATCGGTGCGTTCCAGCGCTTCGCGAACGACGCGAACGTCCTTATCGATGCCTCGTTGTCCGGGGTCACGGTGGTCTCCAGGTAGCGGACCCCCTGTGCCACCAGACGCGTGAACAGCTCGTCCAGCAACGCCCCGGCCAGGCCACGCCCCCGCTGTGACGCGTCGACGGCCACCTGCCACACCAGCGCCGTGTCCGGCGCCGAAGGCCGACGGTACCCGATCACGAACCCGACCGCCTGACCGTCCACTTTGGCCACAACAGAGGTGTCGGCGAAATCCCGGCACCACAACAAATAGGCGTACGGCGTGTTGAGATCCAGCTTCTGCGAATCGCGTGCGATTCGCCACAGCGCAGCGCCGTCGGCCTTGGTCGGGAACTCGATCAAGTGCTTTCCGGACATGTCAAAACAAGCTAACAGAGAGTCTTAGCCCGTTCAGCGCAAGACGAACCGCGCACGCTGACTACCTGCAACAACCACGAAACACGTGTGACAATGCCAACACAAACGTATCTTTTGCGCAGGTGATGTGGTATGAGCCCAGCACAGAGCCGCCGCGGCACTTTGTTCACCCCGGACACCGGGTTAGCGCTGTAGCGCGAGGACTCGTTACACGGTAGTGGCAGGGGTCACGGAACGCGAGTCAGGGCCGCCGGATCGCACGCCGCCCAGAAGCGCGCGCCGAACCGGGACAGTCGCAGCGTGTGACGAACGAGCCTCGTCCGCCGGGCCCCGGCACGTGCCGCGCGGACCAGTTCGTCGGTGGCGAGCACCTCGTACTGCGGGTCCAGCTCCGGGTCCTCGGCGGTGAGGTCGACCAGCCCGAGCCCGGCGAGGCGGGTGAGGTAGCTGGGCACCTCGTCGGGCAGGGTCACGCCGGCGGCCGTGCCGACTGTCGAAGCGTTGCGCAGCAGGATGCGCTCGCCGCGAGCGACCACGTCGACGGCGGGGTAGGCGTCGCCGTCCGACAGCACGGTGAGGATGCGGGCCTCGTCCGGGGTCAGCTGGCGCAGGACGGTGGCGTAGAGGTACTCGCGCGCCCGCTCCTGGTCGAAGGTGACCGAGCGGTCCAGCAGCTCCTTCATCGCCGACCGCAGCGGTTCCGCCGCGGGCACGACCTCTCCGGCGGGCTCTCGCGAGGAGGCCGCGCTGAGCGCCACCACGTACGGGTCGTCGACCTCGTCCAGCCGCTTGCGCAGCTCGTTCAGCACCTGCCGCTCGACCTGGCGCAGGCTCTCGCCCGCGTTGCCGAGCCCGGGCAGCCGTCCGGCCAGCGACACGCCGGTGCGGGCGGCCCAGCCGGCCAGGCGTCCGGCGCGGCGCACCAGGCCGTCGTCCTCGGCTGCCACGACGGGAAGGTCTTCGCTGGTCACGCCCGGAATGCTAGTTCGGCCGGTCAGCGGAGCCCGCGGCTGGCCCGCTTGGTCGCCTTCCGCAGCTGCAGGATGCGCGCCGCGCCGATGAGCGCGACCAGCACCGCGCCCGCGATCGCCGAGAACAGCATCGCGACGGCCAGCGGGAGGCTGCCGCTCATGCCGAGGAAGTTGACGGTGGCGGTGGCCAGGTTCTGCAGGATGAAGATCAGCAGGAAGACGAGGATGACCAGCGCGACGATGACGGCCACCCAGGTGCCGCTGACCCGGGTCCGCTTGATCGGCGCGGGGCGCGGCGGGGCGACGGGGGTGGCCGGGGTATCGGGGGTGGCCGGCTCCCCGGGGCGTTCGACGGAGGCCGCCGGGTCCGGGCCTGCGATGCCCGGTTCGGGGCGAGCGGTGGTCGGCTCGGGATCCTGCGCGGAGGTCATACCGGGATTATCGACCGATCGGCGGTGCCCCGCTGGTTCTTCCCGTCCGATCGGGTGACCAGACGAGTGTGCGGAGTCGCCGCTTCTCCAGCGGAGTGGCCTTCAGGACGGCAGCCAACTCGTCCGTGTGGTCCGGCCCCAGGCACAGGCGACGCCGGGTGAGCTCCACCAGCTCGTCGAACGGCATCGGCGACGCTTCCCTTTCCCAGCTCACCACCTCGGGTTCGACGCCCAGCTCGCGCACGGCGGCCACGGCGTCGTCGGCCGTCGGCCCGTCCGGGCGTTCGACGCCGTGGAAGTGCCGCCACAGCGGGTTCATCCGCGCCATGGGATGCCGCTCGGTCAGCTCCACGACCACGCGCCGGGCGTGGCGATTCAGCGCGGCGACGAAGGCCGGAAGGTCGCGGACGTTGTAGAGGACGTTCGCGCAGACCGCGACGTCGAACCCGCCGAGTCGCTCGTGCACGTCGGGCCAACGGCCCTCGACGGTCTCGTGCGGCAGGGACAACGCGGCGGCGCGTTCGGCGAACTCCGCGAGCAGCGCGGCGTCGGTGTCGACCGCCGTCACGCGAGTGAGCGCGGACGCGCACGGCAGGCTCGCGGCGCCCGCCCCGGCGCCGACGTCCAGAGCCGCACCGCCGGCCGCTCGCACCGCCTCGTGCGTCGGGGTGGCGGACTCGCCGAGCTGCCGGTCGACGCGCCGGACGAACATCGAACGGGCGGGCGCCCACGGCGATTCGGGCGCTCGGGCCAGGATTTCGCGCGGGATCGCCCACTCCGCGAGCTTCGTGGCCCAGCGCTCGACAGCGGTCATGCCTGCCGAGTCAACCAGGACTTCGCTTCCGACACCGCGTCCAGGGTGATCTGGTGCCCGCCGGGGTGGCGGTGCACGGTGACGTCCGCGCCGCGTTCCTTGAGCAGTGCGAGGAATTCCTCGTTCGACGGCAGCGGGGCCATCGGGTCCTGCAGGCCGTTGGAGAGGAAGACGCGGGTGCCGGTCAGGTCGTGCTGCGGCGGGTCGGGCACGGGCAGCATCGAGGCGAACAACGCGGCCTCGGTGAGCACGTCGGGCCGCAGGAGGGTGAGCGCCCCGGCGATGTTGGCGCCATTGGAGAAGCCGACGGCGACCAGCCTGCGGTCGGTGAGTCCGTAGCGTTTCCGGGCATCGCCGAGGAAGTCCGCGAGCTGGTTCGCCCGCGCGACAACGTCTTCGTAGTCGAAGACGCCCTCGCGCAGCCGGCGGAACCACCTGGCGGCGCCGTACTCGTTCACCGGACCCTGGGGCGCCAGCATCGGGGAACCGGGACTCAGCTCGCGGGCGAGCGGCATCAGGTCGCGTGGGCCGCCGCCGGTGCCGTGCAGCAGCAACAGCACCGGCGTGGCGTCCTCGCCCTCGACGAACTCGTGTTCGAGCGTCATGCCAGTTCCGGGTTGTTCTCGCTCGGCAGGTTGAGCTTCGGCAGGGTGTGCTCGATCTGCTCGCGGTTCGGCTCCAGCCACGGCGGCAGCTTGAGCGCGCGGCCCAGCTCCAGCAGCGGCTCGTCGATCGCGAAACCCGGCGCGTCGGTGGCCACTTCGAGCAGCGTGCCGCCCGGTTCGCGGAAGTAGATCGAGCGGAAGTACTGGCGGTCGAGGATCGAGGTGACGTTCACCCCGCGGTCCACCAGCTCCTCGCGCCACGACGCCTGGGTGTCCTCGTCCGGCGCCCGCCACGCGACGTGGTGCACGGTGCCCGCGGCGACCAGACCACGCGGCGCGTCCGGGGTGACCAGCACGTCGACCGTCGCGCCGGGGCCGCCGTTCCCGGCGGTGAAGCGCAGGCGGTTCGACTCCTGGCCGGCGAAGGACAGGCCCAGCTCGCGGAACATCTCGGCGGTGGCGTCCTCCTCGGCGACGGACAGGGTCACCGAGTGCAGACCGCGGATGGCGTGCTCGGCCGGGACGTCCGGGGTGTCCCACGGCTCGCGCGGGTCGCCCTGCGGGTGCGCGACGAGGGCCAGCTGCAGGCCGTCGGGATCGTCGAAGGTCAGCACGTCCTCGCCGTCGCGGGTGGTGATGCGGCCGGTGGTGATGCCGGCACCGGCGAGGTGGTCCTTCCACCACCCGATGGAGTTCGCGGGGACGGAGAACGACGTCGTGGTGGCCTGCCCGGTGCCGCGGCGGCCGCGCGGGGCGTCCTTCCAGGGGAAGAACGTCATGAGCGTGCCGGGCTTGCCGGACGCGTCGCCGTAGTAGAGGTGGTAGGTGCCCGGGTCGTCGAAGTTGACGGTGGTCTTCACCAGCCGCAGGCCGAGGGTGCGCAGGTAGAAGTCCGCGTTGCGCTGCGGGTCGCCGCCGATCGCGGTGACGTGGTGCAGGCCGCTGGTCTTGATGGACATCGGTCCTCCTTCGAGGGGCTCGTTGCCGAAGCTATCGCTGAAACATCTCGCGCGCAAGATATATTCCATGCAGATTCTTGCGTATACTGGGCGGGTGGCGGAGGACGACGAGATCGTGACGTGGTGGGGCCTGGTGATCGAGGGCTACGTCGCGACGCAGGAGAAGCTGATGGGCGAGATCGGCGAGCGGTTCGGGTTGGCGCCCGCCCAGTTCGACATCCTGCTGCGGCTCATCCGCACCCCCGGGTACCGGATGCCGATGACGCGGCTGGCCACCGAGGCGGCGCTGTCGAGCGGCGGTTTCACCAAGGTGGCGGACCGCCTGGTGGCGGCGGACCTGATAGTGCGCCGCCCGAGCCCCGACGACCGCCGGGTGACGTACGCGTGCCTGACCGACCACGGCCGCGAAGTGGCCGAGAAGGCACGCCGGGTGTGCGCGGAGATCCTCCGGCAGCGGGTGCTGGAGCCACTGGGCCCGGAGGCGTCGAAGGCCCTCGCGGAGGCGATGCGCAAGCTACGCGAGGTCAACGCGGACTAACCCCGTCCGCCGGTGGGCGTCGACCTCGATTTCGATCTTCATTCGCGGGTCCGCGAGACCGCAGACCTGCATCGTGGCGGCGGGGCGGACGGCCGCGAAGCGTTCACGCAGCACCGGCCAGCACGGTTCGAAGTCGGCGCGGTCCGGCAGCAGGTACCGCACGCGGACCACGTCCGCGAACGTGGCCCCCGCCTCGGTCAGCGCCGCTTCGATGTTGCGCAGGCACTGCGCCGCCTGCTCGACCACGTCGTCGGAAATGGTCATCGTCGCGTAGTCGAAGCCGGTGGTTCCGGACACGTGCACCCACTCGCCGTCGACCACGGCCCTGGCGTAGCCGATCTGCTCCTCGAAGGTGGAACCGCTGAGGATCGCGCGTCGCTCCGTCACGTGGGCAACGTTAACCCCTCAAACACCCAATCCCGGGAACAGCTTCGCCGCGTTGCCGGACAGGGCGTCCGACAGCACGGCGTCCGGCAGGCCCAGCGCGGCGAGCGCGCGGACGTTCGCCGCGGTGCCAGGGACGCCCGGCCAGTCCGTGCCGAACACGAACTTCCCCGCCAGGCGCACCAGGTCGAAGCGTGCGTAGTACTCCGGCAGCTTCTTCGGCGGCAACCCGGCCAGGTCGAGCCACACGTTGTCCTTCGCCAGCGCCAGGAACGCCGCCACGTCGTACCACCAGCCGCGGCCACCGTGCGCGAACACGAAGTTCACGCCGGGAAAGTCTTCCACCACATCGGACATCAGCTCGGGGTTGCCGAAACTCGTTCGTGCGCCGGGGAAACTGCTCGTGCCGGAATGGATGATCACCGGCACCCCGCGTTCCGCGCACACCTGGTACGCGGCGTACAACTCCTTCTCCGCGGGCGAAAACGCGCCGTGTACGGGGTGGATCTTCAACGCCACCGCGCCGAGGTCCAGCTGGCGCTCCACCTCCGCGGACACCGGGTGGTGCAGGTACGGGTTGACGTTCGCCACCAACCGGAACCGCTCCGGGTTGTGCTCGACGATCGGCAGCAGGTCCTCGATCGGCTGGATTCCCGTGGCGCGCGGGCTGTACTCGCAGAACAACAAGGCGCGATCCACGCCCTGCTCCGCCAGCAGACTGTCCAAAGCGGACGGTACCGGGTCGCCATTCGCGTCGTACGCCGCGCGCCAGTCGTGCGGGCCGGAGAACTTCTCCGCCCACTCCAGCCACGCGGGCTTCAACGTGCTGAGCCGGGGAACGTGGACGTGTGCGTCCACCACCACGTGGCCGTCGATCACGCGAGCGCCCCCGGGCGCAGCGCGTCGCGGACCTGCTCACGCAGCACGTTGCGGCGGATCTTGCCCGTCGCGGTCTTCGGCAGCTCGGCCACCTCGACCACCGCCCGCGGCCGCTTGAACGACGCGAGCCCCTCCCGGCAGAAGTCGATCAGCGCATCCGCCTCGACCACGCGGCCGACCGCCGGGACCACGCACGCCACCGGCTTGTCGATCCCGTCCTCGTCCGGCGCCGCCACCACGGCCGCCTCCGCCACATCGGGGTGCTGCAACAGTCTCTGCTCCACTTCGGCCGGAGACACCCAGATCCCGCCGGCCTTCAGCATGTCGTTGAACCGGCCCAGGCAAGTGTAGGTGCCGTCCGGGTTGCGCACGTAGCTGTCACCCGTCCGAAGCCACTCGCCCTGGAACACGCGCTTGCTCGTCTCGTACCGGCTCCAGTACCCGAACGCCGTCGACGGCCCGCGCACGTAAAGCTCACCCGGCTCGCCGACCGCCTCGACGGGCGCACCGAGCGGGTCCCGGATCTCGACCTCGTACCCGGGCACGGCCACGCCGGTGGTGCCGGGCACGACGGTGCCCGGCCGGTTGGACAGGAAGATGTGCAGCGCCTCGGTGGACCCGATGCCGTCGAGGATCTCCACGCCGAACCGGCTGCGGAACCGCTCGAACAACACGGCAGGCAACGGCTCCCCGGCGGAAACCGCTTGGCGCACCGAGGAAAACGTGTCATCCGGGATGCCGCTGGCGAGCAGTGCCGAGTAGAACGTGGGCACGCCGAAGAACAACGACGGCCGCTCCGCCCGCACCCGGTCGGCCACCAGCTGCGGCGTCGAACGGCCCGCTTCCAGCACCACGCTCGCCCCCACCGACAACGGGAAGAACGCCGAATTCCCGATGCCGTAGGCGAAGAACAGCTTGGCGACCGACAGGCACCGGTCGTCCGGCCGGATGCCGAGCACCTGCGTGCCATAGGTTTCGCACACCGCGCGGATGCTCGCGTGCCGGTGCATCGCACCCTTGGGCTCGCCCGTCGTGCCCGAGGTGTACAGCCACAGCGCGGGCGAGTCCTCCCAGGTCTCGAACGACAACACCGGGTCCGATGTAGACAATTCGGACCAGTCGAAAGCACGCAGCGAAGGGAAATCCGCCGCGTCAGCCCGGTCCAGCACCACCGTCGTGACCTCCGGCGCCGACTCCACCGCGACCTTGGCCGCCTCGGCGAACTCGCCGGACACGCACAGCACGCGCGCCCGCGAATCCGCCAGCACCTTGCCCAGCTCGGGCCCGGTGAACATCGTCGAGACGGGCACCGGAACCGCCCCCGCGTACATCGCGCCGAGGATGCCGGTGAGCAGCTCGACGCCGTCCACCATGCACAGCATCACGCGCTCCTCGGGCCGCACGCCGATCGCCGCCAGCCCTCCCGCGACGCGGTGCACGGCGTCGGCGAGCTCGCTGTACGTCAGCTTCCTGGCCGGGGTGAGCACGGCGGTGCGCGCGCCGTCACCGTTCCGGACGTGTCTGTCGAGCAGGTACTCCGCCGCGTTGAACCCCACCATGAGCTGCCCCTTAGAGGTACACGTACTCGTAGTCGAAGGGCTTGCCGTTGATCCCCTGGCGCGGCGGCGCGACCCAGCTCGCGATCTTCCCGCGCTCGTACACCGGCCGCATCAGCGACCGGACGAACGCGAGGTCCTCGTCCGTCGGCAGCCAGTGCTTCCGTCCGTCCTGCCAGGTCTGCTCGTCCACGATCGTCCCGTCCGGCGTGATGTGGTGGCCGGAGTTTATGCCGACGTGGCGGTTGAAACCAGGGTGCGGCAACGCGAACCGGAACGAGATCCCCGCGTCGTCGAGGATCCGGTTCCACCGTTTGATCCCCGACTCGCAGTCGGCGATGTACTCCCCGCGCAGGTCCAGGTTCAACAGCAGGATCCGCTGCATCTCCTCGGACTCCCACGTGCCGTCGTCGCGCGGTAACGGAAGCATCGCGGAGTCATCCAAGAGCTGGTGGTCGTCCTTGCGCCGCGTCTCCATCCAGCGGCCCTTGAGCCCGGCGGTGTAGTAGTTCGCCGCGTTGGTCGAGGTCTCACTGCCGAACAGGTCCAGCGACACGGTGTAGTGGAAGTTCAGGTACCGCTGGATCACGTCGAGCGGAATGCCGCCGTGCGACGCGATGTCCATCGTGTCGTGCTCGCGGATCAGCTCGGCGGAGCGCTGCACCACCCGGTCGACGCCGGTGGTGCCCACGAACATGTGGTGCGCCTCCTCCTTGAGCATGAACTCGCACGTGCGTGACAACGGGTCGAACGCGGACTCCTTGAGCGTGCCCAGCTGATACTTTCCGTCGCGGTCGGTGAAGTACGTGAACATGTAGAACGCCAGCCAGTCCGCGGTCTCCTCGTTGAACGCGCCGAGGATGCGTGGCGCGTCGGGGCTGCCGGAGTTGCGGTGCAGCAACGCTTCGGCTTCCTCGCGGCCTTCACGGCCGAAGTACGCGTGCAGCAGGTAGACCATCGCCCACAGGTGCCTGCCCTCCTCGACGTTGACCTGGAACAGGTTCCGCAGGTCGTACAGCGAGGGCGCGGTCAGGCCGAGGAGTTTCTGCTGCTCCACCGAGGCCGGTTCGGTGTCGCCCTGGATCACGATCAGCCGTTGCAGGTCCGCGCGGTACTCGCCCGGCACCTGCTGCCACACCGGCTCGCCCTTGTGCTGCCCGAAGGCGATGCGGCGGTCCGGGTCGCGTTCGGAGAGGAAGATGCCCCACCGGTAGTCGGGCACGTTGACGTGGTCGAAGTGCGCCCACCCCTCGCGGCCGACGCTGACCGCGGTGCGCAGGTAGACGCCCTGGGTTTCGAGCGTGGGCCCCATCTCGGCCCACCAGTTCATGAACTTCGGCTGCCAGCCCTCCAGCGCCCGCTGCAGCCGCCGGTCGTCGGCGAGGTCGACGTTGTTGGGGATCTTGCTGTCGTAGTCGATCTTCTCCGGCATCGTTCACACCCGCTTGCGGTCGAAGGTGGCCTGCTGCCCGGTGCCGTAGCGGCGCAGCGCGCCCTCGGGCCCGGAGGCGTTCGGTCTGGTGAAGATCCAGTTCTGCCAGGCGGTGAGCCGCCCGAAGATCTTGGTCTCGATGGTTTCCGGCCCGACGAACCGGTGGTTGGCCTCCATTCCGGTCAGCGCGTCGGGGGACAGCGCGGCGCGGCCCTCCAGCGCGAGGCGGATCTCGTCCTCCCAGTCGATGTCGTCGGGCGCGTCGGTGACCAGGCCCAGCTCCACGGCGTCGGCGGCGGTCAGCGGGCGTTCGCGCTCCCGTTTGAGCCAGTCGAGGTGCTCGGGCTCGCCGTAGAACCGGGATTCGAGCCGCGACAGCCCGTTGCCCATCGGGAAGGCGCCGAAGTTGGCCTCGGTGAGCACGATCGACGCGCGCTCTTCGCTGTCCTCGTCGTCGAGCGGAGGCCCGTCGAGCAGGTACTGCCGGTCGCACGCCAGCGCCAGCTCCAGCAGCAGGCCCGCGAAGCAGCTCCCGGGCTCAATGAGGGCGAACAGGCTGCGGCTGGTGACGTCGAGCCGCTTCAGCGTGCGCTTGTAGTAGTGCACGATCTCGTTCGACAGCCAGTCCCCCGCGCCGAGCACGCGCCGCTCGTGCGCCAGCACGGCCTCCGGGTCGCCCTCGGTGCGGAACACCCACGTGCCGCGCTCGGGCTCGTTGGTCCGCAGGCGCAGGATCAGGTCGTCGAGTTCGCGGGTCATGGCGAGCAGCCAGTCGTCGCCGCGCGGGCCGTGGACGGTGATCTCGACGGTGCCCTCGCCGAGCTTCGCCGTGACGTTCGGGTAGCGGATCTCGTCGTCGGTGACCGTCCGGTCGAGTGGTTCCAGCCGGATGCCCTCGCCACCGCGAGGGCGGGCCATCTCGCGGGCACGGGCCGCGACGACCTCCCGGAACTCCTGGCGCGGCACCAGCTCATCGACCAGCCGCCAGTCCACCGCGGTCTTCCCCTTGACGCCGTCCGGGCGGGTGGCGAAAACGTCCGCGCGGTCCTTGCGCACGCGGCGCTTGTCCGTCACGCGGGTGAGGCCGCCGGTGCCGGGCAGGACGCCGAGCAGCGGGACCTCCGGCAGCGCGACGGTCGAGGAGTTGTCGTCGACCAGCAGGATCTTCCCGCAGGCCAGCGCGATCTCGTAGCCGCCGCCGGCGCAGCTGCCGTTCACCGCGGCGAGGTAGACCTGCCCGGAGTTCTCGGTGGCGTCCTCGATGCCGTTGCGGGTCTCGTTGGTGAACTTGCAGAAGTTCACCTTCCACTCGTGCGAGGACGAGGCGAGCATCCGGATGTTCGCGCCCGCGCAGAACACCTTGTCCTTGGCGCTGGTGATGACCACGGCGCCGACCTCGGGGTGCTCGAAGCGCAGGCGCTGCACGGCGTCGTACAGCTCGATGTCGACGCCGAGGTCGTAGGAGTTGAGCTTGAGCTCGTAGCCTTCGACGAGCCCGCCGTGCTCGTCGACGTCGAGTTCGAGCCACGCGATCGGCGGCTCGACGCGCAGCTTCCAGTGCCGGTAGGAGCCGGGTTCCCGATCGAATGACACCATCGTCATGATTCGATTGTCTACACTTCCTCGCGCAACGTCAACGTTGTGTAGAGAGTGGATCTCCGGCCTATCGTGCTCCTATGGCCGACCTCAAGCCGCGATCCCGGGACGTGACCGATGGTCTGGAGCGCGCCGCCGCCCGCGGCATGCTCCGGGCAGTGGGCATGGGCGACGACGACTTCGCGAAACCCCAGGTGGGGATCGCGTCGTCGTGGAACGAGATCACGCCCTGCAACCTTTCGCTGCAACGGCTCGCGCAGGCGGGCAAACAGGGCGTGCACGCCGGCGGCGGGTTCCCGATGGAGTTCGGCACGATCTCCGTGTCCGACGGGATCTCCATGGGACACGAGGGGATGCACTACTCGCTGGTCTCGCGGGAGGTCATCGCCGACTCCGTCGAGACCGTGATGCAGGCCGAGCGGCTCGACGGCGCGCTGCTGCTCGCGGGCTGCGACAAGAGCCTGCCCGGGATGCTGATGGCCGCCGCCCGGCTCGACGTCGCGTCGGTGTTCCTCTACGCGGGCTCGATCCTGCCGGGCACGGTGGACGGCCGCGAAGTCACGATCATCGACGCGTTCGAGGCCGTCGGCGCGTGCGCGCGAGGGCTCATCTCGCGCGAGGAGGTCGACAAGATCGAGCGCGCCATCTGCCCCGGCGAGGGCGCGTGTGGCGGGATGTACACGGCGAACACGATGGCGTGCGCGGCCGAAGCGCTGGGCATGTCGCTGCCGGGGTCGGCGAGCCCGCCGTCGGTGGACCGGCGGCGCGACCGGTTCGCGCGTGAGAGCGGCGAAGCCGTGGTGGGCCTGCTCGCCGCGGGGCTGACGGCGCGGGACATTTTGACACGCGAGGCGTTCGAGAACGCGATCGCCGTGGTGATGGCGCTGGGCGGCTCGACGAACGCCGTGCTGCACCTGCTCGCGATCGCGCACGAGGCCGAGGTGGAGCTGACGCTCGACGACTTCACCCGCATCGGTGACCGCGTGCCGCACCTGGCGGACGTGAAGCCGTTCGGGCGGCACGTCATGACGGCGGTCGACCGCGTCGGCGGGGTGCCCGTGGTGATGAAGGCGCTGCTGGACGCGGGCCTGCTGCACGGCGACTGCGTGACGGTCACGGGGAAGACGCTGGCGGAGAACCTCGCCGAACTGGCCCCGCCGGAGCTGGACGGCGAGGTGCTGCGGAGGCTGGCCGACCCGATCCACCCGACGGGCGGCATCACGATCCTGCACGGGTCGCTCGCCCCCGAGGGCGCGGTGGTCAAGAGCGCCGGCTTCGACTCGTCGCGTTTCGAAGGCAGGGCAAGGGTTTTCGACGGCGAGAAGGCCGCGATGGACGCGCTCGGCACGCTCGAACCCGGCGACGTCGTGGTGATCCGCTACGAGGGTCCGCGGGGCGGGCCGGGGATGCGGGAAATGCTGGCGGTGACGGGCGCGATCAAGGGCGCCGGGCTGGGCAAGGACGTCCTGCTGCTGACCGACGGCCGGTTCTCCGGCGGCACGACGGGCCTGTGCATCGGCCACGTCGCCCCGGAGGCGGCGCACGGCGGTCCGATCGCGTTCGTGCGCGACGGCGACCCGATCGTGCTGGACATGGAAACGCGGACGCTCGACGTGCTGGTCGACCCGGCCGAGCTGGACCGGCGGCGCGAGGGGTGGACCGCACCCCCGGCCCCGCGCCGGACGGGCGTGCTGGCGAAGTACTCGGCGCTGGTGGGCTCCGCCGCCCAGGGCGCGGTCTGCTCATGACACCGCCCTGGCCGGAGAGGGGGCCCAGCCAGGGCGGTGGTTGTTGCGAATGTGCTTTTCGAAGCGGCGGAGCCGCTTGCCGCGGGCTGTCAGCTTGCGCCGCCGCGGGTTCTGAGGCGGCTTCTCGCGAGGACAGCTCGAACGTGGTGAACCGGCGTTCATGAGTTCGAGATCCCGGAGTGAGAAGCCGCCTCAGGTTCCGCTACCCGCACCGGCCAGCAAGCCGATCCAGCGAGACTTCCTTACAGACGACCGTCGCCGGAGGTGTAGGGGCCGCCCTGTTCCAGGTTGGGGCTGACGCGGGCCATGCGGCCCTCCTGCCCCGGCACCGGCTGCACCGTCGGTTCGGCCAGCTGGCGGTCCACCGGGGCGCGGCTCTCCACGACCCGGGTGTTGTAGTCCTCCACGGCCTGCTCCTCCCGCTGCCGGGCGAGCACGCTGATCGCGACACCGTGCGCCACCGCGATGATCAGCAGCGTCACCCCGAGCCGCCCGACGACGGACGGCAGCGAGCTGCCCCCGGGGAACGGGATGGTGGACAGCAGCGCCAGCGCCCCCAGCACCACCAGGTGGAACAGCACCGTGATGAGGCGGGTCATCGACGCTTCGGCCTCGGGGTTCCCCCGCGAGTTCTCCAGGTACCGCTTACCGCTGTGGTAGATGATCTGACCGTCGATCACGACCATCAGGATCCCCACCACCAGGTAAGCCACATAGGCGTTCGTGTCCACGACGGGCTCCTCTCCTACCGTCCGTGGACTACCCGCGACGCTGCGGCGCAAAACGCCCGGAATTCCCGCTCGACCTGCGGAGTTGTTCGTAGTATGGCGGACCTTGCCGAACGCGCCCTCGCCGCCGCGAACACCATCGCCGTGGTGGGGCTGAGCCGGAACCCCGCGAAGGCCGCGCACTCCGTGCCGGCGAACCTGCAGGCGGCGGGGTTCCGCGTGATCCCGGTCCACCCGTCCGCCGACGTGCTGCTGGGCGAGCGGGTCTACCGCTCGCTCGCCGACATCCCCGAGCCGGTCGACCTCGTCGACGTCTTCCGTCCCGCCACCGAGGCGCCGGAGATCGCGCGGCAGGCCGTCGCGATCGGCGCGAAGACGCTGTGGCTGCAGCAGGGCATCGTGTCGCCCGAGGCGCGGCGGATCGCGGAGGAAGCCGGGCTGACGTACGTCGAAGACCGGTGCACGGCGGTGGTCCGTGCGCTCGGGAGGATCACCAAGCGGTAGTCCGGCGTAAAACGCCCCCTCGGGCCCGAGGACTTTCGGCCCTCTTCGTGGTTACCCGCTATATGGCGCAATGTCACGAGGACCCCGAGCGGGCACGAGAAGGAGCGGACGCCGTGACCGTCGAGAACGCAGCACCCACGACCCTGCTGGACCAGTTCACGCCGCACTACGACTTCATGCTGCGGGAACACCTGCTCGTGCACGCCCGGCCCGAAGAGACCTACGAACGGTTCTCCGTGCTGCCGGAGGTCTTCGACTGGTCGTTCGGCGTGCCGGTGCCCCTGCGGCCGCACGAGTGCGCGCCCGGTTTCGACGAGATCCTCGCCAACGGCCGCTGGACGGAGCTGGGCAGGCGGCAGGACGAGGAGATCGTGCTCGGCACGGCGGGCCGGTTCTGGACCTCGTTCTCCGACTGGCAGCAGGTCAGCGCCCAGGAGTTCCCGACGTTCTCCCGTCCTCGTCGCGGTACGATCGCGATCGCTTTCGTCCACCGGCCGTACGGCGAGGAGCAGACCCTGGTGACCTTCGAGGCACGCGCGACCACCACCGACGCGGTCGCCTACCGCTGGGCCGACTGGTACTGGCACACGATCAAACCCACCGCGCGGCTCGTCATCCGCGAGGTCCTGCGGCAGGCCGCGAACTGACCGCGCAGGACGTCCGGCCGGCCCCGGCGCCGGCCGGTCCTCGGCTGCGCCCCGGCAGGTGGGCCGCGGAACTCGTACTCGGCGCGGTCTTCGCGGCCCTGCTCAGCCTCGTGCTGCAGGCGGCCGCGGGACGGCTGCACATCACTCCCGGCACGTACGTCCCGCAGGCACTGATGGTGCTCGCGAGCACCGTGCTCGTCGTGGTCGTCTTCGGGGTGCTGGCGTTCCGCCGCGACGCCCGGCTTCGTCCCTGGCTCCGGACGGGCGGGGCGTGGGCCGCGCTCAGTGCGCTCGCCACGCTGATGCTCGCGCTTCCGTTGCAGGCGACGCGCTACTACCTCTACGGCGCCTCGGTCGACAACCCGTTCCGGCTGCAGTACATGGAGCGGATGGCGTCCGGTCTCGGGCTCGCCGACATGAACTACGCCGACCTGCCGCCGTACTACCCCGCCGGCTGGTTCTGGCTCGGCGGCCGCTTCGCGAACGTCGTGGGCTTGGAAGGCTGGGCCGCGTACAAGCCGTACGCGATCACGTGGCTCGCGATCACGCCCGTGGTGGCGTTCGCGTTGTGGAGCCTCGTCGTGCGGCGCAGGCTCGCGCTGCTCGCCTCGGTCGCGACGATCTTCACCGGGTTCCTGTCGCAGGGGGTGGAGGAGCCGTACGCGTGGCCGACCTCGGCGTGGTTGCCGCCGGTCGCCGTGCTCGCCTGGAGCCTGCTGCGCAAGCGCGACGGCGTGCGGTTCTGGCCGTTGGCGGTCGTCGGCGGGTACCTCGGGATCGCGGCGGTCACGTACACGCTGAACTTCTTCTTCGGTGTCCTGGTGGTGGTCGCGCTCGCCGTGATCGCCGGACTCCTGGAGCGGCAGTGGGCCGCGGTCGTGCGGCGGGGGGCGGTGATCGCGGGCGTGGCGGCGCCGCTCGCGCTGGTCACGTGGGGCCCGTACCTGCTCGCGGGCGGGCTGGGGAAACCGAACATCGCGGCCCACCACCTGCCCGCGAAGTCGGTGTCGTTCCCGACGCCGTTCCTGCCGGGCAGCGTCTTCGGCGTGCTGTGCCTGGCGGGTCTGGTGTGGCTGCTGGTGCGGGCGCGCCAGGACCGGCTCGCGTTCCCGCTGCTCGCGATCACGGCGCTGGTGTACGTCTGGTTCGCGGCGTCGACGCTCGCCCTCGCCGCGCACACGACGCTGCTGGCGTTCCGGGTGATCGTGCCGCTGGACGTGACGCTCGCGGTGGCCGGGGTGTTCGCCGCGGTCGAACTGGTGCGCCGGGTGCCCGTTCCCGCGGTGGCACTGGTGGTCGCGTCGGGCGCGGCGGTCGTGCTCACGCAGACGGGCGTGTCCGACAGCGTTCGCGAGGGGCTGCAGGCCGCGGAGTCCGACTCGTACCCGACGGGTGTGAACGCGCGCGGGCAGCACAATCCCGACGAGGACAGGGCGTGGGCGGGGCAGTTGATCAGCGCGATCAACGACCTGTCCGGCAAGCCGCCGACGGACGAGATCGTGTTGTCCGCCAACGGGTATCTGTTGTCGTACCAGCCGTACTGGGGTTTCCAGCACACCAGCGAGCAGTACGCGAACCCGCTCGCGGACTACGACGAGCGCAACGCGGAGATCCGCCAATGGGCGACGTCCACGACCCCGGCCGAGCTGTTGTCCCGCCTCGACACGAACCCGAAGCCGCCGCCGAACGTGTTCGTGCTGCGCAACTCCGGAGGCGCACTGACGACCGGCGTGGTGACCGACGTCTTCCCCCGCACACCGGACATCCGTGTCGACGACGTGTCGTTCTCGCCGCAGGTCTTCGAGGCACCGGAGTTCGCACAACGAGTGGTCGGCCCGTTCACGGTGATCGTGCGCCGTTAGGCGAACTTCTCAGCCCACGTATGCGGTGAAGGCGTGGTCGGCGGTGTAGCGCAAGGAAACCCCGACCGGCTGACGGCCGTCGGGATGGCGGGGGATCGCGATCGGGCCCGGGCGGTCCGGGTCGAACACGTGGTCCTCGACCGTGCCCGAGCCCCAGCCGGCGTCCGGTACGTACTCGGCGTAGGGCGAGTTCGGGTCCGTCGGCATGACGTATGCGCACTGGTGCACCGTGACGCGCCGGCCGTACGCCGTGTACAGGTACCAGTAGAGGGGGCGGCCGGCGCACGGCAGGACGATGTGTTCGTCGGTACCGGCGGGGACGAGCATGGTGGTCTCCTCATCGTTGTTCGTCACGGGCGCGTCGCCGAGCACGGCGGCGAGCTCGTCGCGAGTGCCGCGGAAGGCGTCGGCGTCGAGGGGCGAGTAGCCCGCGATGCTGGCGGAGCTGGTGAACTGCAGGACGGCGACGTCGAGCCCGCCGTAGCCGTCCCAGTAACTGGCCGGGACCTTCGCCCACTGTTCGGCCAGGCTGCCGACGGCGGTGTCCGGGTAACGGCTCGACCACAGCGGCGGCAATCCGGCCAGTGACGGCGAGCCGAGCTGTTGCCAGTACCAGCGCGGCAGGTACAGCAGCGGCACGCGGTACCCCGCGACGCGGAGCCGGTCGACGAGCTGCCGCGTGAGCGCGACATCTCCCGAACCGGATTCGACATCCGGTATCACCGGCACGTCCCTTGGCACCACCTGGGCGACCCGGTCGACGTGCGCCTGTGCCGAGGAGTCCGACCGCTGGTACACGTAGGCGGCGGCGAGCATCCCGGCGGCGCGGGCTTCGGCGAGGTTGGCCGTGAAGGCGGAGTCGGTGATCGTCGCACCCTCGGTGGCCTTGAGGAACACGAACTCGCAGCCCTCGGCCCGCGCCTTGGCGAGGCTGAGCGCCGCGTTCTGGTAGTGGCTTATGTCCAGCCCGAACGTGATGGCCATGATCCCCACACGGGGGAACGATCATCACGGTTCAGCGGCGACCCGCTGTATTTCCGGCAGGACGTCGGACGCGAGCACCTGCCCGATGTACACGGCGGCGACCCGCTGCTGCCTGTCGACGACGACGGTGATCGGTATCGCGGCGAGCGGAATCCCCCGCAGCGCCAGGCCGACCCGCTGACCGGGGTCGGCGATCGAGGGGTAGCCGATCTGGAAGTTCCGCACGAAGTCGGCGGCGCTGTCACGCCCGTCGCGCACGTCGATGCCGAGCAGCCGCACCGGCAGGCCGGCCGTGCTGTCCGCGAGCTTCCGCAGCTCGTAGGTCTCCACCCGGCAGGGCGGGCACCAGGACGCCCAGATGTTCAGCACCACGACGTTCCCGGCGTAGTCGGCGAGGTCGAGCCGCTTCCCCGGCTCGGCGACGCTCTCCCCGGCGACCTCCCCGATGCGGTGCCGCTCGGCCGGCTCGTAGGTCAGCCGCGTCTTGCCATCCGGCGAGACGAACTGGTAGGCACCGGGATCGGCTCCCGCCGAGCAGGCGGCCAGCAACAGCGCCGCAGCCAGCAGGGAGCCGAGTCTCGGGATCACTTCGCGATGCTATCCACCTTGCGCAACCCGTCGGCCGTGCTGGTGACGATCGCCTCCTGGCGGTAACCGAGCCGTCCGCGGGTCAGCGCGATGATCACCACGGCGACGACCGCCGACGCGACCAGCAGCACCCGGGACGTGTCCTGCGGTCCGAGCCCCGGGAACATGTCCGACCACATCACCGAGAAGTAGTTGTTCACGCTGGTGTGCAGCACCATCGCGACCGGCAGGCTCTCGCCCGACCGGTTGAACACCCACGTCATCACGAAGCTGAACGCCGTGGCGGCCGCGATGAACTCCAGCGGCGTCTCCCACTGCACGTGCGGCCAGCCGCCCCATTCGGTCAGGAACAGCGGCAGGTGCCAGGCGCCCCACAGCGGCCCGAGGACGAGCGTGCCGCGCAGCGCGCCGAACCGCGGCTGCAGGTGGGGCAGCGCGAAGTCCCGCCAGCCGGGCTCCTCCGCGAGCCCCGTGGTGAGCAGCTGCAGCACCAGCGCGGGCAGGTACGCGGCCAGCGCGGTCGCCGACGGCGCGGCAATCGCGCCGGTGAACGGAATGGTCGTCACCGCGAGCACCACCGGAACGCCGAGCAGCACCGCCACGTACCAGCGCCAGCCGACGCGCCACCGCAGCAGCCGTCCGGTCCACCGCCGCAGCCCGGGCCTGCCTTCGGCGACCGCGGTGACGATGAACGCCGACAGGATCGGGCCGAGGTAGGCACCCGGCAGGACGCCGAGCAGCTGCGTGGTGCCCAGCAGCTCGGGGAAGTCCAGCGGCACGACCCCGAGTCCCTGCTTCGAGAGCACGTAAGGGATCCAGGCCAGCCAGCTGAGCGCGAAGGCCAGTACGAAGAACGTGATGAGCTTGTGGCGGCGGATGAAGATGTGCAGTTTCACGATTGTCTCCTGTGGACGGTCATTCGCCGACGCGCATGGCGGCCACGGGGGCCGGGCGCAGGGCGAAACGGGCGGGCAGTGCGATGGAGCCCCAGCCGAGCGCGACCGCGACGGCCACGATGGCGAGGTAGAGCAGCGGAGGTACTGTCGGCAAGGCGAACCCCGTGACGCTGAGGCTGATGCCGACGAGCGGCGGCACCGCGACGAGCGAACCGAGCACCACCGACGCCACCACCACGACGGCCGCTTCGCCGCGCATCATCGAGCGCACCTGCCGCGGTTTCGCCCCCACCAGCCGCAGCAGGGCGAACTCGCGCACTCGCGCGGCCGTGGCGAGCACCAGGATGTTCACCACCGCGATCGCGATGAACGCCAGCAGCACCAGGTTGAGCAGCAGGGTGACCGACGACTGCCCGTCATCCCGCTGGGCGGCCTGGAGCGCGTCGGTGGCCTGGATCTCCGGGTAGTTCGCGAGCATCCCGTTCAGCGCGCTGAAGTCGGTGCCCGCCAAGAGGATCTCGTCGTCGAGTCGGCTGGTGGTATGCGCGACGACGACGTCGTGCGGCAGCGTCAGGTCCCCGAAACCGAGACCGTTGCCGTAAATCCCGACAACCCTTGCCTGGTAAGGAGTTCCGTCACCGAGTTGCAGTGACAACGTCGAGCCCACGTCCACGCCGAACGTCCCGGCGGCGAACTGGCTCACCGCCACCGTGCCGTCCGTGAGCGCGTCGAGGCTGCCGCGCCGCAGGTCGAGGTTCAGCACCGAGCCGAGCCCGTCCGGCGTGACGCCCTGCGCGGCGTACGACTCCGTCGCCGGGTCGCCCATCTCCTGGTAGTTCACCAGCACCTGCGTGTGCGCCACGGGCACCGCGGCCGTCACGCCCGGCGTCCGCCGCACGGCGTCGGCCACCGCGGGCGCGATCCCGCCCTGCGCGACGAGGACGCGGTCGGCGAGCAGACCGTCTTCGGCCTGGCGCTGCGCGGCGCCGTCGGTGGTGGTGAGCGTGAAGATCTGCACCGCGGCCAGCGCGACGCCCATGATCAGCGGGGTGGTGGCGGAACCGACGCGCCGCGAGCGGGCCCGCGTGTTCGCCTCGGCGAGGAAACCCAGCCCCAGCCGGCCGAGCACCCCGGCCGTCGCGGTGAGCAACCGCGGCCCGAGCAACGCCACCGCGATCACCAGCACCAGCACCGAACCGGCCGCGCCGCCGGTGGCCGCGTCACCGCCGACCGTCATCGGCAGCCCCACGCTCAGCGCGACGCCGAGCGGGATGAGCGACCAGCCGAGGACCAGCCGGGCCCTGCCGAGCGTCGGCGGTTCCACCTTCGCCTCGCCGAGCGCCGCGACCGGGCTGACCCGCGCCGCCCGCCGCGCCGCGATCAGCCCCGCTCCCAGTGCGGCAACCACGGAGGTCACCACCGCCGCGACGACGGGCAGCGGGCCGAGGACGAACTGGAAGTTCTCCGGCACGGCACCGTATCCGGCGAGTGCGTGCCGCAGCAGGAAAGTCAGCCCGACACCCGGCAGCGCGCCGAGGACAGCGGCCACTGTGGACAGTAGGAGCGTCTCCGTCGCGACCAGCCGGGAAACCTGCTTCGGCGTCGCCGCGATCGCCCGTAGCAGCGCGAACTCCTGGCGCCGCTGCTGGATCGTGAGGCCGAGCGTGCTGGCGACCACGAGCAGCACGATGATCAGCATGGTGCCGCCGAACGAACCGGCGATCAGGACGAGGAACGAGCGCGCCGCGCCGACGTCGAGGAACTCCGCGTCCGCGCGGTCGTTGCCGGTGAGGACGTCCGCGCCGGGAACCGCCTGCCGGATCCGGGCCGCGAGCCCGTCGGCGTCGGTTCCGGGGTCGGCGAGCACGGCGACGGCGTCCACCCGATCCGGTCGGCCGGAGAGCGTGCGGGCCTGCTCGTCGGTGACGAAAGCACCGGATCCGGTGGTACCGACCACCCGGTAAGGGGACGCGATCGCACCGACCGCGAGTGAGACAGTGTCACCGACGTGAGCTCCCGCGAGCGCGACCTCGTCGGCGGCGGCAGGCATCCGGCCGTCGACGAGTCCCGTTTCGAGCTGCGCCGAGGACGCGCCGTGCACGACCACCGGAACGCTCCCGTCCGGCCCGCGCAACCCCGCCTGCACACTCACGTCACCCACAGCCGCCCGTACCCCGGGCACGCGGGCGACGTCGGCGACGCGCTCGACGGACAGCGGAACCCGTTCCGCGAAACGCTGTCCGAACGAGACGTCCTGCCCCGCCGCCACCACGACCGGCGCGGCCGCGTAGCGCTCGGGCGCGATCCCGGACCGCAACCCGGAGTCGAGGAGCACCCCACTCGCCGTGATCAACGCGGAACCGCAGAACACCGCGACGAAGGCGGCGGCGAACGAGCCCCGCCGGGCGCGGATCGTCTTCCAGGCCAAGGAGAACACGGCTCACCACTCCCCGAGGCGGGTCATGTGCTCGGCGATGGCCTCCGGCGACGACGGGCCGACCTCGCCCGCGATCCGGCCGTCCGCCAGGAACACCACCGAGTCCGCGTAGGACGCCGCGACCGGGTCGTGGGTGACCATCAACGCGGTCTGCCCCCAGCGGTTCACCGTCTGCCGCAACGTGCTCAGCACCTGCCGCGCGGTACGGGTGTCCAGCGCGCCGGTGGGCTCGTCCAGGAACATCACGTCCGGCCGGGTGACCAGCGCCCGCGCGATCGCCACGCGTTGCTGCTGGCCGCCGGAGAGCTTGCCGGGCCTGCGGTCCAGCGGCACGTTCACCTCGACCGACCGCACCACCTCGGCCAGGAACTCCGGGTCGAACGGCCGGTTCGCGAGCCGCAGCGGCAGCACGATGTTCTGCTCGACGGTCAGCGCGTCGAGCAGGTTGTACGCCTGGAACACGAACCCGATGCGGTTGCGGCGCAGCTCGGTCAGCGCGGCCTCCCGCTGCCCCGTCAGCTCCGTGTCGCCCAGCAGCACCCGGCCCGACGTCGGCCGGTCCAGACCGGCGGCGCAGTGCAGGAACGTGCTCTTGCCGGAGCCCGACGGACCCATCAGCGCCGTGAAACTGCCTCGCCGCAGGCCGATCGACACGCGGTCCAGCGCCCGCACCGCCGTCTCACCGCTGCCGTAGACCTTGCTCACGGACTCCATCCGCACCGCGCAGACGAGGCCGTCTTCGACCGTGGTCATCGTCGTCTCTTTTCCCTGTCGTGGAAGTACTTCCGACGCTAGGGAGGAGCCGGGCACGGCACACTGGCGCTGAGTCCCGAACCGGGGGTGTAGCCAGGTACACCACGGCGGGGGCGCCCAGTAGAGTTCAGCGGCATCGTCCCAGGCCAGGGGAGCCGGATGAAGAAAGCGATCAGACGCAGTGCCGACGCCACCGGGGCGCTGGTCGGCGGCCTCCTGACCGCCGTGCCGGCGTTGCTCGGGCTGTTCGCGGTGCCGCTGCTGGTGCTCGCCCTGCCACTGGTGCCCGCCGCCGCCGGGCCGCTGCGGTTCGTGGCGGACCTCGAACGCGAGCGCGTCAAGCTGCCGTCGCCCTACCGCCGCGTCGCGCCCGTGCGGGACTCCGCGACGTGGCGCGACGTGGCGTGGATCGTGGTGCACGGGGTGTTCGGCACGTTCCTCGGCGTGACGGCGGTGGCGTTGTGGCCGGCGATCGTGCAGAACGTGACGCTGCCGCTGTGGTGGTGGCTCCTGCCGCCGGGCTCGGTCTCGGCGTTCGTGTGGGACGTCCGGACCTGGCCGCAGGCGCTCACGCTGCCGCTCGTGATGGCCGCGTTGTACGGCGCGATGCTGTGGTGGTTGATACCGCTCGCCGCGCGGGCGCAGGCGTGGCTGGCCCGGGCGCTGCTCGGACCGTCCGATCGGGACCTGCTGGCGCAGGAGGTCGAACGGCTCACCGAGACGCGGACCGAGGCGCTGGAGTCGCACGGCGCGGAGCTGCGCCGCATCGAGCGTGACCTGCACGACGGGATCCAGGCGCAGCTGGTGGCGGTCGCGGTGCGGCTCGGGCTGGCGGAGCGGGCGTTGCGGGCGGACCCCGAGATGGTGCGGACGTTGCTGCGGGACGCGCGGACCGGGATCGAGGACTCGCTGGGCAACCTGCGGGGCGTGATCCGCGGCATCTACCCGCCGATCCTCGCCGACCGCGGGCTCGGCGGGGCGGTGCACGCGCTCGCGAGCGGGCAGCGCGTGCCGGTTTCCGTGCACATCCAGGAGGACCTGCCGCGCCCGCCCGCGCCGATCGAGGCGGCGGCGTACTTCGTCGTGGCCGAGGGGCTGACGAACGTGACCAAGCACAGCGCCGCGCGGCACGCCGAGGTGGCGGTTTCGCGGCAGGGACAGCACCTGCGGGTGCTGGTGCGCGACGACGGGCAGGGCGGCGCGGACGCCGCCGGCGGAACGGGACTGGCCGGCATCCGCCGGCGGGTGGCCGCGCTGGACGGCACCGCCAGGATCGAAAGTCCCGCCGACGGAGGAACGACGATCGAGGTGCTGCTGCCGTGCGGATAGTGATCGCCGAGGACAACGCGTTGCTGCGGGAGGGCATCGCCCTGCTGACGCGCACGGCCGGGCACGAGATCGTGGGGATAGTCGCGAGCGGCCCGGAGATCGTGCCCGCGTTGCTGGAGCACCGGCCGGACATCGCCGTGCTCGACGTCCGGATGCCCCCGACGTTCCGCGACGAGGGCCTGCGGGCGGCGATCGAGGCGCGGGAAAAGCTGCCCGGGTTGCCGATCCTGGTGCTGTCGCAGTACGTCGAGCACACGTACGCGACGGAGCTGCTGGCCAGCGGCGCGAGCGGGATCGGTTACCTGTTGAAGGACCGCGTCGGCCGGGTGGAGGAGTTCCTGGACGCGCTGAACCGGGTGGCCGGCGGGGGTACCGCGCTGGACCCGGAGGTGGTGTCGCAGCTGATGAACCGGCGCGACCCGCTGGACGCCCTGACGGCGCGGGAGCGGGAAGTGCTGCACCTGATGGCGCAGGGCCACGACAACGCCGCGATCGCCCGCCAGCTGGTGGTGACCGAACGAGCGGTGACGAAGCACATCGGCAACATCTTCCGGAAGCTGGACCTACCCCCGTCGGACAGCGGACATCGAAGGGTGCTGGCGGTACTGGCGTACGTGAACGCCTGAGGTGCGAAGAGCCGACTAGGGGACTCGAACCCCTGACCTGCTGTTTACAAGCTGTTGGGTGCAGGGTGCGCGACGGTCCTCTTGACAGGAATGTGCAGGTCACAGGGGACGCGCGTCCCGTTGTATCCCTCGAAGGTCTAAGAGGAATGAGACGGCAACTGAGACGAACCGACAGTCTGGGGAGCGGTCACAGAGATCCTGATCAGCACTCGGCTTGATCAGTACCCACCTGGAGGCGCGCGGGACCGGATCACACACCCTGTGACGCGACGAGGGCTGACAGCGATGTACCCGGGCATGAGATTCGGACTACCGCGATGGCGCCGCTCTCGGAATCAGCCCAGGGAGTTGAGACCGATCTCGGGTTGGCTGCTGTTGCCGGCCTTGGTGCTGGTGGTGGTCGTGACGTGGCTGGTGTACGTCGTGGCCACCCATCTCGCCGGGCCTGGAGTAGGTCCGAGCGACCGGATCGACATCGTCAAGATCACGTTGTCGACTGCGGCGGGCACCGGCGGTGCGGTGGCGCTGCTGCTGACCTTCCGCCGCCAGCGCACCAGCGAGATCACCGGCGCGCACACCATTCAGGACGCGACCTCCCGGCGGATCACCGAGCTCTACACCAAGGCGGTTGAGCAACTCGGCTCGGACAAAGGCGCGGTCCGGCTCGGCGGGCTCTACGCCCTCGAGCGCCTGGCCCAGGACAACCCCGACCAGCGGCAGACCATCGTTAACGTGCTGTGCGCCTACCTGCGCATGCCCCACACCCCGCCGCCCGCGCCACCACAGAACGTCAGCCCTCGACCAGGGACCTCCCGACAGACGCGCCGCCCAGTCCGGCTGGCCGGAACCACGGCCGCCGCGCAGCGGGCCAGTGACCAGCTGCGCCGCCAGGAACACGAGGTCCGCCTCACCGCGCAGAGAATCCTCGAACGCCACCTCCAGGTCGGCGACAACCCCCGGCGGCCACTCCAGACCTTCTGGGCCGATCTGGATCTCGACCTCACCGGCGCCGTCCTCACTGGGATTAACCTGTCACACTGCCGAGTGCGAACTGGCCGGTTCACCGGCGTGACCTTCACCGGGGACGCCTCGTTCACCGACGCGACCTTCACCGAGGACGCCTCGTTCGACGACGCGACCTTCACCGGGGAGGCCTCGTTCACCCACGCGACCTTCACCGGGGACGCCTCGTTCACCGGCGTGACCTTCACCAGGGGCGCCTGGTTCGACGGCGTGACCTTCACCGGGCACGCCTCGTTCGAGGACGTGACCTTCACCGGGGACGCCTCGTTCACCGGCGTGACCTTCACCGGGGGCGCCTGGTTCGGCGGCGTGACCTTCACCGGGCACGCCTCGTTCGAGGACGTGACCTTCACCGGGGGCGCCTCGTTCACCGGCGTGACCTTCACCAGGGGCGCCTCGTTCGACGAGGCGGCCTTCACCGGGGGCGCCTCGTTCACCGGCGTGACCTTCACCGGGGACGCCTGGTTCGACGGCGTGACCTTCACCGGGTACGCCTCGTTCACCCGCGCGACCTTCACCAGGGACGCCTCGTTCGACGACGCGACCTTCACCGGGCACGCCTCGTTCGACGGCGTGACCTTCACCGGGGGCGCCGGGTTCGGCGGCACGCTCAGCAAGGCAGCCGCATGGGACTTCACCGGCGCCAGGGTGACCCAGGACGCGGTGCACGACTCCACGTGGCCGGCGGGATGGGGCGCCCCTGTGCTGGGCGAGGCGCGCGGAACCAAGTGGGTGCTCATTGAGCGTGTGGCTCCGTAGGGAGCGGTGTGCGGTCGTGGATATCGCAGGGAGCGTCCCATTAGCTGCGATCGTCACTTTTCCGAGTCGTGGATGAGCTGCGTCACCCGATCCAGGCTCCCGGGAGCTCAGTCCTGTGATGTCGCCCAGCTCCTCCAGCGTGAGTCCAGCTCCTCGCGGCGTACAGAGTGGCCAGCGAAACCGCTCTGAGCAGCACGTTCGACGCGGTGAACCGACCCGTTGCCATGTCTTTGCCATCGGAGACCGACTGTGAGGCACAGGATGGCAAAGTGCGGCATGTGCCCCTAGCTGGTGTTGCTTACATGCGTTACGGTGCGACATAACAGAGGACCACGCCGTCGTGACCGGCGTGGTCCTCTGTCTCATTGGCAGCGTCAGCCGCGCGGGGGGAACGGGTCGCCCCCGTAGGTGCGCTCATCCTCGATCGTGCCGTCTTGCCGCATGATCTTGAGCTGGCTCGGGGCATTAGCCTTCGCGACCTTCACGCCAGCGTCCACGGCCGTCGACTTGATCGCGTGCTGTGACAGCACCCGCGAGTCATGCTTCACTTGCCAGTTCGTGCCATTGGGCACCACGAAGTACTGCTTCCGCGCCATGACTTACTTCTCCTTCCGTACACCCTTAAAGGGCTGCCCGTCCTTCTTGCCGTCCAGGAACCGGCCGCCCTCTCCCCGCTTGGTCCATTCCCCTGTCTTCGGGTTCATGACCTGGCTGCGCCCGCGGACCGCGCCGACACGCGATCCGTTCCCCGTGTTCTTTGCCATGCTGCTCCTTATGTTTGTCTCACTGACGGACCGTCGATCGATCCGTTGGCACGAGACCCTAGCTGACGGAGTCCGGATGGTCAACCACGCATGTGACGCGTCTGACCAGCGGAGATGGTTGTCCGTTTGCCAGCCAAACCCTTTGGGCGTTACGGTACGTCCGTACGGGTTGCAAGTTCGGGCGTGGAGATGGCATGACCTGGTCTAGGGACGCGATCAAACGACTGTATGTAGAGGTCGGCATCCGGGTCAGGAATGCGAGAAAACAGGCTGAGTGGAGTCAAACCGGTCTGGGTGACGCCATCGGGCTCACGCGCTCTTCGGTGGCAAATATAGAAGCTGGTCGACAGCATGCGCCTGCTCATGTAATCGTATTAATTGCGCAAACGCTCAAATTGCCATACGACGAGCTGCTGCCCAGCGGTGAAGAGTTGAATGAAATCGCACGAGCTTCTGCGCCAGATTTCGACCTAAGTGAACTTTCGGAAACCTCCCAAGAATTTGTCACTGCGACGATTCGCCGAGCCATGGGAGAGGTAGGCGGAGAATGATGCGACGTGATGCGGTTCAGCAAGCTGAACGACTTCTATCGCAATGGGGAATCGTCGCTCCTCCTGTGCCGGTCGAGAAGATGGCAGTGAATCAGGGTATTGCAGTCGTGCGACGAGCTGCCGACTGGAGCGAGTCCGGCTTCCTCTTGAGGCAAAGAGGAAGTGTCATGATCGGAATTAACAGCAGACATTCCCCTAAGCGGCAACGATTCACGATCGCGCACGAACTCGGACATTGGCTACTTCATGATGGAAAGCCGCTTATTGTGGATCAGTCTGTAATGATGATCAACAAGCGCGACGATCTATCCAGCCAAGCTACTAATCTTGAAGAGATCGAGGCAAACGGCTTCGCTGCTGAACTGCTGATGCCGCGGACTCTCATGATGGAAGCGATTAGAAGACAGCTAAGCTTTGGGCATTCTTCGCGAGAAGAGTTTGTGACGGCAATAGCAAAAGAGTTCGACGTCAGTGTCGACGCGATGGGGTTTAGATTGATGAACCTCGGAGTGTTCAGTAATTAGCGATCGTGGGAGCTTGTCTAGGCTTTCATCGCGAAAGCTGAACAGAACGTCATCGTTTCAATCTGACTAGCTGAAAGTGTCCACTGCGACTGGGGTCTCTAGTGATTGGCGGCTCTAGTTACACCGGTACGACGCAGTTCAGCCCCGCCCGCGTTTCCGCAGGCCGGAGGGCTTTAACCCGCGCATCAGCTCCCCGGGGTCGACGCCCAGCTGATCGGCGATCGTCACGATGACGTCGAACGTCGGGTTCGCGAGGCCGCGCTCAAGGTTCGAGTAGTAGCTCGCCGTGAGGCCGCTTGCGTGCGCCATCCGCTCCTGAGTCAGGCCCTCGATCCGCTCGCGCGCAGCGCGCACGCGGGCGCCGAACTCCTCGGACTCTGGGGTCTTGACCGTCACGTCGGCAACCATGGCCAGTCCTGGCACTAAAGACCATAGTTATGAGTACTTGCTGTATATAGCAAGTGCTATGTAGCATCCTTCCTTGTAGTTCCTCGCCGAACGCGCAGGTCAGAACGCTATAGACCGCGGCAGGCCGGACGACTCACGGAAGGTACATGAGCCAGATGAGCGACGACGCAACGGACGACCAGCTTCCCGCGTTCGACCCGGATAGTGGAGCCCCGGCCTACCTCTATGACAGGCTCGCCGACCATCTCGCCGGGCTGATCACCCAAGGGCACTTCCGTCTGTACGAGCAGTTCCCGGGCGAGGTCAAGCTCTCCCAGGTGTTCGGCGTCGCCCTGGGCACCGCTCGGCACGCCATTGAGCGTCTGCGAGAGCGGGGTTTGGTCGCGACAGTGAGGTCCAAGGGCACCTACGTCACGTACGACGCAGAGGCCACCTGCGGCGAACAGGCAGACCACCACGGCGACCGCGGGCCGCACGACGAGGCGCAGCCAGGAACGCCGGACGTCGCAGACGATCGCTCCTAGGCGTGGTAGGTCGCGGTGAGGCGGAATCGCCGACCAACTCTCTCCAGGACCTGCGGTTCAATCCGCCGAGCACGCCCAACGGAAGGATTTGTGGTGAACGTCGTGACACAACCGCCTGCCTGGCGGGAGTTCCCGAGCGGGCTGGTTCCGGCCGCCGACGGGCCGATTCAGTGCGTGAGGTGTGAGCGGCCAGCTCAGCTCTACGTCCTCGACCTGCGCGAGGACATGTGGTTCAGCTGCCTGGATCACCATGCGGCGCTGGTGCTGGACCTCCTCAGCGGCAACCTCGACGACGAGCAGCCGCCCGAGGTCAGCCAGTCGGAGCAGCCCGGCACGGACCGGCCGGACCAGGCCGCCGAGGAGCGGCTACAGGCTTGGCGTGAGGTCCTGGCATTCCGTGCGCAAGCTGCTCGGCTGCGCGCCCTGACCGAACAACTTCGATCCGCGATCTACGCCTTGGACGAGACCTCGGAGCCCCTGCGGGCAGTGCTCGGCGCCAACCCCGAGCTTGCCGCACTGGGCGACCGAGAGGTGCGAGAACTACCGAAGAGCTTCGAGTCGGCCACTCGCACGGCTCGTGCAGTGGAACGTCTCATCCTGGATTTCGTCCATGCCCTCTCTCTGGAACGGTCCCGGAAGACGCGCTGACGACCCGGCCGGGGGTTCGCCGTGCGTGGAACACTGGGCACGCGGGATGAGACCTCCGGAGTGAAGGGGCAGCGGGTTGACGAAGGCACGAGCCTTGACCGAGGAGACAGCGCATCGAACGCTGGTCGCCGTCTGCGAGCGGGTCGGCCTCGATCCGGCCGGCGCCGAACTCATCCGCATCGGCTCGAACGCCGTGTACCGCCTGGCCAAGCCAGTCATCGTCCGTATCGGCCGTGACGGCGAGACCGTCGAGAACGCGCGCAGGCAGGTCGCCGTGGCGCGCTGGCTCGCGAGCGAGAACTACCCGGCGACGAGGGCCCTCGACGTCGACCAGCCGGTCGAGCTGGACGGGCACGTATCGACGTTGTGGGAGTCGGCTTCCGAGCGGGAGGAGTACGCGCCACTCGCGCAGGTGGCGGAGCTGATCCGCCGTCTTCACGAGCTGGAGGCGCCCGCATCGCTGGCGCTGCCTCGGATCCAGCCGTTCGCCAAGCTGGACGAGTACCTGCCCGACCTTGAGCGCGTCGACGGCGCCGATGCCGCGTTCATGCGCGAGCGAATCGAGCAGTTGCGGAGCAGGTACGAAGCGTTGGACTTCGCGCTGAAGCCGGGCGTCATCCACGGCGACGCGAACGTGGGCAACGTGATCCTCGACCGCGAGGGCCACCCGCTCCTGATCGACCTCGACAGCTTCTGTACCGGTCCGCGGGAGTGGGACCTGGTGCAGACCGCGCTGTTCTTCGAGCGCTTCGCCTGGCACACCGAGGAGGAGTACCGCCAGTTCGTCGAGGTCTACGGGTTCGACGTGATGACGTGGCCCGGATACCCGGTGCTCGCCGAGTACCGAGAGATCTCGATGACCCTGTGGTTGTGCGGAAAGGCCGTGGCCGACGAGGGCGCGGCCGCCGAGGTGCGCAAGCGCATCGAGGCCATCAGGACAGGGGGAAGCCGCCGCGACTGGGCGCCCTTCTAGCGTCGTCCGGGGTCCAGAGCCGCGTTTCCGATGCCTGCTCGATGAAGTCCGCGACCGCGGCCGTCTTGCCCACGCGGGACAGGCGCGCGCGGAACTCATCCACGTAGGAGCCGCACCGCGCCGACTTCAGCCGTTCGGCAATTTGCAGCGCTTCCAACGCGACTTCGCAAGCCTGTTCCGCCTCGCCCTGGTCCATGTAGGCGTCCGCGAGAACCATCGTGGCGAAGAAGTCGCTTCGCACGTAACCGCTGGCCGTGGGTCCGAGCGACTGCGAGGCGTAGGTGGACGCGTCGACTGCCCGGCCGAGATCGCGGTTGCAGTGCCCCAGTTCGGCGGCAAGCTCCGAGTCGTTGAAGTAGCCGAACCAGTCCGCCGGGTCGTTGTCCGGGTTCCGGCGCTCGAACTCGCGTACCGCGCCCGCCATCGCCTGATCGCAACCCGCGACGTCGCCGAGTCGCGCGAGTGCGCGTGCTTCCATCGCGTAGAAGTGCGCGAGCGCGCTAGCCGATCCGGCCGTCTCCGTGCCCATCCGCGCCGCGCGGGCGAGGTTCGCGGCTTCCCGATACCTGCCGAGGAAGGTTGCCTGGTGGCTCATCGCGTCCAAAATGGACGCACCAAGCAGGCGGTCTCCCGTCGACTCCGCGAGCCGTAGTGCCTGGATGAAGTACCGCTGAGCGAGTCCGTGCAGGCCGGAGTCGTAGGACATCCACGCCGCGAGCAGCGTCGCTTGCGCGGCCTCCGCATACAGCTGTCGCCCGGTCTCCTCGGAGTACGTGCCGTCCAGCAGCGCGGCGACATCCGTCCGCAGGAACTCGACGAGCGCCCGGCGTGCGTGGCCGCCGCCGTGCTGGCCGTCGAGGCGGTCGAACATCATCGTCGTGTCGCGAAGGCCCGCGATGTCCGCAGGCCCGACGCGCCGCTTCCCGGTGCCATTGATCATGTCCTGTCGCGTGGTGACCAACCATGACAGGGACGTCTCGCTCCAGGCCGCGATGTTGGCGGGCGCCGTCAGCAGCGCCGAGACGTTGTCCAGGTCAGCCTGCCAAAGCCCGGTCAGCGCGGCGATCCCGTCCGAGACGTCGTCCGGATAGGTCAACCCGAGATCCGCCGAGATCTTCCGCGGACCGCCGAAGCCCACCTCATGCTGTGCGACCGGCCTGCCTAGCCGCTCAGCGAGCGCGGTCGTGATCGCCCGGCGCGTCTGCTCGTCGCGGGGCACCATGCCGCCGAGCCACCGCCGGACGTAGGTGTGCGTGAAGGTGCGGCCCGCCTGGCGGCCGACTGCTCGTGCGAACACCTTCAGGCCGACCGAACCGTCGTCCTTCAGGAATCCCGCCTCGCGCATCAGGGCAGCGAGCTGTTCGTTGCCCTCCATCGCTACCTCCGACTGTGCCCCGACTGTTCGAGTGTGCCCCCGAGTGTGCCCTGTTTGCGCTGGTCAGGGGACGCTTTCATAGAGGCATGACACAGAACAGCGCACTCCCGAACCACTCGGGTCACCCGTTCGACTCCCCCTCCAGCCGGTCCAAACGCTCTTCGATCGCGGAGACCGCCGCCCGTAACTCGATCACCGCGCGCCGCAGGTCGCTCACGGTCACGGCCGGGCGTTCCTTCGGCGGATCGTCCGAGACGTACACGCCGACCGAGGGCCGCGGCACGAGCCAGCCTTCTTCCTGGAGCAGGGCCACCGCCTTCTGCAAGGTCGGCAGGGACACCCCGTGCTGCTGCGCCAAGTCCCGGTTTCCGGGCAAGCGGGCGCCTGGCGCGAGCTCGCCGGTCGCGACGGCTTCTCGAATGGAGGCGGCGACCCGTTCGTATGCCGCCAGGCCCGCGGCTTCGCTTCCCACGGGTCCGAGCATAGCCAGCTGACCAACCCTGACCAATCTTCACGCGGATGGCCTAACGACGAACTGACCAATGCTGACTAATGTCAGCATTGGTCAACAAGGCCACGACGAGAGGAATCCTGATGAGGTCCGCACACATGAGCCGCCGACAGGCCGAAGCGCATTTCGACGGCTTGGACACCGACTACGACGAGGTTTTCGCTGTTCAGGCGCACGCGACACAGCGTGCCGATGCTGAGGAGCTGGCCGCCGCGCACACGTTGCTCGACGAGCTGGACGCAGAGCTTGAGGCGGCAGGACTCGCCGCGCTGGTCCGGGTTCCGCGGTTCCTCGACTCGCGTCGAGCGGGTCGCTCGCGCCGCCGGGTCGACCGGACGGCGTTGCGGTCGCTGCCGACGCGCCTGGACGCCACCGACCTGATGGAGGGAGACGCCGCCTGATGGTCCGACTCCTGATCACTGACCCCGGCGCGGCGCATCCCGCCAAGAACGCCGCCGCGCCGGGACTCCCCAAGCAGCCAACAAACCGTTCGGAGAGGGGTCTCATGGTAGGCACTTCTGCTTCCCGCGTGCACCACGTCGGGGGTGGCCACTGATGTCACTCCACAGCCTGACCCTTCCGCTGTGGGCGGAGTGGGAGGACGCATCCAGCGAGGTGCTTGAGCTGCGCCCGATCCGGGTGAAGTTCCGGTACCGCTCTGATGACCCCTTCGCGATCCTGCTCGACTTCGCTGTCGGCTCCGAGTTGTGGGTTCGCTGGACGATCGCCCGTGAGCTACTGGCTGATGGCCTGGTGCAGGACTCGGGGGAGGGGGATGTGCACATCGCGCCGGACTCGGACCTGTCGTCGCGCGTCTGGCTGGCCTTCTCGACGCCAACCGGCGTCGCGGTGTTCGCCTTCCAGCGCTCGGACCTGGAAACGGCGCTTGCCGAGACCGAAGTGCTCGTACCGATCGGAAGCGAGTCAGCACTCATCGACTGGGACCGCGAGCTGAAGCACCTTCGAGGTGATGCCGCATGACTTCCCACTCGGTTCTGTACATCCTCGCCGGACTCGCCGCTGTTGGTCTCTTCTCGACGTGGCGTTCTGGCCGGAAGTCCGCCCTCAAGGCGCGCAACGGGGTCCGCGAAGTCACCCGCATGACCGGCAACGCCGTTCGGACCTTGCTCACGGCCGCGCTGATCGTCGGCGTGCAATGGCTGGTCATTCGCTTCTGGCACAACACAACCGCGCTGCTCATCGTGCTCATCGTTCCGGCGCTGTTCGCCGGCGCCGCGGTCGCGCGTCTGCTCGCGGTGACCGAGATCGTCACGACCAGGGGGCACTCATGACAGAGACTCGGGAAGACGTGCCGTCGACGGCGGACAAGCTGAGGCAGGAGGCCGCTACCGCGGCTCAGGTGCGGGCGCTGTCGAACAACCCGGACGTGGTCGCGCTACGGGTGGAGAAAGTCCGGTCCTTCGTGGACTCACTGGTGTGGGTTGGGATCTTCCTCGGACTTGCCTTCACGATGGTCAACGTCCAGACCTTCGCGGCCTCCGGTGCCGTCACCGGGTCGTTGCCGTGGCTCGCGGCCTGGTTGCTGGACCCGATGGTGTCGCTCGTGCTCGTCGCTGTGCTGCGGGCGGAGCAGATCACCGCTCGATACCAAGTCCACGTAGGAACGTGGGCGCACCGGACGAAGTGGTTCGCGTTCCTCGCCACGTACGCGATGAACACGTGGCGCTCGTGGACGCGGGTGGACGTGGCCGGAGTGGTGCTGCACTCGGTTCCGCCGGTGCTGGTCTTCCTGGCAGCCGAGACCGCGCCGGTGCTCCGGGATCGACTCACCGAGGCCGTTGCTCGCGCCGCTGCTCCGGCGTTCACGGGCGCTCCTGCGGAGACCGTTCACGAGACACGCGAGGAGGCCCCGTCGCGACCGGTCGTTCAGCGGCGCAAGCCGAAGGCGAAGCCCGGGCGGAAGTTGCGCGCGGACTACCTGGCGGAAGCGCGAGCGGCGTGGACCCCGGGGATCGAGGTCACTCCCGCGTGGGTGCGGTCGGTCTGCCCGGAGATTTCGCGGGGGACCAGCAAGAACGTCGCGGACGAGTTGCGCGCTGAGGTTGTCAGCGCTCCGACCGACGAGCCACGTGAGGAGGCCGCCTGATGCCCGCTTCCGACGACCAAGGCCGTGATGACGACTTCCACCGTGAGGAGCCCATGAACACCTCCGATCAGGAGCCCGTGAACACCGGCGACAGCGAGGCCACCAACGGCAAGGTGCTGCCGTTCACACTGCGTCCGGACAGCGCCTCGACACCGGAAGAGATCCCCGTTCAGGAACGGCGGGATGTCCTCGACGCCGAGGAGGTCCGGCACCCGGTGTTGGTGGATCTCCCGGTGGCGCGCAAGCCGTCGTGGTGGGAGAGCACGCGGGAGGCGAAGATCCGGCCGTTGCTGCCGGAGTGGGCGCGCTCGCGCCGGGAGCTGACCGACCGCGTGCGGTGGCTGGCGCTCTACGCCGGACACACGACGGCGTATCACGCGCTGCGGGCTCCGCAGTACGCCGGAATCCTGCTCGTGCGCTCCCCGCGTGGCCTGTGGCGGGTGCTGGTCGCGACGCACCGGTGGATCTACGACGCGGAGGGCAAGCCGCTGCGGGCGGCCGCAGTGACCGCGTCGGAGTACGACAAGTACGTCAAGCTCGCCGAGGTCCGCGCCGAGCGCATCCGCAAGCGCGGCCTGGTGGCGTTCCTGACCCTGCTCGTCGCAGCCGCCGGGGTCTACCTGCTGGTGTCCTACAGCGACGCGCTGGCCTGGCTGGTCGCGGCCGTCGCGGTCGGGCTGCTGGGCAAGGTCGGCACCCCCGCCGACAAGCCCGTGCTAGGCCGGGCCGTGGTGACGTCGAAGGCCCCGAAGCTGACCAGTGAGGTGGTGGTGCGCGCCCTGGCAGCGCTCGGGATCTCCGGCATCAACCAGGCCGTGGCGAAGGGACCGGGGATCACGTTCCCGGCACCGATCACCCGCGATGGGCCGGGCTGGCGGGCGGAGGTGGACCTGCCGCACGGCGTGACGGTCACCGATGTGATGGAGCGTCGGGACAAGCTCGCCTCCGGCCTGCGTCGTCCGCTCGGGTGCGTGTGGCCGGAGCCGGTCAGCGAGGAGCACGCGGGCCGGTTGGTGATCTGGGTGGGGGATCAGGACATGGCCAGGGCCAAGCCCGCCACCTGGCCGCTGGCGAAGTCGGGGGAGGCCGACCTGTTCCAGTCCGTCCCATTCGGCACGGACCAGCGCGGCCGTCCGGTGGGCGTGGACCTGATGTTCGCGAACATGGTCATCGGCGCCATGCCCCGCATGGGCAAGACGTTCTCTCTCCGAGTGCTCGTGCTCGCCGCTGCGCTGGATCCGTGGGTGGAGCTGGTGTTGTGGGAGCTGAAGGGCACCGGCGATCTCGGGATGTTCGAGCGGGTCGCGCACGAGTACGGCTCCGGCGCCGATGACGACACCCTCGAAGGCGCGATGAACTCGCTGCGGCGCCTGTACAAGGAGCTGGAGCGCCGCTCGAAGACCATCACCCGCATTGCCAAAGAGAACCGGGCGCTCTGCCCCGAGAACAAGGTCACGCCACAACTCTCGCGGAACCGCAAGCTCGGGTTGCACCCGATCTTCGCCGCGATCGACGAGTGCCAGGAGCTGTTTTCCCACGAGGACTACAAGGACGAGGCGAAGAAGCTCGCCGAAGGCATCATCAAGCGTGGCCCGGCGATGGGGATCATCCTCGTGTTGGCCACGCAGCGGCCGGATGCCCAGTCCTTGCCGCCGGGTGTGAGCGCGAATGCCGGTCTGCGGTTCTGCCTGCGGGTGATGGGGCAGGTGGAGAACGACATGGTGCTGGGCACGTCAAGCTACAAGAACGGCATCCGGGCCACGACGTTCGGGGCGAAGGACAAGGGGATTGGCTACCTTGTCGGCGCCACCGACGACCCGCAAATCGTGCGCTCCTACTACATCGACGGCCCCGCTGCGGAAAAGATCGTGGAACGGGCGTGCGCCCTGCGAGGAAGGCACGGCACCATCACCGGCCACGCGGCGGGAGAGTCCCTTGTGGACGAGTCAGCGCGGCCGTCGTACTCCCTCATCGCTGACGTGGCCTCAGTAATCCGCGCGGACGAGGCGAAGATCTGGTCCGAAACGGTGGTGGACCGGCTGGCCGAACTCCGCCCGGAGGTCTACGGCTCGTGGACCGAGCTGGACGGCCGGGCGAAGGCCAACCAGCTCGCCGCCGGGCTCAAGCCGTTCGGGATCGAGACCGTGCAGGTCTACGGGCGCACCGAGGACGGCAAGGCCGCCAACCGGCGCGGTGTCGAGCGCGCCGAGATCTTGTCCGCCGCCCGTTCCCTCAATCGCGACTGATCGACGGAGAGTGACTGGTGTGGGGTGCTAGCGATTCCGGTCCGGCTAGCGTCACCCGATGCTAGATCTAGCATCCCCGCTAGCGCCCCACACCGTCGCTGAGCTGCGATCTAGCTCCTAGCGTCCACCAGCACAAACACCCCCGAAACCCGCGAAAACCCGCCTCGGTGACACCCGCGCTCGGGTTTCGCTGAGGGCTCGGGTGTCCAAAACCAGACACGAAGAGTGATCACATGTGTGGATCAAGAATCGTCCCGATCGTGCCGACGCTGGCGCAGGAACTTCCCGACCGGTGCGCCCAGGCCCGGCAGAACACCGAGGAACCCCCACAGCCACGGCTCACTTGCTCCCGTCACGGAGAAAATCACAACCGCAACCCCGTAAGGCAGGGCCATGCCCAGAGCCCACGGCAATGCATCCGCCACGACTCGGCGCGGGGACCGGCGCTCCGCCACGCCTCTCAGTCCCTCTTCCGCGAGGTCTGTCGACGACCGCGGATGAACAGGGTCCACTGCGCCGCAGCCGTGAGCGCCGATCCGGTCGCCGTCAGGATGGGTATCCACGGGTGGGTCATCAGGAACGCGAGCACTGCCGCGCTTACCGCGACAGCCGTTGAGGCAAGCGCCAAGAAGAGCGCGTACCGCACCTGTTCGGCACTCGACCGCTCACGCTCGCCCATCCCGCTCCCATCTGCCCGTCGGGTTCGGCATCCGCTTCCCGCCTGCTCAGTCGCGGTCGCCGTACCGGTTTACCAAGGCCGCCAAGCCGAAGAGCACCACGCATGCGATCAGTGCCCCCGCCCCGCTGGACAGCGCATCAATCCAGCGAGTGGGCGAGTGCCGAGACGGACCCAACAGCGCCGCTCCCAGGTACACCGCGACCGGATACGCCACGAGCTGAGCCACCGCCATGCGCCACCACCGCCGCCGACGCGCAGGCGGAGCGGGGTCCTGGTCATTCACCCCGCCCAGGCTGCCACCCCCACCCTTCACCAGCTAGCCGCCGAAAGGATCAGCATGTCCGCCGCGACCGACGCCCTGACCGACCCTGAACGCGGTTTCCTCGGCTGCCTCATGCAGCTCCCGGCCGCCGCAGCCCGCCGCCTGCTGGCCGGGATGCGTGCCGACGACATGGCCGGAGCCGTGACCGCCCCCGTGCTGCGGCTGGCGATCGAACTCGCCGCCGCGGACACGGCCCCCGCGCCGGTCGCGCTCTACGCCCACGCCATCACCACCGGCCGCGCGCCGGGCCGCCAGCGGCGGGAGTGGCTGTCCGGCTGGCTCATCGACACCTACCGCGACGCACCACCGCCCGCTCTGGCCGACCACCTCAAGACGGCAGTACTGGAGGCGGCGTGGCGACGCGCCCTCCTCGCGCACACCCAACGGGTCCAGGACGCGGCGGAGACCGCCGACGTGGACAGGCTGCACGAGTTGGCTGACGACACCGACGTGGTCGACGAGCTGTGGCAGCGCTACCACGCCGCCCGCGCCGGACAAGTCGGAACCAGTCTCACCGCCCGTCTTGGAGTGGCCGCGTGAGGAAGCGGATCACTGGCCGAGGTACGGCCGTCGCCACCGTGACTTGTGCACTCAATCGCCCGGAGGAGGCCGCCTGATGCCTGTACCCGCCGACACCACTACGAACACGCTCGCCGCGATCGACGACGCAATCGGCGCGGGCGTGGCTGGCGGTCCCGCGACCTGCTGTCAGTGTGGCCGCCCGCTGGGGGAGTCGCCCTCGGACGACTTCTGCTCGGAGAACTGTCAGCAGGTGTGGCGCTCGGCGAACCGCGTTGTCATGGCCGGGCATGAGGTGCTGGACCGGGTGCGGGATTTTGTGGCGCGGTTCAACGTGTTCCCGTCCGAGCACTGCGCACCCATGCTCGCGCTCTGGTACGCCCACACCCACGCCGCTGACCACTTCTATGTCACGCCGCGGCTGATCCTGTCCTCTGTGGAACCCGGGTCCGGCAAGACGCGGGTGCTGGAGGTGGCGCAGTTCCTCGTGCGGGCACCGGAGATGACGTTCTCCGCTACCACGGCCGCGCTGTTCCGCATGGTGTCCGAAGGGCCGATCACGATCCTGTTCGATGAGGTGGACACGATCTTCACCGCCAAGGGTGGCAACAACGAAGATCTCCGTGGCCTGCTCAACGCCGGGTACAAGCGCGGCGCGACCGTCGCCCGTTGTGTCGGTGACGCCAAGGCCATGAAGGTTCAGCGCTTCCCCGTCTTCGCTCCCGCCGCGCTTGCCGGGATCGCAGGCAACATGCCCGACACCGTGACCACCCGCGCCATCACCGTGCACATGAAACGCCGCCGCCAGGACGAAGAGGTCGAAGAGTTTTGGGAAGAGGAGGTCGAGGCGGAAGCCGCACCGCTGCGGGACGCGCTCGCGGCTTGGGTGGAATCCGTGATGGACAAGATCAGCAGGGGACGGCCCGCCATGCCGCCCGGTGTGCGGGACCGCTCCGCCGAGATCTGGCGCCCCCTCATCGCCATCGCCGACGCGGCCGGAGGCCACTGGCCCGACACCGCCCGCGCCGCGTGCGCGCACTTCGTCGAAGTCAGCAACGCCGACCGCAACGGCGGCGGGCAGCGCCTCCAGCTCTTGGCCGACCTTCGCGACCTC
Organism: Amycolatopsis bartoniae; assembly: GCF_014191255.1. Lineage (GTDB taxonomy): Bacteria > Actinomycetota > Actinomycetes > Mycobacteriales > Pseudonocardiaceae > Amycolatopsis_E > Amycolatopsis_E bartoniae. The sequence goes on from NZ_JACHWH010000001.1 coordinate 2,238,777, forward strand.
TACACCGCCCGAGACACCGACAAGCTCACCACCGACGAGATCCTCGGCGCCTTGCATCAGCTGGACGAATCCCCGTGGGGTGACCTCGACGGCAAACCGCTCGACCCCCGGCGGCTGGCCGGGTTCCTCAAGCCCTATGGCGTCCGTGCCAGGGACATCAAGCTGCCGGGCGGTGGGGTTCGCAAGGGCTACCGCACCACCGGACCGGACGGCCTCGCCGACGCCTGGCAGCGCTACCTGCCTCCTGCCGCTACCTCCGCGCGGAGCGCTACCCCGCAGGTCAGAGCGGTAGCGGAAGCCGGGGAGGTAGCGGACACAAGCGCTACCTCTGGCGCGTCGCCGCCCCTGACCGACCGCAGGTAGCGGACCTAAGCGCTACCCGCGACCCATCCGCTACCCCTCTGAGCAGGCAAGTAGCGAAGGTCGCGCAGGTAGCGGAAGAAACCAGCCACCAGCAAGCGCGACCAGGAGGACGCCGTGACCCGAGATACAGCACGCACCGAGTCAATGCACGAGTGCGCCTGACCGCACCGGCCTCGCGCTGAAAGGTTCCACCAGCATGGCTACCGCCAACGAAATCAGCGAACTCGCCGCCACCCTGGCACAGCTCGCCCGCACCATCGCGGAACGTGAAACCGAACCGGCAGCACCGCCCGCACGCGTTCTTCCTGAACGCGTGATGCTCACCGCCGAAGAGGCCGCCGAACAGCTCGGCATCGGCCGGACGCTGATGTTCAAGCTGCTTCGCACCGGCCAGATCGAATCCGTCCGCATCGGGCGACTCCGTCGCGTTCCTGTCTCCGCCATCCGGGCGTACGCCGCCCGACTCGTCGACGCCACCACCGCGAACGCCGCCTGAAAGAGGAAGCTCCTTGGCTCGCAAGCGCACTGAAGGAACTCGCGCGCCGAATGGCGCCAGCAGCATCTACGTTGGAAAAGACGGTTACTGGCACGGTCGCGTCACGGTCGGAGTGAAGGACAACGGGAAGCCCGACCGACGACATGTCCAGGCCAAGACCGAAGCGGAGGTCATCAAGAAGGTACGGCAGCTCGAACGGGAACGTGACTCGGGCACCGTTCGGAAGACCGGCCAGGAATGGACGGTCGAGAAGTGGCTGATGCATTGGTACGAAACCATCGCCGTGCCAAACGTCCGCTACAAGACGCGCAACTACTACTGGACTGCGGTTAACAAGTACATTGTTCCGGGAATCGGCGCCCACAAGCTGTCGCGGCTCGAACCAGAGCACATCGAACGCTTCTACGCGCGCCTGCGGAAGGAAGGCGCGAAGTCTGCCACTTTGCAGCAGGTTCACATCGCGCTTCGCGCGTCGCTCAACGAGGCTGAGCGACGGAACCGGATCACCCGCAACCCCATCCGGGCCGTACGGGCGCCGAAGATCGAAGAAATCGAGATCGAGCCGTTGACTGTGGACGACGCACGGGCGATCCTCGCCATCGCGCACGGACGCAGGAACGGCGTGCGGTGGGCCATCGCGCTTGCACTCGGTCTGCGGCAGGGTGAAGCGATCGGCCTCAAGTGGTCCGATCTCAAAGTCGAGTGGCACCACGGATGCTCGGTTGCTCAGCCATGCGGAAAACGTCGCGCGGACGACTGCCCCTCCCGCCAGGTGACCGCGATGCTGACGGTCCGGCGGGCATTGCAGCGCCAGACCTGGCAGCACGGTTGCGACGGCGGCAAGTGCGGCGGCAAGCGCGGCGCCGACTGCCCGAAGCGCCACAGCGGTGGTCTCGTGGTGGTCGAACCGAAGTCCCGTGCCGGGCGCCGAGTGCTCAGCGTGCCACCACCGCTCGTGCTCGCTCTGCTGGAACACCGCGAGGCCCAAGACGTCGAGCGGCAGCAAGCGGCCGACGTGTGGCAGGACGAAGGGTGGATGTTCGCTCAGCCCACCGGCAGGCCAACTGATCCGCGGGCGGACTACGGCGAGTGGAAGGACGTCCTCAAGGCCGCCGGTGTCCGCGAGGCACGGCTGCACGACGCGCGGCACACGGCCGCGACGTTCCTGCTCGTTCTGGGCGTCGCCCAGCGCGCGGTCATGGACGTCATGGGCTGGTCGAAAATCGACATGGCTCAGCGGTACCAACACGTCCCGGACGAGCTACGGCAGAACATCGCATCACAGCTCGGCGGGTTGCTCTGGAAGGGACCGGACGAGGAAGACGACGACGGCCCGACAGCCGCTCCCGTACCCGCCTGACCGGTCAACTGAGACTGAAACTGAGACGAGACAGGACCAGGGTGTTCCTCGCTGTCGGGAACACCCTGGTCAGAGGTGAGCCGACTAGGGGACTCGAACCCCTGACCTGCTGTTTACAAGACAGCTGCTCTACCAGCTGAGCTAAGTCGGCCTGTTTCGGTGGCCATCATAGCCAGCGGGTGGAGCCTCGCGGGGGCACCGGGCGGAGCCGGCGGGCACAGCCGGGTGGGGCCACCGAGCCGGTGACCCCACCCGGCGCCACACCTAGTGACCCATCGCGGCGCCGCGGCGGCCGGCGCCGTTGTGGGAGCGCTTCGGGTACAGCGCCGAGGCGATGGCCACCACGACGATGGAGCCCACGATGTCCAGCACCCAGCGGAACCACGGCAGCCCGCCGTTCGCGTTGGTGTAGCCGACCCACCCGGCCACGAGGTTGCCGATGAACGCGCCCACGATCCCGGCGAGGATCGTCAGCCACAGCGGGATGCCCTGCTTACCCGGCAGGATCGCCTTCGCGATCAGGCCGAACACCAGGCCTGAAACGATCAGCACGATCAGTCCCCACACACCACCGAAGAAACCCATGTCGACCCTCCTTGGTCTCGGGCTGTTTCCCTGACCACCTGGGCATACCCGGTCCGGAGGAGCCGAGCAGGTATCGATGGAGTGACGCAGCAGCCTGTCGGGCACTCCTTGCTGGTGGATCATCGACGGGGTGGCGGACGCCACTGTTTCTTTCTTGCAACGGCAGGCCATGCCACGGCGATGGTCCCCGGGGATACCCCCTGCGAGGAGGTGAAGGGCCATGAAGAGCAACCAGCGCGCCCGGGCCACGGTGACCCGGCGGCGTGGCTGGCACATCCTGGAAGCGCCCCGGGATCCGTACGTCGAAAGTGAGCACAGGCGCACCCGCACCACCGGGCCCCGGCGACGGGCCTGGCACATCCTGGAAGCACCCACCGGCCAGTTCCCGGCGCCCGACGCGGGCGCCCAGCACGGCCCGGCGCTGCCCGACGACACCACCGTCAACTTCGTCCTCGACCTCGTCCTGCGCATCGGCGAGGTGCAGATGGCCAGCGGCGCGGGCGCGTCCGACGTCACCGCGACGATCCTCGCGCTGACCTCGGCGCTCGGCCTGCCGCACTGCGAGGTGGACGTCATCTTCACGTCCATCACCGTCACCTGCCACCGCGGCACGGACATGGCGCCGGTGAGCGCGCTGCGCGTCGTGCGCTCCCGCAGCCTCGACTACACGCGGCTGTCGCAGACCGAGATGCTCGTCCAGCAGATCACCCGCGGCAACATGGGCGCCGAGGAGGCGTACGCGGAGCTGCACCGCATCACCACGGCCCCGCACCCGTACCCGCGCTGGGTCGCGACGCTGGCCTGGGGCGGCATGGCCTTCTTCGTCACGCTGCTCATCGGCGGCGGCTTCGACATCGCGGCCGGTGCGCTCGTCATCTCAGCGCTCGTCGACCGGCTCGGCCGACAGCTGAACAAGTACGCCCTCCCCTTCTTCTTCCAGCAGGTCGCCGGCGGTCTGGTGGCCACGATCCTCGCCACGGTGGCCGTCGAAACCGGCCTGGTGCCCAGCAGGTTCTCGACGCTGGTGGCGGCCGCGGCGATCACCGTGCTGCTGTCCGGGCTGTCCACGGTCTCGGCCGTGCAGGACGCGATCACCGGCTACAACGTCACCGCCGCGGGCCGCACCATGGAGACGGCGTTGATGAGTGCCGGGCTCATCACCGGCGTCGCGCTCGCGCTGAACATCGCCAAGGCGCTCGGCTTCACCCAGGTCATTCCCGAACTGCCCGCCCAGACCGCGCTCGGGTTGCCCGTCGTCGTCCTCGCCGGCGCGGGCTCGGCCGCCTGCTTCGCCGTCGGCAGCTACGCCACCCTGCGCTCGATGCTCGTCGCCGCGGCGGCGGGCGCGATCGGCGCCGGGGTCTACGGCTCACTCGTGCTCGCCGCGTTCGACCCCATCACCTCGTCCGCCGTCGCGGCCATGCTGGTCGGGTTCTGCGGCGGCGTGCTGGCCCGGCGGCTGAAGGTCACGCCGCTCGTGGTCGCGGTGTCCGGCATCACGCCGCTCCTGCCCGGTCTCTCGACTTATCGTGGCCTCTACGAACTGGCAACGCAGGGGAACGGCAACGTCTCTACCCTGATGAAGGCGGTGGCCATCGGACTGGCGCTGGCCGCGGGAGTGGTGCTCGGCGAGTACCTCGCCCAGCCCGTCCGTACCGGCCTGGGCAGGCTGGAGCGCAAGCTGGCCGGCCCGCGGATGGCCGGTCCGCTGCGGCCGTCGGAAGGACGGCTGGAGTAGGACATTCCAGTCACCGCGCGGTCGATCTTGTCCGGCGGCCACGAGATAGTCTTTCGTGACGCCGCGCCCGGCGAAGCAAGGGAGCACAGAGCGTGAGTGAGCAGGAGATCGGGAACGGCTCGGCGGACTTCGTCGTCGTCGCCAACCGGCTGCCCGTCGACCTCGAACGGGGTCCCGACGGCTCGCAGCGGTGGACGGCGAGCCCGGGCGGCCTGGTCTCCGCGCTGGAGCCGTTCCTCCGTTCCCGCAAGGGCGCGTGGGTCGGCTGGCCCGGCGTGCCGGGCGTCGAGGTGGACCCGTTCAGCGACGAGGGCATGGTCCTGTACCCCGTCACGCTGACCGCGGAGGACGTGCGCGACTACTACGAGGGCTTCTCGAACGCCACGCTGTGGCCGCTCTACCACGACGTCGTCGAGCGGCCGGTGTTCGACCGCGGCTGGTGGGAGAGCTACGTCAAGGTCAACCGCCGGTTCGCCGAGGCCGCGGCCCAGGTGGCGGCGGGGGGCGCGACCGTGTGGGTGCAGGACTACCAGCTGCAGCTCGTCCCGAGCATGCTCCGCGAGCTGCGGCCCGACCTGCGCATCGGCTTCTTCCTGCACATCCCGTTCCCCCCGGTCGAGCTGTTCATGCAGCTGCCGTGGCGCGCGGAGATCGTGCGCGGGCTCATCGGCGCCGACCTGGTCGGGTTCCACCGGCCGGGCGGCGCGCAGAACTTCCTGTGGCTGGCCCGCACCCTGGTCGGCCTCGAACCGAGCCGCGGCGCGGTCGGCGTCCGGTCCCGGCCCGGCATGATGCAGGTCGGCAACCGGACGGTCCGCGTCGGCGCGTTCCCGATCTCGATCGACTCCGCCGGGCTCGACAGCCTCGCCCGCTCCAAGCAGGTGGGCGAGCGCGCCGCCGAGCTCCGCCGCGACCTGGGCAACCCCCGGACGGTGCTGCTCGGCGTGGACCGGCTGGACTACACCAAGGGCATCGACCTGCGGTTGCAGGCGCTGCACGAGCTGCTCCACGAGGGCCGGGTGAAGCCGGAGGACGTGACGTTCATCCAGCTGGCCACGCCCAGTCGTGAGCGCGTCGAGCACTACCAGCGGATGCGCAGCGACATTGAGCAGATGGTGGGCCGCATCAACGGCGAGTTCTCCCGCGTCGGCCACCCGGTGGTGCACTACCTGCACCAGTCGGTGAGCCGCACCGAGCTGGCCGCGTTCTACTCCGCGGCGGACGTCATGGTCGTGACGCCGCTGCGCGATGGGATGAATCTGGTCTGCAAGGAGTACGTGGCGTGCCGGCACGATCTGGGCGGCGCGCTGGTGCTGTCCGAGTTCGCCGGCGCGGCCGCCGAGCTGACCAGCGCGTTCCTCGTCAACCCGCACGATCTCGACGGGGTGAAGAACGCCCTGGAGGCGGCCATTACGCTCGACCCTGCCGAGGGCAGGCGCCGGATGCGAGCATTGCGGCGCCAGGTCCTCACCCATGACGTTGACCGGTGGGCCAGATCGTTCCTGGAAGCGCTCGGAACCGAAACGACTTCCTGAATTCAGCCGACTTGTCGACATAAATGCTTTGAGCTCCCAGAGGAGGAGTGGTGACCGCCGAGTCCCTGCCCGCCGAGCTGCGCCGTGCGATCGTGCAGATCGCCCGCACGCCGCGACTGCTGGTCGCGTGCGACTACGACGGGACCTTGGCTCCGATCGTGACCAACCCGGACGAGGCGCGGCCCCTGCCCGAGTCCGTGGGCGCGCTGCGTTCGCTGGCCGGGCTGCACGAGACGACCACCGCGGTGATCTCCGGCCGCGCGCTGCGGGATCTGGCGACCCTGTCCCGGCTGCCGTCCGAGGTGCACCTGGTCGGCAGCCACGGGTCCGAGTTCGACATCGGCTTCGTGCACGCGCTCGACGCCGAGGCCCGCGACCTGCACCGCAGGCTGGAGGCCACGCTCGACGAGCTCGTCTCCGGCGTGCCGGGGGTGCAGCTGGAGGTCAAGCCCGCGAGCATCGCCGTGCACGTGCGGCGCGCCGAGCGGGACGCCGCGCAGCGCGTCCTCGACGACGTCCACAATGGACCGTGCACGTGGGACGGGGTGACCACCACCGACGGCAAGGAGGTCGTCGAGCTGGCCGTCGTGCAGACCGACAAGGGCCGCGCGCTCGACACCCTGCGCCACCAGGTCGGCGCCACCGCCGCGGTGTTCCTCGGTGACGACGTCACCGACGAGAAGGCGTTCGCCCGGCTGTCCGGCCCCGACCTCGGGGTGAAGGTCGGCGAGGGGGAGACGCTGGCGGCGTTCCACGTGCCCGGCACGGAGGACGTCGCGACGGTACTCGCGTTCATCCTCGAAGAGCGGCGCAACTGGCTCTACGGCGAGCAGGCGCCGCCCATCGAGCGGCTGTCGATGCTGGCCAACGAGCGTTCGGTCGCGCTGGTCACCCCGGACGCCCGGCTGACCTGGATGTGCCACCCCGGCCCCGACGCGCCCGCGGTGTTCGCGGACCTGCTCGGCGGCACCGGCGCGGGGCACTTCTCGATCCGGCCCGCACGCGGCGACTCGACGCAGCGCAACGGCAACCTGCCGCTGGGCCAGCGCTACCTGCCCAACACCATGACGGTCGAGACCCGCTGGTCGCGCCTGCTGGTGACGGACTACCTGGAGCCGGAGACGCCCTCGCACCGGACGGACCTCGTCCGGGTGATCTCGGGATCCACCGCGGCGTCGGTCGTGTTCGCGCCGCGCCCGGAGTTCGGCGCGGTCCCGGTGAGCCTCGTGCCGGAGGAGGACGGCCTGCGCGTGGTGGGCACGTCGGAGCCGATCGTGCTGCGTGCGCCGGGTGTCCAGTGGGAGATCACCAACGACGGCCTGCACGACACGGCCACGGCGACGGTGCTGCCGACGCCGGAGCAGCCGGTGGTGCTGGAGCTGCGTTGCGGCACCACCGAGCTGGGTCCGGCGGAGCTGCCCGAGCCGGAGCGGCGAGCGCACGCGGGCCGGTACTGGAGCGAGTGGGCGTCGGCGCTGAAGCTGCCGAACGTCGAGCCGGAGCTGGTGTCGCGTTCGGCGCTGACCCTGCGCGGGCTGTGCAACACGGACACCGGTGGCGTGCTGGCGGCGGCCACCACGTCGCTGCCGGAGGAGATCGGTGGCGTCCGGAACTGGGACTACCGGTACTGCTGGATCCGCGACGCGGCGATGACCGTGCGGGAGCTGGTGGGCCTGGGGTCGCTGGAGGAGGCCGACGGGTACCTCAACTGGCTGCACGGCGTGCTGTCCACGCTGGCGGGCCCGGAGCGGCTGCACCCGCTGTACACGCTTTCGGGTAACCAGCTGGGCGCGGAAGCCGTCATCGACACCCTTCCGGGGTACGCAGGCTCGCGTCCGGTGCGGGTCGGCAACCTGGCGAACCACCAGGTGCAGCTGGACGTGTTCGGCCCGGTGGTGGAGTTGGTGTGCGCGCTGGCCGAGGTGCGCGGCGAGCTGCGGGACCAGGACTGGCAGATGGTGCGCGCGATGGCCGAGGCCGTGACGCGGCGCTGGTCGGAGGCCGACCACGGCATCTGGGAGGAGCGGCACGTGCCGCGCCACCGGGTGTACTCGCGGGTCATGTGCTGGGTGACGATCGACCGCGCGATCAAGCTGGGCGAGGTGTACGAGCGCGAAATCCCGGCGGGCTGGCACGAGCTGCGGGAGGCCATCGCGCGGGACGTGCTGGAGAACGGCTGGAACGACGAGGTCCAGGCGTTCACCACGGCGTACGACGGCACCGATCTGGATGCGGCCTCGCTGTTCGTGGGGCTGTCGGGCCTGATCGACCCGTCGGACGAGCGGTTCCAGTCCACGGTGACGGCGATCGAGGCCGAGCTGCGCAGCGGGTCGACGGTGTACCGCTACCGCCGGGACGACGGCCTGCCGGGCGGCGAGGGCGGGTTCCACCTGTGCGCGGCTTGGCTGATCGAGGCGTACCTGCTGACGGGCCGCCGCACGGAGGCGGAGGAACTGTTCGAGCAGATGGTCGACGCGGCCGGCCCGACGGGCCTGCTGCCGGAGCAGTACGACCCGATCGCGGAGCGCTCGCTGGGCAACCACCCGCAGGCGTACTCGCACATCGGCCTCATCCGCTGCGCGAAGCTCCTGGCGGGTCAGTAGGAGCCCGGTATAGTCATTGACAACCGTCCGGTCCGGGAGGTGTGAGTTGACTGCGGAAGCCGTGATCGATCACCCTCTCGGCCCCAATACGGTGGACGACTGGCTGGCGGCCGAGCCGCCCGCTGACGGGTCCCACCTGGAACTGATCCTGGGGTACCTGCACGTGGCGCCACCTCCATCCGGCTCGCACCAGCACGCCGCGTTCGAACTGGCCGTTCTCCTGCGGAACGCCATCCGTGTCGCGAAACGGCATGATCTGCACGTGCTGCCCGCGGTCGGTGTCCGGATCAGCAGCTACTTCCGCACCGCGCTGATCCCCGATGTCGTCGTGGTCGACGTGGACGTGCACCACGTGAGCTTTGCGCCCGAGAACGTCCTTCTGGCCGTCGAGGTGTGGTCGCCCGGCAACACGCGTGCCGAGCGCGAGACCAAAATGGCCGCCTACGCGGCCGCGGGTGTTCCCCACGTGTGGATCGTCGAAGCGCCGCGCGGCGAGCCCGTGAAGTTCTGGGGTTACCGTCTCGGGGAGACCGAATACCGCCAGGAGATCTACGCGGGCAACGGCGAGACCATCACCGCTCCGGGGCCGGTTCCTGTCGAGGTCGACACCTCCGCCCTCACCTAGCGCGGTCGGTCGCGTCCGCGTGACCAGCCTCTTTCGCCCTGGTGATTCGCTGTGAGCCGGTAAACTCACACCAGGGCGTAAGGCCGGAGGCCAGGGAGGCGCAGCATGACCGCTCAGCTCGCGTACGACGCTCAGCTCGCGTTCAAGCACCCGCTCGGTCCTGCCACGGTCGAGGACTGGCTGGCAGCGGACACCCCTGTCGACGGTTCACGCCTCGAACTGATCCTGGGGTACTTCGCGATGACTCCGCCTCCCACGTCCGGTCACCAGCGGCTGTCCTTCCGGCTGGCCCGGATCGTCGACGATGCGCTTCGAGCTGCCGGCACGGCTGCGCTGGAAGTGTTGCCTGCGGTCGGCGTGCGGATCAGCACACCGTTCCGCACCGCGCTCATCCCGGACCTCGTTGTGGCCAAGGTCGGTGACAGTCGTCCGGCCTTCGAGCCCGGCGACGTGCTCCTCGCCGTGGAGGTCTGGTCGCCGGGCAACGGCAAGGGCGAGCGCGAGACCAAGATGGCCTCCTACGCCCAAGCCGGGATCCCGTACCTCTGGCTCGTCGAAACTCCCGACGGCAAGCCGGTCGCCTTCCGTGGCTACCGGCTCGAAGACGCCAAGTACGTGGAAGTGATCAGGGCCGACAACGGCGAGACCATCACCGCCCCCGGCCCGGTTCCCGTCGAGATCGACACCTCCGCACTGCCCTAGGCCTTCATCGCCGCGTTCAGTGCGTCCGCCACGTTCGCCACCTCCAGCACCCGGATGCCGTCCGGCAGCTTGCCCGGGTCCGGCGGCACGATCGCGTGCGTGAAGCCCATCCGCGCCGCCTCCGCGAGCCTGCGGCCCACCCCCGTGACCCGCCGGATCTCCCCCGCCAGCCCGACCTCCCCCAGCGACACCAGCCGCGGCGACAGGGCCACGTCCTGCACCGACGAGGCGATCGCCAGCACCACCGCCAGATCCACCGCCGGCTCGGTGACCTTCATCCCACCGACCGTCGCCGTGTAGACGTCCTGCTCCCCGAACCGCACGCCGCCGCGCTTCTCCAGCACTGCGAGCACCATGCCGACCCGCGCGGAGTCCAGCCCGCTCACCGCGCGCCTCGGCTGCGGCAGGCTCGACTTGGACACCAGCGCCTGCACCTCGCACAGCAACGGCCGCTTGCCCTCCACCGTCACCGTGATGGCCGTGCCCGGCACGGCGTCCTCGTGCCGGTTCAGGAACAGCCCCGACGGGTCCGGCACCCCGACGATCCCGTCGTCGCGCAGCTCGAAGCAGCCGATCTCGTCCGCGGGCCCGAACCGGTTCTTCACGCCCCGCACGAGCCGCAGCGTCGAATGCCTGTCGCCCTCGAAGTGCAGCACCACGTCCACCAGGTGCTCCAGCACCCGCGGCCCGGCGACCGACCCGTCCTTGGTCACGTGCCCGACCAGCACGATCGGCAGCCCGCGCTCCTTCGCGAGCGCCACCAGCCCCGCCGTGACCGCCCGTACCTGCGTGACCCCGCCGGGCGCGCCCTCGACCTGCGGCGACGCCATGGTCTGCACCGAGTCGACGATCAGCACGCCAGGATCGACGGCGTCCACGTGCCCCAGGATCGCCGACAGGTCGCTCTCGGCGGCCAGGAACATGCGCTCGTGCAGGTTCCCCGTCCGCTCGGCCCGCAGCCGGACCTGCCCGGCGGACTCCTCACCCGTCACGTACAGCGCGGGCTTGGCCGCCGTCACCGCCCACTGGTAGACCACTTCGAGCAGCAACGTCGACTTGCCGACCCCGGGCTCCCCCGCCAGCAGCACCACCGCGCCGGGCACGAGCCCGCCGCCGAGCACCCTGTCCAGCTCCGGCACGCCGGTGGCGCGCGCCCGCGCCGATTCGAGGTCGACCTGCCCGATGGGGCGGGCGGGCGCGCTGGGCGCGCCGGCCGCCACCCTGGCTATCGCCGGCCTGGCGTCACCACGCTCTTCGAGCGTGCCCCACGCCTGGCACTCCGGGCAGCGGCCCACCCATTTCGCGGCCTCGTAGCCGCACTCCCCACAGCGGTAGCTGATGCCCTTCTTGACCACACCTGCGGACGTTAGCGGGCACCACCGACAGTCTCAGTGACCCTCGCCGGTCTGCGTCGGCTGCGGCTGGCAGCTCAGCACCTGGGTGGGCGCCGCGATGGGCAGCTGGACCGTGATCGGCCCGGCGTTTCGGAAGACGAACGTGACGGGCGTGGTCTGCCCCGGCCACACGACGGTCTTGATGCCCTGCAGCTCGATCGTGGCGTGCCCGATGGTGCCCGCCTGCCCGACCGGCGTCGGGCTGGTCGAGGAGGACGAAGCCGAGGACGACGGCGACGAGGAGGCGGACGAGGAGGGCGACGCCGACGACGTCGGGGAAGCCGAGGAGCTCGGCGTGGTGCCCTGCGCGATGGCGCCGGACTCGGCCGCGGAGCCCTTGCCGATCACGAGGGTGCTGCCGCCGACGATGACCTTCTGGCCCTGGATGGTGGCGCCCGTCGCGTTCGGCGAGGTGACGGAGAGCAGCTCGTCGTCCTGGCCGCTGGCGTTGGCGATGGTCAGCGTGAGCGGGGCGGTGGAGCCCGGCGCGTACGCCTGCTCGCACTTGTCGGTGTTCTCGAGACCGGCGTTCCGCAGCGAGATCGGCCCGGCCTGCGCCAGCGCGCCGTTGACCGCGGGCAGCATGGTGTCCGTCTGGGTGATCTGTCCGGCACCGCACCCGGCCAGCGCCAGTGCGGCACCGAGGCCCAGCACGCCCGAGGTGAGCACACGACGTTTCTGCAGCCTCACGGTCTTCAGTCCCTCCTAGAGCCCGCGCATTACCACTGCGGAGCCTAGCCCGGGCGCTTCCACCCGGCAGAACCCGGTGGGCGCTGCGTCGTGCGAACCGTCCACAGTGGATCCGTGATCAACCGGTGGACCACCTGCATGAGCACGCCGAAAGGAGATTTGTCAACCCCCCGGGGAACCCCTTCCAGGCCCCTGACCTGCGAGGACGATCTCGGCCCGCTAGGTGGCCCCCCTCGCCGCGTGCTAAGATGGAAACAGCGAAAGGGGCAGAGGACACATGGTTTTCAAGGTCGGAGAGACCGTCGTCTACCCGCACCACGGTGCCGCACTCATCGAAGCCATCGAAACCCGTGTGATCAAGGGCGAGGAAAGGCAGTACCTCGTCCTCAAGGTCGCGCAGGGGGATCTGACGGTGCGCGTTCCCGCCGACAACGCCGAGATCGTCGGCGTGCGGGATGTCGTCGGCCAGGACGGGCTGAACCGCGTTTTCGACGTGCTGCGTGCTCCCCACACCGAAGAGCCCACGAACTGGTCTCGGCGGTACAAGGCCAACCTGGAGAAGCTCGCGTCGGGTGACGTGAACAAGGTGGCCGAAGTGGTGCGCGACCTCTGGCGGCGAGAGAAGGACCGGGGCCTTTCCGCTGGTGAGAAGCGGATGCTGGCCAAGGCGCGGCAGATCCTGGTGAGCGAACTGGCCCTGGCCGAGGGCACCGACGAGGGCAAGGCGGAGACCCTCCTCGACGAGGTGCTGGAGACAGCGGCGGTCTAGCCGGCACCGGGCGCACCGAGGGTCTGTGGAAGCAGCTCATGAGTACGGCTGCGCTCGTCATCGCCGACGCCGAGGGCTTGGACGTCGTCGTTCAGGGGAAAACGCTGCTGGCGCACGCCTTGCGGGGCGTGGAGGCCGCCGGTTGCGTGGATTTCCTGGTCGTCGCCGTTCCAGCGAACCGCCTCGGCAGTTATGAACCGATCGTGCAGGCAAGGCCCGGTACCGGAGAACGGTGCCGGGTCCTGTCGTGCGACGGCACCCGCGCCGAATCGATCCGGCAGGCGTTCGAAAGCCTGTCCGATACGGCGTTCGACGTCATCCTGCTCTGTGACGCGGCACGCGCGTTCGTGCCGCCCGGAACCGTCACCGCGGTCGTCGACGCGGTCCGCGCGGGTGCGCCTGCCGCCGTTCCGGTGCTCCCGGTCACCGACACCGTCAAGCTCGTCGACTCCTCCGGCGTGATCATCGCCACGGAGGATCGCAGCAGGTTGCGCACTGTTCAGGCGCCGTTCGCCTGCACGCCGTCCGTGCTTCGCGAGGCGTGCGCGCGGGGCCTGGATCTGCTGACGGAGCTTCCCGGTACGGTCCGCACGGTCGCGGGCCACCAGAACGCGATCCGGCTCACGACGGAGTTCGACGTGAGCGTGGCGGAGGCACTGCTGAACGAGGAGCGCGCGTGAGGGTCGGGACCGGAGTGGACGTCCATCCGATCGAGGTGGGCCGCGAGTGCTGGATCGCGGGCCTGCTCTGGGAAGGCGTCGACGGCTGTGCCGGGCACTCCGACGGCGACGTGGCGGCCCACGCGCTGTGCGACGCGATGCTCTCCGCCGCCGGGCTCGGGGACCTCGGCGCGGTGTTCGGCACCGGCGACCCGCGGTGGGCCGGCGTGCACGGCCCGGAGTTCGTCGCCGAGGTGCGGCAGCGCGTCGAAGCCGCGGGCTGGCGCCTGGCGAACGCATCGGTGCAGGTCATCGGCAACGCGCCGCGCGTCGGTAAGCGCCGCGAGGAGGCGCAGGACGTGCTGGGCAAGGCGGCGGGCGGCCCCGTCAGCGTCAGCGGCACCACCACCGACGGGCTCGGGCTCACCGGCCGCGGCGAGGGCATCGCCGCCGTGGCCACCGCGCTGTTGCTGGCCGCCGAGTAGATCACAAGTCCTGCCGCCGCCCACGGGTCGCCGTTACGCTTCGAGCGTGGCTATCCGGGCGGTAATGTTCGACTTCTCCGGCACCCTGTTCCGGCTGGAACAGAACGAGACGTGGCTGTCCCACCTCACCGACTCCGACGGCGACCCGCTCGACCTCGAAGCCCAGGCCGAGCTGATGCGCCGGATGACCGCTCCCACCGGGCAGGTCGTGCAGCTGTCCGAGGAGTACCAGCACGCGTGGGAGAACCGGGACCTCGACCCGGCGCTGCACGAGAAGATCTACCTCGAAGTGCTGCGCAAGTCCGGCGTCTCGCGCGTCGAGCAGGCCAAGGCCCTCTACAGCCGGCTCGTCGATCCCAGTGAGTGGACGCCGTACCCGGACACCGAGACCGCGCTGAAGGACACCGCGGCCAAGGGCGCGAAGGTCGGGGTGCTCAGCAACATCGCGTTCGACATCCGGCCCGCGTTCGCCGCCCGCGGTCTCGACCAGTACGTCGACCAGTTCGTGCTGTCGTTCGAGGAGGGCGTGATCAAGCCCGATCCGGAGATCTTCCGGATCCTGCTCGACCGGCTCGGCGTCGCGCCCGAGGAGGCCCTCATGGTCGGCGACAGCGAGGAAGCCGACGGCGGCGCCCGTGCGCTGGGGTGCGCGTTCGCACTGGTCGACCCGCTGCCCACAAGCGAGCGGACGGACGCCCTGGTCACCGCTTTGCGCGAGCACGGGGTGCTCTAGCACACGCCACGGGGACGGCCCGTACCATTTCGGGGTGGCCTTACACCTCTTCGACACCGCGACCAGGAACGTGCGGGAGTTCCACCCCGCCCGTAGTGGGACGGCGTCCGTGTACGTGTGTGGGGCCACGGTGCAGGGCGTTCCGCACATCGGGCACGTCCGCGGCGCGCTGAACTACGACGTGTTGCGCCGCTGGCTCGTCCACAGTGGACTGGACGTGCTGTTCGTGCGCAACGTCACCGACATCGACGACAAGATCCTCACCAAGGCCGCGGACAACGATCGCCCCTGGTGGGAGTGGGCCTTCACGCACGAGCGCGCGTTCGAGGACGCGTACACCCGGCTCGGCTGCCTGCCGCCCTCGATCGCGCCGCGCGCGACCGGGCACGTCACGCAGATGGTGGAGCTGATGCAGCGGCTCATCGACAGCGGGCACGCGTACGCGGCGGGCGGCGACGTGTACTTCGCCGTCAGCACCTTCCCGGGCTACGGGGAGCTGTCGCGGCAGAAGCTCGACGAGGTCCAGCAGGGCGAGTCGCTCGGCGAGGGCAAGCGCGACCCGCGCGACTTCACGCTGTGGAAGAGCGCCAAGCCCGGTGAGCCGTCGTGGCCGACGCCGTGGGGTGCCGGTCGCCCCGGCTGGCACCTGGAGTGCTCGGCGATGGCGACGACGTACCTGGGCGCGGAGTTCGACATCCACGGCGGCGGCGTCGACCTGGTGTTCCCACACCACGAGAACGAGCGGGCCCAGTCGAACGCGGCCGGTGACCCGTTCGCGCGGTACTGGCTGCACAACGCGTGGGTGACGATGTCGGGCGAGAAGATGTCCAAGTCGCTCGGCAACACCGTGTCCATCGAGGCGATGCTCGGCAACTACCGCGCCGTGGAGCTGCGGTACTACCTGGTGCAGCCGCACTACCGCTCGACGATCGAGTACTCCGACGGCGCGCTGTCCGAGGCGGCGCAGGGGTACCGGCGGATCGAGCAGTTCCTGCGCCGGGCCGCGGGGCGGCTCGGCGTCGTACCGCCGGGCGAGCTGGCGCCGGAGTTCACCGCGGCGATGGACGACGACCTGTCCACGCCCGCCGCGGTCGCCGCCGTGCACAACACCGTCCGCGAGGGCAACGCCGCGCTCGACGGCGGGAACGACGAAGCCACGCGAGTGGCGGCGGGCTCGGTGCGGGCGATGATGGGCGTGCTGGGGCTGGACCCGCTGGCGCCCGAATGGGCCGAGAGCGCCAGCACCGAGACACCGTCGCGGCAGGCGTTGAGCGACCTTGTCGAAGGGATGCTCGCCGAGCGCCAGGAAGCCCGCGCCACGCGCGACTTCGCCCGCGCGGACGCGGTGCGGGATCGCTTGCTCAGGGCCGGAATCTCGGTCGAAGACACACCGGATGGTCCTATGTGGACCGTTAAGGACGCGTAGGAAGTCATGGCAGGGAACTCGAAGCGCCGGGGTGCGATCCGCAATCCCGGTTCGAAGAAGGGCGCCGTCAAGGGGTCCGGCGGGCAGCGCCGCAAGGGGCTGGAGGGCAAGGGCCCGACGCCGCGGGCGGAGATGCGGCCGGGCCACCCGGCGCAGCGACGCGCGGTCGCGGCGGCGAAGGCCGAGCGGTCCCGCGAGAAGAAGGCCGAGGGGCCGGAGATCATCGCCGGGCGCAACCCGGTGGTGGAGGCGCTGCGGGCCGGTGTGCCGGGCACCACGCTGTTCGTCGCGTTGAACATCGAGGCCGACGACAGGGTGAACGAGGCCGTGCGGCTGGCCGCGGACAAGGGCATCTCGATCCTGGAGATCCCGCGCGAGGAACTGGACCGCAAGACCAACCGGGCGGTGCACCAGGGGCTGGGCCTGCAGGTCCCGCCGTTCGAGTACACCCACCCGGACGACCTGCTGGCCACTGCCCGCGATTCGGGTGAGCCGCCGCTGCTGGTGGCGCTGGACGGCGTGACGGACCCGCGGAACCTGGGCGCGGTGGTGCGTTCGGCGGCGGCGTTCGGGGCGCACGGGGTGCTGCTGCCGGGCCGGCGCAGTGCCGGGATGACGGCGGTGGCGTGGCGCACGAGTGCGGGCACGGCGGCGCGGATGCCGATCGCGGTGGCCACGAACCTGACGCGCCAGCTGAAGGCGTGGGCCGACGAGGGGCTGATGATCGCGGGCCTCGACGCGGACGGTTCCGTGGACATCGACTCGATGGACCTCGCCACCGACCCGCTGGTGATCGTGCTCGGCTCCGAGGGCCGCGGCCTGTCCCGGCTGGTGCGGGAGACGTGCGACGTCACGGTGTCGATCCCGATGGCAGCCGGGGTGGAGTCGCTGAACGCCTCCGTGGCGGCGGCCGTGCTACTGGCGGAAGTGGCCCGCCGACGCCGCATCGCGGGCCGGGTGTAGCGGGCGGTCCTCGTCGCCGGCAGCCGTGCTCCTGACCGCCTCGGTTTCCGGCGCTCGTGCTCCCGGCGGCAGCCGGTGTGGACGCTCGGGCGCCCGACCGAGAGGGCGTCTGGCGGGGCCGGTGCGGGACGCGGGCTTTCACCTCGGCGCGGCGGACCCGTCGGTTAAGGTCAGCAGGCTGATCTCGATGGGGGGCTCGCGCACCGATGTCGTTCGTCTCGCCGCTGTTCCTGTGGTACTTCATGCCGGCGTTGCTGCTCGCCGTGCTGGTGCTGCCGCGGAGCTGGCGCAACGGCATCATCGCGGTGGCGAGCCTGGTTTTCTACGCGAGCGGCGCGGGCGCGTTCACGCTGCTCCTGCTCGCGTGCATGGTGGTGAACTACTTCGTCGGCACCGCGCTGGAACCCCATGACTGGGACAGGCGCGGCCCGCTGCGCAAGCGGCTGCTGATCGGCGTGATCTGCTTCGACGTGGCGATGCTGGTGGTCTGGAAGTACGCCGGGTTCGCGACGCAGCAGTTCGACTTCCTGGCGCGGCTGTGCGGCGGCGACTTCCCCGTGGTGCACCTCGCGCTGCCGATCGGGATCTCGTTCTTCACCTTCCACCACATCTCGTACGTCGTCGACATCTACCGCGGGGAGCGGCGGGCGCTGCGCAACCCGGTGTCGTTCGTCACGTACATCGCGATGTTCCCGCAGCTGGTGGCCGGTCCGATCGTGCGGTACCGGGAGATCGCGGACCAGCTGCCGCAGCAGCGTTCGCACCGGCTGGACGACATCGCGGCGGGCTTCCCGCGGTTCGCGCTGGGACTGTGCAAGAAGACGATCATCGCGGACTCGCTGAACCCGATGGTCGAGGCGTGCTTCTCGACGTCGCCGGACAACATGACTTTCGGCGTCGCGTGGCTGGGCGCCGTCGGGTACACGCTGCAGCTGTTCTTCGACTTCTCCGGTTACTCGGACATGGCGATCGGGCTGGGGCGGATGCTCGGGTTCCGGCTGCCGGAGAACTTCGCGCGCCCGTACTCGTCGGTCACGGTGACGGAGTTCTGGCGGCGGTGGCACATGTCGCTGTCACGCTGGTTCCGCGACTACGTGTACATCTCCCTCGGCGGCAACCGTCATGGCGCGGCGAAGACGTACCGGAACCTGTGCATCGTGTTCGTGCTGACGGGTTTCTGGCACGGCGCGAACTGGACGTTCCTGGTGTGGGGCTGCTACCACGGCGCGCTGCTGATCATCGAGCGCGCGTTCGGCTGGGACACGACGCCCGCCGACCGGCGGCCGCGCGTGGGTCGCCGGGTGCTGACGCTGGTGCTGGTGGTGTTCGGCTGGGTGTTCTTCCGTGCGCCGGACCTGCACCAGGCGCTGACGATGGTGGGGCACATGTTCCTGCCGGACTTCTCGGGCCTGACCGACGTCGTCTCGGCGGCTCTCACCAACCAGCGGCTGGTGATCCTGCTGCTCGCACTGCTGGTGGTGCTCCTGCCGGCGCACCCGGTGACCGGCCCGCTGCTCGAATCGTCCCGCACCCGCCCGGCGACGACCCTGCGCCTGGGCGTGATGACGGTGGGCCTGCTGTACGCGACGATCCTGGTCGCGAACGGGACCTTCAGCCCGTTCCTGTACTACCAGTTCTGACAGCGGGTTCGCCGGGGCGGGGTGCGGTTTGGCGTTGAAGACGGCGTAGTCACCAGCGTCCTGATTGGATAGGGAAAGGCACCGCATTTCCGCGAATCGATAGCCAGGCTTTGATGTCGCTTAGTTCTCCCCCGTTCCTGCGATGGCGTCATTCCTGTAGGTTCCAGCCGTACTCGTCGGCGAAATCCGCCACGCAGGTGGAACAGAGCCAGTAGTAAGCGGTGCCCCTCGTCGTGGTGTATCCCTCGGTCAGCGCGTCGCGATGCTCCAGCGCGGCGTCTAAGGGGACCAACTTGGTGAAGCAGAAGACGCAGTGGTCGTGTTCCCAGCCGGGGCGCGGAGGTCCGTATGCCGTTCGCACCAAGGTCGTGCCCGGCGGGAGGAACTCCTCCTGTGCCATGCGTCGCCAGTCGTCGGCCGCTGCGTTCACGTGGTCGATGCTAGGCGCTTACGCTCGCCGCGTCGCGTCATCGCCTCGCGCACCTACCGCATCCAGGGGCTTCCGGCGGCGAACATCCCGTCCTAACTCCGACAGCTTCCAGATGACGCTCAAGGCCAACCCGAAGGGCGAGTTGTTCCTCATCACGTCCTCGCCGTGCGTCTGGCCCGACGGGACGCCTTAGACCTCCGGCAAGCGCTTGCGCAGCAGGCAGAACTCGTTGCCCTCCGGGTCTGCCAGGACGTGCCAGCTCTCCTCGCCCGTCTGGCCCACGTCGGCGGGGACCGCGCCCGCCGCGAGTAGGCGGGTCAGCTCCGCCTCCTGGTCGCGGTCCGTCGGGTTGACGTCGAGGTGCAGGGGCAGCTTGCCGGGCCTCGGTGACTGCACGGGGCTGAGAACCAGCGTCGGTTGCGGGCCACCGAAACCGGCACCCGGCGGGCCGATCTCGATGCTTCCGTCGTCCTCGCGGCCGATCTCCACGTAGCCCAGCACCTCGCACCAGAACGCCGCCAGGCGCTCGGGGTCTCGGGCGTCGAGGACGAGTTCACTGATGCGGCAGGCCATGCGGGGAACCTACCCCGCACGGCCCGCCCGCACCTCAGATCCTCTCCGGCACCAGCTCTTCGGTCTCCCGCTCGATCGCGGCCCGCACCTTGTCGCCGCTCACCGCCAGGCTGACCGCCCAGTAGAAGATCACCAGGCTGAACACGATGACCGCCAGCAGGTCCCACCACTCCGGCAGGGCCTTGAGCTCCCCGGTGTCGCCGTAGCGGCCCAGCCAGTCGATCAGCACCATGCCGGCGAGCCAGACCGGCACCCACGCCACGGCCTTCCAGTCCACCGGCAGCCGGTCGGCGGGCTTCGTCGTGGCGCGCGCGATCAGGAACAACACGAAGCCCACCACGATCGCGACCATGATCTTCCACGTGGTGTCGAAGCCGGTCCAGTAGATGATCAGGTTCGCCGCCGCGAAACCGGCCGGCGCGAGCACGTTGCCCGCCGGCGCGCGGTACGGCCGCGCCCGCTCCGGGTCGCGCTTGCGCAGCGCGATCATCGACACCGGCGCGAACGCGTACATCAGCGCCGTCGCCGACGTGATCACCTCGACCAGGTCCTGCCAGCTCGGGAACGGCAGGAACATGATCTCGCCGACCACGAACGACAGCACGATCGACCACACCGGCACGCCTCGCACGCTCAGCTTGCCCAGCTGCTTCGGCAGCGCCCGCTCCTTGCCCATCGCGTACGAGATCCGCGACGACGTGCCGAGGTACAGCAGCCCGGTGCCCGCCGGGGAGACGAACGCGTCCGCGTACAGGATGTACGCCAGCCAGCCCGCGCCGGCGAGCGTCGCCAGCGTCGCGTACGGGCCGAACGAGCCCTGCGTGATCGGGTTGTCCCAGTTCTTCACGATCGACGCCGGGTCGAGCGCGCCGATGAACGCGATCTCCAGCAGCAGGTAGACGATCGTGCCGATGACCATCGCCGTGATGATCGCGCGCGAGATGTCCTTCTGCGGGTTGCGCGACTCGCCACCCAGCTGCACGGCCTGCTCGAAGCCCTGCAACGCGAACACGACACCGACCGGCAGCGCGGCGAACACGCCGTGCGCACCGCTCGGCGCGAACCCGCCGCCCGCACTGAAGTTGCCCGGGTGGAACCGCAGCGACAGCAGCACGACGACCGTCAGCACCGGCACCGCGACCTTCCAGATCACCGTGGCCGTGTTGCTCTCCGACAGCAGCTTCACGCCGACCAGGTTGATCACCGTGAACACCAGCATCAGCACCGTCGCCCAGGCGAACCCGCTGGCGGTCAACGTCTCCGAGCCGCCGGAGTGCAGCAGGTTCAGGTGCTGCTTGACCCACGTGATGTTGTCCAGGTACTGCAGGCTCGCCTCGACCTCGACCGGCGCCAGCGCGACCGCCTGCAGCCACGCCACCCAGCCGCCCGCGAACCCGCCCAGCACGCCATACGCCAGCGCCGGAAACCGGGCCGTGCCGCCCGCCATCGGGTACGCGGCGCCCAGCTCGGCGTGAACCAACGCGAGGGTCGCCATGATCACGGCGGTGAGGATCCACGACAGCAGCGACGCGGGGCCGGCGACCTTCGCCGCCTTCAGCGCCCCGAGCAGCCAGCCGGATCCGATGATCGACCCCAGCGAGACGAACATCAGACCGTAGAAACCGACCGATCTGTGCAGCTGTCGCGTGCCGGAGCCCGACGTCGCCGATTGGACCCGTTCAGCCATCAAACGCCTCGATCCTGAAATCGCCCGGATTTTGTCCGTGTGCATTCACGACGGATGATGATGGCGAACTCTACGGGATCGGGGAACAGCGCAACTGTTACGGGTGAGTTTCGGTCCGCTGAACCGGGCTTATGGTGAATAAGGGACATTTCCAGGTCAACGGGGTCTTCCGGACAACGAAAAGCCGCCTTCCCGCGGTGCGGAAAGGCGGCTTGGGGACGGAATGGAATGTCAGGCCGAAACCTTGGGAGAATCCTCCGCGGGCACGAGTGCCTGCAGCGCCTCCTGCAACGCGGAATGCGTCGCGGTGAGCCGGTCGGTGACCTCGCGCTTGAATTCGAAAGCCTGGGTCCGGTTGTGCTCGGCCTCGGCCAGCTGGCGCTCGGCGTCCGCGACCAGCGTCGCGGCCCGCTCCTCGGCCGCCCGGGTCTGCTCGGCCAGCCGCTGGTCGGTGTCGGCGACCTTCGCGGCCAGCGACTCCTCGGTCTCGTTGACCTTCCTGGTCAGCGACTCCTCGGTTTCGCGGACCTTCTTGGCCAGCGACTCCTCGGTGGTCGAGACCTTCGTGGCGAGCTTCTCCTCGGCGTCGGCGGTCTTGGCCGCCAGCTCCTCCTCGGCCTTGCGCTCGGCTTCGGCCCGGCGCTGTTCCGCCTCGGCGTCGAGCCGGTTGCGCTCGGCCTCGGCCTCGGCGTCGAGCCGCGCGATCTCGGCGCGGGCGCTCTCGATCAGGTCCTCGTGCTCGGCCTTGAGCTTCGCCGTCAGCGCCTGGTACTCCGCTTCGAGCTCGTTACGGCGCTCCGCGATCTCGGCCTCCCGCTCGGCGACCCACTTGTCGGTGGCCTTGCGGGTGTCGTTGTCGTACTTCTCGGCCTCGGCGCGGATCTGCTCGGCCTGCCCCTCGGCCTGCTGACGCAGCTCGGCGATCTCCTCCTCGGCCAGCTGCATCATCGAGCGGACGCGCTCGGTCATGGTGGCGGCGCTGTTGGGGTCGCTGGCCATGCGGGACAGGGCGGCCTTGGCCTCGGCCAGCTCCTGTTGCGCGTAGCTGAGCGCCTTGGTCAGCTCGGAGACCGACGAAACGGCGTCGTCACGGGCCTGGGAGAGCTCCTTCATCTCCGCCGAGAGCTGGTTGAGCTTCTCGTCGACGGGGACGCGGTCGTAGCCGCGGAAGACCAGCGGGAAGTGGGGGTTACCGACGGACGGCTCCGTCGACTGGATCGGGGACTGGGCTGGTGGCATGCGGGCGACCTTAGTAGCTCCGGTCGCCGGATTCCATACCGCCATTAGAACGCTTCACTCTGGGTTGAACGGGGGTTCACCGGCAACCGACCAGGGCAGCGGTCCCACGGCCATCACCCGTTACCGTTCCCGGCGGGAGTCGCGGAGGTGGAACGGGTGGACCTGCAGGGGATCGTCGCAGATCTGGGGCGGCACTGGCCGGTCTACGTCACCATGCCGTTCGTCGCCGCGTTGATCGGCTACGTCACCAAGCGGGTCGCGATCGAGATGATGTTCCGGCCGCTGGAGTTCGTCGGCATCCCCCCGTTCCTGGGCTGGCAGGGCGTGCTGCCGGCGAACGCCGAGCGGATGGCCGTCACCGCGACGCAGATGCTCACGCGCAACCTCGTCGACCCGAAGGAGATCTTCGCGCGTCTGGACCCGGACGAGATCGCGCACGAGATCGAGGTCCCGCTGCTGGAGGTCGTCGAGGACGTCACGCGCGAGGTGATGGAGCAGTACCAGCCGCGGCTGTGGGAGGCGCTGCCCGACGGCGCCCGCCGGCTGCTGCTCAACCGCGTGCGCACGGAGTCGCCGAAGGTGATCGCGAAGATCCTGCGCGAGCTCGCCCACGACATCGAGGAGGTGCTGGACCTCGAACACCTCGTGGTCACCAATCTCGTGCGCGACAAGGCACTGCTCAACCGGCTGATCCGTGACATCTCGCGGCCGGAGCTGCGGTTCATCGCGCGGTCGGGGCTGGTGTTCGGGTTCGCGCTGGGCATCGTGCAGCTGGTGGTGTGGGCGCTGACGAAGTCGTCGGTGGTGCTGCCGGTGTTCGGCCTCGCCATCGGCTGGTTCACCGACTGGCTCGCCCTGAAGATGATCTTCCTGCCACGGGAGCCGCGGGAGTTCTTCGGCCTCTACACCTGGCAGGGCGTGTTCCAGAAGCGGCGCGACCAGGTGGCCGCCGACTACGGCGACATGATCGCTCGGGAGATCATCACGATTCCGAACCTGCTGGAGGAGGTGCTGCGCGGGCCGCGGTCGGACCGGCTGTTCCACCTGGTCACGCGGGAGGTGCAGCGCACCATCGACGCGCAGGCGGGCTTCGTGAAGCCGCTCGTCGCGTTCGCCGTCGGCAGCAGGCGGTTCCAGGAGATGAAGCAGGCGGCGGCCACGAAGGCGGCCGAGCGCGTGCCGGACACGATCCGGTACGCCGAGGATTACGCGACCAACGCACTCGATGTGCGGAACACGATCGTGGACCGGATGCGGCGGCTGTCGCCGGTGCAGTTCGAGGGGCTGCTGCGCCCGGCCTTCCGGCAGGACGAGTGGAAGCTCATCGCGGTCGGCGCGGTGATCGGCGGCCTGGTGGGTGAGCTGCAGGTCATGGTCCTGCTGCACTAACCTTCCAGTCCACAGGGAGGGAGGTCGGCAGTGGCGCAGGACCTCGCCGCGCACTGGCCGCTCTACCTCGCGATCCCGTTCGTCGGCGCGTTGATCGGCTACGTCACCAAGCGCGTCGCGATCGAGATGATGTTCCGCCCGCTGGAGTTCGTCGGGCTGCGGCCGTGGCTGGGCTGGCAGGGCGTGGTGCCCAAGCACGGCGGCCGGATGGCGGCGATCGCGACCGACCTGCTCACGTCGAACCTGATCGACCTGCGGGAGGTCTTCGCGCGCGTCGACGCCGACCGGCTGACGGCGGTGGTCGAGCAGCCGCTGCTGCGCGCCATCGACGACATCACCCGCGACGTGCTGGCGCAGTACCACCCGCGGCTGTGGGAGGCGATGCCCTCCATGGCGCAGGAGCTGGTGGTCAAGCAGGTGCAGGCGGCGGCGCCGCGGCTGGTGCGCGAGCTGGTGGCCGACCTGCGGGAGAACCTGACCGAGGTGCTCGACGTCAAGCACATGACCGTCCAGCGGCTCACGCGCGACAAGGCGTTGCTGGTCCGGCTGATCCGCGGCACCACGCGGCCGGAGATGCGGTTCATCGCCCGGTGCGGCATCTACTCCGGCTTCGGCCTGGGAGTCGTGCAGGCGGTGCTGTGGGCGCTGACGAAGAACCCGTGGGTGCTGCCGGTGTTCGGCGGCTGCATCGGGCTGTTCACCGACTGGCTGGCGATCAAGCTGATCTTCCTGCCGCGCGAGCCGGTGCGGGTGCTGGGGCTGACGCTGCAGGGCAAGTTCCAGCGCCGCCGCCGGGAGGTCGCGCGCGACTACGGCGAGCTGATCGCGCACGAGGTGCTCACCACGCCCAACCTGCTGGAGGCCGTGCTGAGGGGACCGCGGGCCGACCAGGTGGTGACCATGGTGCGGCGGACGGTGTCGCAGGCGGTGGACGAGCAGGCCGGTCGCCTGGTGGCGCTGACGATCGGCACGGCGCGGCTACGGGAGATGAAGGAGGCGGCCGCCACGCGGGCGCTCGCGCTGCTGCCGGACACCGTCCGGCACGCCGAGCGCTACCTGACCGAGGCGATGGACGTGGCGCACATGGTGGAGCAGCGAATGCTGGCCCTGACGCCCGTCGAGTACGAGGGCCTGCTGCGCCCGGCGTTCCGGCAGGAGGAGTGGAAGCTCATCGCGGTGGGCGGGGTGATCGGTTTCGTGGTCGGCGAGCTGCAGGTTCTGCTGATGCTTCACTGACCGACTGCGGTCGGCGCCGGAGCGAGGTCCGGTGCCGTGACCTTCCCCGCTCGGGAGCGGCGGTGCGCCACCACCCGGCAGGTGAGGTAGATCAGGAACGAGATCGCCGTCACGAAGGCGCTCACCGGGACGCCCGGGGCCAGCGACAGGATGATGCCGCCCACGGCGGCGACCTCCGCGAACACCACGGCCAGCACCGTCGCGCGCCAGGGGCTCGCCGTGACCCGCACCGCGGCCGCCGCGGGGGTCACCATCAGCGACACCACCAGCAGCGAGCCCACGATCTGCACGCCCAGCGCCGTCGCGATGCCCACCAGCACCGCGAACACGACCGACAGCAGCCTGGCCGGCACGCCGCGCGCCGCGGCGACGTGCGGGTCCACGCTGGCGAACAGCAGCGGCCGGTAGATCGCGCCCAGCACCAGCAGCACCACCACCGCCGCGGCGACCAGCACCACGATGTTCGTCGTGTCGATCGACACGATCTGCCCGATCAGGATGCCGAACTTGTTCGACGTCCGTCCCGGGTAGAACGTCAGCAGCAGCACACCGAGACCCAGCCCGAACGACAGGATCACGCCGATCACCGAGTCGCGTTCGGACTCACGCCCGCCCAGCAGGCCCAGCAGCAACGCCGCGAGCACCGACCCGGCCAGCGCGCCGTACTCCACGCCGATGCCCAGCAGCAACGCGCCCGCCGCGCCGGTGAACGCCAGCTCCGCCGTGCCGTGCACCGCGAACGACATCCGCCGCGTCACGACGAGCGGGCCGAGCACCCCGGCGACCAGCCCCAGCACCGCCGCGGCCAGCAGCGCCGTCAGCACGAACGGCTGGCCGAGCAGCTGCGCGGTCAGCCCGAAGTCGAACAGCCGGTCCACTCAGGACACCCGCTCTTCCGGTTCGAGGTGGTGCGGCTCGTCCTCGCACAACGCGCTGCGCTGGCCCGCGACGTGGATCTGGCCGCCCACGCGCAGCACCTCGACCTTCGTCCGGTACAGCTCCGACAACGTCTTCGAGTTCATCACCTCTTCGGGCGTGCCGATCCGGAACCGGCCTTCGACCAGGTACAACACCCGATCCACATAGGACAGGACCGGGTTGAGCTCGTGGGTCACGAACAGCACGGCGGTGCCCGCCTCGCGGCGGCGCCGGTCGATCAGCGCGCTCACCGCCCGCTGGTGCCCGAGGTCCAGCGACAACAGCGGCTCGTCGCACAAGAGCACGTCGGGGTCGCCGATCAGCGCCTGCGCCACCCGCAGCCGCTGCTGCTCGCCACCCGACAGGCGCCCGACCGGCGACTTCGCGTACGCCTGGGCGCCCACCGACTCGATCGCGGCCGCGACGCGCCGCCGCCGTTCCCGCAGCCCACGCAGGCCGACACCCCAGCGGTGCCCGTCGAGTCCGAGCCCGACCAGGTCGACACCGCGGAGCGTGAGCGCCTCGTGCATCGCGCGCTGCTGCGGCACGTACCCGACCGGGCGATCGCTGGCGATCCGCCACGATCCGGCGGACAGCGACTGCAGCCCCAGCAGCACCTTCACCAGGCTCGTCTTGCCGGACCCGTTCGGCCCGAGGATGGCCAGGAACTCACCGGGCTCGACGTTCAGGTCCAGCCCGGACCACAGCGTCCGCCCGCCGAAGGCCAGGCTCGCGCCGGAGATCTCGACTGCGGGGCTCAAGAGTTCAGTGCTCCTGCCAGTGCGTCGACTTCGCTGGTCATCCAGGAAATGTAGTCCGTGGCGCCCGCGGGCAGCGTTTCGGTCACGTCCACGACGGGCAGTCCGGCCCCCTTCGCGGCGTCCACCACCTGCTGCGTCGTCGGCGTGACCGTCTGCGCGTTGTCCACGACGGCCTTCACCTGCTTGCCCGCGATGATCGCGTTCACCTCGGCGACCGCGGCCGCGGGCACGTCGCTCTCGTTCTCGACCGCCTCGGAGAACTCGTGCGGGGTCGCGTCGGTGACCTTCGCGGTCTCCAGCAGGTAGTGCGCGACCGGTTCGGTGGCGAGCACCTTGCTGCCCGGGTGCGCGGCGCCCGCCTGCTCGGCCTTCGTCTGCAACTCGGTGACCTTCGCCTTGAACGCGGCGGCGTTGGCGGTGAACGTCTGCGCGTCGGCGGGGCGCAGCTGCCCCAGCTCGGCGGCGACCTGGTCGGCCACCTTCTGCACGGTGGCGAAGCTGTACCAGACGTGCTCGTTCTCGTCACCGGTCGCGCCGATGTCGTAGGCCACCAGCTTCTTCGCGTTCGGCGCCTGGTCCGCGAGCTTCGTGAAGAAGTCGTCGTAGCCGCCGCCGTTGGCCAGCGTCAGCTGGGCCCGCTGCGCGGCGAGCGCGTCCTGCGGGGTGGTCTCGTACGAGTGCGGGTCGGCCGCGGGGTCATGGATGATCGACGTGACCTGCACCTCGTCACCCCCGACAGCGGTGAGCACGCTGCCCCACACGTCGGTGGACGCGACGGCCGCGATCTTCCCGCTGCTGTCCCCGGCGGTGTTACCACCACCACATCCGGTGAGGCCCAGTACCAGGGCGGTGGCGGCTGAAGCCAGGCCGATCAGGCGCGGCGAACGGCTGGAACGCATCACGATCTCTCCCGAAAGTGGCAGGTAGAAGCACCGTCTGTAGTTATTGGAAACGGTTTTCGAGTTCACCTTACGCTACCGGGTGATGATCTTGCCAAGACGGGTTACGGGCACCTGAACGTCGCGTTGCGGGCTGCCATCGGGGCGGCAGACCCGCTTCGACTTCTGGAATCCGAACTGAACCGTTACGGTTCCCTCATGGGGCGTCCTATGCGCATGAGGCGACAGGCGACGTTGGCGTCGCTCGCCGCGGAACTCGGCGTGTCCAGGACCACGGTGTCCAACGCCTACAACCGGCCCGACCAGCTCTCCCCCGAACTCCGCCGCCGCGTCCTCGAGACCGCGCGGCGGCTCGGCTACCCCGGCCCGGACCCGGTCGCGCGCTCGCTGCGCACGCGCAAGGCGGGCGCGGTCGGGCTGCTGCTCACGGAGAACCTGTCGTACGCCTTCCGCGACCCGGCGGCGATCGGCGTGCTCGAAGGGCTCGCCCTCGCCTGCGAGGACGCGGGCGTGGGCCTGCACCTGGTGCCCGCGAGCCCGGGCCGTGACGACGTGGCGGCCGTGCACCGCGCCGGTGTCGACGGTTTCGTCGTCTACTCCGTGCCCGACGACGACCCGCACCTGGCCGCCGTGCTGGCCCGGCCGGTGCCCACGGTGATCATCGACCAGCCCCAGGTCGACGGCCTCGACCGCGTCGGCCCCGACGACGCGTCGGCGATCACGAAGCTCGCCGAGCACCTCGTCGGCCTTGGCCACCGGCAGGTCGGCGTGCTGTGCATGCGGCTCGCCCGCGACCGCAACGACGACTTCGCGTCGCTGGAACGCCAGCGCACCGCGCACTTCCACGTGCAGCGCACCCGGCTGGAGGCGCTGGCCACGGCGTTCGGCAAGGCCGGGGTGGACTGGGCGACCGTCCCCGTCGTCGAGCGCTTCGACCACACCGTCGACGAGGGCGCCTCCGCCGCCCGCCAGCTGCTCGGTGCCTACCCCCAGGTGACGGCCCTCATCTGCACCTCCGACATCCTCGCGCTCGGCGCGCTCGCCGAAGCCGAACGCCGCGGGCTGCGCGTCCCGGCGGACCTGACGGTGACGGGCTTCGACGGCATCGCCGAGGCCGAGCGGCTCGGGCTCACCACCGTGCACCAGCCGGTGCTGGAAAAGGGCCGCGCGGCGGGAAAGCTGCTGCTCGCGTCGGGTGACCACGTCAACCCGCGGGTCATCACGCTCGACACCGACCTGAGGATCGGCACCACGTCCGCCCCACCGCGGACGATGGAGGAGCACTGGTTCGGACCGTGATCCTCGTCCACCCCGATTGCCGGTCGGCCGTCCGCCAGGTCAAATAGAGCAGGCCGACACCGCTGCCGGGAGGAGAAGGATGACCGCGATCGAGGAGCTGCTCAAGCGCCACCAGGAGCAGGACAGGGTGACCAGGGAGACCCCTGCCCCGCCCGCACTTCACGTGGTGATCCTCACCTGCATGGACGCGCGCATCAATCCCGCCGAGGTCTTCGGCCTGCAGCACGGCGAGGCGCACGTCCTGCGCAACGCCGGCGGCGTGGTCACCGACGACGTGATCCGCTCGCTCGCGCTCTCCCAGCACGCGCTCGGCACCACCGAAGTGATCGTCATGCAGCACACCTCGTGTGGCGTGTCCACGGTCACCGAAGACGGCTTCAAGGACCAGCTGGAGCAGTCCTGCGGACTGCGGCCGACGTGGTCGGTCGAGGCGTTCCGCGACGTCACGGACAGCGTGCGCACCTCGGTACAGCGGGTGAAGCGCAGCCCGTACCTGCCGCACACCGACAACGTGCGCGGCTTCGTCTACGACATCCAGACCGGGGACCTCACCGAGGTCCAGTAGCTTGTCCGGGTGCCCATCGACGCCGAGACCCTGATCGACTGGTTCGACCGCACGGCGCGCGACCTGCCGTGGCGGCGGCCCGAGTGCACCGGCTGGGGCGTGCTGGTCAGCGAGATCATGCTGCAGCAGACGCCCGTCGTGCGGGTGCAGCCCATCTGGGAGGAGTGGCTCGCGCGCTGGCCCGTGCCGTCCGCGCTGGCCGCCGAAAGCCAGGGCGAGGTGCTGCGGGCGTGGGGCAAGCTCGGCTACCCGCGGCGCGCGCTGCGCCTGCACGCGGCGGCGGCCGTGATCGCCGCCGAGCACGGCGATGTCGTACCGTCCGATGTGGACACACTGCTCGCGCTGCCGGGGATCGGCGCGTACACCGCGCGGGCGGTGGCGACGTTCGCGTACGGCAAGCGGGCGCCGGTGGTGGACACGAACGTGCGGCGCGTGGTCGCCCGCGCGGTGCACGGCTCGGGCGACGCGGGGCCGCCGTCGACCACCCGGGACCTGGCGGACGTCGAGGTGCTGCTGCCCGCCGAAGAGGCGCGGGCCGCGCGGTTCTCCGCCGCGCTGATGGAGCTGGGCGCGCTCGTGTGCACCGCGCGTGCGCCCAAGTGCGCCGACTGCCCGATCTACGACACGTGCGCGTGGCAGCGTGCCGGGCGCCCGGCGTACGCGGGACCGGCCAAGGCGGTGCAGAAGTTCGCGGGCACCGACCGGCAGATCCGCGGCCGGCTGCTGGACGTGCTGCGCGGCACGCCCGAGCCGGTGTGGAAGGACAAGCTGGACGTGGTGTGGCCGCAGGACGCGGGCCGCCGCGACCGCTGCCTGGCGTCCCTGCTCACCGACGGCCTGGTGGAGCAGATTCCCGACGGCCGCTTCGCCCTCCCCGGCGAGCACTCTGCGAACTAACCCTCCCGGAGCACGGATTCGGTGAGGCGCCGGGCCGCGGCGGCCAGTTCAGGCGTGAGCGGAGCGGTCAGCGCGTCGGCGGGTGCGAGGTCGGGGCCGAAGACCGTGCCGGTTTCGAGACCCGGAGCGGTCGCGGCGTGGACGATCGAGCCGATGGCCTCCCGCACGGGTCGTTGCACCCCCTGCCGCACGGCGTCCCAGTGCGGACGCAGCGGCGGGGGCAGGATCTCCGGCTCCATCTCCGCGGCATTGGGTGTCGCGGCGGCGCCGGGATCCGCGGCGAACACCGAGATCCCCGTGTCCCGCAGGCGCTCGGCCAGTTCGAGCACGGCGGCCAGGTGCGCCAGTTTGGCCCGGCCCGAAACCGCCATCCCGCCCACGTTGTTGACCAGCAGCCGCAACGGTCCCTGCGCCGCGAGCCGGGCACCGAGCGTCCGGACCTCCTCCAGCGACGACAGGTCCGCCCGCACGAACAAGGCGTCCGCGCCGATGCTCTCGGCGGCTTCCGCGCCGCGCCGCTCGTCGCGTCCGACCACGGTCACCGCATACCCCCGTCGCGCCAGCTCCCGCGCGACTTCCAAACCGATGCCGCCAGTGCCCGCGGTGACGACAGCCCTGTCCTTCATGCACGTCCTCGATCTCCGGTGGCCGGCTCGTCCGGCCCTCGGGGACCAGCTCACCGGCGCGGCCGGAAAAGGACAAAGGCCCTGCGGGCATCGTGCGGTGCCGCCACGGCATGGCAGGTCATGGCGGTCGCCGAGGAGCGCAACTTCACCCGCGCCGCGGCCCGGCTCGGCATGACCCAGCCCGCGTTGTCCCGCGCCATCCGGTTCCTCGAAGACTCCATCGGTGTGGCGTTGTTCGTGTCTCGGCGGTGAAGCGCCGCATCTGCGGATTTCGTCGCTGGGCTGCGAGGCCGACCGGCTCCAGCTGCTGGTGAGCTCCTACAACGAAGATCACCCGGATCAGGTGCCTGCCAAGGGGGTCTTCGCCGACCGGCGGGAACAGGTCGGCGACATACACAGCGGCTCGGTCGACGTCACGTTGCTGCGGACGCCGTTCGACAACCGCGGGCTGGACAGCGATCGCCTGTGGACGGACGACTACGTGGCGCTGCTGGGAGGAGGGCACCGGCTGGCCGGACGCACCGTCGTCGAGCGGGAGGAGCTCGCCGGGGAGGTGCATCCGGTCTGGTCGGTCGGGCCGACGGCCCCGGTTCCCGGCGCGCGCTGGACCGGTCCCGACACCTCGTTGCTGGACTGGAAGCCCGGTCCGGTGGTGCACGACACCGGCCAGTACCTCAGTGCCATCAGGCTGGGGGAGGCGATCGGGCTGGCCCCGCGGACGGTGGTGTCCGCGGCCTCTCCCGAGGGCATCAACGTGGTTCCGGTCGTGGGGCTCCCGCCGAGCGAGCTCCACGTGGCGTGGCTCGCGACGGCGACCTCCCCCGACCTCGCCCGGTTCGTCCGGCACGCCGGGCAGCTGGCGGACCACTAGCGACCCAGCACCTCCGACAGGAACGCCTCCACGGCACCGCGGTACTCCTCCGGCGCGTCGTCGTGCACCACGTGGCCCGCGCCCTCGACCACGACGTGCCTTCCCCGCGGCACGCGGGCGGCCAGCTCGGCCTGCTGTCCGGCGGGCATCGCCGTGTCGCCCGCCTCGACCACCAGCAACGGGCACTTCACACCGTCCACAAAGGACCAGTACTCCCGGCGGCCCCACTCGGCCGCGATCTCGTACAGGTCCTCCAGATCGGCCATCAGGTGGTAGCCGTCCGCGCGCTCGACCACGCACTCGGCGAAGTAGTTCCCGGTGCTGCCGAAGAACTTCCGCACATGCGCGAGCGACTGGAACGGCACCGGCCACGAGTCGAAGTACCCGCGCCAGGTGTCCACGGTGCGGCCGCGCTGGTCCGGCGCCATGTCCTCGACCACCACGGCACGCACGAGCTCCGGATGCGTCGCGGCCGTCGCCCACGCGTGCAGGCCGCCCATCGAGTGTCCGATCAGCACGGCCGGTTCGTCGAAGGTGCGCAGCAGGGCAGCGATGTCCTCGACGAACTGCTCGGTGGTCCACGGCCCGGTGCGCTCGGCGCGACCGTGGCCGCGGGCATCGAGCCCCACGACGTGCCCGTAGGGCAGCAGCCACTGGGCGACCTCCCACCACGTCCTGGCGCGCCCCATCAACCCGTGCAGCAGCACGATCGGCTGCCCCCGCCCGCCGAAGTCCACGGTGCTCATCGGCTGCCCAGCAGGGATCTCGTGATGGAGTTGCCCGACTCGTTGAGCTCACGGACCGCCGTCAGCAACGCTTCGTCGTCCACCGGCACGGGTTCGCCACGCGCGCCGCGACGGATCTGGTGCAACACCGCCCGGCGCAACAGTTCCTTCACGTACGACGCCGTCACCCCGTCGGTCTGCTCGACGACCGCCGCGAGGTCGGCCCGCAGGTCCACGTCCCGGCCGTACAACTCCAGCAGACGCCGCCGTCCCGCCGCGTCCGGCTTCGGAATCTCCACCGCGAGGTCGATCCGGCCCGGCCGGTCGGCCAGCGCCCGCTCCAGCTCCTGTGCGCGGTTGGTGGTGAGCACGAACGTCACGTCCGCGTCCGCGCCGATCCCGTCCATCGCGTCGAGCAGGGTGAACAGCAGCGGGTTGGTGCCCGGGCCGATGGAGCGGTCCTGTGCCACCAGGTCGACGTCCTCCAGCACGAGCACCGCGGGCTGCAGCCGGCGCGCCAGCTCGGCCGCCTTGCCGACGAACCGCATCGCGGGCCCGGTCAGGATGAGCACGGTGTGCTCGGTGAGCCTGCCCATCAGGTAACGCAGGGTGTGCGTCTTGCCGGTGCCGGGCGGGCCGTGCAGCAGGAGCCCGCGCTTGAGGTGCTGCCCCGCGGCCCGCAGCCGTTCGGCGTGCTCGGCGATGCCCACCGTGTGGTGCTCGATCGCGGGCAGGACCCCTTCGGGCAGCACCACGTCGGCGGCCGAGAGCCGCGGCCTCGGCAGGAACGTCAGCAGCTCGTTGCCCCGGTACTCGCTGGTGCCGAACGCCAGCACCTGCCCGCGCAGCACGTCGTGCTCGCGGATCAGCGCCTCGATCCG
Source organism: Amycolatopsis bartoniae (assembly GCF_014191255.1). Classification (GTDB taxonomy): domain Bacteria; phylum Actinomycetota; class Actinomycetes; order Mycobacteriales; family Pseudonocardiaceae; genus Amycolatopsis_E; species Amycolatopsis_E bartoniae. The sequence goes on from NZ_JACHWH010000001.1 coordinate 2,272,539, forward strand.
GTCACGCGCTGCCGACGCGGCCGCCCGCTCGACGGCGATCACTTCGATCCGCACCTGCTGCGGCTGGTGCTGCGACGGGCCCCGCAGCGCGACGACCACCGGCAGCCCGTCCGGCGTCGTGGTGAGCACCAGCCCGAACTGCACCACCTCCTCGGTGGCGTCCGGCCCTGCGGCCTCCGTGCGGTAGTCCACCGCGCCCAGCTCGTACTGCCCGTGCCTGCGGGCGGCGCTGAGCATCTCCAGGACCTCCAGGCCGGCGCGGTGCGACCCCGCGATGCCGAACCACGGGGACTCCCCGCCCCGTTCGGCGAGGTAGCGCTCGACCCCGCGGTGCACGTTGACGTGCTCCCACGAAGGGAACTCCTGCGACACCAGTACGAGCTCCGGCAGCCCCGCGCCCACGTGGCCCGTCACCCGCTCCACCAGCTCCGCCGCAGGGCTGCCCGCCTCCAGCACCGAGGCCGCCGATCGCACTATCCGTTGCAGGTTCACGGCCAGCTCCGCCGCGTCCGCTTCCCCCAGTTCGGTCATCTGCCCAGGGTGCCACGAAGTAGGGTGGGGCTCATGGCAGTCGTGAAGATCAATGCGATCGAGGTGCCCGAGGGCGCCGGCCCGGAACTCGAGAAGCGCTTCGCCGCCCGGAAGCACGCCGTGGACTCGCAGCCCGGCTTCCTCGGCTTCGAGCTGCTGCGCCCGGTCTCCGGCGAGAACCGCTACTTCGTCTACACCAAGTGGGAGACGGAGGAGCACTTCAAGGCGTGGGCCGAGGGCCCGTCGCGCGAGGCGCACTCCGGTGAGCGGGCCAAGCCCGTGGCCAGCGGGGCCAACCTGCTGGAGTTCGAGGTCGTCGACCTCGACGGGTGAGCGGGGCGCTGGAATCGGCGGCCCGGTTGATCGAAGCCGCCGACGCCCTGCTGGTGTGCGCCGGCGCGGGCATGGGCGTCGACTCCGGCCTGCCCGACTTCCGCGGCGACGAGGGGTTCTGGCGCGCCTACCCGCCCTACGAGCGGCTCGGCCTGCGCTTCGCGGAGCTGGCCGACCCACGCCACTTCGCCGATGACCCGTCGCTCGCCTGGGGTTTCTACGGGCACCGGCTGGAGCTGTACCGCGCGACGGTGCCGCACGAGGGCTTCGCCCTGCTGCGCAAGTGGGGCGAGGCCAAGCCCGGCGGTGCCGCCGTGTTCACGTCCAATGTAGACGGTCAGTTCCAGAAGGCGGGCTTCGCGCTCGTCGCCGAGGTGCACGGCTCGATCCACCACCTGCAGTGCACCGTGCCCTGCGGCCCGGACATCTGGGCCGCCACCGATGTCCACCCGCAGGTCGACGAGAAGACCATGCGAGCCGCCGAACCGCTGCCGGAATGCCGGAACTGCGGTCAGCTCGCCCGCCCGAACATCCTCATGTTCGGCGACTTCGACTGGCTCTCCGCCCGCAGCGACGAACAGCTGCGCGCGGTCAACGACTGGCGGCGGGCGCACCCGAACCTCGTGGTGGTGGAACTGGGCGCGGGCAGCGCGGTGCCCACCGTCCGCCGCTACTCCGAGCTCGCCAGCGCCGCCACCGGCGCGCTTGTCCGCATCAACCCTCGGGAACCGGCCGTCCGGCACGGGCGCGGCGTGTCCCTGCCCCACGGCGCGCTGGACACGCTCACCGCGCTCGACGAGCTGCTCACGGGAGGGTGAGCTCGGCCAGCACCGCGTGGTGGTCGGAGTCCGGCACGTCGAGCACCCGGTAGGAGTCCACCGCGACCCGCGGGTCGACGAGGACGTGGTCGATCGTCACCGGCGGCGGGAAGAACGACGACGGCCAGGTGGACGTGAAGCCCGAGCCCGTGGTGAGCCCCGCGTCGGTGTACCCCGTGCCGAGCACCTTCCGGAACGCCGCGTGGTCGACGGTGGAGTTGAAGTCGCCCGCGAGCACCCGCACCGCGCCGTGCTGGTCCGGCTTCGGCAGCCCGGCCAGCTCCTTCTTCCACTCGTCCGCGTCGGTCGTCGGCGGGATCGGGTGCACCGCGACGACCTCGACCGGCGTGCCGTGCACGTCGACGCGGGCGCTCGGCTGCTTCATGCGTGACGGCCCCGCCAGTGACAGCTCCGTCAGCGGGTAGCGCGACGCGATGCCGGAGCCCGCTCCCCCGGAAACGGGCTTGAACACCCGGTACGGCAGCAGCTCGAACAGGCCCGCCTGCTCGAACTCGGTGACCTCGCGCGGCGTCAGCTCCAGCAGGTTCAGCACGTCCACCTGGTTCTCCCGGACCAGCCGCACGATCGACTGCACGTCGGCGCGGCCCAGGTACTGGTTCGACGACATCACCCGCAGCTTCGCGCCGTGCGCGGCGGGCTGCGCGGAGGCGAACGTGCGGGGCAGCAGCATCCCGACCAGCGCGAGCGCGACCACCAGCACGATCCCGCCGATCCACCAGTGCCGCAACGCGAGCGACACCCCGCCCAGCACCAGACCGGCGGCCGTGACGTACGGGGTCAGCGCGATCAGGGCCGCGGTGACCTTGTTGCCGTCGAAGCCGAGCAGCCGCATCACGGCGATCTCGAGGAAGCCGAGCGCCAGCACAGCGAGCACGATCACGCGGAGATTGTTGCTCCGCGAGCTGGTCGCGGGCTGGGCGGTGGCTGTGCCGGGGCTGTCAGCGAGGTGCACAAGATCAGTTGTACGCGACGCCCTGCCAAGGCCGTGTCAGGTGCTGACAGCGCGCTGTGCGCGGCCTGTCAGCGCGGCCGGGCAGGTTGTCCCCGTGCGACTACAAGGGAGGAACTCATGTCGCTGGCGATCCAGGCGGAAGGCCTGGTCAAACGCTTCGGGGAGACGGTCGCGCTGAACGGTGTCGACCTGCAGGTCCCCACGGGCAAGGTGGTCGGCGTGCTCGGCCCGAACGGGGCGGGCAAGACCACGGCCGTCCGGATACTGGCCACGCTGCTGCTCCCCGACGGCGGGCACGCCACCGTCGGCGGGTACGACGTGGTGAAGGAGCCGGTGCGGGTGCGCTCGCTAATCGGCCTGACCGGGCAGTACGCGTCGGTGGACGAGGACCTGTCGGGCACCGAGAACCTGGTGCTCATCGGCCGGTTGCTGGGCCTGTCCCGGCCGGACTCGAAGGCCAGGGCGGCCGAGCTGCTGGAGCAGTTCGAGCTGACTGACGCCGCGGGCCGCGCGGCGAAGACCTACTCCGGTGGGATGCGGCGGCGCCTCGACCTGGCGGCGAGCCTCGTCGGGCGGCCGCAGGTGCTCTACCTCGACGAGCCGACCACCGGGCTCGACCCGCACGCGCGCAACGAGGTGTGGGGCGTGGTCCGGCGGCTCGTCGCGGACGGCGCGACGGTGCTGCTGACCACGCAGTACCTCGACGAGGCCGACCAGCTCGCCGACTCGATCACGGTCGTCGACCACGGCCGCGTCGTCGCCGACGGGCGGCCGGACGAGCTCAAGCGGCGCGTCGGCGGGCAGACCATGCTGGTGCGCCCGACGTCGCTCGCGGACCTGGACACCGTGTCCCGGATCCTGGCGGACCTCACCGGTGTCGACCCGCTGCGCGACGACGACACGGGCCTGCTCAGCGCACCCGTGTCCGACCCCGTTCTGCTGTCCACTTTGGTCAGGAAGCTCGACGACGCCGGCATCGTCGCCGACGAGGTGGCGTTGCGGCTGCCGAGCCTCGACGAGGTCTTCCTGGCGCTGACCGGAAAACCCGCTGAGGAGGTGGTCTCATGAGGACTGCTTGCAGGTCCGAATCATCAGACGCCATGCTCGCCAATAACACAGCCGCGGCTTGCCGCGTCCGACAGGAGGCGGCATGACGACCGCGGTTCTGGCGCCGCCGCGCCACATCAACCCCGCACAGGCACTGCAGCACGGTTTCTCGCTCGCGTGGCGGGGCGTGCTCAAGATCCGCAAGAACCCCGAGCAGCTGATCGACGTGACGATCCAGCCGATCCTGTTCCTGGTCCTGTTCGTGTACCTGTTCGGTGGCGCGATCTCCGGCAGCACGGGCGCCTACCTGCAGGCGCTGGCACCGGGCCTGCTGGTACAGAACACGATCATGGCCAGTCTGTCGGCGGGCGTGGCGCTGAACACCGACGTCAGCAAGGGCGTGTTCGACCGGTTCCGCAGCATGCCGATCGCCCGGTCAGCACCGCTGGTGGGCGCGGTGCTCGCCGACGTCGTGCGCTACCTGGTCGCGATCTTCGTGCTGCTGGTGATGGCGACGATCATGGGTTTCCGCATCCACACCAACCCGCTGGCCGTGCTCGGCGCCGTCGCGCTGATGGTGGTGGCGGGCCTGTGCTTCTGCTGGATCGCGGTGTTCGTCGGCATGCTCGTCGAGAACCCGGGCTCGGTGCAGGGCATCATGATCGCCTTCATCTTCCCGATCACCTTCGGCAGCAACGTGTTCGTGCCGAGCACGACGATGCCCGGCTGGCTGCACGCGTGGTCCGACATCAGCCCGGTGAGCCTGCTCGCCAACGCGATGCGCGGACTGCTCGTGGGCGGTGACGTCGCGGGACCACTGCTCGGCAGCCTCGCGTGGCTGGCCGGGGTGGTCGTGGTGTTCTTCCCGCTCGCGATGCGCGCCTACCGGCGCCGCGTGGGCTGACCCAGGGGGTGCGGGCGGCCGGTCTCTTCGGGGGAGACCGGCCGCCCACCGTCGTGCTCAGTCCACGAACTCCGCGCGCAGCCCGGCGATGGCCTCTTCCTTGCCCAGGCTCGCCCCTGCGTCGAAAGCGTCCTGGAAACCCTTGTCGCCCAACGCTTCCTTGAGCTTGACCACCAGCTCACGCAGCTCCGGGTCACCCTCGTCGAACGCGCCACGCGCCGCGCGGCTCACGCCGAGCGTCCACGCCGATCGCTCGAATTTTCCTTCCAGCGCAAGCAGTCTGGCGCCGACCTGCGCCGCGATGGCGACGTCCGGCATGTCGCGCCGCTCCCCGGACGACGAAACCGCGACGGGCAGCCGCTCGCGCGCCGTGGCAGCGTCCCCTTCGGACACCGCCAGCGAGGCGGCGAACATCGACACCCACTCCTCGGCCATCCGCATCGGGAACGGCAGCCGGTCCGCCACCGACACCAGCCAGTCGAGCACCTCGTGCGCCCGCGCGAAGTCCCCGTCGCAGCGGGCCAGGTCGAGCACGGTGAACCGCACGAGCGCCTGGTGTTCGAGCTCGCCGTCCTCGTCGGCGAGCCGGAGCCCCTCTTCGAGGTCGCGCCACGCGCCCTCGACGTCCCCGGACCGGTACCGCTCGTTCGCGAGCCTGGTCAGCTGCTGGACGGCGTCCTCCGCCGACGACAGCTCCCGCGCCAGTTCCAGCCCCTGCTCGTAGCCCGCGATCGCCTCGGCGTGCCTGCCCCGCAGCGAGTGCGAGCTGGCCTGCATGGCGACGGTCATCGAGACGCCCCAGCGGTCGCCCACCTCGCGGAACCCCGCCAGCGCCTCCGCCCGTGCCCGTTCGCTGCCGTCGAGGTCCCCGGCGCCGTCGAGCATGAAGCCTCGCACCCACTGCGCCGCCGAGCGGGCCCACCGCTCGGGCCGGGCGAGCGCGCGTTGCAGCTCCCGCTCGACGAGCTCCTCGTCATGGCTCATGAAGGCCAACATCGGCACGCCGAGCGCGAGGATGGGAAAGCGCTCCAGCGCGTTCGTCCTGGCGCAGTCCTCCACCAGTTGCCGCAGGTTCTCCGGGTGCCCGAACATCGGTGCCGCCTGGATGAGAGCGTTCATGATCGAGAAGGCGGCCCGCGCGTCGGCCGGCACCTCCTCACCGAACGCGAGGACGTCGGTCAGGAACGCGAGGGGCTGCTCGTTCAGCCCGCGGATCACCCAGAACCAGCAGAGCGCGGCCACGAACCGGTACGACGTCTCGGCGTCTCCGGCGTCGATGGCCCGGCGCAGGGCGGTGAGCATGTTGTCGTGCTCGGCATGGAACGTCCGGATCGCGGCCAGCTGGTCGAACGTCCGCAGCAGTGGCTCGTTCTCCTCGGCCAGGCGCAGGAAGTACGCACCGAACCGGCGGGTCACCAGCTCGCGCTCCGCGGCCTCGTCGAGCCGTTCCTCGCCGTAGGCCCGGATCGTCTCCAGCATCCGGTACCGCGGCTCCACGCCCTCGACGGCGTCCACAATAGACTTCTCGACCAGCGAGCCGAGCACGTACAGCACGTCCTCGACCGGCAGCAGCTCGTCCCCGCAGATCTCTTCGACGGCCGAGATCGTGGCGCCACCGGGGAAGATCGACAGGCGGCGGGCCAGCACGCGCTCCGGCTTCTCCAGCAGGTCCCAGCTCCACTCGACCACCGCGCGCAACGTCCGCTGCCGCGGTAGCGCGACCCTGCTGCCGTTGGTGAGCAGCCGGAACCGGTCGTCGAGCCGCTTCGCGATCTGCTGCACCGGCATCGACCGCAACCGCGCGGCGGCCAGCTCCAGCGCCAGCGGCATCCCGTCGAGGCGGCGGCAGATCTCGCGCACCGGCTCCGTGGTGGCCTCGTCCAGCACGAAGCCCGGACGTACGGTCGCGGCGCGCTCGGCGAACAGGCGCATCGCCTCCGGGTCCTCCAGCGGCCCGAGCTGGCACAGCAGCTCACCGGTGATCGCGAGCGGCTCCCGGCTGGTGGCCAGGATCCGCAGGTTCGGCAACCGGGTGAGCAGGTCGTGGGCCAGCTCGGCGGCGGCGGCGACCAAGTGCTCGCAGTTGTCGAGCACGAGCAGCCCCTCACCGCTGCCCGCCAGCTCCGCGATGCGGTCGAGCGGTTCGACGACCTGCAGCGACGGTGCCGAGTTGAGCACCCGCATGTCCAGCGAGCCGAGCGCGGCGAGCACGGCCGCAGTGACGTCACCGGCGTCGCGCACGGCGGCGAGCGCCACGAACCAGACGCGCCCGCGTTCGGCGGCCGGATGCCGGACGGCGGCCTCCGTGGCCAGTCGCGTCTTGCCCGCGCCACCCGGACCGGCGAGGGTGACCAGGCGGGACGACGCGAGCGAGCGCGCGAGGAGGTCCAGTTCCCGCTGCCGCCCGACGAAACTGGTCAGCCGCACCGGCAGGTGGTCGTTGACGGGCCGGGGCTTCGCCAGCTCTCCGCGTAGCACCGCGAGGTGGACCTGCTGCAGCTCCGCGGAGGGGTCCACGCCCAGCTCGTCGGCGAGGGTGGCGCGCGTGCGCTCGTAGACCGCCAGCGCGTCCGACTGGCGCCCGGCGGCGTACAGGGCACGCATCCGCAGGCCCGCCAGGCGTTCGCGCAACGGCTGTGCGGCCCCGGCGGTTTCGAGATCGGGGAGGACGTCGGCGTGACGGCCCAGCTCCAGCTCGGCCTCGAACCGGTCCTCCCGCGCCGAAGCCAGCAGGTCGGCGAGGCGGGCGGCGGGGGCCTGGGCAAACGGCGCGTCGAGCACGTCGGAAAGCGCTTCCCCGCGCCACAGGGCCAGCGCCTCGGTCAGCGTGGCCGACGCGGCGGAGTGGTGCCCCGCCGCCAGCTCACGCCGGCCGCGCGCGGCCAGCTCCTCGAAGCGGGCGGCGTCGGTCTCTTCGGCCTTGAGCACGTACCCGCCGTTGGTCGAAGAGACGCGGGAGGCGTCGCCGAGCGCCCGGCGCAGGCGGGAGACGAGGGACTGCAACGCGTTCGCCGCGTCCGCGGGCGGCTCGGCCCCCCACAACCCGTCGACGAGGGCTTCCACGGTGACCGGCCGGTTGGCGTCCAGCGCGAGCCGGGCCACGAGCATGCGCAACCGCGCACCGCCGATGTCGATCGGCGCGCCGTCGTCCCCGAGGACCCGGACCGGCCCCAGCACACACACCCGCACGGATCCAGCTTCCCAGATTCCCCCGGCGAGGGTCCGGGAAATACGAACGCCCCCGGGAAGTCCCGGGGGCATTCGCAGACCTGGCTGCTGATCAGTCGTTTCTCAGAAGCGGCGGAGCCACTTGCTGTGGGCCGTCAGCTTGCACCGCTGCGGGTTCAGGTTCCGCTACCCGCACCGGCACGCAAGCCCGTGAAACACTCCCTGATCAGTCGTTCTCGGACTCGTGCCGGGGGTCGTTGCCGGCGCCGATGGAGACGGGCGGGGCGTCCGGCACCTCCAGCGGCTTGGGCTCGCCGCGGAAGGTGAAGTGCGCCTGGTCGTCCTTGTCCTCGGGGTCGCCACTCCACCCCTCGACGTCGACGATGATGATCTGACCCGGCTGCACCTCGCCGAACAGGATCTTCTCGGACAGCTGGTCCTCGATCTCCCGCTGGATGGTCCGGCGCAGCGGACGGGCACCGAGCACCGGGTCGAAGCCACGCTTCGCCAGCAGCGCCTTCGCCTTGTCGGTCAGCTCGAGAGCCATGTCCTTGGCCTTCAGCTGGGTCTCCACCCGGGACGCCATCAGGTCCACCATCTGGATGATCTGCTCCTGCGTGAGCTGGTGGAAGACGATGATGTCGTCGATCCGGTTGAGGAACTCCGGCCGGAAGTGCTTCTTCATCTCCTCGTTGACCTTCTGCTTCATCTTGTCGTAGCGGTTCGCCTGGTCGCTACCGGAAGAGAAGCCGAGGCTGACGGACTTGGAGATGTCCGACGTCCCCAGGTTCGAGGTGAAGATCAGCACCGTGTTCTTGAAGTCGACCGTGCGGCCCTGACCGTCGGTGAGGCGCCCGTCCTCCAACACCTGCAGCAGCGTGTTGTAGATCTCCTGGTGCGCCTTCTCGATCTCGTCGAACAGCACCACCGAGAACGGCTTGCGCCGCACCTTCTCGGTGAGCTGGCCGCCCTCCTCGTAACCGACGTACCCGGGAGGGGCACCGAACAGCCGCGAGGCGGTGTAGCGGTCGTGGAACTCGCCCATGTCGATCTGGATGAGCGCGTCGTCCTCGCCGAACAGGAACGCCGCCAGCGCCTTGGACAGCTCGGTCTTACCGACACCGGACGGGCCGGCGAAGATGAACGAGCCGGACGGGCGCTTCGGGTCCTTCAGGCCGGCGCGGGTGCGGCGGATGGCCTGCGAGACCGCCTTGACGGCGTCCTCCTGGCCGATGATCCGCTTGTGCAGCTCGTCCTCCATGCGGAGCAGACGCGTGGTCTCCTCCTCGGTGAGCTTGAACACCGGGATACCGGTCCAGTTGGCCAGGACCTCGGCGATCTGCTCGTCGTCGACCTCCGCGACGACGTCCAGGTCACCGTCCTTCCACTGCTTCTCCCGCTCGGACTTCTGGCCCAGCAGGGTCTTCTCCTCGTCGCGCAGCCGCGCGGCGCGCTCGAAGTCCTGCGCGTCGATCGCCGACTCCTTGTCGCGGCGGACCGCGGCGATCTTCTCGTCGAACTCGCGCAGGTCCGGCGGCGCGGTCATGCGGCGGATGCGCATGCGGGCGCCGGCCTCGTCGATCAGGTCGATCGCCTTGTCCGGCAGGAACCGGTCGTTGATGTAGCGGTCGGCCAGGGTGGCCGCCGCGACCAGCGCGGAGTCGGTGATCGACACGCGGTGGTGCGCCTCGTACCGGTCCCGCAGGCCCTTGAGGATCTCGATGGTGTGCTCGAGCGACGGCTCGCCGACCTGGATCGGCTGGAAGCGGCGCTCCAGCGCGGCGTCCTTCTCGATGTACTTGCGGTACTCCTCGAGCGTGGTGGCGCCGATGGTCTGCAGCTCGCCGCGGGCCAGCATCGGCTTCAGGATCGAGGCCGCGTCGATGGCGCCCTCGGCGGCACCCGCCCCGACCAGCGTGTGCAGCTCGTCGATGAACAGGATGATGTCGCCGCGGGTCTTGATCTCCTTGAGCACCTTCTTCAGGCGCTCTTCGAAGTCACCGCGGTACCGGGAGCCGGCGACCAGCGACCCGAGGTCCAGGGTGTAGAGCTGCTTGTCCTTCAGCGTCTCGGGCACCTCGCCCTTGACGATGTTCTGGGCCAGTCCCTCGACGACGGCGGTCTTGCCGACGCCCGGCTCGCCGATGAGGACCGGGTTGTTCTTGGTGCGGCGCGACAGCACCTGCATGACCCGCTCGATCTCCTTGCTGCGCCCGATGACCGGGTCGAGCTTGCCCTCGCGGGCGGAGACCGTCAGGTTGCGGCCGAACTGGTCGAGCACCAGCGACGAGGACGGCGTGCCCTCGCCACGGCCGGCACCGGCCTCGGCCGGCTCCTTGCCCTGGTAGCCGGACAGCAGCTGCAGCACCTGCTGGCGCACGCGGTTGAGATCCGCGCCGAGCTTGACGAGCACCTGCGCCGCCACGCCCTCGCCCTCGCGGATCAGCCCGAGCAGGATGTGCTCGGTGCCGATGTAGTTGTGGCCGAGCTGCAGCGCCTCGCGCAACGACAGCTCGAGTACCTTCTTGGCCCGCGGGGTGAAGGGGATGTGCCCGCTCGGAGCCTGCTGGCCCTGGCCGATGATCTCCTCGACCTGCTGGCGGACGCCCTCCAGCGCGATGCCCAACGATTCGAGCGCCTTGGCGGCGACACCCTCACCCTCGTGGATCAAGCCCAGGAGGATGTGCTCGGTGCCGATGTAGTTGTGGTTGAGCATCCTGGCCTCTTCCTGGGCCAGGACGACCACCCGCCTCGCGCGGTCGGTGAACCTCTCGAACATTCCCACTCCCTCGACTGCTGCGCCGGCGGTGAGCCTCCACGCCGCGGTGGGCGATGGATTCAGCACCGTGAGTCCACTGTAGTAGCCGACGGCTTCCACCGGGCCACCACTGGGGCGAATCAGGTCACAGAAGTCAGTACGTCGGCCCTTGCCGGCCGTGCATTTTCCCTGCTTGCTGACACCTTTCCCAACGCGCGCCCACCCCGCGGGATTCCGTCGGACGCCGTTGTCCGCTCACCGCGAACAGGGCCCGGATACCCCGGTGGCGCCCCCGCCAAAAGCCGCTAAGGTAAGGCAGACCTAACACCCGAACGGAGCAGCGGGAGGGCATGATCGACACCGTGCGGCGGCGCCGGGCCGCGCCCGGCCTCGCCGCCTCCGTGACCAGGGTGGCGCCACTGCAGCAGCGCGTCGAGTTCCGTCCTGACCTGCCCGAAGCCGACGGGTGGCGGCGTTGCGCGGACCTGCTCGGCGACCCGGCGCGCTTCGCGGAGTGGCGCACCCGGCTCGGCGGCTGGCTCCACGACCGGTTCGGAGAAGCACCCGCACGGACGACAGCCGGTTACGTGATGTCGTGGTACCTCCACGTGCCCGCCTACGCGGCGGCTCTGTTGTTGCACCACGAACGGCGGGTACCGCTGCTCCATCCGGAGGAGCTCGCCTTTCGCCTCGGCCCCGACCGCCCGCACCCGGACGGGATCGCCGTACTCGGGACCGACTTCCACTGCCCGCCGGACGACCCGGCGGCGGGCTGCCCCGAGGCGACGGTGGTGCCGGACGAGCGCGCGCTCGCAGCCGTACTGCGCGCCCGCTACCTCACCCACGCGACGCGGTTCGTCCAGGCGTACGCGCCCACCTGCCGGCTGGGCCGCCGGATGCTGTGGGCCGGCGCGACCGACGCACTGGACAACGCGCTGTGGTGGGTAGGCCGCCAGGGCGGGGACGAAGGCGCGGGCGTCGCGGACGCGGCACTGGTCCTCGACGCGCGGTACCCGCCCCTCACGGCAGCCTCGGCACTGCGGCTGACCGGCCGGACGTGGACCCGGCGACGAGAGAGCTGCTGCTTCTCGTACCTGTTGCCGGACGAGGCGGAGTGCGCCGAGTGCCCTCGACTGCGGGGGCAGTGAGGAAAGCAATCGCACAAGAGTGACGTTCGCCACTTCCGCTGGTCTTCACCGGATCGGATAACCCACGCAAGTGTTGAACAGTGAACAAAGAGGACGGCCGAAAAGTTCGTCGGAATGAGTCATCCGTCGCACGGGCGTCTCGTCGCGACTCGTGATCGAGGAATCGATTGCCGGCAGCCGGTGATCACACCTCGGAGCCGCAAGTTGCAGTCCGGAAATTCAAAGCTGCGCGAAAAAGCCCAAAAGAGCCCGGAGGCACGCGCGCCGGGGCACCCGCGAGAGGCTCCCAGAGCAGTAGAACACAGTTCAAGAATGCGAGCACGTGAACGGGGCCGCCAGGAACGAATCCTGGCGGCCCCGTGCGCGGCTATTGGACCCGGAAGGTCAGTTCTTCTTGTGGTAGGCCTCGACGACCTCGGACGGGATACGACCGCGGTCGGAAACCTGGAAGCCGTTCTTGCGAGCCCACGCGCGAATGGCCTGGTTCTGCTCGCGGTCCACCGAAGCGGAGCTGGCAGCGGGCTTGGCCGACGGGCGGCCCGCACGCTTGCGTCCCCCGGCGCGACGCGCGTGCTCGACGTACTGAGCGAGCGCGTCCCGCAGCTCTTCCGCGTTTTCGCTGGACAGGTCGATCTGGTAGTTGATCCCGTCCAAACCGAACTCGACGGTCTCGTCCGCCTCCGAGCCGTCGAGGTCGTCCACGAGGGAGACCAGCACCTTCTGTGCCATCAGTTTCCTCCTGTTTTGAACTAGCCGCAAATGTCTGGGTAGGGCGAGTGCCCCGGTCAGAAGCCATTGACTAGGGACATTAATACCCGGAATCCGCGCACAACGCAAACTTCGTTTGCATTGCGCGTGTGTGCGAGCCGACGGCCAACTATTCCGGACGCACGAGCGGGAACAGGATCGTCTCCCGGATACCGAGGCCGGTCAGGGCCATCAGCAACCGGTCGATGCCCATTCCCACACCACCGGATGGTGGCATTCCGTACTCCAGGGCCCGGAGGAAATCTTCGTCCAGCCGCATGGCCTCGCTATCGCCGGCCGCCGCCAAACGGGACTGCGCCGTCAGCCTTTCGCGCTCGACGACCGGGTCGACCAGCTCCGAGTAACCCGTGGCCAGCTCGAATCCTCGCACGTAGAGGTCCCACTTCTCGGCCACGCCGGGCTTGCTGCGGTGCTGCCGCGTCAACGGCGAGGTCTCGATCGGGAAATCCCGCACGAATGTCGGCTCGTGCAGGTGATCGCCTACCAGATGCTCCCACAGTTCCTCGACGAGCTTGCCGTGCCCCAGTTTCGGGTCCGGCTCCAGCCCGCGCGCCTGCGCGAAGCCCCGCAACTTTTCGGCAGGCGTCTCGGGCGTGACCTCCTCGCCGAGCGCTTCGGACAACGAGCCGTACATCGTCAGCGTCGTCCACTCGCCCGACAGGTCGTAGGGCGTTCCGTCCGCGAGTGTCACTTCCAGGCCGCCGAATACCGCCTGCGCGGCTTCCTGGATGAGCTCACGGGTCATCACCGCGTTGGTGTCGTACGTGGCGTACGCCTCGTAGAACTCCAGCATGGCGAATTCCGGCGAATGCGAAGAGTCGCTGCCCTCGTTCCGGAAGTTGCGGTTGATCTCGAAGACCTTCTCGATCCCGCCGACCACGCAGCGCTTGAGGTACAGCTCCGGCGCGATCCGCAGAAACAGGTCGATGTCGAACGCGTTGGAGTGCGTGACGAATGGCCGCGCCGCCGCACCGCCGTGCAGCGTCTGCAGCATCGGCGTCTCGACCTCGGTGAAGCCCCGGCTGTCGAAGGAATTGCGCAGCGAGCGCACGACCGCGGCCCGGGTCCGCACCGTGTCCCGCGCCTTCGAGCGCAGGATCAGGTCGACATAACGCTGCCGGATCCGCGTTTCCTCGGCCAGCTCCTTGTGCGCGACCGGCAGCGGGCGCAGCGCTTTCGAGGTGATCTGCCAGCGGTCGGCCATCACCGACAGCTCGCCGCGGCGGGAGGTGATGACCTCACCGTGCACGAAAACGTGGTCGCCGAGGTCGACATCCGATTTCCAGGCCGCGAGCGACTCCTCGCCGACACCGGCGAGGCTGAGCATCGCCTGCAACTCCGTGCCGTCGCCTTCGCGCAGAGTGGCGAAACACAGTTTCCCCGTGTTGCGCACGAACAGCACCCGGCCGGTGACGCCCACGATCTCACCCGTCGCGGTGTCCGCGGGCAGCTCCGAATACTTCGCCCGGATCTCGGCGAGGGTGTGCGTGCGCGGGACCTCGACCGGATACGGATCGGCCCCTTCCGCCATTATCCGGTCGCGCTTGGCCCGGCGAACCCGCATCTGTTCCGGCAGGTCTTCATCGGGTAGGGGGCGCTCGGAGGCGGCGGAATCCGTCATACGCACAGGGTACGAACCCGGCCGGACGCTAGGCCAACCGGATTACCTTTCCCCGCGAATAGTATCGATCGCGTGACCGATCCCACTTCCGCAGACCAGGAACTGCGCGCGCGGCGGGCCCTCTCGTTCGGCCCGCACGCCGCCCAGTACGCCGAGCACCGGCCCGACTACCCATTGCCCGCTTTGCGCTGGGGTCTGCCCGAAAGGGCCGATTCGGTGCTGGATCTCGGCGCGGGCACCGGCAAGCTCACCGAAGGGCTGCTGGCACTCGGCCTCCGGGTCGCGGCGGTCGAACCCGATCCCGGAATGCGCGCCGAGCTCGCCCGCCGTCAGCCGGAGGTGCCCGTGCACGCGGGCACGGCGGAGGAGATCCCGTTCGGCGACGGCGAGTTCGACGCCGTGCTCGCCGGACAGGCGTTCCACTGGTTCGACCTCGACCCGGCGCTGACGGAGATCGCCCGCGTCACCCGGTCCGGTGGCACGGTGGTCGCGCTGTGGAACCACGACGACGAAACCGTGCCGTGGGTGGCCGAGTTCAACCGGCTCGCCCGCTCCGGCGTCAGCCGCCGGTGGCTCTCCCAGCAGGCCGAGCTGCCGGCGCACCCGGACTTCGGGCCGTTCGAGCGCATGCAGTTCCCGCACGCGCACCGGCGAACCGCGCGGACCCTGGTGGACACGATCGCCACGCATTCGTACCTGCTGACGGCCCCCGCCGAGGAGCGGGAGGCGATGCTCGACCGCCTCCGCGACTTCCTGGAGCGCACGCCCGAGACCTCGAACGGCGAGTTCGACCTGCCGATCGTGACGACGGTCCTGCGGGCGGTGCGGCGCTAGCGGGTCTGGCGCTCGAAGGCGAGCCGCAGCCCGAGCAGCGTCAGGTCCGGGACGTGGTCGGTGATCGTCTCCGACTCGGAGATCACCAGCGGGGCCAGGCCGCCGGTGGCCAGCACCGCCACCGGCCCGTCGCCGGACAGCTCCTTCACGATCCGCCGCACCAGGCCGTCGACCTGGCCGGCGAACCCGTAGAGGATGCCGGACTGCAGGCACTCCACGGTGTTCTTGCCGATCACCGACCGCGGCGGCACCAGCTCGACCTTGCGCAGCGCCGCGGCGCGCGACGCGAGCGCGTCGACCGAGATCTCGATCCCCGGGGCGAAGGCGCCGCCGAGGAACTCACCCTTCGCGGAGATCGCGTCGACGTTCGTGGAGGTGCCGAAGTCGACCACCACACACGCCGTGCGGTGCAGGTGGTGCGCGGCCAGCGTGTTCACCAGCCTGTCGGCCCCCACCTCGCGCGGGTTGTCGACCAGCAGCGGCACACCGGTGCGCACGCCCGGCTCCACCACGACCTTCGGCACGCGCGCGTAGTAGCGGCCCAGCATCACCCGCAGCTCGCGCAGCACCGCGGGCACCGTGGACAGCGCGCTGATGCCGGTGACGGCGTCGGCGTGCGGGCCGAGCAGACCGCGCATGGTGAGCGCGAGCTCGTCGGCGGTCATCTGCGCGTCGGTCCGCATCCGCCAGTCACCGGTCAGCTCTTCGCCGTCGTAGAGCCCGAGCACGATGTTGGTGTTGCCGACGTCGATGGCCAGCAACACCTAGCTCTCCGCGTGCAGCAGTGCGTCGAGCCGGGCGGCGTCGACGGTCTCCGCGACCGGGAACTCGGTCTGGCCGAGCGAAACCGTGCCGCTGATCAGGCCGGAGCCCTCGGGCGCGTACGCGGCGTCGGAGCCCTCGTGCTTGATCCGGTTGTCCGCATCGACGAACACGATGCGCGGGCGGAACGAGACCGCCTCGGCCGCGTCCATCTGCGCGTACGAGATCAGGATGACCAGGTCGCCGGGGTGCACCAGGTGCGCGGCGGCGCCGTTGATGCCGATGACCCCGCTGCCACGCTCGCCCGTGATCACGTAGGTCTCCAGCCGCGCGCCGTTCGTGACGTCCACAATGGACACCTGCTCGCCCGGCAGCAGGTCGGCCGCCTCCATCAGGTCCTCGTCGACCGTCACCGAGCCGACGTAGTGCAGGTCGGCCTGCGTGACGGTCGCACGGTGGATCTTCGACTTGAGCATCGTGCGGTACATGTGCAGTTCCCTCTCATTCCCCTGCGGCGCCGAGCAGGACGGGCACGTTGTCGATCAGGCGGGTCGGCCCGACCCGTGCGGCGACCAGCAGCCGTGCCTCCCCATCGACGGGCGCGGGACCCAGATCGGTTCCACGGAGTTCGAGATAGTCCACGGCGACCTCCGGCCGGGCCGCCAGTGTCTGCCGCGCCATCGACAGCACGGCTTCCGCGCCCTGGCTGCCGACGTGCGCACCGGCGGCCAGCGCCGCGGACAGCACTCCGGCCTCCTCGCGCTGCTGTTCGCCGAGGTAGACGTTGCGCGAGGACAGCGCCAGCCCGTCGTGCTCGCGCACGGTGGGCACGCCGATCACCCGCACCGGGAAGTTCAGGTCGCGCACCATCCGCTTGACCAGCACCAGCTGCTGGTAGTCCTTCTCGCCGAAGAACGCGTAGTCCGGGCGCACGATGTTGAACAGCTTCGACACGACGGTGAGCACGCCGCCGAAATGCCCGGGCCGGGCCGCGCCCTCCAGCTCGTCGCCGAGCGGACCGGGGTGCACGGTGACCGCGTGGCCCTCGGCGTACAGGTCACCGGCCTTGGGCACGAACGCCAGCTCGACGCCGGCGTCGGCCAGCACTTCGAGGTCGCGGTCGAGCGGGCGCGGGTACGCCTCGAAGTCCTCGCCCTCGCCGAACTGCAGCGGGTTCACGAAGATCGAGGCGGCGACGACGGTGTTGGGCAGCCGCTTCGCGCGGCGCAGCAGCTCGCGGTGTCCGGCGTGCAGCGCGCCCATGGTGGGCACCAGCGCGACCTTGCGGCCGACCGCGTGCAGGGCCGAGGTGACGCGGAAGATGTCGTCCGGGGTCTGGAAGGTGTTGAGCTGCCCGCGGGTGAACTTCGGGGTGGGGGTCACGGTCGTTCGGGTCCTTCGAGGAGTTCGGTGAGTTCGGCGGCGGCGTCCGCGCCGAGCAGGCCGGCCGCCCGGGCTCGTTCGGCCGTCCGCCGGGCGAGCGCGGTGTAGCAGGGGCGGACCTGCGGCGCCTCGGCGCCCAGCACCGCCAGGTGTTTGCGCACCGTTCCCGCGTCACCGCGGGCCACCGGGCCGGTGAGGGCGCGGTCGCCGTGGCGCAGCGTGTTGTCCAGTGCGGCCGACAGCAGCGGGCCGAGCATCCGCTCGCCGTTCGGGATGCCCGCGCCGGCCAGCAGGTCCAGACAGTCTGCCACCAGTGTCGCGAGGTGGTTCGCACCGTGTGCCAGTGCGGCGTGGTACAGCGGGCGGGCGGCCTCGGGCACGCGCACCGCCTCGCCGCCCATCTCGACGGTCAGCGCTTCGCCGACGTGCCAGGCGACCTCGTCGCCCGCGGTGACCCCGACGCTGCACGCGGCCATGCGCTGCAGATCCTCCTCGCGGCCGGTGAAGGTCATCACCGGGTGCAGTGCGAGCGGGAGCGCGCCGGCCTCGGCGGCGGGAGCCAGCACGTCGAGCCCGTGCGCGCCCGAGGTGTGGATGACGATCTGGCCGCTGCGCCAGGTGCCGGTGGCGGCGAGCCCGGACACGAGCCCGGCCAGCTCGTCGTCGGGCACGGCCAGCAGCACCAGGTCGGCGGCGGTCACGACCTCGTCCGGCGGTCGCAGCGGAACGCCGGGCAGCAGGCGTTCGGCCCGGTCGTGGGAGGCGGCGGAGATCCCGGACGCGGCGACGACGGTGTGCCCGGCTCGGCTGAGCGCGGCGCCCAGCACACTGCCGACGCGGCCCGCGGAAACGACCCCGACCGCGAGCCTCGCGGGCCGGTTCATGGCGTGCCCCGGTGGACGCTCATGGCAAAAGCTCCTCGTTTCGTTCCAGTCCCGCCCTTCGCGCGGGTACCGGACGACGGCGCGAGAGTAGCCCGGACAGCGGCGATTAATCCGGCCTTGGTGACTAGCTTCACCCGACCCGGGTCACGCATCTCCCGCCAGCCGCACGGCTTCCGCGCGAGACGCCCGCAGCGTGCGCAGCAGCTCCTCCTCACGTTCGCGGGTCTGCGCGGTGTCCTTGGCGCGCTTGAGGAACGCGAGCTCGGTCACGGCGTTCTGGTAGTCCGCGACGGCCTTCGCGGCCCGCCGTCCGGACTGCCGCCGCGCCTGCCGCCGCCACTCGCGGCGGCCGGGCAGGCTCGCCAGCAGCTCGACCTCCGACGCGGCGATCCACCGGGCGCGGACCATGCCCGGCAGCGCGGCCTCGACGATCCGCTGCTCGTGCCGCCGCTGCAGCACGATGACCAGCACAACGGCGATGAAGATCGGCACCATGACCAGGAAGTACACGTTCAGGAACGTCTTCGCCCCGCCGAGCGTCGCCGCACCGTTCCACAGCGCGTGCAGGCACACCGCGCCGAGGTAACCGCCGAGCGGCGCGAGGACCTTCACCACCCCGGCGGGCGCCCGCGCGGCGACCCCGATGCCGACGCCGGTCATGGCCGTGAACAGCGGGTGCGTGAACGGCGAGAGCACCCCACGCAGCACGAACGCGGCGATCACGCCCGCGCTGGTGCCGTCGCCGAAGCCGTAGTCCGCGAACGCGCGGCCGAAGTAGTAGATGTTCTCGGTGAAGGCGAACCCGGCCGCGGCGAGCCCGGCGTAGACGATGCCGTCGATGATCCCGTCGAACTCGTCGCGCCGGCGCAGGAAGACGAACAGCACGAACGCGCCCTTCGCCGCCTCCTCCACCAGCGGTGCGGACACCAGCGCGCTCAGCCTGCTGCCGTTGCCCCTGCCCAGCAACAGGTCCCCGACGGTCTCGGCGGTGTTGTTGATGAGCAGGGCCGTGATGGTCGCGATGCACGCCCCCCACGCGAACGCGAGCAGCAGCAGCTTCGCCGGTTCCGGCTCCCAGCGGTCGACCCACAGCACGGCGGCGACCACGACGGCGACCGGGACCAGCGCGGCGGCCACGCCGATCACCACGGCCAGCGGGCCGACGCGGACCGTGGCGAGCGCGAGCAGGGTCAGTCCGCACACCGCCACCACGACGAGGCCGAGCACGGGCAGCAGCACGGTGAGCCTGCGGGGAGCCGTCGTCACAGCCCGAAACTCTACGGTGACGCGTCAGCGCGACAGAAGGGACGTATGAGGGGTCAGTCCTCGGCGCGACGGCGGCGCCGGGGGATGGCGTCGGTGGTGCCGTGGGCCGCCAGCAGGTCGCTCACCGAGCGGCCCGCGGAGTGCGAGCCGCCCTCTTCGACGGCCGCGCGGCGGCCGGTCGACTCCGCGGAACGGCGGCCACCGGTCTCCGGCTCGGGCTTCGCGTGACTGCCGGTGCGGGTCGGCGCCAGCCAGGACGGCGGCTCGCCCTCGGGCCGGTGGCGGCGGCCGGAGGACTGCTCGACCTGCGGCTCGTCCTCCGCGCGACGGCGGCGGCCGCCGGGGCGGCCCTCCTGCGCGAGCCTGCGGACCTCGTCGGGCAGCGTCGGATTGGACGCCATGGGCAGCTCTTCCACCACCGGGGGCGGCGGTGCCACGGGTTCCGGTTCCAGCCGCGCCTGGATCGGCTCCGGCTCGGCCGGGCGCACGGGCTCCATCTGGGGTCGCGAACCCTCGAACCGGGGCTTCACCGCCTCCATCCGCGGCCGCGAACCCTCGAAGCGCGGCTTCACCGGCTCGATCCGGGAGCGCGAGGTCTCGCCACGCCGCTGGACCGGCTCCATCCGGGAGCGTGAACTCTCACCACGCGAACGGGCGGGTTCAAAGCGTGGGCGGGACTCCTCCGCGCGAGACCGGGCGGGCTCCATGCGCGGCCGCGAACGCTCCGCGCGGCGCGGCTGTTCCGGCTCGGACGGCAGGGCGACGGCAGGCGGTTCCGGGGTGGCGGGGGCGGTGTTGCCCGGCGCGGACCGCTCACCGCCGGGCTTCTTGTCCCAGGCCGCGGTCCAGTCGGCGTCCACCGGCTTCGCCAGCTGCGTCGGCTCGTCGGCCGGATCGGGTTTCGCGGGCGGGACCGGCTGGCGACGGCGCTCCGAAGGACTGAAAGCGGGCCGCGTGGCCTCGACCGGAGACGTGAAACGGGTCGGCGGCTCCTGCTGCCGCGGCGGAGGCTGGTTCACCCTGGTCTGCTGGGCACGCGCCTCAGCGGCGGCCTTCGCGACGCTGGACGCGGCGTGCCCGCCCGGCTGCCGCTGGGCGGGTTCGGCGGGCGGCACCCGACGGGGTGGCAGGTCGAGCGAACGTTCCGGGCGGCGGGGTTCCGGCGCGGCCGGACGCCCGGCAGGCCGCGCCTGCTGTTTTTCCCGGACGCGGTCGACCATCTCCGTCGGTCTCTCCGGCCCGCGGCCCGCGGTCAGCTGCGCGGGGTCGTGGCCGTTGCTCCCGCCCTCGACGATCCGCTGCTCCTCCCGCAGCGCCCGCATCCGGGTGGCCTGCGCGGTCAACGCGAACCGCTCCAGCAGGACCTCGCCGCCGAACAACGCCTGCAGGTTGTCCCGCAGCGCCGCCACCTCGGCCCGCAGCGAGTCCAGCTCCTCGCGCGAGTCGGCCTGCACCTTCGCGCGCATGTCGTTCTCGACTTCGAGCTCGTACTCGCGCCGGGCGGCGACCTCGCGTTCCAGTTCCAGCTCGTAGACCTCTTGCGCCTGCGCGATCGCGTCCTCCGTGCCGGCGGCCTGCTTGCGGTACTTCACCGCGAGGAAGGCGCCCACCAGTGCGGCCCACAACGCCGCGACGATGCCCAGCCGCAGGTAGCGGATGTCGTCCGCCAGCACGAGCGCCAGTGTCGCGGCCAGGGCGAGGGCCAAGCCGACGACGAACCACGGCCTGCCAAGGAGGCGGCCGCGCGAGTCGTCGTCACCCACGCCAGTCATGCCGAACACCGTACCCTCTAGTTATCCATCTGAGACCTAGCCGGTACTTCGAACGGTCGGTTCTCAGCGTTAACCGGTCGGGTGATCGTCGCGGTCCTGATCACGTGTCTCCGGTGTGCGGCAGCAGTGTTCGAGCCACAGTGCGGCGGCGATCAGCACCACCGCGCAGACCGCGCCGATGATCGCGCTGCGCACGTCGTTCGCGGCCGCGGCCACCTCGTCGGCACGCGGCAGCAGTGCGGCCAGCGCACCCAGCCACGCCCCCAGCATCAGCGCCCCGAGCAGCGAAGAAGCCTTCGCGAGCGCGACCGCTCGCGCGACGCCGATGGCACCGGTCAACCGTCCACTTCGGATCCGCGCGCGGACGGAGAAGGCCAGCACCGCCTCGACGACGGCGAGCACCAGGAGCGTGACCCCCGCGTAGCGCGGCAGCGGGGGCAGCGAGCCGTAGGCGAACCGGAAGACGAGGTAGGCCAGCACGAGGCCGACCAGCCCGGCGGTCACCAGCTCGCGCGGCCGCGTGAAGTGCATGACGCCCACGGTACCGTGCGAGGCTTGACCCTCCAGTGACTGGAGACAGCAGCATGGCTTCCGTGAGCAGGACGTTCACCATCGGGGAGCTGGCACGCCGCACGGGCCTGCCGGTCAAGACCATCCGGTTCTACTCCGACGAGGGACTGCTCCCGCCCACCGACCGCACCTCCGCCGGGTACCGCCTGTACGACACGCGGTCCCTGGCCCGGCTCGAACTGATCAGGACGCTGCGTGAGCTGGGCCTCGGCCTGGACGACGTGGCGAAGGTGCTCGCGTCGCGCGCCAGCGTGCCGCAGCTCGCGGCCCGCCACCTGGAGGCGCTCGACGAGCAGATCCGCAGGCTCCGGCTGCGCCGGGCGGTGCTGCGTGCGGTCGTCAAGAGGAAGTCCGAACTGGAGGAAGTGAAGCTGATGAACAAGCTGGCGGCGATGTCCGATGAGGAACGGGCCCGGCTGGTCGACCGGTTCTGGGACGAGATGGTCGAGGGACTGGCCGTCGACGAGGCGTTCTACGGGTGGATGCGCTCGGCGAAACCGTCCCTCCCGGACGATCCCTCACCCGAACAGGTGGAGGCGTGGGTGGAGTTCGCGGAGCTGATCCAGGACCCGTCGTTCCGGGCGCTGATCCGCGGGATGAGCGAGCGCCACGCCGGACGCGGGGACGGCGGGGCGTGGGAAGCGTCGCGGGAGCAGTGGGCCGACTGGTCCGAACGGGCACAGGGGTTCCTGGACGCCGGGCTCGCTCCGTCCTCGGCGGAGGGACAGGCACTGGCCGCGGAGCTGGTCGAGGCGTCCGGCCTCGACCGCGCCGCGCTGGCCCAGCAGATAGACCAGGGCAACGACGCCCGTGCCGAGCGGTACTGGCAGCTGATGGCCGTGATGAACGGCTGGCCGCCGGTCCCGACACGCTATCCCGCGGTGAACTGGCTGGTGGCGGCGCTGCGGGCGTGACTCAGAGCCGGAGGTCGGGCCGGGCGACGACGCCCGCCCGCTCGGCCTCCGGCAGTGCGGCCAGCAGGTCGGCGATCGGACCGTGTCCCGGCAGGATGGCGCCGGGCTCGATCTCGTGCCACGGCACCAGGACGCTGGCGCGCTCGGGCGTGCCGGGGTGCGGCAGCAGCAGCGCGGGGTCGTCCGAACGCACGCCGTCCACCGTCACCACGTCCACATCGAGCGTCCGCGGACCCCAGCGCAGCTCGCGCACCCGGCCCGCGGCCTGCTCCAGCGCCTGGCCCGTCCGCAGCCACGCCCAGGAGTCCCGCGCGGGATCGTCCACAATGCACACCGCGTTGAGGAAGTCCGGCTGGTCGGTGACGCCCCACGGCTTCGTCTCGTACACCGTGGACACCCGCACCAGCGCGTCCCCGAGCCCGGTGACGACGGAACGCAGGTGGCCCAGCCTGTCGTCCAGGTTGGACCCGAGCGACAGGACGGCGCGGCTCACCGTTCCCGCCGGACGGTGACGGCGACGTCGTCGAAGGTGAGCGGGATCGGCGCGGAGGGCTTGTGGACGGTCACTTCGACCGCGCTCAGCCGTTCGTCGCGGATGACCTCGTCCGCGATCCGGCCCGCGACGCTCTCGATGAGGTCGTACGGCTCGCCGCCGACGATTCCGGCGGCGAGCTGCGCGAGCTCGCCGTAGTGGAGGGTCTGCTTGAGGTCGTCGGTCTCGGCCGCCGGTGTCAGGTCCAACCACACGGTGACGTCCACGACGAACTCCTGTCCGTCGCGCTTCTCGTGCTCGAACACGCCGTGCCTGCCGAAGACGCGCAGGCCGGTGAGCGTGATCCGGTCACTCATGCCCACGCTGCCAGGCCGCGGCGACGGTCACGGCGTCCAGCGACGCCCCGACCGAGTGCACCCTGACTCCCCACGCGCCGGCCGCGGCGGCCAGTGCGGACACCGCCGCGGTGGCGTCCTCGCGGCCCGACGGCGGGCGCGGCTCGCCCTGCTCGTCGGCGAGCAGCCGACCGAGAAAGCGCTTTCGCGAGGCACCCACGAGCACCGGGAAACCCATGTCCACAAAGGACCTCAACTCGTGCAGCAGCGCCCAGTCGTGTGGCGCGTGCTTGGCGAACCCGAGGCCGGGGTCGATCACGATGCGCTCCTGCGCGACCCCGGCGGCGAGCGCGGCGTCCACTCGCGCCCGCAACTCGGTCCGCACCTCGGCGACGACGTCGTCGTACTGCGCGAGCCGGTTCATGTCCCTGCTGTGCCCGCGCCAGTGCATGAGGATCCACGGCGCACCGGTGGTGGCCGCGACCTTCGCCATGTCCGGGTCGGCCAGGCCGCCGGACACATCGTTGATCACGCGGGCGCCGGCGTCCAGCGCGGCCTCGGCGACAGCGGCGCGGGTGGTGTCGACGGAGAGGTGGAGCCCGTCGGCCGCGAGGGTGCGCACGACGGGCAGCACCCGGTCGATCTCGGTCTGGGCGTCCACCCGGGCCGCGCCGGGCCTCGTCGACTCGCCCCCGACGTCGATGATGTCCGCGCCGCGGGCCCACATGTCGTGCGCGTGCGCGAGGGCGGCGTCGACGCCGAGGTAGCGGCCGCCGTCGGAGAACGAGTCGGGCGTGACGTTCAGGACGCCCATCACGACACAGCGCCCCGGGGACGGCAGCGCGCTGCTCACCGGCGCCCCTTGATCAACTCCAGGGCCTCCGCGCGCGTGGAGGCGGAGGACTGCAACAGCCCGCGCACCGCGGACGTCGTGGTGCGGGCGCCGGCCTTGCGGATGCCGCGCATCGACATGCACAGGTGCTCGGCCTCGATCACGACGATCACGCCGCGGGGCTTGAGCCTACGATCGAGCGCGTCCGCGACCTGCGACGTCAGCCGCTCCTGCACCTGCGGCCGCTTGGCGTACAGGTCGACCAGCCGGGCCAGCTTCGAGAGCCCGGTGACCTTCCCCTGCCCGTTCGGGATGTACCCGATGTGGGCGACGCCGTGGAACGGGACCAGGTGGTGTTCGCAGTTGTGCGTCAGGTGCCCCGCCACCAGGAACGTCGGGTGGGGTTCGCACTTGTAGCTGTAGACGGTGCACGGCTCGACGACCGGGCGCACCGAGCGGACCTCGACGTACTCGGACTCGGCGAGGCCGGTGGCGTAGTCGTACTGGGCGAAGCCGTGCCGCCGGTACCAGTCGTCCGCGACGACCGGGGCACCAACGAGTGCAGGGGCGCGCCGGGCGCGGGACATGCTCCGCACGTCCGTCCACTCGACGCAGGTGCCCTCGACGTCCTTCGCCTCCAGCCACCCCTGCGGAGTGGCCAGCGGGTGGTCGGGCGTGACCCGGAAGGCACCGGCGGAGGTGACGACCTCGACCAGCTCACGCGTCCGGTGCGAGCTGATCCGCGTGACCGTCGTTTCCTCTACCCGCCCCTGGGCCAGGGTCCACAGCTTGTCCCCGACCTCGACGTCCCGCGCCTGCTTCCGCCCGCCGACGGCGTCGACCGGCTGCTCGCCGGGAACGCAGGTGGAGTAGATCGGGATGTCCGTGACCAGCACGAGCTCTTCGTGGGCCTCGTCGAAGGTGCGGTCCAGCACCGCGTCCGGGTCGACGTAGAGACCCGCGAACATCTCCTGGTAAGCCCGTGCGACCCGGGCCGGGGTGTCCCGCAGGCCATCCCGGTCCGGGTCCTCGCCCACGGCCAGCAGCAACTCGCGCACGGCCTTCTCGGCGCGCGCCTGGTCGAACACCGGCCCGTTCTCGCGGGTCAGCTCACTGTCGATTTTGACCGTCCTGCTCGTCGGGGTCGCGGCGGTGCTGCCCTTCGCCGGAACCACCGAACCATTTTCCTTGCTGCTGCTCGCCCGGCTGCTGGCGCCACTCCTCCGTCGGCGGCCGCCACTGCGGACCGCCGCTACCCGGCTGGGTCGCGGGCGTCCACCCCGGAGGGGCACCGTAGTTCGGCGGCCCCGCGGGACCGTTCGGCGCCTGCGGCCACTGGTTGTTGCCGTTCGACGGGTTGTACCGGCCGCCGCCGTTCGGACCCGACGGCGGGGCGTACGGGTTCGACGGGGGCTCGGGCTGGTGGTACGGCGGGCCGCCCGGCAGGTCGCCCCCGCCGGGAGCGGTGGCCACCGGAGTGGGCGCGGGCCGCGGAGCGGGTTTCTGCTCCTCCTCGTCCGGCCAGGGCTCGCCGCGCTCCATCGCCAGCTCACGCGGGGTCTTGATCGGGGGCTTGTCCGACGGCACGCGCTCACCGAACTCGTTGAACACGGTGATGTGCGGCCGCTTCTCGACCGACGCGAAGATCCGCTCCAGGTCCTTGCGCTGCAGCGTCTCTTTTTCGAGCAGCTCCAGCACCAGGTCGTCGAGCACGTCGCGGTAGGTGTTGAGCACCTCGTACGCCTCGGTGTGCGCGGTCTCGATGAGCTTGCGCACCTCTTCGTCGATCTCGTGCGCGACCTCGAGCGAGTAGTCCGCCTGGCGGCCCGCCGACCGGCCCAGGAACGGGTCGCCCTGGTCCTGGCCGTACTTGACCGCGCCGAGGCGGGCGCTCATGCCGTACTCGGTGACCATCGCCTTGGCGATCTTGGTGGCCTGCTCGATGTCGGAGGACGCGCCGGTGGTCGGCTCGTGGAAGACCAGCTCCTCGGCCGTGCGCCCGCCCATGGCGAACACCAGCCGCGCGATCATCTCCGAGCGCGTCATCAGCTGCTTGTCGTCCTCGGGCACGACCAGCGCGTGCCCGCCGGTGCGGCCACGCGGCAGGATCGTCAGCTTGTACACCGGCTCCAGGTCCGGCATCGCCCACGCGGCGAGCGCGTGCCCGCCCTCGTGGTAGGCCGTGATCTTCTTCTCCTTCTCGGAGATGATCCGGCTCTTGCGCGCCGGGCCGCCGATCACGCGGTCCACCGACTCTTCGAGCGCGGCGTCGGTGATGACGTGCCCGTTCTCGCGGGCGGTGAGCAACGCGGCCTCGTTGATGACGTTCGCCAGGTCGGCGCCGGACATGCCCACCGTGCGCTTGGCGAGCGAGTGGAGGTCCACGTTCTGCGCCAGCGGCTTGCCCTTGGAGTGCACCTCGAGGATCGCGCGGCGGCCGAGCAGGTCCGGCGCGGACACCGGGATCTGCCGGTCGAAGCGGCCGGGCCGCAGCAACGCCGGGTCCAGGATGTCGGGCCGGTTCGTGGCCGCGATCAGGATGATGCCCCCGCGGGCGTCGAAGCCGTCCATCTCGACCAGCAGCTGGTTCAGCGTCTGCTCGCGCTCGTCGTGCCCACCGCCGAGGCCGGCGCCACGCTGGCGGCCGACCGCGTCGATCTCGTCGACGAAGATGATGCAGGGCGAGTTCTGCTTCGCCTGCTCGAACAGGTCACGGACACGGGAGGCACCGACACCGACGAACATCTCGACGAAGTCCGAACCGGAGATCGTGTAGAACGGCACCCCGGCCTCACCGGCGACGGCACGCGCCAGCAGCGTCTTGCCGGTGCCGGGCGGGCCGTAGAGCAGCACGCCCTTCGGGATCTTCGCACCCAGCGCCTGGTAGCGCGCCGGGTTCTGCAGGAAGTCCTTGATCTCGTACAGCTCTTCGACGGCCTCGTCGGCACCCGCGACGTCACCGAAGGTGGTCTTGGGCATGTCCTTGTTGAGCTGCTTCGCCTTGGACTTGCCGAAGTTGAGCACCCGGTTGCCGCCGCCCTGGGCGTTGTTCATCATCCACATGAGCAGCAGGAGCAGGATGCCCAGCGGGATCATGTAGATCAGCAGCTGGGAGATCCAGGACTGCTGCGTCACCGTGGTGGTGAACTTGATGTTCGGCTTCGACACCAGCAGGTCGTAGATGGGCCGCGTCGCGTCGGACGGGTACGGCGTGATGACCTGGTCGACCTGCTGCCCGTCGACGTCGATCTTGTTGGTGAGCGACAGCTTGAGCTGCTGCTCCTTGTCCTCGAGGTTCGCTTCCTTCACATTGCCCGCGTTGATCTGCGCGATCGCCTGTGAAGTCGGGACCTGGGTGTAGCCGCGGTCGCTGTCGAAGATGGTGCTGAACGCGAAGTAGAGCAGCAGAACCGCGACGATCCACAGCAGTGGGTTCCTGAGCAGGCGCTTCCGGTCCATATGCCTCGGCCGTGTGGCCTTGACCCTCCCTGGTTAGGCGGTAGATGCTCACATCCGCCGTCACGGTGTACACAACGACTTGCGGGGCGCGGGGGACACCCGTCTACCCAGGGTACAGTCCGGCGGACCTCGGCACCCGCACTAGTCTCCGGCTGCTCAACGGCCGGTCGGGGCACCGGGTTCCCGGCAGGTCAGGACGTGACGCTCGCGACCATCTCCGACAGCCGCGTGCGCAGGGTCTTGGCGTCCGCGGGGGCCACCGTCACCCACTCCCGGCCGTCCGGACCGGGGCGGGAAAGGCTCAGGTAGCGGCCGGTGGCGGTGTCGAACCAGGCCAGCACCGGGGACCGGCGGCGCGCGCCCAGCTCGCTGCGGCTGTTCGCTGCCAGCTGACCGCCGCGCAGCCGCGGCTGACCGGCCAGCCGCGCGTAGGACTCGCGCGGGTCGGCCACCTGCTCGCTCAGCGACGTCCGCCGCCGCGACTTCGCCGGCGCCGCCTCCCCGCCGGGCGTGACCGGCACGCGGCTCGGCGGGATCCGCAGCGCCTCCTGCACCGGCAGGGTGATGGACGCCTCGGTGCCGCGCTTGCCCGTGGGCAGCAGGTCCACCACCGCCGACGCCAGCCCCTCGGGGAACGTGGGCCGGAGCCAGATCCCGTCCGCGGTCTGGATCGCGATGACGCCGTTGGTGCCGTCCGACGCGGCGAGGATGCCGACCGGCGGCGCCTGGTACTCGGGGATGTGCAGCGCGTCGATGCTCACCGCGGGCCGGGCCAGCAATGTGAACCAGTCCTCGACGTGCGGTTCCAGCCTGCCGAAGTGGTCACGCAGGCCACGCGCCTTGAGCTCGTTGTGCGCCCGCTGGCGCAACACCGACCGCTCGTCGACGGTCGCTCCGTGCGAACGGACGCGCAGCGGGTAGGGCAGCTCGCCGAGGTCGACGGCCTCCCACAGGAAGTCGAACGTCAGCGGTGAGAAGAACTCCTGCCCACCGGTCACCATGCTCCTCCCGGCGCCATCGTCGTGCTGGCAGCACCGGAGAGCATCTCATTGAGCCGCTGCCGCAGTGACGCGGCGTCCGCGGGGGCGATCGTGATCCAGTCCCGGCCGTCGTGGCCGCGGGTGGCCTGGGTGAAGTACCGGCCGGACTCGGTGTCGAACCAGCTCAGCACCGGTGCGCGGACCTTGCCGGACAGCCGTCCGCGCGCGTTGGCGCCGATCTGGCCGCCGCGCAGCCGCGGCTGTGCCTGCAGCCGGGCGAGCGCCTTGCGGTCCTCGTCCGCGCTCACGCGGCCGGCCGCGTCGGCGACCCGGCGCTGCAGGAAGTCCGCGCCGGTGCCGGTGAGCAGCTGTTCGAGCGGCACGGTGATCGACTTCTCGGCGCCCCGCGGCGCGGGCGGCAGCAACGACACGACGGCGCTGGCCAGCCCGTCCGCCGGGGCCGGATGGAAGTGGAAACCCCGCTCGTCCTGCACCGCGAGCACACCCTGACCGTTGAGGGCGGCCGCCACCGCGAGCAGCGGGCGGGTGTTCGGCGCGGACAGGTGCACCGAGTCGAGGCTCACCTCGGACCCGGCGAGCACCTCGAAGAAGTTCTCCACGTGCGGCTCGGGGCGGCCCCGGCCGTCCGCGACGCCCCGGCGGGCCAGCTCGGCGAGAGCCTGCCCGCGCAGGTGCGCGCGTTCGTCCAGAGTCGCCCCGTGCGACCGGAACTCCAGGGGGTACGGCAGCTCGCCGGCCCCGAACGACTCCCACAGGAAGTCCAGCTCCAGCGGAGTCAGCAGCTCCGCACGCGTCACTCTTCGTCCTCGTCGTCGGCCCAGGCGCCGATGACCGGGGGCGCCGTGGCCACGTTGGCGCCGAACGCCTCGTCCGGGTCGGCCTCGACGAGGTACGAGGCGCGCTGGTGCTCCTCGTCCTCGGTGCCGTGGGCACCGCCGGCGCCCATCCCGCCCATCCCCGGCGGAGGCGTGCTGCCGGTGCCGCCGATGGTGCCGTTGGGCGAGACCACCGGCTGCGCGGCGTTCGCGTGGCCCTGCTGCTGGTTCTGCTCGGTGCTCGCCGCGGCCGTCTCGTCGACTTCCTTCTTGGCGGCGGTCTTGTTGCCCCGCCCCAGAACGGCCTTGCCCGCGGCCGCGCCCAGTCCGGCACCGGCGAGGCCGAGCCCGACCCCGAGCGCCGCGGAACCACCGCCACCGGAGGAGGACGAGGGCACCGGCGTCGACTGCGCGGCCGGAGCCACGCCCGCACCGGAGACCACACCCGGCGCCGGGGCGCCAGGCGCGCCGACCGCGCCCGGGTTCGCACCCTGGCCGACCTGGCCGAGGTGCGCGCCGAAGGCCGAACCACGGCCGACGTCGACACCGCCCGCACCGAGGCCGGTGGCCGGACCCAGCGCGCCGCCGCCGTAGACGCCCAGCACGGAGCTGGTGCCCGCAACCGAGGAAGACGCCTTCGTGGCACCGATCGCGCCGTCCGGCGGGAGGCCGAGCGACTCCGGGCCGAAGCTCGGGGTCGAGTCGTCCACCTCGGACATCGCCTGCGTGTAGGCGTTGAAGTACTGGACCTGCTGCGCGTGCACCGACTTGGCCTCGTCGGCCTGCGCCTTCATGTCGGCGACCATCGCGGCGGGACCGCCCGCGAGCATCGCCGCGGTCTGCCTGCCAGGGTCGAAGTCCTTCGGCGCCGGCATCTTCTTGACCTCGGCCGCCGCCGCGGCCTGCTGCGCCATGCGGTTGGCCATCGTGTGCGCCGCGTCGCCCGCCTGCTTGCTCGAACCGGCGATGCCCACGAGCGCGCCCTGCGCGGCTCCCGCACCCTTGCCGACCCACACGTTGCCCAGCTCGGCGACCGCGTTGTACAGGTCGGTGGCCGCCTGGTGCAGCTCATCGCCGTGGGCCTTCCACACCTGGCCGGTGGCCTCGGCCGTCGCCGGGTCGTTGTTCACCGTCGCGCCCTGGTAGAGCTGCGTGCTCTCCTGAGAGGCCCAGTTCGGCGGGCTGCCGATGGCGCGGTCCGAGCCGTAGTCGAAACCGCCCGCGTTGTTGCGCGCCTGCTCGACGAGCGCCGCCGTCTCCCCGTTGTCCCCCAGGGACACGGGGGCGGGCGTGGCGCCGCCGGGAGTTCTCTGGTCGTCGATGCCGCTCATGCCGCCCCCTGGATCACGCGCGCCCGGACAGCGCGTCCGCGGCGGCCTGGTCGATCTGCTGGTAGTGGCTCATCGCCGCGACGATGGCCTGCTCGGCCTGCTCGTACTGGCCGTAGAGGTTCTGCAGCGCCGTGGTGTAGGAGTCGCCGCCGCCGTCGGCGCGCTCCGCGAACTTGGCCGCGATCGCGTTCCCGACCGGGTTGGCGCCGAGCTTGGGGGCCTCGGCGAGCGCGCCGGCGTTGCGCAGCAGGGTCTCCACTGAGTCCTTGCCCGCCCGGATCTTCTTCAGCACGTTCTGCGCGGCGTCCGGGTCGACCCCCAGCTGGCCGCTCACCGCCGCGTTCCGGAACGCCGCGGCATCCGCGTAGCTGCTCATCGGTAACTCTCCTGCCCCAAGTCGCTGCCGGGCGTGGCGGCCCGGCTACCCCTGTTCGCTTAGGTTAACGCACTCGACCACCCGGTATGACGCGTTCGGACAAGCCCGGGTTCCCC
The DNA here is from genome assembly GCF_014191255.1 of Amycolatopsis bartoniae. Taxonomy (GTDB): domain Bacteria; phylum Actinomycetota; class Actinomycetes; order Mycobacteriales; family Pseudonocardiaceae; genus Amycolatopsis_E; species Amycolatopsis_E bartoniae. The sequence continues at coordinate 2,303,751 of NZ_JACHWH010000001.1, forward strand.
TTTTTCCACGCCCGTCGGCGGCCGTTCACGCTCTGTTGATCAGGAGCTGTAGACCTTGGGGTCGAGCGTGCCGATGTAGGGGAGGTCGCGGTAACGCTCCGCGTAGTCGAGGCCGTACCCGACCACGAACTCGTTCGGGATGTCGAACCCGACGTACTTGACCGGCACGTCCACCTTGACCGCTTCCGGCTTGCGCAGCAGCGAGCAGACCTCCAACGACGCCGGGTTGCGGCTGGCGAGGTTCTTCAGCAGCCACGACAGCGTCAGCCCCGAGTCGACGATGTCCTCGACGATCAGCACGTGCTTGCCGGCGATGTCGCGGTCGAGGTCCTTGAGGATCCGCACCACGCCCGACGACGAGGTGGCCGATCCGTAGGACGACACCGCCATGAACTCCAGCTGGGCCGGGATCGGCAGCGCGCGGGCGAAGTCGGTCATGAACATGACCGCGCCCTTGAGCACGCCGACCAGCAGGAGGTCGCCGGTGACGCCGTCCCGCGCGTAGTCAGCCGCGATCTGCTTGGCGAGTTCGTTGATCTTGTCCTGGATCTGCTGCTCGGTGACGAGCACGGAGGCGATCTCGCCTTCGTACACGGGTCATTCCCCTCTGGCTGCTTCGCGACGTTCCATGCTCAGCCTGCCATGTGTCCGCGTCACCACCAAGCCGCCGGGTAGCCACACCCCGCCCTGACCACGCCATTTCCCGACCAGTGCGTCGACAGCGCGCAGGTGCGCGTCAGAAAGATCACACGCCCCGCGGTCCAGCAACCAGCGCCGGAGCACCCGGCGGCGCAGGGCGGGTGGCACGGTTTCGAGCGCCTTCGCGTCCAGCGTCTCGCCCTCGCCGCGCAACTCGGCCGCGAGCGCGTCGAGGGTTTCCACGTCCTCCCGCAGCTGCGCCGCGGTGCGGGCGAGCGCGGCGGCGACCCCGCCGGACAGGACGTCTTCCAGCAGCGGCAACACCTCGCGGCGCAGCCGGACGCGCGTGAACCGCGGGTCGGTGTTGAACGGGTCCTCCCACGGTTCGACGCCCAGCGCCGCACACGCGGCCCGCGTGGCCGAGCGTGGCACGTCCAGCAGCGGGCGGCCCCACGGCGGGTCCAGCGGCTTCATCCCCGCGATCGAGCGCGGCCCCGAACCGCGGCCGAGCCCGAGCAGCACCGTCTCCGCCTGGTCGTCGCGGGTGTGCCCGAGCAGGACGAGCGAGCGGCCCTTCCGGGCCAGCGCCGAGTACCGCGCGCGCCGGGCGGCGGCCTCGACCCCACCGGCGCCGGTGACCTCGACCGTAAGCACCTCGGCCTCGTCCACGCCCAGCCGCCGCGCCGCCGACGCCGCTCGCTGCGCGATCTCCGCCGAACCGGACTGCAACCCGTGGTCCACGACCAGCGCCCGGACCCGCAGGCCCAGCTTGTGCCCCTCGTGCGCACCGGCCTCCGCGAGCGCGAGCGAGTCGGCGCCGCCGGACACCGCGACGTCGAAGTCGACCCGCGGGTGCGCGGCCAGGAACTCCCGCACGGCCCGCCGGACGGGGATCAGGTCCTCAGCCGTGGACACGCCTGACCCACGACTCCGGGTCGGCGATCTCGGCACGGGTGGGCAGGGTGTTCGGCGAGGTCCACACGGCGTTGAACCCGCTCATGCCGACCCTGCCGACGACGTGCTTGGTGAACGCCGAGCCCTGCGCGTACTGGCGGATCTTCGCGTCGATGCCCAGCAGGGTGCGCAGCAGCCGGTCGAGCAGCCCGCCCCCGGAACGGCGCGCGGTGAAGCGTTCGCGGATCATTTCCACGGCGGGCACCACCTCGGGGCCGACCGCGTCCATCACGTAGTCGGCGTGCCCTTCCAGCAGGGTCGACAGCGCGAGCAGGCGGTCGAACACCTCGCGCTGCTGCGGTGAGCGCAGCAGCCTCGTCAGCGCGGCGACCCCGCCATCGGCCTTGGCGCGCTTGGCTTCGCGGATCGCCTCGGGCAGCCTGCCGAACAGGTCGGCGACGCCGTCCTGCTCCTCGGCGAGGCCGCCGACCAGCCGCTCCACCTCGTCCGCGAAGTAGTCACGCAGCCAGTCCACCGCGGTGAACTGCAGGCGGTGCGTGCACTCGTGCAGGCACACCCACAGCCGGAAGTCACGGCCGGGCACCTGCATCGCGTGCTGCGCGGTGACGACGTTCGGCGCGACCAGGAGCAACCTGCCCCCGTCGCCGCCGAACGGGTCGTACTGCCCGAGCACGCGCGAGGCGAGGAACGCCAGCACCACTCCGGTCTGGACCCCCGCGCCACCCGCGAGCACGGGCGCCAGCGGGTTGGCGGGCAGCGTGTTCAAAGCCTTGCCCGTCAACGCTTCCAGGCCGACGGCGGCGGAACGCACCCAGCCCGGCCGGTCGACGACCTCGCCGGGCAGCAGCGGCAGTCCCTCGCCGAGACCGGTGAGCTCGCGGACGTGCGCCTCCGCGTCGACGGTCAGCTCGCGCAGTTCGCTCACCGCGAGACGCGCCTCCGTGCGGGGCACCGACGGGCCGCCGCGCACGAGGAACGCACCCGTCGCCGCAGCGAGCGACCAGTCCACCACCGGACGCGTCTTTCCTTCGCTCACCGTGCTGTTCACCGTTCCGACGCTACCCGCCGCTAACGGCATCCGCAGCCACGTAGCGCCGCCGCGACGGCGTCCAGCGCCGGGCGCGCGACGTTGATGTCCGAGCCGTTGGACATGAACGCGAACACCAGCACCCGGCCGTCGGCGTCCAGCACCAGGCCCGCGAGCGTGTTCACACCGGAGAGCGTCCCGGTCTTGGCGCGCACCCAGCCCTTGCCCTGCGAGGCGTTCGCCGCGTCGAAGCGCCCCGCGAGCGTGCCGCTGCCTCCCGCGACCGGAAGTCCTTCCAGCAGCGGCCGGAGCTTCGCCGTGCGCGGGTCCTTGTCGTCCGGCGCGGCGGCGACGGTGAGCAGCTGGGCGAGCAGCTGCGGCGACACCCTGTTCAAAGTGGACAGTCCACTACCGTCGTCGACCGTGCTGCCCGAGGTGTCGAAACCGTTCTGCGCCAACACACTCAGCGTGCTCTGCGCCGTGCCCGCGAAGCTCGCGGCCGCTCCGTTGGCCAACGCGGTCTGGCGGCCGATCGCCTCGGCGAGGACGTTGTCGGAGATCTGCAGCGCGCGGTCGACCAGTTCCGTGAGCGGCGCGGACTTCACCTCGCCGAGGACCTTCGCGCCCTGGGGAGCAGTGGCGTTGCCCGCCGCCGTGGCGCCGAGCCGCTGGGCGAAGGCCTGCAACAGCGCGCCCGCCGGGTTGCCGGTACGGCTGACCTCGTCGACCTTCGGGTTGGAGCGCCCGGCGTCGAGCATCCCGGGCACGATCGGCACCGCGTAGGTCGACGGCGCGTCCTCGGGCGCCCAGCCGGGGCCGGTCAGCGAGCCCGAGTAGAGCGACAGGTCGATCTGCACCTTCCTGATCGTCCCGCCCGACGCCTGCTTCACCTGCGCGACGAGGTCGTCGAGGTGCGCGGCGCCCGGGTAGATCGACTCCTGCCCGTCCGGCAGCGAGGACAGCGTCGGGTCGCCTCCGGCGACGATCACCGCCGTGTCCGGGGAGGAGCCCTGGACGACCTTGGTGCTCAGCTGCAGCCCGTGGTCCAGCTTGAGCAACGCGGCGGAGGTGGTGAGCAGCTTCGTCGCGGAGGCCGGGGTGAGCAGCTGGGTGGGATTGCGGCTCCACAGGGTGTTCCCGGTCGCCGGGTCGATGACGATGCCGGCGAGCGTGCCGAGCGCGCCGGCGCCGGCCGGTCCCGCGAGCGCGGCGGCGACACCGGAGCTGGAGGGCGTCGGCGCGGACGTGCTGGGCCCGTGCAGGGCGAGCGTGACGGCGGCCGGTTCGGGCTCGTCACCCTTCGGCACGTTCGGCGCCCACGGCAGCCCCAGCCGGTTGGACACCGCGGGCAGGGCGAGCGCCACTCCCACGGCGATCACCAGCACCAGCGCGATGGCGCCGATCAGCAGCGGCTTCCTGCTGCGCCGGGCAGGCGGAGCGGGCGGCGGCGGAGGCGTGGGCTCGTTCGGCTGGACCGCTTCGGCCGGGCGCATCTCGCCGGTGGGCTCGATGCGCATGGGCTGGGCCTGCCCCATTCCCGCTGGCGGGATGGGCCGCATCGGCGGAACGCCCTGCTTCGCCCACGGCGGCGGCTGCTGGGGCTGAGGCTGGCGCTGGGGTGGCGCGGGCGGCCGGCGCTGCTCCTGCGGCCGGGCGGGCGGCTCCTTCTTCAGCGACTCCACCGGGATCAGCTGGGTGTCCTCGACCCCGCCCCGCTCCGGCTGCGCCTTGGGCACGTCACCGAGCCGGATGAACTGCGTATCGGCCGAGGTGTCCCGCGACTGGTCCGGCAGAGGCTGAGGCTGGGTGGTCGCGCTGCTCGGCTCGTCCTCGGGCTTGTCCTGCTCGTCCTTCGCCTCGTCCTTCGGCTCGTCCGCGGACTTCTCAGGCTCCGGCTGCTCCTTCGCCACGTCACCGAGCCGGATGAACTGCGTGTCGGCCGAGGTGTCCCGCGGCTGCTCCGGCAGAGGCTGAGGCCGAGTGGTCGCGCTGCTCGGCTCGTCCTTCGCCTCGTCCTGCTCGTCCTTCTCCGGCTCCTTGTCCGGCAGCGGCTGCGGCTGGGTGGTCGAGCTGTCGGAGGATTCCTCGGCCGCCTTCTCCTCGCCGTCCGACGACTCGGGCTCGGCCTCGTCCGGCTCCTCGGTCTCGCCCGGCTCTTCCTCGGGCTCGTCCTTCGCCGCCTCCTTGGCGGTGGGCAGCCACGCGGTCTCCTGCTCGCCCCCCAGCCGCGGCACCCACAGCGTCTGCTGCTCCGGCAGCTTCACGCGCGGCGGCTCGTCCTCCGGCGGCGACACTGGGAGGTGCGCCGTCTCACCGCTGTCCGCGCTGCTGCCCGTGGACTGGTCGGAATCGTCCGACGGCCAGGCCGGCTCCTCTTCCTGCGTCGGCACGCACCCCTCCTCATCCCGTCGGCGCACCAGTGACCAAACTAATGCGACTAGCAGTGCACTTCTCAACGGCGCGTGGTCCACACTAGTGAAGACAAGTAAGCGGAAATCGTGAGCCGCCAGGGGCGGCCCGAAAAGACGAGTTCAGCGAGGATCGCCGTGGAGTTCGACGCCACCATCGAAATCCCCAAAGGGGAGCGCAACAAGTACGAAGTGGACCACAAGACGGGGCGCATCCGGCTGGACCGCACCCTGTTCACGGCCACCCAGTACCCGGCCGACTACGGGTTCATCGACGACACCCTCGGCCAGGACGGCGACCCGCTCGACGTGCTGGTCCTGGTGCAGGAGCCGACGTTCCCCGGCTGCCTGATCCGCTGCCGCGCGATCGGCATGTTCCGGATGACCGACGAGAAGGGGCCGGACGACAAGGTCCTCGCGGTTCCGTCGGACGACCCGCGCCTGGAGCACCTGCGCGACATCCACCACCTCAACGAGTTCCACAAGCTCGAGATCGAGCACTTCTTCCAGGTCTACAAGGACCTGGAGCCGGCGAAGAGCGTCGAGGGCTCGAACTGGGTGGGACGCGTCGAGGCCGAGGCCGAGATCGAGCGTTCGTACCAGCGTGAGAAGGACCGCCTCGCCAAGGAGGCCGCCGAGAACGGCGAGCACTGACGACAGCGGAAACGGCCGGCTTCCCCGTTCGGGGAGGCCGGCCGTTTCCGTGTGCTCAGGCCCGGTAGCCGGGGATCGGGTACGCCGACAGCAGGTCGCGCACCTCGCCCGCGATCTTCCCCAGTGCGGCCTCGTCCTCGCCGGTTGCCGCGGCGATGGTCCGGTCGATCCACTCAGCGATCTGCGGCTGGTGCTCGGGGGTCAACCCGCGCGTGGTGATGGCCGCGGTGCCCAGCCGGATGCCCGACGGGTCGAACGGCTTGCGCGGGTCGAACGGCACCGCGTTGAAGTTGAGCTCGATGCCCGCGCGGTCCAACGCCTTGGCGGCCGGCTTGCCGCCGATCTGCTTGCTGGTCAGGTCCACGAGCAGCAGGTGGTTGTCCGTACCACCCGAGACGAGGTCGAAGCCGCGCTCGACGAGCGCCTCGCCCAGCGCCTTGGCGTTGGCGACGATCTGGTGCGCGTAGTCGCGGAACGAGGGCTTCGCGGCCTCGCCCAGCGCGACCGCGATGGCGGCGGTGGTGTGGTTGTGCGGGCCGCCCTGCAGACCGGGGAACACGGCCTTGTCGATGGCCTTGGCGTGCTCGGCGTCGGACAGGATCATCGCGCCGCGCGGGCCGCGCAGGGTCTTGTGCGTCGTGGTGGTGATGACCTGCGCGTGCCCGACCGGCGACGGGTGGGCGCCACCGGCGATCAGCCCGGCGATGTGCGCGATGTCGGCGACCAGCACGGCACCGACCTCGCGGGCGATCTCGGCGAAGACCGGGAAGTCGATGGTGCGCGGGATCGCGGTGCCACCGGCGATGATCAGCTTCGGCCGGTGCTCCTTGGCCAGGTCGCGCACCTGGTCGAAGTCGATCCGGCCGGTCTCCTTGCGCACGCCGTAGTGCACGGCGTTGAACCACTTGCCGGTGGCCGACACGGACGCGCCGTGCGTCAGGTGACCGCCGGCGGGCAGCCCCATGCCGAGCACCGTGTCGCCGGGCTGGGCGAACGCGAGGTACACGGCGAGGTTCGCCGGGGAGCCGGAGTAGGGCTGCACGTTCGCGTGGTCGACCCCGAACAGGGACTTCGCGCGGTCGATGGTCAGCTGCTCGACCTGGTCGATGTACTGCTGGCCCTCGTAGTAGCGCTTGCCCGCGTAGCCCTCGGAGTACTTGTTCGTCAGCACGCTGCCGGTCGCCTCGAGGACGGCCTGTGAGACGTAGTTCTCCGACGCGATGAGGCGGATCTTCTCGGCCTGGCGCTTCGCTTCGTCCTCGACGAGCCCGGCGATCTCGGGGTCGGCGGCGGTGAGGGTCGGAATCGGTGGCTGGTGCGTCATGTCCCTACTCCTGACACTGGCCACACCCAGGCGCGCGGTGCCGGCCTCGTCGGTCGCTTCCCGGTGGTGCTCCACCTCTACGGCGCCAGTCGCTTGACGCCCCACAGCCTAGTCGACCGGGGCGACGCCCTCGGCGTGCCTTCGAGCCAGCTGCTGGTAGATCGCGGCGTTGTGGTCGACCCAGGCACGGGCGGAGTCGGTGAGCGGCACGAACTTCTTCGCCGGGCTGCCCATCGCGATGTGCTCGGCGGGCACCTCGGTGTTCGGCGTCACGGTCGCGCCCGCGGCGACGAGCGCCCGCTCTCCGATGACGGCCTTGTCGAGCACCGTCGAGCCGTTGCCGATCAGCGCCTGCTCACCGACCGTGCAGTCGTGCACGAGGCACATGTGTCCGACGGTGACGTTGCGGCCCACCTCGCACACGCCCTCGTTGACGTGGAGCACGGAGTTGTCCTGGATGTTCGCGCCCTCGCGGATGACGATCCGGCCGAAGTCCGCGCGCACGACCACGCCGTACCAGATCGAGACGTCCTTCTCGACGACGACGTCGCCGATGAGCGTCGCGGTGGGGGCGATCCAGGCGTCGGGGTGCACGGTGGGGCTGACGCCCTCGAAGGAGAACAGAGGCATGGACCGCACTCTAAGGCAGGCAGAGCAGTTCGATCTCCTCACGCAGGACGGCGAACGGCCGCCGCCGGACGTGTTGCTGCACGACGGCGCCGAGCAGGTACGACTGGAGGGCCCGGGCGCGGGCCCGCGGATCGTCGATGCCGACGTCGCCGAGCAGGTCGGTGAGCAGCTCGATGACGGAGCGGAGCGTGACCTCGGCGGCCGCCACGTTGTCCGCCCGCCCGACGGCGACCCAGTACTCGAACCAGGCGAAGGCGGCGTTGGGGTGCTCGGCGAAGGTGTCCAAATAGGTCTCGAGCACGGCCCAGAGCCGTTCGCGCGGCTCGTCGTACTTCTCGGCGACGCGGCGCAGCTCGGTGAGGAAGTCGGTGACGAGGGCGGCCACGGCCCGGTCGATGAGCAGGTCGATGTCGGAGAAGTAGTAGTGGATGGCGCTCTTGGTGAGCGGCCCGGCGTCGGCGATGGAGCGCGCGGTGCACCCGGCGAGCCCGTCGCGCACAAGCACCTTCCGCGCGGCGTCGACGATCTGCTCCTGCTTGGCGAGCTGGTTGGGCGAGAGCCGGTCGCGCCGGCCCGGCGGCAGAACGGTCACGTGGTCCCTCCCGGATCTCGGACGGGCAGCCTAACTCTCAGGACGCGCGTCCTGATGGAGGACCACTGTGGAGGGTGTGTTGCGCGAAAACGACAGCGGGCCCTCCCGGAAGATCCGGAAGGGCCCGCTGCGCGGCGGAGCCGCCTAGGGGAATCGAACCCCTGACCTGCTCATTACGAGTGAGCCGCTCTGGCCGACTGAGCTAAGGCGGCGTTGCACGTACGAGTGTAGCGGGCGAGTCCTCGTCACTTCTCACCCCCTGGCTCGTTAGGCTTCCCGACGCCGGTCACAGCCACCGGTCCCAGCCGTTCTCCTGGAGGACTTCCCGCGATGCGTCGACGCCTGAACCGCGTCCTGGCCCTGCCGGTGAGCGCCACGTTCCTCGTGCTCGCCGCCACCCCGGCCATGGCGGACAGCACCATCCCGACGACGCCCATCCCCCAGCCGGCCAACCCCTCGCAGGCGCCGATCTCCGCGCCGCAGGGGCCGCAGCCGCTGGGGCACGCCGTCGGTGACGCCGCGGCCGCCCTCGGGGTGCTGCGCCTGCTCCCCAACGCCGTCGACACCACCACGATCCTGCCCGGCTACGGCGAGCAGCTGCCGAAGCAGTCGGCGCTCGAAGCCGGGCTGGGCCTGTCCAGCGCGCAGGCGAACTCGGAGTCGTACCTCAGCTACGAGCGCGCCATCGCCCAGTCGTCCCCGGTGGGGCTGGCCGTCGCGGGCAACGCGCCGCAGGCACCTGGCGCCCTCGCGCAGACGGCGCTGCCGGACAACGAGAAGGGCATCAGCGGCGGGCTGAACCTCCCGGAGAACCCGCTGCTCAACCTGAACCTGCTGAACGGGAACGTGCACGCCCGCTGGAGTGACACCCTCGGGCCGTGCGTCGGCACGATCGCCGACGCCAGCACGTCCGTCGCGAGCATGTCGCTGCTGAACGTCATCCCGTCGCTGCCGAACCTGCCGCTGAGCGGGCTGACCAACCTGCCGGCGCTGGCCCAGGGCTTCGACGCGACGAAGGGGCTGCAGTCGCTCGGCGGGCTGCTGACGGGTGGCGGCCAGACGGCGGCCGACGGCACGGGCTCGCTGCTGAGCCTGCCGAACACGCTGTCGTCGCGGTCGGTGGTGCAGCTGGTCGACCTGCCGAACTCCAAGAACAAGGCGGTCCAGTCGGTCTCCACGCTGCAGGCCGCGGACATCGAGATCCTCAAGGGCACCCCGCTGGAGCTGTCGCTGAAGGTCGCCAGCCAGCCGACGCTCAAGGTCACCTCGACGGGTGACAAGGCGACGTCGAAGGTCGAGTACACGGCGCCCGTGATCACCATCCAGCGCGGTGACCAGGTGCTGTACACGCTCGACGCGCAGCACCCGACGAAGGACATCCCGATCGGCCTGCCGCTGGAGCAGCTGTCGAAGCAGCTCGGGCCGGTGGAGGACCTGCCCGTGGTCGGCGGTCTGGTCGCCACCGCCACGAAGGGCCTGCAGAGCGTCTCGGACACCACCGGGAACGTGCTGGACCTGGGCGTGCTGCGGTTGAGCATCGGTGAGCTGAACCAGAACGGGCAGAACCTGACCACCCCGTTCGCGGGTTACCAGCTGGGTGCGTCGGCGCGGATGCTGGACCTGCAGGTGCTGCCGACGACCGCGTTGAAGAGCCTGCTGCCCGCCGGTCAGGCGGACTCGCTGCCGTCGTCGCTGGCGCAGCTGGCGCTCGGCGAGCAGATCGGCCGCGCGTACACCCCGACGAACGGCGTCGTGTGCGGCAGCACCAACCCGGTGACGCCGGTCGGCAACCCGGCGCCGGGCGTGCCGACGAAGCTGGCCTACACGGCGGGCGCGTACTCGGCGGTGCCGCTGTTCTGGACCGGCACGGGCATGCTGCTGCTGGGCGTGGTCCTCGTGGCGGCGATCCCGAACCGCCGCCGCAAGCCGGCGGTGGTCAAGCCCTCGCCACGCCCCCGCTCGGAGTGAGGTTCTCCGCGCCACGGCCGAGGGTGGGCCGTGGCGCGGGGTCTTCCGCGGGGTTTTCGGGAGCCCGCGGCGTGGTGGCGCTTGAGCGTCGCAAGTTGCCGCGCACGGCGGCTTAGATGACGCGTAGCCCTGATCGGCAAGGCGCCATCAGGCGTGGCGCTGTTGCTGGAGTCTTCCGGCCGCCGCGGCGTGAACGGCCTTCGCAGAAGCCGTCAGCCGTGGCGTAGGGCGGTCACCATTGCTTCCACGGCGATCCTCGGCTTGACGTTCCACAGGATCGCCTCCCGGCACGCGAGGACGGCTTCCAAGCGCCGCAACGTCGACTCCGGGGTCCAGGAGCGGGCGGCCTCCGCGGCGTCCCTGGCGTAGTCCGGGTGGTTGAGCACCGCGGTGGCGCCGCTGGCCGTGACCAGCACGTCGCGGTAGAAGCCGGCCAGGTCCACCAGCGCGAGGTCCAGCGTGTCGCGTTGGGTGCGGGTCGCGCGGGACTTCTGGCGCTTCTCCAGCGCCTTCACCGCCGCCTCGGCTGCCCGCTTCGCGCCGGCCACGCCCTTGCCCGTGGCGTCGCCGCCCATCGCGTTGCGCAGCTCGGCCTTCTCGCTTTCGTCGCGGGCCTTGCTCTCCTCGCTCGCGTCGCCCTCGGCGGCGGCGATCAGCTCGTCCGCGCAGGCGAACACGTCTGCCGGGCGCTTGAGGCCCAGCGGGATCCGCAGGACCGTCTCCCGGCGCTTGCGGGACTGCTCGTCCGTCGCCAGGCGCCGGGCCCGGCCCACGTGACCGCCGCACACCGCCGCGGCCCAGTTCGCCAGTTCGGGGTCCGCGCCGTCCCGTTCCACCAGCACCTGCGCGATCGCCTCGCGGGGCGGGGTGCGGAGGTTGACCAGGCGGCACCGGGACCGGATGGTGACCGAGACGTCCTCGGGGTGGTCCGACGGCGCGCACAGCAGGAAGACAGTCCGGTCCGGCGGCTCCTCCACGGCCTTGAGCAGGGCGTTCGAGGCGCCTTCGGTGAGCCGGTCCGCGTCCTCGATGATGACGACCTGCCAGTGTCCGGTGCTCGGGCGGCGGGCCGCGGCCTGGACGAGAGCGCGCATCTCGGCGACCGAGATCGACAGGCCCTCGGGCACGACCAGCCGGACGTCGGCGTGGGTGCCGTGCAGCGCCGTGCGGCAGCCGGTGCACTCCCCGCAGCCGGTGCCGGTGATGCACTGCAACGCGGCGGCGAACGTCCGCGCGGCGACGGAACGACCCGAGCCCGGCGGCCCGGTGAGCAGCCAGGCGTGCGTCATGGCCCCGGCGGGCACCCGCTCCCCGGCGACGATCTTGGCGGCCGCGGCCGCCGCGGAGGACAGGAGCTCGACCGCCGGCTCCTGCCCGACGAGCTGAGACCAGACCGATCCCACTAAGCCTCCACCGCGATCCTCGAACTTCCCCCAGCCACCGGGCGACCGGTCACGCGGCGGCCATCGCAGGCCAGGCCACCGCGCACGACGGCGCGACCGCCAATGGCTCCGCGGCCACCGGGCACGCGTTCACGACCATCGGTCACGCCGCCGCCACGCCCGCGATCCTCGACCGCCCTGCGGCCGCCACCAGCCACGCGTTTGCCAGCGGTCACGCCGCTGCCATCGCGGGCAAGGCCGCCACGCACGACGCGACCGCCAACGGCTTTGCGACCACCGGCCACGCCAGCGCCACTGATCCCGCGTCCGCAGCCCTCGACCGCCCTGCGGCCGCCACCGGCCACGCCACCGCCAGAGGCCACGCCGCTATCATCGCAGGCCAGGCCACCGCGCACGACGGCGCGACCGCCAACGGCTTTGCGACCACTGGCCACGCCAGCGCCACTGATCCCGCGTCCGCGGCCCTCGACCGGCCCGCAGCCGCCACCAGCCGCGCCACCGCTGCCGAAAGAACCTCCGCGGCGGAACCTCGCCGCGCCACGGCTGCCTCCCGTCATGCGTCCACGGCCTCGATCGGGGCCAGGCCCGAGCGGCGGCCCACCAATACCGCTCGCACGGCCGTGCGCACGCGGTCGGACACCTCGTCCTCCGAGCCGTCGCCGTCGACCACCACGTAGTGGTCCGGGTCGGCGGCCGCCATCTCGCTCAGCAGGTTCTGCACCCGCCACTGGTCCTCGATCGAGATCGGCCCCGGCGAGCCGTTGACCGGGGTGGCGTCGAGCAGCACCGTCACGTCCGGGCGCAGCCGGCCCGTCGCCCAGTCCGCCAGGCCCTCCAGCTCCTTCGCGTCCAGCCCGGCGATCGCCGAGAGGTGCGCGAGCGGGGAGTCCACGAACCGCTCCATCACCACGATCGACCCGTCGTCCAACGCAGGCTGCACGTCCCGCTCGACGATGTCCGCCCGCACCGCGGCCGCCGCCAGCGCCCGCGCGCGGCCGCCCGACAGTGATGCACCGGTGACCAGCTGCGCGAGCCGTTCGTCGTCCAGCGCCGGGTCGGTCGCGAGCACGACCGGCCGCGGGCTCGCCGAGCGCAGCCAGTCGACGAGCTTCGACGCCTGGCTCGCCGTGTCGGCGGCCGTGGTGCCCTCCAGCGCGATGAGCAGGCCGTTCGCCCGGCGCGGGCGACGACGGATGACGTTGCGCAGGTCCGACATGATCGTCTCGGCGCGACGCGAGTCCATCTGCCGGTACGCGATGATGCCGACGATCGCCGCCAGGATCCCGCCACCCAGCATCACCGGCCGGGTGCCGTCGATGATGATCGGATGGCCCCACGCCTGCACCGTGCGCGGCTTGGTCAGGCCGATCAGCAGCGGCACGATCGCGGTGGAGCCGAACACGATGATCTTCATCATCGACTGGTAGATCGCGTTGATCCGGCCCCGGATCGCGTCGTCCACCTGCGAACCGATGATCGTGACGCCGGTCAGGAACGCCGCCCCGGCGCACGCACCGACGACCGCGACCGCCACCAGCGACACCGCCAGGTGGGGCGACATCGCGACCAGGATCAGCGCCAGCCCCGCCACCACGATGGAGATGCCGAACAGCCTGTCGTGCGGCAGCCGCCGCGCGAGCTTCGGCGCCCCGCCCATCCCGGTGGCGAGCCCGATGAACACCGCCACCAGCAGCAGGCCCCACGCCGCGTCCCCGGCGAGCAGGCTCGACGAGTACGGCTTGGCCGAGCCGACCACCGCACCGCCCGCAGCGAACGCACCCGCCGCGCCGATCAGCAGCCCGCGCACGAGCGGCGTGCTGCGGATGAACTTGGCACCGTCACGGACCAGGCTCATCAGCCCGCCCGAAGACTCCGACGTCGGCTTGGGTGCGACCGCGACCGGCGTGTGCACGTTCCGCCGGGACAGCTCCGGAATCCGGGTGATGATCAGGATCGCGCTGGTCAGGTACAGCAGCCCGATCAGCACGACGATGATCTTCGCGAACCCGAGGTCACCGAACAGGTCCGGCGGCAGGTGCAGCGTCGGCCCGATCCCGGTGATCACCGTGTAGATGCCACCCGCGGACAGCACGGCCAGCCCGTACGTCATCACCATGCCGAGCTGGTTCGCCGTCTCCACCTGGTCCGGCCTGCGCAGCAGGTTCGGCACCGCGGCGTCCTTCGACGGGATCCACATCATCGCGCTGGCACTGGCCAGGAAGTTCGCGATGTACAGCCACCAGCCGGTGCCGACGAACGCGATCGACACGATGAACCCGCACCGCAGCAGGTCGGCCACGAACATGACCTTGCGCCGGTCGAACCGGTCGGCGAGCAACCCGCCGAGCGGCGCGAAGATCAGCCCGGGCAACAACGCGGACAGCAGCACGCCGGTGAACGCGAAGTTCTGCGCCGTGTAGTTCTGCGTCAGCTTCGTGGCCAGGCTCGTGACCCCCAGGATCGTGAGCCAGTCCGCCACACTGCACAGGTACGTGACCCCCCACAGCCGCCGGAACGGCCTGATCGCCAGCACCCTGCGGGCACGGTAGATCGTGGAACTGTCCCGACCAGCCGGCGCTTCCGCGTCGGCTTTCGTCTGCACGCCCTCGCTGATCCGACCCACCCCACTCGGTTCCCCTGTGGTGCCGGTGAGTGTTGCAGGCATGAGCCACCGCGTCACCGGACCGGTGTGGTCAGGGTAGCTCCGTCGGGTGGAGCACGGCCGCTGCGGGCCGGTGAGTGCCTCCGTAGCGGCTCGTGCGTCGGCGAAGCACCTAGTCGAACAGCCCGGAGATGCTGCTGATGAGTGTGGTCAGGAACTCGATCGCCACCACCGCGAAGATGATCATAAGGAGGACCGCCACGATCATCGCCGTGGACCCGTTGGAGGGACGAGCCCTGCGGAGGTTGCCGCGCGGCGGCAGCAGCCCGCCGCGGGACAGCCCCATCCGCGGCAGGCCCATCCGCGGCATGCGCAGCTGCGGTCGCCTGCCGGACAGCAGCCCGGGCCGGGTGCGCTGGCGGGGCAGGATGCCCAGCGGCTGCGCGGGCGGGATCGGCTGCGCCGGGCCTGCCGGAGGCACCTGGCCGAACTGCGGCAGCTGGTCGCCGGGAGAGTCCGAGTGCCGTCCCTCGGCCATCGCGGCGTCGACCAGGTCGCGGACCGCCGCCGGATCCGGCCGCACCGGCGAGGCGACCTTGGTCATCTTGAACTCGTCGTGGTCGTCGGCGTCGTTCAGCGAGCCGGACAACGCGTCGCCGAACGGCACCGGCGGCAGCCCGCTCTGGGTGCCGTCGCCGAACTCGTCGTTCCTGGCAGGCATGACTGCTCCCTGTCCTCGGTTGGCCTACGCACTGGTGTCCCTCGCAGACTTCCCGTCCAGGGTAGTGGTCATTCCGCCAACAGCACTGGCCCAACCGGGTAAGGACAAGATCACGCAGGGCGAGCACGATCAACCACACGCCGGCTCCAGGTGCGCCCGCACCGAATGCCGGATCCAGTGCCCGAAGTGCTCTCGCGTCGCCGGAGCGAAGTAGAGGACCCAGCCGCCGGGAGCGAGCGCCGTCAGCACCAGGTGGCGGCCGAGGTCGGTGTCGAGCAGGACGACCGCACCCCGTGGGTGCTCGGCCAGGATCTTGCCGTCGATGGTCAGGTCGAACACCGCCGTGCCGGACCGCGGCCGCGCCGCGAGCGCCCGCAGCTGGGCCACCTCCGCCGCGTACTCCGGCGAGACCCGGCCCAGCGGATCCGCCGGAATCCGGACGATGCCGCCCGTGGCCGCCGGGCGCTTCGGCAGCCGCGCCACCACCCTGTCGGCCAGCCGCGCCGCCGCGCCCGTGCCGAGCTCGACCCTGCCGCCGCTGTACTCCAGCACGGTGCCCGTCTCACGGTCGCCGAAGAAGTGCAGCCGCAGCGGGGCCAAGCGGTCGGCGAACACTCCGGTGACCGCGCCGCGCACCTGCCCCTGGCGCAGCGACCGGAAGATCGCCACGGCCTTCGGCGTCAGCTCGCCGTCGCGCGACAGGCCCAGCGGCCCCAGCACGGCGTGCCACCGCGTCTGCCGCTCGGCCTCCTCGACCACGCCCGCCGCCGGCGGGCCCATCGGCTGCTCCGGGTCACCGTCGGGGTCGTAGTAGGTCAACACGGACAGCCGGCGGGGGACGGCCCGCGTGAGGGGCCGGACCACCTCGTCGACCAGCTCGAACACTGTCGGAACCTCGGTTGCGTCGGTCATGGCCGTAAGTCTGCACCGAGGCACCGACAATTTTCGTCGAACGCCTGTTCGGACCCCTACTTCTTCGCGGCGGCGGCCTTCTTGCGCACGGGAGCCTTCCGCTTGGGCGCCGGGCCCTTCGCGCGCTTCTCCGCCAGCAGCTCGGCCGCCCGCTCCGGAGTCAGCTCCTCGATGCTGTCGGCCTTGCGCAGGGTCGCGTTGAACTCCCCATCGGTCACATACGGACCGAACCGGCCGTCCTTGACCACCATCGGCTTGCCCGACACCGGGTCGTTGCCCAGCTCCTTGAGCGGCGGCTTCGCCGCGCCCTGCCGACCGCGGCGCTTCGGCTCCGAGTAGATCTTCAGCGCCTCTTCCAGCGTGACCGTGAAGAGCTGGTCCTCGGTCTCGAGCGAGCGCGAGTCCGTGCCCTTCTTCAGGTACGGCCCGTAGCGCCCGTTCTGAGCCGTGATCTCGTCCCCGGACTCCGGGTCCTTGCCCACGACGCGCGGCAGCGACAGCAGTTTCAGCGCGTCCTCCAGCGTCACGGTCTCGATGTCCATGGACTTGAACAACGACGCCGTGCGCGGCTTCGGCTTCTTCGCCTTGCTGGTCTTCTTCCCGTCGGCAGGTTCCTCCGGCTCAGGCAGGACCTCGGTGACGTACGGGCCGAAGCGGCCCTCCTTCGCCACGATCTCGTGCCCGGACACCGGGTCCGTGCCCAGTGAGCGGCCCTCCTGCGGCGTCGCGAACAGCTTCTCCGCGATCTCCGCCGTCAGCTCGTCCGGCGGCAGGTCCTCGGGCAGGTTCGCGCGTTGCGACTTGCCGTCGACCTCGCGCTCCAGGTACGGCCCGTAGCGCCCGACGCGCACGTACACCGGGCGGCCGGCGTCGTCGTCGAACAGCGGGATCGAGTTGATCTCCCGCGCGTCGATGTCCTCGACGCCCGTACCGACCATCCGCTTCAGCCCGCCGAGCCGCCCGATCGAGCCGTCGACGCCCTGGTCACCGCCGAAGTAGAACCGCGACAGCCAGCGCGTGCGCTGCTCGTCCCCGGACGCGATGCGGTCGAGCTCGTCCTCCATCGCCGCGGTGAAGTCGTAGTCCACCAGTCGCTCGAAGTGCCGCTCCAGCAGCCCGACGACGGCGAACGCGACCCACGACGGGACCAGCGCGGAACCCTTCTTCCACACGTAGCCGCGGTCCTGGATCGTGTTGATGATCGACGCGTACGTCGACGGGCGGCCGATGCCCAGCTCCTCCAGCTTGCTGACCAGACTCGGCTCGCTGTAGCGCGGCGGCGGCGAGGTGTTGTGGCCGTCCGGCGTCAGGTCGGCCGCCGTGAGGCCCTGGTCCTTCGTCAGCTGCGGCAGGCGGCTCTGCTTGTCGTCGGCATCGCCACCGGCCTCGGTGTCGACGGCCTCGACGTACGCCTTCAGGAAGCCGGGGAACGTGATGGTGCGGCCTGACGCGGCGAACACGCACTCCTCGCCCGTACTCGCGGTGCCCGCGATCCGGACCGACATCGTCGTGCCCCTGGCGTCGTTCATCTGCGACGCGATCGTGCGCTGCCAGATCATCTCGTAGAGCCGGAACTCGTCGGACTCCAGCTCGCCCGCGACCTGGCCCGGAGTGCGGAAGACCTCGCCCGCGGGCCGGATGGCCTCGTGCGCCTCCTGCGAGTTCTTGACCTTGCGCGTGTACTGGCGCGGGCTCGGCGACACGTACTCCGAGCCGTACAGGTTCGTCGCCTGGCTGCGGGCGGCGTTGATCGCCGTCTCCGACAGCTGCGTCGAGTCCGTACGCATGTAGGTGATGTAGCCGTTCTCGTACAGCCGCTGGGCGATGCGCATCGTCCGCTCCGACGAGAACCGCAGCTTGCGGCCCGCCTCCTGCTGCAGCGTGGACGTCATGAACGGCGCGTACGGGCGCCGCGTGTACGGCTTCTCCTCGACGCTCGCGACCGTGAAGTCCCGGCCCCGCAGCCCCTCGGCCAGGCGCGTGGCCCCGGCCTCGTCGAGCACGCGGACGTCCTTCGCCGACGCTTTGAGCCGCCCGTCGGGCCCGAAGTCCTTGCCCGTGGCCAGGCGCGCGCCCTCGACGGAGATCAGTCGCGCCGGGAAGTTGCGCGGCGAGGCGTCCTCGCCGGCGTCCATCGTCGCGCCGATGTCCCAGTACGACGCCGAGGTGAAGCGCATCCGCTCGCGCTCGCGCTCCACGATGATCCGGGTCGCCACCGACTGCACGCGGCCCGCCGACAGCTTCGGCATGACCTTCTTCCACAGCACCGGCGAGACCTCGTAGCCGTACAGCCGGTCGAGGATGCGGCGGGTTTCCTGCGCGTCGACGAGGTCGGCGTCCAGGTCACGGGTGTCGGCCGCGGCGGCGCGGATGGCCTGCTCGGTGACCTCGTGGAACACCATGCGCCGCACCGGCACCTTGGGCTTGAGCGTCTCCAGCAGGTGCCAGGCGATGGCCTCGCCCTCGCGGTCGGGGTCGGTGGCGAGGTAGAGCTCGTCGGCGTCCTTGAGCAGGCTCTTGAGCTCGGTGACCTTGGCCTTCTTGTCCGGGCTCACCACGTAGAGGGGCTCGAAGTCGTGGTCGACGTCGACGCCGAGCCGCGCCCACGCCTCCCCCTTGTACTTGGCCGGCACGTCCGCCGCGCCACGGGGCAGGTCGCGGATGTGCCCGACCGACGACTCGACGACGTACCCGCGGCCCAGGTAGGGAGCGATCTTGCGGGCCTTGGTGGGCGACTCGACGATCACGAGCCGCCGACGGCCCGAGCCGTTGGTCGTCTCGGTGTCGGTCTTCTTCGTCCGTGTTGCCACGCTGTCCGCTCTCCACTCGTCCCCGTCGCCGTTCCGCGACGCTGTATCAACCCGCCAGTGTGCACGCTGCGGGCCGGTTGTGTCCGCTCAGGTGGCGGAACACGCCGCCGTTCGTGTGTCCAGCCCATCGACTGCGCCCCGGGCGGCGTTTCTTTTCCACACCTAGCACGTGACGCGCGCCACGTACGCCGCGGGGTCGTTGGGTGACCGTTCCACTACGCTGCGGCGTCATGGTTCGTCGCGTACTCCTGGTCCTGTCCGTGCTGGTCCTCGCCCTGTCCGCGGTGCCGGCGTCGGCCGCGCCCGCTCCCGGTTACACGGGGATCGTCAAGCTGAGCAACTGTTCGGGCGCGCTCGTCCGGACCGCCTACTCGCGGGACACCGACCCCGCGCTCGTGCTCACCAACGGGCACTGCGACGAAGCGGGCGAACCCGGCCCGGGTGACGTCGTGCTGGACCGCGCCACCCGCCGCACCATGCAACTGCTGGGCGCCGACGGCGACCAGATCGCGACGCTGCGCTCGACGAAGCTCGTCTACGGCACGATGACCGATACCGATGTTGCGCTCTACCAGCTCGACACGTCCTACGAGCGACTCGCCCGCGTCGGCGGGAAGGCGCTCACGCTCGCCGCGACGCCCGCCGAACCCGGAACCCGCATCAGCGTCGTCTCCGGCTACTTCCGGCGGACCTGGACCTGCTCGGTCGAGCGGGTGCTGTACTCGCTGCGCGAGGCGGACTGGACCTGGAAGAACTCGATCCGCTACACGCCCGAGTGCGACACGATCCACGGCACATCCGGCTCACCGGTCGTCGACCAGGCCAGCGGCGAGGTGGTCGGCGTCAACAACACCGGCAACGACGACGGTTATTCCTGCACGCTCAACAACCCGTGTGAGGTGGACGAGCAGGGCAACGTGACCGTGCTCGAAGGCCGCGCCTACGCGCAGCAGACCTACCTCCTCGTGCCGTGCCTCGGGCCGGCGAGCGAGATCGTGCTGGACCAGCCGGACTGCCGCCTGCCGCGACCCGCCGCACTCATGCCGCCGTCTCAGGCACCGGCGGCCTGAACCCGGGCCACACCTCCACGGCGGCGGGCGGCGGCACGCCGATGAGCTCCTCCAACGTCGCGAGCCGCCGCTTGCCCGTCACCCGCACGGCCGGACCTCCCGCGCGCGGACCGACGAACTGGGCGGGCAGCCCGAGCTGGCGGCAGGCGTCGGCCAGCTGCTCCGCCTCGCAGTCGACGCCGAGCAGGTAGTGGTTGCCGTTCGGCTGCCCGGCGGCGAGCGCCCACAGCCGCAGGGCACCGCCGGTGAGCCGGAAACCGTCGGGCGGTTGCTTGCCCTCGTCCGCGAGCCACGCGTTGGCGAGGTGGATCAGGTCGACGCGGAACGCCGTACGCACGAGCGGCCCGTCCTCGCCGCGCAGCACGTCCGCGTGCACGCCCCGGCACACGAACTCGGCGGCCAGCGCCTTCGCCCGCCACGGCTCGGCCACCGGCACGGACAGCCGGGCGGCGGTGCGCCCGAAGCTCACGATCTGCCCCTGCCCGCAGAGGACCCCGGCCAGGTCCGCGAGCCGCGGCCCGCTCGCCTCGGCGGAGAAGAACGAGAGCTGATCCACGGCGAACAGGGTAGAACATCCGTTCGATTCCGCGCGAGTCCTCGATGGAGGAAAGTTACTCCGTGGTCCGCGCGGTCAGCTGCCGGCAGACCGGCGCGTGGGCGACCGCCGTGCGCAGATCCGGGACCGCGTCGAGACCGGACAGCAGGTCCAGCTTCGACACCTCGTCGAGCGGGCCCCGCGCCTCGCCGAGGGTCTCCTGGTCGATCGTCGGGTCGTCGCCCGCGGCGTCGAGGCGCTGCTTCGCGTCGGCAGCGCGGGTGCGGACGCCGGTCAGATCGGTGACGGTCTGTGCACGCACGGTGTCGCCCTCGGGCAGCGGCGCCGGGCGCAGCGCCCGCAGGCCTTCGACGGCGTGGTCGAGCCCGCCGATCATCGAGCCCAGTAGGTCACTGGAGGTCTCCACGGCGCGGCGAGGAGTGCTGGGATCGACCGTCGGCATCGTCGCGAGATTGTCCACAAGGGACCCGACGGCGACGCAGTAGTCGTTGGCCCACTGAGTGATCGCGTCCTGCCGCTGCACATCGCGCTGGGAGAGACCGGGTCCGCCCGGCTGCAGCGCGTCCGATTCGGCCGGTGGGCGCCCGCATCCGGCCAGGCCGACGCAGAGACCCGTGAGTATCGCCAGGGAACCGATCTTCCCGGGTCGCACGCGAACACCTCCCGACAACGCGGACTTCTCTCGACGGTACCGACCCGGTCGCTCTGCGCAAACCCTGCCCCCGGTGGCCGGGAACGAGACGGGCCCGCCACACAGCACGTGTGACGGGCCCGCTGCGTTCGAACTCAGGCGGTCTTCGCAGGCTCCTGCGTCTCCGCCGGGGTGTCCGAGATAGCCGTGCTGCGCCGCTTGGACACGACGACCGCCACCACGATGACGGCCAGCGCGACCAGCGAGATCGCCAGCCGGACGCCTAACGACGCGTCCGGGCCCACCGAGAACTGGACGATGGCGGGCGCGATCAGCACCGAGACCAGGTTCATCACCTTGATCAGCGGGTTGATCGCCGGGCCGGCGGTGTCCTTGAACGGGTCACCGACCGTGTCACCGATCACAGTCGCGGCGTGGGCCTCGGAGCCCTTGCCGCCGTGGTTGCCGTCCTCGACGAGCTTCTTCGCGTTGTCCCACGCGCCACCGGAGTTGGCGAGGAAGATCGCCATCAGCGTGCCGGTGGCGATCGCACCGGCCAGGTAACCGGCCAGCGCGCCGGTGCCGAGGCCGAAGCCGACGGCGATCGGGGCGAACACCGCGAGCAGACCCGGCGTGGCCAGCTCCCGCAGCGAGTCACGGGTGACGATGTCGACCACCCGGCCGTACTCGGGCCGCGTGGTGCCCTCCATGATCCCGGCGATCTCCCGGAACTGGCGGCGCACCTCGTACACCACCGCGCCCGCGGCTCGGGACACGGCGTTCACCGCGAGACCGGAGAACATGAACACCACCGCGGCACCGACCATCACGCCGACCAGCGTGTTCGGGCTGACGATCGTGTCGATGAACGACTTCACGCCCGTGGCGTCGGTGCCGATGGTGGCCAGCGCCTTGCCGATCGAGTCCTGGTAGGAACCGAACAACGCGGTCGCGGCGAGTACCGCGGTCGCGATCGCGATGCCCTTGGTGATCGCCTTGGTGGTGTTGCCGACCGCGTCCAGCTCGGTCAGCGTCTGCGCGGCCTGCTCGTCAACGTCACCGGACATCTCGGCGATGCCCTGCGCGTTGTCCGAGACCGGGCCGAAGGTGTCCATCGCGACGATGACGCCGACGGTGGTCAGCAGGCCGGTGCCCGCCAGCGCCACCGCGAACAGCGCGATGGCGCCACCGAGCAGGTAGGCCCCGAACACCGCGGCACCGATGACGATCGCGGTGTAGACGGCCGACTCGAAGCCCACCGAGATACCGGACAGGATGACCGTCGCCGCACCCGTCTCCGAGGTCTTGCCGACGTTCTTCACCGGGCCGTGCTCGGTGCCGGTGTAGTAGCCGGTCAGCTGGAGGATCAGGCCGGCCAGCACGATGCCGATGAGCACCGCGACGAACGCGATGAGTGCCGGGTTGCCCGCGTTCGCGTACTGGGCGCCGAAGTCCGCGAAGGACGTCGGCAGGAACACGAACGACGCCACCGCGCACAGCACCAGCGAGATCAACGCGGAGATGTAGAAGGAGCGGTTGATCGTCTTCAGGCCGCCCTCGTTCACGCGGGCGCGGGTGATGTAGACGCCGATGACCGCGGTGACGACGCCGATGGCGGGCACGATCAGCGGGAAGATCAGGCCGTCCGCGCCGAACGCGGTGCTGCCCAGGATCAGCGCGGCGACCAGGGTCACCGCGTAGGACTCGAACAGGTCGGCCGCCATACCGGCGCAGTCACCCACGTTGTCACCGACGTTGTCGGCGATGGTCGCGGCGTTGCGCGGGTCGTCCTCGGGGATGTTCTGCTCGACCTTGCCGACCAGGTCCGCCCCGACGTCCGCGGCCTTCGTGAAGATGCCGCCGCCGACACGCATGAACATCGCGATCAGGGCGGCACCGAAACCGAAGCCCTCCAGCACCTTCGGCGCCTGGCCCGCGTACGCGAGCACGACGACCGCGGCACCGAACAGGCCGAGCCCGACGGTGAACATCCCGACGGAGCCACCGGTGCGGAAGGCGATCCGCATCGCCTTCTCGCGGCCGCCCTGTTCGCGCGACGCCGCCGCGACCCGCAGGTTCGCCCTCGTCGCCAGCCACATACCGGTGTAGCCGATGAGGAAGGAGAAGACCGCGCCGACGAGGAAGAAGATGGAGCGGCCGATGCGCTCCTTCCAGTCGTCCGCCGGAAGCGCGAAGAGCAGCAGGAACACGATCACGCCGAAGATCGAGAGCGTGTTGCGCTGCCGCTTGAGGTAAGCGGCCGCCCCTTCCTGCACCGCTTTGGCGATGTCCTGCATCTTGGCGGTGCCCTGGCCGGTGGCCAGCACCTCCTTGAGCAGCATCCAGCCGATGAGCAGCGCGATAAGGGCGACCACGGCGACCACGGCGACAATGCCGTAGTCACCCCCGGAGAGCTCCAAGCCCTCCGCGAGGAATTGCCGGGACATCCGTCCTCCTGGAAACGTCGCCTAGCACCAACGACGGCGTCACTGCGGACAGCACTGCCGACGCTGGCATGGGATGTACACCACAAGTGGTGTCGGTTTGCCGGAGTGTATTGGTAAGGCTTCG
Source organism: Amycolatopsis bartoniae (assembly GCF_014191255.1). Taxonomy (GTDB): domain Bacteria; phylum Actinomycetota; class Actinomycetes; order Mycobacteriales; family Pseudonocardiaceae; genus Amycolatopsis_E; species Amycolatopsis_E bartoniae. The sequence continues at coordinate 2,327,184 of NZ_JACHWH010000001.1, forward strand.
GCCACGGTCAGGGCGTCCCGCAATGAACACTCTCCGTGCATGTGAGTCTGCTCACTGTTCATGATCATTTCGCGACTTCGCGGGGCTGTCGTACACGTGTGCGATCCTGGAAGGCGTGGCAGAAATCGAGCGCGCTCGGCGGCTGCTGCGCCGGGTCAGGGCGGGCATCCCCGAGTCGGCGGACCCGGTCACGCACGTGGCCGAGCAGCCGGCCAGGGCTGCCCGTTGCGTCGAGTGGCCTTCGTGGGCCGACGCGGATGTGGTCGCCGCGCTGCGCAAGTCCGGCGTGCACGAGCCGTGGGCACATCAGATCGAGGCGGCATCGCTCGCGCACGAGGGCCGCAACGTCGTCATCTCCACCGGTACGGCGTCGGGGAAGTCGCTGGCCTACCAGCTGCCCGTGCTGTCCGACCTGCTGGCGGACGAGAAGGCGTGCGCGCTGTACTTGTCGCCGACGAAGGCGCTGGGGGCGGACCAGCTGCGGTCCGTGTCGGAGCTGGAGATCGACGGCGTGCGGGCGGCGTCGTACGACGGGGACACGCCGATGGCGGAGCGGGACTGGGTCCGCGCACACGCCCGGTGGGTCTTCACGAACCCGGACATGCTGCACCGGGGGATCCTCGCTTCGCACGCCCGGTGGGCGCGGCTGTTCCGGAAGCTGTCGTACGTGGTCGTCGACGAGTGTCACGGGTACCGCGGGGTGTTCGGCTCGCACGTGGCGTTGTTGTTGCGGCGGCTGCAGCGGGTGGCCCGGTACTACGGGTCTTCGCCGGTGTTCGTGCTCGCGTCGGCGACGACGGCTTCGCCGGCGGAGTTCGCGTCGCGGCTGATCGGGCAGGAGTGCTCGGCGGTGGTGGAGGACGCCTCGCCGAGGGGCGCGCGGACGGTCGCGTTGTGGGAGCCGCCGCTGCTGGAGGACTTTTCCGGGGAGAACGGGGCGCCGGTGCGCCGGTCGGCGGGCGCGGAGGCGGGCCGGATCCTGGCGGAGCTGGTGATCGAAGGCGCGCGAACGCTGGCTTTCGTGCGCTCGCGGCGCGGCGCGGAGCTGACGGCGCTGGGAGCGCGGCGGCTTCTGTCCGAAGTGGACCCTGCGCTGGCGGAGCAGGTGGCGGCCTACCGCGCGGGGTTCCTGCCGGAGGAGCGCCGGAAGCTGGAGCGGGCGTTGTTGTCCGGTGAGCTGCTCGGTGTCGCGACGACGAACGCGCTGGAGCTCGGGGTCGACATCGCGGGGCTGGATGCGGTGGTGCTGGCGGGTTATCCGGGCACACTGGCGTCGTTCTGGCAGCAGGCGGGCCGTGCGGGCCGGTCGGGCGACGAGGCATTGGTGGTGTTCGTGGCGCGGGACGATCCGCTCGACACCTACCTCGTGCACCACCCCGCGGCGATCCTGGAGCGGCCGGTCGAGACGGCGGTGCTCGACCCGGCGAACCCGTACGTGCTGGCGCCGCAGCTGGCGTGTGCCGCGGCGGAGCTGCCCCTGACGACGAAGGAGCTGGACGCGTTCGGCGGCGAGGCGGCGCGCTCGGTGCTGGACGCGTTGGTGGCGGACAAGCTGCTGAGGAGGCGTCCGAGCGGCTGGTACTGGACTTCGCGGGACAGGCCGCAGTACGAGGTGGACATCCGCGGCTCCGGTGGGGACCAGATCGCGGTGGTGGAGGCGGACACGTCGCGCCTGCTGGGCACGGTCGACCCGGGCTCGGCGTGCACGACCGTTCATCCGGGCGCGGTGTACCTGCACCAGGGTTCGTCGTACGTGGTGGCAGAGCTGGACCTCGAAGCCGGGGTGGCGCTCGTGCACGCGGAAGACCCGGAGTGGACGACGTCCGCCCGCGAAGTGGCGGACATCAGCGTGCTGACGGTGCAGGAACGCGTCGACTACGACGGCGTGACGGTGTGTCTGGGCGATGTGGCCGTGACGTCGCAGGTGGTGGGCTACCTGCGACGACGTCCGTCGGGCGAGATCCTGGACCAGGTGCCGCTCGACCTGCCGGCGCAGCGTCTGGAGACCAGGGCCGTCTGGTACACGATCTCGGATGAGCTCCTGTCGGCAGTGCCGGACGCCGCTGGACACCCTGACGACACGGCTTCCGGCGATGCTGCTGAGGTGCCCGGCGATGCTGCTGGGGTGCCCGGCGACGGCAGAACTTTCGGCGACGCCAGCGGCCGGCCCGGCGAGGACGGGGCTTCCGGCCACGCCGTCGAACGGCCCGGCGGCACGCTCCCTGATGCTGCTGGGACAGCTGCGGCTTCCCAGCCACCCGCTGCTCCAGCAGCTTCGCAGCTCCCTACCTCGGGAGCTGCCCAGCCATCCGCCACGGCGGCCCCTGGGCCATCCGCCACGGGAGCTACTGGTCTGCCCGCGTCGGGAGCCTCCCGACTCCCCGCGTCAGGCAAGGCGCCAGAAAGCGCTTTCTCGCCGAACGGCACCGTGAGAAGTGGCAGGACGCCGGGGGGCGCTGGGCTGGTGCCCGCGCGCATCCCCGGCGCCCTGCATGCCGCCGAGCACGCGGCGATCGGCCTGCTACCGCTTTTCGCTACGTGCGACCGCTGGGACATCGGCGGGGTGTCGACCGCTTTGCACGCTGACACCGGGGAGGCGACGGTGTTCGTGCATGATGGCCATCCCGGAGGCGCGGGATTCGCCGATCGCGGTTTTGCCGCTCTGGTCCCTTGGCTGGTCGCTACGCGGGAGGCCATCGTCTCCTGCGAGTGCCCGGCGGGATGCCCGTCCTGTGTGCAGTCACCGAAGTGCGGGAACGGCAACGACCCACTGGACAAGGCGGGGGCGGTGGCCGTACTGGACACCGTGCTCGGGGCGGTTCAGCACGGGATCCGGCGCGACCACGTCGTGGTTCAGGCCGCGGACGCCGCCGCGACGAGCTGACTGCGGTCGGCGCCCACGTTCTGGTCGAGAGCGCGGGTGAGGACCGAGTGCACGACGTCGGCTTCCGGCAGTCGCCAGCCCCACACGTCCGGCTTGACGCGCCAGTGCACCACGCCGTGCTGGAACGGGGTCGGCGGCAACGGGACCCAGCTGCCTTCGCCGTGCCAGCGAACCTCGCCGCTGGTGGCGAGCTTCTCGGGCAGGTTGTCGGCCACGGTGGTCAGGAACAGCCAACGGCCGTCCGGGGTCGCCACGATCGGCGCGGGGTGCCCGGTGGCGCGAAGCAGGCGCGCGGCGCGCTTGCCCAGCTCGACATCGACCTCGACGGCGTCCACGACCTTGCCCGTCGCAACCAGAAGGCTGTACGGGTTGCCGCTCCACCACTGGGCGATCTCGTGGGGGTCGACGGTGAGCCGGTCGGCCCAGTCGTGGTGCACCGGCACCGGTCCCGACCACGCTTCGGTACCGGCTTCGGTCGCCGGAAACGTGCCGGGCAGCACCGGCCACCCGTGCCAGGCGAGACCGATCGCCTCGGCACGCAGCTCGATGCGGAACGCGCCCCGCCAGCTATCCGACCAATCCGTGTCCAACATGCGTAAACAACTCCTCGTTCGTTCCACCGCCCCGCGGTGGCTTTCTGATTTCAATAAACGGCAAATTGCAGAGTGCCGGAAGTGGGCGGTCGACAACCGGCTGCTCCGGAACGACGAGCGAACGTTTCAACACCGCCCGCGCCGAAGGCCGGTTGTCGATCACCGCGGGACGACCAGCGGCTCCGCAGCCTGTCCCCCAATCGTGATCCTCGGCACAGTTTTTCCTTGGGCCCCAACAGTTTTCTCTCGTACGGCCGGAGTCACCCCCGGGGAGGTGGCGACCGCTCGCCGCGCGGGACCGACCGTCCGTCTTCCACAACGGTGGCTCCGTTCACCGCAGCGGATGCCGTTCGTCGCGCCACCGGCCCGGCCCGTGCATGCGCCGAAACAGCGCCCCAGCCGCCCGGGACGTCGGCCTCGACTTCGACGAGCGCGTCCCAACCGTCGAAACGGCACCCGGTGACCCGGGCTCCCATCTCTGTGGCCACGACCTCGGCCGCCCCGCACGCACCCTCACCGCTCTCGGCTCGGCCTGCCGCGGCCAGCGCCGCGAGATCGGCCGCGCCCGACGCCCGATGCCGGGTGAGGACGACCGCACCGAGCGCGAACAGCAGCGACGCCACTCCCAGGAGCCCGGCCACGGCAACCGCTGTCCAGACCGTCGCGGTACCCCGCTCATCCCGAAGCATCGGACACTTCGGGCTCGACGAGGGCGTATGCGTGTCCGCGCAGGGTGATCCCGGGTAACAGTCCTCCAGGTGGGCTGGCGGTCACGTCCGTCGTGATCTGCTCGCCGGAGGTCTGGATCGCCAGCCGGGCGCCAGGCGGAGCGAGGCTGTCCACTGCCTGGTCCGCTCCCGCCTGGTCGCCTCGTGCCGCGAGCCGGGCGGCCTCCTGTGCCGCGTCGACGCACCGCAACTGCCAACTGGCCATGAAGACCCCGGCGAGCACCAGGCTGAACATGATCGCCAGCACCCCGAGGCCGATCGCCGCCTCCACTGTGACGGCGCCGCGGTCCGACTCGGCCCTTGCCGGTGGCGTCATGAGAACGGCGTCTGCATGGACGACATGACCAAGTCGGCCAGCGCGGAAACGACGGACTGCCCGGTGACCAGGGTGTAGAGAGCCGCGGCAAGGGCTGCAGCGCCCACCGTGCATATCGCGTATTCGATCGTGACCGTCCCGTCGTCGCCGGCCAGTTGCGGCCGCAGCCAGCGATGCCACCAGCGGATCTTGCGACGGACGTGACGACCTGTGGTCTGCCAGTACATGGAGGTTCCTTTCCTTGTGGGTGGGGGTTTCAAGGGCTGGTGAGCCGGCCGACGAGCCCGAGCACGACCGGGACGACTCCCAGGCAGAGAAAGGCGGGGAGGAAACACAGCGCCAGCGGCCCGGCGATGAGCACTCCGGCACGCTGGGCCTTGGCTTCGGCCTGGTCGGCCATCGCCGTTCGCAGCCCTACTGCCAGCTCCTCGGCCACCGCGGCGAGGGCGCTGCCCGACCGCGCGGTGCGTTCAGCTGCTCTTGCCAGTTCGGCGGTGGCGGGACTGGCCCGCGCCGGTGCCCAAGCCTCGGCCGGTGCGGCGCCGAGGCTCAGCAACCCGGCTGTCGCACGCAACGCCTCCACCTCGCGACCACCCGCACCGGCTGTCACCGCGGACAGAGCTGTCGGCACCGGCAGGCCAGCCCGGAGACAGGCAGCGAACAAGTCCCAGGTCGCGGCGAGGTTCACGTCCTCGCGACGACGCCTGCGCGGTATCCGAAGGCGCAGCGGCCGAGGTGGGGCGAACAAACCGGCGAGTCTTGCTCGCGCCGCGACCCGGCCGGGAAGCACCAGCAAGGCCGTACCCGCCAGGGCCAGACTCGTACTGCTCATGGGCCGACCACCAGCTTCGTCAGCCGGACACTCCACGCGACTCCGCCGAGGATCAGCCCCGTGCCGAGCAGCAGGAGCACGTGACCGGCAGCGGTCGTGGCGAGCACGTGCAGCGGCCGCGCCCCCATTCCTTCGCCGAGCAGGACCCCCACTCCGGGCAGGAACGCGAGAACGGCGGCACTGGCACGAGGACCGGCCATGTTCGCGTCAGCACGCGTCACGAACCTCGTGCGGGCGACGAAGTCACGACGAACCGCGTCGAGCAGCTCGGCGAGCGGCAGGCCGTGGCGCTGGCTCAGGGACCAGGCCCGCGCCACTTGACCGGGCAACCCGGTCTCGTGCTGGTCCACCACTCCGAACCGCGCCGATGTCGACAGTGCCCGCATCACCAGGCGTGCCTCGCCTGAGACGTCCCGGGCCGCGACTTCGGCAGCGGTCGCCGGTGGCGCACCGCTGCGCAGCTCGGCCACCGCGGCGCCCAGCGCTTCCGCCAAAGCGGCGGCTGTCCTCAGGTCGGCCTTGAGTCGCTGCCGGGACCTCCGGTGGCAACGCACGGCCAGCACGAGCATGCCCGCAGCGACCACCCCGAACGGCCCCAGAAGCACGAGGACCGGGACCACGGCGAGGAGGAGCAACCACCGGCGGTCGAACCGTGGCCGACCGCGACTGGGCCCTCGTGCGGTCAACGCCGCGAGACGAGCCTGGGACGTTGCGGTGACAGGCCACGTCAGCAGGGCGACCGCGGCACACAGCGCGGCGATGCTCAACATGGTGTCCGCACTCCTCTGTCCTCCAGGAGCGTCGACAGGAGCAGGCGGCGCTTCGTCCAAGCCCCGTTCTTCCAGACCGGGAGCACGCGGACGTCACCGTTGTCGTCACGAGTCAGGACGCCGATCTCGGCCAGGTGGCGGGCGCCGGCCGCGTCGCGGCGCATGTGGAGCACGACCTGGACCGCGGCCGCCAGCTGGCTGTGCAGGGCCGCGCGGGATAGGCCACCGAGGGCCGCGAGAGCTTCGAGGCGAGCAGGGACTTCGGCCGGCGAGTTCGCGTGCAGGGTGCACGCGCCGCCGTCGTGACCCGTGTTGAGCGCGTTCAGCAGTTCACACACCTCGCGGCCACGGACCTCGCCGACCACGAGCCGGTCCGGCCGCATTCGCAAGGCTTGGCGGACCAGGTCCCGCAGGGTGATCTCGCCGGCGCCTTCGACGTTCGCCGGCCGAGCGACGAGGCGGACGAACTGCGGATGCTCCGGCTGCAGCTCCCCGGCGTCCTCGACGCACACGATCCGTTCGCCGGGAGCCACCGCGCCCAGCATCGCCGCGAGCAACGTGCTCTTGCCGGCTCCGGTCGCACCCGTGACGAGGAAAGCGAGCCTGGCCACGACGATCGCCGAAACCAGAGCCGCGCCCTCGTCCCCGAAGGTGCCGAGCTCACGCAGCGCCGCCAGATCGTGCACCGCCGGCCGCAGCACGCGCAGGGAAATGCAAGTGCCGTCGGGTGCGATCGGCGGCAGCACCGCGTGCAGGCGGACGCGGCCATGCGGCCCGGCTCCGGGAAGCCAGCCGTCCACATAGGGCTGGGCGTCATCGAGCCGACGCCCAGCCGACAGGGCCAGCCGCTGCGCGAGCCGCCGTACCGCTTCCTCGTCGGAGAAGTGGATTCCCGTGCGACGCAACCCTTCCGGCCCGTCCGCCCACACCTCGCCGGGCGCCGTGACGAGCACGTCGGTGACGCTCTCGTCCGCGAGCAGCGTCTCCAACGGACCGATGCCGGTGAACTCGTGCCGGAACAACCGCAGGACGTCGAGCACATCGGTGTGCGCCACGGGACCGTCGGCCTCCGCACGGACCGCCTCGGCGACGGTCATCGGGTCGGTGACGAAACCGTTGGTGGCCAAGCGAAGCCGGACCCGTTCGAGCAGTTCCGTTTTCACGCGGCGGCCTCGCAGAGCGCCGTTTGTTCACGGAGCGTGGCGAGGACGATCCGGGCCGCGATGATCAGCGGGCTGCGTGGCCGGGGCACGAACTCCCCGGTCTCGAGGTACCGGTCGAGGTAACGTTCGGGAGCCATCGACGTCAGCAGGGGAATTCCCACGTTCTTCTCCGCGTCCTCCGGCATGAGTTTGCCCGGAGCGGGTCCTCGGACGACGAGATGCGCCCGGTCCGCCCGGTCACCCAGCCCCTCGACCACGCGCCGCGCGGCCGCGCACGCCCGCACCTCCGCGGGTACCACGACAGCGATGAGATCCGCTCGCTCGACCACCGCCAGGCTGCTCCTGCCCAGGTGTCGCGGGAGGTCGCACACGACGACCTTCCCCGCGCGGCGACCCGCGTCCACAACGGACGCCAGACCTTCCGGTGAGGGACCGTCCCCGAAGCGGTCGCAGGAGACGAAGGGGACGCGACCGAGCCGGTGTCGATGCTCGGGCAGGGCTGACCGGAGAGTCGCCATGGGAACGCGGCCGCCGTCGAGACCCAGTTGCGGCCAGCGCGCGCCCGCGGCCGACTCCGCCCCCAGTACCAGGTCGAGACCGCCGCCGAGGGGGTCGCAGTCGACGAGCAACGCGGCATCGTCGCCTGCGGCCAGGCCCAGCGCCGCCGCGAAGACCGAAGCACCCGCGCCACCGCGGCCACCGATGACCCCCACGACGCTCCCGCCGGGCACACTCGGCCCTTCGGCGACGTCCGCGAGAGCGCTGACCAGCTTCCCTTCACCGTCCGGAAGGGACACCACCTCCTGGACCCCGGCGGCGAAAGCGCGCTCCCAGGTCGCGGTCTCCGGAGCGCCCTTCGTGACCAGCAGGACCCGTGCACGCCGCGGCAAGGCGACTTCGCCTTCGATGACGTCCTCGTCGACGAGCACCAGCGGCGCCCTCGCCCACGCGCTTCCCGCGGCCGCCAGGTCCGGTGCGCGCTCGACGGCGCAGCCGACGGCGGCCGCGAGCCGCAGGATCTCGTCGAGCAGTGCCTCGTCGGACACGATCACGAGCGGGCGAGCGTCGGTCATTTCAACCCCCGGAAGCAGTTGGGTGGAGCGAATTCGGGCTGACACCCACGTTCGCCCGGGGTGCCGGGGGTGGACAAGAAGGAGTTGGCCAGGCTGTGGACAACCGGGGGTATGTGGACAACTTCGGATCACGCGGAGAAGCACGGTCACGATTCGCACGATTGAGCGAAGTACGAAAAGGGGCGACCCCCGCCGGGGGGAGGGGCGGGGGTCGCCGTGGGTTCAGCCCCGGGGGGTCGGGCTGAACGAGGCCGGTGGAGACACCGGTTGGCACCACTCTAACTCCGGAATCGCCGTTCTAGCCCGATTCCGGAAACCCACGATTCGGTAACGGCACGAGCAATCGTTTTCCAGGCGGCGTAACGGATTTTCCCGTCCGGGGACGCGCGCGTGGTCACTTCACGGCCTCGGGAACGAGTAGCTCCTATCCTGGACAGGTGGCAGAACCGACCAGCGCGGGCCGCATCGCGGCCTTCTTCGACCTCGACAAGACGATCATCGCGTCGTCCAGCGCACTCGCCTTCAGCAAACCGCTGTTGCGCCAGGGCCTCATCAGCAGGCGCGCGGCGCTCAAGAGCGCGTACGCCCAGCTGGTCTTCTCCTTGTCCGGCGCCGACGAGGACCGCACCGAGCGCATGCGCGCCGAGATTTCCGCGCTGTGCACGGGCTGGGACGTCGCCCAGGTGCGCGCGATCGTCAACGAGACACTGCACGACATCGTCGATCCGCTGGTCTACGCCGAGGCCGCCGAGCTGATCGAGTCGCACAAGGCGCAGGGCCACGACGTCGTCGTGCTGTCCGCGGCCGGCGAGGAGGTCGTCACGCCGATCGCGGCGATGCTCGGCGCCACGCGCAGCGTCGCGACCCGGATGGAGGTCGTGGACGGCCGCTACTCGGGTCAGGTGGATTTCTATTGCTACGGCGAGCAAAAGGCCGTCGCGGCCAAGCAGCTGGCCGCCGACCACGGCTACGACCTCGCCGGCTGTTTCGCCTACACCGACTCGAGCACCGACGTCCCGATGCTGGAAGTGGTCGGCCATCCGTTCGCGGTCAACCCGGACCGCGCCCTGCGCCGGCTCGCCGCGGAGCGCGACTGGCCCGTCCTGACCTTCAGCAACCCGGTCTCGTTGCGGAGCCGGATCCCCTCTCCGTCGCCAACGGCGCTCGCGGTCGGCGTCGGATTGGGAGCCATGGCGGCAGCCGGTGTGACCTGGTACGGACTGGCTCGCAAGAAGCGTGGCGGCAGTCCAGAGTAGTCGCTCAACGTGCTCTCATCACCGGATCGAGTCTCTGTACCGGTGCACCCGATAGACCTCTTGAAGTGACGGCCATCACTGGGTACAAAGTGAGTGCGGACGTCTTAGCGGCCAGGGAACGGGACGAAGATAAGTCTCGATCCACCCCGAAAAGATCTCCGTGCGCGGACCTCCGGGCACCCACGCGCAGCGCGCCGCGGGAGGCTTGTCGTCAAGGGACTGCGTACCGGGACGCCGGACGCCGAGTCCAGGTAGGTACGACTCGAGTTGCACGCTTGGTCACCTGAGCGGTCCGCGCGGGCGGGCGCCGCCGGCCTCGTTGCCGGCGGCGCCCGCGCACGTTCGGGGGGTGGTTCCCCGACGCCGGCGTTCCGCTCGCCGCCGCACTGCAGGGACACGGCGCCGGGGAACCCGGCCCTTACCCCTCAATGGGCTACGCCGAAAGACATACGAGCGTTGACCTGCGGTCCAGCGAGTGAGTAGCTTCCCGGTACCGGTCGCTTCCAGTGGGAATTCCACGGCGAACGGTGCTGAGGGGAGGCCATTCGTGAGCCGGAGGAACCATGCGCTCGCCGCGTTCGTCACCGGGCTGCTCGTCGTGACCGGGGTGAGCGCCGGCACGGCAAGCGCGACACCGGCGATCCCTGGTGCCGACAAGCAGGCGGTCGCCTGGGCCGGCCGGATGCTGCGCGGAATGAGCCTCGAGGAGAAGGTCGGCCAGCTGTTCGTCGCGGATGTCTGGGGAAAGTTCGCGGACCAGGCCGATCCCGGCAACCAGTCGAAGTACGGCGTCGACACGCCCGCGGAGGTGGTCCAGCGCTACCACCCGGGCGGGGTCATCTACTTCAACAACGCGGGCACGGACAACGTCGACGACCCGGCGCAGGTCGCGCGGTTGTCCAACGGCCTGCAGCGAGCGGCGCTGTCCTCCGGCGCGCACGTGCCACTGATCGTCTCGATCGACCAGGAGGGCGGACGGGTCACGCGGATCGCCGCTCCGGCGACGGAGTACCCGGCGAGCATGGCCGTCGGTGCCGGGCGCAGCGTCGAAGACGCCCGGCAGCTCGCCACGATCAACGGCCGCGAACTGCGTGCGATGGGCATCAACCAGGACTTCGCGCCGGACGCCGACGTCAACTCCAACCCGTTGAACCCGATCATCGGCTCCCGTTCGTTCTCGGCGGACCCGGCGCTGACCGGACAGCTGGTGGCCGCGGAGGTCGCGGGCTACCAGGACTCCGGCCCGGCGACGCAGACGGTGTCCTCCGCCGCGAAGCACTTCCCGGGGCACGGTGACGCGGCGACGGACAGCCACACCGGCCTGCCGGTCATCAGCCGCACCGAACAGCAGTGGCGCGACATCGACCTGCCGCCGTTCCAGGCCGCGATCAAGGCCGGCATCGACGTGATCATGACGGCGCACATCACCGTGCCGAGCCTCGACCCGTCGGGTGAGCCGGCCACGTTGTCGAAACCGATCATGACCGGCATCCTCCGGAACGAGCTGGGGTACGACGGAGTCGTCGTCACGGACTCCCTGCAGATGGCCGGCGTGCGGCAGATGCATCCGGACTCGGAGATCCCGGTGCTGGCGCTGGAAGCGGGTGTCGACCAGATGCTGATGCCACCGGATCTCGGGGTCGCGATCAAGGGCGTGCTCGACGCGGTGAAGAGCGGGCGGCTGACCGAGCAGCGCATCGACCAGAGCGTGCTGCGGATCCTCGAGCTGAAGTTCAAGCGCGGCATCCTCGCCGAGCCGCTGGTGAACGAGCAGGCGGTGAACCGGGTCGTCGGCACCCCGGCGCATCTGGCGGCGATCCAGCAGCTGACCGACCGCACCACCACTGTGCTGCGCAACGACGCCGGGCTGCTGCCGCTGAAGAACCCGGGCAAGGTTCTGGTGACCGGCTGGAACAACCCGAGTTACCCAGGCTATCCGGCGGAACCGGTTGCCACGCTCGCGAAACAACTGGGCGGCACGGCGGTTTCCACGGGCGCGAGCCCGACGGCGGACCAGATCGGCCAGGCGGTGGCAGCGGCGCAGCAGTCGGACACGGTGGTGGTCCTGACGAACGGACTGCGAACGTCCACCGCGCAACAGGACCTGGTGCAGGGCCTGCTCGCCACCGGGAAACCGGTCGTCGCCGTCACCATCCAGGAGCCGTACGACCCGGGCTACGCCGACGTGCCCACGTGGGTAGCGACCTACGACTGGCGTGACGTCACGATGCGATCGCTCGCGAAGGTGCTGCTCGGGCAGATCTCGCCGCAGGGCAAGCTGCCCGTGTCGATTCCGGCGGGTAGCGACGGGCGCACGATCCTGTACCCCTTCGGCACGGGGCTGACGTGGTGAGCGTCAACCGTCGCGGTTTCCTCACGGCCGGAGCGCTCGCGACCCCACTGCTGGCCGGGGGCTCGGGTATCGCCCAAGCGACCACGGAAGCCGTCGCACCGGCAGCAGATCAGCTGGCCGCACAGGAGTGGCGCAAGTTGGCCGGGCGTCGGCTCGGCGTGCTGTCGAACCCGACCGGGGTGCTCGCAAACCTGGACCACATCGTCGACTCGATGGTGGCCGCCGGGGTGCGGCCGGTTGCCGCTTTCGGGCCGGAGCACGGCTTTCGCGGCAGTGCGCAGGCCGGTGGTTCGGAGGGCGACTACACCGACCCCCGCACCGGCATCCCCGTCTACGACGCCTACGGCGCGTCGGCGGAGAGCCTGGCGGGGATGATCACCAAGGCGGGCGTGGACACGGTCGTCTTCGACATCGCCGACGTCGGTGCCCGCTTCTACACCTACATCTGGTCGCTCTACACGGCGATGGCCGCCGCGGCGCAGGTCGGTGCCTCGTTCGTCGTGCTCGACAGGCCCAATCCGGTCGGCGGCCGCGCGTTCGGTCCGATGCTCGATCCGGCCTTCGCGTCGGGTGTGGGGTTGAAGCCGATCGTGCAGCAGCACGGGATGACGGCCGGGGAGCTCGCGCGGTTCTTCGCCGGTGAGTTCCTGCCGCCGGCGAAGCTCGACCTGGAGGTCGTACGGGTCCGCGGATGGCGCCGGGACACGTTCTTCGCGCAGACCGGCCTCAAGTGGACGCCGCCGAGCCCGAACATGCCCACGCCCGACACCGCGCTGGTCTACCCCGGGCTGTGCCTGTTCGAGGGCACCGTCTTCTCGGAGGGGCGCGGCACGACGCGACCGTTCGAGATCATCGGCGCGCCGGGTGTGGACTGGCGTTGGCGGGAAGCGCTTACCGCGCTTCGCCTACCGGGTGTCGAGTTCCGCGAGACGTACTTCGTGCCGACGTTCAGCAAGTTCGTGAACCAGACGTGCGGCGGGGTGCAGCTCACGGTCACCGATCCCCGGTCGTTCGACGCGATCCGCACCGCGGTCGCGATGCTCGTGACCGCGAAGCAGGTGTACCCGGGCCTGTTCGGCTGGCGGCCGGACCTGGCCATCGACAAGCTGTCCGGCTCCGACCGGCTCCGGAAGATGATCGACGCGGGTGCCCGGGTGGACGAGATCGTGGGTTCGTGGCAGGCGGAACTGGCGGGGTTCGTCGCCCGCAGGCAGCCCTACTTGCTGTACTGGTGAGGTCGTCATGCGTGTCGGAAAACTCGTGCTCGTGCTGCTCCTCGCGGCACTGACACTGCCGGGAGCGAGCGCCATCGCCGAGGTGCACCAGCCGTGGGCAGGCCGGTTCGACCGGCCGCAGCAGGGTTTCGCGCCCGCGAACACCGTGCTGCGCAAGGGAAATCCGGGCGAGGTCGGGTTGGACGCCGCGCCGATCCGCGCGGCGGAGCAGTTCCTGGCGAGCTGGACGCAGAACGATCCGGCCACGGGGCATCCGCACTTCTCGGGTGCGGTGGGGCTACTGGCGCACGACGGGGTGATCGTCGACCAGTACGCGACCGGTCAGGCGCTGCGGTACGCCGACGCGGCGGGCACCGAACTGCCTGCCGACCAGCAGGTGCCCATGCGCCCGGACACGATCTTCGACATGGCCTCGATCAGCAAGCTGTTCACCTCGATCGTGGCGATGCAGCTGGTCGAGGCCGGCAAGGTCGATCTGGCCGCCCCGGTCGCGCGGTATCTGCCGGAGTTCGCCACGAACGGCAAACAGGATGTCACCGTCCAGCAGTTGCTGACCCACACGTCCGGGCTCGACGCCGATCCCACGCCCTCGCTCTGGCAGGGGTACGCGGACATCCCCGCGCGCCGCAAGGCCGTGCTGGACAGCCCGTTGGTGCACCCGCCCGGCACCGCGTACCTGTACTCCGACATCAACCTGATGACGCTGGGCTTCCTCGTCGAGCAGCTGACCGGCTCGACGCTGGACAAGGTGGTGCACGACCGCATCACCCAGCCGCTCGGCATGACCGACACCGGCTACAACCCTCCCGCGAGCAAGCTCCCGCGCATCGCGGCGACGGAGTACGAGACGAATCCGCCGCGAGGACTCGTCCGAGGGCAGGTCCACGACGAGAACGCGTGGGCGCTCGGCGGGGTGTCCGGGCACGCCGGCGTCTTCTCGACGGCGGGCGACATGGCGATCCTCGCGCAGACGATCCTCAACGGCGGCAGCTACCGCGGAGCGCGCATCCTGCGGCCGGAGACCGTGCGGCTGATGCTGACGAACTACAACCAGGCGTTCCCGGGGAACGACCACGGGCTCGGGTTCGAGCTGGACCAGATGTTCTACATGGGCGCGCTGTCGTCGCCCGAGACCGCGGGGCACACCGGCTTCACCGGCACCACACTGGTGATCGACCCGTTGTCGCGGTCGGTCGCCATCCTGCTCACCAACCGCGTGCATCCGACTCGGAACTGGGGTTCGATCAACCTCGCCCGGGAGACGTGGGCGACGGCGCTCGCCCGCGCGATGGCTGTCCGTCCGGCGCGGGGGTCTGACGCGTGGTCCAGCGAGATCGGCAACGCGAGCACGGCGACGTTGACCACACCGGCGTTGCAACCATCGGGTGCGACGCGGGTCGATTTCGACGTTTTCGTCGACACCGAGACCACCGATCCGCTCGTGCTGGAGTCCAGCGCGGACGGTGTTACATGGCAACCGGTGCCGTTACACGTCGCTGGTCCGGGCGCTCCTGATGGTCAAGTAACGGCGCTGAGTGGGCACGGTCACCGCTCCTGGTGGCGGGCGGCGGCACAATTACCGGCGACCGGTCGAGTGATTCTTCGCTGGCGCTACACCACGGACAGCTCTTACACCGGCCGAGGCGTGTCAGTGGACGGTGTCCGGATAACCAGCAACAACGGCACTCTGTTGGATGCTGAACGACGGCCGTCGTCACTCTCCGCGGTCGGATGGGAGCGGAAATCACGGTAATGAGATGAGGATTTCGCGATCGCCGAGGCATACGATGCGGCCGGGGAATCCCTAGCACTGATCGATTGCGGCGGGCTACCGACGATCGTTGGCTGTTTCGGGAACCACAGCAAGTTGCCAAGTCGTTAACAAGTCGACGTTAACATCTTTGACCTGGTTGGCGACTTTCTGGGCAACTGAGTCAGCGCAGCTCGGACGTGCAGGGGCGGACGAGTTGCGATCATCCCGAAGGATGTGGGTAGCCTTGTCGCAAATGCCTACGGTTAGTAACTTTCCCACGGCAACGGATACTGATTCCGTAACTGGTCCGCTACCTACGGAAACCGTTTCCGCTGCTAGAGAGCCCGAGACCAGTCCGCTGGTGCGGATTCGGTCCCTTCTGCCCGGTTTGGCGCGCGCCGAGCAGCGAGTGGCGAAAGTCGTGCTCGACGACCCGTCCTCGGTCGCCCGCCGGAGCATCACCGAGGTCGCGCTCGCCGCGAACACCAGCGAAACCACCGTCACCCGTTTCTGCAAGGCGGTCGGCGTCGGCGGTTACCCCCAGTTACGCATCGCTCTCGCCGCGGACACCGCCCGGACCGAGGCGCGCTCCACGCGGAACCTCGGCGGGGAGATCGGCGTGGACGACGACCTCGCGGCCGTCGTGGGCAAGGTGAGCTTCGCCGACGCCCGTGCCGTGGAGGAGACCGCGGACCAACTGGACGTCGCGGAACTGGAGCAGGTGATCAGCCTGCTCGCCCAGGCCGGCCGCGCGGACGTGTACGGGGTGGGCGCGAGCGCGTTCGTCGCCGCCGACCTGCAGCAGAAGCTGCACCGCATCGGCCGGGTGTGCTTCGCCTGGTCCGACACGCACATCATGCTCACCTCCGCCGCCGTGCTCGGCCCGGGCGACGTCGCGATCGGCGTCTCCCACACCGGCGCGACCACCGACACCGTCGAAGCCCTGCGCGTGGCCCGCGAGCACGGCGCCACCACAGTCGCGCTGACGAACTTCCCGCGCTCGCCGATCACCGAGGTCGCCGACCACGTGCTGACCACCGCCGCGCGGGAGACCACCTTCCGTTCGGGCGCGACCGCGAGCCGGATCGCGCAGTTGACGGTCATCGACTGCCTGTTCATCGGCGTGGCACAGCGCCACATGGACGCCGCTTCCCAGGCGCTGGACGCCACCCGGGACGCGGTCGGCGCGCACCGGCTGGGCGTGCGGCCGGACGGCAGGAGGCGTCCCCGTGAAACCGGTAAGTGAGCAGAACTGAAATGAGGCGCATCATGACGGTGCCGAGTCAGGTCGTGCACGTCGATTCCCCGACCGAGCAGCGCAACCCCCGGACGACAGACATCGACCGCCTGCCGACCCTCGGGATCCTGGGCGTGATCAACGCCGAGGACCGCCGGGTGCCCGAAGCCGTGGGCGAGGTCCTGCCCCAGCTCGCGACCGCGGTGGACTACGCCGTGGAAGCGCTGCGCAACGGGCACCGGGTGCACTACGTCGGTGCCGGCACGTCGGGGCGGCTCGCCGTCCTCGACGCCGCTGAACTCGTCCCCACCTACAACGTGCCCGAAGACTGGTTCGTGGCGCATCACGCCGGCGGCGCGCAGGCTCTGCAGAAGGCCGTGGAGAACGCCGAAGACGATGCGACGGCCGGCGCGGACGAGCTGTCGGCGGCGGTCGAGCCGGGCGACTTCGTGCTGGGGCTGACCGCGTCGGGCCGCACCCCGTACGTGCTCGGCGCGCTGCTCGCGGCGAGCCGGAAGGGGGCGCACACCGGTCTGGTGTCCGGCAACGCGCGGGCCCTGCGGCCGGCCGGGGTGGACGTGCTGATCGCCGTCGACACGGGTCCGGAGGTGATCGCCGGCTCGACGCGGATGAAGGCGGGGACGGCGCAGAAGCAGATTCTCACGGCCTTCTCGACGGCCACGATGGTCAAGCTCGGCCGCACCTACTCGAACCTCATGGTCAGCATGCGGGCGACGAACGCGAAACTGCGCGGGCGGACGCTGCGGATCCTCCACGAGGCGACGGGCGCGAGCGAGCGGGAATGCGCGGACGCACTCGCCGAGGCGGACGGTGACCTGAAGGTGGCGCTGATGCACCTGCTGTGCGGAGTGGACGCCAACACCGCCACGGCGATGCTCGCAGCCAGCGGTGGCCACGTCCGCGAAGCGGTGGACGCCTGTACCGCCTGCTCGGCCTGACCGGCGCGGGGTTGGGTTTGGCTCAGCCGCTGCGGAGTCGGCTTGCGCGGGGATCGCAAGGGTCGACTCGGCTGACCGGCGCGGGGTTGGGCTTGGCTCGGTCACTGCGGAGTGGGGCGTGGGCGGGCATTGCAAGGGCCGGTTCGGCTGGCCGCTGCGGGTTTGGCCTGGTTCGGCCGCTGCGGGTTGGGCATGGGCGGGCATCGCAAGGGCCGGTTCGGCCTCACCGCCGCGAGGTCGGGCCTGGTTCGGCCGCTGCGGGTTGGGCGTGGGCGGGCATTGCAGGGATTGGCTCGGCTTGGACTCTGCGGGTTGGGGCTCGGCCGAGCTTGCTCCGGTGATGCGGTTCGGTTTGTTGCGAGAGCCGGGTGGACCGGTGTTCCGAGCGGCTCGGGCTCACGTTGACGCGGCCTGAAAGCGCTTTCAGCTATGGAAAGCGCTTTCAGGCCCCCATGCCCCGGCGACTCGTAGGGGACCGCGTCGACATCGGACGCCGCCCGAAGGCTCAGCTCGCCGCTTCTGCGATACCGCGGGCCTCCCTGGCGCCCTTCTCCATTGCGTCGCAGCAGAAGAGCAGCCAGGTCCGAACCCCGCCCGGCTCGCCGGTGGCGAAGGCGGCCGCTGCTTCGTTGTACTGAACCACCCGGCGGAAACAGGCCACCTCGGGCACCGTCAGCGACTTCGGGTCCGTGCCTGTCGCCACCATCGTCAGGCGCGCCGCCGCCCTGGCTACCACGCCGTCGGCCGTGCCGAACGGGCGCAGCGACAGCAGCTCACCATGCACGACTGCTGCTTGCAGGGGGCCCGGCACCGAGGTCGCGCCTGTGATCAGCTGCGCCAGCAGATTCAGCCGGGCTCCCGTGCCCGGGCGGGGACGGCCCAGCAAATCCAAACCCGAACCGGCTCCTGAGAGTGGGCGAACATCGGCGGCCTGGGACTGCCGGCCGCTCAGCTCGGCACCGCCGGCCGCTGCTGCGGCGTTCGAGACCAGGTCCGCCGCCGCCAGGACGTGTATCCGGGCGAGTGCCTGGGCCGGGGCTCTGCGCCACGTGGGCAGCAGCGACTCCAGCGCCTCTGCCACCCGCAACGCGCCCGCCAGCACCGGGTCCTTCACCGCCGCGTCTGCGGGGATCTCCGGGTCCGCACCGTCGATCGCCGCCGAGGCGCGGGCCGCTCGGACCGACGCTTCGGCCGCTGTTGCCGAGCCGCCCCGCAGGTTGGCCGGGTGGCGGTGCACCGCGAACACCGCGTCCTGCACTGCCTTGACCGCTTCCGCCACGCCGTCCAGTTCCAGCAGTGGCGCCAGTGGATCCGTCACGCCTGCCGCACCAGCCCTTCGCACGGCCTGACCGAGCCCACCGCGCGCTCACCACCCGACGGCACGACCGGACACCCCATCAAACCCCTCACGCGTCCAGCACCTGACCCTCCCGCCGCACGACCGGGGGCTCCTTCGACCAGGCGAAGTTGATCCACTTGTCCGTCCGGCGCCAGACGTATTCGCACTTCACCTGGGACTGGGGCTTCTCGTAGATCACCGCGCAACGCACCTCGGCCACGTGGTCCGCGCAGAAGTCCCGCACCAGCTTCAGCGTCGCGCCCGTGTCGGCGACGTCGTCGGCCACCAGGACCTTCGCGCCCGCCAGGTCGACCGCGTTCGGCACCGGCGGCAGCATCACCGGCAGGTCCAGCCGCTGGTCGACGCCCGTGTAGAACTCCACGTTCATCACGTGCAGGTTCTTCACGTCCAGCGCGTAGCCCAGCGCCCCCGCCACGAACAGCCCACCTCGCGCGATGGAGAGGATCAGGTCGGGCTCGTAGCCGTCGTCCGCGATCGCCTGCGCCAGCTCCCTGCCTGCCGAACCGAACAACTCCCAGGTGAGCTCTTCCCGCTCAGCCATGCGCCCTCCTCGCGGACTCCCGTGTACGGCGAGCATATGTGCCACCCGAATGGCCACCCGCACTCATCCGAAAGCCCACCACCGAAGTGGCCACTCGGCGTACCAGGCGTGCGAGGATGAGAGCTAACAATGAGCAAAACGGCACGTCGCAAGGCGTGCGTGGCTGCACCCTTTCGCTCTCCGTAGAAACGTCGCTACCGTGCTTCGGGCGTCAGCCGCAGATCCGTCACTTCAGGAGGCCGTGCACCATGACAGAGCAGTCCCCCGGATTGTCCAACCTGCTCACGGAGAACCGGACATTCCCCCCGTCTGACGAGTTCGCAGCCCAGGCGAACGCCACGGCGGAGTGGTACCAGCGGGGAGACGCCGACCGCGAGGCGTTCTGGGCCGAGCAGGCCGAGCGGTTGTCGTGGGACACCAAGTGGACCCAGGTGCTGGACTGGTCCAACGCCCCGTTCGCGAAGTGGTTCGTGGGCGGGAAGCTGAACGTCGCCTACAACTGCGTGGACCGGCACGTCGAGGCCGGCCACGGTGAGCAGGTCGCGATCCACTGGGTCGGCGAGCCCGGCGACACCCGCGACATCACGTACGCGCAGCTGAAGGACGAGGTCTCCAAGGCCGCCAACGCCCTGCTGTCGCTGGGCGTCACCGCCGGGGACCGGGTCGCGATCCAGCTGCAGATGATCCCCGAGGCGATCGTCGCGATGCTGGCCTGCGCGCGCATCGGTGCCCTGCACAGCGTGGTGTTCGGCGGGTTCTCGCCGACCGCGCTGCGGTCCCGGGTGGACGACGCCGCGGCGAAGGTCGTGATCACCTCCGACGGGCAGTACCGGCGCGGCAAGGCGGCGCCGATGAAGGCCAACGTCGACCAGGCCCTCGACGGCGCCGAGTCGGTCGAAAAGGTCATCGTGGTCCGCCGCACCGGCGAGGACGTCCCCATGTCCGAAGGCCGCGACGTGTGGTGGCACGAGCTGGTCGACGCCCAGTCGCCCGAGCACAAGCCGGAGGCGTTCGACTCCGAGCACCCGCTGTTCATCCTCTACACGAGCGGCACCACGGGGAAGCCGAAGGGCATCCTGCACACCTCGGGCGGGTACCTCACCCAGACGGCGTACACCCACAACGTGGTGTTCGACCACAAGCCGGGGAAGGACGTGTACTGGTGCACCGCCGACATCGGCTGGGTGACCGGGCACTCCTACATCGTCTACGGCCCGCTGGCCAACCGCGTCACGCAGGTCGTCTACGAGGGCACGCCGAACACCCCGCACGAGGGACGGCACTGGGAGATCATCCAGAACTACAAGGTCTCCATCTACTACACCGCCCCCACGCTGATCCGCACGTTCATGAAGTGGGGCGACGACATCCCCGCGAAGTACGACCTGTCGAGCCTGCGCGTGCTGGGCAGCGTCGGCGAGCCGATCAACCCCGAGGCGTGGATCTGGTACCGCGAGCACATCGGCGCGGGCAAGGCGCCGGTAGTGGACACGTGGTGGCAGACCGAGACCGGCGCGATCATGATCTCCCCGCTGCCCGGCGTCACGGCCACCAAGCCCGGCTCGGCGCAGACCGCGCTGCCCGGCATCTCCGCCATCGTCGTCGACGACGCCGGCAAGGAGGTCCCGGCCGGTGGCGGCGGGTACCTGGTGCTCGACAAGCCGTGGCCGTCGATGCTGCGCGGCATCTGGGGCGACGACGAGCGCTTCCGCGAGACGTACTGGTCGCGCTTCGCCGACCAGGGCTACTACTTCGCCGGCGACGGCGCCAAGTACGACAACGACGGCGACATCTGGCTGCTCGGCCGGGTGGACGACGTGATGAACGTGTCCGGGCACCGCATCTCCACCACCGAGGTCGAGTCCGCGCTCGTCTCGCACCCCACCGTGGCCGAGGCCGCCGTCGTCGGCGCGTCCGACCCCACGACGGGGCAGGGCATCGTCGCGTTCGTGATCCTGCGCGGCAACGCAGTGGACGGTGGCGACGCCGCCGTGCAGGAGCTGCGCAACCACGTGGCGAAGGAGATCGGCCCGATCGCCAAGCCGCGGCAGATCATGGTCGTCCCCGAACTGCCCAAGACCCGGTCCGGGAAGATCATGCGCCGCCTGCTGCGCGACGTGGCCGAGAACCGCCAGATCGGCGACGTCACCACGCTGGCCGACTCCAGCGTCATGGACCTCATCTCCGCCGGGCTGCAGTCCGGCAAGAGCGAGGACTGACCAGCGGATGCACTGAGGCCCCCGTCCCGCGTGGAGGGGGCCTCAGTCGTGTCCCGGCCGGGTGGGCACAATCGGCTGCGGAGCCCGGTGTTCCCCATGTCGAACACGTGTTCTAGACTTTCGCCGTCGTACCCCACGAAGAGGGAGACCGCACCCGCATGAGCTTGGACACCACGACCGCCCCGCAGGAGCAGGCGGCCGACGAGGAGACCGGCAAGACGCCCGCCCCCGCCGCGACGGAGAAGGCCGCCGAGCCCACGCCCGCTCCGGCCGAGGAGGAGGCGAAGCCCAAGCGCGGCCGGCCGAAGGGCGGCGCCGCCGCCAAGAAGACCCGCACAGTCGAGCTCACGCTCACCGTCACCGGCACGGCTGACGGCGACTGGCAGGCGGAGCTGAAGCACGGCAGCACCTGGGTCGCGCGTGGCCTGGTCATCTCGGCCGCGGCCGTGTCCCGCGCGGCCAAGGAGCTGCACGAGGACCTCTCCACCCCGATCGACGAGGTCATCAACGAAGCACGCGAGCAGCAGCGGGCCAAGGTCGCGCAGCTGGAGGCGGAGCTGGAGCAGGCGAAGCAGGCACTGGCCGAGCTCGACTCCTGACCCTTCGCACCGGACTCGCCGGGGTGGCTGTCCCCTCGATCAGGCGGCCACCCCGGCGTTCTTCTGTCCGGGGAAAATCGCGGAAAAGAACTTAGGACAGCCGAAACTAAGTGAGGTCTCCCTTTTTTCGGCGTCGCCAAGAATTGTGTTTCAATAATGGCGTGACGGAAACACAGGACGCCCCTTCGGCGCACTCCCACGAGCCGCACCGCGAGAACCTTGGCAGTCGGCTCAACTGGCTGCGAGCAGGCGTTCTCGGCGCGAACGACGGCATCGTGTCGGTCGCGGGCATCGTGGTCGGGGTGGCGGGCGCGACCACCGACCACACCGCCGTCCTGATGGCGGGAATCGCCGGACTGGTCGCGGGTGCGCTTTCCATGGCGGGTGGCGAATACGTCTCGGTGAGCACCCAGCGGGACACCGAACGGGCGATGCTCCGGCTGGAAAAAGAAGAGCTCAAAACCATGCCGGAGGCCGAGGAGCGCGAGCTCGCCGAAATCTACGAGGAGAAGGGGCTGTCCCCGGAGCTGGCGGCGCAGGTGGCACGCGAGCTGACCGAGAAGGACGCCCTGCAGGCCCACGCCGAGGCCGAACTCGGCATCGACCCCGACGAGCTGACCAGCCCGTGGCAGGCCGCGGGCGCCTCCCTCGTGTCGTTCTCCGTCGGCGCGCTGCTGCCGCTGCTGGCGATCGCGTTGCCGCCGCTGTCGTGGCGCGTGTGGACGTGCGTGCTGGCCGTCGTGGCCGGGCTGTTCGTGACCGGCTACGTCAGCGCCCGCCTCGGCAACGCGCGCGCCCGGCGGGCCGTGCTGCGCAATGTCGGGGTCGGGTTGCTGACGATGCTGGTCACGTACTACGTCGGCGCGTTGTTCGACGTGGCGGTCAGCTAGCCGGGCTCAGAACTGCTTCTCGCCGCCGTCGACGTACAGCGTGGTGCCGAGCACGAAGCTGCTGTCCGCGGAGGCGAGGAAGGCCACGGCGGCGGCCACCTCCTCCGCGCGCCCCAGCCGGCCGATCGGCACGCCGGCCGCGAGCTCCTTCTTCGCGGCGGCCGCGTTCTCCGCGCCGATGAGGGTGTCGACACCGGCGGTGTCGATCGCGCCCGGCGAAACCACGTTGACCCGGATGGCGCGGTCCTTCAGCTCGTTGGCCCAGGTCCGCCCGAGGGACTGGACCGCGGCCTTCGACGCCGCGTACAGGCCGTAGTCCGCCCAGCCGTCGTCGGCGCGGATGGAGGCGTTCAGTACCACCGACGCGCCGTCGTTGAGCAGCGGCAACGCCTTCTGCACGGTGCGCAGCGTGCCCAGCACGTTGACGCCGAAGATCTGTTCGAACTGCTCCGCGGTGGCCTGCGCGAGCGGGGCGAAGACGGCGGTGGCCGCGTTCGCGAACAGCACGTCCAGGCCCTGGCCGCGGTCGCGGACCGCGGCGTACAGCCGGTCCAGGTCCGCGGGGTCCGAGATGTCACCCGGGACCGCGGTGACCTCGGAACCGATCGACTCCACGGCGTGGGCGAGCATGTCCTCGCGCCGTCCCGTGATGAACACGTGGGCACCCTCGGCGGCCAGCCGCGCGGCGGTGGCCAGGCCGATTCCCGTGCCGCCACCGGTGACGACCGCGGTCTTGCCTTCCAGCTTTCCCATGCCTCGAACTCCCTCAACTTCGATACCGATCGGTGCAGAAGTCGACCATAGCACTTTTGCACCGATCGGTATCGAAGGCTAGGATGACGCCGTGGAGAGCTCCCAGAAAGCACCCATCGGCAGGCCGCGTGGCTTTGACGCCGACGAAGCCCTCGAACAGGCGATGCTGGTCTTCTGGAAGCAGGGTTACGAAGGCGCGAGCCTGACCGACCTGACCAACGCCATGGGCATCACCCGGAAGAGCATGTACGCGGCCTTCGGCAACAAGGAGGAGCTGTTCCGCAAGGCCCTTGCGCGCTACACCGAAGGCCCCGCCTCCTACGCATCCCGCGCGATGGAGAAACCGACCGCGCGGGAGGTGGCCACGGCGTTCCTCACCGGCTCGGTCGGGGCGACCACCCGGCCCGGCTGCCCCGCCGGCTGCCTGGGCGTGCAGGGCTCACTGGCCGCCGGAGAGTCCGGGCGGGCGGCTCAGGACACCCTCGCAGCCTGGCGCGAGGAAGGCCGCGTGCAGCTCCGCCACCGGTTCCGGCGGGCCGTCGACGAGGGTGACCTGCCCCAGGACGCGGACCCGGACCTGCTCGCGCGGTACCTCATGACCGTGGCGAACGGCATCGCCGTCCAGGCGGCCGGCGGCGCCACCGCCGCCGAACTCCAGCGGGTGGCCGACGCCGCGCTGCGGAACTGGCCACCCGCCTGAGGCTCAGCGCACCCCGGACATCAGCTTCTTCACGAACGGGCTGCCCAGCGCCAGCAGCACACCGATCACGACGGCCACCGCGCCGAGGATCCCGAAGTACGGCGTCTCGTCGTCCGGGTTGTAGTACTGCGCCAGCGAGCCCGACAGCGCGGTGCCCAGCGAGACCGACAGGAAGAACAGCGCCACCATTTGCGTCCGGAACGCCTCGGGCGCGAGCTTCGTCGACAACGACAGCCCCACCGGCGAGAGCATCAGCTCCGCGATTGTGAACACCAGCAGGATGCCGACCAGCCCGAGCAGCGGCGCGCTGTTCGGGCCGCCGTCCGCCATCGGCAGGAACAGCAGGAACGCGACGCCCATGATGCCGGTGCCGAGTGCGAACTTGATCGGCGTCGACGGCTGCCGCTGCGCGAGCTTGGTCCAGATCACCGCGAACACGGGTGCGAGCACGATGATGAAGATCGGGTTGATCGACTGCACCCACGAGACGGGCATCTCCCAGCCGAACAGGTTCCGGTCCAGCCGCTTGTCGGAGTAGACCTCGACGACCGTGAACTGCTGCTGGTAGAGCGCCCAGAACGCGGCGCTGGCGATGAACATCGGGATGAACGACAGCACCCGCTTGCGCTCGACCGCCGTGATCTTGCGGCTGGTGAGGATCACCGCGAAGTAGATCACCGCCGCGACGGCGACCACCCACACCACGACGTCGGACAGGTTCGCCGCGGTCACGACACCGGTGAACAGGGCCACCAGGATCACCGCCACCACGACGACGATCGCGCCGATGGCGTGGGGGCGGTTGCGGGCGGGCAGCCGGTTCGGGACCTCGCGCGCCGAGTCCGGCAGGTTGCGCCGGCCGAGCGTGTACTGCACCAGGCCGAGCGCCATGCCGATCGCGGCCAGCCCGAAGCCGAGGTGGAAGCCGACGTTGCTCTGCGCGAGGCCGGTGAGCAGCGGCCCGACGAAGGCACCGAGGTTGATGCCCATGTAGAAGAGGCTGAACCCGCCGTCGCGGCGTTCGTCGTGCTCGGTGTAGAGCGTGCCGACTACGGAAGTCGCGTTGCCCTTCAACCCGCCGCTGCCCAGCGCGACGCACACCAGACCGACGCCCACGCCCGCGTAGCCGGGCAACACCGCGAGCGCGATGTGCCCGATCATGATCAGCACCGCGCTGTAGAACAGCGTGCGCTCGGCGCCGAGCAGCCGGTCGGCGACCCACGCGCCGGCGATCGTCGACAGGTAGACCAGACCGCCGTACGCGCCCACGATGCTGGTGGCGGTGGCCTCCGGCATCGCGAGCCCGCCGTCGGCGACGGAGTAGTACAGGTAGATGGGCAGAATGCCCAGCATCCCGTAGTAGGAGAAGCGCTCCCACATCTCGACGCCGAACAGGTTCGCGAGCCCTAGTGGGTGCCCGAAGAACCTGGTGTCCGGTTTGACCTCGGTGGAGGTGACCATCGACACGTCCTTCTCGTGGTGCTGACATCGTTGGCAATTCACATACTAGGACGGCCGTACTGTTACCTGTAGAGTGGGCCGAGGTGCGCCGGGAAGTCTGGTCGGCAAGACTCGATCGACTTCCCGAGGAGCTCCGAAGTGCCCAAGCCCCGCCCCGTCCACGATTTCGCCCGCTACCTGCGGACCGAGACCACGGGTGGGCTGATTCTGCTCGCCGCCACCGCGCTCGCCCTGCTGTGGGCGAACTCGCCGTGGGGTGATGCCTACCGGGCGCTGCGGGACTTCGGGATCGGGCCGCACTGGCTGCACCTCGACCTCTCGGTGGGCGACTGGGCGAAGGACGGGCTGCTCGCCCTGTTCTTCTTCGTGGCCGGGCTGGAGCTCAAGCGCGAACTCGTCGTCGGCGAGCTGTCGCGGCTCAAGCAGGCGGTGCTGCCCGCCATCGCGGCGCTCGGCGGGATGATCGTGCCCGCGCTGGTCGCGCTCGCGGCCGCGTGGGGCACGCCGGGCATCGACCGCGCCTGGGCGATCCCGGTGGCCACGGACATCGCGTTCGCGCTCGGCGTGCTCGCGCTGACCGGCTCGAACCTGCCGTCCAGCGCACGGGTGTTCCTGCTCTCGCTGGCCGTCGTCGACGACCTCGGCGCGATCGTCGTCATCGCGCTGTTGTTCACCACCGGCTTCAACCTGGTGGCCGCCGCCGTCGCGGTCGCCGCGTGCGCGCTCTACGCGTTCCTCCAGCACCGGCGCGTCCGCAGCCCCTGGCTGTACGTGCCACTGGTCGTGATCACGTGGGTCGCGGTGCACACGACCGGTATCCACGCGACGATCGCCGGAGTCGTACTCGGGCTGCTGACGCGCGTCCGGCCCGACCCGGGGGAGGAGGCGGCGCCAGCGGTCCGACTGGAACACCGGCTGCAGCCCTGGTCGGCCGCCGTCGCCGTGCCCGTCTTCGCGCTGTTCGCCGCCGGGATCGAGATCGACGCGAAGTCGCTGTCCGAGGTGTTCACCACAGCACTGCCGCTCGGAGTGCTGCTCGGGCTCGTCGTCGGCAAGCCCATCGGGATCCTCGGTGCCTCCGCGCTCGCCGTCTCGACCGGGCTCGCCGAACGGCCCGGCGGCACCGGTTGGCGTGATCTCGCCGCGTTGTCGCTGCTCGGCGGGGTCGGGTTCACGGTGAGCCTGTTGATCGCGGATCTCGCGCTGAGCGGTGAGGCAGCCGAACGGGCCAAGGCCGCCGTCCTGCTCGCGTCGATGGTCGCCTCGCTCGGCGCCGCGGTGTTGCTGCTCCGCCGGAACAGGGTGCACGGCGCGCGGGAGGACTGAGCGAGCCGGGTGGCGCGGCGCATGGCACGATGACCCCCGTGAGCAGCCAGGAGCACGAACGCAGCGGCCCAGACGGCCTCGGGGCCGTGCCCTACATCCCCCTGTCGAAGGACGACGGCACCGAAGACGGTGCGCAGTCGCTCGGCAGCCTCGTCAGCCAGGCCACACAGCACCTGTCCACGCTGGTGCGCGCCGAGGTCGAGCTGGCGAAGTCGGAGGTCGCGGGCGAGGTCAAGAAGGGGATCAAGGGCAGCGTCTTCTTCGTCATCGCCGGTGTGGTCGGGCTCTACAGCTCGTTCTTCTTCTTTTTCTTCCTCGGTGAGCTGCTGTCCGAGTGGCTCAAGCGCTGGGCGGCGTTCCTCATCGTGTTCGGGCTCATGCTCGCGGTCACCGTGGTGCTCGCGCTGCTCGGCTGGCGCAAGCTGAAGAAGCTGCGCGCGCCGGAACGCACGATCACGAGCGTCAAGGACACCGCCGCGGCGTTGAAGCCGCGGCGCGAGGCCGCCGTCGAGCGCGGCTGACCCTCCCGACGCTCGTGCAGCCGCCCGATCCGTCCAGCGTCCGGATCGACGGACCGTGGACGCACCGCGACGTCTCCGCCAACGGCATCCGGCTGCACGTCGCCGAGGCCGGTAGCGGGCCGCTGGTGCTGTTGCTGCACGGGTTCGCCGAGTTCTGGTGGGCGTGGCGGCACCAGCTGGTGTCGCTCGCCGAGGCCGGGTTCCGCGTCGTGGCGGCGGACCTGCGTGGCTACGGCGACTCGGACAAGCCCCCGCGCGGCTACGACGCGTGGACGCTCGCCGGTGACGTCGCCGGGCTCGTCCGCGCGCTCGGCGAGCGGCGGGCGCACCTCGTCGGGCACGCGTGGGGCGGCATGCTCGCGTGGACAGCGGCCGCGCTGCACCCACGGCTCGTCGCCTCGGTGAGCGTGCTCGGTGGCGCACATCCGCTCGCGTTCCGCTCCGCCGTCGGCCGCACGCTGCTGCGGCGCGGGCAGAGCCAGACCCGCGCGATGGGTCACCTGTTCCGCTTCCAGGTGCCGATGGCACCCGAACGGCGGCTGGTCGCCGACGACGCGGCGCTGGTCGAGACCCTCTTCCGGTCGTGGTCCGGTCCACAGTGGCCGCAGGGTGACGACTTCGCCGAGACGGTGGCGCGGTTCCGCGAGGCCGTCCTCGTGCCCGGCGTCGCGCACAGCGCGCTGGAGTACTACCGCTGGGCGTTCCGGGCGCAGTTCCGTGGCGAGGGCCGGCGGTTCACCGACGCCGTCGGCACGCGGGTCGCCGCACCCGTGTTGCAGGTCCACGGCGAGGCCGACTCGTGCGTGCTGCTGGAGACCGCCCGCGAGTCCGCGCCCTGGCTGGGCCCGCACTCACGGTTCGAGACCCTGCCGGACGTCGGGCACTTCCCGCACCTGGAAGACCCGGCCCGCACGGACAAGGCTGTCTTGTCCTTCTTAGGCGGCGCAGGATCCGGTGCTCACCCGCGCGCTTAACGCGGGCGCGTCCTCGATCACCGAGCTGACCTGCTTGGTCGTGAGCGTGAACCCGGTCTCCGAGTCCTCCACCGACGCGCCGAACACGACACCGACGACCTGGCCCTGCGGGTTCACCAGCGGGCCGCCGGAGTTTCCGCTGCGGACCTGGGCGCGCACGGTGAACACGTCCCGCCGCACCGTGTGGGAGTCGTAGATGTCCGGCCCCTGCAACGTGATCTCGTTTCGGATGCGCCCGGCCGTCGCGGTGTACGGGCCGTCGAGGGGATAGCCCAGCACGATCGTGTCGTCGCCCGCCTTGCCCGCGGCCGACGAGATGGTCAGCGGCTGGGCCTGCAACCGGGGCACCGCGAGCACGGCCACGTCGACCTCGGGGTCGAAGTAGACGACCCGCGCGGGCAGCCTGCCCTGCGACGTCTCGACCGCCGTCTCGTCCGTGCCCGCGACCACGTGCGCGTTGGTCATCACCCGCTGCGGCGCCACGACGAACCCGCTGCCCTCCAGCGCCCGCGAGCACGACGACGCCGTACCGCGGATCTTCAGCACGCTGCCCCGCAGCTGCTGCACGACCGCGCTGGTCTGCAGGCTCGTGTCCGGCGGCGCGATCTCGTTGATCTGCGTCTTCTGGAACGGGTCCACGATGGACGGGAAGCCCGACACGTCGAGCAGCTTGCGCAGGTCGGCGGGCAGCCCTTCGGCGGCAGGGGGCATCGCCTTGTCGACGGCGCCGAGCACCGCGGAGTTGTTGATCGCCTTCGCGAGGCCGGGCAGCGCCGCGACCCCGGTCAGCGGCACCGCGATCAGCCAGGCCACGACGAACACCACGAGGCCCTGCACGATCGCGCCGAGGGTCTGGTCGATACCGCTGAGCTTGTCGGTGTTGATCCGGCTCTTCACGGCGTGCTTGATCCGCCTGCCGACCCACACGCCGAGCGTCTCGCCCAGCGCCACCAGGAACACCACGGTGGCCACCGCGAACGCGACCTTGGCCGCCGGGTTGCTGAACAGGTCCACGATCAGCGGGGCGATCCGGATCCCCAGCACCGCGCCGCCGATCACGCCGACCAGCGCGGGCAGCGCGATGACGACGCCCTGGCGCGCGCCGGAGATGGCGGCGAGCAGTGCCAGGACGATCACCAGGACGTCGACCCAGTTCATCGTGTCTCCCTATCGTGCTCGCGCAGTGCCGCTTCGAGATCGCGCACGTCGTCGCGGTCCCATTCGCGCTCCCACCCGCCCAGGGAGAGCAGTACCGACAGCAGTCCGGCCGTGAACCCCCACACGAACAGACCGTCCACGGCGAACGCCGGTCCCTTGTACCCGGTGCCCGGCCGCCGGACCTGGAAGCGGTGCGCCGGGTCGGCCAGGTCGCTCAGCGCGACCCTGGCGACCGTCGCCGTCTCGGCCGGGTCGACGGCGTGCACCGGCGACGGAGTCTGCCAGTGCGCGAGGACCGGTGTCACGGCGAACCGCGAAACCGGAACGAACAGCTCGGGCAGCACGGCCACCGGCAGGACACCCGAAGGGTCGACGCCCGTCTCCTCCTCGGCCTCGCGCAGCGCTGTCGCCACGATGTCCGCATCACCCGGTTCGGCACCGCCACCCGGGAAGGCGACCTGGCCGGCGTGCGAGCCGAGGGTGTCGGCGCGGCGCAGGAGCAGCACGTCCGGGCCGCTCGGGCCTTCGCCGAAAAGGATGAGCACCGCGGCCGGGCGGGTTTGGCCGTTCCGGGGCGGGGAGAAGCGCGTGAACGTACTCGAATCGACCTGCCCGCTGATCTCGACCAGCGGGCGCAGCCAGACGGGAACCGTGCCCGCGTCGACGAGCGGACCGGTCACGAACCACTCTCCACGGCCTGGCGCACCGCGTCAGGGTCGCCGAAGGTAGGTGGGTTCCGGATGAGGTGCACCTGCCCGTCGGGCGTGACCAGGTAGGACGAGGGCAGGGCGGCCACCTTGAGCTTCTCCCGGACCGGGCCCGTGTTGCCCTCGCCGTCGAAGACGCTCGGCAGGTGCACGCCCAGGTCCTTCAGCAGCGCGAGGCCGTCGGCCTGTGAGCTGGCGGCCTGCACGAGCAGCACCGGGACGGCGCCCGGCTGCCGGGCATACTGCGCGAGCACCGGCAACTCGGTCTTGCACGGGACGCACCAGGTGGCCCAGACGTTGACCAGCGTGGTGTGCCCGGCGAGCACGGCCGACAGGTCGACGTTCCCGCCGTCGGCGAGGCACTGCGCGGACACGCCGTCGAGCTGCGCGACCTTCCCCGAACCGGTGGTGGGGCACGGCGCGAGCGCGGCGGCGGCGCGCGCGGCGGTGAGGTCGGGCCCGGCGGTGTTGCGTGTCCCCGCGGTGCGCGGCAGCACCGCGACGATCACGGCGAGGACCAGCACCCCCGCCGCGAGCGCCCACTTCGTCACCTTGGTCACGAGCCCTGCACCATCGCCAGGATGTGGTCCCGTTCGGGACCCTTGACCAGCTTCGCCGCCTCCTCGAACCCGGTCGGGCCGGTGCCGTACGAGGGGCAGTCGCGCGCCAGGGGGCAGGCGCCGCACGCGGGCTTGCGGGCGTGGCAGACGCGGCGCCCGTGGAAGATCACCCGGTGCGAGAGCATCGTCCACTCCTTGCGCGGGATGAGCTCCCCGACGGCGTGCTCGACCTTCACCGGGTCCTCTTCGGACGTCCAACCCCACCGGCGCACCAGCCGGCCGAAGTGGGTGTCGACGGTGATGCCGGGCACGCCGAAGGCGTTGCCGAGCACGACGTTCGCGGTCTTGCGGCCGACACCCGGCAGGGTGACGAGCTCGTCGAGCTTGTCCGGCACCTCCCCGCCGTAGCGTTCGACGAGGGCGGCGCCGAGACCCATCAGCGAGTTGGCCTTCGCGCGGAAGAAGCCGGTGGGCCGCAGCAGCTCCTCCAGCTCGGTGCGGTCGGCGGCGGCGTAGTCGGCGGCGGTCTTGAACCGGGCGAAGACAGCGGGCGTGACCTCGTTGACGCGCACGTCGGTGGTCTGCGCGGAGAGCACCACGGCGACGAGCAGCTCGAGCGGGTTCGTGAAGTCGAGCTCCGCGTGCGCGTCGGGGAATTCCTCGGTGAGGCAACGCAGCATCCGCCGCGCGCGTCTCACGAGTGCAAGCCTGCTTTCCCCGGCACCCTTCCGGGGGACGTGACGAACGGCGGGTGGCACCCCGCTAGCCTACGGAAGCCGCTGTGGGTGCTTCCCGGTGGCCGACCTGCCACAGCTGAAGACCTGGCGCAAGAACCGAGCCCACTCAAGCGAGGATCTGAAGTTCATGACCGTCTGGTTCGTAGTCGCTGTGCCCCTCGTGATGATGTTCTTCGCCCTCGCCATGGAACGCGTCGAAAGCCGCCTCAAGCACGTCGCCGTGCAGGAGGAGGAGGTCGAGGAGTTCCTGGAGCAGGCCCGGCCGAACGAGGTCAGGGCGCTCTACGGGCACGGCATCGGCCGGGCGCTCGAACTGTTCCGGCTGCGCCGCCTCGGCGGCCGCGCCGCGAAGCTGCGGTCACGCCGCGCACAGGATTGACCCGTTCGGGTTAGGGCTACCTCAACTCTCGCATACCCTCGGTCAACTGGCTGTCAGCAGCGATTAAGCTGGCTGACCGGACGAGATCGTTTCCACCCTCCTGGGCGTTAGCAGCCTGCCAACCGGCGAGCCGTGCGGCGATCTCGCCCGAACGGCCTAGACTGCACGCAAGTGATCGGCGACACGCTCCCGCACCGGGGGCCGCGTCGCCAGCAATGAGGAGGCACGAGGTGGACGAGACCCTGGCCCGGGCGGGCATCTTCCAGGGGGTCGAACCGGCCGCGGCCGAGGCGCTCGCGCAGACCTTGGAGACCGTGGAGTTCCCCCGGGGTCACGTGATCTTCACCGAGGGCGAACCGGGCGACAAGCTGTACATCATCCTGTCCGGCAAGGTCAAGATCGGCCGGAAGTCCCCGGACGGGCGCGAGAACCTGCTGTGGATCGCGGGACCGTCCGACATGTTCGGCGAGCTGTCGATCTTCGACCCGGGGCCGCGCACGTCGAGCGCCACCACGGTGACCGAGGTGCGCGCGGTGACGATGGACCGCCCGTCGCTGCGGAAGTGGATCTCGACCCGGCCGGAGATCGCCGAGCAGCTGCTGCGGGTGATCGCGCGCCGGTTGCGCCGGACGAACAACATGGTCGCCGAGCTGATCTTCACCGACGTGCCCGGCCGGGTGGCGCGCGCTCTTCTGCAGCTGGCGCAGCGCTTCGGCAGCCAGGAGGCCGGCATCCTCCGGGTCACCCACGACCTGACGCAGGAAGAGATCGCGCAGTACGTCGGCGCGAGCCGCGAGACGGTCAACAAGGCCCTCGCCGACTTCGCTCACCGAGGCTGGCTCCGCCTGGAAGGCAAGTCCGTCCTGATCCTGGACCCAGAACGCCTAGCCCGCCGCGCCCGGTAGCAAGACCCCAACCCCAACCGCACCCGACTGCCAAACGCAACCACGGCAGGGGGGTCCAGGGGGGCGAAGCCCTCCCTGGCGGGGGTTTGGGGGTTCGACCCCCAATGTGATCGCCGGAGTGCCCAGGCGCAGCGAGCGAAGCGAGCAAGCAGGGGCACTCCGAAACGAAGGGCCGGGCGCCACCCCCGACGTGGCGCACCGGCCCTTCGCTGTGCGCGAGCCATCCCCCGACGGATCGCGCTCCCCGCCCTCCGGAATTAGGCCCCGACCCGATGCCCGGAGGGAGTTCTTCTGTTATGTCAACTCTGCCACGGCCCCTCCCCTGGATTTCAAGGCCGTTCACCCTCAAGGACGCCCCCGTGGCCTCTTCGTTGCGTGATTTCCGCGCAAACCCGGCGTCCGTTATGCAACCGAGACCAACCAGCGAGAACTGGTGATGAACCTCGCCGCGAAACAACTGGTACCCCCGTACCAGAGTGCGGCATACTGGTACGCATGTCCCAGTCCGTCTCCCTCGCCGACTACCGTGCTGCCCTGACGACCCCCGGTTCCACCCGGCCCCTGGTCGCGTCGTTGCTCGCCCGCCTGCCGATCGCGATGATCGGTCTCTCGGCGTTGCTGTACGTCCAGCGGGAGACCGGCTCGTTCGCCGCCGCGGGGCTGGTGTCCGCCGGGTCGCTGGTGGGTGTCTCCGCCGGGTCGGTGGTGCAGGGCAGGCTGATCGACCGGTTCGGCCCGACGCGCCCGCTGCTGGTGATGGTGGTGCTGTTCGCGCTCGCGATGGCGGGGCTGACGCTGGCGATCGAGGCGCACGCGGCGACGCCGCTGCTCGTCCTGCTCGGCGGCGGCATCGGGATCACGGAGCCCATGGTCGGCTCGGCGTCCCGGGCGTTGTGGGGCAGGCTGGTCGCGGTGGAAGGCGTGCGCAACGCCGCCTTCTCGTACGAGGCGATCAGCATGGAGGTCTTCTTCATCCTCGGTCCCG
The DNA here is from genome assembly GCF_014191255.1 of Amycolatopsis bartoniae. Taxonomy (GTDB): domain Bacteria; phylum Actinomycetota; class Actinomycetes; order Mycobacteriales; family Pseudonocardiaceae; genus Amycolatopsis_E; species Amycolatopsis_E bartoniae. The sequence continues at coordinate 2,361,111 of NZ_JACHWH010000001.1, forward strand.
GCCTGGCCGGGCTGCTGGTCGCCGCGCCGTGGCCGGGTACGGGCATGATCGCGGGTTCGGTCTGCATGATCGCCGGCGGCACGCTGTTCGCGCTCAGCCCGGCCGTCCGCGCGTGGGGTTCGGCGCCGGCCGGCGGACGGCGGTCGCTGCTGGGCGCGCTCGCGGGTCCGGGCATGCGCACGCTCGCGCTGGCGGCGCTCGGGTTCGGTGTGGTGATCGGGTTCGTCGAGGTGGCGGTGCCCGCGGCGGCGACGGAGGCGGGCAGGCCGGAGCTGGGCGGGGTGCTGCTGTCGGCTTGGTCGGTCAGCTCGGTGGCCTTCGGTATCGCGTTCAGCCTGCGCCCGTGGCCGCGGGCGATGTCGTTGCGGCTGCCCACGCTGCTCGCCGCGTTCGGGCTGCTGGTGGCGTTGCTCGCGCTGCCGTCGAGCCTGTGGGGCCTGGCGCTGGCGATGCTCGTCGCGGGCGCGATGATCACGCCCCAGTCGGCCACCCACTCGGCGGCGATCGAGCTGGTGGCCCCCGAGGGCACGGCGGCGGAGGCCTTCGGCTGGGTCCTCACGGCGGTGACGCTCGGGCTCGCGTTCGGCCAGTCCGTGAGCGGCTACCTGGTGGAGCACGCGGGCCCGTCGGCGTCGTTCCTGGCGGCGAGCGCGTCGGCACTGGTGGTCGCCGCGGTGGTCTGGCTGCTGCGGCACACCGTCCAGCAGCCCGCGCCGTCGCGCGAAGAGGCGCTGGTCTGATTCAGAACCGCGGTTCGTTCTCCACGTGCACCACGTTCCCCGCGGGTCCGTAGGTGAGGACCGTGCCTTCCCAGCGGCCGAAGTCGAGCCCTGCACCGGCCGATCCGACGGTGTAGAACTGCGTCGCCGTCGAGGCGCGCACGAACGTGTCCAGCAGCTGCGCCATCCGAGAGCAGAACACGTTCCCGTCGCCCGGTCCCGGTGCGATGAACGCCACCGAGCAGGAGAACAGGTCCACCCCGGCGACGAACTGGCCGCGGAGCACCGACAGCACCGCGAGGTTGGCGAGCGTGAGGTTCTCCCGGCAGAACTGGACGAACGCCGCCCGGCCGTGCGCCATCAGCTTGAGCCGCACTGGATCGGCGGTGTGCGCGACCGTGTCGGCCGCGCTGTCGAGGAAGAACTGCAGCGGGGTGTCGAAGTTGACCTCGATCACGGTGTCCCCGGCCGGCCGGTTCCCCTGCAGCCGGACGTCGCGGTACACCAGCCGGTGGGGCCGGAACGCGCCGGCACCGGCGACCGTTTCGTCGGGAAACGCGTCCGGGGCCACGAAGAACCCCTTCAACGCCCGGAAGGTCACCTGACCGGGTTGGACGAGGCCGTCCTCGAACCCCAGCTGACTCCGTTGGAACTGCCGGATCGCGGCGACGGTCTTCGGGCCGACCAGCCCGTCCACGTCCAGCTGCGGGTCCGGGCCACCGGACCCGGGATCGACGTGGTTCAGCAACATCTGCACCGTGAAGACGTCGTCACCGTCGTTGGCGCCGCCGTTCCCCACGCTCGCGGACAAGTCCCTGACCGACATGGCGGTCTCCTTTCACTGCCCGAGTGCGCGCCAGGTGTTGGGGCCGACGACGCCGTCGACCGCGAGCGCCGCGCGACGCTGGAACTCGCGGACGCGGGCGTCCGTCGCCGGCCCGAACTGTCCGTCGACGGCGATCGGCGTGAGTTCCGGCATCCGGGCGTTGAGCAGGCGTTGCAGCTTGCGGACCGCCGGACCCGCCGAGCCACGACGCAGGGTCGGCGTACCGGCCGCGTTCTCCTCCGCCTGAGCGGTACCGGGGTCGGGCGCTTGCCCGGTGAGCGCTGCCCACGTCCTCGGGCCGACGATCCCGTCCACCACCAGCCCGGTCCGCGACTGGAACTCCCGGGCCCGTCCCTCCGTCGCCGGCCCGAACTGCCCGTCCACGGCGATCGGGACGAGGTCGGTCAGGCGGGCATTGAGCAGGCGTTGCAGCTTGCGGACCGCCGGACCCGCCGAGCCACGACGCAGGGTCGGCGTACCGGCCGCGTTCTCCTCCGCCTGAGCCGAGGTCTCGGCCGGAGTGGGCGCCGAGACCCGCACGTCGAGGTACAGGCCGTATTCGCCGTAGTCACCACCGTCGTCCCGGCCACTGAGAATGATCACGTCGGTCCAGGCCAACGACCTCGGATCATCCGGGCGGGTGAGGGTCCGTCGCCGCGAGTCCGCCTGTAACAGCGCGTCCGCGGGGAGCGCGGCGGCCTGGGGGTTGTAGATGTCGTTGCTGATGCCGAGGACACCCGCGCCGAAGTTGACCAGTCCACGGGCCAACAGGTCGATCAACGGCGCGGCGGCTGCCCCCAGCCCGGCTGTGTACGCCGCCAAGGCGGTCGTGATCGCGGCCGCGGCGGCGTCCGCGAGGACCTGTTTCTCCTGTTCCACGTCACCCGAGTCGAACTCCGCGAGCGTCGCGACCAGCCCGAGGTCCTGCGGGGGACCCGAGTACAGGAGCGCCTGCATCGTGTGGATCCGCTGCCCGTCCGGCCCCATCCGCAGGTAACCGGAGTCGGGGAACTTCAGGGCGGGATGCGGTTGTCGGTCCGCCGACCCCACCTGCACGCTGCCGTAGATCTCGTCTTCGCTCTCCTGCCGCACGCGGCACTCGAGACCCGTCGCCCAGACTTCCACCCGGCTCATCGCCCCTCCTGACCGCGTTCGCTTCGTTGCGAATGCCCGGTTAGTCGGTTTGGGAGCCGAAACGTAACAAGATCCCGGTTTCAGTCCCCCGAGCGCAGGTAGTCGAGCTGGGCTCGGACGCTGTGCTCGGCCGGGGCCCACAGCTCCTGGTCGATGTCGGCGTAGACGTGCTCCACCACCTGGCGCGGGGTGGCGTCCTCGCCGAGCACGCTCAGTGCACGACGCACCTGGTCGAGCCGTTGCTCGCGGTGGTCGAGGTACTCCTGCGCGGTCGCCTTGAGGTCGGGCAGCTCCGGACCGTGCCCCGGCAAACCCCGTTGTCCGGCGGGCAGCTCGACCAGCCGGCGTAGCGAACGCAGGTACGAACCGAGGTCGGCGAGCACCGTCGTGCCGCGGCCGAGGATCGTGTCACCCGTCAGCACGTGGCCTTCCAGCCGCAGACACACCGAGTCCGCCGTGTGGCCGGGCGTGTGCAGGACCTCCAGCTCCAGACCCGCCGCCGAGACGACCTCCCCGTCGGTCAGCGCGCCCGCGTCGCGGCACAGCTCCTGGTCGAACGCCCGCACCGGCGCACCCGTCCGCTCGGCGAGCCACGGCGCGCCTTCGCTGTGGTCGGTGTGGTGGTGGGTCAGCAGGATCAGCGCGACCGGGCCCAGCTCCGCGAGCTTCGGCAGGTGGTCGAGGTCGTGGTAACCAGGGTCGACGAGCACGCTCTCGGCGGCGCCGGGCGCCCGCAGCACCCACGTGTTGGTGCCTTCGAGCGTCATCATGGACGGGTTGTTCTCCAGCAACACCGACGCCACCGGGGACACCTGCCGGAGCTCGCCGTATGCGGGGTGCGTCATTCGTCGCCCACCACCACGCGGACCCGGTCCCCGTCCCGGACGAGCTTGGGGATGATCGCCTCGATCGTGCGTTCCGCGGCCAGCGCTTCGGCGGTGCTGCCGAACTCCGACAGCTCCTGCAGCGTGTACCAGGTGGGCGGCATCAACATGCTGCGGCCGGCCTCCGCGTCCGCGAGCGCGTCCTGCGGCCGCTGCCAGCCCGAAGACTCCGCCTCGGTGGTCTCGCCGTCGGCGTGCTGCCCCTCGGGCAGGGCGGCGACGAAGAACCGCGTGTCGTAGCGGCGCGTCTCCTGAGGAGGGGTGATCCAGTGGGCCCACGGCCGCAACAGGTCCGCCCGCAACGTCAGCCCGGCCTCGGCGAGGAACCCGGCCAGCGACAGCTCGCGCGACTCCAGCGCCCGCCGCTGCGACCGATAGCGGGCCGCGTCCGCGACCACGCCGTCCTCGGTACCCGCCAGCAGCACGCCCGACTCCTCGAACGTCTCCCGTACGGCTGCGCACACCAGCGCCCGCCCCACGGGTTCCGTCGCGCCGAACCAGCCCGCCCAGTCACTCGCGGGCGGACCCGCCCAGCGCACGGAAGCGTCGGCGTCGCGCTTGTCGACCCCGCCGCCGGGGAACACCGTCATCCCCGCCGCGAACGCCATCGCGGCGACGCGCCGTTGGAGGAAGACCTCCAGCCCGTCCGCGGTGTCCCGCAGCAGGATCACGGTGGCCGCGTCGCGCGGCACCGGCGGGTTCTCCAGCGGGGTGTCGGAGAACCGCACCCCGGCGGGCAGCTCGAAGTTCAGTTGAGGCACAACAAGTAACTTACGCGGGAGTCAGGCTCCGGAGAACCCGTCCACCCAGCGCGGGTTGTCCTCACCGGACCCGTTGGTCCGGACCTTCGACGCCTCCGCGCGCTCCCGCTCGGCCAGCTCCGCGTGCAGCTCACGCAGCAGCTGGCGGTCGCGTTCGGACAGCTGCGGGTCGTTGAGGTCCAGCTCCGGGATCTCCACGACCTCGCCCGGCCCGATCACCGCGGACGCGATGGCCTTGCCCTTCTCCGGGTCCTCGGCGAGCGCGGCCCGCAGCTGGGCCACCTCCGCCGAGCTGAGGTCCGTGGTGGCCTCAGCCCGGGTTTCCGGCGGCTCTTCGCGCGGCCCGAACTTGTGCCCGGGGCCCTTCGACGCCTCGGGGGCGGGGGCAGGTGCAGGGGCCGGAACAGGCTCCTCGTCCTTGGCGTCGGCCGCGACGTGCCGGCCCGCCTTCTCCTTGGCGTTCGGCTTCGGGGCCGACGGACGGTTCTGCGGCGCGGAGCCGTTCGAGTTCCCCGCGAGCCACACCGCCATCGCGCTGTTGAGGGCCTGGTCGTGGTAGCGGGTCCGCTCGGCACCGGGGCCGGTGACCTCGACGACCGCACGGATCCCGGCGCGGCGCAGCGCCGCGTCGATCCGGTACGCGGCCGCGGGCGGGTTGCCCTCCGGGCCGATCTCGACGAGCACGACCCGCTGCGGCAGCGGACCGGGCACGCTGCCGGCCGGGGTGTTGCGCCACACCGCGTGCACCGAGCGCAGGTCCGGCAGCACCTGGAGGGTGCGGTCCAGCGCGTCGGCGACCCCGTGCTCGGGCTGGTTGTCCCCGGTGAAGTGGTGCAGCACGCCGTTGTCGGCTTCCGCGTCGTTCACCGTGAGGTGCTCGGCGAGCGTGGCGTCGGAGCGGCTCAGCTCCAGCACCAGGCCCAGCTCGTGCTGCTCGGACTCGCGCACCGGCAGCTTCCCGGCGATCAACGCGCCGGTGGTCAGCTCGGCGGCCTCGTCGAGGCGGGCCCGGGCCGTCAGCTCGCGCGCTTCGGACAGTGCGCTGTCGTCCAGCCGTCCGGCCAGCGCGAGCAACAGGTTGTGCAGCCGGAGCGGGACCGCGAACCCGTCGGTTCCCAGCCCGGCGTCACTGTGGGACTCCACGATTCTCCTCCCAGCAGCCCGATCGGGGTGACCGGGCCGTTACGCGGCGGCGAGGCGGTGCCCGGTGTCCACTGCGCCGGTGCAGACGAGTTCCGAGCTCGCCAGCGCGGCGCGGTGGTACGCGGGGAGGTCGAACCTCGGCGGCATCACCTCGACGCTGGGCTCCTCGTCGCCCAGCACCCGAAGGACCCGCTGCAGCTCACCGGTCAGCCTCGGCAGGCCGGCCAGTGCCGTGACCAGCAGCACGCGCTTCAGCTCGTCGCCTTCGCCGTGCCGCCAGCTCTGCCGCACCTCGCCCACGTCCGGCCGGCCACGCAACGTTGCGTGCACCAACGCGGACACTGAGTCCACGGAGTTCACCCGATCGGGCGCACTCCCCGTGAATGTGTACCGGTTCTCCGGAGCTTCGTCCACCCCAAGAGTGGAACTCACCTGGTGCCAGTCGGCCCCGTGCGGCACCAGCCCCGCGACCAGCAGGCGATACTCCGGTTGGTCGAGGTCGATATTGTGCTTTAGCAAAGTCCTCGGCAGGGTCCGCGCGAGCGTGGTCATCGCGCCCTCGCCCAGCCAGTCCCGGTAGCGCCACAGCAGCTGGTCCGGCATCCGGCCGGCCAGGCGCAGCAGCAGCTCGTGACAAGCGGCTTCGATGTCCGGATCCATGTCAGACCTCCACGATCAGTTCGACCTCGACCGGCGAGCCCAGCGGCAGCTCGGCCACCCCCACCGCCGACCGCGCGTGCGCGCCCGCTACCCCGAAGATCTCGCCGAGCACCTCGGACGCCCCGTTGATCACCGCGGGCTGGCCGGTGAACCCCTCGGCGGACGCCACGAACCCGACGACCTTGACCACCCGGACGACCGAGTCGATGCCCACGAGGGCGTCCACGGCGGCCAGCGCGTTGAGCACGCACGTGCGCGCGTGGCGCTTGGCCTCCTCCGGGCTCACGTCACCGCCGACCTTGCCGGTGACGGCGAGCGTGCCGTCGACGAACGGCAGCTGGCCCGAGGTGAAGACCTGGGCCCCGCTGCGGACGGCGGGCACGTACGCCGCGACCGGGGCGGCGACCGAGGGCAGCTCGATGCCCAGCTCGGTCAGCCGCTGCGACCAGCTCACGCCTTCGCCCGCTTGAGGTAGGCGACGTGCTGCTCACCGCTCGGGTTCGGCAGCACCGTCACCAGCTCCCAGCCGTCCTCGCCCCACTGGTCGAGGATCTGCTTGGTGGCGTGGATCAGCAGGGGAACCGTGGCGTACTCCCACTTGGTGGCGCTCATGGTGGGGAGACTAACCACCGGATCAAGCCCGGTCCGATCCGCCTGACGTGTCTCACAGTGCGTCACCGATGCCCCACGCGCCCGCGCGAGGTGAATTACGCTGCTGGAGTGAGCACTCCCCTGCCCGGCTGGACCGACGAGCTCGCCCGTGCCCGGCTGCACTTCGTGAGCGGCAAGGGCGGCACCGGAAAGACCACCCTCGCCGCGGCGCTCGGGCTCGCGCTGGCCCGCAACGGGCGCCGGGTGCTGCTGATCGAGGTCGAGGGCAGGCAGGGCTTCGCCCAGCTCTTCGACACCGAGCCGCTGCCCTACGCCGAGCTGCGCATCGCGTCCGCGCCCGGCGGCGGGGAGCTGCGCGCGCTGCACATCGACGTCGAGGCCGCGCTGCTCGAGTACTTCGAGATGTTCTACAACCTGGGCTTCGCGGGCCGGACGCTGCGGCGGATGGGCGCGATCGAGTTCGCGACCACGCTCGCGCCGGGGCTGCGCGACGTCCTGCTCACCGGGAAGATCAAGGAGTGCGTCGGGCGGACGGAGTCCGACGGCAGGCACACCTACGACGCGGTGGTGGTCGACGCGCCGCCCACCGGTCGCGTGGTCAAGTTCCTCGACGTCACGAAGGCGCTGACCGACCTCGCGCGCACCGGCCCGATCCGCGGCCAGGCCGACGGCGTGGTGCGGCTCGTGCACTCGGGGCAGACCGCGGTGCACCTGGTCACGCTGCTGGAGGAGATGCCGGTGCGCGAGACCGTCGAGGCGGTCGCCGAGCTGGACGGCGCGGACCTGCGGCCGGGCGCGGTGTTCGTCAACCGGGTGCGCCCGCCGCGGCTGACGGCCCGGTCGCTGACCGCTGCCGCCGACGGCAGGGTCGACGCGGGGCGCGTACGCAGCGGGCTCGCCGAGGCCGGGCTGGAACTGCCGGAAGCCACCCTGGAGGCGCTGGTGGAGGAGACCGTGGAACACGCGATCGGGATCGCCGCCGAGCAGCGGGCGCGCGAGCAGCTCGCCGAGGCCGACCTGCCGACGCTGGAGCTGCCCGACCTGCCCCACGGCGTCGACGTCGCGGCGCTGTACGACATCGCCGAAACCCTGGTCCAGCAGGGGGTGCGCTGATGCTCGACGTGGACGAGCTGATCGACGACCAGGAGACCCGCGTGGTCGTGTGCTGCGGTTCCGGCGGGGTCGGCAAGACCACCACGGCCGCGGCGATCGCGTTGCGCGCGGCCGAACGCGGCCGCCAGACCGTCGTGCTCACCATCGACCCGGCACGCCGCCTCGCGCAGGCGCTCGGGCTGCGCGAGCTGGGCAACCATCCACGTCAGGTGCAGGTCGAGGGTTTCGACCCGAAGGGCGAGCTGTGGGCGATGATGCTCGACATGCGCCGCACCTTCGACGACATGGTGCGCGCCCACGCCGGGCCGGACCGGGCCGAGCAGCTGCTGGCGAACCCCTTCTACCAGACCATTTCCACGTCTTTCTCCGGCACGCAGGAGTACATGGCGATGGAGAAGCTGGGCCAGCTCGCGGCCACCGGCGACTGGGACCTGATCGTCGTGGACACCCCGCCGAGCCGGTCCGCGCTCGACTTCCTGGACGCGCCGACCCGGCTGTCCAGCGCGCTCGACGGCCGGATGATCCGCCTGCTCACCGCTCCGGCGAAGGCGGGCGGCTGGGGCCTGCGGAAGGTGGTCAGCGCGGGCTTCACGATGTTCGCGAAGGCCGTGTCGACGATCATCGGCGGGCAGCTGCTGGCCGACGCGTCGGCATTCATGCAGGCGTTCGACACGATGTTCGGCGGCTTCCGGGAACGCGCGCGCAAGACGTCGGAGCTGCTGCGGTCGCAGGGCACCGCGTTCCTCGTCGTGGCCGCGCCCGAACCGGACGCGCTGCGCGAGGCGAGCTACTTCGTCGAGCGGCTGTCCGCGGAGCACATGCCGCTGTCCGGGCTGGTCGCGAACCGCACCCACCCGGTGCTGGCCGACCTGTCGGCGACCGCCGCGATCTCGGCCGCCGAGCGGGTGGAGTCGAGCGCGCCGCTGGCCACCGCGGTGCTGCGGCTGCACGCCGACCGGGTGGCGCTGGCCGAACGCGAGGAGCGGCTGCTCGCCCGCTTCACCAGGGCGCACCCGGAGGTGCCGATCGTGCGCGTGCCCGCGCTGCCCAGCGACGTGCACGACGTGGCCGGCCTCCGCGACATCGGAGACCGGCTCGCCGCTAGCTGACCTGCACGTACTCGCGTTTCGCCGACTCCAGCAGCTCGGTCCAGGACGTGACGTCGGGCCTGCGCCGCAGCAGCGCGCGCCGCTCGCGTTCGGTCATGCCGCCCCAGATGCCGAAGTCGATGCGGCTGTCCAGCGCCTCGGCCAGGCATTCCGTGCGCACGGGACAGCCCATGCACACCACCTTGGCCCGGTTCTGCTCGGCGCCCCGGACGAACAGCTCGTCCGGATCCGCGTCCCGGCACAGCGCGTCGGCTCGCCAACTCCGTTCGATCGATTCCATCTGCCCCCAGCTCCTCACCCTCGGCTCACGTAGGTCGAATTCCCCAGCGCCTCCCCGGCGCCTCATACGTGAGACGTTGACGGACTGTAGGACCAATCGGTTCCACTCGCCAAGATCCTCCGGGAATTCGTTACCGGAACACGTCGCACACGGGGCGCACTCGTGGTATCGCACCCCCACGTGCCCGGCGCGGTTCGCCCGGTTCCTACTAGTCTGGGGCCCGTGCGGAAGACGGATGGTCTGTTCAAACTGCTCGGTCTGTGCCTGCTCGCCGGGATCCTGGTCGCCGGGGTGCTGTTCCCGATCGTCGGCGCCGCGGGCGTCGCGTCGAACAAGGCCAGCGAGACGGTGGACAGCATGTCCGCCGAGCTGGCCAACGTGCCGCCACCGCTGGTCACCACCATCACCGACTCGGCGGGCAACCCGATCGCGACGCTGTACGACCAGTACCGCATTCCGACGGCGTCGTCGCAGATCAACGACGCCATGAAGTGGGCGCTGGTCTCGGTCGAGGACAAGCGGTTCTACGAGCACCACGGCGTGGACTGGAAGGGCACGATCCGCGCCGCGCTGAGCAACAGCACCGGCGGGGACACGCAAGGTGCCTCGACGCTGACGCAGCAGTACGTCAAGAACTACCTCATCAACGTGATCTACCGCGACGACGAGGTCGGCCAGAAGAAGGCCCAGGAGCAGTCGGTCGCCCGCAAGCTCAAGGAAGCGCGGATCGCGATCCAGCTGGAGTCCAAGATGGACAAACAGCAGATTCTGACGAGCTACCTGAACGTGGTGGAGTTCTCGCGCAAGATCTACGGCGTCGGCGCGGCCGCGCAGGCGTACTTCGGTACGACGGCGGAAAAGCTGAGCGTGCCGCAGGCCGCGCTGCTGGCCGGGATGGTGAACAACCCGCCGTTCTACGACCCGTGGAAGTACCCGGAACGCGCCACCGAGCGGCGCAACCTGGTGCTGGACCGCATGGTGGAGAACCAGAAGCTCGCGCCGGAGGACGCGGCGCGGTTCAAGACCGAGCCGCTGGGCGTGGTGCCCGACGGCCCGGCGCGCCCGGCCTCGAACTGCACCGGTGCGGGTCCCGAGAACGGTTTCTTCTGCCAGTACGTGCAGGACTACCTGCTGACGAACGGCATGTCGAAGGACGACCTGTACACCGGCGGATACACCATCCGCACGACGATGGACCAGAACGCCAACCACCAGGCGAAGGTCTCGGCGGAAACGCAGGTCAGCAAGACGCAGAAGAACGTCGCGAACACGCTTTCCCTGGTGCGCCCCGGAAAGAACCGGCACGAGGTGGTCGCGCTGGCCGCGAACCGCGACTACGGCACGGACGCGGACAAGGGGCAGACGACGTACGCGCTGCCGTCGGACGTGTCGAACGTGACCGGCGCGGGTTCGAGCTACAAGATCTTCACCGCGGCCAGCGCGCTGGAGCAGCACAAGACGGGGATCTACGCGACCATCCAGACCCCGCAGACGTACGCGTCGAAGGTGTTCACCGGCAGCCCGGCCCCTTGCCCGTTCGTCGCGCCGTACACCCGTGGCTACTGCTTGAGCAACTACGGCGAGGCCAATTACGGGAGCTCGATGTCGTTGCAGCAGGCGCTCGCCACGTCGCCGAACACCGGCTTCGTCATCCTCGAGGAGCAGGTCGGGGTCGGCAAGATCATCGACATGGCCCGTCGGCTCGGGATGCGCAACACCATGGCCTCCAACGCCGCCAACGGCGGTCCCGTCGACCCGAAGAGCGACAATGCGGCGGCGCGGGTCGACCAGGCGAAGTACTACGGACCCACGGACAAGTCGGCCGGGTTCGGTTCCTTCACGCTCGGCATCAGTCCCACCAGCGGCCTCGAACTGGCGAATGTGGCAGCGACGATCATGAGCGACGGGGTGTGGTGCCCGCCGACGCCGATCGCCGCTGTGACCGACCGGGAAGGAAAACCAGTGCAGGTCAAGGAAGCGGCATGCGAGCAAGCCGTACCTGAAGAGTTGGCCCACACCCTCGCCGTCGGCATGAGCAAGGACGACACAGACGGCACATCGCGCGGCGCGGCGCAGCAGGTTGGCTGGAACCGCCCGATGATGGGCAAGACGGGAACGACGCAGGAGAGCGGTTCGGCGACCTTCGTCGGAGCGGTGCCGCAGATGGCGGGCGCAGCGATGGTCTTCCGGCCAGATACTCCGTTCGGCGGCCTGCGCTACAGCGGCCCCGGCAAGGTCGCCGCCGTGCCGAGCTCACAGGGAAACATGTTCGGCGGCATGACCCCGGCGTACACGTGGTTCAACGCCATGACGCAGATCCTCGGCAACCAGCCTGCGCCACCGCTGCCGCCCTCGGATCCGGCGTACGAGCACTGAGACGACGTGCCCGGGGATCAGTATCCTCGGGCACGTGGGTACGGACAGTAACTTGAAGAGCGCGGCCCGGGTCGCCGCGGGAACGGTGGCGCTCGGCGCCGCGACGCTGGGGTATGCGGTCGGCATCGAGCGGCGGCACTGGACGTTGCGGCAGGCCGAGCTGCCGGTGCTCGCGCCCGGTGCCCGGCCGATGCGGGTCCTGCACGTCTCCGACCTGCACATGATGCCGGGGCAGAAGTCGAAGCAGCGGTGGGTCGCCGCGCTGGGGGAGCTGGAGCCGGACCTGGTGGTGAACACCGGGGACAACCTCGCGCACCCGCAGGCCGTGCCGTACGTGCTGCGCGCGCTCGGCCCGCTGCTCGACCGGCCCGGGGTGTTCGTCTTCGGCAGCAACGACTACTACGCGCCCAAGCCCAAGAACCCGGCTCGTTACCTGATGCCCCGCGGCAAGAAGAAGCGCGTCCACGGCAAGCACCTGCCGTGGCAGGACCTGCGCGCGGCCTTCGTCGAGCACGGTTGGCAGGACCTCACCCACGCCCGCCACACGTTCGAGGTCGCCGGGCAGCAGGTCTTCGCCGCCGGCCTCGACGACCCGCACCTGCGCCGCGACCGCTACAACCAGATCGCGGGCCCCGCCGACCCCGCGGTCCTGCGCGTCGGCGTCACCCACTCACCCGAACCACGCGTACTGGACCCCTTCGCCGCGGACGGGTACGACCTCGTCCTGGCGGGCCACACCCACGGCGGGCAGCTCCGCATCCCCGGCATCGGCGCCCTCGTGACGAACTGCGAGCTCGACCGCTCCCGCGCCCGAGGCGCCTCCCGCTGGGGCGCGCACATGTGGCTCCACGTGTCCGCTGGCCTGGGCACCTCCCCCTACGCCCCGGCTCGGTTCGCCTGCCCGCCCGAGGCGAGTCTCCTGACCCTCGTCCCCCGCCCCACGCAGGCAGAGAAGCCCCACAAGGACACCCCCCGCAAAGCCGGTAGCGACATCCGCTAGACTTCTACCCGGCCCGGCAAGCAGTACATCGGGGTGTGGCGCAGCTTGGTAGCGTGCCTCGTTCGGGTCGAGGAGGTCGTGGGTTCAAATCCCGCCACCCCGACGGAAGATCAGGGAGATCCCTGTCCGCAAGGCTTGGTCTTGTGGACAGGGATCTCCCTTTTTATGTCCCCCAGGGGTCGCCCCCCAGAGAAGGCGAGACGGCAAAGCAACGCGAAGGGGTGTGGGTGGGGCCAGACCTCCCCCTGCCCCCTCGTCCTTGCCATCTCTTGCGGTGGGCTGGGCGGGTCAAGGGTGGCGAAGCCATCGCGAAGCGACGCCGAAGGCGCCCTTGACGCGACCAGACCGCCGTAAGACACTCCGGCAAGAAGGGGCCCACCCGCACCCCTGGCCCGTCAGGGCCTCACTTCACCGCCAGCACTTCCTCCCAGCACTGCGAAAACTCCCCATCTCCGGCATGGGACCAAGCCCACGCCGACCGAGCAGCACTGGCCAACTGATCCCGATCCTCCGAGGACGCCGACAACGCCTCATCCAACCGGGACTCCACGTACCGAGCCAGATCCCGATACCCCATGTCCGGCCGAAACCGAGCATGGGTCCGAACATCCCGAAACCCAGCCTGCTCGACAAGCGAAGCAACGTGCTTCCCGGCAAAGGGATCCCCACCAGCCCGCCGCCGCAACAGATAATGTCCCCGCAGCGCGGCAACGACGTTCACCGTCTTGGGCCGCAAGCGTGCCCGACTCCAGTCCGAAGTGGACAAAGCCAGTACGCCTCCTGGCCGCAACACGCGGCGCATCTCGCGCAGTGCCTCGGCCGGACGCGCCAGATGCTCGATCAACCCGTGCGCGAACACCAGATCCACGCTCTCCGAAGAAACCGGCAACGCGTAGGCCGAACCCGCTACGAAATCCACAGTGGACTCCGCGGGAAACTGCCCCGGCTCGGCGTCGATCCCGAGCACCAGGCCCTCGCCGACGACGGGCACGAAATCCCGCGTAATGCTGCCCGGGCCGCAGCCGACGTCGAGCACGCGCATCCCGGGCTGCAGCGACCGCAGCACGAAAGCCGCCCGGTCGCTCGCGCTGCGTGCCGACATCATCGACAGCACGTCATCGGAGAACCCGGGCGCGTATCCCTCCAGCACACGCCCACCGTACGGGCAGTACCTGGCAGGATCGAGGGGTGACCACAAAGCACCCGCCCGCAGTGATTCCCGACCGCCTCTTCGCCGACGCCGAGGCCGAGGCCCGCTGGCGCGCCCGCTTCCACGCGCCGCGCATGTCGGTGCCGGACTGGGCGCTCGACGCACCCGACGCGAACATCTACGTGTCGAACGCCAGCGGCGTCTGGGAGGTCTACGCGTGGCACCGCGCGACGGGTGAGCACCGCAAGGTCACCGACCGCCCCAACGGCACGATGAACGCCACCACCTCGCCCGACGGCACGGCGATCTGGTGGTTCGACGACACCGACGGCGACGAGTTCGGGTCCTGGAAGCGCGAGCCCTTCGCCGGTGGTCCCGCCGAACCCGCGCTGCCCGACGTGCACGACGGCTACCCGGCGGGCCTCGAAATCGGGCACCGCCTCACCGCGGTCGGCGTCTCGACCGACGACGGCAGCGAGCTGTTCGTGCACGCCGACGGCAAGACCGAGCGGTTCTACGCGAGCAAGGACGACGCCGGTATCGCCGCGCTGTCCCGCGACGAACGGCTGCTCGCGATCGCGCACTCCGAGCACGGTGACTCCCGGCACCCGGCCATCCGCGTCTACGCCACCGACGGGTTCACGACCGTCGCCGAGAAGTGGGACGGCGAGGGGAAGGGCCTGGACGCGCTGGAGTTCTCGCCGGTCGCCGGAGACGCGCGGCTGCTCGTGCTGCACGAGCGCCGCGGCCGCGAGGAGCTGCTGATCTGGGACGTCGAGAAGGACGCGGAGACCGAGCTGTCCCTGGACCTGCCCGGCGAGGTCAGCGCCACCTGGTACCCCGACGCCGACGCGCTGCTGGTCGTGCACTTCCACGAGGGCCGCAGCTCGCTCTACCGCTACGGGCTGGCCGACGGTGAGCTGACCTCTTTGGACACCCCGAAGGGCCGGATCGCCGGTGCGAGCGTCCGCCCGGACGGCACGGTCGAGTACTCGTGGTCGAACGCCGCGCACCCGCCGGTGATCCGCGCCCGGGCCGCCGACGGCACCGACGAGGTGCTGCTGACCCCGCCCGGCGAGCCGGCGCCGCCGTCCTCACCCGTCGTGGACGCGTTCGTCGAAGGTCCCGGCGGCCGGGTGCACGCGCTCGTCGCGCGGCCGCAGCACGCGCCGGAAGGCCCGGTGCCGACCGTGTTCACCCTGCACGGCGGTCCGCATTCGGCGGACGAGGACCGGTTCTCGGCGTACCGCGCGGTGTGGCTGGACGCCGGGTTCGCCGTTGTAGAGGTGAACTACCGCGGCTCGACGGGCTACGGCTCGGCCTGGCGCGACGCGATCGAGGGCCGTCCCGGGCTCACCGAGCTGGAGGACGTCGCCGCCGTGCACGACTGGGCGGTCGAAAGCGGCCTCGCCGACCCGGCGAAGTGCGTGGTGTCCGGCGGATCCTGGGGTGGCTACCTGACGTTGCTCGCCGTCGGCACCCAGCCCGAGCGGTGGGCGGCCGGAGTCGCGGCGGTGCCCGTGGCCGACTACGTCGCCGCGTACGAGGACGAGATGGAGCAGCTCCGCTCCTTCGACCGCGCCCTCTTCGGCGGCGCGCCGGACACCGTGCCGGACGTGTACCGCGAGTGCTCGCCGCTCACCTACGTCGAGGCGGTGCGTGCCCCGGTGCTGGTGCTGGCCGGGGACAACGACCCGCGCTGCCCGATCCGGCAGATCGAGAACTACCTGGACCGGCTCGCCGAGCTCGGCCGGCCGTACGAGTTCTACCGGTACGACGCCGGGCACGGCTCTCTCGTCACCGCCGAGACCATCAAGCAGACCGCCACCGAGGTGCACTTCGCGTTGCGGGCGCTGGAGAACTGACGAAAAGCCCCGCCGGTCTCCCCGGCGGGGCTTGCTCGTGCGAGCGGTCAGGCCTGCTGCGCCTGCCACATCCAGTGCGCCTCTTCCAGCGCACGGGTGATCTCGATCAGCAGGTCCTGCGTGACCAGGTCGCTCTTGTCGGTCTCGTCGATGCGCTTGCGCAGCCGCGCGATTTCCTCGGCGAGGATCTCGACGATCGCGGCGATGGTCGACTCGACGCTCTGCCAGTTGTCCGGGTAGTCCGGCAGCCCGGAGCTCTCGACGACCGTCTTCGCCTTGCCGTTCGGCGAGACGCCGATGGCGTTGGCGCGCTCGGCGACCTCGTCGACGTAGTTGCGCGCGGTGGTCACCAGCTCGTCGAGCTGCAGGTGCACGCTGCGGAAGTTGGAGCCCACGACGTTCCAGTGGGCCTGCTTCGCGATCAGCGAGAGGTCGACGAGGTCGACCAGCGTCGCCTGCAGGATGTTGCCGGTGACTTCCTTGTCGCTCTCCGCGAGCGGGCTCTTGATCGGAGAGTTGGCCATGGCGGGATTTCCTCTCTCACTCAGGAGGTCTTTGCGGTGACCTCGACCTCGATGTTGCCGCGGGTCGCACGGGAGTAGGGGCAGAACTGGTGCGCCTGCGCGACCAGCTCGTTGGCCTGTCCCTCCTCCAGCCCGGGCAGGTGCGCCTCGATCTTGACGGCGAGTCCGAACCCGTCCCCGTCCTTGCCGATCGACACCTTGGCGGTGACCGTGGTGTCGCTCAGCTTGACCTTCGCCTGGCGGGCCACCGCCTGCAACGCTCCGTGGAAACAGGCCGAGTACCCCGCGGCGAACAGCTGTTCCGGGTTGGTGTGCTCGCCACCGGGCCCACCCATCTCCTTGGGCACCGCCAGCTGTTCGTCGATCACCCCGTCGGATGAGGTGACTTCGCCATTGCGGCCGTCACCCCGCGCGGTCGCGACCGCCGTGTACACCACGTCGACCATGGTCGTCCGTACCTCCTGTTCCTGGGGGAGCTCAAGCTTCCCACCGGGAACAACAATCCGCACGGCTCAACCGTTCCCGGACCAGCCTCTTCTCACCGGACGAATACCCGGCGCAAGGCCGCGGCAACCATCAGGCGCGGCGGTCGCGGGCGAACTCCGTCACATGCCTGCCGATCAGGCGGAGCGTGTGCACGGTCTTCTCGTCGGAGGCCCCGCCGGCCTCGTCGAACTTCACCTCGGCCGAGTTGACCGCGCCACCCAGTGGGGTGGGCCAGCCGCGCAGCGCGTGGGTGATCGTGCGCAGCTGGTCGAGCGTGGTGACCGCCGCCTGCCAGCCGAACGCGACCGCGACCAGGCCGACCCCGCGGCCGTCGAGGTACGGGCGCGTGTCCGGGCGCAGGTCCTCGATGTAGTCCAGGGCGTTCTTGATCAGCCCCGAAAGCGCGCCGTGGTAGCCCGGCGACACGATGATCAATCCGTCGGCGCCGCGGACGGCCTCCACCAGTCGTTCCGCCTCGGGGGTGCGCTCTTCGAGCGCGGAGTCGTAGAACGGCAGCACGAGGTCGCTGCCGGTGATCGCCTGGGTGCGGGCCCCCGCCTCCGCCGCGCCCTCGAGGGCGATGCGCAGGGCCCGCTCGGACTGGGAACCGGCTCGGAGCGAGCCACCGATGCCGACGACGTTGATCACCGAGGAGGAAGTCACCGTTCGAGGCTAACCCCTCGACTTAACTGGAGGACCAGGATTTGGGACGGAGGTCCGGGTCACATCTGGCCTGCTTGCCTACTCGCCGGTAACGTCTCGGGCATGGCGAACGTTCTGCGGTCCCGCGTCGAAGCGGCCGCGACCCAGCTGGTCTTTTCGCTGCCCCGCCCCGTGCGCCGGCTCATCGCCGGGCGCCCGATCCGGGCCGACGGGCAGGAGCTCGCACTGGACGCCCAGCTGCTGCTGCGGCTGCAGCAGATCGCGGGCACGGCGATGTCGGCCGACACCCCCGAACTGGCGAGGAAGTCGCTCGCGGAGTCGCAGCACCTGGTCAGCGGGCCGGTGATCGGGCCGGTCTCGACGCGCGAACTCGTGATCCCCGACGACAACGGCGGCATCCCGGCCACGCTGTACACGCCGAACGGGCTGGGCGAGGGATCCGGGCTGCTGGTCTTCTACCACGGTGGCGGCTGGGTGATCGGCACCCGCGCGAGCCACGACAACTCCGCGCGCTTCCTGGCGAAGTACGCCGGCGTGCGGGTGCTGTCGGTCGAGTACCGCCTCGCGCCCGAGCACCCGTTCCCGGCGGCGACCGAGGACGCGCTCGCCGCGTTCGACTACGCGCACGCGAAGGCCAAGGACCTGGGCGCCGACCCGGACCGCATCGCGGTGGGCGGCGACAGCGCGGGCGGGAACCTCGCCGCGGTCACCGCGCAGCTCGCCACCGGCCGCGGCGGGCCGTCGCCCGCGTTCCAGCTGCTGCTGTACCCCGGTGTCGACGCGTCGGTGCGGCGCCGGTCGCGTGAGCTGTTCTCGAACGGCTTCTTCCTGACCGACACCGACATGACGTGGTTCCTGGACCACTACGCGCCCACTGGGGTGGACCGGACGGATCCGCGCCTTTCCCCGATGCTCGCGAAGGACCTCTCCGGCCTGCCGCCGGCGTACATCGCGACCGCCGGGTTCGACCCGTTGCGCGACGAAGGCGAGGCGTACGGCGAAAAACTGCGGGACGCCGGAGTTCCGGTCACCGTCAGCCGGCACTCGGACCTGATCCACGGGTACATCAACTTCCTCGGCGTCGGCACGCGGTTCCGGGAAGCGACCGCGGAGGCGGCGGGCGCGCTGCGCGTCGGTCTTTCGGGCGTCAGGTAGAAAACGCGGGGCCCGGCGCATTGTGTGCGCCGGGCCCCGTCCCCCTTCCCGCGGTCCTAGACGCCCGGCGCGGCCGGGACCGGCAGGTCGTTCGGCACCGGCAGCGCCGGCACCCCGCCCGGCAGCAGCGAAAGCGCCAGGCTCGTGACGTTGAGCAGCAGCGACTTGACGAGGTTGTTCACCTTGTCCAGTGGCGCGGGCAGGTCGGGCAACGACGGCACGGCGGGCAGCTGGGGCACGGAGCCGGCCTGTGCCGGGTCGGTCAGGATGCGGGTGGTCTGCTGCGCCTGGTCGTTCGCGGTGGCGGCGGTCTGCCGCGCGTCGGACTGGATGGAGTACCTGTCGCTGGTGGCGAGGTCGCCGAGCAGCGGGCTGAGCTGGCCGAGAGAACGCTGGGTGCCCGCCACGTCCCCCGCGTAGGCGGCCTTCGTCAGGTCGTCGCGCAGCTGCACGACCTGGTGTCCGGCGGCTTCGGTGCTGGAAGTGCCCTTGCCGTCCGCCGACGCGCTGCCCGCGCCGGCGACCGCGAGCACGCTTCCCGTCACCGCGACCGCGATGATCCGGGCGATCCTGCCTTTCATCCCCTACCTCCTGGCCTCGGGATCCGACAGCGGTAAGGGATACCTGGCGGGTCGGGCCCGCACCAGCCGACCGCGCGGGTCCGGCGTCCGGGGATCTCACGTGCCGGATTCAGACCGCGCCGGTTCCGCAGACCGGATGACGCGCGCTGTTCGCCCGATGATCAAGAGCGCCGGGAAGCGGGATCGCGCTGCGTGCCCGGCTCACCCGGCGGAGCAGCTACGCCACCCGAAGGCCTGCATTCGGCGCCGGTGGTCTCTGTTCACTCCGGAGTGATCATGGGGCCGGGGACCCCATCGGGTTTCACACCTCGCACATTCGTCGCAATGCCCCACAAAAAGAGTTGGACGGGCGTGCCACTATGAGGTACGTGCAGTCGTACCGCCGTGTTCTCGGCCTTCCCCGTGTTCCGGCGACCCTGCTGCTGATGCTGCTCACCCGGCTGCCCATGACCGCCATGGGGATCACGCTCACGCTCCACGTCGTCACCGACCTCGGACGCGGGTACGGGGCCGCCGGGCTGGTCGGCACCGCCACCACCCTCGGGAGCGCGCTCGGTGCGCCGCTCGTCGGGCGGATGATCGACCGGCACGGGTTGCGGCCCGTCGTGGCGGTCTGCGGGGTGGCCTCGACGGCGTACTGGACCAGCGCGCCGCACCTGCCGTATCCGGCGCTCGTCGCGGTCGCGCTGCCCGCCGGGATGCTCGTGGTGCCCGCCAGCTCGATCTCGCGCCAGGTGCTGACCGCGCTCGTGCCGCCCGCCCTGCGCAGGTCGGCCTACTCGCTGGACTCGATCTCGCTCGAAGCGTCGTTCATGGTCGGCCCGGCGGCCGGGATCGCCGTGGCGACACAGCTTTCCGCGTCGGCGGCGCTGACCGGCATCGGCCTGTGCTTCGCGTTGACCACCGTCGTCCTGTGGTGGACGAACCCGCCGATCCGGCACGAGGACGAGGTGGTCACGGGCAGCAGGCCGCCGCTGCGGACCTGGCTCGGCCGCGGGCTCTCCTCGACCCTGTTGATCGGCACCGGCGCGCTGTTCTGCCTGGTCGGCACCGAACTGGCGACGCTCGCCGCACTGCGTGAGTCCGGCGAGATCGGCTGGACCGGGCTGGTGATCGTGGTGATGTGCCTGGCCTCGGTGGTGGGCGGCATAGTGCACGGCGCGGTCCGGCGGTCACTTCCCCAGCCGGTGCTGATGGTGCTGCTGTGTGTGCTCGTGGTGCCGGCCGGGTTGTTCGGACAACCGTGGTGGCTGCTGGCGCTCGCGCTGGTGCCGACCAACCTCGCGTGCGCGCCAACGCTCACCGCGACGGCCGAGGAGGCCACGGCGCTCGCGCCGGCGCGAGTGCGCGGCGAGGCCATGGGGCTGCTCGATTCGGCGACCCGGCTCGGCATGGCCGTCGGCAGTCCCGTCGTCGGTTTCGCGATCGACCACTCGTCGGCGACGCTGGGTTTCGTGGCGGCCGGGCTCGGCGGGCTCGTGTTCGCCGCCGCCGGACTCGCGCTGCGGGTGGGGGTCAGCTGGGCACGCCCCGTGAACGCCTGAACCCCGGCTACAGGCAGGCCGCCCGTAGTGCGGAGAGGTTGTTCGCGTTCCGCTGCACCCAGTCGTTCAGGTCGCCGAGGTGCTGGGCCTTCCGCTGCTCCAACGCGACGTACGAGTCGGCGATCGTGAACAGGTTCTGCTTCAGGTCCTGGTCGGCCACCTGCCCCGCCAGCTCCCGCAGCCGGTCGGCCTTCTGCTGAGCCTGCGCGGCCAGCTGCTCCGGGTCGAGGTTCGGGTTCAGGTTGCTCAGGCCGAGCGCCTCGGCGCACACGCTCGCCTTGTCCGTCGTGGCGCTGACCTGGTCGCAGGCCACGAGCAACAGGCCGAGCACGGCCAGCCCCAGTATCCGCATACGCTCCAGTCAACCAAAACGTCCGGTCAGGTAGCGGTCGTTCGCACCGAACATCGACGCTCCGTCGTCCAGCGGCGTCCTGCCGTACCGCTCGGCGAGGTCCGCGCCGGACACCGCGCTGACCGTCCAGCCCGCCGCGGACAGCTGCTCGCCCGGGTCGCCGTGCGGGTCCTCGGGCAGCAGAGCGGCGTAGTCGAACCCGAACTCGCGCAACAGGTTCCGCACCGCCGGGTCCTCCAGCGCCGCCTTCGGGTCGTGCACGTACTCGATCGCCACCGTGCTCCCCGGCGCCGACAGCGTGTGCAGCGTGTCGAGCAACTGTGCGGACGCGTCCCGCGACAGGTACGGCAGCAGCCCTTCGACCAGCCACGCCGTGGGTTGCTCCGGGTCGAAGCCCGCGTCGCCCAGCGCACCCGCCCAGTCGTTCCGCAGGTCCACCGCGACGGTCCGGCGCTCGCACCGCGGTTGTGCGTCCAGGACGCTGTCCTTGAACTCCAGCACGCGCGGCTGGTCGACCTCGTACAGCGTCGTCTCCGGTGGCAGGTCGAGCCGGAACGCCCGCGCGTCCAGCCCCGCCGCGAGCACGACGACCTGCCGCACCCCGGCCGTCATCGCCTCCAGCAGGTACTCGTCGAAGAACCGTGACCGCAGCCCGACGAACAGGGACATCCGCTCCCACAGGTCGTCGTCGCGCGGCAGGTCGCCCGCCCGCCTCGGCAGCGGGATCGGCGAGTCGGCCGCCTCGACGAACGCGACCGCGTACGGATCGGACACCAACGGCTCGTCCCGGCTGCTCTCCACCGCTCTCGCGGCGGCCACGGCCAGCGCCGTGATGCCGATGCCCGACACGATGTCCCAGTCCTGCATCCCCAGACCTTTCCACGACGCCGTTCGACCGCTACTGGTCGACTACCCTCCACCATCGCACCGTGAACGCGACGCCCGCCACGATGATCACGCCGGTGAACAGGATCCAGCCGATCGGAAAGCCGCCACCGCCGGTGGTGCTGGACTCCTCCGCCGCGGGGGCGACCACCGGGGCGGAAACCAGTCCGACCCGGACGGACAGGTCCTCGCGCGGCTTCGGCCCGACCGCGATCGGTGGCAGGCACCCGTCGGCGGCACCGGGCACGCGGAACGCCGCGAACTCCGGCGGCAGCGTCGCGAGGTCGAAGCAGATCCGGAACGAGCCGTCAGGCAGGTCGTCGAGGAGGTAGCGGCCGTCGGCGCCGGTGCGGGTGGTGGCAACGGGACGGCCGGCGTCGTCCTTCATCGTCACCGTCACCCCGGCCGCGCCGGGCTCACCCGGGTCCGGGGTGCCGTTCACGTTGCGGTCGAACCACACCAGGTCCCCGACGCGGTTGCGGGCCGCCACCACTCCGGCGTCCACAGTGGACTCCTCGCGGTGCCCGACGCCGACGGTCACCGGATTCGTGCACGAGGTGGCCAGGTCGACGTCGGAGTCCTTGCCCGGGTCGCCGACGTTCGGTTTGGACCACTGGGCGCCGGCGTACGAGGCGGGAAAAGCCTTGGGGTCGAAGCAAACCCGGTAGGCGCCGTCCTGCATGCCGGTGAACGAGTACGCACCGTCCGCGCCGGTCGTCGTGGTGCCGACGTCGCCGCCGCCGTCCTGAACCAGCTTCACCGGCACGCCAGGGATGCCGGGCTCCACCTGGTCCTGCAACCCGTTGCGGTTGCTGTCGAACCACACGCGGTCGCCGATGCTGTTCATCGGCGCGCTGAGCCCGGTGCCGAGCGACGTGTCCTCGCGCTTGCCCAGGCCGATGGTCACCGTGCGGGTGCAGCCGGTCGCGGGGTTCGCCGCGGACGCGCCGCCGTACTTCGCCGGGGTGTAGTCGGCGATGGCGGGCGGGAGGTTGCCGAGGTCGAAGCAGACCTGGTACGCGCCGTCGGCGATGCCGTCGAAGGCGTAGGAGCCGTCCGGGCCCGTTGTGGTCAGGGCGATCTGGCTGCCGTCGTCGCCCCGCAGCTTCACCGGCACCCCGGCGAGCCCGGGCTCGTCCGGGTCCGGCACGCCGTCCCGGTTGAGGTCGGACCAGACGTGCGCGGTGATGCGGTTGTCGGGCGGAGCCAGCCCCACGTCGAGCGTCGGGTCCTCGGTGTGTCCGGCGTTGAGGTCGACCGGTGCGGTGCAGCCGTTCGCCGGATCAGCGGCGGAGTCCTGCCCGGCCGTGCCCGCGCGGACGCGCGTGAGCTGGTAGTCGGCGTACTGCGGCGGGAGTTTCGTGACGTCGAAGCACACCTTGTACGTGCCGTCCGGCAGGTGCGAAAAGCTGTACTGCCCGTGCGGCCCGGTGGTGGTCGCGACGACCACGGCGCCGTCGGAGTCCTGCAGCGTCACCGGTACACCGGCGACTCCCGGCTCGCCTGGATCCTGCAACCCGTTGCGGTTCTCGTCGGCCCACACGAGGTCGCCCACTTCGTCGAGCCCGCCGACGAGACCGGCATCCACGCCGTCGTCGACGGAACCGGGCGGCCCGACGGTCACGCGCGCGGTGCCGGTCCCCGGGTCCACATCGGAGTCGATGTCCGGCGTGAGGCTCGCGAGCGGCGTCGTCCACTTGAGACTCGCGACGGACGGTGAGCCCGGCAGGCCGGAGGTGTCCACGCCGTCGTAGTCGAACCGGAGCGTGTAACAGGTGTTCGGCTGCACGCCGTCGGCCGGGCCGAACAGGTAGCGCCCGTTCACGTCGGTGGTCTTCTCGGCGAGCGGTTTGTCGCCGCCGTCGCACGGCAGCAGCTCCACGCGGACGCCCGGCAGCGGCGGCTCGTCCCCGTCCTGCACGCCGTCGCCGTCGGTGTCGAACCACACGCGGTCGCCGAGCTGCACGTCGCCGGTGCCGCCGCCGACCGCCATCGTGAGCTGCGCGGCCCTGCCGCCGGACACGTCGACGAACTCGGTCAGCCCGGCGAACCCCGGCGCCTGCGCGGCCGGTTTCAGGCCGGCCATCGTGGGCGGGATCGACGCGTCCACCCGGTACTTCCCGCCCGACAACGCACCCGTCGGGATCGTCACGGTGCCGTCGGGCCCCGTCGTCCCGCTCGCGCTCGCACCCGACGGATCGGTGGCGATCACGAGGACACCGCCGACTCCGGCACCGTTCTGGTCCGTCCGCACCACCCGGACGGTGAGGGGCCCGTCGGTGCTGTCGGCGCTCGCCAGCGTGGGCGCGACACTCACCACGAGCAGCGCCACCGCGGCGACGATCACGTGCCTCACGTGCAGCTCCCCTTGATCGACTGCGCACACCCTAGAAGCGGGCGCAGTCGATCATGGGGAGCTTGCGGGCTCCCGAAAGTGTGAAAACGTCGTACAGCCGGTAACTCTGGGCTAGCCCTGGGCGATCAGCTCCGCGATCTGCACCGCGTTCAGTGCCGCCCCCTTGCGGAGGTTGTCGGCGGCGATGAACAACGCCAGACCGCGGCCGTCGGGCACGCTCGGGTCCTGCCGGATGCGTCCGACGTAGCTCGGGTCCTTGCCCGCGGCCTGCAACGGAGTGGGCACTTCGGACAGTTCGACGCCGGGCGCGCTCGCCAGCAGCTCGGTGGCGCGCTCGGGCGACAGCGGCTCGCTGAACTCCACGTTGACCGAAAGCGCGTGCCCCGTGAAGACCGGCACCCGCACGCAGGTTCCGGACACCAGCAGGCCCGGGATGTCGAGGATCTTGCGGCTCTCGTTGCGCAGCTTCTGTTCCTCGTCCGTCTCCGCCGTGCCGTCGTCCACAATGGACCCAGCCATGGGCAGGACGTTGAACGCGATCGGCGCGACGTATTTCGCGGGCGCGGGGACCGTCACCGCCGACCCGTCGTGCGTCAGCTCCGCCGCCCGAGACGCGACGGCGTTGGCCTGCGCGGCGAGCTCCTCGACGCCGGCCAGCCCGCTGCCCGAGACCGCCTGGTAGGTGCTGGCGATCAGGCGCAGCAGCCCGGCTTCGTCGTGCAGCGGCTTGAGCACCGGCATCGCCGCCATGGTGGTGCAGTTGGGGTTCGCGATGATGCCCTTGCGCGCGTCCTTGACCGCCTGCGGGTTCACCTCGCTGACGACCAGCGGCACCTCGGGATCCCGCCGCCACGCCGAGGAGTTGTCGATGACCGTGACCCCGGCCTCGGCGAACCGCGGCGCCTGCGCCTTGGAGGTCGAGCCACCGGCGGAGAACAACGCGATGTCCAAACCGGACGGATCGGCGGTGGCCGTGTCCTCGACCTCGATCTCCCCGTCGCCCCAGGGCAGCTTCGTGCCCGCGGACCGGGAGGACGCGAAGAACCGGATCTCGGACACGGGGAAGTCCCGCTCCGCCAGCAGTTTCCGCATCACGCCACCGACCTGCCCGGTGGCGCCGACAACGCCTACTCGCAGACCGTCTGCCATCACCGACCACTCCCTGCGTAGACGACGGCTTCCTCGTCGCCGCCGAGTTCGAATGCGTCGTGGATCGCGCGCACGGCCTCGTCGACCTGCGCGTCACGGATGAGCACGGAGATCCGGATCTCCGAGGTGTTGATGATCTCGATGTTCACACCGGTCTTGGCGAGCGCCTCGCAGAACGTCGCGGTGACACCGGGGTGCGAACGCATACCGGCGCCGACGAGCGAGACCTTGCCGACCTGGTCGTCGTACAGCACGGAGTTGAACTCCAGCTCCGGCTTGAGCTTCTCCAGCTCCCCCACCGCCTTCGGGCCGTTGGCCTTCGACAGCGTGAACGTGATGTCGGTGCGACCCGCGGTGTTCGAGACGTTCTGCAGCACCATGTCGATGTCGATCTCGGCATCGGCGATGGTCCGGAAGATCCGCGCCGCGGCACCGGCGTGGTCCGGCACCCCGGTGACCGTGATCTTGGCCTCCGAGCGGTCGTGGGCCACACCGGTGATCAACGCTTGTTCCACGGGGATCTCCTCAATCGAACCGGCCACCGTCGTGCCCGGCTTGTCACTGTAAGAAGAGCGGACGCGGATCGGGACGCCGTAACGACGCGCGTACTCGACCGACCGCAGGTGCAGGATCTTCGACCCGCTCGCGGCGAGCTCCAGCATCTCCTCGTACGGCACCGTGTCGAGCTTCTTCGCGTCCGGCACGATGCGCGGGTCCGCGGTGTACACACCGTCCACATCGGAGTAGATCTCGCACGCGTCGGCGTTGAGGGCGGCGGCGAGCGCCACCGCGGTGGTGTCCGAACCGCCGCGGCCGAGCGTGGTGATGTCCTTCGTGTCCTGCGACACGCCCTGGAAACCGGCGACCAGCGCGATGTAGCCCTGCTCCAGCGCCTCGGTGACCCGGCTGGGCGTCACGTCGATAATCCGCGCGTTGCCGTGCACGGAAGTGGTGACGACGCCCGCCTGCGAGCCGGTGAACGACCAGGCTTCGGCGCCGTGCGCGGAGATCGCCATCGCCACCAGCGCGTTGGAGATGCGCTCACCCGCGGTGAGCAGCATGTCCATCTCGCGCTCCGGCGGCACCGGGTTGACCTGCTGGGCGAGGTCGAGCAGCTCGTCGGTGGTGTCGCCCATCGCCGAGCACACCACGACGACGTCGTTGCCCGCCTTCTTGGTGGCCACGATCCGCTCTGCCACGCGCTTGATCCGATCCGCGCTCTCCAACGACGAACCGCCGTACTTCTGGACCACGAGCGCCACAGCTATCGGACCTCCTAGGTGCGCTTTTCGATGCAGCCTACCGGGGCGGACGGCCACGGCCACCCGCTTGTGTGGCCGCGACCACTGACTTCACGCTGCGTGACCGGAGGCCGGTCGCGTTTAGCGCAGGTCGAGCCCGGGAACGGCGATACCCGCTTCGGTCCGGGGCGAATTCTGTGGTCCTGAGCACTTCGTCCCGGTGAACCCGGGGAACGCGACAGCCGTGTCCGCCCGGTGCGCGCTCGTACTGTGGAGGGCGGGGGGAGGAAGCGCGGGAGGGGCCATGGACGTCGCGACCCGCCGGGTGTTCCGGCGCGTGGTGTGCCCCCGCTGCGGGCGGCGCCGCACGGAGATGCGGGTGTTCGGCACCGACCGGTGCGACGAGCGCGGCCTGCCGAAGCCCCGCCGCCAGGTGCGGGAGGAACTGCGCAGGCAGGCGCGGGCGTGGCACCCGGACGGGGAGTGCGACCGCTGCGCCCGCCGGTGATCCTGTGCGAGCATCGGGGCCGATGCGGAAACCAGCTGAGAGCAGCGCGCCACTCGCGGACCTGATCGCCGACCGGTGGAGTCCGCGCGCGCTCGACGAAACCGGCGAAGTCACCTGGGACCAGCTGCGTGCGTTGCTGGAGGCCGCGCGTTGGGCGCCGTCGTTCGGCAACACCCAGCCCGCGCGGTTCCTCGTCGGCCGCCGCGGCGACGACACCTTCCGGCGCATCCTCGCCACGCTCACCCCGCGCAACCAGTCGTGGGCGCGGCGGGCCGGCGCGCTGCTGGTCGCGGTGATGGTGACGCACAACGAGAAGGGCGAGGTCCCGTACGCCGAGTACGGGCTCGGCCTTGCCGGGCAGAACCTGGTGCTGCAGGCCGTCGCCGAGGGGCTCGTGGCGCACCAGATGGCGGGCTTCGACCCGGACGCCGTGCGCCGGGAGTTCGCCCTGCCGGAGGAGGCGGTGCCCCGCGTCGCGATCGCCGTGGGCGTCCAGGCATCGCCTGAGGTGCTCGGCGAGGAACGCGACGTCGAACGCGAACGCGCGGCCCGCAAGCGGCTGCCGCTGGAGGAGTTCGCTTACACCGACGCCTGGGGCGAAGCGGCTTTTTGAACGGTGCCCTCCCTGAGGTGAAGGCTGACGTCGGCGCCGAAAACGTCGGCGAAGATCCGCCGCAGGTAGGGCACCGCGTGGTTCCACCCGGCGCGCGGGCCGTCCGGCTCGTAGGTCCACCCGCTGACCACGGCGAGCGCCACCGGCTTCCCGGCGAGCGCGGTCCCGAGCCCGCCGCGCGGGTTCAGCCGCGGGTCGGCGATCAGGAGACCGAGCCACGCCTTCAGCGCGACCGGGATGCCGAAGTCGTACACCGGCGCGCCCACGACGATCGCATCGGCAGCGAAGACCTCGTCGGCGAGAGTGGTGACGAGGGTCGCCGCGCCGCCGAGCACCACGTCCTGCCAGGCGTCCGCGAGCCCGCGCATGGCGGCGAGGTCGCGGTGCACCACCTCCTGCCCCGACGTGAGCTCGGCGGTCAGCGCGCGGCTGACCGACCCCTCGTGGCGAATGCTCGCGTCCACACGCAACACAGTCATCTGGTGTCCCTTCGATGGGGTCTGTTCCGTCACCGTGCTGACGGCGCACGACGGGCGGAGGGGACACATGGCTGACGGGTTCGAGGCACACCGGGAGCGGCTGCGCGGAGTGGCGTACCGGATGCTCGGCTCGGTCTTCGAGGCGGACGACGCCGTGCAGGAGACGTGGCTGCGGTACAGCCGCACCGATACCAGCGGTGTCGCGAACCTCGGCGGCTGGCTGACCACGGTGCTCTCCCGCGTGTGCCTGGACCTGCTGCGCTCGCGCGGCAGCCGTCGCGAGGAGCCGCTGACGGACGAGCCGGGGGAAAGTCCGGATCCGGCGAGCGAGGTGGAGCTGGCCGACGCGGTGGGCCGGGCACTGCTCGTGGTGCTGGAGACGCTCGCGCCCGCCGAGCGCGTCGCGTTCGTGCTGCACGACGCGCTGGCGGTGCCGTTCGCCGAGATCGCGCCGATCCTCGGCCGGACGCCGGAGGCCACCAAGAAGCTGGCCGGCCGTGCCCGGCACAAGGTGCGCGGCGAGAAGCTGCCATCGCCCACCGCCGGACATCGCGTGGTGATCGACCGCTTCCTCGGCGCCATCCGGAACGGTGACGTGCCGGGGCTGCTCGAAGTGCTGGCGCCGGACGTCGTGCGCCGCGCCGACCCGGCGCTCCTCGCCCCGGGTGCGCCGGTCGAGCTGCGGGGTGCGCGCGCCGTGGCGGAGGAGGCGAAGCTGCTGTCCCGCGAGCGCGCCCGCTACGCCGAACCCGCGCTGGTGAACGGGTCGCCGGGAGTGGTCGTGGCACCACGCGGACGACTGGAGATCGCGCTGCTGTGCACGATCGAGGGCGGGAGGATCACCGCGTACGAGGTCGTCGCCGACCCGGCGCGGGTGGTCAGCGTGGCGCTGCTGCCCTAGCCGGTGGCGCCGAAGATGCGGCGGATCAGCTTGGCCACGATGCTGGAGACGATGAGCCAGAACAGGGCCGCGATGCCGTAGTTGACCAGGACCCGCAGCTTCTCGTCGTTCGGCTCGAACAGGTCCTTGAAGCCCAGCGACAGGCTGTCCGCCCACCCGCGGACCCACGACACGATGCCGTTGCCCGGGTTGGCCGAACCGACCGTGAAGATCACGTGCAGCACCAGGATCACGGCGAAGACCAGGCCCACCCAGCGCACGACGCCGGCCACGAGGCCGACGCCGGAGTCCTTGATGCGGCGCCAGTCCACGTCGGACCCACGCCTCGTCCGCGACTCCTCGCCGGCGAGGTCTTTGTCACTTCTCTCGGCGTGTTCGGCCATGCCGGAAGTGTGTCACGTCGAAAGGCCGATGGCTACTCACCGGTAATCCACCTGGCGGACGCCGAGCGGCCTCCCCTGTTTCCATCATCAACTTCGCCGGGTTAAGGTGGGTTCGTGGCGCGTGCTCTCCTGCTTCGCTGCCGCGACGGGGCCTGACCAGACCGGCCCCCCGTCGCGGGGCTTCGTGATGCCGCCGGTCGCCCGACCCGATTCCGGCAGGAGATCCCGTTCAGCATGACCACTTCCGAACCCAGCGTGAGCCGCGTCCGCAAGCCCTCCCGTCCCGCGCCCGCCGGCCAGCCCGCCTGGAACCCCCAGCTCGGCACCTCGATGCCGGTGCACCGCTACCGGCCCTGGTACCGCCTGGTCGAGGACATCCAGCTGCCCGACCGCACGTGGCCCGACAAGCGCATCGAGCGCGCGCCGCTGTGGTGCGCCGTCGACCTGCGTGACGGCAACCAGGCCCTGATCGACCCGATGTCGCCCGCCCGCAAGCGCAAGTTCTTCGAGCTGCTCGTGCGCATGGGCTACAAGGAGATCGAGGTCGGCTTCCCGGCCGCGAGCCAGACCGACTTCGACTTCGTCCGCGAGATCATCGAGGACGGCGCGATCCCCGAGGACGTCCGCATCCAGGTGCTGACGCAGTGCCGCCCCGAGCTGATCGAGCGCACCTTCCAGTCGCTGGAGGGCGCGCCGCGGGCGATCGTGCACATCTACAACTCCACCTCGATCCTCCAGCGCCGCGTGGTGTTCCGCGAGGAGCGCGAGGGCATCAAGAAGATCGCGTTGCAGGCCGCGGACCTGGTGGTGGAGTACGCGCAGAAGTACTCCGACACCGACTTCCGCTTCCAGTACTCGCCGGAGTCCTACACCGGGACCGAGCTGTCGTACGCGGCCGAGGTGTGCAATGCCGTCACCGACATCTGGCAGCCCACGCCCGAGCGGCCGGTGATCCTCAACCTGCCGTCGACCGTCGAGATGGCCACGCCGAACGTCTACGCCGACTCGATCGAGTGGATGGGCCGCAACCTGGACCGCCGCGACTCGGTGATCCTGTCGCTGCACCCGCACAACGACCGCGGCACCGGCATCGCCGCCGCCGAGCTGGGCTACCAGGCCGGGGCGGACCGGATCGAGGGCTGCCTGTTCGGCAACGGCGAGCGCACCGGCAACGTCGACCTCGTCGCGCTGGGCATGAACATGTTCAGCCAGGGCATCGACCCGCAGATCGACTTCTCCGACATCGACGAGATCAAGCGCACCGTCGAGTACTGCAACCAGCTGCCCGTGCACGAGCGCACGCCGTGGGGTGGTGACCTGGTGTTCACCGCGTTCTCGGGCAGTCACCAGGACGCGATCAACAAGGGCCTCGACGCGCTGAAGAAGGCCGCGGACAAGGCCGGCGTACCCGTGGACGAGTTCCCGTGGGAGGTGCCGTACCTGCCGATCGACCCGAGGGACATCGGGCGCACCTACGAGGCCGTCATCCGGGTCAACTCGCAGTCCGGCAAGGGCGGCGTGGCCTACATCATGAAGGCCGAGCACCAGCTCGACCTGCCGCGCCGGCTGCAGATCGAGTTCTCGCAGATCATCCAGCGCTACACCGACAGCGAGGGCGGCGAGGTCGACCCGCGCACGATGTGGAACGCGTTCGCGAAGGAGTACCTGGAGACCGAGACGCCGCTGCAGCTGGTCAACCAGCACGTGACCGCGAACGGCGACTACCGGCTGCGCGCGACGGTGCGGGTGGACGGCGAGGAGCAGGAGATCACCGGCACGGGCAACGGCCCGATCGCCGCGTTCTTCGACGCCCTGTCGACCGTCGGGTACGACGTGCGGCTGCTGGACTACAGCGAGCACACCCTGACCCCGGGCGACGACTCCCGCGCGGCTTCGTACATCGAGTGCGCCGTCGGCGACAAGGTGTACTGGGGCGTGGGCATCGACCCGTCCATCGTGACGGCGTCCCTGCGCGCGGTGATCTCGGCGGTGAACCGCTCGCAGCGCTGATCTCGCGGACCGGCCTTCCTCACCTGAGGGAGGCCGGTTTTCGTTATTCGGTGAACTTCGGGTGGCCGACCCCGGCGTACTTGATCCAGACAGTGCGCCGTTTCACGTCGAGCAGGTAGATCACGCGACCCCCGCCGGTGACCTCGATCTGCCACTGCGGGAGCTCCTCACCCTTGTGCATCCCAGTGCACAGCGGGCCCTTCAGCTGCTGGTGTCGGCTGTGCGGCCGGCCCGGGCCCGGGCCTGGGGCGCTCCGCATGATCTCCCATGCCCAGCGGGCGTTGTTCGGCGCGGCGTTGACCAACTCCTTCCAACCTTGGACGGCTTCCGAGGCGTCGAAGCGGATCTCCCACTCCTCGCCGACCCTCGGCTGCGGCACCTCGTCACCACGCTTCGGACTCACGGCCTGGGCACCGGCCCGAAGTCCTCGCCGTCCTGGCTCAGGATCCGCATGATCTCAGGGTCGGCCATGATCTCGGCCGTGTTCCGCCACTCGATGACCACCTGCGCGACCGGCGCGAAGTTGTCCAGCGACTCGCTGCCCTCCAGGACCCCCAGCAGCTCCTCCAGGAACTTCGGCGCATCATCGGCGGGCAGGAACCGCATCCACGGGAACACCTGTGGCGCGATCTCGAGCGCGCTCGCCCGCGCCTGCTCGCTGTGCTGCAGCAGCGTCACGAACAACTTGATCGTGACCGAAAGCGTCTCCGAGATCTGCTCGGCGCGGCTCTGCGTGGTGAGCACCAGGTCCTCCTCCGTCCGGCGGTGCACGCGCAGGACGCCATGGGGGGCGCTCTCCAGCTTCCCCAGCGTCTCCTTCGGCCTGTTCAACAGGTCCGAGAACGTGACTTCGTCGATGCTCATAGTTCGAAACTAGTTGAAAACTCGGATCGAGGCAACTCCTCAGCCCTCGCTCAATGACGCCGCCTCCGCGTGCAGTGCTTCCAGCACCTTGGTCACCGCCGGGCGGGTGGACGTGCCCGTGCGCAGCACCGCTTCGATGTGGCGCGCCGCGCGCAGGCCCGCCAGCGGGCGACTGACCACCGCGGGCGACATCGTGTACCTCGGCAGCAGCGCGACCCCGTGCCCGGCCAGGACCAGTGCCTCGATCACCCGGAAGTCGTTGATGCGGTGCACCGGCCGGGCGGGCACGCCGGTGCGCACCGACAGCGAGCGCAGCACGTCGTCCACCGGGAAGCCGACGTTCACGCCCAGCCAGCGTTCGCCCGCCAGCTCGGTGAGCCGCACCTTCTCCTGACCCGCCAGGCGGTGACCCGGCGGCAGCGCCACATCGAGCGGCTCCCGCAACAGGTGAACGATCTCCAGCCGGTCGGTCGGCAACTGTTCGGCGTGCTCGTCGCGGTGGGTGACCACGATGTCGAAGTCCGCGATCAGTGCCGGCACCTCCGCCGGGGTCATGTCGACGTCCCGCACGTCGACGTCCAGCGCGGGAAACTCCGTGAGCCGGTGCAGCAGGCCCGGCAGCAGCATGAGCGCGGCCGACGGGAAGATCGCGACACGCACCCGGCCGCGTGGCTCGCTGCGGTACGTGTCCAGCTCCGCCTCCGCGCGGTCGAGTGCCGCCAGCACGTCGTCCGCGCGGGCGACCAGCGCCCGGCCCGCGTCGGTGAGCCGCAGGCCACGGCCCGCGGGCTCGGTCAGCGCGAGCCCGACCTCCGCCTGCAACGCCCGCAGCTGCTGCGAAACCGCCGACGGCGTGCAGTGCAGGGCCCGCGCGGCGGACGTCACGCTGCCCCGGTCGGCGAACTCCCGCAACACCCGCAACCTGCTGATATCCACGTCTGTGAAGGGTAGCTGCAAGATCCCTGCAATTTATCTCGATTGTCCTTCAAAGTTCGAGAACGCAAGCTGGACGGGTGAGCGCACGCGACCGCCTTCTCGCCCTCTTCGTCGCCGTCCTGTGGGGCTGCAACTTCCTCGCCGTCCACTACACGCTCGGGCACTTCCCGCCGCTGTTCACCGGTGCGCTGCGCTTCCTCGTCATCGCGATTCCGACGATGCTGTTCGTCCCACGGCCGAAGGTGAAGCTGCGCTGGCTGATCGGGTTCGGACTCGGCTTCGGCACCGGGCAGTTCGCGTTCCTGTTCCTCGCGATGAACCTCGGGATGCCGACCGGGCTGGCGTCGCTGGTGCTGCAGGCGTCGGCGCCGCTGACCGTCCTGCTCGGCAGCGTCTTCCTGCGTGAACGCCTCACCCCGCGGCAGCTGGGCGGCATCCTGCTCGCCGTCGGCGGGATGGCCGTCATCGCCTGGCACCAAGCGGAACACGCCGTGCTGCTGCCGGTGGTGCTGACCCTGCTCGGCGCGCTGAGCTGGGCTGTCGGCAACGTCTGCGCGCGGCAGGCCCGGCCGGAGAACGGGCTGCACTTCACGCTGTGGATGTCGGTGGTGCCGCCGATCCCGATGCTCGCGCTGTCGCTGGTCTTCGAGGGACCGGCCGCGGACTGGCACTCGCTGGCCACCCTGAACACGGCGAACGGCTGGACCGCGATCGGCGGTTTCGGCTACGTCGTCGTGCTCGGCACGCTCGTCGGCTCCGGCGTCTGGACCACGCTGATGAACCGCAACCCGGCGAACATCGTCGCGCCGTTCTCGCTGCTCGTGCCCGTGGTCGGGATGAGCGCGTCGTTCCTGCTGCTCGACGAGCGGCCCGCGCTGGTCGAGGTGCTGGCCGGAGTGGTGGTGGTCGGCGGGGTGCTGCTCGGCTCGCTGCCGAGGCGTCAGCGGTCGGCCGAAGCCGTGCTGGCCGTCTCCTCCTCGTCGTGATGGCGGCGGCCCATCCGCTTCTTGAGCACCAGGCTGATGATCACCCCGGCGACCACCGCGACGCCCAGCGCCACGTACGAGAACCGCGACAGCCACTTCTCCGCGACGATGCCGAGGGAGTACACCAGCGCCGTCGTGCCGCCGGCCCATGCGATGCCGCCCAGCGCGTTCGCCGCCAGGAACTTGCCGTAGTTCATGTGCAGCGAACCCGCGAGCGGCCCGCACAGGATCCGCAGCAGCGCGACGAACCGGCCGAAGAACACCGCCCACACGCCGCGGCGGGCAAACAGCCGTTCGGCGTTGCGCACGTGCTCGGGCCCGAAGTGCTTCGGGAACTTCCGCCCGGCCCAGTCGAACAGCCGCCGCCCGCCCTTGCGGCCGATCAGGTAGCCGATGCTGTCGCCGACGATGGCGCCCGCGCTGCCGACGATCCCGACGAGCCACGGGTTGAGCCCCGCGTGGGTCGACGACAGCAGCGCGGCGCTCACCAGCACGATTTCACCGGGAAGGGGGATGCCGAGGCTTTCGAAGCCGATCACGGCCCCGACCGCGATGTACACCAGGAGTGGCGGGATCGTCTCCAGCCACTGGTCGATGTGCACTCCTCAGTCCCCCTCCGCAACCGTGTCTCAGGCCCGCCAGGGTACCGAAATCACGGCTCCAGCATCTCCGCGACGGACGAAGCGTGCGGAACCGCCGGCCCGGCCGTGGTGTCCACCTCGACCAGCTCCGGGCGCACCTCGTGCGGCGTGATCCGGCCGGCCTGGATGTCCTCCGCCCAGTGGCACGCCACCCGGTGCCCCGCGCCGATCTCCCGCAGCTGCGGGCGGTCGGTGTCGCACTTCGTCTCCTGCCGCCACGGGCACCGCGTGTGGAAGCGGCACCCGGTCGGCGGCGCGGCCGGCGAAGGCAGGTCGCCGGCGAGCAGGATCTGCTCACGGGTGTCCTCGACCTCCGGGTCCGGCACCGGGATCGCCGACAGCAACGCCTTCGTGTAGGGGTGCAGCGGCTCGGCGTAGAGGGTCTCGGAGTCGGTCTCCTCGACCATCGAACCGAGGTACATCACGCCGATCCGGTCGGAGATGTGCCGCACCACGGCGAGGTCGTGCGCGATCACCAGGTACGTCAGGCCCAGCGTGTCCTGCAGCTCCTCCAGAAGGTTGATCACCTGCGCCTGCACGGACACGTCGAGCGCCGACACCGGCTCGTCGGCCACGATCAGGTCCGGCTCGACCGCCAGCGCCCGCGCGATGCCGATCCGCTGGCGCTGCCCGCCGGAGAACTCGTGCGGGTACTTGCGCAGCGCGTTGTCCGGCAGCCCGACCGCGGACAACAGCTCCCGCAAACGCTTGCGGGTGCTTTCGCGGCCCTTGTCGAGCCCGTGTGCCCGCATGCCCTCGATCAGGATCGACTCGACCGACTGCCGCGGGTCGAGGCTGGACAACGGGTCCTGGAAGACCATCTGCATCCGCCGCCGCATCTTGCGCAGCGACTCGCCCTTGAGCTCCGACAGGTCCACCCCGTCGAACACCACGCGGCCGCCGGTCGGCTCGACCAGCCGCAGCAGCCCGCGGCCCAGCGTCGTCTTGCCGCAGCCGGACTCGCCGACCAGCCCGTACGTCTCGCCGCGCTTGATCTCCAGGTCCACCCCGTCGACCGCGTAGACGTGCCCGACCGTCCGGTCCAGCACCACGCCACGCTTGATCGGGAAGTGCACCTCGATGCCTTCCACCTGCACCAGCGTCTCGGTCACGAGCGCACCCCCTGCTTCACCGCGTATCCGACCGGGTTGTGGCAGCGCAGCAGACCGCCGTTGTCCGGCAGCAGCTCGGGCCGCACCTGGCGGCAGCGGTCCAGCGCGTTGGGGCACCGCGGCGCGAACGCGCAGGCGGAGTCCCAGGGGATGTTGTCGTTCACGGAACCCTTGATGGGCACCAGTTTCTCCCCGCGCGGCGCGTCCAGCCGCGGGATCGACTCCAGCAGCCCGTGGGTGTACGGGTGCCGGGACGCGGCGAACAACGCGTGCCGCTCGGCCTTCTCCACGATCCGGCCGCCGTACATGACGTTGACCTCGTCGCACAGCCCCGCGACCACGCCGAGGTCGTGGGTGATCATGATCAGCGCGGTGCCGGTGTCACGCACCAGCTCCGACAGCAGCGCCAGGATCTGCGCCTGGATCGTCACGTCGAGCGCGGTGGTCGGCTCG
Source organism: Amycolatopsis bartoniae (assembly GCF_014191255.1). GTDB lineage: Bacteria > Actinomycetota > Actinomycetes > Mycobacteriales > Pseudonocardiaceae > Amycolatopsis_E > Amycolatopsis_E bartoniae. Next base: position 2,397,565 of record NZ_JACHWH010000001.1, read on the forward strand.
TCCGCGATGAGCAGCCGCGGCTTGCACGCCAGCGCGATCGCGATGAGCGCGCGCTGCCGCATCCCGCCCGAAAGCTGGTGCGGGTACTCGGTAAGCCGCCGCGACGGGTCTGGGATGCCGACCCGGCCGAGCAGCTCCTTCGCCTCGCCGCTCGCCTGCTTGCGGCTCATCCCGCGGTGCCGTTCCAGCACCTCGGTGATCTGCAGGCCGATCGGGATCACCGGGTTGAGCGACGACAGCGGGTCCTGGAACACCATGCCCAGGTCGCGCCCGCGCCGGTCGCGCAGCTGCCTGCGCGAGAGGGTGAGCAGGTCGGTGTCCTCGAACAGCACCGAACCGCTGACGCGCGTGCCCCGCTCGTTCAGCAGGCCCATGATCGCCAGCGCGGTCACGGACTTCCCGCTGCCCGACTCACCCACCAGGCCGACGGTGCGGCCCGGCTCGACGTCGAAGCTGATGCCGTCGACCGCGGTGAACTTGCGGATCCCCTTGCGTTCAAAGGTGACCGAGAGGTCTCGTACTTCCAGCAGTGCCACTACTACCGCCTGTTCTTCGGGTCGAGCGCTTCGCGCAGCGACTCGCCCAGCAGCGTGAAGCCCAGCGCCACGATGATGATCGCGATGGCCGGGTAGAACGCCAGTTCCGGTTTGACGTCGAGGTAGTCCTGCGCCTTGCCGAGCATCAGGCCCCACTCCGCACGGGTCCAGTCGGAGTCGCCGAGGCCGAGGAACGACAGCGCGGCCGCGTCGATGATCGAGGTGGCCAGCGTCAGCGTGGCCTGCACGATCACCGGGCCCACCGAGTTCGGCAGCATGTGCCGGAACACGATGGTGCTGCGCCGCACGCCGAGCGCGGTCGCGGCCAGCACGTGGTCGCTGCTGCGCTGGGCCAGCATCGCCCCGCGCAGCAGGCGCGCGAAGACCGGCACGCTCACCACGGAGACCGCGATGATCACCGTCCACTGTGAACCGGGGATCAGTGCGGCGATGGAGATCGCCAGCAGCAGCGACGGGATCGCGAGCAGGATGTCGGTGAACCGCATGAGCAGCGTGTCCACCCAGCCGCCGAGCGCGCCGGCGAACCCGCCGATCACCATGCCGACCGCGACGCCGATGAGCGTGGCGACCACGCCCACGATGAGCGTCTGCTGCGAACCGACCAGCAGCCGCGAGAAGAAGTCGTAGCCGTTCTGGTCGCTGCCGAGCAGGAACCCCGGCATGGCACCGGGGATCGAGTCCGGCCGCAGGTTCGCCTTCAACTGGTCGTACGGGATGTGCGGGTCCTTGGGCGCCAGGAACGGCGACAGGATCGCCAGCAGCACGAACAGGACCGTGATGACCGCGCCGATGATCGCGATCGGGCTGCGGGACATCCGCTTGAGCGCGTCGGCCGCGAGGCTCGTCCCGCCCGAGGTCTCCGCCAGGTCGTCGATGCGGTCGCGCTTGCGCCGCAACAGGTTCGTGGTCATCGCACCCGCACCCTCGGATCGATGATCGCGTACGAGACGTCGACCAGGAGGTTCACGATGACGTACACGAACGCGGCCAGCAGCAGCAGTGCCTGCAGGCGCGGGAAGTCACGGCGTTCGATGCCCTGCGCGAGCAGGTAGCCCACGCCCGGGATGTTGAACACCTTCTCCGTCAGCACCGCGCCCGCCAGCAGCAGGCCGGTCTGCAGGCCGATCGTCGTGGACACCGGCAGCAGCGCGTTGCGCAGGATGTGGCGGCGCCGGATCACCGGCGTCGTCAGGCCCTTCGACTCGGCCGTGCGCACGAAGTCCTCCTGCTGCACGTCCAGCACCGACGCGCGCGTGATGCGCACGATGACGGCGAACGGGATGCTCGCCAGTGCGATGCCCGGCAGGATCAGGTGCTTGAGCGCGTCCCACGCGGCGTCGAACTCGCCGGTCAGTATCCCGTCGAGCACGAAGAAGCCGGTGACGTGCGTGGCGTCGATCGTGACGTCCTGGCGCCCGGACGGCGGCAGGATGCCCAGCTTCTGCGCGAAGACGTACTTGAGCAGCACGCCGAAGAAGAACACCGGCACCGCGACGCCGACGAGCGTCGTGAGCACGGTGGCGTTGTCCAGCAGCCGCCCGCGGTGGCGCGCGGCCAGGTAGCCCAGCGGGATGCCGAACACGACCGCGAGGAACAACGCGAAGATCGACAGCTCCAGGGTGGCCGGGAAGGCCCGCCCGATCTCGGCGATGACGGAGTCACCGCTGATCAGCGAGCTGCCGAAGTCGCCGGTGATGATGCGGCCGAGGAACTTGACGTACTGGACGGGGATCGGCTGGTCGAGGCCCAGCAGGTGGTTGAGGTCGGCCAGCTTCTGCGGGGTCGCCTTGTCACCGAGCAGCGCGCCCGCCGGGCCGCCGGGCAGCATGCGCAGCCAGGCGAACACGAGGATCGAGAGCACGAGCAGGGTCGGCACGGCCTGCAGCAGCCGCCGGATCAGGAATCGCAGCATGTGGTGGAAGCCCTCACGGGGTCACTTCCGCGGCGAGCACCGCGCCCCGGGATCGCCGGGACGCGGTGCCGTTCGTCGGAAGCCTGGCCGTCAGCCCTTGGTGACCGTGTAGAAGCGCTCGTCGGTCAGCGGGGTCGGGATCAGGTTGTGGATGTTGCTCTTGACCACGATCGCCGGCGGCGACGAGGTCAGCGGGATGGCCGGGACGTACTGGGAGATCAGCACGCTGGCCTGCTCGTACGCGGTCTTCTTCGCGTCCGGCGTCACCTGGGAGTCCGCGTTGGCCAGGGCGGAGAAGATCTGCGGGTTGTCGAACCCGAACTCCGCCTTCTGGCGGCCGAAGAACGTGCCGACGAAGTTGCCCGCGTCGGCGTAGTCACCGGTCCAGCCCAGCAGGTGCAGGTCCTGCTTGCCCGCCTTCTGCACGTCGTCCTTGTACCCGCCGTTCCACGGCTCCTGGACGATGTTGACGTTGATGCCGACGGCCTTGAGGTCGTCCGCGATCGCGCCGCCGATGTCCACCGGGTTCGGCATGTACGGCCGGGTGACCTCGGTGGGCACGTAGAAGTTCAGCGTCAGCCCGGTGGCCCCGGCCTGCTGGAGCAGCGCCTTCGCCTGGTTCGGGTCGTAGCTGTGCTTCTCCACCGCGTCCGTGTAGCCGGGCACGTTGTTGGGCAGGAACTGGGTCTGCGCGTACGCGCCGCTGGGCAGCTTGTTCTTCGCCAGCTGGTCCTTGTTGATCGCGTACTCGATCGCCTTGCGGACCCGCACGTCCTGCAGCTTCGGGTTGTTCTTCTGGTTGATGCCCAGGTACAGGATGTTGAACGCGGGGCGGATCAGCACCTGGTTGCCGGCGTCCTTGAGCGAGTTGTAGTCCGCCGGGCTCGGGAAGTCGTAGCCGTCGATGGTGCCGGCGGCCAGTTCCTGCTTGCGGGCGTTCTCGTCCTCGATGATCTTGAAGATCAGCTTGGCGGTCTTCGCCTTCTCACCCCAGTAGTCGTCGTTGCGGACCAGGGTGATGGTCTTGTTCGTCTTGTCGTAGCTCTCGAACTTGTACGGGCCCGTGCCGGTGGGGTGCTCGTTCGCGTACGCGGGGTAGGTGAACGAGTCGCCGCTCTGGGTCACGTTGTCGGCGTCGTACTTCTTCAGCGCGTCCGGGCTGGAGATCGACAGCGACGTGAGGCCGAAGGCGTCCGGGAAGGCGCCCTTCGCCTTGTTGAGGTTGACGACCGCGGTGAGGTCGTCCTTGGCCTCGCAGGACTTGTAGACGGGGGAGCCGGTGGCGTCACCCTCGTTCTTCGCGAAGCCCTCGAAGACGTCGCCGTAGTAGATCATCTGGCTCTGGGCGGCGGCGCCCTTCATGTTGTACCAGCGGTCGAAGTTGAAGCAGACCGCCGCGGCGTTGAAGGGCGTCCCGTCGTGGAACTTCACGCCCTGGCGCAGGGTGAAGGTCCAGGACTTGCCGTCCGGGCTCGGCGTCCACGCGGTGGCCAGGTCGCCTTCGAGCTCGGTGGTGCCGGGCTTGTAGGTGACGAGCGTGTCGAACATCTGCCGCACGGGGCGGAAGCTCTCGCCGTCGTCGTTGAAGATCGGGTCGAAGTTCTTCGGCGCGCCCGCGGCCCCGAAGACGAACGTGTCGTCGGCGCCACCACCCGAACCGCGTTCGGAGGCGCAGGCCGACATGGAGACGGCGAGCGCACCGGACAACCCGATCAGGGCGAGCCGGCGCCAGCGTGCCACCCGCTGAGGGAGCATGTGAACTCCTAGTAGAAGTTGCAGTTTGATCGACGACCCTAGCCCCAGATGGGCGGATTGCTTAACCACGCGAGGTTACGATCGCGCTACGTAAGAACTGAAACACCTACACACTGGGAGTTTCCGGTCGCTCTGCGTAGAAGATCTGCCCGGAATGTCCTATCGCCGCTAGGCCGAACGGGTGGTCAACGGCGAACCAGCCCCGCTCGAACGCCTGCCACTTCTCCAGGTCCTTCCGCGCGTTTTCCCCGTCCCGGCGCACGGCTCGTTCGAGCCGCGTCCCAGGGTCTGGACCACCGAGCCAGCAGAGCGCTGTCAGCAGCGGCCGCACCGACCGGCGAGCCGCGGACACGCCTTCGAGGATGAGGACGTCCGGCACGGGCACGTGGACGCGCTCGCCGGGCCGCGGGCTGCCGCTGGTCCAGTCCAGCCGGACGTAGCTGCCCGGCTCGCCCTTCGAGAGCGGTTCGAGGACGCCCGACACGAGCCGCGGCCACCACGAGACGGGATCGTCCCAGGTGGCGAAGGAGTCGGTGCTGACGAGCGCCGAGCCCGGCAGCTCGGCGCACAGCTTCGCGGCGAACGTGGACTTGCCCGCACCGGACGGGCCGTCGACCGCGACCAGGCGGACGCGGCCCAGCCGGGGCGGCGCGGCGAGCACCGCGCGCGCGAGGTCAGAGAGCGCGGCGTCCGGAGAGGGCACGGCCGAGGGTGAGCTCGTCGGCGAACTCCAGGTCCCCGCCCATCGGCAGGCCGGAGGCCAGCCGGGTGACGGCGAGACCGGGGAAGTCACGCAGCATCCGCACCAGGTACGTGGCCGTCGCCTCGCCCTCGGTGTTCGGGTCGGTCGCGATGATCACCTCGGTGACCTCCTCGCCACCGATCCGGGTGAGCAGCTCACGGATGCGCAGCTGGTCGGGACCGATGCCGGACAACGGGTCCAGCGCGCCGCCCAGCACGTGGTAGCGGCCCTTGAACTCACGCGTCCGCTCGACGGCGAGCACGTCCTTGGGCTCCTCGACCACGCAGATCAGCGACGTGTCGCGGCGCGTGTCGCGGCAGATGCGGCACTGCTGCTGCTCGGAGACGTTCCCGCAGATCTCGCAGAACTGCACGCCCTCGCGGACCTTGCCGAGGACGTCCTGCAGCCGCGCGATGTCCGCCGGGTCGGCGGCGAGCAGGTGGAACGCGATGCGCTGCGCGCTCTTCGGCCCGATTCCCGGCAGGTGCCCCAGCTCGTCGATCAGGTCCTGGACTACCCCCTCGTACATCGCCTACTGGCCGAAGCCGGGCAGGCCGAGGCCGCCGAGGTCGGGCATCCCGCCGCCACCGCCGAGGGCGCCCGCCACCGGGCCGAGCTTCTCCTCGGTGAGCTTCTGCGCGTTCTGGCTCGCGTCCCGCACCGCGGCGACGACCAGGTCGGCCAGCGTCTCGGTGTCCTCCGGATCGACGACCTTCGGGTCGATGGTGAGGCTCTTCAGTTCCATGCCGCCGGTGACGGTCGCCGTGACCAGCCCGCCGCCCGCGCTCCCGGTGACCTCGGTGCGGGCGAGCTCCTCCTGCGCGGCGACGAGCTGCTGCTGCATCTGCTGCGCCTGCTGGAGGATCGCCTGCATGTCGGGCATTCCACCGCCGGGGTTGACCATGTTGCGTTTCCCATCCGTGAGGGACTAGCACGTAGTGCCCAGCGTAGTCGCGCGAACCGGGCAGGGTGCGGGTGGTGGGCGCGCCACGCTGTGACACCGTGAGCGGTATGCGGTCGCGGGTGTTGCCGGTGATGCTGGCTGGGTCGTTGCTGCTCACGTCGTGCACCGCGCACGTTCCCGCGCCCCTGCCTTCCCCGGCCGCCACGATCTCCGCGGTCGCGCCGTCGCTGGGCTCGCCCGCGCCGACGGTTGCGCGCAAGGGGCCGGTCGTGGTGCTCGACCCTGGGCACAACGGCGGCAACGCGAGCCACCCACGCGAGATCGACAAGCCCGTGCCCGCCGGGCGCGGCGAGACCAAGCCGTGCAACACCACCGGCACCGCCACCAAGTCCGGCTATCCCGAGCACGCGTTCAACTGGGACGTCGCCCAGCGCGTCGGCGCGCTGTTGACCGCTCGCGGGATCCTCGTCCAGTACACGCGCCAAGACGACAACGGCGTGGGCCCGTGCGTCGACCGGCGCGCCGCGTTCGGCAACGACTCCGGGGCCGCGGCGGTGGTGGCGATCCACGCGGACGGGTCGACCTCGTCGAGCGCACACGGGTTCCACGTGTCGTACTCGGACCCGCCGCTGAACGAGGCACAGGGACAGCCTTCGGTGTCGCTGGCCGAGGCCCTGCGCGACGGGCTGCGGCAGGCGGGTTTCGCGACCTCCACCTACCTCGGGAAGAACGGCATCTACCCGAGGGACGACCTGGCCGGGCTGAACCTCTCGACGCGTCCGGCGGCGCTGGTCGAATGCGGGAACATGCGCAACGCGGCTGAGGCGGCGGCGATGTCCAGCCCCGAGGGCCGCGCCCGTTACGCGCAGGCCCTCGCCACGGCGATCCTGGCCTACCTGAAGGTCTGAGTCAGTCCAGCGGGCGCGCGCCCAGGTGCTCGGCGAGGAGGCGGTGCGCCTCCTCCTCCGGGTCGATCGCCGGGGCGGCCGCGACCGGCGCCGGGTCGAAGGAGGATTCCTCGGCGAGCATCGCCGCCTCGTCCTCGTCCGGCTCCGGCGGCAGCGGGATGTCCGGTTCGGTGGTGGCGGGCTGGGGCTTCGCCGGGGCGGCCGCCGCCGGCGCCGGCCGTTGGAAGGTCCGCTGCGGCGGCGCCTCCCGCTGCGGCGGGCCCTGCGGGCGAGGGCCGTTGCCGGACGGACGCGCCGAGCCACCTCCGCCGCTGCCGCCGTGCACGCATTTCACCTGCCAGGTGCCACCCAGCACCTCGTGCAGCGCCGCGGCGATGAAGTCCGCGTTGCGCGCCTCGGAAAGCCTGCGTGCCAACGGTTCCGCCGTGTGCGACAGGATCACCAGCGAGCCTTCGACGCTCTGCACGGTCGCCTGCGTGAGCATCGCCTCGGTGCTGCGGCTCGTCTTGCGGATCGCGGCGAGCAGGTCCGGCCAGACTCGGCGGATCGCCGCGGCGTCCACTCCGCCCGGCGACGCGGGCGCCGGCGCCTGCACCGGTTCTTCTTGCGCCGCAACGGGTTCCGGCTGCGCCGCGACGGGCTCGGGCGCGGCCACGGGACGCGCGGGCTCGACCGGTTCCGGCGCCGGGCGCGCGGGCTCGGGACGGGGGGCTTCGGGCGCGGAACGCGCGGGCTCCGACCGCTGGGACGGGCGCTGGAAGGTGCGCTCCGAGACCGCAGCGGGCGCGGGCGCCTCGGCCGGACCCGCCGGTGCACCGGTGGCCGCACGGCGTTCGAGGCGTTCGAGCCGCTGCAGGACCGCCGCCTCGCCGTCGGACGCGGCGGGCAGCAGCATCCGGGCGCACAGCAGCTCCAGCAGCAGCCGCGGCGCGGTGGCGCCCCGCATTTCGAGCAGTCCGTTGTGGACGATCTCGGCGTACCGGGTCAGCGTGGCGAGGCCGACGCGCTCCGCCTGCGCCGACATCCGGGCCAGCTCGTCCTCCGGCGCGGACACCAGGCCCCGCGCCGCCGCGTCGGGCACCGAACGCACGAGCACCAGGTCCCGCAGCCGGTCGAGCAGGTCGGACGCGAACCGCCGCGGGTCGTGGCCCGCCTCGGTGAGCCGCTCGACGGTGCCGAACACCGCGGCCGAGTCCTCGACCGCCAGCCCGTCGATCATGTCGTCGATCAGCGCCACGTCGGTGACACCGAGCAGCGACAGCGCGCGCTGGTACGTCACGCCCTCCGGCCCGGCACCCGCGAGCAGCTGGTCGAGCACCGACTGCGTGTCACGCGCGGAACCGCCGCCCGCGCGGATCACCAGCGGGTACACGGCGGGCTCGACGTGCATGCCCTCGGCCGCGACGTTGCGCTCCAGCAGCTCCCGCATCGCACTCGGCGGGATCAGCCGAAAGGGGTAGTGGTGCGTGCGCGAGCGGATCGTCGGCAGCACCTTGTCGGGCTCGGTGGTGGCGAAGATGAAGATCAGGTGTTCCGGCGGCTCTTCGACGATCTTCAGCAGGGCGTTGAAGCCCTGCGTGGTGACCATGTGCGCCTCGTCGATGATGAACACCCGGTAGCGTGACTCGGCGGGCGCGTAGAACGCCCTGTCCCGCAGCTCGCGGGCGTCGTCGACACCACCGTGGCTGGCGGCGTCGAGCTCGGTGACGTCGATGCTGCCGGAGCCTTCGGGGGCGAGCGCGCGGCAGGAGTCGCACTTGCCGCACGGGTCTGGCGTCGGCCCCTCGACGCAGTTGAGGGAGCGCGCCATGATGCGGGCGCTGGAGGTCTTCCCGCAGCCGCGCGGCCCGGAGAACAGGTACGCGTGGTTGATGCGGCCGGCGGCGAGCGCCGTGCGGAGCGGTTCGGTGACGTGCTCCTGCCCGACGACCTCGGCGAAGGTCGCCGGACGGTACTTCCGGTAGAGAGCGAGAGCCACGGAGCGAGACTACCGTTCCCCGGCGATCTTCCGTCGGTGGACCAGTCCGGGCAAAAAGGGGACCCCCGCACCCGTCAGAGCCTGCTTATCCTTGCTGCCTTCCGGCCCTGGGGAGGTTCACAGGATGGACGCCGCGGGGGTCCGCCTCACAGTGTAGTGGAGAACTACGTCAGAGGTTTCGTCAGGTCGTAAACCGTGCTGTTGCCGACCGTCGTGGCGGTGAAGTTCTGCTCCACCCACTGCGAGATCGAGCCGCTGCCGTCACGGCCGCCGAAGCCGCCCATGCCGCCGGAGACGTAGTACGTGATCTCGTGGTTCGCCACGTACTGCTTGAACTCCTCCAGCGTCGGGGCGGGGTCGCTGCCGTTGAAGCCGCCGATTGCGATGACCCACTTGTCGGAGTTCAGCGCGAGGCCGGCCGCCGACTGGGAACCCTGTGCCGCGGCCGCCCACTTCGTGGTGGTGTTCTTCAGCAGGTCGATGACCGCGCTGTCCGATTGGCCGCCACCGAAACCGCCGCCACCGCCGGGTCCACCGCCCATCCCGCCGCCCATCCCGCCGCCGAAGCCGCCCGTGCCGTAGCCGGACGGTCCGGACGTGGGGATCGAACCGGTGTGCGGCGTGGCCGCCGTGACCACGGCGTACGCCGTCGTGCCGAGCATGCCCGTAACGAGGGCACCGACGCCGAGCACCACGCCCAGCTGCCGGATGCGGTCCACACCGAACAGCAGCCCCGCCACGAAGATCGCGGTGAGCACCAGGATCGTGAACCGCAGCCACGGCTGCCACGACGAGACCCGCTCCAGCAGGATGAAGTCCCACACACCGGTCGCCGCGAGCAGGACCGCGAGCCACACCCGCGCGGAGAAGTTGTGCCTGCCCTTCCACAGCTCCAGCGCGCCGATGCCGATCAGGCCGCCGATGCCCGGCGCCAGCGCGACCGTGTAGTACGGGTGGATCGTGCCGCTCATGTAGCTGAACACCAGCGCGGTCACGACCGTCCAGCCGCCCCACAGCAGCAGGCCGGCGCGGGTGCGGTCGGTGCGCGGGAAGAACCGCGTGAACCACAGCCCGGCCACCAGCGCGATCAGCGCGGCGGGCAGCAGCCACGAGATCTCCGACCCGAACGACGAGCCGAACATGCGGGTGATGCCGGTTTCGCCACCGAACATCGAGTTCCCGCCGCCACCTCCGCCACCGCCACCGCCGTTGCCCTCACCGCCGAAGATGCGGCCGAGGCCGTTGTAGCCGAAGGCGAGTTCGAGTGCGCTGTTGTCGGTGGAGCCGCCGATGTACGGCCGGCTCGACGCGGGCCACAACGCGACCACGGCGACGTACCAGCCCGCCGACACCACGACGGCGAGCCCCGCCGCGAGCACCTGCAGGACCCGCTTGCCCAGGCCCGTCGGCGCGGCGACCAGGTACACCAGCGCGAAGGCGGGCAGCACGAGGAACGCCTGCAGCATCTTCGCGATGAAGCCGAACCCGATCGCGACCCCGGCGAGCACCAGCCACCACGTGCCCGCCTTCTCCAGCGCGCGCACCGTGCACCAGGCGCCGAGCGTCATGAGCAGGACCAGCAGCGCGTCCGGGTTGTTGAACTTGAACATCATGGCCGCGACCGGGGTCAGCGCGAGCACCGAACCGGCCAGCAGGCCGGCCGCCGGGCCGTTCGTGCGGCGGACGGCGAGGTACAGCAGCCCCACCGAGCCGACGCCGCACAACGCGTTCGGCGCGAGCATGCTCCAGCTGGAGAACCCGAAGATCCTCCCGGACAGCGCCATCAGCCACATCGCGGCGGGCGGCTTGTCGACCGTGATCACGTTGCCCGGGTCCAGCGAGCCGAAGAACAGGGCTTCCCAGTTCTTCGTGCCGGCCTGCACCGCCATCGCGTAGAAGTCGTTGCCGTAGCCGGACGCGCTCAGGTTCCACAGGTACAGCGCCGCGGTCGCGAGCAGCAGCACGGCCACGGACGGGCGGACCCACCGTGGTCGTGTCACCTGGCGAGTGGCTGCGACGGGGCCGGTCCCGATGGACACGGGTGGCGCGGCGGACGCAGTCGTCATCTGCGAGATTCTCCTATCGGTTCTTGCGGAAGACCCAGTTGCGGAACAGCAGGAAGCGGAGCACGGTCGCCGCGAGGTTCGCCGCCACCAGCACCACCAGCTCCACGAGGCGGTTCGGCTCGCCGCCGGAGTGCAGCAGCGCGAGCGAACCGCTGGTGAGCGCGAGCCCGAGACCGAACACGATCAGCCCTTCGAACTGGTGCCGCCCGGCGCCGGACGAGCCTCGCACGCCGAAGGTGAACCGGCGGTTGGCCGCGGTGTTCGCGATCGCGGTGACCAGCAGCGCGAGCAGGTTGGACCACTGCGCGCCCACCGCGCCACGCAGCAGCACGTACAGCACCAGGTACGCGAGCGTGCTGCCGACGCCGATCGCGGCGAACCGCACCAGCTGCGTGGCCAGCCGCGGCGGCACCCCGGGCGTGGACACGCCGATCGGCGCGCGGCCGAGCTGGGCGCGGATCTCGCTGAGCGGCAATGATCCCTTCGCGAAGGCGCGGATCATGCGGGCGACCCCCTTCAGGTCCGCGGTGGCGGTGGCGACGATGTTCACCGAGGAGTCCGGGTCGTCGATCCAGTCCACCGGAACCTCGTGCGTGCGCAGCCCCGCGCGCTGCGCCAGCACCAGCAGCTCGGTGTCGAAGAACCAGCCGGTGTCCTCGACGAGCGGCAGGAGCTGCTTCGCGACGTCGGCGCGGATCGCCTTGAACCCGCACTGCGCGTCGGAGAACTTCGCCGCCAGCGTGCCGCGCAGGATCAGGTTGTAGCAGCGGGAGATGATCTCCCGTTTGGGCCCGCGCACCACCCGCGCGCCGCGGGCGAGCCGGGAGCCGATCGCCAGGTCGGAGTGACCCGAGATCAGCGGGGCGACCAGCGGCAGCAGCGCCGCGAGGTCGGTCGACAGGTCGACGTCCATGTACGCCAGCACCTGCGCGTCGGAGGCGGACCAGACGGCGTTCAGCGCCCGCCCGCGGCCCTTCTGGTCCAGGTGGACGACCTCGACCTCGGCGATCTCGTCCGCGAGCTGCCGGGCGATGACGAGGGTGCGGTCGGTGCTCGCGTTGTCCGCGACCGTGATGCGGTAGCGGTACGGGACGGTGTCACGCAGGTAGGCGTGCAGCCGCCGCACGCACTGCGGAAGGTCCTTCTCCTCGTTGTAGACCGGGATGACCACGTCGAGGACCGGGGATGGACTGCCTTCGGGGAGAGGAGCCCGCGCCGCTGCGGGGGAAGCGTCTGCGGAGGTCGTCATGGCGACAACGTTGGCGGGGCCGATTGTGCCGACCATGTGGTTCGGCTGTGCGGAAGCTGTGAGCCCGCCACTTACGGGCGAACGACGGGAGACAGTTGGTCAGTTGTTCACACGGGTGAAACTGTCGGCCTCGCCGGCCGCCGGAAAACGCACGCGGAACTCGGTTCGTCCCGGTCTGCTCGCGACGCTCACTTCGCCCTTGTGCGCGGCCACGACGGCGGCCACGATCGCGAGCCCGAGCCCGGTGCTGCCCGCCGCCCGCGAGCGGGAGGTGTCGGCGCGCGCGAACCGCTCGAACACCTCGGGCAGGACGTTCTGCGGGATACCGGGCCCGTTGTCGGTGACGGTCAGCATCACCGATCTGTCCTGAGTGGACAGTGCGGTGGTGACGTGCGTGCCGGGCGGCGTGTGCGTGCGGGCGTTGGTCAGCAGGTTGAGCACCACCTGCTGCAGCTGGTCGGCGTCGCCGACGACGGTGAGCGGTTCGGGCGGCACGTCCAGCACCCACCGGTGGTCAGGACCGGCGGCGTGCGCGTCGGCGACCGCGTCCATCACCAGGCGCGTCAGGTCCACCGGCTCGTGCACGCGGTTGCGCCCGGAGTCCAGACGCGCGAGCAGCAACAGGTCCTCGACGAGCGTGGTCATACGGGCGGACTCGGACTCGACGCGGCTCATCGCGAACGCGATCTCCGGCGGCACGGCGTCGGAGCTGCGCCGCGTCAGCTCGGCGTACCCCCGGATCGCGGCCAGCGGCGTGCGCAGCTCGTGGCTCGCGTCGGCGACGAACTGCCGCACCCGGCTCTCGCTCGCCTGCCGCGCGGTGAGCGCCGCCGCGACGTGCCCGAGCATCCGGTTGAACGCCGCGCCCACCTTGCCGACCTCGGTGCGCGGATCCGTGTCGGCCTCGGGCACGCGCACGGACAACGCGACCTCGCCGCGGTCGAGCGGCAGCTCGGAGACCTGGGCGGCGGTGTGCGCGAGCCGGTCGAGCGGGCGCATGGTGCGGCGGATCGTGACCGCGCCGATTCCGCCAGCCAGCAGCAGCCCGCCCAGCGCCACCCCGCCGAAGATGAACCCGAGCTGCCACAGCGTCGCCGTCACGTCGCTCAGCGGCAGGCCGGTGACCAGCAGCGTGCCGTCGGCGTGGCGGACCGAGACGACGCGGTACTCGCCGAGCTCGCCGAGGTCCACGCTGTAGCGCTGGCCGTTGGCGGGCAACGCGAGCAGCGTCCGCAGCTCCGGGGCCGGCACGTCCTTGGTGGGGAACGGGTTGTCGGGCGTCGGGGCCGTCGCGCCCAGCACCCCGGAGTGGATCACCCCGGCCTGGTCGACGAACACGCCCAGCGTGCCGATGCCCTGCCCCGGCACGCGCAGCGAGTCGGGCGGCCGCGGCCCGGCGGGGTACGACGGCGTGCCCGCGGGCGGCGGGCGCGCGCCGCGCTCGCTGGCGGCCGCGAGCCGGTCGTCGAGCTGGGAGATGAGGAAGCTGCGGAGTGCGACCTCGGTGACCAGTCCGACCACCAGGCACACCACCGCGAGCAGCGCGATGAGCTGCGCGATCAGCTTGCCGCGCAGTGAGGAGGGCAGAACGCGTCGGCTACGTGGCCGGCTTGAGGACATACCCCGCGCCGCGCATGGTGTGGATCATCGGCTCCCTGCCCGCGTCGATCTTCTTCCGCAGGTACGAAATATAGAGCTCCACGATGTTGGCCTGCCCACCGAAGTCGTAGCTCCAGACCCGGTCGAGGATCTGCGCCTTCGACAGCACCCGCTTCGGGTTGCGCATGAGGAACCGCAGCAGCTCGAACTCCGTCGCCGTGAGCGAGACCGGCTCACCGCCGCGGTGCACCTCGCGACTGTCCTCGTCGAGCGTCAGGTCGCCGACGACCAGCGTCGAGCCCATGCTGCTGGACACCGCGTGCGAACGGCGCAGCAGCGCCCGCAGTCGCAGCACGACCTCCTCCAGGCTGAACGGCTTGGTCACGTAGTCGTCGCCGCCCGCGGTCAGTCCCGCGATCCGGTCCTCGACCGCGTCGCGGGCGGTGAGGAACAGCACCGGCAGGTGCGGCACCTCGGCACGCAGCCGCGAGAGCACCTCCAGCCCGCTGAAGTCGGGCAGCATCACGTCGAGCACCACCGCGTCGGGGCGGAAGTCCCTGGCGATGCGCACCGCGTCGGTGCCGTTGCCCGCGCTGCGGATCTCCCAGCCCTCCATGCGCAGCGCCATCGAGACGAGCTCGGCGAGGGTCTCCTCGTCGTCGACGACGAGGACCCGCACCGGTGAACCGTCGGGACGCTGCAGGTCGGTCTTGCCCGGCCCGGAGGTGGCCGCGTTCATGCTGGTCATGGTCCCATCCTGGGCGCCGGTCGTGAGGTGCGCCTGTGCGCGCTCTGTGGGTTTCCTGTGAGCGCGCGAGTGCACAGCGTGCGCCCACGTCGTTCACAGCCTGCGCACAGAATGCCTGCCGACCCTGGTCGGCGTAAGCGCCCGCCGGGCGAACACCGGGAGAGGACACGATGACTACCGAGCCGACGACCACCCCGCCGCAGGCTCCTCCGCCGGCCTGGGGCGACCCGCAGCCACCCGCGCCGAAGTGGTCGGGCCGCAAGACCGCGATCGCCGCTGTCGTCGCCGTCGTGATCGCCGCCATCGGCGGGGTCGCGATCTACCTCGGCACGCAGAGCAGCGCCAGCGGCCAACAGGGCTTCGGCGGCCAGGGCGGCTTCAACCGCATGGGTGGGATGGGTGGCAGCGCGTCGCTGCTGACCCAGGCGCTGCACGGCGACTTCACCGTCTCCGAGAACGGCGGCTACGTCACCGAGCGGCTGCAGAGCGGCAGCGTGACGGCGCTCGACGCCACCTCGGTCACGGTCAAGAGCAAGGACGGCTACACGCAGACCTACGCGATCGACTCGTCGACGCAGAAGGCGAGCAACGTCGCGACCGGCACGTCCGTCGAGGTCATCGCGAAGGTGAGCGGCGACAAGGCGACCGCCACGACGATCACCGACGCGAGCCAGACGTCACGCAGCGGCGGCCAGCAGGGCGGTTTCCCCGGCGGGAGTCAGCAGGGTGGCTTCCCCGGTGGCGGCCAGCAGGGCGGCTTCCCGGGCGGTGGCCAGATGCCGGGACAGCAGGGCGGTTCGACCAACTGAACCAGCCCGCTACGACGAAGGCCGCCTTCCGGGTGCTCCGGAAGGCGGCCTCACTGTGGTCCTTCAGTGTGCCGTCGCCAGCTCGACGTCCACTGTGGTCAATAACACACGAACGCCGATAATCGCACTCGTCACGAGAGGTCGAACTGGCCCGCCTTGACGCCGGTCAGGAAGGCCTCCCACTCGCCGGTGTCGAACACGAAGACAGGGCTCTCCGGCAGCTTCGTGTCGCGCACGCCGACGAGGCCCGCGCTGCCGATGTTGACTTCGACACAGTTGCCGCCGTTGGGTTCGCTCGCGAACGACTTCTCCCACTGCGCATCCTCGAAGAGCGCCGCCGCGGTCTGCGGGTCGTAAGCCAGGGGGCGCGGGTGTTCCGCCATGGGTCCTACCTCCGTGCAAGTCCGGCGCGCTTCTGACGTGCGGGAACGCTGGGCGCGCCTGGTTTTTCCGGACCCCGACGGGTCCAGTCGAGTGATCGAAGGATTGACCGCTCGACACCAAGATTATTCCAGGAGTAGGATTATTCCATCGATCGGGGGGTAGCCCTCCAAGATCGTGAAGGCGACCCGCCGACGCTCATCCTTCCGGGGGAGGTTCTCGTGTTCCCAGGAGCAGCAGTCGCGCCCCCGGCGCTGGATCCCTTCGTGGTGGTGGGCCGGGTCAACGGGTACGAGGAGACGGCCTGCGCCGCCACGCCCGCGGACGCCCTCGAACTCATGCTGGACTGGCTCCGCGCCGATGAACGCGCCGCGGCCGTCTGGTACCTGCGCGAGGACTGGCCCGGCACGCTGACGCTGATCGGCCGCCCCGTGCACGGCGTCGTCGGCGAGTCCCGCCGCTGCGCCCACCTGTTCCGCATCCGCCCGGGAGCCGCGTTGCACGGCTCGGTCGTGGCGTGCTGCGGAACCGAACTCTTGCTACCGGAGATCGAATGGCTGCGTCCCGGCGCCGGAATGCCCTGCGAGTGCTGTCTCGTGCTCGGCGCCCGGACGCTGCCGGAACTGGAGGGATATCCGGATGACCGTCAGAATCGGTGATGTCGCCTCGGCCGTCCGCCGCCGCGGGCGCGACGAGGACAACGGCCCCGACGTGGCCGACGACCGCCCCCGCACCCCGGTCGTCGCGCAGCTGCGGCGCCCGCGGCACGCGTGGTGGTACCACCTGGAGTTCGCACTGCAGAAGTCTCGAGCCTGACAACGATGACATCCGGCTCGCGAGCCTGGGCCGGATCGCTCGTGCGGGTGGTCAGCCTTCGCCCATCTTGCGGCGGTAGCCGTCGGCCAGTTCCTTGAGGAACTCGCGCGTCTCCTGGCGTTCCAGCGCCGCTCCGCGCAGCCTGTCCCAGCTGTCCACGAACAGCTGGAAGTCCTTCTGGTCGTCCAGGTACACGCCGCTGGCCGGGTGCTCGATGTACGCGAAGTCCCGCGTGCGGTCGGCGAAGCGCATGATCGTGAAGTCGTTCGGCACCGAGGCGAGCCGGGCCTCGAACGTGAGCACGTGGATGTACACGCGCGGGCGCTTGTCGAGCTCCAGCAGGTGCTCGATCTGGTCCAGCATCACGGCGGGCGCCCGGCCACCGGGCGCGCGGCGCAGCGCGGCCTCGCTGAGGATGAACCGGTAGTACGGCGGCTGGGGCTGGTCGAAGACCGCCTTGCGGTCAAGCCTGTTGCGCACCAGCGACGTGACGTCCGTGGCGCCGAACTCCGTGAACTGCTTGAGCATGTAGTGCTCGGACTGCAGCGGGCCGGGAATGCGCTCGCCGTGCCACGTCATGATCTCGACGGCGGCCGGTTCGAGGTCGGTGAAGGTGCGGAACCAGTGCGGCACCACCGACCGGTAACCGGACCAGTGCCCGCGCTGCCCGGCGGCGGCGCGCGCCAGGTTCATCAGCGCTTCGGACTCTTCGCCGTTGATGCCGAACGCGTCCAGCATCGCCCGGACGTCGCCGAGTTTGACCCCGACGGCGCCGGACTCGATCTTGTTGACCTTGCCCTGCGTGCAGCCCAGCACCTCGGCCACCTGCTGCTGGGTCATCCTGGCCGCGGTACGGGCATGGCGGAGCTCGTTGCCGAGCTGCTTGCGCCGCGACGTGACGGTGCTAGCCATCGCTCACTTTCCCGCGCCTCGACCCTTCGTTCCCACCCAGTGATCCTAGGCCGTTGACCGTCTGTGATCACGCACCGGATTCGTCACGGTGACGACCGACAAGGATGGCAGGAAATACCACTTCGTGCCAGTTACCCACGCGTTCACCTGGGGCAACCGCCGCCCCGCGCTAGGGTTTCGAGTAGACGCAGAGACGGAAGGACGTCCATGAGCAAGAAGGCGAGTATCGGTGTCACCGGGCTGGCGGTCATGGGCCGCAACCTCGCCCGGAACCTGGCCCGGCACGGGCACACCGTCGCCCTGCACAACCGGTCCGAGCAGCGCACCCGCGACCTGGTCGAACAGTTCGGCGACGAGGGCGACTTCATCCCGGCCTACTCCGCGCAGGAGTTCGTCGACGCGCTCGAACGCCCCCGGCAGATCGTGATCATGGTCAAGGCCGGCGCCCCCACGGACGCGGTGATCGAGGAGTTCGCGCCGCTGCTGGAGGAGGGCGACGTCATCGTCGACGCCGGCAACGCGCACTTCGCCGACACGCGCCGCCGTGAAGCCGCGCTGCGGGAGCGGGGGCTGCACTTCGTCGGCACCGGTGTCTCCGGTGGCGAGGAGGGCGCGCTGCACGGGCCGAGCATCATGCCGGGCGGGTCGAAGCAGTCCTACGAGTCCCTCGGGCCGCTCTTCGAGGACATCTCGGCCAAAGTGGACGGTGAGCCGTGCTGCACCCACATCGGGCCGGACGGCGCCGGGCACTTCGTGAAGATGGTGCACAACGGCATCGAGTACGCCGACATGCAGCTGATCGCGGAGTCGTTCGACCTGCTGCGCGGCGCGCTCGGCTACGAGCCGGCGCAGATCGCCGACGTGTTCCGCACGTGGAACACCGGGCGTCTCGACTCGTACCTCATCGAGATCACCGCCGAGGTGCTCGCGCACACCGACGCCGCGACCGGCAAGCCGTTCGTGGACGTGGTGGCCGACCAGGCGGAGCAGAAGGGCACCGGGCGCTGGACGGTGCAGATCGGTCTGGACCTCGGGGTGCCGATCAGCGGGATCGCGGAGGCGGTGTTCGCCCGGTCGCTTTCGGGCAGCGCGGGCCTGCGCGAGGCGAGTCGTGGGCTGCCGGGGCCGTCGCGGACGCCGCTGACGGGTGCGGCGGCGGAGACCTTCGCCGACGACGTCGAGCGGGCGCTGTACGCGTCGAAGATCGTCGCCTACGCGCAGGGCTTCAACCAGATCCAGGCGGGCGGCGCGGAGTACGGCTGGGACATCGACCTCGGTGCGGTGGCCAGGATCTGGCGCGGTGGCTGCATCATCCGGGCGAAGTTCCTCGACGACGTGACGGCCGCGTACGCCGCCGAGCCGGGTCTGCCGACCCTGCTCACGTCCGGTGACTTCCGCAAGGCCGTCGAGGAGGCGCAGGACTCGTGGCGGTCGGTCGTGGGCACCGCGACGCGCCTCGGCATTCCCACGCCGGGCTTCTCCACCGCGCTGGCGTACTACGACGCCCTGCGCGCGGAGCGCCTCCCGGCCGCATTGGTGCAGGGACAGCGCGACTTCTTCGGCGCGCACACCTACCGCCGCGTCGACCGGGAGGGCTCGTTCCACACCGAGTGGGCCACCGACGAGCGGCCCGAGCACTCGGCCTGAGCCGCGGTGACGGGCGTTCCCCCAGGGAGCGCCCGTCACTTGCCGGGGAACATGGTGGCGAGCATCGCCTTGATCTCCTCCTCGACCCCTTCCTTCGTGATGCCCAGGTCGACGAGGATGTCGTACGCCGGGCCCTCGCCCTGGTCGAGCAGGCCGAGCAGGATGTGTTCGGTGCCGACGTAGTTGTGCCCGAGGCGCAGCGCTTCGCGCACGGTGAGCTCGATCGCCTTGCGGCTGCGGGCGTTGAAGGGGATGTGCACAGGCACGGTCCCGGCGGCGGCCGGCAGCACGGCATTGACGCGCTCGCCGAGTTCCGAGGGGCTGGCGCCGAGCTTGTCGATCGCCCTGGCCGCGAGGCCGTCGCGCTCGCCGACGAGCCCGAGCAGGATGTGCAACGGGTCGATCTCGTCGTTGCCGACCCCGCGGGCGGCCCCCTCGGCGGTGACGAGCACCTTGCGCGCCCGCTCGGTGAAGCGGCTGAACGGGCTCTCCCCACTCGCGGCCGTGAACTCCTTGGGCACGAAGCGTTTCTGCGCCGCCTGCTTCGAAACCCCCATGCTGGTCCCGATTTCGGCCCACGAGGCACCGGAACGCCTTGCCTGGTCGACAAAGTGGCCGATGAGGTGGTCGGCGACCTCGCCGACCTGCTCGGCGAGGAGCATGGCGTCGGACAGTTGCTGGAGCGCGTCGGCCCCGGGGTGCTGGCTCTTGACGGAGTCGATCAGATCGTCGAGCCGGACTGGATTCGTCATAGCGTCAACTCTAGGTTGACGATGGGCGTTGCGTCAACCTTGGGTTGACGATCACGGCTGTTCAAACCACCGGCTGCCGAAGAAGCTTCTATGTCAAGTGGTGGTGGTCGGTTTGTAGTGCGTGGTAGATGACGTTGGTGAGGTGGCGTTTGAGGGCGCGGATGGCGGCTTTTTTGGTGGCGTGGGGGTGTTGCTGGGTCCAGCGGTCTCGGAATTGCTGGGCGGGTGGGTGGTGGATGAGCTGGATGAGGGCGATGCGGTGCAGGCAGGTGTTGAGTTGCCGGTTCCCGCCGCGGTTGAGCCGGTATTGGGGTGTGTTGGAGGACCAGACCGGGATGGGTGCGGTGCCGGTGTGCATGGCGAACGCGGCGGGGCTGCGGAAACGGGTGATGTCGGCGACTTCCCCGATCAGTTTGGCCGCGGCGAGGACGTTGATTCCCACGATCGCCATCAGGGTGGGTGCGATCGGGGTGACCAGCTCGCTCAGGCGTCGCTCGAGTATCAGGATCTGCTCGGTCAGCCGGGTGATGTCGGCCAGCAGGTCCAAGGCGATGTCGCGGCGGACACTGGCGGGCAGGGCCGCAACCATCCCGGTGAGGGCGTGCTGGCGGCGGCGCCCGGTCAGTGTCCGCGTCCCCTCGTCCAGCCCGGGTGCCAGGTCATGCAGGTGCCAGCGCAGCCGGCAGATCGCGGCGGTGCGGGCCGCCACCACCGTCTCCCGCCGGTCGATCAGCAACCGCAGGTCCAACGCGACCTGATCCAACCTCGCCGCAGGCAAACGCGGTTCACGCAGCGCGGCCCGGGCGATCGCGAGCGCGTCGATCGGGTCGGACTTGCCCCGGGTGCGGGCACTGGCCCGGCACGCGACCATCAGCTTGGGCGGTACCCACACCACCGCCGACCCCATCCCGATCAGCGTGCGCACCAGACGACCCGCCACCGCACGCCCGTCTTCCACCGCCCACCGCCGCTGCCCGAACCGCCCGGCCCACACCCACAACCGCAACACCCCGGCCTCGTCAGCCGCCACCGTCACCTGACCGAGCTTGCGACCCACCTCGTCCACCGCGACCGCGGTATGGGTGTGCTTGTGCGGATCAATCCCAATGACCACCATGGTTCTCGCGTGTCCTTCCACTCCAGGGCAGGCATGCACCCCGGGCCAGGCTGGACGGACACACCTCAGTCGAGTTGATGGATGGCGTCTCGTCCACGCTTCTATCAAGTCACGCCCAGCCGGCCCGGGACCCCGGCCACGCTGGACAATTCTTCGCCAAGCCAACCACCAACACGCAGGTGACAGCGCCCTTGAGAGTCACCACGCAACCGAGGACCAGACCCTAACCGCCACACGACGGCACCAACACCCCACCACTGAGCGCCCTTGGTGCTCCGAGGTTCCGCGAGATCCCCCGTGCCGCCGCGCGGACGGCCGGGACCAGGGTGCGCGGCTCGACTCCGCGGACCGGGACCACGATCGAAATCGCCGCCACCACGCTGTCCTCCGGGCCGTACACCGGGGCCGCGACGGAGAGGGACACCATCTCCACTTGGCGGTCGCTCACCACGAAACCGTCGCGCCGGACGTCGGCCAGTACGCGGCGCAGCTCGTCCGCCGTGTCGATCGTCTTCGGCGTGTACGTCTTGAGCGGGCCGGCCAGCACCTGTTCCTGCACGTCGACCGGGGCGTGGGCCAGCAGCACCAGACCCACCCCCGTCGCGTGGGCCGCCAGCCTGCCGCCGGCGCGGGACATGATGCTCACCGCGTTGCGGCCGGAAATCCGTTCCACGTAGACAACTTCCGGCGCGTCAAGCACCGCCAGCTGCACGTTCTCGTGCGTCGCCTCGTAGAGGTCCTCCAGGAACGGCATCGCGGCCTCCCGCAGGCCCATGCCGCGCGGCGACAGCGACGCCACCTCCCACAGCCACAGGCCGACCCGGTACCGCCCGTCCTCCTGCCGCTCCAGCGCCCCGCGCCGGGCCAGCTCGCCGACGATCCGGTGCGTCGTCGACAGCGGCAGCCCGGCCCGGCGGCTGAGGTCCGAAAGGCTCAGCGCGGGCCGGTCCGGGCTGAACGCGCCGAGGACGGCCAGCACCCGGTCGACCACCGAAGGCGCCTGTGCCGAGGTGTGCCGCATCGGAAAAGGCTAACCCCAGACCGACGCGGCGGTCTCCACGATCCGCTCCAGCTTCGCCTTCTGCTGGTCCTGCGTCAGGTCGTTGCCCTCCTCCGTCGACGAGAACCCGCACTGCGGCGACAGGCACAGCTGCTCCACGTCGACGTACTGCGACGCGCCTTCGATGCGCCGCCGCAACGAGTCCACGCTCTCCAGCTCCCCGCGTTTGGTCGTGACGAGCCCCAGCACGACGTACTTGCCCTTCGGCACGAACCGCAGCGGCTCGAACCCGCCGGAGCGCTCGTCGTCGAACTCCAGGAAGTACCCGTCCACGTTCAGCTCGTTGAACAGCGCGTCCGCCACGAAGTCGTACCCGCCCTGCGCGACCCACGACGAACGGAAGTTCCCTCGGCACAGGTGGGTGGTGACGGTCAGCCCCTCCGGGCGCCCGGCGAGCGCGGCGTTCATCGTCTTGATGTTGCGCACGTGCTGCTTGTCCGGGTCCCCGCCCATCTTCGCGACGAGCGCGCGCTGCTCGGGGTCGTTGAGGTACGCGAGGCTCGTGTCGTCGAGCTGGAGGTACGTGCAGCCCAGCGCCGCCATGCCGGCGATCTCCTTGGCGTACGCGGCGGCGAGGTCCTCGTAGAACTCTTCGAGGTCCGGGTACACCGACTCGCTCACGGCCGCCCGGCCGCCGCGGTAGTACACCATGCTCGGCGAGGGAATGGTCTGCTTCGGCGTGATCCGTCCATCCACAATGGACTTGAGGAACTCGAAGTGCTGCCCGAAGATCACGCCGTCGAGCCGGACCTTGTCGTGCACCTTCAGCCCGGCGGGGTTGAACTCGATGTCCCCGGCGGCGTTGTGGAACTTGACGTGCAGCTGTTCTTCGCTCTTGCCGATGCCGCCCAGCTGGTAGATGAAGTCCATGTGCCAGGACGCGCGGCGGAACTCGCCGTCGGTGGCGGACTGCAGCCCGGCGGCGCGCTGCAGCTCGACCACCCCGCGGATGGCCTCGTCCTCGACGGCGCGGAGCTGGTCGGCGGTGATGCTTCCTTCGGCGAACTTCGTCCGTGCCTCGTGCAGCTCGGCGGGACGGAGCAGGCTGCCGACGTGATCGGCGCGGAACGGCGGTGTCGTGCGCGGAGTCATGCCCCGATCCTTCGCCCAACCCGGGGCCGGGGCAACCCTCAGCCGACGTGCACGAGCGGGCGCCGCTCCGGATCCCGCTCCGCCCGGCGCAGCACCTCGCGCGTCACCGGCGGCACGTCGCCGTCGCCGGAGAACAGGTAGCGCACGAGGAACTTGAACGGGTTGCCCTCGGTCCAGCCGAAGTACACGTGCGGCCGGATGCCCGTCTCGTCGCGGATCTTCAGCAGGATCGCGGCGATGGCGTTGGCGATCGACGGGCTCTGCACGCGCAGGATCCGGTAGCCGTAGCGCTTCTCGCCGTGGACGTGCAGCGTCGACTCGAACTCCGACGCGTCCGAAATGGTGACTTCGAGGAACACCGGCGGGCAGTCGTGCGGGAGGTGGCTGTTCTCGCGCGCCTCCTGCTCCTTGTCGCGGTACTCTTCCTCGTTCCGCGCGTCCGGTTCGTTCGCGATGATCCGGACGTGTCCGCTGCGGACTGCCTTGTCGAGGATGCGCCGGGCAGCGGCGTCGAACTCGACGTCCACCGCACGAAGTTCCAGCGAACGGGTGGCGCGCGAGACCAGTGAGGTCGCGATGATCGCGAGGATGAAGAACGCGGCGATCTTCACGCCGTCCGGGCGCTCCACGATGTTCGCGACGGTGGTGTAGACGAAGACGACAGTGATCAGCGCGTAGGCCGCGAAGGCCACGCGCCGGCCGCGGCGCCACGCCGACAGGGTCACCGCGAGCGCCGCCGACGAGATCAGCACCAGCACGCCCGTCGCGTAGGCGCCACCCTGCGCGTCCACGCTCGCGTCGAAGATCCAGGTGATCACGAACGCGATCACCGCGATCACGATCACCAACGGCCGGGTGGCGGCCGCCCAGCTGGGCGCCATGCCGTAACGCGGCAGGTACCGCGGGACCAGGTTGAGCAGCCCGGCCATCGCCGACGCACCGGCGAACCACAGGATCGCGATCGTGCTCGCGTCGTAGACGGTGCCGAACGCGTTGCCGAGGTACTCGTGCGCCACGTAGGCCAAGGCACGGCCACTCGCGCTGCCGCCCTCCTCGAACTCCCGCTGCGGGATCAGGACCGTGGTGGCGAAGCTGCTGGTGATCAGGAACGCGCTCATGACCAGCGCGGCGGTGGTGAGCAGGCGGCGCGTGTTGCGGATGCGGCCGCGCAGCGGGTCGTCCCCACCGCCCTGGACCAGCGGCATCACGGACACGCCGGTCTCGAACCCGGACAGGCCCAGCGCGAGCTTCGGGAACACCAGCAGCGACACGCCGACCATCGCCCACACGCTGCCGTGTTGCGTGACCAGCAGGTTCTTCCAGTCGACGACGAGGTGCGGGCTGGTGAAGACGTGGACGAGCGCGTCCACCACCACGACGACGTTCAGCGCGAGGTAGATCCCGACGAGCGTGACGGCGACCCCGATGGCCTCGGCGAACCCCTTGAGGAACACCGCGCCGAGCAGGGCGATCAGCAGGAGCGTGAGCAGCATGTTCTCGCCGTGCAGCCAGCTGGGCACGTACGGGTTCTGCACCGCGTGCTCGGCGGCGTCCGCGGCCGACAGCGTGATGGTGATGACGAAGTCCGTCGCGGCGAACCCGAGCAGCGCCAGCACCAGCAGCTTGCCCTTCCACCGCGCCAGCAGCTTCTCCAGCATCGCGAGCGAGCCCTGCCCGTGCGGGCTCTCCGCGGCCACGCGGCGGTAGATCGGCAGCGCGCCGGCCAGCGTCAGCACGATGAGCACGACCGTCGCGAGCGGCGACAGCAGCCCGGCCGCGACCGCGGCGATGCCCGGCTGGTAGCCGAGCGTGGAGAAGTAGTCCACCCCGGTGAGGCACATGACCTTCCACCACGGGTGGCTCCGCTCGGCGGCCTGTTCCCGCCCGTCGCCGGACAGCTGGCGGCCCCGCTTGTGCTCCCCTTCGAGCAGCCACTCCCTGACCGTCACCCGGACCCCTTCCCCAACCGTGCGTCGGGGCCATGATCCCGGATCGCGGGCAGCGGCGCCGTGAAGGGCATCCGGGGGGCGGACGCCCTTCACGGCCCGTGCTCACGCGGGCGGGGCAAGGACGACGACCGAGTTGTGGCCACCCATGCCGAGCGAGGACTTCACGGTCAGCCCGTCCTCGACCGGCGTCTTCCCGTTGAGCAGCTGCGGGTGCCCGGGAGCCACCGCCGGCGGCGCCGGGATGCACCCGCGGTCGTACCCGAGCGCGGCCACCGCCGTCTCGACCGCCGAGGCCGCGCCCTGGCAGTGCCCGACGAGCGGCTTGACCGAGTAGATCCGGGTCTCCGGCTCGAACAGCTCCTCCAGGATGGTCGCCTCCGCCCGGTCGCACTGCGCCGTGCCGGGGCCGTGCGCGTTGAGGTACCGGACGGCCGCGGCGGGCACCCCGGCGTTGGCCAGCGCGTCGCGGAAGCACCCGCGGATCTCCTGGAGGCTCGGGTCGATCGACGTCACGTGGTGGGCGTCGTGCGACATCGCGCCGCCGAGGGCCAGCGCGTACGGCCGCTCCGCGTTCTTCGACAGGACGAACGAGACGGACGCTTCACCCATGCTGAACCCGCGGCTGCCCTCCTGGAACGGGCGGCACGCGTCGAGCGGTTCGGCGTCGGTGATCGCGACCCCGAGCCGTTCGAAGTGCAGCACGTTCTCCGGTACCAGCGAGAGGTCGGTCGCGACGAACACCACGTCGTCGACGATTCCGCCGTCCAGCCAGGCCTTGGCGGTGAGCAGTCCGGCGTTGCCGGAGGCGCACATCGCCGAGACGTTCATCGCGGGCCCGTGGAAGCCGTACTCCTGCATGAAGGTCGACATCGGGGTGGACGGCATCAACGCGAGGTAGTCCCTCGATTTGAGGGTCTGGCGCTGGAGGTAGAACTCGCGCCAGAGGTCCACCTCGCCGAGGACCACGGCGTGCAGGAGGCCGACCCGGCGTCCCGGGTGCCAGCCGCGCTGCTCGGCGTCGGCGATGGCTTCCCTGGCGGCGGCCCGCATGGCCCTGGCGAACCGGCTGGTCCCGTCGGCCGGGTTCCCGCCGTCCGGCACCTTCGCCACCAAGGCCGTTTCGTTCTCACCGGCCCCGTAACCGCCGTGCAGGCCGGCCGCCGCCTTCCCGGAGATCAGCCCCTCCCACAGCACCTCACGACCCCAGCCGTAGCCGGTGACCGCTCCGATTCCGCAGATTCCCGTTGCTCGCGCGCTCATCGCACTCGCCCCTTCTCGTGATTGGCTCTACGATCCGTTCGGAAGAAACGGACCCAAAGGGGCCAACGACCGCCGACTCCGGTCACTTGCACGTGGCAAGCTGGCAGCGGCAGGAAGGTGCTTTTGCCCCACTGACCTCCGCCGAACGGAGTAACGACGGCGGTGGGGTGAATCGGCGGATCGGACGATCATGGACGCAAACGCCAACAGCGCGGAGGGTCGCAGCGGCGTGTCACTGGAGAACGAGGTCATCGACCTGGCGCTGTCCGCGGGCCGCGGCATCGTCTGGTCGCTGGACTTCGCCTCCGACCGGCTGTCGTGGGGGCCGGGTTTGGACACCCTGCTCGGCGTGTCCGGCGGGGACGACGCCGAGATCCGGGCGCGGCTGGCGGAGCTGATCAAACCACTCGTGCTCGCCTCCCGCACCACGGAGCTGTGGAAGGACCTCGACCTGGAGCAGCCCTACGAGACGCCGGACGGTGACCTGCGCTGGCTGCGGTTCACGGCCCGCCGGAACGAGGAGCACCTGCTGGGGATCGCCCACAACGTCACCGACCGGCACGAGGACAGGCGTGAGCTGGCCGACCTCGCCGACCGCTACCGGCTGCTGGTCGAGCTGAGCCCCGACATGATCGCCGTGCACCAGGACGGCGCGCTCGTCTACGCCAACCCGGCGGCCGTGCGGTTCGCCGGCGGGGAGTCGCCCGCGGCGTTGCTGGGGCGGCCCATCACGGACTTCGTGGACACGCGGTCGAAGACGGAGATGCTCGGCAGGCTCAAGCGCCTGTCCGAACCGGGCGCCACCACCGAACCCGCCGAGGCGGTGTTCGTGCGACCCGACGGCACCAGCTGCCCGATGGAGGTCGTGTCCGTCCGCACGACGTGGGCGGGCCGCCCCGCCTACCAGGTGATCATGCGCGACGTCAGCGCGCAGAAGGCCGCGGAGGCGGCGCTGCGCTACCAGGCGGCGCTCGTCCAGCACGTCAGCGACGCGATCATCGCCACCGACGCGAAGGGCCGCGTGACCAGCTGGAACCCGGCCGCGGAGACCATCTACGGCCTGCCGTCGGGTGGGGCACTGGGGCGACGGGTGAGCGAGCTGGTCGGCGCGCAGCTGGACCCGGGGGCGGTGATCCGGGCGGGCGGGGTGAGCCAGCAGACGCACCGGGCGGCCGACGGCGCGGCGCTCACGGTCCGCGTCTCGGCGGCCGAGATGGACGACGGCTACGTGCTGGTGTGCGCGGACGAGACCGCCCGCCGCCGCGCGGAGCGGCAGTACAGCACCGTGGTGGCCTCGCTCGACGAGGGCGTGCTGGTGATCAGCCCCGGTGGCACCGTGCTGTCGGCGAACCCGGCGGCGGAGCGGATCCTGGGCGTGCCGGAGTCGGCGATGCTCGGCTCGTCGCCGCACGAGTGGCCGATCTACGACGAGTCCGGCAAGCGCATGTCGCCGAGTGAGTACCCGTCGGCGCAGGTCCGCCGGACGGGGATCGCGCAGCAGGGCCGCGTGATGCGCGTGCTGCGCCGCGACGGCCACAACGTGTGGCTGTCGGCGTCCTGCCGCGCGATGAACCCGGAGGACACCGACTACAGCGCGTACGTGCTGTCGTTCACCGACATCACCGAGCGCCGCGCGATCGGCGAGCGCCTGGAGCACGACGCGACGCACGACCCGCTGACGGGGCTCGCGAACCGGACGCTGGTGCTGGACGAGCTGAGCGCGCGGCTGCACGGGCCGCGCCGGGCGTCCACCGCGGTGCTGTTCATCGACCTCGACAAGTTCAAGGTCATCAACGACTCGCTCGGGCACTCGGTGGGCGACCGCGTGCTGCGGATCGCCGGCGAGCGGCTGCGCCGCACGGTGCGCCGCGACGACGTCGTGGGCAGGCTCGGCGGCGACGAGTTCGTGGTGATCGCGTCGGGCGTGCACGGTGATCCCGAGGTGCGCGCGCTGACCGAGCACCTGCGGGACTCGCTCAGCAGGCCCATCTCCGTCGACGGCCGGAAGTTGCATGTGGACGCCAGCATCGGCATCGTGCTCGCGGCGGGCGGCGACCCGCGAGCGGCGGACGAGCTGCTGCGTGACGCCGATGTCGCGATGTACCAGGCGAAGACGCTCGGCCGCGGCCGGTACGAGTTCTTCGACGTCGAGCTGCGGCGCCGGATGCAGCGGCGGCTGCGGCTGGAGCAGGACCTGCGCGACGCGGTGCGGCTCGGCAAGCTGTGGGCGGCCTACCAGCCGGTGGTCGACCTGCGCAGCGGCAAGATGGTCGCGGTCGAGGGGCTGCTGCGCTGGACGCATCCGGTGCACGGCGCCGTGCCGCCCGCCGAGTTCATTCCGCTGGCCGAGGAGAGCGACCTGATCCGCCAGCTGGGCTCGCACGTGCTGCGGATGACCACGCACGAGCTCGCCGCCCGCCGCAGGAGCGGGCTCGACGTCGAGCTCAAGATCAACCTGTCCACGCGGCAGCTCGACGACCCCGGGCTGGTGCCCGAGGTGGAGGAGGCGCTGCGCACCACGGGCCTGCCCGCGAAGGCGCTGTGCCTGGAGATCACCGAAAGCGCGCTGATGCGGGACTCCGCGCTGGCCGGGGAGACACTGGCGGCGCTGCGCGAGATCGGGGTGCGGCTGGCGATCGACGACTTCGGCACCGGCTACTCGTCGCTCGCACAGCTGCAACGGCTCACTTTGGACACATTGAAGATCGACCGCTCCTTCGTCATGCGCCTCGGCGAATCCGCCGACGCGGAGGCGATCGTGCGGAGCATCATCGCGATGGCCCACGCCGTGAAACTGACCGTGGTGGCCGAGGGCGTGGAGCACCAGGGGCAGCTGGACCTGTTGCGGGAGCTGGACTGCGACCAGGCTCAGGGTTACTACCTCGGCAAGCCGATGCCCGCTCGGGAGCTCTGGGGCTGAGCACTGCGTGACCGGAACGCCCCCTGCGCGCTCCGGTCACGCAGAACTGCGCAGAAATATACCGGCGCGCACGTATGTACTGTCCACTCGGGAGGGTCAGGACCGCCCGATCGCGTCAGCCACCGCCTGTTCGACCTCACCGCGGGTGACCGTCCACAAAGTCCCCGTCGTCCGGCCGCTCGACACGAAGCTCATCAGCAGCACCCCGCGGATGGCCGCGAGCGCGGTGAGCAGCACCGCCGTACCCCGCGGCCTGCTGAGGAAATCGGGCACGACCTCGTTGACGATCTCGCCGATTCCCGTGGTGAGGAGCCGGTTGAAGCGCGTGACGTGCCGGCGCAGCTCGGGATCGGTGCGGCTGCCCAGCCACAGCTCCAGCACCGCGAGGAACGGCTTGCTGTCGTGCATCGCCCACAGCCGGTCCACCAGTGCCATCACGGTTTCCGCCTCGGTGGGCCGGTGCGGCGGCTCGGCGCGGAACTCCGTCAGGACGCGGCCGGTGGCGTGCTCCAGCCCGGCGACCACGAGCTCCGCCTTGGTGGCGAAGTAGTGCGCCTGGGCGCCCCGTGTCACACCGGCGCGCGCGGCGATCTGCGCGGCGGTGACGTTGGAATAGCCGTACTCGACGAGGCACTCGACGGTCGCCTCCAGCAGCGCGGTGCGGGTGGCCGCCCGCCGCTCCGCCTGGGTGCGCCGCTTAACGCCAGCCATCAGGCCACTTTATCGGTAGCGCGCAAATCGGGCCTGTCCACTGTGCCGGAAAGATCGACAACTCGGCCCCTTCGCTTCCCGCCGTTCCGGCGAGTCGAGAAAGCGCTTTCCGAAGACAGTCCACTGGAGACTCAGCGTGCACACCACCCCCGGAGTCAGCGCGCAGGTGGTCACCTCGTACTGCGGTTCGCCCGCGGCCGAGCGCGCCTGCCCGAACAGCCGGTGCACGATGCCCAGCTCGATCGGCTCTGGGTGCACCCGCGGGAGTGACTCGGCCGAACGGCTCAACCCGCTCCTGCGGAAAGCGCTCCCTTGATCGATTCACCTCAGGCGCGGGGTTTCCCGTTCCCGGCCCGGGCCGATCCGTCCTAGCGTCCGGGGGGACCACGTTTCACACAAGGAGAAATTGCGATGTCCCCAACGATGATCATCGTCATCGTGGTCGTCGTGGTCGTGGTGCTGGGCCTGGTCGCGTTCCTGGTGCAGTCGCAGAAGCGGCGGCACCTGCGCGAGCGGTTCGGGCCGGAGTACGACCGCGCGGTGGAGGACAGTTCGAGCCGGCGTGAGGCCGAGCGCGAGCTGGCGAACCGCGAGCGGCGGCACCAGAAGCTCGACATCCGCCCGCTGTCCGACGAAGCGCGCGAGCAGTACCGGGCGCGGTGGTCGAGGATCCAGGAGCAGTTCGTCGACCAGCCCGGCGAGGCGATCGCCGAGGCCGACCGGCTGCTGACGCAGGTGATGGCCGACCGCGGCTATCCGGCCGACGGCGACCCCGCGCAGCAGGAGAGCGACCTGTCCGTGGAGCACGCCCGCACGCTCGAGCACTACCGCACCGCTCGGCAGACCCTGCACGGGCACGAGGAGAGCACCGCGGACACCGAGGAGCTGCGGCAGGCGCTGGTCAACTACCGCACCGTGTTCGACGACCTGCTCGGCAAGCCGGAGCACGCCCACCGTTCGGAAGGGGAGCGCCGATGACCACGGAAGAACGCCTGAGCACGGAAGACCTCGTAGCGCCGAAGCAGACCGACGAGCAGCCGGCCGAGGAACAGCCTTCCCGGGCGGAGGAGTCTTCGCGGGCCGTGGAAGACCGGGTGCAGCTGTTCGGCCAGGACGAGGTGGAGCAGTTCCGCGGCCGGTGGCAGTCGCTGCAGACCGCGTTCGTCGACGACCCGCGTTCGACGGTGCAGGAGGCCGACCAGCTGGTGGCCGAGGTGATGCAGGCACTGGCCGCCACGTTCGCCGAGCACAAGCGCGAGCTGGAAACCCAGTGGCAGCAAGGAGAAGAGGTGGCGACGGAGGACCTGCGGCTGGCGCTGCAACGCTACCGCACGTTCTTCAACGAACTCCTCCGCGACTGAGTGAATTGTCCACAGTGGACCCCCGGCTACTCGGCCGGGGGTCCGCTTTTTTCGGGCACACTCGTGAGGTGAACGTTCGAGACCACGGTGCCGTCGGTGACGGCTACGCCGATGACACCGCCGCTCTGCAGGCGGCGATCGACGCCTGCGCCGCGGCGGGCGGCGGGCGCGTCGTCGTGCCCGGCCCGCGCACGTACCGCCTCGGCACGATCTACTTGCGCAGCAACGTCGAGCTGCACCTGGAGGAGACCGCGGTCCTCCAGGCGAGCCTCGACCGCGCGCACTACGCCGAAGCGGCGCTGATCGCCGCCGACGGTGCCCGGAACGTGACGGTCAGCGGCGGTGGCCGGATCGACGGGCGCTCGCACGACTTCATGACGGCGTGGAACGACCCGTCCGGCCTCGGCCCGTGGATCTACACCCCCGCGTCGTGGCGGCCGAAGATCTTTGAACTGCGTGCCTGCACCGGCGTCACCGTCCGGGACATCACCTTCGGCGACGCGCCGCACTGGGGCCTGCACCTGTGGGGTTGCGAGCACGTGCTGGTCGATCACCTGACCGTCGCGAACGACCTGCAGGTGCCCAACTGCGACGGCGTCGACATCGACCGCTCACGGGACGTCGAGGTGCGCGGCTGCGTCCTGCGGACTGGCGACGACTCGGTGGTGGTGAAGGCGTCGGCGAACCCGGCCGGCCGTGACTTCGGCGTCACCCGCGGGGTCCACGTGCACGACTGCGAGCTGACCACGCAGGACTCGGCGCTCAAGATCGGCACCGAGACCACGGCTGACGTGCTCGACGTGCTGTTCGAGCGCTGTGTGGTGCGCAGCAGCAACCGCGCGTGCAGCATCATGCTCCGCGACGCGGGCGACGTCCGGAACGTGGTGTTCCGGGACATCCTGTTTGAAAGCCGCCTGTTCAGCGATCCGTGGTGGGGGCACGGGGAGGCGGTGTCGGTGACGGCGTTCCCACGCGCGGACGGCGGCGCGATCGGCGTGGTGAGCGGAATCCGGTTGGAACGGCTGACGGGCACGAGCGAGAACAGCCTGCGCGTCGACGGGAGCGCGCAGAGCAGGCCGCGCGACATCACGCTGCGGGACGTGCACCTGACGCTCACGAAGTGGACGACCTTCCCGGGCGGCGTCTACGACAACCGCCCGACGACTGTGCGGCCCGCCCTGCAACCACACGACACGCCGGGCTTCCACCTCTCCGCGGCGGACGACGTGCTGGTGCGCGACTGCAGTGTGGCGTGGGGCCCGAACCCACCGGACTACTACTCGAACGCCCTGGTGGCGGAGGACGTGACCGGCCTGCGACTCGAAGGTTTCCGCGGGCAGGCCGCCCATCCCGGCGGGGTGGCGGTGCGCACCTGACAGGACTGGATGAGCAGGTGCGCGAGAAGCTCGCCGACCTGGGGCTTGGCTAGAGCGAGTCTTCCGTCCAGCCCGCGTGGGCGAGGATCTCGAAGATCAACGGGCGTTTCGCCTCGGCGTAGTAGTTGACGTCGCGCCACTCGCGCTGCGCCAGCTCGCGTTTGAGCGCCGCGTAGCGGTCGCGGTCCTCGTCGCTTGCGCGCAGCCGGTCCCGGAACGCGAGGTATCTGCGCACCTCGACGTCGTCCGGCGGGTAGCAGTGCAGGTTCACCGGCTCGTCGGGTTCGCCGGCACGGAGGCAGCGGTGCCCGGGCTCGCGGACCCGCACGTCGTAACCCACCGCTTCGAGGTCCGGCAGGTAGGCGGGTTCGTCATCCGGATCGTCGATCCCCAGGACGATGTCGATGATCGGCTTCGCGGCCAGCCCGGGCACGGAGGTGGAGCCGATGTGCTCGACGAGCCGGGCGCGCTCACCCAACACGGCACGAAGCTCCGCCGCGCGACGCTCGTACCGCCCCGGCCACGCCGGGTCGTAGTCGGCGATGGTGACCTTCCCGGGCCGCAACCCGTGCACCAGCTTGACGGAGAGCTGGTCGTCGTCGAGTGGCATGCCTCGACTCTGGCGCGCGGACGGCTGGTACGCAAAGGCATTTCAGGGCCACGGCAGCACGGTGAGCTCCGGCCACTGCGCTCGCCACCGCCGGGTCTTGGTCTCATACACACTGCGCGGGCTCCAGGCGGACGCCGAGGCAGCAGGTGGTGGCGGCGAACGAGTCGATCGCCGCCTCCGAGGAGGGGTACGGCGGGCACGGCACGCCGAAGTGGTCCTCGTACCACAGGTGGACCCGGGCTTCGTTGCGGATCTCCACCGGCAGGTCACCGAACAGCGTGCGACCCCTGCGAATGACCTCGTCCTCGGCGGCCCACCCCAGGTCGGAGCCGTCGTAGTAGAAGACGTCGTAGTCCCTGATGCCCTGCGCCGACGCCCGGCCGGTGACCACGTTCCAGACCGTCTGGAACAGGCACCCCGCTGTCAAGTACCAGCCCGGCAGGCCGAGCGCGGCCGCACGGTTCAGCACCTCGACCAAGGTCTCGTTGCGACCGAGAACCTCCCGGAACGCGGCGAGCTGCTGCTCCACCGGAAGCCGCGCCACCACACGCTCATCGGACCTCCCCAGCCGGTCGAGCGACAGCGTAACGGGGGGTACCGACAGAAAAACCGCCCTGAACTGTGTCAGAGCGGTTCTCGTGAAAGTGGCCAGGGCCGGGGTCGAACCGGCGACCTTCCGCTTTTCAGGCGGACGCTCGTACCAACTGAGCTACCTGGCCGGAAACGCCGGCGACGTGCCAGACGCTATTGCGACCCTGACGGGACTCGAACCCGCGACCTTCGCCGTGACAGGGCGACGCGCTAACCAACTGCGCCACAGGGCCTTGCTGTACTGCGTACTCCCAACGGGATTCGAACCCGCGTTGCCGCCTTGAAAGGGCGGAGTCCTAGGCCGCTGGACGATGGGAGCTCGGCCGGTTTCGGCTGACCGACCGACCGCGCTTCCAGGTCCCCCCGGGAGCGATTACAAGCATAGGGTACGCCCGAACCCGCCTCCAACCCGGTATCCCTTAACGCCTAAAACCGGCCTTCACCTGCGAAAACAGTAGCCGCTGAGACCTCGTGACCGGCGATATCCACCCTCGCAGCAAGAAGTGGCGCCGGTCACTTTCGGCTACCGCTGGGCCGGGATCTGGCCGTCCTCGTCCGGGATCAGGCCGAGCATGTCCAACAACTGCGCGCAGTCCTCGGCGTCGAGCGCGCCCGCCGCCACCGCCAACCGCGCCCGCCGGACCTGGTCGTCGGAAACCCTCGGTGCGTCGGCCTGACCGCCCCGCTGCGAAGGGACCCCGCCGGCCGCGTCACCGCCTTCGTACCGAAGGAGGAACTGTCGCACTTCCACAGACCCGCTCATAGCTCCTCCAAAACGCTTGCCACTAGCAACTTGGCCGCGAGGCTAGCCAGAGAGATCAGGGCGCCACAGCCCCCCGCAGAGTGAACCTCGCCGTCGGAAACGCCCACGCAGAGCCACGAAGCCAGGTGAACGGGCAGCAACGGCCGGATGACGTTCCACCCGACTTTTTCGGCCTCAGCACTCGCGAACGCGGCCCCACTCATGCAACAATTGACTTGCTGACACACCCCCGGTCAGCGCCTGTGGAGATCCCCTCCGGCCCCCGCGTTCCTCCCCCTGGCGCGGGGGCCACTCCATTCCTGCTCACCGCGAAGCGGTTTCGCCGTGTCCCTTTTCCCGCCGCCCAGGTGAGACCAGCAGGAGCGCGGAGCAGTGGGAAAATTGCTGACGAGTCCCCGGTGAGCTGCGGGGATTACGCATGGCTTCACTGCGGTTGCGGCGTGTGGGTGGACGCACCCCCTGGTTGGAGTAGCGGAGCCCAAAGAACCGTGTGTCTTGGGTCACAGTCGCTAGGGTTGCGTGATCTAAACGTTATTGTGGCCGGGTGCCTCTTCCATCGTTAGGACGCCGCGGCAACACGCGGACCGATCTGAAGGCCGTCGTCCCCGGACGGCACCGGAACTCGCCGACCAAGGAGGCCGAAGGCGCGGTCGAGGACCACGAGCTCACCAGCTACCTCGCCGCCCTGGCCCCCGAGACAGCGGGCCCGGAAAGCACCGGGACCGGCAAGCGCTTCGGCGAAGCCCAGGTGTACCAGCTCCGCATGAACCTGGTCGCCAGCTCCCAGCTGCGCGACCTCGCCGAGGAGCGCGGCACCTCGCCGCAGGCGCTGGCCCGCGAATGGGTCCTCGAACGCCTGTCCTGGGAAGCCCAGTCGGCCTCCAGCCAGCGGCGCCAGTTCGCCGACCACACCGGAACCGCCAACACCGACCAGCACTTCTTCGACAAGCAGCCCTGGGCCTGATCCCCGCCCCCGGCGCCGGAACCCCCGACCGGCTACGGAAAAACCCGACCCACACAGAACAAGCCCCCGGCGGAAGACCGCCGGGGGCTTGGCACGTTCATGCAGGAAGCGTCAGATGACGCGCACCTTCTGGGCCTGCGGGCCCTTCTGGCCCTGCCCGACCTCGAACTCAACCCGCTGGTTCTCTTCGAGCGTGCGGAAACCGCGCCCATCGATCTCCGAGTAGTGCACGAACACATCGCCCTCGCCGCCGTCCTGGGCGATGAAGCCGAAGCCCTTCTCAGCGTTGAACCACTTCACAGTGCCTTGCGCCACCGCTTTACTCCTTGTTACTTCGCATCGAGCACCACCGCAGCGGCACCCGGGCCGCCCCGGGCGGTTCCAACGAGACGAGCGAAGAGCGTGTTCGGCTCATGGCTCGCGTCAGAAGTTCCGCGAGTGTGAAGCCACTAACACGCAAAACGACGGCCTAGAGGGAAGGGTACCGGGATCTGGCGAAAGCGAAAGCCCCTTCCACAGCGTTCCCGGATGTCACCGGAACGTCGCAACGGTGTGATCCGGGCAAGCCCCGGAAACCCGTTAGGCTGATCATCTGCCCGAAAGATCATCCCGCGTGACCGTGATCACCCGATCGGACGTCAACGCTGGTCGCCCGAGCGGCGTCTGTTCAGGCAAAAGGGGAGAAGGGGCAACCACCGGTGAAAGCACTCAGGAACGCACGTCGTCTGCCCGCCACACTCGTGGCGCTCGGCTTGGCCGCCACGCTCGGGCTCAGCGCCTGCACGGGGGATCCGGCGCCCAGCGCGCCGGCTCCGGCCGCCGGGGGCAGCGGGAGCGCATCCGAGGTCTCGCCGGCGAAACTCACCACCCAGCCCGCCGCGGGTGCGCAGAACGTCGCGCCCGGCGACCCGGCGAAGGTGACCGTCGCCGACGGGCAGCTGCAGTCGGTGGCCCTCACCAATCCCGACGGAAAGCAGGTGGCGGGCCAGCTCGCCGCGGACAAGCGGAGCTGGACCAGCACCGAGGCGCTCGGCTACGGCAAGACCTACACCTGGTCCGGCACCGCGACCGGAGCCGATGGCAAGACCGTTCCGCTGTCCGGGCAGTTCACCACCGTCACGCCGAAGCGGCAGGTCTCGGGCACCCTCAACGTCGGGGACGCGAAGACCTACGGCATCGCGATGCCGATCGCGCTCACGTTCAGCAGCAAGGTGACCGACAAGGCCGCCGCGGAGAAAGCGCTTACCGTCGAGACCACGCCGAAGACCGAGGGCTCGTGGGCGTGGCTGTCGGACACGCAGGTGCACTGGCGCCCCAAGGAGTACTACCAGCCGGGCACGAAGGTGACCGTCACCGCGAAGATCTACGGCGTCAAGATCGGCGACGGCGTCTACGGCAAGCAGGACGTCTCCGCGTCGTTCACGATCGGCCGCTCGCAGATCGTCAAGGGCGACACCCGGACCCACCGCATGCAGGTGATCCGCGACGGCAAGCAGATCGCCGACTACCCGGTGAGCTACGGCCTCGACTCCGACCCCGGCCGCGTCACGCACAGCGGGACGCACGTGGTGATGGAGAAGTACCCGACGTACTCGATGAGCAACCCGCGCTACAACTACACCGACGTGAACGTGCCGTGGGCGGTGCGGATCTCCAACAACGGCGAGTTCATCCACGGCCTGGCGGCATCGGTTTGGGCGCAGGGCAAGAAGAACATCTCGCACGGCTGTCTGAACCTCTCGCCGGCCCGCGCGAAGGAGTACTACGACGGCGTGCTGACGGGCGACCCCGTGGAGATCACCGGCAGCACGCAACAGCTGTCCCCGAAGGACGGCGACTACTCGGACTGGACCTACTCCTGGGCCGACTGGTCCAAGCTGTCCGCGCTGAGCGCTTGACCGGTGTTCTACGAGCGGCAGGGCCGCTCGCCGGAGGTCGTCGACCGCACCGGCGGCCGACGCCTAGAGCACGTGGCCGTCGAGGTTGTCCTCGGCAGCCTGGGGGTGCCCGATGCGTTCGGTGCGCGTCTCCTCGTCGAGGAGTGCGGGCACCGGGGTCAGCTGCTGGGTCATGTCGTCCAGCAGCCTCGCGGCCTCCGCCACGCCGGACGGGTCCCTCGGGTCGATCATGTGCCGCCCTCTCCTGCTTCTGCGGTGCCACCATCTTGCCGTGGTCGAGATCACGACTCAACGCCAGGTTGCCCTGAGATACCGGGTAGTCGGTGAACGAGGAACGAAAGGGCCGCGCCCCCACGAGGAGAGCGCGGCCCTGTTCCGGAACCCTCAGGCGGTGCGCAGCCCGTCCGCCGGAGCGGACTGCACCTCGATGCGGGCCATCGGCACGCGGGCGGTCTCCGGGATCCGCATGATCGGCACGAGCGCGATCGCGGCGGCGATCATCAGGTAGAACGCCGGCCAGTCCTCGTTGCCGGTGCCGTGGATCAGCGCCGTGACGATGACACCGCACGTGCCGCCGAAGAGCGACGTGGACACGTTGTAACCGATGGCGAACGAACCGTAGCGAACGCGCGTCGGGAACATCGCCGGGAACGTCGAGCCGATCACCGCGAGCATCAGCACCAGCAGCAGCGCGACGATGCCGAAGCCGACCACCAGCAGCGCCGTGCTGCCGCTCTGCATCAGCTTGATCGACGGGTAGCTCAGCACGATGTACCCGATGGCCGCGGTGAGCAGCAGCGGTTTCCGGCCGATCCGGTCGGACAACGCGCCCAGCGGGGCGATCAGCGCCATCTGCACCAGCTCCACGCAGATGATGATCACCGTCGACGTGTTGTCGTTGATCTTCAACGTGTCGGTGAAGTACGTCGGCATCGTGGTCAGCAGCATGTAGTCCGCGATGTTCAGCAGCAGCACGATGCCGATGAGGTTGAGGATCATCCGCCAGTTGCGGGTCAGGGTCTCCCTCAGCGGCGCCTTCTCGGCCTTCTCGCCCGCCTTCTCCAGCCGGCGGAACTCCGGCGTGTCCTCCAGCTTCGTGCGCAGGTAGAGCCCCACCAGGCCGAGCGGCAGCGCGACGAAGAACGGGATTCGCCACGCCCAGCTCGACACCTGTTCCGAGGTGAACGACAGCGTCACGGCGAGCACCACGATGTTGCCGAGCACGTACCCGGACAGCGTGCCGAACTCCAGGAAGCTGCCGAAGAAACCCCGGCGCCTGGTGGGCGCGTACTCGGCGATGAACGTCGCCGCGCCGCCGTACTCACCGCCCGTCGAGAAGCCCTGGATCAGGCGGAGCAGCAGCACCAGGATCGGGGCCCCGATGCCGATCGCGTAACCGCCCGCGTAGGTGGGCAGGCAGCCGACCAGGAAGGTGCAGCCGGACATCAGCAGGATCGTGATGGCCAGCACCTTCTGGCGGCCGATCTTGTCTCCCAGTGGGCCGAAGAACGCGCCACCGAAAGGTCGCACCACGAAGCCGATCGCGACCAGTGCGAGCGACTTCAGTACCGCGTTGCCCTCGCCGGGAAAGAAAACGGTGCCGATGGCCGTGGCAATGGCGCCCGACGTGAACACACCGTAGTCGTACCATTCCGTGGCGTTACCCATCGCGGACGCGATTACGGCCCGTCTGACGGTTCTCTGGTCGATTTCCGATTGCTGAGTCGCCGTTTCCGCCATGCGCCCCGACCTCCTCATCAGCAGTTCCGTACCAGCGGTCAAGGTTGCGACCTTAGTGGCATCCTCGTGTCAGGTAGTGATTTTCGCGCGTCTCGTGGTCCTTGTCTCTTCGAGCGCGGGTTCGCGGGGAAAATCCCGGTGCGGCGAGCTACTTTGGTCGGATGAGCGAGGCACGCAGGTCCACCCCCTGGCCGCCCGTCGAGACCGAGGCGCCGGCCCCGCACCCCGACGCGCCCCCGCCCGGCACGAAGCTCGACATGCACTACGACCAGTGCTTCGGCTGCGGCGAGGTGGAAGGCGGGCTGCACATGCGGTCCACCATGGGCGAGCACGCGTTGGTCCACTCGCAGTTCACGGTGACCGAGGCGCACCAGGGCGCGCCCGGCCTCGCCCACGGCGGGCTGCTGGCGTGCGCTTTCGACGAGGCGCTCGGCTCGACGGTCGGCAACCTGCTGCGCCGGCCCGCGGTGACGGGCAAACTGGAGACCGACTTCCTGCGCCCGGTGCCGGTCGGCTCCACGCTGTTCATCACGGCCAAGGTGGACGGTGTGGCCGGACGCAAGCTGTACGCGAGCGCCGAAGGGCGGCTGGACGCCGAGGACGGGCCGGTGGCGTTGCGGGCCCGGGCGTTGTTCGTCGAGGTGGGGTTCGAGCACTTCACGAAGCACGGGGATCCGGACGCGATGGCGAAGTTCCGGGAGACCCAGGGGCGGATCAATCCGTAGGAGAACCCGGCGCATCGCCGGGCTTTCCCGCTACGTCAACGTTCTCGGCCTGATGGCGTTCGCCTTGTCCACCAAGGCGATCCTGTCCTCCTGGGTGTGGGCCAGCCTTGCCAGGGCGCGGTAGCACCGTTCCAGCCCCAGCCGGATGTCGCGTTCGGACAGTGGGTGGCCCAGGATCCTTGCGCTGCTGCGGTGTTCCGGCGGGGCATTGCGCACCCACTCGAACGCCGCCTCCAGGACCTCCGCCGAGAGGCTCGTGCGGCGTTCCGCGTCCAGGGTCAGGCGTTCCAGCCTCGCACCCGCGTCGGCCAGGTCCGCCTCCGACACCGTGCTGTTGCCCGCCGCCCTGGTCTTGATCTTTATGGCCGCCACCTGGGCCGCCACGTAGTGCGTCGACGACGACGGCACCGACTCCAGCACCTCGATCGCGCTCGCCCGTGCGCCCTGCGCCAGGTACACGCGGGCCAGGCCGAAGGCCGCGCTCACGTAACTGCGGTCCGTGCGCCACACCAGCTCGTACAGCCTCGACGCCGCGAAATAGTCCCCGACGCCCTCGGCGCTCACCGCGAGCGCCAGCTTCGGGGCGATCTCGCCGGGCAGGTCGTCGTACACGGCCTCGAAGGCGACCTGCGCGACCCGCTGACGCCCGCCCGCCAGCTCGATCAGCCCGCGATGCCAGTCGATGCGCCAGTCGTGCGGATAACCCGCCCGGATCGCCAGGTACTGCGCGGCCTGCAGCTGCCTGTTCGCCTCCGCCAGCTCGCCCAGCTCGATGCGCGCCCGGACGATCCGCAGCCGCACCTCGATCGACTCCCTCGGCGCGCCGATCAGGGCGTCGATCGCGCCCTTCGGGTCCACCGCCGTGGTCGTGGCCAGCACACCCGCCGCCGGGTCGCTGGTGTCGACCTGCGGGATCGGCAACCCGCCCACGACGTCCTCGCCCTTCGGCAGCGCCACCGGCTGCCCCGGCTCCGGCACCACGATGTCCACGCCGAACGTGTTGGTCTCCGGACCGAACACAGTGGACACTCCGGGCCGGGCTTTTCCGGTGCCTAGCGCCATGATCTCGCGCAGCACGCCCGCCAGCTGGTCGGCCATGTCCTCGGCCGTGATGAACCGCCGGTCCGGGTCGCGGTGCGTCGCGCGCTTGAGGAACCGGTAGTACGACCCGAAGAGCTTGAACAGCGGCACCTCGTCCGGACTCGGCAGGGTGTCCTTGTACTTCGTGGTGTACCCGTTGAACTCGAAGCTCAGCACGGCGAGCGTGCGGCCCACCGTGTACAGGTCCGACGCCACCGACGCGCCGTACGTGGCCAGCTCCGGCGCGCTGTACCCGGTGGTGAAGAACAGCGGGCTGGAGTAGTCGTCGGTGCGCCGCACCGCGCCCAGGTCGATCAGCTTGAGCTGCTCGTGCGTCTGGATCACGTTGTCGGGCTTGAGGTCGCAGTACAGCAGGTTCTGGCTGTGCAGGTAGCCGAGCGCGGGCAGGATCTCCAGGCCGTACGCGATGACCTGCGCGATCGGCAGCGGCTCCGGCCGCCCCACCCTGCGGTAGTGCGCGAGCGCGAGCTGCCGCAGCGACTGGCCGCCCACGTACTCCATCACGATGTAGCCGACGGAGTGCCCGGTCTGCGGATCCGGGTGCTGCACGAAGTTGTAGATCTTGACGATGTTCGGGTGCTCGACCTCGGCCAGGAACCGCGTCTCGTTGACCGCCGCGGCCGTCGCCGTGGCGTCGCCGGCGTCGATCAGTCCTTTGAGGACGACCCAGCGGTCGTTGACGTTGTGGTCCTGCGCCAGGTAGATCCAGCCCAGACCGCCGTACGCCAGCGCGCCGAGCACCTCGTACTGCCCGCCGACGAGGTCGCCGTGGCGCAGCTTCGGCACGAACGAGTAGGGCGTGCCGCAGTTCGGGCACACGCCTTCGGGGCCGGCGTCACCGCGCCCGACCTTCGCCGAGCAGTTGCCGCAGTAGCGCTTCTCCTCCGACACCACCGGGTTGGTGAGCACGGCGGACGTCGGGTCGCGGTACGGCACCGGCGGCACCTCGACCAGGCCGAGACCGAGCCGGCCCCGCCGCGAGGAACGCCGTCCGGTGCGCCGCGACGTGCCGGGGAACGCACCCGAGCCCGTGCCGGGGCCGGTGCCCGGGCCGGAACCGGAACCGGTGTGCCTGCCGCTGGACGTCTCGGGCAGCACGCTCTCGGTGCCCGGGTCCGGCAACTGCGGGCCGGTGCCGCCGGACTCCTCCACCGGCGCCGGCGGGCGGATGCTGGTGGTCGGCGCCGGCGAGGCCAGCACGCTCGTCAGCTGCGGCTGCTGCTGCGG
This sequence comes from Amycolatopsis bartoniae, assembly GCF_014191255.1. Classification (GTDB taxonomy): domain Bacteria; phylum Actinomycetota; class Actinomycetes; order Mycobacteriales; family Pseudonocardiaceae; genus Amycolatopsis_E; species Amycolatopsis_E bartoniae. The sequence continues at coordinate 2,439,765 of NZ_JACHWH010000001.1, forward strand.
CTGGACCGGGCGGATGAACTGGGTCGACTCGGCCGGGGATTCGTCGAGCCGGCCGGAGATGGGCTCGTGGTCGGGCATGATCCCCTCACTGGTACGAAACGGACGGCGGGCCGGCTGGTCCGAGCACGGGCGCGATCCACGTGTCGTAGGTCTGCTGCCAGACCCCGTTGTGGCGGACGTTCTCCAGCACCGAGTTGACGAACCTGACCATGTCGTCCTCGCCCTTCGGGATGCCGACGCCGTAGTTCTCCGTGGTGAACCGGTCGCCGACGACCTCCAGGTTCGGGTCCTGCTTGGCCATGCCGGCGAGGATCACGTCGTCGGTGGAGATCGCGTCGACCTGGCCCTGCTGCAACAGCACCAGGCAGTCGGACCAGTTGTTCACCGACACCGGGGTCGGTTTCGCCGGCGCGTCCTGGATCGCGGCCAGCGAGGTGGAGCTGCGGGTGGCACACACCTTCCTGCCGCCGAGGTCGGACATGCCCGTGATGCCGGAGTTGCGGGCGGCGAGCACGCGCTGGCCCGCCTGGTAGTAGGTGGCCGAGAAGTCGACGTCCTTCAGCCGCGCGCACGTGATGCTGTAGGTGCGCACGACGATGTCGACCTTGTGGTCGCGCAGCACGCTCTCCCGCTGGGACGACGGGATCGCCGTCCACTGCACGTGCCCCTCCCACGAGCCGAAGATCGCCGACGCGATCTGCTTGACCATGTCGATGTCGAAGCCCTCTAGGTTGCCGTTGGCGGGGTTGAGGAACCCGAACAGGAACGTGGTCTGGTCCACACCGGCGATCAGCCTGCCGCGCGAGCGGATGGCGGCCATCGTCGAGCCGGACGGGATGCCCGAGCTCGGCGAGAGGCTGCGCGTGTCGCAGTTGGCCGCGCTGGACCCCGCGGCCGCCGGGTCCGCGCCGCCGACGTTCGCCGGCAGCGGTGGCTGCACGGCACCCACCGGGGCGGGGTCGACGGGCGTGCCCGCGCTGCCGCAGCCCGCGGCCAGCAACGCGACCGCCGCGCACAGGGCGGCGAGCGTCTTCCTCTTGGTCACCGGTACTCCCTCAGCCGATCGCGGATCCCGATCGTCACACCCGCGGCCGCGACCACGGACAGCACCGCCACGCCGGGCGCCAGCAGGGTCAGCGCCCGGTCGGCGCCCCGCGTGTCGTCCAGGAAGTTCTGGCGGGCCGCGTCGATGGCCGTGACCAGTGCCTGGTCGAGCTTGCCGAACGCGGTGGCGGCGCTGTCCGCCGCGCTCGTGTCGACGGCCTTGCGCACCGCGTCGGTGTAGTCGCCGCTGTCGTCCTGCGCGCGGATGTCCTTGTGCGCGGTCAGCCAGGTGTTCGCACTGGTCAGCGCGGTGTTCACCTGCTGGGCGGCCGGGCCGGTCAACAGGCCCTGCGCCTCCTTGAGCATTCCGGTGAACATGGGGGCGAGGTGCTCGTAGTCCTGCTGGTAGGCGGTGCCGTCACCGCGCGCGACGAGCGTCATCATCTCGTCCGCGCGGGCCTGCACCGCGGCGGTGCGCGCGTGGACCAGGACGTCGGCGGGGTGGCTGCCGTCCTCGCGGCCGCTGCCGACGAGCACGCTCTGCACGATCAGCGCGACCAGCCCCCACAGCAGGACGAGCACCATCGCGCCGGACGCGACGACCAGCCCGATGTTGAGCAGCCGGTTGGTCCGCCGCGTGAGGTACACCTGGGTGGCGACGAGCGCGCCGAGCACCGCGAGCAGCAGGATCGTGCTGAACCACGGGAAGCCGGCGGCGTCGTCCTGCTCCGCGTTCAGCCGGGCGGTGTCGATGTTGTAGAGGTCCGCGGCGGCGGGCAGGATCGTCGTGCGCATGAGGTTCGACGCCTCACGTAGGTAGGACGCGCCGACCGGGAAGCCCTGCAGGTTGTTCGCCCGCGCCCGCTCGATGACTCCGGTGTAGACGGGCAGGTTGCGGCTGATCACGTCCACCTTGCCGGTGGCGTCCGCGACGCCCTCGGCGTCCGAAGCGGCCTTGGCGAGCGCGGCTCCGGCGCGGGCGATGTCCAGGTCGTACCTGTTGCGCAGCTCGGCCGGTTCGGCGCCGATCACGAGGAACGCGTTGGCCGACGTGGCGTCCGCGTCGGACAGCGAGCGGTACACCTCCTGCGACGCGGCCGTCAGCGGCTCGCGGTGGTCGATCAGGTCATTGATCGTGTCCTTCTTGCCCAGCGCGGCGAACGTGCCGACGAGCCCGAAGACCAGGACCAGCACCACCAGCCCCACGCCGATCACGGTGAGCCGCCCCGGGCTGGTGCGCACGGAGCGCATCAGCCCGCGCGCGGCGGCGACGGGCAGGTCGAGCAGTCCGGCGAAGCCGCCGCGTTCGGCCGACGGCGATCCGGGCGCGGGAGGTTCCGGTACGGGCCCGCTCGGCGCCCCCGGCCGCACCGCGGTACTCGTCATCAAAATCCACCCCTCGCCCGGTGACCCACGCGCATGAAGGTATCCGAGTGGCCGAAGCGTCCACCATCGAGTCCGGGCGGCGCCCGGGATTTCCGCCGACGTTATGGGAACGTGTCTTGGCGTTGGCCTCGGCGAGCCGGAAGCACCCGGATGACACGGGCACAAAGAAGCCCCCGCCTCGCGAGGAGGCGGGGGCTCACTTCGAAGCCTGTGTCAGATGAGGCTGACCGAGGTGGCCTGCGGGCCCTTCTGGCCCTGGCCGATCTCGAACTCGACGCGCGCGTTCTCCTCGAGGCTACGGAAACCGTTGCCCTGGATCTCCGAGTAGTGCACGAACACGTCGCCGCCACCGTTGTCGGGGGTGATGAAGCCGAACCCCTTCTCGGAGTTGAACCACTTCACAGTGCCCTGAACCATAAAAAATTTCTCCAAATACAGCAAACAAGCGAAGCACCGCTGCGGTGCTCCGGGTCAATGCGAGGCGGTTTGCTCTCCCGAGAGGGAAACCACTACGCCCGCTAAGTCTTGCGAGCGTGGGCTAACACGAACACAAAAGCTTGAGACCACGACCAGTTAATCACAGATCTGGCTCGAGCGCCAGTCTGTGTAGCCGCTGGGGCGTCGGCCAGCGGACCTGCGAGGCCCAGCCGAGCTTCTCGAAGATCCAAATCAGCCGTGCCGTGATGTCGATCTGCCCACGTTGGACGCCGTGCCGGGCGCACGTCGGGTCGGCGTGGTGCAGGTTGTGCCACGCCTCCCCGAAGGAGAAGATCGCCAGCGGCCAGAAGTTCGCCGCCTTGTCGCGACTGGCGAACGGTCGTTCGCCGATCATGTGGCAGATCGAGTTGACCGACCACGTCACGTGGTGCAGCAGCGCGACCCGGACGAAACCGGCCCAGAAGAAGGCAGTGAACCCACCCCACACCGACCAGGTGATGAGGCCGCCCGCGATCGCCGGCAGCAGGAACGTCGCGGCCACCCAGACGGGGAACAGCCGATCGACCGTTCGGATGTCGCGGTCGGCGAGCAGGTCGGGAGCGAACCGCTCGGCGTTGGTCACGTCCCGCTTGAACAGCCACCCCATGTGCGCGTGCCAGAAGCCCTTCGCCAGCGCGCTCGCTCCGGTGCCGAACAGCCAAGGTGAGTGCGGGTCGCCCGCCCGGTCGGAGAACGCGTGGTGCCGCCGGTGGTCGGCGACCCACGTGATGGCGGGGCCCTGCGCGGACAGGTTGCCCGCGATGGCCAGAGCGATCCGCAGTGGACGCCGCGCCTTGAACGAGCCGTGCGTGAAGTGGCGGTGGTACCCGGCGGTCACGCCGAGCCCGGACACCACGAAGAAGAACGCCCCGAGGCCGATGTCGAGCCAGCTCAGCCCCCAGCCCCAGGCGAACGGCACCGCCGCGGCCAGTGCGACCAGCGGCAGCAGGACGAACACCGTCACCAGGACGTGCTCGGGCATCGAGCGCAAGCCGGAAAGGATGGGTTTCGGTTTACGGACAGGGGTTTCCGTCACCATACAGCAATACCAATTTCAGAATTCGAGGAATACCAAGGAATTCCGACGGTACGCGAGTTCACGGCAAAACGCGAGGGAGCGGCGGGGCCGGCACACACGGATCCCACAACCGGGTCAGGTGGAACGGTCGGCCCGGAACAGCGCGCTGAGCCGGACGTCGGGGTCGATGACATCGGGATCGGTGCGCACGTCCAGCAGGCTCGGCCGCTGGTGCCGCAACGCCCGCGCGAGCGTCGGTTCCAGCTGTTCGGGTGACTCGATGGTGTAGCCGACAGCACCGAGTGACCGGGCCCAGGCCGCGAAGTCCACGTGCTCCAGCGCGACGCCGGACAGCCTGCCGTGCGCCCGGGCCTGGTGCATCGCCAGCTCGCCGTACAGCCCGTTCTGGCTCACCACGATGATCACCGCCGCCCGGTAGCGCACCGCGGTCTCCAGCTCCTGCCCCGTGCTCAGCAGGCCGCCGTCCCCGGTCATCGCGACCACGCACCGCTTCGGCTCGGTGAGCTTCGCGGCCACCGCCGCGGGCACGGCGTAGCCCGTTCCCCGGTCGGCCGGGCCGAGCTGCGTGTGCGGCGCGGTGAAGCACCAGTAGCGGTGCACGAACCCGGCGAACTTGCTGGAGTCGCTGGTCACGATCGTGTCCTCGGGCACGGTCTTGCGCACCGCCCGCACCACCTCGGCCGGGTGCACGTACGCGCTGTCACGCGTGTCCGGCGGGGTCATGAACGTGTGCGTGGCCGCGTTGGCGGCCGAGCTGCGGCGCGTCCGCGGGATGGCGACGGCGCTCAGCTCCCGCAGGAACGGGCCGATCTCGCACTCGATCCGGAAGGTCAGCCCACGCCGGCGCGTCGGCGTCAGCCCGGTGCCGATCACCACGAGGGTCTGGCCCGGCAAGGGGTAGCGGAAGTTCTGCGTGGTGACCTCGTCCAGCCGCGTGCCGATCGCGAGCACCAGGTCGGCGCGGTCGAGCGCGTCGAGCTGGCGGGCGGGGATGCCGAGCCCGAGATGCCCGGCGTAACGCGCGTGGTTCTCCGGGAACGCGTCCTGCCTGCGGAACGCGTTGTAGACCGACAGGCCCAGCTGCTCGGCCACGGCGACCAGCTCGTCCCGCGCCGCGCGGACGCCGGCTCCGGCGATCACCACCGGATACCGGGCGTCGGCGACCAACCCGGCGACCTCGTCCGCGGAGCGCAACAGCGCACCCGTGCGGTCGGGTTGTACGGGGATCTGGGGCACCGGGCCGCCGTAGGGCGCGATCCAGAAGTCGTCCGGCACCGCGAGCACGGCGGGCCCCCGGCGACCGCGCTGGACCTCGCCCAGCGCCTCCGCGAGCAACCCGGGCACCTCGGCGGCGACCTCGGCGCGGGCGCTCCACTTCACGAACGGGCGGAACAGTTCGAGCGGGTCGAAGTCGTCGGCGTCGTCACCGGTCAGGTTCACCGACGGCCGGTCGGCCAGCAGCACGACCAGCGGGGACTCGTCCTGCGCGGCGTTCCGCACGCCGGAGAGCAGGTGCACCACGCCCGCGCCCCGCGCGCCGAGCAGCACCGCGGGTATCTCGCGGAGCTTGCCCTCGGCCTCGGCCATGAACGCGGCCGCGGTCTCCTGCCTGGCGTTGACCAGGGTCAGCGGGGACTCGAACTGCAGTACGTCGAGCAGGTCGAGGAACGAGTCGGCGGGCACGGTGTACGCGCGCTGTACCCCCGCGTCGCTCAGCACCCGGACCGCCATCCGCGCCACGGTCCACCCTTGTTGATACGTGATGGATCAAGGTAATCAGCGTTCATTAACCCGGTCAAGTGAGGGCAAGGGCGTTCCGATCACCTCTGAGTAGAACCCCAGCAGGGCTTAGAGTCGTGCTGTGCCGAACGAGACCGTCTTCACCTACGGGGCACCCGCGCTGAAGTACGGCGCCGGTGCCTGCGAAGAGATCGGGTACGACCTCACCCAGGCCGGCGCGCGCCGGGTCCTCGTGCTCACCGACCCGGGGGTCGCCGCCACCGGCTGGCCCGCCCGCATCGCCGAGGGCCTCCAGGGGTACGGCCTGCACGCGGAGGTCTTCGACGGGGTGCACGTCGAGCCCACCGACGTCAGCATGGCCAAGGCCGTCGACCACGCGCGCGGCACGGGGCCGTGGGACGCGTTCGTCGCCGTCGGCGGCGGGTCGACCATCGACACCGCGAAGGCGGTCAACCTGCTGACCAGCAACGAGGGCGAGTTGATGGACTACGTCAACCCGCCCGTCGGCGGCGGCCGCGCCCCGAGCGCGCCGCTGAAGCCACTGGTCGCGGTGCCCACCACCACCGGCACCGGTTCGGAGAGCACCACGGTGTGCGTGCTCGACGTGCTGTCGCTCAAGGTCAAGACCGGCATCAGCCACCTGCGGCTGCGCCCGACGCTCGCGGTCGTCGACCCGCGGCTGACCGCGAGCCAGCCGTCGCTGGTCACCGCGGCCAGCGGGATGGACATCCTGTGCCACGCCGCGGAGAGCTACACGGCCAAGGCGTACACCGACTTCGAGCGCAAGAAGCCCGAGGAGCGCGTGCCGTACTGCGGCGCGAACCCGATCGCCGACATGTTCGCCGAGCGCGCGCTCGTGCTGCTGCGCGACTCGCTGCCCGCGGCCGTGGCGAACGGCGAGGACCTGCACGCACGGGAGAACCTGTCGCTCGCGGCGACCTTCGCCGGGATGGGGTTCGGCAACGCCGGCGTGCACATCCCGCACGCCAACGCGTACCCGATCGCCGGGCAGGTGCGCGACTTCGTGCCCGACGGCTACCCGCCGGAGGAGCCGCTGGTGCCGCACGGCATGGCGGTGTCGCTCACCGCGCCCGAGGCGTTCCGGTTCACGTTCGACGCCGCCCCGGAGCGGCACCTGAAGGTCGCGCAGCTGCTCGGACCCGAGGTCGAGCGCCCGCACGACGACGCGGACTACCTGCCCACCGTGTTGCGGCGGCTGATGGAGCGCATCGGCATTCCGAACGGGATCGGCGCCGTCGGGTACTCGGAGTCCGATGTGGACTCCCTCGTCGAGGGCACGGTCAAGCAGCAACGGCTGCTCGCCACCGCGCCGCGCACGCCCACCGAGGACGACCTCGCCGGCATCCTGCGCCGCTCGGTGAGCCTGTGGTGAACGAGTACGCGCACTGGCAGCGGGTGCCGACCCGCTGGAAGGACAACGACGTCTACGGGCACGTCAACAACGTCGTGCACTACTCGCTGATGGACACGGTGATCAACACGTGGCTCATCGAGCGCGGCGGGCTGGACGTCGAGACGAGCCCGGTGATCGGCCTGTGCGTCGAGTCGCACTGCAACTACCACGCGTCGGTCGCGTTCCCCGACGTCCTGTCGGTGGGCCTGCGCGTCGGGCACCTGGGCACGTCGAGCGTGCGGTACGAGATCGGCATCCGCCACGGGGAAACGCTCGTCGCGGAGGGGCACTTCGTGCACGTGTTCGTCGACCGGGAGACCCGGCGTCCGGTGCCGGTCGAGGGGAAGCTGCGGGACTGCCTGGAAGCGCTCAGGCCGCCACCGGATCCGTCCACGCCCGCATGAGCGCGGCGTAGCGGGGCGAGGCGGCGAGCAGGTCGTCGTGGCGGCCCAGCAGGGTCGCCTGGCCGTCCATGACCAGCACCCGGTCGGCGCGCAGGGCCGACGAGAGCCGATGCGCGATCACCACCAGCACGCCGCCCCGCTCGGCGAAGGCGCGTTCCGCGCGGGCCTCGGCCGCGGCGTCGAGGCTCGACGCCGCCTCGTCGAGGATCACCACCCGCGCGGGGCTCGCGTACACGCGGGCCAGCGCGAGGAGCTGCGCCTCACCCGCGGACGTGGCACCGAGTTCGGCGTCCAGACCGCCGAGTCGCGTCACCACGTCCTCCGCGCCCACGGCGGACACCGCGGCGAGCAGCTCGTCGTCGGTGCTGCCGGGCGCGAACAGGGCCAGGTTCTCCCGCACGGTGCCGGCGAACAGGTACGTCTCCTGCGGTACCAGGGCCACCAGCCGGTGCAGCGCCGCGGGCCGCAGTTCGCCGACCGGGACACCGCCGACCAGGACCTCGCCCGACTGCGGCCGCACCATCCCGGTCAGCAACGCCGCGAGTGTCGACTTGCCGATACCGCTCGGGCCGACGACCGCGAGGTGGTCGCCGGGCACCAGTCGCAGGTCCAGGTCCCGCACGATCGGCTCGGCGTTCGCGCCCCAGCCGAAGGTCAGGGCGCGGGCTTCCACGGTCGCGTCGACGGGTTCCCGCTCACCACCGCGCGGCGGCGGCAGCACCGTCGTCTCGGCGACCCGGCGCAGGGCCACGAGCAGCCGCAACATGACGCTGCTCGACGTGGCGCCGAGGTTGTGCACGGCGGGCTGCAGGCTGGTGGCGAGGTACACCAGCGAGCCCAGGGCCGCACCGGCGCTGAGCCGGCCGGACGCGACGAGCCCTGGCCCGGCGGCGAGGGCGAACAGCAGCGGGAGGAAGCCGCCGAGCGCGATCACCGCGGTGCGGGCGGCGCTCATCCTGGCCAGCCGCATCGCAGAGCGGGCTTGGTGGCCGATCGCGTCGTGCAGGTCCCGCCCGACCTCGGCCTCCGCCCCGCACGCGACCACGTCCCGCATGCCGGCCAGCGCGGTGCCTGCCCGCTCGGCGGTGGTCTCGTCGGCGAGGGTCACCGCGCGCTGGCGGCGGGCGAGCGCGGGCAGCAGGCAGGCGAACAGGAGCAGCGAGCCGCCGACCGGCGCGGCGACGACCCACGCGAGCGGCCCGGCGACCGTGAACAGGCCGATCAACGCGCCGCCCGTGGTCACCAGCATCGCGCGTGCCTGCACCAGCAGGCCCGCGGTCGCGTCCCGGATCACCTCGATGTGCTGGGTGATGCGGGCGACCGCCCCGGCGTCGAAACCGTTGCGGCGCGGCGGGTTGTGCAGCACCCCGCGCACGACGGCGGTGACCAGCGCGTCGCGCACGGGTTCGACGAGCGTGCCCAGCTGCCGCCACACCACGCGCGAACCCAGCGCGCCGAACAGGGCCAGCGCACCGAAGACGAGCAGCCACACGACGCCGCGCGCCGGGCGTCCCGCACCGAACCCGTCGTCCATCGCCTGTTGCACCAGCCGTCCGGAGCTGAACGCGGGCAGCCCCTCGGCGACCGAGCACACAGCGAGCACCAGGCCGCCCCGCCACTGCGCGCCCAGCGCACGCCAGTACAGCTTCACGCCGCCTCCTCGGTGAACACGGCGCGGTACGCGGGCTCCCGCCACAGCACGTCGTGCCGGTCCGCCTCCCGGATCCGGCCGTTTTCCAGCCAGAGCACCAGATCCGCCCGCGCCGCGGTCGCCGCGCGACGGGTCACCACGATCCTCGTGCTGCCGGACTCCTGGACCGCACTGTCCACAAGCGACTCCGTGACGGTGTCCAGGCTCGCGGTGGCGTCGTCGAGCACCAGCACGCGCGGGCGGCGGACGAACGCGCGGGCGAGCCCGAGCCGCTGCGCCTCCCCACCGGACAGCGGCGCCTCGGCGAGCGGGGTCTCGTACCCGTCGGGCAGACGGACGACGAGGTCGTGCACCTGCGCCTGCCGGCAAGCGGCCCGCACGGCGCGCCGGGGCGCCGACGTGCCGAACGCGACGGCGTCGGCGACGGTGGCACCGATCAGAGCCGGACGTTCGAACGCGTAACCGACCAGTGCCCGCGCGTTCGAGATCTCCCCGACCGGACGGCCGTCGAGGCGGACGTCGCCGGGCGCCAGTCCGCCGAGCCGGGCGGCCAAAGTGGACTTTCCCGCCCCCGAGCGGCCGACGACGGCGACCAGGCTCCCGCCGGGGATGCGCAGTCCGTCGAATTCGAGCACGCCGTCCCCCTCCGGCGCGTCGAGGACACCGGGCTCCGGCGCGGGCGCGTCGAGCACCTCGGCGATCCGCCGCGCGCAGGAGCGCGCGCGGGAAAGCGTGGTCAGCAACGGAATCTGGCGCACGAGGCTCATGCCCAGCGTGACGTAACCGAGCGCGGCGAGCACCTGTCCGATCGTCAGCCGCCCGGCGAGGACGCCGAACCCGGCGGCGATCAGCACGGCCAGCTCCACCGCGGGCAGCAGCAGGGCCGCGCGCCACACCATCCGGGCCTGCGTCCGCCACATCCCGCGCCCGGCCGCGGCCAGCTCCGGCAGCGGCCGCAGCACGCGGTCGGCCTCCCGGTCGGCGGTGCCCGACGCGGCGATCGTGCGCAGCCCGCGGACGGCGTCCAGCAGCCGCGCCGACAGCCTGCCGGAGACCTGCTGGTAGGTGAGGACGTCGTCGGCGGTGTGCCGCAGGTGTGCGCGGGCGGTGAGCAGCGCCAGCGGCACGCTGCCGAGGAACACGAGCGCGAGCCGCCAGTCCAGCAGCCCGAGCAGCACCACCGCGCCGGTGCTGAGCACGACCGAGGAGCCCAGCTGCACGACGATCGAGACGATCGCGCCGGCGCTGTAGCAGTCGCCGGTGAGCCGGCTCAGCGCGTCGCCCTCGTCGAACGGCGAGCGCAGGCCCAGCGCGAGCAGCCGGTCCGCGAGCTTCCGACGCAGCCACGCCGTCGACGTGCTGGTCACGCTGGTGGTCAGGACCCCGCCGAGCACCTCGGCGAGGATTCCGGTCACGCCCAGAGCCAGCACGGCGACGACCGGCAGCAGGCTCGCGCGGCCCGAGACGGCGGCGTCCACCGCCTGCGCCAGTGCCGACGGCAGCAGGAGCCCGGCCGCGGTGGCCACGGCGGTGACGACCACGATGAACAGGGCGCGGACCCACACGAGCCGGGTCGCCGTGACCAGCAGCGGATCGCCCGTCATGTGGAACCTCCTTGCCCTACCCGGGCCGGACGCGGTAGGCACGAGTGGGAGCGGCGCACTTGGCCTGCGCCGCTCCCACCGTTTTCCTGCGGGTGTGTCAGATGGTGCTGCAGCCCAGCAGGCTCAGCGTGCTGTTGGCGCAGCCGGCCAGCAGGCTGAGGTTGCTGATCGGGTGGCCCGCGCCGCCGTCGCCGCCGCCGTTGAGGGCTTCGGGGGTCTCCATCGCCTGCAGGTCGAGAACCATTTCCATGGTCGTGCCCTTCTCTTCTACTTTCCCCGGTCCGGTCGGACCGAAGTTCTGGGGCCGCCGAGGAACGGCAGCACGGGCGTGCCGTCGAGGACGGCGGCGAGCGCGAGCAGGACGCCCGCTCCGCCGGTCGCGACGTCCATCGACAGCCGCAGCAGCTGGTTGCCGGGGAACGCGATGCCACCCCGGAAGGGGATCGCGTACCAGGCGAACCGGGACAGGTGCAGTGCGATCGCCCGCTCGGCGACCGGGTCGTCGCCGCGGTGCCTGCCCGCGGCCAGCGCGGTCATCAGCCCGGCCCGCCCGTACAGTAGGCTGGGGTGGATGACGAACTCGCCGCGGCAGGACTCGCGCAGGCCGGGCAGCTGCGCGACGCTCTCGGCGCCGGGCCGGTGGGCGGCGAGGTGCTCGGCGACCACCGCGACTCCCGCGCTGCCAACCGCGAGGTAGGGCAGAGTGCGCGCCTCACCGTCGCGGACCTGCAGCGAGCCGTCGTCGGTGGCCACGCACTCTTCGAGCTCGCGGAGCAGCGCGCGATCGGCCGCGTCGAGCCAGGCGCCGTCACCGGTCTCCTCGAACAGCCGCACGAACAGCAGCGCGGGCCCGGACCAGCCGCTGAGCAGGCCCGCCGTGGCGAACTTGCGGGGCGGCTGCGGCGTGGTCTCGGCCAGCCGCGCGCCGATCCGGATCGCCTGCTCGCGGAAGCCGCGGTCGTCCCGCGTCGCGGCGAAGTGCAGCAGGTTCAGCCCGACGCCGGAGAGCCCGGACTGCAACCCGTGCTCGGTGGTCTGCTCGACGAGCGCGGCGGAGCTCTCCAGCAGCCGGTCGGCCTCGGCCCGGTAGCCGAAGTTCTCCAGCACGTGGGCGATGCCGTGCGTCCCGTCGAGGAACCCGGGGCGGCCAGGCGGGTCGCGGCGCACCGAGTCGAGCAGCCACTGCTCGTGCTCGGGATACCGCCCCGCGCCGGTGACGTCGAGCGCGTGCAGCACGCCCGCGGCGCCGACGCCGAAGCACGCGCCGCCGACCTGGAACTGCTCGATGTCGCCGGGGAAGAGCCGGTCGGTGCGCTCGGGCGTGGCGGAGGCGAGGATCCCGGCGGCGACCGACTTGCGCACCAGTGCCCAGTCCGGCTCCGGGGCGTCCAGCTCCGTCCGAGCTGGTTCGAGGCCGGGCAGGGCCAGCTCGGCGGCGTGGTCCTCGGGCAGGCCGAACCGGTTCCGGACGAACCCGAGCAGGCTCGGCAGCTTGCCGGGAGCAAGTTCGAGCAACGCGTTGAGCGGCAGGAAGATCCACAGTTTCAGCGCGGCGAGAGCGTGGTCGTCGATCGCGACACCGGACAGTCCTGGCGGCGCCTTGAAACCGGGGGCGCCCAGCGCGGGGCGGCCGGGATCGTCGGCCTCGAAGGTGAGCTCGAAGTCGACCAGCGAGACCTGGTCGTCCTCGTCGACGAGGACGTTCATCGGGTGCAGGTCGCCGAAGACGAGACCGCGCTCGTGGATCGCGTCCAGCAGCGCCCCGAGCCGTCCGAGGATCGCCCGGACGCGCTCGGCGTACGCCGGCAGGTCCCGCTCGTCCGGGTCGCGGCGGGTGAGCGGGTAGTGGTGGGCGAGCCACGAGCCGAGGGACAGGCCGGGCGCGCGGTCCATCGCGAGGAAGTGGTGCTCCCACACCGTGAAGAGGCGGTGCACGGCCGGTACGCCGGGGATGCCGGCGAGGCGCCGCAGCACGTCGTGCTCGCGGTGCAGGCGGGCGACGGCGTCGACGTGGTCGCGGTCGAGCCCGGCGTGCGGACGCGCCTCCTTGAGGACGACCTCGCGGCCGTCGGCCTTGTCCTCGGCCAGGTACACGCCGCCGCCGTTGGAGAAGTGCAGCGAGGAGGTCACCCGGTACGGGAACTGGGCCGGGTCACCACCACGCCGGGCGGCGAGGTGCGGTTCGAGGCATTCGGGCAGGGGTACCCAGTCCGGGAGCTGGAAGGTGGGGGTGCGGCGGTCGGGCACGAGTGTCCCGTCGGGCTTGCTCACGGCGAGCACTCTGCGACCGTCTGCTTCCACCCAGCGCTCCGCGAAGCCGCCGTAGCGGACGTGGAGCGGGCCAGCGCCGTAGCGCAGATCACTCAGAATGTACGGCCCCGGCTCGCCGGAAAGGATCTCCGAGAGCTCCTGAAGCGTGCGTTTCAATTCCTTGTTGTCACGCGGATAAATAGTGGCCAACTTGCCACTACCCTCACGTGCGGCATACTTGGAGTTATTTGCGAGAACCATCTCGACGGTGCGCAGGTGCTTGCAGGAAATAGACCGTTCGATGCAGTAGTCCCACACCTTCCGGAGCACGCGAGCAGCGTTCGCCGGTGTGCCGGAGACATGAATTTTCCAACCCTGGGAAGGAAGATCTCCACTTTCACGACGGAGGTAGCGCCAGACGCCGCGCTCGGCGCTCACCCAGCCACGTGAAGGAACGGGCAGCAGTTTCGCAAATTCTTCACGGCTTTCTCCGGATCCGCGTTGTTCATCGAAAAAGAGCGGATCCGCGAAGCAGAAAGCCTCGTATCGAAGATCCATTTCCTGGACTCCTACCCACTTAATTGGCGGTGCCTAATCTTGCACCCCGCAACCCCGGTAATGCCAATACGCCGTTTCGGCGTTTGTGATGGTTGAAACGGCCGCGTTACCACCAGGTAACCAGACGCGCTGTGACGACTTCGCCACCCAAACGGACGAGTAACGCTTTGAGTGCCGGTTCTTTTGCCGTCTTGCTTCACCCCCGAGTAGGGAGTAGGACGCGCGGGTTAAGCTCTACAGGTGATCTCGGGCTTCGCGGTGGCGGTGGCGGTGACCTCGCTTTTCGTCGCCGCCTGGGCCTTTGTGGCCGCAGCGCGGAACCGGGAGCCGGGGCGTGCACTGCTGGCGGCACTGGGCGTGGTCGAGGTGTTGCTGGTGGTGCAGCTGGGAATCGGCGTGGTGCTGCTCGCCGGCGGCGGCCACCCGGGGAACTTGGCGACGTACCTGGCGTACCTGATCGGCGCACTGGTGATCATTCCCGGCGCGACGGTGTGGGCGCTGGCCGAGCGCAGCCGGTCGAGCACGGTCATCCTGGGGATCGCGTGCGTGGCGATCCCGGTGATGGTGCTGCGGCTGCACGAGATCTGGGGAGGCGCGAGTGCCTGAGGCTGCGAAGAAGACGGCGACGGGCCCTGGCCGCATCCTGGTGGCGGTGTACGCGATCTTCGCGCTGGCCGCGACGTCCCGGGCGGCGGTGCAGATCTCGACGAAGTTCGCGGAGGCCCCGCTGGCGTACGTGCTGTCGGCGGTCGCCGCGGTGATCTACATCGTGGCGACGGTGGCGCTGGCCCGCTCGGGCGCGACGTCGTTCCGGGTGGCGCTGGCGTCGTGCACGGTGGAGCTGCTGGGGGTGCTGACGGTCGGCACGTTGAGCGTCTTCGACCGCTCGGCCTTCCCGGACGCGACGGTCTGGTCGGGCTACGGGGAGGGGTACCTGTTCGTCCCGCTGGTCCTGCCGGTGATCGGCCTGCTGTGGCTCCGCCGGACGGCCCGCGTACCGCAGACCTGACCTGAGCGGCTAGGCTTCTCCGTGGTGACCCGCGCGGTGCCGGGTCTCCGGGGGCGTTAGCTCAATTGGTAGAGCTGCGGACTTTTAATCCGTAGGTTCTGGGTTCGAGCCCCAGGCGCCCCACTCCTTCCGCAGGTCAGCGACTCGTGAAGCACCTGAGGTGTGGTCGTCTCCCCGGTTTGTCCCCATCGATCGGGACGGGCACGGGCGAGCACCGGGGCACGAACAGCTCAGCGTGAGCGGGTCCTCGCAACAACATGTTCCTGGAGGCGTCCGCCATGTGTTGGCTGGAATCGTCACCGGCAGCACCGCATGCGAAGCGACGCCGGTGAAAGTTCGCGGCGGGACGTCTATCCCCTTCTCGTTCGGATACCTCAACCTCAGCTGGCCGATGGGCGTGCTTGTCACCAACCACCTCGGGGTAGGAATCCGCGTCGAGCCGGTGTGGATACAGACGCTACTCAGCCGGTCGGTTGTCGGTCCGGCGCGACTGTGGCCCGGATACTTGTGGCTCACCACCTGGCAGGACCTGGTCACCGTCGAGCACTCGCTGCGGTCGGTCTACCTGCACAGCGCGAGCAACTACCGCGGCGCTCGATTCGTCACTTTGGTCCCCGACTCGATAGATCCCTTCCTCGCCGAAGTGCGCCGCCGGGGAGTTGCGGTCAGCAAGACAGTCAGCACCACGAACCGACTCCGGGACACTTAGCCGAACAAGCCGTAAGTTCTGGGTTCGAGCCCCAGGCGGCCCACTCTTCCCGCAGGTCAGGCGGGTAAGGCCACTCCCAGCGAATGCCAGCGTTCCAAGATTCCTGGTGACGAGCAGGAGTCCGATCTCGAACCCCTGCGGAATCACCACGAGCGCCCGCACGTCGACGATCTCGCGGCCGACCAGGTCGGCGAGTGGCGGCGGTGCCACGTCCTCCACCGTGACACGGCCACCCAGCTCGGGCATGGCGTACGGCTCAGGTGGCGGCAGCGAGTCGAGGTGAAGCCCGGAACAGGCGTGGCAGCGCACCAGCCCCAGCCGGTCGAGGTGGAGCCACGCATGGAGCAGTGTCGGCGGCTCTCCGTCGGTGAGGTACCAGGTCGAACAGACCCGGTGACGGTCTGGCCGACCAGCATCGATGCGGCCATCTCACTCACTTCGACATCCTCGCGCAGGCGCGTCAGGAGTCGTCCGCCCGGTTGCGGATGCGGCGACGTAGTGCCCTCGCCCCCTCCTGTCCCAGGACCATGAGGACGCCGAAGAGTCCCCAGGCCCACGGCTCGTCCCAGTGGAACAGGTACGCGATGCCGACAACCCCGAAGTAGGGGACGGCCAACTCGACCACCCAGCTCGCGACGTGGACGAGCAGCCGCCGCTTCGATCGTTCCACCGCGCCCACCTCCGGTTTGCGATCTTGCCGAAACCAGCGGTCCCAACGAGACCGGCCCTCAGGTGATCGGCTTCGCGGCGGTGAGACTGGGGGCGCCGGGCGAGGAGAGCGCCAGTCGGCCGCCGGGAGTGCCGAGGATCCGGACCGGCGCGCCGGACTGGAGATGCGCGACCAGATCCAGGCCGGGGTGCGGCACTGCGATCGCGAGAACCTGGCCACCGGGTAACTGGACCCGGCCGGTGAGGGGCCTGCCCGGGGACCACGAGTGCACCTCGAACCGCGCGGCGGCGGTCAGTTCCGGCAGCGCGGCCAGCCTGGCTCGGCGGGAGACCCGGACGAGCGCCCGAGACACCGCGAAACCCCTCAGCAACCCAGCCACCGCCAGGATCTCACCGACAGCCATTGCCGCCAAGGAATCCTGCCGCCAGCCGGACACCGTGAGGACGGCGCCGAAGGCGAGCAGGCCGACCGGGATGAGGACCGGGAAGAGGAAGGCCGCAGAACCCGCGATCGCGCGAGGAGCCCGCGTCGCAGGTCGCCCCGCGACCGCGCGAGGAGCCTGCGTCGCAGGTCGCGGTGGCGGGTTGTCGGACAGCGTCACGCGCCAGGTGACGGTGAAGCCCGCGACCCGCAGTGCTGCTCTGCCCTTCTCGTCCGGGCCGCAGAGCCACACCCGCCCGTCTTCCCGGATCACCCGCAGCGCCCGGCGCCTGGTCGCCCTGGCGGAGAGCAGCAGCAGCTTCGGCTTGCCCTCCAGGGTGACGGCGATCTGCGCGGGTTCGTCCTGACGCCCTACCCGGAGCACTTCGCCGGCCGTCAGCTGCCACGGGAAACGTCCCAGCAGGTGAACCAGCCGACGGAACGACACTGCCCTCCGCACCAACACGAATGCGAACACGACGAAGAGCAGCCCGATGGGCACTGCGGGTGCGATTGCCCGAGCGGTCTTTCCCAGCTCGGCGACGACCACCGACAGTCCGAACACGACAGCGAGCGCTCCCGCCACGAACGTCCGTCGCCGCAGGATGCGCCTGGTCATGTCCACGCGAACCCGGATGTTCGGGTCATCAAGGGCGAAACCACCGCTGCGCGGCAGCACACCTGCGGGAACAGCAGTGGAATCCACAACACCTCCCTGAACTGCTTCATTAAACCCGGTTGACGCCAACCCTTGAAGGCACCCTCTCGTCGTCCGGCGAAAATCGTTTTCCCGCGCCCTCATGATCAGACGCATGGAGGACACCGAGACGGAGTTGCGCTGCGCCTTGTGCGAGCGCACGCCCGAGAAGGAAGACGAGAACTGGCTGGACGTCGACGTGCGCGTTGGCGAGGACGACTACTACCTCTGGTTCTGCTCGCAGGATCACGCCGCCGAGTGGTTCAGTCGGCCGTTGCCGCCGGTCGAGGGCGCCGAGTCCGCCGCCGTGGACTCGGGGGACGGCGTCCTGTTCGGGATCGTCTTCACCACCATGTTGCTCGCTGTCCTCGGGCTGATCGGGATCGGCATTTGCACCGTCGTCGGCTGGCTGTTCTGAAAAATGAGTTGATCCCTCCCGTCCACATTCCTTAGTTTGGTACAACCGCGGCTCGCCGGAGACCGGTGCGCAGGCGAGGGTTACTTCTGGCTCCCAGGTTCGATTCCTGCCCGTGCGGGTCCGCCCGCACGGAGACCTTCGCCGTCCTGATCTCGGTCTTCGGCGAGCCGCGGCCCAACTTCGAGGAGGCGAGAGATGGCCAGGTTCAACGTCCGGGGACTGCGCGAGGCGCTCTCCTCTCCGTTGCGCACCAACAATTCCTCCCGTAACCACGAAAACGGCCACGCGTACGGGTTCGACGCCAAGACAGCGCTGTTCGTGCTCGCCGTGTCGGGGTTCGCCGGGGAGGACGCCTTCTACGAGTCCGCCGAGACACGTGACCACCGGTTCGTCGAGCTGGTACGGGAAACGACCACCGACGATCCCGAGTGGACAGTGCGCTTCCTGCGCTGGCTGCGATCGGAGGCGAACCTGCGCACAGCCGCGCTCGTCGGCGCCGCCGAGTTCGTCCACACGCGACTCGAGAACGGCGCGCACGGGTTGTCCCGAAGCGTGATCTCGTCGGTGCTGCAACGCGCCGACGAGCCCGGCGAGCTGCTCGGCTACTGGTTCTCCACCCACGGCCGCGCCGTTCCGAAGCCCCTCAAGCGAGGTGTCGCGGACGCGGTCACGCGCCTGTACACCGAGCGCGCGTACCTCAAGTGGGACTCCGACTCCCGCGCGATCCGGTTCGCCGACGTCGTGGAACTGGTGCACCCCAAGCCGAAGGCACGCTGGCAGGCCGCCCTGTTCGAGCACATCCTCGACGCGCGCCACGACCGCGGGGACGACGTTCCCGCCTCGCTCGGCACGCTGCGCGCCCGGCGACGGCTCACGGCACTGCCCGCCGAGGAACGGCGCGTCGAACCGGTCGCGCTGGCCGAGGCGGGCATGACGTGGGAGTCCGTCGCCGGGTGGCTGCAGGGGCCGATGACGGCCGCGGTGTGGGAGGCGCTACTGCCGTCCATGGGTTACATGGCGAAGCTGCGGAACCTGCGCAACTTCGACGAGGCCGGGCTGAGCGACGAGGTCGCCGCGCGGGTGGCGGCCGAGCTGTCCGACCCCGAAGCGGTGCGGGCGAGCCGCCAGCTGCCGTTGCGGTTCCTCTCCGCCTACCGGGCCGTGGCGCACGACCGCTGGCAGGCGCCGCTCGACCAGGCGTTGCAGCACTCCCTGCGCGGGGTGCCGCGGCTGGCCGGGCGCACGCTGATCCTGGTCGACACCAGCAGCAGCATGACGGCCCCGTTCTCGCGGGACGGCATGCTGCAGCGGTGGGACGCGGCGACGTTGTTCGGGCTCGCGCTGGCCAAGGCCTGCGCGGGTGCGGACGTCGTCTCCTACTCCCACCTCAGCAAGGAATTCCGCCTGCGCCGCGGGGAGAACCTGCTGCGGGCGGCGGAGCGGTGGCGCTCGTCGGGGTACTTCCTCGGCGGGGGCACGCGCACCGCGACGATGGTGGAGCGCCACTTCCGCCGCCACGACCGGGTCGTCGTCCTGACCGACGAGCAGACCGCCGACGGCGTGGTGCGGGCGCCGGTCCCGCTGTACACGTGGAACCTCGCCGGCTACCGGTTCGGCCACGCGCCGAGCGGCACCGGCCGGAGCCACACCTTCGCCGGGCTGAACGACGCGTCCTTCGGGATGATCGCGCTGCTCGAAGCCGGCCGGAACGCCGACTGGCCGTTCTGACCGGCGCCGGTGCCGCCTCCGTGAAGTGGGGCGGCACCGGCTCCAGGGCCCTAAAATCGAGGTATGCGCGGACGTCGTCCGGTGACCGAGGTGCCCGATGTGGTGGGGTTGGGCGCCCAGGACGCCTGCGACATCGTCCGCCGGGCCGGTCTCGTGCCGCGCGGGCCCGAAGGCGAACCCGAACCGGCGTCCGGCATCGTGGTGGCGCAGGCGCCCATCCCCACCGCCGGCGCCGAGGAGGGCGACGAGGTCGTCCTGTGGACCCAGCTCGGCCCCGGCAAGGGATCCGACATCGCGCCCACGCCGCCCACCGAGTCGGCGCTGCTGCCCGCCTGATCAGTCCAC
Organism: Amycolatopsis bartoniae; assembly: GCF_014191255.1. Classification (GTDB taxonomy): domain Bacteria; phylum Actinomycetota; class Actinomycetes; order Mycobacteriales; family Pseudonocardiaceae; genus Amycolatopsis_E; species Amycolatopsis_E bartoniae. The sequence goes on from NZ_JACHWH010000001.1 coordinate 2,459,328, forward strand.
TGTAGACATCAGGGCTGGTTCACCGAAGCCAGCCCCTGTGGCGCGGACGCGATCGCCCGCTGGATCGCGTCGGCCAGCGCGAGGGCGGCTTCTTCGGTCAGCTCCACCGGAACGCGCGCCGACGGGCCCTCAGCCGGGTTGATGAAGTCGATGTTCACCGTGTGTGCGAACGGCGCGTGCACGGGGTGGTCGACGTAGACCGTCGCGTGCGACAGCGAGAACCAGCCCTTCGCCGCCTTGCCGCTGCCGGTGACCTCGATCTTCTCGGTCTGGTAGGTGCACATGGAGAAACTCCCTTACGCGGAGAGGTGCTTGCCGAAGAACTCGAACACGCGCTGCCAGCCCGCCACCGCCGCCTGCGGGCGGTAGCTGGGCCGGTCCACCGCGAAGAACGCGTGCCCGGCGCCCTCGTAGGAGTGGAACTCGTGGTCCTTCCCGAGCCGCGTGAGCTCGGCGTCCAGCGTCGCGACCTCTTCCGGCCCCGGGAACTTGTCCTCGGCGCCGAACAGGCCCAGCAACGGGCACGACAGCTGCGAGGCCAGCCCGAGCAGGGGCTTCATGTTCGCCATCTCGGGCGGCGGCTCGTTGACGACGAACGCGCCATAGCAGTCGACGGCGGCGTCGATCTGCAGGCTGCACGCGGACAGGAAGGTCTGCCTGCCACCCGAGCAGTAGCCGATCACGCCGATCCTGCCGTTCGCGCCGTCGAGCTCCTTGAGGTACTTCGCGGCGCCGTCGACGTCACCGACCAGCCGGTCGTCCGGCACCCCGCCCGCGGCCCGCACGGTGGCCGCGGCGTCGTCGGGATCGGCTCCCGGCGCCTCGCGGGAGTACAGGTTCGGGCACAGCGCGTTGTAGCCGTGCGCGGCGAACTTGCGCACGATCTCCTTGGTGGCCGCGTCGTAGCCGGGCAGGTGGTGGATCACCACGACCCCGCCGTGCGGCTTCTCGTCCAGGGGCCTGGCCAGGTACGCCTCGATCTCGGCACCACCGGCACCGGTGATCGTGATCGTCTCGGCCCGCATCGCATCGGTCATGCCGCCAGCTTGGCACGATCATGAACCCGGCGGCGCCGGATCCGGGTCACTCGCCCTGAACAGCACCTTTTTCCGGTTCGGCGGTCTCGCCCAGTAGCCGGTCGAGGTCGAACTCGGCGGTCAGCTCGGCGAAGATCGGCGTGGTCTCCAGCTCGTCCTGGCTCACGCTCATCTGCTTACCTCCCTCTCCCGCGGCCACTGACGTGTCCGCGGTCCGTCCTCGTGGGGCAGCTGTCTCCCCCTCGCTGCGATTCCCACGAGAGTGTTAACGGCAGGTTATGTTACCTACTCACCGTGAGCAACTTGAGGAGCGTCGGAAAAATTTCACACTGATCGCCGCGATGACAAGCACCGGTGGCGGGATCATAATGTGGAGTGCGAAGGCGGTGCGGCATGGCACTTCACGACGAAGAGCAGCGGAGGCTCGCCGAGATCGAACGGCAGCTGGCCGAGGAGAACCCGCGCCTTGCCCAGCGGCTGTCCGAACTGCGGCCGATGCGGATTCCCGGCGTGGTCGTCGCGCTGCTCGGTGCCCTCTGCTCGATCGTCGCCGGCCTGTTCGTGATGACCGCGGGCGCGCAGTCGCACGCCGCGTTCCTGATCGTCTTCGGCGCGGTCCTGACCAGCGGCGTTCCCACCGCGATCATCTGGCGCACCTGGCTGCACCGGCTGCGCTGACCTCAGCGCCGCACGATGCGGTAGCCCGCGTCGGCGAGGATCTCCGGCAGCGCCAGCACCACGTTGCGGTCCTTCTGCCGCTCCGCCTCACCCAGGTCGCTCCACGGCCGCAGGTCGGGGTGCAGCTTGCGCTCGTTGTCGCGCCGCGACCCATATCGCCAGCCGTCCGCGCGGCGCTCGGCGACCCACCGCTCGTGCTCGGCGACCGCCAGCCGCTCGACCTCCTCGGGCTCGAACGTGAACGCGGCGGCCTCCAGACTCGGCACGAGCCGGCAGCCGACGAGCTCCAGCTTCCGCTCGATGTCACCCGCTGAGGCGCGGTTGGCGTCACGCAGCGTGTCCGGCAGGTCGTCCCAGTCGACGAGCGACGGGTTGCTCCGCACGTCCTGTCCCAGTGCCCGCTGGGCCCGCACGTAGCGCCGGTGGACGGCACGCGCGAGGGAGTCGGTGATGCGCTCGGATAGGTACACGCTCGCCATGTCCAGCACTCCCACGAATCGCAGCCGGTCCTCCTGACCGTGCTGCACCATCATCTCACCGACCCCGGCGAGCTCCGCCATCCGCACGATCACGGTGCCCCGGGTCGCGTCGACGGTCGCCGCCGCGTTGAGGCCGTCCCTGAGCGCTCGCTCCTCGTCATCGTGGCAGACGAAGACCAAATGCACACCTGGTTCCGGCTGGTAGACGGGTACCACGCTGACGTGGCACGCAACTGCGAAGAACGGGTGACGTGCGGCGAGTTCCGCCACGACGGCTTCCCCGTCCGGGTCGACCACCGTCACCTCGACGGGTTCCGTGCGGCGGCGGGCCAGCTCCAGCAGCAACGCGCGGCCGAACGCGCTGAGCCCGATCACCACAAGCCGCTCGCCGTCCGGCTGCTCCGCCGCGATCACCTGCTTGGCCGCCACTCCGTCGAGGGAGAAGAAGTCGACCTCCAGGCCCTCCCGCCACCCGCGGTCACGCAACGCATCGCCGAGTTCCGGGTCGGACACGTGGGCGTGGATCTCCAGCGGGGCGTGCACCTTGCGCTCGACCTGGCTGGCGGCGAGGACGGTGGCGATGTTCGCGGCCGTCTCGTCCGCGCAGGCGTAGAGGCGCGCGGCGCGGGGCAGCCCGGCGGCGATCAGCGGGGCGGGACTGCGGGCGCTCTCGACGCGGACGACCCTGTGCTCGGCGTCCAGGTGGGAAGCGAGTGTGCGGGCAGCGAGCGAGTCGCCGCACACGATGATGTGCCGTGCTCGGCGCCGGGCGCGCAGGCGCGCGATCTCCGAGGCGAACAGCAGGCGCGCGGCCTCGACGACGGCGTACGCCGTGACGGCGGGCGTGAGGAAGCGGCTGACCTCCAGCGGCCACGGATAGGGCCCGCCGTTCGACACCGGCGCGGAGTTGATGACGAACAGCTGGAGGTCGTAGTAGAGCAGGTCGAGCGGGCGGTGGGCGTACTGCGCGCTGGTGGCCAGGTACTCGGCCAGCCCGACGTACCCGAGCACCAGGGACACCACGACGAGCACGGCGAACAGCACGCGGATGAGCACCGCGGGCCTCGAGGTCAGTGCGGTAACGGTGGCCTCCCGTCCGACCGGGCAGGGATCCAGTGTGGAGCAGGTTCGCCTGCTCGTCGACCCTCAGAGATCGCCCGGCGGGCGGGGCGCCAACTCGAGCCACGCCAGGGCCATCCTGACCCACCCCGCGCGCCGGTGATCGTGGAGGTCCTCGAAGATTTCGAGCGATTCGGTGAGCGCGGCTGCGGCGTTCCGATGGTCACCCAGCGCCGCGAAAGCCTGCCCCTGGCGGTAGCGGGTCTCCGCTACCCCCCATCGTTCCCCCGACCTGCGCCGGAACGGCAGAGCCGAATCGAACTCGTCCACGGCGCCGCGGTAGTCCCTGTTCCGGTAACGCAGGTGACCGAGCTGGTGCCGAACCAGGCCCCGCAACGGGATGTTCTCCAGCTCGTCGCCGATGTACGACGCCTCCTGGCCGGCCCGCAGTGCGGCGTCGTGCCGACCCGCCTTGTCGAGAGTGATCGCCCTCGTCGCCTGCACGATGGCCACGCCGAAAGGCAGGCCGGTAGCGCGGAAATGGTCGAGCGCCCTGCGGAACGCCCTCTCCGAGTCCGCGAACCTGCCCTCCTCCGCAAGGCTCTGACCGTACCCGAAATCCGTCCACGCCAGACCGCGATAGTCCTTGTTCTTCACCTGGAGCAGCCGGGCTTCCTCCAGGTCGTGGGCAGCCTGCTCGTCCTGCTGCACTTCGTGCTCGACCCAGGCGAACATGTGCAGGCACCGGCCTTCACCCAACTCGTCCCGGGCGCTACGGGCGATCCCGAGGCCGAGTTGTGCGAGTTCGAGGCATTCTGCCTGTGGCTTGCGCAGGTACAGGAACGGTGTGAAGAACAGGGCTAGCCGCCAGGACCCGGGTTCGTCGCGCCCGAAGTCGCGCAGGAGTGCGACGGCGGTCGGTAGTTCCTGCTCGAACCAGTTCAGGACCCGGTCGGGACGGTCGGCGCTGAACGTCAGCGGGTGGATGCCCTCCTTGTCCGCCTCGACTTCCCCCGCCCAGTCGGCCGCGAGCGCGTTCCCACCTGCCTCGGCCGAAGCCTCGTACCAGCGGAGCAACCTGTTCCGGGCTCCTTCCCGATCCTGGCCGAGGGTCGCCGCGTAGGAGCGCAGCAAGTGGTGCAGGTCCACGCGGCCAAAGCGATCGGTCCTGATCAACTGCAGCTCCCGGAGCGCGTCGATGGCGCCCTGCACGGCGTCGGGGTGCAGATCCGCGAGAGCTGCCACCGCCCCGGGCGGCAGCGGCGGCAGGCGCCAGGCACCCAGGGAACGGAACACCTGCCTGGCGTTCGCGTCGAGCCTCCCGTAACACAGGTCGATCACCGGGCCGAGCGCCTCGTCGACACCGTTCGGGCTGCCTTTCCCCCGCCCGGCCAGCGCACCGGTCAGATCGTGGAGGAGCAGGCCGGCGTCGGCCTTGAGCAGACTGCCGACGAGCAACAACGCCAGTGGCCGCCCCGCACACTGCCGCACGAGGGCTTCGGTTTCCTCGGCCCTCTCGCAAACACGACTCCCGCCTGCCACCTCGGCGAGCAGGCGCTTCGCGTCGGCGAACACCAGCGGTTCGAGCTCGATCACGTCCGAGCACAGGTCGGCCAGGCCGGGCAGGGGGACGCGACTGGTCACCACCAGGACACTGCCCGCGCCAGGCAGCAGCTTCAGGACGTGCTCGACCGTCTTCGCGTTCTCCACGATCAGCACCCAGTGCCTGCCACGGCTCTCGTTCCTGAAGAGCTTCTCGAGTCCGGCAGGCCCGGCTGCCTCGATCAGGGCGGGCGGAACTCCGGCTTTCCGGAGGATTTCGGTCAAGAGGCCCTCGATCGGCTCCTTGCTCGAGGTCGCGTTCAGATCCAGGTACAGGAACCGGCCCGTGAAAGGGCGTTCCGCCACCGCCGCCCAATGCGCGATCAGCGTGGTCTTCCCCATCCCCGAACCGCCGACCACCGCACACAGGCGCGTCTCGAATGACGGTTCGAGGAGCCGGTCGAGCTGAGCGACGAACCTCTCCAGTCCGACCACAGGTCCTCTGTGCACCGGAACGTCCAGCGGCCACGGAACGTGGATCTCCGGAAGCGACGCCCGCTCCCCGAGATCCACATGCCGCAGGCGCTGCCAGAGAGTCACCAACCAGTTCGACACCGATTTCTCCCTTGCGTACCGGGCCGCGAGTCACGCGCTACCCCCAGCCGACTACCCCAGTCGAGTTGCCCCACAGAGTGAAACTCGTAATTCACTGAGCAAGATACACCCTAAAGAGCGGTGGGGTGCGCCTGGCCGCGGCCATTGGAGTGGCTCAGCTCGCCCGTTCCTTCTGGAACACCACGATGCGGAAGGGCAGGGTGGGCGCGCCGACGACCTTCACGCGTGTCTTGAAGCCGTGGGCTTCCGCGACCTTGCGCAGCTGGGAAACCGGCGCCGCGCTGGTCATGTCGGTGTTGCCGGCCATGTAGGCGTCCACTTCGGACTCGCCGAGGCCGTAGCGGATCATCCACTCGCGCCACTTCTCCATCGCCGACGCGCCCTTGCGGTCGCCGTTCACGCCGAACACGTCGGCGAACACCAGGGTGCCGTCCTCGGTGGTGTGCTCGGCGCTGTTGGCGAAGAACTCGTCCAGCACCTCGTCGCTCGGGTCGGGGCCGATCAGGAAGTGCATGACCAGCGAGCCGAACACGACGTCGTACCGCCCGTCGACGTCCTCCCACGCCGTGCCGCGCACGAGCCGCATGTCGAGGCCCGTCTGCTGCTCGGGGTGCAGCAGCTCCCGCGCGTACCGGGTCATCTGCTCCGCCCTGTCGACGCCGCGGTACAGGCGCACCGGGCCGTGGTGTTCGAGGTCGTAGAACGGCCTGTTGATGTTGCGGATCCACGGCACGATCTGCCGCGTCAACCGGCCCGTCCCGTACCCGATCTCCAGCACGTCGACCGAACGCATCTTGTCGGCGTAGATCCGCAGGATCTCGCGGAAGACCGTGGCCGCGCAGTCGTTGATCAGCTGGGCGTAGCGCGGGATCCAGCAGCGGATGTGCCGGTCGTAGGAGTCGAAGTAGTCCGGCGAGCGGAACTCCGTCTCGCTCGTCCAGTCCTCGTCCCAGCGGCCGACCCCGTTGCGCGCCACCCACGCGCGCCGCAGGTCCACCGCCTTCATCGTCGGTTCGAAGCGGACCGCGCGGGCCTTGATGGAGTCGTAGAACTGGCTCGCACCGGCGTAGCGCAGCGAGTTGCGTTCGATGACGAGCTGGCGCCCGTCGACGCGCCCGGGGTTCGGGCGGTAGCCGCCGATCAGGTCCGGGTCGAGCAGCAGCAGGTGGTGCCCGACCGCCGTGGGACCCATCGGATGCACCTCGCCGACGCGCAGCTCCTCCTTCGCGGCGATGTAGATGTCGTACGGCCCTTCGCGGTGGCGGGCCTGGTGCCGCTTCCACAGCTCGATCTGCCGGGCGAGGCGGTCCTCGTTCTCGAAGAACCACGACCAGTCGATGAGGAAGATGCGCTCGCTGACGTTCGCGGTCATCTCCTCCGGGTGGTCCGGCGTCCAGAACTGCTCGGTCTCGTCGGTGAGGTCGGCGATCGCGCGGATGTCACCGCCGTTCCATTCGCGCAGGCTGGAGAAGCTCGGCAGGTAGTAGTCGGCGTCCACGACCAGCTGCGAGGCGCCACCCGAGTCGAGCTCGTGCGCCAGCGCGCCCGCCCAACCACCGAGCAGGTGCAGGCTCGCGTGCTCCTCCGGATAGCCGTCGATGAACTTGTTGATCTGCTCGGTCAGCCTGTTGCGACCCTGGCGCGCCGAACGCTGACCGGGCGAGAGCGTGGTCTGGCAGAGCTTGCGGAGCCAGTCGGCGAAGCGGGTCTCGAAGGTGCGGAACCCGGTCTCGTCGCCGACGTCCGACGGGTACGACAGGTAGTCGGGCTCGCCGAAGTTCTCCGGCAGGCGCTCGGAGTCGACCTGCTTGACCACCACGAGCGGCAGGTGCAGCGCGTGCGCGAACCCGACCTCGTAGGCCAGGTTCGGGCGCTGCTTGCTGCCTTCGAGGATCACGAGGTCGGACTTGAGCAGCTCGTCGCTGACCTTCGCGCCGATGTCCTTGTTGACGCTCTGGTTCTCGTTCCAGTCGTAGTAGTCGAAACCGTGCTCGCCGAGCTTGTTCTTCATCACCGACAGCGCCTTCTTGACGGCGTCCGGGGAACCGGCCTGGGTGGACCAGGCGAGGAAGGCGGCGAGGCGGGTCAAGGAAGCCTCCGTGGGGTGACGGGCCGGATCAGCAGTGTAACCAGCGAAACGGGGCGGACAGGCCGGTTTCGGGGAGACGGTCACTCCTCGCTGCGGAACACGACCGTGCGGAACGGAAGATCGCGGTCGCCGACCACGCGCACCAGCGTGCCGAAGCCGTGCCGGGTCGCGGCCTCCCGCAGCCGCGTCACCGGAACCGCGGTGGTCATGGCTTCGTTCGCGGCGAGGTAGGCGTCCACCGCGTCCTTCGCGAGCCCGTTGCGGACCATCCACTCCTGCCACAGCTCGACGGCGGCCTGCCCGTTCTCCCTGCCGAAGACGTCGGTGAAGACCAGCGCACCGCCTGCCGCGACGTGCTCGCCGGCCGCGGTGAAGAACGCGTCGAGCGCGTCCACGGCCGGCTCCGGTCCGATGAGGAAGTGCAGCACCAGCGCCCCGAAGACCACGTCGTAACGGCCTTCGACCTCTTCCCAAGGGGTGCTGCGCGCGAGGCGCAGGTCCAGCCCCGTCTGCTGCTCCGGCCGCAGCAGCTCACGCACGTACCGGGCGCTCTGCTCGGTCCGCTCGATCGCGCGGTAACGCCGGATCGGGCCCTCCTGCTCCAGGTCGTAGAACGGCCGGTTGAGGTGCACCGCCCACGGCACGACCTCCCTGGTCAGCCTGCCCGCCCAGAAACCGAGCTCCAGCAGCTCCACCGGCCGCATCCGCGCGCGGTAGGTCCGCAGCACCTCGCGGAACACCGCTGTCGCGCAGTCCTGGACCAGCTCCGCGTAGTGCGGGATCCAGCAGCGGATGTGCCGGTCGTAGTGCTCGAAGTAGCCGCGGGGGAAACCGTTGGTGCTCCACTCCGGGTCCCACCGCCCGGTGCCGGTGCGCGCGAGCCACTCACGACGCAGGTCCGCGGCGGTCATCCCCGGCTCGAACCGCGACGAGCGGTTGAGGACGCCGTCGTAGAACTCGGCCGCGCTGCCGTAACGGTGCGGATCGCGTTCGATCACCAGGCGCCGCCCGTCGGCGCGTGCCGGGTGCACCTGGTAGCCGCCGACGACGTCCGGCTCGGCCAGCAGCAGGTGGTGCCCCACCGCCGTCTGCCCGAGCGGGTGCACCTCGCCCGGCCCCAGGTCCTCCTTCGTCGCGACGTAGATATCGTACCCCTCGGCGTGCCGGGCCTTGTGCCGTTCCCACAGCTCGATCTGCTGCTCCAGCCTGTCCTCGTCCTCGAAGAACCAGGTCCAGTCGACGAGGAAGATGCGCTCGCTGACGTTGAACGTCATCTCCTCGGGATGCCGCCGCGTCCAGAACTGCTCCGTCTCGTCGGTCAGGTCGGCGATGGCGCGGATCCGGCCACCCTCCCAGCCGCGCAGGCTCGCGAAGCTGTGCTGGTAGTAGTCCGCGTCGACGCCGAACTGGGCGGCGCCGCCCGAATCCAACTGCCCCGCGAGCGTGGCGGCCCAGCCGCTGATGAGGTGCAGGCCCGCGTGCTCGGTGGGGTAGCCGTCGATGAGGCGGGAAAGGCGGTCCCCGAGCGCGTTACGGCTCCGGCGCGCCGCCCGCTGTCCGGCGCCGAGGGTGGAACCCGCGAGTTCCGTCAACAACGCGTCGAAACGGTTCGCGAAGGAGGTGAATCCCTCTTCGTCATCGGCTTCGGGCGGGTAGACGAGGAAATTGGGCTCCCCGAAATTCTCCGGCAGCCGTTCGGAACCGTTCTGTTTCACCACGATCAGCGGCAGCCGCAACGCGTGGGCGAAACCGGCTTCGTACGCGAGGTTCGCCCGGTGGGTGGTGCCGTCGAGCACGACCAGGTCCGAGTCGGTGATTTCGTCACCCACCTTGTCGTGCACGTTCTTCAGGCTCTGCCGCTCGAACCAGTCGTAGGTCTCGTAGCCGTGCTCGCCCAGAACGCGTTTGACCACTGCCACCGCCCGGTCGACCGCCACCCGGTTGGGCGCTTGACTCGACCAGGCGAGAAAAGCGGCGAGCCGGGCCACGAGACCTCCGGACACGAAGTTGATTTTCTCCCCGAGAACGCAATTCAGTTTATCGGGGCAGGCAAGGCTCAGCGCCTTCTCAGCAGTGCCGGGATCACGAACCACAGCACGCAGAACGCCGCGGCGACCAGACCACCCACCACGGCCATCGCGATGGGGCCGTACACCACCTTCGCGATGAGGGCGACCACGTCGGACACCGCGGCCGCCAGGCAGACCAGGCCCGCCAGCACGGTCCTGTTGCCCACTCGCAGGATGTCCTCGCGGCGGCGCTCGCGGAACAGGATCCGGTGCCACGCCGCCGGTGCCGCGAGCAGGGCCGTCGCCAGTGCCGCGAGCAGCACCGCCACCAGGTGCATCGACTTCTCGACCCCGCTGGCCTGGCGGAACTGCGCCGTGAACACCACCGACAACAGGAAACCGAACAGGATCTGCACGCCCGCCTGCGCCACCCGCAGCTCGCTCAGCAGCTCACTGACGTTGCGGCTGAGGCGCTGGTTCGGGGTCTCGTCGGGCTCGGGCACGCCGGTCAGCGTACGTGGTGCCGCGTCGAATCGCGGACCACGAGCTCCGGCGTGAACACCACCTGCCGGTGCTCCACCTGCTCACCGTCGCCTTTGGTCTCCGCGATGAGCAGCTCCGCGGCGGTGCGCCCGAGCCGTTTCGCGGGCTGGCGCACCGAAGTCAGCGGCACCGCGGCGGCCGCGGCGAACTCGATGTCGTCGTAGCCCACGATCGCCATCTCGTCCGGCACCCGCACCCCCGCCGACACCATCGCCTGCAACACGCCCAGCGCGAGCAGGTCGTTGGCGCAGAACACGGCCGTCGGCCGCGGGCTCATGCCCAGCAGCCGCGCGCCCGCGTCCCGGCCCGACGCCACGTCCAGCGCGCTGGTCTCCAGCACCGACAGCCGCGCGCCCGAACCGTCGAGCGCGGAACGCACGCCCTGCTCCCGGTCCCGGCACTGCTCCAGCACATGCGGCCCGTTGACGAACGCCACGTGCCGGTGCCCCGCCTCCAGCAGGTGCCCGCCCGCGAGCGCGCCGCCCGCGACGTCGTCCACCGACACGGAACTCGCCTTGGCCGCGGGCACCTTGCGGTCGACCAGAACGTACGGAATGGAGCGACGGCGGAAAGTTTCCAACGCCTCGCCCGTGGTGTCGACCGGGCTCAGCAGCACGCCGCGAACGCGTTGCTCGGCGAGCATCGACAGGTACGACGCCTCCAGGTCGACGCGCTGGCCGCTGTTGCACGTGATCACGTTGAGGCCCTCGTCGTGCGCCGCCTCCTCGGCGCCGCGCGCGAGGTCCACGAAGAACGGGTTGCCGAGGTCGAGCACCAGCAACGCCATGATGCGGCTGCGGCCGGCGCGCAGCTGCCGCGCGGACTCGTCCCGGACGTACCCCAGCCGCTCGATGACCGACAGCACGCGGGTGCGGGTCGACGCCGACACCACGTGCGGCCGGTTGACCACATTGGACACCGTGCCGATGGAGACCCCGGCCTCCCTGGCCACGTCCTTGATGCCGACCATGGCCCCCCTTGCTCTGACTGGCTGCACACCCTATCATGCACATGAAACGTTTCAGGCTAAAGTGGCGGCCCACTCCCCCTTTGGGAGAACTTCATGCCCACGCCTTCCGCGGTCAAATCCCGCCTCCGTTCCCAGCAGATCGAAACGCCCTCCTGGGCCTATGGAAACTCCGGTACCCGATTCAAGGTCTTCGCCCAGCCCGGAGTTCCGCGCACGGTCGAGGAGAAGATCGACGACGCCGCCCGGGTGCACGCACTCACGGGCATCGCGCCGTCGATCGCGCTGCACATCCCGTGGGACCGCGTGGACGATTACGGAAGGCTCGCGAAATACGCGGAGGCCGCCGGAATCCGGCTCGGCACGGTCAACTCGAACGTGTTCCAGGACGACGACTACAAGCTCGGCAGCGTCACGAACCCCGATCCGCGCATCCGCCGGAAAGCGCTTGCTCACCTGCTCGAATGCGTCGACGTCATGGACGAGACGGGTTCGCGCGACCTCAAACTGTGGTTCTCCGACGGCACGAACTACCCGGGCCAAGACGACATCCGCGCCCGCCAGGACAGGCTCGCCGAAGCGCTCGCCGCGGTGTACGACCGGCTGGGCGAGCACCAGCGGATGGTGCTGGAGTACAAGCTGTTCGAGCCCGCGTTCTACACAATGGACGTGCCGGACTGGGGCACGTCGTACGCGCACTGCCTGCAGCTGGGCGAAAAGGCCGTGGTGTGTGTCGACACCGGGCACCACGCGCCGGGCACCAACATCGAGTTCATCGTCGCCTTCCTGCTGCGGGCCGGAAAGCTCGGCGCGTTCGACTTCAACTCCCGTTTCTACGCCGACGACGACCTGATGGCAGGCGCGGCGGACCCGTTCGGGCTGTTCCGGATCATGTACGAGGTGGTGCGCGGCGGCGGGTACGAGCCCGAGACCGGCGTCGCGTTCATGCTCGACCAGTGCCACAACATCGAGGCCAAGATCCCCGCGATCATCCGGTCGGTGCTCAACGTGCAGGAGGCCACCGCCAAGGCGCTGCTGGTGGACCGCGATGAGCTGGCCAGGGCGCAGAACGCGGGTGACGTGCTGGCCGCCAACGAGGTCCTGATGGACGCCTACCGAACCGACGTCCGCCCGCTGCTCGCCGAACTGCGCGAGGAACAGGGACTCGACCCGGACCCGCTCGCCGCGTACCGGCGGTCCGGCTACGGCGAGCGCATCGTGGCCGAGCGCGTCGGCGGCGAGCAGGCGGGGTGGGGCGCGTGATCGAGGACCTCGTCGCGCGCGCCAACCGGCTCGGCTCCGATCCGGCCAACACGAACTACGCCGGCGGCAACACCTCCGCGAAGGGCGAGGCCGTCGATCCGGTGACCGGGCGGCCGGTGGAACTGTTGTGGGTCAAGGGTTCCGGCGGTGATCTCGGCACCTTGACCGAGGCCGGGCTGGCCGTGCTGCGGTTGGACCGGTTGCGCGCCTTGGTGGACGTGTACCCCGGTGTCGAGCGCGAGGACGAGATGGTCGCCGCGTTCGACTACTGCCTGCACGGCCACGGCGGTGCCGCGCCCTCGATCGACACCGCGATGCACGGGCTGGTCGACGCCGCGCACGTGGACCACCTCCACCCGGACTCCGGCATCGCGCTGGCCACCGCCGCGGACGGGCAGAAGCTGACCGAGCAGTGCTTCGGCGACCGCGTGGTGTGGGTGCCGTGGCGGCGGCCGGGTTTCCAGCTGGGGCTGGACATCGCAGCGATCAAGGCGGAGAACCCGCAGGCGATCGGCTGCATCCTGGGCGGGCACGGGATCACGGCGTGGGGCGACACCTCGGATGAGGCCGAGGCGCACTCGCTCGAAATCATCCGCACGGCGGCGCGGTTCCTCACCGAACACGGCCGGGCCGAGCCGTTCGGTGCAGTGGTGCACGAGCCGCTGCCCGAGGCCGCCCGCCGGGAACGCGCGGCCGCGCTGGCGCCGGTGATCCGCGGTCTCGCGTCCACGGACAAGCGGCAGGTCGGGCACTTCACCGACTCGGACGTGGTGCTGGACTTCCTGGCACGCAAGGAACATCCGCGGCTCGCGGCGCTCGGCACGTCGTGCCCGGACCACTTCCTGCGCACGAAGGTCCGCCCGCTCGTCCTCGACCTCCCGCCGACGGCTCCGCTCGACGCGGTGATCGCGCGGCTGAAGGAGCTGCACGCGGAGTACCGCGAGGAGTACCGCGCCTACTACACGCGGCACGCCCTCCCGGACTCGCCGACGATGCGCGGCGCGGACCCGGCGATCGTGCTCGTGCCGGGCGTCGGCATGTTCTCGTTCGGCGCCGACGCGCAGACCGCGCGCGTCGCCGGGGAGTTCTACGTCAACGCGATCAACGTCATGCGTGGCGCCGAGGCCGTGTCCACCTACGCGCCGATCGACGAGGGCGAGAAGTTCCGCATCGAGTACTGGTCGCTGGAGGAGGCGAAGCTGCGTCGCCGCCCGAAGCCGAAACCGCTGGCAACCCGGGTTGCCCTCGTGACCGGCGGTGGTTCGGGCATCGGCAAGGCCATCGCGCGGCGGCTCGTCGCCGAAGGCGCATGCGTGGTGATCGCGGACCTGGCCGACGCGAGCGAGGTCGCCGAGGAGCTGGGCGGGCCGGACAAGGCGGTCTCGGTGGTCGCAGACGTGACCGACGAGGAGCAGGTCGCGGCCGCGTTCCGTGCTGCCGCACTGGCTTTCGGTGGCGTGGACCTGGTGGTGAACAACGCGGGGCTGTCGATCTCCAAGCCGTTGCTGGAGACGTCGGCGCGCGACTGGGACGTGCAGCACGACGTGATGGCCCGCGGCTCGTTCCTGATGTCGCGCGAGGCGGCGCGGGTGATGACAGCGCAGGGCTTCGGCGGCGACCTCGTGTACATCGCCAGCAAGAACGGCGTGTTCGCGGGCCCGAACAACATCGCGTACGGCGCCGCGAAGGCCGACCAGGCGCACCAGGTGCGGTTGCTCGCGGCGGAACTGGGCGAGCACGGCATCCGCGTCAACGGCATCAACCCCGACGGGGTGGTGCAGGGGTCCGGCATCTTCGCGGGCGGCTGGGGCGCGCAGCGGGCGGCGGTCTACGGCGTGCCGGAGGAGGAGCTGGGCGCGTTCTACGCCAAGCGGACCCTGCTCAACCGCGAGGTGCTGCCCGAGCACGTGGCGAACGCGGTGTTCGCGCTGACCGGCGGCGAGCTGTCCCACACCACCGGCCTGCACGTGCCGGTGGACGCCGGGGTGGCCGCGGCGTTCCTGCGGTGAGCGCCTTCGCGGCGGTGGACCTCGGCGCGTCGAGCGGACGGGTGATGGTCGGCGACCTGTCACGCGGGCTCGAACTCACCGAGGTGCACCGCTTCCCGAACCGCCCCGTGCGCGCGGGCGCGCGGCTGCACTGGGACATCCTCGCGCTGTACCAGGAGGTGCTGACCGGGCTGCGCGCGGCGGGACCGGTGGACGCGATCGGCATCGACTCGTGGGCCGTGGACTACGGCCTCCTCGACGACGAGGGCGAACTGGTCGGCACGCCGGTGCACTACCGGGACGACCGGACCGAGCGGGTGCTGGAGGAGGTGCTGGCGAAGGTCCCGAACCTCTACGCCGAGACCGGAATCCAGTTCCTGCCGTTCAACACGGTGTTCCAGCTGGCCGCCGACTCACGGCTGCGGTGGGCGGACAGCGTGCTGCTGGTGCCGGACCTGCTGTCGTACTGGCTGACCGGCGTCGCGGGCACGGAGCTGACGAACGCGTCGACGACAGCGCTGCTCGACCCGCGGACCGGCCGCTGGTCGACGGAGGTGGCGAAACGGGTCGGGCTGGACGTCGACATGTTTCCGCCCCTGCGGCGTCCCGGTGACTTCGCCGGCACGTACGAGGGGACGCCGGTGCACGCGGTGGGTTCGCACGACACGGCGTCGGCGGTGGCGGCGGTCCCGGCGGGCGGGGCGAACTTCGCGTACATCTCGTCGGGCACGTGGTCGCTCGTCGGGTTGGAGCTGGACGAGCCGGTGCTGACCGAGGCCGGGCGCGCGGCGAACTTCACCAACGAGGTCGGGGTCGACGGCACGATCCGGTACCTGCGGAACGTGACGGGCCTGTGGTTGCTGCAGGAGTGCCTGCGGACGTGGGAGATCGAGGGCCTGACGCCGCTGCTGGCCGAGGCGTCCCGGCTCCCGCGGCGGTCGGTGGTGGACGTGGACGACCCGCGGTTCCTGCCGCCGGGCGACATGCCGTCGCGGATCGCGGCCGTGTGTGCGGAGACGGGCCAGCCGGTGCCACGGACGCCGCCGGAGTTCACGCGGTGCGTGCTGGACAGCCTGGCGGACGCGTACCGCCGGGCGATCGCCGACGCGGTGCGGCTGTCGGGCCGGCGGGTGGACGTGGTGCACATCGTCGGCGGCGGGGCGCGGAACGAGCTGTTGTGCCGCCTGACGGCGGAGGCGTGCGGCCTGCCGGTGGTGGCGGGCCCGGTCGAGGCGACGGCGCTGGGAAACGTCCTGGTGCAGGCCCGCGCGGCAGGGGTGTTCGACGGCGGGCTGGCGGAGATGCGGGAGCTGCTCGCGCGGACCCAGGTGTTGCGGGAGTACCAGCCGGGGTGAGGTGCGTCCGCCCTGCTCAGCGAGGTGTACGACCAGGGCGGATGCACGTGGGCTCGGGCACGGGCGACAATGGAGGGCGTGACCCAGACCCTGACCAAGCCCGCACTGAGGATCGGTCCCTACGACGTCGATCCGCCGGTCGTGCTCGCGCCCATGGCCGGGATCACCAACGTCGCGTTCCGGCAGCTGTGCCAGGAGTACGGCGCCGGCATCTACGTCTGCGAGATGATCACCGCCCGGGCCGTTGTCGAGCGGCATCCCGGGACCATGCACATGATGACGTTCGGCGAGCACGAGAAGCCCCGGTCGATGCAGCTCTACGGGGTGGACCCGAAGACGATGGCCGAGGCTGTCCGCATCATCGTGGGCGAGGGGCTCGCCGACCACATCGACTCCAACTTCGGCTGCCCCGTCGCGAAGGTCACCCGCAAGGGCGGCGGCGCGGCGCTGCCGTTCAAGCGGCGGCTGTTCGGGCAGATCGTCGCCGCGTCCGTCAAGGCCGCCGAGTCCGCCGGGGTGCCGTTCACCGTCAAATTCCGCGTCGGCATCGACGACGACCACCACACGTTCCTCGACGCCGGGCGCATCGCCGAGGCCGAGGGCGCCGCCGCCGTCAGCCTGCACGCCCGCACCGCCGCGCAGCGCTACTCCGGCCAGGCCGACTGGACCAAGATCGCCGCGCTCAAGGATGCCGTCACCACCATTCCGGTGCTGGGCAACGGTGACATCTTCACCGCCGACGACGCGCTGCGCATGATGGCCCAGACCGGCTGTGACGGCGTGGTCGTCGGCCGCGGGTGCCTCGGCAGGCCCTGGCTGTTCGGCGAGCTGGAGGCCGCGTTCGCCGGCCGCCCCCAGCCGACCCCGCCGACGCTGGGCGAGGTCGCGCGGGTGCTGCGCCGCCACACGGAACTGCTGGTCCAGCACGACGGGCACGACAAGGCGATGCGTGACATCCGCAAGCACATGGCCTGGTACTTCATGGGCTTCCCGGTGGGCTCGGAACTGCGCCGCGGTTTCGCGATGGTGTCGAGCATGGCGCAGCTGGACGACCTGATCGCCCAGCTGGACCACGACGCCCCCTTCCCGGAGGCGGCAACCGGCCCGCGCGGCCGCCAGGGTTCACCCGGCAAGGTCACGCTGCCGCACGGCTGGCTCGACAACCCCGACGACGACCTCGTTCCCGAGGCCGAGGACATGCACTCCGGCGGTTAGCGGTTTCGGCGGTTGTTCGCGCGGACCAGCGGCACCGACAGGTATCCGGCGTCGTCCGGGTTGACGGTCGTGCCGGGCGGGACGATCTCGTCGATGCGGTCGAGGAGGTCGTCCTCCAGTTCGAGGTCCGCCGCGCCGAGCTGACCGGTCAGGTGCGCCATCGTGCGCGGCCCGATCACCGCTGCGGTGACCGCGGGGTGGCGCAGCACGAACGCCAGCGCGAGGTGCACCAGCGGAACACCGGCGTCGTCGGCGAGCTGCGCCAGCGCGGTCGCGGCGTCGAGCTTCGCCTGGTTCGCGGGAATCCCCAGGTCGTAGTGCGCGTGCGTGGCCGCATGCGGCATGTGGATTGTTCGGCGGCTCGACAGTCCGTCCCGGTCGCGCCGCCACTGCCCGCTGAGCCAGCCACCCGCCAGGGGACTCCACGTCAGCACACCCATCCGGTGCCGCTCGCACGTGGGCAGCACCTCCGCCTCGATCCCGCGGACCAGCAGCGAGTACGGCGGCTGCTCGGTGACGAACCGCTCGTGCCCGCGGCGCTGCGCACTCCACTGCGCCTCGACGATCGCCGACGGCGAGAACGTCGACGAGCCCACGTAGCGAACCTTGCCCTGGCGCACGAGATCGGTGAGCGCACCGAGCGTCTCGTCGATCGCGGTGTCGGGATCGGGCCGATGGACCTGGTAGAGGTCGAGATGGTCGGTGCCGAGCCGGCGCAGGCTGTCCTCGCAGGCCCGCACGATCCAGCGGCGGGAGCTGCCGCGCCGGTTCGGGTCCGCACCCATCGGGGAGTTCACTTTGGACGCGAGCACGACGTCGTCCCTGCGTTTCGCCAGCGCCTTGCCCACGATCCGCTCGGATTCCCCGGCGGAGTAGACGTCCGCGGTGTCGACGAAGTTGACCCCGGCGTCCAGTGCGGCGTGGACGACGCGCACGGCGTCGTCGTGGTCGGCGTTGCCCCAGGCGCCGAACATCATGGTGCCGAGGCAGAGCGGGCTCACCTTCACCCCGGTCGAGCCCAACGTGCGGTAGCGCATGGTCCTCCTGTCGCTGATCGTGACGAGGTCCATTCGACCAGCTATTCGGGGCCTCGGTGTGCGTGATCCTGCCGCCGCCGTGCCGGATCCTGCTCGCCGCGGCGCGATCGCGACCGGCGTGCTTGGCTGGGACCGTGGACCTCCGTGACGAACTGCGCGCACTGATCCTGCGCCACGCCGGCACCTCCGGGCACAAACGGAGGTTGCCTGGCGGCGCCGCGATCACCGGCGTCGCGCGCCCGACCCGGCCGGTGGCGGTGATGGCGGAGCCGTCCGTCGCGATCGTGGCGCAGGGGGTGAAACGCACTGTGGTGAACGGAAAGGCGTACGACTACCACGCCGGGCAGTACGCGGTCGTGTCCGTCGACCTGCCGGTGACCGGGCAGGCGTTGCGTGCCGCCCCGGCCGAGCCGCTCGCGGTGTTCAGCATGAACCTCAAACCCGAGGTGCTGGCGCCGCTGCTGCTCGAAGCGCCGTCCCCGGCCGCCCCCGCGCTGACCGGTCTGGTGGTGACCGACGCACCGGCCGCTTTGCTCGATCCTGTCGTGCGGTTGCTGCGGACGCTGGACGACCCCGCCGATCTGCGGGTGCTCGGGCCGGCGCTGGAGCGGGAGATCCACTGGCGGCTGCTGACGGGAGAGCAGGGCGGGCTGGTGCGGCAGATCGGGCTGCCCGGCAGCCACCTCGCGCACGTCGGGCGGGCTGTGCGGTGGTTGCGCGAGCACTTCCGCGAGCCGGTGCGGGTGGCGGAGCTGGCGGCGATCGCGGGCATGAGCCCGTCGGCGTTCCACCGGCACTTCCGAGCGGCGACGTCGATGACGCCGATCCAGTTCCAGAAGCAGATCCGGCTCCAGGAGGCCCGTTCGCTGCTGCTCACCCAGCGGGTCGAGGCCGGGGAAGCCGGTTTCCTCGTCGGGTACGAGAGCCGGTCGCAGTTCAGCCGGGAGTACCGGCGTGCGTTCGGGCTGCCGCCGGGACGTGATCTGGCGCGCACGGGAAGCGCCGACGAGGTGCGGATCTGACCGGGGTCCGTGCGCGTATCGGACGAAACCCTTCGGATCACGGATGGTTGCCTGCGCTACGGATTCAATAACGTCGATGTCCGGGCGGGAGTCACGGCCGACTCCTGGAACTGCTCGCCCGCAATCCCTGGAAGTCAGCGAGGGCCGCACGCTGCCCTTTTCCGGGGAAAGACACCGACTACCGAACTGGAGTAACCGTGTTCTGGAGTCCCCTCACACAGGCACGCTCGCTGCTCTTCGTCCCCGGGCACCGGCCCGACCGTTTCGCCAAGGCCGCCAACAGCGGTGCCGACGACATCGTGCTCGACATCGAAGACGCCGTGGCACCACAGGAAAAGCCGCTGGCGCGCGAGAACATCGGCCGCTGGTTCGCCTCCGGCGGCACGGGTGTCGTCCGCATCAACGGTTACGGCACGCCCTGGTACGACGACGACGTGGCCATGCTGAGCGATCACCGTTGCGCCGTGATGCTGCCGAAAACCAGTGGTGCGGCCGAAATCGCCGACCTGCTCGACCGGTTGCCCGCCGGGTCCGGGGTGCTCCCGCTGCTGGAGACGTCGGCGGGCGTCCTCAACGCCCGCGAGGTGTGCGCCGCGCCCGGTGTCGTGCGGGCGGTGTTCGGAAACGCCGACCTGGCCAGGGAAATCGGCATCGACCTCGCCGACCAGCCCGCGCTCGCGTTCGCCCGCTCGCAGGTCGTGCTGGCCTCGGCCGCAGCCGGCGCGCCCGCGCCGATCGACGGCGTCACCGTCGCGCTGGAGGACCTCGACCTGCTCCGGTCGGACGCGGCTCACGCGGTGGAGTTCGGCTTCACCGGCAAGCTGTGCCTGCACCCGCGACAGGTTCCGGTGGTGAACGCCGCCTTCTCGCCGTCGGCGGAGGAAGTGCAGTGGGCACGGGAAATCGTTGCCGCGTCAGGGAACGGTTCCGTCACCGCGCGCGACGGGCACGTCGTGGGCAAGCCCATCGTCGACCGCGCCCGCCGGGTGCTCGCGGTGGCCCGGTGAAGCGCTACCTGGACGACCTGGAGATCCGAAGCCTGGACAACGCTCCCTCCTACGTCGTCGAATACCGTGGGGAACTCGACGAAACCGCGCTGGACCGGTCGTTCGAGCTGGTGTGCCTGCGGCATCCCGTGCTCCGCGGCCTGATCCACCACGACGGAACCGGTTACCTGCTGCACGTTCCGCCCGAGCACCAGCCGAAGCTGGAAGCGCACGACGGCGGCGAGGAGACCCTCCTGCGGATCGTCCGCAGCCCATGGGACTCCGGGAAGACGCTGGCCCAGCTCGTCCTCGTCCGCGGCGATCAGGGCGGGTTCGTCGCCTTCCGGCTGGACCACGCCATCGCCGACGGGGGCAACCGGATGGCGATGTTCTCCGAGCTGTGGCAGCACTATCGCGAGCTCAAGACCACCGGTATGTCCACTGTGGAACCGGGGAACACGCTACCTCGATCTCCGGAACACCTGCTGCACGAGCGGCTGCACGGCACGGAGCTGACACAGGAGCCCGGGCAGGCCAAACCACCGAAACCGGCACACGACCTGCTCGAAGGCCGAATTCATCTGTCTACAGTAGACACCAAGATGATCGTTCGGCGAGCGAAGAAGGCCGGAATCTCCGTGCACGCACTGGTCTCCGGCGCGATACTGGCCGCGCACCGCGACCACGGCACGGCCGACGGCCCGGTGGCGATGATGTACTGGTCCCCGGTCAACGTGCGCCACCGGCTCACCCCGCCGGTCGGCCCGACGGAGACGACGAACCTGTCGCTGATCCACGAGGCGCTCGCCGTCGTCGAGCCCGAGGCCAGCCCCGTCGCGATCGGGCGGACGCTGAAAGCCTCGCTGGACGAGGCGATCGCGAACCACGAGCTGCCGACCGGGCCGCCGACGACGGTGTTCGACACGTCGCTCGACCGGCACCTGGCGATCGTGCTGGTGTCCAACTACGGCGTCATGCCGCCGTTCGCCGAGGCGCCGGGCCTCGAGATCGTCGACTTCCGCACGCTCTCGCCCGCGAAGGTCGGGATCTACCCGAGCTACCCCGTCTACACCTACGGCGGCAGGCTCACGATTCTCAGCCGCTATCCGGGTGACCTGTACTCCGCGGACGACGCGTCACAGCTGCACAAGCGCATCACGGCGAACCTGCTGCAGGAGGTCCCGTGACGGCGAAGCTCGATCCGAAGGTGCTCGTGGTGCTGCCCGGCTTCATGCTGGCCACGCTGCTCGCCGCGCTGGACCAGACGGTGGTGGCGACGTCGCTGCCGACGATCGCGACCGACCTGGGGGAGCTGACGCACCTGTCCTGGGTGGTCACCGCCTACGCGCTGACCGTGGCGATTTCCATGCCGGTGCACGGAAAGCTCGCCGACCTCTTCGACCGGAAGCGGCTGTTCCAGACGTCGCTCGTGTTGTTCCTGGCCGGTTCCGCGCTGTGCGGGCTCGCCGGGAGCTTCACGCAGCTCGTCGTGTTCCGCGCCGTGCAGGGCCTGGGCGCGGGCGGGCTCGTGGTCGGTTCACAGGCGATCCTCGCCGAGCTGATCCCGCCCGCGGAACGCGGCCGCTACCTGGGTTTCATGCAGTCCGTCCACGCGCTGGGCACCGTGACGGGGCCCCTGCTCGGCGGCCTGCTGACGCAGGGCGTGGGCTGGCGCTGGGTGTTCTACGTGAACGTGCCGATCGGCGTGGCCGCGCTGGTCGTCGTGGCGCTCAAGCTGAAGCTGCCCGCGCGGCCGCCGGGGAAGCCGCGTATCGACTGGTGGGGCCCGGTGACGCTCTCGATCGGCGCGGCGGCGCTGCTGTCGGTGGCGAGCTGGGGTGGCAACACGCTGCCGTGGTCGTCCCCGGCGGTGCTCGCGCTGGTGACGGTCGGGGTGGTGTTCCTCGGCGTGTTCGTCGCCGTCGAGCGCAGGGCGCCGGAACCGATGCTGCCGCTACGGCTGTTCGGCAACCGCGTGGTGCGCGTGCTCGTTCCGCTGGTGTTCTGCCTCGGCGTCGCGACCCTCGGTGCGACGATCTTCGTACCGCTGTTCCTGCAGGTCGTCGACGGGGTTTCGCCCGCCGCGTCCGGGTTGCGGCTGGCTCCGCTGTGGTTGTGCTGGGCGGTGACGGCGACGACTTCGGGCCACCTGGTCGCGAAGTTCGGGCGGTACCGGATCTTCCCGCTCGCGGGCACGAGCCTGCTCACGGCGGGCATGTTCGGGCTGGCGGCGCTCGGGGTGTCGGCGCCCTACTGGACGCAGGCGCTCGCGCTGGGCGCGCTCGGCGTCGGGCTCGGGATGGTCAACTCCGTGATGCTCGTGGTCGCGCAGAGTGCCGTGGGTCAGCGGGACGTCGGCGTGGCGACCTCGACGACGACCTTCAGCCAGACGCTCGGGGCGTCGTTCGGGGTCGCGGTGCTGGGTGCCGTCTTCGCCGGACGGCTGGGCTCGGCGCTGTCCGCCACGGTGCCCGCACCGGTCGTGGAGCGGTTCTCCGCGCGGGGGATCAACATCGACCGGGCGCAGATCGACGCGTTGTCCCCGGACCTGCGGGCCGGGTTCCTCACCGCGTTCGCCGACGCGCTCCGAGCGGTGTTCCTGACCGCAGCCGGGGTCGCGGTGCTCGCGGTGGTCCTCGCGTGGGTGCTGCCCGAGATCCGGCTGCGGAGGCGCGGTGAAGCTTCCAAACCTCCGAGTTTTACGGGTACAGTCTTCGTATCGACGAGGAGGAGCACCATGACCGCCGAGCAAGCCGGCCCCGACCAGTAGCGTGCTCTCCATGGCTGGCAACGGCGACTCCCCCGGCACGGCCTACGACCGGCTCGCCGACCGGATCCGCGAACAGATCCTCGCCGGCGAGCTCAAGCCGGGGGACCGCCTGCCCGCCGAGCCCGAGCTGTCGGCGCACTACTCGGTCAGCCGCAACACCGCGCGCGAGGCGTTGCGCGCGCTCGCCAGCCAGGGTCTGGTCACGGTCAAGCGCGGGGTCGGCGGGGGCACGTTCGTGACCACGCCGAGCCCCGCGCAGATCAGCGCCTCGCTGCGGACCAGCCTCGTCCTCATGGCCGACTCCGCGCACCTGACGGTGTCCGCGCTGGTGGAGATCAGGGAGATGCTGGAGGTGCCGGCCGCCGAGATGGCGGCCAGGCATCGCACGGACGAGGAGCTGGCGCTCATCCGGGAGGCGTTGTTCGACCCGGCGACCGTCGACCCCGCGACGGTGTTCACGAGCAACCGCAACTTCCACTTCCGCCTCCTGCGCGCCACCCACAACCCGCTGCTGGAGGTGCTCGCCGAGCCCGTGTTCCGCGTGCTGCAGGAGCGGTTCCAGCGCGAGCGGGCGTCGCGGCAGTTCTGGGTGCGGGTCGACGCCGAGCACCGCGAAATCGCCGGCTACCTGGAGTCGGGCGACCAGGCGGGGGCGCGGGAGGCCCAGCGGGCGCATCTGCGCTACCTGCGTGGCACGTACGAAAGCATCGACCGCGAAGGTTCCGCTCCGGCGAACGGCGAGATCGTCCGCTGAAACCTGACAGGGTTGACCACTGAAACCTCGGAGGTTTAACCTGCCTCCAGAACACCCCAGCCACCGGAAATCGCCTCCCCCCGTGAGAACGCCCGTGGCTGAACCCTGTCCGGAAACAGCGGCGACGACGAGGTCTGCTTGCGATGCACGAAAAACGCTTCCCCCTGAGTACCCGGTGGCAGCCGCTGGTGGCTCTCTTCGCCGCCTTCGCGCTCCTCCTCACGGCCTGCGGCACGGCGGGCAACTCCGGCTCCGGCTCCGGCGGCGACCACACGCTCACCATCGCCAAGGGCGGTCCCCCGAACAGCCTCGACCCGGCCAAGATCAGCCAGGACTGGCAGTGGTACGCGAACCTGGCGTACGACCCACTGATCTACCGCGACCCCGCGGGCACGCTCCAGCCGCGGCTCGCGGAGTCGTGGGGCTACACCGGCGCCGGCAACACGGTCTTCGAGCTCAAGCTGCGGCCGAACGTGCAGTTCAGCGACGGTTCCCCGCTGACCGCCGACGGCGTCAAGGCGAGCATCGAGTACTACCGCAAGACGCACACCGGCTCGTCCGCACTGTCCACTGTGTCCGCCATCGACGTGACCGGCCCGCTCACCGTCCGGCTCACGCTGTCGCAGCCGAACCCGCAGCTGCCGGTCGTGTTCACCCAGGACTACGGCGCCGGGAACATCATCGGCACCGCCGCGCTGAACGACCCGGCGCAGCTCGCGACCACCACCGTCGGCGCGGGCCCGTACGTGCTCGACAAGTCCGGCACCGTCGCGAACGACCACTACGCCTACGTGCCGAACCCGCACTACTGGAACAAGGCCGCGGTCGCCTACTCGAAGGTCGTCGTCCGCGTCATCCCCAACCCGAACACCTCGCTGGCCGCGTTGAAGACCGGGCAGGTGGACGTGATCCAGGGTGTCTACTCGACGGCGGAGGCCGCGAAGTCGGCCGGACTGCGGATCGCGTCGGCCCCGCAGGTGTTCGTCGGACTGTCGCTCGCCGACCGGCAGGGCACCCTCGCGCCGCAGCTGCGTGACGTGCGCGTGCGGCAGGCGCTGAACTACGCGGTGGACCGGCAGAAGATCGCGAAAGCCCTGTTCGGCGAGTACGGGACGCCGACCGAGCAGATCGTGCTGCCCGGCCAGGACGGCTACAACGACAACCAGCTCTACACCTACGACCCGGCGAAGGCGAAGCAGCTGCTGTCGGACGCCGGGTATCCCAACGGCTTCACGCTCCCGGTCGTCACCACGTCGTCGGCCAACATCGGGCTGACCACGCAGGCGATCGCGGACGAGCTGAAGCAGGTCGGCGTCCAGCTCCAGCTCACCAACCACCCGGACGCGGCGAGCTACAACAAGGACGTCGCCGGCGCGAAGTTCCCGGCCTACGGCATCGGGTTCGGCACCATGCCGGTGTACCTGATGGGCCAGACGCTGTACCTGCCGTCGGCGGCCCAGTTCAACCCGTTCAAGAGCAGCGACCCGGCGCTCACCGCGCTGTACCAGCAGGCGGCGGGCGCGGACGAAGCGACGCGGGCGAAGCTGGACCAGCAGATCGTGCGCTGGCTCGACGAGCAGGCGTGGTTCCTGCCGGTCGTGTTCACGCCGGTGTTCTTCTTCTCCCGGACCACCGTCGCGGGCGTGCAGTCCACGCGGGGTGAGCCGATCGCGAACCCGACCGACTGGCGGCCCGCGTCATGACCCGGCTGATCCTGCGCAGGCTCGCGATCTCGGTGTCGCTGGTGTTCGTGGTGTCCCTGCTGACGTTCCTGTTGCAGTCACTCACCCCGGGTGACACCGCGCGCACGATCCTCGGCAGCAACTACACGCCGGAGGGCTACGCGCAGCTGCGCGAACAGCTGCACCTCGACCAGCCGCTGCTCGCGCAGTACGGGAACTGGCTCGGGCACGCGCTGACCGGTGACCTCGGCACCTCGCCGATCAGCGGGCTCGGCGTGGGCACGGAGATCGCCCACCGGCTGGGCGTCACGCTCGCGCTGGTCCTCGGCACCACCGTCGTCGCCACGGTCGTTGGCATCGGGCTCGGCGTGCTCACCGCCGTGCGTGGCGGGCGGCTCGGCCGGGCGGTGGACGTGCTGTCGATGGTCGGCTTCGCGTTGCCCAGCTTCTGGCTCGCGCTCGTGCTGGTGGTGCTGTTCGCGGTGGCGATCCGGCTGTTCCCCGCCACCGGGTACGTGCCGTTCCTGGAGTCGCCGGGCGGCTGGGTGGCGAGCCTGGTGCTGCCGGTCGCCGCGCTGTCCGTGCACGGCATCGCGCACCTGGCGAAGCAGACGCGGGACGGCATGCTCGACGTGCTCTCCCGCGACTTCGTGCACACCTTGCGCGCCAACGGCGTGCCGGAGCGCTCGATCATCTTCCGGCACGCGCTGCGCAACGCCGCGATCCCGGTGGTGACGGTGATCGGGCTGATGCTGATCAGCCTGCTCGGCGGCACCGTGCTGGTGGAGGCGGTGTTCGCGATGCCGGGGCTGGGCGGGCTCGCCGTGCAGTCCACGACCCAGCACGACCTGCCGATGATCCAGGGCGTCGCGCTGACCTTCACGCTCATCGTGGTGGTGGTCAACTTCGCCGTCGACCTCGCCTACGGCTGGCTCAACCCGAAGGTGAGGGTGCCGTGAACCCCGTGTGGAAGGCGCTGCGGCGCCCGTTGACCGCGGCAGCCGTGGCCTACCTCGGCGTCGTCCTGCTCGCGGTGGTCTTCGCCCCGCTGCTGGCGCCCTACGACCCGACCGACGGCGACCTGGACCACGTGCTGTCCGGCCCGAGCGCCCTGCACCCGCTGGGCACCGACAGCCTGGGCCGGGACGTGCTGAGCCGCCTGATGTACGGCGGGCGGGTGTCGCTGTCCGGCGTGGCCGAGGCCGTGCTGACCGTGCTCGTGCTCGGCGTGCTTTCCGGGCTGCTGGCCGGTTTCCTCGGCGGCTGGGTCGATCGCGTGGTGATGTGGGTGGTCGACGTCGTGCTCGCCGTGCCGGTGATCGTGACGCTGCTCGTCGTGCTCGCCGTGGTGGGCAGCAACGAGACGGCCGCGATGATCGCGCTGGGCGTCCTCGGTTCGCCGCTGCTGACCCGCGTCGTGCGTGGTTCGACACTCGCGGTGCGACAGGAGCTGTTCATCACCGCCGCCCGCGTGGCCGGGTTGTCGAACCGCGCCATCGCGGTGCAGCACATCCTGCCGCGTGTCGCGGGCCCGATCACCGTGCAGGCGTCGATCTTCGCGGGCGCCGCACTGTTGACCGAAACCGGTCTCGGCTACCTCGGGCTGGGCGCGCAACCGCCCACGCCGACGTGGGGCGGGATGGTCGCGGACGCGTCCACGGTGATCGACCAGCAGCCCTGGCTGCTCGTGCCCTCGGGTGTGGTGATCGGGCTGGCGATCCTGTCCTTCGGCCTGATCGGCGACGCGGTGCGGGACGCGGGCGCGCGCCACGCGCCGCCCAACCCGCGGCGGCGGAAGCAGGTTCCCGTGGTACCGCCGGAAACCGCGCCCGAGCCGGACGCGCTGCTGTCCGTGCGCGACCTGACGCTGACCCTGCCGCGTGGCGGCGAGGACACGGTCGTCGTCGAACGGCTGCACCTCGACATCGGTCCCGGTGAGGTCGTCGGGCTGGTCGGCGAATCGGGCTGCGGCAAGAGCATCACCGGCCGCGCGCTGCTCGGTTTGCTGCCTCCGGGCGGCCAGGTCACCGGAGGCAGTATCCGGTTCGGTGGCGAGGAGCTCGTGGCGCGGCGGCAGGCGGACCTGCGGAAGCTGCGTGGGTCCGGCATCGCGCTGGTGTCGCAGGAGCCACTGTCCTGTTTGGACCCGGTGTTCACGGTGGGCCACCAGGTCGACGAGCTGGTGCGCATCCACCGCGGCGGCAGCCGGAAGCAGGTGCGGGCCAGGACGCTGCAGCTGTTGCGCGACGTCAACCTGCCGGACCCGGAACTGGTGGTGCGCAAGTACCCGCACGAGCTGTCGGGCGGTATGGCGCAACGCGTGCTCATCGCCCTGGCGCTGGCGGGCGAGCCGAAGCTGCTCATCGCGGACGAGCCGACCACCGCCCTGGACGTCACGGTGCAGGCGGAGATCCTCGAACTGCTGCGCACGCTGCGGGCCCGCACCGGCATGGCGGTCCTGCTGATCAGCCACGACTGGGGTGTGGTCGCCGACCTGTGCACCCGGGCGTACGTGATGTACGCGGGGCACCTCGTCGAGACGGCGACGGTCGAGGAACTGTTCGACCACCCGCGCCACCCCTACACCGCGGGCTTGCTCGGCTGCGCCCCGAGGCGGGCCGAGCCGGGGCAGCGCCTGCCCGCGATCCCCGGCACCGTCCCGGATCCCCGCCACTGGCCGACCGGCTGCCACTTCC
Source organism: Amycolatopsis bartoniae (assembly GCF_014191255.1). Classification (GTDB taxonomy): domain Bacteria; phylum Actinomycetota; class Actinomycetes; order Mycobacteriales; family Pseudonocardiaceae; genus Amycolatopsis_E; species Amycolatopsis_E bartoniae. Next base: position 2,487,114 of record NZ_JACHWH010000001.1, read on the forward strand.
AGCCGCGATGTCCACTTGCGACGGACGACTGCGCCGTGCCGGTCCCGCTGCTCGAACCCCGCACGGGACACCGGGCCCGCTGCATCCACCACGACCGCGTCGAAGGAGGTGAGCGGGATGCCAGGACAGCCGTTGCTTGAGATCGAGAACCTCCAGGTCACGTTCGGCACGAGGGTGACCGCGGTGGACGGCGTGAGCCTCCACCTCGACGAGGGCGAGACCCTCGGCCTCGTCGGTGAGTCCGGCTCGGGGAAGTCCACGCTGGGCAACGCGGTACTCGGGCTCGTGCCGGTCACCGGAGGCCGAATCCGGTTCGAGGGCGAGGACATCACGCACGTGTCCCCGAAGCGGCGGCGGGAGCTGGGCGAGCACGTCCAGGTGGTGTTCCAGGACCCGTACGGCTCGCTGAACCCGTCGCGCACCATCGGGCACACGATCACCTCGCCGCTGCGGGCGCGCCACCGGTTCGGCCGCCGCGAGGCCGTCGAGCACGCGGCGGCGGCGCTGGCGGAGGTCGGCCTCGAACGTGACGCGCTGACCCGGTTCCCCGCCCAGTTCTCCGGCGGGCAACGGCAACGCATCGCGATCGCCAGGGCGCTCGTGCTCGAACCGCGGCTGCTGATCTGCGACGAACCGACGAGCGCGCTGGACCTGTCGGTGCAGGCGCAGATCCTCAACCTGCTGCTCGACCTGCAGGAACGCCGGGGCCTGAGCTACCTGTTCATCTCCCACGACATCGACGTCGTCCGGCACGTCTCGCACCGCGTCGCGGTGCTGCGCCGGGGCCGGCTGGTCGAGCAGGGGCCGGTCGGGCAGGTGACCGGGCAGCCCGGTCACGAGTACACGCGGACGCTGCTGGCCGCGGTGCCCGTGCCCGATCCGCACGAGCAGGCGGCCCGGCGCGCCCGGCTGCGCGAGCTGCTGCCGTCTTCCCACTGAATGGAGTTGCGATGGGCGTCAAGTCCGGTTGGCAGGGCCGGTTCTTCGAGGACTTCGAGGTCGGCGACGTGTACCGGCACCCGCTGGGGCGCACGATCACCGAGACGGACAACACCTGGTTCACGCTGCTGACGATGAACACCAACGAGGCGCACTTCAACGCCGAGGTCGGGCGCCAGTCGGAGTTCGGCAAACCGCTCGTGGTCTCCACGCTCACCATCGCGATCGCGATCGGGCAGAGCGTCACCGACACCACGCAGAACGCGTTCGCCAACCTCGGGCTGGACCAGCTGAAGCTGACGCACCCGGTGTTCGCCGGGGACACGCTGTGGTCGGAGTCGATGGTGACGGCCACGAGGGCGTCGGGCAGCAGGCCGCACGCGGGGATCGTCACGGTCAAGACCCGCAGCCTCAACCAGCACGGCGACGAGGTGCTGTCGTTCCTGCGCACCTTCTACGTTCACCGCCGCGACTCACCGCTGGCCAAACCCACCTTTCCCGAGGCGAAAACCCCGTTCACCGCGGAGGAGACCCCATGAGGCCACTGGAAGACGTGCGGATCGTCGCGCTGGAGCAGTACGGCGCGGGCCCGTTCGGCTCGCTGCACCTGGCGCAGCTGGGCGCGGACGTGATCAAGATCGAGGACCCGACCGCGGGCGGCGACGTCGGCCGGTACGTGCCGCCGTTCAACGAGGGGGAGGACTCGCTGTTCTTCGAGTCCTTCAACCGGGACAAGCGCAGCGTCAGCCTCGACGTGCGCCACCCCGACGGCCGCGCGGTGCTGGAGGACCTGGTGCGGCACGCGGACGCGGTGTACTCGAACCTGCGTGGTGACGTCCCGGAGAAGCTCGGAATCCGTTACGCCGACCTGAAAGGCGTCAACCCGCGGATCGTGTGCTGCTCCCTGTCCGGGTTCGGCATGACCGGTCCGCGCGCCACCGAACCCGGTTACGACTACGTGCTGCAGGGCCTCGCCGGGTGGATGACGCTGACCGGCGACCCCGACGGGCCACCGGAGAAGACCGGTCTGTCCCTTGTGGACTACTGTGGCGGGTTCGTCGCCGCGATCTCGCTGCTCGCCGGGATCCACGCGGCCCGGCGGGACGGCGTCGGCATGGACTGCGACCTCAGCCTGTACGACACCGCGATCAGCCTGCTGACCTATCCCGCGACGTGGCACCTCACCGCCGGTTACGAACCCGCGCGCACCCGCCGGTCCGCGCATCCGTCGCTGGTGCCGTTCCAGGTGTTCCAGGCGAAGGACGGGTGGCTCGTGCTCGGCTGCGCCAAGGAGAAGTTCTGGCAGCGGCTCACCGTCGTGCTGGAACGGCCCGACCTCGCCGAAGACGCCCGCTTCGCCACCTTCGCCGACCGCCACACCCACCGCGAGGAGCTGCAGCTCATCCTCGACGACGTGCTCTCCCGGCAGCCCGTGGACCACTGGCTACCGCGCCTGCGCGCCGCCGCCGTCCCCTGCGCCCCGGTCAACACCGTGGCCGAGGCGCTGCGGGACCCGCACACTCTCGCCCGCGACCTCGTTTTGGAGACCGAGCACCCTCGGTTCGGCATCGTCAAGCAGGTCGCTTCCCCGGTGCGTGCGGGCGATTCCGCGCCGCCGCGCCAGCGGGCGCCCTTCCGCGGCGAGCACACCGGCGAGGTCCTGCGCGACCTGCTCGGGTACGACGACGAGACCGTGCACCGGCTGATCACCGCCGGCGCCTTCGGAACGGAGAGCTGATGCTGCACGAGGTGGAGGTGCGGCGCGACGTGCGCGTGCCGACCCCGGATCCGCGGGTCACCCTGTCCGCCGACGTGTACCTGCCCGTGGGCGCGGGCCCGGTGCCCGCGCTGGTCTCGGTCTACCCGTACCGCAAGGACATGAACGCCTTCGGCGCCAAGCTCCGCTGGTTCGCCGAACGCGGTTACGCGGGGGTGCTGGTGGACCTGCGCGGCACCGGTTCGTCGGACGGCGTGCGGCGCCCGGAGTTCGACCCGGCCGAGGGCGAGGACCCGGTGGCGGCGGTCGAATGGGCGGCGGACCAGCCGTGGTGCGACGGTTCGGTCGGGCTGTGGGGCGCCTCCTACGGCGCGCTGCTGACGATGCGCGCGGCCTGCCGCCGCCCGCCGCAGCTCAAGGCGATCATCTCGATGATCGGCCCGCTCGACCCGGAGCTGGACCTCGTGCACCCCGCGGGCGCGCGCGGCGACCTGCACCCGATGGCCTTCCGCGGCACGCTGATGCTGCTCGAACAGCTGATGCCGCCGCTGGTCGACACCACGTCCGCGGCGGAACGGCAGCGCTGGCACCGCCGCCTGCACGACACCGAGCCGATCTTCGACGACTTCGTGCGGCACGGCCCCGGCGACCCGGTGTGGCGGGAGCGGGCTGTCGACCCGTCGGTGATCGATGTGCCCGCGTTGTGCGTCGGCGGCTGGCGCGACAAGAACGCCGACGCCATCCCGCGTGCGTTCGAGCAGTTCAGGGGCCCGAAGAAGCTGCTGATGGGCCCGTGGATGCACACCTCCCCCGAGGACTCGCCGTACGAGTCGGTCGACTTCCCGGAGCTCGCGCTGCGCTGGTGGGACCACTGGCTCAAGGGCGTCGAGAACGGGGTGCTGGCCGAGCCACCGGTGACCCTGTACGTGCAGGGCGAGCGGCCCGGCTGGCGCAGCTACGACTCCTGGCCGCCGGCCACGAAGGAGCTGTCGCTGAGCACCGGAACCGAATGCGCGCTGGGCGATCCGGCGCTGCTGCCGCGCCGCGAAGGCGCCGTGATCGGCGAGTACCGGCCGGACCCGACCACCGGTGCGCTCAGCGGCCAGTGGGGGCTGGCGGCGAACGGCGTCGGCCTGCCGGTGGACCAGCACGACGACGACGTGCGCGCGCTCACCGCCACCAGCGCCCCGCTGCCGGACCCGCTCGTGGTGTGCGGCCGGGCCGAGGTCACCGTCGAGGTGGCCGACCCGTACGTGGAACGGCTGGTGGTGCGGCTCACCGACGTGGACCCGGACGGCCGGTCGTTCTTCCTCGCCGCGGGCGTGCTGTGCCGCGGCGAGGGGACGCGGCACCGCGTGACGTTGTGGCCCATCGCCCACCGCGTGGCCGCGGGGCACCGGCTGCGGGTCGTGGTCAGCGACTCCGACTTCCCACGGCTGATGCCCCTGCCGTCTCCGGCGGTCCTGCGTGTGACGGGGATCGACGTCACCGTTCCGGCCGTGCCCGACGACACCGGCGTTCCTGCCATCCTGCCCCTGCGCGAGCGGCCGGAGTCGTCGGCGACCTCCCGCTGGGAGGTCACGCGGGACCTGGTCAACGACGGCGTCGAGGTCCTCATCGGCGGCGACAGCGGCGTCACGAGGACGAGCGAAGGCCACCGGTTGGAGACGCGGAGCCTGACCACGGCGAAGGTCCGCCGGGCCGCGCCGGCCGCGGTCGTCGTGAGCCGCACCAGCGACGCCACGGTCCGGTTCACCACCGGCGAGCTGGTGGAGGTCTCGGCGACGGTGCGCTGCACCCAGACCGCGCTGTGGGCCCGGGGCAGGGTGACGGTCGACGGTGAGGTCGTGACGGAGCGCCACTGGCACCTGCTTCGCCTGTGAAATCTGCCCGGATTCGGGCAGGAAATTTGCCTCCTACCGGTGCCGCTGGGAATGTCGAAGCATGGACCAGCAGCTGGTGCGGCACGTCGCGGGCTCCACGGGCCTGCCCGTGCCCGTCGCCGAGCGCGTGATCTCCGACGTCCTCGCGTACTTCAGCGAGACCACGGAGGAGTTCGTGCGGCGCAGGCACGGGGAGCTGCAGCGGCGCGGCCGCCGGAACGCAGAGATCTGGCGGGTCATCGCGGCCGAGCTCGCGCAGCGCCCCGTGCAGGCGGGCGAGCTGAGCGAGCGCCAGCTGCGGCGGATCGTCTACGGGTAGGGAAGGGCTGAACATGTGCGGAATCGTGGGGTACGTCGGGAGCAGGCCCGCCACACCGATCCTGTTGGAGGGTCTGCACCGGCTGGAGTACCGCGGTTACGACTCTGCGGGGCTCGCGGTCGCCGCACGCGGCAGGCTGAAGGTCACGAAGGCCGCGGTGCGGGTCGACGAGCTGCGTGACCTGGTCGAGGAGAACCAGCCGTCTCCCGTGGGCATCGCGCACACCCGCTGGGCCACCCATGGCGAGCCGACCGACGCCAACGCCCACCCGCACGTCGACGGCGCGAAGCGGATCGCCGTGGTGCACAACGGGATCATCGAGAACTCCGGGCGGCTGCGCGAGCGGCTCGCCGCGCAGGGCGTGACGTTCGCGTCCGAGACCGACACCGAGGCGCTCGCGCACCTGATCGGCGCGGCGCTCGCGGACGGCGCGGAGTCGCTGGAGGACGCGGTGCGCGCGACGTTGCGGGAGGTCAACGGCGCGTACGGGATCGTCGTGCTGGACGCGCAGAACCCGGGTCAGCTCGTGGTGGCGCGCAACGGCAGCCCGATCGTGCTGGGCATCGGCGACGGGGAGATGTTCGTGGCGTCCGACGTGGCCGCGCTCGTGCGCTACACCCAGCGGGTGGTGTACCTGGACGACGGTGAGCTGGCCACGATCACCGCCGACGACTTCGTGACCAGCACGCTGCAGGCCCACCGCACGGCGAAGACCCCGACGACGGTGGACCTCGACGACGCCGACTACCAGCTGGGCAGCTACGCGAACTTCATGCACAAGGAGATCTGGGAGCAGCCGGAGTCGGTGCGCCGGACGCTGCTGGGCAGGCTCGACGAGCGGTTCGGCACGGCGCGGCTGGGCGGGATCAACCTGGACGCCCGTGCGCTGCGCGCGATCCGGCGCGTGAAGTTCTTCGGCTGCGGTTCGGCGTACTACGCGGGCCAGCTGGGCGCGAACCTGGTCGAGGAGTGGGCGCGGCTGCCCGCGGACGCCGAGCCGGCGTCGGAGTTGCGGTACCGCAACCCGGTGGTCGAGGAGGACACGCTGTACGTGGCGATCAGCCAGTCCGGCGAGACGGCGGACACGCTGGCGGCGGTGCAGGAGCTGAAACGCAAGGGCGGCCAGGTCATCGGCATGGTGAACACGGTCGGCAGCGCGATCGCGCGGGAATGTGGCAGTGGCACGTTCCTGCACGCGGGGCCCGAGGTGTCGGTGGCCTCGACCAAGGCGTACACGAACATGGGCGTGTGCTTCGCGATGCTGGCGCTGGCGCTGGGCCGGGTCCGCGATCTGTCCGTTTCGGACGGTGCGCGGATCGTCGCGGGTCTGGATTCGCTGCCGTCGTTGATCGTCGAGGTGCTGGGGGCGGAGAACGAGATTTCGGCCGTGGCGAAGGAACACAGCGGCGCGGAGCGGATGTTCTTCATCGGCCGCACGCGCGGCTGGCCGGTGGCGCGGGAGGGCGCGCAGAAGCTGAAGGAGATCTCGTACGTGCACGCCGAGGCGTACCAGGCGGGCGAGCTGAAGCACGGCCCGCTGGCGCTGATCGAGCCGGCGATGCCGTCGGTGGTCATCGTCCCGGACGACGAGCTGCTGGCGAAGAACATCGGGACGATAGAACAGATCAAGGCCCGCGGCGGCCCGGTGATCGCGGTGACGAACGCTGACCTGCCCGACGGACTGGCCGATTCGGTGATCCAAGTACCGCGCAGCGAGCCGGAGCTGGACCCGATCCTGTTCACCATCCCGCTGCAGGTGTTCGCGTACCACCTGGCGCACCACCTCGGCCGGGACATCGACAAGCCGAGGAACCTGGCGAAGAGCGTGACGGTGGAGTAACACAGGCCCGGCTCCAGGCGACCTCTCCACGAGGAAAGCTTGGAGCCGGCATGTGGATCAGGGTGTTCGCTACCACCGCGGTCCTGTTGGGCACGGTCACCGCCTGCTCGTCATCACTGCCGGGAATCCCGGCCGCTCCGCCGCAGGCGCCCGCGACCACGGCCACAACGGCCCCCGTCACGACGGCCGTCGCGCCGCAGGCCACGACGAGTCGGCCGAAACCGACCTCCACGGGAATGCCGTCCAGTAAGCAGAAGGCGTCGGCTCCGAGGACCACCACTCGCGCCGCACCGCGATACGGCTACCAGTGCCGCGACGGTGACGAGAAGCTCTACTCGGTGTGCGCCGGCCATAAAGAGTGGGTCGACGGTCAGCTCGAGTACACGAATTGCCTCTCCGGTGGAGGCACCTGGGATGTCAAGACGCAGCGCTGCGTCCATCCATCACGCACTACGACGCCTACCCCAAGTGTTCGCAACTGAGAACTGTCGGTGCCCGCCGGTACGTTGCGGGCGTGACCGAACCCTCCTTCGTGACCGAGACTCGTGCCGCGTACGACACCGTGGCCGCCGACTACGCCGAGCTGTTGCGCGACCTGCTCGCCGACAGCACCTTCGACCGCGCCATGCTCGGCGCCTTCGCCGAGCTCGTGCGCGGCGGCGTGGTCGCGGAGCTCGGCTGCGGCCCGGGGCGCATCACGGGCCACCTGGCGTCGCTGGGGCTGGACGTGTTCGGCGTGGACCTGTCGCCGCAGATGGTGGCGGTGGCCCGGCGGGCGCATCCGGAGCTCCGGTTCGAGGAGGGTTCGATGCTGGCGCTGGACCTCCCGGACGCGAGCGTGCACGGGATCGTGGCGTGGTACTCGATCATCCACACTCCGCCGGAGCAGCTGCCGACCGTGTTCGCGGAGTTCGCCCGTGTCCTGGTCCCCGGCGGCCGAGTCCTGCTGGCCTTCCAGGTCGGCGACGACCACCGGCACCACATCGAGCACGCCTACGGCCACGACATTTCCGCGGACGCGTACCGGCTCTCGCCCGACAACGTGAGCAAGCGGCTGGCCGAGGCGGGTCTGTCGGAGACGGCACGGCTGGTGCGCGAGCCCGAGGGACAGTGGGAGAACACCCCGCAGGCGTACCTGCTGGCGCGCGCCTAGTACGACGGCCGGGTGGTGGGAGTCGGGGTCAGGACACCGAGGTCGATGGTCGTCTCACTCGTCGAGGTCCGCGCGATGTTGGGCTGCGCCGGCGGTCGCGGGTGGGGGATCATCGCGTCGCGGCTGACGCGGGCCGCCCGCTCGGACTCGCTCTCAGTGCCTTTGGCGCCTGCGGCGGCGGGCTTTTTCGGCGCGCTGCTGCTGCGCACGGGCGCGGCCGCAGGCACCGTGCTCGGCGGCGCCGGTGCGGGCACGAGGTCGAGCGGCCGCACGGCATCGGAGTCCGCCACCGCTGCCGGCTGCTTCGAGACGGGGTCCTCGGTGAGGCTTCCGGGCACGAACGCCAAGCTTGCCGCCGCGACAGCGAGCACCAGGACGAGCATGAACTTCCGCATCGGGCAGAAATCTAGCACCCGCGTTTTTGTGACTGTTTCACTGAAATGGCCTGAAATCAGTGAACAAGCCGACTCGTGTACCCGGCGTCGACGAGCCTTTCGTAAGCGTTCTCGACCTGAGGCGGCACGTCCTGCGGAACGGCGAACCCACGCTCCGCGTACACCCGGATTCGTTGCGTGTCCCCGACGAGCATGGTGATCACGCGCTCGACGTCCCCGATCTCGTTCACGTACTCGTCGAGCGGCATGGGTTTCGAGGCGCAACGGATATCGATCTCGGGCCAGAGCTTCCGGGCCGTGGCGTACGCGCGGCGCTGTTGGTAGGGACGAGTGATCAGGATGGCATCGCGAATGTCGTGGTGCGCGAGCAGCTTCTGCGTGAGGGTGATGTTCTCACCGGTGTTGCGGGCTTCGGTCTCGATCAGGATCACGTCGTCGGGCACGCCGAGCGCGAGCGCGTGTTCGCGGTAGTGCACGGCCTCGCCGCGGGGAAAGCGCTCGACGGTGGTCGGCGCGTTGGCGCCGGTGAACACGATGAGCGGAAAGAGTTTTCGGTGGTACAACTCGGCGGCGCAGGTGGCGACGCCGAGGTCGTGACTGCCGAGCCCGATGCCGACGTCGGCGGGGCGGAGTTCGTGGTGCAGCTGGTGGTAGTTCCACAGCGTCTCGACGTCGTCACGCAGTCGGGGGGCGATTTCGGGCAATTCGCGTCTCCTGTTGCGTACGCTCGACACCATGACGGGTTTCGTCGTGACGGTAGCCCTCTTCGCCGTGATCCTCGGCGGCCTCCCGCTGCTGGCACGCCACGTCCGCCGCACCGGCGTCGGCGGCGGCCTGCTGGGCCCACTGGAGGAGGTCTGGGGCTACCCGGACGCCCACCGCGCAAGGTTCGAGATCGAGGCCCAGGTGGAACGCCGAGCCCCGGCGCCCTCGCCGGGCGACTCGCCGGATGCCGGGAACGGGAGTGCGACCTGATCACCTTGGCGTGCACCATCGCCGGTACTCGGGCTACCACGAACCTGCCCTTGCGGCGCCCGCCTCGGGCGCGCCGGAGGTGATGTCTCATCTCTGGTGATGGGCTTAGGTTTCGAGGATGTGGGACGACCTTCTCGGCGACCTGGTGGGTTTGCTCGTCGGGGTGCCTTCGGGCGAGTGCGATGCCGACTGGCGACGTGGACGGGTGTCGTCGAAGCGACGTCGGGTGTTCGAATCAGGTCGCGAGATCCGGCTCCGGTGCGCGCTGCGGTGGCCGGACAGCGAGTTCCGCCGGTGGCGGATGGGAACGCTGCGCCTGTCTCGGGGTAGTGCGCGCTGGTCTCCGCGTTTCCGCCGGTCGCTCGGGGTCGAGCTTGACTACCGGAAGACGACACCGCGGACGATGCGGCGCCGGGGTCTGTGGGAGCGCTTCCGGCTTGCCCGCACGGATGTTGTGCTGGTCTACGGATTGCACGATGGCCGACTCGAGCTTGCGATACGGCGTTGGGAGTTGACCGAGGTGGCGAGACTGTTCGAGATGCCACCGGCGCGTTAGCCGCCCAAACCGTCGACCGAACGGTGAAGGCCCAGACCAGAGAACCTCTGACCTGGGCCTTCACCTACAGAGCGGATGACGGGAATCGAACCCGCGTATTCAGCTTGGGAAGCTGATGTTCTACCATTGAACTACATCCGCAGCGCCACAGATCATACACAGCGCAGCGCCTCCCTTCACACCAGGGCCCCCCGGAACTTGACGCCACAGCCGCAACTGACAACACTTGTTGTCATGAGCCAGCGGTTGCCTGATCCCGAGCTCTTCCGCCACGGGGGGTTCCGGCTCGCTGCCCGGTTGTTCGCTCCTCCGGCGGACCTGCGGAGCACCGAGGCGCAGCTGCGCCGCTTCCGGGCCTTCGCCCAGGCCGAGGATCCGCTCGCCGACGCGCTCGTGGACGCACCCCGTGATGTCTTCGAGGAGGCCCTGACCAGGGGAATCAGCAAAACACCGCAAGCGCCCGCTGAAGTCGAAAACTTCTTCGCCGTCGTCGAGTCCGCTCCCTACTGGCTCGACCTCGACCGCGTCGACCGGGGCGCCAAGGCGATCACCCGGACCGGCTTGCTGGGCCTCTTCCCGCTCGGCGACATGTCCCTCATGGGCGGCTACCTGGCCTCCCGCGCCACCAAGTCTCTGGTCGCGACCGGGGAGATCGAGCACCTCGCCGGGCGGCGGCTCATCGAGACCGCCGCCTGGTGGATCGACGTCACCACGCCCGGCAACCTCCGCCCCCACCGCGCCGGGTACGCCGCCGCCCTCCGGGTCCGGCTCGTGCACGCCCACGTGCGCGCCGCGATGAACCGGCGCCGCGACTGGGACTACGACGCCTGGGACCGGCCCGTCAACCAGGTGCAGACCGCCGGCACGCTCATCCTCTTCTCCCTGGTCTTCGTCCTCGGCACGCAGTTCCTCGGCATCCGCTACACCGAACGCGAGCGCGGCGACATCCTCCACCTGTGGCGCTACGTCGGCTGGCTCATGGGCGTCGACGAGGAGCTCCTGCCCGCCGACGAGACCGACGCCTGGCGCCTGCTCTGGCTCCTCGCCACCACCGAGTTCATCCCCGACGACGACTCCAAACGCCTCGCCAAGGCCCTACTGACCACCCACGAGAACAGCCGCGCCGGCAAGGTCCTCTCCCGCGTCCACTCCGCCATCAGCCGCCTCGTGCTCGGCCGGGTCAACGCCGACTTCCTCGAACTGCCCGACGACCCCGTGGCACAGGCCGCCGTGCTCGCCGCCGCCGCGGCCAACTTCGCCGCCGAGACCGCGCGCCGCCACATCCCCGGCGCCACCGCGCTGCAGGAGCTGATCGGCGGCCTCGAACGGCGCCGTTACGTCGGTCAGCTCGCGAAGATCGTCCAGCTCGACCCCACCTATGCGCGCCACATGCGGGCCGCCTAGCTAGTCTCGTGCTCGTGCTGCTGAGTGACCGTGACCTCCGAAAAGAAGTCGAAGCCGGACGCCTCGGGATCGACCCGTTCGATTCCGCCATGGTGCAACCGTCCAGCATCGACGTGCGGCTCGACCGCTTCTTCCGGGTCTTCAACAACAGCCAGTACACCCACATCGACCCTTCGCGGCAGCAGGACGAGCTGACGTCGCTGGTCGAGAAGACCGGCGAGGACCCCTTCGTCCTGCACCCCGGCGAGTTCGTGCTCGCCTCCACCTTCGAGCTGGTCACCCTGCCCGACGACCTGGCCGGCCGTCTGGAGGGCAAGTCCTCGCTCGGCAGGCTGGGCCTGCTCACGCACTCCACCGCCGGGTTCATCGACCCCGGCTTCTCCGGCCACATCACCCTCGAGCTGTCCAACGTCGCGAACCTGCCGATCACCCTGTGGCCCGGCATGAAGATCGGCCAGCTCTGCCTGTTCCGGCTCACCAGCGCCGCCGAGCACCCCTACGGCTCCGCCGAGGCCGGCTCGCGCTACCAGGGCCAGCGCGGCCCCACACCGAGCCGCGCCCACCTCAACTTCCACCGCGTCGACACCTGGCGCTGACGCCGTAAACTCCCCTGACCTGGTGAAACATCTCACCCCAGTGGTCCGGTATGGACTGGACCACATCTCCGGTTAGGCCATTCAGAGGCACAACCGAGGAGGCAGGGGCATGAGCGTCCCCACGACCGGGGAGCGAGCCGGTCAACAACATCTCGCCCACGTCGTCTTCATCGCCGGGGCGGCCGCGGTCGGCGGTTTCCTGTTCGGCTACGACAGTTCCAACATCAACGGTGCCGTGCTCGGCATCCAGCACCACTTCCAGGTCGGCGACGGCGTCACCGGGCTGACGGTCTCCAGCGCGCTCATCGGCTCCGCCGTCGGCGCCTGGTTCGGCGGGCTGCTGTCCGACCGGATCGGCCGCATCCGCACGATGCAACTGGCCGCGGTGCTGTTCCTGGTCAGCGCCATCGGCGCGATGTTCCCGTTCAGCGTGTGGGACCTCGCGATCTGGCGCGTTGTCGGCGGTATCGCGATCGGCGTCGCGTCGGTCATCGGGCCCGCCTACATCGCGGAGGTCGCGCCACCCGCGTACCGCGGACGGCTCGCGTCGCTGCAACAGCTGGCCATCGTGCTCGGCATCGGTGTGTCCGCGCTGGTCAACTGGGTCATCAAGGACCTGGCGCCGACCGGGGCGGACGGTTCGCACGACCTGAACGGGTCGCTCGGCGGGATCGAGCCCTGGCAGTGGATGCTCGGGGCCGCGGCCGTGCCCGCGATCGTGTACTTCGTGCTCGCCTCGGTGATCCCGGAGTCGCCGCACTACCTGCTGTCGATCGGCAAGACGCAGAAGGCGCGCAAGGTGCTCGCGGAGGTCGAGGGCGGGGACGTCGACGCGAAGCTGGCGGACATCCGCCGCAACCTGCGCGTCGAGAAGCGCTCGAAGGTCCGCGACCTCGTCGGCGGGAAGTTCGGGCTGCTGCCGATCGTGTGGGTGGGCATCGCGCTGGCGGTGTTCCAGCAGTTCGTCGGCATCAACGTGATCTTCTACTACTCGGACACGCTGTGGCACTCGGTCGGCCAGAACACCGACTCGCTGCTGATCTCGATGGTCAGCCCGGTCATCAACATCATCGGCACGTTCATCGCGATCGCGTTCATCGACCGCGTGGGCCGCAAGCCGTTGCTGCTGATCGGTTCGGCGGGCATGACGATCGGGCTCGCCGTCGCCGCGATCGCGTTCGGCAACGCGGTGACCGTGAACGGCGACCTGAGCCTGCCGGGCGCGTGGGGCCCGATCGCGCTGGTGTTCGCGAACCTGTTCGTGATCTCGTTCGCCCTGTCGTGGGGCGTGATCCTGTGGGTCATGCTGGGTGAGATGTTCCCGCTGCGGATTCGCAGCGCCGCGCTCGCCATCGGCACCGCCGCGAACTGGATCGCCAACTGGATCGTCACGGTCAGCTTCCCGAGCATGGCCGCCTGGAGCCTTTCGACCACGTACTGGATCTACGCCGCGTTCGCGATCCTTTCGATCCCGTTCGCGCTGAAGTTCGTGCGGGAAACGAAGGGCACCGCGATCGAAGACGTGCGATAACCGCTGGTAGTACGACGAATGGCGCAACAAGGTTGCGCCATTCGTGGTCTCCAGCCGTTATCGTTCGGTGATAATTTCTTGCCTCGTGCGTGTCCCGAACTCCCGGCTCCGTCCCGTGCTCGTTTCGCTCAGCGTGCTCGTCGGCGTGCTGGCCGCCGCGGGCGGACTGCTCGTCACGCGCGAGCCCGCGGACGAGCACCTGCACGTGGCGCTGACCGACTCGACCTCGCACCCGGTCAGCACGATGCACCAGCCCTCCCCGGTCGCCCCCGCCCCGAGCAGCCCGGCCGCCCCGCCGAGCACCACGGCCTCCCCCGCGCCGAGTACGACCGCCTCCCCGCCCGCCCCGCCGCCGTCGACGAAGTCCACCCCGAAACCGCCGCCCTCGACCAGCACCAAGGCCGCGCCGCCGCGGAACAACTCCGTCGCAGCGCAGGTTCTCGCGCTGGTCAACCAGGAGCGGTCGAAGGCCGGTTGCGGCGCGCTCAGTGACGACGGCCGCCTGGACACCGCCGCGCAGAAGTTCAGCGAGGACATGTCCGCCCGCGACTACTTCTCACACGTCACGCCCGAGGGCGTCACCTTCGACCAGCGGATCAAGGCGGCCGGCTATGCCAAACCGGCCGCCGAGAACATCGCGATGGGCTCGACCACCGCCGCGCAGACGATGCAGATGTGGATGAACTCCGACGGGCACCGCCGGAACATCCTCAACTGCTCCTACCACACGCTCGGCGTCGGCCTGGACACCGACGGCTGGTACTGGGTTCAGGACTTCGGGTTCTGACGCGCCCGTTCGACGATCGCCTTCGTGTCCACAGTGGACGGCAGGGTACCGAACGCGATGCCCCAGTCGCCGCCGAGGCGGGAGGCGCAGAAGGCGTCGGACACCGCGGCCGGTGCGTAGCGCACGAGCAGGGAACCCTGCAGCGCCAACGCCATCGTCTCGACCAGCCGCCGCGCGCGGAACTGGATGTCCTCGGGGTCGGACAGTTCCTTGCGCAGGCGGCCCACGGCGTCGTCGAGGCGCGCGTTCGCCCCGGCGGCCAGGTCCAGCTCGCCGAAGAACGCGTCGACGGACTCAGGCTGCTTCGCCATGGCGCGCAAGGCATCCAGCGCCGCCACGTTGCCCGAACCCTCCCAAATGGACAGCAGCGGCGCCTCCCGGTACAGCCGCGGCATCCCGGAGTCCTCGACGTAACCGTTGCCGCCCAGGCATTCCAGCGCCTCGGCCGCGTGTGCCGGGCCGCGCTTGCACACCCAGTACTTCGTCACCGCGAGCGCCAGCCGCCGGAACGCGGCCTGCTCCGGGTCGCCGGTCGCCCCGGCGAGCCGCATCGCGACCGTGGTGGCGGCCTCGGACTCGACGACCAGATCGGCCAGCACGTTGGCCATCGCAGGCTGGTCCACGAGGTTCGCGCCGAACGCCCGGCGGTGCGCGGCGTGGTGCGTCGCCTGCACGACCGCTTGGCGCATCAGGGAAGTCGTGCCGAGCACGCAGTCGAGGCGGGTGTTGTTGACCATCTCGATGATGGTCGGCACACCGCGGCCCTCCTCGCCGACCAGCCAGCCGACCGCGCCGTCGTACTCGATCTCCGAGGAGGCGTTGGACTTGTTGCCCAGCTTGTCCTTGAGCCGCTGCAGGAAGATCCGGTTGCGGGAACCGTCGGGCAGCACGCGCGGCAGCAGGAAGCACGAGAGGCCGCCGGGCGCCTGCGCGAGGGTGAGGAACAGGTCGGACATCGGCGCCGAGGTGAACCACTTGTGCCCGGTGAGCACGTAGCTGCCGTCACCGTTCGGGCGCGCGGTGGTGGTGTTGGCGCGGACGTCGGAGCCGCCCTGCTTCTCGGTCATCGACATGCCCGCGATCAGGCCGCGCTTGGTGCTCGGCACGCGCAGGCCGAAGTCGTACTCGGGCGAGGCGAGCAGCGGCTCGTAGACGGCGGCCAGCTCGGGGTTGTGGCGCAGCGCGGGGACCGCCGCGTACGTCATGGAGATCGGGCAGACGTGCCCGCCCTCGGCCTGGTTCCAGACGAGCACCTTCGCGGCGCGGGCGGCGTGCGCGGCCGGGCGCTCGTCGCGCCAGGGCGCCGCGTGCAGGCCGTGGCCGACCGCGACGGTCATCAGCTCGTGCCAGGCGGGGTGGAACTCGACCTCGTCGATGCGGTGGCCGTAGCGGTCGTGCGTGTGCAGCTTGGGCGGGTTCTCGTTGGCCTGGCGGCCCCACTCCTGCCCCTGGGCGCTGCCGGCGAGGCGGCCCAGCTCGTGCACCTCGTCCTCCGCCCAGCCCGCCCCTTCGCGGCGCAGGCCGTCGAGCAGTGCCGCGTCGTCGGCGACGTCGTAGTCGACCAGCGGCGGGACCTGGTTGAGAACCTCATGGGTGTCCGGCATCGGAACCTCCTAGTGCGCGCAGGATGAAGGGGCGCAGTCCGGCGACCGCGCCGTTGTTGTCAGTGGTGAGCGGGCCGACGAGGACCTCGGTGATGGCGCCGACCAGCGCGGCGGCGGTGAGTTCCGCGTCCTGGGGCGGCAGCAGGCCGGTGCGGACGCCCTCGCGGATGTGCTCGGCGGCGAGGTCGCGGAAGACGCGCCGGAAGACGATGCGCTCGGCCTCGACCGGCGCATCGACGGGCTCGGCGAGAAGCGCGTACGCGCGGCGCGGGGCTTTCAGCGCGCGTACGGCGAAGGTCTCGAAGATGGCGACAACGCGCTCGGCGGGTTCCCCGGGCTCCTGCGCGGCAGCCTTCACGGCGTCGACCTCGTGCCCGACGATGCCGCGGAACAGCTCCACGACCAGCTCCGCCTTGCCGGGAAAGTGCTTGTACACGCTGCCGGTGGCGATGCGCGCCCGCTCGGCGACGGCCGCCACGGAGCAGCCCGCGTACCCCCGCTCGGCGAGCAACTCGGCGGCGGCCTTGAGGATCCCGGCCCGCTGCGCGTCGAGGCGCGCTTGGACCTGCGGGGTGCGACGGTAGGGCACGCAAGAAGTGAACCACTGATTCACTGCTTCAGGCAAGCAGGAGGGGATCGTGCTGACGGCCTGGGCCGAGTTGCTGCTGCCGTTGGCGCCCGAGCCACCGGCAGCCGTGGCCGATCTGGGATGCGGGACGGGAAGCCTCGCCGTGCTGCTCGCCGAGGCCGGGCACTCCGTCGTCGGCGTGGACCTCGCGCCACGGGATGGTCGCCGCGGCCACGGAGAAGGCGCGCGGACGGGCCGAGTTCCGGCAGGACGACGCCTCGGACCCGGCCCTGCCTCCGGCAGCTTTCGACGTCGTGCTGGCGCGGCACGTGGTGTGGGCGCTTCCCGATCCCGCCGCCGCACTGGGCAGGTGGGTTCGGCTGCTGCGACCCGGCGGGCGGGTGGTGCTCGTCGAGGGCCGCTGGGCCACGGGCACCGGGCTGACGGCGCCGAGCGCCAGCCTTTCCTGACCTACTGCGGAGTCCCGTAACGCGTCGCCGCCTCGCCGTAGCGCGCCAGGACCGCCGCGCGCAGTTCCGGGTCCGTACGCGGGACCGGCTCGATGAAGACCTCGCTCACGTCCGAGTACGCCTCACGCAGCTCGCCCGCCAGGCGCACGCACGCGCGCTCCACGTCGGACGCGTGCAGCGAGTCGTCGAAGTCCACGCGCGAGCACACCAGGATCAGGTCGGTGCCCAGCAGCATCGTCTGCAGGTCGACCACCGCCTCGATCTCCGGCGCGTCGGACAGCAGCTGCCGGATCCCGCGGACCACCACCGGGTCCGCCTGCCTGCCGATCAGCAGCCGCAGGTTGGTCAGGCCCAGGCTCCACGCCACCACCGCCAGCAGCAGGCCGATCAGGATCGACGCCAGCCCGTCGTACAGCGACGAGCCCGTCAGCTGGTGCAGCAGCAACGCCAGGAACGCGAGCACCAGACCGACGAGCGCGGCCGAGTCCTCGAAGAACACCGACTTCGGCGCCGGGTCGTCGACCAGCCGCAGGTACGTGGCGATCGACCGCTTCTGCTCCCCGGACTCCCGGCGCACCTGCCGCAGCGCCTGCAGCCACGACGTGCCCTCCAGCAGGAACGCGATCCCCAGCACGACGTAACCGACGATCGGGCTCGACTGCTCGGACGGCTCGCCGAACACCGTCGAGAAGCCCTCGTAGAACGAGAACATCGCACCCGACGCGAAGATCGACACCGCGGCGAGCAGTGACCAGAAGTACCGCTCCTTGCCGTACCCGAAGGGGTGCACGCGGTCCGCCGGCTTGCTGGAGCGGCGCAACGCCGTCAGCAGCAGGATCTCGGTGATGGTGTCCGCCACCGAGTGCGCGGCCTCCGACAGCATCGCGCCGGAGCCCGTGAGGACCCCCGCGACGGCCTTGAGGATCGCGATGGCCAGGTTCACCGCCCCCGCCAGCACGACGGTCACGGTGCTTTCGCCTTTGGGCGATTCCTCCTGCTCGCTCACCCGCTGATCTTAGATCCGTTGCAGCCCATCCAGCACGCGACGCATGAGCGCCAGCGGCGGCCGCCCCTCGGCGGTGCGCTCCGTGCCGTGGATGTGCAACAGCCCCAGCTCCGCCATGTCGGACAGCAGGACACGGGCCACCCCCAGCGGGATCGACAGGGTGGCCGCCACTTCGGCGACCGAGACCGGGCGGCGGCACGCGGCCCGCACCGGCTGGTATTCGCTGTTCAGCGCGGCTCCCGTCCACCGCGCGTCCGCCCGGACGTTGACCATCGTCTCGAGCGCCAGCTCGTAGGTGGACTGCGTGCGGCCCCGGGTCAGGACGTACGGCCGCACGCGGGGGCCGGCGTCGTCGCCCGGGATGTCGTCGGCGAACTGCGGAACGCGGGGCGCGGGAAACTCGCCCGGTTGCTCCTCCTGGGGGAACCGGGCACCGGCACGGGCGGAATCCGGCTCGGTGGCCGGTTCGCCCTCAGCGGGTACACCCATGGTCTCTCGCCCCATTCGCGCAGGTCACAATGCCTCGCCGACGGCTGTGGCTGCGAGAGAACCAGGATAACGCGGCTGTCGAGCCCGTCGGGGGGTTCGGCGACCGAACCCCCCGACGGTAGGAACGCCCTTCGCGAGCTACTTGTCCTCGTCCGGCAAAGGCGTGCCGGACGGGGCCTTGTCGGTGGCGGTGTCCGCCGCCTCCGGCTCGGCCTCGACAGACGGCGCACCGACGGACACCGGCTGCGGACGCCGCTTGACGGACTCCAGCAGCAGCTGCGACACGTCGACGACCTCGACCTTCTCGCTCGCCTGCCCGTCGTTCTGCCGGGCCGTCACGCCATCGGTCAGCATGACCCGGCAGAACGGGCAGCCCGTCGCGATCTTCGACGGCGCCGTGCCCAGCGCCTCGTCGACGCGGTCGAGGTTGATCCGCTTGCCGATCTTCTCCTCCATCCACATGCGGGCGCCACCGGCGCCGCAGCACATGGACCGGTCGCCGTGCCGCGGCATCTCGCGGAACTGCGCCCCGGACGCGCCGACCAGCTCACGCGGCGCCTCGTAGACCTTGTTGTGACGGCCCAGGTAGCACGGGTCGTGGTAGGTCACGTCGTCCGCGATCGGGGCCACCGGCACCAGCCGCTTCTCCCGCACCAGCCGGTTCAGCAGCTGCGTGTGGTGCACGACCTCGTACTGCCCGCCCAGCTGCGGGTACTCGTTCGCGATCGTGTTGAAGCAGTGCGCGCAGGTGACGACGATCTTGCGGTTGCCCGGCTGCCGGTCCTCGAACACCGAGTTCAGCACCTCGACGTTCTGCTGCGCGAGCATCTGGAACAGGAACTCGTTGCCCGCGCGGCGGGCCGGGTCACCGGAGCAGGACTCCTCCGGGCCGAGCACGGTGTACTTGACGTCCGCGATGTGCAGCAGCTCCGCGACCGCCCGCGTGGTCTTCTTCGCACGGTCCTCGAACGCGCCGGCGCAGCCGACCCAGAACAGGTACTCGGCGTCGCCCAGCTCGCCCTCGAAGACGGGCACCTCGAAGTCCAGGTCGTCGGCCCAGGCCATCCGGTCCTTGGCGTTCTGGCCCCACGGGTTGCCCTTGTTCTCCAGGTTCTTGAACATCCCGTTCAGCTCGCTCGGGAAGTTCGACTCGATCATCACCTGGTAGCGGCGCATGTCGACGATGTGGTCGACGTGCTCGATGTCCACCGGGCACTGCTCGACGCACGCGCCGCACGTGGTGCAGGACCACAGGACGTCGGGGTCGATCACGCCGCCGTCGTCGCCCACCAGCGCGCGGTCGGCCTCGGCCAGCGCCAGCACGTCGATACCCGCGTACGGGTTGTCCCCGGTGAGGCCGACCTCCTCGCCCGTGACGTCCTTCTTGCCGCCCGCGAGCAGGTACGGCGCCTTCGCGTACGCGTGGTCACGCAGCTGCGTGATGACCAGCTTCGGCGACAGCGGCTTGCCCGTGTTCCACGCGGGGCACTGCGACTGGCAGCGGCCGCACTCGGTGCAGGTGGTGAAGTCCAGCCAGCCCTTCCAGCTGAAGTCCTCGATCTGCCCGGCGCCGAAGACGTCCTTCTCCGGGTCGGCCTCCTCGAAGTCCAGCGGCTTGCCGCCGCTCATCATCGGCTTCAGCGCGCCCAGCGCGACGCCACCGTCGTCCTCGCGCTTGAAGTAGATGTTGAAGAACGCGCTGAACCGGTGCCACGCCACGCCCATGGTGAGCGTGCGGCCCACGACGTAGAGCCAGACCATGCCCGACAGCAGCTTGACCAGCGCGGTGATGGTGACCGCCGCGGTGCTGGCCGGCAGAATCTCGCCGAGCGGCTTGGTGACGAAGCTGGTCCACAGCCCCGGGTCCTCGATGCCGCTGGAGATCTTGAACGCCTTCACGCCCAGGATGCCGAGGCCCTCGATGACCACGACGGCCTCGACGAAGTACGCGCGGGCGAAGTTCGACCCGGCGAAGCGGGACTGCCGGTCGGCGCGGCGCGGGTGGTTGGCCTGCCGGATGATCGCGAGCGCGATGCCGCCGACCACCGTGCCCAGGCCGAGCAGCTCGGTGATGAACAGCCAGACGCTCGACGCGCCGAAGCCCGGCCAGTGGAAGTGGGGGTCGAACGTCTCGCCGTAGGCTTCGAACCAGGACAGCGAGCCGATCAGGAAGCCCCACATCACGAGCCAGTGCCATGGCCCGACGTGGCGGAACTTGTTCATCCGCGTGTGCGCGGCGAACTCCTTGATCAGCGTGCCGAAGCGCGGCCAGAACGGGCCGTTGCGGGTCGAGTCCGGTTGTCCGAGGCGAATGATGCGCACCATGCGCCAGACGCCGGCGACGAACATGATCCAAGCGACGATGCTTATGGCGACGCCGATCACGCCGAGAGTGATCTGCAGAGCACCCATGATCGGGGCCTTTCGTCCGTATGTGGTGGTTGACGGGCAGCCTAACCGTGCTTACCGATCAGTAACCGATGAGCGCGTCCTAAGTCCCACCGATGTGGTGTACGACTCCCTGGAAAACGGGACGATCGTACCGGTAGTTTCGGGACATGGCCTATCTCCTGCTCGCGCTCGCGATCGTCGCCGAGGTCGCCGGCACGGTCTCCCTCCGGCTGTCCGAAGGGTTCTCCAAACTCGGGCCGTCAATCGTCGTCGTGGGGGGCTACGGCGTGGCTTTCACCGCACTGTCGTTCGTGCTCAAGCTGGGCCTGCCGGTCGCCATCGCGTACGCGATCTGGTCGGCGGCGGGCGTCGCGCTGGTGGCGGTGATCGGCGTGCTGTTCCTGCACGAGGGCCTGAACCCGGTCATGGTCGCCGGGCTGGCGCTCATCATCGGCGGCGTGGTGCTGCTCGAACTGGGAGCGGCGAAGTGAAGGCGCAGCGCGACGGGCGCAAGGCCCGCGGCGACAAGCGGCGCCAGGAGATCATCGACGCCGCGCTGCGGGTGATCGAGCGCGACGGCGTGGCAGGCGTCACACACCGGACGGTCGCGGCGGAGGCCGGCGTGCCCACGACGTCCACGACCTACCACTTCGCGAGCCTGAACGACCTGCTCGTCGCCACGCTCATCTCGTGCGCGAAGGACATGGCGACCGAGGTCTACTGGACGATCGACCGGGCGCGCTCGCGCGGCAGCCTCGGCGCCGACGAGGTCGCGGCGCTGCTCGCGGAGGCGCTGGGGCCGCGGCGCGGGCGCACGATGGCGGAGTACGAGCTGTACCTGCTGGCCGCGCGGCGCCCGGAGCTGCGCCCGGCGGCGCGGAGGTGGCTGGACGTGCTGACGTCGATGGTGCGCCCCGACGACCTCGTGGCACTGCGCGCGTTCCTCGCGGGCATCGACGGCCTGCTGATCCAGGGGCTGATCGACGACGAGCCGCCGACCGCGGAGGAGCTGCGGCCCGTCGTCGAGTACCTGTTGCGACCCCGCTGAGTTCGGCAGGATCAGGGGGCATGACGACGACCAAGAAGGAAGCCGCCGACGCCGTGCTCGCCGCCAAGGTCCGCCTGGGGCTGACCTGGGCGAAGATCGCCGAGACCGTCTCCAGGCCGCTCGCCTGGACCACCGCCGCGCTGCTCGGTCAGCATCCCGTGCCGAAGGACGTGGCCGAGCAGGTCGGCGACCTCCTCGAACTGCCCGCCGACGCGGTGGCCGCCCTGCAGCTGCAGCCCACGCGCGGCGCGCTCGACTCGCCCGTGCCGACCGACCCGACGATCTACCGCTTCTACGAGGTGCTGCAGGTCTACGGGCCGACCATCAAGGAGCTGATCCACGAGAAGTTCGGCGACGGGATCATGAGCGCGATCAACTTCCGGATGGACGTCGAACGCGTTCCCGATCCCGCCGGCGACCGCGTGGTGGTGACACTGGACGGGAAGTTCCTCCCGTACCAGTGGTGAGGCGCTACCCCTTGTTCTCGTACACCGGCACGAGGACCGCGCGGGCGAGGGTGTGGCTGAACAGGTTGAAGCCCAGGAACGCCGGCGTGGCGTCCTCCGGAACCTCCAGCGACTCGACGTCCACGGCGTGCACCGCGACGAAGTAGCGGTGCGGGCCGTGGCCGGGCGGCGGGGCGGCACCGAGGAACTGCTTCACGCCACCGTCGTTCTTCAGCGTCACCGCACCCGACGGCAGCTTCGAGCCGTCCGCGTCGCCCGCGCCGGACGGGAGCTCCGTCACGGACGCCGGGATGTTGAACACCGCCCAGTGCCAGAAGCCGCTGGCGGTGGGGGCGTCCGGGTCGTACACCGTCACGGCGTAGCTCTTCGTGCCCTCCGGGGCGCCCTCCCACGCCAGGTGCGGGGAGCGGTCCTCGCCGCCGGGCACGCCGAAGATGCCGCTCAGGTGCGGCGTGTCGAGCGTCTGCCCGTCCGCGACGTCGTCGCTGCGCAGCGTGAAGGCGGGCACCTGGGGCAGGAAATCGTATGGGTTGGGTGGCTGCGCCATCCGCGTCCTCCTCTGTTCGAACTCGGGCCGGAGACTGGGTAGGGGACACCCCAGGGTGGAACCGGGGGCGTTCCCTGATGTCGTCCAGTCGTACCCGGTCTTAGCGTTTCCCGCACAGGAACCGTGACTGGGGAGGACGCAATGGGCAGGCCGGCACTCGCGATAGGTGGGGTCGCGCTGATCGGGGCTGGGGTGGCGATCGCGGTCGGCTGGTGGTGGCCGACCACCGAGGAGGCGACCTACCAGGTCGTCCAGCCCGTCGGCGGGGTCCGGCTCGACGTCAGCGCGGGGGACGTGCGGGTCACCGCGCGGGACGTGGCCACC
>NZ_JACHWH010000002.1 GCF_014191255.1 Amycolatopsis bartoniae
GGCCGCTCCTCCCCGGGAAACGCCCGCCGGCGCGCGCCGTATCCCTACTTGATGCCCGCCGCGTCCATGCCTCTCAGTTCCTTCTTCAGGTCGGCGATCTCGTCGCGCAGGCGGGCCGCCAGCTCGAACTGCAGGTCGCGTGCCGCCTGCATCATCTGGTCCGTCATGGACTGGATGAGGTCCGCCAGCTCCGCCCGCGGCATCGTCGACACGTCGCGGTCCACCAGGACCCCCGACGAACGCGCGCCGCCGCCCTGTACCGGCTTCTTGCCGCGTGAGGCGTTGCGGCCCGAGCCGCCCACTTCGATCTCCCGCTCGGAGTCCTCGGCCTCGCTGTAGACGCGGTCCAGGATGTCGGCGATCTTCTTCCGCAGCGGCTGCGGGTCGAGCCCGCGCTCCTCGTTGTACGCGATCTGCTTCGCGCGACGGCGATTGGTCTCCTCGATCGCGTAGCTCATCGAGTCGGTGACCTTGTCCGCGTACATGTGGACCTCGCCGGACACGTTCCGCGCCGCGCGGCCGATCGTCTGGATCAGCGAGGTGCCACTGCGCAGGAACCCCTCCTTGTCCGCGTCGAGGATCGCCACCAGCGACACCTCCGGCAGGTCCAGACCCTCCCGCAGCAGGTTGATGCCCACCAGCACGTCGAAGTCCCCCGACCGCAGCTGCCGCAGCAGCTCGACCCGGCGCAGCGTGTCCACCTCCGAGTGCAGGTACCGCACCCGGATCCCCAGCTCCAGCAGGTAGTCGGTGAGGTCCTCGGCCATCTTCTTGGTCAGCGTGGTGACCAGCACCCGCTCGTCGCGGTCGGCGCGCTCGCGGATCTCGTGCACCAGGTCGTCGATCTGCCCCTCGGTGGGCTTCACGACCACCTTCGGGTCGACCAGGCCCGTCGGGCGGATCACCTGCTCGACGAACTCGCCGCCCGCCTGGCCCATCTCGTACGGGCCCGGCGTCGCCGACAGGTACACCGTCTGCCCGATCCGCTCGGAGAACTCCTCCCACGTCAGCGGCCGGTTGTCGGTGGCGCTGGGCAGCCGGAAGCCGTACTCCACCAGGTTCCGCTTCCGCGACATGTCGCCCTCGTACATGCCGCCGATCTGCGGCACCGTCTGGTGCGACTCGTCGATGACCAGCAGGAAGTCGTCCGGGAAGTAGTCGATCAGGGTGGCGGGCGCGGAACCGGCGGGGCGGCCGTCGATGTGCCGCGAGTAGTTCTCGATGCCCGAACAGAACCCGACCTGCCGCATCATCTCGATGTCGTAGGTGGTGCGCATGCGCAGCCGCTGCGCCTCCAGCAGTTTGCCCTGCTTCTCGAGCTTCGCCAGCTGCTCCTCCAGCTCGGCCTCGATGCCCCGGATGGCCTTCTCCATCCGCTCCGGCCCCGCCACGTAGTGCGTCGCCGGGAAGATGCGCACCTCGTCGACCTCGCGCACGATCTCACCGGTGAGCGGGTGCAGGTAGTACAGCTTGTCGATCTCGTCGCCGAAGAACTCGACGCGGATCGCCAGCTCCTCGTACGCCGGGATGATCTCCACCGTGTCGCCGCGCACCCGGAAGGTGCCGCGGGCGAACGCGATGTCGTTGCGCGTGTACTGCACGTCGACCAGCGCGCGCAGGAACACGTCCCGGTCGACCTGTGCTCCGACCGCCAGCTTGGTGGACCGGTCGAGGTACGACTGCGGCGTGCCAAGGCCGTAGATGCACGACACCGAGGCGACCACGATGACGTCCCGCCGCGACAACAGGTTCATCGTGGCGGAGTGGCGCAGCCGCTCCACGTCGTCGTTGATCGACGAGTCCTTCTCGATGTACGTGTCGGTCTGCGCGATGTACGCCTCGGGCTGGTAGTAGTCGTAGTAGCTGACGAAGTACTCGACCGCGTTGTGCGGGAACAGTTCGCGCAGCTCGTTGGCCAGCTGGGCGGCCAGCGTCTTGTTCGGCGCCATGACGAGCGTGGGCCGCTGCACCCGCTCGATCAGCCACGCCGTGGTGGCCGACTTGCCGGTGCCGGTGGCGCCCAGCAGCACGACGTGCTTCTCGCCCGCCTTGATGCGGCGTTCGAGCTCGTCGATGGCCGCCGGCTGGTCACCGGCGGGCTGGTAGTCGCTGACGACCTCGAACCGCCCGCCGCTCCGGGGGATCTCGGAGACCGGGCGGAACTCGGACTGGGCGAGCACGGGGTGTTCGGTTGCGAAAGCCACGGGAACCAGGGTAAGCCTCCCCACCGACAATTTTCGGCGGCAGGGGATTCGCGCAGGTCAGGCCAGGTAGCGGCAGGCTCGCCGGGCCTGGCGGGCCAGGCACGCCTCGCACGGCATCCCGGCGATGCCGTCGAGCACCTCGGCCTGCGCGGGCAGGATGACGGCGCCGCACAGGGCGACCAGTTCCTCGGGGATGGGGCCCCGCGCGGGCAGCGGCACGATGTGGCTGACCCGGCGGCACTCGCCCACCACGCCGCGGCGCAGGCGGATGACCGCCAGCAGCTCGGCCGCGGGTTCGGCGTGGACGAGGTTTCCCATAGGCAGAGCGTAAACCGGAATAATCGCGATCGCTTCGTGCCAATGGCCCAATGATCACTCGGACGACTGGTGCGGTGGACCGAAAGCGCCCGGTAATCGCGGCCCCGGAACGGGCGGCGTTCAGCCCTTCGGGCTTCCCCCGCTCAGGGGGTGACCAGGACCGCGGTGCCGAGCCGCTGGCACACCTTCAGCGCCAGCTCGACGTCCAGCCGGTTGTCGGCGACGGTGCGGCCGAGAGCCTCCTCAGCCTTGCGCACGCGATACTGCACCGAGTTCTTGTGCATCGTGAGCTTGGCCGCGGCCGCCGTGTAGCTGCAGCCGGTGGCGAGGAACACCAGCAGCGTCTCGCGCAGCCGTTCGTGCTGCTCGTCGTCGGTGGCCAGCTCGCCGAGGATGTCGCCGACCCAGCTGCGCGTGGCGGCGAGGTCCGAGGTCATCAGCGCGATCGCGCCGACGTCGCGGAAGGTCAGTGCCCGCTCGCACTGCTCCCCCGCGGTGACCGCGAGCGTGTGCACGCGCTCGGCCTGCCGGTGGCTGCGCCGGAACCCCTCGATGCCGTCGCCCGGGTCGCCCAGCACGAGCCGCACCGTCGGCTCCGCCTTGGCGAGCACGCGCTGGACGTGGTCCTCGTCCGGCAGCACCGCCCGCTCGACGGGGAACCACACCCAGGCGCAGCGTTCGTCCGCGGGCACCAGCAGCGGCTGGCCGGTCACGGGCAGGCCCTCGGCGACGGCGGCCGTGACCGACTCCAGCGAGCCCAGCGCGTTGCCCTGAGAGGGCTCCACCGCGTGCCACACGATCATCGCCAGGTGCAGGCCGCGCAGCCGGTAGCCCAGCGCGGCCTCGATGACGGCGGACTCGGTGCCGACGCCGCGGAGCAGCTCGCGGACGCGGGCCGCGCGCACGGCGCTGCGGTTGAGCAGCCACCGGTCGCGTTCCTCCTGGTAGGCCGACACCACCTGCCGGGTGATCCGGTCGATGAAGACGAACGCCCCGGTCAGCGCCCGCTGCATCATCGCGCCGAGCAGCTCCGGGTCGTGCACCTGGCGCCTGCCCTCGGCGAGCGCCTGGTTCAGGATCGCGGACTGCCCGAGGTAGTAGGCGCGGATCAGGTCGATCACCGGGGTGCCGCGCTGGGCGAGGCGGCGCGCGTACTCCATCGCCGCGGCGGGCGCCTCGACGCGGTGCGGGTCGATGTCGTGCTGGAAGATCCGCATCGCGGTGTCGAGGTTCTGGAACAGGCTCGCCGACAGCAGGCTCACGACCGTCTCGTCGTCGTGCACCAGGTTCGGCAGCTCGGCGGAGTACAGCTCCAGCAGGTCAGCGGTGAGCTCTCCGACGCGTTCCCCCAGGCCGGCGGCGAGGCGGGCGACGGCTTCGGTCACGGCCTCGTCGTCCAACACGTGATCACCATAGCGTCGTGACACTCGTTTTCGGGCTGTAAACCCGCGAAAATGGGCCGCATGGCAGACCACGCGGGGACGATCCACCCGCCGAAGATCGAGACCTTCGACGTCACCGCGGGCACGAACACCGATCCGAAGGGCGTCGTCCGCGAGGTCGAGGAGTACCGGGTCGAACCGTTCGGCCTGTACCTCGCGCGCCCGGCACCCGGCCGGCCCCAGTTCCACTACCTGGAGTCGTGGCTGCTGCCCGGGCTGGGCCTGCGGCTCACGGACTTCTGGTTCAGCCCCGGGCACGAACGCGACCAGGACTTCTACCTCGATGTGGTGACGGTGGACCGCGACGGGCAGACGTGGCGTTCGACCGACTGGTACCTGGACATCGTGCTGCGCGAGGGCCGCGGGCTGGACGTGCTGGACACCGACGAGCTGCTCGCCGCCGCAGCGGCCGGGCTGCTCGGCCCCGCCGACGCCCGGCGCGCGCTGGAGACCACCTACCGTGCCGTCGACGGGCTCGCCGCGCACGGGTACAAGCTGCGCGACTGGCTGTCCACTCTGGACATCGAGCTGGCCTGGCGGCGGCACTGAGTCCACCGATCGGTTGATTCCGGCCTGACCGCGCAGTCGATTCGCCGGACCCCCCTGTCGCGAAATCCTCGGTGGGAACTTCGAGGAAGGGGAACGCGATGGCGGTGGTCGAGGTGACGCACCTGGCCAAGCGGTACGGGCGGCGGGTGGCGGTGGAGGACGTGTCCTTCACGGTCGAGCGCGGGGAGATCTTCGGGCTCCTCGGGCCGAACGGGGCGGGCAAGACGACGACGGTCGAGTGCGTCGAGGGCCTGCGGGTGCCCGACGGCGGGACGATCTCGGTGCTGGGGCTGGACCCGCGGCGGGACACCGCGGAGCTGCGCCGGCGGCTCGGCGTGCAGCTGCAGGAGAGCGAACTGCCGGACCGGCTGCGGGTCGGGGAGGCGCTGGAGCTGTACGCCTCGTTCTACCCCTCGCCCGCCGACCCCGACGCGCTGCTGGAGGAGCTCGGGCTCGCCGGGCACCGCAACACGGCGTACCGGAAGCTCTCGGGCGGGCAGAAGCAGCGCGTGTCGATCGCGCTGGCGCTGGTCGGCAACCCCGAGATCGCGGTGCTCGACGAGCTGACCACGGGCCTGGACCCGCAGGCGCGGCGGGACACGTGGGAGCTCATCGAGGCGGTGCGCGACCGCGGCGTGACGATCCTGCTCGTCACGCACTTCATGGCCGAGGCGGAGCGGCTGTGCGACCGGATCGCGGTGGTCGACGCCGGCCGCGTCGTCGCGCTCGACACCCCGGCCGGGCTCGTGGCCCGCGTGGACGGCGAGCAGCGCATCCGGTTCCGGCCGTCGGAGCCGATCGCGGACGCCGTGTTCACCGCGGTGCCGGAGGTGCGCCGGGTCGAACGGCACAGCGGGCAGGTGGTGATCGTGGGCGGCGGGAACGTGCTGCACGCGGTGACGTCCGTGCTGGCGCGCAAGGGCGTCGTCGCGAACGAGCTGCGAGTCGACCAAGCCGGGCTCGACGAGGCCTTCGTCGCGCTGACCGGCCGGAACCTGGACTGAGGGGACATCGTGCTGACGAAACTGACGCTGACCGAGGCGAAGCTGTTCCTGCGGGACCCGGCGGCCCCGATCGCGGTCGCCGGAATCCCGCTGGGGCTGCTCCTGGTGTTCGGGCTGCAGCCCGGCATCCGGCAACCGAGTGCGGACTTCGGCGGCCAGGTCCCGCTCTCGGCTTTCATCGCGCCGCTGGCGCTCGCCGTCCTGCTCGGCATGCTGGCGCTCACGGTCTTCCCGGCCGCGATCGCCACCTACCGGGAGAAGGGGGTGCTGCGGCGGCTGTCGGCGAGCCCGGTGCCGCCGTCGCGCCTGCTGACCGCGCAGCTGCTGGTCAACGTGGTCGCCGCGCTGGTGGTGGTCGTGCTGGTGCTGGGGGTCGGCACGCTCGCGCTGAGGATGGCCGCGCCCGCGAACCCGGGCGGCTTCCTGCTGGTGCTCGTGCTGGGCGCGCTCGCGTTGTTCGCGGTGGGCACGGTGATCGCCGCGCTCGCGCCGTCCGGAAAGGTGGCGAGCGGAATCGGGTCCGCGGTGTTTTTCCCGATGCTGGCGCTCGGCGGGGTGTGGGTGCCGAAGGAGCAGCTGCCGGGCTTCCTGCGGCACGTGGCCGACGTGCTGCCGCTGGGCGCGACGCTCAACGCGCTCCGGCAGGCGGCGACGGGGGCCGCGCCGAGCGCGGTGCAGCTGGTCTCGCTCGCGGTCGTGGCCGCCGGGTGTGGTGCGGTCGCCGTGCGGTGGTTCCGGTGGGAGTGAGCGTGCTCGCCGGGCCGCGCCTGGCGGTGAAACCGGTGTTCCTGCTCGCCGCGGCGGTCGCGGTGCTGCTGCTCGCGGTGAGCGGGAGGTACGGCTACTTCGGGGACGAGCTGTACTTCCTGGCGGCTGGTCGGCATCTGGCCTGGGGGTATGCCGACCAGCCGCCGTTGCTGCCGCTGCTGGCGCGGGCGATGGACACGCTGGCGCCGGGCTCGGTGACGGTGCTGCGGCTGCCCGCGATCGCCGCCACCGCGGCCGGGGTCGTGGTGGCGGCACTGATCGCCGGGGAGCTCGGTGGTGGCCGCCGGGCGCAGGTGGTGACCGCGGCCACCTACGCGTGCTCGGCGCAGCTGCTGGGCACCGGCCACTACCTGGCCACCTCAACGCTCGACCCGTTCCTGTGGACGGTGCTGCTGTGGCTGCTGACCCGGTGGCTGCGCACGCGTGCCGACGGGCTGCTGGTGTGGGCCGGAGTGGTCACGGCCATCGCGGTGAACGTGAAGTTCCTGGTACTCGGGTTCTGGCTGGTCGCGGGGATCTGCCTGCTCTTGTGCGGACCGCGGGAGCTGCTGCGGCGGCCGAAGCTGTGGGCGGGGGCGGCGATCGCGGTGGCCGGCGCGCTGCCGACGCTGGTCTGGCAGTCGCTGCACGGCTGGCCGCAGCTGCGGATGGGCGAGGCGATCTCGGCCGAGGTCGGGCAGGTCTGGGGCGGGCGGCTGGTGTTCGTGCCCGCGGCGCTGCTGGGGGCGGGGCTGCTCGTGGGCGCGGTGCTGCTCGTGGCCGGGCTGTGGCGGCTCCTGCGCTCGCCCGAGCTGCGTTTCCTCGGCTGGACCACGGTGGGCCTCGCCGTGCTGTTCATGCTGGTGAACGGGCGGTACTACTACCTCACGGGCATGTACCCGGTGTGCTGGGCGGCCGCCGCGGTGGGCATCGAGGCGCGGCGGCCCGCCCGCTGGTGGCGTTGGGTGCCCACATGGCCGGTGTTCACGCTCAGCGTGCTGCTCACCCTGCCGAACGCGCTGCCGCTGGCGCCGGAGTCCTGGCTCGCCACGAAACCGGGGATGCCGGAGCCGACGTTCGCGGCCGAGGAGGTCGGCTGGCCGGAGGTCACCGCCTCCGTCGCCCGCGTCTACGCCACGCTCCCCCGCGACACGGCGATCGTGACCGGCTTCTACTGGCAGGCGGCCGCGATCGACCACTTCGGACCGGCTCTCGGCCTGCCGGAGCCCTACAGCGGCAGCCGTGGCTACTGGACGCTGGGCACTCCGCCGGAGAGCGCCTACGACGTGCTGTTCGTCGGCTGGGACCCGCGGCCGCTGCTCGGTTCCTTCGCCGAGCTGCGGCAGGTGGGCACGGTCGACAACGGGCACGGCGTGGCGAACACCAGCCAGGGCATGCCGATGTACCTGGCGACCGGCCGGACCGAACCGTGGTCGGTGCTCTGGCCGCGGCTGCGGAACTGGGCCGCATAATGACGCGGGTGAGCAGTTTCTGGTCGGCCTCGCTGGAACCGCCGGCCCACGGACCGGCGCTCTGGCGCCCCTACGACCGGCTACGGGCGTGGCTGTCCCCCGGCCTGCTCGTCGTGGCGGCGCTCGTGAGCCTGGTGCACGGGTTCCAGCCGGGCACGCTCGGGCTCGCCGGGCTCGCGCTCGCGTGGTTGCTGCTCACCGGCGTCGTACTACCGAAACCGTTGCGGGACAACGGTTTCGTGCTCGTCGTGTCGTTCGCGGGGACGCTCGCGCTGGCGGCCGTGCTGATGACGCGGGACCTGCTGTTCCTGGTGTTCATGATCGGCTGTTTCTTCTCCGCGCTGCGGCTCAAGCCGGTGCCGCTGTCGGTGCTCGGGCTCGCGGCGACCTCACTGCTGATCAACACCCTCGGCGCGGGCGGACCCGTTGCCGCGCTGCGCGAGCAGGGGTTCGTCTTCGTGACGGTCGTGCTCGTGCAGACGGGCGCGATCGCGGGCGGCTCGATCATCGCGGCGAAGGTCGCCGAGCAGAACGAGGCGCGGCGGCGCGCGCTGGCCGAGCTGGAGGCCGCGCAGGAGGAGAACGCGGGGCTGCACCGGCAGCTGCTCGCGCAGGCCAGGGAGGCCGGGATCTCGGACGAGCGGCAGCGGCTCAGCCGGGAGATCCACGACACGCTCGCGCAGGGCTTCACCGGGATCATCACGCAGCTGGAGGCGGCCGAGGACGACCCCGCGTGGCGGCGACGCGTGCACACCGCGCTCGACCTGGCGCGGGAGAACCTGGCGGAGGCGCGGCGTTCCGTGCACGCGCTGCGCCCGGAGGCGCTGGACCGCGACCAGCTGGGCGACGCGCTGCGCGGGGTGGTGACCCGCTGGACCGAGCGCGCCGGCGTGTCCGGCGAGTTCGCCGTCACCGGTGACGCGCGGCCGCTGCACCCCGAGCTGGAGGCCACGTTGCTGCGGCTCACCCAGGAGGCACTGTCCAATGTGGCCCAACACGCCGGCGCGAACCGGGTGGGGGTCACGCTGTCCTACATGGAGGACCAGGTGACGCTCGACGTCCGCGACGACGGCCGCGGTTTCGACCCGCTGACCGCGACCTGCGGCTTCGGCCTGTCCGGGATGCGCCAGCGGGCCGCGCGGCTGCTCGGGTCGCTCGTGGTCGAGTCCGAGCCGGGTGGCGGCACCGCGGTGTCGGCGAGCCTGCCCGCGGTGGCCCGATGACCATCACGCTCGTGATCGCCGACGACCACCCGGTGGTGCGCGACGGGCTGCGCGGGATCTTCGCCGCCGCCGAGGGTTTCGAGGTGCTCGGCGAGGCCGCGGACGGCGCGGAGGCGGTGGCGCTGGCCGAACGGCTGCGGCCCGACGTCGTGCTGATGGACCTGCGGATGCCCGGCACCGACGGCGTCACGGCGATCGGCCGCCTGGCGAAGAGCGGCAGTTCCGCGCGGGTGCTGGTGCTGACCACCTACGACACCGACTCCGACGTGCTGCCCGCACTCGAAGCCGGCGCGACGGGGTACCTGCTCAAGGACGCGCCGCGGGAGGAGCTGTTCCGCGGGGTCCGGGCGGCGGCCCGCGGCGAGGCCGTCCTGTCGCCCGCCGTGGCGAGCAGGCTGCTCGGCCAGATGCGGGCGCCGGTGCCGGAGGAGCTGAGCGCGCGCGAAGTGGAGGTGCTGGGCCTGGTCGCGAGCGGCTGCACGAACAAGCAGGCGGCCACCAGGCTGTTCATCAGCGAGGCGACGGTGAAGACGCACCTGCTGCACGTCTACGCGAAGCTCGGGGTGAAGGACCGCGCGGCCGCGGTCGCGGTGGCCTTCCAGCGCGGGCTGCTCTGAGCGGCGGTCAGGGCGTCCAGCCGCTGGCCCCGGCCCAGGCTTCGGCCCGGCGGAAAGCCGCGTTGACCCACTCCTGCTTCTCCTCGGCGTACGGGAGGACCGTGCCGTCGGCGGCGTGCGCGTCGGCCAGCCGGCGCTTCACCTCGGCGTACGCGTCACGCTCGGCCGGGTTCTGCCGCAGCCACTCGGCGAACAGCAGGGCGAGCCGCCACGCCGGGGTCTCCGGGGAGCGGACGTGCAGGTTGATCATGCGGCCGGGGTCGCCGCCGTAGTGGAAGCGCTTGGGCCACCGGTCCGAGCCGTCCTGCGGGTCGTCCCACCACTCGCCCTCGGCGCGGGGGAAACCGGCGTCGGACAGGGCGTCCGCGAGCGCGTCCGCTTCGTCCAAAGTGGACACGACCAGCTGCAGGTCCACGACGTCCTTGGCGACGAGGCCGGGCACCGAGGTCGAGCCGATGTGGTCGGCCCGCACGGCCCGCTCGCCCACGGCGGCGCGGATGCGGGCCAGCGCCCGCGCGGCCTGTGCCGGCCACCGCGGGTCGTAGTCCGACAGCTTCGGCGACATCGGCGCACGCGGACGGCGCAGGCGCACGTTCGCCTCGTACGGCACGAGCCGGTCGGCCCACAGCCGGTCGACCTCGGCGAGCACCACGTCGGGCGTCCCGCTGTTGTCCAGCCACACGTCGGCGGCGGCACGGCGGGCGGCCTCGTCGGCCTGCGCCGCGATGCGGGCGTGGGCGTCGTCCTCGGCCATCCCGCGGACCTCGACGAGGCGCCGGACGCGGACGTCGACGGGCGCGTCGACCACGAGCACCAGGTGGTAGGCGGCGCCGAGGTTGCCCTCGACCAGGAGCGGGACGTCGTGCACGACGATCGCGTCCGGCGCGGCCGCGGCCATCAGCTCGGCGGTCCTGGCGCCGATCAGCGGGTGCAGGATGCCGTTGAGGCGGCGGCGCG
Organism: Amycolatopsis bartoniae; assembly: GCF_014191255.1. Taxonomy (GTDB): domain Bacteria; phylum Actinomycetota; class Actinomycetes; order Mycobacteriales; family Pseudonocardiaceae; genus Amycolatopsis_E; species Amycolatopsis_E bartoniae. The sequence goes on from NZ_JACHWH010000002.1 coordinate 10,534, forward strand.
AGTCCTCGTCCGCGAACGCCTTCGCCGCGAGCGCGGGCCGGTCGAGCGCGCCTTCGGCGGTCAGGATGCCCTCGCCGAACGCCTCGGCGAGCGCGGCGAGGCCGGGCGTGCCGGGCTCCACGACCTCCCGGGCGAGCTTGTCGGCGTCGATGAGGACGGCCCCGTGCTCGGCGAGCCGCGCCGCCACGGTCGACTTCCCCGCCCCGATTCCTCCGGTGAGCCCCACTCGCAGCATGGGGGCATTCAATCAGGTGGACTTCCGTCGTGATCGAACCGATACGGGTGACACGCCGACCACGTTCTCCCGTTTTCGCACGTCCGTTGCGTACGGTGCGCGGCGGAAGGTAGCCCACACGGAGGAACGATGCCAGTCAAGCACGTCGGGAAGCACCGCCTCGGCACGCCCGGGCTGGTGCACTGCGTGGAGCATCGTTCCATCGCGCTGGCGCTGGAGGAGTACCGGCGCACGTGGCTGACGGCCCTGCTCGTCCCGGCGAAGCACAGCCTGGCCGGGCTGCGCCGCCGCGCGAGCCTGGCGGCCGCCGAACGCGCCTGGCGCCCGGCCACGGCCTGAGCCGCGGGGCGGAGCGCCCCGGCGGGCACCCCGCCCCGGAGTCCTCAGCCGGTGACCAGGGTCAGCCGGTAGGCCGACAGGATCTCGTTCACGGGCTGGAAGAACGTCGTGCCGCCGCGGGTGCAGTCGCCCGAGCCGCCCGAGGTGACGCCCTGCGCCTGGGTGCCGCTGACCCACGAGCCGCCGGAGTCGCCGGGCTCCGCGCACGCGTTCGTCTTCGTCAGGCCCGAGACCGTGCCCTCCGGGTAGTTCACCGTCTGGTTCGTGGCCTGGATCGTGCCGCAGTGCCAGCCCGAGGTGGAGCCCGACCGGCACACCGACGACCCCACCGCGGCCGCGGTGGAACCGGTCACCGTCACGTCGCCGTGCCCGAATCCGTCCACTGTGGACGTCGGTGTCCAGCTGGAGTTCGTGCGCACGAAGGAGTAGTCGTTGCCGGGGAAGGAGGACGACTGGAACGTGCCCATCGCCGTGCCGTCCGCGCCCCGCACCGAGTCGCCCGCGCGCCCGCAGTGCCCCGCCGACACGAACCCGCCGGTGACGGAGAAGCCGATCGAGCAGCGAGCCGTGTTGTTGATGAAGTACGCCTGCCCGCCCACGACGTCGCCCCCGTACAGGCGGGGCGCCGACGCAACGGACTCGACGCGCACCGGCCCGGAGGACTCGGCGAAGTCGAGGAACTGCCGCACGGCCGCGCCCGTGGCGCCCTGGCGCACCTGCACGACGAGCGAGTTCGCGCGCTCGTCGACGTACCAGCCGGTGACCTCCCTGGGCGCGGTCTGCCCGGCGTACCCGTCGACGGCGGCCTTCGCGGAGTCCAGCGCGGCCTGCGTGTGGGCCACGGTCACGACGTTCGCCCCGGCCGCGCGCACCGCGCCCGCCCTGGCCGCGTCGGTCACGGCCACCACCAGCTTGCCGGCGGCGGCGTCGTACCAGGACCCGCCGTACGCCGCGCCCGCGGCGTCCCGCGCGGCGGCTTCGGAGGTCATCGCCGTCGCTTCGTGGGCCAGGCGGACCTGCACCTGCTCCGCGGTCAGGCCGAGGTCGGCCTGCATCGCGTTCTCGACGGGCCGCACCGGACCGGCGGCGGGGGCGGTGAGATATACGGCGAGCGCGGCACCGGCGGCCACCGCCGCCCCCGCGCCCACCCACTTCGTCAGGCTCGTTCGCTTCATTCGATCACTCCAGCTGTCGGGGACCGGGTCGCGACCTGCTTTCGCGGCCACACCCGGGCACACGGACGGCGGAGCCTCCGGGACGGGGGTTGGGAAATAACAGGCAAGACGACGGGGAACGACGTCCCGCGGCGGAAAAGCTAGTTGACGCAGCCCGACAGGTCGGTGCTGTCGGCGCTGGGCACGAGCGAGGTCTCCGTGGTCTGCGGGGCACTGCTTTCGGCCGCCTGCGCCGCCACGCTCGTCGGCGGCGAGGAGGACGACGCCGGCACGCTCTCCCCCAGCAGGTTCGCGATGAACGAGCGCACCTGCACGGGATCGACCTTCACCGCGTCGCCGTCGGACGGCGTCTGCAGGCTCAGCGACTGCACGGGGATCGTGGCGAACGTGAGCCCGTCGGAGCTGAGCGAGCGCATCTGCTGGGCGAACGTGAGGATGTCCCAGCCCTGGTCGATGAGCACCGCCTGCTGCACGGCCTCGATGAGGTTCTCCAGCTTCACCGGGTTGGCGAGCGTGCCCGCCCCGAGCACGACCTTCGCCGCGCTGGCCAGGAACGCCTGCTGCCGCGCGATCCGGTCGAGGTCGCCGTTGGGCAGCCCGTGCCGCTGCCGGACGAACGCGAGCGCCTGCGCCCCGGACAGCGTCTGCTGCCCGGCCGGGAAGTCCGCGCCGGAGTAGCTGTCGTGCACCGGCTCCTTGAGGCACACCGGCACGCCGCCGACGGCCAGGCTGAGGGAGTAGAAGCCGACGAGGTTGACCGCCGCGTAGTGGTTGATCCTGAGCCCGGTGAACTGCTCGACGGTCTGGATCGCCGTGCGGGCGCCCGCCTGGTCGGCCCGGCGTTCGCGGGCCGCGCCGGTAACACCCTGCTGGGTCAGCTCGTCGTACTCCTGGTGCCTGCCGTAGCTGTACGCGGAGTTGATCTTGTGCTTGCCGTAGGTCCCCGCGAGCTGGACGTAGGAGTCGCGCGGGATGGAGATGGCCGTCGCCTCGCCGCCGCCCTCCGGGATGTGCACGACGATCATGGTGTCGGTGGTGTCGCCGCCGTCGCTCTGGTCCCCGGCGTGCAGCTGGTCGAGCACGTTCTGCGGCAGCGGGTTGCCCTGCGCGTCCGTGCGCGAGTCGACGCCGACCAGCAGGATGTTCTGCTCCGGGATCGGGACGTCCGGGGTGCTGCCGGGCAGCTGCGCGCCGGGCTCGATGACGTCGGCGGTGGCCAGGCCGCTGCTCAGGCGGCTGACCTGCGTCCAGGCGTAGCCGGTGGTGCCGAGCACGAGGACGGAGACGAGCCCGAGAGCCGTGTAGGCGACCGGCCTCCAGCGCACCTCGATCCCTCCCCTGCCTCACCTGTTCCGGTGATACCCATTCTCCACGGGATATCTGACAGTTACCTGTGAATTTCGAGTCCACTCTTGTGAACTTCACATCACTGGAACGAGGGAAAGCGCGGCGGGACGTCGTCACGGGCAGGCGGGGCGTCCCGCCGCGCCGGCCGGCGGCTCCGAGGGGGAGAGCGGGAGCCGCCGGCCTGGTTCGAGGTGGCCCGTCCAGCATGACGTGCCGATCCACTGGGCGAACCGGGAGTTCTACGGAGAGAACTACGTAGTTCCGGCTCCGGCTGCGCGGCGCTCGGTGAGCCACGCGGCGATCTGGGCCCGGGAGGAGAATCCGAGCTTCGCCAGGATGTTCTCCACGTGCGTTTCGGCCGTGCGTTGGGCAATCACCAACCGTGCGGCGATCTCGCGATTGCTGAGCCCTTCCGCGACGAGCCCCGCGATCTCCCGCTCCCGCCGCGTGAGGCCGCCCGGGCGCGGCGCCGGGCCGGGCGAGGGAGGCGCCGTCTTTTCGGTCAGCGCGAACGCGAGCACCTCGTCGGCTCCGCCGTGTGCGGTCGCGTCGAACGCGGTCTCGAAGGTCCGGTCGTCGAGCACCCGCCGCACCCGAGTCGCACAGTGTTCGCCGAACTCCCGGTACGGCGTGGTTCCGGCAATCCGCCACCCCGCCGAGCGCCAGGCGGCGCGCGCGGCGCCGAGCAGTCCGGCCGCCCGTTCGGGCAGACCCGCTGCCTCCGCGCACCACGCGAGCGCGTCGACGGCGAGGGCGAGCTGCGCCGGATCGCCCGTCCGGAGCGCGATCGCCTCACGAAGCAGGGCCGAGGCACGCAGGTGGTCGCCGCGCCGCAACTCGTGCAGCGCGACCGCCCACAGCGCGTACCCCCGGGACCACTCCGCGCGCCGCGTCTCGCTCAGCGCGAGCGCCTCCTCGGCGGCCTTCATCCCGGCGGCGTCGTCGAGGAAGAACGCGACGCCTGCCAGCAGGACCAGCGTCGGAAAGATTTCGGAGCCGGCGTCGAGGCGCCGGTAGGTGGCCAGCGCCTTCTCCAGCCGTGCCCGCGCGCTGACCAGGTCCCCGTCCAGGAATCGCGCGAGACCGGTGCACCGCGCGTAACCTGCGTGCGCCCGTTCGTCGCCGGTCTCGTCGGCCAGCTCGCGCAGCTCGACAAGCATCGCCCGCGCGGGTTCCGCGGTCTGCAACGCCAGGAACGCGGCCGCCTCCAAGGCTCGCGCGCGCTCCGGCCCGGCGTGCGCCGGCGCGGCGGCGAGCAGCCGCCTGCCCTCGGCTGCCAGGCCGCTCGCACACCAGAAGTCGCGCAGTGCCAAGGAAATCTCCGGCGAGCCGCGGTGTTCGAGCGCCACCCGCACGTTCGGGTACTCGCGGCGCAGCCGGTCCAGCCACTCCAGCTGCCGGGGCCCGAACGACTCCGCCTCGAAGTGCCGCCCGAGCCGCCGGACGTACGCGAGCAGCCGGGCGTGCACCTCCGCCGCCCACCCCGACTCCGCGAGCCGGACTTCCCCGTACTCCCGCACGGTTTCGAGCATCCGGTACCACGCGTTGTGCCCCGCTCCGCCGTCTTCCCGCGCCAGGACCGACTTGTCGACCAGCGCGGCGACCAGGTCGAGCACGTCCTCACCCGCGAGGTCGCCGCACACGGCCTCCGCCGTCTCCAGGTCGAACCCGCCCGCCAGCACTGACGTCGCCGCCCACACCGTCTGTTCCCGCGGCGTGCACAGCTCGAAGCTCCAGGCGATCGCGGCCTCCAGCGTCCGCTGGCGCGGCGCCGCCGTGCGGTGGCCCGTGGTGAGCAGGCCGAAGCGGTCGTCGAGGCGGTGCAGCAGCTGCTCGGGCGAGAGCACCCGCAGCCGCACGGCCGCGAGCTCGATCGCCAGCGGTATCCCGTCGAGGCGGCGGCAGATACGCGTCACCAGGTCCCGGTTGCCCGCGTCGAGCCGGAAACCGGGCTGCGCCGCGGCGGCGCGGTCGGCGAACAACGCCACGGCGTCCTCGGTCACGGGCAGCGGCGGCACGACGAGCACCTGCTCGCCGTCCGCGCGCAGGAGCTGCGTGCTGGTGGCGAGGATCCGCACGTTTTCCGTCTGCGACAACAGTTCCGTGGCGTACGCGGCACACGCGGGCACCAGTTGCTCGCAGTTGTCGAGGATCAGCAGCAGCCTGCTGTCCCGTAGCCGGGCCGGAACCTCGCTCTCGGCCAGTCCGAGCCCGGCGGCGACCGCGGCGGGCAGCGCCGCCGGATCCGTGAGCCCGGCCAGCCGCACGAGCCACACTCCGTCGGGAAACGCGCGCCGCAGCCCGGCACCGGCGCGCACAGCGAGCCTGCTCTTGCCGACTCCGGCGACCCCGGTCAGCATCACGAGCCGGGCCGCGGTGAGCAGCCGCTTCGTTTCGCCCAGCTCCTCCCGCCTGCCCACGAAGCCGGTCAGCTCGGCGGGCAGGTTGCCAGAAGTCCTCGGCGAGCCGGACACAGCCGCCAGTGTAGGCCGCTCGGCGAACACCGGGAACTTTCCGGAAAACGGTTGCCGTCAGGCTCCGCGGTAGGGCAACGCAGGCAGGCCCCGCACCTCTGGGCGGTACCGGAACAGCGCACCCGCCTCCGGCTGCGTCCCCTCGGAAACACCCTGGCGCGAGGTGGTCACGTACAGCTCGTCGAGCGCCGGGCCACCGAAGGTGCAGGCGGTGACCTGGGTGACCGGCAGCGGCACGTGCTCCTCCAGGCGCCCGTCCGGCGTGTAGCACCGCACGGCACCGCCACCCCACAACGCGACCCACAGCCTGCCGTCGGCGTCCACCGTCATGCCGTCGGGCGAGCCCGCCTCCTCCGGGATCTCCACCACCGGGCGGCGGCCGGTGAGCCCACGCCCGGTGTCGTAGTCGAAGGCGTCGACGCGGTGCGTGGGAGTGTCGATGTAGTACGCGGTGCTGCCGTCGGGGCTCCAGGCCAGGCCGTTGGAGATCGTCACGCCGGTGAGCACGAGCTCCGTGGAGCCGTCGGCGTTCAGCCGGTACAGGCTGCCGCGTCCTTCGGTCTCCTGATAGGACATCGATCCACAGTAGAACCGGCCGTCGGGGTCACAACCGCCGTCGTTCATCCGGACATCCTTGTCCTGCCACAGTTCCGGCAGCGGCCGAATGTCCGAAAGCGACTCGTCGGCGAGCGCGAAACCCCGCTCGACGGCCAGCACCACGCCCCCGCCCGCGCGCGGGCGCAGGGCCGCGGCGACCGAGCCCACGTGGTGGCGGGCCACCCGCTCGCCGACGAGTTCCAACACGTCCCCGGCGAGCATGTCGACGTACCGCAGACCCGGCCAGCCGTCGTGCCACACGGGCCCTTCCCCGTGCTCCGCAACGGGATCCGTCACCTGTTCCACTGTGGACACTACTGCTCCTCCGTCATCCGCCGGACCGCTTCGGTGGTGGTTTCGAGCAGCTTGCGCATCGCGCGCCCGGCGGCCACCGGGCGGCGGCCGCGCACCGCCACGAGCACGGCCTGGTGCAGGGGCAGGGTCGCGGCGACCCCGCCCGGCGCGTGCGAGCTGGCCTCCAGCCCGTGGTACAGCCCGGTTTCCAGCAGCCGGCCGAGTTGCTCGATGAGCTGGTTTCCGCTGGCCCGCAGAAGGGTCAGGTGGAACGTCAGGTCGGCGTCGACGAACGCGTCCGCTCCCTCGGGCAGCCCGGGCGCGTGGCTCTCCATCCGCTGGTACGCGTCCTGCAGCACCGCCACCTGCTCGGTGGTGGCCCGCTGGGCGGCGAGCTGCGCGGCACCGGGCTCGACCATCAGCCGCAGCTCCAGCAGGTCGGCCAGGAAGTCCGACTTGGCCAGCTCACCGTGCCAGTTGATCACCTCGCGGTCCATCAGGTTCCACTGGTCCCGCGGCAGCACGCGCGTGCCCAGCCGCGGCCGTGCCTCCACCATTCCCTTGGCGGCCAAGGCTTTCACCGCCTCGCGGACGCCGCCGCGGCTGACGTCGAGCTGCGCGGCCAGCTCCCCCTCGTTCGGCAGCCTGCTGCCCGCGGGCAGCTCGCCGGACACGATCCGGCGGCCGAGCCACTCGACGACCCGCCCGTGGATCGTCCGGTGCCTGCCGAGTGGCCCCTCCTTGGTCATGCGCACGGAGTAATCCTCAAATCATAAATCCACAAAGTCAAACGAGGGCCTTGTCCGAATCGTTACCTCGGCCGCGATCATCGTCCCGCGGAGCCTTGACGGATTCGACTAATCATCCAATGATTCAGGCACGCTGCAGACCCCGGGTTCCCCGCCGAAGTGGATGGGTGGTTCATATGACGGATGCGCAGGCCGCGACCTCGCGGAGGGCCGCACTCAGATTCCTCGGGGCAGGGGGTGGGGCGGTCGCCGCGAGCGCTCTGCTCACCGCCTGCAACGGAGTGCAGTCGAACTCCGGGTCGGGCGGTGTCGGCGCCTTCCCCAGCACCCCGGGCTGGCGGTTCACGTTCATCAACCACGTGACCACGAACTCGTTCTTCAACCCCACCAAGACGGGCATGCAGGACGCGGCGAAGCTGCTCGGCCTGCCGGAACCGCAGTGGACCGGCTCCGCCGAGGGCAACGTGTCCGAGATGGCCAACGCCTTCTCCACCGCGATCAACGGCAACGTCGACGGCATCGCGATCGCGCTGACCGACAACAACGCCTTCGTGGAACCGACGAAACGGGCACTGGCCAAGGGCATCCCGGTGATCGCGTACAACGCGACCGCGGCGGGCAACTACCCGCTCACGTACGTGGGGCAGGACCTCTACCAGTCCGGGTTCCAGATGGGACAGCGGATCGCGAAGGACGTCACGTCCGGGCTGATCCTCGTGGGCATCTCGCAGCCGGGCGGCAACAACGTGCAGCCGCGGCTGGACGGCATCACCGACGCGCTCAAGCAGGCCGCGCCGGGTGTGCAGGTGCAGTCGGTCAACACCGGCGCCGAGCAGGCCAACGAGCTGAACGCGATCACCGCCGCCTACGACGGGCACACCGACGCCAAGGGCATCTACGCCGTGGACGCCGGCAGCACCGCGTCCATCGCGCAGCTGATCGGCAACCGCGGGCTGCAGGGCAAGGTGCACGCCGGCGGGTACGACACGTTGTCCGACACGCTCAAGGGCGTCGACTCGGGCGCGCTCGACTTCACCATCGACCAGTCCGCCTACCTGCAGGGCTTCCTGCCGGTGCTGTACATGTACCTGTTCCGGCTGTCCGGCACACTCGTCGCGCCCCCGGTCACCGACACCGGCCTCACGTTCGTCACCAAGGAGAACGTCGGGCCCTACCTGTCGGCGAACAGCAAGTTCGAGGGCGGGCCGAAGACGGACCTGGTGCCGATGCCCGCCTCGATCCCGCTGCCCGCGGCGACCTCGTCGACCCGCTAGGAGCGCTCCATGACCGACGCCCTCACCCGCAAGTCCCCGGGGCGGACCGAGCCCGGCGCGGGCCCCGCCCGCCCCGGCTTCTGGCTGGGCCTGCTCCGCGTCAAGGAGCTGAGCATCCTGCTGGTGACGATCGCCGCGGCGATCTACTTCAGCCTCACCAGCGGGCCCGGCTTCGCGACGTCCGACAACTACCACACGATCGCCCAGTACGTCGCACCGTGGGCGATCGTCGGGGCCGGCGAGGTGCTGGTGCTGATCTGCGGGCAGATCGACCTGTCCGCTGGGTTCGTGTTCACGCTGTCGCCGTTCGTGCTGATGTTGTTCTACAACAACGGTTTCCCGCTGTTCCTCGCGTTGATCGGCTCGGTCGTGGTGAGCGCGCTGATCGGGATGGTGAACGGGCTGATCCACACGATCTTCGGGTTGTCCGCGTTCATCACCACGCTCGGCATGGCGTTCCTGCTGTGGGGGCTGTCGCTGATCATCTCCGGCGGCTCCCCGGTGAGCGCGCCGACGGGCAACTGGGTCTCCTCGACGTTCGGCGGCTGGGGCTGGTCGGAGTTCCTGTGGGCGCTGGTGGTCGTGGCGGTCGTGCAGACCGTCCTGTCCACCACGCGTTTCGGCATCGCCACGCAGGCCACCGGCGGCAACCCCGTCGGGGCGGCCGAGTCCGGCATCCGCACCGGGCGCGTCAAGGTGATCTGCTTCGCGATCACCGGCGGGCTCGCCGGGTTCGCGGGCATCCTGCAGGGCACGCGCGTCGGTTCCTACGACCCGACGAACGGCGGGTTCAACACGATGTTCTACGCGGTGGCCGCCGCGGTGATCGGCGGCACCGCGCTGCTCGGCGGGTCCGGCACGGTGATCGGCGCGTTCCTCGGCGCGCTGCTGCTGGGCCTGGTCTACGACGGGTTCAACCTGACGGGCATCAGCGCCAACGCGTTCTACATGGTGCTGGGGTGCGCGATCCTCATCGCCGCGCTGCTCAACGTGTACGTCAGCGTCATTCGCAAACGGCTCGGGAGGCAGTAGTGGCGGAGGTGATGCGGGCCGAGCACGTCAGCAAGAGCTTCGGTCCCGTCCAGGCGCTCACGGACATCAACCTGTCCGTGAACAAGGGCGAGATCCTGGGCCTCATCGGCGACAACGGCGCCGGGAAGTCCACCCTGATCAAGATCCTCACCGGGTTCCACCAGCCGGACCGCGGCACGTTGTTCGTCGACGGGGAGCCGGTGCAGCTCAAGTCGGTCACCCACGCACGCAGCCTCGGCATCGAGACGGTGTTCCAGGACCTGGCGATGGTCAACGACCTGCCCGTGTACCTGAACCTGCACCTGAACAAGGAGCTGGTGCACCGGCCGCTGCCGTTCCTGCGGCGCAAGGAGATGAAGCGCCGGGCGCGCGAGGCGCTCGACGCCATCGGCATCAACATCCCCTCGGTCACCGCCGAGGTGGGACAGCTGTCGGGCGGGCAGCGGCAGGCGATCGCCGTGGCCCGCTCGGTGTACTCGAACAACGCGAAGTTGCTGCTGCTCGACGAGCCGCTGGCCGCCATGGGGGCCAAGGAGGGCGGGCTCATCCTGCGGCTGCTGGCGCAGCTCAAGCAGCGAGGCGACATCGCGATCATCCTCATCGCGCACAACTACAGCCAGGTGGTCGACGTGTGTGACCGCGTCAACCTGTTGCAGCACGGGGAGATCACGTTCGACAAGGCTTCGAAGGAGACCTCCGTGGCGGAACTGCTGGAGCTCGTGCACGCCGAATACCGGGTCAGTACCGCAACCTGAACACCAGGAGGGTCAATGGGAACCGTCTTCTCCCGGCGCACCGCGATAGCCGCCGGTGCGGCCGGACTGGCGACAGTAGGCTTCACGGGTGTGAGCCAAGCTGCCGCGGCCAAGCCGCCCACGGTGACCAAGGAGTACTACGGCCGGGTCGGCGGTGCAGCCGTCTCCCGCTACACCCTCGACAGCGGACACGGACTGCGCGTGCGCATCCTGTCCTACGGCGGGATCATCCAGACCCTCGAAGCCCCCGACCGCCACGGCCGCGCGGAGAACATCGTGCTCGGCTTCCCGACACTCGCGGACTACGTGGCGAAGAACAGCCCGGAGGCGGGCGGTGGCGTGTACTTCGGCGCGCTGATCGGCCGGTACGCCAACCGGATCGCACACGGAACGTTCACTTTGGACGGTCAAACCTACCACGTGCCGGTGAACAACAACGGCAACAGCCTGCACGGCGGGCTCGCGGGGTTCGACAAGAAGGTCTGGGACGTCACGGAGGTCCCCGGCGGGATCCGGCTGAGCGTGACGAGCCCGGACGGCGACCAGGGCTACCCCGGCGCCCTGCACGCGACCGTAACGTACACAGTGGACAGTCAGAACCGGTTGAGCATCGCCTACACGGCCACCACCGACAAGCCGACTGTGGTGAACCTGACCAACCACACGTACTGGAACCTCGCGGGCGAGGCGTCCGGGGACATCTACGACCAGAAGCTGCAGATCAACGCCGGCCGGTACACGCCCACCGACACGACGCAGATCCCGACGGGACAGCTGGCGCCGGTGCAGGGCACGCCGTTCGACTTCCGCAGGCCGACGGCGATCGGCGCGCGCATCGCGGAGGACGACCCGCAGCTGCTCACCGGCCAGGGCTACGACCACAACTGGGTGCTCGACTCCTCGGGTTCACTGGCGGTCGCGGCGAAGGCGAGCGACCCGGCGAGCGGCCGGACGCTGACGGTGCTGACCGACCAGCCGGGCCTGCAGTTCTACTCGGGCAACTTCCTGGACGGCACGCTGGTCGGCACGAGCGGCAGGACGTACCGGCAGAGCTACGGTTTCGCGCTGGAGACGCAGCACTTCCCGGACTCGCCGAACCACCCGTCCTTCCCGAGCACGGTGCTGCGCCCGGGCCAGACCTACCGCACGAAGACGGTCTTCGCGCTGGGCGTGTGAGGGTTGCGGCTCACCGGGTGAGGGTGGACAGCCTCCTTACGAACGGCAGGCTGTCCATCCTCCGAAACCGCTTCCGCGTCAGCGGGCGATGCGCCGCGCCACGATGCTGCCTCCCAGGATGAGGATCAGCGCCGTCAGTGCCCAGTCGCGTTTGACCTTCGTCGCCTTCAGCGGGTCCGCCACCTGTTCCGGCTTCTTTTTCGGCGTCGGCGCCGGGCGGGGGCGCGGGGGCGGCGGGCTCGCGTGGGAGACCGGCACCGGGGGTGGCGCCGGGGTCACCGACGGCGTCGGCGGAGGCGGCACCGGACGCTGCACCGGGCGCGGGGCCGGAGCCACCACGGGGACCGGTGGCGGGGGTGGCGCTGGAACCGGCGGCGGGGGTGGCACCGCAGGTGGGGGCGGCGTCACCACCGGCGGAGGCGGCGGAGGTGGCGGTGCCACCGGGGGCGGAGGCGGTGGTGGAGGCGGAGTCGGAAGCGGCGCCAGACAGCCCGCGGCGTCACTGCCCGAGACCGCCGGGCCGCTGGCCAGCAGCGACACCCCCGTCACCGCACCTCCCGAGACCACCACCCGGTACTCCCGGCTGCGCCCCAGTACCCCGTTCGCCGTGGTGTACAGCGCGCCGTCCGGGCCGCCGACCACCGAGCCGTACGCGCTCGCCGGCGGCAGCTCCTTCCCCGGCAGCGTGCGGACCTCGCCGCTGTCCGGGTCGATCGTCACCACCTCGCCCTCCGATGCCACGCCGTAGAGCAGCCCGTCCACGAGCACGAAGTCGTCCACCCGCGCCGCCAGCAACGCCGGCCTGAGCACGACCGACGAGCGCACCGAGACGCTCCCCGGCTCGATGTCCACAAGCGACAACAACGCGCCCCGCTTGACGTACCAGACCTTCCCGCTGATCGTGCCCGCCGTCGCACCGGCCAGGGTCCGCCCGTCGGGCTCGCCCAGGTCCGCCGTGCGCCCCCGGCGGTCGATGGTCACCACGTGCCCGTCCGGCGTCACGCCGTACGCCAGGTCCCGCGACCGCAGGTACCCCAGCGCGTTCAGCCGGTACGGGACCCGGCCCAGCTTCGTCGTCGCGACCGCCGGATACTCTGTCCGGTCCACAGTGGAGGGACCGCCGTCGTCGCGGACCCGCATCGCCACGCAGCTCTGCCCCGCCGACTCCGCCTGCGGCATCCCCGTGGTCACCGCGACCAGCGCGGCCACCGTGGCGGCCCGTGCCAGCCGCCTCGCCGAGGCCGCCATGTCAGCTCAGCCGGGCGACGGCCTGGCTGAACGCGTCCGGCCCGACCTTCGCCCCGCCCGCGAACGGGTTCTGCATCTGGTAGATCGCGTACAGCAGCAACGTCGTGGTGGCGGCCAGCGTGGACACGATGATCACGTGTGTGGCCAGCTTCGTGCCGCCGAACAGGTTGGGCAGCAGCACGAAGATCACGCTGCCGATCGCGAGCACGAACCACAGCACGGTGCCGACATTGTTGTCGCGCACCGCGTTCAGCCGGGCCTGCCGCTGCTCGTAGACGTCGGTGAGGTCGCTCGCCGCGTCCGTCTTCTGGTTCACCAGCCAGTCGTCGTCGGGCAGCTCGGTGGCGTCCAGCGCGGACCGCATCCGGGTCAGCAGCGTCCAGCCCTCCGGTCCAGGGTCCCGCCCGTCCTGCAGCCGCGGCCACTCCTTCGCCACGACGGTCTCGGCGTACTCGTGCGCCAGCCGCGGCACCTCCGAGTGCGCCGGCTCGGGCAGTGACTCCGCCGCCCACGAAGCGGACACGAGCGCCTGCGTCTCCTGGTAGGACCCGTCCCGCACGGTGCCCTCCGCGTCGAACAGGGAGATCAGCACGAACGCGACGACCACCGCGTGCAGGCCGCCGACGATGGTGAACGCCTGCCCCGCCGCGTCGTTGTTGTCCGGCCTGCCTTCGTCGAGCCCGTACCGGCGCACCAGGTACGCGATCAGCGCGCCCACCACCATCGCACCGGCCACCCAGAGCAGGCCGGTCACGTACACGTTCATGCGCAGGTTCCGTTCGCCGAGCGGGGACAATTTCACCGGACCCACACGTTAATGGCGCATCGATACCGGGTACAAGATCGAACAATTGTTTTCAGTCGTGCGGCGCGGGGCCACCCGGAAAAGTCGCCGGACCGGAGCAACCGGAATTGCCGGGACACGCGTTTTCCGGCGCACAACGGTGCCGCCGATGACCCGGCCCGGCGGTACCACTGGGCCGACCGGGGCAGCACTGTCACACCAGGTGACCACACCGCGCTGAGCTGCGAAAACTCCTCCGCCGCAACGGAAAGCGCCCACACGCTGGGCGGTTCGGGTGAACGGCAGCTCCGCGCACTACCGTGTTCGGCCCAGTCCGCGACCGTTCGCCCGTCACCGTCACCTGGCCGGGAACGCCATCACTGGTCGTTCCGGGTGATCTATTTCCCCGGTAACACGGCCCACCCTTCCGGCCGTCGCATTTCCGCCGGTCCGGGCACTCGGTCGAGTGACTGTACGGCCTCGGGCCCCGGTGCTAACGTCGATTTCGCCCGCAGATTTCGGGCCTCTGGAGAACAATCCCGGACGCGAAAATCACGAATTTCGCTGGTTGGCGTATGAACAACGATGGGTGGTATTTGCCGTGACCGTTACCGAACCCGCCGCGTCGAGCGTAGAGGACGCGCCGAGGCAGAGCCTGAGCACCGCGGCGGCGCGGCAGCTGGCGACCACGACCAAGTCCGTCCCCCAGATGCAGTCGATCACCTCGCGGTGGCTGCTGCGCGTGCTGCCGTGGGTGCAGGCCGACGGCGGTGTCTTCCGCGTGAACCGCCGGCTGACCTACACCGTCGGCGACGGCCGCGTCACGTTCGTCAGCACCGGCAGCGACGTCCGCGTCATCCCCGCGGAGCTGGGCGAGCTCCCGCTGCTGCGCGGGTTCGCCGACGAGACCGTGCTGTCCGCGCTGGCCGACCGGTTCGTGCAACAGACCTACCAGCCGGGCGACGTGATCGTCGAGTTCGGACACACCTCCGACCAGGCGTTCCTCATCGCGCACGGCAAGGTGAGCAAGATCGGGCCCGGCCAGTACGGCGACGAGACGACGCTCGGCGTGCTCGCGAACGGCGACCACTTCGGCGACGAGACGCTCGCCGACCCGGAGGACATCTGGGAGTACTCGGTCAAGGCCGTCACGCCGTGCACCGTGCTGGTGCTGTCCCAGCGGGACTTCGACGAGGTGTACAACGCGTCGGAGGCGCTGCGGGAGCACGTGGCGCTGTTCCGGGCGGGCAAACTGGCGCCGCAGAACGACTTCGGTGAGGCGGCCATCGACCTGGCGTCGGGCCACGAGGGTGAGCCGGAGCTGCCCGGTACCTATGTCGACTACGAGACCTCGCCCCGCGAGTACGAGCTGAGCGTCGCGCAGACGGTGCTGCGGGTGCACTCCCGCGTCGCGGACCTCTACAACAAGCCGATGAACCAGGTCGAGCAGCAGCTGCGGCTGACCATCGAGGCCCTGCGCGAGCGGCAGGAACACGAGATGATCAACAACGCCGACTTCGGCCTGCTCAACAACGCGGCCGTCGAGCAGCGCATCCACACCCGCTCCGGGCCGCCGACCCCGGACGACCTCGACGACCTGCTCGCCACCGTGTGGAAGGAGCCGACGGTCTTCCTGGCGCACCCGCGCACGATCGCCGCGATCGGCCGGGAGTGCTCCGCGCGCGGCGTGTATCCCTCCAATGTGGACTTCTTCGGCCAGCAGGTGCCGTCGTGGCGCGGGGTGCCGATCCTGCCGTGCAACAAGATCGGGGTGAGCGAGACCCGCACCAGCTCGGTGATCCTGCTGCGCGCGGGCGAGAAGAACCAGGGTGTGGTCGGGCTGCACCAGACGGGCCTGCCGGACGAGTTCGAGCCGGGCCTTTCGGTGCGGTTCATGGGGATCAACGAGAAGGCGATCATCTCCTACCTGGTGACCACGTACTACTCGGCGGCCGTCCTCGTGCCCGACGCGCTGGGCATCCTCGAGAACGTCGAAATCGGCCGCTGAAGCCCGACATTCCTGATAGGCGGTCCTCGTGACGACAGTGGAGACACGCGTCAGCCTGAGCCTCAGCACCACCGCGGCCCGGAAGCTGGCGACCACGACCAAGTCGGTGCCGCAGATGCGCGCCATCAGCTCGCGGTGGCTGCTGCGCAAGCTGCCGTGGGTGGACACCGACGCCGGGACGTACCGGGTCAACCGGCGGCTGAGCCACGCGCTCGGTGAGGGGCGGGCCGCCTGTTACAGCACCGGAGGCGAGGTCCGGGTGGTGCCGGAGAGCCTGGGCGAGCTGCCCATCCTCCGCGGCTTCGACGACCCGATCGTGCTGGCGACGGTCGCCGGGCGGTTCGAGCAGCGCACGTACCAGCCCGGCGACCTGCTCGCCGAGGCGGGGCAGCCGGCGGACGCCGGCTTCCTCGTCGCTTCCGGCAAGGTGGCCACCATCGGCACGGCCCGCTACGGCGACCCGGTGACGCTCGGCGTGCTCGCCGACGGGCAGTTCCTGGGGCGGCAGCTGCTCGCCGAGGATCCCGGCACGTGGCCGCACACCGCGAAAGCGCTTACCCCGGTCACGGCGCTGGTGTTGCGGCACCAGGACTTCCGGCAGTTCCTCGACACCTCCGACGAGCTGCGGGCGCACGTCGAGCGGCTGGGCCGGGCCGCCCGGGAACCGCAGAACAAGTACGGCGAGGCCGACATCGCCCTCGCGTCGGGGCATTCCGGTGAGCCGGTGCTGCCCGGCACGTTCGCCGACTACGAGCTGGACCCGCGCGAGTACGAGCTGAGCGTCGCGCAGACCGTGCTGCGCGTGCACACCCGGGTGGCCGACCTGTTCAACAAGCCCATGGACCAGGTCGAGCAACAGCTGCGGCTCACGGTGGCCGCGTTGCGGGAGCGGCAGGAGGAACAGCTGCTCACCGACCCGCGCTTCGGACTTTTGTCCAATGTGGACTTCCGGCAGCACGTGCAGACCCGTTCCGGGCCACCGACTCCGGACGACCTGGACGAGCTGCTGTCCCGGCGGCGCAAGACGGCGTTCTTCCTCGCCCATCCCCGTGCCATCGCGGCGTTCGGCCGGGAGTGCAGCAGGCGCGGGATCACGCCGGCGACCGCCGACGTGGACGGCAGCCCGATGACGGCCTGGCGCGGGGTGCCGCTCCTGCCCAGCGACAAGATCCCGGTGTCGCGGACGAACACCACGTCGATCCTCGCGATGCGGGTCGGCGAGAAGAGCCAGGGCGTCATCGGGCTGCGGCAGAGCGGGCTGCCCGACGAGATCGAACCCAGCCTCAACGCACGCTACATGGGGATCGACGAAAGCGGCCGGCTGTCCTATCTGGTCAGTGCGTACTACTCGGTGGCGGTGCTGGTGCCCGACGCGCTCGGCATCCTGGACAACGTGGAGCTGGGACGATGACGGCGGAACTGGTGACCGGAGCCCGCACGGCGCGGGAGATCCTCGGCTGGGCCAAGGAGCTGGCCGAACCGGAGCTGCGCGCGGCGGCCGAGCTCCTGCCCCCGTCGATGCGTGCGCCGGTGCGCCACCACTTCGGCTGGGACGACAACACGAGCGGTGGCAAGGCGATCCGGCCCGCGCTCGTCCTGCTGGCCGCGCAGGCGGTGGGGGCACGGGCGCGGAAAGCGCTTCCCGCCGCGGTCGCGGTGGAACTGGTGCACAACTTCTCCCTCGTGCACGACGACGTGATGGACGGGGACGCGACGCGGCGGCACCGTCCGACGGTGTGGAAGCGGTTCGGCACCGAAACGGCGATCCTCGCCGGGGACGCGCTGCTCGCGTTGTCGGCACAGCTGCTCGCCGAACGGCCGCGGGAGCTGCAGGTGCTGATGACCGCCGTCCTCGACCTCGTCGAGGGCCAGAGCGCGGACCTCGCGTTCGAGCGGCGCGAGTTCGTGGGGGCCGAGGAGTGCCGGGAGATGGCGGCGGGCAAGACCGGGGCGCTGCTCGGTTGCGCATGCGCGCTCGGCGCGCTCGCCGGTGGCGGCACGGCGGAGCAGGTCCGGGAGCTGCGCCGGTTCGGTGAGGCGGCCGGGCTGGCGTTCCAGTTCGTCGACGACCTGCTCGGCATCTGGGGCCAGGCCGAGGTGACCGGCAAGCCGGTGTTCTCGGACCTGCGCAACCGCAAGAAGTCGCTGCCGGTGGTCGCGGCGCTCGCGGCGGGCACCGAGGCCAGCCGGGAGCTGGCGGCGTTGTACGGCGCGAAGGAAGCGCTTTCCGACGCACAGCTGGCGCACGCCGCGGACCTCGTCGACCAGGCCGGCGGACGGGCGTGGGCACAGGCCCAGGCCGACCGGTTGCTGTCTCAGGCACTCGTGCACCTGGAAGCCGCCGGCCTCCGGCAGCGCGCTCACGCCGAGCTCGCCGTTCTCGCCCAGCTCATCACCCGCCGCTCGTTCTAGGAGAAGCCATGTCCTTCACCGCCGCGCAAAGCATTCTCGCCGCGAACGATCCACACCGGGCGGCGGCGGGGGCCGTGCTCGTCGCGGACGACCTGTTGTGGCCCAGCAGGTCCGCCGTGCCGTGCCCGGCGGCCGTGTTGCTGGAGGGCGAACTGCGCCGCCGCGGGGTGCGGACCGCGCGGGGGCACCTGCACGTCGGCACGGCCGACCGCGTGCCGGTCGCGCTGCGGGCCGTGTTCCCCGTGACCGGCGGGGAAGCCGGGCTGGGCCTCGCGATCCCCGGCCACCCGTCGCCGGAGGTGACGGCCGCGGTGTACTCGGCGGGCGCGGCGTGGCTCGCCGCGGCGGGCCGCACGCGAAAGGTGCTGCTCGCCGCGCCGCGCTCGTTCTGCGCCGGGGTGGAACGGGCGATCGAGATCGTGGCACGCCTGCTGGACCAGCGCGGCGGCCCGATCTACGTGCGCAAGGAGATCGTGCACAACCGCCACGTGGTCGACGACCTCCGGGCGCGGGGCGCGGTCTTCGTGGAGGAGCTGTCGGAGGTCCCCCGCGAGGCGACGGTCGTGTTCTCCGCGCACGGTGTCTCCCCCGCCGTCCGCGCGGAAGCCAAACGGCGCCGCCTGAACGTCATCGACGCGACGTGCCCCCTGGTCACGAAGGTGCACACGGAGGCGCGGCGCTTCGCGGGGCACGGCCACACCGTGCTGCTCATCGGGCACGCCGGGCACGAGGAGGTCGAGGGCACGCTCGGCGAGGCGCCCGAGCGGACGATCCTGGTGGAGTCGGTCGAAGACGCGCGCCGCGTCCGGGTGCCGGACCCGTCCCGCGTGTCGTACCTGACGCAGACGACGCTGAGCGTGGACGAGACAGCGGCGGTCGTCGCAGCCCTGCGGTCGCGTTTCCCGGCGCTGCGAGGCCCGGCGTCGGACGACATCTGTTACGCCACGACCAACCGGCAGGACGCGCTCAAGGTGGTGGCGGAGGAGGCGGACGTGCTGCTCGTGGTGGGCTCGGCGAACTCGTCCAACTCCGTGCGCCTGGTGGAAATGGCCCGGCGGCAGGGCACCCCGGCGCACCTCATCGAGGACGCGCGCCACCTCCGCCCGGAGTGGGTCACCGGCGCGTCGGTGATCGGCCTGACCGCCGGCGCGTCCGCCCCGCCCCGCCTGGTGGACGCGGTGGTGTCGGCACTCGGCGGTCTCGGCCCGTTGACGGTGGAGGAACGGGAAATCACGCGCGAAACGGTGCATTTCACACTGCCGGTCGCCGTCCGATCCTGAAAATCCGGCGACGCGCCCCCGGGGTCCGGCTACGGTCGGCGGATGGACGTCGATGAGGTGACCTCCGAGGAGGAGCTGCGCGAACTGCTCGGCGAGCCGAACGCCGCCGCCCGGCGCAAGGAGCGCGCGAAACTGCACGAACTGGACCGCGAGTGGCTGGCCCACTCCCCGTTCTGCCTGATCGCCACCGCCGACGCGGCGGGTTCCTGCGACGTCTCCCCCAAGGGCGACCCACCAGGCTTCACGCTGGTACTGGACGACACCACCATCGCCATCCCGGAACGCCCCGGCAACAAACGCGCCGACGGATTCCGGAACATACTCGTGAACCCCCACGTAGGGCTCATCTACTTCCTCCCCGGCCGCGGTGACACCCTACGCATCAACGGCCGGGCCAAACTGGTACGAAAAGCACCGTTCTTCGAGCACATGACCGTCAAAGGCCACCAGCCGGTGCTCGCCCTGGTGGTGGAAATCGAGCAGATCTTCCACCACTGCGCGAAAGCCTTCATGCGCTCGAACCTGTGGAAACCGGAAACCTGGACCCCGGAGGCAGTGGCAGCAAGACCAGTGATAGCGAAAACCCTGGAACGCCCAAACGACACGTTGGAAGAGCTGAAAACCTACTACGGCCCCAAATACGCAGAAAAACTCTACGGCTGACAGCCACCCGGCAACCAAAACGCAACCAAAAGGGCGCCCACCCCTCCCCCGCCCCCGATACGAAGCCGTCATTAGCGGTTGACTCGCCGCGTCAAGGGTGAGGCGAAGCCTCATCGCGAAGCGACGCCGAAGGCGCCCTTGACGCGGCGAGTCAACCGTTAAACAATCGGCGATCGGGGCGCCCGCAACCCCGGTTTTTCGCGCGAAGCGCGGGTCTTTGGGCGCGTCATGCGCGAAGGCGCGGGTTCAAAGATCAAAAGATGCCTCGCCGGCGGGCAGGCTCCAGGATGAGCCAGGGGATGCACCGATCTCACCTTGGCGAGGTGGTCGAGTCGTGTGGTCATCCCGTCGCCTGCGGTTTGTGAGGTTTCAGGCGACGGGATGACCACCCAACTCTCGGGTTCTGTTCAAAGCGGCCTAACGGCCCTTACCGCTCCACGGGCCCGGCGTTCGGCACATCCGGGTCGTCATCCGCGGGTGGCTCCGGGTCCCGCCATTCCTCGGCCCTGCTCGACCGGTTTCCCTGCAACGTCCCTCGCAGTTCGGCTTTCAGTGCGTCGTCCTCGCGTGGGCCGTTCTTGTCGCTGACTCGCTCCATCATCGGGCTCCCTTCAGCGGGTCGTGGCCGAGCGTCATCAGGCGGTGGCGCCAGTTCTCCTGGCCCGCGGTGGGTTCGAGGTCATCGCGCCGTTCGGCGTGGATGCGGTCCACCACCTTGCGCATGATCCGCTCGTCGTCGTCGGTCAGGTCCACGCGCCGCTTCTGCAGGATGTTCAGCACGTGCTGACCGGTCTGGGTGCCCGCGTGATCCGGCACCTCTTCGGCGTTCTCATCGGCCGAGCGGGTGCGGAGCCACTCGCTCAGCTCTCGGGAGGACATGTTGACCACACGGTGGAACTCGTCCCACAGCTCGGTCTCGACCTCGACGTGGTGCGCCATGACTCACCTCCGGCTGACGATCTTCTTGATGATCAGGAACACCAACAGTGCCACCCCGACCGCGGCGCCCGTGGTGAGCGCCGCCCGCTCGGTGGTGTGCGCGGTCTCCTTGACCTTCGCGGCCAGGGCCTCCGCTGTCTCGCCCAGTTCCTGGCGGGTCAGCTCCGCGTCCAGCCGCGCCTGCTCCGCGTTGCGGGGGAAGGTGTCGGACTCAGACATCCGTCGTCCGCCCCCTCTGCTTCACGACCTCGACGTCCTTCTGGACACCCTCGGCCGCCTCCTCCGGGATCGGCGGCACCGCGCGCTTGATCTGCTTCGTGCCCAGCAGCGCGGCGATTCCCCCGACGGCCAGCAGAGCGACTCCGATGATCAGGGCCGCGGCCCAGCCCGGCAGCACCAGGGCGAGCCCCAGCACCGCGGCGGCGACGAGCACCGCGGCCCCGAAGAACGCGGTCACCCCGGCGAAACCGGTCAACCCGGCCCCGATGCCCGCGCGCTTGCCCTTCTCCTTCAGCTCCTCCGTGGCCAGACGCAGCTCGTCCCGCACGAGACGGCGCATCTGCTCGGACAGGTCCTGGATCAGCTGCGCGATCGAGCGGTCCTCGACCGCGGTCGATCCACGACCGGCTGTCTCACTCATCGTCGTTCCCTCCAAGTCGGTCTGCCGACCGGCTACCCGGAGGTGCTGAGCACTAACCCCGCAGGTCCCGCGGAGCGGTCGTCGCCGCTGTACAGGGCTAATCGTGAGGCGTGCTCGCCTGCGAAGCCTTCTCCGATGGCGTCTCCCGCGCCTCCGAATGCGGCACCGGCTTGCCCGTCAGGGTGATGTGCCCTTCGTCGTGCAGGCGGTCGACCATGTGCGGGTAGTGCAGCTCGAACGCGGGCCGCTCGGAGCGGATCCGGGGCAGCTCCAGGAAGTTGTGCCGCGGCGGCGGGCACGTCGTGGCCCATTCGAGCGAGTTGCCGAAGCCCCACGGATCGTCCACTTCGACCGGATCACCGAAGCGGTAGCTGCGCACCACGTTGTAGATGAACGGCAGCATGGACGCGCCGAGGATGAACGCGCCGATGGTCGAGATGGTGTTCAGCAGCGTGAACCCGTCGCTCGGCAGGTAGTCGGCGTAGCGGCGCGGCATCCCCATGTCCCCGAGCCAGTGCTGCACCAGGAACGTGGTGTGGAAACCGATGAACGTGGTCCAGAAGTGCAGCTTCGCGAGCGGTTCGTTGAGCATCCGCCCGGTCATCTTGGGGAACCAGAAGTACACGCCCGCGAACGTCGCGAACACGATGGTGCCGAACAGCACGTAGTGGAAGTGCGCGACCACGAAGTACGAGTCGTGGATGTGGAAGTCCAGCGGCGGCGACGCCAGGATGATGCCCGTCAGGCCGCCCAGCAGGAACGTCACCAGGAACCCGACCGACCACAGCATCGGGCTCTCGAAACTGATGCGCCCCTTCCACATCGTGCCGATCCAGTTGAAGAACTTGATGCCCGTCGGCACGGCGATCAGGAACGTCATGAACGAGAAGAACGGCAGCAGCACCGCGCCCGTGGCGAACATGTGGTGCGCCCACACCGCGAACGACAACGCGGTGATGCCGATCGTCGCGAACACCATCAGCCGGTAACCGAACAACGGTTTCCGGCTGAACACCGGAATGATCTCCGTGACTATCCCGAAATAGGGCAACGCGATGATGTAGACCTCGGGATGGCCGAAGAACCAGAACAGGTGCTGCCACAGGATCGCCCCGCCGTTCGCCGGATCGAGCGCGTGCGCGCCGATGAGCCGGTCGGCCAGCAGCGCGAACAGCGCGGCGGTGAGGATCGGGAACACGGCGAGGATCAGGATCGACGTGAACAGGATGTTCCAGGTGAAGATCGGCATCCGCCACATCGTCATCCCCGGACAGCGCAGGCACACCACGGTCGTGACCATGTTGACGGCACCGAGGATGGTCCCGAGCCCGGACACGATCAGCCCCGCGGCCCACATGTTCCCGCCGATGCCGGGTGAATGCACCGCGTCCGACAGCGGGGTGTACGCCGTCCAGCCGAAGTCCGCGGCCCCGCCCGGCGTCGCGAACGACCCCAGCACGATCAGCCCGCCGAACAGGAACAGCCAGTACGAGAACGCGTTGAGCCGCGGGAACGCCACGTCCGGCGAACCGATCTGCAGCGGCAGGATCAGGTTGGCGAACGCGAACACGTTCGGCGTCGCGTACAGCAGCAGCATGATCGTGCCGTGCATGGTGAACAGCTGGTTGTACTGCTCGTTCGACAGGAACTGCAGCCCCGGCCGCGCCAGCTCGCCCCGCATGAGCAGCGCCATCGAGCCGCCGATGACGAAGAACCCGAGCGAGGTGAACAGGTACAGCAGGCCGATCTGCTTGTGATCGGTGGTGCGCGCGAGCCGCAGGATCGCCTGGCCCCGCCGGTGGCGCGCAGGCAGCTCGTAGCGGTTCCCCAGTACGACGGGCCGGGCCCGCAACTCCGTCATCGCTTCCTCGCCTTCGTCGCGCTCAGTGCCGACCGGGGCCTTCCCACTGTGCTCCAGGCGCAGTAGTGAATCAAGCCCACGAGAAATGTATTGCGGTTCGCGCGCCACCGCAGGCCGGGAAAAGGATCACGAGCCCAGTCCGTACGTGGCGAAGGCGCTGCGGATGACCGGCTGGGCCACGTTGCGCACCCGCACCCCGCCCGGTGTCACGCCCTGCTCGCAACCGAAGTGCGCGTGGCCGTGGATCGCCAGGTCCACCCCGCATTCGTCGATCACCTCGCCGAGCTGGTAACACCCGAGGAAAGGGTATATTTCGGGCGGTTCGCCACGCAGCGTCTCCGGGATCGGCGAATAGTGCGTGAGCGCGATCCGCACGTCCGTGTCCAGGGTTTTCAACGCGGCCCGCAACCGGTCGGCGCGCTCGATCGTGTGACCCACGAACGCCTTCATCTCGCGCTCGCCGAAGTTGCTCGCGCACTTGCCCGCGAACCCGCCGCCGAAGCCCTTGACGCCGGCGACGCCGAGCCGCTGGTCGCCGACCTCCAGCGTCACCGCCTCGCCTTCGAGCACGCGGATACCGGAGTCCTCCAGCAGCTTGGCGATGTCGTCGGCGGCGTCGCTGTGGTGGTCGTGGTTGCCGAGCACGGCGACCACCGGCACCGGCAGGCCGGCGAACTCCTCGGCGGCCACGCGGGCCTCGTCGAGCGCGCCGTGGCGGGTCAGGTCACCCGCCAGCAGCAGCACGTCCGCGTGTCCGGCCAGGTTGTCGAGAGCGGGCCGGAGACGGCCACGGGCGTCCTCCCCGAGGTGCACGTCCCCGACGGCAGCGACCCGGATCACCGCAGCTCCTCCCGTCGTGCTGGTTCGCGGGTGTCGGCCACCCGCACGTCGTTGTGCAGCTCCACGTCCGGCGCCACCTCGGCGAGCACCTGCTCCAGCTCGGCGCGCCGCTGCTCGGTGGCGACCTCGCCGGAGAGGTGGACGTGGTCCCCGCGCACGTTGACGCGCACGCCCAGTTCGGCCGTGCGCGGGTCCTCGGCCAGCGCACGGCGCACGTGCGCGACCCGGTACTGCGGGCTCTCGCCGGTCATGTCCCGCTCCTTTCGACTTCGGCCACGGAAAGCGCTTCCAGCAGCGTGATGAAGGACCGGGCGTACGGCGACTCCTGCGTCTCGGCGGCCACGCGACCCCAGTCCACCTGTTCCCTCAGGTCGCGGGCGATGGTCAGCAGGGGCGTGAAGTCGCAGCGGTGCGCGTCGAGCACCAGCAGCTTGTCGACCATGAGGTCGGTGCCGGTGACCACCTTGGCCAGCGCGGGCCCGATCCGCATCTCCTCGGCCCGCGCCAGCACGTCCGCGATGTCCGAGCGGTAGTTGGGGCGGAAGATGAGGTCGACCAGCACGTCCTCGTAGTAGACCTTGGTCAGCCAGTCCTCCGGCGGCTCCTCCGGCCGCATCCCGGCGTCCACGAGCGCCTGCTGCGCGCGCCGGACGTCCTCCTCGCGGACGAACACGTCGACGTCGTGGTCCGACGGCGGCCCACCGCGGGCGTACACGGCACAGCCGCCGGCGACCGCGAAGTCGATCCCGGCGGCGGCGAGGGTGTTCACCACCTTCGTCAGCGTCCGCAGCAGGCTCTTTTCGTCCATTTCCGCCGGATACCCGCCCCCCACCTCGCGAAAACCAAGTCCACTTTGGACACAAGGCGCGCGTTTCCGCCCCCCTTCCCGGGGGTACCTCGGGGCTGGGACGAGAGATTTGGGGAGAGCAGTCCGATGCGAAGCCAAGCGGAGATCACGCTGGTCAGGACGCCGGAGGCCGCGCGCTGGGCGCGCCGTTTCGTCGACGGCGTGTGCGTGGACTGGCACATCACCGGCCTCACACCGGACGCCGAGACGGTCGCGAGCGAGCTGGTGGAGAACACGATCCAGCACACCCGGTCGACGCCGCGGCTGCGCCTGGAGCTGGACGACGGGGAGCTGACCGTGGCGGTGTCGGACGACAGCCCCGACCGGGCCTTCGTGCGCTCCGGCAGCGGCCGGGGCGGGTTCGGCATGGTGATGATCGAGCAGACGGCGAAGGACTGGGGCTGCACGCTCTCGCCTTCCGGCGGAAAGACGGTGTGGGCCACCCTGGTCGCGTAATTCGTTCATGAATAACCGCGGGTAGCAGCAGGTTTACCCGACTCAGTGCCTTGCGTCTCCGCGATGGGAGTCCGTACGGTCGGAAGAAGCGGTTGAAAGCGCAGCCGTGCCGGGAGGGCGGTTCGCACGCGACCGGCGGGATTTCACTTTTCCGCGATGGTGTGCGGTCCGCTCGAACCTCCAACAGATCGGAAGACGCCGTGCACGCATCCAACGACGTCCGGATCGAGGCAGAGCGTCGCGACGACGGTATCGTGCTCGCTCGCACCAGCGGCGAACTCGACTCGCTGGGCGCACCGGTCCTGCGCGAACATCTCGACGGTTACCTCGGCGACGACGTCGACTTCGTCGTCGACCTCGACGGGGTCACCTTCCTCGGCTCGTCCGGGCTGCAGGTCCTCGTCGACACCGAGCGGTCCGCCGCCCTGCGTCACCGGCGGTGGGCGGTGGTGGGCAACCACCGCGTGGTGCTGCGTCCCATCGAGCTCACCGGGCTGGCGGGCACGCTGCCGCTGCAGCCGACGGTGCCCGCCGCGATCAGCTCGCTGAAGGCACTCCGGCCGGCCGCGGTGCTCTGACCGCCGCCAGCACGTCCTCGGCGGTGATCCGCAGCAGGCCCGGGTCCGGTTCGTCCGCGAACGGGTCGGCGAAGCTGCCCCGCCACAACGCCACGTGCCGGTCCTCGGTGCCCGGCGGCGGGCCCCACTGGGCCGGGGTGACCGGCCCGAACAGCAGCACCGAGCGGGTGCCGTACGCCGTGGCGAGGTGCCCGGCGCCGGTGTCCCCGCACACGACCAGTGCCGCGTCCGCGATCAGCGCGGCGAACTCGGACAGCGTGGTCCGGCCCGCGAGCACCGCCTCCTCCCCCAGCCCGGCCGCCTCGGCGACCGACTTCGCGAGCCCGTACTCGGCCGCGTTGCCGGTCACCACCACGCGGTGTCCCCGTGCGGCGAGGGCGCGGCCGACGGCGGCGAAGCGGTCGGCGGGCCAGCGGCGCGAGCCGTAGGCCGCGCCGGGGTGCAGCACGACCGCGTCCGGCGCCGGGCTGCCGGCCTCGGGCCGCGCCAGCGCCAGGTCACGCCGGTCGGCGGAAATTCCGTAGTACGCCAGGAGATCACACCAGCGTTGCGCTTCGTGCACGTCCGTCCGCCACGCCGGGCCGGCCAGGTCCGGGTGCCCGGGATGACGGTGCGTGAGCAGGCGCCCGGGCCGGGTGGCCACCAGGTCGTCGATGCTCTGCGGGCCGCTGCCGTGCAGGTTGACCGCGACGGCGGGCGGCTCGCCGGGCCAGGACAGGCCGCCCAGCCCGGTGGTGGGCAGCACGTCGTCGACGGCGCCGACGAGGTCCACGAGCGGGCGCAGGCCCGCGGGCGCGGCGAGGACGAGCCGCGCCCGCGGGAAGGCCCTGCGCAGCCCGCGCAGCGCGGGCACGGACACGAGCAGGTCGCCCACGCCCAGCGCCCGCAGCACGAGCACGTCCGTCACGGCCAGGAGCCCTCTTCCGACGCCGCCACGACCAGCTCCCGCACCTCGCAGCCCGCGGGCTGCGACAGCGCGAACAACACGGCCCTGGCGACGTTCTCCGGGTGGTTGAGCTTCGCGTCCGCCGGCGGCTTGTACTGCTCGTCGCGGTTGTCGAAGAACGCCGTGTGCATGCCGCCGGGGATCAGCAGCGTCACGCCGATCTCGCCGGCGGTCTCCGCGGCGAGCGCGCGGGTGAACCCGACGACGCCCCACTTCGAGGCGCAGTAGGCCGTCGCGTCGCTGACCGCCTTGATGCCCAGCGTCGAGGCGACCGTGATCACCTTGCCGTGCGAGCGCTTCAGGTGCGGCAGCGCGGCGCGGACCACCGCGGCGGTGCCGAACAGGTTGAGCTGCACGACGCGTTCCCAGTCCGCAGTGGACACCGAGTCCAGCTTGCCCGGGGTGTCGATGCCGGCGGCGGTGAAGACGCCGTCCAGCCCGCCCGCGGTCTCGACGATCTCGTTCACCGCCCGCTCGGTGGCGGCGGTGTCGGTCAGGTCCACCGGCACGTACGGCACGTCGGCCGCCGGCGGCTTGAGGTCGAGCACGAGCGGCTGACCACCGGCCTTCGCGACCGCCTCGACGGTCGCGGCGCCCAGTCCGGACGCGCCACCGGTGATCAGTACCTTGCCCGGGTTATCCATGGGAGACTCCCTCCAGCAGTCGGGTCGTCGAATAGCCGTCGACGAACGGAACCAGCACGATCTCGCCGCCGTGCGCGCGGACGACTCCGGCCTCGGGCAGCTCGGTGCCCGCGTAGTCGCCGCCCTTCACCCATACGTCGGGCCGGATCTTCTCCAGCAGCGCGGCGGGGGAAGACTCGTCGAACACCGCGACCGCGTCGACGGACTCCAGCGCGGCGAGCACCCGCACCCGGTCCGCGGCGGGCACGACGGGCCGCGTCGGGCCCTTCAGCCGCCGCACGGAGGCGTCGGAGTTCACGCACACGATCAGCGCGTCGCCGAGCGAGCGGGCGTGCCGCAGCAGTGAGACGTGCCCGGGGTGCAGCAGGTCGAAGCAGCCGCCGGTGGCCACCAGGCGCCCACCGCGGCGGCGCACGCGCTCGGCGAACTCGAGCGCGTCGCTCACGGGCTCCGGCTCGATCTCGTCGACGGGCTGGGACACGGCGGTCGCGGCACCCGCGGCGACGAACCGGGCGGCGGACTCGACGGCGGTCGCCACGGCGGCGGACAGGTCCGCGCCCTCGAACAGCGCGGCGGTGGCGGCGCTGGCGAAGCGGTCGCCCGCGCCGCAGGTGTCGGGCCGCAGGCTGGCGGCGACCTTCGCGGAGTTCGGGATCGGCACCCGGCGCACGCCTTCGGGCGAGGCGAGCACCGCACCCTTCGAGCCCAGCGTGACGGCCACCGCGTGCGCGTTCCACTTGTCCCGCAACGCTTCCGCCAGCTCGGCCGGTTCTCCGGTGGCGCCGGTGAACTTCACGGCCTCGCTGTCGTTGGGCGTCACGAGCCGGGCGCCGGGCACGGGCGCGCCGCCGCGGGGGTGCGGGTCCCACACGACCGGGACGCGGGTGGCCGCCTCCGCGAGCAGCTCGCGGATCTGCGGATGGTCCGCGACGCCGCGGCCGTAGTCCGCGACCAGGATGGCGCCCGCGTCGCGCAGCACCGAAACCGTGCGGTCGTCGAGCGCGCGCCGGGAGGCGCGGCCGCCGCCGCGGTCGAGCCGCGCGACCGACTGCTGGGCGGCGCGGATGCGGGTCTTGCACGGCGTCTCGCCGTCGAGCGGCAGCGTGCACAGCTCGACCTCGCTCTCCAGCAGCGAGGCGAGCCGGGCGCCGCTCTCGTCGGCGCCGATCGCGGTGACCAGGACGACCTCGGCCGCCGACCGGGCGGCCAGCAGCGCCGCGAGCCCGGCGCCACCGGGGCGCTGCCACTCGCGGCCGACGTCCACGACGGGCACCGGCGCTTCCGGGCAGAGGCGTTCGGCCGTGCCCTCGACGTCGATGTCGAGCAGGGCATCGCCGACCACCACCAGCGGCCCGCTCACGAGGGCACTCCCAGCGCCTCGTCGAGCGCGGCGCACAACCCGTGCACGACCGCCAGGTGCGCCTCCTGCACGGTGCCCGTGCGCTCGGCCTCGATCGCGATCGCGTCGTCGCACAGCGAGGCCAGGTCGTTGGGCGCGGGACCGGTCAGCGCCCACGTCGTCATGCCGATCTCGTGCGCCGCCTTCGCCGCGAGGATCACGTTCTGGCTGCGCCCGCTGGTGGACAGCGCCACCAGCACGTCGCGGGGCCGGCCGTGGGCGCGCACCTGGCGGGCGAACACCTCGTGCTCGCCGTAGTCGTTGACGATGGCGGTGGTGGCCGACGTGTCGCCGTGCAGCGCGATGGCGGACAGCGGCTGCCGGTCGTTGACGAACCGGCCCACCAGCTCCCCGGTGAGGTGCTGGGCCTCCGCCGCACTGCCACCGTTGCCACACGCGAGCAGCCGGCCACCGCGCGCGAAGACGTCGGCGAGATGTCGGCCCCATGCCTCGATCCTCGGCGCGTCCACGCTGAGCCTCAGCATCGCGTCGGACAACGCTCCGAACCGCTCTTCGATCACGCTGCACCTCCTAGTTTCTCGACGGCCTGGCGGACGTCCTCGGGCGGAACCCCGGCCAGGCACGGGTGCCCCGGGACCGGGCAGACGCGTGCGCGGGAGTCCCGGCACGGCGCGTTCTGGTCCCCGAGCAGGACGACGGGCACCCCGTACGGCGCCCACCGCTCCGCGGGCACCACCGGCGCGAACAGCGACACCACGGGGGTGCCGACCGCCGCCGCGAGGTGCGCGGGTCCGGTGTTGGGGGCGACGAGCACGCGGGCGCCCGCCAGAACCGCGGCCAGCTCGGCGAAGTTCGTGCGGCCGGCCAGGTTCACCGCGCGGTCCCCCGCCACCTCGGCGGTCAGCTCCGCTTCACCGGGGCCGCCGGTGACGACCACGCGGTAACCGCTTTCCGCCAGCAGCCGCACGGCTTCCGCGTTGTGCGCCGACGGCCACTGCCGGGCGGGCACCGAGGCCGCCGGATGCACGACCACGTAACCGGGTTCGCCGACCAGGTGGGACACGTCCGGCAGCGGCTCGCGGACGGCGAGCCTGCCGTCGTCGCCCGGCGGCAGCTCGAAACCCGCGGCGCGCACCAAAGAAAGCGCTCTCTCGGGTTCGGGCGGGTCGCCGTCCACGCGGTGGCGCAGGTCGAGCAGCGCACCCGGGTAGTCCTCGCTGATGGCCCCGATCCACGGCACCCCGCACTCCCGCAGGAGCAGCGCGAGCGGCAGCGCGGACTGGTGGAACGACGTGAAGACCAGCGCCCGGTCGAAGTCGCGGGCGCGGAGCTGGTCGCGCAGCTCGTCGAGGTAGCCGGGCGTCACGGCGGGCGGCTGCGGGTCGATCCACGGCGCGCACCACGTGAGCACCTCGCCGACGCCGGGCAGCAGCTCGGCGGCGGAGCGGCCGTGCGGCCCGGCGAGCATCGTGACCGAGTCCGCCGCGGCCGCCACCGCGCGCACCGCCGGACCGGTGATGAGCACGTCACCCGCGTTGTCCAGCCGCGCGACCAGGACCTTCACCATGCCCGCTCCCCCATCGCCAGCCCGACCGCCTCCGTCAGGTCGCGCGCGACGCGCGGGGCGGAGCGGATCTCCTCTTCCCTGGTGTGCTCGGTCGGCACGAGAATGCCCGCCGCCCCGGCCGCCGCGGCGGCTCCGACGTCGGCCCCGATGTCGCCGATCACGACGCAGTCCCGCGGCCGCACCCCGAGCGCCTTCGCGGCCTGGCGCACCAAACCGGGCTTCGGCTTGCGGCACGCGCAGCCGTCGGCCTCGCCGTGCACGCACACCTGCCACGTGTCGAACGGCCCGAGCAGCTCCTCGACCCGCGCGTTGACCTCGGTCAGCTGCTCCTCGGTGATGAGCCCGCGGGCGACGCCGGACTGGTTGCTGACGACGCCGATGGCCACGCCCGCCTCGCGCAGCCGCCGCAGCACCTGCTCGGCGCCGGGCATCGGGCGCACGAGCTTCGGGTCGGCCAGGTACGGCTCGTTGACGATGATCGTGTCGTCGCGGTCGAACAGGATTGCCTTGGGCGCACTGGGTTTCTCGCGCAGGGCCGCGATCTCCCCGCGCAGGCGGGACAGCACGGCGGCGGGCGGGACGAGCGCGCTCGTGACCACCATCCGCGCGATCTCCCGCGGCGTTCGCGGACCGGGCAGGATGCGGCGCAGCGCGAAGTCGGTGGTGAGCGCCAGCCAGGCGGCGGCCGCGACACCGCGCCGCCTTCCGGCGAGGCTCGCGGCCGCGAGCGCCGCGGTGGTCAGGAAGTGGCGGCCCATCGGGCTGGGACCCGCGTCCGTGAGGTCTCGCCAGGTCCGGCCGTAACGGCGGCGCAGCACCGCGTCTCCGGCGTGCGCCCGCTGTTCGGTCACGCTGTCGAAGAAACCGCGTTCCCGCGAAGGCTGCAGGGACAGGCGGGAGCCGCGCTCCCAGTCGAGCCCCGCCCGCCGCAGCCGCAACACGAAGTCGCTGCCGACGCGGGAGGTGCGCTCGTCGAACCCGCCGAGCGCGGCGAGCACGTCGCGGCGGCAGGCGAAGTCGGAGAGGTGCCAGCCCGCCGCGCGCTCCGCGCAGCGGCGCTCGTCGTCGGCCGGGCGCCGGCCGCCGGTGGGCGGCGGCACGACGAGGTGGCCGTAGGACGCGGCCACGCGCGACGGGAGCCCGGTCAGGTCGGTCGCCAGCCGCTCGCGCCAATCGGCGGGCAGCCGCACGTCGTCGTCGAGGAAAACCACCCATTCGGTGTTCGCCGCGCGCCAGCCGGCGTTACGCCCGCCGGCCACCACGCGCACCGGGACCGACAGCCCGGGCAGGTCCGGCACGGGCCCGGCCACGATCACCTCGGCCGGCGCGGGCCCGGCGCCGTGCTCCAGCGAGGAAAGGAGTGCCTGCAGCGAGTTCCGGCCGCTCGTGGGTACGACCACCGTGTACCCGGCTCCGGTCATCCGCATGGTCACCTCCTTCTCCTACTACCGCTACCCGGCGCAGCGACTTCTAAACGAGGACGAGTCGCGCGTGAAATACGGAAAGCCCCGACCTGCGGCAATTCCGGAATTTCCGGGAAGATCCACCCGCGCGGGGCCTACCAGCCGAGATCGGGAAGCCGGCCGGCCCGGGAATCAGCGAGGAAATCCCGGAGCGGGAATTTTCCGCCGTTTTCCGAACCTTGCCCTGCGTTCCCCGCCGGACACGAACGGTAGTCACTCCCCTGACGCACTCCCACGCAGCTCTGTTACCCCCCGTGGCGACTTCTCAAACTGTCCGCAGCGACTTCAGGTACTGACATCAGGATCGGACGAACACACAGGAAATTCCGTGAATAGCCCCGCCGACAAGGGGAAGCCCGTCCCCACGCCGCACTGGGCGGAAGCGCGAGGAAGGGACAACGAGTGTTCAGGCACACGAAGCAGCTGCAGTTCGAGGCCAAGCCGGAAAGGCCGGACCCGGTATACGCGCACAAGCTGCAGGAGCTGATCGGCGGCGCGTTCGGCGAGATGACCGTGACCATGCAGTACTTGTTCCAGGGGTGGAACTGCCGCATCGAGGGCAAGTACAAGGACCTCATCATGGACACGGCGACCGAGGAGATCGGGCACGTCGAGATGCTCGCGACGATGGTGGCGCGGCTACTGGAGGGCGCGCCGGCCACGATGACCGCCGAGGCGGTCAAGGACCCGGTGATGGCCGCGGTGATCGGGGGCATGGATCCGCAGCAGGCCATCGTGGCAGGTGGGGGTGCGCTGCCGGCGGACTCGAACGGCTACCCGTGGAACGGGAAGTTCATCGTGGCCAGCGGGAACCTGCTGGCGGACTTCCGGGCGAACGCGGCGGCGGAGGCGCAGGGACGGCTGCAGACCGCGCGGTTGTACAACATGACCGACGACCCGGGCGTGAAGGAGATGCTGAAGTTCAACCTCGCCCGTGACACCGTGCACCAGAAGCAGTGGCTGCGGGCGATCGAGGAGCTCGAAGCCGACGGCCTCGAGACCGACATCGCCCCCAGCGCGCTGTTCGACGAGGAGAACCAGGAACACAACAACACGATCTGGCACCTGTCCGACGGCCCCGACGGCAACAAGGGCGGCTGGAGCACCGGTGAGGACCGCATCGAGTACCTGATGGACCCGAAGCCGCTGGGCGGCCCGGGCACGGCCCCGAAGCCGGACCCGGCCCTCTACGGCACGTACTCCCCCACCCAGGACGCGGTCGGCACCGTCAAGGGCAAGGCCCAGTCGGTGAAGAGCAAGCTCACGTAGGACGGAAGGAGGGGCCCTCGCGGTGAGGGCCCCTCCTTTTTTTCGTTGTGAGGTAAGGAAGATCAGGCGCGGCCGACCGCGGCCCGCGAAGACGGGGCGACCCGCTCGGGGAGCGCTTTCTCGTACACCCGCAGGATGTCCACGGCGATGCGATCCCAGGAGTAGCGCGAATGCGCCCGGTCCATCCCGGCGACGCCGTACGCTTCACGCTGGGCCGGGTTGTCCAGCAGCCGGCGCAGGGTCGCGGCCAGCAGGTCGGGCCGCTTCGCGGGAACCAGCTCACCGGTCACGCCGTCGACCACCGTGTCGGTGAGCCCGCCGACCGCCGCGGCGACGACGGGACGGCCGCAGGCCATCGCCTCCAGCGGCACGATGCCGAACGGCTCGTACCACGGCGTGCACACCACGAGGTCGGCCGAGCGCAGCAGCGCCGGCATCTCCGTGCGCGAAACCTTGCCCAGCAGGTGCACGCGGTCGGCGACCCCGCACCGCTGCGCCAGCTCGCGCAGCCGCCGCGCCTCCGCGTCGTCGGCGAGCTTGCCGTGGTCCGGACCACCGGCGATCACCAGCTCGGTGTCGGGCACCCCGGCCAGTGCGGAGATCGCCGTGGCGAAACCCTTGCGCGGCACCAGTCTGCCGACGCTGACGATCCGGTGTTTCGCCCCGCGCTCCGCGGCCGGGCCCTCCGCACCGAAGCGGTCGAGGTTCACCCCGCACGGCACCACGGACATCTTCGCCCGGGGCAGGCCCATCCTGGCCAGCTCGAACACCTCGTCCGAGCAGGTCGCCGCGACCTGCGCCGCGTTCTTGCCGATCAGCCGCTCCAGCCGGACGCGGTCCGGCGGGCTGGTGTCGGCGGCGCCCTGGTGCCTGCGCTTGACCGCGCCCAGGGCGTGAAAGGTCTGGATCACCGGGATGCCCGTCTCCCGCGTGGCGAGGATCGAGGCCAGCCCGGACATCCAGAAGTGCGCGTGCACCACGTCGGGCTGGTCGGCGCCCCAGCGCGCGGCGAGGAACCGGCCGAACTCGGTCATGTGCGGGAGCAGCTCGTCCTTCGGCAGGTACCGCGCCGACCCGGCGGGCACGTGCACCACCTCGTACCCGGCCTCGGTGCGCACGCTCTCCGGCTGCCCGGCGTCGTCGCGCCGGGTGTAGACCGTCACCTCGTGCCCCTGCCGGCACAGCGCCGCCGACAGTTCGGCCACGTGGACGTTCTGCCCACCCGCGTCGACCTCGCCGAGCGCGGCCAAGGGGTTGGCGTGCTCGGAGACCATCGAGATCTTCATGCTCTACCTCCAGACATCAGCTGCGCACGAGCCCGGTGAGCTGGACGTCCCAGTTGCGCAGGAAGGCGTCCAGCCCGTAGTGGGCCAGTGCGAACTCGCGCGCGCTCTTGCCCATGCGGTGCGCGAGCTCCGGTTCGGAAACGAGTTCACGGACCGCGTTCGTGAGCTCCGCGAGGTCGGCCGAGACGAACCCGGCCTCGCGGGGCACCGCGCGCGCGGCCTCCGTGCTGGCCACCGCGACCACCGGCATCCCCAGGTGCATCGCTTCGAGCAGCGACAGACCCAGTGAGGTCCAGCGGGGGGTGTGCAGGTAAAGGCGGCACCGGGCCAGGTCGGTGTAGAGCTCGTCCTGACCCAGGTCGCCCCTCGGCCGCACGCGGTCACCGAAGGCCAGCTTCTCGACCCCGATGCCGTACACCTGCAACGGTGCGACCTCCGCGAAAACGGGCAGCAGGTCCGTACCCACCGCCCGTCCCCGGCGCACCGGTTCGTTCAGCACGACGCCGGCCACCGGCTCCTCGCCCGTGTACCGCTCGCCCGGGTCGGGGATGCCGTGCTCGATCACGCTCGTCGGCGCCCGTCCCGAGTCCCACATCAGGCGGTTGTAGTGCGTGACGTGCACGATCGGGACGTCGTCGCGGTCGGCGAGGAAGTGCCGCGTGCGCGGCACGTCCCCGGTCGGCGTGTTGTGCTCCAGGTAGAGCGCGGGCACGTCGCGCCCGGCCCGCAGCCCCGTCCAGCGCTCCAGCAGCTCGAACTCCTCGGGCCGCTGCAGGACGGCGACGTCGAACCCTTCGTCGCGCAGCTCGTCCGGGGAAACCTCACGCGCGGTGTCGGGCCAGGCCCGTCCCGCCCGGCCCATCCCCCACTTGCCGCCTTCCGGAAGCACCGGCAACAGGTACTCGTGCCGTCCCTGGACGAAGGCCCCGGTGTAGGAGCCATGGCTGTGCCACACGAGTACCCGGAGCCGATCGCGCTGCGCCCTCGTCATGCTGGGGAACATTCACCTGGCGCGGAGCAGCTAAACCCGGGAAGCAGAACTGCTACTCTCCGTGTTCGTTCTTCCTCCCATCGTGTGCATCGCGCTGCGGCAGCAGTCCCATGATCAGTCCGAGTACGGCCGTGACCCCGTGCAGCACGTTGTCCCCCCAGCCGACGTCGAAGAAGTGCCGCACGTCACCGGGCTGGTTCGTCGCCGCCGACAGCGCGCCGTACACCGTGTAGCCGGCGAGCCCGAAGAACAGCACGAACCCGATGACCTGGGCCGCGGCACCGCCGCGCCAGGCCGCGCCGAGCGCCAGCACGCCGATCGCGATCCGCACGACGTCCAGCAGCGGGCCGGTGTGGAACCACAGGATCGGCTGGTCGATCAGGAACAGCCCGACGACGCCGAGCACGAGATACACGACACCGATCACGAGCGCCAGCGCCCGCGGAACCGCGACGCGCTTACGCGAACGGGTGTCGGATGTGGTCATGGTGTTACCTCCTCGCCGGTTTTCTGCGGCCAGGGTTTCCCGGGAAGGGTGTCGCCAACCAGGATTGGTCCCGGAAGTGACGGGGTAGCCCGGACCATGCGAGCAGACCACAGGACCTGCGGGGTCCCCGTCCTCCGGGCGCCCGGAGCATGACGGTGGCGAAGCCCCGTACACCGGCCTCCGGCGGCGAGCTGACCGAGGACGAGAAGGTCTCGCTGTTCAAGCAGCTGGCGGCCACCGACCCCGCGGACCCGCGCCGCGAGACCCTGCGCACCGCGCTGGTCACGGAGTACCTGTCGGTCGCCGAGCACATCGCCCGCCGCTTCAGCGGCCGCGGCGAGGCCTACGACGACCTGGTGCAGGTCGCGCGCGTGGGCCTGATCAACGCGGTGGACCGGTTCGAACCCGAGCGCGGCAGCGACTTCCTGTCGTTCGCGGTGCCCACCATCATGGGCGAGGTCCGCCGCCACTTCCGCGACGCGAGCTGGTCGGTCCGCGTACCCCGGCGGCTCAAGGAGCTGCACCTGCAGATCGGCCAGGTCAGCGGCGAGCTGGGCCAGCGCCTCGGCCGCGCGCCCACGCCGACGGAGATCGCCCGCGCGCTGGACCTCACGGTCGACGAGGTGAGCGAGGGTCTGCAGGCCGGAAACGCCTACTACGCCATCTCCGTGGACAAGCCCGCCGGAGAGGAAAGCGAATCCGCTTCGCTCGCGGACACCCTGGGCGAAGAGGACAACGGTCTCCAGTCGGTCGAGAACCACGAGGCGCTGCAACCACTTCTGCGTGACCTGCCCGAGCGCGAGCGCACGATCCTGATGCTGCGCTTCTTCGGCAACATGACGCAGACGCAGATCGCCAAGCGCGTCGGCATCTCGCAGATGCACGTCTCGCGGCTGCTCGCCCAGACACTGCAGCACCTGCGCGAGAAGCTCACCGACGAGCCGTGAGCCGTTTCGCGCCGGAAGGCGCCGGGTAGCCGCGAGGCCATGACTGGTTTCTTCCCCGGCGGCGGCAGCCCCTTCGACCAGTTCCTGGCGCAGTTCTTCGGAAACGCGATGCCCGGGCGGCGGCCGCAGTCCGTCGACATCACCCGGCTGCTGACCGACCAGGCCAGGGAACTGATCTCCGAGGCCGCGGAGAAGGCGGCCGAGCAGGGGCGTGCCGACGTCGACACCGAGCACCTGCTGTGGGCGGCCACGCAGGTGCCCGTGACGCGGCAGCTGCTGGAGAACGCGGGCGCGAAACCGGATGCCCTCGCGGGCGAGGTCGGCGGTCAGCCCGGCGCCGAGCGCACGACTCCGACGGCACTCGCGCCCGGCGCGAAGCGCGCGTTGCTGGACGCGCACGGCATCGCCCGCAGCATGGGCTCTTCCTACATCGGCCCGCAGCACCTGTTGCTGGCGCTGGCGGTCAACCCGCAGTCCGCGGCGGGCCGCATCCTCGCGCGCGCCGGTGCCGATCCCCAGTCGCTGCAAAGCCCGCCCCCCGGACGCGCGCAGCAGGGCGGTTCCCGCACACAGCGCGGCGGCGACACCCCGACGCTGGACCAGTTCGGCCGGGACCTGACCGCGCAGGCGCGCGAGGGCGGCATCGACCCGGTGGTGGGGCGGGACGAGGAGATCGAGCAGACGATCGAGGTGCTTTCCCGTCGTACCAAGAACAATCCCGTCCTGATCGGCGAGGCGGGTGTCGGCAAGACGGCCATCGTCGAGGGGCTCGCGCAGCGGCTGGCCGACGGTGACGTACCCGACAGCCTGGCCGGACGCCGTGTCGTGCAGCTGGACCTCACCGCGATGGTCGCCGGAACGCGGTACCGCGGCGACTTCGAGGAGCGGATGACCAGCCTGCTCAGCGAGATCCGGGGTCACCGCGACGACCTGATCGTGTTCATCGACGAGCTGCACACCGTCGTCGGCGCGGGCGCGTCGGAGGGTTCGATGGGCGCGGGCAACATGCTCAAGCCCGCGCTGGCCCGCGGCGAGCTGCACATCGTCGGCGCGACCACGCTCGACGAGTACCGGCAGAACATCGAGAAGGACCCGGCACTCGAACGGCGGTTCCAACCCATCCTGGTGCCCGAGCCGAGCGTGGAGGACACGATCTCGATCCTGCACGGGCTGCGCGACCGGTACGAGGCGCACCACCAGGTGCGGTTCACCGACGACGCGCTCACCGCGGCCGCGGACCTGTCCGACCGCTACCTCACCGACCGCTTCCTGCCGGACAAGGCCATCGACCTCATCGACCAGGCGGGTGCCCGCGTGCGGCTGCGTTCCGGCCGCAGGCCGAACCAGGTGCGTGAGCTGGAGGACCGTCTCGAACAGCTGACGCGTGTCAAGGACCAGGCCGTGGCGGAGGAGGACTTCGAGCGGGCTTCGCAGGCCCGCGACGAGATCGCGGCGATCCGGGAGCGGCTCCACGACGCCGACTCCCAGGGCAGGCCGACCGGCACGATCGAGGTCACGCCCGAGGACATCGCCGAGGTGATCTCGCGGCTCACCGGGGTGCCGGTCCACCAGCTCACCGAGGACGAGCGCGATCGCCTGCTGCGTCTGGAGGAACACCTGCACCAGCGCGTGGTCGGCCAGGACGAGGCGGTCTCCGCGGTGGCCGAGGCCGTGCGCCGGTCGCGGGCGGGACTGTCCGAACCGGACCGTCCATTCGGGAGCTTCCTGTTCCTGGGGCCCACCGGTGTCGGCAAGACGGAGCTGGCGCGGGCGCTCGCCGAGGCGCTGTTCGGCGACCAGGACCGGATGATCCGGATCGACATGTCGGAGTACGGCGAGCGGCACACGGTCTCGCGGTTGATCGGCGCCCCGCCGGGCTACGTCGGGTACGAGGAGGCCGGGCAGCTGACCGAGGCCGTGCGGCGGCGGCCGTACTCGGTGGTGCTGCTCGACGAGGTCGAGAAGGCGCATCCGGAGATCTTCAACGTGTTGTTGCAGGTCCTCGACGACGGACGGCTGACCGACGGCCGCGGCCGCACGGTGAACTTCGGCAACACGGTGCTGATCATGACGAGCAACATCGGCTCGGAGCTGATCACCAGCGGCACGCAGGGCGCGCTGGGTTTCAGCCGCGCGGACGGAACCGACACCGACCGCCCGTTGCGGGAACGGCTGATGCGGCGGCTGCGGGAGACGTTCCGGCCGGAGTTCCTCAACCGGATCGACGAGATCATCGTGTTCCGCAAGCTCGACGCCGAGCAGCTGGAGCGGATCACGCGGTTGTTGCTGGAGCAGACCGAGCGGCGGGCGCACGCGCAGAACATCGCGGTCGAGTTCACGCCGGAAGCGGTTTCCTGGCTGGCGCGCGAGGGTTACCAGCCCGAGTTCGGTGCCCGTCCGATGCGCCGGACGATCCAGCGCGAGGTGGACAACCAGCTGTCCACGATGATGCTGCGCGGCGACGTCGGCCCCGGTTCGCGGGTGCGGGTGTCGGCCGGCGAGCACGGCCTGTCCTTCGACGTCACCGCCTCGGTGGGAAAGTGAGCACTCCATGACCCGCAGCAGCAACCCCGATCCGGACCCCGACAACACCCCGGGCCTCGAACCGGGCGGCGGCGTGCAACCCGGTGACACCCCGCCGGACTCCGGCTCGACGACGCTCGGCCTGTCGAACCGGGAACCGCACCAGCCCAGGTCGGTCCCGTGGATCACGATTGTGATCGCGGTGATCCTGGCACTGCTGATCGCGGCCCTCGTGGTGTCCTCCGCCGTCGGCTGGCTGCACTTCTAGGCGGTGCAAGCGGCGGCCGGGCGACCACGGCCTTCCAGCCCCGCCGGGGGCAGCGGCGGTGCGGCGCGGGCGGCAGGCGGTACGGCGGGTGCCGATCGGGGGGCGCGGCGCAGGCGGCGGTGCGGGCGGCGCAGGCGGCGGCGGCGCGGCGCAGGCGGCAGGCGGTACGGCGGGTGCCGATCGGGGGGCGCGGCGCAGGCGGCGGTGCGGGCGGCAGGCGGTACGGCGGGTGGCGGTGCCGGTCGGCGGCGCGGCGCAGGCGGCGATGCGGGCGGCAGGCGGTACGGCGGGTGGCGGTGCCAGTCGGCGGCGCGGCGCAGGCGGCGATGCGGCGCAGGCGGCAGGCCCGATCAGCGCCTCCCAACCCGGCACGGTTAACCGTTGACACCCAGGACCTCCCAGCCCGGCCTGCGCGGTTAACCGTTTACCGCCAACGCCTCCTGGACCCGGCATGGCTAGCCGCTCGCACCCAACGCCCCGCAACCCGGCACGGTTAACCGTCTACCGGCCAGCGCGTCCCAGACCGCCACGGCGACGGTTCACATCCGACGCCTCCCGGCGGCCAGACGGTTAACCGTTTACCGCCACCCCCTGGACTGACACGGCAAACCGTTTACGGCCAGCACCTCCAACACGGGACGGTTATCCGTCTACCGTCAGCACCTCCCAGTCCGGCGCGGTCGACCGTCTACCGCGAGCGCCTCCAGACCGACGCGGCAACCGTTCACGCCCCGCCACCTCCCAGCCCGGGCGTGCGGTTAACCGTCTACCGCAGCCCTCTCAGGCCGACGGTTAACCGTTTACCGCCAGCGCCTCGCCGTCGCCGCGGTCGACGGTCCGGCGCCGGTGCCTTCCGGCTCCGCGCGAGTGGCGGGTGGCGGATGGCGCTCAACGAGCACCTTCCAGCTCGGCGCGGCTGACGGTCACGAAGGCGATGCCGCGGCGCTGCCAGGTGTAGGTGACGGCGACCCCGTCGCACCAAGGGACGATGGCCGGGTAGGAGAACTCGGCCCGGCCACCGGTCTGGATGCCCGTCTCGGCCGGGACGATCGCGTCCGCGTCCGGCACCCGTTCTTCGAGCGTGACGGCCCGGAACCACCGTCGACCGTCGCTTGTGGACACCGACAGCACGAGCGGGTTGCGCGCGCCCCAGTCGGCGGCCACCGGGTTGTGCGCCAGCACCACGAGCCCGTCGTCGAGCCGGACCGCGTCGAGGCCACTGTTGTTGTTCGGCAGTTCCGTCGGCCGGGCGAGTGCCCACGTGCGGCCACCATCATCCGAAGTGGACTCGTACACGGCGCCCGCGGAACTGCGCAGCACCATCCGCACCTGGCCGCGGTCGTTCTGCCACACCGCGGGCTGGATGACGTTCGGCCCGGCGGGCACGTTTTCGCCGCGCTGCCACGTCTTTCCGCAGTCCTCGCTTCGATCGGCGAAGGCATCCCAGCGCTCCCCCTCGACGGACGCGGGCGCGAGCCAGGTGCCGTCGGCGAGCACGAGGAGTTTGTTCTTCACCGGGCCGCGCCCGCCTCGGTCGCCGGGCACCAGCTCGCGTTCGGGCGAAAACGTGCGGCCGCCGTCGCGGGACTCGCGCACCATGGTCCGCCACCGCGGGATCGGCGAGCCCGCCTTGTAGAACAGCAGGACGCGGTCGCCGTCCGCGTGCAGCACGGGATTCCAGTGCGGCTCGTCCCCACCCGCGACCCGCCACGGCGTGCCCCAGGTGCCCTCGCGACGCGCCAGCCAGATGCCGACATCCGCGGCGCCCTCCCGCGAGCCACCGAACCACGCCACCAGCGCCGCGCCGCCACCCAGCGGCAACACGGTCGAGGCGTGCGAATGCGCGAACCGCGGATCGTCGCGCGCGACGAACTCCTTCTCCATGCGGGTACTGTATACCGTTAACGGTCAACCCGACAGGCGCCGGTTAACAGTCAACCAAAGCACCGGCGCTCGAGCCGGATCCGGATGCGGCACCACTTCTTGAGAGGGGAAGCGTGCGTACGCGTAAGCCGCGGTTATCGGTCAACCGCGGACCCAGCCGCGATTGCGCAGGCTCCGGTTAACCGTCAACCGAGACACCGGCGCTCCCAACCGGCTTCGGGAGACGCCACCACCCTTCAGCAGCGGCCTCGCGAGCAGGAGACATGCGGGAGCGCACAAGTCGCGGTTAACCGTCAACCAAGACGCCCGGCTCCGACCGGATTCGGAGACGACACCACTCCTCCGGCCACCCGTCTCACGAGCGGGAGGCGTGCGGATGCGTAAGCCGCGGTCAACAGTCAACCCAATGCAGATCCCAGCCGCGGTTAACCGTCAACTCAGGGCGCCGGTGCTCCCACCGGATTGGGATAGGGCACCGCTCCCCCGGCGAGCCGCTTCGCGAGGGGGCGCAGCACGGCATCGACGCGAGCCAGTTCGGCCTCCGTCGCGGCCGCGTATGCCTGCGCGGCCAGCTCGTCGGTGCGGCGCTCGATGTGCTCGCGCAGGCGCCGGCCCTCCTCGGTCAGTCCGTCCGCCACCAGGCCGCGCTCGACGAGCCGGGCGTGCGCCGCCGACCACTC
Organism: Amycolatopsis bartoniae; assembly: GCF_014191255.1. Classification (GTDB taxonomy): domain Bacteria; phylum Actinomycetota; class Actinomycetes; order Mycobacteriales; family Pseudonocardiaceae; genus Amycolatopsis_E; species Amycolatopsis_E bartoniae. The sequence continues at coordinate 52,852 of NZ_JACHWH010000002.1, forward strand.
GTCGTCCGTCCACCCTCGATGAGGTAGGACGAGGTCGCGACTGCCGTCCGCCGCGTCACGTAGGACGTGTGCCTCCAGTCCGCCGATGCCCTCCGCCACCAGGACCGCCACGTGCCCGTCGCCGCGGTGTTCTCGCAGCGCCGTGGTCGCGAGCCACAACGCGGCCACCGGGTCCTCGGGCTCCGGCAGGTCCGCGTTCGCCGCGCCGAGCGGGCGCCCCTCCCAGCTCGCTGAGCGGACGATCCGCCACAACACGGAAACGACCTCGGCCAGTGGCTCGCGGTCCAGGCCCGGCAGGTGCTCGCGCAGCGCCGTGACCGCGCCCGCCAGCCTCGCGGTCAGCGCCTGCTCCGGTGGCACGACGGCCCAGATCGCCGGGACCGTGCGCGCCAGGAACGACGGGGCGAAGTTGTGGAAGGCGGCCACGACGGGGCCGAGGGTGACCGCACCGAGCGGCGCCGCCCGGGTCGCAACGTAGCCCCGCCAGAAACCCCGCAGCCCGGCGGCTTCGTGCGCCGCCCGCGCCTGCGGCGTGAAGTAGGTGACGTCGTGGACCGCCTCCAGCACGGCCCACAGCTCCCGCGCTCGGATCACGACTGTGTGATCAGGTGACATCGTGAATCGCCTCCAGCATGATCCAGAGGCCGCGTCCGCCGATCACGGCCGCGGCCTGAAGTACGTGACCGGGGTGGGGTTGTGGGGTGGTGGTGCCGGTGATGGGTGTGCGGGTTTTGTGGGATGTGCTGGAGCTGCCTGATCACGCGGGCATGACCGGCGTGCGGGGTCTGTGCGCGGTGCTGGGGCGATCTGCGATGTCACGGCCGCGTGATCAGGCAGCTGCCCGAGCCGGTGGCGAGCAGCGTGCCTTGCGCGTCCCGCAGTTCCGCCTCTCCGAAGCCCACCCGCGAGCCGACCTTCACCACATAGCCACGCGCCTGCAGCTCGCCCGCCGACGGGTGGATCGCCTTCAGATAGCTCACCTTCAGGTCGATGGACGAGTAGAACACCCCCGCGGGCAGCTTGGTGTGCACCGCACACCCGATCGCCGAGTCCAGCATCGTCGCCGCCACGCCGCCGTGCACCATGCCGATCGGGTTGTACAGCGACTCGTCCGCCTCGGCGGCGAAGACCACCTCGCCGTCGCTCACGCTGACCAGCCGCATCCCCAGGTGCGCCGCGATCGGCGCGCCGGGGATCCGGCCCTCCGCGATCTCGGTCAGGTACGCCAGGCCCGGCATGCTCCGGCCCCGCTCCGCCGCCGCCAGCGGGTCCTCCCACGTGATCGTCTTCTGCCGCACTGCCTCGACCGTCATCAAGCCCTCCTAAGACGCCTGTCATAGCCCACCTTATGACATTCGTCTTAGTCCGTCACGGGGCGCCGCTCACCGAACCCCGTGGCCCGCTCGAACGCGTGCCCCGCCTGCAGCACGGCGAAATCGGCCCGGTGCGGCCCCACGATCTGGACGCCGACGGGCAAACCGGCACCCGTGAACCCGGCGGGCACCGCCAGCGCGGGGCACCCGGTGGCGGACACGAAGTACGCCGAGCGCATCCAGTCGAGGTACGTCTCCATCGGCTCGCCGTCGATCTCCACCGGATACTCGAGGCCGGCGTCGAACGGCGGCACCTGGCTGACCGGCAGCACGAGGAAGTCGTAGCGCGTGAAGAACTCGTGCACCCGCTGGAACAGTTCCGTCCGCAGCACCTCCGCGCGGCCGAGGTCCGGTCCGGTCAGCCTGCGGCCCTCCTCGACGTTCCACCGGATCGACTCCTTGACCATCCCGGTTCCCAGCAGCGGCCCGAACCGCACCCCGAACTGCCACGCCCGCAGCGTCCGGAACACCTCGTCCGCGCCGGAGAAGTCCGGGCAGTCCCGCTCCACGCGGCACCCGAGCTCCTCGAACACCTTCGCCGACGCCTCCACCACCGCCCGCACCTCGCGGTCCACCCGCACACTCCCGCCCAGGTCCGGCGACCACGCCACGCGCGCCCCGGCAAGGTCCCGGGCCAGCGGCCGGGCGAACGAAGATCCCGGCTCCGCCAGGGAAATCGGCGAACGCGGGTCCGGCCCGGCGAGCACCGACAGCAGCAGCGCCGCGTCCTCCACCGACCGGGCCATCGGCCCCTGCACGGAAAGCGTGCTCCACGCCAGCTTCGCGGGCACGGTCGGCACCCGCCCCGGCGACGGCCGGAACCCGACGACATTGGTGAAGGACGCGGGATTGCGCAGCGAGCCGCCCATGTCGCTGCCGTCGGCCAGCGGGTGCATCCCGCAGGCCAGCGCCACCGCCGCACCGCCGCTGCTGCCGCCCGCCGAGCGACTCAGGTCGTACGGGTTGCGCGTCAGTCCGAACACCGGGTTGAAGGTGTGCGACCCGGCCGCCCACTCCGGCACGTTCGTCTTGCCGATGGTGATCGCGCCCGCCGCCCGCATCCGCGCCACCACCAGCTCGTCCCGCTCGGGCACGTGGTCGGCGAACAGCGGCGAACCGTAGGTGGTGCGGATGCCCGCGGTGTCGTGGGTGTCCTTGTGCGCCACCGGAAGCCCGTGCAGCGGTGGCAGTTCCACACCGGAGGCGGCGCGCTCGTCGGCCTCGTGCGCCTCGGCCAGCGCACGCTCCGCGACGAGCGTGACGACGGCGTTCACGGCCGGGTTCACGCGCTCGATCCGGTCCAGGTGCGCCCGCACCACTTCGCGTGCGGACAGCTCGCGGGCGGCCAGCGCGGCCCGCAGCCGGGTCGCGGGCAGGAAGCAGATTTCGTCCATCGTCCGATGATGGGCCACGCGGGCGGGAGTGAGACCATGGGCGCATGCCCGAGGAGCCGGAACGACGCGCGATCGACCCCGCCGCCGTCGCGGCCGCGCTCGACGGGCTGGGCGACCGCGCGGTGGTGCACCAGTGGGCGGAACGCTTTTCGATCCTCGCCGACCCGTCGCGGCTCACCCTGCTCGTGTGTATCCACTACGCGCGGGAGATCGCTGTGACGGATCTCGCGGTGGCGGCGGGCATGACCGACACGGCGGTCTCCCAGGCCCTGCGGCTGCTGCGCGCCCACGGCCTGGTGACGGGCCACCGGACCGGCCGCGTGGTGCGCTACCGCCTCGCCGACGCCACGGTGCACGAGCTCATCCACCACGTCCGGCCCCACCCCGGCAACCTGGCGTAGAGAGCGGCGAGAACACGGTCGGCCAGGTACCGTGCGAGGCATGATCGGGCTGCCCGAAGGAATCACCGCCTGTCTGTTCGACCTCGACGGAGTGCTCACCGGCACCGCCGTGCTGCACCGGGAAGCGTGGAAGAAGACGTTCGACCCCTTCCTGCGCGGCCGGGACGGAGAGGGCTTTCAGCCGTTCACCGACGCGGACTACGCGAAGTACGTGGACGGCCGCTCGCGCGCGGACGGCGTGCGGGAGTTCCTGTCCTCGCGCGGCATCACGCTGCCCGAGGGCGACCCGGACGACGCACCGGACGCGCCCACCGTCAACGGGCTCGGCAACCGCAAGAACGAGCTCGTGCTGAAGGTCATCGACGAACAGGGCGTCGACCCGTACCCGGGTTCGCGGCGCTACCTCGAAGCCGCGCAGCAGGCGGGGCTCAAGATCGCCGTGGTGACGTCGTCCGCCAACGGCGAGGCGGTGCTGGACGCCGCCGACCTGAGCCGGTTCGTGCAGGCGCGTGTGGACGGTCTCGTGATCCGCCGCGAGCACCTGCGCGGCAAGCCCGCACCCGACGCGTTCCTCGCCGGCGCCAAGGCACTGGGCGTCGAACCCGCCCACGCCGCCGTGTTCGAGGACGCCCTCGCCGGGGTCCAGGCGGGCAAGGCGGGTGACTTCGGCTACGTCGTCGGCGTCAACCGCGCGAACCAGGCGGACGAGCTGCGGGCGCACGGCGCCGACGTGGTGGTGGACGACCTCGCGGACCTGTTGGGGGACAAGGCATGAGCGCACCGGTCGAGGGGTACGAATGCGACCCGTGGCGGCTGCGCTGGCGCGGCCTCGCCGTCGACCAGCTGCAGCGGACCGAGTCGACGTTCGCGCTGGCGAACGGGCACATCGGCATCCGGGGCACGTTCGAGGAGGGTGAGCCACGCGGGCTGCCCGGCACGTACCTCAACGGCTTCTACGAGGAGCACGAGCTGCCCTACGCCGAGGCGGGCTACGGCTACCCGGAGGCCGGGCAGACGGTCGTGAACGTCACCGACGGCAAGATCATCCGGCTGCTGGTCGAGGACGAGCCGTTCGACATGCGGTACGGGACTGCCACGGCACACGACCGCACGCTCGACTTCCGCACCGGCACGCTCACCCGCAACACCGACTGGGTCTCCCCCACCGGGCGGCAGGTGCGCGTGCGCACCGAGCGGCTGGTGTCGTTCACGCAGCGCGCCGTCGTCGCGATCCGGTACGAGGTCGAGCCGCTGGACGCCGACACGCAACTGGTGCTGCAGTCCGACCTGCTGGCGAACGAGCCGATCGAGACCGACACCAGCGACCCGCGGGTGGCGGCCGCGCTGCAGAACCCGCTGGAGGCGGAGTTCGACTTCGCCGACGAGTTCCGCGCGGTGCTGGTGCACCGGACGCGGCGCTCGGGGCTGCGCATCGCCGCCGCGATGGACCACCTCATCGAGTCGCCGGACGGGCTGCGCACCACGATCACCGCGGAGGACGACCTCGCGCGACTGACCGTCGCGGTGGACGTGCCGCGCGGAAAGGTGTTGCGGCTGACCAAGTTCCTGGCCTACGGCTGGTCGGCGCAGCGGTCGATCCCCGCGCTGCGGGCGCAGGTGGACGCCGCGCTCGCCGGCGCCGTGCAGACCGGCTGGGACGGGCTGCTCGCCGAGCAGCGGGCGTTCCTCGACGACTTCTGGGCCACGGCGGACATCGAGGTGGACGGCGACCCGGAGCTGCAGCAGGCGACGCGCTTCGCGCTGTTCCACATCCTGCAGGCCGGGGCCCGCGGCGAGAGCCGCGCGATCCCCGGCAAGGGGCTGACCGGCCCCGGCTACGACGGACATGCCTTCTGGGACACCGAAACCTTCGTGCTCCAGGTGCTCACGTACACCATGCCGGAGGCCGCGCGGGACGCGCTGCGCTGGCGACATTCCACTTTGGACAAAGCACGCGACCGCGCGAAACAGCTGGGGCTGCGGGGCGCGGCGTTCCCGTGGCGGTCGATCAACGGTGCCGAGTGCTCGGCGTACTGGCCCGCGGGCACGGCGGCGTTCCACGTCAGCGCGGACATCTCCGACGCCGTGGCGCGCTACCTCGCCGCGACCGGGGACGAGGACTTCGAGCGCGGCTGCGGGTGCGAGATCCTCGCCGAGACCGCGCGGCTGTGGATGTCGCTGGGGCACTACGACTCGCACGGCCGGTTCCGCATCGACGGCGTCACCGGGCCGGACGAGTACTCGGCGGTGGCGGACAACAACGTCTACACGAACCTGATGGCGCGCCGGAACCTGCGCGAGGCCGCGGCCTCCTGCGAGCGGTTCCCGGACGTGGCCGCCGGGCTGGACGTCGATCAGGCCGAGATCGGCGAGTGGCGGGAGGCCGCCGCCCGGATGCTCGTGCCGTACGACGAGGAGCGGGGCGTGCACCCGCAGTCGGAGGGGTTCACCGAGCACCGGGACTGGGACTTCGAGCAGACGCCGCTGGAGGACTACCCGCTGCTGCTGCACTACCCGTACTTCGACCTCTACCGCAAGCAGGTCGTGAAGCAGGCGGACCTGGTGCTGGCGCTGCACCTGTGCGGGGACTCGTTCAGCCCGGAGGAGAAGGCCCGGAACTTCAAGTACTACGAGGCCCGCACGGTGCGCGACTCGTCCCTCTCGGCGGCGACGCAGGCCGTGATCGCGGCGGAGGTCGGGCACCTGGACCTCGCGTACGACTACCTGGGCGAGGCGGCGCTGACCGACCTGCACGACGTGCACAACAACGTGCAGAACGGCCTGCACATGGCGTCACTGGCCGGGGCGTGGCTGGGTTTCGTCGCGGGCTTCGGCGGGATGCGGGACCACAACGGGGAGTACGCTTTCGCGCCCCGGCTTCCGTCTACTTTGGACCGCATCCGGTTCCGGATGTGCATCCGGGACAGCCGGTTCTCGGTGGAGATCCACGCGGACCGCGCGACGTACCGGCTGCTGTCGGGCAAGCCGGTGGAGATCACGCACCACGGCCGGGTGTGCACGGTGGACGAGGAGCCCACCACCCTGCCGATCCCGCCGATCGACCCCGGCCCGGCGCCCACCCAGCCCGCGGGCCGCGCGCCCTCCCGGCGGCACCCGGAGGGCCTGCGCCCGGAGAACCCGGTGCCCCAGACCTGACCGGCGGGCTCGCGGGCGTGGCGGAAATGGGGTAAGCCGGAGCCATGGCGCAAGAACAGGAAAAGAAGCGGAACGTCGACCCGGATCCGCCGCTGACGCCCGGCTTCCCGCGGCTCAAGCACCCGGACCTGGACCCCGACCAGACCGAGGACGTACCCAAGACACCACCGAACAGCGAAGACGTGCAGGCGGACAACCCCACGCCCGAGCCGCCGGACTGAGCCGGGTCCGGGCCGGACTGGGCCGCCTCAACCCGGGCTGGCAGTGGCGGGCAGCGAAGCCCCCGGATCGAGCGCCCGGCGGCGACCACCCAGCGGCCCCGCCGCGACGCGGCGGGCAATGACGCACTTGCGCCGCCGGTCCGGGCCGCCTCAACCCGGGCTGGCAGTGGCGGGCACCGAAGCCCCCGGATCGAGCGCCCGGCGGCGACCACCCAGCGGCCCCGCCGCGACGCGGCGGGCAATAACGCACTCGCGCCGCCGGTCCGGGCCGCCTCAACCCGGCTGGCAGTGCGGGCACCACACCGTCCCCCGGCCGCCGACGCGGGCGTGGCTCAGCGCCGTCCCGCAGCGGGGGCACGTGCCGGACGGCTCGTCGCGGCGGCCGGTCAGCCAGGACGGGCGCGGCGGGACCCGTTCGGCGCGCACGGCGGACCGCAGCGTCGAACGCATCCGGGCGTGCAGGCGGTCCACGTCGGCCGGGGCCAGGTCCGCCACCGGCGTGCGAGGGTTGATCCGCGCCCGCCACAGGATCTCGTCCGCGAGCAGGTTGCCCAGCCCGGCGAGCACCGCCTGATCGGTCAGCGCCACCTTCACCTGCCGCCGCGCGGGCAGCAACTCGCGGAACCGTCCTTTCGGCACCTCCAGCGCGTCCGGGCCGGTGCCGTCCAGCACCCGCTCCAGCGCCGCTTCGTCCTCGGCCAGCCGGAGTCCCTGCAGCTTGCGCATGTCCCGGTACCGCAACTGCCCGCCCCGCAGGTGGAAGATCACGCGATCGTGTGGGTGCGGCTCGCCGGACTCCCAGCGCAGCGAGCCCGTCATGCCGAAGTGCAGCACCACCGTCTCGCGCCGCCCGGCGACGGGCGCGACCAGCCACTTCCCCAGCCGCCGCGGCTCGGCGAAACGCTGCCCCACCAGGACGTCCCGCAACCGCCGCGCGCCGACCCCGCGCAGCACCTGGGCGTCACGCACCTCCACGTCCTCGATCCGCCGTCGCACGGCGTGCTCGGCGAGGACGCGGCGGAACCCTTCGACGTCGGGCAGTTCCGGCACCCTCCTGGCTTCCACTGCGCGCGGGCGGCCAAACGAGTCATGCTGTGCCCATGGTGCTACCGAAGCAGCTCGCCCGGATCAACCGCGTGGTGACGAACCGCGTGCTCGGTCCGCTCGCCCGGCAGGCCCCGGGGTTCGGCAAGATCGTCCACCGCGGCCGCCGGTCCGGGCGCGAGTACCGCACGCCCGTGAACGTCTTCGCCACCCCGACGGGTTACGTCGTGGCGCTCACCTACGGCCCGGACGCCGACTGGGTGCGCAACGTGCTCGCCGAAGGGGGCTGCCAGCTGGAGACCCGCGGCACGCTGGTCCAGCTGACCAACCCGCGCATCGTGCACGACGAGCAGCGCCGCGCGGCGCCCGTTCCGGTGCGGCAGGTCCTCACGCTGGTCGGCGTGACGGACTTCCTGCACCTGGACCGGGTCAGCCCAGCATCTCCTTCAGCCGGCTGACCACCTGCACGCGTCGTTCGAGTCCCGGCTCCAGCAGCGTCACCTGCAGCGTCGTCACGCCGGCGGCGGCGTAGGCGGCGAGGCGCTCCTTGACGTACCCGGCGGGGCCGATGAGGCTGATCGCCTCCAGCAGCTCCGCCGGGACCGCCGCGGCGGCCTCCTCCTTCTTGCCGTCCAGGTAGAGGTCCTGGATCTTCTTCGCTTCGGCCTCGTACCCGTAGCGGCACGCCAGCTCGTTGTAGAAGTTCTTGCCCCGCGCGCCCATGCCACCGACGTACAGCGCGACCATCGGCCGCACCCAGTCGATCATGTGCTTGACGTCGTCACCGATCGCGACCGGCACGCCGACCACGACGTCCAGCTCGCCCAGCGACGGGTCACGCTTCGCCCTGCCCTCGGCGAGCGAGTCGCCCCACACGTCCGCGGCCTTCTCGGGGTGGAAGAAGATCGGCTCCCAGCCCTCGGCGATCTCGGCGGTCATCGCGACGTTCTTCGGGCCGATCGAGGCCAGGATGATCGGGATGCGCTCGCGCACCGGGTGGTTGATCAGCTTGAGCGGCTTGCCCAGGCCCGTGCCCTGGTCGGCGGGCAGCGGGATCTGGTAGTGCTTCCCGGCGTGCTGGACGCGCTCGCGCCGCCACACCTGGCGGCAGATCTCGACGATCTCGCGGGTGCGGCCCAGCGGCGCGTCGTACTTCACGCCGTGGAAGCCCTCGATCACCTGCGGCCCGGACGCGCCGATGCCGAGGGAGAACCGGCCGCCCGACACGAAGTCCAGCCCGGCGGCCGTCATCGCGGTCAGCGTCGGCGTGCGGGTGTAGATCTGCAGGATGCCCGAGGCCAGCTCGACGCGCTCGGTGCGCGCGGCGAGGTAGCCGAGCTGGCTGACCGCGTCGAAGGAGTACGCCTCGGGCACGGACACGATGTCCAGCCCCGCCTTCTCCAGCTCGACCACGTCGGCCACGCTTTCGGCGAAGCCGCCGGCGTAGGAGATCTGCGTCCCGATGCGCATCTGTGCCGCCTTCCGAACTGAGCGCCCGCTTAGCTGCCGGTCACCCTACCCCACCGCCGCGACCCAGTCCCGGACCACGGTGTCGAGCACCGCGAGCGGCAGGACGCCCGAGCCGAGCACGGTGTCGTGGAAGCCGCGGATGTCGAACCGCTCCCCCAGCGCCCGCTCGGCCTCGGCCCGCACGCGCTGGATCTCCAGGCGGCCCACCATGTAGGACAGCGCCTGCCCCGGCACGCCCGCGTACCGGTCGACCTCCAGCTCGATCTCCAGCGGCGCCATCGGCGTGTGCTCACGCAGGTGGTCCACGGCCTGCTGGCGGCTCCAGCCCAGCGCGTGCAGCCCGGTGTCGACGACGAGCCGCCCGGCGCGCAGGGAGTCCATGGTCAGCATGCCCAGCCGCGTCAGGTCGCTGGAGTACAGCCCCATCTCGTCGGCCAGCCGCTCGGCGTAGAGACCCCAGCCCTCCAGGTAGGAGTTCACCGGGGCGATCTTGCGCAGCAGCGGGACGCCGTCGAGGTTCATCGCGCTGGTGAGCTGGAAGTGGTGCCCCGGCACGGCTTCGTGAAAGGCGACCGCCTCGCTCGTGTGCCGGAACCGCTCCTCGGCGTGGTGGGTGTTCGCGAAGTAGGTGCCCTTGCGGGTGCCGGCGAAGTCGGGCTGCAGGTAGTACGCGATCGTGCCGCTGTCGGCCTCGGCCGCCGGCACCGGCCGTACCTCGCACGGCTCGTCCGGCACCGTGCGGAACCACTGCGGCGCCACGGCTTCGGCCTTGCGGATCGCCGAGCGCGCGCTTTCCAGCAGCTCCTCGCCGCTGTGCCAGCGCAGCGCGGGATCGGTGCGCAGCCGGTCGAAGATCTCCGGCAGCTCGGAGGTCCCGAACACGCGCGAGCCCAGCTCGCGGTACTCCTCGGCGAGCTGGTCGATCAGCCGCAGCCCGGTCTCGTGCAGGTCCTGCGGCGTGCGGTCGGTGGTGGTGTGCACCCGGACGAGCCGCGCGTAACGCTGCTCGCCGTTCGGCTGCCAGCACAGCCCGGGCCGGTCCTCCCCCAGCGCCCGCGGCGACAGCTCGTCGAGCAGGAACTCGCGGTAGCGCGCGAACGCCGGGCGCACCACGTCGGCGAGCAGCGCCTCCTGGCGGTCCACAAAGGAATGTCCGGGAATGTTGAGTGGGTCCGACTCCGGGTGGTCGAGGTACCGGCCGAGCAGGTCGGCACCCTCCCGGACCAGGAACCCGGGCGGCGTCGCGCCCCGCTGCCGCCCCGTCACGGCGTCCAAATAGGACGGAATCTGCGCGAGCCTCGCCACGTGCCCCGCCGCCCGCTCCTCGTCGGCCAGTGTGACCTGGGGCAACAGGTTCAGCAGCATCAGCCCCGGCGCGGACAGCGCGTCGCTGACGGAGAACTCGACCTCCGCGGCGTCGATGAGGTCCACCGCCGCCCGGGCCTGCTGCACGACCACGCCACGCGTGACAGGATCGCCCTGCGCCGACTCCGCGGCGGCCGCGAGGTCGTTGTAGCGGGCACGGAACCGTTGCGCTGCCTCGTTTCCCGGGTCCGGGAGCCGGTCGTGGTCGCCGGGCAGGCTCAGCAGCGAGGGCCAGAGCGGGTTCTCGGCGAACCACGTCTGGACGAACTCGTCGGCGAGCTCCTCGACCTCGCTCATGCGGCTTCCCTTCGGACGCGGCAAGCCGCGGCGGTGTTGTCGGCCAGCATGGTGCTGATGATTCGCTCGCAAGCGTCGCTCATGCGGCTTCCCTTCGGACGCGGCAAGCCGCGGCGGTGTTGTCGGCCAGCATGGTGCTGATGATTCGCTCGCAAGCGTCGCTCATGCGCCCTGTTCCTCGACCCACGCGGTGACCACGGCGTCGAGCACCGACATCGGCAGCGCACCACCGCCGAGCACGACGTCGTGGAACGCCCGGATGTCGAACCGCTCGCCCAGCGCCCGCTTCGCCTGCTCGCGGATGCGCAGGATCTCCAGGCGCCCCACCATGTACGACAGCGCCTGCCCCGGGTACGCGAGGTAGCGGTCCACCTCGTTGTCGATCTCCACCTGCGGCATCGGCGTGTGCTCGCGCAGGAACGCGACGCCCTGCTCCCGGCTCCAGCCCTTGGCGTGCAACCCGGTGTCGACGACGAGCCGCCCGGCGCGCATCGAGTCCATCGTCAGCATCCCCAGCCGCGTCAGGTCGCTGGAGTACAGCCCCATCTCGTCGGCCAGCCGCTCGGTGTACAGGCCCCAGCCCTCGGCGTACGCGGTGAAGTCGCCGATGCGGCGCAGCAGCGGCAGATCGGTCAGCGTGAGCGCGGTGGACAGCTGGAAGTGGTGGCCGGGAATGGCTTCGTGGAACGCGATCACCTCCGACGTGTGCCGGAAGCGCTCGGTCACCTCGTAGGTGTTCGCGAAGTACGTGCCCGGCCGCGAACCGTCGACGGACGGCTGCAGGTAGAACGCGGTGGGCGCGCCGGGCGCCTCCGCCGCCGGCACGGCCTCGACGACCCACGGGTGCGGCGGAATGCGCCCGAACCACTGGGGGGACGCCGCTTCCGCACGGGAGATCGCCGCGCGGGCGGACTCCAGCAGCTCGTCCTCGTCCCGCCAGCGCAGCTCCGGGTCCGTGCGCAGCCGCTCGAAGATCTCCGGCAGCTCGGCGGTGCCGAACACGCGCGAGCCGAGCACGGCGTACTCGCCCGCCAGCTCCTCGATGATCCGCAGGCCGGTCTCGTGCAGGTCGTCGGGCGAGCGCTCGGTGGTGGTGTGGGCCCGGGCGAACGCCGCGTACATGCGCTCGCCGTCGGGCAGCCAGCACAGCCCGCCCTTGTCCGCCGGGCGCCCGTGCTGGACGATCTCGTCCGCCAGGACGTCGCGGTACCGCGCGAAGGCGGGCCGCACGAGCGTCTCCAGCAGCTCCGCGCGGCGCTTCGCGAAGTCCTCGTCCGGCGCGGGCTGGCGCAGCAGCGGGTCGGCCGTGGGATCGGCGAGGTAGCGGTCGAGGTGCGCGATCGCGTTGCGCACCAGGTGTTCCACCGGGACGCGCCCGGCCGCGACACCGCTGCGGTGGCGCTCGGCGGCCTGTTCGAGGTACTCCGGGATCGCGGCGAGCCTGCCGAGGTACAGCTCGGTCTGCGTGCCGATGCCGATCATCGGCAGCATGGTCAGCAACCCGGCGGCGGGCGCCACGAACATGTCCGTGACGGTGTACTCCGCGCCGTGCGCACTGATCCTGTCCAGGTAGCCGCGGGCCTGGCTGACGAGCACGTCGCGGGTGGTGCGGTCTTCGGCGGTCTCGGGCTGCAGCGCGAGCGCGCGGCTCACGAAGTCCTTCAGCACCGTGCGCTGCTTCGCCTCGCCGACCTCGCTCAGGTCGCCGATCCCCTCCCGGACGGACTCGATGCCCAGCACCGCGGGCCACAGCGGCTCGGCGTCGAAGAGCGCTTCCACGAACTCGTCGGCAAGTTTGGTCACCTCGGTCACCGGCACAGGCTACGCCCGGGGTGAGCGGGTAGCGTTTCCGATCGTGGCCGTGACCGATCCCCTGGACGCCCGCCTGCTCGCCGCGCTGGCCGAGGTGGGCAAGATCGCGGTGCACGAGCTCGCGGCGAAGGTCGGGATGGACCCGCGCGAGGTCGCCTACCGGCTCGTCGCGTTGTCCGGCAGCGGGTTGCCGCTGCTGGTCGGCGTCGAGAGCGATCCGCACGGGCTGCGTGCGGCGCTCGCCGGGATGCGGCCGCAGTACCCCGTCCCGGTCCGCGCGCCGCAGCCACCGCCTCCGCCGCCGCCCGTCGACCCGGTGCTGAGCACGTGGGGTCCGCCGCAGACGGCGTCGTGGGCGCGCGGCGACCGCAAGGCCGCGCCGCAACGCACCGGCCGCATCGGGGACGCGCTGGCGACGCAGGGCCTGGACGGCGAGCAGCTGAGCGTCCAGCTGCTGGAGGTGCAGGACCCGGCGGACTTCCTGTTCGGCGCGGCGGGTTACCGGCTGGAGCCGGGCGAGCGGGCCGTGGTGGTGCACACCGAGATCAGCAACCGCGGCGGCGTGCCGTTCGGGTCGCTGCCGGACAACTACCTGGAGCTGGTGACCGCCGACGGCAAGGCGATCCCGAAGGCGCCCGTCTCGCTCACGTCGCGGCCGCCACACCGGATCGGCGTGCGGCCGGGCGAGACCACCGGCGGGCACACGGTGTACCTCGTGCCGGAGGCCACGCGCATCGTGTCGGTGCGGTGGAGCCCCCGCCCGGAGCCCGATGAGCGCACCCTGACGTGGTCGCTGGACGGTTAGTCCGGTTCGGACTGTCTTATCCGGACACAGCAGGCGTCCGGGGCGGGGTGGAGGTACACGCGGTCCGCGGGTTCGCCGAGGCCGGCGAGGAGTCCTTCGGTGAAGCCGAGGTTCATGCCGCAGATCAGTTCGGTGTGGTGCCGGGCGAGGCTGTGGAAGGGGCAGTTGCCGAGCACCAGCTCGCCGCACTGGAGGCGCGGTTCGTAGCCGTGTTCTTCGAGCACGCGCCGGATGTCGCCCCGGCCGGCGGCGCACTGTTCGCCTGCCGCCCGGGCCCGCGCCCGCAGGATCGGGCCCGGCGGCAGGCCCGAGGCGTCCGCCTCCGCGACGGCGTCCGCGAGCAGCACGGCCGCCAGTTCGTACCGCCGGTCGGGCAGGGAGACGCTGACCTGCGCGGCGGACCGGCGGTAGAGCTTGGCCGGGCGGCCCGCACCGGGCCCCCTGCGCCCGGTGCGGCGTTGGAAACTGACCTCCAGCAGCTGCTCGTCCACGAGCCGGTCGAGGTGGAACGCGACCGTGGCGCGCGGCAGGCCCGTCGCCTCCGCCACCTCGTCCCGCCCGACCGGGCCCGGCTGCCGGACCACGTGGTCGTAGAGCCTCCGGCGGGTCGGCTCGTCGAGCGCGGCGACCGCCGAGACGGCCCGTGCCGCCGGAAGCTTGTCCATCCCTTGGACTCTAAAGCACATCGTCGTTGACGAAAACCGTTCGGCCGCTCTAAAGTCGGCGGGAGTTGGCGTTAGAAAGGGCATCGCCGGTGACTGTGAACGATCTCTACCCCGCGGACGTGCCGGCGCGGCACCTCAGCGTCGTGCACGACCGCGAGACGGTCGACCTGCCCGCCGCGCAGCGCGCGATCAGGGACCTGCTCGTCGCGCTGGGCAAGGACCCGGAGTCGGAGCACCTGGCCGACACCCCGCGGCGGGTCGCGAAGTCCTACGCGGAGCTGCTCAACCCGCGCGAGTTCCAGCTCACCACGTTCCCCAACGACGAGGGCTACGACGAGCTGGTGCTGGCGAAGCGGATTCCGTTCTCGTCGCTGTGCGAGCACCACATGCTGCCTTTCTATGGCGTCGCCCACGTCGGTTACCTGCCCGGCGAGCGGATACTGGGGCTGTCCAAGCTCGCCAGGGTGGTGGAGCTGTTCGCCCGCGACCTGCAGGTGCAGGAACGGCTGACCAAGCAGGTCGCCGACTGGCTGCAGGAACACCTCGCGCCGAAGGGCGTCGGGGTGGTGCTCGAAGCGGAACACCTGTGCATGTCGCTGCGGGGCGTGCAGGCCGCCGGCTCCCGCACGGTGACCTCCGCACTGCACGGCCTGCTGCGGGAGGACCGCGGCACGCGGCAGGAGTTCTTCGCCCTGACGGGCACGCAACGCTGAGGGGCTAGCTCTCGTCCCGCAGGATCTGCAGCGCGTGGGCCAGGTCGTCCGGGTACTCGGCCTCGAACTGCACCCAGCGGCCGTCCGCCGGGTGGGCGAAGCCGAGCGTCCGCGCGTGCAGCCACTGGCGGGTCAGGCCGAGCCTCTTCGCCAGCACCGGGTCCGCCCCGTACGTCAGGTCGCCGACGCACGGGTGCCGCAGCGCCGAGAAGTGCACGCGGATCTGGTGCGTGCGCCCGGTTTCCAGCTTCACGTCCAGCAGGGACGCCGCGCGGAACGCCTCCGTGACCTCGTAGTGCGTGACGCTCGGCCGCCCGCCCGCGACGACCGCGAACTTGTAGTCGTGCTTCGGGTGCCGGTCGATCGGCGCGTCGATCGTGCCGCGCGTCGGGTCCGGGTGACCCTGCACGACGGCGTGGTAGCCCTTGTCGACCGTGCGCTCCTTGAACGCCCGCTTGAGCACCGTGTACGCGTGCTCGCTCTTCGCGACCACCATCACGCCCGTCGTCCCCGCGTCGAGCCGGTGCACCACGCCCTGCCGCTCCGCCGCGCCCGACGTCGAAATCCGCAGCCCCGCCGCGGCGAGCCCGCCCACGACCGTCGGGCCGGTCCAGCCCGGGCTGGGGTGCACGGCCACGCCGACCGGCTTCGACACCACCACGATGTCCTCGTCGTCGTGCACGATCTTCATGCCCTCGACGGGTTCGGCGACCACCTCGACCGGCCGGTCCGGGTCCGGCAGGGTCACCTCCAGCAGCCCGCCCGCGGCGAGCCGCTCCGACTTGCCGACCGCCTGGCCGTCGAGCAGCACCTCGCCGGACTCGGCCAGCTCGGCCACCACCGTGCGCGACAGGCCGAGCAGCTTCGCCAGCCCCGCGTCCACGCGCATCCCGTCGAGCCCGTCGGGGACGGGCAGCATCCGCGTGCTCACTTCTTGACCCGCCTGGTGCCGTCGTAGTCGCGCCCCAGCAGCGACAGCAGCACGATCAGCACGCCGCCGACGCAGATGCACGAGTCGGCGACGTTGAACACCGGCCACACCTGCGCGTTCGGCGCGAACACGGAGATGAAGTCGACGACGTGCCCGCGCAGCGGCCCGGGCGCGCGGAAGATCCGGTCGATCAGATTGCCCAGCGCCCCGGCCAGCACGAGCCCGAGCCCGACCGCCCAGCCGGGCGAGCGCAACCGCCCGGCGAACCAGACCAGCGTGACCACGACGCCGATCGCGACGATCGCGAAGACCCACGTCAGCCCGGTGGCCATCGAGAACGCCGCGCCGGGGTTGCGCACCAGCTGCAGGTACGCCAGCCCGCCGAGCACCTTCACCGGCGCTTGGCCCGCCAGGTTGGCGACGACGAGCGCCTTGGTGACGATGTCCAGGGCCAGCGCGACCACGGCGACGCAGGCCAGCAGCACGACCCGGCGTTTCGGGGGCGCCACCGGCTCCGGCTCGGTCTCCGGCTGGGACTGGTGTTCGGTGCTCACCGGGCCATTGTCCTCCCGCCCGGCCCCAGCACGGCGAGAGCCCCGGCGAGTGCGACCGCACCCGCCCCGAGCAGGCCGGGGGCCCCGTCCCCGAACACGGGCCCGGCCAGCGCGAACAGCACCGCCACGAGGCCCAGCAGCACGCTGCGGGCCAGCACCGCGAGCACTCCCAGCCCGAGCGCCGCCGTGACAACGTCGACCAGGTCCGGGTCGAACGCCGCGATCAGCGCGTACGCGGCCAGCGCCAGGCAGACCACGCCCGCGACGACCGCGGGCCGGTACCCCGGCCGGAACCACACCCACGCCCCGGCGCAGGCGCCGAGCAGCACCAGCGGAACGCCGACGGCCGTCGCGAGGACCTGGCCGCCGAAGGCCCGCGCGGCGGCAGCCAGCGCGGCACTCAGCACGACCACCACGAGCCCGGCGCCCCCGATCAGAAGCACCCGGCGCCGGTACCAGACGACCGTTCCCAGCAAGGCCACCGTGACGGCGAGCTGCCGTGGCGTGCCCCACCGCCAGCTGCTGGGCTCCTCGGCGGGCCGCAGCACGGGTTCGCCGATTCCGTACAGGAACTGCACGTGGAAACCCTGTGCGGGCGCGTAGGCGAACCACCCGGTCGGCGTGCGCATCTCCCACAACGCCGCGGCCAGCAGCAGGAATCCCAGCAGGGCAAGCGGAAACCACGCGGAACGACTTTCCCCAGTCATCCGCGCGAGGCTACTCACGCCAGGAAGGGCGGCACCTCACGCGGGTCCGGCGTCGGGGCCCAACGGCCGTCCGGCTTGCCGTACGTCCATCGCGCGCCGCGGGCGGTGATCTGCCTCAGTGCGAGCACCAGGCGGTCCACGTGCTCCGCCGTCGTGCCCAGGCCCAGGCTCACCCGCAGCGCCTGCTGCCCGCCCGTGAGCCGGCGGGTGCAGATGTGCGCGCAGAACGCGCCGTCGCGGACGCCGATGCCGTACTCGGCCGACAGCACCGCCGCGAGCCAGCCCGGCTCGTACCCCTCGACCACGAGGCTCACCGTGCCGACCCGGTCACCGTCGTCGTCGAACAGGCGCAGCTCCGACAACCCCGGCACCGCGGCGAGACCACGCCGCAGCCGCGTCAGCAGCTCCTCCTCGTGCGCGGTCACCGCGTCCCAGTCCGCGGAGAGCTGCTCGCACGCCACGCCCAGCGCGTACACGCCGACGGTGTTGGGCGAGCCGGCCTCGTGCCGCTCGGGCCCGGAGTGCCACACCACGCCGTCCTCGCTGACGTTCTTCGTCGCGCCGCCGCCCGCGAGGTACGGGGTCGCGGCCCGCAGCCAGTCCGAACGCCCGATGAGCGCTCCCGCCCCGAAGGGCGCGTACAGCTTGTGGCCCGAGAACGCGACGTAGTCCACGTCGAGCTCCCGCAGGGAGATCGCCCGGTGCGGCGCGAGCTGCGCGCCGTCCAGCGCGATGCGCGCGCCGTGGCGCCGGGCGACTGCCGCGATCTCCCGCACCGGCAGCAGCTCACCGGTCACGTTGGACGCGCCGGTCAGCACCACCAGCCGGGGTCCCTCGGGGCAAGCGGCGAGCGCACTGTCCACAGCGGACACCGCCGCCAACCGCGTGCGGGGTGTGGGGATGCGGTGCACGTCCGTGCCGCGCCAGGGCAGCAACGCCGCGTGGTGCTCGGTGTCGAACAACACGACCGACGTGTGCCGGGGCAGGCTGCGCGCCAGCAGGTTGAGCGAGTCCGTGGTGTTGCGCGTGAAGATCACGGTGTCGGTGCGCCGCGCGTCGACGAAGCGCAGCACCCTCTCCCGGGTGCGCTCGTAGACCTTTGTGGACACCTGCGAGGCGAAGCCCGCGCCGCGGTGGACACTCGCGTACCACGGCAGGAACTCGTCGAGCGCGGAGCGCACCGCGGCCAGACAGGGCGCGCTCGCGGCGTGGTC
Organism: Amycolatopsis bartoniae; assembly: GCF_014191255.1. GTDB lineage: Bacteria > Actinomycetota > Actinomycetes > Mycobacteriales > Pseudonocardiaceae > Amycolatopsis_E > Amycolatopsis_E bartoniae. The sequence goes on from NZ_JACHWH010000002.1 coordinate 70,974, forward strand.
GAGGTTCGCGTACTCGACGGATTCCCCCGTCACCAGCGGAACCCGCGTGTTCAGCGTGGCCGGCACAGTGGTGGGGACGACGGGTTCGAGAGCGAGAGTCATGATGCCTCCTCGGCGGTCCAGGGGACCCCGGAGGGCCCGCGCTTGCCCACCGCACCTCGCGACGGGCCAGGTCCTCACCCGGGGCACCCCACCGCGGTTGGAGGGTTGCCGGCCAGCAAGCCGGGGCTTCGCGCTGGCACTCATGACCTACGGCGAACTGTATCAGCGACCCGACTCGCCACGCCAGCGAGCCAGCGGCCCCGCCCGGTCCACCGCACGCAACCGCCGCTCCGCGAGCTGACGCGCCGACTCCGTCGCGACCACCAGCAACTGGTCGCCCTCCTGCAGCCGGCTCGTGCGCTGCGGGGTGAAACTCGTCCCGTCCCGCACGACCAGGCTCACCGACGCGCCGACGGGCAGGCGCAGCTCGTTGAGGTACACGCCGTGCAGGCGGGAACCAGGCTGGATGCGCACCTGCAGCAGCGCCGCGTCCAGCTCGTCCAGCGGCGCCGCGTCGACCTGGATCTCCTTCGGTTCCGTGTCGGCGGCCAGCCCCAGCAGCTTCGCCACCGGCGCCAGCGTGGTGCCCTGCACGAGCGTGAGGACGATCACGAGCACGAACACGGCGTCGACGAGCCGTTCCGCGCCGGGCAGGCCGGTGGCGAGCGGGATCATCGCGAGCACGATCGGCACCGCCCCGCGCAGCCCCGCCCACGACAGGAACACCTGTTCGCGCCACGGAACCCGGAACGGCAGCTGCGACAGCAGCACCGACAGCGGCCGCGCCAGCACCAGCACGACGGCGCCCGCGACCAGCCCGGGCACCACCGCGTCGAGCAACCTGCCCGGCGACGCGAACAACCCCAGCAGCACGAACAACCCGATCTGCGCCAGCCAGCCCATGCCCTCGGCGAACGACAGCGTGTCCGACCGGTGCGGCAGCCGGGCGTTGCCCAGCACCAGCGCGGCGACGTAGGTGGCGAGCAGGCCCGACGCGTGCGCGAACTGACCGCCCGCGTACGCGACGACACACACCGCCAAGGTGGCCAGCGGATACAGGCCGGTGGCGGGCAACGCGGCGCGCCGCAACGTCCACGCGCCGGCCCAGCCCAGCGCGGCGCCGATGAGCAACCCGGCGAGCAGCTCGTAGACCACCAGCAACGGCAGCGTCCAGTCCACGCGCGTGCCCTCGGCGAGCACCACCACGACGATGTACACCGGGGCGTCGTTGATGCCGGACTCCAGCTCCAGCGCGCCGACCAGCCGCTGCCGGATGCCGACGGTGCGCAGCACGGAGAACACCGCGGCGGAGTCGGTGGACGCGAGCACCGCGCCCCACAGCAGCGCCATCCGCCAGTCCAGGCCCAGCAGCCAGTGCAGCGCGGCACCGGTGATCGCGACGCTCAGCCCGACGGCCACTGTGGACAGTACAATTCCCTGCCACAGCGCGGGTTTCACCGCCGACCACCGCGTGGTCAGGCCGCCTTCGGTGAGGATCATGACCAGCGCGGCCAGCCCGAGCGACTGCGTGAGCGAGGCGTCGGAGAACCGGATGCCGAAGCCGGCCTCGCCGAGCAGCACGCCGAGCCCGAGGTAGAGCAGCAGCGAAGGCAGCCCGACGCGCGTCGACAACCGCACGGCGAGCACGGCGACCAGCAGCACGGCCGCGCCCAGCCCCAGCACGACCGGTAGCTCGGCCACCGCCACCTCCCCTCTCCGCCACCCAGCGTAGAGAGGTGCCCGGAAAATCCGTGGACCGGCTCGGACCCGCCGGGGATGCTGGCCCGATGCTCGTCGTTTTCCACCCGTCGCCGCGAGGTGCCCGTGCGGTGCTGCACCGCGACGACGGTGTCACGCTCCAGATGCGGTCGTACGACCGGAAATCCCGGGTGCCCCACGACCTCGCCCACGCGGTGACCGAGCGTGAACTCGGCCTGAGCACCGGGGTGTTCGGCTGTCTCGCCGCCGGGGCGCTGTTCGCGTCCGTCCAGGTGCTCGAAGGCCGGCTGCGTTACGACGCCAAGGAACGCAGCCGCCGCCTGATCGCCGGTCACGCCCGGGACATCGCGGTCGCGGAGGTCCTCTCGGCGGTGGTGCACGACGCGGTCGAGCACGAGCGGCCGACGCCGTTCGCGGCGGCTCGCGCCGCGTGGGGTTCCCTGCGCGAGGAACCGTTTCCGTACGAGGAAACGGATGTGCAGCGCGCCACCAGCACCCTGCGCAGGCTCGGCGACGCGTGGGTGCACCTGCCCGCGGGCACGGGCCTGCGGTTCGACTGGCCGCGGCGGCTCACCGCTGCCGCAGTGCCGCCAGCACGTCCTCGATCCCGTCGGGCGCCACGGCGAGTTCGATGACCTTGTCGCGCCCGCGCTCTCCTTGCGCCACAAGGACATCCCGGCTGCGCAGCCCCAGCTCCCGCGCCAGTACCCTGCGCACGGCCTCGTTCGCCTTGCCTTCGACGGCGGGTGCCTTGACCGCCACCACCAGAGCGCCCGCGTGGTCACCACCGACGAAGTCACGCCGGGCGCCGGGCTTCACCCGGATCGCGAAGCGCGTCACGCCAGCACAGCCTCGTCGACACCCAGCCGCGCGAACGGTTCCCCGGCGCACAGCCGGATCGCGCGGTGCGGCTCCCGCACCACCCAGCCCTCCCCGAGCGCGTGGTCGAGCAGCGCGGCGGGCAGCGCGCCGCCGAAGTGGTCGCGCCGCTCGGTCCAGTCGAGACAGTCGCGCAGGAGCGGTCGCCGTCCGGCCTCCGGAACGGGCACGCCCAGCTCGGCCAGCACCTCGCGGCCTCGCGACGTGAGCGTGAGCCCGGCCTGGACGTCGACGAGCCCGGCACGCACCAGGCCGTCCCGGAGCGCGACGCCCAGCGTGCCGGCGAGGTGGTCGTAGCAGGTGCGGGCGAACGCGAGCCGCTGCACGCGCAGCGACTCCTTCAGCCCGCGGGCGGGCCGCTGCTCGGCGTGCTGCGCGAGGTGCTCGATGAGCTCGGCCACGCGTGGGCCGGCGAGGCGCACGTAGCTGTGCCGCCCCTGCTTGGCACCGGTGACGAACCCGGCCTCCCGCAGCCGCGTCACGTGCTCGCTCGCGGTGGACGGCCCGACCCCGGCGGCCTTCGCCAGCTCGCCGACGGTCCAGGCGCGCCCGTCGAGCAACGCGAGGCACATCGCCGCCCGGCTGGGCTCCGCGAGCACAGCGGCGACCTCCGCGAGTCCGACGGTCTGCACGTCTCCCACGCTAGCCGCCGCACACATCGGCGGGTACCGACACGTCCCGCTCCTAGCGTCGGCGCCATGAGGAAGCAGCTGACCCTTCTTTCCCTTTGCCTGGGCCTGTTCCTGGCCCAGACCGACACGACCGCCGTCAACCTGGCGCTGCCCGCGATCGGCGCGCGCCTGCACGGCTCGCTGGGGAACCTGCAGGAGGTGGTGGACGCCTACAACGTCGCGTTCGCGGCACTCCTGCTGACCGGCGGCACCCTCGGCGACAGGTTCGGCAGGCGGCGCCTGTTCCGCACCGGCACGGCGATCTTCGTCCTCGGTTCCGTGCTGTGCGCGCTGGCGCCCACCATGACGCTGCTCGTCGCCGCGCGTGCCGTGCAGGGCGCGGGCGCCGCGCTCGCGATCCCGCAGAGCCTGGCGCTGCTCGCGGTGGCCTTTCCCGGACGCCGCGAGCGGCACCGCGCGATGGCCGCCTGGTCGATGGTCACCGGCGTCGCGCTCGCGTCCGGCCCCGTCCTCGGCGGGTTCCTCGTCGAGCGGACGGGCTGGCCCGCCATCTTCTGGCTCAACCTGCCGATCGGCCTGGCCGCGCTGGCGCTGAGCCTCGCCGTGCCGGAGTCGGCCGATCCGCGCCCGCGGGGCCTCGACGTTCCGGGGCAGCTGCTGGCGGTGGTGTTCCTGGGCTCGCTCACGTTCGCGGTCGTGCACACCGCGGTACTGGCGGGGGCCGTGGCGGTGGCCGCCGGAGCCGCCTTCCTGTGGGCCGGGCGGCGGGAGGGGGCGATGCTGCCGCTGGGCCTGCTCAGGCGCGGACAGCTGCCGGTCGCCGGCACGGTCGCGCTGTGCATGACCTTCTGCATGTACGGGTTCCTGCTGCTCGCGGGGCTGTACCTGCAACGGGACCGGGGCGCGGGCACGCTGCTCGCCGGACTGGAGCTCCTGCCGCTGCCGCTGGTGGTGGTGCTCGGGTCGCCGCTGACCGCCCGGCTGGTGACCCGGTTCGGCCCGCGCCCGGCGATGACGGCCGGGATGGCCGCGCTGGCCACCGGGCTCACCGCGTTCGCGGTCGCCGGGCCGCGGGCTCCCCTGCCGTTGCTGGAGGTCGTGTTCGCGGTGCTCGGCGCCGGGCTGGCGCTGAACACCGGGCCGGTGGTCGGCGTCGCCGTCAGCGCGGTTTCAGCCGACCGGGCGGGTCTGGCCGCGGGCGTGGTGAACCTCGCCAGGATGTCCGGCGCCGCGCTCGGCGTCGCCGTCCTCGGGGTTGTCATGGCCGGTGCCGGGCTACGGGCGGCACTGGCGACCGGCGCGGCCTTCGCACTGGCCGGTGCGCTCGTCGCCTGGCTCGGGGTTCAGAGGCGGCTCAGGAACGCCGCCGACGCCGAGACCGCGGGCTTCGAGGAGTTGGTGCCCAGCACCAGCAGCGAGAACGCCACGTCGTCGCGGTAGCCGGCGAACCAGCCGTTCGCCTGGGCGCCGTTGCCGAACTGGGCCGTGCCCGTCTTGCCGTACACCTTGCCGCTGCTCGCGAGCCCCTTCGCGGTGCCGCCCGTGACCACCTCACGCATCATCGACCGCAGCGCGGTGACCACGCCGCTCGGCGGCGCGTCATAACCCGTGGTCACGCTGGTCTCCTGCCCGCGCACCAGCTGCGGCGTGACGGCCTTACCGGATGCCACCGTGGCGGCCATCAGCGCGAGCCCGAACGGGCTGGCCTGCACCGTGCCCTGTCCGATCGCCGACTCCACCTGCTCGGCGTCACTGCCCGCCGCGACGACCTTGCCCGCCTCCGTGGAGACCCCGGGGATGTCGAAGTCGGCGTTGAGCCCGAACTGGCTCGCCGCGTTCGCCAGCGCGTCCTTGGGCAGCTGCGAGGCGAGCTGCGCGAACGTCGTGTTGCACGAATGCGCGAATGCCGAGTGCAGCGGCAGCGGGGCCAGCGAGAACTGGTCGTCGTTCGGAATGGTGCGCTGGCCGAGCTGGACCGTGGCCGGGCACGGCAGCACGGTGTCCGCGTCGGCGACCCCGGCTTCCAGCACCGCCGCCGCGGTCGCGATCTTGAACGTCGAGCCCGGCGCGTACTGCCCGGTGAGCGGGTTGTCCTGGCCGGTCCCGGCCGCCGCGACCGCGAGGATGTCACCCGTCGAGGGCTGGATCGCCACCAGCAGCGCCGGGGCGCCCGCCGAGTCGACCGCCGCCTGCGCGGCGGCCTGCGCCTTGCTGCTCAACGAAACCTGCTGCGGCTTGGCCTCGACCTTCCCCTCCTGGTAGAGGGTCTGCTCGCCGTCGGTGGCGCTGACCCGCACGACCGACCACGCCTGGCTGCTGGTGCGCAGCTGCTGGACCTTCGGCAGCACCAGCGGCGCGGCCTTGGGGTCCAGCACCTTGCCGTCGCGGTCGGTCACCGTCGTACCCGCACCCGCGCGGACCTCCAGCCGGTCACCCGGCCCCAGCTCCGGGTGGATGACCGCGGGGCTGAAGTGGACGTGCCAGCCCTGGTCGTCGTGCTTCAGCGGCAACGTGACGTCATAGCTCCACACACGCCCGGGGCTGAGGTTCCACTTGACCCGCGCGAGCGCCGAGTCACTCTTGAGCTGCGTCAGCGTCGCGACCGGCTTCGCCGGTGCGAAGCCCTGAGCGACGGCCCGGAACGCCGTCCGGGCAGCCGCCGGGTCGTCAGTCAGCGAAGCCGCGACATCACTGTCCGACGCCCAAGCCTGCAGGTACTTGTTCACCAGCACCTCGGCGTCTCCGCCCGACGAGGCCGAGGCGGGCGCCTGGCCCGAGCCGCCGCGCAGCACCACGAACGCCGCCACCACGATGGCGACCACCACCACGGCGGCTCCGGCCAGCACCCATCTCTTCGCGTTCCGCGACACGCTCGACCCCCAGTCGGTTTCGCCGGTAGATCGATCTCGCCGCGAACTTCGTTACGCCTTGACCACTTTCACGCGGACCTTGACGCCTTCACCCACCGTGCCCTCGGACCCGCCGTCGACGGGCCCGTACGACACCGACACCGCCAGCGTCTCGCCCGCCAGGAACTTCTCGTGCTCCTTCGCGGCCGCGACCACGTCCTCGGGCGCGTCGACGGTCAGCTCGATGCGGTCGGAGACCGCCAGCCCGGCGTCCCGGCGCGCCTGCTGCACGACGCGCACCAGGTCCCGCGCCAGGCCCTCGGCCGCCAGCTCCGGCGTCACCTCGGTGTCCAGCAGCACCAGCCCCGACCCGTCCGGTAATTCCGACGCGGCAGCAGTGCCGTTGGAGTCCTTCGCGACCAAGCGCCGCTCGTACTCGTTCTCCAGCAGCTCGATCCCGGCCGCGACCACGGCACCCTCGGGCGAGGTGGTCCACTCCCCCGCCTTGACGGCCTTGATCACCTTCTGCACGTCCTTGCCCAGCCGCGGCCCGGCCGCCCGCGCGTTGACCGCGACCTCGAACCCGCCGTGCGCGGCGACGTCGGGCGTCAGCTCGACCGCCTTGACGTTCACCTCGTCGGCGATGATGTCCGCGAAGTCCCGCAGCGACTCCGCGTCCTCGGCCGCCACGAGCAGCTTCGCCAGCGGCAGCCGCACCCGCAGCTTGTTGGCCTTGCGCAACGACAACGCGGACGAGCACACCTGGCGCACCCGGTCCATCGCCCGCACCAGCGAGACGTCGGCGGGCAGCTCGTCCACCAGCGGCCAGTCCCGCAGGTGCACCGAGCGGCCGCCGGTCAGCCCGCGCCACACCGCCTCGGTGGTCAGCGGCAGCAGCGGCGCCACCGTCCGGCAGACCACCTCCAGCACCGTGTGCAGCGTGTCGATCGCGTCCTGGTCCCCGGCCCAGAACCGCTCGCGCGAACGGCGCACGTACCAGTTGGTCAGTACCTCCAGGAACTCGCGCACGCTCTGGCAGGCGCCCGCGATGTCACAGGTGTCCAAAGCGGACTGCACGTCGGTGACCAGCTCGTTGGTCTTGGCGAGGACGTAGCGGTCCAGCACGTGCTTCGAGTCGGTCCGCCAGTGGCCTTCCACGCCCGCGGCGTTGGCGTACAGCGCGAGGAAGTAGTACGAGTTCCACAGCGGCAGCACGGCCTGGCGCACCGAGTCGCGGATGCCCTTGTCGGTGACGACCAGGTTGCCGCCACGCAGGATCGGGCTCGCCATGAGGTACCAGCGCATCGCGTCGGAGCCGTCGCGGTCGAACACCTCGTTGACGTCCGGGTAGTTGCGCAGCGACTTCGACATCTTCTGCCCGTCGGAGCCGAGCACAATGCCGTGCGACACGCACATGCGGAACGCCGGGCGGTCGAACAACGCCGTCGCCAGCACGTGCAGCACGTAGAACCAACCCCGCGTCTGCCCGATGTACTCGACGATGAAGTCACTCGGGTAGTGGTGCTCGAACCAGTCGGCGTTCTCGAACGGGTAGTGCACCTGCGCGTACGGCATCGAGCCCGAGTCGAACCACACGTCGAACACGTCCGGGATCCGGCGCATCGTGGACACGCCGCTCGGGTCGTCCGGGTTCGGCCGGGTCAGCTCGTCGATGAACGGCCGGTGCAGGTCGGCCGGCCGCACGCCGAAGTCCCGCTCCAGCTCGTCGAGCGAGCCGTACACGTCGATGCGCGGGAACTCGGGGTTGTCCGAGACCCACACCGGGATCGGCGTGCCCCAGTACCGGTTGCGCGACACCGACCAGTCGCGCGCGCCCTCCAGCCACTTGCCGAACTGGCCGTCCTTGACGTGCTCGGGGTACCAGGTGATCTGCTGGTTCAGCTCGACCATCCGGTCGCGGAACCGCGTGACCTCGACGAACCACGACGACACCGCGCGGTAGATCAGCGGGTTGCGGCAGCGCCAGCAGTGCGGGTACGAGTGCTCGTAGGTCTCGTGCCGCAGCAGGACGGCGCCCTGCCGGGCCGCCGAGCCGGTGCCGTTCTTCAGGTCGCGGATGATGTTCGGGTTGGCCTCGAACACCTGCTGGCCCTGGTAGTCCGGCACGGTGGCGTCGAAGCGGCCGCGCGCGTCCACCGGGGTCACCGGGGTGATACCCGCCTCGTCCGCGACGGCCTTGTCGTCCTCGCCGTACGCGGGCGCCATGTGCACCACGCCGGTGCCGTTGTCGGTGGTGACGAAGTCCGCGAGCAGCACCTGGTGGGACTTCTCGTTGCCGACGAAGTACGGGAACGGCGGCGCGTAGCGCAGGCCCTGCAGCCCGGTGCCCTTGTACCGCGCGACGACCGTCGGCTCCTCGCCCAGCTCGCGCGCGTACGCCGGTACGCGGGCCTCGGCGAGCAGGAACCGCTTGCCCGGGAAGGACTCGGATTCCACCACCACGTAGTCCACGTCCGGGTGCACCGCGGTCGCCTGGTTCGACGGCAGGGTCCACGGGGTCGTGGTCCAGATCAGCAGGTGGGTGCCGTCCAGCTCGTTGCCGTTGCCCTCCAGACGGAACCCGACCGTGACCGCCGGGTCCTGGCGGTTCTGGTAGACGTCGTCGTCCATCCGCAGCTCGTGGTTGGACAGCGGCGTCTCGTCGCGCCAGCAGTACGGCAGGACGCGGTAGCCCTCGTAGACCAGGCCCTTGTCCCACAGCTGCTTGAACGCCCAGATGACCGACTCCATGTAGGACAGGTCGAGAGTCTTGTAGTCGTGCTCGAAGTCCACCCACCGGGCCTGCCGGGTGACGTAGTCCTGCCACTCGCCGGTGTAGCGCAGCACGGACTCGCGGCACGCCTTGTTGAACTCCGCGATGCCCATCGCGTCGATCTGCGACTTGTCGGTGATGCCCAGCTGGCGCTCGGCCTCCAGCTCGGCGGGCAGCCCGTGGGTGTCCCAGCCGAACCGGCGCTCGACGCGCTTGCCGCGCATGGTCTGGTACCGCGGCACGATGTCCTTGACGTACCCGGTCAGCAGGTGCCCGTAGTGCGGCAGGCCGTTGGCGAACGGCGGGCCGTCGTAGAAGACGTACTCGTTGGAGCCGTGGACGCCGGGCTCGCGGGCGTCGATGGTCGCCCGGAACGTCCGGTCGGACTCCCAGTAGGCCAGCACTTCCTTCTCCAGCGCGGGAAAAGACGGCTGGGACTCGACCTGGCCCGGGGTCTGCTCCCCCAGCTGTGCCTTGGGGTACATCGGTGCGCTCCTCGCGGTGTTCGTCGCTCTCGTAAGGGATCTGGCGATCCCGCACGGGGACGAGACGCGCTCGTGCGCGTTCCGCGGTACCACCCCGCTTGCCCGCGCACTGCGCGGGCCGCTCGTTCGGCGGCTGTCACGGGCCGCACCCGTCCGGTTCTACTGGGGCGTGAGCCCGTTCTTCCGGAAGCTCCCCGGTGATGGCCGGATCGATGCCTGCTACTGGAAAGGTTAGCGCACGGCGCTCGAGGATTTTCGCCGCGGCCGGTTCAGCGCTTGCTCTTCGCCGCCGCCAGCAGCTTCGCGTCCGGCGTGCAGCGGGCGCACGGCGAGAACCCGAGGTCCCGCGCCTCCTTGACGGCGATCGGGATCGTGTCGCGGCCGGACAGCCACGGGCACTCGGCCACGTGGTAGCGCGGGTACTCGTCGACCACCAGCACCTCGGTGCCGAGCTTCGAGACCGCCTCCGCGTCGGCGGGTTCGGTGGGCTCCTCCGCCGGATCCCCGGTCTCGACCGCCTGGACCTGCTCCTCGTCGAGCTCGCCGGTGAAGGGCACCAGCTCCGTCTCGTCGCCGGGCTCGGCCTGCTCGGGCTCGGCCTCTTCGGCCTTGTCGGCGGGCTCGTCCGCCTCGGGCTCCGCCGCCGGCTCCTCGTCCACCCGCGTCTCGGTCGCCCTGGACGCGCGACGACGCGCGCCACGGCGGCGGAAGAAGTCGGCGACCAGGACGAGCCCGGCCAGCACCGACAGCGCGATGGAGACCCAGGCCCACAGCGAACTCGCCGTGATCAGTGCCGTGACCAGCAGCCCGAGGGCGGCCAGGACCAGGAGCAGAACGATGTAGAGCACGGTGAATTAGAGCACGGACCACGCCTCGAAACGGTTCCGACCCTCCCGGGAGGAGGACCGGAACCGTTCCAGTGCGTGAGGAAGGCCCGTCAGCCCGCTTCGGCGCGCGGACCGAACGAGTAGCCCTGGCTGCCGCCGGAGCCCGTGCCGGATCCGCCGGAGGTCGAGGACGCCGACGCCGGAGCCGCGGACCCGCGGTCGTCCAGCTCGCGCAGCTGCGATTCGAGGAAGCCCCGGAGCCTGGTCCGGTACTCGCGCTCTATCGTGCGCAGCTCCTCGATCTTCTTGCCGAGCGTGGTCTTCTCGGCGTTCATGTTGTTCATCGTCTCGGTGTACTTGCGCTGGGCCTCGCGCTCCATCGACGTCGCCTTGTCGCGCGCCTGGCGCTCCAGCGTCTCCGCGCGGGTCCGCGCGTCGTTGAGCATCGACTCGGCCCGCGTGCGCGCCTCGTTCACCATCGAGTCCGACTTCGCCCGCGCGTCCGACAGCAGCTGCTCGGACTTGGCACGGGCCTCGGCCAGCATCCCGTCGGACTCGGTCTTGGCCTCGGCGGTCAGCCGGTCGGCCATCTCCTGCGCCAGGCCGAGCACCTTGGCGGCCTGCACGTTCGGCTCGCCGCCGTCCGACATCGAGTGGGCCTGGGTCTGCTCCACCGGGGACGGGGGCGGCGGCACCGGCGCCAGCCGGCGCGACGTCTCCTCCCGCGCTCCGCCGCCGGCACGGGCGGAGTCGAGGTCGCCGCGGGCCGACTCCAGCTCGGCGTCGAGCTGCTCGACCTGCTGCCGCAGCTCGTTGTTGTCTTCGATCAGCCGGGCCAGCTCGGTCTCCACCAGGTCGAGGAATGCATCCACCTCGTCCTCGTTGTAGCCCCGCTTGCCGATGGGTGGCTTGCTGAACGCGACGTTATGCACGTCAGCGGGGGTCAACGACATCAGATCACCTCACGCACTCCATGGCCTGCTCCGACATCCCCGGGCTTCCCCGATCTCACCCGGGATACGCCAGTTGCATCAGTATGAACACAACCAACAGCAGCACCATAATCGATAAGTCCAGTCCGACGCCGCCAATGCGCACCATCGGGATGAGCCGCCGGACCAGACGGACCGGCGGATCGGTCACTGTGTAGATGGTCTCGAGCGTCACCGCAACCCCGCCCGCCGGGCGCCACTCACGAGCGAACGCACGCACCAGTTCGACGACGACACGCGCCGTGAGCAGCAGCCAGAAGACGAAGAGCACGTAGTAGACGACAGTCCAGAGCACATCCACGGGACCACTCTGCCACATGGCCACACCCCCTCCCGCACCCGAGACGACCGAACTGTCCGGGTCGCGTGACCGTACTGTGATTTAGCCAACGGTGTCACCCGATCGGCCTAACGTTTCACTCTTCGTCACCGAGCAGCTACGGTTTCGCCTACGCAGAGCGCACAGCGATAACTCCAGTCAGTGACGAAGGAAGAGGCCGCCCTCGGCGATCCGGCGTCGCTCCTCGGCGGTCACCTCGACGTCGGGCGGCGACAACAGGAACACCTTGTTCGTGACGCGGTCCATCGAACCGCGCAGCGCGAAGGCGAGCCCCGCCGCGAAGTCGACGAGCCTGCGCGCGTCGGCGTTCTCCATCTCCGTCAGGTTGATGATCACCGGCGTGCCCTCGCGGTACGCCTCGCCGATCGCCCGCGCCTCCAGATAGCTGCTGGGGTGCAGGGTGGTGATCCGGCTCAGCGGATCACGCTGCGTGGCGCGCGGAGCCTCCGGCACGGGCCGCAGCCGGGCCACCGGCTCCGGCTGGCGTTCGACGGCGAGCGCGCCGTGCACGGCGGGCTCGCGGCTGTGCGGACGGGGCAGTGGCTCGTCCTCGTACTCGGAGCGGTACCGTCGACGCGAACGCGCGGGCGGCTCCTCCTCGTACCCGTCGTAGGAGCCCTCGGCGAAGTCCTGGCGGTAGTCGTCGCCCTCGTCGTAACGGTCGTAGGATTCGTAACCGTCTTCGTCGGCCGGGATCATGCCGAAGTAGGCCTTCAGCTTGTTCAGCGCACTCATGCCTCTCCCTAGCCGCTCCCTCAACTGACTACCCGGAGATCATCGCGCACTTCCGGGTGATCCGCTTGCGATCGAGGCTAAACCGCGGCCACCGAGCAACGCGGTTCCGACACGCACACAGGTGGAACCGTGCGCGATCGCCTGTTCCAGATCGCCACTCATGCCCGCGGACAGCTCAGTGGCCCCCGGGTGGTCCCGGCGGAGCTTTTCCGCAGCGAGAGCGAGCTTTTCGAACGCCGGTGCCGGGTCCTGGCCGAGCGGCGCCACGGCCATCACGCCCCGCAGTCGCAGACCACCCGTACGGGCGATGTACGCGGCCAGTTCGTCGAGTTCCGGCAGCGGGCAGCCACCACGCGCCGGGTCGCCGTCGATGCTCGCCTGGACGAGCACGTCGAGCTTCGGGCGGGCCTCGGCGAGCACGGCTTTGTCGAGCGCGCCGGCCAGCCGGACCGAGTCGACGGACTGGACCTCGTCCGCCCACCGCACGACCGACCGCGCCTTGTTGCGCTGCAGCCGCCCGACCATGTGCCAGCGGATCTTCGCCTCGGGACGCAGCTGTGCGACCTCGCCGGCCTTCGCGCTCGCCTCCTGGTCGCGGTTCTCGGCGAGGTTGTCCAGCCCGAGGTCGGTCAGCAGCGCGGCGTCGGACGCGGGGAAGGTCTTGGTGACGGCGAGCAGCCGCACCTCGTCGCGGGACCGGCCCGCCGCCTCGCACGCCGCGCGCACGCGGGCTTCGACCTGTTCGAGCGCTTTCGCCAGCTGCTCCTTGCGCGCGTCGCTCATTTCTCGATCCAGGTCAGCGCCGCGATCCGGCCCGTGGTGCCGTCGCGGCGGTAGCTGAACAACGTGCGGTCCTCGAACGTGCAGCGCGGGTCGACGCCGATCTTGCCGACCCCGGCGTCGGCGAGCTGCTGCCACAGCCCGGCACGCAGGTCGAGGCCGGGCGTGCCCTTCCGGGTCTTCGTCGCGCTGCCCGGCAGGTGCTGCTCGACGTCACGGGCCATGTCGGCGGGCACCTCGTAGTCCTCACCGCAGATGGCGGGCCCGAGCAGCGCCTCGATGCGCTCGGGTCGCGCCCCGAGCTCCTGCATGACCTTGAGGGTCGCCGGAACGACGCCCACCCGGGCGCCGACGCGGCCCGCGTGCACGGCGGCGGCGACGCCCGCCTCGGCGTCGCCCAGCAGCAGCGGCACGCAGTCGGCCACGAGCACCACGACGGCGACGCCGGGAGTGGCGGTGACGAGCCCGTCGGTCGCCTCCGCCGGACCGTCCTCGGTGCCGTCGACGACCGTGACGGTCCGCCCGTGCACCTGCTCCATCCAGGCGATGCGGTCCAGCCCCAGCTCCTCGGCCAGCCGCTTGCGGTTGGCCGCGACCGCGGCGGGGTCGTCCCCCACGTGGTCACCGAGGTTGAAGGATTCGTACTTCCCCGCCGAGGCCCCACCGGCCCTGGTGGTCACCACCCGTCTGATGCGCACCCGTTCACCTTGCCACGAACGCGCGCGCGAATCAGCGGCGCATGAACGGCGGCACGTCGACCTCGTCGTCGGTCGGGTCGTCCGTCACCGGCACGGCCCGGCCCGGCAGGCTGCCCTGGCCCGCACGCGGGGCCGGGTAGCTGCGAGGAGCGCCACCGGGCTGCGGGAGCGACGGCGACTGCGGGGCGGGCGGGTACGAGGGCGCCGAGGAGCTGCGCGGCGGCGGGAACGCACCGGACGCGGGCGGCGGCGGGCTCGCCGGGGTCGGCGGCGTCCGCACCTGGCCCGCCTCGGCGGAGACCGTGGAGCTGGACGACCGCGAGCCGACGGCGGGCGGTTCGAGCTTCTTGTGGGTCGGCGCACCGGCGTCGAACCCGGCGGCGATGACGGTGACCCGCACCTCGTCGCCGAGCGAGTCGTCGATGATCGTCCCGAAGATGATGTTGGCTTCCGGGTGCGCGGCCTCCTGCACGAGCGAGGCCGCCTCGTTGATCTCGAACAGGCCCAGGTCGGAGCCGCCCGCGATGGACAGCAGCGCGCCGTGCGCCCCCTCCATCGAGGCTTCCAGCAGCGGTGAGTTGATGGCCTTCTCGGCGGCCTGCACCGCGCGGCCCTCGCCGCGGGCGGAGCCGATGCCCATCAGCGCGCTGCCCGCCCCCGACATGACGGACTTGACGTCCGCGAAGTCCAGGTTGATCAGACCGGGCGTGGTGATGAGGTCGGTGATGCCCTGGACACCGGAGAGCAGCACCTCGTCGGCCGAGCGGAACGCGTCCATCAGGCTGACGCCGATGTCGCCGAGCTGCAGCAGCCGGTCGTTGGGGATCACGATCAGGGTGTCGCACTCGTTGCGCAGCGCCTGGATGCCGTCCTCGGCCTGCTTGCCGCGCCGCTTGCCCTCGAAGGTGAACGGGCGCGTCACCACGCCGATCGTCAGAGCCCCGAGCTTCCGCGCGATCGAGGCGACGACCGGTGCGCCACCCGTTCCGGTGCCACCGCCCTCGCCCGCGGTCACGAAGACCATGTCGGCGCCCTTGATGACCTCCTCGATCTCCTCGCGGTGGTCCTCGGCGGCCTTGTGCCCCACCTCGGGGTTAGCACCGGCGCCGAGGCCACGGGTCAGCTCGCGGCCGATGTCGAGCTTGACATCGGCGTCGGACATCAGCAGCGCCTGCGCGTCGGTGTTCACCGCGATGAACTCGACACCCTTGAGGCCGACCTCGATCATGCGGTTGACGGCGTTGACACCGCCACCGCCGATGCCGACGACCTTGATCACCGCGAGGTAGTTGTGCGGGGGCGTCATCGGGTCCGCCTTCCTGATCGTGAGTACTCGTAACGCTCGCCCGAAGGCGCAAAACTCTGAACCTCAAGTTGAGACTTAGAGTTATGTCAACTTCTGGCTTGCTGGTGGACGGTAGGGATCGAGCACGCCGGAATCCAGCAGCCACGCCGCGTGTCGCGCAAGGCGATGGAAAATCACCGGGAGGTAAGGGGTTTTCCGGAGCGGAGAGGCGCGTTTGGACTCGTGTGGGTGGCGCTCGCGATTCCTGTGGTCCGGTAGGGCAGGGATTTGACCGGGCGCTGGGCGCCCTCGTTCGCCCGGCCACCCCCGCCCCTTTCCCCTGATCGTTTAACGGTTGGCTTGCCGCCTCAAGGGCGCCTTCGGCGTCGCTTCGCGATCGCTGCGCGACCCTTGACCCGGCAAGCCAACCGCTAATGCAGCTGGGGATCGGGGACGGGGGAGGTCCGGGCGTGTGCCGGGCTTGGTGGCGTCGCCGGGTGGCCGTGGCGAAGGTGGGGCGAGGGAAGGCTTGGCCTCCTCGGGCTTGGTGGCGTCGCCGGGTGGCCGTGGCGAAGTGGAGGTGCGCCTAGGAGACCGTGGGCAGGTCCGGGCTTGCCACGTCGTACGTGGTGCCGTCCCTTGTCATCAGCACTGCCAGCACCTTCAGCTTCCGGTCCGGCTCGTCGGCGCTGCCCCAGCGCACGACCTTGCCGTTCACCAGGGTGAACTCCACGCCGCCCGGGGTTTGGGCCCGCACGGTCGTCACCTGGTCCTTCAGGCCCTGCGGCAGGGTCGCCAGCACCGCCATCACCGAGCGGGTCACGGCGTCGTTCGGGGAGACCGCCGTCAGGCTCAGTTCCGGCAGCTTCTCGGGCTTGTTGTGGACCGTCTTGTAGTCCAGGCCCGTCGCGTCGACCAGGTGCACGTTGCCGTCGGCGCCGAACCACGCGACCGGGGTGCGTTCGGTGACCGTGATGTCGACCGTCGAGGGCCACGAGCGGGACACGTCCACCGAGGCCACCCCCGGCAGCTGCAGCACCCGTTCGGCTATCGCGTCCGTGTCGACGAACATCATCGGCTTGCGGTCCGGCACCTGCGCCGCCGCGCGGATCTGGTCCGCGGGCACCGTCGAGGCGCCCTCGACGTCCACCGAGCGCACCCCCAGCAGCGACGTGCCGAACACCAGGTACGCCACCGTCACCACGGTGAGCACGGTCAACAGCGCCACCCACCGCCGCCGCAGGGCGCGGCGCCTGCTGACGCCCGTGCCGGTCCGGCTCCGCGCGGTCAGCGGACGGCGGCCCCGGCGGCTGCGGACCGGCTTGCCGGTGGTCGTCCGGCGCGCCGCGGGGCGCCGCCGCTGAACGCGCGTCGTCAACTACGCCCCCGCCCGCCGGTCCAGCTCGCCGAGGATCTCCGGGCCCAGCTGGGTCACGTCGCCCGCCCCCATGGTCACCAGCAGGTCGCCCGGCTTCACCAGGTCCGCCGCGAGCGGCACCACCCGGTCGAACGCCGTCTCGTAGTGCACCCCGGCACCCGAGATCCGGTCCGCGATCAGCGCGCCCGTCACCCCCGGCTGCGGCTCCTCCCGCGCGCCGTAGACGTCCAGCACCACGACCTCGTCGGCCAGCGACAACGCCTCCGCGAACTCCGCCGCGAACGTCCGCGTGCGCGAGTACAGGTGCGGCTGGAACACCACGACCACCCGCCCGGTGCCCGCCGCGTGCCGGACCGCCCGCAGCTGCGCCGCGACCTCCGTCGGGTGGTGCGCGTAGTCGTCGTACACCCGCACGTCGCCCGCGCGGCCCTTGAACTCGAACCGCCGCCGCACGCCGCCGAACGCGCCCAGCCCCTCGGCGAGCCCGGCCGCCGGAGCGCCCAGCTCGATCCCGGCCAGCAGGGCGGCCACCGCGTTGAGCGCCATGTGCTCGCCCGGCACCGCCACCGGCACGACGAGCTCCTCGCCGTCCAGCGAGATCCGGACCCGGCCACCGGTCTCCGTCGGCTCGTAGTCCAGCACCCGCGCGTCGTGCTCGCCCGTCACCGTGCGGCCGTAGCGCCGCACCCGGACCCCGGCCTGCTCCCCCAGCGCGCTCGCCGCCGGGTCGTCGCCGCACACGATCAGCAGGCCGCCGGCCTGGATGCGCTTGACGAACTCCGTGAACACCGCGCCGTACGCCTCGGGCGTGCCGTGGTGGTCGAGGTGGTCGGGCTCCACATTGGTCACGACCGCGACCGACGGCGAGTACGTCAGGAACGACCCGTCGCTCTCGTCGGCCTCCGCGACGAAGATCCCGCCCTCGCCGTGGTGCGCGTTCGCCCCGGACTCGTTGAGGTCACCGCCGATCGCGAACGACGGGTCGAGCCGGCAGTGCTGCAGCGCGACCGTCAGCATCGACGTGGTCGAGGTCTTGCCGTGCGTGCCCGCGATGCACGCGACGCGGTGGCCCTCCATCAGCAACGCGAGCGCCTGCGCCCGGTGCAGCACCGGGATCCCGCGCTCGCGGGCCGCGACCAGCTCCGGGTTGCTCTCCTTGATCGCGGTGGACACGACCACCGCCGTCGGGTCGCCGACGTTCTCCGCGCGCTGCCCGATCTCGATGCGGGCCCCCTGCGCGCGCAGGGTGAGAAACGCCCGCGAGTCCTTCGCGTCGGAACCGGACACCCGCCCGCCGCGGGCCAGCAGGATCCGGGCGATCCCGCTCATGCCCGCACCGCCGATCCCGATCAGGTGCGCCCGCTCCAGCTGCCGGGGAACGCTCACTTCGCCGCCTCCAGCACGATCTTCGCCAGCACTTCGTCGGCGTCGCGGTGGCCCATGCCGACCGCCGCCGCGCTCATCTTCGCCAACTCCGAGGGCTCGGTGAGCCGCGGGATGACCAGCTCGGCCACCTTCGCCGGGGTCAGGTCCGCGTCGAGGACCAGCAGCCCCGCCCCGGCGTCCACCGCGGGCTTCGCGTTGGTCGCCTGCTCCCCGTTGCCGATCGGCAGGGGCACGAACACCGCGGGCAGGCCGACCGCGGACACCTCGGCCACGGTCATCGCGCCCGAGCGGCACAGCACCATGTCCGCCGCCGCATACGCGAGGTCCATCCGCTCCAGGTAGGGCACCGGCACATACGGCGGGCGGCCCGGGAACTCCTGCACGACCAGCGTGTTCTTCGGGCCGTGCGCGTGCAGCACGCCGATACCGGCGTCGGCCAGCTCCTTCGCCGCGCCGGACACCGCGTTGTTGATCGTGCGCGCGCCCTGCGAACCGCCGAACACCAGCAGCGTCGGCGCGTCCGGGTCGAGGTCGAAGTGCTTGCGGGCCTCGGCGCGCAGCGCGGCCCGGTCCAGCGACGTGATCGAGCGGCGCAGCGGGATGCCGACCACCTCGGCGTTCGGCAGCGGCGTGCCGGGCACGGCCACGGCGACCCGCTTCGCGAAACGCGCGCCCACGCGGTTGGCCAGCCCCGGCGACTGGTTGGCCTCGTGCACCACGATCGGCACCCGCCCGCGCGCGGCCAGGTACGCCGGCAGCGAGACGTAGCCGCCGAAACCGACCACGACGTCCGCGCCCACGCGGTCGAGGATCTCGCGGGCCTGCTTCACCGAGTCGCGCACCTTCAGCGGCAGACGCAGCAGGTCGGCGGTGGGTTTGCGGGGCAGCGGCACCGGCGGGATCAGCTCCAGCGGGTACCCGCGGCGCGGGACGAGCTCGTTCTCGAGCCCCTTGGGCGTGCCGAGCGCGACGACGGTCGCATCGGGTCGCAGGCGCTTCACCGCGTCGGCGAGCGCCATGGCGGGCTCGATGTGTCCGGCCGTGCCACCGCCCGCCACGACGATGGTTGGGGGTGACTTCACAACACTGCCGGTGGCGCCTTCAGTCACGTGGTTCCTCTTCGCGTCGAACGTCTACCGTAGTCCCGCGTCGCGCGCCGACGCTCCGCCGGCTGGGCGGAGCGCGTCCGGCGCGCGGACGGCCGGGCCCCCCGGGCGGCCGTGGCGCGTCCGCTGCCCCTCCGCCGGGTGGGTGGGCGGTAGACGTCGGGCGCGGGCAACCGCAGGAGACGGCCGAATTTACCCGGTCCCTGCGAACGCAGTGCGGCGACCGACTCCGGTTCGTGCCTTGCGGCGTTCGCGAGCAGCCCCATCAGGAACATCGTGACCCAGATCGAGGTGCCGCCCGCGGAGATCAGCGGCAGCGTGACACCGGTGACCGGCAGCAGCCCGACCACGTACCCGATGTTGATCCCGGCCTGGGAGACCGTGAACACCGTCAGCGTGCCGGCGACGATCCGGATCCACGGGTCGAGGTTGCGCGTCGCGATGCGCAGCCCGACGATCGCGAGCCCCACGAACAGGCCGATCACCACGACGCAGCCGAGGAAGCCCAGCTCCTCGCCGATCACGGCGAAGATGAAGTCGTTCTGCACGTTCGGCAGGTACGCCCACTTCGACGGCCCCTGCCCGAGCCCCTTGCCGAACAGGCCACCGTCGGCGAGCGCGTACTTCGCCTGCGTCGCCTGGTACGCCGAGCCCGTGGTGTCCGAGGCCGGCGAGAGGAACGACAGCACGCGCGCGGCCCGGTAGCTCGCCGTCAGCGCCAGCACGACCACCGCGGCGATACCGCCCGCGAACAGCACCGCGAACAGCCGTTTCGGCGCGCCGGCGAACCACAGCAACGACGCCAGCACCACGCCGAGCGTGATCGTGCCGGACAGGTTCGGCTGCGCCATCACCAGCGCGAACATGAGCAGCGCGACCGGCACCACGGGCACCAGCAGGTGCCGCCACTGGTGCAGCAGCCCGTACTTGGTGACCAGCACGTGCGCGCCCCACAACGCGAGCGCGACCTTGGTGAACTCCACCGGCTGCACCGAGAACGAGCCGATCACGAACCACCGCTGCGCGCCGCCGCCCGCCGAGCCCAGCGGCGTGAGCACGAGCGCGAGCATGCCGAGGCACACCAGTACCGCCATGGACGACAGCGCGCGCGTGCGCTTGAGCGGCATCCGCAGCCCGAGGTAGAACACCACCGAGCCGGACAGCACGAACACCAGGTGCTTCTTGAACAGCGAGTACACGCCCGAGCCCGTCGCCGGGTCCACGGACGCGACCGAGGACGCCGACAGCACCATGACGATGCCGATCACCGTCAGCAGGCCGGTCAGCGCGAGCACCAGGTGGAAGTCGGCCAGCGGACGCGACAGCCACGCCGTCAGCGTGGTGTAGACCGTGCCGACCCGGCCCTCCGGCCGCCGGCGCTTGCGCCGGGGGCCGCGTTCGTCCGCCTGTGGTCTCTCCTCAACCGCGGTCATCCGCGCCGCCCCGCAGCTCACGCACCGCATCGGCGAAGGCGTTTCCGCGGTGGGCGTAGTCCCGGAACAGGTCCATCGATGCCGCGGCCGGTGCCAGCAGCACGACGTCACCAGGACGCGCCAGCACTCGGGCCGCCTCAACCGCCGCACTCATGGGTTCATCGTGACCCAGCGGGACCTGCCGGACGGGCACATTCGGCGCGTGTCGCGCGAGAGCGGTGGCGATCACGCCCGCGTCGGTGCCCAGCAGGACCGCGCCACGCAGCCTGCCCGCCACCGCGGCGACGAGGTCGTCGACGTGCGCGCCCTTGAGCAGGCCGCCCGCGATCCACACCACGCTCTCGTGCGCGAACAGCGAGCTGGCCGCCCCGTGGGGGTTGGTGGCCTTGGAGTCGTTGATGTAGCGGACGCCGTCGACCTCGCCGACCTCGACCGCGCGGTGCGCGCCGGGCTGGAACTTCCGCAGCCCCTCCGCGACCTGCTCGGTGCTCACGCCGTACGCGCGGGCGAGCGCCGAGGCGGCGAGCGCGTTGGCGAGGTTGTGCGGCCCGGCGGGGCGGACGTCCGCGACGGTGCACAGCTCCTCGGCGCTGGTCGCCGGTTCGGGTACGTACGCGCGGTCGACGAGCAGGTCCTCGACCAGGCCCAGCTCCCCCGGCGCCGGGGTGTCGAGGCGGAACCCGACGTGGCGCGCGGACTCGTTCGCGGCGGCCGCGAGACGCGTGGACCAGGCGTCGTCGGCGTTGTGCACGACGACCCCGGCGTGTTCGAGCAGCTTGGCCTTGGCCGCCGCGTACGCCTCCATCGTGCCGTGCCAGTCGAGGTGGTCCTCGGCGAGGTTGAGCACCACGGCCGCGTGCGGGGCGAGGGTGCTGGACCAGTGCAGCTGGAAGCTCGACAGCTCCACGGCCAGCACGTCGTACCCGGCCTGCACGGCGTCGAGCACGGCGAACCCGACGTTGCCGCACGCGACGGCGTTGTGCCCGGCCGCGCGCAGGATCGACTCCAGCATCCCGACCGTCGTGGTCTTGCCGTTGGTGCCGGTGACCGCGAGCCACACGGGCGGCTTCTCGCGCAGCTGCCCGAGGCGCCAGGCCAGCTCGACGTCCCCGATCACCTCGATGCCCGCCTCCGCGGCGGCGACCAGCAGCGGCGAGGTGGGCCGCCAGCCGGGGCTGGTGAGCACGAGGTCCGTGCCCGGGGGCGGTTCGGTGAGCCCCGGGGCCGTCCTCGCACCGGTGCCCTCGAACTCGGCGAGCCGCCCGGCATCGCCGTCGGTGACGGTGACGCTCGCACCCAGCTCCAGCAGCACGGGCACAGCGGACCGGCCGGTGACCCCGGCCCCCGCCACCAGCACCTGACGTCCGGCGAACACGTTCCTAGCCTCCCGCGCTGAGCTGTTCGCTGTAGAAGAGGCCGAGGCCGAACATGCAGCAGATCGCGGCCAGCAACCAGAACCGGATGATCACCGTGGTTTCGGCCCAGCCCGCGAGCTCGAAGTGGTGGTGGAACGGCGCCATCCGGAACAGCCGCCGCCGGGTGGTGCGGAACACCGCGATCTGCAGCACCACCGAGATCATCTCGACCATGAACAGGCCGCCGATGACGATGGCGAGCAGCTCGGTGCGCGTCGTGATGGACAGGCCCGCGACCAGCCCGCCGAGGGCCAGCGAACCGGTGTCACCCATGAAGATCTTCGCGGGCGCGGCGTTCCACCACAGGAACCCGACGCACGCACCGGCCGCGGCGGCGGCGACCACCGCCAGGTCCAGCGGGTCGCGCACGTCGTAGCAGGCCGCCTGCGGGGTGTTCACGCAGGACAGGCGCTCCTGCCAGAACGCGATGACCACGTACGTCGCCAGCACCATCGCCGACACCCCGCCGGCGAGCCCGTCCAGGCCGTCGGTGAAGTTCACGGCGTTGGACCAGCCGGAGATCACGATGTAGCAGAACAGCACGAACAGCACCGACGGGAACGTGATCAGCGCCAGGTCGCGCACGTACGACAGGTTGCGCGAGGCCGGCGTGAGCCCGTACTTGTCGGCGAAGTTGAGCACCAGGATGCCGAACGCGACCGCGACCACGAGCTGGCCGACCAGCTTCGCGGTCTTGTTCAGCCCCAGGTTGCGCTGCTTGCGGATCTTGATGAAGTCGTCAAGGAAGCCGACCACGCCGAGGCCCACCGCGAGGAACAGCACCAGCAGGCCGGACACCGAGGGCCGCTGCCAGCTGATCAGGTGGGCCAGGAAGTAGCCGACGAGCATCGCCAGGATGATCGCGACCCCGCCCATCGTGGGCGTGCCGCGCTTGGACTTGTGCCCCTGCGGGCCCTCCTCCCGGATCTCCTGGCCGAAACCCTGCCGGGAGAACACCCGGATCAGATACGGGGTGAGCAGAATGGAGACCAGGAGCCCGATCCCCGCGGCGACCAGAATGCTGATCACGCAACACCATCCTCGAGCAGCGCGTTCGCCACCCGCCACAGCTGGGCAGAGTTGGAAGCCTTGACGAGCACGACGTCACCGGGTTCGACCTGCTCACGCAGCAGCTCGATCGCGGCGTCGGTGTCGGGCACCAGCACGGACTCCTCTCCCCAGGAGCCTTCGTGACTGGCCCCCTGGTGCATCGCGGCCGCAGCTTCGCCGACGACCACCAGCCTGCCGATGTTGAGCCGGACCGCGAGCCGCCCGATCTCGTCGTGCGCGGACACGCTATCGGCCCCCAGTTCGGCCATCACACCGAGGACCGCCCAAGATCGCCTGCCGCGGCTCATCGATGCCAGCGCCTTGAGCGCCGCGCGCACCGACTCGGGGTTGGCGTTGTACGAGTCGTTGAGGATCGTCACGCCGTCGGCGCGCTGCACGACCTCCATCCGGCGACCCGAGCGGCGCTCCACAGTGGACAGCCGGGCGGCGACCTCGTCCACTGTGGAACCGAGTTCGAGCGCCACGGCCGCGGCGGAAAGCGCGTTGGCCACGTGGTGTTCGCCGTACAGCGGCAGCTTCACGTCGGCGGAGCCCCGCGCGGTGACGAGCCGGAACGAGGGCCGGGCCTGGTCGTCGAGTGTGATGCCCTCGGCCCGCACGTCCGCGTCGGGGTGCTCGCCGGTGCCGACGATACGGGCCTTGGTGCGGCTCGCCATCCCGGCCACGAGCGGGTCGTCGAGGTTCAGCACGGCCACGCCGTCGGCGGGCAGCGCCTCGACCAGCTCGCCCTTGGCCTCCGCGATCGCCTCGCGCGAGCCGAACTCGCTGACGTGCGCGGTGCCGACGTTGAGCTCGACGCCGATGCGCGGCGGCGCGGTGACCGCCAGCTCGGCGATGTGCCCGCGGCCGCGGGCGGACATCTCCAGCACCAGGTGCCGGGTGCTCTCGTCGGCGCGCAACGCGGTCCACGGGTGGCCCAGCTCGTTGTTGAACGACCCGGGCGGGGCGACCGTCGGGCCCAGCGGTTCGAGCAGCTGCGCGATGAGGTCCTTGGTCGACGTCTTGCCCGACGAGCCGGTGATGCCGACGATCGTGAGGCCCTTCGCGACGAGCTCCCGCACGACGTGCTGGGCGAGCTTCGCGAGCGCGGCGAGCACGGCCGCGCCGGAACCGTCCTTGTCGGCGGTCAGCGCGAACGCGGTCGGGTGCCCCTGTCCGGGTGGCAGCGGTGGCACGACGACCGCGGGCACGCCGACCGGGCGCGCGGCGAGCACGCCCACGGCGCCGGCCTCGACGGCCTTGGCGGCGAAGTCGTGCCCGTCGACCTTCTCGCCCGGCAGGGCGAGGAACAGGCCGCCGGGGGTGAGCTTGCGGGAGTCGAACTCCACGGTGCCGGTGACCACGGCAGCGCCGTCGCCGTCGTGCACCGTCCCGCCGGTGATACTGGCGATCTCCGCCAGGGTGAGCGGAATCAAGCGGATACTCCTGGTTGTCCCTCGAGCCGGTGGCGGATGGCGGCCGCCAGCTCGTCACGGTCGGAGAAGGGGTGCACCACGCCACCGGCCTCCTGGCCGGTCTCGTGCCCCTTCCCCGCGATCAGCACCACGTCGCCCGGCTCGGCGAGCTCCACGGCCCTGGTGATGGCCGTGCGCCGGTCGCCGATCTCCAGCACGCGACCGCCCGCGCGGGCGGCGCGCGCGCCGGTGAGCATCGCGGCCCGGATCAGGGCCGGGTCCTCCGAGCGCGGGTTGTCATCGGTCACGATGAGCACTTCGCTGCGCCGCGCGGCGGCCTCCCCCATCAGCGGGCGCTTCGCGGTGTCGCGGTCGCCGCCGCAGCCGAGCACGGTGATGATGCGGCCGGTGGTGCGGGCGCGCAGGGCGTCCAGCGCCTCCGCGACGGCGGCGGGCTTGTGCGCGTAGTCCACGACGGCGGTGAAGTCCTGGCCGAGGTAGACGCGCTCCATGCGGCCGGGGACCTCGACGGCGGCGAGCCCGGCGACGATGTCGGCCAGCTCCACCCCGGCGGTGTCCAGCATCGCGGCGGCCAGCAGCGCGTTGGCGACGTTAAACGTGCCCGGCAGCGGCAGCGTGGCGCGGGCCGTACGGCCGTCGGGGCCCTGCAGCGTGAAGGACTGCTCACCCGACGGGGTGCCGGCGAGGTCGGCGGCGGTCCAGTTCGCGTCCACGCCGGGCTGGGTCGACACGGTGATCGTGTGCGGCTTCACCAGCGCCTGGCCCCAGGCGGTGTCGATGACGACGATCTCCGTGCTGGAGCGCCCGTCGAACAGCAGCGACTTCGCCTCGAAGTACTCCTGCATGTCCTTGTGGAAGTCGAGGTGGTCCTGCGACAGGTTGGTGAACGCGCCGACCGCGAACCGGGTGCCGTTGACGCGGCCCAGCGCGAGCGCGTGGCTGGAGACCTCCATCGGCACGTGCGTGACGCCCTGCTCGACCATCACCGCGAACAGCGCCTGCAGGTCCGGCGCCTCGGGCGTGGTGAAGGCGCTCGCCAGCCGCTCGCCCGCGATGCGCGTCTCGACCGTGCCGATGAGGCCAGTGGTGCGCCCGGCGGCCCGCAGGCCCGCCTCGACGAGGTACGCGGTGGTGGTCTTGCCCGACGTCCCGGTGACGCCCAGCACGGCCAGCTCCAGTGACGGCTCGCCGTAGATCCAGGCGGCGACCGAGCCGAGCACGGCGCGGGGGTCGGAGTGGACGAGGACGGGCACGCGTGCGTCGCGCAGCGCGGGCCGCTCGGCGCCGGCCTCGTCCGTCAGGACGGCGGCGGCGCCCGCGGCGAGCGCGTCGGCGGCGAAGTCCGCGCCGTGCGCCCGCGCGCCCGGCAGGGCGGCGAACAGGTCGCCGGGCAGGACGTGCTGGGCGCGCAGCGTGGCTCCGGTGACCGTCGCGTCGCCGGGCCAGCCAGCGACGTCCGCGATCACGCGCGCGTCGGCGCGGGCGGCCAGCGTGGTGAGCGGGACCGGCTTGATCCGGGCCGGGCGCGGCGGGGCGACCGCCGCCTTGACCGGGCTGTCCGGGACCTGCCCCTCGTTGTTGACCGACACAGGCGGGAAGGTTACCGACGGCGGGGAGCACCACCGTGAGCCGGTAGGCGTTGGGGCGCCGGGGTGCCCGTGCTGGGGCGGAACTGTCGGTGGGGGCGGACATTTTCCGCGCACACCGAACCGGCGCCCCCCGTTTCCCGGGGGCGCAGATCCGCGAACCTCACTGGTTGATCT
Source organism: Amycolatopsis bartoniae (assembly GCF_014191255.1). Taxonomy (GTDB): domain Bacteria; phylum Actinomycetota; class Actinomycetes; order Mycobacteriales; family Pseudonocardiaceae; genus Amycolatopsis_E; species Amycolatopsis_E bartoniae. The sequence continues at coordinate 96,977 of NZ_JACHWH010000002.1, forward strand.
GCAGCGGCATGTACGGCGTGGGCTCCGGCGACAACGGGATCTGGTACCGCTGCGTCAGGTACGACGCCAGGTCGTGGAACAGCGGCGCCGCCGAGCCCGTGTTCGGCGCGTCCAGCATGATGCCCACCACGAAGCGCGGGTTGTCCGCAGGCAGGATCCCGGCGAACGTGATGTTGTACAGCGAGTTGCTGTACGCCCCCGTCGCCGGGTCGATCTGCTGTGCCGTTCCGGTCTTGCCCGAAATCTGGTAGCCCTCCAGCGCCGCCGTCGGGGCGGTGCCGCTGTTGCCGTTCTTCCCCTTCTGCGTGACCGCGCGCATCATGTCCCGCACCGTGGTCGCGGTCTGCGGGCTCACCACCTGCACGCTCTGCGGCGCCGCCTCGGGCACCACGGTTCCGTCGGGGCGGACCTCCTGCTTGATGATCCGCGGCTGCACCCGCAGGCCGTTGTTCGCGATCGCCTGGTACATCCCCGTCATCTGCACCACGGTCATCGACAGGCCCTGCCCGATCGGCAGGTTGCCGAACGTGGTGCCGGTCCACGTGTTGCGCGGCGGCACCGAACCCCTGCTCTCCCCGGGCAGGCCGATGCCGGTGGACTGCCCGAGCCCGAACTTCTGCAGGTACTGCACGTACCGGTCCGGGCCGACCTGCTGCGCCAGCAGCAGCGTGCCGATGTTCGACGACTTCGCGAACACCCCGGTGGTCGTGTACTTGACGGTGCCGTGGCTCCACGCGTCGTGGATGGTGTGGTCGGCGACCTGCAACGAGCCAGGCACGTCGAGAACCGTCTGCGGCGTGGTGACCCCGGTGTCGATCGCCGCGGCCGCGGTGACGATCTTGTTCACCGAGCCCGGTTCGTACGGCGTGCTCACGGCCGTGTCGTTCATCAGGTCCGGCGTGTACGTGCTGTCGTCGTTCGGGTTGAACGTGCGGGCGTCGGCGAGGCCGTAGATTTCGCCGGTCTTGGCGTCCATGACGACCGCGCTGCCACCCTTGGCGTGGTACTTCGTCACGTAGTCCGAAAGCTCGTTCTGCAGCACGTACTGCACGTCGGAGTCGAGCGTCAGCACCAGGTCGTTGCCCGCCGTCGCCGGCTGTACGTCCCGCTCGGTGCCCGGGATGATCACGCTGTCGTCGCCCGACGCCGTGTCCGCCACGTACTGCCCCGGCGTGCCCGCCAGGTCCGCGTCGCGCGTCGCCTCCAGGCCCGCGATGCCGTGCAGGTTGTGCTTGGACACGTCGGGGTCGTCGGTGCGCCAGTTGGCCACCCCGACCACGTTGGAGGCCAGCGTGTCGCCCGGGTACTGGCGCGCGGCCTGCACCTCGCTGCCGATCTCCGGGAACTGCTTGGTGATCTCCTCGGCCACCGACGGCTCGACGTCCTTGGCCAGGTACGTGAACGCCTGCGTCTTGTGGAAGTCCGCGAGCAGCTCGGCCTCGGTGACCTTGCCGGGCAGCTTGGCGGCCATGAACTTCGCGGCCGCGGCCGCGCGCGTCTCGAAGTTCTGGCCCGACTGCGGGTTCTTCTGCGCGTAGTCGGCCCAGTTCTTGCGCATCACCTTGAGGTTCACCGACAGCGCGCGGGTCTCCACGCTGAACGCCAGCTTCACCCCGTTGCGGTCCTCGATCGCCCCGCGCTGCGCGGGGATCGTGATCGTGGTGGTGCGCTGGCTCTCCGCCTTCGCCGACAGCGCCTCGGCCTGGAACCCCTGCACCTGCACGAGTTTCAGGCCCGCGACGACAAGCACGCCGACCAGCACGACGCGGACGGCGACGTAGCGGCTCTTGCCGGTGGCCGCGGACGGCCGCCCGGCGACCTGCCGCACCCGTGCGGTGTACGTGCGGCGCCGGGAGCGCTCCGGCATCACTGGCCTCCCGCTTGTGCCGACACCACCGGCGGCTGCGGCTCGTCGCCCTGCGGCACGTCACCTTCGATCGGCGCCGTGCCCGGAGGGTTCGCGGGCGGCGGGGTGGCGGCGGTGCTGGGCGGCGGCGGTGCCTGGCCGACGGCCTTCTCGGGCGTCCCGACGACCGTGACGGACCCGTCCGGGTTCTGCACCAGGTGCGCCGGGTTGCCCGCGGGCACCATGCCGAGCGCCTTCGCGCGCGCGGCCAGCGACGACGCCGCCTCCGCCTTCGTCACGCCCTGCTGCAGCTGCTCGGACTGCTCGGCGAGGTTCGAGTTCTCCTCGCGGATCTGCTCCAGCCGGTAGGAGTCGGCGATCGCCTGCGTGGACAGCAGCAGCGTGGTGACCACACCCGCGGCCAGCAGCGTCATCACGATCAGCACGAACGACGCGCGCGAACGCGGCCAGCGCAGCCGCAGCTTCCGGCCGTCGCGCTTCGGCTCGTCGTCGGTGCGGCGCAACAGGTCCACGCGCTGGGCGCGGCGGGCGTACGCGCGTTCGGCGGCCGTCGTCCGCTGCTGGCCGGTCCGCGTCGGGCGGCGCTCGACGCGGGTGGCCTCCTTCGCGCGGGTGCGCGACGGCGTCTCGGCCGGCGGCTTGCGCCGGGTCCGTGTGGGCGCGGTCATGTGCCCTCCCTGATGCGTTCCGCCGCGCGGAGCCGGACAGAAGCGGCGCGCGGGTTGTGCTCGGTCTCGGTCTCGTCGGCCTTCTCGGCCCCTCGCGTCAGCAGCTTCAGCTGGGGTCCGTGGCCGGGCAGTTCCACCGGGAGCCCCGGCGGGGTGCGGGACTTCGCCAGCTCGGCGAAGCCCTGCTTCACGATGCGGTCCTCCAGCGACTGGTAGGACTCCACGACAATGCGGCCGCCGTGGGCGAGCGCCTGTAGTGCCGCGGGGATCGCGCGCCGCAGGACCTCCAGCTCGCCGTTGACCTCGATGCGCAGCGCCTGGAAGGTGCGCTTCGCGGGATGACCGCCGGTGCGGCGGCTGGCGGCGGGCACGGCGTCGTACAGCAGCTTCACCAGCCGTTCGCTGCGCTCGAACGGTTCGCGTTCCCGCTCCGCGACGACAGCCTTCACGATCCGCTGGGCGAACCGCTCCTCGCCGTAGTCGCGCAGGATCCGGACCAGCTCGCCGGGCGGGTACGTGTTGAGGACCTCCGCGGCGGTGGGCCCGGTGGTCGGGTCCATGCGCATGTCCAGCGGCGCGTCCCTGGCGTAGGCGAACCCGCGCTCGGCGCGGTCCAGCTGCATCGAGGACACGCCGAGGTCGAACAGCACACCGTCCACTTGCGACAGTCCACGCTCGGCCAGCACCTCGGGCAGCCGGTCGTACACGGCGTGCACGAACTCCACGCGGTCTCCGTGCGCCGCAAGGCGTTCGGCCGACTTTTCGAGCGCGTTGGGGTCGCGGTCCAGCGCGATCACCCGCAGCTGCGGATGGGCGGACAGCAGGGCGTCGGAGTGGCCGCCGAGGCCGACGGTGGCGTCGACGAGGACGGCGGGACGGTCACTGAGGGCGGGGGCGAACAGTTCGAGCACACGCTCGAGCAGCACCGGCACGTGCTCGGCCACGACCACCCCCTGTTCGCCCTTGCAGAAAACGGATGCCGTCAGGTCCCCGCCCGCCCGCTGCGGACCTGGTGCCGGGGAAGGTGCACCAGGGCCGCTGAGCGGACAGAGGCCTCACGGCATCCGAGTTCATGTCGTCCTCACACCGGCTCCCGCGCCCCCCGACGGCGTGGGCACCGGCTTCACCGCACGTCTAGAACACGCCCGGCAGAACCTCTTCCTGTGCCTTCGCGTAGCTGTCCTCGTGCTCCTCCAGGTAGGTCTGCCACGCCTGGGCGTCCCAGATCTCCAGCCTGGTGATCGCGCCGATCACCACGCACTCCTTGTTGAGCCCGGCGTAGCGCCGCAGCTCGGGCGCGATCGCGATGCGCCCCTGCCCGTCCGGGCGTTGCTCGTCCGTTCCGGCGAACAGGTAGCGCTGGTAGGCGCGGACCGCTTCGTTCGTGAACGGCGCTTCGGCGACCTTGCGGGCCATCTGCTCGAACTCGGCGCGCGGGAACACGTAGAGACAGTGGTCCTGCCCCTTGGTGACCATCAGTCCACCTGCCAGCGCGTCGCGAAACTTCGCGGGCAGCGTGAGCCGCCCCTTGTCGTCCAGTTTCGGGGTGTGGGTACCGAGGAACACCGGCCCCACCTCCCACGGGGCCTCCCTTCCGCCCCACTGCGCACCACGGTACCCCACTTTTCACCACAGTCAACGTGGGCGATGCGCTCGTCCGAGCGAAAATCCGGACGTTTACGCAGGTGAGGACCTGTGGGGTGGAGTGGGGGAAAGGTGGGGGACGCAACTGCCCACTCCCCCGCCGCGGGGGTGACCGGGGCACCGGGACGGTCCCGGAGGGCCCGGTGGTGGGGCGGTGTGGGAGGAGTGGGGGACGGTGGTGGGGCGCGGTGGGGGGGCGGCGACGACGTGAACACCACCACTCGGCCACGTCCACCGGAGTGGCCACCGCGCCCGGGCGCCGTCAGTTCACGAGATCCGCCAGCCGGGCCGCGACCCGGGCCGGGTCCGCGGGGGTCAGGGTCAGCCAGGACTGCCCGCCGCGGCCTTCGGCCACCGTGGCGCAGTAGGCGCCGGCGTCGGTGGTGAACCAGCTGACCCCGCCGGCCCGGCGCACGTGCTCGCCGTCCCGCACGCGCACCGAGAACTGGCCCGCGCCGAGGACCGGCCGCGCCTGGATCTTCCGGATCTCCCGCAGCTGCTTCTCCTGCGCGGGCGACTGGGCGCCGTGCACCGCGGACTCCGGCACGCTCACCCCGAGCCCCGGCCCGGGCTCGAACGGCGGCAGCAACCCGACGACGGCCGCGAACACCTCGGTGTCCCGGATCGGCGACAACCCGATCGTCCGGCTCGGCTGCGCCGCCAGCACCGCCCGCCTGCCCGCCACCGCGGCGACCGCGCGCAACGGCGCCTCGTCCGCCAGCGACACGAGCGCCTCGCACTCGACGTACAACGTGGCCTCGGCGAGCGTCTCCAGCCGGTCGGCCAGCGTCGCGTCCACCCGGCCCGCCGTGCACAGCCCGCGCTCGGCCAGGTTGCGGTACACCGCCTCCCGGATCTCCGCCCGCTCCCCGGCGGTGCCGCCGACGCTGCGCAGCTCGAACGGCACCGGCGCCCGCCGCAACCCCAGGTCCTGCCAGAGGATGTCGAACGCCGACGCGGAGACGCGGATCAAGCCGGCGCCTCGAACGACCGGTCCGGCACAGCGGCCCGCAGCGCCGCGTCCCGCGCGACCATCACGTCGACCGCCTTCTGCCGCGCCGCCTCGGACTCCGCCCTGCGCCGCGCCATCCGCTCCGACAGCCCGGCCAGCGCGAACACGTCGCCCGCGGACTCGCGGATCATCGCGACCGGGTCGTAGGGCACCGGCGGCGGCATCTCGGCGCGCGCCCGCGCGGCGATCCCGGCCTGGTCGGACACGGCGGACGCCAGCGCGAAGGAGACGTCCGTGGCCTGGTGCGACCAGTCGGCGGCCCGCGCCAGCGTCGCGCGCACGGCGTCGGCCGCCGGGCCCTGCCACGCCTCCTGGCTGCGGTCGGACATCGACCGCAGCAGCTCCGCCGACTCGCGCAGCCGCGTGCCGAGCGCCGCCCACTGCTCGCCGATCCGCCCGGCCGCGGCCGGGTCGTTCCCGTCCGCCACCTCGGCGGCCAGCTCCTCGTGCGAGTACGACTCGTACCTGCGCACCGGTTCCGGAATCGTCACACCCACTCCCCTACGGCAGCTTCGGCTCGATCAACTGCGCCACGGTCTCGGCCCGGCGGCAGGCCAGGTCCGTGTCGCGGAAGTTCGCGTTGGACACGTCGACCTGCGCGCTCGCGCTCCTGCCCGCGTCGAGCAGCACCGCGCACGTGCCGTCACCCGCCGAGCGGTCCACGGCCTCGAACGCCTGGTGCCTGCCGACAGTCAGCTGCTTGCCCTTGCCGGTCCTCAGGTCGGCGAGCGAGGTGGTGTCGTCGAGCGTGATCGTGAGGCCGAACAGGCCGGTCTCGGTCCAGTCGCAGGCCCGCGCGGTGCCGATGGTCTTCGCCTTGCCCAGCGACGTCAGCCCCGCCGTCGAGCGGTCCACCGACGTCAGCAGGTCGCACGGAGCGAGCGCGGCGAGACCGGCCCGCGGCACCGGGGACGGCGAATCGGACGCGGGTGGTGCGGCCTGGGCGCCACAACCGGCCAGCAGCAGGCCGGCGGCGAGCACGAGGCCGGTGAATCGCCTACCCACCGTGGCAGTCGACCCCGCCCGCCGCATCGTCGTCGGCGTTCCGGTAGCGCCGCAGCGCCTGTGCGATGTCCGTGCGCAGCCCGTCGAGCTGCCTGCCGAACGCCGTGAGCTGCTCGGCCGCCGACCCGGGGCCGTCGATGCCGTAGCGGGCCATGAAGTCGCCGATCTCCGCCGCGTACCCGCCGCCGAGCGGGACCGCGCGGCCGAGGACCTTCGCCTCGCGCACCAGCTCGCCCACCACGTCCTGCAACTGCGTGAGCTGCGCGAACGCGGCTGTCGCGAGCTCGGGGGACACCGCGAACGCACCGGCGCCCACACTCGGTGCCGCCTTCGTCTCGACCATCGCGCCTCTCCGTGACCGACCGGATCCTCACCGCAGCATAGAGGGTGCCCTGGGGATTGCCCATCACCCGGGAAAACGAGGGTTCGGTAACGGGGTTGGCGGGAGTTTGACACACTGGATGCCAGGCTGGCTGCCAGCCCAGCAGCATCGAAGGCTCGTACGCGCCGCCGGACCCGGCTGTGAGACGCTTCCGCGCCACCACTCGTCCGGGGGCGTGCGGATCGCTCCGCACCCACAGCACGCACGACGGTTTCACCACCAGGAGGTCGAGTGACGTCGAGGACCCAGCCCGCGACCCCCGGCGAGTACACCGGCGAACAGCCGGGACAGGCGCCGTACTACGCGTCCGGCGCTACCGCCTACAACGGGCACGGGACAGTCTCCCTCGACGAGCTGCACGACACGATGCGCCGCATCGCCGGCAACGTGGAACGCGTGCTCGTCGGGAAGCCCGACGTGGTGCGGATCGCGCTCGTCACCCTGCTCGCCGAGGGCCACCTGCTGGTCGAGGACGTGCCCGGCGTCGGCAAGACGTCGCTGGCGAAGGCGCTCGCGCGCTCCATCGACTGCACGGTCAGCCGGATCCAGTTCACCCCGGACCTGCTGCCCAGCGACGTCACCGGCGTGTCGATCTACAACCGGCAGACCGGCGGGTTCGACTTCCGCCCCGGCCCGGTGTTCGCCAACATCGTGGTGGGCGACGAGATCAACCGCGCGTCGCCGAAGACGCAGTCGGCGCTGCTGGAGTGCATGGAGGAGCAGCAGGTCACGGTCGACACCACGACCTACACCCTCGACGACCCCTTCATGGTCATCGCCACCCAGAACCCGATCGAGATGGAGGGCACCTACGCCCTGCCCGAGGCGCAGCGCGACCGCTTCACCGCGCGCGTGTCGATCGGCTACCCCGACCAGCAGGCCGAGCTGGCGATGGTCGACGAGCACTCCGGGCACAACCCGCTGGCCGAGCTGGAGCCGGTGTCCGACGCGGCCACCGTGGTCCGGCTGATCCGGCTGGTGCGCAACGTGCACATGGCGCCCGAGGTGCGCCGCTACGCCGTCGACGTCGTCGCCGCCACCCGCCAGGTGCCGGAGATCCGCCTCGGCGCCTCGCCGCGCTCCACGCTGCAGCTCGTGCGCGCCGCCCGCGCGCAGGCCGCGTTGTCCGGGCGCGACTTCGTGGTCCCGGACGACCTGCACGCCGTCGCGATCCCCGTGCTGGCCCACCGGCTCGTGCTCACCACCGAGGCGCACGCCGCGCGGCGTTCGGCTGTCGACGTCGTCCGGTCGGTGCTGCAGCGGGTGCCGGTGCCGCAGGGCGGTCCGGCGGTCAACGGCCAGGGCCGCCGGTAACCGGCCATGCTGCGGTCGCTGTCGGGGCTGACCACGCGAGGACGCTGCCTGCTCGCCGCGGGCGTGGCGGCGGCGGTCTGCTCGATCGTGCTCAACGAACGCGACCTGCTGCGTGTCGCGGTGTTCGTGGTCGGGCTGCCGCTGCTGGTGGCCGTGTTCCTCGCCGCGTCGCGGGTGCGCATCGGCGCCTCGCGGCGGATGCTGCCCGAGCGCGTCGCGGCCGGGTCCCACAGCGAGGTCGAGCTGGCGCTGTGGCGCAACGGCAAGCTGCCCTCGGGTGAGGTGCTGCTCGAAGACGGCGTGCCGTACGCGCTGGGCTCGCGGCCGCGGTTCGTGGTCGAGCGGCTGCCGCAGGGCCGGTCGGTGGCGCTGCGCTATCCCATCCAGCCGATGCTGCGTGGCATCCAGCAGGTCGGCCCGCTGCGCGCCACGCTGACCGACCCGTTCGGGCTGTGCGAGTTCGAGCGCGAGCTGATCGGGCACACCCGGCTGGTCGTGGTTCCGCGCGTGGTGTCGCTGTGGGGGCTGCCGAGCGGGGCCGGCGTCGGCGCGGGTGACGACGGCAGCGTGCGGCTGCACGCGGGCCAGGGCGAGAACGACGTGATCGTGCGCCCGTACCGCCAGGGCGACGACCTGCGCAAGGTGCACTGGCGCTCCACCGCGCGCCGCGACGAGATCATGGTGCGCCTCGAAGAGCGCCCGTGGCGGGGCGGCACCACGGTGCTGCTGGACCACCGCGCGGCCGCCCACCACGGCACGGGTCCCGCGGCGAGCCTGGAGTGGGCGATCTCGTTCGCCGCCAGCGTGTGCCTGCACCTGCGCAAGGCCGGGCACCGGGTCCGGCTGGTCACCGAGCACGGCAAGCTGCTCGCGGACACGCCCGGCGACGGCGGCGAGGGATACGACAACGTCATCCTGGACGCGCTCGCCGCGCTCCAGCCCGCGCACCAGCGGGATCTCACCACCGGGCACGACCCGGCCGAGGGGCAGGAGCTGATCGCGATCCTGGGCACGGTGAGCAACGAGGCGGTCCACGAGCTGACGCGGTTCCGCGCGCGCGGCACGCGCAGCCTCGCGGTGCTGCTGGACACCCCGGCGTTCTCGGGCGGCGTCACGGCGCCGGAGCAGCGCGCGGCGGCCACCGAGGAGTCGGTGGCGCTGCTGCGGGCCGCGGGCTGGGGCGTGGTGGTCGCCGAAGCGGCGGCCCCGATGCAGCAGGTCTGGGCCGAGCTGTGCCGCACCGGCGCGGGCCGGGGCGTGCTGCTGGGCGGTGCCCGGTGACCGCGACGATGCCCCGTCCCCCGGCGTCGGCTCCCCCGCCGGGCCGTCCCGAGCTGCACACCCCGTCCAAGCGTTACGTCCAGCCGCCGCCCGTGTGGCGCAGCTCGGTGCTCGCGCCCGTGGCGGCCGGCGTCGCCACGCTGTGCGCGTCGACGTCGCTGACCGGTGTGGTCGGCGGCGTCAGCTGGCTCGGCTACGTCACGGTCACCGTGGTGCTCGTCGCGTGCACGGGACTGGCGCTGCGTTCGATCCGCACACCGACGCCGGTGGTCGGGCTCGCCCAGCTCGTGGTGCTCCTGCTGCTGGTCACGGGCGTGTTCACCAGCAGCGGCGTGCTCGCGGTGCTGCCGGGGCCGGCCGCGTTCTCCGAGCTGAACGACGTGCTGATCGCCGCGTTCGACCAGATCCGCACCGGCCTGCCGCCGGTCGACCCGACGCCACCGATCCTGTGCCTGGTCACCATCGCGATCGGCCTGGTCGCGGTGCTGGTCGACACGCTCGCCGTCGCCGCGGCCGCCCCGGCCGCGACCGGGCTCGTGCTGCTGTGCGTGTACGCGGTCCCGGCGTCGCTGTCGGACTCGATGCTGCCGTGGTGGACGTTCCTGCTGGGCGCGTCGGCGTTCGCCGCGCTGCTCGCGGTGGACGGCAACCACCGGCACCGCCGCTGGCGCAACCGCGACACGCCGGGCGCGAACCGCTCCGCCGCGGCCGCGTCGGTGCCTGTCGCGGTGGTGGCGCTGGCGCTGGTGTTCGGCCTGGTGGCAGGCACGGCGATCACCGCGGTCGGCACGGTCGGGCGGCTGCCCGGCAGCGGCCGCAGCGGTGCGGGCTCGGGTTCGGGCGGCCTGGGCGTCAACCCGTTCACGTCGCTGCGCGGGATGCTCGACCAGGGCAACACCGTGGACCTGTTCCGGGTGAGCGGCCTCGGCAACGACAAGCGGCTGCTGCGGGCGTTCACGCTGGACACCTACCGGCCGAACCAGGGCTGGAGCCTGCCGGACGGGCCGATGCCCGCGGGTTACCCGGCCGACCAGACGCTGCCCGCCGCGCCGGGTGACGACGGCGCGGCCGAGTCGCGGCGGATCCAGATCGAGCCCGTGAACTGGGTGGACGTGTGGCTGCCGGTGTACGGCGCGCTACGGGGGCTGCAGGGCGTCACGCCGGGCTGGTACTACGACCCGGAGAGCGGCGCGGTCTTCAGCGAGCGCAAGCAGCACGTGGCGCCGTACACGGAGCTGGCGTCGCTGGCGGAGCCGACGAAGGAGCAGCTGGAGACGGCGTCGACCGGCGGCTCGCCGGTGCCCGCCGTGTACACGCAGATCAGCGACGTCGACCCGCGCGTGGTCGGGTTGACACAGCAGCTCACGGCGGGCGCCACCACCACGTTCGACAAGGCGACGGCCATCTGGCGGTACTTCACCGCGGAGAACGGGTTCACCTACGACACGCAGACGGCGCCGGCCACGGACAAGGACGCGCTGGCGGACTTCCTGCTCAACGGCAAGCGCGGGTTCTGCGAGCAGTTCGCGTCGGCGATGGCCGTGATGCTGCGGGTGCTGCACATCCCGTCACGGGTGGCGGTCGGGTTCACCACGGGCTACTCCGACGGCGACTACCGCATGATCACGTCGCAGGACGCGCACGCGTGGGTCGAGGTGTACTTCGGCCCCGAGCTGGGCTGGGTGAGCTTCGACCCGACGCCGCGGTCCGACGGCCGCGGGTACGTGCCGCCGTACCTCCAGTCGGGCAGCGCGTCCACCGACCCGTCCGCCACGGACGACCAGGAAGTGCCGAGCGTCTCCACCTCGCACGCCCCCGCGACGGGCGCCCCGACGGCGCAGGACGACGGCACGGGCACGGCGGGCGACCCGCAGGCGTCGAGCCCCGGTTCCGCGCCGGGCTGGACGGGCTGGGGTGCGCTGGTGGTCGTGCTGCTGGCGGTCGCACTGACGGTGGCGGCGTTCGCCGGGGCGAGACTGGCCCGGGGCCGGTTGCGGTGGCTGCCGCTGGCGGCGGCGGGCGCGTGGATCGTGGCCGTGCTGCTGAGCGCGTGGCTGATCCACTGGGCGCTGTCGCTGATCCTGCTGGTCCTCGCGGCGGCGGTGCTGACCCCGGCGATCCTGCGGGAGCTGGCCCGGCGCCGGCGCAGACGGGCGATCGAGTCCCGCACGCCCGGCGCGGCGGACGCGGCGTGGGCCGAGCTGCTGGACGAGTGCGCCGACCGGGGCCTCCCGATCCCCCCGTCGGACACGGTCCGCGTGGCGGCGCAGAAGGTCGCCCAGCAACACCACCTGGACGAAAACGGGCAGGACCACCTGCGGACGGTCGTCGGCGTGGTGGAGCGCTCTTGGTACTCGCCCGGAGGGGTGCCGGAGGGCCAGGGGTTCGCGTCGGCGTTCGACGGGGTGCGGGAGAGCCTGCGGCGGAACGCGCCGATGTCCTGGCGGGGAAGGCTGTTCCCGCGGTCGGTCTTCCGGAAGCGGGGTTGAACAACCCCAGAGTTAGGTGGTCATCCCGTCGCCTGACACCGGGGGATCACTTTGAGCCAGGCGCGCAACCCTCGTGCTCGCGTGAGCTGACATGCCAAGCTTGCGGGTCTGGCTCAAAGTGATATGCACAAACCGCAGGCGACGGGATGATCACCCAACTCGACCACCTGCATGAGGTGAGATCCCTTTGGGCCCCATCATCCTGGAGCCTGCCCGCCGGCGAGGCATCTTTTGATCTTTGAAGCCGCGCTGCGCGCGTGAGCCGTGGTTGGCTTGGGTGCGGACTTGACCGGGCGCTGGGCGCCCTCGTCTGCCCGGCCACCCCCGCCCCATCCCCTGATCGTTTAACGGTTGACTTGCCGCCTCAAGGGCGCCTGCGGCGTCGCTTCGCGATCGCTGCGCGACCCTTGACCCGGCAAGCCAACCGCTAAGGCAGCTGGGGATCGGGGACGGGGGAGGTCCGGGCGTGTGCCGGGCTTGGTTTCGTCGCCGGGTGGCCGTGGCGTGGTGGGGGGCGCTCAAACCCTTGTGAAATGCCGGTAGCCGGTTCCGTTGTGTACAGAACCGGCTACCTGCTGTGAGACCTACCTATTGGTCCTCGAAGCGTTGGCGGAAGCGTTCTTCCATCCGCTGGGTGAAGGAGCTCTTCGCCCTGCTCGCGCCGTCCTTGGCTCCCTTGCCGCCTGCGGGGCCGCGGCCTCCCATGACGGCCAGCACCACCCCGAGGAACATCACCAGGAATCCGAGCACGCTGGCCAGCGGGATCTGCGCGACCCACAGCGCCCTGACCATCACGCCCACCACGAGCAGTGCGACCCCGACTACGAACAGCGCGATCCCCTGGATTCGGCGGCGGCGGGCGGGCCGGCGGAACCGGGCACCGCGCACCGTTGACGCGAACTTGGGGTCCTCGGCATAGAGCTCGCGCTCGATCTGGTCGAGCAGCCGCTGCTCATGCTCGGAGAGTGGCATCTTTCCTCCTCCGGCACAGCTGTCACGGGCGCCGGGCCGCGCAACGTCCTGGACCCAACAATGTCACCCCGACCGGGGTGTCTCCCCCCAGGATACGAGTCCCACGCGCGGACGACTACCCGATCCCGCTCCCAAGCTGTGCCCCGTTCGGTTCTTTCGTACGATCCGGCACCCTCACTGTCACGTCGGGCCACGCCGCTGTGGTTCACCCGAGCCGGGTGCCAGCAGCGACGCGGGGCGGATGGCCGCCGACCCGAACCGGGAACGGGCGACGTCCGCCGCGACCTCCGCGTCCCGCCATCGCGGCTCCTGGCGCTCGAAACTCAGCTGCTCCGGCGCGTCGGCTCCGGCGAGCCCTTCGACCCGCACCCCGAGTAGCCGGATCTCCGCCCCCGAAACCGCCTCCGCCAGCAAGGCCACGGCCGTGGCGTGGATGACCCGCGCGACGTCCGTCGGCGACGGCAAGGTCCTCGCCCGGGTGATGGTGCGGAAGTCCGCGAACCGTACCTTGATCGACACCGTGCGGCCCCGCACCTCCTTCGCCCGCAGGCTCGCCGCCACCCGCTCCGACAGGCGCAGCAGCTCCCGCTCCAGCAGTCCCCTGTCCCGCTGGTCCGTGTCGAACGTGTGCTCCGCCCCGATCGACTTGTCCACGCTCTCCGGCACGACCCCGCGCTCGTCCTGCCCGTTCGCCAGCGCGTACAGGTGGTCCGCCGCCGCGTTGCCGACCGCCCGCCGCAACCGCGGCAGGGGCGCCGTGGCGACGTCCGCGATCGTGTTCAGCCCGAGCCGCCGCAGGCTCTCCTCCGTGCGCTTGCCGACGCCCCACAACGCCGAGATCGGCAGCGGGTGCAGGAACTCCAGCGTCTGGTCCACCGGCACGACGACCACCCCGTCCGGCTTCGCCATCCCCGACGCCAGCTTCGCGATGAACTTGACCCCCGCGACTCCCACCGAACAGGTGATGCCGTGCTCGGCCCGCACGCGCTCGCGGATCAGCTCCGCCAGCTCGGCCGGCGTCGCCCGCAACCGCCGCAGCGCCCCGCTCACGTCGAGGAACGCCTCGTCCAGGCTCATCGGCTCCACCAGCGGCGTCAGCTCGCGGAAGATCGTCATGACGCCCTTCGACACCTCGCCGTAGAGCCCGGGCGTGGGCGGGATGAACACCGCTTGCGGGCACAGCCGCCGCGCCACGGCGGCCGGCATCGCGGCCCGGACACCGTACTCCCGCGCCGGGTAGTTGGCCGACGTCACCACCGACCGCGGGCCGCTCCCGGCCACGACCACCGGCTTGTCCACCAGCTCAGGACGGGTACGCAACTCCACAGCCGCGAAGAACGCGTCCATGTCCACGTGCAGCAGCCCGCATCCGGTGTCGTCCGGCACGTGCCGCGCGGAGACCCGGAACCGTTCGTACCCGGCGCGCAGGCCGGAGTTGTGTCCCATCGCAGGTCAGCCTAGAGCGACCCACCGACACGCCAGCCCCTCGCCCGACCACCGCCCCAGGTGGAGGCGCTTCGCGCCGCTGTGTCAGACGCGCCTCGCCAGCGCGTGCAAGCGCGTGGCGACGTCCCGCAGCGGTGAGACCATGCTCGCGGCCGTCTCGAACTCCGTCAGCTCGTCCGAGCTGAACTCCCCCGACTCCGCCTCGCCCAGCGAGTCGGACACCACGCCGTCGCCCTGCAGCAGCGCCAGCTCCAGGCCCGCCGACTCCAGTAGCGTCCGCAGGCCCTCGCTGTCGAAGCGGCGCAGGATGCTCTCCCCATCGTCGGGCAGGACACCGTCGGTGCCGGTGAGCAGGTGCCGCGCCTCAGTGAGCCGCCCGGCGAGCGCGCGGTGCAGCACGGCGGCGAAGCGGTTGGCGGCCAGCACGGACACCGCGCCGCCCGGGACGACGGTGGCGGCCAGCGCGGCGGCCGCGCGGTTCGGGTCGTCGACCACCTCGAACAACCCGTGCGCCAGCACCAGCTCGGCCGAGCCCTCGCGTACGTGGTCGCGCAGCGCGTCGGTGTCGTCCGCCACCACGTCGATCCGGTCGGCGACCTCGCGCTCCCGCGCGCGGCGGCGCAGCGTGGCCAGCGCGTTCTGGTTGGGCTCGACCACGGTCACCCGGCAGCCCGCGGCCGCCAGCGGCACCGCCCAGACGCCCGTGCCGCCGCCCACGTCGACCACGTGCGGCTCGGCCGTGCCGCCCGCCCGGACCCGGGCCAGCTCGTCCTCGAGTACCCGCCAGACCGCGCTCGAGCCGCGTGCCGCCCCGATCTCCGTTCGCATGGTGGGACAGCGTAATAAGACAGGCGGCGCGGTGCGTGGCCGCACCCGGCTACCCTCGGAGACGTGCACACGGTCGCCGTACTCAGCCTCAAGGGAGGCGTCGGCAAAACAACGGTCGCGCTGGGCATCGCCTCGGCCGCGATGCGCCGTGGTATCCGGACCCTGGTGGCCGACCTCGACCCGCAGGGCAACGCGACGGCCTCGCTGGACCCGCCGTACACCGACGCGACGCTCGCCGACGTGCTGGAGAACCCGCACCGCTCGGTGCTCGCCAGCGCGATCGGCGTGAGCACATGGAGCGAGGACGTCGACGTGCTGGTCGGCTCCGAGGACCTGGAGGCCCTCAACGAGCCCGGCCCCGACGAGCAGCGGCTGACCAGCCTGTCGCGGGCGCTGGACGAGCTCGACGAGGCCCCGCCGCGCGGCAGGCCGTACGACCTGGTGATCCTGGACTGCCCGCCGTCGCTGGGCAGGCTCACGAAGTCGGCGCTGGTGGCCGCGGACAGTGCGATCCTCGTCACCGAGCCCACCATGTACGCGGTCGCCGGGGCGCAGCGTGCGCTGGAGGCGATCGAGACGATCCGCGACGAGCACAACCAGGAACTGCGCGCGGTCGGCGTGCTGGTGAACCGGCTACGCCCGCGCTCGCACGAGCACCAGTTCCGTATCGCGGAGCTGCGGGAGTCGTTCGGCGCGCTGGTGATGCCCACGGCGATCCCCGACCGCCTCGCGATCCAGCAGGCGCAGGGCGCGTGCAGCCCGATCCACGAGTGGCACTCGCCGGGGGCGCAGGAGGTCGCGCTCACGTTCAACATGGTGCTGGCCAAGATCCTGCGCTCCACCCGCGCGGGACGGCACCGCATGGACCCCGAGCCGGAGACCGAGGCCGAGACCACGGGTCCGATCGAGGCGATCCGCACCGATGCCCGAGGGTGACACCGTCTTCCTGGCCGGCAAGCAGCTCGACCGGGCACTGGCCGGGCGCACGCTCGTCAAGACGGACTTCCGGCACCCCGCGCTGGCCACCACCGACCTGTCCGGCCGCACCGTCCTGGCCGTGCGGACGGTCGGCAAGCACCTGTTCACCCGGTTCTCCGGCGACCTGAGCCTGCACAGCCACCTGAGGATGGACGGCTCGTGGCAGCTCTACCGGCCGGGCGCGCGGTGGCGCCATCCCGCGCACCACGTGCGGGTGGTCCTCGCGGCCGAGGAGATCCAGGCCGTCGGGTTCCGTCTGCACGACCTGGAGCTGCTCCCGACCGGGGAGGAGTCCCGGCTCGTCGGCCACCTGGGGCCGGACCTGCTGGATCCACAGTGGACGGACGAGCACGCGGAGCGGGCGGCGGCCGCGCTGATGGAGCAGCCGGACCGCGAACTGGGCCTCGCCCTGCTCGACCAGCGCGTCATGGCGGGCGTCGGGAACCTGTACAAGTGCGAGATCGCGTTCCTGCTCGGGGTCACGCCCTGGGTTCCGGTGTCCGAAGTGGACGCGGGCAAGACCGTCGCGCTCGCCCGGAAGCTGTTGCTGGCCAACGCGTGGCGTCACGAGCAGAGCACCACGGGTGACACCACGCGCGGCAGGCAGAACTGGGTGTACGAGCGTTCCCGGCAGGGCTGCTTCCGGTGCGGTGGGCTGCTGCGGGTGGGCACGCAGGGACACGACGTGCAGCAACGGCCCACCTGGTACTGCCCCCGCTGCCAGCGCGGACCCGCTCCCGCAAGGTGAAATTAATGATGTTGCGAGCGGCCCCCGGGCAGGCATAACTTGGCAGTACACGAGAAAGGAGGTGGTCCGAAGTTGATTAACTACAGGACTCGTGAGGTGGCTGTCCGCTAGCGGACCGAAGCTGCGAAAAAGCTCGTGACGGCGGGTGCCGTCACGAAGTGCCGCCCTCCGTCGACCGCCGCCCGGCGTCCGGAGGCGCGACAGGACAGTAGAGGCCTGCGAGCGAATACCAGGCAGTCCCCGGACCCCCGGCGTCCCGAGCAAGTCCGGCTCGGGCCGGCAACGGCTGACGACGTTGCCGGAAAGCACGCCGGGGGTCTTCCTGTTTCGGACGGAAAACCGATCCGGACTTCCCGCTTTCCGGAAAGCGCAGGCGTTTCTGCCGCAATTACCGTCACTCCCGCGGGTGATGTTGCCGCACCGACCCGGCTTTTCCTAACACTTCGGTACTTCCCTTCCGGAAGCTTCCTGACGAGGCCCCTGCCTGCGGCTACGCTGCTGCCTGTGCTTCAGCCCACATATCCACTGAAGACGCCGCGGCTGATCCTGCGGCCGTTTACGAGGAACGACATCACGGCGTTCCACGCGATTTATTCGCATCCGGAAGTCGTCCGCTTCCTGCTGTGGGAACCGCACCGGCGCACCGAAAGCCGGCAGCTGCTGGAGAAGAAGGCGGAGCACACCACCCTCACCCGTCCCGGCCAGACGCTGTCCCTCGGGATCGAGCTCGTCGAGACCGGCGAGCTGATCGGCGACGCTTCGCTGACGTGGGCCAGCCACGAGCACGGCACCGGTGAGATCATGATCATCCTGCACCCCCGGCACCACGGGAAGGGCTACGCCGCCGAGGCCGCGACGGAGGTGTTCCGCCTCGGCTTCGACGAGCTGGGGCTGCACCGCATCTTCGGCCGGTGCGACCCGCGCAACATCGCGTCCGCGTCGCTGATGGAGGGCCTGGGCATGCGCCAGGAGGCCCACCTGCGCGAGGTCGAGCGCGTGAAGGGCGAATGGACCGACGAGCTGGTGTACGCCATCCTGGCCACGGAGTGGCAGAAGAGCTGAGCGAAGATGGGGGTGTGCTCTTCGAGAAGCTCCTCCGGCCCACCCTCTACCGCCTGTCCGGCGACGACCCCGAAGTGGTGCACGAACGAACCGTGCGCCTGCTGGGCCTGCTGCCCGCCGACCCGCCGCTGCTGCGCGGGCACTACGGCGTGGACGACCCGGCGACCGTGTTCGGGCTCCGCTTCCCCAACCGCGTCGGGCTCGCCGCCGGGATGGACAAGGACGGGCGCGCACTGCACGCGTGGCCGGCGCTGGGCTTCGGTTTCGTCGAGGTGGGCACCGTCACGCGGCTCGCGCAGCCGGGCAACCCGAAGCCGCGGCTGTTCACCCTCGCCGAGCACGACGCGGTGATCAACCGCATGGGGTTCAACAACTCCGGCGCGGACGCGCTCGCGGCCCGCCTCGCCGCGGGCGGGAAACCCGGGGTGCCGCTGGGGATCAGCATCGGCAAGTCCAAAGTGGTCCCGCTGACCGAGGCCGTGGCGGACTACCGGTACTCGCTGCGGAGCCTGTACCCGTACGCGGACTACTTCGCGGTGAACGTCAGCTCGCCCAACACTCCGGGCCTGCGCGAGCTCCAGGACAGGGGCGCGCTTTCCGAGCTGCTGGGCGAGTTGCAACGCACGTCGCGGGAGCTGGCGACGGGCGAGCCCACTCCCCTGCTGGTCAAGGTCGCCCCGGACCTGACGGACAGCGCGCTCGCCGAACTCCTCGAAGTGTGCGACGAGCACGGCGTGGCGGGCGTGATCGCGACGAACACGACGCTTTCCCGCGCAGGCCTCAGCGGCCTCGAAGCGGTGGTGGGCCGGGAAACCGGCGGATTGTCCGGTGGTCCGCTGACCGAGCGGGCCCGCGAAGTGGTGCGGTTCGTCCACACGCAGACCGGTGGCAGGCTGCCGATCATCGGGGCCGGCGGAGTCCTCAGTGGACAGGACGCGCGCCGGCTGCTGGACGCGGGCGCGAGCCTCGTCCAGGTCTACACCGGGTTCGCGTTGAAGGGCCCCGGGCTGGTCCGCGAGATCAACCGGACATTGGCCGGATGGCGGTGAGGTAGCGCAGGTACGCGCGCCAGTCGCCGAACTCGGTGATGTCACGACAGGAGCCGGCGGCCTCCGTGGTGCAGTGCAGCCCGATCGCGGTGTCGCCGTCTTCGAGTTCGATCTCGGCAGGCGGCTGTCCCGCGAGGAACTTTTCCAGCCCGGCCGGGGAGATCGTCCAGCGCTCGCCGGTCAGCACCGAGCCCTGGGCGGCAGGCAGGATGCCGGGCTGGTTCCCGGGCAGCGCGACCATCCGGTAGCGGGAGGCGGTGCGGGCCTCGCCGCGGAAACGGGCACCCAGCTCGACGAGCCGCGAGTTGAGCGGCTGTCCCCGCAGGTGCGCGCCGAACACGACGAGGTCGATTCCCGTTGCGGGGTAAGGGATCCTGAGTTGTTCGTCGTTGAGGTAGGCGGCGAGGTCGAGTGCGATCTGGTCGTCGAAGGGCCGGACGAGGATGTCGGCCGCGCAGGTGCTGACCGTGGTGAGCTCCAGCGAGCCGGCCGGGGCGAGGAGCGCGTCGTGCCCGGCGAGCGCGACGGCGGTTTCGACGGTGGCGCCACCGGCGAGCAGGTCGCCGACGGCTTTGCGGAAGGCCGGGCCGGCGCCGGGCCGGACGGCGAGGTGCGGCCGTTCCCCGGCGGACAGCCGGACGGACTCGGGCCACGGGCGGCTGGTGGGATCGTCCACGTCGGGTCCGGTGATGGCGGACAACACGGACTGTCCGTCGGCGACGGTCCGCGCCAGGACGCTGAGCCCACCGGGGACCAGCCCGGCGGTGGGGGTGAACACGAGCACACCGGGCTGCGCGGGGACGCGTTCTCCGATCGCTATGTCGACGAAATCACTGACGACGTCCGCGGGGGAGGCGGCCTCACCCAGGACGACGGCACCGGCTTCGATCAGCCGGCGGGTGGCGATGGCGTCGGGCGGTGCGACGGCGAGCAGCCCGGCCAGCGGCAGGGCCTCACCGGCGCGGACGCGGACATCGACGGCCTTGGCCTCGACGAGCACGTCCTCACTGGAGCGGAGGGTGGTCCACAGTTCGGGGAGGTCGGCCTCGCCGATACGGTCGTAGGCGGCGAGGACCTGACGGTGAGCACTGATCGGCGCCGGGGGTAGGGGCGCCGGTTCTGGGGGCAGCGGCAGCGTCTCCATCCTCTGACGGTAGGCACCGAAGATCCCGGACACCAGCAGGTTGGTGTTACACACAGGTATCGAGTGGTACCAGGTAGTACCAGAATGGGCGACCCGCGGTGGCGGTCAGGGCCCTGGACCCGAACGACCGGCTCTCAGGAGACTTCGCGCAGCGCGATCGCCAGCCCGGCGAGGCGGTCGGTCGCGTCGGTGAGAGCGTCCTTCGACTGGCGCAGTCCGCTGCCGCCCGCGGCGACCGCGTGGCCCGCGGCCGCGATGAGAGCGCCGTAGTCTTCGAGGCCGTCGTCGAGTTGTTCGCGCAGCGTGGCGATGGCCGACTGCAGGGCCTTGCGCTCCCCCGACGGCGCCGCGCGGCACGCCCGTTCCAGCGCCTGGATCCGCCCGGCCAGCGCCCGCAGCGCGGCCGCCGCCTCCGAGGCCGTCGCCCGGGCCTCGTCCACCGACTCGGCGGGCACCAGCGACGAGGGCGCCGCCAGCTGGCGCAGCAGCTCCGACAGCGAGGCCTCACACTCGGCGAGCCTTTCCATCGGCTGCCGCGCCGACGACCGCGCGTCCGGCAGCGGCGGCGGCGCCGTGCTGACCGGCAGCTCAACCCTGTGCAGCTGGCGCAGCCGCAACCCGGAACGGACCCCCAGCGTGCCGAAGATGATCACTCCCGCGATCCCCTCCAGCGCCTCGCTCGCCCCGCCGGGGCCGATCAGCCCGAACCCGGTGGCCAGCGAATACAGCACGCACAGCAGCGTCAGCACGAGCCACAACGTCAGCGCCCGGGACGTGCGCCGCTTGCGCCGTTCGAGCTTCGCCGCCGGCTCGTTCCACCTCGCCCACCGGGCCCGCGCCTCGGCGAACACCGGCACGGCCATCGGGGACACCGGGGGCGGCACCGGGCGGCGCAACGGGTTCGGCCGCCGTGCCGGCTCCTGCGGGAAGTACCGCTGCAGCTTCTCCTGAGCGCGCTGCGCGTAGTCGGGCAGGCGTTCGATGTGCTTCTCCAGCTTGGCGCTGAACTCGCCGAAGTCCCGTCTGCCCGACGCCATGACGCGCTCCGGTCAGTTCTGGTTCTTCTGCTCGGCCTGCACCCGCGCCTGGATCTCGCGCTGGATGTCGGCCGTCGGGGAAGGGGATGCCGCCTTGCCCTGCGAGCCGCCGTCGGTCACCTGCGCGACCGAGTCGCCCCGCATCGACGCCCGGATCTGCTCCAGCCGCGAGTGGCCCGCCAGCTCGGTGGTGGCCGACTGGACTTCGAGCATCCGGCCCTGGACCGAGTTCTGCGCCAGCTCCGCCGCGCCCAGCGCGGTGGTGTAGCGCTTCTCGATCTTCTCGCGGACCTCGTCCAGCGACGGCGTGTTGCCCGGCGCGGCCAGCTCGGACATCTGGTTGAGCGAGGCCGACACCTTCTCCTGCATCTTGGCCTGCTCCAGCTGCGACAGCAGCTTGGTGCGCTCGGCCAGCTTCTGCTGCAGCATCGTGGCGTTGCGCTCCACGGCCTGCTTGGCCTGCGCCGCCGCCTGCAGCGACTGGTCGTGCAGCGTCTTGAGGTCCTCGATGCTCTGCTCGGCCGTCACCAGCTGGGTGGCGAACGCCTCCGCGGCGTTCTCGTACTGCACGGCCTTCTGCTCGTCACCCTTGGCGCGCGCCTCGTCGGCCAGCACCAGGGCCTGCCGCGCGGACGCCTGCAGCTTCTCGACCTCCCCCAGCTGCCGGTTGAGCTTCATCTCCAGCTGCCGCTGGTTCCCGATCACGGCCGCGGCCTGCTGCGACAGCGCCTGGTGGTTGCGCTGCGCGTCCTCGATGGCCTGCTGGATCTGCACCTTCGGGTCGGCGTGCTCGTCGATCTTGGACGAGAACGCCGCCATCAGGTACTTCCACGCCTTGATGAACGGGTTGGCCATCTGCTCCGCCTGCCTTCTTGCGTCCCACTGTCGAAAGTCTGTCCGGCCTGGGGCGTTGCTCCCCTCTTGATCCAGCAACGTCCCGGCCTCGGTGCGGGTTCCATCGTGTCAGGTCGGCGCCCGCTCTTCCAGGCGACCCGGGGGGATTTCAGGGACTACCCGGAGACCGGTCACCGGAAAGACACCGAGGCCACCTCCCGGGAAGGAGGTGGCCTCGGGCACGAGAACCTGGGGAACTAGGCCGCGACCATCTTCGGCGCGCGGATCGTGGTGCGCAGGGCCGGGCCCATGCGCTGGCCGGAAACCCGCAGGTCGGCCAGGTCGTTGCCGATCACGCCGTCCACCATCCGGCCGCCTTCCAGCCTGCCCGCCTCGCGGCGCTCGGGCTGCTCGGCCCGGTCACCATCAGGCAGCGCGACGTCGACGGTCTCGAGCGCCGAGATGTCGGCGGCCACGTTGTGCAGCAGCTCACCGAGCGGAAGCTCCAGCGCCTCGCAGATGGATGCCAGCAGCTCGCTGGACGCCTCCTTCTGCCCCCGCTCCACCTCGGACAGGTACCCGAGGCTCACCTTGGCGGCGCGGGAGATGTCGCGCAGCGTGCGACGTTGGTTCGTGCGGGCATGCCGGAGCCGATCACCGATCGCCTCACGCAACAGCACGGTCATCACGCGCCTCCCTTCCTGGTACCGACCACGTTACCCAGACCGAGCCTCCCAGTGCAGCGGTTGACACGGCCGTACGCCAAGGGCGAACGCCTGGCTCAGGCCAGATGTTCCCCCAGTAGGAGCAACGCGGCGCGGACGGATTCGGTTCGGACCAGTGCCCGATCGCCCTCGAACCAGTGCGTCCGCACGTCCCGCACCCCGGCACCGGCCAGCCCGATGTGCACCGTGCCGGGCACGACGCCGTCCTGCGGGTCCGGCCCGGCGACCCCGGTCAGCCCGAGGCCCCAGGTGGCCCCGCAGCGCTCCCGCGCGCCCTCGGCGAGCTGCGCGGCGACCTCCGGGTGCACCGCGCCGTGCTCGGCCAGCAGCCGGGAGTCGACCCCGGCGAGCCGGGCCTTGAGCTCCGTCGCGTACACGACCAGCCCGCCGCGCACCACGGCACTCGCACCAGGGACGTCCGTCAGGGTGACGCACACCAGGCCCGCGGTGAGCGACTCGGCGGCCGCGATCGTCTCGCCGCGTTCGGTCAGGCGGGTGACGAGCTGCCGGGCGAGGGTCACGGGGCCACGGTCCTGGTGCCCGAGGCGCGCAGCCGGACCGCCCGCACGACGTAGTCGGCGCCCGTGACCACGGTGAGCGCCAGCGCCAGCGCCATCAGTGCCCACGACACCGGGTCCGACCCGGCGGGCAGCGGCAGCAGGAACAGCACGATCGCGGCGATCTGCGTCAGCGTCTTGGCCTTGCCGCCGCGGCTGGCCGGGATCACGCCGTACCGGATCACCCAGAAGCGCAGCAGCGTCACCCCGATCTCGCGCACCGCGATCACGATCGTCACCCACCACGGCAGCTCGCCGAGCACGCTCAGGCCCACCAGCGCGGCGCCGATCAGCGCCTTGTCGGCGATCGGGTCGGCGATCTTGCCGAAGTCGGTGATCAGCCCGTAGCGGCGGGCGACCCAGCCGTCGACCTGGTCGGTCAGCGACGCGATCGCGAACAGCGCGGTGGCCACGCAGCGCCAGCCCGTGCTGGCCCCGCCGTCGACGAACAACGCCACGACGAACACCGGCACCAGCACCAGCCGCGACAGCGTCAGGAAGTTGGCGACGTTGAGGTTGGAGACCCGGGTCCGCGGGGGCACCGGGGTGGGCCGGCCGGTCTGCGCGGACTCGTCGGGCACGGCACTCATCCGTCGGCGTCCGGGCGCACGAGCAGGTCCACGCCCTCGCTGTCGACGACGCGGCAGCGGACGAACTCACCGACCGCCACGTCTCCCGCGTCGAGCACGATGCAGGCGCCGTCGACCTCGGGCGCCTGGTGGGCCGCGCGGCCGACCACCTCGTCCCCGGTCTCTTCCACGAGCACGTCGACCACCTCGCCGATGCGCTCCTCCGCCCGCTGGGTGGTCAGCTCCTCGGCCAGCGCGGAGATCTTCGTGACGCGCTCGGCGACCAGGTCCGGGTCGACCTTGCCGTCGAAGCCCTCGGCCTCGGTGCCGTCCTCGTCGGAGTAGCCGAACACGCCGACCGCGTCGAGGCGGGCGTGCGTGAGGAACCGCTCCAGCTCGGCGACGTCCTCCTCGGTCTCGCCGGGGAACCCGACGATGACGTTGGTGCGGATGCCCGCGGCGGGGGCCAGCTCGCGGATCTGGTCGATCAGCGCGAGGAACGAGTCGGTGGAGCCGAACCGGCGCATCCGCCGCAGCACGCGCTCGCTGGAGTGCTGGAACGACAGGTCGAAGTAGTCGGCGACGCCGGGCGTGGTGGCGATGGCGCGCACGAGGTCCGGCCGCGTCTCGGCGGGCTGCAGGTACGACACGCGCACGCGCTCGATGCCCTCGACCGCGGCGAGCCGGGGCAGGAGCCGCTCCAGCGCCCGCGTGCCGCCGTCCTCACGGCTGAGGTCCTTGCCGTACGACGTGGAGTTCTCGCTGACCAGGAACAGCTCCTTGACGCCCTGTCCGGCCAGCCAGGCCGCTTCGGCGAGGATCTCGTCGGGGCGGCGGGAGACGAAGGAGCCACGGAAGGACGGGATCGCGCAGAAGGAGCACCGGCGGTCGCAGCCGGAGGCGATCTTCAGCGCCGCCACCGGGCCGTCCTGCAGCCGCGCGCGCGGGACCCAGCCGTGCCCGGGCACAGTGACCTCGGCGGCCGCGCTGGACCGGTCGACGGGCGTGATCGGCAGCAGCTTGCGCCGGTCGCTCGGCACGTGGGACTCGATCCGGTGGCCGGACACGATCGACCCGAGCTTCTCCGCCAGGTCCGGGTAGTGGTCGAAGCCCAGCACCGCGTCGGCCTCCGGCAGGCTGTCGGCCAGCTCGGCGCCGTAGCGCTCGGCCATGCAGCCGACGGCCACGACCTTCGCCCCGGTGTCGGCCGCGGCGAGCAGCGTGTCCACCGAATCCTTCTTCGCGGACTCGACGAAGCCGCAGGTGTTGACCACCACGACGTCCGAGTCCTCGGGATCCTCGGTCAGCTCCCAGCCGCCGGCGGCGAGGCGGCCGGCCAGCTCCTCGGAGTCGACCTCGTTGCGGGCGCACCCCAGGGTCAGCAGGGAGACACGACGGGGTTCGGTGGCGGAAGACACGCCACTCAGGGTAGCTGGCGCGCGCGGGCGGCTCGGATGCGCAGGTGGCGCAACCCGGCGCGACGGCCCGGTCGCGCCCCGGTTACGGTCGATCGGTGCCGCAAGATCCTTCGTGCCGGGTCGGCATCCGCCGGGCCCGCATCGCCGACGTCCGCAAGATCAAGGCGCTCGTGGACGCGGACGCGGGGCGCGTGCTGCTGGAGAAGGAGCTCGTCACCCTGTACGAGGACATGCAGGAGTTCTGGGTCGCGGACTCCGGCGGCGAGGTGCTCGGGTGCGGGGCGCTGCACGTGTTGTGGGAGGACCTGGCCGAGATCCGCACGGTCGCGGTGGACAAGGCGGCCCGCGGGCAGGGCATCGGTCACCGGATCGTGGGGCGACTGGTCGACCACGCGGTGGAGCTCGGCCTGCGGCGGATCTTCGTGCTCACGTTCGAGACGGAGTTCTTCGCGCGCCACGGGTTCCGGGAGATCGACGGCACGCCGGTACCGCAGCAGGTGTACGACGAGATGCGCCGTTCCGTCGACCCCGGCGTGGCCGAGTTCCTCGAACTGCCTTACGCGAAGCCGAACACGCTCGGCAACGCGCGGATGCTGCTGGAGCTCTGAGCCTGATCGGGTCCACAATGGAGCGCATGAAGAGGGGGCTGCGCGGGAGCGTGCTGGCTTTGCTGGCCGTCGTGACACTCGCGATCCCGTCGGCGGCCGCGCTGCAGGCGCCGGTCGCCCCGCAGCAGGCGGCCCCGGTGGTGACGGCGCCGCCGGTCGTGCCGGGGTGCGAGCAGGGCTGCGAGACGGTGTTCTCCGCGGCGCTGCCGGGCGGGCACCGGCTCGACGGGTTGCAGCACGCGGGCGGCGGCAATGTCCTGGCGTACTGGAACGGCACGAGCCTCGTCGACACGGCACAGGTGATCGGCAGCGACGGGCACCCGTACGACGTGGTGACGGCAGGTGTGTGCGGCGCGGGGCACTGCTCGGTCGCGTTCGAGTACGGGGTGCACTCCGCGGCCGTGGCGTCCCTGCGGCTGGACACGAAGATCACCGTCGACGCCACCGTGGAGGGCGTCGCGTCGGACGCACGGGATCTCAATGGCGACGGCAGCCCCGACGCGTCGGTGCGGCAGAGCACGTACGTCCCCAGCTTCGCGCTCGCGCCGCTGTACTGGGAGACCTACGAGCAGCAGGACGACAAGCTGGTGCTCACGGGCTGCACGACGCCGGTGCAGGGCATGGAACCCGCGCCGACGGCGCTGGCGACGGGCCCCTGCCCGACGAACGTCTAGAACTCCGGCGCCGGCGGCGCCAGCGGGTGCGCTCCCTCGGGACGCAGCCCGTCGAAGATGATCGCCAGGTAACGGCGCCACAGATCGGGTGGCGGGTCCTTCACGTAACCGACCACGTGGTTCGGCGCGCACATCAGGAGCACGACGTCGTTGCCGGTGACGTCCGCCCGGACGGCACCCGCCTCGCGCGCACGGTCGACCAGCAGGCCGACCGTGCGGTACAGCCGCTCGCGGAGCGCGACCACCTCCGGGCCGGCGTCGTCGGCGTTCAGGAGGAACGACAGGTCGCGCTGCTCCCGCTGACCGCCCGCCACGGTGAGGAATTCCAGCAACGCCGCGGCGGGATCCTCCGCCGTGAGCAGTCGTTGCCCGACTTCGTCGAGTGCGCAGGCGTGCGTGCGCACGATCGCCGCGATCAGTTCGTCCTTGGTGGCGAAGTGGCGGAACACGGTGCCCTTCCCCACCCCGGCCCGGCGTGCGATGTCGGCGACCGAGGCGTCGGGGCCGCGTTCGGCGAACTCGGCCTCGGCCGCGGCCAGCAGCAGTTCGCGGTTGCGTGCGGCGTCGGCGCGCAAGGTCCGGGGAGGCGAGCTCACCCGGCAATCCTAGCAAGTTGACCGTGCGGTCCGTTTGTCTGTACGGTCGGAGCAGTCAACCTGACCAGCCGGTCCGTTTACTGGAGGAACTTTCGTGAAAGCCCTTGTCGCGACCAGGTACGGAGAGCCCGAGCAGCTCTCGTTCGCCGACCTGGATCTGCCCCGCCCCGGCCCGGGGCAGATCCAGGTGAAGATCGCCGCGGCCGCGATCAACCCCACCGACATCAGGGTGATCACAGGCGCCTACCGCGGGACCGCCGAGCTGGAGTTCCCCTACGTCCCCGGCAACGAGTTCGCCGGTACCGTCACCGAAGTCGGCGCCGGGGTGACGGACTACCAGGTGGGTGACGAGGTCTTCGGGCAGGCCCTGCCCCGGCAGCTGCGCCTCGTGGTCGCCGCCCGCCGTCCGTCACTGAGCACGGGCGCGCTGGCCGAGTACGCGGTTTTCGAAGCCAGCACACCACTGCTGGCGCATCGCCCGGCCGCCGTACCCGTCGAGCAGGCCGCCGCGCTGCCGATCGCCGGGATGACCGCGCTGGGGGTCATGACCCTCGCCGCGATCCGGCCCGGGGAGACCGCTTTCGTCATCGGCGCCACCGGAGGCGTGGGTACCGCGCTGGTCCCGCTCCTCGCCGCCGCGGGGGCCAGAGTCGTCGCGACCGGGGCCGCCACCGACCACACGGTCCTGCGGGAGCTCGGTGCCGACGAGGTCCTCGGATACGACGCGGCGGGCTACCCCTCGGGGGTCGACGCCGTCTTCGACCTGGTGCTGCCCCACGACCGCCTGTCCGCGGCGGCGGCCGCACTACGGCCCGGCGGACGGCTGGTGACGATCATCTACCCCGAGCCGGCGAAGGAACTCCTCGGCCGGGACGATGTGGACCTGCGTTACTTCATGGACATGGACGGCGAGATCGGCGGGATGCGCGAGGTCGCCGAGGCCGCGGAACGCGGTGTGCTGTCAGTCCGGATCGCCCGCCGCTACCGGTTCGAGGACGCGGTGGAGGCCGCGGTCACCTACGCCCGCGAGCACAACCTGGGGAAGGTCGTCGTGACGATGTGAGCCCGGCGCCGCGCGGGCCGTGACGAGTGGTTCCCGCGGTTGGGGGGTCCGGCCCGGAACGGCCAGGCCCGGTCCGCCTTGCCGGGATGCAACATTTCGTGCTTTAGTTGCATAGCCTCGCGACGAAGCGATGCCGGGCGGAAAGGATTTTCGGATGCGTCCCCCATTGCGGTACTGCCTGCTCACCGTCGCGGTCGCGGCCCTGCTCGCTCTCGTCGGCGGGAGCGGCGTCGCCGGGGCCGACGGCTACGCGCCGGTGGACCGGCCCGGACCGGCGTTGACGGTGCCCGATCTCGCGAAGAGCCTCCGGTGCACCGCCGACGTCCGCAACGCCACCCGCGAACCGGTCCTGCTCACGCCGGCCACGACGGTCGACAGCGACCAGAACTTCGGCTTCGACTACGAGCCGCTGTTCCGCGGGCTCGGTATCCCGTACTGCGTCTCGGACTCGCCGGTGGATCCCTACAACATGGGTGACATGCAGCTGCGGGCCCAGTACGTCACCTACGGCATCCGGGAGATGTACCGGCTCGCCGGACGCAGGATCGCCGTCATGGGACACAGCCAGGGCGGGATGATCATGCGCTGGTCGCTGCGGTTCTGGCCCGACACCCGCGGCATGGTCGACGACGTGATCGGGATGGCCGGCACCAACCACGGCTCGGTCGTCGTGCCCGCACTGTGCGTCCCCGACTGCGCGCCGGCACTGTGGCAGCAGCGCGCGAACTCGGCGTTCATGACGGCGCTCAACTCCGGGCAGGAGACCTTCCCCGGCATCAGCTACACCGAGATCTACTCACGCACCGACGAGTTCGTGCAGCCCAACCTCGACGACCACGGCACCTCGTCACTGCACGGAGGCGGCGGGAAGGTCACGAACGTCGCGGTGCAGGACGTCTGCCCGCTGGCCGTTCCCGAGCACCTGCTCATCGGCACCATGGACCCGGTCACGTCCGCCCTCGCCGTCGACGCGCTGACCCACTCCGGCCCGGCGGACCCGTCCCGGATCGAGCGAGCGGTCTGCGGCCGGCTGCTGATGCCCGGCGTCGACCCGGTGACCGGCCCGCTCACGTTCGCGACGCTGACGGCCCAGGTCGCGGCGCAGCTGACCGTCGCGGCGAGGCGGGTGCCGTCCGAGCCCGCACTCGCCTGCTACGTCACCGCCGACTGCCCACGATGACAGCGGCGGGCCGTCCCGATCGGGAAAGCGCGCTGCGCCTGGCGCAGAAGACCTTCAACGCGCGGCGGCGGGTGGAGGTCAACGACCTCGCCGCCGCGTTGGGTGTCAACCGGGTGACTATCTACCGCTGGCTCGGCGACCGCGACGCCATCCTCGCCGAAGTGGTCTGGCGGCTCGGCGAACGGACCCTGCTCGACGCCTACGCCGCGGCGGAGGGGGCCGGCGGCACGCGCATCGCGAACGCCATGTCGGCGTTCGTCCGGCAGACGCTGGCGCACGCCGGCATGCGCCACTTCCTCACGAACGAGACCGAGACCGCGTTGCGCGTCCTCACCCGCGGCGGCCACACGTTCCAGCCCCGCCTCGTCGCGCTGGTCGAGACGCTCCTGACCAGGGAACGCGACGCGGGTGCGCTACCCGCCGGGGACATCGACCCGCACGACCTCGCCTACCTGTGCGTCCGGGTCGGCGAATCGTTCGTCTACACCGACGCGATCACCGGTGAGCCGCCGGACCCCGACCGCGCGGAACGGGCACTGCACTACCTGCTCCGCTAGTCCTCCTCCGCCGCGGACGGGTCGCCGCCGCCGCGGATCATGAACAGCACGCTGTCCAGCTCGTCCGGCTTGATGAGCACGTCGCGGGCCTTGGAGCCCTCCGACGGGCCCACCACGCCGCGGCTCTCCAGCAGGTCCATCAGCCGCCCGGCCTTGGCGAACCCGACGCGCAGCTTGCGCTGCAGCATCGACGTCGAGCCGAACTGCGAGGTCACCACCAGCTCGGCCGCCTGGAGCAGCACGTCGAGGTCGTCGCCGATCTCCGGGTCGATCTCCTTGGCCTCGCCCGGCTTCGCGGCCGTGACGCCGTCCTGGTACTCCGGCTGCGCCTGCTCCTTGGTGAAGTTCACGATCGCCGCGATCTCGTCATCGCCCACGAACGCGCCCTGCACGCGGACCGGTTTGCCCGCGCCCATCGGCAGGTACAGCGCGTCGCCCATGCCGATCAGCTTCTCCGCGCCCGGCTGGTCCAGGATGACGCGCGAGTCGGTGAGCGACGACGTGGCGAACGCCAGCCGCGACGGCACGTTCGTCTTGATCAGGCCGGTCACGACGTCCACCGACGGCCGTTGTGTCGCCAGCACCAGGTGGATACCCGCGGCGCGCGCCTTCTGGGTGATCCGGACGATCGCGTCCTCGACGTCGCGGGGCGCGGTCATCATCAGGTCGGCCAGCTCGTCGACGATCGCCATGATGTACGGGTAGGGCCGGTACTCGCGCTCACTCCCCGGCGGGGCGGTGATCTCACCCGAGCGCACCTTCTTGTTGAAGTCGTCGATGTGGCGCACCCGGTTGGCCTGCATGTCCTGGTAGCGCTGCTCCATCTCCTCCACCAGCCAGGCGAGCGCGGCGGCGGCCTTCTTCGGCTGGGTGATGATGGGCGTGATCAGGTGCGGGATGCCCTCGTACGGTGTCAGCTCGACCATCTTCGGGTCGATCAGGATCATCCGGCACTCGTCGGGCGTGGCGCGCGCGAGCAGCGACACCAGCATCGAGTTGACGAAGCTCGACTTACCGGAACCGGTGGAACCCGCGACCAGCAGGTGCGGCATCTTCGTCAGGTTCGCGGTGACGAAGTGGCCCTCGATGTCCTTGCCCAGCCCGATGACCATCGGGTGGTTGTCCTTGGCCGCGGTCGGCGAGCGCAGCACGTCGCCGAGGCGCACCATCTCGCGGTCGGAGTTGGGCACCTCGATGCCGACCGCGGACTTGCCGGGGATCGGCGCCAGCAGCCGCACATTGTCCGTGGCCACGGCGTACGCGATGTTCTTGGTCAGCGCGGTGATCTTCTCGACCTTCACGCCGGGCCCCAGCTCGACCTCGTACCGGGTGACCGTGGGGCCGCGGGTGAAGCCGGTGACCTGCGCGTCGACGTTGAACTGCTCCAGCACGCCGGTGATCGCCTCGATCATGGCGTCGTTGGCCTTGCTGCGGGTCTTCGGCACGTCGCCGAGGTGCAGCAGGTCCGCGGACGGGAGCCGGTAGTCGCCTTCGACGGTGCGCGTGACGGTGAGCGCGGGCTCGGGCGCCTTTTTGGGCTTCTTCTCCGGCACCTCGGCGGGCTTGACCTTCGGCGGCCGGGCCGGTGTCGGCGGTTCGGCCAGCGCGGCCTCGATGTCCAGCTGCTCCCCGGCTTGGTCACTGCTCGCCTGGCGCCGCCGCGACGGCTTGCGCAGCCGGACCGCCTTCGGGTCGGCCTCGGTGACCGCGGCCTTCTGCTCCTCCTCGAAGGCGCGCTGCTCGTCCGCCATCCGCTCGCGCTCCTCGGGGTCGAGACCCCATTCGCGCAGCGTCTGCGGGATGTCGCGGACCCGGGTGCCGGTGAACACCAGCACGCCGTAGCCGAGGGCGAGGATCAGCACCGGCGTGGCGACCCACGGCGTGATCCCGCGCGCGAGCAGGCCACCGGACAGGGCACCGAGCTGGCCGCCCGCGTACATCCGGTCGTCATTCGAGGCGGGGCGGCTGCTGAACAGGTGCAGCAGCCCGAGCAGGGCGAACGTGACCAGCACGGTGCCGATCACCATGCGCGGCCGGGTCTCCGGGCGCGGCTCGGACCGCATGAGCGCGATCGCGGTGACGACCAGCACGAGCGGCAGTGTCACCGACGCGGCGCCGAACACCGTGCGTGCCGCGAGCTCCAGGTAGCCGCCGACCGGGCCGCCCGCCCGCCACCACACGGCGGCGGCGAGGATCAGGCCGAGCGCGATCAGCCCGAGCGCCAGCCCGTCACGGCGGTGCTCCGGCTCCAGCTCGCGGCCGCGCCCGACCGTGCGCGCCATGCTGCCGACCCCGCGGGCCACCAGCGTCCAGCCACCGCGGACGGTCTTCGCGAACGCGCCACCGGACGAGCGACGGCGGGCCGCGGGCTTGCGCGCCGACGACCGCGCAGCAGGCTTGCTCCCGGAACGCGACCTGCGTGCCGGGCTCTTGCTGCCGCTGCGTTTCGTCGTCGTGCTTCTCCTCGTCGTCGCCCCAGCCATGGCTTCTACGGTAACCGCCGAGACGCAGCAGTCCCATCCGCCACTCGCGGCGCAGGCCGAACTTTCGTCCCAGGCGCAGCACCCGCTGGGCCAGGCGAGTGAATCTGAGATGCTCTTGCGCATGGTCGCGCTGGAAAACCGGAGGCCGCCCGCGATCTGGCGGACGATGTCGACGCTGGACACCGGGCTGGTCCACCTCGTGGGCAGGCTCAAGGTCACCGGCGGCGTCCCGCGCGAGCTGCGGGGCAAGCCGCTGCTGATGGCGGCCAACCACATCGGCGTGTTCGACGCGTTCGTGCTGATCGCCGCGTGCAAGCACCTGGGCATCGCGCCGCGGTTCCTGCTGGCCGGCGGGCTGCTGGACGCCCCGGTGCTGGGGCCGGCGCTGCGGGCGAGCGGGCACCTGCGGATCGACCGGGGCAAGGCGTCGGCGGTCGAGCAGTTCGGGCAGGCGGTCGAGGCGATGCGGACGACGTCCAGCCCGATCATCGTCTACCCGGAGGGCCGCATCAGCCACGATCCGGGCCTGTGGCCGGAGCGCGGCAAGACGGGCGCGGCACGCCTCGCGCTGGCCGCCGGGGTGCCGGTGATCCCGATCAGCCAGTGGGGCGCGCACGAGGCGGTGTACTGGGGGACGGAGAAGGTGAACGGGCCGGCGGACCTGCTGCCGCTCGCCCGCTCGGGGTTCACCGCGCCCCTGCGCCGCCCGACGTTCCGGGTGCACTTCGGCGCGCCGGTGGACCTGTCGGACGTGGACGCGCAGCGACCGGGCGCGGGGGTGCGCGCCCACGCGAAGATCATGCGCGCGATCACGGCGGGGCTGGTCCCGCTGCGCGCGTCGGAACCCGACCGCCCGAAGTTCCACGACCCGACCCGCCCGACGGACACGGTCAGCCCCTGGCGGCCGGGGGCCTGACCCGTCCGGATCCTGGGACCCGCATCGGGGTGATCGTTAGGGTGAGGAGCGTGAGCACACGCATCCTCGTGGTCTTCTACAGCGCGACCGGCAACACCGCCAAGCTCGCCGCCTCGCTCGCCGGGGGTGCGCGGGAAACGGGCGCCGAGGTCCGGGTCCGGACGGTGGCGGAAACGGCGCCGCCGGAGGCGATCGCGACCAACCCGCGCTGGCAGGCGTACGTCGGCTCGGGGCCGCACGCGGAGCCGGCCACGCTGGCCGACCTGGAATGGGCGGACGGGATCGCGGTCGGCAGCCCAACCCGGTTCGGTGGTCCCGCGGCACAGCTCAAGTCCTTTTTGGACACCACAGGTGGGTTGTGGGCTCAGGGAAAGCTGGCGAACAAGGTGGCGACGTCGTTCACCACCGCGTCCACCCGGCACGGTGGCCTGGAGTCGACGGTGCTGGCGATCAACAACATCTTCTACCACTGGGGCGCGATCGTGGTGCCGCTCGGCTACGCGGAGGCGCACCTGATGGAGTCGGGCAACCCCTACGGCGGCTCGTTCGTGTCACGCAAGTCCGCCGAGCCGGACGAGGAGGCGCTCGAAGCGCTCCGCATCCAGGGCACCCGCCTGGCGACGATCGCGGGTTACGTGGCCGACGGACTGAAGGCCCGCTAAACCCTTCGTCATCGCCGGTAGGGAGCACATAACCTCGCGTGGGTGGCTATCGAACTCCCCGCCGTCCGGCCCGCTCCACCGCCCCACCGCGGGCGGGGCACGGCGCTGATCCTGATCTCCTCCGTCTGCTTCGGCAGTTCGGGCACGATCGCCAAACCCGCGATGCTCGCCGGCCTGTCCCCCGAGCACGTCGCGACCGCGCGGATCGGGCTCGCGGCGCTCGTCCTGTTCCTGGGCGTCGCGCTCGTGCGGCCGCGCCTGCTGCGCGTGCGCCGCACCGAGTGGCCACTGCTGCTGGGCTATGGGCTGCTCGGGGTGGCCGGGGTGCAGCTGTGCTACTTCGTCTCGGTGAACCGGCTTCCGGTCGGCATCGCGATCCTGATCGAGTTCACCTCGCCGGTGCTGATCGCCCTGTGGACGCGGTTCGTGCGCCGGGTCCGGCTGCCGCGCGCCATGTGGGCAGGGATCACACTGGCGATGCTGGGACTGGCGCTGGTCGCCGAGGTGTGGCAGGGACTCGGCCTCGACGGGATCGGTTTCCTCGCCGGGCTCGGCGGCGCGGTCTGCTCGGCCTCGTACTTCCTGCTCGGCGAGCACGGCGCCACCACCCGCGAGCCGCTGGGACTGGTCGTCTGGGGCATGGTGATCGGCGCGGTGGCGGTCTGCGTGGTTTCGCCACCGTGGACACTGCCCCCGGCGCTGCTCGGCGCGCCCACCGCGTTCGGGCCGTGGCACCCGCCGGTGTGGGTGCTGCTGGTGGCGGTCGCGCTGTTTTCGACGGCGCTCGCCTACGCGGTCGGCACCACGGCGCTGCGGCACCTGCCCGCCGCCGTCGCGTCCGTGATCGGCCTGCTGGAACCGGTGGTCGCGACGGCCAGCGCGTGGGCGCTGCTCGGGGAGAAGCTCAGCTGGCTCCAGCTGCTCGGCGCGCTCGTGCTGCTGAGCGGCGCCGCCATCGTGCAGCGCGTCCACAGTAGACAGACTCAGGCACAACCCGCCGTGGGACAGGAAAGGCCGGCCAGCGCGCCGTAGAACACGTCCGCGATCTTCGCCGGGTCCGGCGCCACGAACGTCCGCCCACCCGTCACGCCGGCGATCGCGTCCAGCTCGGGCAGGTCGATGTCGGGCCCCAGCCCGATGCCGATCACCGGCAGCGGGCGCTTCGGGTCCTGCAGGCGCCGCAGCTGGTCGAGCAGGTCGTCCCGGCTGATGCCGTGCGGGTCCTCGTTGCGCCCGTCGGTCATGAGGATCACCAGGTTCAGCCGCCCGGGCTGCCAGTCGGCGCGTGCCTGCTGGTACGCGGCCAGCACCGTGTCGTACAGCCCGGTCTGCCCGTCCGGCGTCGCCTGGAGGTTGCGAAGTAGTTGTGCCGCACCGTTCGCGAGCTGCGTGCCGACTGGCAGCATGGGCAGGACCTCGCGGTAGTCGCGGTCGCCGTCGAGGTTGGTCGCGAACACCCACGTGCTCGTCTCCGACGTGGGCTTGAACAGGTCGAGCGCCCGCGCCGCCGCGTCCGCCGTGAGCTGCATGCGCGTGCGGCTGCCGGAACCGGGCACCACCGCGTTCATCGAGCCGGAGATGTCGATCAGCACCCGGGCCCGCGAGCTCGTGTTGACCTTCGCCCACTGGTTGAGCACCTGGTCGAGCACGTCGTCCGCGGGCAGCGGCGCGAGCGGTTGCGTCCGCGCGGACACGTGTGTGTCGGCGAAGTGCCCGAACAGCATCCGCCCGTCGGGGGTGCGCACGCCGACGTCCGCCAGCGCCGCCTGCCCGGTGGGATCGAGCAAGGCGCGCAACAACTTCGCGGCGGCGGCCTGCTGGGCGTCTCCCGCGTTGCCCAGGACCGTGAACGGGTAGTCCAGCGACGGCACCGGCTGTGGCGGGTACGCCGCCACCAGCTGGGCGGGCGTCGCGGCGACACCGTTGCGCGCGTTGTACCGCAGCACCGACGTTTCCGACGCGGGGAAGGCGCTGATCGGCTGCTTGGAACTGCCCGCGCCGGGCAGCCGCGCGTACAGGTCGTCCAGGCCCGGCAAGGTGTTCGGCGCCAGCTTCCGCAACGCGGCGGCGGACTCGGACGGCGCGGGAAGCGCTTCCGCGATGCCCAGCAGTGCCGAGACCCCGACCGGGTCGGCCGCCGGATCGGGCAGTCCCAAGGAGACGGACGACGTGAGCAGCTGCGGCCACGCCGGCTGGTTTCCGGGCCACCCCAACGACTTCGCCGCCTCCTCGGTCATCGCGAACACCACCGGTGAGTTCGCGATCGAGGACCCGGACGACGGCACGTCCGCCGCCCCGGCCGCCTTCGCGCGGCGCAGCCGCAGCGTCGAGTCGGGGATCCAGATGTCCGGCCGCCGCGTGCCGTCCGCGACGGCGAGCGACGACGCGACCGCGGCCGGGTCCCGTTCCTCCACCTCGAACCGGAAGCACTGCCCGTCCGCGACGTCCCGGCCGATCCGGTCGACCGCCGCGGCCACCTCGGGCGCGACGGCCACCCGGACGACGTCCTCCCGCACACAGCCCGGGTCCTCGGTGACCCGGTCGAGCACGACCCAGCCCGCGGTGCCCAGCACGAGCACCGCCGCGGTGGCGGCGAGCACCGTCGGCGCGCGCCGCCGCCCGGTGGCCGGCACGTGTCGCCCCACCGGAATCGCCTCCCGCACCCCGTAGCCGCAACGTTGCCGTGACGGCTAAAGGCTAGAGCGATTTTCGATCAGCGCAGGGGCCAGCGGGCGGAGTGCGGACTACTCCGTTCGGCTCACACGGGGATGACGGTGGGCACGATCATCGGCCGGCGGCGGTAGGTGTCGGCGACCCAGCGGCCCACCGTGCGCCGCACCGCCTGCGCGATGCGGTGACTGTCGGTGATGCCCTCGGCCTCGGTGCGTGACAGCTCCATCTCCACCAGTGGCACGACCGCGTCGAGCGCCTTCGGATCGTCGGAGAACCCGCGCCCCGACACCGTCGGGGTGCTCACCGCGCGGCCGGTCGCCGAGTCCACGGCGACGGTGATCGCGATGAACCCGCCCTCGCCCAGCACCAGCCGGTCCGACAGCGTCGACTCGCCCACGTCGCCGACCGACAGCCCGTCCACGTACACGTGCCCGACCTCGACCCGGCCGGTCGTGCGCGCCTGCCCGTCGACGAGGTCCACGACCACGCCGTCCTCGGCGAGCACCACGTTCTCCGGCGCCACCCCGGTGCGCACGGCCAGCGCCGCGTTCGCCCGCAGGTGCCGCCACTCGCCGTGCACCGGCATGACGTTGCTAGGGCGGATCGCGTTGTACAGGAACAGCAACTCGCCCGCCGACGCGTGCCCGGACACGTGCACCTTCGCGTTGCCCTGGTGCACCACGTGCGCGCCGAGGCGCACCAGGCCGTTGACGACGCCGAACACGGCGGTCTCGTTGCCCGGGATCAGCGAGCTGGCCAGCACGACGGTGTCGCCGGCGCGGATCGAGATCTGCCGGTGCTCGCCGCGCGCCATGCGCGAGAGGGCCGACAGCGGCTCGCCCTGCGAACCCGTGGACACGAACAGCACCTGCGTCTCCGGCAGGTTCACCGCCTGGTCCAGGTCGATCAGCAGGCCGTCCGGGATGTTCAGCAGCCCCAGGTCCGCGGCGATGCCCATGTTGCGCACCATCGAGCGGCCCACGAACGCGACCCGCTTGCGGTGCCGCACCGCCGCGTCGAGCACCTGCTGCACGCGGTGCACGTGGCTGGCGAAGCACGCCACGATCACGCGCTGGGTGACCTTGCCGATCACGTCGTCGAGCACCGGGCCGATGTCACGCTCCGGCGTGACGAACCCGGGCACCTCGGCGTTGGTCGAGTCGATGCACAGCAGGTCGACGCCCTCGTCGCCGAGCCGCGAGAAGCCCGCCAGGTCGGTCAGCCGCCCGTCGAGCGGCAGCTGGTCCAGCTTGATGTCACCGGTGTGCAGCACCACGCCCGCCGGCGTGCGGATCGCGACCGCGAGCGCGTCCGGGATGGAGTGGTTGACGGCGAAGAACTCGAGCTCGAACGGGCCGACCGTGCGCCGCTCGGACTCGGTCACCTCGATCAGCTTCGGCCGCTGCCGGTGCTCGCGGCACTTCGCGTCGAGCAGGGCGAGCGTGAAGCGGGAGCCGTACACCGGCAGGTCCGGGCGCAGGCGCAGCAGGAACGGCACCGCGCCGATGTGGTCCTCGTGCCCGTGGGTGAGCACGAGCGCGTCGATCTCGTCGAGCCGGTCCTCGATCGCCCGGAAGTCGGGCAGGATCAGGTCCACACCGGGCTGCGCGTCCTCGGGGAACAGCACCCCGCAGTCGACGATGAGCAGCCGCCCGGCGTGCTCGAAGACGGTCATGTTGCGGCCGACCTCGCCGATGCCGCCGAGCGCGACGACGCGCAGAGCACCGTCGGGCAGGGCGGGCGGCGGGTTCACCGGGCCGGGCCCGGCGGGTTTCGGAGAACTTGCAGTCACCTAGGAATGATCCCAACGCTGGTATGGGTGGTCGGCGCGACGTAGGCCGCGGCCGAGTCCGCTTGCGCGACCCTCGCACTGTGCCAGTCCGTGCCCACGCTGTCGTCGAGGGGGACCCCGGCCTGCGTGAGGTCCGCCGCGATCGCCTGCACCTGGTCGGACGTAGCGGTGACGAGCGGCAGCCGCGGGTCGCCCACGTCGTGCCCCCTCAGCCGCAGTGCCGTCTTCGCGAACACCACGCCACCTACCCGCGACATGGCGCGGTAAACGGGCAGCATCCCGCGGTGGTTCGTGCGGGCGGTGGAGGTGTCGCCGCTTTCGTAGGCGTCGAGCATCGCGCGGATGCGGCCCGCGACGACGTGCCCGATCACGCTCACCACGCCGGTGGCGCCGACCGACAGCCACGGCAGGTTCAGCGCGTCGTCGCCAGAGTAGTAGGCGAGGTGGGTGTTGGCGATGACCTCGCTGCCCGCGAGCAGGTCGCCCTTCGCGTCCTTGACGGCGAGGATGCGCGGGTGCTCGGCCAGCCGGCGCAGGGTGTCGACCTCGATCGGCACGATGGAGCGCGGCGGGATGTCGTAGAGCATCACCGGCAGCTCGGTGGCGTCCGCGACCGTGGTGAAGTGCGAGTACAGGCCCGCCTGCGACGGCCGCGAGTAGTACGGCGTGACCAGCAGGACACCGTGGGCGCCGGCCTTCTCGGCCTGCTGCACCAGCTCGATGCTGTGCGCGGTGTCGTACGTGCCGGCACCGGCGACGACGGTGGCCCTGTCCCCGACCGCCTCGACGACCGCGCGGATGATGTCGGCCTTCTCGGCGTCGGAAGTGGTGGGGCTCTCCCCGGTGGTGCCGTTGACGACGAGCCCGTCGTTGCCCAGGTCCACTAGGTGCTCGGCGAGCTCACCGGTGCGCTTCAGGTCCACCGCGCCGTCGGCGTCGAGGGGGGTGACCATCGCGGTGAGCACGCGCCCGAACGGCCTGCCGGGGGCGGCGGTGGGTGGAGTGGACATGCTGTTGACGGTACCTCTTCCGCCCGACGATCTCCGCGACGACCTGCCGATTCGGCACGATCGGCAGGGCAGGGCCCGTGGTGGCCGGAGAATCACCGGCGGCCGCGGGCGGAGGCGGGAACTTCTGCTGCTACTTCAGCGGGGTGGACACCGCGCCGGGGAACGCCTGCGGCCTGCTCGCGAGGCAGTAGACCTTGCGCACGGGCTCGCTGGAGTAGCTGTTCTCCGTCTGCGTCTCCCATGCCTGCTTCGACGGGACCAGCGCCTGGTAGCTCAGCCCCGTCCGGTCCTTGACCGCGTCGGAGTAGAACGTCATGGCGCAGCGGGCCTCGGCCCACGTCCGCAGCCGGTCCGGATAGCCGGGCTTGACCGCGTCGGAGTCGGTCGAGTCGTAGGTGGTGGCGGTGTCGTACAGCTCGGCGAAGTGCAGTTCGTCGCAGTCGTTCCAGTCGTCCTGCCGCACCCCGCCGCTGCCGAGCTCGATCTTGAGGCAGGGGTAGCTGGACGAGGTGACGAAGGTGGGGATGTCGCCGCCCGTGCCGTAGGTCTGCGTCGGGCGCATCGCCTGGTCGGCGTCCGGCGTGGCCCACCGGTCCCCCAGCACGAACCCGCCCGCGAGCAGCACCACCGCCGCCACCGCGGCCGCGATCCACCACGGCCTGCTCCGGCGTGGCGCGGGCGCGACCTTCGTCGGCACGGGACCGGACCACGCGGCGGCGCCGTGCGGCAGTGTGGGCTGCGGGGTGGCGGCCATCGCGAGCAGCTGGTGCGCCTGCTCGGCGGAGATGCGGGCCTGCGGGTTCGCGATCAGCAGGCCCATGATCGCCGCGGCGAGCGGGCCCTGCACCCGGGTCAGGTACGGCACCTCGTGCAGGATCGCGTGCAGCGTCGCCGCGGTGGTGGGCCGTTCGAAGGCGAGCGTGCCCTCGGCGGCGAAGAACAGCGTGGCGCCCAGCGACCACAGGTCCGACGCCGGCACGGCCTCCTCCCCCGCGACCCGCTCCGGCGCCATGAACGCGGGCGAGCCGATGATCATGCCGCTCGTGGTCAGGCGCGGGTCGTCCACGGCCTGTGCGATGCCGAAGTCGGTGAGCTTCACGCGCCCGTTCGGGGCGACCATGATGTTGCCGGGCTTGACGTCCCGGTGCACGATCCCCGCCGCGTGCGCGGCCTGCAGCGCGGTGAGCACCTGGCGGCCGAGGTCGGCGACCTGCGCCGGCGGCAGCGGACCGCGGTGGCGCACCAGCTCGCTCAGCGTCGGCGCCTCGACCAGCTCCATCACGATGAAAGTGCTGCCGTGCTCGGCGACGACGTCGAACACCGTCACCACGGCCGGGTCGTTGAGGCGCCCGCCGGTGCGCACCTCGCGCAGCACCCGCTCGCCGAACACCGTGTCCTCGGCGCCGTCGGGCAGCCGCAGCTCCTTGACGGCCACGTGCCTGCCGATCACGCGGTCCTCCGCGCGCCACACCACGCCCATCCCGCCGCGCCCCAGCTCGGCCAGCAGCGCGTAGCGGCCCGCGACGAGCCGGGGAGCCGGCTGGGTGGCCTGAGTGGTGTGCTCGGAGGTCACGGGAAAGCGCCTTTCGTCGGGCGGACAGCGGGATGCTAGTCCGACCCCGTGGCGGCCCCGGTGGTTCCCGCTGTTCAGCCCGCGACGGTGAGGTACACCAGCACGACGTTGAGCACGCTGATCACGCCCGCGATCCCCCACGCCAGCACGGTGGTCGTCCGGGAGTTCACGTCGGCGCCCATCACCGCCCGGTCGCTGGTGATCCGCACCAGTGGCACCAGCGCGAACGGGATGCCGAACGACAGCACCACCTGCGACACGACGAGGGCGCGCGACGGGTCCACTCCGAACGCGAGCACCACGATCGCGGGCACGAGCGTGACCAACCGCCGCAGCAGCAGGGGAATCCGCTTGCGCAGCAGGCCCTGCATGATCATCGCGCCCGCGTAGGCACCGACCGAAGTGGACGCCAGCCCCGACGCGAGCAGGCCCACCGCGAACAACAGCGCCATGCCGCCGCCGAGCAGCTCCCCGATGGCCGAATGCGCGCCGGCGATCGAGTCGACGTCGCCGCGTCCACGCAGGACGGTGGCCGCGAGCAGCACCATGGACAGGTTCACCGCGCCGGCGAGCAGCATCGCGAACGTGACGTCGAACCGGGTCGCGCGCAGGACGCCGGCGAGCTTGCGGCCCCGCGTCCGGCCGTGCCGGTCGCGGGCGAGCCCGGAGTGCAGGTAGACGGCGTGCGGCATCACGGTGGCCCCGAGCATCGCGGCGGCGATCAGCACGCTTTCGGTGCCGTCGAAGCGCGGCACCAGGCCGCCCAGCACGCCCGTGCCCGACGGCGGTTCGACGATCACGCTGGTCACGAAGCCGATCGCGATGACCGCCAGCAGCCCGGTGATCACGCGCTCGAACGGCCGCTGCCCGCGCTTGTCCTGCACCAGCAGCAGGCCCATGGAGACCACGCCGGTGATCACGCCACCGACCAGCAGCGGCAGGTCGAACAGCAGGTTCAGCGCGATCGCGCCGCCCACCACCTCGGCCAGGTCGGTGGCGACCGCGACGAGCTCGGCCTGCGCCCAGAAGGCCAGCCGCCCGGCGCGCGGCATCCGCTCGCGGATGGCCTCGGGCAGCGAGAGCCCGGTGACGAGGCCGAGCTTGGCCGAGAGGTACTGCACGAGCCCGGCCATCAGGTTGGCGGCGAGCACGACCCAGACCAGCAGGTAGCCGAACTGCGCCCCGGCACTGACGTTGGACGCCACGTTGCCGGGGTCGACGTACGCGATCGCGGCGACGAACG
Organism: Amycolatopsis bartoniae; assembly: GCF_014191255.1. Lineage (GTDB taxonomy): Bacteria > Actinomycetota > Actinomycetes > Mycobacteriales > Pseudonocardiaceae > Amycolatopsis_E > Amycolatopsis_E bartoniae. The sequence goes on from NZ_JACHWH010000002.1 coordinate 139,036, forward strand.
CGGGCCCCAGCAGCACCGAGCCCGCCCGCACGCGCGCCAGCCTCGGCCGGACCGCCGCCGCCAGCGCCATACGCCATCCTCTCGCTCGCCCAACTCGAAGTTTAGGCACGCCGAACTCGGGAGTTCAAGGCGCGCGAGAATGGTGTTACCCGGATCGCACCGGTTTATTCAGGCAGGTACACCTCGTGCCCGCCACTCTGGAGGGCACGCACCGCGCGGGCGAGGTCGGTCTCCTTGACCAGCACGTGCTCGGTCTCGAACGTCGACAACGTCACCAGCGCCACGCCCGCCGAGGCCAGCTCGTTCGACAGCGCCGCGATGACGCCGGTCAGCATGAACGCCAGCGGGCCCCGCACGGTGAGCAGCCGCCACCCGGCGTCGGCCTTCGCGCCCTCCGGCACCTCGGCCACCGGGCAGACGAGCGAGACCTCGCCGTCGGTGCGGGTCACCGAGACGAGGGCCGTCCGGCCGGGGGCGAGCAGCGCGGCGGGCACGGTGACGTCCGCGTCCAGCCGCGCGACGGCGTACTCCCCGGGCCGGACGTCGATCGCGAGCCGCTTCACCCCTCCAGCACCTTCGGGCTGGACGCGACCTCGGTGCCGTCGGGCAGGGTGGAGATGGTGAAGTCGGCGAACACGTTCCCCGCCGCCTTCTGCAGCTGCCGCAGGCATTCCACGGCCAGCGCGCGGATCTCCACGTCGGCGTGCTCGGTGGCGCGCATGGCGATGAAGTGCCGCCAGGCGCGATAGTTGCCCGTCACCACGATGCGGGTCTCGGTGGCGTTCGGCAGCACCGAACGCGCGGCCTGCCGGGCCTGCTTGCGCCGCAGCGTCGCCGACGGCGCGTCCGCGAACTTCTCCTCCAGCCCGGCGAGCAGCTCGGTGTAGGCGTCCACACTGGCCTGCGCGGCCTTGAGGAACTTCTCGTGCAGCTCCGGGTCGTCCGCGATCACGTCCGGCTCGACGAACGCCGCGTCCCGCTCGGGCACGTAGCGCTGCGACAGCTGCGAGTACGAGAAGTGCCGGTGCCGGATCAGCTCGTGCGTGAGCGAGCGCGAGATGCCGGTGATGTAGAAGGTGACCGACCCGTGTTCGAGCACCGACAGGTGCCCGACCTCGATGATGTGGTCGATGTAGCCCGCGTTGGTGGCCGTCTTCGGGTTCGGCTTCTTCCACGACTGGTAGCAGGCCCGGCCCGCGAACTCGGCGAGCGCCTGACCCCCGTCCGCGTCGGTGGACCAAGGCACGTCCTCCGGCGGGAAGAACTCCGTCTTCGCGATCAACTGCACCTTCGGCGAAACGGTCTCGGCCACTCTCGCACTCCTTCCCCTCATTCCGACCCAGCAGCCTAGCCGCCGTCCTCCGGCGAGTGGGCGATGGACTCGACCGCAATCTTCAGCACCCGCCGCTGTTCCGGCCGCCCGGTGAAGTTCGGGTACGGGCGGCCGAGGTACTTCTGCGAGATCTCGTCGATGTTCTCCGCCGCGCCTTCGGTGGTCGACTCGACCACACGGCCACGCACGGCGTAGTAGCGGAAGAAGCTGTCGGGATCGACGACGTTCACCGCCACGCGCGGATCGCGGGCGACGTTCCTGGCCTTCACATGGCCGTCGACGACGTTGATCACGAGGTGCTCGCCGTCGGTGTGGACCCAGGTCTGGGTCAGCTGCGGCGAGCCGTCGGGCATCGCGGTGGCGAGGAAGCAGGGGCTGGGACGGCGGAGCAGGTCGAGCAGACCTTCCGGGAGCTTGATCACGTCTTCCGACGGTAACAGGGAACCGTGACTCCAGCATGACACTTGACTGACACCACGAATGGTGTCACTTTGGTGTCATGGATTTGTCGCCGTACATCACGAGCCTCCGGGAGGACCTGAGTGCGACGGCGTCCGCGGGGGACGAGAACACCCGCCGCGCCGCCGCCGTCCTGTCCGGGGCACTGGAACCGGCGGTCCGGCTCGCGCTCATGAACGCGCTCGCCGACCTGGCCGCCGAGGTCACCACCCAACTGCCCGACCACGTCGTGGACGTCCGGCTCGACGGCCGCGACGTGCGCGTGGTGGTCACCGGCACCGGCTCGCCGTCGCACGAGACCGGACCGGTGCCGCCGCCTCCGCCACCACCGCCGCCCGGTGAGGGCAGCGACAACATCACGCGGATGACGCTGCGGCTGGTGGAGCAGATCAAGGGCCAGGCCGAGCAGGCCGCGGCCGCTCAGGGGGTCTCGCTCAACACGTTCATCTCCCAGGCGGTGCAGGGCGCGCTGCACGGCGTGCCGCACCTGCGTGGTGAGGGGAAGAGCGAGCCGCGCCCGGGCAAGAACACCGACACGCACCTGCACGGCTGGGTGAGGGGATGACGATGAGCGAACCACAGGGGGACGACCTCGTCCGCACGGAGACGTTCGAGGTGGCGGGGCCGCTCGACCTCGACATCAGCGTGACGCTGGGGAGGATCGACATCGAGCTGACCGACACCGCGGAGGCGACGGTGGAGGTGCGGCACGCGCCGGACATCCGCGAGTCGTGGGCGCAGGGCGTGACGAACCTGCTGAACTGGGTGAACGAGCGGTTCGGTGAGCAGTTCGGCGGGGAGCTGCGCGGCAGTCCCGTCGAGGCGGTGCAGCAGACCCGCGTGGAGCTGACCGGCAGGCGGCTGGCGGTGCGGGCGCCGAAACCGTTGCCGTTGCGGAACATCCCGCTGGCGGTCACCGTCCGGGCCCCGGCGGGTTCCGGGCTGGAGATCCGGGCCGGGTCGGCGGACGTGAACGTGACGGGCGCGTGTGGTCGCGTGGACGTGCTCACGGGCTCGGGCGAGGTGAAGCTCGACCGGGCGGAGGGCGCCGCGCAGGTCCGCACCGGTTCCGGCGCGATCCGGCTGGGGCCGACGCTCGCGGGGCTGCAGCTGCGCACCGGCAGCGGTGACGTGGAGGCGTCGTCGCTCGCGGGTTCGGTGACGCTCGTGACGGGCACGGGAGACGTGTGGCTGGGCGCGGCGGCCGGGGAGATCATGGCCCGCAGCGGCAGCGGTGACCTGTCGGTCGCCGAGGCGGCGAGCGGTTCGCTGGAGCTGATCACGGGCAGCGGCGAGATCCGTGTCGGCGTGCGCCCGGGTGTCACGGCGGAGGTGGACCTGACGTCGGGCTCGGGCAAGGTGTCGAGCGAGCTGGACGTCGAGACGGAGGCCCCCGAGGGCGAGGTGCCGCTGAAGATCCGCGCCCGCACGGGAGTCGGCTCGGCGGTCCTCACGCGCGCGACCCAGTAGGCGAAGCTGCGTCTGCAGAGCAGGCGTTGCCAGGGGGAAGGCGAGGGGCGTTCTCAGCGACCGGCGGGCGCCCCTCGCCGCCCGGGTTCCGGCTTCGGGCGGCTTTCCGCTTCGGGCACGCGTTTTCGCCGAGGCCCCGAACCGAGACGAGCCTCGCACAGCCTCGACCCGCAGCCCGATACCGAAAACCCTCAGGCCCGCCGCAGCACGGGTGCCAGGTCACCTCGCTCCCCGACGGCCACGCCGTCCAGGCCGAGCCACTCCGCCATCACCCGCAGCTCCGCCGCCAGCTCGCCGGCCACCCTCACCACGTCGACGTCCGGCTCGGCGAACGCGCCCTGCACCCGCAGCAGCCCCGCCTCCCGGTCGGATTTCAGGTCCACCCGCGCCACCAGCTCGCCGTCGAGCAGGAACGGGAACACGTAGTACCCGTGGACGCGCTTCGGCTCCGGGACGTAGATCTCGATGCGGTACCGGAACCCGAACAGCCGCTCCGTGCGCGCCCGCTCCCAGATCAGCGGGTCGAACGGGCACAGCAACGCCCGCCCCGGCACCTTGCGCGGCGCCCGCGCCCCCGCGAAGCGGTACGCCTGCGCCCGCCACTCCCGCACCCGCACCGGCTCCAGCACCCCGGACTCCACCAGCTCCCGCACCGCCTGCGACGTGACGTCCGGGCCGAGCCGGTAGTAGTCCCGCAGGTCGGGCTCCGTCGCGACGCCCAGCGCCGCCGCCGAGCGGGCGACCAGCTCCCGCGCCGCCTCCTCCGGCGCGATCCGCCGCGCCAGGACCTCCGGCGGCACGACCCGTTCCGTCAGGTCGTACAGCCGCTCGAACGACCGGCGCGTGCCCGTGGTCAGCTGCCCCATCCCGAACAGCCACTCGCAGACCTTCTTCACGTCCGAGCGGTCCCACCACGGCCCCTGCCGCCGCTGGGACTCCCCCACCACCTCGCGCTCGATGCCGCCCGCCCCGATCGGGCCCTGCTCCTTGACCACCGCCAGGATGTCGTCGACCAGCGACGGCGACTGCTCGACCAGCCGCGCGTAGTTCCGCCACCACCCGCGCCGCTTCGCGCCCGACTGCAGCAGCGGCCAGTCCTCGACCGGGATCAGGCTCGCCTCGTGTGCCCACGTCTCCACCAGCATCCGGGGCCGGCGCGCGCTGTGCGACCACGCCGCCTCGTCGATCAACGCCTGGTCGTGCGCCCCCAGCCGCGAGAACAGCGGCGCGTAGTGCGCCCGCACCGCCACGTTCACCGAGTCCAGCTGGATCAGCTGCACATGCGAAAGCACCCGGCGCAGGTGCCGCCGCGTGGCGACCTCCGGCCGGGGATCGGCGAAACCCTGGGCGGCCAGCGCGACCCGCCTGGCCACCGCGTTGCTCATCGTGTCCATCGGAACTCATCGTGCCAGCACCCACCGACAAAAACGGAGGCCGCTATCTTCCAGCCATGACCACCGTCGAAGTCCGTGCCGCCGTGGCCGGGGACGCCCCGGAGATCGCCCGCATCCAGCGCACCACGTGGCGCACCGCCTACGCGGACCTGCTCGGCGAGCAGGCACTGGCCGAACTGGACGCGACCGCCGAACAGCAGTGGGCCGAGGCGATCGCGCACCCCGCGACCACGGTCTACGTCGCGACCGAAGGCGGCTTCACCGTGGGCTTCTGCGTCGCCGGGCCCGCGCCCCGCGAGGAGGTCGCGAGCGCGTCCGGCGAGCTGCCCGACGACGCCGACCGCACCGGGCTGATCGCCACCATCCTGGTGGAGCCGCGCTGGGGCCGCCGCGGGCACGGCGGCCGGCTCCTGCACGGCGCCGCCGAAGGGCTGCGCCGGCAGGACAAGGAGCGCGGGATCAGCTGGGTCGCCGAGTCGGACTCGGCGTCACTGGCCTTCTTCCGCCGCGCCGGCTGGCGTCCGGACGGCACCGTGCGCACCCTCGACACCGGCCAGCGCCGGCTGCGCGAGGTCCGCCTGACCGGACACCTCGAAATCGAGCTGGTCGAGTGAGGCCGGACGACGGCGGCCGAGGAACCACCGCACGGTCATCACCACCAGGAAGATCACCGCGATGATCTGGTAGCTCGACCCGGCGACCTTCTGCGGGAAGCTCCAGATCTGGTACTCCAGCGGCACCTGGTAGTGCGGGGCGATCCACAGGATCACCACGCCGACCCAGCCGGAGAACAGCAGCCAGAACTTGTGCTTCTGGTAGCCCATCACCATGATCAGCGCGGCCGTCGGCAGCGCGAGCACCCAGTGGTGCGACCACGAGATCGGCGACACGAGCAGCACGCCGGTGGCGTTGACACCCAGCGCCATCGGCAGGTTGCCGTCGTCGAGCGCGCGCCGGGTGCCCAGCCACGTCATCACCACGACGAGGACCACGCCCAGCCCGCCGACCAGGGTCAGCGTGTGGCCCCCGAGGCCCAGCTTCTCGAAGCTGGCCATGACCGACTCGTTCGCGTGGATCGGGCCGATGTTCATGCTCGACGCGTGGAACACCCGGTCGGTCCAGTACAGCCACGAGTCGTGCGGCATGAGCACGAACGCGATGGCGGTGCACACGCAGAAGCTGACGAAGCTGGTGACCACCGCGCGGAAGTCCTTGCGCAGCAGGAACAGCAGCACGAACCCGGCGGGCGTCAGCTTGACCGCCGCCGCGATGCCGATCAGCGCGCCGCGCGGCCACTTCGGGTTCGGCCACAGGCAGTCGACCGCGACCAGCATCATCAGGATGACGTTGATCTGGCCCCAGAAGATCGTGTTCGCCACCGGGTGCGCGACCACGAGCACGCACGCGCCCGCGACGACCATCCACGGCTTGGCGAGCAGGCCGCGCAGCTCCGGGGACGTCTTGCGGTACGCGAGGATGATCGGGAACAGGCAGAGGCACGTCAGGCCGGTCAGCAGCGGGTAGCCGATGTGCGGCGGGACGATCGCCAGCGGCACGAACAGCACCGCCGAGAACGGCGGGTACGTGTAGGGCAGCGCGCCACCGATCGACGACACGGGGAGTTCGGTGTAGATCGAGTGGCCCTTGAGGAACGTGTCGGCGCCCAGGCGGTACACGTCGACGTCGGTGGGCCATTTGACGATGCCGTGCGCGTAGTAAGCGAGCGCGCAGAACAGGCCCACCGCCAGCAGCAACTGGAGGGCGAGGCGCGCGCGGACGGCGGCGCTGCCCTGCCTCCAGGTCGAGACCACTGAATTCAAAACACTTCTCCCAGGTGCGTAGCCACGAGACGTGCCCTGCGAACAGACGCGGCGGCCCCTATCATGGTTGCCCGCGTGTCGCGACCGTCGAGCGGGTCCCCTCTCGGGTGTCCGGGAAGACGAACCAGCGCATCGCGCAGTACATGAAGATCGCCTCGGCGGCGCCCGCGAGCAGGCGCGACAGGTGGTACTCCAGGCCCGCCGCGGCCAGCCCGGCGCCCACGCCGAGGATGCAGACGAGGTAGTTGACGCCGATCACCAGCGCGTACCGCGCGGTCTGCCCGCCGACCGGGGCGTGGGAGCGGAAGTTGAGGGTCCGGTTGAGCACGAAGCTCAGCCCGAAGGCGACCAGGTAGCCCAGCGTCACGGCGAGCCAGACCGGCAGCCCGAGGACGGACCGGCCCACGGTGAGCAACGCGAGGTCCACCCCGAACGTCATCCCGTTGAGGAGCGCGAAACCCACGAGACTGGGCGGCACGGCCACCGGCAGCGGACGCACCACGGCGGCGCACAGGGCCGCGAACCGGGCGGGCAGGGCCCTGCTTTCGTCACGCACGGTGTCAGGTTTCCAGCGTCAGATGGACAGCAGGTGACCGGACGGTGGTCAACAGGAAGCCAAGAGTACGGTGAACCCCCCTGTACACCCGATCGTGATGCTGTTGACTGGTCTTTAGAGCGAAACGGGTTCGCCGGCCACACCGACTGGGTGATGTGGGTGGGCACGTCCGCGAGGAGACCTCAGGAGGCACGATGCTCGGCTGGTTCTTCCTGACGCTCGGGGTCGCGTTCGGCTCGGCGCTCATCCCCGTGATCAGCATCGAGGTGTTCGTGCTCGGCCTGGTGACCGGCGAACCGGGCACGCAGTGGCTCCTCGTCGGCGCCGCCGTCGCGATCGGGCAGATCGCCGGAAAGCTGCTCTACTACCTGGCCGCGCGCGGGTCGATCAAGCTGCCCGCGGTGCTGCACGACCGGCTGCACCGGCAGCGCCCGCCGAGCCGGTGGCGCGACCGCTGGCACGTCCGGACCAAGTGGCTGCGCGGCAAGGTGGAGGCCCTGCGCGAGCGGTGCCACCGGCACCCGGCCTGGATGACGGGCACGTACGGGATCAGCTCCGTGGTCGGGCTCCCGCCGTTCATGGCGACGACCGTGCTCGCCGGACTGGCGGACATGCGGATGTCGACGTTCGTCACGGTCGGGCTGGCCGGGCGGTTCGCCCGGTACAGCGTGCTCGCGGCCTGCCCCGCCCTCTTCACGTCGTGGTTTCACGTGTAGTTCCCCTAAATTCCCTATCCTTCCCTATCGTTCGGCTGTTATGGTCAGTTCATGACAGGAAAGCTCTACTCTGCGGAGGAAGTCGCGGAGCGGCTCGGGCTGCACGTCCGGACCGTCCGCGGCTACGTGCGTGACGGGCGGCTCAAGGCCGTCCGCATCGGCAAGCAGTACCGGATCACGCAGGAGGACCTGGAGGCGCTGCTCGGCACCCCGGTGACCGAGGAGCCGGAGGTGCGGCGGGAGCGGCACGTCGAGGTGTCCGCCATCGTCGAGGTCGACGCGGTCGGCCCGGAGAAGGTGGGGCGCGTGACCACGCTGCTGATGGCGGCGAGCGCGCGGCAGGGTGACCGGCCGCTGCGCGTGCAGACGGCCTACGACGAGCAGCGGGGGCGACTGAAGGTGGTGGTGTTCGGCGGGCTCACCGACACCGCGCGCCTGCTCGAGTACGTCGAGGCGGTGCTGGAGTCGTGATCTACCGGACCGAAGCCGGCGGGCAGGAGATCCGCCGCCACTACCAGGAGATGCTGGCCGCGTGGCCGGTGCCCGCGGAGCACGTGCGCGTGCCGACGCGGGAGGGCGAGACGTTCGTGGTCAGGTGCGGGCCGGAGGACGGGTCGCCGCTGGTGCTGCTGCACGGCTCGGGTTCCAACGCGGCGATGTGGATGGGCGACGTGCCGGTGTGGGCGCGGCACTTCCGCGTGCACGCGGTGGACGTGGTCGGCGAGCCGGGCCTGAGCGCGCCCGCGCGGTTCGAGTTGGGCGGCGAGGCGCCCGCGGGCTGGCTGGACGACGTGCTGGACGGGCTCGGCCTCGGACCGGTCGCGCTGGCGGGGGCGTCACTCGGCGGCTGGCTGGCGCTGGACTACGCGATCCGGCGGCCGGACCGCGTGGCGCGGCTGTCGTTGCTGTGCCCGGGCGGGGTGGGCGGCCAGAAACCGGTCGCGTCCTCCGCGCCCCAGCCAACCAGCCCCGAGGACCTGCGACGGTCGCTGAAGGCGGTGGCGGGCGTCGACGCCGAGCAGGCACCAGCGGTCGCCGAGTACCTGACGTTGATCTTCACGCACTTCCTGCCCCGCCGCGAACGGCTGCCGAGGTTCGACGACGAGGCGCTGCGCGGGTTGAGGATGCCGGTGCAGGTGATCGTCGGTGCCCGCGACGCGATGCTCGACTCGGCCGAGACCGCCCGCCGCTTCCGCGAGACGGTGCCGCACGCGCAGGTGACCGTGCTGCCCGAGGCCGGGCACTGGATCCCCGGCCAGACCGACCGGATACTGGCGTTCCTGCGGGGTTAGGGACTGTTCCCAAAGCGGCTTGACGGCCGGTGCGGGTAGCGGCCCCTCCCGCCAGCCCGCCACCACCCTCAACGGGCACGCTGCGCGCGGCTGATCCACTCAGGCGGCCCCTCGCTCCGGGATCGCCTCCTCATGACCGCCAGGTCACCACGGAGGCGCTGTCCTCGCGAGGAACCACCTCAGAACCCGCCGCGGTGCAAGCTGACGGCCCGCAGCAAGCGGCTGCCGCCGCTTGGGAAACACAACCTAGCTCGCCCGCTCCGCGGCTTCGAGGTCGACGGCCTTGCGCATGGTGGCGCGGGCGCGGCGGCGGTCACCGGCGATGTCGTACGCGTACGCCAACCGGTACCAGTACCGCCAGTCGTCCGGGTGGGCCTCCAGCTCCGCGCGGCGGTCCTCGAACCACGCGTCGGCCGCCGCGCGGTCCACCCGGCCCGACGGGCGGCGCGGCAGGTCCGACACGTCGGGCAGGCCGCCCTCCTCGTCGAGCCGCCGCCCGAGCTGCTGGATCCGCACGCCCGACCGCCAGGTGGCCACCACCATCCACGCGCCGAGCAGCGGCAGCACGAACACCGCGATCCCCAGCGTGATTCCCACCGCCGTACCCGTGCGCACCAGCTCCACCGCCCGGTCGGCCAGCAGCACCAGGTAGACCACCAGCGCGGCGGTCAGCAGCAGCGCGACGTTGCGGGCCCTCACAGGTCGAGCACGTTCTCGAGGCCGACGGTCAGCCCGGGCCTGCCCAGCACCTCGCGCACGCCGAGCAGCACGCCCGGCATGAACGACGTGCGGTCCATGGAGTCGTGGCGGATGGTGAGCGTCTCGCCTTCCTGCCCGAACAGGATCTCCTCGTGCGCCACCAGCCCGGGCAGCCGCACCGAGTGCACCCGCACCTCGTCCACCAGCGCGCCGCGGGCACCGTCCACTTCGGACGTCGTCGCGTCCGCGCCCGGCTTCAACCCCGCCTCGCGGCGCGCCTCGGCGACGAGCCGGGCGGTGTGCGCCGCCGTGCCCGAGGGCGCGTCGGCCTTGCGGTTGTGGTGCAGCTCGATGATCTCGACCGACTCGTAGAACCGCGCCGCCTGCTGGGCGAACCGCATGGCGAGCACGGCGCCGAGCGCGAAGTTCGGCGCCACCAGCACACCCAGCCCGGGCTTGTCCCGCAGCCACTCCCGCACCGTCGACAGGCGCTCCTCGGTGAACCCGGTGGTGCCGACGACCGCGGCGATCCCGTTCTCCACCAGGAAGCGCAGGTTGTCCAGCACGGCGTCGGGGTGGGTGAAGTCGACGACCACCTCGGCGCGCGCCCCGGTGAGGGCGGACAGCTCGTCGCCCGCGTCGAGCGCCGCGACGACCTCCAGGTCCGGCGCGGCCTCGACGGCCCGCACCACCGTGGCCCCCATCCGGCCGCGGGCACCGAGCACGCCGACTCGGATCGGGTTGTTCTCGCCGCGGGTCATCGCGCAATCACCTCGTGCAGGTCGTCCGGCAGGTCGTCGGCATGAGCGTACGGCCCGACCACCGTGGCCACCGAGACCCCTCCTGGCGCGCCGAACAGGCTGCGAGCCAGGTCATACACCTCCTGGGTGGTGACCGCGTCGATCCGCTCGACCGTCTCGTCCACGCTCGCGTACAGCCCGTAGTTCAGCTCCTGCTTGCCGATCCGGGACATCCGCGACGCGGTGTCCTCCAGGCCCAGCACGAGCCCACCGCGCAGCTGCCCCTTGGCGCGCGCGACCTCGGCGTCGGAGAAACCCTCCTTGCCGACGAGGCCCAGCACGTCGCGCAGCACGTTCGCGACCTCGCCGAGGCGCTCCGGCTGGCAGCCCGCGTACACCGACAGGTGCCCGGTGTCGGCGTACGCCGCGATCGACGAGTACACCTGGTACGCCAGCCCGCGCTGCTCCCGGACCTCCTGGAACAGCCGCGAGCTCATGCCACCGCCGAGCGCGGCGTTCAGCACGTTGAGCGTGTAGCGGCGCTCGTCGTGCCGCGACAGCGCGCGCATGCCGAGCATCACGTGCGCCTGCTCGGTGTCATCGGTGTGCAGCTCCAGCCGCGGCCCCGCGGTGATGCGCGCCCGGCCGCGCCGCGGCGGCACCGGAGCGTCCGAACCGGACAGCCGATCGCGCAAAGCCTTGCGCGCCAAGCGAAGCACCTGGTTGTGCTCGACGTTGCCCGCGACCGCGAGCACCATCCGCGGCAGCGTGTAGCGGCGGCGGTAGAACCCGCGCAACGCCTTCGCCGACATCCCGCGGATCGACTCCTCGGTGCCCAGCACCGGCTTCGCGAGCGGGTGCCCGGCGAGCACCGTGCTGACGAAGGTCTCGTGCAGCAGGTCCTCCGGGTCGTCGTCGCGCATCGCGATCTCCTCCAGCACCACGCTGCGCTCGGTGTCCACATCGGACTCCGTGCACAGCGCGTCGAAGACCACGTCGGTGACCAGGTCCATCGCCAGCGGCAGGTCCTCGTCGAGCACCTGCGCGTAGTAGCAGGTGTGCTCCTTGGCGGTGAACGCGTTGAACTCGCCGCCGACGGCGTCGATCTCCTCGGCGATCTGCGTGGCGCTGCGGGTGCCGGTGCCCTTGAACAGCAGGTGTTCGAGGTAGTGCGCCGCACCGGCCACGGCGGGTGGCTCGTCGCGCGAGCCGATGCCCACCCACAGGCCCACGGTGGCCGACCGCACGCCGGGCACGTGCTCGGTGATCACGCGCAGCCCGCCGGGCAGCACGGTCCGCTTCACCGCTGCGTCCAGGGTCCGCGTGCTGCCCGCACGCTGCTCGTACCCCGGGATCTGTCGACTCATGAGGTCCTTAACTCCTTCAACGCGCGAATGGCCCGCTCGAGACTCGCTCGAACGGGCCATTCGCGGGGAAAATACTGCCTTACTGGGCGTCCGCCCCGGCCTCGGCGGGCTCGGCCTTCTCGTCCTCTTCCTTGACCAGGACGAGGCTGATCTTGCCGCGGTTGTCGATGTCGGCGATCTCGACGCGGAGCTTGTCGCCCACGTTGACCACGTCCTCGACCTTGCCGATGCGCTTGCCGTTGCCGAGCTTCGAGATGTGGATCAGGCCGTCCTTGCCCGGCAGCAGCGAGACGAACGCGCCGAACGCGGCCGTCTTCACCACGGTGCCGAGGAACCGCTCGCCCACCTTCGGCAGCTGCGGGTTGGCGATGGCGTTGATCTTGCCGATCGCCGCCTCCGCCGACGGGCCGTCGGCCGCGCCCACGTAGATCGTGCCGTCGTCCTCGATCGAGATGTCGGCGCCGGTCTCCTCGGTGATCGAGTTGATCATCTTGCCCTTCGGCCCGATGACCTCGCCGATCTTGTCGACCGGGATCTTCACGCTGGTGACGCGCGGCGCGTACGGGCTCATCTCGTCCGGGCCGTCGATGGCCTCGAGCATGACCTCGAGCACCGTCAGGCGCGCGTCCTTGGCCTGCTTGAGCGCACCGGCGAGCACCTCGGACGGAATGCCGTCGAGCTTCGTGTCCAGCTGCAGCGCGGTGATGATGTCCTTGGTGCCGGCGACCTTGAAGTCCATGTCGCCGAACGCGTCCTCCGCGCCGAGGATGTCGGTGAGCGCGACGTAGCGCGTCTCGCCGTCGACCTCGTCGGACACCAGGCCCATCGCGATGCCCGCGACCGGCGCCTTGAGCGGCACGCCCGCGTTGAACAGGCCCATCGTCGAGGCGCAGACCGAGCCCATCGAGGTGGACCCGTTGGAGCCCAGCGCCTCCGACACCTGGCGGATGGCGTACGGGAACTCGTCGCGCTTCGGCAGCACCGGCACCAGCGCCCGCTCGGCGAGCGCGCCGTGCCCGATCTCGCGCCGCTTCGGCGAGCCGACGCGGCCCGTCTCACCGGTGGAGAACGGCGGGAAGTTGTAGTGGTGCAGGTAACGCTTGGTGGTCTCCGGCGACAGCGAGTCGATCTGCTGCTCCATGCGGAGCATGTTCAGCGTGGTGACACCCAGGATCTGGGTCTCGCCGCGCTCGAACAGCGCCGAGCCGTGCGCCCGCGGCACCACGCCGACCTCGGCCGACAGGCTGCGGATGTCGGTGATGCCACGGCCGTCGATGCGCACCTTGTCACGCAGGATCCGCTGGCGGATCAGCTTCTTGGTGAGCGCGCGGAACGCGGCGCCGATCTCCTTCTCGCGGCCCGCGAACGCCTCGCCCTCACCGAGCCCGACCTTCTCCAGCACCGCGGCCTTGACCTCGTCGGTCGCGTTGTCGCGGTCCTGCTTGCCCGCGATGGTGAGCGCCTTGGCCAGGTCCTCGGTGGCGATGGCGGCGACGGCGTCGTAGGCGTCCTGCTGGTAGGCGGGGAACACCGGGAAGTCGCCGGTCGGCTTGGCCGCGACGTCCGCCAGCTTCTGCTGGGCCTCGCACAGGACGCGGATGAACGGCTTGGCGGCGTTGAGGCCCTCGGCCACGGTCTGCTCGTCGGGCGCGGTGGCGCCGGCCGCGACGAGGTCGAGCGTGTGCTCGGTGCCCTCGGCCTCGACCATCATGATCGCAACATCATCAGCGACCACGCGGCCCGCGACGACCATGTTGAAGGTGGCCTGCTCCAGCTGGGTCCACGTCGGGAACGCGACCCACTGGCCCTCGATCAGCGCGACGCGCACGCCGCCGATCGGGCCCGAGAACGGCAGGCCGCCGATCTGGGTGGACGCGGACGCGGCGTTGATCGCCAGCACGTCGTACGGGTCCTCCGGGTGCAGGCTCTGCACCGTGACGACCACCTGGATCTCGTTGCGCAGGCCGTCGGCGAACGACGGGCGCAGCGGCCGGTCGATCAGCCGCGCGGTCAGGATCGCGTCGGTGGAGGGGCGGCCCTCGCGGCGGAAGAACGCGCCGGGGATGCGGCCCGCGGCGTACATGCGCTCCTCGACGTCCACCGTCAGGGGGAAGAAGTCGAAGTGCTCCTTCGGCTGCTTCGAGGCCGTGGTGGCGGACAGGAGCATGGTCTCCTCGTCCAGGTACGCCACGACGGCGCCGGCGGCCTGGCGGGCCAGGCGGCCGGTCTCGAAACGGATGGTGCGGGTGCCGAACCGGCCGTTGTCGATGACGGCTTCGGTCTCGTGCACCTGGTTGCCGACTGCGTCGGTCATATGTTGGTTTTCTCCTCGTTCGTGCGGCGGGAAACTCACCCCACCCGTGCGGGGTGACGCCCGAGGAACGAGGCCGGTCTTCGATCGAAGCCACCGGGGATGAACCCGGAAGCCACTACCGAGGACCGGCGGGAAAGTCCTCGCGCGGTTCTCGCCTTGCCTCTTTGTTGCTGTTATGTGCCGAGGGGGAGCGACCGGGTGGCCACTCCCCCTCGGAGCCTTGCTATCGGCGGAGGCCGAGTCGCTGGATCAGCGACCGGTACCGTTCGATGTCCACCTTCGCCACGTAGTTGAGCAGCCGGCGGCGGCGGCCGACCAGCAGCAGCAGCCCGCGACGCGAGTGGTGGTCGTGCTTGTGAGCCTTCAGGTGCTCGGTGAGGCCGATGATCCGCTTCGTCAGCAGGGCCACCTGGGCCTCGGGGGATCCGGTGTCCGAGTCGTGCAGGCCGTACTCGGAGAGGATCGACTTCTTCTCGTCGGTGGACAGCGCCACGCCGTGTTCTCCTTGGTTCTTCTCTGTGCCGTGCGGCCCGGACGCGGCTGCGCGCCGGGTGAGTCGGTCACGGCCGCCACGGACTGCAGCCGGACCCGGTGTTTCAGGGTATCAGGCAGGTCCCGCACCGGCCTGCCGGACCTCGAGCGGGAACCGGGCCACCACGGAGTACCGCGTGCCCTCGCCGGTGCGGTCGCTGCGCATCAGCACCGCTTCGACGGCCGTCCACGGCTCGCTCACGAACCCCGACAGCCGCCGCGGCAGCTCCGCCGGCACGTCGCCCGCCGTGCGCGCGACCGTGAGGTGCGGCAGGTACGGCCGCTCCTCCTCCGCGCCCGCCGCGGCGGCCAGCTCGGTCAGGCCCTCGCTGTACACCCCGAGGTAGAGCACGCGGGAGAAGGTGCCGGCGCCCTGCAGGCGCAGCGTCGGCGCCGACCTGCCGGCCAGCGCCTTCCCCAGCCATTCTACCCGCGCTTCCGGGTCGTCCTCCCCGTAGAAGCCGAGCGTGATGTGCCACTGCGCGGGAGGCGCCCAGCGCGGCTCCGGCACCTCCTCCCGCAGCGGGTCCAGGTGCGTCCTCAGCGACTCGACGACGCGGGACGGCGGCAGCAACGCCGAGAACAGCAGCATGGGCTCACCTCTGGGTTCCCGCCCTGCGCAGCAGGTCGGCGATCGCCGGGAAGTCGTCGTCCAGTCGCTTGGCCGCCTCGGTGAGGTCCTCGTCCTCCGCGACCTCGCGCAACGCGGCCAGCGCCGACCGGTCGTCCACCGCGGCGACCGGGATGTTGTCGCGGCCCACGGTGGGCCGCGCGTCCTTCACGTCCTCCAGCGCCGCCAGCAGGGCCTCCTTGTGTCCCGCGGCGACCTCGGGGATCAGGCACTTGCGTTCGAGCATGATCATCCGCGCGAGCACGACGGGGTTGCCGATCTTGGCGCGGCGGCCGCTCATCACCTGGCTGAGCATCGGGGCGCTGATCCCCAGCACCTCGGCCAGGTACGCCTGGGACACGTCGAAGGCCACCACCAGCCGGCGCACCCTGTCCCCCAGGGGTTCGCCGTACCACTCCCGCTGCAACGCGATGTTGCGCTGGACGATCTTGGAGTCCTCCACGTTTCCCGCTCTCCCCTGTTGCTCCCCTGCCACCGCCCGGCGGACGCAGGTGCATTTTGCCAGGTTCGGCCGCTGGGGGGACCGGTTTCCGCAAACGCGCTCAGCCGGAGGCCAGCCCCAGCACACCCCTCGTCTGGACGACGTCCTCGTCGATCCGCACGATCAGGTCCTCCACCGAGGTGAACCGGATCTGGTCGCGCAGCCGGGCGACGAAGTCCAGCGCGACGTGCTGGCCGTAGAAGTCCTCGTCCACGTCGAGCACGAACGCCTCGACGGTGCGCTCGCGGCCGGAGAACGTGGGGTTGGTGCCGACCGAGACGGCCGCGGCCAGGCGGCGTTCCGGGTCGGCGGCGCGGACGAACCAGCACACGTACACGCCGTCGGCGGGCACGGCGGCGAAGCGCGGGGTCGACAGGTTCGCCGTCGGGTAGCCCAGGTCGTGCCCGCGGCCGTCTCCGCGCACGACGATGCCTTCGAGCCGGTGCGGGCGGCCCAGCGCCTCGGCGGCCGCGGCCACGTCACCGGCGTCGATGCAGGAGCGCACGTACGTCGAGGAGAAGGTGATCTCGGCGTTGTCGTCGTGCTCGCCCTGCAGCTCCGCCCCGTACGTCGCGAAGCCGAACCGCTTGCCCAGCTCGCGCAGCAGCGACACGGTGCCGGCGGCGTGCGCGCCGAACGTGAAGTTCTCCCCCACCACGACGGCGGCGGCGTGCAGCCGGTCGACGAGGATCTCGTGCACGAACTCGTGCGCCGACAGCCGCATCAGCTCCGGCGTGAACGGCAGGACGGCGAAGACGTCGACACCCAGCTCCTCGACCAGCTCGGCCTTGCGCCGCAGGGTGGTCAGCTGCGCCGGATGGCTGCCGGGGCGGATGACCTCCGACGGGTGCGGGTCGAACGTCAGCACCACGCTGGGCAGGCTGCGGGCCTTGGCGATCTCGACGGTCTTGCCGATGAGCGCCTGGTGCCCGCGGTGCACCCCGTCGAACACGCCGATCGTGACCACGCACCTGCCCCAGCCGCCGGGGAGGTCTTCCAGCCCACGCCACCTTTGCACGGTGCTCACTTTAGGCGGGTTCGAGAACCACGACCGACCGGGCCACGCCGCCGGCGTCGACGGCCAGTGCGAGCGCCCGGCCGTCGGGGCCGAAGACGCCGTAGGTGCCCTCGATCCCCGCCGCGCGCACCTGCTGTCCATGTTGGACGGCCTTCGCGGTCGCGGCGTCCACGTCGTGGCGCGGGAACGCCTTCGCGACGGCCTCGCTCAGGTCGTGCGACAACGCGGGCCGCTCCTCCAGCTGCTCCAGGGTCCGCGCCGAGGCGAGGGTGAACGGGCCGACTGTGGTGCGGCGCAGCGCGGCGAGGTGTCCGCCGACGCCGAGCCCCGCGCCTAGGTCCCGGGCGAGCGCCCGGACGTACGTGCCGGAGGAGCACTCGACGACGGCGTCCAGCTCGACGCGGTCGGCCCCGTGGCGCGTGGCGAGCAGGTCGAACCGGTAGACCGTCACCTTGCGCGGCGGCAGCGCGACGTCCTCCCCGGCCCGGACGCGGGCGTAGGCGCGCTTGCCCGCCACCTTCACCGCGCTCACCGCGCTGGGCACCTGTTCGATCTCGCCGGTCAGCCCGGCGATCCCGGCCGCGATCCGCTCGTCGGTGACCGCCTCCAGCGAGTCCGCTGTGGACAGGACCTCGCCCTCGGCGTCGTCGGTGGTGGTGGCCGAGCCCAGCGACAGCGTGGCCAGGTACGTCTTGCGGTCCAGCGCCAGGTGGCCGAGCAGCTTCGTGGCCCGCTCGACGCCCAGCACGAGCACGCCGGTGGCCATCGGGTCGAGCGTGCCGGCGTGGCCGACCTTGCGGGTGCCCATGATGCGGCGCACCCGGGCGACGACGTCGTGCGAGGTCATGCCCGGCGGCTTGTCGACGACGAGCAGACCGGGCGGTGGCGGTGGGGACTTCGGCGGCACGGGGGGTCACCCTATCCGGCGGCGCTTGCGGTCCGCCGCCGACGGTGCCCGGGTCAGGAGCGGCCGAACAGCCGCCGCAGCAGTTTCGGCAGACCGGTGTGGTGGACCTCCCCGGCCTGGATGACGTTCCCGTGCACCGTGCCGGAGAGCGCGGCAGCGCGGGCTCCGGGCTGCCGGGGTGTTCGGCCCACGCGCCCGCCTCGTTCACCGAGTCCACGACGCGCCAGGTGAACTCCGTGCCGTCGCCGCCCAGGTTCCACACCCGGAGGAGGTCGTCGACCTGCGCGATCTCGTCAACCGCGTACTCGTGGACCGTGCCGTCGTGGATGCTCGTTCAGTCACGGGTGAGCTCGTGGTGCTGGCGCCGGGCGACGACGTGCGGCAGCAGTTCCGGTACCGAACCCGGTGCCGTCCAGATGACCGGAACCGTACGCCAGGCCTCAGGCCGCGACGGGCAGCTCGCGGTGCTCGGGAACGTCCCACAGCCGCCGGCGCACCTGCACCGGCACCTGTTCCCCGCGGGCCTGCGCCGCGAACAGCTCCGCGCGGGCGCGGCGCCACCACACGAGCATCCGGAACGTGCCCAGCGCCAGCACGACGACGACCGCCAGCAGCGCGAGGCGGAAGTTCCCGCCGGTGACCTGCAGCAGCACACCGACGGCGAGCGCGGTGACCGTGGTCGCGACGAAACCGCCGACGTTGACCACTCCCGTCGCCGTACCGACGCGGCGCAACGGGTTGTAGTCCCGCGCCAGCGCGAAGGCGATCATCGACGCCGGCCCGCCGAGGGACAGGAACGCGAAGCACGGCACCAGGACCGCGACCGGGATGCTGCCCGGCCAGCCGAGCAGCAGCGCCCACACCAGCGCGGCGCCGCCGAGGTAACCGCCGACCAGCGGCATCCGCAGGCCCGGCCGCGCCCCGATGAGGGCGCCCACCACGGGACCGCCGATCATCGAGCCGAACACGAACACCGTCAGCAGCGCGCTCGCGGACGCGGCGGTCAGCCCTTGGCCCTCCACCAGGAACGGCACGCCCCACAGCAGGGTCAGCACGTTCGGCGCGAACATCGTGGAGAAGTGCACCCAGAAGCCCAGCCGCGTGCCCGGGACCCGCCACGCCGAGCGGATCTCGCGCCCGAGCCGGCGGCGGTCGACGGGCGCGGCCTTCGCGACTTGGCCGCTCGGCGTGTCCTTCACCCGCGCGGCGACGAACCCGGCGTAGAGCGCGGTCAGCAGGCCGGCCCCGAGGAACGTCGGCAGCCAGCCGGGTCCGGCGAGCAGGAACGTGAGCGGAACGGTCGCGGCGAGGTTGCCGACGTACCCGAGCGCGGTGGTGAACGAGGTGACCACGGAGTACTGGCGCCCGGGGAAGTGCGCGGCGACCAGCCGCAGGACGCTGACGAACGTGAGCGCGTCGCCGAAGCCCAGCACGCCGCGGGCGAGCAGCCCGAGGCCGTAGGAGTGCGCGAGCGCCAGCAGGATCTGGCCGAGCCCGAGGAACAGCAGTGCGGCGACGAGGACCTTGCGCGGGCCGTAGCGGTCGACGAGGACGCCAGTGGGGATCTGCATCGCGGCGTAGACGCCGACCTGCAGGACGGTGAAGGTGCCGAGAGCGGCGGCGCCGACGCCGAAGCGGTCAGCGGCTGCCAGGCCCGCGACCCCGAACGAGGTGCGGTGGAAGACGGAGAGGAGGTAGACGAGAGCTGCGGTGAACCAGACGAGCCACGACCGGCGGCTGGCCTTGCCGATCACAGGTGCCTGCTGGGGCGGCACGGAAGAAGCCTCCTAGCTGCGCGCGGGGATGATCAATGGTTGTATCGACCGGACGGCGGAAATGCTTACCGCTGACCTCGGTGTTTTCGGCCACACGGGATCAGCGCACCGCGCCGGTGACGGCCCAGCGGCCGGAGCGCCATCGCACGACCACGGCGATCAGGCGCAGGACGATGAACAGCGACAGGCCGGTCCAGATGCCGGTGAGCCCCCAGCCGAGGGCGAGCGAGATCCAGATCAGCGGGAGGAACCCGAGTGCGGCGCTGACGAGCGTCGCGGTGCGCAGGAACGCGGCGTCGCCGGCGCCCAGCAGCACCCCGTCGAGGGCGAACACCACGCCCGCGATCGGTTGCAGCGCAACGAAGAACCACCACGCGTGCGGGATTTCGCCGAGCACGCCGGGGTCGGCGGTGAACGCGTGCGGGAGCACCGGGAACAGCGCGGCGAAGACGACGCACAGCACGCAGCCGAGGATCAGCCCGTAGCGCGTGATCTGGTTCGCGACGCCGTGCGCCTGCCGTTGCGCGCCCGCGCCGAGCGCGGCGCCGACGAGCGACTGGGCCGCGATCGCGACGGAGTCCAGTACGAGCGAGAGGAACGTCCACAGCTGCAGCACGATCTGGTGCGCGCCGACGGCGGTGGTGGACGTGCGGGCGGCGACGGCCGCGGCGGAGACGAAGCAGGCCTGGAACGCGAGGCTGCGCAGGACGAGGTCGCGGCCGAGGCTGAGCTGCGCGCGCATGACCTTCGGGTGCGGCCGCAGCGGCGCACGCTCGGCGACGAGGGCGCGCAGGAACAGCCCGGCGGAGACGACCTGGGCGGCGAGGTTGGCGACGGCGGAGCCTTCGAGCCCCCACCCGGCGGCGTACACGAGGACGGGGCAGAGCACGGCGGAGATCCCGTTGCCCAGCAGGACGTAACGCAGCGGGCGGACGGCGTCCTGCACCCCGCGCATCCAGCCGTTGCCCGCCATGGTGACGAGGATGAGGGGCGCGCCGAACAGGGCGATCCGCAGCCAGGACACGGCCGCCGCGGCGATGTCGTCGCTGCCGGACAGAGCCCGCGCGATGGGGGCGGCGAGCAGTTGCCCCGCGACGACGAGGACGAGCCCGACGGTCAGTGCCAGCCAGGTGGCCTGGACGCCCTCGCTGACGGCCTCCGCTCGCCGCCCGGCGCCGTGCAGCCGGGCGGTGCGGGAGGTGGTGCCGTAGGACAGGAAGGTCAGCTGGGTGGAGATCTGGGAGAGCACCACGCCCCCCAGCGCCAGCCCGGCGAGCGGCAAGGCCCCGAGGTGACCGACGACGGCCGTGTCGACCAGGACGTACAACGGCTCCGCGGCGAGCACCCCGAGCGCGGGAACCGCGAGCCCGAACACCTTCCTGGCGGGCACCCGCTCGGCGGTCATCTGCACGGCCCGAGGCTAACCGGCCGAGAGGCCGGGGGCGGGGACGAGCGTGGCGGTTGTGACGACGGTCGCTGTAGGGGCGGGGTGGGGGGTGGGTGTGGCGGGGGCTGAGTTGAGGGCGCTGGATGGCGGACGGCGGGGCCGCGCGTTCGAGCGGGCAGTCGAAAGGCCCGACAGTGCCGGGCCGAGGCGTGGCCTGGCCAGAAGGTCCTAGGGCTCGGACGAAGATGTGGCCTGGCCAGAAGCCCGACTATGCCGGACGAAAGCGTGATCTGACCGGAAAGCAGCCGCGCCGGACGAAAGCGGGCCTTTGCGGCCCACCAGGTGGAAGATGCGGCTGAGCTCGCGGTAGGGATCCCGCCGGCCGGCTTCGAGTTCTACGGCGGCCGCCGCTGCCAGCTGGGCTGCGTCGACCGGCTCGGACTGGGCTCCGCTGAGGTCGAGCCAGTCCACGAACAGCCACACCCCGTACCAGCGCACCGGCTCGACGCCCCGGCTCCGCAGGGAATCGCCGAGTTCCTCCACGGTGTCGGCCCGCGTCGGCACTCCCAGCACGCCGATCTCGTCCTTGGCATCGAACGACGCCAGGGCGTCCTCCCACCGCCGTTCCAGGGCCGGGCGCACGGCCGCCGCCTTGGCGTTGCCCGCCATGATCGAGACCACGCCACCCGGCGCGGCGCACTGGCACAGCTGGTCGAGCACCGGCTCCGGGTGCTCCAGATATCCGAGCACGCCGTGGCACAGCACGGCGTCGAAGCGCCGGCCGTGCACCGCCTCGTCGGCGTTCCCGCCGTCGGCCCGCACGAGCTCCACCCGTTGGTGCACCTCGTCTGGCAGCTGACCGAGCCGCTGGCGGGCTTTGTCCAGCATCGCCTGCGACGAGTCGAGCAACGTCACCTCGTAACCGGCCTGGGCCAGCGGAAACGACTGATGACCCGCGCCACCTCCGACGTCGAGCACCGACGCCGGGGGCGGCGGCAGGTGCTCCAGCAGCTGCTGGTGCAGGACGTAGGTGCGTACACGCCCCTTCAGCGAGGCATAAGCCCCGTCCACGAACTGGTCGGCCAGCCCGGCCCAGGTGTCTTCGCCCATCGGCTCACTGTTGCATGCTTCGCGAACGAGTGGACCGGAGCGACGTCCGTGCACTGGTTTGCTACAGCAACGGGGCTTCGGCGAGGGCGTCGCGGACCGCGGTGAGCACTTCGTCGGGCGTGCCGTGCAGGGTGGCGCCCGCGGCGAGGCGGTGTCCACCGCCGCCGAGGGTGCGCGCCGCGACGGAGACGTCGATCTTGCCGACCGCTCGCAGCGACACCGTCCACTCCCGCGGCCCCTGCTGCTTGAACACCGCCGCGACCTCGGCGTCACGAATGCCGCGGACGACGTCCACCACCCCCTCGACCTCCTCCAGCCGCACGTCGGCGGCCGCGTCCAGCGTGACGAACGCGTGCACGAGCCCGTAGCCCTGCGCCGCCTCCGGCTCCAGGCACGCGGTGCCCAGCGCCTTCGACAGCATCGGCAGCCACGCGAACGGGTGGTCGTCCACCACCTCGCGGGACAGCCTGTCCGGGTCCACGCCCGCCTCGACCAGCCGCGCGGCCGCCCGGTGCGTGGACGCCGTGGCCCGGCGGAAACCGCTCGTGTCGGTGACCAGTCCGGCGTACAGGCACCGCGCGATCGGCTCGTCGAGCGGGGCGCCGAGCTGGTCGAGCAGGTCCAGCACGAGCACCGCCGTGGCCTCGGCCGTGTCGTCGACGACGTGGTGAGTGCCGTACCGGGTGTTCGACGCGTGGTGGTCCACCACGAGCACCGAACCGCCCGCGGCCTTCGTCGCCTCGACGCGGTCGGCCAGCGACCCGAGCCGGGCGGGCGCCGGGGTGTCGCAGCAGACGAGCAGCGGGCTGCTCGGCGGAACCTCGTTGGCGGCCACCACGAGGTTGCCCGCGTCGAGGCCGCGCAGGCTTTCCGGAACCTCGTCGGGAAGTGCGAACGACACCCGCACCACCGCGCCCCGCTGCTGCAGCGCCCGCCCGAGGGCCAGCGCGCTGCCGAGTGCGTCCGCGTCCGGGCGCACGTGGGCGAGCAGAGTGACGTCGGTGGCGGTGGTGAGCAGGTCGAGCGGCGACGAAGGGCTCATGGCCGCAAAGTACCCTTTGCTGCGATGTTCGACTATGGGATCCTCCTCTACCCTTCGGCCAACCGGGTGTACGCCGACGCCTCGGCCGCCCTGCTGCGCGCCGAGCTGGCCGTGTTCGGTGAAGCGTTGAGCACCCCGCCCGCGGAGATCGGCGAGCGACAGCTCGGTGGGGTCACCTACGTGACGTTCTCGACCGCCGGGCGACTGTCCGAAGAGGACGTCGCGCTGCTGTCGAACCTGTCCGCGCTCTACGCCCTGTTCGAGCTGGGCGACGGGGTGCTGCGACCGGTGGAGGTCGGCCCGCTCGACTGGTTCGGCTCGGACCTGCTGACCATCCAGAAGTACCCGGGCAAGACGAACGAGCTGTTCACCCGGCTGCTGCTGAACGTCACGCTGCTGTCCACGGCGGAGCCCACCGCGTTCCTGCACCGCCCGCTGCACGTGCTCGACCCGTTGTGCGGCCGCGGGACCACCCTGAACCAGGCCATGAACTACGGCCTCGACGCCACCGGCTTCGAACTCGACAAGCGCGACTTCGAGGCCTACGAGCACTTCGTCAAGACCTGGTTGCGCACCCGGCGGATCAAGCACACGGCCGAGTCCGGTCAGCTGCGCCGGAACAAGGTGAAGCTCGGGCAGCGGCTGGAGCTCGGGTTCGGGCTCACCAAGGAGCGCTACAAGGCGGGCGAGGTCCGCCGCGTCACCTACTACAACTGCGACACGGCGACCGCGGCCGACCTGCTCAAGGCGGGTTCGGTGGACGCCATCGTGACCGACGCCCCGTACGGCGTGCAGCACGGCAGCCACCGGCCGGAGGACCTCTCTCGCAGCCCGCTGGAACTGCTCGAGTCCGCCGTCCCGGCGTGGGTGCGGACGCTCCGCGCCGGGGGTGCCCTGGGCATCTCGTGGAACACGCACGTCGCGAAGCGCGACGAGGTGGCGGACATCCTGGAGGGTTCGGGTTTGCGGGTGCGCGAGCTGCCGGACTTCGCGCATCGCGTGGACCAGGCCATCCAGCGGGATCTGATGGTGGCTTGCAAGGGCTGAGCTGCGGGGTTGGGGCTCGCTTTCGTGCGGTTCGGGCGGGTTGCACGCGGCCGTTCCCGGACTCCGCGGTGCTCCAGCCCGCGGGCACCGCTCAGCACACGAAAAAGGCGGGCCACCCCACCGGGGGTGACCCGCCTCCACAAAGGACGGTCAGTCCTCTTCGTCCTCGTCCTCGCGCGGTGCCTTGTACGGGTCCGGGTCGCCCGCGTGCTGGGCGCCCGCCGAGCGGCGCGCCACCTCGGCGTCGGCCTCCCGGGCCTTCGCCAGCAGGTCCTCGATCTGCCGCGCGGTGTCCTGGATGGTGTCCGCGACGAACGTCAGCGTCGGCGTGAAGCGCACGCCCGTGCCCTGCCCGACCTTCGACCGCAGGACGCCGCGTGCCGACTCCAGCGCCGCCGCCGCACCGGCGAAGTCCGGCGCCGACTCCAGGTTCTCGCCCAGCACCGTGTAGAACACCGTCGCGTCGTGCAGGTCCGCCGTGACACGGGTGTCGGTGATGGTCACGTAGTTCAGCCGCGGGTCCTTGATCTCGTGCTCGATGGCCGAGGCCACGATCTGCGAGATCCGCTTGGACAGCCTCCGCGCACGCGCCGGATCGGCCATCGCACATCCCCTACTTTCTCGTCTTGCTCAATCTTCGGGCCCGAGCAGGCGGCGGTGCGCGGACAGCAGCTCCAGCTCCGGCCTGCCCGCCACGAACCGCTCGCACTCGTCGAGCACGTCACGGACATGCTCGCCGTCGGCGGCCACCACCGCGACTCCGATCAGGGCCCGCCGGTGCAGGTCCAGGTGCCCGGCCTCGGCCACCGAGACATCGAACCGCTTGCGCAGCTCCGCCACCAGCGGCCGCACCACCGAACGTTTCTGCTTCAGCGACCGGATGTCGCCCAGCAACAGGTCGAACTCGAGTGCTCCGACGAACAACGGACTCCCTCTACGGCAGGGCCGGGGCCGGTCCCCGAAGGACCGGCCCCGGCTCGCTCAACGACCGTCAGACGCGCGGCTTCTCGCGCTGCTCGTAGGTCTCGACCACGTCGCCGACCTTGATGTCGCTGTACGACCCGAGCGTGAGACCACACTCGTAGCCGTCGCGCACCTCGACGACGTCGTCCTTGAACCGCCGCAGCGAGGACACCGGGAGATTCTCGGCGACCACCACGTCGTCCCGCAGCAGGCGGGCCCTCGCGTTGCGCCGGATCTCGCCCGAGGTGACCAGGCAGCCGGCGATGGTGCCGATCTTCGAGGACTTGAAGACCTCGCGCACCTCCGCCTTGCCGAGCTCGACCTCTTCGTACTCCGGCTTGAGCATGCCCTTGAGAGCCTGCTCGATCTCCTCGATCGCCTGGTAGATCACCGTGTAGTACCGGACGTCGACGCCCTCGCGGTTGGCCCGCTCGGTCGCCTTGCCCTGGGCCCGCACGTTGAACCCGAGGACGATCGCGTCGGACGCCGTCGCCAGGTCGATGTCGGACTCGGTGACGCCACCGACGCCGCGGTGCACCACGTTGAGCTCGACCTCGTCGCCCACGTCCAGCTGCATCAGGGACGCTTCGAGCGCCTCGACGGTACCCGAGTTGTCGCCCTTGATGATCAGGTTGAGGCTCGACGTCTCCTTCAGCGCGGAGTCCAGGTCCTCCAGGCTGACCCGCTTGCGCCGTGAAGCGTTGAGCGCGTTGCGGGTGCGGGCGGACCGGCGCTCGGCGATCTGCCGCGCCACCCTGTCCTCGTCCACCACCAGGAACGTGTCACCGGCGCCGGGCACCGAGGTGAACCCGATGACCTGGACCGGCCGCGAAGGCAGCGCCTCCGTGACGTCCTGGTTGTACTCGTCGACCATCCGGCGGACGCGGCCGTACGCGTCACCGGCGACCACCGAGTCACCGACGCGCAGCGTGCCGCGCTGCACCAGCACCGTGGCGACCGGACCGCGACCGCGGTCCAGGTGTGCCTCGATCGCGACGCCCTGGGCCTCCATGTCGGGGTTGGCCCGCAGGTCCAGCGTGGCGTCGGCGGTCAGCAGGATCGCCTCCAGCAGCCCCTCGATGTTGATGTTCTCGCGGGCGGAGATGTCGACGAACATGGTGTCGCCGCCGTACTCCTCGGCCACGAGCCCGTACTCGGTGAGCTGCTGCCGGATCTTCTGCGGGTTGGCGCCTTCCTTGTCGATCTTGTTGACCGCGACCACGATCGGCGCCTTGGCCGCCTGGGCGTGGTTGATCGCCTCCACCGTCTGCGGCATGACGCCGTCGTCGGCGGCGACCACGATCACCGCGATGTCGGTGGAGTTCGCACCACGGGCACGCATGGCGGTGAACGCCTCGTGACCCGGGGTGTCGATGAAGGTGATGAGCCGCTTGTTGCCCTCGAGCTCCGTCTCCACCTGGTAGGCACCGATGTGCTGGGTGATGCCACCGGCCTCGCTCTCGCGCACCCGCGTCTTGCGGATGGTGTCGAGCAGGCGGGTCTTACCGTGGTCGACGTGGCCCATGACGGTGACGACCGGCGGCCGGATCTGCAGGTCCTCCTCGTCACCGGCGTCCTCGCCGTAGGTGATGTCGAAGGACTCGAGCAGCTCGCGGTCCTCCTCCTCCGGGGAGACGACCTGCACGGTGTAGTTCATCTCCGAGCCGAGCAGCTCGAGGATCTCGTCGGACACCGACTGCGTGGCCGTCACCATCTCACCGAGGTGGAACAGCACCTGCACCAGCGAAGCCGGGTTCGCGTCGATCTTCTCCGCGAAGTCGGTCAGCGAGGCACCACGCGGCAGGCGGATGGTCTCGCCGCTGCCCTTGGGCAGCCGCACACCGCCGACGCTGGGCGCCTGCATGTTGTCCATGTACTCCTGGCGCTTCTGCCGCTTCGACTTGCGGCCCTTGCGCGAGGGACCACCGGGACGGCCGAAGGCACCGGCCGTGCCGCCGCGGCCACCGCCGCCACGCGGGCCGCCGCCACCGCGGAAGCCGCCGCCACCGGCAGGGGCGCCGCCGCCACCGGGTCCACCCCGGAAGCCGCCGCCACCGCCACCGCCACCGGGACCGCCGCGGTAACCACCGCCGCCGCCACCACCGGGACCGCCACGACCGGCGCCACCGGGACCACCACGGCCCGTACCGGCACCACCACGGCCACCACCGGGACCGCCACGGCCCGCACCGGGACCAGCGGGACGCTGTGTGCGGCCGGGCATCATGCCCGGGTTCGGACGCGGCGGCATGTTGCCGGGGCTCGGCCGGTTGCCGCCACCGGGACGGGGACCGGCAGCCGGCCGCTCGCCACCGGAACGCTCAGCCGGCCGCTCGGCACCACCGGGGCGCGGGCCGCGGTCGTTGCCGCCGCCGGGACGCGGCGCGGCGGGACGCGGCGCGGGCGCGCCGGAACCGACACCGAACGGGTTGTTGCCGACCCGCGGGGTGCGCGGACCGGGCTTGGGACCGCCGGGCTTGGGGCCCTGCGGCTTCGGGGGCACGACCGAGCTGCCGGCACCGCCACCCTGGGCGGGCGCCGGACCGGGCCGCGGGCCCGCCTGCTGCGGACGCGGCTCCGCCTTGGCGGCGGGCACCTCCGGCTGCTGGGGCTGCTGCTGCGGACGCTGCTGCTGCGGTTGCGGCTGCTGCGGGCGCTGTTGCTGCTGGGACTGCGGCTGCTGCTGCGGCGGCTGCTGCTGCGGCGGCGCGGGCGGCCGCGGTCCGGGACGAGGACCGGGCACCGCGCTGGGACGCGGGCGGTCCTGGGTGGATTCGGGGGTCCGCTGGGCGGACGGGGCACCGCCGTTGTTCGACGGCCCCGGTACCGGCTTGCGACCACCGGACTTGCCGGACTTGCCGCCACCGGCGGTGAAGGCGTCACGCAGCCGCCGGGCAACGGGTGCCTCGACGGTGGATGACGCGGACTTCACGAACTCGCCCTGCTCCTTCAGCTTGGCGAGAACTTCCTTGCTTGTGACACCGAGCTCTTTCGCCAGCTCGTGCACGCGGGCCTTGCCTGCCACTGCTCTCCTCATCTGATGAGGCCAGCCGGCGGTAGGGACCCGCTGACCTCGTCCTATCGTCGCGCGTTCATGGCTTCAGCTTCACGGCTGACTCATGACGGGTCGACCTGCTTCCTTCGTTTCCGTTCGGACGGGGGAAGGTCCCCCGGACCGTTGGCCGGCGTGCCGCTCGAAGTACCGCCGCACGTCCGTGCCGTCGAGTGTTCCAGAACTTCGTAACGCTCTGGAAAACGCCCGGCGCCGTTCGGCCTTGGCCAGGCAGCCCGGTTCGGGATGCAGCCATGCACCCCGGCCCGGCAGCCGCCGACGTTCGTCGACGACCACGTGCCCGTCCACCGCGACCACCCGCAGCAGCTCACCGGCCGAAGCCCGCTTCCGGCATCCCACGCACGTGCGGACCGGTGCCTCCCGGTGTCCGTCGCGCGCGTTCCCCGAACGCGGGCTTCCAACCATGTTCGAGTTTAGCTCCTGGCCTGTCACTCAGCCGAACCGGTTGCCGCGGCGCGCGGTGTGTCCTCCGGCTCACTGCCCGCCGCGTCGCTGCGGATGTCGATGCGCCACCCGGTGAGCCGGGCGGCGAGACGGGCGTTCTGCCCCTCCTTGCCGATGGCGAGGGACAGCTGGAAGTCCGGCACCACGACGCGGGCCGTCTTCGCGCGCTCGTCCACCACCTGCACGGACACAACCTTCGCGGGCGACAATGCATTCCCCACGAAGCGAGCCGGATCCTCCGAGTAGTCGATGATGTCGATCTTCTCACCGGCCAGCTCGCTCATCACGTTGCGCACCCGCGCGCCGACGGGGCCGATGCACGCGCCCTTCGCGTTGACGCCCGAGACCGTGGAGCGGACCGCGATCTTCGAGCGGTGCCCGGCCTCGCGGGCGACCGCCGCGATCTCCACCGTGCCGTCGGCGATCTCCGGCACCTCGAGCGCGAACAGCCTGCGCACCAGGTTCGGGTGGGTGCGCGACAGCGTGATCTGCGGACCGCGGCTGCCGCGGGACACCCCCACGACGTACGCCTTGAGGCGGCTGCCGTGCTGGTAGGACTCCCCCGGCACCTGCTCGGCGGGCGGCAGCACGCCCTCGGTGTCGCCGACCTGCACGATCACCATGCCGCGCGCGTTCGCCCGCGCGTCGCGCTGGATCACGCCGGCGACGATCTCGCCCTCCTTCGCGGAGAACTCCCCGTACGTCTTCTCGTGCTCGGCGTCCCGCAGGCGCTGCAGGATGACCTGGCGCGCGGTGGTGGCGGCGATGCGGCCGAAGCCCTCCGGCGTGTCGTCCCACTCCTCGTCCACCTCGCCGCTCTCGTCGAGCGTGTGGGCGAGCACCCGGACGTAGCCGGTCTTGCGGTCGATGTCGATCCGCGCGTGCGGCTGGTGGCCGTCGGTGTGCTTGTAGGCCGTCAGCAGCGCTGTCTCGATGGCCTCGATCACGGTCTCGAAGGGGATGTCCTTGTCCCGCTCGATCGCGCGCAGTGCGGCGATGTCCACGTTCACTTCGGCTCTCCCTCCGTCCCGGTGCCGTCGACGATCATCCCCGAGGCGTCTTGCTCCAGCAGTTTCAGGTCCTCCGTCGGCGGTTGCTTGAACTCGATCTCGATGACCGCCTTCGCCACGTCGGCGTAGCGCACGTCGCGGATCGCGCCGTCGACGAGGACGCGCGCCGACTCCGGCCCGGCGTGGCCGACGCGGCCGACGAAGCCGGCGCCCTCGTGCGGGGTGATCCGCACCAGCCGGTACTTCGCGCGCCGCCAGTGCCGCTGCGCGGTGAGCGGGCGCTCGACCCCGGGCGAGGTGACTTCGAGGGTGTAGGCGCCCGCGATGAGGTGGTCGTGCTGGTCGAGCACGGCGGACACGGCGCGGCTGACCTCGGCCACCTCGTCGAGTCCCACGCCGTCGTCCGCGTCGACGACGACCTTCACCAGCTTGCGGCGCCCGGCCTGCTGGACGTCGAGCGCGTCGAGGTCGAAACCAGCGCCGGCCACCGCGTCCGCCACGATCGGCTCGAGTCTGCCGGCGAGTTCTCCTGGCACCTTGGCGCTCTCTCTCCTGTTTGGTCTCTGTTGGTGAGGGACCAGCTTAACCGGTTGGCCCCCGTAGCCGCCCGTGGTTGCCGCCCTCCTGGCAGGATGGCGCGACGTGAGTCCCCGTTCCCGTCGTGACGTCCTGCGGCTGAGCGCGCTGGCGGCACTCGCCGTCCCGCTCGCCGCCTGCAGAACCGGCTACTCCGACGAGCCCGATCCGCTGGCCCTGCTCGCGGAACAGGCCACGGCGGACGCCGCGGCGGCGAACGCGCTGGCGGCCGGATCGTCCACTGAGGCCGGTGTGGCCCGGGAGGTGGCGGCCACCCGTAGTGCGCAGGCGCAGGCCCTGCAGGCGGAGGTGGACCGGCTCAACCGGCCGAAGTCGGCCGTGCGCGTGGTGACACCGGGCGGCAGCGGGCTCGCGGCGCTGAAGGAGCGGCTCGCCACGGCGCGTGAGCAGGCGGAGGCGCTGGTGCCGGTGCTGGAGGGGTACCGGGCGGGGCTGGTGGCGGCGGTGGCCGCGGGGTGCGCGGGGGCGCAGCAGCTCGACGACCGGCTCGGGCCGGGCAAGGACCCGGGCACGGTGCAGGCGGTGGCCTCGATCCCGGACGAGGCGGTGGCGCCGTTGCAGAAGGCACTGGACGCCGAGCACGCGGCGGTGTGGGTGTACGGGCTGGTGAGCGCGTTCCTGCCGGCGAACTACGACGCGGGGGCGAGCGAGGGGGCGCACGAGCACCAGGACCGCCGCGACGCGTGCGTGCGGATGCTGGACGCGGCGGGCGTCACGCCGGACGGGCCCGAGCCCGCGTACATCACGCCGAAGCCGGTCACGGACGCGACGTCGGCGAAGAGCGTGGTGGCGACGGCGGAGACCGACTGCGCGGCGGCGTGGGCGGGCGTGCTGGAGCAGACCGCCGACCAGGGCCTGCGGGCGGTCGCGCTGACGGCGCTGCTGGGCTCCGCACGGCGGGGCACCCGGTGGCGGCAGGCCGCCGGGGAGACGCCCGCGGCGCTGCCGTTGATCGGCGTGAGCGCGTAGGTCACGCGGGGCGCGGTCGGTCCACTGTCGACAGCCGGCGCTAGCCCAGCCTTGAGGACAGACCCAGCGCCTCGCCGTTGACGCGACCGAGGGTGGCGGCGTCGGTGCGCCCGTCGAAGAAGGCGGACAGGACGATCGTCACCTGCGTTCCGGTGACCCGGGAGGCGTACTCGCCGTCCGCGAGCTTCGGCGCGCCCGCGACCTTCGCGGTGCCGTCGCGGACGAGGTCGTTGACGTTGCCGGTGCCGTCGCGGTCGGCCAGCGCCTTGAGCTGCTGCGCCTGCGCCTGGTCCGGCATGGTCACGAGGGCGACGGACACCAGCACGTTCCCGCCGTTCGCGGTGGTGGTGAACAGCGCCCGCGAGAGCCGGAGGCACGGGTGCTCGCCGAACCAGCGCTTGACGTCGTCGGTGGACTTGGCGGCGCAGTCGGTGGACGCGACCGGCCCCTCGGTGGCGGTGAAGGTGTACTGCTGGGCAGGGGCCTGCGCGGCGGGGTCGGGCGAGGAGCCGCGCTGGATGAGCCACCACACGAGCCCGGCCACGACGGCCACCACCACGAGGCCCGCACCCTTGAGCAGCCGGCCACCACCGCGCCGGGGCTGGGCCGGGACGCGGGGCAACGGCGCTGTGTCACCGCGGTGCGGCGGGTATTGCGGAGCGACCACGAGTGGACACCGTATCGGAAGGTTCACTCGACCGTGTGAGGAAGGCGCAACCCGTCGAGCGTCAGGTCCAGGTTGCGCAGCCACTGCCCGTGAGGCGTCGCGAGGCCGAGCGTGTGATCGCCGGGCAGGACGGCGGCGAGTTTCCGCAGCCCGGTGCGGATGCGGGCGAGCGGCACGTCGAGGTCCAGCCCGGTCCCGCCGAGGGCCTCGTTCACGCCGCAGCTGGCGCACGTAGTCGCGGGCGAACCCGGCGAAACCCCGCCACGGGTCGGGATCTTCGAGAGCTTGCTCGGCACGCACGGCAATCTCGTCGAGCACGTCGGCGAGCACGGCCCGCAGAGGACAGGCGCCGGTAGAACGTCCCGATGCCCACCCCGGCCCGGCGCGCGATCTCGTGCGCCGTGACGTCGCCCCCCACTTCCGCGAGAACGTCGCCGCGCTCTACCGGGCTTTCGCCGCGGGCGAGCCGGTTCCCGGCTTCGCCGACGAGGTCCGGCTGCACCGGCTGCTCGACGCTGCTACCGCACAGCTTTGAGCACCAGCTCCACGTCCTCGCGCGTGTTGTACAGCGCGAACCCCACCCGGGCCTTGCCCGCGCGGGCGCTCGCCACGACGCCCGCCGCCCGGAGCCGGTCCGCGTCACCGTCGAACGCGACGATCGGGCTGTCCCCCGCGGGCAGCCCGAGCCCGGCACGCAGGGCATCGGCGAGCCCGACGCAGTGCGCTCGCACCGCCGTCAGGTCCAGCGACGCCAGGTACGGCAGCGCGACCGCCGCCCCGACCTGTGCCAGCCACACCGGGGACAGGTCGTAGCGCCGCGCGTCCGCGGCGAGCCGCAGCGGCAACCCGTACAGCGACTGCCACGGGTCCTCCCCCGCGTACCAGCCGGCGTTCACCGGCACGCCCCGCTCCAGCGCCCGCGGGTGTACCGCCAGCCACGCCGAGCCGCGCGGGGACAGCAGCCACTTGTACCCGGCCGCGGCTACCCAGTCGGCCCAGTCCAGTCGCAACGGCTGCCACCCCAGTGCCTGCGTGGCGTCGAGCGCGACCGGCACGCCGGCGGCTTCGCTCGCCGCTCGCAGGGCGTCCAGGTCCACGTTCGCGCCGTCCGCCGACTGGGTGACGCTGACCGACACCAGGTCGTGCCCCGCCACGCGGTCCGGCAGCTCGGCGAGCGGGACCTCGGTGACCGTGACGCCGGGGCGCGCGGCGAACGGGAACGAGACGCTGGTGAAGTCGCCCTCGGCGGTGAGCACCTTCGCGCCGTCCGGCAACCCGGCCGCGACCGCACCCAGCAGCTGCGACACCGACGCCCCGACCGCCACCCGGTCCGCGGGCACGCCCACCAGGTCCGCGAAGCCCTGCCGCGAGCGTGCCACCGACTCCTCGAAGTCCGCGGGCACGTCGAGGCCGCGCCGCCAGCGGTCCACTGTCGTGGCGACGGCGTCGGCGACCTGTGCGGGCGGAACGGAGATGCTGGGGGTGTTGAGGTAGCCGTCGGGAACGTCGAACCGGGCGTCGAAGGCTGTGCGCATGATCTCACCGTGCCCCAACTTCGCGAGCGAATCACGCGATTTCGGCGCATGGTGGTGGAGTGCGTCTTCTCAGCCGACTCACAGCCGGGCGATGGCCGGCGCTCAGGATGAGCCCCCAGACTGGCGGGGTGCCCGAGGACACGAAGGCCCGGCGGCCGCACTGGACCACCCGTGCCGCCGTGCTGCTGCCGAGCCCCACCGCGACCCCGTTCACGTTCTGGTACCTCGCCGTCCTGCTCGCGACCACGATCCTGCAGCGGGTGGTCGGCGAGTCGGTGTCGGCGAAGCTGCTCGCCGGCGCCAGCACGGACGCGCACAACCTGTGGCACCGGCCGGTGGCGAGCCTGGTCAGCAGCGCGTTGTGGATCGAGAACTCGGGCTGGCTGGTCTACGTGCTGATCTTCGCCCTCGCGGTGGCGCCGCTGGAGCGGCGGGTGGGGCCGGGCTGGACGTTCGGTGTCTTCGCGAGCGGGCACGTGCTCGCGACGCTGGCCACCGAGCTGCCGGTGATGGTCGCGCTGCGGCACGGCTGGCTGCCCGCGGAGGACGCGCACTGGCTCGACATCGGGGTGAGCTACGGCTTCTTCGCGACGGCCGGGGCGATGGTGCCGGTGCTGGAGAAACGGCTGCGGCTGCCCGCGGTCGTGCTGCTGGAGCTGGTCATCGGCGTGATCTACCTGTTCGACCAGCCCGGTTCGCTGCTGTCGGTGGTCACCGTGGCCGGGCACGCGATCGCGGCGCACATCGGGATGCTGGCCTGGCTGCCGTGGCTGCGGCGGCGCGGCCTGGTGGGCACGCTGCGGCTGCCGCGGCGGGTGAAGAGTGATCCAGTTCGCCCGGACGCTCCCTTGGCGGACTCGATCTCGCAGTGAACGATGGGGGCATGCCATGGCTCGGACTCGAAGGGGCGGCGAACGCCCGTGACGTGGGTGGACTTCCGGCCTCCGACGGGCGGGTGACCGCGGAGCGCACGCTGCTGCGCTCGGACAACCTGCAGGGGCTCACGCCCGCGGACGTCAAGCTGCTCGTGGACGACTACGACCTGCGGACGGTGGTCGACCTGCGCAGTACGCACGAGGTCGAGTCCGAGGGGCCGGGCCCGCTGCGGGCGGTCGAGCGGGTGCGGCACGTGCACCTGTCCGTGCTGCCCGAGCGCGGCGAAGCGACGGACGCGGCGGCGGAC
The DNA here is from genome assembly GCF_014191255.1 of Amycolatopsis bartoniae. GTDB lineage: Bacteria > Actinomycetota > Actinomycetes > Mycobacteriales > Pseudonocardiaceae > Amycolatopsis_E > Amycolatopsis_E bartoniae. Next base: position 173,566 of record NZ_JACHWH010000002.1, read on the forward strand.
GCGCTGTTCACGCGGCGGGAGAAGGCGCTGGCGCGGTACCCGGACGACCCGATGTGCGCGCTGTACCTGGGTTACCTGGAGGACAGGCCGGAGAGCGTGGTCGGGGCGCTGCGGACGATCGCGGAGTCGCCGGGCGCGGCGCTCGTGCACTGCGCGGCGGGCAAGGACCGCACCGGCGTGGTGGTGGCGTTGTCGCTGACGGTGGCCGGCGTCGAGCGGGAAGCCGTGGTGGCGGACTACGCGGCGAGCGGGACGCGGATCGAGGGCATCATGGCCCGGCTGCGTGCTTCCCCGACGTACGCGCCGGACCTGGAGGAACGCGACGACGACGACCGGCACCGCCCGCGCGCGGCGACGATGGAAGCCTTCCTGACGCAGGTGGACGAGCGCTACCGCGGCGCCCTCACGTGGCTGGCGAAGAACGGCTTCGACGACACCGACGCCCAGCGGCTGCGGGAGAAGCTGCTGGCTTAGGGAGTGTTCCGGTGGACCGCTAGTCCTTCAGGAACTCCGCCGTGGTGCCGCCGAGGGGCATCGGGTCCAGGCCCAGCTTCCGGTGGTCCCACGTGCGCGTCCGCAGCGGGTCGACGCGCACGACCACCCGCTTGTTCATCATCATCTCCACCAGCGGCTTCGCCTCGTCGGTGTACGGCCCGTGGTAGCGCTCCCACACGCTGACGCCCACGCGCCAGATGTCGTCGGCGTCGTCGCTGATCACCGCGCGGCCCTCGATCGACACGCCGCGCAGCTGGTCGTACGTGTGCCCGGCCTCGACGAGCACCGTGATCCGGTCGTCGCGGCGGAGGTTGACCACCTTCTGCGACTTGGCCTTGGTCTCGAACCAGATCTTCCCGTCCACCACCGCGTACCACATGGCGACCAGGTGGGGCGTGCCCGTGGGGCCGAGCGTCGCCATCGTCGCGGTGCGGCCGCGCGCGACGAACTCCTCGGCCTCCTCGTCGGTCATGCGGATCTGCGCACGCTGGTTGACGCCCATGTCACCGGTCCAGGAGGTTCAGGATGGCCGAGGCCATCGTCGCGGGATCGCCGTCTCCGGGCCGCAGCACGAGCTCGGGCTCGGCGGGCGGCTCGTACGGGTCGTCGATACCGGTGAAGCCGCGGATCTCGCCGGCGCGGGCCCGGGCGTACATGCCCTTCGGGTCGCGCGCCTCGCACACCGCCAGTGGTGTGTCCACGAAAACCTCCACAAAGGACAGCCCCGCTGCCTCGTGCTCGGCCCTGGCCTTGGCCCGGTCCGCCCGGTACGGACTGATCAACGACACTATCGCCACGATCCCGGCGTCGGCAAACAACTGCGCGACGGCCGTGACGCGGCGCACGTTCTCCGCGCGGTCGGCGGCGCCGAATCCGAGGTCGGCATTGAGCCCGTGGCGCAGGTTGTCCCCGTCGAGCCGGTAGGCGGGGCGCCCGGCGGCGACGAGCAGCCGCTCCAGCTCCGCCGCAATGCTGGACTTGCCCGACGCCGACAGCCCGGTGAACCACACCGTGAGCCCCCGGGTCGGCCGCTCGTCGCGGGTGACGGTGGCGGCGTGCCACACGACGGGCGTCGCGGCGCCGGTGATCATGCCCGCGGCGACGGTGTCGTTCGTGGTTTCGTCGACGAGGATGAAGCTGCCCGTGTCACGGTTGCGCCGGTACGGGTCGAACAGCAAAGGCTGCCTCGCGCGCAGCCGCACGCGGCCGATCTCGTTGAGCCCCAAGGTGGTCGCGGACTCGTCGCGGTGCAGCGTGTTGACGTCGAGGCGGTATTCGAGCGAGCGCACCTCGGCCCTGGTCTCGCGGGTGGTGTGCCGCAGGACGTACGTCGAGCCCGGGGTGAGAGCGCTCCCATCGGCGAACCAGCAGACCATCGCGTCGACGTCGTGCCCGCTCTGCGGCCGGTTGCCGGGACGGCAGATCAGGTCGCCGCGCGCGACGTCGAGGTCGTCGGCGAGCCGGATCGTGACCGCCTGCGGCGCGAACGCCTCGGTCAGCTCGCGGCCGCCGGGCGCGCGGACCTCCTGGATCCGCGACCGGAACCCCGACGGCAGCACGACGACCTCGTCACCGGACTTGAACACCCCGCCCGCGACGGTGCCCGCGTACCCGCGGTAGTCGCCGCGGCGGATCACGTACTGCACGGGGAAACGGGCGTCGACGAGGTTGCGGTCCGACGCGATGTGCACCTGCTCCAGGTGGTGCAGCAGCGGCGTGCCCTCGTACCACGGCATGCTCGTGCCGCGGTGGACGACGTTGTCGCCGTGCAGCGCGGAAACCGGGATGAATGTCAGGTCCGGCACCGACAGTTTCATGGCGAACCGGCGGAAGTCCTCGCGGATCTCCTGGAAGCGATCCCACGACCAGCCTACGAGGTCCATCTTGTTGACGCACAACACCAGGTGCGGGATGCCGAGCAGGTTGGCGAGGAACGCGTGCCGCCGCGACTGCTCCAGCACGCCCTTGCGCGCGTCGACGAGGACCAGCGCGAGGTCGGCGGTGGAAGCGCCGGTGACCATGTTGCGCGTGTACTGGATGTGCCCGGGCGTGTCGGCGATGACGAACTTGCGCCGCGGCGTGGCGAAGTAGCGGTGGGCGACGTCGATGGTGATGCCCTGCTCGCGCTCGGCGCGCAGGCCGTCGGTGAGCAGAGCGAGGTTCGGGTAGTCCTCGCCGTGGTCGCGGCTCGCGCGCTCGACGGCCGCGAGCTGGTCGGTGAACAACGTCTTGGAGTCGAAGAGCAGGCGGCCGATGAGGGTGGACTTGCCGTCGTCGACGCTGCCCGCCGTGGCGAGCCGCAGCAGTTCCCGGGGCATCTCAGAAGTACCCTTCCCGCTTGCGATCTTCCATGCCCGCCTCGGAAATCCGGTCGTCGGCACGGGTGGCGCCGCGCTCGGTCAGGCGGGTCACGGCGGTTTCGGCCACCACCTCCTCGGCGGTGGCGGCCGTCGACTCCACGCAACCGGTGCACGTCGCGTCGCCGACCGTGCGGAAGCGGACCGTCGCCTCGTACGGGCGTTCGCCGTCCAGCAGGCGCAGGTGCCGGGTGTGCGCGAGCAGCATCCCGTCGCGCTGCACGACTTCGCGGCGGTGGGCGTAGTACAGCGACGGCAGCTCGATCCCCTCGGCCGCGATGTAGGACCAGATGTCGAGCTCGGTCCAGTTCGACAGCGGGAAGACGCGGATGTGCTCGCCCTTGCGGTGCCGCCCGTTGTAGAGGTGCCACAGCTCGGGTCGCTGGCCACGCGGGTCCCACTGGCCGAACTCGTCGCGGAAGCTGAACACGCGCTCCTTCGCGCGGGCCTTCTCCTCGTCGCGCCGGGCACCGCCGAACACCGCGTCGAAAGCGTTTTCCTGGATCATGCGCAGCAATGTGACGGTCTGCAGCCGGTTGCGCGACGCCCGCGGCCCGGTCTCCTCGACCACGCGGCCGGCGTCGATGTCGTCCTGCACACTGGCGACGACGAGCCGCAGGCCGAGGTTTTCCACCGTCCGGTCCCGGAATTCGAGCACCTCGTCGAAGTTGTGCCCGGTGTCCACATGCGACACCGGGAACGGCGGCGGCGCGGGCCAGAACGCCTTGCGGGCCAGGTGCAGCATCACCACCGAGTCCTTACCGCCGGAGAAGAGCAGCACGGGCCGTTCGAAGGTGGCCGCCACCTCGCGGAACACGTGCACGGACTCGGCCTCGAGCGCTTCGAGGCCGGACAGCTCGTACGTGCTGGTCACTTCGCAAAATTAGAACACGTTCTTGCTTTCGGTCAATCCCCGGAGGATGCTGGTCGGCATGGACCTCGGCGCGCTCGAAGAGATCAAACGGGTGAAGCACCGGTATCTCCGCTGCGTGGACCTCAAGCGGTGGGACGACGTCGCGGACACGCTCGCGCCCGACGCCACGGCGAGCTACGGCACGCCCACCTACGGCGAGCCGATCGTGCTGGCCGGGCGCGAGGCCATCACCGGGTTCCTGCGCGAGAAGCTCGGCGGCGAGATCCTCACGACGCATTTCGCGGTCCAGCCGGAGATCGACATCGACGGTGACACCGCGACGGGGCTGTGGCCGTTCGAGGACACGGTGATCTCGCAGGAGCACCGCGTCATGATCAAGGGCGCCGCGGTCTACGAGGACTCCTACCGCCGCGGCGAGGACGGGCAGTGGCGCATCACGCACACCGGCTACACCCGGACGTATGAGTTCGTGCTCTCGTTCGAGGACCTGCCGAGCCTGCGCTTCACCGCGAACCGCTGGGCACCCGAGAACGCGTTCTAGGAGGACGGGCGTGCTGACCGAGAAGTTCGCGGCGGCCATCGCGGAGGCCGAGCGCGTCATCGCCGAAGCCGAGCACGTACGTGACGAGCAGGATCTCGTCGAGGGCTACGACTATCTGGCAGGCAGCATCCGCGCGTCGCTGCAGATGGCGTGGGCCTACGAGCGGGACTTCCCGTTCTTCGTCCAGTCCACCGGCCCGTACACGAAGCTGGGCCTGGACAATCCCGACACCCTGTACTTCCACTCCTACCTGCGCGACGACGCCGAGTACGTCGTCACGGGCACGCGCGGCACCACGCGCGACCTCAGTTTCCAGGTCCTCAACGGCGACTACTCCCCCGTCGACGTGCCGGACAGCTTGACGGCGTTCGACGACCGGGAGATCGAGATCGGGCCGGACGGGCGATACGAAATCCGGTTCGGTCCCGATGCCGCGCGGCCGGGCTACTTCACCCTCGGGCCCGGCTCGGCGATGCTGGTGGTGCGCGAGGTGTACAGCGACTGGGCGCACGAACAACGCGGCACGATCCGGATCCGCCGCGCCGACAAGGCCGGGCAGGCGCCGGCGCCGCCTTCGAGGGATCTACTGGAGAAACGGTACGGCGTGGCCGGAAAGATGCTGCTGTCGCGGCTGCGGACGTTCCTCGCGTTCCCGAAGTGGTTCTACCTGGACCTGCCGGTGAACACGCTGACCGAACCGCGGGCGACACCGGGCGGCCTGAGCACGCAGTTCTCGTCGGTGGGGCACTACGACCTCGACGACGACCAGGTCATGGTGGTCACCGTGCCCCGCTCGGACGCGCCGTACCAGGGCATCCAGCTCGGCAGCATGTGGTACATCTCGCTCGACTACCTCAACCACCAGACGAGCCTCACCGCCGACCAGGCGCGCGTGGATCCGGACGGGAAGATCCGGTTCGTGATCAGCGAGCGCGATCCCGGGGTGGTGAACTGGCTGGAGCGCACCGGGCACCGCCGCGGTTACGTGCAGCTCCGGTGGCAGCGGCTGTCCCGCGCGCTGGAACCGGCGGACGGGCCCGAGGTCGAACTGTGCACAGTGGACGAACTTCCGGCGCGCCTGCCGTACTACGACGAGGCGAAGATCGCGCCGGACGGGTTCGCCGCCCGGATCGCGGCCCGGCAGGCCGCCGTCGCGACGAGGATGCTGGGCTGATGTTGTTGCGGGACAAGGTTGTCGTGGTCTCCGGGGTCGGCTCGGGGCTGGGCAGGGCGATCGCGGTGCAGTGCGCGCGGGCGGGTGCGGACGTCGTGCTCGCCGCCCGGACGGAGTCGCGGCTGCGCGAGGTCGCGAAGGAGGTCGACGAGCTCGGCCGGCGTGCGCTGGTGGTGCCGACGGACATCGACGACGAGTCGGCGGTTTCCCGATTGGTTTTCTCCACTGTGGACGCTTTCGGCCGCGTCGATTCGGTGGTGAACAACGCTTTCGCGATGCCGCCGATCACCGGCCTGGTCGACGTCGGACTGCCGGAAATGCGGGCGGCACTCGAAACGAACGTGCTCGCGACTTTGCGGTTGACCCGGTTGTTCGTGCCGGAGCTGGAGAAGACACGCGGCTCCGCAGTCATGATCAACTCGGCGGTGTTGCGGCACTCGCGTCAGGGCTTCGGGCCGTACAAGACCGCGAAGTCGGGGCTGCTGGCGGTCGCGTCCGCGCTCGCGACCGAGCTGGGGCCGCGCGGGATCCGGGTGAACTCGGTGGCACCGGGCTACATTTGGGGCGACCACCTGAAGTTCTACTTCGCCTACCTCGCGCAGCAGCGGGGCGTGCCGGCCGAGCAGGTGTACGAGGAGACTGCGGCCACGATCGACCTGCGCAAGCTACCCGAGCCGGACGAAATCGCCGACGCGGTCGTGTTCCTGCTCTCCGACCTGGCGCGGGCGATCACCGGGCAATGCCTGGACGTCAACGGCGGGGAGTACCACTCGTGACCCGCGAGAACGTCGGAACCGTCGAGGACCTGCACGAGTCGGCGACCCGCTTCACGGGGCTCGACGATTTCGGGAACGACGACTACCGCGAGGGGCTGGCGGTCCTGCTGGAGTCGTACGAGCGGGACGCGGCCCTGACTCCGTTCGGCCGGCGCGTGAAGCGTGCCTTCCTGCGGGGGGCGCTGGTCGCCCGGCTGCTCAGCGAGGCGGCGTGGAAGCGCTTTCCCGAGCACGCGGAGGTGCCGATCGAGCGGCCCATCTTCGTCACCGGCCTTCCCCGCACCGGCACGACTGCGCTGCACCGCCTGCTCACCGCGGACCCGGCGCACCAGGGGCTCGAAGTGTGGCTGACGGAGGTCCCGCAGCCGCGGCCGCCGCGCTCGACGTGGGCGGAAAACCCGGTGTTCCAACGGATTCAGGCCGGGTACGAGCAGCATCACGTGGAGCACCCGGAGTTCCTGGGGGCGCACGAGATGTCGGCCGATCAGGTCGAGGAGTGCTGGCAGTTGCTGCGCCAGTCGGCGAAGTCGGTGTCGTACGAGTGCCTGGCGTACCTGCCGACCTATTCGGCGTGGCTACGGGAACAGGACTGGACGGACGCGTACCGGCGGCATCGGCGAAACCTGCAGCTGATCGGGTTGCCGGACAAGGACCGCCGGTGGGTGCTGAAGAATCCGAGCCATCTGTTCGCGCTGGACGCGCTGATGGCGGTGTACCCGGACGCGCTGGTGATCCAGACACACAGAGCACCGTCGACGATCGTCGCGTCAGTGTGCAGCCTGAACGAGCAGGCGGCGGCCGGCTGGTCCGAGGTGTTTTCCGGTGCTGTGGTGGGGAAGGCGCAACTGGAGCTGTGGGCGCGGGGTGCGGAGACGTTCCTGGAGTCCCGGAAGCGCTACGACCCGGCGCAGTTCTGCGACGTGTACTACCCGGACTTCGTGGCCGATCCACTGGGGACGGTCGAGTCGATATATTCCCGTTTCGACTTGCCGTTCTCCTCGGACGCCCGCTCGGCGATGGCTGCCTTGTCGCGGGAAAGCGCTTCCCGCCCTGGGCATCGGTACTCGCTGTCGGATTTCGGGTTGACTGCTGCAGAGGTGGAGGCCCGCTTCGCTCGTTACCTGGAAGCGCACGCCTGAGCCAGCTCCTTGGCCACTCGCGCCGGGTCCCGGTGAAGCGACAGGAGCACGGTCAGGAGAATGCGGACCTGCGAAGGCCGCAGCGTGCCGGTCGGGATCGCCCCCGCCGCAACCAGGTCGACGCCCCCACCGTTGCCGTAGAGCGCGACGACAGGCCCGGCGTGCACGCGGGTGGACAATGCCACGACTGTGCCGTTTTCGGTGAGCCTGGCGACGGCTTCGCAGATCCGCGGATTGGCGTTCCCGGCACCAGTCGCCTCAAGCACGACGCCGCCCGCCCCGGCGGCAACGACAGCGTCGAGCGCGGCGGTGTCGGCACCGGGGTACAGCGCGACGATGTCGACCCGGGCGTCGAGTTCGCCGAGCTCGATCGGCGCTTTCCGCTCGGGAGTGGCGGTGAAACTCACGGTGTTCTGGCGTACCTGCCCGATCGGCCCGCCGTCAGGCGTAGCGAAGGCGGCCGCGGCGAGGGTCTGAGTCTTGCGCGTACCTTTCGCTGAATAGACAGCACCGTCGAAGACGATGAGCACACCGCGGTTCCGAGCCTCCTCAGCCGCCGCGATCGTTATCGCGTCGGCGAGGTTACGAGGCCCGTCGGTATCGGGCGCGTCGGCGGCCCGCTGTGCGCCGGTGAACACCACGGGCCGCGGGTCGTCGTGCACGAGGTCGACGAGGAAGGCGGTCTCCTCCATGGTGTCGGTGCCGTGGGTGACGACGATGCCCCGCACGTCGGGCTCTTCAAGGGCCTTCCGGACTTCCTTGGCGATGAGCCCCATGTCGCGGGGGGTGAGGAGGTAGCTGCCGAGCCGCAGGACGTCCCGGCCGGTCACGGCGACGTTCGGCGGGTAGGGCAGCCTGCTGAGCAGCTCGTCGGAAGCGTCACTGGCGACACTGGCCCCCTGCGCGTTCCGCCGAGACGCGATCGTCCCACCCGTCGACAACACGACGACCTTGCCCACTCACTGCCTCCTCTGGGTGACTACGGGGGTCACTCTAAGCTCCCTCCCTCGCACCCCTGGCCCACGCCCTCCCCCGGCGGGTGCTCCCCCACGGCCCGGGCAGGTGCGGTATGTTGACGACATCTATGACGGCCGGGGGTAACGCCCATGCGCCACGGGGCCGGTAGCTCAGTTGGTTAGAGCAGGGGACTCATAATCCCTTGGCCGCGGGTTCGAGCCCCGCCCGGCCCACCTGGGGTGAACTGGGGAAACAGCGGGCGCAAGAGCGCTAGAAGCGATCTTTGGGTGCGAAATGCGACCCTGAGTCGTCTCGCGCCGATTATGCCTCGCAGGGCGCGTTTGAGAGGACCGGGCGAGCACCATCAACGGCGCGCGCCCACCCGGTCCTGATCCACCTGATCCATCCGAAGCCGGTCGTGTCAGTTCGCTTCCCGTGCTCGCTGGAACAAGGCCGCGACCTGGGGCGACATCGAGTAGCGAACCCTGCCATCGTCGGGATAGAAGTAGTTCCAGGCTGGCCGCCGTCCGACTGACTGGCAGTACCGGCCGGGCCAGCCCAGCTGTCCGGCCACGCCTCCCGCACCGGAGTCGGCACCGACGATCAGAGCCAGCTCCTCACCACTGAAGACCTCGCCGGGACTGTCCATCAGGACGGCGAACAACCGTCGGGCGCTACCGCTGAGCTGGGTCCATACCCGCTTGGCGAGCTCGCTGTCCGCCTCCGTCCACTCGGGCAGACCGTCCACCTGTTCGTCCGGTTCCGCGGAACGCAGGGCGTCATCCGCCAGGTACCCGAATTGCTCGAGTCGCGTCCGAGCAGTCCCTAGTTCCTGGTCGGAAAAGAGATCGGCGAACAGCGGGTTGATGACAAGAGCCTCGACGGTAAGGTCCAACCTCCCGCGCTCCCACAAAGCGGCGAAGCTGTCCGAAACAGCGGGCGCACGCAACAGCCTTCGTGCAGTTTCGAGCGGTCCGAGATCCGCGAGCATGCTGAGGAGGTGGATCGCCGGGGACTGCGCCTCACGCCTGCTACGTTCCAACAGGCTCTGCATCTCCGCACCGAACCGCTCCGCGAGCCGCCCTTCGTCCTGGCCCACCTGCGGCGGCTCCTCTTCCAATTCCACCGCCGGCGCGTCCGTACCGGCAGCCACCTCATTACGTCGATACACGAAACCGAGCAACGCGTCCGCAGACGTGAACACCTCGTAGCCCAGCTCTGCCAACCGGGTGAGGTCCGCGGATTGAGGATCGAGTTCCAGCACTACTGGGCTTCCCTGTCCTGGCTGCAATCCTTCGGGCCACAGTGCCTCCGCGATCGCGAGCTGGCGCCCGCTGACAGGATCGGCGATCTCAGCGTCGAAGGAAGGTTCGGCGCAGCCGAGCTTCCGCAACTCCTCCACGAGGTCTCGGACCTGTGCCGTGTGCACATCCTCGTCGTCTTCGGGGGACACCGACAACGGTACGAGCGATTCCGCAGCCGACGCACCATCGGTGCTCCTGAGTAAACTTGTCAGGAAAGACTGCGCCGCCTCGGCGAGGAGCTCACGGCGGGCCGCAAGGAAATCCTCATAGCGGTCGACACGCCACAGCACCGGGTCCTGGGGAATCCACTGGGAGGCGAGGGCCCCTGGATACTTGCTTTCAGCTTCCGCGAAATAGTCCTCTGGCGCTCGCTTGCCTATTTTCAGGTTGGTGTCCTGAGTCAGGAAGCAGAAATTCGCGAGTGCGTTCACCTGGCCACGCGAGTAGCCGGCTTTGTAGAGCAAGGCCTTCGGGAAGATGTGGTGCACTTGCAGCGAGGCGAACTTACCCAGCATTTCCGCGCGCAGCTCCAGCCCGCTGCCCAGGTCGCGGGCGCCCTTCACGCGAGTGAGCAGATACAGCATCGGGTAGAAGCGAGAACCCCTGGTGGCTCCCTCGAAGTTGTGTGAGCGGACGTCCAGGTTTCCGCCACGCCAGCGCCGCAAAGCCGCGATGAGGCCATCGATGCCTTCACGGTGGACGGTGTCGTAGTCCTGTTGCAACACTGTCTCCGTCGACCCGGCGAACCGCCCCCACAGCGCGGCTTGAACGTACCAGTAGAGGACTTTGTCCCGGTGGACATGATTTTCGAAGTGTCCGCCGCTGCGGTGCAGAAGCAAGGACACCACCGGGAAGGCGTACCGGCCCATGAGCACGCGGTCGTGGTCCAGGCCGAGACGGCCCGCGACGACGTCGAGGAACGTCCCGACGTGATGGAACGACTCACGGAGCGAGGTTTGGAAATCTGCCACTGAGATCCGGTCCAGCGCCGTGAACAGCGACCTCCCCGTCGCCACGGCGGTGGCGTTGCGCAGGATCCAGTCGAGCGAAAACTTGTACCCGGCCTGCTGCCAGAGCAGCAACTGGTCCCGCATCGCTTGGCGCGCCTCCGGCCAGTGCGCGCACAATTTCGCCAGCGCGAGGTCGCCCTTGGACAGCTTGGTCCCGCCCGAGTTGACCCGGTTGAAGATCTCCACGACGGAGTCCACGGTCTTGTCGCTGCCCGTGATCTTTTCCTCGTAGAATTCCTTCTCCGTGACCTGCCACAGGGTATTGAGTCTTCGCAGATAGGTCGCCGCCTTGTCCGGCGTTTCGGCGAAGGCCGTCAGGAACGCGATCGGCCCGTCCTGGAACAGCTTCGTGACGTCGACCCAGTGGACGTCATCGGCCATCTTTCCCCGGGCGTAGAACTCGAAGGTCTCGGTGTCCACGTGGAAGTGGAGGCCACTGAAGGCGGAATCATCGCCTTCGAAAAAGGCCGGCGGCTTTCCGCGCACCACACCGTAAAGAGTTGTGATTCGCTGCTGGCCGTCGAGCAGCAGCAGATGCGTACCCGCACCGGCGGTCTCTCCGCGTACGGACACCGATTCCGCATCGGTCTCCCACAGCAGCAGTCCGCCGACCGGATGCCCCAGGTACAGCGACCGCATCAGCCCGCGTACCTGATCACGGTTCCACACGTAGCCCCGCTGGAACTCCGGAAGCAGCACCGTGCCGATGTCGATCTGGTCGAGGATGGTCGAGAGCTTCCCCATCTGTACCTCCAGTGGTTGTTGTTCAGCCCAGACCGGCCAGCAGCTCGCTGCGGTCACCGTGCCAGCTGACGGACAGCTGTTCCCGCGCCCGAGTGCAGGCGACGAACAGCAGACACCGTTCCCGTTGCATGTCCTGGCGGTGGGCGCTGGCATCATCAGCGGCCGACGTCACCGCACCTACAGGCGGCACAGACTTGTCGTTGACACCGATCACGGCGAGACACCGGAACTCAAGCCCCTTCATCCGGTGCATCGTCCCTACGGACACTGCATCCGCGGGGACCGCGGCGCCGGTCAAGGCCACGGCAGGAACGGAGTCGGCTGTCAACACCTTCACCGCAGCGTCGACAAGCCACCTCGCACGCGCCGCGACGCCGATCTCTCCGGGCTTCACTCCAGCCTCCAACCATCCGCGGACCGTCGCCGAGAGGCCGTCGAGCTCCCCACTCTTTCTGTGGTATCCCGTGATAGTGGGCAACATTCCGTGCATTTCCGAGCGACAGCCGGCGAGTGAGTCCAGCCCTCCATCCATGTCGTCTATTGGCTCGCCGCGTACCAGGCCCAGACTCCATGCCAGGATCTCAGCGGTGGTGCGGTAGTTCAGCGTGAGCCTCGTCGATCTCCCTGCCACCTCGATCCCCACGTCGCGAAGGCTCACCACGTGCGAATAGATCCGTTGGTGCGTATCTCCGACGAGAAACAGGTCGTTGGGCCCGCGATCGACGGCGGCGCGCAATAGCCGCCACTGCGCGGGGCTCAGGTCCTGCGCCTCGTCGACCACGATGTGCCGGTAGGGTTTGTCGGCTTGCCCTTCCAGCAGACGTGCGGCTTCGGCGCACACCATCTCGTGGGTCCACAGGTCGTACTCGCGCAACCGCTGCGAGAAGTCCCAAATCGCCTGCCACACTTCCGCCCGCTGTCGCGGCCCGAGTCGACGGCCACGCCCGGTCCGTTTCGCGGACAGGTATTCCTGCGCGGTGCTCACATTCTGGGCGAGGATCACCTGCCGCCACTCCTGTTTCAGGAATGCTTCGCTGAAGGGAAGCCCGAGCGCGGTGATCACCGAGCGCCACAGTTCGTTTTCCTGGCCGGCATCCAGCAACCGGGGTGCACCATGGTGGTCCCGAAACACCTGGTGGGCCAACTGGTCGACGTTGCGCACGTCGATCCGCTCGCGAACCTGGTCGGACTCGACCAGCAGCTTCAACCCTGCCGACAACGAGCCGGTCAAGGTGGAAGTGAACGTGGTGAGCAGCACCGGCCCGTCGTCGAGCCGCGCCAGATACCGAGCACGGTGGAGCGCCACCACCGTCTTGCCGGTGCCGGGGCCGCCGCTCACCCGCGCAGGACCTCGGTAGTGCGCTTCCACCGTTTTGCGCTGCACGGGATGCAGGTAGACCCGCCATAGCGCGAAAGGATGGCGCAGCACGGCGAGCAGTTCATCCGGTCCGTCGACGAGCACGACCCGGTCCGAACTCCGTGCCACAGCAGCGCTCAAATCATCAGGATCGTAGTGCTCGCCGACGATCGCCTCCCCGAGCTCTGCCCACACCTCCTCGGGACTGAGCCCGGCCGCCAGTCCCGCGAGCACGTCCCACTGTGTCCCGGGAAGGAAGGAGCGAGCCGCGTCGAGCTGGACGGGATCGGTGAGCACCCGCGCGAAGGCAAGGGTCTGCTCGTCGATGCCGAGCCGGCGCAGGTCAGCATCACTGACACCGTCGAAGAGCATCACCGGGGCGTGTTTCGCGATACCGGCCAAGCCGGTCATGCTGTCCATGATCGCGCTGACATCCCGGATCTCGATGCGGCCGGTCGTCGCGTTCACCGACGCCGAACGGCGTTGTGCCCACACGTAGGCGTCGTCATGGGGCAGCACTTTCAGCAGGGTGTACGTGTCGCCCGACTCCGGCGCGAGGACGACCCCGCGCCAAAACTGTGTGATGCGGATCGTGCGGAACCTGTCGTCCCGTGCGTTCGACACCTTCTCCAGGTGCTGGCCAGCGTGCGAGGATTGCTCGAACTTGGCGAAGGCTTCGGTCACCCGGTCCTGTACGGGCTTCTCCAGCTTTGCGTACTCACGCAGGAAGTCCCTGTCTATGGCGAGCGAAGGCATTCGTTTCTCCCTACTGCTCGCCGCAATTCATGGCGACCATTGATCGCTTTCCGCGGTGCCACCGTTCCTCCCCTGGTGCACTGTTCAGGAGATCTACCACATCCGTCCGGTGTCACGTCCTTCATTCGCTGGGACCGCCACTGACAGTCAATCTGTCGAGCACACCGGACGCCTTCAGCTCGGCGATGTGCTCGGCCACGCGTACAGGAGCGGTGCCGCCACGAACCAAGATCCCTGCCTCGATGTTCTTCGCCACGCCCGACTGAGTCAGATTCGCGCTCGAGACGAGCAACACGTTCCGGTCGGCTACCGCAAGTTTCGCGTGCATCTTCGCCCCCTGCTGGCTTCGCCGCCCGACTGGCCAGTGCCACAGCTGGACACCACGAACTCCGGCGAACGCCGCCGCGGGTTCGCCTCCCGCCAGAGCGCTGCCCGCACCCTGAAGCGTTTCCACCACGACGGTGGTCCGGACACCTCGTGCGGTCGCGTCCGTCAGCGCCTGCCGTAACGGCTCGTGGGGCTTCGCGGAGTAGGTCATCAGCACCAGCTCACTGATCGCCGCGGCGACGACGTCGATCAGCGCCTGCGCAGTCGCACGCACGGGGACGGCATGGCTACTCGGCCCGCTCCACACTGTCTCCACTCCCACGGACGCCACCTGGCCGCTATAGCCCGCGGCAAGTCCGCGCAGGAACGCTGCTGCTTGCGAGGCCGGCTCGTCGTCGCGCCGGATCGCTTGCAGGATCGGCCGCGCCGCATCGATGAGCTCATCGCCCAACCCCGACAGCACAGCGTGTTCCGGCCAAGCCTGGCCGACACGCTCGGCGAGAGTGCGCAGCGCCGCAGCGCCCAGAAACGGCGCGGCGATGGTGGCAGCATCCTCGAATGCGCTCATGGGACGGCAGGGAACAGTGCCAGCTCCGGATCGGCGATCGGTACGACGAACCGGCGGTCGAGGAAGCGGTTGCCACGTTCACAGGTCGTTTCGGACACGAACAGGCAGACATGGCAAGCGGCGCCGTGCAGGAAGTCCGCGGGCAGCTGTGGCAATCGCTCTGCGCACAGCGGGTCGGACGAGCAGCGCATCGCGTCACGCAGCGCCCGCCGAGTCAGCCGCACGAGGCGTTCCGGCTCCGCCTGGGCTACCAAGCCACCCAGGGTACCCTCGGCGTCGGGCACCGCCGTATAGATCAGGATCCCGCTGCGCGGGTCCTCGTCGGTGCCGGCGTAGATGCGCTCAGACAGGCTCGCCGAGCTGTAGCCGCATTCGAGCGCGATCGTCCGGATCAGCAGGTGCGACAACGTGTGCAGGGCGATGTAACGCTCGCCAGGCCAATGGGCCATCGGGTCGAACGGCCCTTGCACCCGGTCCGAGTACCGGTTCCTGCGGAACTGCGCGTAGGCGTCACGGTGCTTGTGCATGGCTTCCGAGTCGCCGACGCGTTCGGTCCAGACAGCCAGGAGGTGATCGGAGAGCCGGAGGAAGATCCCTTCTCCCCGGACCTCGCTGCCGGGAAGCCAGGTCGGCTTGTCGCGGGAGAGTGGGGCGACAGTTACCAGCTCGGGATCGTCCGGGTCCGGCGCGTCGAGGCGGGTGAAGCCGACCAGCGCACGTACCTCGCGCAGTCGCTCGGCCTGGATGACGTCGTCGTAGATGCCCTTGAGGGGGACCGGCACTCCGCCGCTGATCCGCCGCAAGGTGAAGTCCTGGGTAGGCTCGCCCCATTCGGCCGACGTGAACGCCTGCCATTCGGCCGTGCGGAGGTCAGGGTAGCCGCCCGGGGCTTCCTCCTCAGGTCTTTCCTTGGCCGCACGAACGCGTTCGATCGATTCCGCAACCTGCTCGTCAGTCCACTTGTCGAGCAATCGGAACGCGGGCACGTTCTCCCGCGCGTACGGGTACATGGCCACGGGCAACGGCGAGATGGCGTCCCAGTGCTTCTCGACCAGGGTGTCCACTTCGCTGCCCGAGGCCGCGGGCACGGACAACGCGGACAGTGTCTGCGCGAACCACTGGTTGGATGCGCCGATCACCAGCACCTTGGGCGAGATCGGCGAGGCACACGACGCGAAGGTCGCCAGGTGGGGGTGCCGGCCCCGGCAACGGGGCAGATTCTGTTCGCCCCGCTGTCCCAGTGCCTCCCGCATGTTGCGCTGCTGCCCGCAACTGACGCAGCGAATCTGCACGTTCGCGCCCAGGTTGCCACCGCGGTCGTCCATCTGCAGGCGCGGTTGCGGCGCGTTCGGACAACCTTCACCGCGGTGCACGAACTCCCGGTACGGGAAGTCGTCCAGGTGACCGGCGGTGCACGCGAGCACGAACCGTGCCGGCACCGCGAGCGGCCGCTTGCCCGACTTCTTCCTCGTACAACTGTCATGGAAGAACCGAGCGTCGTGTGGGCGTCGCGCCTTGTCGTTCTCGAAACCGAAGACCTGCGAGTCGATGGCCGCGAGTTCGTTGCAGGCAGTGCACCGGAACCAGGCGGGAAAGGGCACGGACGGCACACCGACCCGGGAAGCCGGCCCGGTGGGATCACTGTCGATACCGTCGAGCCACGGCGCCGGCAGCAGCTCCTTGACCTTCGGCCCGGCGATCGCCCGGACCGCTCCGAGCAACCGCGGCTCGTCGATCGGCCCCCAGTCCTCACGTCCCTTGACTGCCTCGAACGACCAGTCGTCCAGCCCCCGGATCAACACCGAGAAGTTGGGCAGGTCAACCAGTGCTCCCACGCCACTGGTGAACATGAGGTGGCTGGGGCGGACAGAGCCAACGCGACGACGGTGGTTGGTGCTCATTCAGCGCTCCTCGTGCTCGCCGGCTGCTGCCACGCCGCGTCACCCAGCTCGTCACCGGTGAGGTCGTCGGATTCGTCGGATTCGACCTCCGGAGGCGCGAACGTCCATGCGGGGGCGCCATATGTGGCCGCGTACAGCTCCTCCCCCGCGGGTACCAGGAGGTTGATCTCGTTCTCGGTTTCCCGCATCGACAGCGCGACGGTCGTTTCCCGCCACTCGCCTTCGCTGGGCGCGCGCAGGAGGTTGGTGAGCAGCTGCTGCTTGGTGGTCTGCCGTTCGTAGCCCAGCTGGACGGAACCCTGTTTGCGTTCCTTCCAGACATCCTTCAGTCTCGCCAGCCGCTCGGCCAGGTACTCGCGTCCGCGCTCGCCGTAGACGACCTCTGCGCGGGCGAGCATCCTGTCCACGATCCGCCGGACGACCGGACCATCAAGATCCACCTGCTGTGCGTCGCGGTTCCGCGAGTGCGACTCGACCACGTTCCGCACGGCGGCGATGAACGTCGCCGCCGTGCCCTTGTCGAGCGAGCGGCGCGTGTAGGGCGTGACCGACAACGCCTCCACCTGCCGGTAGAACGTGGCGTGGTAGTGCTCGAAGTCCTCGTAGTGGGCGAGGTCTCGCGGTCTCGTCCAGTTGTAGAGCGTCACAACCAGTCCTGGTCGTCGCTGGTCACGACCAACGCGAGAGGAGGCCTGGATGTATTCGGCGGTGTTCTTGGGCTGGCCGGTGACCACCATCAGCCCGAACCGGGAGACGTCCACGCCTACCTGCAGCATCGACGTCGCGAGCACGGCGTCGACCGGCGTCCGTCCGCTCTTGCTGCGTTCGCCGGAGCGGTCGGCCAGCGGGTGCGGCTTGACCCGTTCCGCATTGCGCGGCGACTTGCCGCGGTTCGCGCTCATCACCTCCCGCCAGTTCTCCGCGATGGCGCGTCGGCGCGCTGTGGTGTCGAGTTCAGGGTCGAAGCCGACTTCGAGATGTTTGAGCGCGTCACTGATGTCGCCTGACGAGATCCGCGAGGTCAGCTCCTGCACGGTCAGCATCGACGTGCCGCCGATGAGCCGGTCGGAGATGCCCTTGACGCGCCCGTGTCTGCGCACCCGGGTGGTCACGTCGTCGTCGAGGTACCGGCGCATTCCGGCGAGCTCGCGGGTCGCGTTGAAGTACCCGACCATCGTCATGTACGGGTCGGCTGGTGTGCCGTAGGCGTCGAACATGGTCTGGCCGGCCAGCAGCAGGATCTCGGCGAGCCGGATCTCGGCGGACTTCAGCCGCACACCGTGCGCGCACAAGCCCAGGTACCGCCGGCCCGGGTTCCGCTCGCTCACCGGCACCTGCCGGGAGAAGAACGTGTCCGCCACGTCGGTCACCTGCGGCGGAAAGATCGCCAGGTCCCGCCCGAACACGCCGCGCACTTGCTCGGCGGCACGCTTGGTGGTGGCTGTCGACGCCACGATCTTCGGACCGGTCGCCGCGCCCGAGGCGGTCCAGGTGCACAGCTCGTCCACCGCGGCCTCGAACAAGCCGACCGTCGTGCCGAGCGCACCGGAGATGAGGTGCAGCTCGTCCTGGATGATCAGGTCCGGCGGCCGGAGCGGGACGACTGGCCGGCTCGTGACCGCGGGATGCCTGGCCTTCTTGTTGTGCTTGCCACCACACCCGACCTTGCTGTCCAGGTCGTCGTGCCGGAATCCGTGCCGCGGGCAGTACTGGTGCACCCGGCCGAACAACATGCCCGCGTACCCCTTCCACGGCAGCTGGGCGAGCTTGTCCACGGTCGCGATGACCAGGCTGGGTGCGTACCGGTAGATCTCCTCGTCCACGGTGAGAATCGGCAGGCCCTCGGGACTGTGCGGATGCGAGAACGGGCAGGCTTCGGCACCTTCGGCGTTCGGGCAGTACAGGTACACCCGGCGGGCATCCGCATCGGTGTGCATGTCGCGGTGCGCGAGCAGCAACGAGCCGCACCAGGGACAGGAGAGCGTCTGCAGCACGTTGGCCCGCGTACCACTGCCCGCTTCGCGGGCTTCGGCGACCTGATCCGCCGCTGCCTCGTACCAGTTCGGGGAGACGCTGCCGCCCACCCAGAGGCCGATGCGGAACGGTTCCTCACCCCAGATCGCTTCGTCTCCCCTGCGCAGCACCTCGGCCGCACAGACCAGCGCGGCGGCGCGCTGGAACTGTTGCGCGGTCAGCAGACGCAGCGTGTAGCGCATCAAGACGGCGACCCCTGCCGCGCCGCTGCGAGCGTCCTCGCCGGTGCCGACAACCCCTTGCAGGCGCCTGATGGCGAAGGTGAACGCGGTCAGGCCAAGGTAGGCCTCGGTCTTGCCACCACCCGTCGGGAAGAACAGCAGATCCACCAGTGCGTTCGAGTTCGCGGCCCGTTCGGGATGGTTCACCTCGGCCAGTGAAGGCAGGTTGAGCAGCACGAACGCCAGCTGGAACGGGCGCCACGACGCGGCGCCCTTTCCCCTGGCTTCCACGCGGGCTCTCGCCTCGGCATAGGTGATCTCGGGGTTCTCCCGCAGCTTGCCAATCTCGGTGTGCCGCCGCTGGGCCGCCATGGCCCGGTTCGTGAAGCGGAAAGCACGGAGCGCGTCGGCATGTCCTGGCGTTGCCTCGTCGGTCAGCAAGGCGATGCCGGCGCGGATTCGCTGCGCGGCCCGGCGTGCCGTGAACAGTGCGGACTCCGCCGTCGCGCGCAGGTTCTCCGGCAGCTCACCGATTTCGCTTTGGCGTTCGCTCAGCCACGCCGCGTAACCGTCGGCCAGCGGCAGCAAACCGGCGCGGAGCGTTTCGGGCTCGGCCTCGGCGAGATCATCCATCGACAGTTCGGTACCCGCCAGCGGAGTTCCGGCCCCGCTGGGAGCTTCGGTGGCGGGCACGTCGTAAGCCGGCAACCAGGTGGTCTGCAGCCGATGCGCGCGGCGTGTACCCGGCTGGACCTCCGCGTGCACCGCGACGTTGTGCCCGGCCGCGTACTGCAACTGGTTGCGGTACAGCAGGCGCAGGTGGGCTTCCTCCGGGTCTTCCACGGGGTCGCCGCCGTGCAGCGGATCGTCGATGGGGTGGAAGATCGCCGACGCGCCATCGAGCGCGGTGACGGTGAGCTTGGCCTGGAACAGCCATGCGGTGTCGGGGTTCGAGCTGGGCTCGGCCTGAGCGTTGACCAAGGTCAGTTCGACCGTGCGGCGGTCGCCACGAGTGCGGATCGCCGCGGCCAGCCGGACTCCCGGCTCATCGGCCTCCGTTGCAGTCAGCGGGATGCGAAAGTCGGCCTTGTCCGTCAGGCGGAGCTCGACTGTGTGGGTGACCGGCTCACGCGCCCACACGGTCCGCTTGTTGCCTTCCTCGTCGGTTGTGTCACGCTTGCCGTACTGCCCCCACTCGACCCGGACGGCGAGGACATCCACGTCCGAACCGACGCAGCAGGACAACCCCATCGACGATGCCCAGATCCGTCCCAGCGCCTGCGGCGTCAGGACCTCGGGCAGCTCGGCGGAGCCCTCACCCTGCACGCCCGGCTCGGTGTCGGTCATCGAGTCGGCGGCCTGCCGGGTCGATTTGGGCTCATGCTTGGGACCGAGCATACCCACGAGGTACCGCTCGCGCGGACCGCTGGACCTCGGCCGGAACTCCTCACGCTCGCCGTCCCACGGCCCGAGCAAGTCCCTGACGACGAGCTCCTGGAACTCGTCACGGACCTGGAAGGAACTGACCTCGGGAAACTCCTGCGGGCGGTCCAGTGCGGCGATCCCGTCGCCGGTGTCCGGTCCGGCGGGTTGCGCGTCGGTCATGCCAGCCGCCCGTCCTTGCTCATCGACGTCGTGGACTGCATCAGAACAGGGTTCCCTCGTCCACGGTTTTGCGCTTCTTCTTGTCGTGCAGCCCCTGCGCCTTCTCCTCCGCGTAGCGCTCGTGGTTCAGCTCGAGCAGGCTGTCGAGGATCTCCCGCTGCGCCGCGGGACCAATCGTGTAGCGGGTCTCCCGCCCGACCTTGTGGAAGCCGTGGTCCAGTCCGCCCACCTGCTCGATTCGGTCCTCCCACCCGTAGGCGCGGATGGCGGCCGCGTCGATCTCGCGGTGGATCCGGCGCAGCTCCTCGATGTCCTCGTCGCGGCAGTCCGGGTCGAAGACCAGGTTGTAGGTCTTCGTCAGGCCGGAGGTGCGGGAGAGCATCACGCCGCGGCGGTAGGTGTCGAGTTCGTCGCCCAGGCTGCGGAGGTCTTCGGTGAGGTCCGGGAGGGGGAAGGTCTCGAAGACGTCGGAAGGGGTATAACGCAGGTCGGCCTTCATCGAGGAGGCGCGGGTTTTCGCCCACCAGTAGTGCGGCGCGCTCGACAGCAACGCCAGCATCGCCGTGTCCTCGGTGGCGAACACGACGACGGCTTCCGAGATCACCTGACCGGTCGGCACCATCACCGGCATGACGGTCTTGCTCACCCGCGTGAGCACCATGACCCGGTCTAGCCCGGCGATCGCCTTATATAACTCTGGCGCCCGCTCGGCGAACCGCCACCATTGTTCGCGTCGCGGCTTCCGCTTGTTTCTGTCACGTTCCGGTTTCACCTCACGGCGGACCTGCTCGTAGCAATCGTGATACTTCCGTGCCCGATCCTCCGGCCAGTCGTGGAAGTTAATGACCCAGCGGCTCGGCGAAACTGTGGGGCTGGAGTTGATGTCCTGACCGTTGAGATACGGGAACAACACCTCACGGTTGGCAGGGTCACCATTTATCAGTTCCTGCGCTCGCCCGGGTTCCATGGTGAACCCGAGCCCGAGGACATACGATCCGATGAAGGAAATACCGCGACTGCGCGCGAGCCGCGCCGGGTTCCCCGTCACCCTTGACTCGGCATCCAGAGACGGCGTGATGCCAGGCACCACTACCCCATCGGCAAGGCGTTGGGCATCCGAACCGAGTCGCCTCTGGCTCAGCCAGACGGCGCAGTACTCGAGCACTGCCGACCTTGACGGCCAGGGCTTGCTCTTGGTCGATCGCCGGATTGTCGCACCACTGGCGACCAGCTGGTCCAGCCCCACCTCCCGGGTGTCGCCTTGCGCGAGCGTGTTGGTCGCGATCAGTCCCGTCTGTCCGGCGTTGTTCAAGACCGAGTACACGCGGAGCGCGAAGTACGCGATGAGGTCGGCGCTTCCACGCACCCCATTACCGATCCCGTGAACAAGGTACTCGCGGTACGCCGTACCCATCGCTCCCGTCAGCTTCTGACCGCCGAGAAACGGCGGATTACCGACCACAGCGTCGAACCCGCCGCGCTCGAAGACCTCTGGAAAAATCAGGGGCCAATGCAACGGCTCCCGACGAAAGGCGCCCACCGGCAGATCCGTGTCCAGCCACTCCAACACCTGCTCACGAACATCAGATTCCGCGGAATCGAACTTTCCCGCGAGGTCGGCGGCCGCGATCGAACCGGCAGCCAGCCCACGCTCACCCCGTCCCGCATGAGCCAGCGCTGCGCTCACGACCAGGTCCGCGAAAACCCGCGCCCGCGAAGTCTTGAGCTCCAGCTCCTCCAGAATCGCCCGCTTGCGATCGAGCGCCTCCACCGTGGAACCATCCATGTCCACCAGCCGTCGGCGCTCCTCCGCTACCTCGCGAGCGAGAGCGCGGATCTTCTCGGTCTCGTCGAACAGCGTCCCCTCGTGAATCTTCCGGCCCTTCTTCGGGTCCAGGTGCATGTACTCGAGCTGCTCCAGCGAGGTGATTCCCAGCAGCGAGTCACCGGCGACGAGACGGTCGTCGAGGAACGTGAACGGGCGGTGCGGGTCCATGGAGACCAACCACAGTGACAGCTTCGCCATCTCGACGGCCATCTCGTTGATGTCCACGCCGTACAGGCAGTGCTCGATGATCTCGCGCCGGGCCTCGACGACCACCGGGTCCGCCTCGGCGTCGCTGATCGGGTCGGTCGCCCGGTACTCCCGGACCCGGTCGTCGCCTTCGCGGATCCACGCTTCCAGCAGCCGGTCACCGAGATAGCGCGCCGCGGCGACGAGGAACGCCGCCGAGCCCATCGCGATGTCGGCGACCTTCAGCGACAGGATGTCCTTGCTGGACTTGGGTTTCCACGTATCCTTGTCAGCCGTCTGCAGCGGCCCCGGCTCGTAAACGAGCGGCTCCAGCGCACCCTCGACGACCTCTTCCGCGAGGTCGCGCGGTGTGTAGTGGGTGCCCGTGTTCTTGCGCAACGGCGAATCGGTCACGTACAACTGCCCCGGCATGATCACCACGGGCAGCTCGCGCAGATCCTGCCGAATCGTGCCGTAGAACGGCAGCAGTCGCTCGGTCAACTCCGCGTCACCACCGGAAGCCGCGAGCAGTTTTCGGCGCGCGTTCTCCCTGTCCGCACCGGTCAGCGGCTTGAGCGCGCGCTCCAAGCCCTTCGCCGTGCCGATCTTGTGGTCCTTGTACGCCTCGGCCATCGCCTTGGCGAGCGCGGGCACGTCGGGGCAACCAGCGGCCAGCGCCTCCAGCTCGCTGAGCGCGACTTCCTTCTCCTCGCCGGCCTTGCCGATGAGGCCGACCACGACGTCGTTCGCGCGGAAACCGTCGTACGAGAGCAGGCCTTCGTACACATAGCCGATTTGCTCGACGTCCAGCTCGCGGAACGACAGCTTCCGGCGTTCCTTGCTCTTCCCCGTCCCGATCTCCACGTACTGCACCGCGCGCAGCATGTGCAGCACGGTCCGGTCGTCGATGGTGTTCGGCAGCCACGGGAACTGTTTTGGGTCGAACAGCGAGCCGTCGTGGGCGTGCATCGTCAGCTTCGGATGGTCGACACCGTGGTAGATAGCCTCGAACAGCGCGAGCAACTGGTTCCAGCGCTGCGAACTGTGCTCCAGATCGTCCTCGCTGCCTTCGCGGGCCTGCTGTTCCAGCAGCACGCACAAGCGCCCCGCGGAATAGGACCGCAGGTAGAGTTCGTTGTCTGCGGGCAACAACCCGCGCTCCTCCGCGAAAAGCACGAAGACGATGCGCATCATCACCGAAACAGCGGCCCGGTAAACCTCGTGGGCGTCCGCATAGGATAGACCGGATTCGCCTCGGTCCTGCAGCGCGGTGTCCGCGCGGCCGATGGCGGCGACAAGCAACTCCACAGCCTGCCGCACCTGAACACCCAGCGCCTCGGTGATCTCTTCCTGAGAATCTCCGCTGTCAGCCAGGAGCTTGACGAGCTTCTCGTCGTCGGGCACCCCGAAGAACCGCTGCCTGCGAAGCAGGGACAGGAAGGCCCGCACCACGTGCTCGTCGGACTTCTCCGCCCACGACGCGGCATCAAAGGTAGCGGTGGTCGTCACCTTGGCCCGCGGCGCCCACACCAGCGTCCACCAGCGACCATCCGTCACCAGGCCCAGTTCCACCTCATGATGACGGCACAACTTCGCCAGCCGGTCCACCGGCGTGGCCGCCCACGACTCCCCCTGCACGCGTGCGCCGGGCGGTGAGCCGGGCGGGCACACCAGGCCGACCAGTTCCGTGGTGCCCGGCTTGACGTCCTCACCGGGCCGCACTACGGCGAAGTCCGGCATGACCTGCGTGTCATGCTCGGGAACGTCCAACACCAACGCGCTCACATCGGAGGTGTCCCGCCAGCGCAGCACCGGTTCACCCGTCGACCAGCCCAGCAAATCGCCCAGCACGTAGTCGAGCCAGGCCCGCTGACCCCCGACCGGATTGGCCGACCAGTCGGCGTGCGCAGACCGCAGCGCGGGCTTGTCTTCCAGCGCATCCAACGTCGGCCACGCGTTGCGCAGCACGGGCAGGGACAGGAACGGACCACTGACGTCGACCAGGTCGAGCCAGTCCCGGTGCTGCTGTGCGCTGTCCGGAGCGTGTGAACGGCGGCCCCGGCCGCGAACCGGCTGAGGACTCATCGCGTTGCCTCCCGCTTCGGTACGACGAATACCACTGCAACCGGGAAGCGGTGGTGTTCCTGGTGGCTGTAGCGCGCCGTGATCGCCGCGAGCTCCCGGTCACGTTCCAGGGCAAGCCCGTCGAGACGCTGCTGCCACATCTGCCTGTCCCGCCGGTACTGCGCCAGCTCCTCGGCGGGTTTGGCGTCCGCCCTGCTGAACAAGGCGTCCTCGTCGTCGTCCTCGGCGAGCTTCGCCTGCAAGGTCGCCGAGAACTGGTCGAGCACATGATTGATGCGGTCACGCTCGTCCTGCTCGCGTTGCGCGAGGCGGTTCTGCAACGAATCGAGCCGGGTCCTCGAGCGCCAGTCAATCGCGTTGAGAAGCCCGTCGGCAACACGGGGCCACCGCTCCGCGACCCGCCGCCACACCGGCGGGGACAACGGCGTGCCCTTCGTCAGAGCGCGGTCGAGAATGCCACCGAGGGTGGTCAGGTTCTCCAGCCGGCGGAATCGTCCGCTCTCCGGCGCCCAGCCACCCGCATACAACACCTCCTCGTGCAGGCGCACGCCGTCTGCACCCACCAGTACGAACCGTGAGTAGGCGCCGACCAGTACGTCTTCCAGCGCCGGGTCGTCGCTGACGACGGCGGTAACGCGACGAAGGCCGACATCGTCGTTCGACACCGCAGTGCGCAGCAGTCGTGTCGACATCGCCACCAGCGGGTGGTTCAGGTGTGCGAGCACCACGTCGTCACGACCGCGGGCCACTTCCTGGTCGAACGTCACCGGCAACTGGCGCGGCGCGACGCCTCGATCGCGCTTTCCTTCCTCGCCGGTACCGCTGAACTTCTCGAACAGCCCCTCACTCGCACGTACCCAGGAACCGGTCAGCGTCGGTACCTCGAACAGCCCCTCGGCCAGGTGCTTGTCATCCCGGTGCGGCCGGAGCGGCTGCTGGCGTGCCAGCGCCAAGGCGGTGTCGACGACCCGCTTGACTCGCGAGGGAGTGATGCCGAGTTCTCGCACGGTTTCGTCCAGGTTGCCTCGCAATCTGCGTACCTGGTCTCGGACATTGGACTCCACGGCCAGCTGCTGGGCATCGCGGCCTGCTTCGTCCACGTCGACCCGTGGCGACTCGCCGAGCATGCGCCGTTGCACCTCGGCGGACAGCACAGCGTTGACCGAGCCCAGGTCCTCCTCCATCCGGGAGACCTTGGTCGCGACACGGGAGAGGAACTCCAGGTCGGCCTCGTAGGTGCCGACCGCGCCTTCCCAGCCGGTGCCGACGAAATGCCGGATGTCAGGGCGTTCGGTCTGGCCGTAACGATCGACTCGGCCGATCCGCTGCTCCAGCTTGTTGGGGTTGAACGGGATGTCGTAGTTGACCAGCCGATGGCAGTGCCGCTGCAGGTCGATGCCCTCGCTCGCCGCATCGGTGGCCAGCAGGATCCGCACCGGGTGCTCGGTGGGCTCCTTTTGGAACGCCAGGCGCAGTTGTTCGCGCTCGTCCTGCCCAATGCCGCCGTGCAGCTCGGCCAGTCGCGCGCCGGCCATGCCCTCCTGACGCAGGAGATTGGCCAGCCACAGCTGCGTGTCGCGGTACTCGGTGAACACCACGACGCGCTCGTTGGTCCAGTTCTTGCCGTCCGGCCGGCACACACCGGACAGGTACTTGATGAGCTCGCGAGCCTTGGCGTCCGGCTGGGCCTCGTGGGTGAGAGCCCAGTCGCGCATCCGCTCGAGCAGGAAAACCTCGTCCTTGTCCGCATCCGGCTGCATGGGCCGCGCACGGTCGAGCGCGTCGTCCTCCGCCTCGGCGAGCCGCTCGTCGTCGTAACTGGCTACGTCGTCGAAGAAGTCTTCCAACCACTCCGGTACGTCGTCCTCCACCACGCTGGCGGCGCCCTTGGCCCGCAACGTGTCGAGGTACACCTCGATCGTGTGCGCGAGTGCCGCTGGGCTGGAGAACATCCGCTTCTTCAGCAGCAAAGTCACCAAATCCGTGGCCTTGCGCCCGCGCCTCGTGGTGAGCTTCTTCCTCCGCAACTCCGCGAAACGTGTGAGCAAGGCGTGGATCTCGCGCTCGGACTCCGGGTACTCCACCGGGATCGCGGTGGCATGTCGTGCGGGAAAACGAGGTTTACCGTCGGTGTCGGTGATATCCCGCTTCAGCCGGCGGATCACCGTTTCGCGGACCGCCTCCTTGGCCGGCTCGACCCCCCTGGCAAAGCGCTGGTCATCCAGGATTTCGAGCAATGCGGTGAACGACTCCGGATATCCGTTGTGCGGCGTGGCCGAGGCGAACAGCCGGTGCGTGAAGTGTGGCGCGAGCCTGCGGATCAGCTTGGTCTGCTGCGAATCGACCGCGTAAACCTGCTTGGGCGCCGCGGGCGCCACGTGGTGCGCCTCGTCCAGGATGAGCAGGTCGAAGGTGCGGGGGTAGGACGGACCGTCGGCGGGCAGCACTTCGTCGAGCAGACGCTGGGCCTTGGCGCCACGCAGCCAGGGCAGGCTGACGATCGTGAGCGGGTGCACGTTGAACGGGTTGGCCGCACTGCCGAAGTCACGCCGGACCTGCGCGCAGCGCTCCGAGTCGACGATCACGAAAACGAGGCCGAACTTGTCGGCCATCTCGTCCCGCCACTTCGTCGTCAGCCCCGCAGGGCAGACGACCATGATCCGCTGGGTGCGATGGCGCAGCAGGAGCTCCTGGGCCACCAGGCCCGCCTCGATCGTCTTGCCCAAACCCACGTCGTCCGCGAGAAGCAGGTTGACACGCGGCGCAGCGACCGCACGAGCTACAGGCTCGAGCTGGTAGTCCTCGATTGCCACACCTGATCGATACGGCGCCTGCAGGGTGCGGGTGTCCGCGGAAGTCACCGCTGACCAGCGCACCGCGTCGAGGAACGCCGCGAGCTGCTCCGGGGCGTCGAATCCCTGGTCGGTAATCCCGGGCAGCGAGCCGCTGGGTAGCACCGAACGACCGGGCTCGACCTCCCAGATCACGTCCAAGGTGTCGCCGAAGCGACCGTCCTCGACGCTCTGCAAGGAGACCAGGGTGGCATCGTCTGCTGCGTCGATGTCGCTGACCACCCACTTGTGCCCACGCACCGACACCAGCGAGCCGGACTTGAGCTCAGCCGCCGCCGCCCCGGCCATAACCACCCCTCTCAGTGATGTTAGCTCACTCTTCGTCAACCCCATCGAGGGGTCAAGAGCGCGTCGAGAGAGATCGGCCCGGTCAACACTTGATCACCTGAAGGAGTCACTGCGTCTTGTCGTTCGTGAGCGACAGAACGTAACAGGCCCGATGTAACGGATTAGAAGACAGCTTCGGGACCCCGCCTGTTTCACGACTGGTCCCCGCCGGTGCCCTGGGGACACGGCCGACGACCCGGGGAGACGCCCTTGGTGAGATCACGCAGCCTGGTGATCGGCCGGGCCACTGTGCCGGCCCGGGCAGATCGAGTGCAGTAGCGGTGAGGAACAGGTTGCGGAACTCCTCCGGGCACCGTTGCCCGGGCGTCCGCATCCTGGTTTCAGGGTTCTGGCTCTACCACGCGTGAGCCCAGCCGTTCGGAATCACCCGACCTGCGACGATCAGCTGTCCCAGGCCCACCGGGTCACGGCGGACGGTGTCCGCCCGCTCTGAGGTCATCGACGCGCTGACCACGAGCACTGTCATCAAGCGAGCGCGAGCGCCGGTACCTACTGCCTGGTTCCGGTCGGTCCAGGAACGGCCACCCGAGAGCTCCGCAGACGCTGAAACCAGCACCGCCATCAGGCCGAATCCCGGTCTTCAGCCAGCATTGGAAGAATCCCCGAGACCAGCTCCCCAGCCTGGCTCCACACCGTGGTGACGCGGGGTTGGGCTGGCGGGCAGCACGTCAGATGCGTCGGGTCGCGGTCCTCCCAGTTCCGCACCGGTGCGGCAGCCACCCGGCAGCGCACTGGCGCTAACGAAATCCCCCTTCCCATCGACTACCTCGAAAGACGATCTCCGCGACCGACGAGCTGCCCGAATGCGAGCATGATGACGACCCCGCTGTTCGAAACCGTCTCCACCGAGGACGACGGTCTCCGGATTGAGCTCCTCCACCCACCGGCGATGTACTACGCGCTGGTCCACAACCGAGTACCCGTCGTCCGGCACCTGGCAGTCGAGAACAGCGGCGACGAAGCGGTCCGCGACGTCGAGGTGATCCTCGAGCTGCTCGGGCCCGACGGCCCGCTTTGCGAGGCCTGGCGCCGCCGGATCCCCCTTATCGAGGGCAAGGACGCCACCGGCTGGGACGAGTTCCCCGGCTTCACACCGGACACCGGTGTGCTGAAGCGGGCGAACGAGGCTTTCCCGGTCGACTACCGCATCACGGTCCGCACGGCTGACCAGCGTGGACTGGTCCTGCGGGCCCCCTCCCGGGTGCTCGCACACAACGAGTGGTTCAACGCGCCGGCGTTATTCGAGTCGGTCGCCGCATTCGTCCAACCGAACACCGGTGCCGTCCTCGAGGTCCTTCGATCGGCGGCGCGGCTGCTCGAGCGGGACACCGGATCCGGATCCCTGCAGGGCTACCAGGCCGGCCCACGGCGCGCGGCCCAGATCGGCGCGGCGATCTACGAAGCCCTGCGCGAGCAAAAGATCGGCTACCTCGGCTTGCCTGCCTCGTTCGAGGAAACGGGCCAGAAGATCAGGACAACCGCTGCCGTACTGGGTGACCGGCTCGGCAACTGCATCGATCTGTCCGTCACCTACGCAGCCTGCCTCGAGGAGGCCGGGTTGCATCCGCTCATCTGGATCGTCGAGGGACATGCGTTCGCGGGCTTCTTCCTCCACGGGGACCGCCTGCCGGAAACCGTCAGCTACGAACCCGCTCAGATGATCAACATCGTCGAGTCGGAGAAGGCGGTCGCGGTCGAGCTGACCGGCGTAGGTCCGGGCGAGAGCTCACTCGCCTTCCCCGCAGCCGTTGCGGCCGGACGCGCTCACCTGCGCGGCCCCCTGGCACTGCACGGCATGGTCGATATCCACCTCGCGCACCGGTCGGGGGTCCGGCCGTTGCCCTCGGCCGACACCACGGCGCCCGTCGCGGCAACGGACACCGCTGGCCAGGCGATACACACCGCCGTGGCACTGCCTGCCGACCTGGAGATCGACGGCGCGCTGGACCAGGAGGAGAACCTCGAGCCGCAGGCAGCCGAGGACGGCGCACCCGCGCGCGTGCGGGCGTGGCGGCGCGCTCTTCTCGATCTGAGCCTGCGCAACCCGTTGCTCAAGTTGCCCAAGCGGGGCAAAGGCGTCGACCTGCACACGCCTGCCGGCTCGCTGGCCGAACTCGACGACCTGGTACACCAGGGCAAGTCCGTGCATGTCGTCGCTCAGGACACCCTCGGCGGGCTGCAGGAACTGCGCGGTGTGAGAAGGGCGCAGGACCTCCCCGATGAGGTGATCGCGGAAGAGCTGACCCGGGACCGGAGGGTTTACGCGGCGGTGACCCAGGCCGGTTATGTTGCGCGGATGCGAGGGCTGCAACGCGATGCCCGAACGCTCCAACAGGAAACCGGGGGCAACTACCTCTACCTGACCTTGGGCGCCCTCGTGCACCCCACCCCCTCCGGCGAGGCGCACGCTCCCCTGTTCCTGCTCCCGGTCCGGATCGAGGGTGGCAGCGGGCGCCGCCCCTACACCATCGTGATCGACGGAGCGGAGACAGCCGCGCCGAACTACTGTCTGGTGCAGTGGCTTCGGGTTCGCCACGGCGTGCGGATCAGGGAACTCGAAGACCCGATCACCGACGACGCCGGAATCGACATCACCGCGTCGCTGCGGGCCATCCGCAAGGCGATGATCGACAACAACCTCATCTACCGGATCGACGAGTCGGCCAGCCTACGGCTCCTGCAGTTCTCGACCTTCCAGATGTGGCGGGACCTGACCGACCACTGGCAGGTCTTCGAGCGCAACGAGGTCGTCCGGCACC
Source organism: Amycolatopsis bartoniae (assembly GCF_014191255.1). Lineage (GTDB taxonomy): Bacteria > Actinomycetota > Actinomycetes > Mycobacteriales > Pseudonocardiaceae > Amycolatopsis_E > Amycolatopsis_E bartoniae. The sequence continues at coordinate 203,704 of NZ_JACHWH010000002.1, forward strand.
TGGTCCACAACTCCGGGCAACCTTTCCAGCTACGGTCCGGACAGCCAGACGTGAGCGTGGACGAAAGCTCCCTCCACCTCCCCATCGCCGCCGACGGTTCGCAGATGCGCGCCGTCGCCCTGGCTGAGCAGGGCCATTCCTTCGTGCTCGAAGGCCCACCGGGCACGGGCAAGTCCCAGACCATCACGAACCTCATCGCCCACGCCGTGCGCTCAGGCAAGACAGTGCTCTTCGTCGCCGAGAAACAAGCCGCGCTCGATGTCGTAAAACGGCGTCTCGGGGCGATCGGGCTCACCGACTTCTGCCTCGACCTCCACGGACGTAAGCAGAGCCTCCGAAGTATCCAGCAGCAGCTCAAGGCCTCACTGGAACACCAGGCCACGGCCGACGAGCACAGCTGGGACGCCCTTACCGCCGGCTACCGTGCCCGGATCGCCACGCTGTCCCGTTATCCCGGGCGGCTTCACGACACCAACGCCGCCGGTTTCTCGGCGTGGTCCGCCTACCAGGCCAAGCTCGCCCACGGCGACGGTCCCATGGCCGTCGTGCCGACCACCTACTTCACCCTCGACACGGCCACGCGCGCGGCGATCGAGAACACCTGCCGTGAACTGCCGGCAGCCGCGCGGTCGGCGCAGATCCGGCCGGGTCACCACTGGTCGATTTCCGGGGTCCGCGTCGTCAATGGGCTGGACGGCACCGCATTGGGGGCGCTCGCGGCCGAGCTGGAGACGCTCCGGCAGCAGTTCGAAGCGCTTCCCCAGGCCCTCCGTGCGGCGATCGCCGCACTGCCCCACCCCACCCTGCTCGCAACCGCGCTCGAGGCTGCCACTCTGGCACACGACGGCGTGTTGCCGGATCTCCCGCGGACCATGGCCGCCAGCCGTCCTGGATGGGATGCCGCTGTGGCAGCGGCACTACACGCGCTCACCGACTTCCACCAGCGCCACCAGCCCGCACTGACGACGTTCCAGCCCGGGTTCTTTTCGCTGCCCGGGTTCTCCGAGCTCGAGGCACTGGCCTCCGAAGCCTCCACAGGCCTGCTGGGTAAGAAAAAACGTCGCATGCGCCTCGTCGAGGCGCTGCAGCCGCATGTCGCGCCCGGTGCCCGACTCGACGAGACGACCGTCCTCGAGGCGTTCCAGGCTGCGGTGGCGGCCCGTACCGCAGCGGCCGTACTGCTCGAACAGGTCCAGACAGTGCCAGGCCTGGCCCTCGACGGCGCGTGGCTACCAACGCTGCCTGATTCGGTGAACACACTCCAGACCGCCGCGCATCGGCTGACGGTGTCACGCCGGCTACTCGGCGACCTGCCCGCGCTGTGGCGGGCCTTCGCGGAGCTGGGCCCGCGATTGCCACAGCAGTTCCTCACCCGGTTGCCCCACGGGTGGGCGCGATGGCTCAAGCTCCTGGCGACCACGGACGCCGAGTTCTCCCTGTGGTCGGCCGAAGTCGGATGGACAGGTGCCTGGGCACGGGACGGCCGGACTTGGGCTGCCGAGCTCGGCTCTCTGGGCATCCTGCCGATTCAGCGCTGGGGCGCGCTCCTGCAGCATTGCGACATCCTGGCCCAGGCCGGACTGTCGGCCTTCCGCCGTCAGATCCTGGACGGCGAGCTCCCCGCGGACGACCTCGAGCTGGCGTTCCTGCGAGGCCAGGCCCAATCCGCGCTCGAGGAGCGACTCACCGCCAACGACCTGCGATTCTTCGATACCGGGGCACACGAGCAACAGGTCGGCGACTACCTCCGCCTGTCCGACGAGGTTCGCGAGCAGTACCCACATCGCCTTAACAGCGAGCTGGTGGCTGCCAGACCAGCCGTCGACAAGGACTTCAAGGCCAAGGCGGGCGAACTCGTGAGGCGGCTCAACAGCAGGAGGGACAAGCTGTCCTTCCGGGACGCCTGCGCCCTCGCACCTGAGATCGTCACCACGCTCACTCCATGCTTCCTGATGAGCCCGGCTTCCGTGGCCAACTTCCTCAAGCCCGGGGCGGTGACCTTCGACATCGTCGTCTTCGACGAAGCCTCCCAGATCAGGGTCGCCCAAGCTGTCGGAGCGATGGGGCGTGGCCGGTCGGTAGTGGTGGTCGGCGACTCCAAGCAGATGCCGCCGACCTCGATCATGGAAGCCTCGCACGCCGACGACAGCGAGGAGCTGACATCGGTTCCCGAGGACCTGGACAGCATCCTCGCGGAGTGTGTGGAATCGGGATTGCCGAGGGAATCGCTGACCTGGCACTACCGCAGTACTGACGAGTCACTCATCTCCTTCTCGAACAGCCACTACTACGAGGACAAACTGGCCAGCCTGCCCTCTCCCGGTGGCGAGCCGGAGAACGGGATCAGCTGGCGGCGGATCGATGGGCGTTACGACCGCGGTGGCACGCGCACTAACCAGCTCGAAGCCGAGGCGGTAATTTCCGAGATCGGGCGATTGCTCGGCAACCCGGTGACAGCCGAGCGCTCGATCGGTGTGGTCACCTTCAACATTCAGCAACGCGATCTGCTGCTCAACCTGCTGGAGGAGAGTACGGACGAACCCATCCAGGTAGCGCTCGCCCGCCAGGATGGCGAAGAACTGTTCGTCAAGAACCTCGAGAACGTCCAGGGTGACGAACGTGATGTCATCCTGTTCTCACTTGCGTTTTCCAAGAACGTGGAAACCGGGCAGCTGCCGTTGAACTTCGGGCCGCTCACGCAGCAGGGCGGGGAGCGCCGGCTCAACGTCGCGATCACCCGTGCTCGCACCCAGGTGGTCGTGTTCAGTTCGTTCGCGCCCAGTGACATTGATCTTTCCCGCACGAATTCCGTGGGGCTCAAGCACCTGCGCGCCTACCTCGAGGTCGCGGCCGGAGGCGTCGGTCGTTCCGGCGACGTCGCGAGCCAGGGTAACGACCGGGTCGAGCGGGTAGTCCAGGAACTGGCAGCCGCGCTAACCGCGCGGAACTACGCGGTGGAGACGAACGTCGGGCTGTCGCAGTTCACGATCGACGTCACCGTCAGCGCCCCCGGCGCGGACCGTCGGCAGGTCGCGGTCCTCCTCGACGGCCCAGCCTGGGCACGACGTCCCACAGTCGCCGACCGGGACGCGACACCGGTGTTGCTCGAGAAGCTGATGCATTGGGAGCGTGTCGTCCGCGTCTGGCTACCCGAGTGGATCATCGATCGCGAGGCGGTGTTGCGTCGCATCGAAGACGCCATCGCGGCTGTGCCCGTGCGGCCAGCTCATGCACCGGCCACGAACGTGCGCGTCGCTGGGAAGCCGGCCGGACTCGAGTTGCCGACAGGAGCACCCCACGCAGCAGCAGCGGGGGCTCCCGATCGCGCAATCCGCGGGCTCGCGCCCATGGTCGAGTCGTCGCAACCCGGATCGGCCGTCGCTGTCTTCGTCGCCTACGAACCCGAACCTCTTGGCACGCGCGAGCAGATCGATCGGTTGGCCGAAGACAAAGCTGTGCAGCGGCTGGTCCGGCAGGCGTTGGCGGAAGTCATCGATGCCGAGGGACCGATCGAGCTCGAACGGCTTTCCCGCTTGGTACACCGGCGTTTCGACCTCCAGCGAGTGCGCGAGGACCGGCGAAATCTCCTCTTGCGCCAGCTCCCGAAGGGGTACTCGGTTACGAACGGCTTCGGCCGTCGGTATGCATGGCCGGCCGAGCTCGACCCGGCGACGTGGCAGGTCTTCCGACGCACGCAGGCCTCCGGTGACCGCGCCTTCCACGAAATCGCTCCGGAAGAAGTCGCCAACGCCATGCGCTTCGCCGCGAAGAACGATCCAGGGCACGATGCCGCGCAACTTCGCCGCGCGACCATGAACGCGCTGGGTTACCGAAAGAGCAGCCCCGCCATCGAGGACACATTGCACCAGGTGATGCGGGACCTAGCAGAGCGCGGCGAGGTGAAGCATCACTGAGATCTTGTAGCATCCGTCGTAAAGCTGGGCGAGAGCGAGTGCGCTTCGCTGATGCCAGCGCGTCGCCGGGAAAGGGTGATTCTGTTGAGGTTTCCGGCGGCTGACGAGCATCGCGGCGGCGCGTTTGGTATGGCAACGTAGAATATCAGTAGCATGTTGTCTCCGCAGTTGTCGATGGCGACGATGTCGCCGTTGGGCAGATCCCCGAACGGCGCGTATATCCTGATCTCGTTCCTTTGGCCACCCTTTTCTTCAGGCGTGATTCAGCCTTTCCAAGCGATCGCGCACAATGCTCCTACGGCGCTCTCAGCATGGCAGCGACCAGGTCGGGGTGTGATCGGACTGGACATCGGCGAACCACAACGAAATGCCTTTGCGTGGGACGTGAACTGGACGTTACCGCCGGAAGGCGTGGTGTTGCCGGAGCACCAGACGTAGATCGTTTTCTCCTCGGCGCTGGTGTTGGTCCCGGCGATGCGGTCGGTCGGGATGAGCGTCCCGTCGGGAAGGAGGCGGCTGCCGCCGCGGACGAGTCGGTCCAGCCCCTTGCGCAGCCGCACGTCGATGCCCTCGTCAGATATCAATGGCCAGCGAAGATTCCAAAACACCGGCCGCGCCAGTCGCGCGGCCGGCGCGGACTCTTGAATCAGTGTGCCATGCTCGATGTCGCGCGCAAGGCGATCGCGAACGGCGAGCCGAACCACATGGGCGGCGACTGACGATCTGGTCGAAGTCCTATTGGGTACGAATGTGGTGCGAACTGGTGTCCACCACCGCCCCGCTTGCCCCCATTGGCGACCTCCACGCATCTGAATCGCTGGTCCTCACTCTCCGCCTCAACGGACGGCTGCCTCATAATCCCTTGGCCGCGGGTTCGAGCCCCGCCCGGCCCACCTGCTGTGAACTGGGGTTTCTTCGAGTTTTCAAGACCAGCTCTTCGCTGGCTGTCCCTTGACGGCCTCCGAACGCGCAGCTCACGCTCGTGTCCATGAGCGACACGGAAGGCCGCAAGCGGGGGAACATCCCCAGCGCGGAAACTCGCTCCAGGTGCGGGTGTATGCGGGCGTAGATCCGGTCACCGGCAAGCCGAGCTACCTGGCTGAGACGATCAAGGGCACCGACCGCGCCACGCCATAGACGAATGGCTCCGCGCTTCGGATATCGAGCCCACCACCCGGCATGGGTACGTCGGTTACATCGAACGCACAATCCGGCCCGCCGGCGGCGCTGGGCGTGTCCGGGTTCCCCGGCGGCAAGCTCGCCGTCTTTCCCACCACTTCAAGGAGAACAGGCGCGCTGATCGCCTGGGTGCTCATCGCGGCTTTCGTCATGCTGGGCCTGTGGGTGGCTCTGGGCGGGACCCGCCGCCCCGGCGGCAGCAGGTAAACCGTCTGCCTCGTCGCCGGCAATGGCCTGGGGCAAGCTCGTGCTCGTCGCGGCGCTGGGCTTCACCATGCCCGCGCGGGGGGATCCCCACCTACCGGCAGCGCGCGGCCGGGGACGCCCCAGCCGAGAAGTCCTTTCCCGTCCCCGATGCCCGGACGACCTGCTTCTCACCCGTGCGGGTTGGTGGTAATACCGACGTACACGTCGCAGGTGTTGCTGATGCCGGCCGGGCCGGTGAGGACCTGACCGAGCAGGCGATGCGCCCGGTGGGAGTCGTTGTCGCGAAGCAGGGCGGGGATGTCGAGGCCACGCGCAGCCGCCCTGCTCTTCGTCTCGTGGGTCACCCATGCCCCGGAAACCCCGGGCAGGTTGTCGACTCCGTCCGTCGCGGCCGCCACGAACGCGAACCCCCGCCCGCGCGGAGAAAGCTGCGCGACGCGCAACGCCAGTTCCTGGCAGCGGCCGCCGCGCCCCTGGCCACGCACCGCCACCGTCACTTCGCCGCAGCCCAGCACAGCGGTGGCACGGCTGCCCAGGGTGTCGAGCCGGCCGGCGAAGGTCCGGGCGACCAGTTCCACGTCTCCCTGCACAGCGGCGCCGAGACTCTCCACCGCGAGGCCGAGGGCGCGAGCCTCGTCGATCATCGCCGACAACGCGAGCCCCGGTCCGCCCACTTCGTGGTTGTGGTGCCGCACGCCGAACCCACGTCGGCTCGCGCCGCCGTCCACCGCGGCGAGCAGGCGGGCGCGGAGGCCACCTTCGGGCACCTGGGTCGTGACGACGTGCCGCACGAACAGGAGGTCCAGCTCGGTCGCGAACGTCGGGCCCGACCCGACTCCGCGGAATCCCACCTGCACGTTGTCGGTGAGCACGAGACCGATGCACCGGGCGGGCGAGAGGAGGTCGAGCAAGCCCCCGGCCAGCAGGGGCGCGCAGGCGCGCCGGACCGCGTTGACGGTGGTGACGTCGAGCCCCGAGCGGAGGAGCAGCCGGCTCAGCTCGGCCAGGTCACCGGGCAGCAGCGGTGCGGCCGTCTCCGACAGCATCGCGGTCGCGCCGCCGGTCACCGCCACGACCACGGTGTCCCGGCTGGTCAGGGCCTGCGCGGAAACGAACTCCCGCAACGAGCGGACGGCGCGCGTGCTGTTTCCCGCCGGCAGTGGATGATCACCGAGAGCGCAGACGTCGGCCTGGTCGGGCGCGGGATAACGGGTACCGCCGAGGGCGAAGCTGCTGTGGATCTTCCCGTCGAGGGCGCGCCCGAGTCCGTCGAGCGCGCCCCTGGCCGCCTTGCCCAGCACGAGGACGACGAGCCTCCCGCCTGCTGCCTGCCGCTCCAGCCGCAGCTCACGGGCCGCCCGCTCCATCACCCTGTCCGCGGCCACCGCGTCGCAACCGGCCTCGGCAATGCGCAACGCGACCGTGCACACGGCATCGGCGGAAGTGCCGCGTACCGGCGCGAGTGGAGACGTCAGTGCGTCCATTTCCGGCTCCGATCACGCCGAAGCAGCTGTGGTGGCCCGGCGGGCTCGCAGCGACACCGCGTACAGGGCGCTGCCCAGGAGCGCGGTCACGCCGCAGATCACGAAGGTGGTCCGGGTGCCCGCGCTTTCCGCCAGTGCGGTGACGATCAGGGCGCCGACCGGCGTGGTGCCGTTGAAGACGAACGCGTAGAGGCCGCTGACGAGCCCCCGTCTTTCCTGGCTGACACCCAGGATGAGGACCGCCGTGGACGACGCGGTGAACATCAGCCTGCCGATGCCGCTGACGGCGATCAGCGCGATCACCGCCCACAGTGGATGGACCAGCCCGGCGAGCGCGAACGTCGCCCCGAACACCACCAGCCCGATCAGGGCCGACACGGCCGGTGCCGCCTTCAGGTACGTCCGCATCAGGCCACCGGCGAACGACCCCAGCCCGAACGCGGCGTTGAACGCCCCCAGCGCCGCCGGGCTGTTGAGGTAGTCCGAACCGGCCAGGAGCGGGATCATCGTGGCGACGTTGAAGGAGATCAGGCTGACCAGGGCGAAGATCAGCAACAGGTCCCTGATCTCCGGCAGGCCCAGCACCAGGCGCAGGCCCTTGCGCAGGGAACTCTTCTTCTGCGGCACCGGCAGCTCCCGGCCCCGGGGCAGGAGCACGACGGCCAGCACGAAGCTGATCGCGTCGAGCGCGAACGCGAAACCGGCGGTGCCCAGCGAGAGGACGAGCCCGGCGATCGCGGGCCCGACGATCCGGCCGAGCGTGGACGCCGAATTGGTGGCTCCGGTGAAGCGGGCCCGCAGTTCGTCGGGCACGATCCCGCTGAGGAACGCCTGCCTGCCGGAGAACTCCAGCAGCGAGAAGACCTGACTGACCACTCCGGCGATCAGGAACGGGACGAAGAGCAGCGAGCCCGGCGAGAACGCGAGTGCGATGCAGAGCAGGGCCATGCCGCACTGCACCAGATTGCCCACGACCACGAGCGATCGCGCGTTCCGCCCGTCGACGAAGTTGCCGATCACCGGCGCCAGCAGGGTCGACGGCAGGAAGCGCGCCGCGGTGAACAGCCCGAGCTTGAGCGGATCATGGGTGGCCGCGAGGATCACCCAGCTCTGCGCGGTGGCGGACACGAACGTTCCCGACTGTGACAGGAACGTGCCGGCCACGTAGGCGGAAGTGGCCCTGTTCCACAGGCTCCCCGGTTCTTTCGCGCTCATCCACCCCGCTCCTCGTCCACGCCCAGCTGCCGGCTTCCCGTTCGCCGCAGGGGAAGGGTCGCGTCCCCCCAGGGAACGAACTGCGGCTGCGGAACCCGGATCCGCACCAGCCGCTTCGCCGCCGCGACGAAGAACGCCGGGTCGCGCAGCAGCGATTTCGTGATCACGTCGAGCACCGGACGGCGGGCGTAGGTGGCCAGGGTCGCCAGGACGAACCGGGGCAGGCCCGGCGGCCGGTTGTCCCGGCGGAACGGTTTCCGGCGCCGTCCGCGCAGTGCCACGGCGAACGCGGTCGGCTCTTCGAGCACCGAGACTCCCAGCAGACCGGGCGGGGTGAGGTGGCGTGGCAGCGCCTGCCCGTTCCAGGCCGCGAGCGTGAGCCTGCCCACGTCGATGCCCAGCCGCCGCCAGAGTTCCACGAGGATCTTGAAGTTGTTGCCGATCCGGGGGTTGCCCTCGATGAGCACCAGCTCACCACCGCGGGAGTCCACTTTGAACTGGAACGCGCACCAGCCCGTCAGCCCCGACTCCCTGGCCAGCTCGCGGACCGCGTCCGCCCCGCGGGGCGGCGGCATGGAGATCACGCAGCAGGACCGGCCGCTGTCGGCGTAGCGGATTTTGCGCAGCCACGTCTCGACGACCGGTCTTCCCTTCTCGTCCAGCAGGAACGTGACGGACGGCTCGATGGCGCCGGGAACGTACTCGTGCAGGGCCACTTCCGGTGAGCTCGCCCGCAGCTCCCGTACGGCGGCCACGAGTTCCCCGTCGTCGGTCACGTAGCGCACGCCGCTCGCTCCCGTCGACGTCAGTCCCTTCACCACAACGGGAAAACCGAGGTCTTCGCGCGCCGCCAGCGCGGCCGCGTCGTCTTCGACCACCACCCTGCGCGGCACCGGAACCCCGTGCCGTTCCGCGAACTCGTTGAGCCGGATCTTGTCCTGCACCAGCGAGCCGGCGTCGAAATCCGGACAGCACAGCACGATTCCGGCGTCAGTGAAAGCGGAACGGTACCCGGAGAGCCAGAAGATCATCTGGTCGCTACCGGGCACGACGTGCGTGATCTCCAGATATGCGGCCAGATCCAGCACGTGCCGCACGAATCCCAGCGTCGCGTCGTCCGCGGGGACGCCGGCGGTGACGTCCCAGCCGGTGGGTTCGGCGACGCTGATGGGCCAGAACTCGTCGCACCAGCGGGATCTGGCGCAGGTGGTCGCCTTGTGCAGCCAGTTCGTGGCCGCGATGAACTCCACGTGCGGCCGGAGTACCGCGAGGAACGCGTACATGTTCGGCGCCGCGCCCACCAGCAGCACCCGGGGCCGGCCGCGCGAGCTGTTCGGTTCCTGCGTCACCGCCCGCCTCCGTCGTCCGTCGTTTCCCGCGTCATTAACCGTCGCTGTTTTCGAGCTGTCAAGATTGATCGAATCAACATGTTTCAGCCTCCCGTGACGGCCAAACCGATCTCGAGGTCGTACGGGAGGAACCGCCGCGCCGCTCGCACCGCGTCGTCCTCGTCGAGGAATCCGCGGGCCAGTGCCGCGCACCGGACCGAGTCGGTCTGCCAGCGCTGCGCGAGCCAGTCGAGCACCCTCGCCCGCGGGATCCTCGCGGGCAGGTAACCGGGATCACGCGCCAGCAGGGCGCGGTTGAACTCCGAGACGCGGTCGGCCAGTTCGCTCGCCTCCGCCCAGATTCCGCGCACCGCGGGATGCCGGGGAAGGCGGTCCAGTACCGTGATCACGCCGGGCCGCGCGCGGTGGGTGACCACGGCCAGCCGGCCGAGCGCGGCAGCGCTGGCAGACTCGTTGCCGTCTCCCAGCCAGTACTCCGCCAGTCCGGCGCTGACGGAGGAAAGACCGGTCCGGCGGCCGAACTCGGCACCGAGCGCACGCAGGTCCGGGCCCACCTGCCAGAGCCGGGCCAGTTCCTGGCACACCAGTTCCTCGTAGCATTCGGCCATCCGCGGCCACGCCACCTGCAGCACGACGGTGGCCTGGGTGTCGCGGGCGTGGGGACCGTGGTGGCGCAACCACCGCCGCACATGAGCGGTCTGGACCACTGAAACCCCCTGCGGCCGCTCGACTTCCGCCACCAGACGCAGTGCGCGTTCGGCGTCGGCGTACTTGGCGTCCGCCGGGGTTCTGCCCAGTGCGGAGAGCAGTTCCTCCGCCTCGGCGGCGGGAAGGCCGGCCTGCCGCACGACCGAGCGGACCGCGAACGGCGTCCGTTCGGTGAAGTAGAGCCCGCGGACGGCCGCGACCGCGGCGTCGGCGAGCTCTTCGGTGACCCGGCCGGCGGAGACGAGGTGCCGGCAGGCCGCGCGGACGCTCACGAGCGCGACGGTGCGGGGCGCGTGGCCGTCCTCGGCGCCCAGGTGCGCCACAGCCACCTCGTCGTCGCTGTCGAGCACGCCGGAGGCGAACTGGTCGTAGACGTCACCGACCCCGATCATCCCGGCGTCACGCAACTCGCAGGCGCGCAACGCGCCCATGCTGCTCGCGCCGACGACCACGGTGCCGCGTGCGAGCGCGTGCAGGATCTCCTTGTGCCTGACGGCGGGCCGCTGGTAGTAGACCCCGTCGACGATCAGCACGGTGGTCTCGGGCCCCAGTTCCAGGCGAAGCAGGTCGCCGTGCGCGATGGGGCCGTGGACGCGGGCGTGCGGAGCCAGTTCCCGCACGCGGTCCACGTCGATGGTCGGTCCGATGTAGACGTGCACAGTGGACACCCCGGTCAGCCTCCTGCCGCTGTGTAGTTGCCGTGCCCCGCCAGCTTCAGCCCCGGAGCGACGACCTTGACCACGGAAACCGGGGTACCGGGCTCGGTCAGCCGGAGCCACACCGGTTCGTGCCCGGTGTGCTCGCGGACCTTCACCGCCAGGCACTCCACCGCTTCCCCGAATCCGCGCACCGGCAGTGCCGGAGGCGGGCTCACGTACTCCAGCCCGTCCCGCACGGGGGTGGTCTCCCGGACGAAACCCAGGTGCAGCAGGTCGTACACCTCGTCGGGGAGGTCGTCCCGGGTGCCCGCGATGACGGTCAGGCGTTGCTGCACCGCTTCGGTGATGGCCCGGCACGTCGCGACGGCGGTGGCGGGGTGGCAGCCGAAGCCGCCGAACGTCAACGGCACGCTGCCGCCGCTGACCGAGGCACCCACGCACGGCACCCCCGTCGGCCCGGTCAGGTCGAAGACGCTCAGCCGCACGTCCGCGGCGCTGATCAGGGCGCACAGGGCGTCGACGGCCGGATCACCCACCACCGCGGGATCGAAGCGGCGTCTGCCCAGCACGTCTCCCGCCGCCGCGACGCTGTCGCGTTCGACGAGCTCGCACAAGGCGTGCAGCATCGCCTCCTGGTCGGAGTTGCCGCTCGCCAGGCCGTTGCTGGTGGCCGAGAACAGCGGGGGGTACCAGCTGCCGGGAACCACCGTGCGGTCCAGCAGCACCAGGTCGCGCGGTACGGCGGAGGCGCGACCGGTGAGCAGCGAGGTGCAGGTGAGCCAGTCGAGGGGGAACCGCGGATGCCACAGCGCACCGGGATGCAGTTCCAGCGCCTCCACGGGGTAGTGGAGCAGGCTGCCGAGGTCCGCGGCCGTGGCACCCTCGATGTCGGCGGCCACGAGGTTTTCCGCGTAGTGGAGCTCGATCGCCTCCATCACGGCGGAGACCTTGGACAGGAGGCCGGTCGTCCCCTTGCCCTGGGACACCGACAGGGTGCGGGCGTGGGGCCGCACCGCCATGTGCACGGGCACGCCGATGTCGTCGAGGCCGGTCACGTCCGCGACCCTGGTGACCCCGGCGGCCTCGGCCACGGGCTGCAGCAGGCACCAGGTTCGTTCGGGAGTTCTGCTCCGCCAGGTACCGGACGTCCACGCGATCTCCGGCGGGTCACTGGTCTTCATTGCTGGCTCCGGGTCGTCGGCGGGAAGGTTCCGGGGTGCCGCCGGGGGCGGGTGGGGCGCCGAAGCACCCCACCCGCCCGGCGGAACCTGGACTCAGTTCTCCAGGTTCGCCAGGACGATGATGGTCTCCTTGTCGTCGGTGAAGACGCGCTCCATCTCGGTCACCCCCTTCCCTTGCTCGGTGTCCCCCCAGATGGGGCTGTCAGTCCGGACTGGGTCCAGACCTCCGCCAGAACGGCGAAGTCTTGCGCCACGGAACCCGCCTCGGATTGCAGGCAGACGCGGGGAACCCCGGCGAACGCCTCCCGGGCCCGGGACAGGACGACCCGGTCGGCGGGGCCGAGTGGCCGGTGCCGGGTCTTGAGCGATCCGGGCCGCAGCGCGAAACCCTTGACGTGCACGGTCTGGGTGAACGCCGCCAGCCGTGCCGCGGCCTTTTCCACGCTGGGCTCCAGGAACGCCAGGCCCTCCAGATCGACGACGGCCCGCACGCCGTACCGGTCGTGGAGCTCCTCGATCTGGCGCAGCGAGGCGTACCCCTGGTGCGTGTCGACGAGCACGTCGCCCACCGGTCCGGCCGCGCCCGTCAGGGCCTCCACCTGCTCCGCGACCAGCTGATCGTCGGCCGCGACGTGCTCGGCCGCGAACACCCGGAGGGGAACCCCGCCGTAGCGCGCCGCCTCTTTCGCGACCTTCTCGGGATCGTGGCGGGGATTCCCGAGCACCACGCTGAGCCCGACGTGCCCCACCTCGACGCCCAGAGCGCGGAAGCCGTCCAGTCCGGACTGCTCCCAGCGGTGGCCGCGCCCGGCTCGCAGGTCGACCGTCCGCCCGCCGAGGGAGAGCACCAAGGACGCCAGTTCCTCGCTGTCGAGGTGTTTCGCGCAGGCGGAGGAGATGCCCAGCCGCGGGTTCACGCCGTCGTCCTGGGGTCTACTTCGGACAGTGGATGCCACCGCCGGTCCAGCGGGAGCCGCACCAGCTGTCCGTCCAGGTGCGACCAGTAGATCGCGTGCAGCATCTCGATCGCGGCCGCACCGTCCCGCCCGGAGCACGCCGGAGGCCGTCCCTCCAGCACGGCGTCCACGAAGTCCGCCGCGGCGTGGGCGTGGTAGCCCGCGTACGACTCCGGGGCGCGGGTGTCCAGCCGGCACCAGTCGTCGTGACCCGCGTAGACGACCGGCTTGCGGGTGTACCACACCGAACCGTCCGCATAGGGCGCGCGCAGCACCGCGATGCCCCGCGTGCAGTGCACCTCCAGCCGGTACGGCTGTTCCGCGCGGTCCTCGATGGCGCAGGGCCACGACTCGATGGTGCCCACGAGACCGCGTTCGAAGGTGTAGGTGGCGTGCACCCGGTCACCGCCGACGAGGCCGATCTCCTCCGCGCCCTGACGTGCCTCCTGCCGGGTGAACGGCTTGGTGCCCGTGCCGACGTACCCGGCGCAGGTGACGGCGTCCCCGCCGATGCGCCGCATCGCATCGGCGAGGTGCCCACCGAGCACGAAGAGGTCCTCGCCACCGGCCCGGTGGTCCCACTTGCACAGCCCGCGCATCTGCAGTGGTTCGCCGAGCTCGCCACTCGCCAGCAGATCCGTGAAACGCCGGAACCTCGGTTCGTGCACGGCGGGCAGCGCGGTGGCCAGCAGCCGCCCGGCCCGGTCGGCCTCGGCCAGCATCCGGTCCACCTGCGCGAGGTCCTGGCCGAGGGGCTTTTCGCAGTAGACGTGCGCGCCCGCCCGCAGCGCCGCGACGACCACCTCCTCGTGCCCGGCGATCCACCGTGGACAGACGAGAACGAGGTCGAGGTCCTCGTGGGAAAGCATCTCGGCCCAGGACTCGTACTGCCGTTGCGCCCGGGTGCGGGCGGCACTGGCCGCCCGGGTTTCCGGGTCGGGATCGGCCACCGCCGCGACCAGGACCCGGGGCTCCGCGGCGAAACCCGCGTCGATCTGGTGCCCGTAGTTGCCGTGGCCGCCGTGGCCGACGATTCCGGCGCGAAGGCGTTCACCCACGTTCCCAGCTCCCCGGTTCGATGGCGGTCAGCGCGGCCAGCGCGGCTGTCACGTCGGCGGGCAGCGGGCCCTGCGCGGCCCACGCCACGTTCTCCTTCAGCTCCCGCGCGGACCTCGGGCCCACGACGACGGTGTGCACGCGCGGATCTCCGAGCAGCCAGCGCAGGCCCATCTCCACCATCGACAGCCCCGCCTCCCGCGCGATCCGCTGCGCTCCCTCGATCCTGCGCACCACGCCGGGCGGGACCGAAGCGCGTCTTTCGGCGGACAACCGCCGCGGCAGGTCCGGATCGAGCGACGTGAGCAGACCCTGCCGGTAGGGTGCGCCGACGGCCACTCCCATCCGCTGCTCGGTGAACGCCTGGATCGCGGGTGCACCGGTGTCGGCCCACACCATGTTGAAGTAGTGGACGTACAACGCCACATCGAACAGGCCAGTGCCCGCGAGCGTGACGGCCTGCTCCGGCTTCCGCACCGAAAGACCGGCGTGCCCGACGAGGTCCCGCTGACTGGCCTCGGCGAGGAACCGCAGCACGGGGGCCGATTCGGTGACCCCGTCCGGCCACCACTCGGTCCAGTCCGTCTCGTGCGGCAGGAGGACCGGAAGCCTGCGCACTCCGAGCACGCGCAGCGAGTGTTCGAGCTGCGCGGTCATCGCCGCGGGATCGGTGTAGCACCGCTCGCCCAGCCTGGCGAGGATGCTCTTCTCGAACCGGCCGATCTTGTCGATGGTGACGACCCGTTCGAGCAAGTCACCGCCGAGCGCCGTGGCGAGGATGAACTCGGCTTCTCCGACCCCGTACATCGGAGCGGTGTCGAAGACGTTGATACCCGAGTCGTAGGCGGCCCGGACGATGTCGAGCGCTTCGTCGTGCGCCACGCCCCGGTCGGAGGTGAGGTGGTAGGTGCCGAGACCGATGGCGCTGACCGCGCGTCCGGTCCGGCCGAACGTCCGTGGTGCCAGTAGATCGTGTTCCCGGCGGGCGGAAGGTGTCGCTGTCATGCGGACTCCTGGGCGAGTGCGGTGGCAGGGGGAGCGAGAGCCGAGCCGCCGTCGACCCGGATCACCTGCCCGGTGAGGTACGCGGCGGACGGTCCGGCCAGGAACGTCACCACGCCGGCGATGTCGTCGGCACTGCCCACCCGGCCGAGCGGTACCTGGGCCGCCGAGCGGCGCATGCTGTCGTCGTCGCGCCGTCCGCCGCGGCGGGCCCGCGGGGTGTCGATCTGGCTGGGCGCCACGACGTTGCAGGTGATGCCCGCCGGTCCCAGCTCCAGCGCGAGCTGAGCCGCCAGCCCGTGCAGACCCGCCTTCGCCGCGGCGTAGGAGGCGCTGCGGCCCCGGCCGCCGCGGAAGGCGGTGTTCGACGAGATGAAGACGAACCGGCCGTGCCCCTTTTCGGTCATGCCCGCGGCCGTCGCCCTGGCCAGGTGGTAGGCGCCGTCGAGGATCACCGCGGTTTCGGCGCGCCAGTGGGAGGCAGGCAGCTGGGTGATGCGCCTCGGGGGCAGGGACGGGCCGGCGTTGTGCACGACGATCGTCGGCGTGCCGAGCCGCCGCGCCACCTCGTCGACCATGCGCTCCACCTGCTCACCGTCCGCGACGTCCGCGATCGACGGATGCAATGCGCCGCCGGGACAGGACCGGGTGAGCTCCTCCAGCCGGGCGCGGTGGTGCTCCATGCCGTTCACCGCGACCCGTGCCCCCGCCCCGGCGAGGGCGACCGCGATCGCGGTTCCGCACCCGCCGCCGCCCGCACCGGTGACGATCGCCACCTGGCCGGTCAGTGGAGCGAGTGCCGGAGCGTCACTGGACGTCGTAGCCACGGCGCACCAGTTCCTCCTCCACCGCGAACGGCGGGTAGTCGGTCCAGGAACCGCGCTGGGCGCGTTCGGCCGAGAGCCGGTCCGCGACCTCGTCGGCCACCTCCGCGGCCATCGCCCCCGGTACCACGACGACCCCGTCGTCGTCCCCGAACACCAGGTCACCCGGCTCGACGAGGACGTCCCCGCACACGACGGGCACGTTCACGGCTCCGTGGTCACCGGCGGCCGGGTAGTGGTAGTTGCGGGGCGTCACGCCGCGGCAGAAAGTGGGGAAGCCCAGCCTGCGGATGCCCGCCGCATCCCTGACGCATCCGTCGATCACCGCGCCGGCCAGTGACTTGGTCATCATGCGTTGCGCGGTGCCGTCGCCGAAGCAGGCGTAGTCGCGGACGCCACCGGCCGCGACCACCAGCACGTCGCCGGGCTCGGCGAGGTCGATGGCCATCCGGCGCACGGTCAGGTCGGGGCCGAGTGACGTGACCGCGGGACCGCAGAACCGCATACCGGGGCTCAACGGTGTCAGGTCGACGTGCATCACCTGGTGCTTCCCGAGCACGTCGCAGATCAGGGCCGAATAGAAGTCCTGGTACCTCCGCACGACGTCGAGCGGTACCCGGTCCACTTTCGTGAAGATTTTGCGCAGGAAATTCCCGTACTCTCTCATCTTTGCCTCCCGATACCGGCTAGCGGTAGATGTGCACGCTTTTGCTCGCGAGGAATTCTCGAATTCCGGCCGCGCCGTGCTCGACCCCGTGCCCGGACATTTTCCGGCCACCGGCGGCCAGTGGAATGGAATCGGTGCGGTGATAGGAATTGACGTAGACGGTGCCCACGTCGAGTTCCCGCCAGACCCGCTCCAGACGGGTCAGGTCGCGAGCCCAGATTCCGGCCGCGAGCCCGAACCGCGAGTCGTTCGCGAGGCTGATCGCCTCCTGCTCGTCGCGGAACGGCGCGCACACGGCGACCGGGCCGAACAGCTCGTCCCGCCACAACGCGTCGCTCTGGTCGACTTCGGTGACCAGAGCGGGCTGGAAGTACGCGCCCGACCGGCCCGGCACCGGCACCCTGCCGCCACCGGTGCGCACGGTCGCCCCGGTCGCGACCGCCTTTTCGACCGACTCGGTGATGCGGTCGCAGTGCTCCTGGCTGCGGATCGCGCCCACGTCCACGGCGGTGAACGGATCACCCACCCGCACGGCCGCGACCGCCGCCGTCAGCCGCTCCAGGAACCGCTGGTAGACGGCATGCTGGATCAGCACCCTGGAGCCGGCCGTGCACACCGCGCCCTGGTTCCGCACGAACCCCGCGACCACGCCTTCGATCGCACGATCGAGGTCGGCGTCGGCGAACACGATGTTCGCGCTCTTCCCGCCGAGTTCGAGGACGCAGCGTTTCACCCCGACGGAGGCGCTGCGCATCAGCTCCTGCCCGGTCAGCTCGCTTCCCGTGGCGGACAGCACCGCGACGCCACCGTGTGCCGCGAGGAGGCGCGCCGTCTCGGCACCGCCGTGCAGCAGCACGCACGTCCCGGCGGGCAGCCCGGCCCGCGCGAACGCGTCGACCAGCACACCGGCTGTGGCGGCGGCGAGCGGCGAAGGCTTGTAGACCACCGCGCACCCGGCGGCGAGCGCGGCGGAGATCTTCAGCACCGCGATCTGCACCGGCATGTTCCACGTCCCGATCACCGCCGCGACGCCGGCGGGCTCGGTCAGCTCGAAGCCCCAGACCTGCCGGGAATGCTCGGTCACCACGCTGCCGGCGGTCGTCGGGACGGCTCTCGCGGTGGTCTCCAGTATGCGTACCGCCGACCGCACCTCGGCACGGGCCGCGGCGAGTGTCTTGCCCGTTTCCCGCGTCACCTGCGCGGCGAGCTCATCGGCCGAGCCGGCGAGCAGCCGCGCTGTCCGCGCGAGCATCCCGGATCTTTCCTGGCTCGTGCTCCACCGCCAGGTGGAGAACCGCTCCGCGGCGCAGCCGACCGCGGAGTCCACTTCGGACGCCGTCCCCATCGGACACCGGTAGAGCGGGCTCCCGTCGGGCGCGTCGGTCACCTCGACGTACCCGGAGCCCGGTGTTCGCTCGCCGCCGATCAGGTGGTCCAGATCAGGTGCGTCGAATCGGCAAAAAGGCACGGTTTATCACCCAGTTCCTGCGGAATCCGCAGTTTTCGTCCGCCGCGCAAGGCAGGCGGAAGGTTTCCCGCGAAAGACTCAAGTGTTCAGCGGAATACGAGTCGGTTCGCGAACGAAACCCTTCAATTTCCCCAGTGTGTGATCAGCCCCAGTCGCGCCCGGCGGAAGTGGCAGCCGAGTCGCAGACAGATGCTCTGATAGATCCAGACGGCACGTCCACCTCTTGTGATGTACATCACATCGCATTCCGGCGGGACCCATTGAAAATCGGAAATCAATAATCCGTTCGTGCCACGAACGGGCTATTTCAGAACTGTCCGAGCGGCACGCGGCCACCCGAAGGGAGTAGACGTGAGACAGCCGGGCGAATCGGGCAGAGAGGCGAAAAGGGGCATTACTGCCCGATTGCGTCCTCCTCCGTGGGCGGCCCTTTGTAGATCCCGTTCGGACGGAACCGCATGCGCGGCTCCCGGTACTCCTCGATGGCGTGCGCGACGAACCCGATCATCCGGGCGACCGCGAAGACGACCTCGCCCGCGTCGGGCCGCATGCCGTAGGTGTGCAGCATCGCCGCGAGCGCGAGGTCGACGTTCGGGAACGCGTGGTGGCGACCGCGCAGACCGGCGACGAGCCGGTCGACGGCTTCCGTGGCAGGACCGGCGGGCAACAGGGGCAGCAGGACCTCGGCGCGCGGATCCCGGTGGCGGTAGACCCGGTGCCCGAAACCGGGAACGACCCGCCTGCCGGCCAGGTGCCGCGTCAGGTTCGAGGGATCGTGCATCACCTCCGCGAGGAGCCGGTACGCCGGTCTGCTCGCGGTGCCGTGGTACGAGCCGTCCAGAGCGCTCAGGCCGGTGGACACCATCGCGTAGGGATGCGCCCCCGTGCTCGCCGTGATCCGGGCGGCCACGGTGGACGTGGCGAGCCCGTGGTCGGCCAGCAGCATCAGCGCGGCGTGCAGAACCGGGCCCGCTTCCGGGCGCTCGCACAGCTTCGGCCTCAGCCGGTCCGCGAGCCCGCCCGTGGCCGTCGGTCCCGGTAGTGCGTCGACCACCGCACCGATCGTCTCGCGCGCCATCCGGACCACGGAGTCGGGTGTGCAGTCGTCCCGCTCCGGATCCGCGGCGCCGAGTGCGATGACGCCGACGCGCAGCCGGTCGGTGAACGGCGCCACCTCGGGAAGCCCGGCCGACGCGGCCCGCGCGAACGCGACGCTTCGCGGCGACGTGGCGAAGCCCGGCCCCGCGACGCACTCGCCGGTCCACAGCAGGGACGCCACGGATTCGATCGACTCGGTGACCACGAGATCGGCCACCCGCCGGCCCCGGAAGTAGAGCTCGTCGTCCTCGATCAGGGTCACCGCGCTGGCGATGCGCTCGATCGACCCCGCGGGCCGGCTTCCCTCCCGCGCCCGGCGCGCCAGCCTGTCCACTTCGGCGCGCACGAACACGCTCGTGCGCTGCCCCTCCACGCGGACCCGGTTGAGCAGCCCCCTGCTCACGTAGGCGTACACCGTCTGTGTCTTCACCCCCAGCCGCTGCGCCGCCTCGGCCGTACTCAGGTAGTCACCACCGGGTGCGGTCATACCGGCCTTGGCCCTCCTGGGGGTGGGTGCGCGCTGCCATCCGCCCACTCTATCGAGAGCGGGCCCGCTTCCCGGAGTGTTCGCGATTTTCCATGGCGGATTCGGCGATCGAGGTTTCCGGGTTGCGGAAGTCCTTTCGAGACAAGGTTCCCGCCGGGTACGCGCTCGGTCCCGACGGGGCCAGGTCCGCGACCCCGACGAGCACCTCGTGCTTCAGCGCGCAGAGGGTCACCTGCGACGCTTCATCACCCAGCAGAGGTTACGGGCGGACGCGGTCGATCGCGGCGGGCCTGGCCCCGCTCGGCCATGACCTGACACGACGCGGTGAGGCGCAGCCGCCGGGAAGGCTGAAAACGGGCGTGTCGCAGGATTGCACAGTCAGCTCGTGTACCAAATCGGGTGCGACCACAAGCGAGTTGACGACCGGGCGCTTCCGGTTCCTCACCAGGAGGAGCCGGAAGCGTTCCTCGTCACCGCTCAGAGCCCGGACCTCATCCGGGAGTAGAGTCGTCTGCCGCGGATAATGATCATCTTGGGGGCGGCATGGCTTTGCGGGATCTGACCGACCGAGAGGCAGTGCTTCGCGCGGGCAAGTTCAGCTTCGTCAGCTCGGGACGCGGTGCTGATTCGCCAGCCAACCGCTGTGGATCACCCGAGTCGGATGATCGCGCTCTGCCCCAACTGCCATGCCGCGAAAACACGGGGCAAGAACCGAGGGGTTCTGCGCCGTCACCTTCGGACTCGGGCCTTGAAGCTGCACCAAGCCGCGGGCAGCTGACCAGCCCCGAACACAGCTGTGGGCCGCACGGAAAACCGTGCGGCCCACAGCTACCAGCGAAACCTCAGCGCTTCAGGTACTTCAGCGCGTTGCTCAGCGAGTCCGACCACGGGGACGCCAGGTCCAGGCGGCGGAGTTCGTCGGCGTGCTGGACGGCCGCCAGTTCGGCCATCAGGCGGGAGCGCATGCGCTCGTCGTGCGCCACGTTGGCCGAACGCAGCGCTCGGTCCAGGCGCGCCTTGCGGAACGGCGTGATCCAGGACGCGCGGGCCAGGTGCGCGGCACGACGGGCCGCGCGGTCGCGGGTGCGGGCGAGCGCGTCACGCTCGTCGTCACCCAGGCCGAGGCGCGAAAGGCAACGCTCCTTCAGCTCGCGGCTGACCCGCGCCCAGGTGCTGACGCTGGTGCGGCTGTGACGCAGCTCGATGCCGAGCGCCAGGTGCAGCATCACGACGCCGAGCACCGGGCCCAGCGTGACGCGCGCCAGGCCGGAAACCGGGCCGGCCAGGTCGAAGGCCATGTAACCGGACGCCGCACACAGCGCCCACAGGATCAGGCGCGCCGGGCCGGGCTTGCCGTGCGGGCTGCGGATGCCCGCGCGCATCGCGAAACCACACGCGATCAGCGCCACCTCGACCACGGCGAACATCGCGCCGCGCTCGTAGACGTTCGTGATTCCCAGCTTCTCGCCGAAGAACCGCCACGAGGTGTCGACCGAAACCAGCAGCGACATGAACGCCACGAGGTAGAAGCCGCGCGAACCTTCCGGCGTCGCGCGCTTCGCCGGGACCGTGATCTCCTTGAGCTGCACGGTCTGCACCGGAGCGGGCGCGGGCGCCGGTTCGGGCTCGGCGACCGGAGCCGCCTCCGCCACCTTCACGGGCTCGGCCGCGGCCTCTTCGACCTGCACCGGAGCCGCCTCGGGCTCCTCCACCGGCTCGGCCTCGGCCTCGTCGACCTTGGCTTCGTCGGCCTTGGCCTCGTCCGCGGCGCGGCCGGCGTCGAGCTCGGCGAGCATCGTCGGCGTCATGCGCGGGATGTCGCCGGTGGCGCCGAGGCCACGCTCCGCCCGCCACTTCTTGACCTGCGCGGCCACCGAGGAGCGCTCGCGCTTGGGGTTGGTCACCACTCCGTAGGTCATCAGGAACGCCAGGACATCCGATGTGGACGGCTGGTCCAGCGCCTCGCAGGCGTACCGGACCTTCTCGTCCATCGTCTTCAACTTGGCCAAGCTGACGGCGTGCGCCGCGCTGCTCAGGATGTCCGCGGAACCGGCCTGCTGGTCGCTCTCGGTTTCCATGTGCCTGTCCTCGTTTGGTTCTCACCGGTGGGGGTGGCGAGCATAACGGGCGGCGGCCCGCGCCCGGCGGGCGCCCTCCACTGCAGACGGTCCACAACCGTCACGCGCAGGTCAGCGGTGGTGCCACCGGCCGAGAAGGACCCGCACCCGGCGTGCTGCCTCCGGGAAGCGCTTACCGCACGCCATCGGAACCGATCACGCTGCGTGACCATCAGTGGACCGGGTTCGCCCGCCGGTGATCGACCGGCTTCGTCCGCCCGGGGAGGGTGGACGAAGCCGGCCGCCTCAGGCGGTGGCCGCTCGCTCCGCCAGCGCGGCGACGGTCGCCCGCTCGAAGAACGCCCCCAGGGGCAACCGCACCCCCAGTCGCTGGGCCACCGGAGCGCGGACCGTCGGCACCAGTAGCGGGTGCCCGCCGAGGTCTGCGGGGTTCACGTGCACGCCGGCAACACTGTCCAAACTCGACAGTCGAAGCACCGGCGCGGGAGAGCGCTTTCTCCTCGGATGTGGCAGATGCCGCGTAACTGCAACAAGACCTCCCAGGACGATGCCGTCGGCGGATACTGGCAAATCCCGTCCTCGTTCCGTCCTCGGCGCACCCCCGATCCTGCTATCGTCAGCAGGTTCGGCTGCGTGTTTCCGGGGGGAAATGGTGAAGTTCGGGGTGCTCGGACCGCTGGCGGTGTGGGAGGGCGGCCGGCAGCTGCCGCTGGGCGGGCCGAAACCGCGGAAGGTCCTCGCCGCTCTCGTTCTGGCGCAGGGGCGGGTGGTGCCGCTCGGGCACCTCGTCGACGTCGTCTGGGAGGCGGATCCTCCCGCCAGCGCGGAAAAACAGGTCCGCAACGCCGTGTCCGAGCTGCGGCGGACGCTCACCGGCCACCCGATCGAAGCCGTGGCGGGCGGCTACCTCCTGGGCGTCGGCGATCGGCTGGACGCGCTCGACTTCACGCGCCGCACCGAGCGCGCCCGCAGCCTGGCCGCCGAAGGGCGGGCGCGGGAAGCCGTCGTCGAGTTCCGGGCGGCGCTGGCGTTGTGGCGGGGTCCCGCGCTGGCAGGGCTCGACTGCCCCGCACTGGGCCCGCAGGCCAACGGGCTCGACGAACAACGGCTGACCGCCTGCGAGGAGTGCGCGGAGCTCGAACTGGCACTCGGCCGCCACCGCGAGATCACCGGCGAGCTCGCGCTCCGGGCGGAGGAGAACCCGCTGCGGGAACGGCTCGCCGCCCAGCTGATGACCGCGCTGCACCGGTCGGGCTCGCGGGCGGAGGCCGCGCTGGTGTACCGCCGCATCCGCAGCGCGTTGCGCGAGGAGCTCGGCATCGAACCCGGGCCGCAACTGCGGAAGCTGTACGAGGACGTCACCGGCGGCGAGACCGGCCACTGGACGCCCCGGCGCGATCTGCCGCGGGACATCAGCTACTTCACCGGACGCGCCACCGAGCTCGACCGGCTCCTGTCGGTCACGCCGGGCGCCGAGGGCACGACGATGGTGATCTCCGCGATCGACGGGATGGCCGGCGTCGGGAAGACGACCCTCGCCGTGCACGCCGCCCACCGGCTCGCCGGCCGGTTCCCCGACGCGCAGCTGTTCGTGGACCTGCACGCGCACACCCCCGGGCAGCGGCCCGCCACCCCGGCCGCCGTGCTGGAAAAGCTGTTGCGGGCGCTGGGAGTTCCCGGCGAACGCATTCCGCGGGAGCTGGAGGACAGGGCGGCACTCTGGCGCGCACAGCTCGCCCGGCGCCGCGCGCTGGTCGTGCTCGACAACGCGGTCGACACCGCACAGGTCGAACCCCTCCTGCCGGGTTCACCGCAGTGCCTGACGCTGGTGACCAGCAGGCACCGGCTCACCGGTCTCGACGCGGACATCGTCGCCCTCGACCTGATGCCCGTCGACGACGCGCGCCGGCTGTTCGTGCGCGGGGTGGGTGACGAGCGGCCGTTCGACGAACCCGGAGCCACCGACGAGGTGCTCCAGCTGTGCGGCAGGCTGCCGCTGGCCATCCGGATCGCGGCGGCCCGGCTGCGGCACCGGCCGTCGTGGACCATCTCCTACCTGGCCTCGCGGCTACGGGACGAGCGCCGCCGGCTCGACGAGCTCCGGACGGAGGACCACAGCGTCACGGTCGCCTTCACCCTTTCCTACGAGCACCTGGAAACCGGGAACAAGCAGCTGTTCCGCGCGCTGGGCCTGGTTCCCGGAGCGGACATCGAGCCGCACGCGGCCGCCGCGCTCACCGGCCGCACGCCCAGGGAGACCGAGGAGCAGCTCGAAAGCCTCGTCGACGCGAACCTCCTGCAGCAGGCGGTTCCCGGTCGTTACCACTTCCACGACCTGCTGCGGGCCCACGCCACGAACCTCGCCGTGCGCACGGACAGTGCGGCCGATCGCCGGGCGACGCTGACCCGGCTGTTCGACCACTACCTGTCCACCGCCTCCGCAGCGATGGACGTCGTCGCGCCCACCGAACGGGCGCACCGGCCCACTCTCACCGAGCGCGCACCCGTCACCGCCGACCTGTCGAGCTACGACGCCGCGCTCGCGTGGCTCAACGCCGAGCGGGTCAACCTGGTCGCGATGTCCGGGCACGCGCTGGCACACGGCTGGTTCCGGCACGCCTCGCGGCTGGCCGCCACGATGTGGCGGTACTTCCACATCAGCGGCAACCACGGGGACGCGCTCGTCATGCACACCAACGCGCTCGCCGCGGCGCGTGCCGACGGCGACATCGCCTTCGAGGCGGACGCGCTCGCCAGTCGCGGGTACATCAACTGGTGGCTGGGCCGCTACCAGCAGGCGCTCGACGACTGCCGTGCCGCCGTGCGCATCGCGACCGACCTCGGCGACCGCAGCCTCGAAGGCCGCGCTCTGCACGCGCTCGGCCTGATCCACACCCGGATGGGCGCCACCGAGGACGCCGAGCGGACGCTCCAGCGCACGCTGGACGCCGGACGCGCCACGGGGGACCGGATCCTGGAGGGCTACGCCCTGCGCGGGCTCGGCGAGGTGTACCTCCACCTCGGCAGGCGGCGGGAGGCGGTGGCCAGGTACGAGGAGGCCGTGTCCGTCGCCCGTTCGGCGGGCAACAGCACCATCGAGGGCTACGCGCTGCGGGCCCTCGGCGAGATCTACTCCAGCGAGAACCAGCACGAGAAAGCGCTTACACAGTGCCTGCGCGCGCTGCGACTCGCGCGGCAGAGCCGGAACCGGAACATCGAGAACCGCGCGCTGCGCACCCTCGGCGAAGTCCACCGCCACCTCGGCGAGCACGACGAGTCCTACCGCAGGTTCGAGGAAGCGCTGTGGCTCGCGAAGGAAACCGGCAACCGCTACGAAGAAGCGTGTGCCCACGAGGGTGCCGGGCAGACCCGGTACGCCCAGGGCGATCCGCGTTCGGCGGGGGTGCACTGGACGCAGGCGCTGGCGTTGTTCGACGAGCTGGGCGTGCCGGAACGCGACCGGGTGCGGGCGCTGCTGAGCGGCCTCGCCGATGTGAAGGGATGAGCGCCGTGCCGGGGTCCTCCACCGCCGAGACGGCGGCCCTGCTCAGGGCCGTCGGCGCGCTGCTCCCGGAGTCCGGGCCGCGCAACCCCGATGTGCTCGCCGCGCGGCTGCTTCCGTGGTCGCCCTCCGCCCGTGCCCTGGTCAAGGTTCCGGGGCTGCGGCTGCTCATCCGCCGCGCGGTGCTGCGGAAGTGGCCCGCGGCGTTGTGGTACGAGGTGGTCCGGACCATCCACCTGGACGAGGTGCTCACCGCGGAACTGGCCACGGGGGCGGCACAGGTCGTGCTGCTGGGCGCCGGTCTGGACAGCCGGGCGCACCGCCTGCGGCTCGGGGACGCGCGGGTCTTCGAGGTCGACCAGGCGCCGATGTCGGCGTGGAAACGGCACCGGGCGCGGCACCTGCCCGGTGCCGATATCCGGTACCTGGCCGCGAACCTCCACGACGACGATCTGGCGGAGGCTCTGGCGGGCGGGGGTTTCGAGCCCACCGCGAGGACGGTCGTCGTGTGGTCGGGGGTGACGCCGTACCTGCGGACGGAAGGGGTCGAGGCGACCTTGCGCTGGTTCGCGCGGCAGGCGCCCGGCAGCTCCCTGGTGTTCGACTACTGCTGGCAGGAGGCCCTCGACGGGACGATTCCGGAGGCGCGTGCGGCGATGCGGGACGTGGCCGCCCGCGGCGAACCGTGGCGCTGGGGCATTCCCCGGGGGCGCGCTGACGACCTGTTGACCTCGTTCGGGCTCCAGTTGGTCGAAGACCTGGAGGTCGCCGAGGCACAACGCCGGTACCTGACGCGGCCCGACGGGTCAGTCCAGGGACCGGTCTGGTTCTTCGGGGGTTTCGTCCACGCCCGGGTGCCGGCGGGCTGAGTCGCCGAGCAGGTGCGACCTCCGCCAGAGCGCCATCGTGACGCGGCCTCTCAGGAAACCCGCCTCGGCGCAGAACGCCACCAGCCGCTCGGACATCCACCGCAGGGACTCGTGGTAGTGGGGGTTGGCGAGCGCGCAGCGGTAGGCGGCCCGCGCGTCGAGCCCGGCCCGCGCGTAGGTCTGCGGCCTGATCAGCGCTCGTCCCAGCGACCAGGCCAGGAAAGCGACGCCGAGGCGGTTGAGCCGACGGGACACCGGCCCGGCCTTCCGCATGGTGCGCACCGCCGCTTCGCGCGCGTAGGCGACGTGTCGGGCCTCTTCGAGCACGTGGATCCGGTACACCATCCGCAGCAGGGGGTCCAGGCGTTCGTCGGCCATCGCCTCGCGCTGCAGGCGGTCGACCGGCTCCTCGAAGAAGAGCGCGCTGGCCCAGAAGAACGGGCCCTGTGGCAGCAACGCCGAGACGACGTTCAGGAGCCGGGTGGTCAGCCTCGACTGCGGCACGACGCTGCCGCCCAGCCACGCGATGGTTCTCGCGAACATGGTCGAGTGCCGGCACTCGTCCCCGACTTCGGTGAGCGCGTACAGGGCGTTGTCCGCGGCCGGGTCGCCCTCCTGCACCGCGCGCAGCAGCGACCGCATGAGGCTCAGCTCGGCGTGGATGACCACGGACAGCGAGGTGACCGCCTCCTGCCGGGCCAGCTCCGCCTGTTGCCCTGGGGTCAAGGAGTTCCACAACTCGGTGCCGTACAAGGGAAGCCGGTGTGTCAGCGCCAGGACGGCGTCTTCGCGCCGAGGAGCGGACCAGTCGATGTCCACCCGCGGGTCGTACGACCACTCGGCGGACGACCGCAGCAACCGCCGGGCAGTCGGCTCCTGGCTCATCCTCGCCCTTCTCCCGCGGCCGCTGGTGTTCGTCCGACCCGAGGTTCCCCCGGCGCGGTCCGGCGCGTCAAGGACAGACGCGGCCCAGGAAGGCGCGGATCAGTCCGGCGACCTCGTCACCGGCGCTTTCCAGCAGGAAGTGGCCGCCGTCGAGCAGGTGGATCTCGGCGTCCGGCACGTCCTCGGCGAACGCGTGGGCGCCCTCGGGCGCGAAGATCGGGTCGTTCTTCCCCCACACGGCCAGCACAGGCGGGCGGTTGCGGCGCAGGTACTCGTGCAGCGCGGGATACAGCGGCGGGTTGGTCGCATAGTCGCGGAACAGCGCGAGCTGGATCTTGTCGTTGCCCGGCCGCGAAAGCAGCGCGAAGTCGTGCTCCCAGGTGTCCGGGCTGACGAGGGACTCGTCGGGAACTCCGGTCACGTACTGCCACCTGATGGCGTCGCGGGTGAGCGCGCCGCGGATGCCGGCCTCGGTCTCGGGGGTCTGTTCGCGCTGGTAGTCCCATACCGTCTGCCAGAAGCCGGGGACGAAACCGGCGTCGTAGCCGTTGCCGTTCTGGGTGATGATCGCGGTGACGGCCTCCGGGTGGGTCAGCGCGAGGCGCCACCCGATCGGGGCGCCGTAGTCCTGGACGTAGAGGGCATAGCGCGACAGGTTCAGCTGGTCGAGCAGGCCGGCGGTCAGCTCGGTCAGCGCGTCGAAGGTGTAGTCGAACTCGTCGGCGGACGGGGCGTCGGAGAGGCCGAAGCCGAGGTGGTCGGGGGCGATCACGTGGTAGCGGTCAGCCAGCGCCGGGATCAGGTGGCGGAACATGAACGAGCTGGTCGGATAGCCGTGCAGGAGCACGACGGCGGGGGCGTCGGCGGGACCGGCTTCGCGGTAGAAGATCCGCCGGCCTCGAACTGTCGCGTAGCGGTGGTGAACCACGTCTAACTCCTTTCGATTGCTTTGATGGTTAGAAGTAAGCATGCATGATGTAACCTGTCAAGGCAAGGTTGGGAGGTTAGATGGGCGCCGAAGCACTGTTACTGGACCTGCTCAACACGACGCCGGTGATCGACGGGGCGCCCCAGGACGCACTGGCCGACGCCAAGGCGGGACGGCGGTGGCTCGCCGAGCACGACCTGCCCGCCTCCGACGACGAATGGCGGGCGCTGGTCGACGCACGTGCGGCTCTGCAGGACGTCGTGCGCGGAGACGACGTTCCGGCTTCGCTCGCGCCTTTCGTCGAGGGCGTGCGTGCTACCGCCTCGTTCGACGGCGAGGGCGTAGCTTGGGCACTGGATCTACCAGAGGGACGGTCGGCCGCGGCGCGGGCCGTGCTCGCGTGGGACGCGTTGCGGGTTTCCAGCCCAGGGCGCTTGCGGCCGTGCGCCAACCCGGAATGCCGCCTGTTCCTGATCGACCACAGCAAGCCGAACAGCGCCCGCTGGTGCTCGATGGCGGTGTGTGGCAACCGGATGAAGGCGCGGCGGCACTACCAGCGCACCCGGCGCGCGGAGTGAAGGAGACCGGTTCGATGGCACGTCTGCTCTCGCTGAACGTCGGAATGCCCCAGGACGTGCCGTGGCAGGGGCGGACTGTCCACACGGGAATCTTCAAGCAACCGGTCGACGGCCCGCGCTTCGTGCGCAGGCTGAACATCGACGGGGACGGGCAGGGCGACCTCGGCGGGCACGGCGGCGAAATCCGGGCTGTGCTGGTCTACCAGCGCGAGTCGTACGACTTCTGGCGGCACCACCTCGGGCGTGACGATCTCGAATACGGCCGGTTCGGGGAGAACTTCACGGTCGACGGGCTGCCCGACGACGAGGTGCACATCGGCGACCGGTACCGCATCGGCGAGGCGGAGTTCGAGGTGACGCAGCCACGCGTGACCTGCTTCCGCCTGGGGATGCGGCTCGGCGAGCCGCGGATGCCCGCGCTGCTGGTCGCCCACCGGCGGCCGGGGTTCTACTTCCGCGTCATCACGGAGGGTGCCGTGCAGGCGGGCGACGAAATCGTGCGCACCCGCGTCGGCCAGCACCGAATGACAGTGGCGGCGATCGACACGCTGTTGTACCTGCCCGGCCGGGAGGTTTCCGAGCTGCGCAAGGCGGTGGACATTCCGGCGCTCAGCCCGGGATGGCGGACTTCGTTTCGCGAACTGCTCGGCGCCGGGGTTTCTCGTTCTCCCGGTTGGACGGGGTTCCGGCCACTGCGCGTTTCCCGGATCGTGCCGGAGAGCGCGACCGAGACGTCTTTTCATTTCTCGCTAGAGGACGCGCCAGTACCGCTGCCCGGTCAGTATCTCACCCTGCGCATTCCCGGGAATCCACCGCTGGTGCGGAACTATTCACTTTCCGGCGTTCCGTCGGGGAACGAGTACCGGATCAGCGTCAAACGCGAAGGTGTTGTCAGCACGTATTTGCACACGCGCCTGCGGGTCGGCGATTCCGTCGAGGTCGCCGCTCCCCGGGGCTCTTTCGTGCTCGGGGAGGACACGGTCCCGGTGGTCCTGCTCTCGGCGGGAGTCGGGGTGACTCCCGTGCTGGCGATGCTGCATTCCCTGGCCGCGGCAGGCAGTTCTCGTGAGGTCTGGTGGTTCCATTCGACGCGTTCGGGCTCCTTCACCGCTGAGGCACACGAACTGCTGGCCGGTCTCGCGCACGGCCACGAGCAGGTGTTCCACACCGGTGGCGGTTCGGGCCGCATCGACCGTGCGGCACTGGCCGGGCTACCTTCCGATGCGGTTGCTTATGTGTGCGGCCCGAGTGCGTTCATGGACGTCATGCGCTCGGCACTGGTCGACGTCGGTTTGGACGAAGGTCACATTCACACCGAACTGTTCGGCTCCCTTTCGGCGATCAATCCCGGGGTCGTCCGCGGTGGTTCTCGTCCGCCGCATCAGCCTCCTGAACCGGCCGGCACGGGGCCACGGGTCACCTTCGCACGTAGTGGAATTTCGGCGCCGTGGAGCGAGCGGTATTCGAGCGTGCTGGAGTTCGCGGAAGCGTGCGATGTCCCGGCCCGCTGGTCCTGCCGGACCGGCGTTTGCCACACCTGTCAGACGCCGGTTCTTTCGGGCGATGTGCGGAATCGCCTGGAGCCTCTGGAATCCCCCGATCCGGGAACGGCGTTGATCTGCTGCGCCCAACCGGAGACGGATCTGGTGCTCGATCTTTGACGCAAGACACTGTCGACCAGATCGTTGACAATCTCGTGCACAAAGCTCTAGCGTCGGGCGTTGCTCCGCCTCCATCGGGGTCGACCGGCGACGGGAGAAGCCATGTCTTGGTCCTTCGTCCGCACCACTCGGCGCCTCACCGCCGTCGCGGGGGTGCTCATCGTCGCCGGCCTGCTGCAGGTTCCGGTCGCCCAGTCGGCGCCGCCGCGGGTGACCGCTGACGGGCTGCGGGACCTGCCCGCCGTCGCGCCCGTGCTGAGCTGCGCCGACGTGCCCGCGCTCAAGCTTCCCCAGGTCACGGTCCAGTCCGCGGCGCTGGTGACCACCGGAGCAGCGCCGTACTGCGAGGTCCGCGGCACGATCGCACCGGCGGACACGATCGTCCTGCGGCTGCCCGTCCGCGGCTGGACGCAACGCTACGTGCAGACCGGCTGCGGCGGGCTGTGCGGGAGCGCGAACATCGACTTCGGCCAGGCCTCCGACTGCCCGCCGGTCAACGACGGGACCGTCGCGAGCGCCACAACCGACATGGGCCACCAAGGTCAGAACGACGGCTCCTGGGCGCTGGACAACCCGCAGGCGCAGATCGACTTCGCCTACCGCGGCGTGCACGTGACCGCCGAGGTCGCCAAAGCGATCATCACCAGGTTCTACGGCCGCGCGCCGGCGTACTCGTACTTCACCGGCTGCTCCGACGGCGGCCGCGAAGCCCTCATGGAGGCCCAGCGCTACCCCGGTGACTTCGACGGCATCGCCGCCGGCGCCCCCGCCAACGACGAGGCCGTGCAGAACACGTTCCACCACGCCTGGAACGTCGTGGCCAACCTCGACGCGCAGGGCCACTACATCCTCTTCGCCGACAAGCTGCCACTGATCCACAACGCCGTCCTCAACGCGTGCGACGCCCTCGACGGGTTGCGCGACGGGCTGCTCGACGATCCGCGGAACTGCCACTTCGACCCGGGCACGCTGGTGTGCGACAACCCCGCCACCTGCCTGACCCGCGCGGAAGCCGACGTGGTCCGCCGCCTGCACGACGGCGCCGTCGACGCCCAGGGGAACCGGCTGGAACCGGCGATCGCGCACGAATGGGGGTCGGAACTGGAGTGGACCCTGTTCATCCCCGCGACCCCGGACCAGACGCCGGCGAGCGTCGGGTTCGCCGAGTCGTACCTGCGTTACCTCGCCTTCCCCAACGCGCAGAACCCGGACTACCGGTTGCCGGACCTGAAGTTCACCGTGAACTCGTTTTGGCAGACCGTGCAGTCGTCCAGCTACATGTCCTCAATGGACCCTGACCTGACAGCTTTCCGGCGTGGTGGGGGGAAACTGCTGCTGTGGCACGGCTGGAGTGACCAGCACATCTCACCGCAGTCGACCCTCGCCTACTGGGACGCGATGCGCGACACGATGGGCGGGCGCACCGTCGACAGTTTCGCGCGCCTGTACCTTTTCCCCGGCATGGCGCACTGCGGCGGCGGGGACGGGCCGAACGTCACCGACGTCCTCACGCCCGTCATGGCGTGGGTGGAGAGCGGCAAGGCACCGAACCGGATCGTGGCGTCGAACGCCACCCGCAGCCGCCCGGTGTACCCGTACCCGACGGTCGCCCGCTACGACGGCACGGGCAGCATCGACGACGCGGCGAACTTCGGCCCCTACACGCCGCGCACCCAGCCCGAGGACTACCGGTGGGTCGGCCAACGCCTGTACTCGCACGGGTACCAGACCTGGTGCCAGGCGGACGGGACGACGCTGGTCTGCCGCCCGTCGCGGACGTGGTTGACGCGCATGGCGGGTTAACCGAATCTAGGAAACGCGCTGAGCGTGGGCGCGACGGTCGGCCGCTGGAAGAAGTGGAAGTGCGATTCGCCGTCCAAGCCCTGCTGCGCACTCACGTTCACAGCGGCCCGGCACCCGGCGAATCAACCGCACCCGAGTACTGGGGCGACGATCTCGATGTTCCACGGAGGCGCCACCTTCCGGAGGACTGGTCGAGCACGCCGAGCACACCAGGATCGGCCGCCCCCGCCCTCGCCGAGGTCATCGAGACGCCGGTCCGTTAGCCGAACCAGCGCAGCCAGCCGCCGTGGGGTTCGGTGAGTGCGATCGGTTCGCCGGAGACCGCGAGGACGAACAGGGCCTTGTCGCTCCGCTGCTCCGGCACCTTCGCGTTGATCTCCGGGAAGGCGCCGCCCGCCTCTTGCGAGATCCACGTCACCGGCAGGTCCATCGCCTTGCGGTAGAACGACTCCCTGCCCTCGGGCGATAGGTAGTTGAGCACGGCGGTGTGGAAAACCACCACCGTCGCATCCTCGGGCGCCCGCGCCACAACCGAATCCAAAGTGGACAACAAATCACCGGTGAACAGTAAAGGCGGCTCCGCTCGCGCGATCTCCACCGCGGCCGACAACCGTTCCTGCCGCTCCGTCTCCTCCGGCCAGATGAGCGCCCGCAGCCACGCCACATCGTCCTCGTTCCGGACGTCGAGTGGGTTGAGGTCGATCCCGGCGCGCCACACCACCTCCGGCAGCCGCTCCGGCAGGGGAACCGGACCCTCGACCGCACACCGGATACGCACCGGACTCGACTCCGGACCGACCTGATGCCCGTCGAAGTCGTAATGAAACCGGTCGGGATAAAGGCACAACCCCGCCGAGGCGCCCACCTCGACGAGCGCGACGGGGCCCTCGATCCGGGACAGGATCGGGAGCATCGCCGCCGTCCGGGCGGGTTCGTTCGTCTGTGTCGAGTGGGTGCGCATGATCTCCAGCACCGGTTCGGGATCGTCGAGCACCCAGCCGCGGAACTGCCCGTAGTCCGCCGCGACACCGTGGCACAGCCGGACTGCCGCCAGCAACAGGTTCGGCTGCCTTTTCGGCTTGGGCAGCGAATCGTCGAGCAGCGCCAGCATTTCGGCGTCGGCCGCGACTCCCGAGGCCAGCTCCTGATAGAGCGGCGAATGCCCTTTCGCCTCGAAATGAGCAAAACGGCTATACCTGTCCGCAGTGGAGACCTCTGCAACCATGTCTTGGATCCTACCGCTGGAGCGCCTCGCGATGCGGATCGTCCGCGGGAAGCCACCAGTCCAGCGGAGCGACCGTCCACTTGCGACTATGTGCGTACGCCCGCAGCGACTCCACCACGTGACCAACTCCCGGGCGTTCGTCGTCGGCACGGTGCAGCAGCGACCACGTCCACAAAGGATTCGGTGACGCCACCGGGCGGTGTCCGAGCCCGGGCGGGGTCGCCGCGGTGTGACGTTTCGGCGAGGCGAGCACCGGTGCGTTGATCCGCTTGACGTGGGCGTAGAACGCCTCTCCCGTCACGCCGCCATCGTCGATTCGCACCACTTTGGCGCCCGTATCGTCCGCGAATTCGAGCGCGAACCGGTTCCACGACGACCAGGCCGACTCGTCCGCGTCGGCCAGCACCGTGAGGCGGGCGGCGGGCACCGGCTCGGCGGAGCTCGCTCCGGGGAAGACGGCGGGCAGCGGCTCCGCCCGGATCAGGTGCGCGGTCAGGCCCTTGGCCGCCGCGTCGGCGGCACCGATCCACGCCAGCGCCAGGTCCAGCGTGCCCTCCGCGACCCGGTCGGCCTGGGTGTGCGACGGCAGCACCCAGTCGTCGATGCGCAGGGACACCGCCGGCGCCACGAGGGCCTGGACGCCGTCGGGCAGCCAGCTGACGTACCCCAGCCGGAGCGGACTCACCTCCGCGGCCCGCACCCGTTGCCGAGCGCCATCGGCCAGCGCGAGGATCTGCCGGGCGTCCGCGAGCAGCGAGCGGCCCGCCTCGGTCAGCCGGACACTGCGGCGGTCGCGGGCGAACAGCTGCGCGCCCAGGTCCCGTTCGAGCGCGATGATCTGCTGCGACAGCGCCGGTCCGGAGATGTGCAGGCGCTCGGCGGCGCGGCCGAAGTGGAGCTCCTGCGCGACGGCCACGAAGTACCGGAGCTGCCGTAGTTCCATGTGCCGAGCTTAGGTGTTACCTGCCCGACACCGGGGACGACTCCACCTGGGGTGGGAAGCGGCGCTTACCAGTGGTCGGCAGTACGACCTGGACTCCGCCCCGGCGCGAGTCGTTGAGTGGATCTCGTGCTACGGACACTGATTCGCACGGACTTCCGCCACGCCGCCCAGGGCGCGGCCGCGCTCGCGGCCGGGATGGGCGTCGGGCGGTTCGTCTACACGCCGATCCTGCCGCTGATGACGGCGCAGGCGGGGCTCGGCGCGTCCGCGGGTGCGTCGCTGGCGACGGCCAACTACGTCGGCAACCTGGCGGGCGCGCTCGTCGGCATGCTCGCGCCCCGGCTCGGCCGCTCGGTGGTGCTGCACCGCGCTGCGCTGGTACTGCTGGTGGTCACGCTCGCCGCGATGCCGTGTACCACCAGCGTGACGGGGTGGTTCGTCCTGCGGCTGCTCGCCGGAGCCGCCAGCGGGGTGGTGTTCGTGTTCGCCGTCAACTCGGTCCTGGGGCACCTGCGCGGCCACCTGCCGGGGTGGAGCTTCAGCGGCGTCGGGGCCGGTATCGCCCTGTCCGGCATCGTGGTGCTCGTCGTGCGTGAGCTGGGGAACTGGCGCGCGGCCTGGTGGGCGGCGGCCGTTCTGGGCGCTGCGCTGGCCGCGGCGGCGTGGCGTCTACCTCCGGCGGCCGAGTCCGTGGTTGCGGCCCTCGACCGGCCCCGCACCCATCGCTGGTTCTCCACGCTGTTCGTGAGCTACACGCTGGAGGGCGTCGGGTACATCATCGCGGGCACGTTCCTGGTGGCGGCCATCGGGCACGGCTGGCTCGGTGGCGCGGCGTGGATCCTGGCCGGGCTGGCCGCGGTGCCGTCGTCGGTGGGGTGGGCGTGGCTCGGGAAACGGTGGACGCGCCCCGGCCTCCTCCTGACGGCGCTGCTCGTGCAGGCGGTGGGCATCGCGCTGCCCGCGCTGTGGGGCGGTGTGGCGGCCGCGCTCGTGGCGGCCTGCTTGTTCGGCGCGACCTTCCTGGGCGTCAGCAACCTCGCGCTCGGGACGGGCACACACCTGCGGTTCCCGCGTTCGGTCGCGCTGCTCACGGCCGGGTACTCGGCGGGGCAGATCCTCGGCCCCCTACTCGCGGCGCCCCTCCTGCGGCACGGGTACCAGCCGGCGCTGGTGCTGGGCGCGGTGATCGTGCTGGCAGCCGCAGTGGCGGCGGCGTTCCTGCGGGTGGGTTTTCCGCACCGGATGGAAGATCCGGTTCAGCCCCTCACAGGGGAAGCACGTTGACGCTGCCCGTCTGCACCGCGGCCAGCCACGTCGGCGGCAGCGCCTGCGGCTCGCCCAGCGCGTCGCGCACGTAGGGACGGCGATTCTTCACCTGTTCGGTCTCCGCCCACTGCCGGACCAGCCACCGCAGCACCCGGGAGACCAGGATCGCCGTTCCGCAGGCTTCGCCCGTCGTCCGGCTCAGGCGAGCCACGCGGCGCAGGTCCTCGAACTCCCGGACGTCGTAACCGGTGACGTCGGCAGGCCATTCGACGACCGCCACGTTCTTCGTCGCCCGGGCGTCCTCGACGACCTTCTCGATCTCGGCGCGGCGGGCGACGACCTCCTCGAACGCCAGCACCGGCGAGAACAACTGCTCCCGCCACCACTCGTCGACGCCCGCTGCCTTCGAGAGCTGCTCCAGGATGCGCTCGACGTCGCCGGGCACCGCTCCGGTGATGCCCCTTCGCTCCAGCGACGTCAGCAACCGGCGGGCGGTTTCCTCCTCGCCGAAGGCTTCGGCGGCCGGCACCAGCCACGCACCGGTCGGCGCGCCCTGCGGGCTCACGTGCCACACCGCGACCGCTTCCTCGCCGCCGTCGCCCTGCCCCAGCGCCACCACCGCGCTGCCCGGAGCCCACAGCTCCACCGGCGCGGGAAGGGCGGTTTCGGCAGCGGACGTCATGGCGTGGACCCTAGCAACAATGGAAGCGGCGGCCCGCACCGCCGCTTCCTCGCCCTCAGCCGAAGGTCTGCGCTGTCGCGTAGCCCTTGCCGTTGTACTTCTGCACCACCACCGACGAGACCGCCGGCTGGCCGTCCGTCGTCGTGTTCACCGAGGTGCCCTGCAGCATCAGCGGGGCCTGGTACCCGGAAATCCCGCGCAGCGCCGTCATGAAGCTGTCGCGCGTCGGTTCCGTCATCTTTTCGAACGCCTGCTGCAGCGTGGCCCCCACCATGTAGCTCCACATGCAGTGCGGGAACGCGGGCGTGTCCGGGTAGTTCGCGTACTGCTTGAGGTCCGACAGGAACTTCACCACATCCGCGTCCTTCGCGAACTCCGGGCTCTGCGGCGCCTTCGCGAACGCCACCGAGTACACGCCCGGGAACGCCGTCGCTCCACCCGGTTGCAGGATCGCCGTCGGGCTGGAGGTGTTCGACGGCAGGAACCAGCTGGGCTTCCAGCCGATCTGCTGCGCCTTCTGCAGCGACGCGATCGCCAGCGGTGTGATCGACATGGCGTTGAAGAAGACGTCCGCGCCCGTCGCCGCGAGCTCCGTCACCTGCGCGTCCACCGACGTGTCCGTGGCCTCGTAACTGAGCTCACGCACCACCTGGACGTTCGCGGCACCGGCGATCGCCTGCTTGAAGCCGTCGACGTAACCCTTGCCGTAGTCGTCGTTCTGCGCCAGGATCGCGACCTTGTGCTGCCCGCCCGACGACGCGAGCAGCTTGCCGAACGCCGCGCCCTCGTTCTGGTAGATCGGCACGAAACCCAGCTGCCACGGGCTGTCCTTCCGGTTGCTGAACAACGGGTCGCCCGTCATGACCAGCACCTGCGGGACCTTCTCGTCGATGGCGGCCTCGCGGAACGCGCGGTTGGTCGGTGTGCCGAGCCCCGCGGTCGCGGCGAACACGTTGTCCGACACCATCTGCTGGAAGTTCGCCAGCGACTTCTGCGGGTCGTACGCGTCGTCGTAAATCTTGATGTCGACCTTGCGCGTCTTGCCGTCGCCGAACCTGACCCCGCCTGCCGCGTTCGCCGCGCCGAAGTACGCCTTCACGCCCGCCACCGTGCACGTGCCCGGGCCGGCCGTCGCGCCGCTGAGCGGAGTCGTGATCCCCAGCGTGATCGTCGTGTCGGTGATGCCCGGGCTCGCGGATCCCTCCCCTCCCTTGGTACCCCGACCGCAGCCCGTCGCGACGAGAGCGACGGCCGAAACCACCGCGACGACGGCGGTGAATCTCCTGCGAACCTTCATGCTTGCGCCTGCCTCTCTGTCTCTTCTGGCCAAGGGGAAGCCGCTTGCGGCGACCGGCGCCGGACGAGCCTGCGGATCACCCGCGGCAGGCTCACCAGCCCGCCCGGCAGGACGAACAGCACCACCAGGAGGATCACGCCCTGCCCGATCGCCGTGAGGTTCGGGTCGAGCGAGTTGGTGAACTGCGGGACGAACACGTAGTACGCGCCGCCGATCAGCGAGCCGGGAACGCTCCCGGCGCCGCCGACGACCATCGCGGCGACGAGCTCGATCGAATGGCCGAAGCTCATCGTCTCGGGCGAGGTGTACTGCACCGCGACGAGGTACAGGAAACCGCTCGCCCCACCGAAGACCGAGGCGAGCGTGAACGCGAGAACCTTGTAGCGGTAAGGGGAAACGCCGACCGAAGCGGCGACCGCCTCGTTCCGGCGCACGACGGCGAGCGCACGGCCGAACTTGCCGCGGACCAGGTTGCGTGCCAGCAGGAACGCGGCGGCGGTCACGACGAGCAGGATGTAGTACTGCCACTGGTCGTCGTAGAGGCCGCTCCAGTCCGGCGCACCGGAGAACCGCGCCGACATCCCCTGCGAGCCCCCGGTGACGTCCGAAAGCCGTTTGGCCAGCGGCACTCCGACGATGGGCAGCGCGATCGTGACCATCGCGATCGCGAGCCCGCCGAGCCGGGCCGCGGCCAGCGCGACGAGGAGCCCGGCGACTCCCGGCAGGAGGCAGGCCGCCACGAACACCAGCACGACGTTCCAGCCGTGCGTGACGCCGAACGCGGTGACGTACGCGCCGAGCCCGACGAAGAAGATCTGCCCGAGGTTGACCTGCCCGGCGTAACCCATCACGAGGTTCAGCCCCAGCACGGCCACCGCGTAGACGCCGATGCGCACCAGCGTCTGGTTGGCGAACAGCGGCAGCGAAAGCGGGGCGGCAACCAGCAGGACCACGACCACCACCACGAGTGCGACGCGCACCCATCTGTTGCGCCACAAGGAAGTCAGCGTGCTCATCAGACTCGTGCCACTACCTTCCGCCCGAACAGGCCCTGAGGACGGACGACCAGGATCACGAAGATCAGCAGGAACGGCACCGCGATCTTCAGGTCGTGCCCGATGAAAGGCACGTAGACGGCCGCGAGGTTTTCGAGCACCCCGATCAGCCAGGCCGCGACCACCGCGCCGATCGGGCTGTCCAGCCCGCCGAGGATGACCGCCGCCAGTGCGTACACCAGCGCCTGGTCCAGCATTCCCGGTGTCAGGCTCAGCTGCGGGGCGACGAGCGAGCCCGCGATGGCACCCAGCGCCGCGGCGAAGCCCCAGCCGACCATCAGGAGCCGCCCGACCGGCAGACCCGAAAACGCCGCGCTGACGGGGTTGTCGGCGACGGCACGCAGCGCGAGCCCGAGTTTCGTGCGCAGGAACAGCAGCTGCAGCAGCACCATGATCACGATGGTCGCGAGGAACGTGCCGAGTGAGCGGACGCTGACCACCGCACCGAAGACGTCGACGCTGGACAGCGGGAACGGCGAGGGGAACTGGAGGTTGTTGTAGCTCCACAGCCAGCCGCAGATCCCGGTCACGAGGGTCAGCAGCCCGATGGTCACGACGATGGCGGTGTCCGGGTCGCCCCGCTCGAACCGGCGGATCAGCAGGCGCTCGACCGCCGCGCCGAGCAGGAACGACAGCACCACGGCGACGAGAATCGCGAGTAGCAACGGAAAACCCAGCTGCAGGAAGCTGTACGCGAGGTACGCCGACAGCACGGCCATCCCGCCCTGCGCGAAGTTGATGAGCCCGGTCGCCTGGTTGACGAGCACGATCGCGAGCGCGAGCGCGGCGTAGACCGAGCCGGTGGCGAGCCCGTCGACCACGAGCTGGATGAAGGTGCCCAAGAATCAACCCCCCAGGTAGGCGCGCCGGATCTCGTCCAGTCCCCGCAGCTCGGCCGCGGAACCGGTGAGGACGGTGCGGCCGGTCTCGAGAACGGTGGCCGTGTCGACGAGTGTGAAGGCGAGGTTGGCGTTCTGCTCGACCACGAGCATCGCGATGCCCGACTCCCGCCGCAGCCGGCCGATCGCGTCGTAGACGGTTTTCGCGACACCCGGCGCGAGCCCGAGCGACGCCTCGTCGAGCAGCAGCAGCCGTGGCCTGGCCATGAACGCGCGGGCGACGGCGAGCATTTGCTGTTCACCACCCGAAAGCGCGGACGCGGTCGAGGAAATGCGGTCGCGCAACTGCGGGAACAACGTGAGGCAGTAGTCCAGGTCGGCCGCGATCGCTTTGCGGTCCTTGCGCAGGTAGGCGCCGACGCGGAGGTTGTCCAGCACGCTGAGCCTGCCCAGGGTGCCCCGTCCCTCGGGCACGTGGGCGATGCCGAGCGCCGCGACCCGGTCCGGTCGCAGCCCGCGGATGTCCTTGCCGTCGAAGGTGATTCGCCCGCCCGCGCGGACCGTGCCGCAGATGGCCCGCAGGGTGGTCGTCTTGCCCGCGCCGTTCGCGCCGAGGATGCCCACGGCCCCACCTTCGGGCACGCTCAGCGAGACGCCCTCCAGCACCCGCACGGGACCGTAGGACGCCGTCACTCCGGTCAGCTCAAGCAGCGTCATCCGCGGCGTCCTTCCCGAGGTACGCCTCGATGACACGGGGATCGGACTGCGCCTGCGCCGCCGTGCCCTCCATGAGCTTGCGCCCGTGGTCGAGCACGACGACCCGGTCGGTGAGCGCCGAGATGAGGCCCATGTGGTGCTCCACCACGACGACGGTGATGTCCTCGTCGGCGCGCACGCGGCGCACCGTGTCGATGAGCTGCTCGACCTCACCGTGCGAAAGCCCGGCGGCCGGTTCGTCGAGCAGGAGGAGCGAGGGTTTCGACAACAGGGCGCGGCACAGCTCGATTCCCTTGTGCAGCCCGTGGGACAGCTCGTCCGCGGGCAGGTTCGCGGCCCAGCCGAGGTTGGCGCGTTCGAGCAGGGAAAGCGCTTCCCCGCGGATTTCGCGTTCGGCGCGCTGGGTGTGCGGCAGGCGCAGCGACCACGAAACCGGGCCGCCGGGAAGGCGGGTGTGCCCGCCCAGCACCACGTTCTCCAGCACCGTCGCGTCGAGCTGCAGCGCGGGATGCTGGAAGGTGCGCGCCAGCCCGAGCCGGACGAGCTTCGACGGGGCGGTGCCGACCACCTCGGTGCCGTCGATCGCGACCGAGCCGCCGGTGGGTTTGTAGTGCCCGCTGATGCAGTTGAACAGCGACGTCTTTCCCGCGCCGTTCGGACCGACGAGCCCGAGGATCACGCCCGGCGCCACGTCGAAGGTGACGTCCTGCAACACCTTGACGCCGCCGAAGCGCAGCGTCACGTCGCGCAGGCTCAGGCGCGCGGCCACGGCACACCTCGTCCGGCCCCCGCCCGCTTTTCGTTGATCGGCACCATCGCTCCTTTGCGATCCGCACGACGACTGTCGGAGTCTATGTCCGTCTTCGCGCTATTTCCGGTGATGTTCCGCCCGGTGGAACACTTGGCTGTTTTGCCTCGAAATCATGTGTGACACTGCGGCCGTGGCGGTGCACACCCGGATCCTCTCCGTGTTGGCGGCCTTCAGCAGCGAGCGGCCGAACCTGACGCTGTCCGAGATCTCGCGCGCCACCGGGCTGCCCAAGGGAACCGCGCACCGGATCGTGACCCAGCTCGTCACGTGGGGCGCGCTCGAACGGGACGAGCGGCACTACGTGATCGGGCTGCGGATGTTCGAAATCGGCGCGCTCGCGCCGCGCGCCTACCGGCACCGGGCGCGGATCCTGCCGTTCCTGGAGGAAGCCGCCTCCGCGACCGGCGCGGAGGTGATGCTCGCCGTGCTGGACAAGGACGAAGCCGTGCTGGTGGAGCACCTCGGCGGGCGCCGGGCGGTGGCGCTCGCGGCGGGCCTCGGGGAGCGGCTGCCGCTGCACGCGTCCGGGGTGGGGCACGTGATGATGGCATTCGGGCCGGGTGAGCTGCTGAACGTCGTGTGCGCCCGGCCGCTGCCGCCGGTCACGTCGCACACGATCACGGACGCGTCGGCGCTGCGGGCTGCGGTGGCGCGCGTGCGGGAGGCCGGGGTGTCGGTGCTGCCCCACTCGATGCTCGCGGGCACGGTCTCGGTGGCGGCGCCGATCTTCGCCGAACGCGGCGCCTTCGCGGGCGCGATCCT
This sequence comes from Amycolatopsis bartoniae, assembly GCF_014191255.1. Lineage (GTDB taxonomy): Bacteria > Actinomycetota > Actinomycetes > Mycobacteriales > Pseudonocardiaceae > Amycolatopsis_E > Amycolatopsis_E bartoniae. The sequence continues at coordinate 245,059 of NZ_JACHWH010000002.1, forward strand.
GTTCGTGTGCCCGGTCGCGAGGACGAACGTGAAGCGCCTCAGCAAGACCGCGCTGCAGACGGCGCACCGGATCTCGGCGGCGCTGGGGTCCTGAGGGTCACAGCTCGTCGAGGTCGATCATTTCGTCGTGGGGAATGGCGTGCCACAGGGTCTTCGCGGCCTGCCAGCTGCACCGAGTTCACCTGCAGCACAGTAGAGGTTGATGCGGTACGCCATCGGTCCATTGTGTACTGGGGCCGGGCCGGTATGCTCGGGGGTGGTGATCGATCAGGCAGCCGAGCTCTCGACGTTCGTCGCCGGGTTCTCGGCGTCGTTGTCTTCGCACGCGCCCTACCGTCCGCCCACGCCGGGTGAGCGGGACGATGTGGCCGCAGCGGTGCTGGCGTTCGTGGCGGGGCGGTCGTTTTCGCCGGGCGGTTTCGCTACCGCCGAGTACGGGCGTTACGCGGTGCTGGTGCACGAGCGCGGGTGGGGCCTGTACGCCGTTGACCGCGGTGCGCCGCCCGGGTTGGCGGTCCAGGTGCCGCACCCGAACTCCGACCTGCACACGGAGAAGGTGGGCGTCGCCGTGTTCACCCGGACGCCGTCGGTGCTGCTGGTGGCGGGCGCGCACCGGAAGGCGGGCCGGGGCGCCGCGGACGTCGCGCACCGCGAGGACTCGGTGTTCCATGCCGTCGCCACCGGGCTCGCGCTGCCGCAGGTGCAACTGCACGGCTTCCAGGACGCCGCCCTGCCCGGCGCGGAGGTCGTCGTCTCCCCCGGCGCGGGTGCTCCCGGCCCCGCGGTCCGCGCCTTGGCGGCGGAACTGGCCGACGCGGGCTTCGCGACGCGCCGCGCGTGGGCCGACGACTGCCGGCGGCTGGCCGGTACCCGCAACCGCCAGGGCCGTGCGGCCGCCCGGCTCGGCACGGTGTTCGCGCACGTGGAGGTGAACCGCACGGTCCGCGAGGACCCCACGCGGCGGGTGGAGCTGGCTCGGGTGGTCTCCCGCATCAGCAGCGCTTGACCAGCGCCCCTCGACCCCGCTCGGTTCGGCCACCGCTCCATGATGGACCTAGAGTGCTGATGGGGAGCGACGAACGGAGTGGCATGGAACAGGTCATCCTGCTGACCGAAACGGGTGAAGCGAACGGCGTGCTGGCGAAGTCCGAGGTGCACCACAGCGAAACCCCGCTGCACCTGGCCTTTTCCTCGTACCTGTTCGACGGTGCGGGCCGGCTGCTGCTGACCACGCGGGCCCGGTCGAAGAAGACCTGGCCCGGTGTGCTCACCAACACCTGCTGCGGGCATCCCGCGCCGGGTGAGGACATCGTCGACACGGTGGGCCGCCGGGTCCGGCAGGAGCTGGGCGTCGAAGCGACGGAGATCACGCTGGTGCTGCCCCGGTTCCGCTACCGCGCCGTGATGCCCGACGGCGTGGTCGAGAACGAGATGTGCCCGGTCTTCCGGGCCCGCGCCACCGGTGACCCCGCTCCCGATCCGTCCGAAGTGGACAGTTTCGAATGGGTGAACTGGACCGAGTTCGCCGAGGACGTCCTGAGCGGACGGCGGGACGTCTCGCCGTGGTGCGCCGAGCAGGTGGCCGAGCTGGTGCGCCTGGGCCCGGACCCGCTGGCGTGGCCCGCGGCCGACGAGAGCCTGCTGCCGCCCGCCGCCCAGCGGAACGGTGTTCATCCGATGGCGTGAAAGCGTCGCAGCGCCAGTCGTACCCACGCTCCGGCGTGAGGGAATCCGGTGCGAAACCGGAACTGACGCGCAGCGGTGAGCGGCGACGGGCGGAACACGAGAGCCACTGGACCCCCAGGTCCGGGAGGCGTTCCGCTGGCCGCCTGCGCCGCCACTCCCCCGCCCGCAACCGCCGCGGCGCCCGCACGCTCGGCGTGGGCGCGGCTGGTGCTGCCGTGCGCGACTTCCCTGCTCACCGCCGCCCTGGTGGGCGCCGTCGGGTTCGCCGGTCTCGTCGTGGCACATCGAGTGTCGGCGTGCCTGCCTTCCTGCTGATCCTCTCCCGCCCACATCCCTAAATCAGTCGCTTGACTTAATTGAAGCTCACCGGTTGACTGCTCACGTGAACGAGCCGCATCCGGAGGGAGTTCCACGGTGACCGCGAGTGAGCAGGAGCAGGTCCTGGACTACCCGTTGACGAGCCCGGCGGCGCTGGAGCCGCCCCCGGAGTGGGAGCAGCTGCGGCAGCAGTGCCCGGTCGCGCGCGTCCGGCTGCCCAGCGGTGACGAGGCGTCGCTGGTGACCCGGTACGAGGACGTCAAGAGCGTGCTGGCCGACCCGCGGTTCACGCGGCAGCTGTCGGCGCAGGGCGCGGCGCGCGTCTCGGCGAACGAGTCCGGCGGCGTGTTCAACAGCTCGATGGCCACCACCCTCCCGCAGGCCGGCGAGGAGCACCAGCGGTGGCGGCGGACGGTCTCGAAGTGGTTCACCGCCAAGCGGATGTCCGCGCTGCGGCCCGGGATCGCGGCGATGGCCGACCGGCTGATCGACGAGATGGTGGCGCACGGCGCCCCCGCGGACCTCAAGGCGAGCCTCGGTTTCCCGCTGCCGGTGTGGGTGATCTGCGACCTGCTCGGCGTGCCCGAGAGCGACCGCGACCGCTTCGCCTACTGGTCGGACACGCTGCTCAACCTCACCCGCTACGACCAGGCGGAGATCGACGCGGCGCAGGCGGAGTTCCACGAGTACCTGGGCAGGCACATCGCCGCCAAGCGGCGGACTCCCGGCGACGACCTGCTGAGCGAGCTGGCCACGGCCGACGGCATGTCCGATGCCGAGCTGATCGCCACCGGCCTCGCCCTGCTGGTCGCGGGGCACGAGACCACGGCGAACATGATCGGCAAGATGGTCGGGATGCTGCTGGCCGACCGGCGGCGCTGGGAGCGGTTGCTGGCCGAGCCCGCGCTCGTGCGCACCGCGGTGGAGGAGGCCCTGCGCTTCGACGCCAACCCCGGCTTCGGCATGCCGCGCTACCTCAGCGAACCGGCCGAAATCGGCGGCGAGACGCTACCCGGTGGCACCACGGTCGTGTGCAGCATGGCGGCGGCCAACCGCGACGAGACCGCGTTCGCCGGCGCCGACGACATGGACCTGGGCCGCAGCCCGAACCCGCACCTGGCGTTCGGCGCGGGCGCGCACTCGTGCCTCGGCCAGTCGCTGGCCCGCACCGAGCTGCAGACCGTGCTGGAGGTGCTGCTGCGGCGCCTGCCCACCCTGGCGCTCGCCGTGCCGGTGGACGACCTGCGGCGCGTCGAGGGCCTGGTTGTCGGTGGGCTGCGGGAGCTTCCGGTCCAATGGTGAGCATGACCGAGAAGACCACCCGTGCCAGCGCAACCCGCGAAGCGATCCTGATCACCGCGGAGCGCCTGTTCGCCGAGCACGGTGTGTTCGCCGTGTCGAACCGGCAGATCAGCGAGGCGGCGGGCCAGGGCAACAACGCCGCCGTGGGCTACCACTTCGGCACGAAGGCCGACCTCGTGCGCGCCATCGCGAAGCGTCACGCCGCGGAAACCGAGCGGCTGCGCGTGCCGATGGTGGCCGCGGTGGCGGGTTCGCGGGACGTGCGCGACTGGGTGTCCTGCATGGTGCGCCCGTCCACCCGGCACCTCGAAGAGCTGGGCTCGCCGACGTGGTTCGCCCGCTTCGGCGCGCAGGTGATGACCGATCCCGGGCTGCGCCGGATCATGGTCGAGGAGTCGCTGACCTCGCCGTCGCTGCAGCGGATCGTCGACGGCCTGCACGGCTGCCTGCCCCACCTGCCCGCCGAGGTCCGCGCGGAGCGCGCGGACATGGCCCGGCAGCTGATGGTGCACATGCTCGCCGAGCGGGAGCGCGCTCTCGCCGAGGGCACCCCGACCCCACGGGCCAGCTGGCACGACGCGGCCACCGGAATGGTCGACGCGCTCACCGGCCTGTGGCTGGCTCCCGTCACCAACCCGGAAGAGGAGAAGGAATCATGAAGGTCAGTGTCGACGCGGACAAGTGCTGCGGCGCCGGGTCGTGTGTGCTGCTCGCGCCCGACGTGTTCGACCAGCGCGAGGAGGACGGCATCGTGGTCCTGCTCGACGCCGAGCCGCCGCAGGAGCTGCACGACGCGGTCCGCGAAGCCGCCGACGTCTGCCCGGCCGCCGTCATCGCGCTGAGCCAGTGAGCGCGAGCACCGACGTGCTCGTGGTCGGTGCGGCCGCCGCCGGGCTCGGCACGGTGGAAGCCTTGCGCCGCAAGGGACACGAGGGCCGGGTGACGGTGGTGGGGGCCGAGGCGCACCTGCCGTACGACCGGCCGCCACTGTCCAAACAGGTCCTGGCGGGCAAGTGGGAACCCGAGCGCGCGCGGCTGCGCACGCGGGAGGTGCTCGACGGGCTCGGCGCCGAGTTCGTCCTCGGTGACCCGGCCGTCGCGCTCGACGCGACGAACCGGACGGTGCGGACCGCGGCCGGGCTGAGCCTGTCCGCCGACGCCGTGGTCGTGGCCACCGGCGTCCGCCCGCGCGTGCTGCCGGGACAGGACGGGCTCGCCGGGGTGCACGTGCTGCGCACGCTCGACGACTCGCTCGCCCTGCGCGAGGACCTGCTGCGTGCCGAACGGCTGGTCGTGGTCGGCGACGGCGTGCTCGGCGCGGAAATCGCGGCGACGGCGTGTTCGATGGGGCTGGCCGTCACGATGGCGGGCCCGCAGCCCGCGCCGATGGCGTTGCAGTTCGGGCCGCTCGTGTCCGGTCTGCTCGCTCAGCTGCACATCGAGCACGGCGTCGAGCTGCGGCTGGGCACCGGCGTGGCGGGGCTGGCCGGGGAGGGCCGGGTCACCGGCGTCCGGCTCGCCGACGGTGAGGTGCTGCCCGCCGACGTCGTCGTGGTCGCCATCGGTGCCGACCCGGAGACGGGCTGGCTCGCCGGCAGCGGTCTCCCGGTCGACAACGGGCTGGTGTGCGACGAGCGTTGCCGTGCGGCGGAAGGGATCTACGCCGTCGGCGACGTCGCGCGGTGGCGGCACGAGGACCTCGGCGCGGTGCTGCGGCTGGAGAACCGGACCAACGCCACCGAGCAGGCCGGGGTCGTCGCGGCCAACATCCTCGGTGAGGACAAGGCGTACCGCCCGGTGCCGTACTTCTGGACCGACCAGTTCGAGGCCCGCATCCAGGTGCACGGCCTACCCTCCCCCACCGCTGAAGTGACCATTGTGGACGGTTACGTTACGGGCGGCCGGTTCGTCGCGCGCTACGAGGCGGACGGCCGCGTCACCGCCGTACTCGGCTGGAACATGCCCAAGCAGGCCCGCCTGCGCCGGGCGGAAATCGCTATCCCTGGAGGAACCCGATGACCAGCACCGTGAGCGAGCTCCCGGTCTTTCCCATGGCCAGGGCGCCGCGCTGCCCGTTCGACCCGCCGCCCGAGGGACGTGAGAAGCAGGAGGAGGCGCCGCTGACGCGGGTCCGCCTGTGGGACGGCAGCACGCCGTGGCTCGTCACGCGCTACGCCGAGCAGCGCACGCTGCTGGGCGACAAGCGCGTCAGCTCCGACATCAACAACCCCGGCTACCCGAGCCCCGCGCCGCGGAACCCGGGCGGCACGGGCATCAGCTTCATCCTCATGGACGACCCCGAGCACGCACGGTTGCGCCGGATGGTCACCGCGCCGTTCGCGATCAAGCGCGTCGAGGCGATGCGCCCGGCGGTGCAGAAGATCGTCGACGACCTGATCGACGAGCTGCTGGCGGGCCCGAAGCCGGTGGACCTGGTGGAGGCGTTCGCGCTGCCGGTGCCGTCGCTGGTGATCTGCGAGCTGCTCGGCGTTCCGTACACCGACCACGACTTCTTCCAGCACAACAGCAAGACGATCATCAGGCGGGACGCGAAGCCCGAGGAGCGCGAGAAGGCGCACCGCGGGCTGTACGAGTACCTCGACGGGCTCATGGCCGAGAAGCTGGAGAACCCGCGCGAGGACCTGCTGTCCGGGCTCGGGGAGCGGGTGCGCTCCGGCGAGCTGACGCGCGGTGAGGCGGCGCAGATGGGCGTGCTGCTGCTCATCGCCGGCCACGAGACCACCGCGAACATGATCGCGCTGGGCACGCTCGCGCTGCTGGAGCACCCCGACCAGCTCGCGCTGCTGCGGGACTCGGACGACCCGAAGCTCGTCGCGTCGGCGGTCGAGGAGCTGTTGCGGTACCTGAACATCACGCACAACGGCCGGCGCCGCGTTGCGCTGGAGGACATCGAGATCGCGGGCGAGGTGATCCGCGCCGGAGAGGGCATCATCCTGGCGAACGACCTCGGCAACCGGGACTCGTCGGTGTTCCCGGACCCGGACCGCCTCGACCTGACCCGCGACGCGCGGCGCCACGTCGCGTTCGGGTTCGGCGTGCACCAGTGCCTCGGCCAGCCGCTGGCCCGGCTGGAGCTGCAGGTGGTCTACAGCACGCTGTACAAGCGGATCCCGACGCTGCGGCTGGCCACGGAGCTGGAGAAGGTCCCGTTCAAGCACGACGGTTCCGTCTACGGGGTGTACGAGCTGCCCGTGACGTGGTGACTCCCTGAGCGCCACCGTCCCGCCTCCCGCGGGGCGGCGGCGCTTTTTGCGACGAAAGGACCTTGACGTCTCCCGTTGCCCGGGCCGATCATGAAACGATTCAACCCGGTTCGACGAGGAATCGAGGCATTCGCATGAGACGTCCCCACCGGTGGCTGACCGCTGCCGTGGTCGCGTTGCTCGGGCCCGCACTGGTGGCCGCGCCGGCGGACGCCGCGCCGTCCTGGCAGCGGTACGTCGTGGCGCCGGACAGCCGCGACGTGCAGCCGGTGCGGGTGGTCGAGACCACCGGCGACGTCACGCACCCGCAGGGCGTGCTGGGCAAGGGCACCGCGGTGCTGCGCCGCGACCCCGCCCCGGCCAAGCCCGCGTGGCCCGCGGGCACGACGGCCACCGCGTCCAGCGCCCACGCCCCCAACGGCGGCAACGACGGGCAGCCCCGCACCTACGACGCGGCGAACGCGATCGACGGCGACACCGGGACGTTCTGGAACGACGACACCCTCGCCGCCTACCCGGACACGCTCACGATCACCACCCCGGCGACGAACCTGCCGGGCATCACCATCCAGTCGAACGCCGACGGCGTCCCGCAGGACTTCACCGTCGAGACGTGGGACGGCAGCGCCTGGCACACCGCGGCCACCGTCACCGGCAACACGAAGACGCAGCTCGCGGTGCCCTTCGACCGGGCCACGACCACCACACAGGTGCGGCTCGTGGTGACGAAGGACCAGCCGACGGACAAGGGCGAGTTCACCCGCGTCAACGAGGTCTGGCCCGGCCTGGTCGCCGATCCGCCGGCGCCGTCGGTGGTCGTGGACTTCGGCAAGGTCGTCGTCGGCTATCCGCGGATCAGCTTCGCGGGCGCCTCGGCCGACAACCCCGGCGTGCGGCTCGCGTTCTCGGAGACCCTGCAGTACCTGAGCGACCGCTCGGACTTCACCCGCTCCGACTTCTCCGGCGGCCCCGGCACCGACCAGCACGCCGTCCCGAGTGGACGGTCGGTGTGGACGGACACCAAGGGCTGCCTGCCCGACGGGAAGGTGTGTGCCGACGGCCTGCACGGCTTCCGGTACGTGCGGATCAGCCTCGACGCGCTGCCCGCGGACGCACCGGACGCCCAGCCCTCCGGTGAGGTGCGCATCGACGGGGTTTCGTTGCAGTTCACGGCTTTCCTCGGCACGCCGGACACCTTCACCGGCTGGTTCGAGTCCTCCGATCCGCAGCTGAACCAGTACTGGTACGGCGCGGCCTACACCAACGAGCTGGTCACCGACACCTTCCGCGGCACCGATGTCGAACCGCGGAACGCCGACTCCCCGACACTGGACGGCAAGCTCGTCCTGCACGACGGCGCGAAGCGGGACCGTGACCCGTACGTCGGCGACCTCGGCGTGTCCGGGCGGACGACGTACCTGACGCACGACACGTCGGTGGCGGCGAAGAACGTACTGGCCGACCTCGCGGACCACCAGCGCGCGGACGGCTGGATCCCGCCCGCGTCGATCAACGACTACACGCTTCCGTTGTTCGACTATCCACTGTGGTGGGTCACGTCGAGCTGGGACTACGTGCTCTACACCGGGGACACGGGTTTCGGCGCGCAGTACTACGGGGCCCTGACGAAGACGCTCGACGGCTGGTACCCGACGGTGACGGATTCGCGTGGCCTGCTGTCCCGGCCGAACGGGTACGGCGACTACGCGTTCCTGCCGCGCGACGGCGAGGTCACGTACTACAACGCACTGTACGTGCAAGCGCTTTCCGACGCGGCACAGCTGGCGAAGGCGCTGGGCCATCCGGCGGACGCCGACCGGTGGCAGCAACGGGCCGCCGCTGTCTCCACCGCGATCAACACGTACCTGTGGGACCCGGCGGCGGGCGCGTACCTGGACGCGGCGACGGGGCCGGTGCGCCATGGCCAGGACGGGAACGGCATCGCGGTCGTTGCCGGAGTAGCGGATCAGGCGCGTTCGGAGTCCGCTTTGGACTACCTCGCGTCGAACACCGCGCTGCCGTACGGGAACTCCTTCATGGACAACGACACGCTCATCGCGGACGGCTCGCAGCGCGTGTACGCGTTCACGGCGTATCCCGAGCTGCAGGCGCGGTTCCAGACCGGCAAGGCGGACTCGGCGATCGACGAGATCAAGCGGATGTACGGCTGGATGGCCGGCCACGACCCGGGTGTGACGGACTGGGAGGGCATCGGCCCGGGCGGCTCGCTGTACGAGGGCGCGTACACGTCCGCGGCGCACGGCTGGTCGACGGGCGTGCTGCCGGCGCTGACGAACGACCTGCTCGGCGTCACCCCGGCGACGCCCGGCTTCGCCACCTGGACGGTCGAACCACACCCGGGTTCGGTCACCTGGGCACGCGGCCAGGTGCCGACGCCGCACGGACCGCTGACGGTGAGCTGGCGGCAGACCGGCGGGGCGATTTCGCTGACCGTGACGGCCCCACGGGGCACGACCGGCACGGTGACCTTGGGCGGCAAGCGGTTCATGGTTTCAGGTGGCACGCACTCGTTCACGGTGGTAAATCGGTAGCGCTGGATGGCAGGGTGGTCTCGTGGAGATCTCCCTGCCGACGTCACGATCGGCCCGGGCGGCACGCTCTGGGTGACACTGGTCCACAGTGGACAAGTAGCGCGGGTCGGTGAGCCGGTGCGGTTGTTCGACGTGGGCGAAGGACCGATGGTGATCACGACCGGGCCGGACGGGTCGTTGTGGTGCACTTCCCGTTCCGACGCGCTCGTGCGGATCACCGACGACGGCGTGACGGAGTTCCCGCTGCCGGACCGGACGGCCCGCCCACACGCCGTCGCCGCCGACCCGGCGGGCGGCTGCTGGTTCACGGAATGGGGCGCCTGGTGGTGTGCGAAGACGGAACCGTGGCGGTAGCACTGGAGGTCGGCGAGGTGGTCAAGGTCTCGCGCTAAGACGCCCCCAGGAACGCCCCGACCGCGGGTTTCAGGCGGCCATCGTAGAGGACCGACAGGTGCCCCCGCCCGGGGAGGAGCACCAGGCGGGCGTCCGGGATCCCGGCCGCCGTCGCGCGCAGCAGGTCCGGCGGCACCAGCCGGTCCCGGGTGCCGCCCGCGAGGAGGACCGGCACGGTGAGCTCGCCCAGCCGGGCGGTCACGTCCCAGCCCCGCACCGCCTCCACCAGCGCCACCTCACCCGGTTCGCGGGGCTTGCGAGAGGACACCGCGAACGTCGCCAGTACCAGCAGCCGCAGGGGGCCGTGGGCGATCAGACGGCTCGCGGCCGACGGCGAGAAGCCGCGCCGCACCACGCGCAACAGCTCCCGCGACGCGTGCGGATCGACCCGGCTCGCGGCGACGGTCACCACCAGGCGCCGCACGGTGCCGGGGTGGTCGAGCGCCAGCTGCAGGGCCGTGATGCCGCCGCCCGAGGTGCCCCACACGTCGACCGGCTCGCCGAACCGCTCCCGCAGCGCCGTCGCGTACCAGCCGGCCAGCTGCGCGATCGTCATACCCGAGGGCGGGCGCACCGGGCGGTGGACCAGGTGCACCCGGCGCCGGAAACCGCGGGCGAGCGCCGCCGTCGACAGTGCCGCTGACCGAGGGACGCGCACCGACAGGTCGGCGCCCCGCCCCAGCCCGGGCACGGTCACCAGCGGCGGCCCCTCCCCCACGGCGAACACCGACAGCCCGTCGTTCAGCCGTTCCCCCAGCCTCATGCGCCCCAAGCTACCGCCCGCACCGGCGAGCCCGAACCCCCTTCGATGGGCAGTGGGGCCAGCAGCAGCTTCACGAATCCCGACAGCTCGGGCAGCCGCGCGAAGTTCTCCCCGATCAGGATGTGCTGCCCCAGCAACAGCCGGTGGACGGGGCATTCCACCGACGACACCGGGTCCGGTGACGGCGTGTCCACCGCCACCACCCGCACGTCCCGCTCCACCAGGGCTCGGGCCAGCGCGAGCGAAACCGATGGCCAGTCCGCGAAGTAGTCCGCGCTCCCCCAGCGGGCAGCCCAGCCGCAGTCGATCAGCACCCGGTCGCCGGGCTTCAGCGGGCCGTACGCGGCCTCGAACGCGGCCAGCTCCGCCACGGAAGTGCCGTGCAGCACCGCCGCGCGGCCCCACAACACGTCCGGCGGCGCCGACGCGATGTCCGCCCCACCCGGCACCCAGTGCACCGGCGCGTCGAGGTGCGTCCCCGTGTGCTCGCCGAGCCCCAGCCGGAACACGCGCGACGCGTCGCCGCGCGTGTAGCACGACACCAGCTCGTGCTCGAACTCCGGATGTCCCGGCCACACCGGCATGCCCGGCCGCAGCGGATGGGTCAGGTCGACACTCACGCCGGCACCGCCACGCGCGCCCGAGCCGAGTCCCTGATCCGCAGCAACGGCACCAACGCGAGCACCGGACCGGCGACCAGCAGCACGAACGTCCAGCCCCAGCCCCAGTGGTCCGCGGCGAAACCGGCCACAGTGGACACGATCGCGCCGCCGAGACCCGTGGTCACCGCGATCATCAGGCCCATCGCCGAACCCGCCTGCCCAGGCGCGGAGTCGATCACCAGCGAGTAGATCACCGGGTACGGTGCGTTGCGGAACAGGCCCCACAGCAACAGCAGCACCCACGCCTGCCACGCCGAACCGACCGCCAGCAGCGGTACCACCGTCACCACCCAGCCCGCGACGCACACCAGCAGCACGCGCTTGCGTCCGAGGTGGTCGGACACCGTGCCCCACCCGATCTGCCCGATCCAGCCGGTCAGCCCGGACGCGCCCGACGCGAGGATCGCCGTGCCCGTGCTCATCGTCGTGTGGTCGGTCAGGTACACCACGAGGAACGTCGACAGTCCCAGCTCGCACCACAGGAAGCCGAAGTTCAGCAGGATCGCGCGCCGCACGTTCGCCACCCGCAGCACGCCCTTCAGCAGCCGCAACGGGTTCGGCGCCCGCTCACCGCGCTCGACCGACGGCAGCGGCGGCGTCAGGCCGCGCTCGCTGATCCAGTCGTACACCTTCTGCTGGTTGCGGCGGGTGCCCAGGCGCGCCTGCGCGATCATGATCGGCACGCCGATCAGCGGCAGCACCAGGAACGTGGTCTGCCAGTTCGTCGCCCCCAGCAGCGCGGCGACGAGCGCGGGCGCGAAGAACTGGCCGAGCGGGAAACCGATGTGGTGTGCCCCGACGGCGAACCCGCGGTTCTCCACCTGCCACCACTCGCCGACGATCGCCACGTTCGTCGGCTCGCTGCCGCCGCGGCTGATCCCCATCACGACGCGCATGAGCTGGAACGCGACCCAGCTGGAGGCGAGCACGAACGTGAACACGCCGCCCACCACCGAAAGCGCCATCGCGGCGATCCACACCCAGCTGCGCCGGTACCCGTTGCCGACGATGTCGGAGAGCCAGCCGAACAGCAGCGCACCGGCGATGGTGCTCACGAAGAACACCGAGTTGACCGCCCCGGCCTGCGTGTCGTTGAGCCCGAACGCCTCCTTCACCTGCGGCAGCACCGACGGCAGGATGGCCGCGTCGAGCGAGGTGATGAGGATGGCCAGCGAGGTGACGAGCAGCGTCAGCCACGACACCGGGTGGGCCGAGATCTTCCACCTGGACATGAAGGTTCTCCTTTGAACCTTTACAGGTCGATGACGACCTTGAGCTGGGAACGGTCGGTGAGCGCGGCTTCGAGAGCGGCTGCGGTCTCGTCGAGCGAGAATCGGGACGTCACCAGGGCCGCCAGATCCACCCGCCCGTCGGCGGCCCAGGCGATCGCCGTGGCGAAAGCCCCTGGCCCGTAACGGAAGCAGCCACGGATGTCGAACTCGTACCGCTGCACGAGCTGCAGCGGGAACGCCGGTTCGGGCTCTCCCGGAACCCCGACCAGCACGAGCGTGCCGCCCGGCGCGAGCGCGCTCGCGGCCGACCGGATCGCCGGGGGCGCACCCGAGCAGTCGAAGGCCACGTCGAACGGGCCTTCTCCCGTCGTCGCGCCCAGGGCAGCGGCCGCTCGCAGGCGTTCCGGCGACAGGTCGGTGACCACGACCTCAGCCGCGCCGTGTGCCCGCGCCGCCTGCAGCACCAGCAGGCCGATCGGCCCGGCGCCGGTGACGAGCACTCGCCGTCCTGCCACCGGCGCGCCGCGGTCGAGCGCCCACGTGGCCACGGCCAGCGGCTCGATCAGCGACGCGACCTCGTCCGGCACGGAGTCCGGCAGCGGGTGTGCGAACTGCGCCGGGACGAGCGCGCTCTCACGGAGCAGCCCGTGGGTCGGCGGGGAGCCGAGGCAGGTGTGGTTCGGGCACACGTTGTACCGGCCGGAAAGGCAGGCGGCGCAACGCAAGCAGGGCGCGGCAGGTTCGATCGCGACCCGCTCCCCCAGCCGGTCACCGGGCACCCCGGGACCGGTCTCCGTGATCACACCGAACCCCTCGTGCCCCAGCACGGTCGGCGCCCGCACCACGTTGGTGCCGTTGCGGCCGTCGGCGAAGTAGTGCAGGTCGGAGCCGCAGAGGCCCACGCCCCGCACCGCCACGCGCACCTGCCCCGGCCCGGCCTCACCGCGCGGCACCCGACCGGCGCGGAGATCCCGTGCACCGTGCAGCAGCACGGCCTTGTCCTGCGTCATACCAGAACCTCCGAACGCGGCAGCGGCAACGGCTCGACCTTCGGCAAACCGAACCCGTAGACGAGAGCCCCGACGACGGCGACCGCGCCGGAGACGACCAGCGGGACGACGTAGGACCCACCCGCGAGCGACACGAGCGCGCCGGTGATCAGCGGCCCGCTCACGCCCGCGATGTTCGACGCGAAGTTCTGGATTCCCGCCAGCGACGAGACCTGCCGGGGCGTCGGCGCGACGTCGGCGGGCAGCGACGCGATCGACGCGGCCGTGAACGCCAGACTCGCGTAGCTGATCGACAGCAGCGCCAGCGCGACCCCCGCGCTGTCCACGAACACCGCTCCGGCGATCACCGACGACACCAGCAACCCACCGACGAGACACGTCTTGCGCGCCCGGGTCAGCGTCCAGCCGCGGCGCAGCAACGCGTCCGAGGTGTACCCGCCCAGCGCGGATCCGCCGATCGCGACGATGCCGGGAATGGTGCCGAAGATCCCGAGCTTGAGCAGGTCGAACCCGCGCGCGGACACCAGATAGCTGGGAAACCAGGTGATGAAGAAGAACAACACGTAGTTGAGGCAGAAGAAGCCCACCATCATCGCCCACACCGTGCGGTGGCGGAACAGCGTGCGCCACCGCACCTTCGGACCGGCGTCGTCCTGCGCGGCGAACCGCGCGCCGCCTTCGACGAGCTTCGTCCGCTCTTCGTCGGTCAGCTTCGGGTGCTCGTCCGGGTCGCGGTAGGTGGTGAACCACAGCACCACCCACAGCAGCGCGAGCGCGCCGGTGAACACGAACGCCCAGTGCCAGCTCAGCACGGCGATCACGGTGGACACGACCGGCAGCGCGAGCACGGCGCCGACGCGGGAACCGTTGTCCCAGACGCTGTTCGCGAAGCTGCGCTCCGAACGCGGGAACCAGTTGCTGACCACCTTGGCGCACGCGGGGTAGCCCACGGACTCGCCGACGCCGAGCACCAGCCGCGCGGCGATCAGCAGGGCGCCGTTGCGGATGAGCCCGACCAGCATGGTCACCCCACCCCAGACGAGCGCGCCGATGCCGAACACGCGCCGCACGCCGTGCTTGTCGATCAGGGCACCGGCGGGCAGCTGCGACAGCGCGTAGGTCAGGAAGAACGCGCTGAGCGCGAAGCCCTGCTCGGTCGGGGTGAGGTGGATGTCCTCCGACATGTAGGGCAGCGCCACGCTCAACGTCGTGCGGTCGATGTAGTTGACCACGAAGGACAGGCTGCACAGCCCGGCCATGTACCAGCGCAGGTTCTTCATCGGAAGCTCCGGGGGATGATCCAGGTGCCGCCCGCACAGGGCACGGTGGACAGTGCGAGGTAGTCCGCGACGTTGGCTTCGGAGATGCCACCGGTCGGGCAGAACCGCGCCTGCGGCAGCGGTCCGGCCACCGCGCGCAGGAAGGCCGCGCCACCGGACGCCTCGGCGGGGAAGAACTTCATTTCCGTGATGTCCCGGTCGAGCAGGGTCAGAATCTCGGTGACCGTGCTGACGCCGGGCAGGAACGGCACGCCCTGTGCTGCCAGCGCGTCGACGAGCGAGGCCGGAGAACCCGGTGACACCAGGAACTTCGCCCCCGCCGCAACGGCTTCCTCGGCCTGCCGCGGCTGGGTGATCGTGCCCGCACCGATCACGATCGCCGGCACCTCGGCGGCGATGCGCCGGATGCTCTCCAGGGCGGCGGGGGTCCGCAGGGTCAGCTCCATCGTGCGGATTCCGTCGGCCAGCAGTGCTTTCGCCAGCGGCACCGCGCGCTCGGCGTCGTCGAGCACGACCACCGGGATCACGGCGCCCAGGCCCATCAGCTCACGCGCGTCCATCGAGCACCTCCTTCAGTACCGCTCGCGGGTCTTCGTGCACCAGTTGCCGGTGTGCGGCGAGGACCTGCCCGCGGAAGTCCGGATCGTCCGGCAGCACGCGGCGCAACGGATCGGTTCGCAGCTCCTCGGCGAGCGGATCCCGCAGGTCTTCGGTGGTCTCGACGTGCCTCAGCCACGCGGCGACCACATACGGGATCCAGCGCGGTTCCCGTCCTCGCGTGCGCAGGTCGGTGGCCGTGCCGAGCAGGCGCGGCCCGAGCTTCTGGGAGCCGTCGCTCGCGACCTGCTTCGTCGTGTGGCGCAGGGCGGGATTGGCGAAACGGGCCAGCGTGGTGCGCCCGTACTCCACGGCGTCGGTCGGGGCGTCCAGAACCGGCAGCACGTCGTCGGTGATCATGCCGGAGCACGCGTCGCGCAGCACCGGATCACCTACCGCTTCGGCGATCGTCGCGTGCCCCAGCAGCAGCCCGAAGTACGCCAGCAGCGAATGGCTCGCGTTGAGCACCCGGAGCTTCAACCGCTCCCACGGCTCGACGTCGGCGGTGAACACCGCGCCCGCCCGCTCCCACGCCGGGCGGTCACCGGCGAACGAGTCCTCGATCACCCACTGGCGGAACGGTTCGGTGACGACCAGCGCCTCGTCGCGGTAGCCCAGCTCCCGCTCCGCCTCGCGCAGGTCGTCCTCCGTGGTGGCCGGCGTGATGCGATCGACCATGGTGGACGGGAACGTGACGTTGTCGCCGATCCAGTCCGCCAGCGCGCCGAGCCCGGCCGCGTGGCAGAACGACTCCACGAGACCACGCAGGAACTCGCCGTTGCCGGGCAGGTTGTCGCAGCACACCACGGTGAGCGGCGGTCCGCCCACGCGGCGCCGGAGGCCGTGCACCAGCTGGCCCACGACGGTCTTCGACTGCTTGCCCGTCAGGTCGCCGGTGATCTCGGGGTCGCCCAGGTCCAGCTTCCCGGTCGCCGGATCGTGGCGGTAGCCCTTCTCCGTGACCGTCAGCGTGACCACGCGGATCTGCGGTCGCGCCAGCAGTTCCGGCACGTCCTCGCCGCGGACGACACCTGAGAGCGCCCCCACCATGCGCGGCGCCGCCGCGCCTTCGCCTCGCTCCAGCACCGTGTACCGATAGTCCTGCGGCTCCAGAACGCCACGCATGCGGTTGCTCACGCCGAGCACACCCCAGGACCGGTCACCGGTCGCGAGCATCGCGTCCTCGGTGTACACCACCTGGTGCGCACGGGAGAACGCGCCGAGTCCGAAGTGGACGATGCCGGTCGACTCGGGGCGCATCACGCGCTCACCCCCGCGTGCGCGAGAACCTCCGGCAGTGGCGCGATCCGGCCCGTGCCGCCCTGACCGCCGACGGACAGCGAAGCCGCGGCGGCCCCGATCCGCGCGGCGTCGGCCACGGAGTCGCCCAGCGCGAGCCGCGCGGTGGCGGTACCGGCGAACACGTCCCCGGCGCCCGTCTGGTCGACCACCTCCGGCGCGGGAACCGCCTCGTGCCACCGCTCCCCCGCGGCGGTGGACACGTGCACCCCCGAGCTGCCGCACGTCACGGCGACCGCCCGCGCACCCAGCTCCCGCAGCGCCGCCGCGGCGGCCGCCGGATCCGGGGCGGCCAGCAGCGCCTTGGTTTCCCCCGGCGCCGACGGCGTGACCAGGGTGGCGAACGGTGCCAGCGCGCGCAGCGCGTCCGCCGCCTCAGCCGCCGTGGTCAGGCGCGGCCGGTAGTTGGGGTCGTAGACGAACCGGCGGCTCCACTCCGCGGCGGCCAGTACGGCGGCGCGGGCGGAAGCCGAGATGGCGCAGGTGATCCCGCTCGCGAGCACGGCACCGGCGTTCGCGAGCACGTCGCGGTCCAGATCCTCGGGCGAGAGCTGCGAACCCACCGATCCCGTTCGCGCGTAGCAGAACTGCCGGTCGCCGTCCGGATCGCTGTACTGCACGTACATCCCCTGCTGCCCGGGCACCCGGCGCAGCAACGCATCGTCGATGCCGAGCTGCCGGACCCGGGTGGCGACGGCGTCGCCGAGCTCGTCGTCGGTCACCCGCGCGACCAGGCCCACCCGCGCGCCCGCGGCCGCCGCGGCGGCCGCCGCGTTGACCACGTCGCCGGAGACACCCATGCGAGCCGGAATCCCGTCGCCGAACGGCGCCAGTGTCGAGAACTCCACCAGTGGCTCCCCGAGGAGCACCACGTCGTACGCGCTCACCAGTCGTGCACCGACCCGTCGCGACGGCGGTTCACCGGCAGGTACTTGGGGTCGTACGGGAACTTCGCCGCGGCTTCCTCGTCCACCTCGACCCCGAGCCCCGGCAGGTCACCGGGATGCAGGTAGCCGCCCTTGAACGTGTAGGACGTGCGGAAGACCTCGCCCGCCGGGTCCGCGTGCCCCATGTACTCCTGGATGCCGAAGTTCGGCACCGAAAGGTCCACGTGCAGCGCCGCCGCGAGCGACACCGGCGACAGGTCACCCGCGCCGTGCGAACCGCTGCGCACGCCGTAGAGGTCGGCGAGCGCGAAGATCCGGCGCAGGTGCGTGATCCCGCCCGCGTGCGACACCGACGTGCGCACGTAGTCGATGAGCCGCTCGGTGATCAGGTGCTGGCAGTCCCAGATGGAGTTGAACACCTCGCCCACGGCCAGCGGCGTCGTCGTGTGCTGCCGGATCGTCCGGAACGCCTCCTGGTCCTCGGCCGGGGTGGGGTCCTCGATCCAGAACATCCGGTGCGGTTCGAGGTCCTTGCCCAGCCGCCCGGCCTCGATCGGGGTCAGCCGGTGGTGCACGTCGTGCAGCAGGTGGAAGCCGAAACCGAACCGCTCCCGCACCGCGCCCAGCATCTCCGGCGCGAACCGCAGGTACGGCGCGGTGTCCCACAGGTCCTCCTGCGGCCGCGCGCCCGCCGCGGGCTCGTACACCGTCTGCCCCTCGTGGGGGATGCCGTAGGTCTTGTCCAGCCCAGGCACCCCGGACTGCGCGCGCACCGCGAGGTAACCCTCGTCGAGGTAGCGGGCCACGTCGTCGAGCATCTCGGGCACGTCGCGGCCGCTCGCGTGCCCGTAGACCATGACGCCGTCGCGCGCCGCGCCACCGAGCAGCTGGTAGACCGGCAGCCCGGCGATCTTGCCCTTGATGTCCCAGAGCGCGACGTCCACGGCGGCGATGGCGGTCATCGTGACCGGGCCCCGGCGCCAGTACGCGCCCTTGTACAGGTACTGCCAGACGTCCTCGATGCGGTGTGCGTCGCGGCCGATCAGCAGCGGGCACACGTGGTCGCGCAGGTATGCGGCGACGGCGAGCTCACGGCCGTTGAGGGTCGCGTCGCCCCAGCCGACGACACCCTCGTCGGTGGTCACCTTGAGGGTCACGTAGTTCCGGCCCGGCGCGGTGACGAGCACCTCTGCTCCGACGATCTTGGTCATGCGGGCTGCCCTTCGGTTGCGGGACGGGAATCGGTGGCCCAGCCGGCGTATTCGCCGCCGCGGGCACGGGGTGCGGTCTCCGGCATCCAGCGCAGCGCGACCAGGCTGATCAGGATGAGGACCCCGACGTAGACCGCGTCGAGCGTGAACCCACCGCCCGACGCGGCGAGCAGCGCGGCGGCGACGACGGTGAACGGGCCGCTGGCGATCATGGAGCCGAACTGCCAGACGATGGACACGCCGCTGTAGCGGGCGCCGGCGGGGAACAGCTCCGGGAAGTACGACGCCTGGGGAGCGTAGGTCGCGCCGTGGCCGAACGCGAGTCCGGCGACCAGCAGCAGGGTGATGACGACCGCGTTGCCGGTCTGGATCGCGAGGAAGCCCGGCACGACGAGGACGAGGTTGAGCACGGTGGCGGCGAGGTAGACCGGGCGGCGGCCGACCCGGTCGGTCAGCAGGCCCCAGACCGGCAGCAGCACCAGCTCCGCGACGATCGCGACGATCACGCCGTCCAGCACTGTCCCGCTGTCGACGCCCTGGCTCTTGGCGTAGGAGACGAGGAAGACCGTGTAGAACGGGAAGACGGCGGCCTCGACGAACTTCGTCAGCGTGCCCGCGACGACCTCGCGCCGATGGTCGCGCATGAGGACCTTGAGCGGGGCGCGGTGCTCGCGCCCGGGCTGGAAGGTCTCCCGCACCCGCAGCCGTACGTACAGCCCGACGAGGACCACGACCGCGCTGAGCAGGAACGGGATCCGCCAGCCCCAGGCCACGAAGTCGCGTTCGGACATCCGCGCGTCGAGCAGGGCGAACAGCGCGCTCGGGATCAGGTACGCGGCGGGCGAACCGAGCTGTACGAAGCTCGCGTAGAAGCCGCGGCGCGCGGCCGGGGCGGCCTCGGCGGTCAGCAGCACCGCGCCACCCTGCTCCCCGCCGACGCCGAAGCCCTGCACCAGGCGCACCAGCACGAGGACCACCGGCGCCCAGACACCGATCTGGGCGTACCCGGGCATGAGACCCACGGCGAACGTGCCGAGCCCGGTGAGCAGGAGCGTGTAGACGAGGGTCCGGCGACGGCCGAGCCGGTCGCCGACATGACCCCACACGATGCCGCCGAGCGGCCGGGCGAAGAAGCCCACGGCATAAGTCGAGAACGCGGCCAGCGTGCCGAGCAACGGGCTGACCGCCGGGAAGAAGACCTTGTTGAACACCAGCGCGGACGCGGTGCCGTAGATGAAGAAGTCGTAGTACTCGGCCACCGTGCCGATCACCGACGCGGCGACCGTGCGCGGCAGGGACGCTCGGGTGAGTTGGGTCGTCATCGACACTCCTCGGGGACGGGACCTCCGCCATGGAGGTACTGCCATACAAGTACTGACATGCATATGCTGTCAAGTGTCGGAGGACCGGTAGGGTGGGCGAATGGCGAAGGCAGCGGCGAAACCGTCGGCACGGGTGGTCGTGCACCGGGAGCTGAGGAACCGGATCATCACGCTGAAGCTGCCGCCGGGTGCGCCGCTGTCGGAGAACGAACTGGCGGCGGAGCTGTCGGTCAGCCGCACGCCGGTCCGCGAGGCGCTGCTGCTGCTCGCCGAGGAGGAGCTGGTCCAGGTCTTCCCGCAGCTGGGCACGTTCGTGTCGCGCGTGGACCTGCAGCGCGTGGCCGACGCGCAGTTCGTCCGGGAGGCCGTGGAGGTCGCCTCGCTGGCCGACGCGGTGGAGCGGCTCGACGAGGACGTGCTCACGGGGCTGCGGAACGTCCTGGCCCGGCAACGTGCCGCGGAGGACGACGCGGAACGGTTCTTCCAGCTCGACGAGGAGTTCCACCAGCTGCTGCTCACCGCGGGCGGCCATGGGAACGCCTGGCGCACGGTCGTTTCGGCGAAGGCGCACCTCGACCGCGCCCGGCGGCTCGGCATGCGGATGGTCAGCCCGGTGCCGTCGCTGATCGACCAGCACGAGGCGATCGTGGACTCGCTCGCGGCCGGGAACCTCGACGCGTCGGCCGAGGCGATGCGTGCCCACCTGCGGCTGGTGTTCCAGGACGTCGAGCGGATCCGCAGCCATTCCCCGGAGCTGTTCGCGGGCGACGGCAACCAGCGGCCGGTCCGGCGGACCATCACCGCCTGGGCGTGACCGGTCCGGTCCGTCTGGGGCGCCTGCCGCCCGCCGGCTGGGCGCCTCCGCGGCACCTGCGCGTCCGCCGGTGAACCGCAGTCCCTGCCGCACGCCCCCCGCGCCCGGTTCGCCGGACCGTCACCGCCTGGGCACAATTGTCCGATTCTCCTTGTCGCGCAAGGAAAACGCGGCATTCCGCCGTCGTTCACCCCGGTGTCGCCGGGCGTTACTACGTTCTCCTCCGATCCCCGAGGAGGCGCCATGTCCCAGTCGTCCGTCACCCGCCGCAGCGCGCTGGGGCTGCTCGGCGCCGGAGCCGCCGCGAGCCCGCTGCTCGGTGGCGCCGTCGCCGCCGCGGCGCCGGTTTCGCCCGTCACCGGCACCGGTTCCACCCCCGTCCAGGGCCTGCACCTGCAGTTCGGCAAGGACCCGGCGCGGCAGATGGTCGCCTCGTGGATCACCGACGCCGCGGTGAAGCGCCCGCGCGTCACCTACGGCACGCTCGAAGGCGGCTTCGGCGCGGTCGCGCAGGCCGACACCCGCACCTACGTCGACGGCACGTCCGGCCGCACGGTGTGGGTCCACCACGCCGAGCTCGACCGGCTCCGCCCCGGTGCCGACTACATCTACGCCGTCTCGCACGACGGCGCGACGCCGGACGCGGGCACGTTCCGCACCGCCCCGGCCGGACGCGCGCCGTTCACGTTCACCAGCTTCGGTGACCAGTCCGCCCCGCAGGTGACGTGGGCCGCGAACGGCACGGTGGGCCTCGACGCCAACTCGACGCCCGCGACGAAGGACATCGTCACCGGGATCGAGACCGTCGGGCCGCTGTTCCACCTGCTCAACGGCGACCTGTGCTACGCGAACCTCGACGTGGACCGCGTCCGCACCTGGAACAACTTCTTCACCAACAACACCCGTTCCGCGCGGTTCCGGCCGTGGATGCCGGCGGCGGGCAACCACGAGATCGAGCGCTCGAACGGGCCGATCGGCCTTTCGGCGTACCAGGCGTACTTCCAGTTGCCGTCGACGGAAACGGATCCCGAGCTGGCGGGGTTGTGGTACTCGTTCACGGTCGGCTCGGTGCACGTGATCGTGCTGCAGAACGACGACAACTGCCTGCAGGACGGCGGCGACGTCTACGTCAACGGCTACTCCGGCGGGCGGCAGCTGGCGTGGCTGGAGCGGGAGCTGCGCGCGGCGCGCTCGTCGCGGGACGTCGACTGGGTGGTCGTCGCGATGCACCAGGTGATGGTGAGCTCGTCCGACGCGAACGGCGCCGACCTGGGGCTGCGCGAGAAGTACGGGCCGCTGTTCGACCGGTACGGCGTGGATCTGGTGCTGTGCGGGCACGAACACGACTACGAACGGTCGCTGGCCGTCCGCGGTGTGGTGTCGGGCAGCGAGACGCTGACGCCGAACCCGGTGTCCACCCGGACGGACGACATCGACACGACGCACGGCACGGTGCACATGATCCTGGGCGGTGGCGGCGTTTCCGGAACGACGAACCAGAGCTTCTTCAAGGACGGCACGGCGAAGGTGATCACGGCGGTGTCGCCGACGGCCAACCCGGCGACGGGCAAGCGGACTTCGGTGTACGTCAAGGAGGAGGCGGTGTGGAGCGCCGTGCGGGACCTCGACCACCCGTACGGCTTCGCGGCGTTCACCGTGGACCCGGGCCGCCACCCGGGTGACACGACGTCGCTGTACGTGACGTACTACAACGTGAACAAGCCGTCGGGCGAACTGTCGGTCTTCGAGCGGTTCACCCTGCACCGCCGCCGCTCGGACGGCTGAAACGGTTCCGACGGTCCGGCGATCTTCCTGGTGGCCGCCCACAGTCGGGCGAAGAACCACGTCACCGCCGGGAAAGCGACCGTCCGGAAAGCGGACTGGACCGCCGCGTGGAGCAGGTTGTCCGGCGAGCCCAGCAGGTGACCGACCAGCAGGACGAACCCGCCAGGCGCGGTGAAACACTTCCCGCGCCGGGGCGATCTTCCTGAGGTGGACCTGGGGGATGGCGAGGTCGTGCTGTGGACCGGGGAGAGCCCGAGGAGCGCGGCCTGGAAGGCGTGGCTGCGGCGGCTGCTCGGCCTCGCCATCATGGCGGGACTGCTCATACTGCTTCGCTACCTGCTGGGTCAGCCCGACTACCTGCTCCAAGGTGCCATTCAGGCGGCGGCGATCTTCCTGTTCAACTCGCTGATCAATCCGTTCATGTTCAGGAACCAGCTGACGGAGGGCCGCTACACCGTCACCAACCAGCGAGTCCTCGTGGAAAATCGCGTGTACTGGTTCCGCATCCGGCGCAGCGAGCGCCTGGCGGCCCTGGCCCCGCCGCGGCTGCTGGACGACGGATCGGTGAGCTTCGGTAACCCGAGGAAGGGTGTACTGGCGGGCCACCGGCCGAACGGGCTCGTCATCTTCGAACTGACCCTGCGCGGAATTCCGGAACCTGAGCGCGTGCTCGAAATCGTGCGGGAGGCGCACCGGCAGGCACGGTGAAACACTTCCCGCGCCGGGGCGATCTTCCTGAGGTGGATCTGGGGGATGGCGAGGTCGTGCTGTGGACGGGGAAGTCGGGACCCCGGCCTCGGCGCCGGTGGCTCCTGTACGTCCTCGTACCGCTCGCGTACTACGGCATGCAACTCCTGATTTCCGTGATCCTCGACCAGGACCCCGGCTACCTGGTCCGCATCACGATCAACGCCGGTATCTGCCTCGTCGGCTTCATCCTGCTGCTGCCGCTGTTCGGCCGGCGACAGCTGAGCACCGGCCGGTACACGGTGACCGACCGGCGAATCGTCGTGGAGGGGCGGATCTCGGGTTTTCCAGTGCGGCGCAGCGAGAACCTCGCCGAGCTGCGGACTCCGGAGCTGCGCGACGGCTCGGTCGCCTTCGGGGACCGGAAGTCGGGCAAGCTCGCCGGTCACCGGCCGAACGGCAGGGTGATCGCCTCACTCGTGCTGTACCGGATTCCCGAACCTGAGCACGTGCTGGAAATCATCCGGGAGGCCCAGGCCCGCCTGTGATCAGACCGGCTAGATCACGGGTGCGACCTCGCTGCACACGATGGCACGGACGATCCGGTACCCCTCCAGCTCGTCCTCGGTGGTGACGACCTCACCGACGGGCTCGACGGACGTCTCCTCCGCCACGGGTTCCGCAGCTCCGTTCGACACGCTGACATACGCGTCGGGTGCGCCGAGGGCGTTCTTCAGCCGGTCGTTGACCTGTTCGTTGAGGAACTGCCGGGCCGCCTTGTTCACCAGCGGCACGAACTGGTCGCGCACGCGTTGGGTGAACGCGCCCGGCTTGGAGTCCATCCGGTTGGGCGCGTCGAGATCCGTGTAGAACTCGTACGTCTCGCCGTTGGTGAGGATGCGATCCGGGCGTTGGTGACCGGGAAGTACCGGAAAAGTTGCGACGCGTGCTCGATCTTCAGCGGGTCATTGATCTTCTTGACCTCGACGAGGACCTGTACCTGCCCCTCGTGGACGATCGCGTAGTCGATCTTCTCGCCCTTTTTCGTTCCGGCATCCGCGGTGAACTCCGGAATCATCGTTCATCCGCCCTGTTACGGCCGCCGGGAAATCCTCATCGCGCCGACGTCCGAAAACGTTGCTGGTACGCCTTCGGTGGGACGCCCACGTGCTGAAGGAAGGACCGCCGCAGGGATTCCGCGCTGCCGAAGCCGCTCGCGTGCACCGTGTCGGTCACCGAGACGCCCGCGTCCAGCATCGCCTTCGCCGCGTCGAAGCGGACCAGCTCCACGTACTTCGCCGGCGTCGTGCCCAGCTCCTCCTGGAACAGGCGCGTCAGGTGCCGCGCGCTCACTCCGGCCGCCGCCGCGAGCTTGGGCAGCGTGTGGTCCGCCGCGGGGTCGGCCACGACCGCGTCGCACACCTTCCGCAGCGGTGCGGCCCGCGGCGCCGGGCCCCGCAGCGACGGCGAGAACTGCGACTGGCCACCCGGCCGCTGCAGGAACACCACCAGCGACCGGGCGACGCTACGCGCCAGCTCCCCGCCGTGGTCGCGCTCCACCAGCGCCAGCGCCAGGTCGATGCCCGCGCTCACCCCGGCCGACGTGAACACCGGCCCGTCCTCGACGAAGATCGCGTCCGGCTCGACCTCGATCCGCGGGTACGCGCGGGCGAGCCGGTCCGCATGCTGCCAGTGCGTGGTCGCGCGGCGCCCGTCGAGCAGGCCCGCCGCCGCGAGGACGAACGTGCCGGTGCAGATCGACGCCGTGCGCCGCGCTCGCCCCGCCAGCGCGACCGCGGCACGCGCCAGCTCGGGATTCACCGGCCGGGCGGGAAACACGTCCCCGCCCGCGATCAACGCCGTATCGACCGGGCCCGCCGCCTCGACCTCGGCGTCCACCGGGATCCGCATCCCCGTCGACGACGACACCGCGCGCCCGCCGACGGAACACAGCACCAGCTCGTAGTCGGCACCGAACCGGTTGGCCTCGGCGAACACCTCGCTCGGCCCGGCCACGTCCAGCAGCTTGACCCCGTCGAAGACCAGGAGCGCCACGCGCCGCTTCCCCATCACCCGTCCTCCGTCCCGAACTGTGGAGTCTATGGCCGGAACCGAGCGGCCCGGCCGCGGCCGGGCTGCGAGTCTCGGGACATGACCACGGAAATCGCCGGCATCCCCGTTCCCGACTCCGCTCTCGCCACCGAGGCGACCGAGCTCGTCCGTGACGCCACGGACGACCTGCTGTACCACCACTCGCGCCGCGTGTTCCTGTTCGGCTCGCTGCAGGGGCGGCGGCTGGGCCTGCACGCCGACCCCGAACTGCTGTACGTCGGGGCGATGTTCCACGACCTGGGCCTGACGGAGAAGTACCGCGGCGAGACGCAACGTTTCGAGCTGGACGGCGCCGACGAGGCGCGGCGCTTCCTGGAGTCGCACGGCGTGCCCGAGACCTCGGTGCGGAAGGTGTGGGAGGGCATCGCGCTGCACACGACCCCGGAGGTGCCGTGGCGCCTGGAGCCCGAGGTGGCGCTCGTGACGGCCGGGGTCGAGACCGACGTGCTCGGCATCGGCCGGGACGAGCTGGCCGAGGCCGACCTCGCCGCGGTCGTGGCCGCGCACCCGAGGCCCGGCTTCAAGCGCCGCATCCTCGCCGCTTTCGCCGACGGCTTCCGCCACCGCCCGGCCAGCACCTTCGGCACCGTCAACGCGGACGTCCTCGAACACGACGACCCCGCGTTCCACCACCTCGACTTCGTGGAGGTCATCCTGGGCAACAGCTGGCCGGAGTGATCACCCCGCCTCGCGGACCAGCTCCAGCGCACGCCCCAGCACGTCCAGCTTCTCCGCGACCGTTTCCCCCGCCGGGTAGAGGCGAACCGTGTCCACCCCGGCCGCGCGCCACACGCGCAGGCGCTCGCGCACCATGTCGACCGTGCCGATGAGCGTGGTGGCGAGCACCATCTCGTCCGTCACCAGCTCCGCCGCGCCCGTGCGGTCGCCGGACTGCCAGCGCCGGCGGACCTCGGCGGCGACCTCGGCCCAGCCCTGCCTGCTGTAGGCGCTGTTGTAGTAGTTCGTGCTCGCCGAACCCATGCCGCCCAGGCTGAAGGCCAGCTCCTTCTTCCGCCCGGCCACCATTTCCCGCAGGGCGTCCTCGTCCGCGGCGAACGCGACCTCCGCGCCCTGGCACACGTCCAGCTCCGCCCGCGTCCGGCCCGCCCGCGCCAAACCCTCGTCCAGGTGCGAAAAGTACGCCTCCCCAGCGCCTTCCGGCACGAAACTGGTGCCGAGCCAGCCGTCCGCCACCTCGCCCGTCAGCCGCAGCATCGCGGGCGACAGGGCTGCCAGGTAGATCGGGATGTCGTACTCGGTGCGGGCCGACAACCGCATCGGCACACTGCCGGGCAGCGGGATCGTGAACTCCTTGCCGGCAAAGGAGATCTTGTCTCCCGTGCCCGCCCGCCGGACGATCTCGATCGTCTCCCGCGTGCGCCGCAACGGATGCGCGAACCGGACGCCGTGCAGCCCCTCGATCACCTGCGGGCCGGACGGACCGAGCCCCAGCAGGAACCGGCCTTGCGACAGCTCCGCGAGCGTGATCGCGGTCTGCGCGATGGCCACCGGCGTGCGGGTGCCGAGCTGGATGACGCCCGAGCCGAGCAGGATCCGTTCGGTGCGCGCGGCGAGAAAACCCAGCGGGGACGGTGCGTCCGAGCCCCACGCCTCCGCGACCCAGCAGATGTCCAGACCCAGCTTTTCCGCCTCCGTCACGAATTCGACGGTCTCGCGCCACGGCTGCCCCGACGCCTCGATGGTGGTCGCGGTGCGCATCAGGCGTCCTCGGCGAGCTTCTTCAACGCTGCCAGCGTGTTCGTCATCGCCTGTTCGAACTCGCGCAGCCGGACGAACACGATCTTCTGCTCCTTCTCGGGCATCCGGTCGATCGCGAACGACAACCCCGAGCGGCCCGGCCCCAGCTGCATCCACTGGGTCAGCTCCGTGCCACCTCCGGCGGGCGCGAGCGTGAACCGCCACACCGCCGACGGGTTGTCCACATCGGACACCGCCCACGCGAAGGTGCGGCAGGGCTCGTACTCGATGACGTGTGAGGTGGTCTCCCAGTCCCCGAGCGCCTCGTGCGAGCTGCGGCCGACGAACCGGGCGCCGACGGCCGGGCCCGCGGCGCCGTCCAGCCACTCGACCTCCCGCAGCTCCGAGCTGAGCGACGGCATCAGGCCCACGTCGGTGACCAGCGCCCACACGCGCTCCGGCGGCGCCGCGATCCGCGTGCGCACCTCGACCGTCGGCCTGTCCGCGTACCGTGCGCCCGTCCACTCCATGCCAGGAGAGTTGCGTAGATGAACCCAGCTTGTCAAGCAGGGTCCTGGGTGGCGAACCTGCGCTGGACGTCCGGCCGCTCCGCCAGCTTCGGCGGATAACCGGGCCCCATCCGCATCCGCGTCGCCTCCGCCGTCAGCGGCTCACCGCACTGCGCGCACACGACCTCGGCGGACGTGTCGTGCCCGCACTCCTCGTGGTGCAGCGTGACCGGCGGCCCCGCCTCCGCGGCGAGCCACTTGTCGCCCCAGGCCGACATCGCGGCGAGCACGCCGAAGAAGTCCCGGCCCTTCTCGGTGAGCACGTAGTCGTAACGCACCGGATCGCGCTGGTAGGCGCGTTTCTCCAGCAGCCCCTCGGCCACGAGCCGGCGCAGGCGGTCGGTGAGCGTGTTGCGCGCGATGCCCAGCTCCCGCTGGAAGTCGTCGAAGCGCGCGATGCCGTAGAAGCACTCGCGCAGCACCAGCGGGGTCCACCAGTCGCCAAGCAGGTCCATGGTGCGGGCGATCGAGCAGGGCCAGCGCGAAAAGGAGGTACGCCTCATGTTCGCAGGGTAGCGGCGGCGCGGGAATGGTTCGCTGTTCCCGGGAGTTGTCCCGAACCGGCGAAAGGGGTCGAGAATGGCGGGTGTCGGACTGCGTTCGGAGCGGGGACCGGTCCTCGTGGCGATCATGCTGAGCACCGGGCTGGTGGCGCTCGATTCGACGATCATCGCGACCGCGGTGCCGTCGGTGGTCCGCGACCTCGGCGGGTTCTCGCAGTTCCCGTGGCTGTTCTCGGTGTACCTGCTGACGCAGGCGGTGACCGTGCCGCTGTACGGCAAGTTCGCCGACTCGCTCGGGCGGCGGCCGGTGCTGTTCTTCGGGATTGGCGTGTTCCTGCTCGGCTCGGTGCTGTGCGGGGCGGCGTGGAGCATGCCCGCGCTGATCGTCGCGCGGGCGGTGCAGGGCATCGGGGCGGGCGCGGTGCAGCCGATCAGCATGACGGTGGTCGGCGACCTGTACACACTCGAAGAGCGGGCACGCGTGCAGGGCTACGTCGCCAGCGTGTGGGGTATCGCGTCGGTGCTCGGGCCGACGCTGGGCGGATTGTTCGCCGAGTACCTGTCGTGGCGGCTGATCTTCTTCATCAACCTGCCGCTGGGCGCGATCGCGGTGTGGATGCTGGTGCGGCACTTCGCGGAGTCGGTCGAGCGGCGCGAGCACCGGGTCGACTACGCCGGGGCCGTGACGCTGACCGGCGGGTTCTCGCTGCTCATCCTCGGGTTGCTGGAGGGCGGCGTGGCGTGGCCGTGGCTGTCGGTGCAGACGCTGGTGGTCTTCGCGCTGGGTCTGGTGCTGCTGGGAGCGTTCCCAGTCGTGGAGCGGCGGGCCGGGGAACCGGTGCTGCCGCTGTGGGTGTTCGGGCGGCGGGTGCTGGCGGGCAGCAGCCTGATCGCGTTCGTGGTGGGGGCGCTGCTGATCGGGCTGAGCTCGTTCCTGCCGACGTACGCGCAGGGGGTGCTGGGCACGGGACCGGTGGTGGCGGGGTTCGCGCTCGCGGCGCTGACCGTGGGCTGGCCGCTCGCGGCGTCCGTGGCGGGGCGGATCTACCTGCGGATCGGGTTCCGGGACACGGCGTTGATCGGAATCGTGTTCGTGATCGCGGGAGCGGTCCTGACGGCGACACTGCTGCGTGAGGGCACGTCGGTGTGGGTCGCGGCGGGGTCCGCGTTCGTGCTCGGGATCGGGCTGGGGCTGTGCGCGAGCCCGACGTTGGTGGCGGCGCAGTCGACGGTCGGCTGGGCGCAGCGGGGCGTGGTGACGGGGACGAACATGTTCAGCCGTTCGCTGGGCAGCGCGGTCGGGGCGGCGGTGTTCGGCGCGGTCGCGAACGCGACGCTGGCCTCGCGGTTCGCGCACCCGCCCGCCGGGGTGGCGGAGGAGCTGCCGCGCAACGCCGACGCGACGAGCCTCGTGCTCGGCGGTGCGCCGGAGCGCGCGGACGTCGCGGCCTACGTACGCACGTCCCTCCAGGCGGCGACGCACCACGTGTTCCTCGGACTGGCGGTGCTGAGCGTGCTCGGGGTGGGCGCACTGCTGCTCATGCCCCGGCGGGTGGAGGCGCGGTAGGCGCGGCCAGCCCCAGCTCCCGGGCCACGCGTGCCGTGTCCGCGCCCGGTGCCGGGGCGCGTCCCGCCGGGCGGCGGGCCACCGGGGGCGCCGGAGCGGGGCACGGGCCCGGTTCGAGCGCGCCGTCGAGGGCCGCGGCGGCCGCGGCTCGCAGGGACAGCTCCGCGAACCACCGCCCGCCGCCGAGGCGGCAGGCCAACGCGGTCAGCGCGGCGTGCACCCCGGCCAGCGGCTCGGCGATCGCGTCCCCGCACGGGGCGGGCACGCCGGCTTCGGCGTCGAAGGCCACGAGACCCGCCTCGGCGGCCGCCGCGTCACCCGAGCCCTGGCCGATCCGCACCCAGCACGCGGCTTCACCGCGGGGCCGCCCCGAATCGTCGAGCACGACGTCCGCCCGCGCGAGCAACCGCGTCAACTGCTCGCCTCGCAGCGCGACGGACTCCTGACCGGCGTGCAGCAGGTCGCGGAACTCGCCCGGTTCCGCGCTGCTCTCCACCCTGATCACCCGCGCGCCGACGAGCGTGAGCAGGTGCCCGCACAGCGCGCCCGCCCAGCCCGTCGACAGGTCCACGACCAGGGTGGGCGCCAGCCGCAGACGCCGTGGCGGCACGGCGGGCAGGTGGTCCACCCGCGAGGCACGACGCTCATGTCCATTGAGGACGATGGGCCAGCCCGGCTTACCCGGTTTCACCGAGGGAGCCACGAAAGTGCCGTCCGCCGAGACCGGTGCTCGCCGCGAGAACCCCGCGATCGCGGCCCGTTCCGCGAGCACCCGCGGCCCTGGCAGCAGCACGTCCCGGCCGCCGAGGCGCGCCAGCAGCTCGGTCGCGAGCAGCGCACCCCACGCCACGCTCGCCGGTCGGCCGGGACACCGCAACGGCGGCCCGTCCGCGCGCCCGGTGAGCAGCATCGCCCCCGAGGAGGCCCAGTCCTCCGCCGCCGTGGTGTCGACCGTACGCACCACCACGCCGTCCACAATGGACGGCACGCTGCCGGTGGCGTCGATGATCCCGTCGACCTCGCGCCACCCCTGGTCGCCGCAGTCCGTCACGGCCCCCAGCGAGGCGAGCAGCCGGCCGGCGTAGCGCACCGCCGGCCCCGTGCCGCACACGGCGACGCGAAGCCCGCACAGCGGACCTGCGACCTCCGCGACCCAGCCGGTCATAGGGGTCGATTCTGCGCCAACCCGGGCACGTCCGCCGCGCCGTCCCGCCATCGGGTGGCCGGGCCACTGTGGACCACTACGGGGCGCGACACGCCGCGGTACTCGGCACGCATCGAGCCTCGCGCCGACCTGGAGCACGGGGCCGCGCCTGGCGTGTGCTCCTTCGTGCTCGTTCAAGTGAGTGGCGTCAGCGGCTGCCGCGAGACTCGCACCGCACCCACCGAACAGGGCCGTGACGCGTGGCGGCAGATCGTCGACCGCCCTCACGTGAGCCGTTCGAACTCGTAGCCGTACTGGATGTGTTCGTTGAAGTAGCGACCCTTGCTCTCCGCGGCCATGAACTCCGCGTACACGGCATTGTCGACGTCTTCGTACCGGTACACGTGCTCGTTGTGGAACTCCACGTCCAGGATGCGGCGGGCCGGGTCGTAGCCCACCGTCTTGATCACCGACGACGTCACCGGCCAGCGGATGACCCGGGCCCGGCGTCGGTGCTTCATGCTCCTGAGTGTCCCCCACAAGTAGGAGGACCCGCAGCGTTCCGCCGGACGGCCGAATGGATCACCACCCCGGGAGATTCCGTAGGCTGCACGCCATGTGGCGACGACTGCCCGCGGCCGACCGCTGGGTTCTCCGGCACCTCGGTGCGACCGACACGAGGGCACTGAGCGTGCTCCCGCCCCTGGGCCGGGCGGCGAACTACGGCCGGCTGTGGTGGGGCGTCAGCGCCGCCCTCGCCGCGACCGGCAACCGCCGCGCGCGGCGGGCCGCGTTGCGCGGCCTGATCTCGCTCGGGGCCGCCAGCTTCGCCGCGAACGTGGTCAGCAAGCAGGTCGTGCGCCGGCCGCGGCCGCCCATCGAGCTCACGCCCGTGGCGCGACGGCTGGCCCGGATACCGGTCACCACGTCGTTCCCGTCGGGCCATTCGGCGTCCGCGGCCGCGTTCGCCGCCGGGGTTGCGATCGAGTCGCCGCTGCTCGCGGTGCCGGTCGGGCTGCTCGCGGCGGGCGTCGGCGCCTCCCGCGTGGTGACGGGCGTGCACTACCCCACCGACGTCCTCGCCGGGTTCGCGCTCGGGCTCGGCGCGGGCGCGCTCACCACGTGGTGGTGGCCCGCGACGCCGGCCGGCCCCGCGGAAGCCGCCCCCGTCGCCGCGCCCGCCGCGCCGAACGGCGAAGGCGTGGTCGTCGTGGTGAACTCGCACGCGGGCAGCACCGGCAACGGCCTGCTGGACCTGCTGCGCGAACAGCTGCCCGAGGCGGAGATCGTGCAGCCCGAGGACGGCGAGGACCTGGTCGAGGTCCTCGAAGCCGCCGCCCGGCGCTGCCGGATCCTCGGCATCGCGGGCGGTGACGGTTCGATCAACGTCGCCGCGAAGACGGCCGCCGACCACGGGATTCCGCTGTTCGCGCTCCCCGGGGGCACGCTGAACCACTTCGCCCGCGACCTCGGCCTCGACGACCCGCACGAGGCGATTTCGGCGCTGCAGGCGGGTGCGGCGAGCCAGGTGGACCTCGGCTGTGTCGACGAACGCGGTTTCGTGAACACGTGCAGCACCGGGCTCTACACGGATCTCGTGCGCTACCGGGAGAAGTGGGAGCGGCGGCTGGGCAAGTGGCCCGCGATGCTCGTCGGCCTGGTGCACGTGCTGCGCCGCGCCCAGCCGCAGGACCTGGTCGTCGACGGACGGCCACGGCGGGTGTGGATGGTGTTCGCGGGCAACGGCCGGTACCTGCCGGTCGGCTTCGCGCCCACGAGCCGCCCCCGTCTCGACGACGGCCTGCTCGACATCCGGATCATGGACGCCGCACGCCCGCTCGCGCGCACCCGCATCGCGCTGTCCGTGCTGCTGGGAACGTTGCGCTGGTCCGGCCCGTACGAGGGCACGACGGCCCAGGAGCTGAAGCTCAGCGCGCCGGACGGGTTGCTGTACCTGACGCTCGACGGCGAGTTCACGCGCGTCGACCCCGAGGTGACGATCACCAAACGCCCGCGGGCGCTGACGGTCTACCGTCCGCGGCGGTAGACCGTCAGCGCCACCCCCCGTCAGTTTCCCGCGATGGCGGTGCCACCCACTTCCGCCGCCGCCTCCGTGCTGTGGGTGCGGCCGCGGCCGGGCTGGCGGAGGAACAGGCTCAGTAGCGCGGCGAGCAGCGCGGCACCGCCTGCGAGCAGGTACGCGCCGGTGTAGCCCCAGGCCACGATCACTCCCGCGGCGACACCACCGCCGCCGATCCCGCCGACGAGCTTGGAGCTGTAGACGATGCCGTAGTTCGTCGCGTTGTGGTTCTCGCCGAAGTAGTCGGGAACCAGCGTGGCGAACAGCGGGTAGAACGCGCCGCTGCCGAAGCCGGTGAGGAACGCGGCGACCATGAACAGCCACAGGTTGCGCGTGTTTCCCGCGTACAGCACGCCGAACTGCGCGACCGCCGCGATCAGCAGCACGATCGTCAGCGTCTGCCGCCGCCCGATCTGGTCGGAGACCCAGCCGACGAGCGCGCGGCCGGTACCGTTCACGATGGAGAGCACGCCCGCCGCAGACGCCACCACGAACGGCCCGAAGCCGCTCTGCTTGGCGAACGGCACCTCGAAGTTGATGCCGAACAGCGAAACCATGCCGATGACCACCATGGTTCCCCACATCAGCGGCAACATCCCGCTGCGGATGGCCTCCATCGGCGAGAACTGCCGGACGGCGGGCGGGTTCTTGACGAGACTGCGCACCGCCGTGGCGCGCCCGCGCGCGGCCCACCGAAGCGGGTCGATCGACTCGGGCCACCAGTTCTTGGGCGGGTCGCGGAAGAAGTATCCGCACACCAGCACCACGATCAGCATGTAGACGCCCAGGACGTCGAGGATGAAGGAGTAGTTTCCGGGCGTCATGACGTAGGA
Source organism: Amycolatopsis bartoniae (assembly GCF_014191255.1). Taxonomy (GTDB): domain Bacteria; phylum Actinomycetota; class Actinomycetes; order Mycobacteriales; family Pseudonocardiaceae; genus Amycolatopsis_E; species Amycolatopsis_E bartoniae. The sequence continues at coordinate 278,589 of NZ_JACHWH010000002.1, forward strand.
AAAGACGTAGATGATCGGAACGACCCCGTAGGCGAAAGCGCCGTTCACGAAACCCACGCGAGCGCCACGTTTTTCCGGATACCATTTGCCGACCATGTTGATGCAGGTCGCGTAGACCAGCCCGGCGCCCGTGCCGCCGAGGACCGAGTACCCGACGAAGCCGACGGCCAGGTTGCCCACGTGCGCGAGCGTGAACCAGCTGACGCCGCAACAGATCGCACCCGTGATCATGGCCGCACGGGCGGAGACGACGCCTTTTTCACGCAACCGCCCGGCCGGAAACGCCACGCCCGCCTGGAAAACGGCCCAGATGCTGGCCAGCCAGAACGCGTCCGTCAGCGTCCAGCCGTACCGTTCTTCGAGCGTCTCCTCCACGGCTCCCCAGCCATACTCGAAGGAGCTGACCGCGAACATCGCCACCCAGGGCAACCACATCATCCACACCCGGGACCGCCCGAGCAGCTGATGCGACGTCTCGCCGACGCGGTACACCCGCCCGTTCTCGTCGGTGATTTCGCTGTAACTTGCGGGGCTTGGTTCCATTGAGAGCCTCTTTCGACGCTGAAGCCGGCATCCCTTCCAGTCCCGCCCGGACAGCATTCAGTGCGCCCCGCGCGCCGACCGGCACTGCGATCCTGGACACTGTAGGCTGTATACCGTATGTGGGCGGTCCTACATGCATACGCCCTAGAACGAGCGCTGTCTAGATGGCCAAGGTAGGGATTCAGCAGCGACGGAGATCTTCAGAACCGAAGAATCACCCGGCAAGGAGGGCGTGGACGACGAACTGCCACCCGGCGACGAAAACAGCCCGGCACACGCCCAGGCCTCCCCCGTCCCCGATCCCCAGCTGCATTAGCGGTTGGCTCACCGGGTCAAGGGTCGCGCAGCGATCGCGAAGCGACGCCGAGAAGCTTCTATGTCAAGTGGTGGTGGTCGGTTTGTAGTGCGTGGTAGATGACGTTGGTGAGGTGGCGTTTGAGGGCGCGGATGGCGGCTTTTTTGGTGGCGTGGGGGTGTTGCTGGGTCCAGCGGTCTCGGAATTGCTGGGCGGGTGGGTGGTGGATGAGCTGGATGAGGGCGATGCGGTGCAGGCAGGTGTTGAGTTGCCGGTTCCCGCCGCGGTTGAGCCGGTATTGGGGTGTGTTGGAGGACCAGACCGGGATGGGTGCGGTGCCGGTGTGCATGGCGAACGCGGCGGGGCTGCGGAAACGGGTGATGTCGGCGACTTCCCCGATCAGTTTGGCCGCGGCGAGGACGTTGATTCCCACGATCGCCATCAGGGTGGGTACGATCGGGGTGACCAGCTCGCTCAGGCGTCGCTCGAGTATCAGGATCTGCTCGGTCAGCCGGGTGATGTCGGCCAGCAGGTCCAAGGCGATGTCGCGGCGGACACTGGCGGGCAGGGCCGCAACCATCCCGGTGAGGGCGTGCTGGCGGCGGCGCCCGGTCAGTGTCCGCGTCCCCTCGTCCAGCCCGGGTGCCAGGTCATGCAGGTGCCAGCGCAGCCGGCAGATCGCGGCGGTGCGGGCCGCCACCACCGTCTCCCGCCGGTCGATCAGCAACCGCAGGTCCAACGCGACCTGATCCAACCTCGCCGCAGGCAAACGCGGTTCACGCAGCGCGGCCCGGGCGATCGCGAGCGCGTCGATCGGGTCGGACTTGCCCCGGGTGCGGGCACTGGCCCGGCACGCGACCATCAGCTTGGGCGGTACCCACACCACCGCCGACCCCATCCCGATCAGCGTGCGCACCAGACGACCCGCCACCGCACGCCCGTCTTCCACCGCCCACCGCCGCTGCCCGAACCGCCCGGCCCACACCCACAACCGCAACACCCCGGCCTCGTCAGCCGCCACCGTCACCTGACCGAGCTTGCGACCCACCTCGTCCACCGCGACCGCGGTATGGGTGTGCTTGTGCGGATCAATCCCAATGACCACCATGGTTCTCGCGTGTCCTTCCACTCCAGGGCAGGCATGCACCCCGGGCCAGGCTGGACGGACACACCTCAGTCGAGTTGATGGATGGCGTCTCGTCCACGCTTCTATCAAGTCACGCCCAGCCGGCCCGGGACCCCGGCCACGCTGGACAATTCTTCGCCAAGCCAACCACCAACACGCAGGTGACAGCGCCCTTGAGAGTCACCACGCAACCGAGGACCAGACCCTAACCGCCACACGACGGCACCAACACCCCACCACTGAGGCGCCCTTGACGCGGCGAGCCAACCGTTAAACGATCAAGGGAAAGGAGCGGGGGTGGCCGGGCGGAACGAGGGCGCCCAGCGCCCGGTCAAGTTCTTGCCCTACCGGACCACGCGGGCTTTTGCGCGCGTCAAGCGCATAGGCGCGGCTTCAAAGATCAAAAGATGCCTCGCCGGCGGGCAGGCTCCAGGATGAACCAGGAAAAGCCCTCCACCTCACCTCGGGTGGGTGGTCGAGTTGAGTGGTCATCCCGTCGCCTGCGGTTTGTGCATATCACTTTGACCCAGGCCCGCAAGCTTGGCATGTCAGGTCACGCGAGCACGAGGGTTGCGGGCCTGGCTCAAAGTGATGCCCCGGTTTCAGGCGACGGGATGACCACCCAACTCTCGGGGTTGGTGCCTTACCCCCTCCTCACCAGTGCCTGCAGGAAGAACCCCACGTTCGCCGGGCGCTCTCCCAGCCTCCGCATGAAGTACGGGTACCACTCCGTGCCGTACGGCACGTACACGCGCATCCGCAGGCCGCGGGCGGCCAGTTCGTCCTGTACCTGGGGCCGCACCCCGTACAACATCTGGAACTCGTACGAGTCCCGTTTCCTGCCCGCTGCCAGGTGTTCCGCTATCTCGATCAGCCGCGTGTCGTGTGTGGCGACCATGGGGTAACCGTCCCCGTTCATCAGCACCCGCAGGCACCGCACGTACGAAGCGTCCACTTCGGACCGATCACGATAGGCCACCGAAGCGGGCTCGTCGTACGCGCCTTTGCACAGCCGGATCCGGGAACCCGCGCCGGCGAAGTCCGCGCAGTCCGCCTCCGTCCGCTTGAGGTACGCCTGCAGCACCGTGCCCGTGCCGGGGAAGTCCGCCCGCAACGCCCGGACGATGGACAGCGTCGAGTCCGTCGTCGTGTGGTCCTCCATGTCCACCGTGACCGTGGTGCCCGCCGCGGCGGCGGCCTCGCAGATCCGGCGCGTGTTCTCCAGTGCGATCTTGTCCCCGTCCACCGGCAGGGCCTGCCCGAGCGCCGACAGCTTCACCGACACCTCGGCCCGCTCGCCCAGCCCCTCCCTGGCCAGGCGAGCGAGCACGGTGCGGTACGCCTCGACGGTCTGCTCCGCCTGCGCGCGGTCGAGCGTGTCCTCTCCGAGGTGGTCCAGTGTCACCATCCTGTCCACGGCCAGCTGGGAAGCGACCCGGAGCGCGGAGTCCACATCGGACCCCGCCACGAAACGGTCGACGATCGGGCGCAGCAACGGAGTGCGCTCGACGGCCGTGCGGCATCCGGCCGAACGGGAAGCCGCGATCAACGCGGAGCGGAGCATGCCGGTCCCCTTTCTACTGCTGGTGCGGGTAACCCGAGGAGACCGGCGGCTGCAGGTTCTCCTTGATGGCGCGCGGGCTCACCCACCGCTGGAGGTTGTAGATCGAGCCGGCCTTGTCGTTCGTGCCCGACGCACGCGAACCGCCGAACGGCTGCTGGCCCACGACCGCGCCCGTCGGCTTGTCGTTGACGTAGAAGTTGCCCGCCGCGAAGCGCAGCGCCTCGCTCGCCTGCCGGATGGCGTGCCGGTCCGTCGCCACCACCGAGCCCGTCAGCCCGTACGGCGCGCCCTGGTCGACCTTGCGCAGCACCTGCTCGTACTCGCCGTCCTCGTACACGTGCACGGCGAGCAGCGGGCCGAAGAACTCCGTCGTGAAGATGTCGTTCGTCGGGTCCTCGCCCACGAACACCGTGGGCCGCACGAAGAACCCCTCCGAGTCGTCCGCGGTGCCGCCGATCAGAACGTCCACATCGGACGCCGCGCGCGCCTTCCGCAGCACCCCGGACAGCTTGTCGAACGACCGGCGGTCGATCACCGCGCCGAGGAAGTTGCGGAAGTCCGTCACGTCGCCCATAGTCAGCGAGTCCACTTCGGACGCCAGGTCGTCCTTCAGCCGCGCCCACACCGAACGCGGCACGAACGCCCGCGACGCGGCCGAGCACTTCTGGCCCTGGTACTCGAAGGCGCCCCGCACGAGGGCGGTGCGCAGCACGTCGACATCGGCCGAGGCGTGCGCCACCACGAAGTCCTTGCCGCCGGTCTCCCCCACCAGCCGCGGATACGTCCGGTAGTTCGCGATGTTCGCGCCCACCGTCGACCACAGGTGCTGGAAGGTCTTCGTCGAGCCGGTGAAGTGGATCCCGGCGAGCGCCGGGTCCGCCAGCACGACGTCGGACACCGCGAGCCCGTCGCCCGGCAGCAGGTTGATCACGCCCGGCGGCAGACCCGCCTCTTCCAGCAGCCGCATCGTCAGGTGCGCGGCGAGCGTTTGCGTGGGCGACGGCTTCCAGATGACCGTGTTGCCCATCAACGCGGGCGCGGTCGGCAGGTTCCCCGCGATGGCGGTGAAGTTGAACGGCGTGACCGCGTAGACGAACCCTTCGAGCGGCCGGTAGTCGAGCCGGTTCCACGTGCCCGCGCCGCTGCGCGGCTGCTCGGCGTGGATCTGCCGCGCGAAGTGCACGTTGAAGCGCCAGAAGTCGGCGAGCTCGCACGCCGAGTCGATCTCCGCCTGCACGACGGTCTTCGACTGGCCGAGCATCGTGGCCGCGTTCAGCGTGTCGCGCCACGGGCCGGACAGCAGGTCGGCCGCGCGCAGCAGGACCGCGGCCCGTTCGTCGAACGGCAGCGTCCGCCAGCTCTCGGCGGCCCGCAGCGCGGCGGCGACGGCGGCCTTCGCGTCCTCGTGCGTCGAGTTGTGCATGGTGCCGAGCACGTGCGCGTGGTTGTGCGGCTGCACGACGTCGATCGGCGCGCCACCGCCCATCCGCTGTTCGCCGTCGATGGTGGCAGTGAGCTCGAAGCGCCGGCCGGCGAGCTCGGTCAGCTTCGCGGTCAGGCTCTCCCGTTCCGGGGAGCCGGGTGCGTAGTCGCGCGCCGGTTCGTTGCGCGGCGCGGGCGGAGAGGTGATCGCGTCCATGGCCGAAGAGTAGGCCGCGAACCCTGTCGACAGGGTTGGCCGATCGGCTACCTTTCGGGGTATGTCATTGTCCGATCGCACCAACCCCGGAACATCTTTGAGACAGCTGCTGCTCGCCGTCGGGGAGCCGCTCCTCGAACCCGTCGCGGGCAGCCTCGACGCCCGGGTCCGCGGCGTGGGCATCTTCGATCCGGACGACGACCTGGGGAGTTACCCCGGCGAGGTGGTCCTGGTCGTGGGTGCGCGCGGGCGCGAGGCCGTGCGGTCGGTGCGTGCCGCGGCACGGGCGGGAGCCGTGGCCGCGGTGGTCAAGCCGGACAGCAGGCTCGACGACGTGCGCGCGGCCGCCGAGGACAGCGGGATCGCCCTGTTGACGGTCGGTCCGAACATGCGCTGGGACCAGCTGCAGACGCTGCTGCGCGAGGTGCTGGACGCGGCTGCCGCGGCGACCTCCGACACCGACGGCGGGGACCTGTTCGCCCTGGCGCAAACGGTTGCGGTGCTCACCGGGGGCAGCGTGACGATCGAGGACGCCGGCAACCGCGTGCTCGCCTACTCCCGCTCCGACGACGAGATCGACGAGCTGCGGCGGCTGTCGATCCTCGGCTGGGAAGGCCCCGAACAGTACCTTTCGCTGCTGCGCGAGTGGGGCGTGTACCAGCGGCTGCGGTCGAGCGAGGAGGTCGTGCGGGTCGAGGAGCGGCCGGAGCTGGGCATCCGGCGGCGGCTGGCGGTCGGCATCCGCGCGGGCACCCAGCACCTCGGCACGATCTGGGTGCAGGAGGGCGCGCAACCGTTCGCCGAGCGCGCGGAAAGCGCTCTCCTGGGCGCGGCCCGGCTCGCCGCGGTGCGGCTGCTCCGGCGCCGCTCCCCCAGCGTCCGGCCGCGGGAGGACCTCGTCGCCGGGCTGCTCGAAGGGCGGATCAGCGCGGATCTCGTGGCGGGCCAGCTCGGGCTGGACCCGGCGGCGCCCGCGGTGGTCCTCGCGGTGGCGCCGCGCGAGGTCGAGCGTGACCGGCCCGCGCACGAGCTGCACCAGCTGGAGGCCACGAACATCGTGTCGGTGCACGCCACGTCCTTCCGCCGCACTGCCCTCGTCGGCACGCTCGGCTCGCGGGTGTACGCGGTGTTGCCCGAGGTGCGGACGTCCCCGGTCCCCCTCGGCCGGCAGGTCGTCGCGGCGCTGCACCGCGCGGGGCTGCGGGCGCAGGCCGGTCTCGGCTCGGCGGTGCCGACGCTCGCGGAGGTCGTGACGTCACGGTCCGAGGCCGACCGCGTGCTGGATGCGATGGCCCGCACCCCCGACCGTGACCTGGCCACGATCGCGGACCTGCGCGGGGAGATCCTGCTCGACGAGACGCTCACGTTGATCGAGGCGAACCCTCAGCTGCGCGACCCGGCGGTCGCTGCGCTGGTGGCGCACGACGCCGACCACGGCACCGAGCTGGTGCCGTCCCTGCTGGCGTACCTCGACGCCCTCGGCGACGTGCGGGCGGCGGCCAACGGGCTGCACATCCACCCGAACACGCTGCGGCACCGGATCCGGCGTGCGGTGGCGGTCGGCGGGCTGCACCTCGACGACCCCCGTGAGCGGCTGTTCTGCCACCTCCAGCTGCTGCTCGTGACCCGGTAGCGGGGTTTGTGCCGCGGGGGCGACGGGTAGCCGTTGAACTCCGGTACCCCTGGGAGGGAAGACGAGATGAGCGACTACAGCCAGCAGGTCCGGCCCGATCCGGCGAGGCTGTGGGCGGGGGGCGTCGCGACGGCGCTCGTCGCGGCGCTGGTGGCGATCGTCGGCATCCTGATCGCGCGCGGCCTCTTCGACGTCGCGATCCTCGCGCCCAAGGGCTCGGGCCTGTGGGGCAACGCGAACACCGCCACATACGCGATCGTCTCGGCGGTCGTCGCGCTGGCCGCCACGGGTCTGATGCACCTGCTGTCGGTGGCGACCCCGAAGCCGACCACGTTCTTCGGCTGGATCATGGTGCTGCTGACGTTGATCGCCGTGGTGCTGCCGCTGAGTCTTTCGGTGAGCTACGAGACCAAGATCGCGACCGCGCTGCTCAACCTCGTGATCGGGCTCGTGGTCACGCTGCTGGTGATCAACCTGGCTGGGAGCGCTCTCAAGCGGGCGAACCAGCTGACCACCGCGGCGCGAGCCCGGGACTACGACGAGACACGGCAGTACGACCAGACCCGCCAGTACGACCAGGGCCCGCACTACTACTGACGCTTGCCCGCCCGAAGGCCGCCGCTTCACGGCGGCTTTCCGGCCGTGAGCAGCCCGAGCCGCGCCTCACTCCGGCACGAACACCACGCCCCGCTCGGCCAGGTCCGCCACCGCCGCGGGGTCGCGGCCCAGCTCCGCCAGCACAGCCGCCGTGTGCTGGCCGTGGGCGGGGACCGCGCCCATCCTCGCCTCGACGTCCGCGAAGGTCGCCGGAGGCAGCACGGCTCGGATCGGGCCCACCGGGGTGTCGACGGAGCGCCAGCGGTCGCGTTCGGACAGTTGCGGATGCTCGATCAGTTCCCGCACCGTGTTGACCCGCGCCGAGGCGATGCCCGCCGCGTCCAGGCGGGCCACCAGGTCCTCCGTCACGAAACCCTTCGTGGCCGCCGCGACCGTCGCGTCCACCTCGCTCCGGTTCCGCACCCTCGCCGCGTTCGTCGCGTACTCCGGGTCCTCCGCCAGCTCCGGACGGCCCAGCACCTCCGTCACCAGCGACCGCCAGCCGCGGTCGTTCTGGATGCCGATCAGCACCTCACCGTCCGCCGTCGGGTACGCGTCGTACGGCGCGATCACCGGATGGCTCAGGCCGGTCCGCGGCGGCTGTTCCCCGGTGTACGCGGCGAGATAAAGCGGATGACCCATCCACTCCGCCACCGCGTCGAGCATCGCCACTTCGATGTGCGCCCCTTCGCCGGTGCGCCCGCGCCGCAGCAACGCCGCGAGCACACCTGAGTACGCGTACATCCCCGCCCCGATGTCGGCCGTCGGGATGCCCGTCTTCGCGGGCGCGTCGGGCGTGCCGGTGATCGACACCAGCCCGCCTTCACTCTGTACCAGCAGGTCGTACGCCTTGCGGTCGCGGTACGGGCCCGACGAGCCGTAGCCCGACAGGTCGACCACGACCAGCTCCGGCCGCTGCGCCCGCAACTCCGCAGCGGACAACCCCAGCCGCGCCGCCGCGCCCGGCGCGAGGTTCTGCACGAACACGTCGGCCCGCCCGATCAGCTCCCGCAGCAGCGCCAGGCCCTCGCCGGTCTTGACGTCGAGCGCCACCGATTCCTTGCCGCGGTTGAGCCATACGAAGTGCGAACCCATGCCGCGCACCGAAGTGTCGTACGCCCGCGCGAAATCCCCGCCGTCGACCCGTTCGATCTTCAGCACCCGCGCGCCCTGGTCGGCCAGCTGCCGCGTCGCGAACGGAGCGGCCACCGCCTGTTCGAGGCTGACGACGGTGAACCCCTCCAGCGGCAGCGTCACGAGTCCGCCAGCGCCAGCAGCCGCCGGGCCCGCTCCAGCACCGGGCGGTCCACCATCTGACCGTCCACAGCGGACACCGAATCGCCGGCCTTGAGCACCCGCCGCGCCCAGGCCAGCTCCTCCTCCGTCGGCGCGAACCCCGCGCGCACGGCGGCCACCTGCTTCGGGTGGATGCACAGCTTCCCGCCGAACCCGAGCCGCCGCGCGTGCCGGATGTCGGCCGCCAGCACGGTTTCGTCCCCGAGGTCGGTCGTCACACCGTCGACGGGCGGCGCGATCCCGTTGGCGGTGCTGGCCAGCACGAGCCGCGAACGCGCGTAGCCGAGCGCGACCTCGTCGTTGTGCCGCACGCCCAGCTGGGTCGCCAAGTCGACACTGCCGAACGCCACGCGTGCGACGTTCTTCACCGCGCACAACGCGACGGCCGCCTCGACCCCCGCCGCCGTCTCGATGATCGGCACCTGCGGCACGTCGATCCCGCTCAGCACCGCCGGGTCCTCCGCCTTGGGCAGCACCACCGGGCAGCCGTGCTTGGCGACCAGTTCCAGGTCCGCCTCGAACTCACGCGTGCCGGCGCCGTTGATGCGCACCAGCGCCTCGCCACCCCGCGCGAGCCACTCGTCGACGTGTGCCCTGGCGGCGTCCTTGTCCGCGTCCGCGACGGCGTCCTCCAGGTCGAGGATCACCGCGTCGGCGCCCGCGGCGACCGCCTTGTCGAACCGGTCCGGCCGGTCCCCCGGCACGAACAGCAACGCCCTGGCGGCGGTCAACTGTGCCATGTGGACAGTCACGCGAAGCTCACCTCCGCCGTGGCGGCGCGGTCCTCCCGCGCGGTCGCGATGCGCAGGCTCGCCCCGCCCGGCGCCGGATCACCCAGCGCCCGCAGGTGCTCCCCGGCGAAGACGGGACGGCGCAGGCGGTAGGACAGCGACCGGACGGGCCGGTCACGCACCAGCTCCAGCATCAGCAACGCCAGCAGCGGACCGTGCACGACGAGCCCGGGATAGCCCTCGACCTCGCGCACATACGGCTCGTCGTAGTGGATGCGGTGGGTGTTGGCGGTCAGCGCGCTGATGCGGAACAGCAGCCGCGAGTCGGGCCGCAACGCCCGCTGCCACGGCGCGTCCGACGGCGGCGTCTCGTCCGTGCTGTACGCGGACACCCCGCGGCGCCGCTCGTCCTCACCCGACCGGTAGACGATGTCCTGCTCCTCGACCACGCACAGCCGCGAGCCCTGGCTGATCTCGTGCCGGACCGTCACGAACACCATCTCGCCGGTGCGGCCCTCCTTGACCGCGACCTCGCCGAGCGTGCTGACGCGCTCGGCGCGCGTGCCGGGCATGAGCGGGGCGTGCACCTCCAGCCTGCCCCCGGCGAACATGCGGCGGCGGTCCGGGATCGGCGGCAGGAAGTGCCCGCGCAGCGGATGCCCGTCCTCGCCCAGCTCCGACTCCGGCGGCCACTCCAGGAAGTACAGCCAGTGCCACAGCGGCGGGAGCGCCCCCTCGGCGGGCGGCTGGTCGAACACCGCGGAGAGCGCCGCGACCGGGCCGGGCGGCAGCTCGTCGGACGTGCTGACCGGACCCGGGCGCCAGCCCGCCACGTGCTCGCCCAGGTCCATGCCACTCCTTCGTTTCGGCCGTACAAAGCTCGGGTCAGTGTGTGCCGCGGGCGCGTCGCTCGTCAACAACCCCAGCAAGGCGCCCATTGACCGGGAGCCGGATATGGCCGTACAAAGAACCGGTGCGCACCTCCGACAGCGCCTACGCCCGGCTCGCCCGCGAGCTGCGCGACGCGATCCTGCGACGCGAGTTCCCCGACGGCGTGCGCCTGCCGACCGAGGCCGAGCTCGCCGGTTCGCACGGGGTGAGCAGGCAGACCGTGCGCCGCGCGTTCCAGGACCTGGTCGCAGAGGGCATGGTGTACCGGGTGCCGGGGCGCGGCACGTTCGCGGCGCCCGCCGAGGAGCAGTACCTGCGGCAGTTCGGGTCGATCGAGGACCTGATGGGCCTGTCGATCGACACCGAGATGCGCCTGGTCACGCCGCTGCGGCGGCAGATCGACGTCGACGCGGCCGGACGGCTCCGGCTGCACTCCGACCGGGTGGGCGTGCTCGCGTTCCTGCGGGTGCACGAAGCGGTCCCGTTCTGCCTGACGAACGTGTTCGTGCCGCCCGAGGTCGGCGGGCTGCTGGAGTCGTGTCCCGAGGTCACCGAGCCGGGCGCCCGCAGCCGGGCGACCGTCATCGGCCTGCTCGAAGGGCGCCTGTCCGACCCGATCACCGAGGCCGAGCAGAGCGTCACCGTGGGCTTCGCGACCGAGGAAACCGCTGCTCACCTGGGCTGCGAGCCGGGCCGCGCGCTGCTGCGGATCGACCGGCTGTACCTGTCGTCGGCCGGGCGCCCGGTGCAGCTCGCGATCAGCCACTTCCTGCCGGAGCACTACTCCTACCGCGTCCGCCTGCAGCGTCAACCCGCCTAGGAACTGTTCGGAAAGCAGCTTGACGGCCGGTGCGGGTAGCGGAACCTGAGGCGGCCTCTCACTCCGGGATCGCCTCCTCATGACCGCCAGGTCACCACGGAGGCGCTGTCCTCGCGAGAAGCCACCTCAGAACCCGCAGCGGTGCGAGCTGACGGCCCACAGCAAGCGGCTCCGCCGCTTCAAAACACAACCTAACGGGCCAGCACCGACGCCAGCGTGCACAACCCGCATGCGAGCACCGCCGCCGTCACCAGGCGCAGCCGGAGGCGGGGTGCGGGCACGGCCCGCGCCGCGGCTGCCGACAGCAGCACCACGACCGCCGCGCACGCGCCGCCCGCGAGTTCCAGCGCCGAGCCGCTCGTGATGCCGCTGCGCAGCAACAACACGGCGACCACCGCCGCGGACAGGCCGGTCCGCTGCCACGCCAGCGCGGTGCGCTCGGGCTGCAGCCCGCGGTCACGTGAGGTCATCGGGGGTGCGTCAGCACGAGCACCAGCACCACGACCCCGGCCAGCGCGGCCGCCCAGCCCACCACGAACGGCAGCCACGTCATCGGCAACGGGCGGCCGTTGCGCATCGCGCGCTGCACCCGCGCCCACCGCCGGTAGGAGAACGCCGCCAGCACCGTGCCGACCAGCGCGAGCAGCGCGGCGAGCCCGGCGTGCAGGCCGGGAACCGGGAACGCGGGCACGAACTGGGCGAGCGCGATCGCCCCGGCCAGCAGCGCGAGGGCGGTCCGCAACCAGGCCAGGAACGTGCGCTCGTTCGCGAGGGTGAACCGGTAGTCGGGCTCCTCCCCTTCCTCGTACCAGTGCGGGCGGCGCGGTGGTGCGGACATGATCCGCACGGTAGCCGCCTTCGCGGTCCGCTGACAAAACGAGCGCCGCGATTTGTCATCCCGCCATTCTTGCCGCCCCTTTTCGGCGCGGGTACTTTCCGGGCACAAGGTTCGTTTTCCCGGAAGGAAGAAACCGTGCCCCGAAGATTTGTGCGCACCCTGGTGATCGGCGCCGTCGCGGCTGCCGTTTCCGGAGGGATCGCGGTCGCGACCACCACCGTCTCGAACGCCGCCGGCTGCCCCGACGTGGACGTGTCGTTCGCCCGCGGCACCGGCGAGCCCGCCGGGCTCGGCATCACCGGTACGCCGTTCACCCGCGCCTTGACAGCCGATTTACCAGGAAAAACAGTCTCGACGTTCGCCGTGGACTACCCGGCGGACGTGGCGCAGGCCGGTGACGGCCTCGGCGCCACCAACCTGTCCGAGCACGTCGAGGACGTCGCCGCGAAGTGCCCGGAAACGCAGTTCGTGCTCGGCGGGTATTCGCAGGGCGCGAGTGTCGTCGACATCGCTCTCGGAATTCGCACCGCGCTCGGCAGTGGTGGCACCATTCCGCCCGCACTGGCCCCGCGCGTGGCCGCGGTTGCCGTTTTCGGAAATCCCCTGCGCCTTTTCCGCCAGAGCATTCCCGACGCGAGCCAGCTGTACGGCGACAAGGCGATCGACCTGTGCAACACCGGTGACCCGGTGTGCGGCAACGGTGTCAACATCGCCGCCCACCTCACCTACGGCACCGACGGCGGCGCGACGCGCGCGGCCCGGTTCGCGGCCGACCGGGTGGGTTCCTGATCACTCGGCGAGGTCGGACAGGCCGCGCTCGCGCACCACGGCGGCCAGTGGCGGCACCCCGTCCTGGCCGGCGTAGAGCGCGGCCAGCCCGCGCAGCGCCAGTTCGAGGTCGAGCCGGAAGCCGGGGTCGTCGAGGTCCGCGCCAAACAGCCTTTGCAGCTCCTTCATGCGGTAGCGCACGGTCTGCGGGTGCAGGCCGAGCATCTCGGCGACCTCGGCGAGGTTGCCGCGGGCGTGCAGCCACGCGAGCAAAGTCGCCCAGGCCCGCGCCCGTTTCTTCGGCTCCAGGTCCTTGAGCGGCGCGAGCCTGCGGTCGCCCAGTTGCCGCACCAGCCCGCGGTTGCGCAGCAGCAGGATCGCGCGCAGGTGGTCCTCGGCGAACACGACCGGCGCCTCGGCGATGAAGCGGGACCCGATGAGCTGGCGGATCTCCAGCGCCTGCTCCAGCGAGCGGGGTGCCGCGCCGGGCGGCACGGCCGGGCCGACGATCGCCCGGCGGCCGCGGAAGCAGCTCGTCCAGTCCCGGCCGCGCGGCTCGGGCACGAGCACGCGCGGCACGGGATGCGCCGGATCGGCCAGTGCGCCCTCCGGCAGCTCGGCGGGCGGGCCGTCGAGCACCACCACGCACACGCTGTCCGGCAGGCGCCAGCCCAGCTGCCTCGCAGTACCGGCCGCGGCCCGCCGCTCGACCTCCCGGTCCGAGAGCAGCTGGCCGAGCAGGCGCCGGGCGCGGGCGGTGGTTTCGGTGATCTCCTCGTCCATCGCCAGCACCGCGTCACCCAGCTGCCACACCGTTTCGCGCGGCAGCCCGGTGCCGCTCACCCGCAGCTGCCGCCACAGGGTCCGCAGCACGAGCCGGGCCGCGGTGGCGTGCCGGGCGTAGAACTCCCGTCGCGTCGCGGTCCAGTCGAACCCGTCCGGGCCCGCGGCGAGCAGGTCGGCGAGCACCTGCTCGGCCACCCCGCACGGCGCCTCCCGTCCGACGGCGGTCAGCACCTCCTGGCGGAGGTTCGCCAGGAGGTCAGCGCTCATGCGGGCTGAGCAGGTCGAGCGCCCGCAGTGCCGCCTCGATCTCGAACCGGGCCGTCGGGTCGTGCAGGTCGGGGCCGAACGCGTCCTCGATCTGGCGCATCCGGTACCGCACCGTGCGGGGATGCACGTGCAGCACGTTCGCCGTCTCCTGCACGTTGCCCTGCGCCTGCAGCCAGGCGAACAACGTGCCCGCCAACCGTGTGCGCTGCTTGGGTGGGAACGTGTTCAGCGGGGCCAGCCGCCGTTTGGTGACCTGTTTGAGCAGCGCGGAGTCGCTGAGCAGCCACAACGTCGACCAGTGGTCCGCGCACACCGTCACCGGCGCGTCGGGCAGCACGCCCTCGCCGACCAGGCGCAGGGCCTGACGGGCCCAGCGCAGCGACGACGCGGCCTCGCCCAGCGGCACCGTCGGCCCGACGGCCAGGTGCGCGCCGTGCACCGCGGCGGACAGCCGCTGCAGCCCCTCGCTCGTCACGGGCGCGGGCAGCAGCAGGCACGGCTCCGGTTCCCGCAGGTCAGCGAGCACGTCCGGGCCCAGCGCGGGGTCCGCGGCCCCGTTCGCCTCGACGTCGACGGCCACCAGCGCACACTGCTCGGGCACGGTCCAGCCGGCGCTGCGCGCCAGGTCGGCGATCCCCGAGCGGGAGACCGGCGGCCGCTTGAGGATCGTCTGCAACAGCCGCCGCCGCAACGCGCGCCCGGCGTCCTGTGTCTGCACCCCCACCTCGCGGTGCCCTTTGGCCGACAACGCCGCCAGCTCGTCGAGGAACACGAACAGCCGGTCGGCCAGCCACGACACGTCCACCGCGGGCAGCGCCCGCTGCCGCTCGATCCGCGCCACGCGCCGCCACGCCACCCGGCCGCCGATGCGCAACGCCGCGTGCAGCTGGTCCAGCGACCTGCCCGCGTGCCCTTCCGCGCGGCCGATGTCCCGGAACCGGCGGTCGGCGTCCGTGCGGGCCAGGTGCGGGTACTCGACCAGGTCGACGAACAGCTTGACCGCGTACTGCACCCGGTCGCGCAGCACGGTTCCGTGCACCTCCTCCAGCGGGCGCCCGTACTCCGGGACCGCACGCCGGATCTCGCGGGCGATCTCGTCGACCAGCCCGGGGAGTTCGGGGCGCAGCAACGCGGCCAGCCGGCGTCTTCGTTCCTCGCCCACCGCCGGGCGACCACCTTCCACGACAACCCTTTCCGCGTACATCACGTCTCCTCGCACGTATCCGCGCCCAGATCGGTTCGGGGAAACTCAGGGGTCGCATCTTGGGATCGTCCGGCGGGGGGAAGCAATCGGTGAAATCACCAGTCCCTTCCGTTACCGTTACGCGGACGCAACACTGTCGAGATGACCGCGGGAAGGGAAACCGCCTTGTCCGGTACCGGTCTGCACGGCCGGGATTCCGCGCTCGCCGCGCTTTCCGGTCTGCTGGCCCGCGCCCGCGGCAAAACCGGTGGCACGCTGGAGGTTCGCGGCGAACCGGGGCTGGGGAGAACCGCGCTGCTGGACGCCGCCGCGCGAGCCGCCGACGATTTTCGCGTGCTCCGGCTCCGCGGCAGCGCCGGCGAGAAAGCGCTTCCCGGAGCGGGACTGCTGCAGCTGTCCGAGGCGCTCGGCACGGCCTGTGATTCAGCCGACACGGACTTCGCGCGCTACCAGAACTTCACGCGAGCGCTCGCCGAAGCCGCACGCGAGCGGCCGGTGCTCTGCTGCGTCGACGACGTGGACCAGCTGGATCCCCTGTCCTGGCAGGGCATCTCGTTCTGCGCCCGCCGGGCGGACGGGCACGCGATCGCGTTCCTGTTGGCGGGTGGTCCGCCGTCGACCGGCGATTTTCCCGTCGTGCCACTGCATCCGCTCGGGGCGGAGGCGAGCCGGAGGTTGCTCGACGACCTGGTTCCCGACGGCCTGCCGCCGGACCTCGCCGAGGAACTCGTCGCGCTGGCCTCGGGAAACCCGTTGGCGCTCACCGAGCTCGCCGACGCGTTGACGCCCGGCCAACTGGCCGGCACGGCTCCGCCGCCCGTGGCCCTACCTGCGGAAAGCCGCCTGCGGCAGCGGTTCCGGTGCCGCTACGACCGGCTTTCCCCGGCCGCGCAAGGGCTCGTGCGTCTCGTGGTCGCCGCCGGGCGGGTGCGGTCAGGAATCCTCGCCGACGAGCTGCGCGCGCTGGACGAGGTCACGGGCTCGCGGCTCGTGCACGAGGACGGTGACGTGATCGCCGTGGCCGGACAACTGACGCGCTCCTGCCTTATTGCCGAGATGTCGTGGGCGGACCGGTACGCGGCGCACGAGAAGCTCGCGAAACTGCTCGACGACGGCCAGCACCCGCTGGAGGTGCTCGCCCACCGCGCGGCGATCGCGCCCCGCCCGGACACCACGCTCGCCGACGAACTCGCCGAAGCCGCGTCCCGTGCGCGGCAGGCGAGCGACTACGAGGCGGCGTCCGGCGCGTACCGGCAGGCCGCGGACCTGACGGCCGAACCGCGGGACAGGGCGTTGCGCCTGCTCTCGGCCGCGCGCGACTCGTGGCTCGCCGGGCAGGCACAGCACAGCCGTGTACTGCTGCGGCGGCTGCGCCCGCTGACCTGCGACCGTACGATCCGCGGCCTCGCCGCCCTGCTCGCGGGCGAGATCGAGCTGCGCGACGGCGCACCGGCGGCCGGGCACCGCAGCCTGCTCGAAGCGGCCGACGACCTCGGGTCCGCCGATCCCTCGCTCGCCGTCACCGCGCTGATGCGCGCGGGCGAGGCGACGTTCGCGGCCGGGAACCTCCACGGGTTCTTCACCACCGCCGAACGGGCGCATGCGCTGCTGCGACCGTCGGAACCGTTGCTGCACCTGATGACCGACCACTTCAGCGGCCTGGAGGCGGTCCTGCGGGGCGAGCACGAACGGGCCCGCGAGCCGCTGCGGCGCGTGGTCACCGCCGCGGCGAACGTGCCCGGCTGCGCGCCCAAGGCGTGGGCCGCCCTCGCGGCTCTCGTGCTGGGTGACGACCAGCGGGCGCAGGAGCTGGCCGCGCAGGCCGTCGCGGCGGCGACCGGGGACGGCAGCGGCGTGCTCGCGCCCTGGGCGCTGGACTTCCTCGCGCACGCCGCGCTGCGGCTGGACCACTACGCGTCGGCGGCGAGCGCGGCCGTGGACGGGCTGCGGCTGGCGCAGGCCGCCGGGCAGCACAACTGCGTGGTGCACCACCTGGCGATGCTCGCGCTGCTCGCGGCTCGCCTCGGCGACCGGGAGACCGCGTTGCTGCGGCTGGCGAACGTGACGGAGGACGCGCGGGACCTCGCCGGGCCGAAGGCGCTGAACGCGTGGGCGCGGGCCTGCCTGGAGCTGACGGAGGACCGCCCGGCCGACGCCCTGGAGCGGCTGCGGGCCGTGGCGCCGAACCCGTTCGTGCGGATCATGGCGACGCCGCAGGTGGTCGAGGCCGCCGTGCGCTGCGGCGAGCGCGCCGCGGCGACGGAGGCGCTGGAGCGCTTCGACGAGTGGGCGTGCAGCACGGGCAGTCCCGCGCAGCTCGCGTTGTCCCAGCGCTGCCAGGCCCTGCTCGCGGCGGGCGAGGAGGCCGACGAGCACTTCCGGGAGGCATTGCGCCTGCACCGGCGCGCGGACCGGCCGTTCGAGCTGGCGAGGACGGAGCTGTTCTACGGCGAACGGCTGCGGCGGCACCGCAAGCCGCGCAACGCGCGCAAGTACCTGCGCAGCGCGTGGCAGACGTTCCAGCGCTACGAGGCGACGTACTGGGCGGACAGGGCGCGCGCGGAGCTGCGGGCGGCGGGCGAGGCGGTCGAGCTCCCCGCTCCGGCCGGGCTGGACCTGACCCCGCAGCAGGCGCAGATCTCGAAGCTGGTCGCGGCGGGCGCGACGAACCGGGAGATCGCGGCGCAGCTGTTCCTCAGCCCGCGGACCGTCGAGCACCACCTGCGCAACATCTTCGCCAAGCTCGGCATCCGCTCGCGCGTGGAGCTGACCACGCTGTTCCGGTGAGTACCTCCGCAGGCGACGGGTACCCCACCTCCCGACACCCCGAAGGAGGAGTAACCGTGGCGAACGACGTCATCACGTTGCTGGAGCAGCAGCACCAGGAGATCCGCCGGCTCTTCGGCGAGGTCGAGCGCACCAAGGGCGACGAGCGCAAGGACGCCTTCCGGGAGCTGGTGCGCCTGCTGTCGGTGCACGAGACCGCCGAGGAGGAGCTGGTGCACCCCGAGGTGCGCAAGCAGCAGGGCGGCGACCCGGTCGTCGACGCGCGGGTCGGCGAGGAGCACCGGGCCAAGGAGCTGCTGTCCACTTTGGATGAGCTGGGCCCGGACGCGGAGGGCTTCGACACGCTGCTCCTCCAGTTGCGCGACGACGTCCTCGCGCACGCCGAGCACGAGGAGCGCGAGGAGTTCCCGCTGCTGCGCCGGGGCAACGACCAGAAGCGCCTGGAGGCGATGGCGGAGACCGTCAAGGCGGCGGAGGCCGTGGCCCCGACCCGCCCGCACCCGGGCGTGGAGAGCGCCGCGGCGAACGTACTCGCCGGCGCCCCGGCGGCCGTGATGGACCGCGCCCGCGACGCCATCCGCAAGGTCCTGGGCCGTTAGCTGTAGTGACAGGAGATGGCTTGCGGGCCGGTGCGGGTAGCGGAACCTGAGGCGGCCCCTCGCTCCGGGATCGCCTCCTCATGACCGCCAGGTCACCACGTCGGCGCTGTCCTCGCGAGGAACCACCTCAGAACCCGCAGCGGTGCAAGCTGACGGCCCACAGCAAGCGGCTCCGCCACTTCTCAAACTCAGGTGGACTTCGCCGGACTTCCGGTGCGGGGTCGCTCGACGATGGCCCGCAGCGCTTCGGCGTGGCCGAGGAAGCGCTGCCGGCCTTCGTCGGTGGCCCGCACCGTCGTCTTGGGGACCCGGCCGGCGTACGTCCGCTGCTGTTCGACGTAGCCCTCTTTCCGCAACGTCGTCAGCTGCTTGGACAGCGCCGAGTCCGACAGCGACACCGCCTCCCGCAGGAAGGCGAAATCGCACCACTCCGCCACGTCCAGCACCGACATGATCGCCAGGCGCGTCGGGTCCGCGAGCAGACGGTCCAGGCCCGAGGTCATCGTTGCCGCAGCAGCTGGGACAGGGCGAACAGCCCGGTGAACGCGGCGCCGTAGAGCACACCGGTCACCGTGTTCGGGTAGCCGTGGAGACCCACCGCGTCCGCGACTGCCTGGGTGAATCCGGTGCCGTAGCGCATGATCAGCCAGCCACCGGCGCAGCCGACGAGCACCACCGCACCGTAGGCGCGCGGGTTGAACGACTGCCGCAGCTGCACACCCCGCACCCTGCTGAGCGGCGCGGAACCACTCGCGAAGGTGACCACGAGCGTGACCACCAGCAGCACCAGGACCACGGCCGAGATCGCCTTCGCACCGGTGAGGTCCACGAAGTCGTTGGCCGCCGTCACGGCCGCGACCAGCACGAACATCACGGCGTAGACCCACCACGGGAGGCGTGCCGCCCGCCGCGCCCGCTCGCGGTGCCCGTCGATCGCCGCCAGTGCCTCCGCCGCCCGCTGCTGCTCGTCCACGACTGCCTCCTTCGACTACTTTCCTACCGAGAAAGTAGTCGCTTCTTTCCGCTGAGGCAAGTAGTCGCTTATCGTGGGGCCATGGACCTGAAGCGTGCCGTTCCCATCCTGACCGTGCCGGACGTGGCCGCCGCGGTCGAGGAGTACTCGTCGCTACTGGGCCTGGACGTGCTCATGGACCAAGGCTGGATCGCCACGCTGGGTTCCGGCGCCGGCGCGCAGTTCAGCGTGCTGTCGAAGGACCGGACCGCCCCGTGCAACCCGGTGCTGTCACTGGAGGTTCCCGACGTGGACGCGGCTTTCGAGCAGGTGCGGGCCACCGGCGCCGAGATCGTTCATCCGCTGCAGGACGAGGAGTGGGGCGTTCGCCGCTTCTTCTTCCGAACCAGTCACGGACACGTCGTGAACGTGTTGAGCCACCACCGCTAGGACCGGCCGGAACGGCTTCCGGAGTAGGCGAGCTCCCGCGCCTTCGCCAGCCAGCCGGGGGACAACGTCACCCCGGGCGGGTGGTTGAGCATCGGGTCGAAGGCCGGACGGTCGGCGTCGTCGCACACGGTGTGCAGCCGCAGCCGCGCGATCGGCTCCGGCACGCCGACGGCCTTCGCCTCGGCCACCACCAGCTCGAACCCGCCGCCACGCACGAGCCGCCGCGCGGCACGCAGCGAAGCGTCCACATCCGGCTGCCCCGCGGCGGCCTGGGCGAGCAGCCACCGCAGCTGCCCGTCGACCCGGTACGGCGCGAGGCTGCTGAACGGCCGGTCGCACCACCCGGCCGACGGGAACGGCAGCACCCGCCCGAACGGCCCGATCGTCGAGAACGTCAGGTCCCACGGCCCGGTCTCCAGCGGCACGCGCACCGCCAGGCCCAGCACGTCGCGGAACCCCTGCGGCACGCCCGCGCCCTTCGACAGGCGTGCCTGCACCTCTGTGGGGACGAGTGGGAACGCTCCCGGACGGAGCGGGGTCAGGGTGCCGTCGAGCAGGATCCCCTGGGGATGGAACGCGCGGGCGCCGCGGGCCCGGGCGAGCGCGTCGAACGCGGTGCGCAGTGGTCGCATGGCGCCAGGATTGCCGGGTAGCCCCCGCACTATGCGCGAACCACTGCCCCTGCCCGACGGGGATTCGCTGACGTTCATCGGCACCGCCACGGTCCTGCTGCGGCTCGGCCCGTTCACGGTGCTCACCGACCCGAACTTCCTGCACCGCGGCCAGTGGTGCTACTTCGGGCAGGGGCTGGTCTCGCGCCGCCGCACCGAACCCGCGGCGCAGCTGGCCCAGCTGCCCCCGCTCGACGCCGTCGTGCTGTCCCACCTGCACGGCGACCACTTCGACCGCGTCGCGCGCCGGGACCTGGCCGCCACGGTGCCGATCCTGACCACGTCCCACGCCGCGCACCGCCTGAGCCGCAAGGGTTTCCGCGAGACCGTGCCGCTGGAGACGTGGGCGAGCGAGACCCTCACCGACGGCGGCGCGGCCCTCACGGTGACCGCCGTGCCCGCGCGGCACGCGCCCGGCCTGCTGCAGCGCGTCCTGCCGCCGGTGATGGGCAGCATCTGGACCTACACCGCCGCGCCGGGCGCGGACCCGCTGCGGATCTACGTCAGCGGCGACACCGTCGTGCATGACGAGCTGCGCCAGATCCGGGAGCGCTCCCAGGACATCGACCTCGCGATCGTGCACCTCGGCGGCACGCGCGTGCTCGGCGTGCTCGTCACGATGGACGACCGGCAGGGCGTGGATCTGCTGGAGCTGCTGCGCCCCGCCCACGCCGTGCCCGTGCACTTCGACGACTACGGCAACTTCCACTCGCCGCTGTCGAACTTCCTGCAGACCGTCGCCGACCGGAAGCCGGCGACGGCCGTGCGCACCCTCAACCGCGGGGAGAGCTTCCTGCTGTCGGAGCTCACTGCGCGCTGAGCGGCTGCGCGATCTCCTCCAGCGGCGCGTTCTCCGCCTTGACGCCGAACAGCAGCTCGGCGATTCCGCCGACGGCCATCACCACGGCCGCCACGGCGAACCCGATCGCCGCCGGGCCGCGTTCGTTCGCCTCCACGAGCGAGCCGAACAGCAGCGGGCCGATGATGCCGCCCACGCCGGTGCCGATCGCGTAGAAGAAGGCGATCGCCAGGGCACGCGTCTCCATCGGGAAGATCTCGCTCACCGTCAGGTACGCCGAGCTCGCCCCCGCCGAGGCCAGGAAGAACGTCGCCACGAGCAGCACGAGGAAACCCCACGGGCCGCCCGCCCCGCTGGCGAACACGAAGATCAGCGGCACCGTCAGCACCGCCGCGCCGAGGTAGCTCGTGGCGATCATCGGCCGGCGCCCGACGGTGTCGAACAGCCGTCCCAGCAGCAGCGGGCCGAGCAGGTTCCCGACGGCGTAGATCACCACGAACACCGGCACGAAACCCGACGAGACGCCGTAGTACGTGGAGAACAGCGTGCCGAGGTTGAACGTGATGCCGTTGTAGAGGAACGCCTGTCCGATGAACAGCGCGAGCCCCAGCACCGCCCGGCGCGGGTACGTCTTGAACGCCGTGCGCGCGATCTCCCGGAACGGGATCGCGTGCCGCTGGCGGATCCGGATCGTCTGCTCCGGCTGGTCGAGCTCCTCGCCGGTCTCGCGCTCGACCTCCTCCTCGATGGAGCCGACGATCTTCTCGGCCTCGTCGCCGCGCCCGTGGATGAACAGCCACCGCGGGCTTTCCGGCACGTGGCGGCGCACCACGAGGATCAGCACGCCGAGCACCGCACCGAGCCCGAACGCGATCCGCCAGCCGACGGCCATCGGGAAGATCGACGTGTCGAGCAGCGCGAGCGCCAGCGCGGAGCCCGCGGCCGAGCCGCCCCAGTAGGTCCCGTTGACGACGAGGTCCACGCGACCACGCAGCCGGGCGGGGATCAGCTCATCGATCGCGGAGTTGATCGCCGAGTACTCGCCGCCGATGCCCGAACCGGTGACGAACCGCGCGAGGAAGAAGAACCACGGCGCGAACGTGAACGCGGTGGCGATCGTGGCGAGCACGTACACCCCGAGCGTGACGAGGAAGAGTTTCTTGCGCCCGTACCGGTCGGTGAGCTGCCCGAACACGAGCGCACCGAGGCACGCCCCGAGCACGTAGAACGCGGCGGCGACGCCCACGTCGCCGGAGCTCATCGCCGCGCCGCTGCCGTGCTCGGTCATGCGCGACGAGATCGAGCCGACGATCGTGACCTCGAGCCCGTCGAGGATCCACACCGTGCCGAGCCCGATCAGGATGCGCCAGTGGAACCACGCCCAGGGCAGGCGGTCGAGTCGTGCGGGGATCGAGGTGGTGATGACCCCGGTCGTCATCACGCGCCCAGGTTGGTGATCTCGGTGCTGAGGATCTCGGCCTGCTCCTGAAGCGTCCGCTCGTCCGGCTCATCGGATCCCAGCCGCTCCCGCAGGTCCTCCCGGGACGCGACCGTCAGGGCACCCTGGTGGTCGGCCGCCTGCTCGGGCTGGACGAGGATGATCTGCCCGGCTTCGAGCATCAGCTTGCTGCCCTCGCCGGAACGGAGGAGGACACGGAGGTCATCTGGGGTCACCTTGGTCATGACGCAGCAGTACCCAGCAGGAGAAGTTCCTACGCCGCGTGCCCCGCGTCACCGCCGCCCGGCAATGCACCCGTCAGCCCAGACCCCGCCGTTTCCCCTCCAGGTACCGCCGCTCCGGCAGACTCGCCGTGCCCTTCGCCGCCTTCTCGTAGTATCGCTTCGCCTCCTCCGTCTCGCCCGCCATCTCCAGCAGGTGGGCCCGCGTCGCGTCCAGCCTGTGGTGTTCCGGCAGCCGGCCGTCGAGGGTGTCCAGCAGCGCCAGGCCCGCCCGGGGGCCTTCGACCATCGCGACGGCGACCGCGCGGTTGAGCGTCACCATCGGGTTCGGGGCGACGCGATCCAGGATCCGGTACAGCACGGCGATCTGCGGCCAGTCCGTGTCCACTATGGACGGTGCTTCGGCGTGCACCGCCGCGATCGCGGCCTGCAGCTGGTACACCCCCAGCTCCGAGTGGGCCAGCGACGCCGTCACCAGCGCCACGCCTTCCGCGATCGACGACGCGTTCCAGCGGCCGCGGTCCTGCTCGGCCAGTGGCACCAGGTTCCCGCCGGGGTCCGTGCGGGCGGGGCGGCGGGCATCGGTCAGCAGCATCAGCGCCAGCAGGCCCGCGACCTCCCCCTCCGACGGCAGGAGCGCGTGCACCGCCCGCGTCAGGCGGATCGCCTCGGCCGTCAGGTCCGCGCGCTCCAGTTCGGCACCCGAGGTCGCCGTGTAGCCCTCGTTGAAGATCAGGTACAGCACGTGCAGCACGGCCCGCAGGCGGCCGGACCACTCTCCCTCGGGTGGCGGGGAGAACCCGGTCGCCTTGATCCGCTGCTTCGCGCGGCTGATCCGCTGGGCCATCGTCGCCTCCGGCACCAGGAACGCCCGCGCGATCTCGGCCGTGGTCAGGCCGCCGACCGCGCGCAGGGTGAGCGCGACCTGCGACGCCGGAGACAGGTCCGGGTGGCAGCAGAGGAACAGCAGCGTGAGCGTGTCGTCCTCGTCCGGAGGCGGCTCGCCGGGCACGTCCTGCACCGCGACCGTCTCCTCGCGGCGCCTTCGGGCCTCGTCGCTGCGCACCTGGTCGACGAGCCGCCGCGACGCGACCGTCACGAGCCAGCCACGTGGATTCGCCGGGACGCCGTCCGAAGGCCACTGCGTCGCCGCCGCGAGCAGGGCCTCCTGGACGGCGTCCTCGCACGCGTCGAACCGGCCGTAGCGACGGACGAGCGCGCCGAGGACCTGCGGCGCGCACTCGCGCAGCAGGTCCTCGATCCTGGGAGCGCTCACATCTCCACACCGGCCGAGAACATCACCTGGCGGACCTCGACGCCGATGCCCTCCACCGAGGCGTCCGGGATCAGCGCCGCCAGTTCCAGCGCCCGCTCCCGGTTCTCGACGTCGAGCAGGTAGTACCCGCCGAGGTACTCCTTCGTCTCCAGGTACGGGCCGTCCGTGACCACCCGCGCACCGTCGCGCACGGTCACCACCGCGCTCTCCGACGGGTCCGCCAGCGCCTCGGTGCTGATCAGCTCGCCGGACTCGCGGACGGTCTCGATGAACGCCCCGTGCCCGTCCGCCACGGCCTGGCGCTCGGCCTCGGTCAGCGACTCCCAGATCCGCGGGTTCAGGTGCATGATGAGCAGGTACTTCATGGTTCGCTCCTTCTTGTCGGCTCACCCACTGGTCGGAGCCGCCGACGGCGTCTCTACACGCCCCGCGGAAAATTTTTCAGCGACCAGTGAAGGTCGCCTTTCCGGGGCCCTCGTCGAGGAAGGACCGGACGGCCTTCCTCAAGTCCTCGGTGCGGTAGAGGTCGGCGGCGATCGTCGTGATGTGGGCGTTCGCCTCGGGAACACCGCCGTGCTGGAAGTGGTCGAGCACCTTCTTCGTCGCCGCGTGCGCCCGCGTCGGCCCCTCGGCCAGCGACGCGGCGAAGGCACGAGCAGCCTCGTCGAACCCGTCGTCGGGCAGGACGCGGTTCACGACGTTCCACCGCTCCAGCGTCGCGGCCGGATACCTCTCGCCGGTCATCACGAACTCCTTCGCCCTGCCGACGCCCGCGCGGGCGGCCAGCCGCTGCGTGCCACCCATCGTCGGGGTCAGCCCGACGACCTTCTCCACCAGCCCGAAGCTGGCGCTTTCCGCGGCCAGGATCAGGTCGCACGCGACGGCGACCTCGAAGGCCCAGGTCAGGCACAGCGCGTGCGCGGCGAAAACGGTCGGGAACTCCAGCGCGGCGATCCGGTCCGGCAGCGCGAGCATGTGGTCGAACAGCGCCTTCGCCTGCTCCGGCGTCTCCTGCGCCGCGAACTGCTGCACGTCGACGCCGCCGCTGACGATCTTGCCGTCGGCGCGGATCAGCAGCGCACGCGTGTCCTCGGGCAGCTGATCGAGCGCCGCGTCGAGGTCGGCGTGCAGTTCGGGGGTGTAGAGGTTGAGCGGTCCGGCGTCGATGGTGAGCACGGCGAGCCCGGACGGGTCGAGGTCGAGTTTGGTCACGTCCGCACCCTACGTTTGCCCCCGGGCGGCGCGGGTAGGCCAGCGGTCATGCAGGTCGAGACGACGTTGCGGGTCGACGGGCAGGAGCGCCGCATCGCGGTCGACCCCCGGACGACCCTGCTGGACGCCCTCCGCGAGCGCGCGGGCAACCTCAGTCCCAAGAAGGGCTGCGACCACGGGCAGTGCGGCGCGTGCACGGTGCTGCTCGACGGCCGCCGCGTGCTGTCCTGCCTCACGCTGGCGGTGGCGCACGACGGCGCCGAGGTCACCACCGCGGCCGGGCTCGACCACCCGGTGCAGCAGGCGTTCGTCGACCGCGACGCCTTCCAGTGCGGCTACTGCACGCCGGGCCAGGTCTGCTCGGCCGTCGGGATGCTCGACGAGGTCGCCGCGGGGTGGCCGAGCCACGTGACGGAGGACCTCGAAGCCGAACCGGAGCTGAGCCGCGAGGAGATCGCGGAGCGGATGAGCGGCAACCTGTGCCGCTGCGGCGCGTACGTGAACATCGTGTCCGCCGTGCAGCAGGCCGGGGAGACACGATGAAGCCGTTCACGTACGAAGCGCCGGCCGACGCCGAGAGCGCCGTGCGCAGCGTCGCGGCGAACCCGTCCTCGACATTCCTCGGGGGCGGCACGAACCTGGTCGACCACCTCAAGCTGGGCGTCGCGCGGCCGGACGTCCTGGTCGACGTCACGTCGCTGACCTCGGACGAGATCACCGAGCGCGAGGACGGCGGCCTGTCGATCGGCGCCGCGGTGCGCAACAGCGACCTCGCCGCGGACCGGCGCGTCCGCGAACGCTACCCCGTGCTCGCCCAGGCGCTGCTGTCCGGGGCGACGGGGCAGCTGCGCAACATGGCGACCACGGGCGGAAACCCGTTGCAGCGCACCAGGTGCGTGTACTTCCAGGACGTCACGACCCCGTGCAACAAGCGCGAGCCGGGTTCGGGCTGCTCCGCGATCGGCGGCTACACCCGCTACCACGCGATCCTCGGCGCGTCGGAGCACTGCATCGCGACGCACCCGTCCGACATGGCCGTGGCGCTGGCCGCGCTCGACGCTTCGGTCCGCGTGCTGGGCCCGGACGGCGAGCGCACGATCCCGTTCCCCGAACTGCACCGGCTTCCCGGCGACCGGCCGGACCTGGACACCGTGCTCGGGCACGGCGAGCTGATCACGGCGATCGAGCTGCCGCCGCGGGCGTGGAAGTCCCGGTACCGCAAGGTTCGTGACCGCGCGTCTTACGCGTTCGCGCTGGTGTCCGTGGCCGCGGCGGTGGACGTCGCCGACGGGATCGTCCGCGACGTCCGGCTCGCGTTCGGCGGCGTGGCACACAAACCATGGCGGGCCTACCGGGCCGAGGAGGTGTTGCGTGGCGCTGAGTCCACAGAGGACAACTTCCGGGCGGCCGCGGAAGCCGAGCTGCGTGACGCGCGACCGGACGAAGGAAACGCTTTCAAGGTTCCACTGCTCACCCGGACCCTCGTCGCGGTGTTGAAGGAGTTGTGCGCATGACCGGCCTGCTGGAACCGCGGTCGATGGGTCTCGACACCGGGCGCCGCGACGGGCACGTGAAGGTGACGGGCACCGCGCAGTACGCCTACGAGGCACCGGTCGACCAGCCCGCCTACTGCTATCCGTTGCAGGCGACGATCGCGCGCGGCCGGGTGCTGTCCTTCGACACCTCGGCGGCCGAGCGGCTCGACGGGGTGTTGTCGGTCATCGTCGCGGGCGCGGCGGAACGGCTGGCTTCCTTGGAGGACAAGGAACTCGCGATCCTGCAGGACCGCGACGTGGCGTTCCGCGGGCAGCTGCTCGGAGTGGTGGTCGCGGAGACGTCGGAGATCGCGCGGGAGGCCGCGGAGCTGGTGCGTGTGGACTACGCGCAGCAGCCGCACGACGCGGAGCTGTCCGCCGACCGCGACGACCTGTACCGGCCGGAGAAGGTCAACCCGAGCTTCCCGCCGGACACCGACGAAGGCGACGTGGACGCGGCGATGGCATCCGCTGAGTACACAGTGGACGAGATTTACACGACGCCGATGTACCACAACAATCCGATGGAGCCGCACGCCACGACGGCGTTGTGGGACGGGAACCTGTTGGCGTTGTGGGATTCCACGCAGGGCGTGCACCCGGCGCGGCAGGCGATCGCGAAGCTGTTCGGGCTCGATCCGGAGCGGGTGCGGGTGATCTGCCCGTACGTCGGCGGCGGGTTCGGCTCGAAGGGCTTGCCGCACGCGAACGTGGTGCTCGCCGCGATGGCCGCGCGGGCGCTGCCGGAGCGGCCGGTGAAGCTCGCGTTGACGCGGCAGCAGCTGTTCTCGCTCGCCGGGTACCGCACGCCGACGATCCAGCGAATGCGGCTGGCGGCGGACGGTTCGGGACGGCTGTCGGCCCTCGCGCTGGACGTCGTGGAGCAGACGTCGAAGATCAAGGAGTTCGCGGAGCAGACGGGGATTCCGGCACGGATGATGTACGCCTCGCCGAACCGCCGCACGACGCACCGGCTGGCGGCGCTGGACGTGCCGGTGCCGTCGTGGATGCGGGCGCCGGGCGAGTGTCCCGGCATGTTCGGGCCCGAGGTGGCGATGGACGAGCTCGCCGAGCGGCTGGGCATGGACCCGATCGAGCTGCGGATCCGCAACGAGCCGGAGCGCGATCCCGAGACGGGGAACCCGTATTCGAGCCGGAACCTGGTGGCGTGCCTGCGCGAGGGCGCGTCCCGGTTCGGCTGGGCTTCACGGGATCCGCGCCCGGGCGTGCGACTGGAGGACGGCTGGCTCGTGGGGACGGGCGTCGCGTCGTCGGTGTACCCGACGTACTTCAAGGCGGGCGCGCAGGCGGCGGTGCGGTTCGCGCGCGGCCGGTACATGGTGGAGATCGGCGCGGCGGACCTCGGCACGGGCACGTGGACGGCGCTGCCCCAGGTGGCGGCGGACGCGCTGGACGTGCCACTGTCCGATGTGGATGTCCGAATTGGAGATACGAAGTACCCGGAGGCGCCGGTGGCGGGCGGTTCGTCCGGCATGGCGAGCTGGGGCTGGGCGGTCGTGGAGGCGGCGCGGAACTTCCGGGACAAGTTCGGCACCGACCCGGAGGACGGCGACGAGGCGGAGGGCTCGGCGGGCAAGAACGAGGCGATGAAGCAGTACGCGATGTACGCGTTCGGCGCCCAGTTCGCGGAGGCGCGAGTCCACGCCGATACGGGCGAGGTCCGCGTGCCGCGGCTGCTGGGGGTGTTCGCGGCGGGCCGGATCATCAACCCGCGGACGGCGCGGTCGCAGTTCATCGGCGGGATGACCATGGGCTTGTCGATGGCACTGCACGAGCAGAGCGTGTTCGATATCCGTACAGGTCATGTCGTGAACCACGACCTGGCGGAGTACCACATCACGGCGAACGCGGACGTGCGCTCGATCGAGGCACACTGGCTCGACGAGCACGACCCGCACGTGAACCCGATGGGCAGCAAGGGAATCGGGGAGATCGGCATAGTCGGCACCGCGGCGGCGGTGTCGAACGCCGTGTACCACGCGACGGGCCGGAGGGTACGGGACCTGCCGATCACCCTGGACAAACTCCTGTAGGCGGTATGCAGTTTGCGGGTTTCGGTATGCCGCATACGGTCGCCCGAATTTTGCAGCCCGCTTCAGCCTGCTGACGGCACGACGAGCACCGCCCCATGGCCGTACTGCACGAGCGCCTGCGCGGCCGATCCGAGAGGCAGCCCGTCGAACCCACCGCGCCCACGAGCGCCGATCACCACCAGTTGTGCCCGCCGGCTCCATTCCAGCAGCAGGTGCCGCGGCCGGGCGCGGACCGCGATGCGCCGCAAGGTCACATCGGGATATTTCTCCTGCCAGGCCGTGAGGTTCTCCCCGAGCACGCGGTTTTCGGCCTCGGCCACCGGTTCCCAGCCGACGTAGCGCGGGCCGTCCTCGAACTCCGCGTCGCTCCAGGCGTGGACCGCCACCAACGGCACCCGGCGGCTCGCGGCCTCGTCGAATGCGGCGTCGAGCACCGCCTCGGATGCCGGGCCGCCGTCGATCCCCACCACCACCGGGCCGTCGCCGCCGTCACGCACCACCGCCACGGGGCACGCCGCGTACCCGGCCAACCGCGAGGGCAACGATCCCACCGGCACGCCCGGCACCTCACCGTCCCCCACCGGCCCGAGGACCACCATCCTCGCCGCCTCGGCCTCAGCCAACAACACCTTCAACGGCGACCCGGCCGAAACCACCTCGGTCACCGCCACCCCCATCAGCACCCGGTCGACATCACCAGGCAACGGCCGGCTTCCCGCCCACACGCCGCCGCGAACCTGGGCGACCTCGGCAGCCCCCTTCCCGGCGACCGGGCCGCCACCGGAGTTCGCGCCTTCAGCAGCCGCCTTACCCGGCAGCGATCCACCGCCCATCTGACCGGCCTCGGCGCCTTCAGTCCTCTCGAAAACCGGACCGCCGACAGCTCCCCGGCCACCCACTCCACCGTGCCCGGGAACCCCTGCAGCCGCCTCCCCGGCGGCGTTGTCCGCTCCACTGGCTGCGGTGCTTCGACCGGCCAACACGCCCGCGACCGACCCATCGCCACTCGCCGCCGAAGGCGCTGCCCCGTTGACTCCGGCTCGCACGATCCGCAGCGGTACACCGCGCCGCCGCGCTTCCCGCGCCGCCCAGTGCACCGCGCGCAGTGCTGCCGGGGAATGGTCGGCTCCGACCACGATCGGGCTCTGGCTCGCCATCTGCGTCATGCTGCCTCCCCTTCGCTCAACGAAGGTACGAAGCGAAACGCTTCACCCGCCTCAGGCATTCGACCCCGATCACCAGGGACTTTCGGCCACCCTGCCCGGGACCTCCAGCCCTGGCCACCCACCCGCGGCGGTCATCGATCTCGCGCAGCGATCAAAGCCATCCAGCCCAGCGGCTCACCGACGCCACCGCACCAACCGGCGACGCCCCCACCGTCAGCCGCTCACCCACACCGCCGTACCAACCGCACCATCCCAGCCGCAACCCCGCACCGACCGGAGCCACCCCGGCCCCGGCAGCGATCCACCCCAACCGATCAAAAGTCCGTCGGCCGTACGAAGCGGATGTCCGCCGCCAGATCGGCTGCCCTGGCGACGGCCGTATCGGAGAGCGACGTGGATTTCGGGGTCAGTTCCGTGATCAGGTCCCGCAGCGCCGCGCCGAGCCGTTCCACCGCCGCGCCGACCCCCCGTCGGCACGGGTCGTGGTCCAGTGGCGCGTCGTCCGGGCGCAACGCCGCCGCGACTGCCGCAGCCAGTTCCTCGGCCGCGGTGGACGCAAGACACGGCCTGTCCGCTGTCATGCTCATGGTTCCCTCCCCACCTTCCGGCTTTTTCCGATGTTCTTCTGCTGCCCGGAATCGGGAACGGTGAAACCCTTGCGCTTCCGCGGCACGAGATAGTGTGTCCCTGACGACTACGGAGGGTCAGCGATGAGTGACTTCCTGAGCAGGGGCAACGCCGGGCCCACCCGGCTGCGGGAACTGCTCGCGGGCAGCGAACCCGTGCTGGCGCCGGGAGCGTACGACGCGCTGAGCGCCCGCCTGGCCGAGGAAGCCGGGTTCCAGACCGTCTACATGACCGGCTTCGGCGTCACCGCCTCGCTCCTCGGCCGCCCCGACGTCGGGCTCCTGACGATGACCGAAATGGTCGACACGGCCCGCCGCATCACCTCCGCGGTCGACGTACCGGTGCTCGCCGACGCCGATACGGGCTACGGCAATGCACTCAACGTGATCAGGACGGTGCAGGAGTACGAGCGGGCCGGGGTCGCCGGGATCCATCTGGAGGACCAGATCTCGCCCAAGCGGTGCGGCCACATGACGGGCAAGCAGGTGGTCCCGGCGGACACCGCGGTGGACAAGATCCGGGCGGCGGTCGCGGCCCGGCGCGACCCGGACTTCGTGCTCGTCGCCCGGACGGACGCCCGCGCGGTGGAGGGCGTGGACGCGGCGATCGAGCGGGCCCACCGGTATCGCGACGCGGGCGCCGACGCGTTGTTCGTCGAAGCGCTGGAGACGGAGGCGGAGATCGAGCGCGTGGCCACCGAGTTCGCGGGTTTCCCGTTGCTGTTCAACTGGGTCGAAGGCGGCAAGACCCCGCCGGTGGACCTGGAACACCTGCGGGAACTGGGCTTCCGGCTCGTCATCTGCCCGATCTCGGGCCTCCTCGCGGCGACGCGCGCGCTGCGGAACGTCT
This sequence comes from Amycolatopsis bartoniae, assembly GCF_014191255.1. Taxonomy (GTDB): domain Bacteria; phylum Actinomycetota; class Actinomycetes; order Mycobacteriales; family Pseudonocardiaceae; genus Amycolatopsis_E; species Amycolatopsis_E bartoniae. The sequence goes on from NZ_JACHWH010000002.1 coordinate 310,244, forward strand.
ACGGGCGCATCGCCGCGGACGGCACTCCCATCGAAGCGATGACGGACCTGCCGTCGTTCGGCGAGTTCACGGACCTCATCGGGCTACCCGAGGTGACGGAACTGGGCCAGCGCTTCGGCCTAGGCTGAGCAACGGAATCAACAGTTCGGGATGGCGCCGTTGTGATTCAGCGGCACGAGGTACCCCTGGTACATCCAGGCTCGATAGGGATCACCCGGGTCTGACGTGTGATACCCCTCAGATCTGAAACCACCGTGTTGACGACGACGTACGGCCAGGGGCCAGTTGCGGACGGAGGACTGTTGGTATTCTTCTTCAACTCTTCGATGAACTTGCCATCATCGGCCGCCGTAGAACTGTCCAGTTGCTGCACCTCATTCTGCAATTGCGCAACACAGGATGCGCCCGCAGCAACTTGAGCACAAGGACTGCCCTGAATCTGCGGCCCCGACCCCTGGTTCACCTGATTACCTGCACCGGACACCTGTTGTTGCGACGCGGGTGCCGAGCTTCCGTTCTCACACGCGACGGCGACTCCTACCGCAACGACGAGGCCCCAACGATTCAACGTCAACTGCCGGAGCGACACGTTGCGTCCGGCCGCCGATGAACTTTCGCCAGACTTTGGAGATGCACTCGTGTTTTTGCCAGGAGACACAATCCCTCCCCCACAGAAATTCGGCATGATCGTTGATCAATACATAGGGAAGGTTGGGACCCAACATAGCAGCAGTTCCTGAAACGCGCACTGGCCATTCTATAGCCAGAGCCCAGCACCCCGAGGTTGCCAAATTGACGCCTGGCCATCACGAGAGTAGACGACGGAGAACGTCCTCCTCAACGTGCGAGCACTGTCCACAACGGACCAAAAGACTCAAGCCGAGACCCGGGGTTCCGGAAAGTGCTGCCCGTCCGGCTCCGGGACCGCGCTGGGCAGCTGGACGCACGCCCACAGCGTGGTGCCCTCGTGCTCGTTCCCGATGCCCCAGTCGGCGGCGCACGCCTCCAGCACGCGGCGGCTCGTGCGCGAGCGGCTCGGCGAGAACGGCAGGCCCAGGTACGGCGAGTTCACCGCGATCCGCAGCGCGGGCCGGCGGTAGGAGCGGCTGACGCTCACGTCGACGGGCTGCGTGCCGTACTCGCAGCCCAGCGTGCCCAGCTCGTCGGCGACCAGCACGGCGTCGATCACGTCGTCCTGCGCGCAGTCGAGCAGGAGCAGCCGCACGACCTCTCTCAGCTTCCCCAGGTCCGCCAGTCCGCCGAGAACGAGCCGTTCCAGCCGCTCGCCGTGCTGCCGTGCCGCACCCATGGGGCCCCACCTCCGCCTGACCTGGCGTCTCGTCTGGACCGGATACCCGGAAGGACGGGAGGGAAACGCAGAGCGACCCCCGGCGCGCAAGACCCCGACCGGGCGACAGCGCTCCGCAGCGGGACGTTACTGTTAGCTCCGAGTCGTACCGGGGACGCGCGTTTGCGGGTCCCAAGATCACGACTACGCTGCACTACCACGGTTGAGTCCACAGCCGTTCCGCACGTCTTTCCGCGGGAAAGACGGGGGTCAGGCGTGGGTTCGAGCGTGTCTCGCGCTTGCGTTTCCTGGCCCGGTCCGACACCACGTGCGCCGCGAGGCGCCGGCACAGGGAGGTCTCCGCGTGACGCCGCAGCCGCCTGTTCCCCACCCCGGTTCGCTCAGCCTGTCCACGCACTGGCCCGAGCCCGACGTCGTGGTGCTGTCGGTGGCCGGAGACCTGGACATGCTCACGTCGCCGCAGCTGTCGGAGTCCCTGCAGAAGCTGCTGGAGCGGTCGCCGCGGCGGATCGTGGTGGACCTGACCAAGGTCGACTTCCTCGGTTCGGCCGGGCTCGCGGCGCTGGTCACGGCCCACGAACGCGTCGAGTCGCGGGAGTCGCTGCGCATCGTCGCGTCCGCCCGCGAGACGCAGCGCGCCTTCCAGATGACGGGCCTGGACGAGCTGCTCGCGCTGTACCCGACGGCCGAGGCCGCGCTCGCCGACGGCTGAGCGCGTAACGGTCCCCCGGCTCCGGGCCGATATCCCTGCAGGACCCCACCGGTGGCTCGGACCCGCGGCTGCCCTCGTTCGGGTGTGGGTCATCCGTGGGGACCGAGGCCGAGGTGATGCGTTGTGCACATCCACTCCGGCGCCACCGGTGCGCGCAACCGCCGCTGGTGGTGGCTGCTGTGCGCACTGGTGTTCGCCGTCACCGCCGGGATGCAGGTGTACCTCGCCGTGAGCATGACCGCGTGGTGGGCCTGGGCGGCGGCGACCGTGCTCACGCTCATCACCGCCGCCTGCCTGTATGCCGCCCAGCGGCGGATCTAGAGACGGGCGCGCAGCTCCCGTGCCCGATGGGGCCCGATCCGCGATTCGGCGCGGGTGAGCAGTTGCCGCAGTTCACGGGCCTGGTCCTCCCGCGGCCCGCGGTAGAGCCGCGCGCTCTCGTGCCGGAACCAGTTGTCCAGGTCCTCCCGGGCGTCGTCGGCCAACGGCTCGTCCGGAGCGGTCAGCAGCCGCAGGTCCACGACCAGCCGCGTCCAGTCGTTCCGGGCGCACAGCAACGCATGCGCCGCGCCGCGCTGGACCGGCGAGCGGTCACGCTCCAGCAGGCGCAGCAACGTGCCCTCGTCGACCAGGTAAGGATCCGTCCGCAACGCCCGGCGGACCCGCCGCACGACCCTCGGCGCGGGATCTTCCAGCAGCGGCACCAGTGCACGCAGCTCGCCGAGCCGCGCCAGCGCCCTGGCCGCTTCCGCCCGCACCTTCGGCCGTTCGTCGGCCAGCACGGGCAGTAGCAGCGGCACATCCGATGCCGTGCCCGTCTCACCCAGCCCGGCGACGGCGCCGAGTTCCGGCAGCCGTTTCCGGTAGTGCGGCGCGGCGTCCTCGCCGTTGCGCCGCAGCACCCACTGCGCGTTGGCCCGGACGATCGAGCTGGGGTCGGCCAGCGCGGCCACGGCCGCGTCGCGGTCACCCTGGATGCCCAGCGCCCGCAGCGCGCCGGTACCGCTGGTGCGCAGGAGGTCCCGCACCTCGGGATCGGTGCTGCCGACGAGCGCGTTCGCCGCGAGCAGCCGGATGCCCAGATCGGGGTCGCGCAGGGCCTTCTTGAGCTGCTCGTGGCTCGCGCGGCCGGACGCGTACGCCGCGCGGCGGACGACCCGGTCCTCGGACGCGAGCGCCAGGGGCAGCAGTTCCGGCGCGGCGATCCTCGCCTCCAGCTGCGCGGCGAGCCAACCGCCGTCCAGGCGGCGCCGCAGCAGGGCGGCCAGCGGGAACAGGTCGAGCGCGACCATCGGGTCCTGGAACAGGACCTTCAGGCACTCCCGCCGGGAGCGCTCCCGGACCTGCGGCACCCAGCCCGCCGCCCGCACCGCGAGCAGCGGCAGAAGGGACCGGTCGCCGCCGATCCGCGCCACCGCGGCTTCCCGCCGGTAGCCGTTCGGCGAGCACGCGTCGAAGAGGAGGCCCCTGTCCTGGAGCCCCTTCCGGCGCACGGACTCGTCGAAAGCGAGCCATTCCTCGGGAGTCACGCCGGAAGTCTGCCTTGCGCGAACCCGGATCCTCCACCGAATTCCTCGCCTCACGGGCCACTTCCGTGCTATACCGGCTGACGCCGGTGCCACGGGGTAGTGGCGCCCTTGCCGCAGTGGGGTGCTCATGGCGAGACGTACCTGGCGCTCGATGATCCTGCTGGCCGCGCTCGCCGCGCCCGCCGTCGTGCCGCTCACCGCGGCCGCCGACCCGGCCCCGCAGCCCGTGCTGACGAGCGTCTCCAACCCCCGGCCCGAGTTCGTCAGCGGCGGCCAGGTGCTCCTGTCGGTCAACACCGCCGCGCGGGTCACCGTGAACGGCCGCGACGTCACGCCCGAGTTCCACCGGCGCTCCGACGGCAGTTACCTCGGGCTGGTCACCGGGCTGCGCGACGGCCGCAACGACGTCGTCGCCACCACGCATGGTCGTTCGGCGAAGCTCCGCGTCACCAACCACCCCATCACCGGGCCCGTGTTCTCCGGCCCGCAGCAGCAGCCCTTCTACTGCGAGACCACGGCGTACGGCCTGCCTCCGGCGCAGCAACCGCTGTGCGGCGCGCCCACCCAGGTGACCTACCAGTACCGCACCACGGCGGGCGCGTTCGCGTCGCTCGCCGACCCGGCCGCGCGTCCGGCCGACCTGGCCACGACGACCGTGAACGGCCGCAGCGTGCCGTACGTCGTGCGGGTCGAGCGCGGCACGATCGACCGCGCGGTGTACGAGATCGCCGCGCTGTACGACGGGCAGCCCTCGCCGTTCGCGCCCGACCGGTCCTGGAACGGCCGACTGGTCTATACCTTTGGTGGCGGCTGCAACGCTGGCTACCACCAGGGCGCCACGACCGGCGGAGTGCTCGAAGACCTCTTCCTGTCGCAGGGCTACGCGGTCGCGTCGTCGAGCCTCAACGTGCTGGACAACAACTGCAGCCCGGTCATCTCCGCCGAGGCCGCGATGATGGTCAAGGAGCACTTCGCCGAGACCTACGGCCCGATCACCCACACGATCGGCTGGGGCGGGTCCGGTGGCGGGATCCAGCAGTACGACATCGCCGAGGCGTATCCGGGCATCGTGGACGGCATCATTCCGGGCATCTCGTTCCCCGACCCGCTGAGCACGGGCGGCCCGGTGAGCGACTGCCGGCTGCTGGAACAGTTCTTCGGCGGCGCGTCCTTCACCGCCGCGCAGAAGCAGGCCGTCTCCGGGTACCACGACTACTCCACGTGCACGGCGTGGACGGAAACGTTCGCCAGCCGCGCGACCGCGACGGGCAGCTGCAACCCGGCCATCCCCGTCTCGGCGCGCTGGGATCCGGTGACCAATCCACACGGGGTCATCTGCAATTCCAACGAGCAGCTGGTCAACCAGTTCGGCCGCGACCCGCGGACCGGGTTCGTGCGCAGCCCGCTGGACAACGTGGGCGTGCAGTACGGGCTCGCGGCACTGCGGTCCGGCGCGATCACACCCGCCCAGTTCGCGCAGCTGAACGCGTCGATCGGCGGGATCGACTACACCGGGAAAGCGGTTTCTCAGCGGACCGAGGCCGATCTGAAAGCGCTTTCTGCCACCTATGCCGACGACCTGCTGAACTCGGCAAGCCAGGGGCTGCGCGAGACGCCGATCATCGACCAGCGCACGGACCTGGACTTCGCCGGCCGGGACGCGAACATCCATACGACGGAGTGGTCGTTCGCGCTGCGGCAGCGGCTGCTCGACGCGAACGGGACGGCGGCCAACCAGGTGATCATCGAGAACCAGGTGACCGACGCCGTCGCGGCGAGCCGGTACGAACTGTCCGCGATGGACCGCTGGCTGACCGCGATCGAGGCGGATCACTCGCACCGCGGCCAGGCGCAGAAGGTGCTCGCGAACCGCCCGGCGGACCTGGGCGACGGCTGCTACCTGTCGGGCCAGCGCGTACGAGCGGCGTTGGACAGCGGCCCGTGCGCGACGCAGTACCCGGTGGCGGGTAACCCGCGCACGGTGGCGGGCGAGAGCATCGCGATCGACGTGCTGAAGTGCCGCCTGAAGCCGCTCGACTTCCGCGACTACCCGGTGACCTTCACCGACGCGGAGAAGCGGCAGCTGCGGTCGGCCTTCCCGACGGGCGTGTGCGACTACGGAAAGCCCGGAGTGGGCCAACGCGAGCCAGTGGGGACGTGGCTGGACTACTCGGTTCGGCGGTAGGTCCACAAAGGACTAAACCGGTGGCCGCCCCGCGGTGAGGCGCACCACGAAGTCGCCTTCCTGGTTCCGTCCGAAGACCACGTGGTTGCACAGCTGGTGCGCGAGCCACAGGCCCAGCCCGCCGTTCGGGGCCTTCGCCGCCGGCAGCAGGCCCGCGAACGGGTCCGCCGGACCCGGGCCGCGGTCGGTCACCGTGACCACCAGCCGGCCGTCCGTGGCCCAGCAGCGCATCCGCACCGGCGGCGCGCCGTGCTCGATGGCGTTCGTCACCACCTCGCTGACGGCGACCAGGAAGTCCTCGAAGTCGTCCTGCCCCACCCCGGCGGAGTTCACCCCCAGCAACGCCCGCCGCGCCGCGGACGGCGCCACGCCGGTCACGTCCACCAGCGGCGGCGTGGCCTCGACCGGATCCGGCTCGACCACCCGGGGCGCGCTGAGGAACCCCGCCGCACCCACGTAGTCGGGGTTGGGCCGGTGGTCGCCGCCGGGGCCGGCGCGGCGGGGGTGCGTGCGCGCCACGTCGTCGAGGACGTGTGCCGGCGTGCTGCGCGTGTCGTAGATGCACATGCTCCACAGCGGGAACTCGCGGTAGGCCACGTTGACCGTCGCCTCGTAGCGCGCCCACCAGTCCCACGTCGCGCCGAGGCCCTCCGGCGGGATCTCCCCGATGACGCGGATCTGCGCGGCCCCCTCGGCCACGAAACCGGTCAGCAGGTCCCGGTAGGCCCGGATCGCGACGGCCGGGCGCGCGTACACCGCGCCGCCGCCCTGGTACACGAGCCCGTCGAGGTCGCCGAGCCGCTCCCGCAGCAGCGCGGTCTTGCGCTCGCCGAGCGACACCACCGTCGGCTCCCCCGCCTCGATCCCGCCGAGCAGGAACGGCACGGCGGTGTCGAGCAGGGCCTTGTCCGAGGAGTAGTACACGGCCTCGTGGTAGTAACCACGGTGACCGGCGGCTGCTCCCGTCCTCATCCCGCCTCGACCCGGATTCCGTCGAGGCCGAGCAGCTCGACCAGCCGCGCCGGAGACCGCAGCCCCGTGCGCAGCACGACCTCGTCGAACCCGCGCCCGCGGGCGTGCTCCGCCAGCGCGACCAGCGCCCGGTGGTCGATGAACCTCACGCCGGACGCCTCGACGTACAGCGAGCGCTGCCCCGGACACAGGTCGGCGCGCTCCAGCGCCAGCGACAGCAGCGTCCGCCCGGCGAGGTCCAGCTCCCCGGCCAGCGACACGCCGTCGGTGCCGCACGCGTAGAGCCGGAACGGCGGCTCGGCGTTGCTCGCCGGGTGCAGCGATGCCAGGTGGGTCACCACGTCTTCGGCGAGCGCGCGGCGGTCGTAGGCGCACATGGCGGTGAACGGCCGGGTCGCCATGACGTGGTCGGCCAGGTGCTCGTACCGCCCGAACGCCGCCAGCTGCGTCGGCGTGCGCACCAGCCCGGTGACGTCGGCGGCCACGCGGAACCCCGTGAACCCGTCGCGCAGCGCCCGGTCCGTCGCCTCGGCGTAGCTGCGGGCCTGCGCGGCCGGGTCGACCACGGCACCGGGCGTGTAGTTCTCGTGCACCAGCGAGACCTCGACGCCGTCGAGCCCCAGCCCCGCGTCCTCGGTGGCCGTCAGGTAGTGGACCCGCTGGCCCTCGGCCAGCCCGTCGGCGAGGAACTCGCGGGCACGGGCGCGGAACTCGTGCCGGTCGCGGTAGGACCAGCAGAGGTGGTCATGGGACGCGAACCCACGCGCGTGTGCGAACGCGCCGACTCGTCTCACCTTCACCAGCGTAGCGGCCGGCGCCGCGGCCGGCACGTAAGGTGATTCCGTGCTGGTCGTCTCGCTGGGCATCTTCGCCGGGGTCGTGCTCGTCACCTGGCTGCTCTCGTTGGTCACCCGCGAGTACTCGTGGGTGGACCGGATCTGGTCGCTGGTCCCGATCGCGTACGTCGCGGTGTTCGCGGCCGGAGCGGGTTTCGCCGACGCGCGGCTGGACGTGCTGCTGGTGCTGGTGGCGTTGTGGGGCGCGCGGCTGACGTTCAACTTCGCCCGCAAGGGTGGGTACGCGCCCGGCGGCGAGGACTACCGGTGGGCGATCCTGCGGGAGCGCATGCGGCCGTGGCAGTTCCAGGTGTTCAACTTCGCGTTCATTTCGCTCTACCAGAACGTGATCCTGCTGCTGATCTCCCTGCCCGCGTACACCGCGCTGCGGCACCGGACTCCGTTCGGGATCGCGGACGTCGTGCTCACCGTGGTGTTCCTGGCCCTGCTGGCCGGTGAGACGATCGCCGACCAGCAGCAGTGGAACTTCCAGCGGCACAAGCACGCGGAGCTGGCCGCCGGGCGCGAGCCGGCACGGCGGTTCGTGCAGACCGGGCTGTTCCGCTACTCGCGCCACCCCAACTTCTTCTTCGAGCAGGCGCAGTGGTGGGTGGTGTTCGGCTTCGGCGCGGCCGCCGCGCGTTCGCCGTGGCAGTGGACGGTGGCCGGGGCGGTGCTGCTGACCCTGTTGTTCCTCGGCTCCACGCGGTTCACCGAAAGCATCAGCCTGAGCCGCTACCCGGAGTACGCCGACTACCAGCGCCGCACGTCCGCGCAGATCCCGTGGCGGCCGCGTCACAGCTCGCCGTAGACCACCTCGCCACCGAGGATCGTCGCGCGGACACCGGTTCCGGCCAGCTCCGGTGTCGGCACTTCGAGCGGATTCCCTTCCAGCACGGCGAAATCGGCGAGCCTGCCCCGGGTCACGCTGCCGTCCAGGTGTTCCCGGCGACAGGCACGCGCCGCCCCGATCGTCGCCGCGGAAAGCGCTTCCCCAACCGTGATCCCCTCCTCGGGGCCGACGACGCGACCGGAGTTCGACCGCCGCTCCACCATGAACTGCACCGCCCGCAGCGGCGCCCCGGTCACCACCGGACGATCCGAACTGGACGCAACGGCGACCCCGGCGTCGAGCAGCGCGCGGCCCCGGTACAACCAGTTCGCGCGCTCCGGCCCGAGGATGTCGGAGTAGTCGTCACCGTTGTCCCACAGGAACTCCGGCTGGAGCACGGCGGTGAGCCCGAGCTCGGCCAGTCGCGGCAGCTGGTCCGGCCGCACGAGTCCACAGTGCTCGATCCGGTGGCGCGCGTCCGGTCGCGGCGCCTTCGCCTGTGCCTCGCCGATCGCGTCGAGCGCCAGATCCAGTGCGCGGTCGCCGATCGCGTGCACCGCGAGCTGCCAGCCCGCGGTGTGCCCGTCGAGGATGATCCGCCGCAGCAACGCGGGATCCTCCTGCAGCTCACCGGATTCGGCACTGTCCACATAGGGCGCGGTGAGCGCGGCGGTGCGCGCCATCATGCCGCCGTCGAGCCACAGTTTCAGCGCGCCGATCGACAGCGTCTCGTCGCCGAAACCCGACCGCAGGCCGAGGTCGACGCCCCGGGTGATGCCGTCTTCCGGATGTCCCGCCAGGTCACGCAGCGCGTCGGAGGCGACCATCAGCTGCATCCGCACCGGCAACCGCCCCGACTCGCGCGCCGCCTGGTACGCCGCCACCTCCACGGGCGGGGTCGCGATCAGACCACCCCCGATGCCGGCCTCCGCGCACGCGGTGACGCCCTGCGCCAGGCACGCCTTTCCGGCGCGCTCGATGGCCGCGACGAGCTCGTCCAGCCGGTACGGCAGCCGCGCCCGGCGCACCGCGATCTGCGCGCGTTCGAGCATCAGGCCGTTCGGCTCACCGTCGTCGTAGCCGACGTCGGCGCCCAGTTCGGCGAGCGCAATCCCTTGCAGCACCGCACTGTTGACCACCGCGGCGTGCCCGGAGGTGTGCTGCAGCCATAGCCTTCGCCCACCCGAGACGGCGTCCAGTTCGGCTCGCTTGAGGTGCCCGCCGAGAGGGCGCTGGTCGTATCCGGTGACTTCGACCCAGTCGCCGGGCTCCGCGCTCTCGCACGCGCGCCGCAGGATTTCGAGCACCTGCGCGCGGTCCCGCAGCCCGGTGAGGTCGGTACCGCCGAGGGTCATCCCGGCCCAGACCATGTGCGTGTGCGCGTCGACGAAACCCGGCAGCACGGTCGCGCCCCCGGCGTTCAGCGTGCGCCGGGCGGACAGCCCGTCGACCTCCTCGTCGACGCCGACGACGCGGCCGCCCCACACGCCGATCCGCGAGGCGAGCGGGCGCGCGGGGTCCATCGTGAGCACGGTCGCGTTCTCGAGGAGCAGGTCGAGCACAGGCGTTCCTTCCGCTAAGGGCACTCAGTGCCACTGCTCAGTCGGCCGGGCGCAGCGCCTCCGACAGCTGCCGCACGACCTCCGACATGGGCGCGGACGCGTCCAGCACCGCGACCACCGTCTTGGCCTCGCCGCCGGGCCGGGCGGGCGCGGAGAACGCCTCGACCACGAGCTGGAAGGCCTCCCTGGCGTGGGCGTGCACGTCGTCCTGGCCGCCGCTGCGCAGCCACTGGCGCAGCACGTGGTTGTGCGCGGCGGCGACGGCCGCGGCCGCGACGGACGCGCGCAGCCCCGCCATCGGGTCCCCGGCGGCCTCGAACCGCTCGCGCAGGTACCGGGCGAACACTCGCTGGTACCGGTCGACGGTGGCGACCTCGCGGTCGCGCAGCGAGGCCACGGTTCTGGTGAGCGCAAAGCGTTTCACCGACACGTCGGGGTCGGCGAGGTACTGGTCGAGCACGAGGCCGACGGCCGTGCACGCGACCGCGACGGGGTCCTGCGCCGGCACGGCGGTGGCGAGCGAGCGCTCGATGTCGCGCAGCACCTCCTCGTGGTCCGGGAAGATCGCGTCCTCCTTGGACCGGAAGTAGCGGAAGAACGTGCGGCGGCCGACCCCGGCCGCGGCCGCGATCTCGTCGACCGTCGTGGTGTCGTAGCCCTGCGCGAGGAACAGGTCGATGGCCGCGACGGTCAGCGCGTGCCGCAGGCGGCGACGGCCGGCCGTGGTGCGGCCGGCCCGGGTTCGCGGCGGCTGCCGGGACTCGACGGACATGCCTCGAAACTAGCAGGCGCTGTTGCTAAGGGCACTCAGTGCCGTTACGATGTGAACAGGTCGATCCAGCGTCGCGGGCCGGGAGGTATCTGATGAGCGTGCAGCAGGAACTCGAGCCCGGCGCGGGCCACGGCGTGGAGTACCGGCGGGTGTTCGGCTGGCCGGTCCGCTGGCACGAGAACGCACTCCAACTTGTGACCGGCTCCGGCATCGGTGCCGTGGCGGTGCCGCGCGCGCTGGCCGACCGCGTGCTGGCGGCGGTGGCGCGGCAGGGCTGCGAGGGCCCCGCGGTGTGTGTGCTGACCAAGCGCGGCAGCGTCGTCGTGCTCCTCGTGGAGGCGGACATGCTCGCCCCCGGCGAGGAGTCCCTGCCCGGCGGAGTCCGCGTCCTGACCGCGGGCACGCCGATCCGGCTGCCCGACGAGCGCAGCCCGCGCGACCTGACCCACTGGATCGTGCCGCCGGACCCGCGCCAGCGCTGGCTCCCCAGCCTGACATCCGTGCTGGCCAGCATCCGTTCCGTCGCCCCGCCCCGGGTCCCGGCGGCCTGAGCACTTCCCGTCCGGCGCTTCCTGTCCTGTGCGTCGAGTACTCGCTGACGGCGTCACTGACGTTTCGCGGGCACGGCACACCGCGGCCGCGACTGCGCCGAAAAGCAGCCGCGCGCCCCCTCGCCGACTGGACCCGACCCCCGTCGGCCCAGGTCAGACCGTTGCCGCGACCTCGGTGTGGCCCAGGCTCTCGGCCTCGCCGTCGACCTGCCCCTGCGCTTGGACGGCCGCCTGCACGCTCGCCAGCACCGCGTCGAAGACGGGCGTCGGCTCCTGCGCGGACTTCTCCCCAACTGCCATGTCGATATTGTCCCCCGTACCCGCGGCCGGCGCACGGCGAACAAGATCCACAGTGGACGTGCGGTGACGGGCTTCACCTGGTGGTTTCACCGGAACGAGCGGGGGTACTCCCCAGGCTCCTACGTTGAGCACCCAGCGGAGGCAGCTCCATGGCAACAACATTCTCCAGCCCTCCGCGGCAGGTCGCGATCGTGCTGGCCGGCCCGCAGGACCTCGCCGTGCTGCGCAGGCACACCCAGGCCCTGCTCACGGGCGCGCCCGAGAAGGACCTGGTCGACGCCCTGCTCGTGGTCAACGAGGTCGCCACCATCGCGTGGCTCGCGGACCGGCGGGCGTTCCGGGTGCGGCTGGTGCGAATGAGCGACGGAACCCTGCGCGCCGAGGCCGAAAGCCCGGCCGCGCTCGCCGAAGACCTGGGCAAGTCCGGCAAGCTGCTCAGCGCGCTGGCCGGGAACTGGGGCGTGCGCCGTCGCACCGAAGGTGCGCTCGTCTGGGCCGACATCGTCCTGCCGCCGCCACCCGAACGTCCTCGCGTCACCGGCGAGTCCATGCCCGTGCACGGCTGAGCTTGTACGGCCCTTGTACGGGCGCGGCGCACGCTGGGGGCATGTCCGAACCCCTCTCCCGCCGTACGCTCCTGCGGGCCGGCGCCACCACCGCGGTCCTGCTGGGCGCGGGCGTGCTGGCCACCGGCACGGCCGCCGCGACCGTTCCGGCCTCCTCGTACTTCGACCTCACGCAGCCCTCGTACGACCTGTTCCGCGGCGCGATGCTGCACGAGTCGCACCACGTGATGCAGGGCTTCGCCTTCGACAACGTCAACCGCAGGCTGTTCATCGTGCAGGCGCAGAACGGCACGTCCGGCGACGACCTGTGCGTCAACCAGGTCAGCTTCTCCGGCGAGCTCGAAGGCTGGATGCACCTCGACGGCGCGGGTCACGGCGTGTCCATCGGCGTCGAACCCGTCGGCACGGCGTCCTACATCTGGATGGAGTGCGACTCGGACAGCACGGGCACCGACGGGCGCGGCACGGCGCTCGCGCGGTTCAAGTTCGCCAGCGGCGGCACGCCGTCGGTCAGGAAGTTCCTCACCGGCAGCAAGACCATCACCTGCGCCACCGACCCGGTGTACGAGCGGATCCTGGTGCGCCGCAACGAGGGCGGCAGGATGTGGTTCAGCCTGTACTCACTGGCCGACGCGGCGGCGGGCGACTTCTCGGCGCCGCTGGCCCACTTCCCGCAGCCGGCGCTGAGCGACCCGGCTCCGACGTTCCAGGGCTACACGGTGTTCGGCCAGTACCTCTACACCCTCGACGGCACCGGCCACGACGACCCGGCCGACATCGACTCGTACGTGACGCGGATCGACCTGAACACCGGCACGGTCGCCGGCCGCGCGCTGACGAAGGCCGGTTCGACGCTGACCTACCGGGAGCCCGAAGGGATGGCGATCTACCGGACCGCCGCGGGTGAGACGCGGCTGTTCCTCGGCTTCGGCTCGCGAGACGGCGTCGACCGGTACGCGAACGTCTTCTACAAGAACGTTCTGCTCGGCTGAGCGCCGTAAGCTGGACGGGTGCGGACGAGACCGACCCTGACCTGGACGCCCGCCGGCGAGCCCGCGCCGCGCACCACCGACCTGAGCGAGGTCGTGCGCGTGCTGGGCGAAGGCGGGGTCGTGGTGCTCAGCGGCGCCGGGCTGTCCACGGAGTCCGGGATTCCGGACTACCGCGGCGCCGAAGGCAGCCTGCGACGGCACACGCCGATGACGTACCAGGAGTTCGCCGGCAGCGAGGCGGGCAGGCGCCGGTACTGGGCCCGCAGCCACGTGGGCTGGCGGACGATCGCACGGGCGAGGCCGAACGCGGGGCACCACGCGGTCGCGGCGCTGCACGCGAACGGGCATTTGTCGGGGATCATCACGCAGAACGTCGACGGGCTGCACCAGGCCGCGGGCGCGCCGGACGTCGTGGAGCTGCACGGCAGTCTCGACCGCGTGGTGTGCCTGGGCTGCCGCGGCACGAGTGCCCGCGAGGTCCTCGACCGGCGGCTGCGGGAGGCGAACCCGTCGTTCACCGCGGAGGTCACGCGGATCAACCCGGACGGTGACGTCGAACTGCCCGACGAGGTGGTGCGCGAGTTCCGGCTGGTTCCGTGCGTGGGCTGCGGCGGCGTGTTGAAGCCGGACGTGGTGTTCTTCGGCGAGAACGTGCCGCGCCCGCGCGTCGAGGAGTGTTACCGCCTGGTGGACGAGGCGAACGCGGTGCTGGTGCTCGGTTCCTCGCTGACCGTCATGTCGGGCCTGAGGTTCGTGCGCCACGCGGCGAAGTCCGGCAAGCCCGTGCTGATCGTCAACCAGGGCCACACCCGTGGGGACGCGCACGCCGCCGTCCGGGTGGACCTGCCGCTGGGCCAGGCGCTCACGGCGGTGACCGCACAGCTGGGCTGCGCGGCCTGAGCCGTCAGCATGGCCGGCTGGTTACCGTGAGGAAAGCACGTCAACGCGCGGTGGCGCGCACGAACAGGGTCACCAGCTCGGCGGCGTAGGCGTCGAGGTCGAGGGACGGATCGGCGGCGTAGGCCTCGGCGGCGCCGTCGATGGCCTGGGCGATCGTGCGGGCCATGACGGGAGGCGAGAAGGTGCCGAAGGCGCCCTCCTGCTGGCCCTGGCGCAGGAGGCGTTCGAACTGGCCGGCCTGGAGGTCCTTGAGCATCGGCCCGGCGGGGTGCCAGCCGTCGGGGTCGCCGGCGTTGGCCGTGACCTCGCGCAGCACGCGGACGCACTCGGGGCAGTCACGCAGGAACGCGACCTCGGTCTCGATGTGGGCGCGCAGCATCTCGGCGCGGTCGGTGGTGCCGGCGGCGCGTTCCAGGAGGAACTTCTCCTTGATGCCGAGCACGGTGGTGACCACGGCCTGGATCAGACCGGCCTTGGTGCCGAAGTGGTAGCCGATGATGCGCGTACTGCTCAGCCCGGCGCGCTCCTTGATCCGGGCGAACGTCGCCTTGCGGTACCCCAGCTCGGCGATGGTGGCGATGGTCGTGGAGACGATCTGCGCCCGCCGCGCCGCCTCGGTGACACTGAGCCCGAGCTCGGGCTGGAGATCGACGGATACTCGCATGAGTTGAAAGTAACTCGGGTGGGTAAGGGAGGCAAGTGGATTTCCGGAGGCGGGCTTCGGGGCGGGGCACAGTGGCGGGCTTCGGCGGCGGGACACGGCGGCGGGACACGGCGGCGGGACACGGCGGCGGGCTTCGGGGCGGGCTTCGGCGGCGGGCTTCGGTGGCGAGGCCCGGCGGCGCTTCGGGGGCGCGCTTCGGGGGCGGCCTTCGGTGGCGGGCTTCGGCGGCGCGCTTCGGGGGGCACGACGGGGGCTTCGGTGGCGGGCTTCGGGGCGGAGCACGGCGGCAGGGCAGGGTCGCGCGGACTCCGGTGACCGACTCCCGCAGTGGCATGTCGGCGGCAGCATCCGGCCGCGGTGTCCGACCGCGACACCTCGGCAGCGGCTCCGATCCGAGCGTCTCGACGGCGGCTTCTCGACGGCTGGCTTCAGCGGCAGGTTCCTCGGCAGCGGCATCCGGCCCCGGCCATCTCGGCGGCCGCACCTCCACGGCCGCCTTCAGCGGCAGGCACCTCGGCAGCGGCATCCGGCCCCGGCCATCTCGGCGGCCGCACCTCCACGGCCGCCTTCAGCGGCAGGCACCTCGGCAGCGGCATCCGATCCCGGCCATCTCGACGGCCGCACCTCCACGACCAGCTTCAGCGGCGGCACCTCGGTGGCCGTACCTCGACGGCCGCCTTCAGCGGTGGGCACCTCGCCGACGGCATGCGGTCGCGGCACCTCGACGGCGCCCCGACGGCGGCTTCCCGGCTGCGGCACCCGGTCCCAGGCATCTCGGCGATGACATCTCGGCCGCAGCCCCTCGGCCACCGGCTCCGGCACTCCAGCCCACCACCCCGGGTTCAACTCCTCGCGCCACCCCGGACGGCAGCCACCTCCGGCCGCGGAACCCCTGCCATCCGCCGTCCCGGGGCTGATACTGGGGCCGTGTCACCTGTCGTGCTCACGCTCGCCGTCGACGATCGTAGTCAGGCGGCGTGGGACGAGCTGCGGGAACGCTGGTTCCCGCCCGGCCGGCTGGTCGTCGGGGCGCACCTCACGCTCTTCCACGCCCTGCCCGGCGCCCACGAGGACGCCGTGGTGGCCCACATCCGCGCCGCGGCGGGCATTCCGCCCTTTCCGCTGCACGTCGACGGCCCGCGGTTCCTCGGCCGCGGCGTCGCCCTCCGCGTGCACGCGCCCCGCCTCGACCGCCTCCACGACCGCCTGCGCCGCCGCTGGCGACCCTGGCTCACCCCGCAGGACAACCAGCCCCTGCACGCCCACGTGACCGTCCAGAACAAGGTGCCGCACACTGGCCCTCCTCGAAGAAGCCTTCGAACCGTGGGAGGCGATCGCGACCGGAGTGGATGTGTGGCACTACGAGGGTGGCCCGTGGTCGTTCCGCACCACGGTCCCGTTTCACCCGAGGGTGTGAGCGCCTACCGTCCCGTCCAGCGCGGCTCCCGCCGCTCGAAGAAGGCGGCGATGCCCTCCCGGCTGTCCGCCGAGCCGCGGATGGTCTCCATCGCCCGCGCGGTCTCCTCCCACCCCCTCCGGTCGTCGTCGGCCAGCTGCGCGGCCACGGCGTCGAGCACCGCCCGCACTGCGACCGGCGAGGACGCGCAGATCTCCTCGGCGACCGCGAGCGCGCCCTCCAGCGCCTGACCGGCCTCGGTGACGCGGTTGACGAATCCGAACTGCCGCGCCTGTTCCGCGCTCAGCTCGGCACCGGTGATCAACAGCTCTTTCGCCACGTGCAACGGCAGCGCCCGGATGACCCGGAACAGTGCCCCGCTGGTCGGCACCAGACCACGCAACGTCTCCGGCAACGCGAACCGCGCGCCGGCCGACGCCACGACGAGGTCGCACGCCAGCGCGATCTCGAACCCGCCGCCGAACGCCACCCCCTCCACCGCCGCGACGAGCGGTTTGACGCGCCGGCGCCGGATCACGCCGTACTCGCCGCCGCGTTCGGTGCGGAAGTCCAGGCCGTCCTTGAGATCCGTGCCCGCGGAGAACACCGTGCGCGTGCCGGTGAGCACGCCGACCCACAGCTCCGGGTCGTCGTCGAGCCGGTTCAGCGCCGCGTCGATGCCCAGCGCCGTCTCGACGTCGATCGCGTTGCGCTTCGCCTCCCTTTCGATGTGCACCACCAGGATCCGGTCACGCACCTCCTGGCGCACCGACATGCCCACTCCCCTCTGCCCGCTTCGCCAGGAACTCCTTGAGGTTCCGTGGCGCGTACGACGGATCGCTGCCCAGCCGGGCCACCGCCTCCGGCGCGACCTCCTCGTGCCCCGGGTCGACGACGCCGAGCTGCCGCTCGTACGCACGCAGGAGCTTGTAGAAGGACGTGCGCGAGTCGTGCACCGGAGCCTCGACCACCTCCAGCCCGGCGAACGCGTCCGGCTCGAACACCAGCCCGCTCCGGCGCGCCCGCTCGGCCATCCACAGTAGACTGATCGACGCCAGGCACGGGTCCGGGTAACCACCGCCGACGTCGGAATGCGAGCCCACGAACCACGTCTGCTCGCGCAGCTGGTGCGGCGCGTCGTCGGACTCCCAGATCGTCGGGCGGAACGGGCCGCGCCGCTCGTCGACCGCGAGTGCCTGGCACGCCGCGGCGACCGTGCCGGTGAGCTTCGTGTCGTGGAACTGGCACCGCCGGTTGAGGAACCGGAACCCGCTGAGCGGGATGCCCAGCGCGCCGACCGTGTCCCACACTCCGACGAACCGGACCGGCGTCACTTCCTCGCACGCGTACGCCCGGCGGAACTCCGCCGCCCGCGTGGCGACGGGGTGCGTGCGCGGGTCCGAGTCGCGGTACAGCCGGTACGCCTCGTCGACGCGGCCGATCTCGTCCCGCCGCAGGATTCCGCAGTTGCGCACGAAACCGACCGTGCTGCGGGCGGTGTACGCGCCGCGGCTGAACCCGAAGAAGAACAGCTCGTCCCCCGGCTCGTAGTGCTCGACGAGAAACCGGTACGCGTCACGGACGTTGCGCGACAGCCCGAACCCGAACGCGCCGCCGAGCACGCGCTCGAAGGGCCTGGTGCCGACGCCCTCGTGGTAGTGGACGAGCTGGTCGTCGCGCTTCGCGACGCCCTGGGCGATCTTCACGACGTTGGTGGTCGCGGGCTGCTTCAGCGAGTTCCACGTGCCGTCGCAGCAGATCACAACGCGTTTGCCCATCACACGTCCTCCCATCGCCTGCTTTTCGCCGACCGCAGCACCGCGTCGACGATCCGCACCGAGCGCAGCCCGTCGGCGAACGTGGGCAACCCCTCGGGCTCCTCCCCGCGCATCGCGGCATACGTGTCGGCGACGAAACTTTCGAAGCACTGCGCGTACCCCTGCGCGTGCCCGGCGGGCAGTGACGACAGCCGGGCCGCGTCGGGATACGGCGTCCGCGGGTCGCGCACGACCAGCTGGGACCCGCTTTCCCGGCCGAGCCACGCCTGTTCCGGCTGCTCCTGGTCGAACACCGCGCTACCGAGCGAACCGTCGAGCTCGAACCACAACCGGTTCTTGCGACCCGCGGCCACCTGGGAAATCGTTGCGCTGCCGGAAACTCCGCGCTCGGTGCGGAACAGCAGCAGCGCGCTGTCCTCCGTGCCGACCGGGGCCAGCGGACCGGTGGCGCCGCCCTGCGCGAACGCGGCGACGGAACCCGTGGGCCGCTCGGGGTACGCGATCGACGTGGTGGCGGTCAGCTCCGCCAGGCGCTCCCCGCTCACCCACTCCACGAGGTCGCACCAGTGCGAACCGACGTCGGCGAACGCACGCGACCGCCCGCCCGCGGCCGCGTCGACGCGCCAGTTGGCGGCGTCCGGCGAGAGCAGCCAGTCCTGCAGGTAGCTGCCGTGCAGCAGGTTCCAGTCACCGAACTCGCCCGCGATCCGGCGCGCGCGGATCTCCCGCACGACGGGGTGGAAGCGGTAGACGAACGGCACGGTGGCGACCCGGCCCGAATCGCGGGCCGCCGCGAGCATCCGCTCGGCCTCCTCGACCGTGAGCCCCAGCGGTTTCTCGCACACCACGTGCTTGCCCGCCTCCAGCGCCGCGATCGCATACTCGGCGTGCGTCGCGTTGGGCGAACAGACGTGCACAACGTCCACATCGGACTCCACCAGCTCCTGACAGGACCGGAAGGCCCGCACACCCCACTCCGCCGCCACCTGCCCGGACCGTTCCGGCCGTGAGCCGAGCACGCCCGTCACGGTCGCGCCATTGAGCAGTGCGGCACGGCGGTGCACGCCCGCGATCATGCCCGTGCCGACGATCGCCGTCTTGATCACTGGTCCCCCTCGCGTGGATCGACGTGGATCTTCGGGCCGGGGCCGATCCGCACCCCGGCCAGTACCTCGGAAACCTCGTGGAGCCCCACGGTGGCGGCCACCAGCGGGCGCGGGTCGACCGCCCCCGACGCGTACTGCTCGATCGCTCCGCTCAGGCCCGGTGAGCCGCTCAGCACCCCGACCGCGGTGACGTCCTTCAGCGCCAGTTTCCGCGTGTCGACGAGACTCGGGCTGCCGGAGAGTCCGATGTAGACGACACGCTTGCCCGGTTCGACGAGCTCCACGGCTTTCGCGGGCAGCCCGGGCGAGTTGGAGGCGTCGATGACGGCGTCGAACGGCAGCGGCGGAACCGAATCCGCTGTCCAGACGTGCTGGAAACCCAGTGCGCGCGGGAAGTTCTCCGCGCCCGGCAGGCCGGCCAAGTGCACCTCGGCGCCGGCGGCGCGGGCGAACAGGGCGGCGAGCAGGCCGATGGTGCCGGGGCCGAGGATCAGCACCCGGTCACCGGGCGCGAGCGCCGCGGCCCGCACGGCTCGCAGCGCGTTGCCGCCCGGCTCGACCAGCGCGCCCTGCGTGTCGTCGACGTCGTCGGGCAGGGCGTGCAGCGCCGTGACGGGTACGGCCAGTTGTTCGGCCAGCGCGCCGGGCCGTCCGCCGCGAATGCCGATCTCTTCGCGGAACTCGCACACGTGGTGCTGCCCCCGACCGCAGCGAAGGCAGTTTCCGCACCCCAGCATGGTGTCGCCCGTGACGCGCCTGCCGAGCCAGGCCTGGTCGACGCCGTCGCCGGCCGCGCTCACCGTGCCGGCCCACTCGTGCCCGAGCCGCAGCGGGTAGCGGGCGTGGCCGTCGTGCAGGTACTGCATTTCGCCCGTGAAGAACTCGACGTCCGTGCCGCAGACGCCGACGCGGGCGATGTCGACGACGACCTCGCCCGGCCGCGCGACGGGCGGCTCGACCTCCTGCACGCCCGCTTCGCCGGGGGCGGTGACCACGAACGCTTTCATGCCGGCGTCGGCTCCCGACGGGGCAGCCCGGCGGCCGCGTAACAGGCGTCGAGCACACGCATGTTGGCCACCGCGTCGTCCACTCCGGTGGGATACGGCTCGCCACGCAGCACGGCTCCGGCGAACGCGCGGAGCTGCGCGGTGTACGTGGAAGGCTGTCGTGGCACCGATTCCACGCGACGCGTGCCACCGGTGCGCACCGTGAGTCTGTGCGCGACCTGGGGCATGAAGGGGTTGAGCACGCGCATCTCGCCGCGGGAACCGAGCACGCGCGCGCCGGCGGTCAGCAGGCGGTGTGAGAGCAAGGAAACGCTGATGGACCCCTCGCGCCCGTCTGGAAACAGGAACTCGGCGTGCATCGAGCGGTCCACGCCGGGGAACCGGAGCTTCGCCTTCGCCTGCCGCACTTCGGGCTCGGCGCCGGCGAGCGTGCGCAGGAGGTGGACGGCGTAGCAGCCGGCGTCCATCGTGGCGCCGCCCGCGAGGCGCAGGTCCCAGCGGATGTTGTTCTTCGGCAGCAGGGGGAACGAGAACCACGTGTCGATGCGGCGGATCTCGCCCAGTTCGGGGAGGAGACGCAGCATCCGTCCCACGAGCGGGTGATAGCGGTAGTGGAACGCCTCCATGACCACGAGTCCGTTGGTGCGCGCCGCGATGGCCTCGGCCTCTTCGGCGTTGGCGGCGAAGGGTTTCTCGCAGAGGACGTGCTTGCCGGCTTCGAGGGCGGCGAGCGTCCAGCGGCCGTGGAGCCCGTTGGGGAGCGGGTTGTAGACGGCGTCGACGTCCGGGTCCGAGAGGAGCGCGGCGTAGCTGCCGTGAACGGTGGGGATGCCGTGCTTGCCCGCGAAGGCGCGCGCCCGCGCGACATCCCGCGCGGCGACCGCGGTGACCTCCACGTCCGCCTCGCGGACCGCAGGCCGGACCACCGCCGCGGGCGCGATCGTCGCGGCTCCCAGCACCCCGATGCGCAGGACCATGCGCCTCCTTCCGTTCGTGGGGAGACTACCGGCAGGGTCCGACAAAACGGGACGCCGAGGGAATCGGCGTGCTCAGAAATCCGCCGCCTTGCCGATGTAGATCTCGGCGAACGCCGTGGCCGCCGGGCGGGAGTGCAGCAGGCGGCGCAGGCGGGCCTGCGCGAGGCGCGCGCGGAACGGGTCCGACGGCGGGTCCAGCGTCGAGCTGTGGAAGATGTCCGACAGCCACTGCGAGAACTCCTGGTACTGCCACACCCGCTTCAGGCACGTCGCCGAGTACGCCGCCAGCGGCTCGCCGTCCCCACCGTAGTGCGCCTCGATCGCCGCGGTCAGGAGGAACGCGTCGTTCAGCGCCAGGTTCAGCCCCTTCGCCGCGATGGGCGCCACCAGGTGCGCCGACTCCCCCGCCAGGTACAGCCGCCCCCGCGACATCGGCTCGGTCACGTAGTTGTGCATGTCCAGCACGCGCTTCTCGACCAGCGGCCCCTCCGTGATCGCCCCGCCGGGCACGCCGAGCCGCGCGTGCAACTCGTGCCACACGCGTTCGTGTGACCAGTTGTCCACGTCGTCACCGGGCGGAACCTGCAGGTAGAACCGCGTGACCGCGGGCGTGCGCGCCATGTGCGCGGCGAACCCGCGCGGGTGGATGCCGAACAGCACACCGTCCGCGCTCGGGGGCGCCTCGGCGAGCAACGCCAGCCAGCCGATGCCGTAGTCGTGCCGGAACGTCCTTCCGCCGACGTACTTCCGCGTCACGCCCTGCGCCCCGTCGCACCCCGCGACGAAGTCGCACCCCAGCTCGTGCAGTCCGGCGGCGTCGCGGTAGGTGACCACCGGGCGCTCCGACTCGATCCCGTCGAGCGCCACGTCCCGCACGCCGAACACCGCCTCGCCGCCGCCGTCGAGGTACTGGGCGAGCAGGTCGGTCACCAGTATTTGCTGCGGGTACACGAAGTGGTGCTGCCCGGACAGTTCCGTGTAGTCGAACGGGTGACGCGTGCCCTCGAACCGGAACTCGAACGTGGAATGCCGCGGGGCGACGGCGAGCAGCTTGTCCGCCAGCCCCCGCGCCTCCAGCCCGCGCACGGCCCACTCCTCAACGAACCCGGCGCGCGGCCGCTGCTCGATGAACTCCCGGCTCTCCGCCTCCAGCAGCACGCAGCCGATCCCCCGGTGCAGCAGCACGTTCGCCACAGCCAGCCCGGCGGGCCCGGCCCCGATGACGGCCACCCGTGTCTCCACAGCCCCCCATCCTGGCCCAGCGGCAACCGGATCACAAAGACATTCCGCCCAACCTTCCGGCAGAGACCTCCGTGCGCAAAGCGTGGGGAGAACAGGCAATTACGGCCCCGGTTCCCGGCTTCCCGCGCCGATGCCCTTACCCTGTCCGGTCAAAGGACGGGAGGGCGGGTGCAGGTCGACCTGACACGGCGGCTCGTACTGGGCGGCGGCCTGCTCGCGGCCCTGGGCGCGCTGACCGCCTGCAGCAGCGACCTGCCCGACGCCAAGCTGACCCTCACCACCGGCAGCGCGGGCGCCGTCTACCACCAGCTCGGCCTCGCGCTCGCCCGGTCGTGGGCCCGCGAGCTCGGGATGCCCACCCCCACCGTGCTCACCAGCGCGGGCTCCGTCGAGAACCTCGACCGGTTGCTCACCGGCCGCGCCGACATCGGTTTCTCCGCCGCCGACGCGGCCGCGGACCGCATCACGCAGCCCGGCGGCAACCGGCTGCGCGCGCTCGCCCGGATGCACGACGACTACATCCAGGTGGTCGTCCCCGCGTCCGCACCCGCCGTCCACCTCGCCGACCTGCGGGGGCTCCGCGTGTCCGTCGGCCCGCCGGACTCCGGCGTGCAGCTCGTCGCCGACCGGCTGCTCGACGTCGCCGGCCTCGGCGGCGGCTCCGACGTGCGGCGCGAACGCCTCTCGGTCGACCAGTCCGCCGCCGCGCTCGCCCGCGGCGAGATCGACGCGTTCTTCTGGTCCGGCGGCGTGCCCACCGAACAGGTGGCCCAGCTGTCCCGGCAGCTCCCGGTCCGCCTGCTCGACCTGTCCGACACCTTCCCCGGGCTGTCCGCGCGGTACCCGGAGTACGGGCTGGTCACGCTGCCCGCGTCCAGCTACGGCCTGCCCTCACCGGTGGTCACCCTGCTGCTGCCGAACTTCCTGCTGGTCACCGACCGGCTCTCCGCCGAGGTCGCCCACGAGCTCGCGCGGGGCATCTTCGAGGCGCAGGCCGACCTGGCCGCCGCCAACCCGTCCGCCCGCTCGCTCGACCTGCGGTCCGCGATCGAAACCGTGCCGGTGCCCCTGCACCCCGGCGCCCTCGACTACTACCGCTCGGCGCACTACGCGAGCTGAGGGAACTCGACGGTCACCCGCAGCCCGCCGCCCGACGGCAGGTCCAGTCGCACGGTGCCGCCCGACCTCGCCACCACCCGGTGCACGATCGCCAGCCCCAGCCCGGACCCCGTCACGTTCTGGTGCCGCGGGCTGCGCCAGAACCGGTTCGTGGCACGGTCCAGCTCGGCCGGATCGAGTCCGAGACCGTGGTCGCGCACCGTCAGCACCACCTGTTCGCCCTCGCTCCAGGCCGAAAGCTCCACTGTGGACCCATGACCGGTGGTGAACTTGACCGCGTTGTCCAGCAAGGCGTCCATGACGGTCTCGAACGCGCGCGGCACCGCGGAGGCCACCAGCCCGGGCTCGATCTCGGCCCGCAGCTCGATGTCGCGTGACGCCGCGACCGCTTCCCACGCCCTGGCCCGGTCTTCGAGCACCGCGGTGGCGTCCGTCGGCACGGGGCTGACCGGGCTCGCCTCCGTTCTGGCGAGAGTGAGCAGCTCCTCCAGGACGTCGTTGAGGCGGCGCGCTTCGTCGACGCTGGCGGCGTAGTCCTCGGCGCCCTCCTCGCTCACCGTGCCGTCCAAACTGGTCAACCGGACATACAGGGCGGTCAACGGGTTCCGCAGCTGGTGCGAGGCGTCGGCGACGAAGGCGCGTTGCGCCGCAAGGACTTCGCTGACCGTGGTCGCCATCTCGTCGAACGACCGCGCCAGCCGGCGCAGCTCGGGCGGCCCACTGTCCTCCGCCGCCACGGGCACGTACGGCGCCCCTGCCGTGGCCGTCGCGGCCATCCCCTCCGCCGCGCGTTCGAGACGGTCGATCGGGCGCAGGATCCAGCGCACCAAAGGCAAGGACAGCAGCACCGCCAACGCGAGCGCGGCCAGTCCGCCCGCCGCGACGAGCGCCCACAGCAGCAGCACGTGCGAGCGCAGGCCGTCCGTCGGCGACACCGTGACCACCGCGCCACGCACCTCGCCGTCGACCAGCACGGGCTCGGCGAGCACGAGCGGCGCGGTGTTCCACGGCGAAACCGTGCCCGAGGGCAACGGTTCCCGCCCCGAGAGCGCGACCGCGACGCTGTTGCGCACGTCGTCGTCCTGCAACGAGACGGGCACCGAGGACTGCGCCAGCGCACGGCCGTCCTGGTTCACCACCGCGGAGGTGAAGTCGTAGACCTCGCGGTACCGGTCGAGGGTCGCGGCCAGCTCACCGCCGCTGCCGTCGAGCAGCGCGCGCTGCCCCAGGGACGCCAGGCGCGCGGTGAGCGTGAGCCGGTCGAGGTACATCTGCTGGTGCGCACTGCTCGAAAGACTCGACGCGAGCGGCACGCCGAGCCCCAGCAGGACGAGCACGACGAGCACGAGGACAACGGGCAGCAAACGGGAACGCACGGGAGTGGCTCACTCCTCGCGCAACCGGCCGCCGAGCCGGTAACCCACGCCGCGCACGGTTTCGATGAGCCCGGGACGGTCCAGTTTGGTCCGCAGCGTCGCGACGTGGACGTCGAGGGTCCGGTTCGCCCCCGGCCACGGCTCACCCCAGATGTCGGCGATCAGCGACTGCCGCGTGCACACGTCACCCGCCGCCACCGCGACCTTGTACAGCAGCTGGAACTCCTTGCGGGACAAGGCGACCGCCTCCCCTCCCGCGGAGACCTCGAACCGGGCGGGGTCGATGCGCACGTCCTCGACGAGGATGGTCCGTGGCCGCTCCGGCGCGGGGGCCGTGCGCCGCCGCAGCACCGCCTGCACCCGCGCGAGCAGTTCGTCCACGTGGAACGGTTTGACGAGGTAGTCGTCGGCGCCCGCGCGCAGTCCCGCGATCCGGTCGTCCACCTGACCACGCGCGGAAACCACGATGATCGCGGCGTCGCTGCCCCGGCGGATCAGCTCGCACAGCTCGATCCCGTCCAGGTCGGGCAGCCCGAGGTCCAGCAGCACCACGTCGGCGTGGGAGTACTTAGCCTTGGCTTCGAGCCCCGTGGCGGCCCACTCGACCTCGACGCCGCGGCGGTGCAGCGCCGACCGCACCGCGGTGGCCACCCGCCCGTCGTCCTCCACCAACAGAAAGCGCACGGGCGGTCCTCCTCAAGTGACGCCTCATACTATGGCGGGCGATCAAGCAGCTATCAACTCCACCTCAAGTCCTGCTCAAGGGCGTTGTAACGCGGTGACCGCGCCCACACCATGGCTGTCCATGGTCACTCAACTTCCGGCACCGGCCTCGAACCGGTTCGCCCGCGAGGACGATGGATACCACCACGGCCTCAAGAACCGCCAGGTGCAGATGATCGCGATCGGCGGTGCCATCGGCACCGGCCTGTTCCTGGGCGCCGGTTCCCGGCTGCACAGCTCGGGCCCGGCGCTCGCGGTCGTCTACGCGGTGGCGGGGGTGTTCGCGTTCTTCGTGGTGCGCGCCATGGGCGAGCTGGTGATGCACCGGCCGACGTCGGGCTCGTTCGTCTCGTACTCCCGGGAGTTCCTGGGCGAGAAGGCGGCGTTCTTCGCGGGCTGGATGTACTTCCTGAACTGGGCCACGTCGGGCATCGCGGACGTCACCGCGGTCGCGAAGTACACGCAGTTCTTCTGGCCGAACCTGCAGCAGTGGATCCCCGCGCTGATCGCACTGGTCGCGATCCTCGCGGTGAACATGGTGTCGGTGAAGCTGTTCGGCGAGATGGAGTTCTGGTTCGCGGCCATCAAGGTGCTGGCGCTGGTGGCGTTCATGGTGGTCGGCATCGTGGTGCTGGTGACCCGTCACCCCGTCGACGGGGTGGCGACGGGCCCGAGCCTCGTGTTCGACCACGGCGGCATCTTCCCGACCGGCGTGCTGCCCGCGTTGCTGATCCTGCAGGGTGTCGTGTTCGCCTACGCCGGCCTGGAGATGGTCGGCGTGACCGCGGGCGAGACGGCGGAACCGCGCAAGGTGATCCCGAAGGCCGTGAACTCCGTGGCGTGGCGGATCGGCCTCTTCTACGTGGGTTCGGTGGTGCTGCTGGTGATGCTGCTGCCGTGGACCTCGTACAAGAGCGGGGAAAGCCCGTTCGTCACGTTCTTCTCGAAGCTGGGCGTGCCCGCCGCAGGCGGCATCATGGACCTCATCGTGCTCACCGCCGCACTGTCCAGTGTGAACTCCGGGCTGTACTCGACCGGCCGGATCCTGCGCTCGCTGGCGGTCGCCGGTTCCGCGCCGAAGTTCACCGCGCGGATGAGCCGGAGCGGCGTGCCCTACGGTGGCGTGCTGCTGACCGCCTCGGTCTACGCGCTGGGCGTGGTGCTGAACCTCGTGGTGCCCGGCGAGGCGTTCGAGGTGGCGCTGGAGTTCTCGGCGCTGGGCATCATCGGCATGTGGTCGATGATCGTGATCTGCCACCTGGCGATGACCCGCAAGGCGCGGCGGGGTGAGCTGGAGCGGCCGTCGTACCGGCTGCCGGGCGCGCCGTACACGAACTACGTGACGCTCGGGTTCCTGTTGTTCGTGCTCGCGATGAGCTGGTTCAACGGAAGCACGGGCCGGATCCTGATCTACAGCCTGCCGGTGCTGGCGCTGGTCCTGGTCGCCGGCTGGTTCGGCGTCCGCCGCCGCGTGCGCGCGCTGGCGGAGTGACGGCGGGGCGGCAGGGGATTCACCGGGTGGCTGTCCCCTGCCGCCCCGCTGTCCCGGCGACCAGCAGACCCTCCCCTGTGGACGGTGCGAGACCGTCCGGCCGGCCTGCGAAGTAGCGCTCGGCGAGGGACACGTGCTCGGCCGTCGGGAAACCGGTTTCCCTTGCCAGCGCGAGCATTTCCTCGGGCCGGTAGAAGCTGAGGAACGGCGTGCCCGCCGCTCGCGCCCCGCGCATCGCCATTTCGAGACCGGGGCGGTCGGCCTCGTCGAGCAGGTCCGCGGGCAGCAGGAACGTCATGACCAGTGTGGACCCCGGGGCGAAGGCGGCGACCCGGCGCAGGGTGGCCTCGGTGGCGGCCCTGGTCAGGTACATGCTGACCCCGGCGGATACGACGACGGCGGGTTCGGTGGCGTCGAAGCCCGCCGCGGCGAGCTTCTCCCACCAGAGGTCGGTCTCGAAGTCGACCGGCACGAAGGTGAGCCGGGCGGGGATGCCGTAGCCGAGTTCGAGGAGCCGCCTGCGTTTCCAGGCCTGCGGGGCGGGCTGGTCGACCTCGAAGATCCGGACGTCCAGGTCCTGCCTGCGCTGGGCGAAGGTGTCGAGGCCGGCGCCGAGGAGGACGTACTGGCGGACACCCGCGGCGACCTGCTCGGTGACGAGGTGCTCGGCGAACCGGGCACGCGCGACGACGCCGGCGCGGAAACCCTTGGTGGCGACGGGATCCATGTCGGGCCGCGCACGCCAGTCGTCACCGGGCGCGACGAGCCGCAGCCCGACCCGGTCGTCGAACACGTGCGGCGGTGCGTCGTGGAGGACGTGCAGGGCCCGCCAGAGCGCCACCCGTGCGGCGGTGTGCTCGGGAGCGTTCATCGGGCCTGCAGGATCCACTCGCGCCCGTCCGGGTCCCGCACGACGGCCTCCCTCGTGCCGTAGTGGGTGTCCTCGAAGGGCTGGACGAGGTCGAGATTCGTGTCCTCGGTGGTGGTGCCGAGGACGAGCCGCATCCGGGTCTCCTGGTCCTCGGGCACCTCGGCGATGAACAGGGACGGCCCGGTGCCGTTGCGCAGCTGCCCGGAGTTGTGGTCGGTGGCGAATTCCAGCTCGAACCCCAGTGACTGGAAGAACTTCGCGGCCTTGCCCCAGTTGTGGGTCTCGAGGAAGACGGCCTGGACGCCTTCGGTGGACATGGTCAGCTCCGTTCAGTCGGAAGATCGCTGCCTGCGGGAGTCGTCGAGGTAGGCCCGCAGCGCGTCGGTCACCAGGGCGGAGAGGGAGAGCCCCTCCTCGATCGCGTGGTGCTTCACCTGCTTGATCAGGTCGAGCGGCAGGTAGACGTTGAACTGCTTCACTTCCCCGGCGGGCATGGTAGGAGGGTAGCATGCTAGCAAGCTAGGGTGGTGGTGAAAGAGAAAAGCGTTCGCCGAGATCGGCTACCGGTGGGTCACATCACACGTCTTCCGCAAGACGGTGGCCTCGGTCCTCGACGACGCGGACCTGCCCTTGAGCGCGATCGCGGACCAGCTCGGCAACACCCAGAAGGTCGCGGACAAGCACTACCGCAAGCGCAGGGTAGCCAACGACGCGTCGGCGCAAGCCCTGGAGCGGATGTTCGACGAGGAGCCCGGCGCGTGACGAAAGTGGCGGGTTTCTGGCGGGTCGGGCCTGCTGAGTTCGAGCAAATAAAAAAGCCCAGGTCGATGACCTGGGCTTTCGCTCCCCCGGTTGGACTCGAACCAACAACCCTTCGGTTAACAGTTATGTGGTGTGTGCGGCCGACCTGCCGCTGAGCTGCTGTTTCGCTGGCTCGGGCGTCCGCTCTGGCTCGCCGTTGTTCACGGATGTCCGCACCGATTGATGTCAGATTTGGATGTCAGCCGCGCCCGGGCGACCGGCGGCACGCGGGTCCGGCTGGCCACCAACCAGGCCCCACCTTTCCCGCGATCCACAGCCGCCCAAGGCCGGGACGGGCGCCGTCAACCCTGTAACCGATCACGCCCACCCGGCGATCTACGTTCCGTGACTTGCCGGACGCAGAGTGGCCACCCGGGGCGTGACCGGCGCGCAGCGGGGTTGACGGCGCCCGTCCCGGCTTTGACCATCCGGCGATCGCGGGGAAGTTGGCCGTTCCGGCGCCCGCCTGCCGGTGTCACTTCCTACGTCTCTCATGCGCCCACCCCGCGAGCGGTGGCCGACGGCGTTCGGCGCGGTCGAGCCCAGCGGAGCGGCACGGCTCGACCGCGCGCCAGTTCGGCCCGCGCGCCCGCCCGGTAGGGCGGCTTGAAGACGTAAGGAAAGTTCTCACGGCACCAATGCGTGCTTCACAGGCAGGATAGGCATGACATGGATCAACAAACGTTCAACGAACATCCAATATGGAACACAACTCGACAGATGAAGGACCTAGTGGAGGAAGTGTCTCCCGGTGTTCCGTCGATACTGATGGAGACAGCACGGTACACCACGTCCGCCATTCTTAGCCACGCAGATCCTGTCGACCCGATTCCTTATGCGATAGTAACACTGAACAACACGCGGGCCAATCTGGAAAATGCTGCAACCGAGCTACGGAACTACAAATCTAATTCGAATGTACAACATCTTCATAATATGAACTCTCATCTAGATCAGGTTCTGAATCTATACGGTTCATGGCCAATTATAACTGCGAAAGGCGGTGCAGCCGCACAGGCAAACCGAACCTTCAAGGAATATCGGAGGCTAGCAGAAAAGGCAATTGATGACCTGCGCTCGCAGCTTAAGGATATGGGCCACGAACTGAGCAACCAGGCCAACCTGGATCAGGCTCGACAGCATCAAGCCCAAACGCGACTGTCCGAACTAGAGGACGAGGTCGGTAAACTAACAAACAAGATTTCTGCCGACGAAAGCAGGCTGGATTCAGCCTTAACTACGTCTAATGAAGCCTTCTCCGAGTCTCAACGCCGCCGCCAAGAGGAGTTCGAGCAATGGATAAAGGAGCAAGGCGACAATATGACAGAACTGGCAAAACCTAGCCTGGATGCCACTAGTGCAGCAAAGAATGAAGCAGAGGCCACGCTTCAGGATATCTTAAAGCTTCATAAAGACGTCGAGAAAGTTTCCGGAAAAGCTACTGCCGCAATACTCGCAAAGGACTATGGTTCCTATTCTACGAGAGAATGGGTCTCAGGAATACTTTTCTACTTTCTGGGTTTTGGGATCCTCGGTTTCGTTGCCTGGCATTTAATTCAAACACTGGGGCAGATTTCGATAATTTCGACTCCTTCTTGGCAATATGTATCGTTGAAGCTTGGAGTCACAGTGACCGCAGCAGTCGCCGCAGGAGTATCCTTCCGTGTCGCGTCAGCAGCGATATCTCGCGCCGGAACGAACAAGCGAGTGCAACTTGAGTTAGGCACAATCGGAACTTTCCTAGCGGACGTCAACGATGAAGAACGCGTCAAACAGGCAAAGATGGAATTTGTTGATCGCATGTTTGGCCGCGCCTGGGAAACTCGCGTCGAGAACGCCAGCGCCAAAGAGAGCAGCGAACTGACGATCATTGAAAAGTTCATTGAATTGACCGGAAAATTCACCGGCAAGTAAGAAGGAAGTCTGGAGGCGGACATCCGTAACGAAGGTTCAGCGCTTGCGTTCGCGACCAGCGATTCAGCAGAGGAAAGTGTCTTATGACAAGCCAAAACCTGATTGCATCGTGGGTGCCCGCCGGCTGCGCTCTAGCGTTTACAATTGCGTCCTTCTGGTGGATGAACTCAAGAACAGGGCGACTTAAAACTTTCGCACCGCACTCATTCGCGATGTACATATCCAGGTCGGAGGTGCTACTTCGACTTCCCATCGTCATCTCGAATACCGGGCCGAAGCATCTGGTGATACAAGATCTAAAGCTTGCAATAACAGGAGGGAATGATTCGGTACTTTTCATGCGCTGGGAAAACTTGCGCACTCAAATAGATCCGCGGACCGATGACCTCTCCTCTCTACCCGCCACCTTCGTAATCAAGGGAAACTCGGCCGACACCTATTTCTTCGAATTCTCATCTAGTGGCGACGCTTTTCAGTTTGAAGCGATTGAACATCGCGTTGAGTTGCAAGTTAAATTGGGGCATCGAGATGGCTGGCGTAGCGCGGGCTTCTTCAGCCTATGGATGCAGCATGTGCATTCGCCTGAAATTTATGCAGCCTACCGAAATGAGTCAGCTTCGTGCGCGGAGGCAGAGTTACCACTAGCACATAACGCCCTGAAAAACATCTACGGCAATTGATCGTGCGCATGTTGATTTTGCCGCACCCACGCCGTTTCCAATGATCGCTTAACCCATTTTCCATCTTCCCTCTAGACTCTCCATAAAGTTGATCAAAGTCGTGTTGAGTACATCTACGACATGCCTCAATTCCACCACGTCAAGCCTGCGCTGCCCGGACTCATACTTGCTCACAAACGACTGAGGCACCCCGAGTGCCTCGGCCACCTGGACCTGGGTCAACCCTGCCTCGTGCCGGAGCTGGCGTAGTAGCTCGCATACCTGCTGGTACTCGGCCGAGTAGATCGACTTCTCCACATAGTCAGGCCACCGCAGTAGTTGCCCATATCCCAAGATGGGATATTCTGGCGGTGCGTCCTGGTGCGGCGGGCCTGACTCCCGCGTGGTGCACGGCGCTTGACCGTCCCCTGCGGGGCGGGGCCGCACCGTGGCTCGTGTTCAGCTCATGGCCTGCTTGGCGATCCGGCGCCGATGGGGATCGAGCTGGACTGACGGTTGGCGGCAGTTGAGGTCCGACTGCAACCAAGCGGAGGTAGTTCCATGTCGATCCTGTTCGTGCCTGACCCGGCGGGTTACCTGTATGAGCAGATGGCCGCGCATATCGAGGCCCGGATCAGGGCGGGCGAGCTTCAGCCGAATCGGCCGTTGCCGGGGGAGCGGGAGCTTGCGGAGGAGTACAGGGTGTCACTGGGGACCGCCCGGCATGCTGTCC
Source organism: Amycolatopsis bartoniae (assembly GCF_014191255.1). Lineage (GTDB taxonomy): Bacteria > Actinomycetota > Actinomycetes > Mycobacteriales > Pseudonocardiaceae > Amycolatopsis_E > Amycolatopsis_E bartoniae. The sequence continues at coordinate 342,120 of NZ_JACHWH010000002.1, forward strand.
GGCTGTTGAAGCAGCGGGGGTTCGTCCGGGTGATCAGGAGCAAGGGCACGTACGTCAGCCCGCTGGAGGCGTTCCAGATGCAGGCGGAACCGGTGGGTCAGGAAGAGCACTGGTCAGCGCCGGACCGCGCAGACGATTCGCAGCGGGTGTGAAGCCCATGCCCCCGACACGCCAAAACCCCGGCCGCTTGAATCAGAGGCGTGCCGGGGTCTTCGTAGATGATGGTACACGATGCCTGATCTGAGTCACCTCGAATCGTGGTTCTCCCACGATCGTCTGACGCCGTACCGAACGGCGGTCCGTGACCAGCGCGACGCGGTTGCCCTCTACGAGTGGAACGCGGAGGTCTCGGCCGCCTTCTGGCGCACCCTCGGACACGTCGAGGTGCTGGTTCGCAACGCGCTGCACCGTGAGCTGGCCGCTTGGTCGCAGCAGCAGTACGGGACCGATCGTTGGTACGTGGCGGTAGATCCGCTCGTCAGCGACCGGACACGCCGCGACATCCGTGAGGCCATCCGCCGGGGCACGCGCACTGGCAGGGCAGAGACACCCGGTCGTGTGGTGGCGGAGCTGAACCTCGGGTTCTGGCGGTTCCTGCTCGCCCGGCGCTATGACGGCACGCTCTGGCGCTACTGCATGTACCGGGCCTTCCCCGGCAAGCGACGGGCGGACGTCGAGCGGGCGGTCTCCGAGCTGCATCTGCTGCGCAACCGCATCGGGCATCACGAGCCCATCCACAACCGGCCTCTGCGCGACCTGCTTGCGTTGTCGCTCGACGTGGCGGGCTGGATCGACCGCGATGCCCGGGACTGGATCGCGGCCGGCGACACCACGTCCAGCCTGCTCGCGCAGCGAAGTCAGCCGTGGTGGCCTCGTGTTCGGTAGTCTGCGCCGGTGTCACTGGTGAGCTGGGCGCACGACATCGCCGCCCGCAAGCTCGCGGACTCGCTTCCGCGTCGCTGGGCCCACGTCCAAGGAGTCGCCCGGCAGGCCCGTCGACTCCAGTCCGTTCCGGGGCTGGACGCTGAGCTGGTCGAGGTCGCCGCGCTCTTGCACGATGTCGGCTATGCCCCTGACTTGGCGACCCTGAACTTCCATCCGATCGACGGGGCTCGGTACCTCGCCAGCATCGGCACCCCGTCTCGACTGGTGAACCTCGTCGCCCACCATTCCGCGGCTTACCAGGATGCGGAGGTCGTCGGGCTGACCCATCTGCTGGCCGACTACGAGGACGAGCAGACACCGGAGCGTGATGCGTTGTGGTGGGCGGACATGACCACCGGCCCGGACGGCGAGACGCTGACCTTCATCGAGCGCATGACTGAAGTCAAGGAGCGCTACGGCCCCGAGCACGCGGTCAGCAAAGCAATCGACCTGTCGTGGCCGGAGCGGCTACGAGCCGTCGAGCGCACTGAAGCCCGATTGGCCGCTCACGTGAAGAACGCGGACTGACGGTTCTCGAAGCCGTGCTGGATGCGTAGCCGGATTGACGGGTGCACGTTGAGGTCCCCGATCGCATCGCGCGGCACCCAGTAGACTTCTTTGCTCTCGGAGCTGGTGCGGAGATCACCGCCGGTAGGCGTGGCGCGGAAGCAGATTGAGAACTCCTGCCGCACCTCGCCGTCGTCGTAGGCGATGACGTGCCGTGGGTTCGAGTACGCCCCGATCAGCTCGGTCACCTCGACCTCGATCCCGGTTTCCTCCCGCACCTCCCGCACGGCGGCCTCGCTCAGTGTCTCGCCCAGTTCGAGGTTCCCGCCGGGTAGCGCGTACAGGTCGTTGTCCGTGCGGCGGATCATCAGCAGTTCGCCGCGCTCGTTGAGGGTGAAGGCGCTGACGGCGACGCCGATGCTGTTCGCGGCTGGGGCGTTGGGGTCGTTGAAGTAGTCAGTGCGCGTCAAGGTTGGCCTCTTCCAGGGTTGCGGGCTTGGAGGTGCGCCAGATCTCTTCGAAGCTTTGGGCATAGGTGTCGAACAGGCTGCCCGCCGACAGGCGCCGGAGGTGCATCGCGGGGGCGTGCGCGCCCTGGATGCCGTACACGTGCGTGTTGACGATCATCTCGTCGTCGAAGCGGAAGATCGAGTTGTACAGGGTCGTGCGGTGAAATCGGATTTCCGGCTCGGCCAGCTCGAACAGCGGCCGGTAGAACGCCAGCGCGTTGCGGATACGTCCGGCGAGTGTGTGCTTGCCGAGTCGTTCTTCCTCGCTGCGGCGCGTGACTTCCCGGCTGGCGGGGTCACCGAAGGCGAGTCTGATGCTGCATCCTTTTCGGGACTTCTGTACCAGTGATCTGACGAAGTTCGGACGCTCCACGAGGAACAGTGCCGCGTGCATCACGAGGTCGATCCGCTCCGTCGCGTCGTTGATGACCCGATCCCACAGCTCGGTCGGTACCGAATTGCGGTGCGGGAAGAACGTCACCAGCTCCGACTGGCTGACCGTCGTGGCTTCCTCGCCGCTGAGCGCGTCCGGCCACAGGTAGGTCTCGGTGGTGTGCAGCCGTGCCGCGATCCGGCTGCGGTATTTCCGGTACGGCACACGGCCTTTCGTGATCCAACGCTCGACCGTCTTCGGGTCCACGGCAAGCTCTTCGGCCAGGACGTCGGTCGACACTCCGGCGGCTGTCAGAGCGTCGCGCAGCCGTTCGTTCCGCATAGGGACGACTTTAGGACGTCTAGGACGTCCTGAGAAGTCCTTCGTTGTGGTGAAGTGGTCCCCGCGTCCAGAGGCATCTTGGTTCGGCGCACCGCGATCTACCGCGATACACCGCGCGGGCGCCTGAACCGAGTAACTGCCTTGGAGGCCAGTAGAGATGCGATTGATGATCGACACTTCGCAGGTGACGTTCACGGTGGGCCGTGAGGCTCAGCCGAAGACCGACCAGAACGGCGTGCAGCGAGTCGAGCGCAGCACCAACATTCCCATGTGGTCCGTGCAACTGGTTGCCATGGACAACGGCGGGGCTGAGGTGATCACCGTGACCGTGGCGGCTCCGCAGCCGCCGAAGGTCGCGATTGGTTCCCTTGTCACCCCGGTGGAGTTGCAGGCGATTCCGTGGGCACAGAACGGCCGCAACGGTGTGGCTTTCCGCGCTACCGACATCAAGGCTGCCCCCGGCTCGAAGTCCGGTTCTTCGGCGGGAGCATGACGATGAACAACCCTGAACGTCCTGATACTCAACGACTTTGGGAGACGTATCGACGGTTCGCCGTCGTTCGCTTGGCAATCAACATGCGTTGCAAGGACAAGGCAGAAGCCTGGCTGTGCTCGAAATCCCTGCCACAGTCCGATCGTGATCGGCTGTGGAATGAGTACGAAGCGCTGTGCCGCGAGTACGACATCATCGACGCCAAGGTTTGCGTCGCACGGGCGCGCTACATCGTGGCCCGACACGGTCTGAACGAGTCAGACATCTTCGAAGCTCAGTAACGCATCCGAGGAAGCACGGGGACCGGTCTGGTTCTTGGCGGTTCCTGCCCGGACCCCGTGCCTCTCGGCACAACTCGCCCTGGAGGTGCGAGAGTCGTGGCCAAGTCTATTCGCCGTCCGCGTGGGGCGCGACGGCTCGACGTGATGGAAGTGTGGCACACCCCGAAGCACTCGTGGGTCGTGCTCGTCGTCGGCGTCCTCGTGCGCTGGCGTGCCGAGATCCTGATTGTCTCGCTCGTTGTGACTGCCAGGATCTGGCTCGGACACGAGGTCGGCCCAGTCGTCGCGTGGCTGATCTTCGGCGGCGTGACCGTCGTGATCGTGGTGATTCCGCCTTCGCGGCGGTTCGTCTACGGGCGGTTCTGGTGCATCGTTGACCGGCACCGGTTGCGAACCTGCCTGCGACAGGCACGGGCGCGCACGATGAACCTGGACGGCGCCTTGCCGTTCATGCTGTGGGCCCGGCCGACCAAGACCGGCGAACGCGTCTGGCTGTGGACGCGTGCCGGTTCCTCGTCCGGGGACATCGAAGAGGCGCTGGAGTACATCGCTCCGGCCTGCTTTGCCCGTGACGCCCGCCTGCACAAGGTGCGCAAGCTCTCGACCCTGTTCGCGGTCGATGTCATCCGACGCGACCCGCTCGACAAGTCGACTCCGCTGGACTCGCCGCTGGGCAAGCTCGGCTCGCTGTTGGGTGCTCGTGTCCAGGAGAACGCGGAGCCGATTACCGGCGCCACGGTTACGCCCTTGCCGGTCAAGGAGAAGAAGACCGAACGTCCGGCCGTGGTCAACGGCGACGACTTGTCCGACTACATCGACTGAGGAATGCGTGATGTCGAAGAAGGACACGATTCCCGTCGCTGGCCTGTCCATCTACGATCCCGTGCACCTCGGCATCTACGAGGACGGGCACGGCGTCGATATCGAACTCATCTGGCGGAACATCTTGCTCGCCGGGGAACCGGGCGCGGGCAAGTCCGTCGGGCTGAACAACATCGTCGCGCACGGGGCACTGTCCCCGAACCTGTCGCTGTGGCTGTTCGACGGCAAGCAAGTCGAACTCGGCCTGTGGCGCGACGTGGCCGACCTGTTCGTGGGCCCGGATATCGAAGCCGCGTTGCTGGCGCTGGAGCGGTTGCAGGCGGAGATGGACCGCCGGTACCGGGAACTCGACCGTGTGCGGCGCCGCAAGATCGACCGCCGCGACCCGATCGACGTGATCATGCTCGTCATCGACGAGCTTGCCCTGTTCTCCGCCACGATGGGCAGCAAGGACCAGCAGGACACCTTCGTCCGGCTGCTGCGTGACCTCGTAGCACGCGGCCGCGCTGCCGGAGTCATCGTCGTAGCGGCGACACAGCGGCCGTCCGCCGACATCATCCCGACCTCACTGCGGGACCTGTTCGGCTACCGCCTGGCCTACCGCTGCACCACCGACTCGTCGTCGGACATCATCCTCGGCCGTGGCTGGGCCAGTCAGGGCTACGACGCCTCCACCATCGCACCGGAGGAACGCGGCGTCGCGCTGCTCCTGGCCGAAGGCGGCACGCCTCGGCGCATGAAGACCGCGTATCTCACTGATGCGCAGATCTATTCGCTTGTGGATTACGCGCAACGGTTACGCAGCAAGAAAACCGTCGCCTGATCCACCATTACCGTATTCGTCTCACAGGAGCGGACTGTCCACAGTGCTCACCCCCACCATGCCCATCTCGACCAGCCCGGATCACGTCTGGGTGTTCGTCTCAGCCCCCGGCGGCGCGGTCGACGTGGTTCGGCTCGCACACGCGCCGGGCTCTCCGCGGTTCGTCGGGCTGCCCATCGAAGCCTTCGACCCGTCGGCGTTGCTGCCCACCTACAACCCGACGGGCGAACTCGTGAACGGCTTCCGCTGGGCCACCACCGCCGACATCGACACCTACGCCTACTTGTTCACCGCCTGACAATGACCGTCTCGACCATGACTCCCAGCCCCACCACCAAAACCGTGGTGGGGCTGGGAGCCGTTGCCGAGCTTGTCTCCCGCGCCTCCCAGCCGGACTACCGGTGGTGGCTAGCGCACGTCATGCCCGCCGCTGCCTGCTCCCGGCCCGTGCGGCTACGGCTGGAAGCGACCTGGGACGACGGCACCACCGAGCAACCGACCGACGACATGCCGGACGGGCTGCTGTACGTCGCCTGCAAGAACCGCCGTGCCTCCGTCTGCCCGGCCTGCGCGGAGACCTACCGAGCGGACACGTACCAGCTCGTCAAGGCCGGGCTCGTCGGCGGCAAGGGCGTACCCGACACCGTGACCGAGCACCCGTGCTTCTTCGTCACCCTCACCGCACCCGCGTTCGGCACCGTGCACGCCCGCGTGGTCGGCTCGAACGGGGTCCGCCCCTGCCGCCCTCGTCGATACGCGCCACTGTGCCCGCACGGCCGCTCGACCGAATGCCGGGAGCGGCACACCGAGGACGACCCGCGTGTCGGGGAACCGTTGTGCCGGGACTGCTACGACTACGACGCGCAAGCCGTGTGGAACTTCCACGTCGGGGAGCTGTGGCGGCGCACCACGATCACGCTGAACCGGCTTCTCGCTTCCGCTGCCAAGGCCCGGGGCGTTCGGGTGCGGCTCTCGTACGCAAAGGTGGCCGAATACCAGCGGCGCGGGACCGTGCACTTCCACGCCCTGATCCGGCTCGATGGCGTCGACCCGGAAGACCGGGATAGCATCGTGGCGCCGGATGTTTCGATCACGCCGGAGCTGCTGAGCAGCCACATCGCCACCGCTGCGACCCTCACGCGCTTCACCACGGCGTCCCACCCCCGGCATCGCACCGGCTGGACCCTGACCTGGGGCAAGCAGACCGACATCCGCCGGGTCCACCTCAATGCCGGTGATCACGACGACCACGGCGTACTCACCTCGACTGCCGTCGCGGCGTATCTCGCCAAGTACGCCACCAAAGCCACCGAAGAAGCCGGGCTCGTGTCCCGGCGGCTTACCGACCGGACCGCGAGCATCTACGCCGACCAGGACACGCACCAGGCCCGACAGCTCGTCGCCTGCTGGTACCTCGGCAAGCGCCCCTTCTACTACACCTCCGAAGCCCAGCGGAAAGCCTGGGATGAGGGCTGGGGCCGCCTCCAGAAATGGGCACACATGCTCGGCTTCGGCGGCCACTTCTCCACCAAAAGCCGCCGCTACTCCACGACGCTCGGCGCACTCCGAGCGGTCCGCCGGGCCTTCCAACGAGGCGAGCACCCCGAGGACACCCCGCCGGCCGACCTCGACCAGCTCGGGGATCAAGCCGAAGTGACCCTGGATTGGATCTTCGACGGCGTCGGCTGGTTGACCATCGGTGACGCCGCCCTGGCGAACACGGCTGCAGCCAAGGCGCGAGAACGGCGGCGCGTCGCACGAGAAGAAATCGAAGCAACCGACCGAGGAAGGATGTGAACCAGTGGAACCCATTTTGCTCCGTGTCGACGAAGCCGCCCGCCTGCTCGGGATCGGCCGGACACGCGTCTACGACTTGATTCGGCTGGACTTGCTCCAGTCGGTCAAGGTCTTCGGCGCACGACGGATTCCGCGCACGGCGATCGACGCCTACGTGGAGTCCCTTATAGACAAGGCTGCGTGATGACCAAGCGTGCGGCCAACGGCATGGGAACGATCGTGCAGCGCAAGGACGGCCGCTATCACGCGGCTGTCTACGTGCTCGCGGTCGACGGCACACGCGAGCGGAAGTACGTCTACGGCAAGACCTGGGAGGAGGCGAACGAGAAGCGAATCGAGCTGCTGGACAACAACCGCAAGGGGCTGCCGTCCATCTCGTCGTCAATGAAGCTGAGCGATTACCTCGACTACTGGTTGGACAATGTGGTCCAGGTCGAGCGCGGGCCATCTACCTACTCGGGTTACGAGGTGGTGATCCGGCGGTTCATCAAGCCCAAGCTCGGCAGCAAGAAGCTCAACGCGCTGACACCGGCGGACGTGCGGAAGTTCTTGGCGCAGCTACGCAAGGCAAAGACAGTGCACGGTAAGGATCTCTCGGCGCGCTACGTCCAGAACATCTTCGAGGTCCTGCGCGGTGCGTTGAACAACGCCGTCCGGGAGGAGCTGATCGGCCGGAACGTCACCACGCTGGTGAAAGCCCCTTCGCGTGATCACTTCGAGGTACGCCCGATGTCGGAGACCGACGCTCGGCGCTTCCTGCGGTACGTCGCGACGCACTGGCTGTATGCGCTCTGGCTCGTGCTGATCACGACCGGTCTGCGAAAGGGTGAAGTGCTGGGACTGGCGTGGTCCGACATCAACCTGATGACGGGCGAGGTCCGCGTCAGGCGCACGGTCCAGCGGGTGCGCGGGAGGCTCATCTTCGGCCAGCCGAAGACGAAGCGCTCACGCCGGGAGGTCTACCTGCCGGAGGTCTGCTTGGTCGCGCTGCGTGCGCACCGGACATCGACGGCAGAGCGGATGTCCGTCCACCAGAACCCGGCACCGGGGCAGCCGGACGACCTGGTGTTCATCACCCGAACGGGGAGGGTGATTGAGCCTCGGAATGTCAACACGATGCTCGACCGCGTGTTGAAGAACGCCAAGATCGATCGCAACCGGGTACATGACCTGCGCCACACCTGCGCGACGCTGCTGCTCCTGGACGGAGCGACCATCCGTGAGGTCATGGAGCTGCTCGGCCACGCGTCCATCTCGACGACGGCCGACATTTACGGGCACGTGCTCGACGAGGCGAAGCGACGACTGGCCCAGCAGATGAACCGGCTGGCTGAGAACTGATGTCAGCCGTAGATGTAAACAAGGCCCTGGATGATCTCCAGGGCCTTGTTTCCGCTGCTCCCCCGGTTGGACTCGAACCAACAACCCTTCGGTTAACAGCCGAATGCTCTGCCAGTTGAGCTACAGGGGAACGTTCGGTGCCAGTCCGGATCGCTCCGGGCCAACGGGGAGAAACTTTAGCGCACCCCTGATCGCGCTCTGCAAGCACCCCCGGCATCAGGTGGCGCGCTGGGGGACAATGGCTCCCACGGGCCGAACAACCAGAGGAGGCGGAGACGTGAAGGTTTTCCTGCTCGGCGCGGCCGTCGGATACGTGCTCGGGGCGAAGGCGGGCCGGGCGCGCTACGACCAGATCGTGCGCACGTACCGTAAGGTCGCCGACCACCCGATGGTCCAGGGCGCGGCGGGCGTCGCGCGCGCCAAGGTCGGCGAGAAGGTCGGAGACAAGGTGCCGTTCTTCCGGCCGCAGGGCCGCAACGGGCACCGCGTCGGCGTGACGCGGGACTGAACGATCGGCGCGCTCCGGCAACGGCGCCGGGGCGCGTGCCGACAATCGGCTGTCAGACGTTCGACGGAGCACGAGGGCGTGGACGTGCCCATCAGGCGTGTGCGCTGCGCGAGAAACCCCGCGAAGAGGGATGTACTAGCGGAGCTCGAATTTCACCGTGTCGTGCGCCTGCACCGAGGGAACAACCTGAGTTCCGCGATGGGACACAGTAATGGAGTAGGTCGGCAAATCGTCTGGCACGCCCGGTACCTCGAAGAGCATGGAACACGCAGCTATGTAGTAGGTGGCGGTGGTGTCGCCGGGAAGTGTGATCGAGGTCCGCTTGGCCTGGCCGGAAGTGATGCTCCCGGTGGCGACGACGCGCCCCCGAGGGTCTGCCACTGTCACGGCGGTTCCGGACGCCATGTCCGAGTAACCACCGGAGCCCCGGCACCCGCTGCCAAGGTCGGAAATGCCCCCGGTGAGGTGTTGTTCATGACCACCTCACCGCGAAGGGTGAATGTCTTCACAGGCGCCGGCGTGGCAGTGGCGCACCCGGCAGCGAGTAGTACGGTCCCTCCCGCGACGATTCGGCGGATCACCTCGCTCAACCCCTCACAGTCGGCTCCCTCGGGAGTCGTACACCTGGAAATATGTGTTACAAGCGTGTCGACGGACGTCACGCAACGTCTCCAGGTCATGCGCAAAGCAGCCTGCTACACCTGCGCCACCGCGAAGACCCTGCGGAACGGGAACCACACCGTCCCGTCCCCGCGAGCCGGGTACGCCTCGCGTAGCCGGGGCGCCAGCGCGGAACGGAACTCCGCCCACTCCCCGTCCGAGAGGGCCGCGCGAACCGGCCGCAGCGCCGTCCCCGTGATCCACTCCAGCACCGCGTCCTGGCCCGTCAGGCGTTGCACGTACGTCGTCTCCCAGGCGTCCACCTGACAGCCCGCGTCGGCGAACAGCGTGGCGTACTCCGACGGCGTGGCAACCGTCTCCAGGCCCCTCAGCGTCACCCCCCACTGCCCCGCCAGGTCGCGCGCCAGCACGTGCGACGGGGAGTCGAAGTTGCCCGGCACCTGCATCGCCAGCCAGGCGCCCGGCGGCAGCTCCCCCACCCACCGCCGCAGGAGCCGCACATGCTCCGGGACCCACTGCAGCACCGCGTTGGTCACCACGACGTCCGTGTCCGGCGCCGGCTTCCAGTCCTGCACGTCCAGCACCTCGGCGGCGATCCCGGCCTGGCGAGCCGCGGCGACCATCTCCGGTGAGCTGTCCACGGCTTCCAGAACCGCCGACGGCCAGCGCGACCGGAGCGACACCGTCAGGTTCCCCGGCCCACAACCCAGATCCACCACGCGGCGCGGCGAGACCGCACCCACCCGCGCCACGAGATCGAAGAACGGGCGTCCTCGCAGGTCGGCGTAGTCGAGGTACTTCGCGGGATCCCACACAGTACGAGCGTACTGCTACACCTCCGGCGGTGCCAGCTTCTCCGCGGCTTCCCGGGCGATCGCGGCCACCACCTCGGCGTCCACCCCCGGGTCCGGCCGGACCTGCAGCACACTGCCGTCCCGCCCGGGCACCTTGCGCTGCACGAACCACACCCCGCCGCCGGTCAGCTCCTGCCGGTGCCGCCCACGAATGGAGCTGTCCACCCGCTGCCGGATCAGCACAGGCACGCGCCCCGGCTTCGGCAGCTCGAAACGCACCGGCGGACGGTCCTCCAGCAGCACCGCCCCACCCGCCGTGCCGGTCTCCGCCGCTTCGACGAGCGTCAGCACCCCCGCGTCCCAGACCGCCTTGCTGATCAGGTGCCAGCCGACCCGGCGCCCGTCGGGCAGCCACAGGCCCAGCTCGGTGACCACGAGATGCCCACCGGAGCCGACCGGAGCCACGCCGAGCGCGTTCTCCGCGGGCGCGAGCGTGCCCGGAAACCCCTCCGGCAACCGGTCGCCGAACAGCCGCCGCAGCAAGGCCACCTCAGTCCATCCCGCCGATCGCCTGCTGGCGCAACGCCTTCCGGTACTCCTCCAGCGCCACGAGGTCGCCGAACAACGCCCGGTACTCCTCCTCGGCGTCCACAGGGGACAGTCGCTGCAGGCGCGACTTGATCTCGCCGATCTGCCTGCCGACGAGGTTCTCCTGTACCGCCGCGATCATGCTGCCGATGTAGCGGACGTCGGCCTCGGTCTTCGCGTGCAACGGTTCCACCGCCAGCTCCGACAGCAGCGTCCGCACCGTGCCGGGCGGCAGGTTCGCGCTCGCCGCGTCGAGCAGGGCCGGGCCCGCCAGCCCGCAGCTCGCCCCGCCCGCCTTCAGCACCGCACGGTGCACCGCCACGTACGCCGGGTGGGTGAACGCCTCCTCGGGCAGCGCGTCGTACTCCGGGCCCGCCAGCGCGGGCTCCTGCAGCGCCGCCTTGAGCACCTCGCGCTGCGCCATCAGCCGCGGGTCCTTCGGCGACGGCCGCTGGACGTCCTCCGGTGCGGCCGCGGCCGCCGGTGCCCGCCGCTCGGGCTTGGCGGGCGCACCGGCCGCGCCCCGCACGCGGCGCACCACCATGTCCGCGTCCTGCCAGCCGACCCACCACGCCAGCTTCGTCGCGTAGCCGTCGCGCTTGGCCCTGTCCTTGATCTGCGCCACCAGCGGTACCGTGCGCTGCAGCGCCGCGACCTGCCCGTCGACGGAGTCGAGATCGTACTCGGCGAGCATGCTGCGGATCGCGAACTCGAACAGCGGGATCCGTCGCGCCACCAGGTCCCGCACCGCCGCGTCGCCCTTCTCCAGCCGCAGCTCACACGGGTCCATGCCGTCCGGCGCGACCGCGATGTACGTCTGGCCCGCGAACGTCTGGTCGCCCTCGAACGCCTTGAGCGCGGCCTTCTGGCCCGCCTGGTCACCGTCGAAGGTGAAGATCACCTCGCCGCGGAACGCGTCGTCGTCCATCAGCAGGCGGCGCAGCACCTTCATGTGCTCCTCGCCGAACGCCGTGCCCGACGACGCCACCGCCGTCGGCACGCCCGCGGCGTGCATGGCCATCACGTCGGTGTAGCCCTCGACCACGACGACCTGGTGCCGCTTGGCGATCTCGCGCTTGGCGAGGTCGAGCCCGAACAGCACCTGCGACTTCTTGTAGATCGGGCTCTCGCTGGTGTTGAGGTACTTCGCCTGTATCGGGTCGTCGTCGAACAGCCGGCGTGCGCCGAACCCGACGACGTCACCGGACAGGTCCCTGATCGGCCACACGAGCCTGCGGTGGAACCGGTCGATCGGCCCCTGCCTGCCCTCGCGCACCAGCTGCGCCTTGAGCAGCTCCGACAGCTCGAACCCGCGGTTGAGCAGGTGCTTCGTCAGCTTGTCCCAGCCCGACGGGGCGAACCCGCAGCCGAAGCGCTGCGCCGCGGCCTCGTCGAAACCGCGCTCGCGCAGGTACTTGCGGGCCAGCTCGGCCTCGGGCGTGCGCAGCTGCTCGGTGTAGAACTCCGCCGCCGCCTTGTGCGCCTCCACCATCCGGGTGCGCGTGCCGCGGTCGCGCTGGACGCTGGCGCCGCCACCCTCGTAGGTGAGCCGGAACCCGACGCGGTCGGCGAGCCGCTCGACGGCCTCGACGAACGGGAGGTGGTCGATCTTCATCAGGAACTTGATGACGTCGCCGCCCTCACCACAGCCGAAGCAGTGGAACGTGCCGTGCGTGGGCCGCACGTTGAACGACGGCGTCTTCTCGTCGTGGAACGGGCACAGGCCCTTGAGCGCCCCGCCGCCGGCGTTGCGCAGGGCCACGTACTCGCCCACCACCTCGTCGATCCGGTTGCGGTCGCGAACCTCCGCTATGTCTGCTTCCCGGATTCGACCTGCCACGGGTCGAGGATACTGTCTCGGTCATGGGGCTGGCTGAGGAGTTCACCGGGCACCGCGCCCACCTGGTCGCGGTGGCCTACCGGCTCACCGGATCGGTGGCCGACGCCGAGGACGCCGTGCAGGAGGCGTGGCTGCGGCTCGCGGGCCTCGGCGAGGAGAAGCAGGCCGGAATCCGCGACCTCAGGGGCTGGCTCACCACCGTGGTCGGCCGCATCTGCCTCGACCGGTTGCGCTCGGCCGCGGTGCAGCGTGAACGGTACGTCGGCCAGTGGCTGCCCGAGCCCATCGTCACCCCGTTGGGTGGGAAGCAGGCCGAGGACCCGCTGGACGCCGCCGTGCGTGACGAAGGGTTGCGCATGGCCGCGATGGTCGTGCTCGACAAGCTCACGCCGGAGCAGCGCGTCGCGTTCGTGCTGCACGACGCGTTCTCGGTGCCCTTCGCGGAGATCGCGGACATCCTCGGCACGACGGCGGAGGCGGCGCGGCAGAGCGCCTCGCGTGGGCGGCGTGCCGTGAAGGACGCGGAACCGCCGCCGCGGGCGAGCCTCGCCGAGCAGCAGGAGGTGCTCGACCGGTTCCTCACGGCACTGCTCGCCGGCGACGTGGCGGGCATGACCGCGGTGCTGCACCCCGACGCGACCTTCGTCGGCGATTCCGGCGGCAAGACCCGCACCGCGCGGCAGGTCATCGTGGGCGGCGACAAGATCGCCCGGTTCTTCCGCGGCCTGGTGGAGATGTTCCGGCCGGAGGCGTTCTGGACCGGGCGGCCGGTGCTGGTCAACGGGGACCTGGGCGTCTACGTGCCGCCCACCCAGGTCCCCGGCGGCCGCCCGCTCGACGCGCACCTGCAGACCATGGCGATCCGCGACGGGCTGATCGTCGCGGTCTACGACGTGGCGAACCCGGACAAGCTCACGCGGCTCCCGGCAGCGGAACCCGGCACGCCTCCCCCGACGTGAACCCCTGCTCGGGAATGCCGAGCGCGCTGTTGAGCCTGCCCCGCAGGTTCTCCAGCGCGATCTGGTAGCTCAGCTCGACCACGCCCTTGCGGCCGAACTCGCGTTCCAGCTCCGCGACCTGCTCGTCGGTGACCGTCACCGGGCTCTCGGTCATCGCGTCGGCGTACGCGAGCGCGAGGCGCTCCTGCCTGCTGAACAGCGGCGAGGTGGCGTACTCGTCGATGTGCTTGAGCCGTTCGATGTCGAGCCCGTCGTGCTTCTGCAGCATGGTGCCGAAGTCGACGCACCACGAGCAGGCGAGCCGCACGGCGACGCGGTAGCTCGCGATCTGCCGGACGTTGACGGGCAGCGTCCGAGACGCCTTCTCCACGGCCAGCTCGTGCACGGCGCCCGCGGCGAGCAGCCCGGTGTGGCGGGCGATCACCGCGAACGGCTCGGGAACGGCGCCGTAGCGGCGGCGGGCGATGCGGTAGATGAGCCGCGTGAACAGGTTCGCGTCCTTTGTGGACAGGACGGGGATGCGGGACATGGTCTCCTCCTTCTCTCCCCCTCAGGACGAGCTAGCCTCGGATCCCGTGACAGGACGCTTCCAGGGCCGCGACGGGACCGAGCTCGCCTACCGGGAGGTCGGACGCGGACGACCGGTCGTGCTGATCCACGGCTACTTCTCCACCGCGCAGGTCAACTGGCTCACCTACGGGCACGCCGCGAAGCTCGCCGAGCGGGGGCGGCGCGTGATCATGCCGGACCTCCGGGCGCACGGCGACAGCGCGAAGCCGCACGACCCCGCCGCCTACCCGCCGGACGTCCTCGCCGACGACGCGTTCGCGCTGCTGGAGCACCTCGGCCTCGACGAGTACGACCTGGGCGGCTACTCGCTCGGCGCCCGGACCGTGGTGCGGATGCTCGTGCGTGGCGCGACGCCAGGACGTGCCGTGGTGGCGGGCACCGGCCTGGAGGGCATCACCGAAACCCGTGGAAGTGGCGAGCACTTCCGGCGCATCCTCACTGGGCTCGGCACGTTCGAGCGCGGCTCCGCCGAGTGGAAGGCGGAGCGGTTCCTGCGGTCGACCGGCGGGGACCCGGTGGCGCTGCGGCACGTGCTGGACACCTTCGTCGACACCCCGCCCGAGGAGCTGCGCCGCCTCGGGACGCCGGTGCTCGTGCTCGTCGGCGACCGCGACGACGGTCAGCGCAGCGCCGACCGGCTCGCCGAACTGCTGCCGAAAGCGGAGTTCGCCCGGGTGCCCGGCGACCACATGAGCGCCGTCGCCGGGCAGGAGCTCGGGACCGCGATCGCGGACTACCTCACGCGGCCGTGAGCTGCCGCACGTCCCACAGCCACACCCCGTCCACGTAACGCGCGGGGGTGCGCAGCAGCTGCTCGACCGTCGCCTGCAGCGACTGCTGGTTGTTGCCCGGCGCGAGGACCACGACGTCGGCGTGCCAGTAACGCAGGTCGGCCAGGGTCTCGGCGCGCTGGGCGTCGGTCACCTCCGGCACGTCGCCCGTCTCCCGGACGTCGTTGAGCAGCGTCGCCGTGAAGCGGTCGGGCGCGCCGTAGCGGCCTCGCTTGTCGTGCGGCCCGTTCGGCCCGACGAAGTAGCCGTCCGCCAGCGGGAACCCGACGTCGGCCGCCACCTGCCAGTGCAGCGCCCGCGCGTCACCGGTGTTGGGCAGCGGCACGGTGACCACCGAACCCGAGGTGACGTACTGGCGCCACGTGCCGTCCGAGAAGAACGCGGGCGTCGCCGGTCTGGTGCTGGCCTGCAACGGCGTCGGCGCGATGGGCAGCAGCACGGCCACCAGCGCGCCGAGCCACAGCCAGCGCAGCGGCAGCTCCCGGTCGCGGAACGACGGCGCCGCCTGGAACACCTTGTCGGTGGCGATCGCGAGCAGCGCGGCGACCGCCGGGATGCACGCCATGGCCAGCCGCGACTCCAGCAGCGAGTCGAACAGCGGCAGGTCCGCCAGCAGCTTCCACGGCCCCGGGATGCCGGTGTCCTTGTGCGCCACCGTGATCGAGACGCCGAGGGAGAGCCAGGCCAGCACGAACATCGAGATCGCGACCGCGCGGGCGAACACGTTCCGCCACAGCCAGATGGTCAGGACCACCATGAACACGACCAGCGGCCAGCCGAAGAACGCGTTCTCCTCGGTGCGGTTCATGGACACGTCCGCGGCCGCGTCCGCCTGCCCCGCGATCGACTCCGTCGCGAAGCGCGTGAACGCCGCCGTGTCGTTGCCGACCGGGCCGTGTTCGAGCGTGCGGTAGCTCTGCGGGCCCAGGAACTGCCACCACAGCGGGAAGATGACGATCGCGAGCGCGAGCACGCCGGCGATGGCGAGGCCGATGACCATCGGCTTGATCATGGCGACGGCCTCGCGCCAGCGCGACGCGGCGTAGGCGATGGCGAACACCACGAAGCCGAGCATGGTGATGAGGAGCGGTTCCTCGCCGAGGAACACCTGGTAGGCCAGCAGCGCGCCGAGGATCAGCCCGTCGCGCACCGGCCGGGCACCCTGCGCGAGCCTGATCAGCCGCAGCACGATGAACGGCAGCAGGAAGAGCACGACGAAGTTCGGGTGCGCGTTGCCGTGCGAGATCATCGGCGGCGCGAACCCGCAGAACGCCCCGCCGATCGCGGCCGCGAGCCGCGAGCCCACCAGGTTCCGCGAGAACACCCAGTACCAGGCGAAAGCCGTGCCGGACAGGCCGCCGGTGAGCGCGATCGCCCAGGTGACGGTGGGCCCGAACAACATCGTGACGGGCGAGAGCGGGATGCTCAGGCCCAGCATGGCCGTGTTGGCCATCATGTTCACGCCGTCGGGGTAGTTCTGCAGCACCGACTCCAGCGGGTTCTGCCAGTGCCACACCGACTGGGCCGTGGTCTCGAAGAACCACTCCCACATGTTCTGGTCCTGGGCGCTGTTGTACAGGTAGCCGCTGCCGAGGTTCACCCACAGCCCGGCGTAGATGACGAACGCGGCCAGCACGAAGAACAGTGCGGCGATCGAGTCGGCGCGGGTCCACCGCCGCCGTCGGGATTCCTCCACCTGCACCGTCCCCGGCGACTCCAGCAACGCGGTCACTTCTTACCTCACGGTTCGACAACGCGGGCGAAAAAGTAGACCACACCCGTCGCGGCGTGCCGCACGAGGAGCAGGAAAGGCCGGTCCACGACCACGTCGACGGGGTCGGCGGGCGTGATCATGGCCAGCGCGCGCATCATCACGGCGGTGGCCGCGGCACCCTCCAGGCCCTGCTCGTCGAGCCGCAGGACGGCCTCGTGCAGCACCTCGCCGACGTACAGCCGCGGATCCGGGGACAGCGGCGTGAAGTCGGCGCGAGGCGTGAACATGGTCCGCACCCCGAGCCCGGCGAGGGCGGGCTTGAGCGCGGCGCGCTGCCTGAGCTTCACCTTCGGCAGCGCCAGCCGGACCTGCCGCTTGCGCGGCGCGCGCACCAGCGCAGCGAGCGCGTTGTCGTCCATTGTGGACTCCGCCGCGGCGAGATCCCCGTCCGGCAGCAGGACCGTGGCGGTGACCCCGCCCGCGGCGGGCAGCTCGACGACCTGCCAGCCGTCTCGCGCGGCGTAACCGAGCGACTCCGACAGGTGCATGGTGGGCACGCAGCGGACGCCGGAGGGACTGCGGAAGTCCGCGTCCTCGGTGCGCTCCTCCGGAAACCGGTGGCGCCAGGCGACCTTGAGGTACACCGCGTTGACCAGGCTCGCGACGGTGTCCGGGCGGACGGTGCCGGGCGCGAGCAGCTCCGGGATCAGGTCGTGGGTGGTCTCCGCCACATCGGAGTTGATCGCTTGCCGTGCCGCCTCCGGGTTCTCCTGGAACGGCGTGGTGCGGACGCGGCCGTTCGGCCAGGCCGCCAGGTCGCCGAGGAAGTCCTGGTTGAGCGCGAAGTGGTCGCCCGTCCACAACGTGTTGGCGACCTCGAGAACGGGCGCCTCCCCCCGGCCGCCCTCGTCGAGCGTGGCGGCGGTGCGCAGCAGCTCCGCCTGCTTCGCGACGTCCGCGGCGCCGCCGGCCAGCAGTGCTGCCAGCTCCTCGGACGCCGCTCCGCGCGCCGCCTGGCTGGTCAGGCCCAGCGCGCTGGCGACGGAGTAGGGCGAGAAGCACGAGTCGCCAGCACCGGCCACAGCGCGGTGCAGCGCGAAGCAGAATCGCAGGTGATCGAGTTCCGGGTTGCCCATCGCTTCGACGCTACCGGATTTTCACTGCCGTCCGGTGTGCCAGGCGTGCCAGGCGTGTGCCTGGGCGTCGGTGAGGGAGGCCACCTGGTCGACCACCACCCGCAGCCGGGCGGCGTCGTCCGCCGCGGCGTGCCAGGCCGGGTGGAAGACGCTGTCCAGCGACTCCGGCGCGCGGCGCGCCAGCAGCTCCACCAGCTCGGTGATCGTCTGCCGCTGCCCCTCCTGCATCGCCAGCCGCCGGGGGTCGCTCATCACGTACCGCAGCGCGAGCGCCTTCAGCAGCGCCACCTCGGCCCCCACCTGCTCGGGCACTTCGAGGTCCGCGGCGTAGCGCGTCAGCGGCCCCTCGCCGTACCGGGCACGCGTGGTGGTGACCGCCGCCGCGGCGAACCGGCCCACCAGCTCGCTCGTGACGCGTTTCAGCGCGACCTGCGCGGCGAACGGCGAGACCGACCCCTTCGCCAGCTCCGCCACCGCCGGCAACGTCAGCAGCTCACGCGCGGCACTTTCCAGCGCCGACACCGACAACGGCGAGAAGTGCTTCGCCGCCAGTTCGGCCACCGCCGCGCGCTCCTCCGGGACGGCGAGCGCGGACAGCGAGAGGCGCCCGGCGAGCATCCCGTCCTCGACGTCGTGCACCGAGTACGCCACGTCGTCCGACCAGTCCATGATCTGCGCTTCGAGACACCGCCGCCCCTCCGGCGCGCCCTCGCGCATCCACGTGAAGATGCCCAGGTCGTCCGCGTACACACCGAACTTGACCTGCCCGGCGCGACGGGGCCAGGGGTACTTCGTGGCCGCGTCGACGCACGCGCGCGTCAGGTTCAGCCCCACCGGCTCCAGCTTCGGCTCCAGCCGGGTGAGGATGCGCAGCGTCTGCGCGTTGCCCTCGAACCCGCCGCATGGCTGCGCGACCGCGTCGAGCGCCTGCTCCCCGTTGTGCCCGAACGGCGGATGCCCGATGTCGTGCGCCAGCCCCGCGGTGTCCACCAGGTCCGGGTCGGCGCCCAGCTCCTCGGCGATCCCCCGGCCGATCTGCGCGACCTCCAGCGAATGCGTGAGCCGCGTGCGCGGCACGCCGCTGATCTCCGTGCCCTCCCCCGGCCCGACCACCTGCGTCTTGCCCGCCAGCCGACGCAGCGCCGCGGAATGCAGCACGCGCGCCCTGTCGCGGGCGAAGTCACTGCGCCCGTCCGGGCGCGAGCCGGGCAGCGCGGCGCTCTTCGGCGGCTCCGGCAACCGCCGCTCGCGGTCGTGGTCGGTGTACACGGGACCCACCATAGGAGCGACCACCGACACTTTTCAGCCCAAGCCCGTCCCGCCGATGTCGTCGGCCGGAGTTTTCGTCAGCAGGTAGAACAGCAGCGCGCCGGTTTCGCGGAAGATGTAGAGCCCCTGCGTCTCGCGGGTCTGCACGATCGGCCCGCTGTGCGTCGGCGAGGTCCACGACTCGATGCCCACGTCGTCGGCCATCGTCCTGGCGCGCAGCGAGTGCCACGGGTCGCTCACCAGCACCGCCGTGTGCCAGCCGTGCTTCGCCACCTCGGTCGCGACCGCGCGCAGGCTGCCCAGCGTGTCGCGGCCCTCCCCCACCGGCAGCGTGCTCGCCCGCGGCACACCCTGCTCCACCAGCCACTGCGCGCCCGCGGAAGCCTCGGTGTACTCGTCCCCGGCGCGGTTGCCGCCCGCGGTGACGATCACCTTCGCGACGCCGTCCTCGTACAGCTGCTGGGCATGCTTCAGGCGGGCCTGGAAGATCGGCGACGGCTTCCCGTTGTACTGCGCCGCGCCCAGCACGATGATCACGTCGGCGTGGTCGCGGTCGTCGACCCGCGCGACCTGCCACACGCGGAACGCCGTACCGCCGATCGCCAGCACCACCACCAGCACGGTCCCGAACAGGGCCCGGCGCACCCAGCTGGCGGCAGACGGCTTCATCGGCGCCATTCTCACAGCCACCCGTTCTGCTCCGCGAGCCGGACCGCCTCCGCGCGCGTCCGGGCGCCGGTCTTGCCGATCGCGGCCGACAGGTGGTTGCGGACGGTGCCTTCGGACAGGTGCAGCCGCTTCGCCACGTCGGACACTGTGCCCCCGTCACTGGCCGCCCGCAGCACCTCGTGCTCGCGTGCCGTCAGCGGGCTCGGCCCGGTGGCCAGCGACTCGGCGGCCAGCGCGGGATCCACCACGCGCAGCCCGGCGGAGACCCGCCGCACCGCGTCCACCAGCTGTTCCGGCGGCGCGTCCTTCACCAGGAACCCGGCCGCGCCCGCGGCCATCGCCCGCGCCAGGTAGCCGGGCCGGCCGAACGTCGTGCACACGATGATCCGGCAGGCGGGCAGCGCGGCGTGCAGCTCGGCGGCGGCGGTCAGCCCGTCCTTGCCGGGCATCTGCACGTCCAGCAGCGCCACGTCCGGGCCGCACTCCTTCGCCGCGGGAAGCACCTCGTCGCCCGAGCCCACCTGCGCGACCACCTCGATGTCCGCTTCCAGGCTCAGCACGGTGGCCAGCGCGCCGCGCACCATCGCCTGGTCGTCGGCGAGCAGCACCCGGATCACGAGGCCACCTCGGCCCGCAGCACGAACCCACCGTCCACACGCGACTCGGTGTGCAGCTTCCCGCCGAGCTGCGCGAGCCGCTCGGCCAGACCGCACAACCCGTTGCCGCGCAAGCCTTCCGGCGCTCCCACGCCGTCGTCGGAGATGTCGAGCCAGTCCCGCCCGAACCGCACCTTCACGTGCTTCGCCCCCGAATGCCGCAGCACGTTCGTGACCGCCTCCCGCAGCACGTACCCGAACGCCTGCTGCAGGTCCGGCCGCACGTTGTCCACCGCGTGCGGCAGGTCGGCCTCGATCTCCGCCGCCCGCAACGCCGCCCTGGCGCCCACCAGCTCCGCCGACAACGACACCTCGCGGTACTCCGACACCGTCGCCCGCACGTCCGACAACGCGCTCCTCGACAGACCCTCGACCTCGGCGATCTCGGTGATCGCCCGCTCGGGCTGCCCGCTTTCCAGCATCCGCCGCGCCAGCCCGGCCTTCACGGTGATCGTGGTGAGGCTGTGCCCGAGGATGTCGTGCAGGTCCCGCGCCAGGCGTTCGCGTTCCGCCGTGACCGCGAGCGTGGCGATCTCGTCGCGCGCCGCCCGCAGCGTCCGGACGGTGAAGAGCAGGCGGCCCACGAAGAACATCGAGGCGGAGATGCCCAGCAGCGCCCACACGTCGCTGAACGAGCCGTGGTTGCCCACGTGCCGCCACTCCAGCACGGCCAGCGCGACCAGGGACGCGCCGTTGAACCCCAGCACCCAGCCGGGTGCCAGGCCGAACGAGATCACGCCGATCGAGTAGAGCAGCAGATACACCTCGCTGTTCGGCAGCAGCAGGAAGACCGCCCAACCCAGCGCCAGCATGAGCGCGCAGAAGGCCACCTTCCGCCACAGCGGGACCGCGCCGAACAACACCAGCTGGAACAGGAGGTAGCCGGTGCAGTAGAGCGCCACCACGACCAGCAGCGCCACCGCGGCGGCGACCGGCGTGCCCGGAGCGAACGCGTACCGCAGGGACGGAAGCACGACCGGCAGCAGGAACAGGCTTCCGGCCACCCACCAGCGGGCGGTGAACCGCCACGCCCGGTGGGCGCGGCCGGTGGTGTCCTCCCGCCACCAGCCGCCCCACTCCGGTCCGCGCTCCCGCACGACGTTCTCCCTCATCAGACTCGCGCCGAGTCCTTACGGTAGCGCCGCACCACCGCGATCCCGAGGACCACCGTCCACGCCCCGAGCACCAGCACGTCCTTGCCCAGCCCGGTGCTCAGGTCCGCCGTCACCGCGCCGCGCCCCACCTGGCCCAGCCAGTAGCTCGGCAGCACGTGCGCGAACTTCAGCAGCCAGTCCGGCATCGTGTCGATCGGGATGAAGATCCCGCCGAGCAGGGCCATCGGCAGCATCACCAGCTGCGTGATCGGCTGGACCGAGTCCGCCGTGCCGACCTGTCCGATCAGGAGCCCGATGAGCGCGAACGGGATCGCCGCGAGCCACACCCCCAGTGAGGCCCGGAGCCAGTTCCCGCCGTCGAGCGAGACCCCCTCGACCACCACCGCGACCAGCGGCACGAGCAGCGCCGGCGCGAGCGCCATCGCCATGCCCGCGGTGGCCTTGGCGGTCAGGTAACCCGCACCGGACAACGGGGTGAGCCGCAGCTGCCGCTGCCAGCCCGACGCCCGCTCCAGCGCCACGCGCGTGCCGGTGAACAGGGCCGACGCCATGACACCGAACGAGGTCATGCTCACCATCAGCACGGCCTTGGTGTCCTGGTCCTTCGCGAAGATCCCCACGTACAGCAGGAAAAGCACCACCGGGAAGCCCACGGTGAAGATCAGGAACCGCGGCGAGCGCAGGATGCGGCGGATCTCCAGCAGCAGGAACTTCGGGCTCATGACTCCTCCTCGGAGGTCAGCGAGAGGAACGCGCCTTCGAGACCGATCGCGGCGATCTCGATGTCGTGCGCGGCGGGGAAGGCGGCGAGCAGCGCGCGCAGGGTCGCGTCGGAGTCCTTGCTGGACAAGGCGATCCGCTGCCCGCGCAGCTGGTACTCGGTGACGCCGGGCAGATCCGCGACGGCGGCCTCCGTCGCGCCGGGCACGACCGCGCGCAGCGTCCGGCCGCCGGCGAGCGCCCGCACCTGCGCGACGGACCCGTCGGCGACGACGTGCCCGGCCCGCATCAGCACGACCCGGTCGGCGAACTCCTCGGCCTCCTCCAGGTAGTGCGTCGCGAACACGACAGTGCGCCCGGAGTCGGTGAAGGTCTGCATGGCGCGCCAGAACTCGCGGCGGCTGCCGACGTCCATCGCCGCGGTGGGCTCGTCCAGCAGCAGCACGTCCGGATCGGACACGAGCGCCACGGCGAACCGCGCACGCTGCTTCTGGCCGCCGGAAAGCTTGCTGCCGCGGCGGTTCGCGAGGTCCTCGATCCCGGCGCGCGCGAGCGCCTCGCCGACCGGCATGGGGTTGCGGTGCAGCGACGCGACCATGGCGACCATCTCGCCGACGGTGGCGTCTTCGAGGAGCGCGCCGCCCTGCAGCATCGCGCCGATGGCACCGGCCTTCACGGCGTCGGCGGGCGCGGCACCGAAGACGGTCACGCTGCCCGCGTCGGGCATGGTCAGGCCCAGGATCATGTCGACGGTGGTGGACTTCCCGGCACCGTTCGGGCCGAGCAGCGCCACCACCTCGCCGGGCGCGATCGTGAGGTCGACACCGTCGACGGCACGCACCTCACCGTAGGACTTCCGCAGGCCGGACAGCCGCACCGCGGCCCCGGCCGTGACAGCCGCGTCGCGCGGCGGGGAGCTGGTTCCGTTCATGTCCCCGACTCTGCCGCCGGGAACGCCTGTGCGGGCAGGCCGCTCGTCACGACCTGCCCGTGACAGGTGTCAGGGGTCAGCAGCCGAGCAGGCGCGCGGCCAGGTAACCCTCGACCTGGTCCAGCGCCACGCGCTCCTGCGTCATCGAGTCGCGCTCGCGCACGGTGACCGCCTGGTCCTCCAGCGAGTCGAAGTCGACGGTGATGCAGAACGGCGTGCCGATCTCGTCCTGGCGGCGGTAGCGGCGGCCGATGGCGCCCGCGTCGTCGAACTCGACGTTCCAGTTCTTGCGCAGCTGCGCGGCGAGGTCCCTGGCCTTCGGCGTCAGGTCGGAGTTGCGCGACAGCGGCAGCACCGCGGCCTTGACCGGCGCCAGGCGGCGGTCCAGTCGCAGCACGGTGCGCTTGTCGATGCCGCCCTTGGCGTTGGGCGCCTCGTCCTCGGCGTACGCGTCGAGCAGGAACGCCATCATCGGGCGGCCGACACCGGCGGCCGGCTCGATGACGAACGGCCGGTAGCGGGCGCCGGTGGTCTGGTCGAAGAACGACAGGTCCACGCCGGAGTGGTTCGAGTGGGTGGTGAGGTCGAAGTCGGTGCGGTTCGCGATGCCTTCGAGCTCACCCCACTCCTGTCCCGAGGAGAACTGGAAGCGGTACTCGATGTCGACGGTCCGCTTCGAGTAGTGGGACAGCTTCTCCTTCGGGTGCTCGTAGTGGCGCAGGTTGTCGGACTTGATTCCGAGGTCGGTGTACCACTCGGTGCGCAGGTCGATCCAGTACTGGTGCCAGCGCTCGTCCTCGCCCGGCTCGACGAAGAACTCCATCTCCATCTGCTCGAACTCGCGGGTGCGGAAGATGAAGTTGCCCGGCGTGATCTCGTTGCGGAAGGACTTGCCGATCTGGCCGATGCCGAACGGCGGCTTCTTGCGCGACGTGGTCTGCACGTTGAGGAAGTTGACGAAGATGCCCTGCGCGGTCTCCGGGCGGAGGTAGTGCAGGCCCTCCTCGCTCTCGACGGGGCCGAGGAAGGTCTTGAGCAGCCCGTTGAAGCTGCGGGGCTCGGTGTACTGGCCGCGGGTGCCGCAGTTGGGGCACGGCACCTCGGACAGGTCGCCCTCGGCCGGCTGCTTGCCGGTGCGCTCGGCGAACTCCTCCTGCAGGTGGTCGGAGCGGAAGCGGCGGTGGCAGGACAGGCACTCGACCAGCGGGTCGACGAACGCCTCGACGTGACCGGACGCCTCCCACACCTTCCGGGGCAGGATGACCGCCGAGTCGAGGCCGACGACGTCCTCGCGGCTCTGCACCATGGTCTTCCACCACTGGCGCTTGATGTTCTCCTTGAGCTCCACGCCGAGCGGCCCGTAGTCCCACGCAGACCGGGTACCGCCGTAGATCTCCCCGCTGGGGAAGACGAAGCCACGGCGCTTGCACAAGCTGACTACGGTCTCAATCGTGTTGGCGGGCACTCCACGCTCTCCCAAGGCCTGCGGGATGGTTTCGTCCAGGGTATCCGGCGGGTCCGGTTGCTCCGCGAGGGGCTTGACAGACCGGCTGGGCAGGCGATAGCGCCCACTAGGATGGGGGGACACCCCATTCGACAGGCTGGAGATCGACATGACCGCGGCGAGCCAGGTGCCGGGCGAGGTCCACTCGGACGGGCCCGCCAGGCCGCGCACCGCGGTGCCGTCGCCGGGGGCGCTGAGCGGGGCCGGTGAGCTGCTGCGCGCACTCGCCGCGCCGGTGCGCATCGCGATCGTGCTGCAGCTGCGGGACGCCGAGCGGTGCGTGCACGAGCTGGTGGACGCGCTGGACGTGGCGCAGCCCCTGATCAGCCAGCACCTGCGCGTGCTCAAGGCGGCGGGGGTGGTGCACGGGGAGCGCCGGGGCCGCGAGGTCGTGTACCGGCTCGTGGACGATCATCTGGCACACATCGTGGTGGACGCGGTCGCACACGTGCAGGAGGGTTCATGAGCGAGCTTGCGAGCGAATCATCCGGCATCATGCCGGCCAATGACACTGCCGCGGCTTGCCGCGCCGTTGAAAGTAGGGCCGCATGAGCAGGCTGGCGCCCGTGCCGGGCCGTCGGTCCACGAAGCAGCGGGCCGCGGTGGTGGAGCTGCTGGCGGAGGTCGACGATTTCCGTTCGGCCCAGGAGCTGCACGACGAGCTGCGCAAACGCGGCGACGGCATCGGGCTGACGACGGTGTACCGGACGCTGCAGTCGCTGTCGGAGGCCGGTGAGATCGACGTACTGCGCACCGACACCGGGGAGGCGATCTACCGGCGGTGTTCCGCGCACCACCACCATCACCTGGTGTGCCGCCACTGCGGCCGCACGGTCGAGGTCGAGGGCCCGGCGGTGGAGCGCTGGGCGGAGAAGATCGCAAGCGGGCACGGGTTCACGGAGATCACCCACACGATCGAGATCGTCGGCACCTGTGCCGACTGCGCGGCCCGGCTGGCTCAGTCTTCGTAGGGGTCGGGTTCGGGGGGTCTGGTTGCCCGCCGGGGTTGCACACGGGTCTCGCGGGCTGCTTCGTCCTCGATTGCCCGCCGCACCCTGCTGGGGTCAGGGCTGGTCCGGACGTCTCGCCTCGGCACGACGGAACACTTTCGCCGAACTCCACGGCCCACTTGGCGGGGTCGGAGCCGTGGCGGCTGGGGCTCATTGGCGTGGTGCTGCTGGTTGAGCCGCGCTCGGCGTCACTGTTTCGGCCGCGCGTCTCAGTCCTCGTAGGGGTCGGGCGGCTGGGTGATCCGGTCGACGGCGGTGACCGTGAGGTCGGGCGTGTAGCGGTTGGCGCTGCTGGCGGTGCCGGGCACGGCCTGTCCCGTGACGCGGAGCCAGGTGTCGTCGGGGTAGGCGGGCGTGGCGGGCCCGGTCAGCCGGACGGTGAGCGGGTAGGCGTCGGCGGCGCAGCAGGTGATGACCATGCGCGCGAGGAGGATAGAACCGTGGGCGTGGGTCACGAACCCGGTCAGCTGGACTGTTTTGCCGTTGAGCGAGCCGCCGGAGTCCCAGCCCGCCCTGGTGACGAATTCGGTCAGTGACAAGGGCACCACGGCTCCCCCGGGCAACGGCGGAAAGGCGGCGGAAGCCGGTGCGGGCGCGCGGGCCTCGGTGCGCGCGACGGAGTCCGCCCCGAGCGCCGGTGGCGCGACGAGGAACACCGCCAGCACCGGCAGGAGCAACAGCCACGCCGAGCGGGCGGGGTGGTGGTGCCCGTGGTGCGCTGTGTTGGCCTCGAGCCCGGCGGGCTGACGGGCGTGGGCACGAATGTCGCGGAGGATGGCCACCGCACCGAGGGCCACCATCACCCCTCCCCCGGCCAGCACCCACGGCAGTTGCGCGGGTTTGACGTACTGCAGGTAGTCGCCCGTGATGCCGATCTTCAGCAACGCCCCGCCGAGCAGGACGAGCAGGATGTTCTGGGTCTCGCGCCTCATGGGCGACCGCCGTGGTCGAAGCCGGCGGTCGTGGTCTCGCGCATGGGCCGCACGACGCCGCCGGGCAGGGGCTTCCCGGGTGCGCGCCTCACCGGCCCCCACCCTGCCCCGAATCGACGGCCGCCCAGCAGCGCCCCGCCGAGCGGGGAGGTTTCCTGTTCCACACTCGCCCGGCGACCGCCGTGTTCGGAACCGATGACTGCCGCCCAGCGCCTATTCAGCACCGCCCCGCGCTGGAGGCCGCCGCGGTCGAAGCTGGCGGTCGTGGTCCGGCGCGAGGGCAGCGAGGCACCGCCAGGCAGGAGGTTCCCGAGTGCGCGCTTTAACGGCCACCGCTGTCGAGCTCGGCCACCGGCCTGCAGCCCAGCCAGCACCGCAGCGCTGGGCAGGAGGTTCTCGGGTGCGTGGCTCATAGGAGACCGCCGGTGTCGAGCTGGGCTACCGGCGTGCAGCCCAGCCAGCAACGCAACTCCGGGCGGGACACTCCCGATTGCGCGGCTCATAGGAGACCGCCGGTGTCGAGTTTCATCACCGGGGTCCAGTGGAGGGCCGCCAGTACGAACGCCACCGCGCCGGCGAGTGCGAGCAGGGCCGCCAGGCTGCACAGGCCGATGCCGATCCGGGCGAGTCGGCCCGTCTCGCCGGCCACCAGGCCGAAGATCACGCCCAGCACCGCCGACCCCAGTACCAGCACCCACAGCGCCCCGAGCACCAACGCGAAGATCACGGTCAGCGCCGACGTCAGCACTCCCCACGGGTGGACGACCAGCCACGTCACCCACGTCGCGAACGCGAACACCAGGCCGACCGCGCCCAGCGCCACCGAAGCCAGAGCCAGTCCGGGCCTCATCGCCACTCCCCCATCGCTCACCGTGCACCGCCCAGCAGCGGCACTCCGACCGCCAGCGCGCAGCACACCGCCACCACGAAGGTCACCGGCGCGAACCGCACCGCGAACGAACGGCCGAAGGTACCCGCCTGCAGCGCGAAGAGCTTCACGTCGACCGCCGGGCCGACGACCAGGAACACCAGCTTCGGCAGCAGCGGCAACGCCGTCAGCGAGGCCGCCACGAACGCGTCCGCCTCGCTGCACAGCGCCAGCACCACCGCGAGCACCGCCATCGCCGCGACGCCCACCACGACCTGCCCGCCCAGGACGCCGAACCACGACTGCGGCACCAGCACGTTCAGCGCCGCCGAGAGCAGCGCCCCCAGTACCAGGAACCCGCCCGCCTCGACCAGGTCGGCGCGGGCGACTTCGGCGAACGCCCGCCACCGGCCACGTTCGGGATCGGCCGTGCGCCGCAACGCCCGCTCGACGATCCACGACAGCTTGCCCCAGCGCGCCCACAACAAGCCCATGACGACGGCCGTCGCGAGCGAGCCCAGGAAGCGCGCCAATACCATCTCCGGCCGCCCCGGGAACGCGACCGCCGTGGCCACCAGGACCACCGGGTTCACCGCCGGCGCGGCGAGCAGGAACGTGAGCGCCGCGGCCGGGGCGACGCCCTGGCCCAGCAGCCGCCGCGCCACCGGTACCGACGCGCATTCGCAGCCGGGCAACGCGACGCCGGCGAGGCCCGCGACCCCGACGGCCGCCACCGTCCGGCTCGGCAGGACGCGCCGCAGCACCCGTGCGGGCACGAACGCGGCGATCGCCCCGCTGAGCAGCACGCCGAGCACGAGGAAGGGCAACGCCTGCACGCACACCGCGACGAACACGGTGGCACCGGTGCGCAGGGCGGCCACGTCCAGCACGTCCTGCAGCCAGGACTGGGCGAGGATCGCGACGACGAGCACCGCGCACAACACCTCGACGGAGGTCACGCGGCGGCGCGGGGACTTCTCCCGCGGGCGGTCGGTCAGCAGATCCACGCGGACGATGATGCCAGGAGGCACCGACAGTTTCGGGGTCTTTCCGAGGGCTTGCTCGAAGGCGTGATGACCGATTCAGTTCGCGGCCGGGGGTGGGGATGGGGCGGGGGTTGGGGGGCGCGACCCCGGGAAGGGGTGGGGCTCAGAGAGGGCGCGGTCGGGGGCGAGGAGGGATGTGGCTCGGCGGCGGAGGTCGGGCGGGGCGGGGCTCGGGGAGGAACGCGGCGTGGAAGGGCACGACTGGGTGGCGAGGAAGGAGCGCGGTTTGGCGGGGACGGAGGTTCGAGAGGGCGACGCTCGGGGAACGCGGCGCGGAAAGGGCGCAGCCGGAGTGGACGAAGAAGGGGTGAGGTTTTCGCCGGGGGCGGAGGTTGGAGAGGGCGGGACTCGGGGGAACGGGGCGTGGAAGGACACGGCCGGGTGGGCGAGGAAGAGGCGCGGCTTGGCAGGGCGAAAGTTCGAGAGGGCGGCGCTCGGGAAACGCGGCCCGGAAAGGACACGGCCGGAGTGGACGAAGAAGGAGCGCGGCTTGGCAGGGCGAAGGTTCGAGAGGGCGGCGCTCGGGGAACGCGGCCCGGAAAGGGCGCAGCCGGAGTGGACGAAGAAGGGGTGAGGTTTTCGCCGGGGGCGGGACTTGGGGAACGGGGCGTGAAAAGGGCGCAACTGGGGCGGGCGGGGAGGGTGGCTTGGCGGAGCGGGGAGAGGGCGCGGCTCGGTGAGGGGCAGGGCTTGAGAAGGGCCGCAGCTCGGGAGGGGCCCGACTTGAAGAGGGGCAGGGTTGCGGAGGGGCGGCGTCGAAGTGGGGGCGCGGCCTGGGAGGGTGCGGCCTGCGAAGACGGCGGACTCCGTCGGCAAACCACTCCGGCTCCCCCGCCGTGCGGCCCGCGAGCGGCGAGCCCGCGCACCCAACCAGCCGCCTCGCTACAGACTCCGGTCGAGTCGGCACCGACAGGTGCCGACGCTCGCCGCCCTCAGCCCTGTGTCGGGACCAGCTCTCCGCGAAGCTGCGAGGCCGTCGAGACCACCAGCATCAGCAGCGTGCCCAGCGCCGCGACTTCCAGTCCCTGCGCCGGGAACGCGTAGCGCAGCGTCAGGTCCAGACCACGGTCCGTGTGGGTCACTCCCAGTGTGCCGAACAGGCCCTGCCCCGCGCGCTCCGCCGCTGAGGCCGCGACTCCCGGCTGGTCCGGCAGATCCCATGCCACCACGCACGTCAGGCTCAGCACCGTGAGGCCCTCGGCGAGTTGCGTCGCCTGGATGACCGCCGGGACGCCGGCATGCGAGAAGGTCAGGGCGCCGTCGTCGTCGACGTGCACCTCCAGGTAGCGTTCGAGCGCCTCGCGCGCCCGGTCCAGCAGCTCCGCGGTGTCCGCGGCTTCGCTCGTCATGAGGCACCCTTCGCGGCGTCGACAGCGGCGCCGAAACGGCGGTCCCGCTTGGCGTACTCCAGACACGCCGCCCACAGCTGGCGCCGGTCGAAGTCGGGGAACAGCGTGTCCTGGAAGACGAACTCCGCGTACGCCGACTGCCACAGCATGAAGTTCGACGTCCGCAGCTCCCCCGACGGCCGCAGGAACAGGTCCACGTCCGGCATCTCGGGCTGGTACATGTACTTCGCCAGCATCCGCTCGTCGATCTTGTCCGGGTTGACCTTGCCCTCGGCGGCGAGCTGCGCGAGACGGCGCGCGGCGTCGGCGATCTCGGCCCGGCCGCCGTAGTTGACGCACATCGTCATGTTCAGCAACGTGTTGTTCTTCGTCTTCTCCTCGGCGGCCTGCAGCTCCTTGATGACGCTGCGCCACAGCCTCGGCGCCCGGCCCGCCCAGCGGATCCGCACACCGATGGAGCCGAGGTAGTCCACCTGGCGGCGGATCGTGTCCCGGTTGAAGCCCATGAGGAAGCGCACCTCGTCGGGGCTGCGCTTCCAGTTCTCGGTGGAGAAGGCATACACCGACAGCCACTTGACGCCCAGCTCGACGGCACCGCTCGCCACGTCGATCATGACGGCCTCACCGCGTTTGTGCCCCTCGATCCGCGGCAGGCCCCGCTGGTTGGCCCAACGGCCGTTGCCGTCCATCACGAGGGCCACGTGGTGGGGCACCAGCTCGGCCGGGATCTCCGGCGGCCGCGCCCCGGAGGGGTGCGGATCCGGCGCCCGCAGCGCCACCGCGGTGTCCTGACGTCCCCTGCGCAGCACCCTGATCCGCCTCCCGTAGCTCGCTTCCGCCGTCCGACCCTACTTGCCCCGGACGAGGGACCCGCTACGCCCCGCCCCTGGCCACCTCCTTCGCCCGCCGCTCCACGAGCGGGAGCGAACGCAGCTGCCGTTCCAGGTGCCACTGCAGGTGGGCCGCCACCAGGCCGCTCGCGTCCCGCCTCGTGCCCTGCACCGACGACTCCGCGACGTCCCAGTTGCCGTGCAGCAGGGCATCCAGCAGCAGCAGCACCTCCGGCGCCGGGTGCACCGACCCCGGCGCGCGGCACGTGCCGCACATCGAACCGCCCGCCTGGACGCTGAACGCCCGGTGCGGCCCCGGCAACCCGCAGCGCGCGCACTCCGTGATCGCCGGCGCCCAGCCCGCGAACGCCATCGCCCGCAGCAGGAACGCGTCCAGCACCAGCGACGGGTCGCGCTCACCGTCGGCCAGCGCCCGCAGGGCACCCGTGACCAGCAGGTACAGCCGGACCGCCGGCTCGCCCTCCTCCGCCGTCAGCCTGTCCGCCGTCTCGGCGATCGCGCTGGCCGCGGTGTAGCGCTGGTAGTCGCCCACCAGCGGCAACGCGAACGCGTCCACCGTCTGCACCTGGGTGATCACGTCGAGCGTGCGGCCCGTGTAGAACTGCACGTCGACGTGCCCGAACGGCTCCAGCCGCGCGCCGAACCGCGAGGTGGTGCGGCGCACGCCCTTGGCCACGGCACGGACCTTGCCGTGCCGCCGGGTGAGCAGGGTGATGATCCGGTCGGCCTCACCCAGCTTGTGCACCCGCAGCACCACACCGGTATCGCGATAGAGGCTCACCGGAACATCGTCTCACGGAGCACCGACAGAACTCAGAAACCGAGCCGCCGCAGTTGCTTCGGGTCGCGCTGCCAGTCCTTGGCCACCTTGACGTGCAGGTCGAGGTACACCTTGCTGCCCAGCAGCGCCTCGATGTGCCGCCGCGCCTCGGAACCCACCGTGCGCAGCCGTTCGCCCTTGTGCCCCAGGATGATGCCCTTCTGGCTGGGCCGCTCGACGTACAGGAACGCGTGCACGTCCACCATGTCGTCGCGGCCCTCGTGCGGCAGCATCTCCTCGACCGTGACGGCGATCGAGTGCGGCAGCTCGTCGCGCACCCCCTCCAGCGCGGCCTCGCGGATCAGCTCCGCGACCAGCGTCTGCTCGGGCTCGTCGGTGAGGTCGCCGTCCGGGTACAGCTGCGGGCCCTCCGGCAGCCGCTCGACGAGCAGGTCCGCCAGCTGCCCCACCTGGAAGCCGTCGACCGCGGACACCGGGATCAGGTCGGCGAAGTCCATGACCTCCTGCAGCGCGAGCAGCTGGTCGGCGATCTGCTGGCGGCCCACGAGGTCGGTCTTGGTGACGATGCCGACCACCGGCGTCCGCTTCGCGATCTTGCGCAGCTCGTTGGCGATGAACTTGTCGCCGGGACCGACCTTTTCGTTGGCGGGCACGCAGAACCCGACGACGTCCACTTCGGACCAAGTCGAGTGCACGATGTCGTTGAGCCGCTCGCCCAGCAGCGTGCGCGGGCGGTGCAGGCCGGGGGTGTCGACGATGACCAGCTGCGCGTCGTCGCGGTGCACGATGCCGCGGATCGCGTGCCGCGTGGTCTGCGGCTTGCTGGACGTGATCGCGATCTTGCTGCCGACCAGCGCGTTGGTCAGCGTGGACTTGCCGGCGTTGGGACGGCCGACGAAGCAGGCGAAACCGGAACGGTGCGTCACCGCAGCACTTCCTGCACGTCGCCCTTGAGGTCGGCGCGGATGATCGGCGCGTCCACCGCGAGGTCCCGCACCGCCTGCACCGACGCGCCGTCGACCATCGGCCGGTGCGTGACGACCGCCGCCGCCTCCAGCCCTTCCGCCCCGCTCGACACGGCCGCGGCGATGGCCGCCTGCACCGCCGTGATCTGGAAGGACGGCAGCTCGACCGTGGTGGCCGCGTACGTCCGGCCGTCGGTGTCGCGCACCGCGGCGCCCTCGGTGGCCTGGGTGCGGGCCCTGGCCGACCGGGCGAGGACCACGATCTTCTCGTCTTCCGGCCCCAACTCGGCCATCACTCCACGCTCCCGTCGCGTTCGTCCTGGTTGCCGGTACGCACCCTACGTCCGGCTATCGCGTCGTCCGCCGCCCGCACCACGACGGTGGTGATCCGCATCCGGCCGCGGCGGTCCTTGCCGCCCTCGGCGTGCAGGCGCAGGCCGTCGACCTCGGCCTCCGCGCCGGGCAGCGGCACGCGGCCCAGGCGCTGGGCGAGCAGGCCGCCGACGGTCTCCACGTCGTGGTCCGCCAGTTCGAGGCCGAACAGCTCGCCGAGATCGTCGACGCCCAGGCGCGCGGAGACGCGCACGGACTTGTCGTCGAGGTGCTCCACCGGCGGACGTTCCTCCAGATCGGACTCGTCGGTGATCTCGCCGACGATCTCCTCGAGGATGTCCTCGATGGTCAGCAGGCCCGCGGTGCCGCCGTACTCGTCCACCGCGATGGCCATGTGGTTGTGGGACAGCTGCATCTCGCGCAGCAGGTCGTCGAGGCGCTTGGAGTCGGGCACGAAGCTCGCCGGGTACATCAGCTGCGCCACGGGCTTCGCCGAACCGTCGTCGAGGGAGGCGCGCACGAGGTCCTTGAGGTTGACCACGCCCACGATGTCGTCGACCGACTCGCCGATCACGGGCAGGCGCGTGAACCCGGTGCGCAGCGACAACGCGAGCGCCTGGCGCACCGTCTTCTCCTGCTCGATCCAGATGATCTCGGTGCGCGGCACCATCACCTCGCGCGCCACGGTGTCGCCCAGCTCGAAGACCGAGTGGATCATCTCGCGCTCGGCGGGCTCCACGACCCCGCGTTCTTGGGCGAGGTCGACCAGCTCACGCAGCTCGATTTCGGAGGTGAACGGGCCTTCGCGGAAACCCTGGCCCGGCGTGATCGCGTTGCCGACGAGGATCAGCAACCGCGACAGCGGGCCCAGCACGGTGCCGAGCACCCGCACAGGACCGGCGACGGCGGCGCCGACGCGGTACGGGTGCTGGCGGCCGATGGTGCGCGGGCCGACGCCGATGACGACGTAGCTGATCACGACCATCACGACGGCCGTGACGATCACCGCGAGCCACTCCGGCGAGATCCAGCGCAGGAACACCACCGTGACCAGCACGGTGGCGGTGAGCTCGCAGATCATCCGCAGCAGGAGCAACAGGTTGATGTGCCGCCGCCGCTCCGCGACGACCGCCGCGAGCTGCCGCGCACCCGGGCGGCCCAGCCGGATCAGCCCGTCGACGCGCGCCGGGGAGACCGTGCTGACCGCCGCGTCGGCCGCGGCGAACACCCCACCCAGCAGGACCAGCGCGACGGCGATCACCAGCAGTGAGGCCGAGCTCGCCATCGGCTAGGTGTTTTCCGCGGGGTCGTCGGCGGCGTGCAGCCCGGCCGCGCCGAGCAGGCGGTCGTCGTTGGACCGCTGCGCGTCCCGCCGCTTCGCCGCGCTGACCGCGGCCTTGAAGTCGGTGAGGATCCGCTTCTGCAGGCCGAACATCTCGCGCTCCTCGGCGGGCTCGGCGTGGTCGTAGCCGAGCAGGTGGAGCACGCCGTGCACGGTGAGCAGGTGCAGCTCGTCCATCAGCGAGTGACCCGCCGTGCGGGCCTGGTCCTTGGCGAACGCCGGGCACAGCACGATGTCACCCAGCAGCGCGGGCGAGGTGTCCCCCGCGTCGGGGCGGCGGGCGGCGTCCAGCTCGTCCATCGGGAAGGCCATCACGTCGGTGGGACCGGGCAGGTCCATCCAGCGGACGTGCAGGTCGCTCATCACGTCGAGGGTGACCAGCACCACGGACAGTTCGGCGAGCGGACTGACCTCCATGCGGTCGAGGGCGAAGCGGGCGGCGGAGACGATGGAGGTCTCGTCGACCGCCATGCCGGACTCGTTGGCGATTTCGATGCTCATGAGGTGTTAGTGGCGGCCTTTCCAGCCGTTTCCGGTGGCGGCCTCCTGCGTGGCCTGCCATTTCTCGTAGGCGTCGACGATGTCGCCGACCAGCCGGTGCCGCACCACGTCCTGGCTCGTGAGGTTGGCGAAGTGCAGGTCGTCGACCCCCTCCAGGATCTCCCGCACGACGCGCAGGCCGCTGCGCTGCCCGTTGGGCAGGTCGACCTGCGTGACGTCCCCGGTGACCACGATCTTGGAGTTGAAGCCGAGCCGGGTCAGGAACATCTTCATCTGCTCTGGCGTGGTGTTCTGCGCCTCGTCGAGGATGATGAACGCGTCGTTGAGGGTGCGCCCGCGCATGTACGCGAGCGGCGCGATCTCGATGGTGCCCGCCTGGATCAGGCGCGGGATGGAGTCCGGGTCGACCATGTCGTGCAGCGCGTCGTAGAGCGGCCGCAGGTACGGGTCGATCTTCTCCGACAGCGTGCCCGGCAGGAAGCCCAGCCGCTCCCCGGCCTCGACCGCGGGGCGGGTCAGGATGATGCGCGTGACCTGCTTGGCCTGCAGCGCCTGCACGGCCTTGGCCATGGCCAGGTACGTCTTGCCCGTGCCCGCGGGACCGACGCCGAAGACGATGGTGTGCTTGTCGATGGCGTCGACGTACCGCTTCTGGTTCAGCGTCTTGGGCCGGATGGTGCGGCCACGGCGGGACAGGATGTCCATGCTCAGCACTTCGGCCGGGGACTCCTTGCCGCCCGCGGAGAGCATGCCGACGGTGCGGCGCACGGTGTCCGGACCGACCTGCTGCCCGCGTCCGGCGAGGGTGACCAGCTCGGCGAAGACCCGTTCGGCGAACGCGACGTCGGCGGGGGCGCCCGTGAGGGTGACCTCGTTGCCGCGGACGTGCACGTCCGCTTCGAGCAGTTCCTCGGCGACGCGGAGGTTCTCGTCACGGGAGCCGAGCAGCGTCAGCGCGGCGGTGTCGGGGATGGGGAACCGGGACTGCGCACTCTTGGTGGCGATCTCGGTGACGTCCGTGCTGGTCTGGGGGACGTCCTGGGGGACGTCGGATCGGGCGGCTCCACCCGGTGCGGTACCGGCCACGTGCCCTCGGGCCTGCTTTCTGCGCCGTGCGCTGGTCGATGGTGTTGACATCATTGATGCTAGCGGCACGCCCCCGCGTGTCGCAGGTGGTTACTCGTGCCTGCCGAACAGTCCGAGCTGCTCACCGCCCAGTACGTGCGCGTGCACGTGGAAGACGGTCTGCCCGGCATCACTGTCCGTGTTGAAGACAACGCGGTAACCCGACTCTTTGATTCCCTCAAGTTCCGCGACCTTCTCCGCGGTCTTCGCCACATCGGCGAGCAGCTGCGGATCGGCGGCCGCGAGCTCCGCCACGTTCCGGTATCGCTTCTTCGGCACCACCAGCACGTGCACCCTGGCCTGCGGCCGGATGTCGCGAAAGGCGAACGTGGTGTCGTCGGAGTACACGACGTCCGCCGGGATCTCCCCGGCGATGATCCGCTCGAACAACGTCTCCGCATCGTCACTCATGAGCGGAGCCTATACCGCCGGTACGACGAAAACCGGCACCCGACATCGCAACCGGCACCGCACGGGGGGCGGGGACTAGGGGGCGCAGCCCCCAGCGGGGGTCCAGGGGGCGGAGCCCTCCTGGCGGGGGTTTGGGGGTTCGACCCCCAAAAGACACTCTGCCGCCCCGCAGTCGGCGAAGGGCGAAGCCCGAGCATCAGACGCCGCGGGGCGGTAGAACCTGGGGGTCGCCCCACCGCCGCCGCGGCTCCGCCGGACCGAGGGGGGAGGTGTCCGGCGGGGTCTGGAAACCCAGGGATGGAAGAACCCGGCCCCAGGTGGTGCAAGCGTAGTGGTTGCGGCTACGGGAACGCCATATTGCGTCTTGATTTTTCCTGTTTTGCCCCAGGGCTCAGTCCCACCTGCTGGTGCGTGCGCCCAGAGCACCCAGTGCCACCGCGGCCGCCGTGGAGGTGCGCAGCACCGTGGGGCCGAGCCGGACTGGGACGGCGCCCGCCTCGCGCAGCGTCTCCAGCTCCGCGTCCGTGATGCCGCCCTCGGGACCGACCACGAGCAGCACCTCGCCCTCGGCGGGCAGCTCCACCCTGGTCAGCCGTTCCGCCGCGGTGCCTTCCAGCACCAGCGCCACCGCCGCCGCCTGCACCGCCGCCGCGAGGCCCGCCGTGTCGACCGGTTCCTCGACCGGCGGGACCCACGCCCTTCGCGCCTGTTTCGCCGCCGCCCGGACCGTGGCCTGCCAGCGGCCGCGGGCCTTGGCGCCACGCGGGCCCTCTTCCCAGCGCGCGACGCTGCGTTCGGCCCGCCACGGCAGGATCGCGTCGGCGCCGGCCTCCGTCGCCAGCTCCACCGCCAGCTCGCCGCGGTCGCCCTTCGCCAGCGCCTGCGCGACCACGACACGCAACGCCGGCTCCGGCTCGGTCCAGCGTTCCTCGATGGTGACGTCCAGCTCCGGCTCACGCCCTGGCCGCACGGCTTCGACCACGCAGTCCGCCGCCGTGCCCGCGCCGTCGGACAACGTCAGCCGCTCCCCCGCGCGCATCCGGCGCACGGTGACCGCGTGCCGCGCCTCGTCGCCGCCGAGCACGGCACGCGAACCCGCCGGCAGCTCCTCGACGAGGAACACCGGCGCGGTGGTGCCCGGCATTACCGGTGGCTCTTGGCGCCGCGCAGCTTCGAGAACAGCCCACCCGACCGGCCGCCCGAGGCGAGCGTCGACACGTCCTCGCCCCGCTGCTGCGCCAGCTCACGCAGCAGCTCGCGCTGCGCGTCGTCGAGCTTCGTCGGCACCACGACGTCGATGTGCACGTGCAGATCACCACGGCCGTCGACACGCCCGGAGGACCGCAGCCGCGGCATGCCCCTGCCGGTGAGCAGCAGCTCCGCGCCGGGCTGGGTGCCCGGCTCGATGTCCAGCTCGAACTCGCCGTCGACCAGCGTCTCCAGCGGCACGGTGGCACCCAGTGCGGCCGTGGTCATCGGGACGCGGAGGTTGCAGTGCAGGTCGTGGCCCTCGCGGAGGAACACGTCGTGCGGCTCCTCGTCGATCTCCACGTACAGGTCGCCCGCCGGGCCACCGCCGGGACCGACCTCGCCCTGCCCGGACAGCCGGATCCGCATACCGTCGCCGACGCCCGCCGGGATCTTCGCCGTCACGTTGCGGCGCGCCCGCACGCGGCCGTCGCCACCGCACTGGCGGCACGGGTCGGTGATGACCTCGCCGTAGCCGCGGCACACCGGGCACGGCCGGGCCGTGACCACCTGGCCGAGGAACGACCGCTGCACCGACTGGATCTCGCCCT
The DNA here is from genome assembly GCF_014191255.1 of Amycolatopsis bartoniae. Taxonomy (GTDB): domain Bacteria; phylum Actinomycetota; class Actinomycetes; order Mycobacteriales; family Pseudonocardiaceae; genus Amycolatopsis_E; species Amycolatopsis_E bartoniae. The sequence continues at coordinate 380,030 of NZ_JACHWH010000002.1, forward strand.
GCCCGTTGCAGGTGTCGCACGTCTTGACCGTGCCGCCCGGCCCGGTGCCGGCGCCGCGGCAGACGTCGCACAGGATCGCGGTGTCGACCGGGATCTCCTTGCTGACACCGGTGGCGCACTCCTCCAGCGACAGCGAGATCCGGATCAGCGCGTCCGACCCCGGCTGCACGCGGCTGCGCGGGCCGCGGCCGCGGCCGCCACCCGTGGCGGCGCCGAAGAAGGCGTCCATGATGTCGCCGAGCCCGCCGAAACCGCCGAACGGGTCCCCGCCGCCGCCCCGCGCGCCCGCGCCGTTGTCCAGCGGGTCGCCGCCGAGGTCGACGATCTTGCGCTTCTGCGGGTCGGAGAGGACCTCGTAGGCGGTGGTCACCTCACTGAACTTGTGCTGCGCGTCCTCGGCGGGGTTGACGTCGGGGTGCAGCTCCCGGGCCAGCTTCCGGTACGCGCGTTTGATCTCCTGATCACTCGCGTTCTTCGGCACGCCCAGGATGCCGTAGTAGTCCCTCGCCACCGTTCTCATGTCCTCCTGCCAAAGCCCTCAAGAACTCGCCGGTCAGCTGCCGGCCAGGATCTGGCCCACGTAGTTGGCGACCGCGCGCACCGCGGCGATCGTGCCGGGGTAGTCCATCCGGGTCGGCCCGACGATGCCCATGCCGCCCAGGAGCATGTCGTCCTTCCCGTAGCCGATGGACACCACGGAGGTGCTGCGCATCTGCTCGTCCTCATTCTCCTCGCCGATGCGCACCGTGACCGCACCGGGGTTGCGCGCCGCGGCCAGCAGCTTCAGCACCACGACCTGCTCCTCCAGCGCCTCCAGCACTTGCCGGAGCGAGCCGGGGAAGTCCGCGACGTTGCGGGTCAGGTTCGCGGTGCCGCCGAGGACGAGCCGTTCCTCCGGGTGCTCCACGAGGTGTTCGACGAGCACCGTACAGACCCGCACCAGCGCGTCGCGCAGCTCACCCGGCGCCTGCTCCGGCAGCTCGGCGACGCGCGCGGCGGCATCGGTGAGCCGGAGGCCGGAGAGCTTCGAGTTGAGCACGTCCCGGATGCGGGCCACGTCGTCCTCGCCGAGCACGTCCCCGAGGTCGATCGTGCGCTGGTCGACCCGGCCGGAGTCGGTGATCACGACGAGCATCAACCGGGCCGGGGTCAGCGGGACGACCTCCAGGTGCCGCAGCCTGGCGTTGGACATCGTGGGGTACTGGATGACCGCGACCTGCCGGGTGAGCTGGGCGAGCAGCCGCACCGAGCGGCGCAGCACGTCGTCCAGGTCGAGCGCGCCGTCGAGGAAGCTCGTGATCGCCCGGCGTTCCGCGCTGCTCAGCGGCTTGATGTCGGAGAGCCGGTCGACGAACAGGCGGTAGCCCTTGTCCGTCGGGATCCGGCCCGCGCTGGTGTGCGGCTGCGTGATGTAGCCGTCCTCCTCCAGCGCGGCCATGTCGTTGCGCACGGTCGCGCTCGACACGCCCAGGTTGTGCCGGTCGACGATCGCCTTCGAGCCGACCGGCTCGTGGTGGGCGACGTAGTCGGCGACGATGGCACGCAGCACTTCGAAGCGTCGCTCGTCCGAGCTGGCCACCCCTTCACCTCCGCAGTCCCGGTGCACCTGACACCGAGTTTACGGAAGTTGTCACTCTTCCGCGTCGAGTGCCAGCGGAGGGGTCACGAGTTGCGCGGGAAGCCCAGGTTCACCCCGCCCTGGCTGGGGTCCGGCCAGCGGCTCGTCACCACCTTGCGCCGGGTGAAGAAGTGGAAGCCCTCCGGGCCGTAGGCGTGGCTGTCGCCGAACAGGGAGTCCTTCCAGCCGCCGAAGGAGTAGTAGCCCACCGGCACCGGGATGGGCACGTTGAGGCCCACCATGCCGACCTCCACCTCGTTCTGGAACCGGCGCGCGGCGCGGCCGTCGTTGGTGAAGATCGCCGTGCCGTTGCCGTACGCGTTGGCGTTCACCAGCTCCAGCGCCGCGTCGTAGCTGCCCGCCCGCACGACCGACAGCACCGGGCCGAAGATCTCGTCGCGGTACACCGACATCTCCGGGGTGACGCGGTCGAACAGCGTCGGCCCCAGCCAGAAGCCGCCGCCCGGCACCGCGACGTCCCGCCCGTCCACCACCAGCGACGCACCCTCGGCGAGCCCGGCCTCCACATAGGACCGGACGCGGTCGCGGTGCGCGGCGGTCACCAGCGGCCCCATCTCCGACGCCGGGTCCCGCCCGTCGCCGACCTTCAGCCGCGCCATCCGCTCCGTGACCTTCGCCACCAGCTCGTCCGCCACCGGCTCGACCGCGACCACCACCGACACCGCCATGCACCGCTCCCCCGCCGAGCCGAAGCCCGCCGACACCGCGGCGTCGGCGGCCAGGTCGAGGTCCGCGTCGGGCAGCACGACCATGTGGTTCTTCGCGCCGCCCAGCGCCTGCACGCGCTTGCCGCGCGCGGTACCGGTTTCGTAGACGTAACGCGCGATCGGCGTCGAGCCGACGAACGAGATCGCCTTCACCGCCGGGTGTTCGAGCAACCCGTCGACCGCGACCTTGTCGCCGTGCAGCACGTTGAGCACACCGTCCGGCAGCCCGGCCTCGGCGAACAGCTCCGCGAGGAACACCGAAGCCGACGGGTCCTTCTCGCTGGGCTTGAGCACGGCGGTGTTGCCGCACGCCAGCGCGTTCGGCACGAACCACAGCGGCACCATCGCGGGGAAGTTGAACGGCGAGATCACCCCGACCACGCCCAGCGGCTGCGCGATCGAGTACACGTCCACGCCGCGGGAAGCGTTTTCGCTGAAGCCGCCCTTGAGCAGCTGCGGCGCGCCGCACGCGTACTCGACGTTCTCGATGGCACGGGCGATCTCCCCCGCCGCGTCCGACTCGACCTTCCCGTGCTCGCTCGTGATGATCTTCGCCAGCTCGTCCTTGCGGGCGGCCAGCAGCTCGCGGAACGCGAACAGCACGCGGCTGCGCGCGGCGAGCGAGGTGTCCCGCCACCCGGGGAAGGCGCGGGCGGCCGCGGCGACCGCCTCGTCCACCTGCCCGGCACCGGCGAAGTCCACGTGCGCACGGACCTCTCCGGTGGCGGGGTCGAACACCTCCCCGGTCCGCTCGGCGACGCCGGCCCAGTGCTTGCCGTCGATCCAGTGGCTGATGCGTGCGGTCATCGGGCGACCTCCTCGATCGACGCCGACAGGATCTCCAGCGCCTCGTCCGCTTCTTCGTTCGTCAGTGTCATGGGCGGCGCGAGGCGGATGACGTTGCCGTGCAACCCGCCCTTGCCGACCAGCAGGCCCCGCGCCTTCGTCTCCTCCAGCACGGCGGAAGCGTTGGCGGGACTGGGATCCTTACCGCCGGACTCGACGAGCTCGACGCCGATCATCAGGCCCTTGCCACGCACGTCTCCCACGATGTCACAGCGCTCGCCGAGATCGCGCAGGCCCGCGATGAGGTGGTTGCCGAGCTTGAGCGCGTTGCCCTGCAGGTCGTTGTCGAGCAGGTAGTCCAAAGTGGCCTTCGCGCCCGCCGTGGCGACCGGGTTCCCGCCGAACGTCGAGATCGAGTTGGCGGTGAGCGAGTCCATCACGTCGGCCCGCGCGACGACCCCGCCGATCGCGAGCCCGTTGCCCAGTCCCTTGGCGAACGTCATCGCGTCCGGGGTCACGCCGTGCGCCTGGATGCCCCAGAAGTGCTCGCCCGTGCGGCCCCAGCCGGTCTGGACCTCGTCGGAGATCAGCAGGATCCCGTACTCGTCGAGGACCTCCTGGAACGCGGCGAACAACCCGTCCGGCGGCACGTTGAACCCGCCGACGCCCTGGATCGGCTCCGCGATGAGCGCGGCGACGTCACCGGAGGTGGTGGTCTGCAGGACGTCGCGCAGGTCGTCGGTGCACGCCTTGACGTAGTCGGCGTCGGACAGGCCGCCGAACGGGTCGCGATAGCGGTAGCCGCCGTGCACGTAGCTGACCTTGAGCGGCGAGAGCGAGCTGGCCGACCAGCCGCGGTTGCCGGTGATGCCGACGGTGGCGAAGGCACGCCCGTGGTAGGAGTTGCGCAGCGCCAGCACCTGGTTGCTGCGCCGGTACTGCGTGGCGAGCATCAGCGCGGTCTCATTGGCCTCGGTGCCGGAGTTGGTGAAGAACACCTTCGCGTCCGGGATTCCGGACAGCTGCGCGATCTGCTCGGCGAGCTCCACCTGCTTGCGGATGAGGTACAGCGTCGAGGTGTGCAGCACGCCGGTGTCGAACTGGGCGCGCACCGCGTCGGAGATCTCGGCGACGTCGTAGCCGATCGCGTTGGTCAGGATGCCCGCGAAGAAGTCGAGGTAGGTGGTGCCGTCGGCGTCGGTCACGCGCCTGCCCCGCGCCCGCACGATCTCGATCGGCTCGTCGTAGTACAGCGCCAGCCACTTCGGCAGGACGGCGCGGTGCCGGGCCGCCAGCTCCGATTCGCTCATGCCCCCGAGTCTGGCCACCAACGGGAGGAGCCGACACGAGCAACATGTACCGATCAGGCATTCCGCCCGTACAGTTTGTGCCCTATGTATCCCACCGTCGCCGACGTGCTCGCGTTGCCCGTGGTGCGCCACGGTCGGCCGCGCGTGGTCGCCGGGGCGGAGGGGCTGGACAACCGCGTGCGCTGGGTGCACGTGGCCGAGGTGGCCGACATCGGGCACCTGCTCAAGGGCGGCGAGCTGGTGCTGACCACCGGGATCGCGCTGCCCGACGACCCGGCCGCGCTCGCGAAGTACCTCGACGGGCTCGCCGAGGCGGGCGTGGCGGGGCTCGTGGTGGAGCTGGTGCGGCACTGGAGCGACGCGCTGCCCCCGGCGCTGGTCGCCGCCGCCGACCGCAACGGGTTGCCGCTGATCACCCTGTCCCGTGAAACGCGCTACGTGACGGTGACGGAGACGGTCAACGGGCAGATCGTCGACGCCCAGGTGGCGGAGCTGCGGGCCGCCGAACAGGTGCACCAGGTGTTCACGGAGCTGACCGTCGCGGGCGCCGAGCCCGCGGACGTCCTGCGTGAGGTGGTCCGCCTGACCGAACGGCCCGCGGTGCTGGAGACGCTGTCGCACGAGGTGCTCGCATACGACACCGCGGGCACTGATCCGGGTGACCTGCTGACCGGCTGGCTGCCGCGCTCGCGGACGGTGCACGTCGGGGAGCGGACCGGGTACGCCGCCGAGGCCGGGTGGCTGGTGACGATCGTCGGCGCGCGCGGGCACGACTGGGGGCGGCTGATCCTCGTGTCGGACGAGCCGCCGCCGCACCGGCACGTCGTGGTCGCCGAGCGGGCCGCGTCGGCGCTCGCCGTGCACCGGCTGGTCGCGCGGGACAGCGACAGCCTGGAACGTCAGGCGCACCGGGCCGTGCTGGGCGAGCTGCTCGCGGCGCCCGTGCCGTCGGCCGAACTGCTGGCCCGTGCGTCGGCGCTCGGCGTGCCGCTGACCGGGCGGCAGCTGGTAGGGGTCGCGATCCGGCCGCGGCTCACCGAAACCCGGCAGCCCGCCGGGTCCGCGGCCGCCGTGCTGCGGGAACTGGCGGAGACCGTGTCGCTCGCGGCGCGGCGGGCGAAGGTGTCCGCGCTCGTCGCGGGCGTCGACGAGCTGAGCGTGCGGGCGTTGCTTTCCTTGTCCCCCAAGGCGAACGTCGACGCCGTGCTCGACCGGCTGGCGGGCGAGGTCCGGTCGCCCCGGGTGCTCGCCGCCGGCACGACGGTGACCTCCCCGGCGCACGCGCGGCGCAGTCTCGTCGAAGCGGCGCAGGTCGCGGCGGCCGCGACGCACGGCGGCGAGGACCGGCCCCTGCACCGGCTCGAGGACGTGCGGCTGCGCGGGCTGCTGCACCTGCTCGCGGACGACGAGCGGGTGCAGGCGTTCGCGGCTCGGGAGCTGGGGCCGTTGTTGTCGCGGGACGCCGCGGCGGGCACGCGGCTGGTGCAGGCGCTGCGGCACTACTGCGAGCAGGGCGGGAACAAGTCGGCCGCCGCGGCCGCGGCGCACACCTCGCGCACGGCGTACTACCAGCAGCTCGCGCGCATCGAGCAGGTGCTCGGCGTGCCGCTGGAAGACCCCGAGTCGATGCTCTCGCTGTACGTCGCGCTGCTGGCCCACGACCTGCGGGAGTAGTTCTTTTCGGCGGCGAAGCCGCTCAAGTGGGGCCGTCAACCCGCACCCCGCGGGTTCTCAGCGGTCTTCTCGCGAGGACAGCGCCGACGTGGTGACCTGGCGGTCATGAGGAGGCGATCCCGGAGCGAGAAGGCCGCTGAAGTTCCGCTACCCGCACCGCCAAGCAAATCCCCACGGAACCAGTAGGAGTAGTTCACTCGGTCGTGTAGGCGAGGGTCAAGGAAAAACGGCCGATACCCTCGTTATGCCTTTCTCTACTGTCGTGCCCGCCATGGTGTCGGTCCTCGCGCTGGCCCATCCCTCGCCCGCGGAGTCCACGTTCACCCTTTCGGTGCGCACCGAGTCCGGTGCGCTGTCCTCGGTGACCCTCGAATGCGGTCCCGCCGGCGGCAGCCACCCGCACGCCGACCGCGCCTGCCGCACCCTCGACTCCGTGGACGGCGACTTCGGCCGCCTGCCGAAGGAGGAGATCCTCTGCCCGATGATCTACGCCCCGGTCACCGCGACGGCCACCGGGCACTGGCACGGTCGTCCGGTGGTGTTCTCCCGCGGCTACCAGAACCGCTGCGCCGCGAACGCCGGCACCGCGAGCGTTTTCGACTTCTCGTAGGCTTCGCGTAGCCGGGATTGTTTCCGGTAGATCAACGACACGTCACGGAGCACCGCTGCCCGCCCCGCGCAACCGGCAGAATGCGCGCGTGCGCGGGCAACGGTGAACACTCTGCCAATGCCGGGCGCCCGCACCGGGCGCGCACCATTCCGCAATGGCACCCTCGCAGATCACCCACCCCGACGGCAGGGTGGAGCTCAGCGATCCCGCGCCGTTGCGGGGCAGCCGGTTCTTCAACGAGGAACTGGCGCCCGTCCCGGTGGAAAAGCGCACCTGGAACACGTACAACTATTTCGCGCTGTGGATGGGGATGGCCCACAACATCCCGTCGTACGCGCTCGCGTCCTCGCTCATCGCGCTGAACATGAACTGGCTCCAGGCGCTCGTCACGATCACGCTGGGCAACCTGATCGTGCTGGTGCCGATGTTGCTCAACAGCCACGCGGGCACCAAGTACGGCATCCCGTTCCCGGTGTTCGCGCGGGCGTTCTACGGAATCCGCGGGGCGAACCTGGCCGCGTTGCTGCGCGCGTTCATCGCGTGCGGCTGGTTCGGCATCCAGACGTGGGTCGGCGGCGAGGCGATCTACATCCTCGTCGGCAAGCTCGCCGGCGGCGGCTGGCGGCACGCGGCCGAGGTGGGCGGGCAGCCGTGGACGCTGTGGCTGTCGTTCGCGGTGTTCTGGGTCGTGCAGATGCTGATCATCTGGCGGGGCATGGAAGCGGTGCGGCGCTTCGAGAACTGGACCGCGCCGCTGGTGTCGGTCGGTTTCCTGATCCTGCTGGCCTACGTGCTCGTCAAGGCGGGCGGCCCGGGCCCGATCCTCGCCGAGCCCGCGAAACTCGGCTGGGGAAGCGGTTTCTGGAAGGTGTTCGCGCCGTCGCTGATGGCGATGATCGCGTTCTGGTCCACGTTGTCGCTGAACATGCCGGACTTCACGCGGTTCGGTGGCAGCCAGGGCAAGCAGGTGCGCGGGCAGCTGCTCGGCCTGCCGACCACGATGACGTTCATCGCGATCGTGGCGATCCTGACCACCTCCGGCGGGCAGCTGCTCTACGGCGAGGCGATCTGGGACCCGGCACGGCTGGCCGACCGGTTCTCCAGCCCCGTGCTCGTGGTGGTCGCGCTGATCGCGCTGGTGCTCGCGACGATCTCGGCGAACCTGGCGGCGAACGTGGTGAGCCCGTCCTACGACTTCTCCAACGCCTTCCCCAAGCGCGTCACGTTCGCGCTCGGCGGGCTGATCACCGGCGTGATCGGCGTGGTGATCCAGCCGTGGAAGCTCTACTCCGACCCGAACATCTACATCTTCACCTGGCTCGGGTTCTACGGCGGGATCCTCGGCGCGGTCGCGGGCGTGCTTGTCGCGGGTTACTGGGTGCAGCGGCGGCGTTCGCTCGACCTCGCCGGGCTGTACACCGAACGCGGCCGGTACTGGTTCCGCGCGGGCTGGAGCTGGCAGGCGCTCGTCGCGACCGTCGTCGGGGCGGTGCTCGCGGTCGGCGGCGCCTACACCGCGCCCGGGTCCGGCGGGCCGTTCCCCGCGGACGGGCTGATCCCGTTCCTCAAGCCGGTCTACGACTACAGCTGGGTCGCCGGGCTGATCGGCGCTTTCGTGGTCTACCTCGCGCTGACCCTGCCGGGTCGCGCGTCCGAGGAGAAGGAGGAAGTCAGTGAGCAACCTGGTCAGGGCCGCGTTGGTGCAGCAGCGGTGGACGGGTGACAAGGACTCGATGATCGCGGGCGCGGTGGAGGCCATCGCGAGCGCCGCGTCGCAGGGCGCGCAGGTGGTCTGCCTGCAGGAGTTGTTCTACGGCCCGTACTTCTGCCAGGTGCAGGACGCGGACTACTACTCCTACACCGAGGGCATTCCGGACGGGCCGACGACGAAGCTGCTGCAGGAGGTCGCCGAGCGGCACGGGATCGTGATCGTCGCCCCGATGTACGAGCAGGAGCAGGCGGGCGTGTACTACAACACCGCGGCGGTGATCGACGCGGACGGCCGGTACCTGGGCAAGTACCGCAAGAACCACATCCCGCAGGTGAAGGGCTTCTGGGAGAAGTTCTACTTCCGGCCCGGCAACACGGGATATCCGACGTTCGACACCGCGGTCGGCCGGATCGGGGTGTACATCTGCTACGACCGGCACTTCCCCGAAGGCTGGCGCGCGCTGGGGCTCGGCGGGGCGCAGATCGTGTTCAACCCGTCGGCGACGAGCCGCGGGCTGTCGCAGTACCTGTGGCGGCTGGAGCAGCCCGCGGCGGCGGTGGCGAACGAGTACTACGTGGGCGCGATCAACCGCGTCGGCGTGGAACCGTTGGGCGACAACGACTTCTACGGACAGACGTACTTCGCGGACCCGCGCGGGGAGCTGGTCGCCGAGGCGGCGTCGGACACCGACGACGAGGTGGTCGTGCGGGACCTCGACATGGACGCCCTCGCCGAGGTGCGCGACCTGTGGCAGTTCTACCGCGACCGCAGGCCCGACTCCTACGACTCGATCGTGGCGCCGTGATGCGCACGCTCATCAAGGGCGGGACGGTGCTCTCCCCCGCCGGGGGCGTGGCGGCGGACGTGCTGGTCGAGGACGAACGGGTGGCGGCCGTGACCGCGCCGGGGTTGTTCGACACCGCGGACACCGTGCTCGACGCGACCGGGAAGTACGTGCTGCCGGGCGGGATCGACGCGCACACGCACATGGAGATGCCGTTCGGCGGCACGTTCTCCTCGGACACCTTCGCCACGGGCACCACGGCCGCCGCGTGGGGCGGCACCACCACGATCATCGACTTCGCGGTGCAGGCCAAGGGCACGTCGCTGGCGTCCACACTGGACAAGTGGCACGAGAAGGCGGACGGGAACTGCGCCGTCGACTACGGGTTCCACATGATCGTCTCCGACGTCAACGACTCGACGCTCAAGGAGATGGAGAGCTGCGTCGACGCCGGGGTGTCGAGCTTCAAGATGTTCATGGCCTACCCGGGGGTGTTCTACTCGACCGACGGCGAGATCCTGCGGGCGATGCGGAAGGCCACCGAGACCGGTTCCATGATCATGATGCACGCGGAGAACGGCATCGCGATCGACCAGCTCGTGGCGCAGGCCCTCGCGGAGGGCAAGGGCGATCCGGTGCAGCACGGGTTGACGCGTCCGTCCGCTTTGGAGGGTGAGGCGACTTCGCGGGCGATCACCCTGGCCCGGGTGACCGGTTCGCCGCTGTACATCGTGCACCTGTCGGCGGCGGAAGCGCTTTCCGCGGTGGCGGCGGCGCGGGACGCGGGGCAGAACGTGTTTGCCGAGACGTGCCCGCAGTACCTTTATCTGTCCATCGAGGACCTCGCTCGTCCGGACTTCGAGGGCGCCAAGTACGTCGCTTCTCCCCCATTGCGGGAGAAGAAGCACCAGGCGGACCTGTGGCGCGGGCTGCGGACCAACGACCTGTCCGTGGTGTCCACCGACCACTGCCCGTTCTGCTTCAAGGACCAGAAGGAGCTGGGCCGCGGCGACTTCTCGAAGATCCCGAACGGCATTCCGGGCGTGGAACACCGGATGGACCTGCTGCACCAGGGCGTGGTCGCGGGTGAGATCTCGCTGGGCCGGTGGGTGGAGGCGTGCTCGACGACTCCGGCGCGGATGTTCGGGCTGTACCCGCGCAAGGGCGTGATCGCCCCGGGCGCAGACGCCGACATCGTGATCTACGACCCGGCGGCGACGCAGACGCTGTCGGCCGAGACACACCACATGGCCGTGGACTACTCGGCGTACGAAGGGTTCGAGCTCACCGGGAAGGTCGAAACCGTGCTGTCGCGCGGAAAGGTCGTCGTTTCGCCGTCGGGTTTCAGCGGCGGAACGGGTCACGGCCGGTTCCTGTCGCGTGACCTGTGCCAGTACCTGAACTGAGGGGATCGCCGTGGAATTCGGGGTGGTGCTGCAGACCGACCCGCCGGCGCGCGACGTCGTGCGGTTGATGAAGGCCGCGGAGGACTGCGGGTTCGGCTACGGGTGGACGTTCGACTCGTGCGTGCTGTGGCAGGAGCCGTTCGTGATCTACTCGCAGATCCTCGCGGCCACGTCGGCGCTGACGGTGGGGCCGATGGTGACCAGCCCCGGCACGCGGGACTGGTCGGTGACGGCCTCGCTGTTCGCGACGCTGAACGACATGTTCGGCAACCGGACGGTCTGCGGCATCGGCCGGGGCGACTCGGCGCACCGGGTGATCGGCAAGCCGCCGTCCACACTGGACACCTTGCGCGAGTCGATGCACGTGGTCAAGGAGCTGGCGGAGGGCCGGGCGGCCGTCCTGAACGGCAAGGAGGTCCGCATCCCGTGGGTCCGCGACGGGCGGCTGGAGATGTGGATGGCCGGGTACGGGCCGAAGGCGCTGAAGATGGTGGGCGAGCACGCCGACGGTTTCATCCTGCAGTGCGCGGACCCGGCCATCGCGCGGTGGACCATCGGCGCGGTGCAGGAGGCGGCCAGGGCGGCGGGCCGCGACCCGGCGGGCATCACGATCTGCGTGGCGGCGCCCGCGTACGTCGGCGAGGACGTGGCGCACCAGCGGGAGCAGCTGCGGTGGTTCGGCGGCATGGTGGGCAACCACGTGGCGGATCTCGTTGCCAGGTACGGGGATTCCGGTCCGGTGCCGCACGAGCTGACGGACTACATCCGCGAGCGTCAGGGTTACGACTACGCCCACCACGGCCGCGCGGGCAACCCGTCGACGGACTTCGTGCCGGACGAGATCGTCGACCGGTTCTGCCTGACCGGCCCGGCGACCGCTCACATCGAGCGGCTGCAGGAGCTGGCGGAGCTGGGCGTGCACCAGTTCGCGGTGTACCTGATGCACGACCAGCGGGAGCGGACGCTGGCCGCCTACGGGGACATCATCGCGAAGCTGTCCACTTAGGACCTACCATGTCGCTTGACCCGCACGAGCGAGTACACCGCGAACGCGACCAAACCCGCTTCCAGGACCACGTTGATGAAGTTCCCGTCGATGATCGCCCAGACCATCAGCCCCAGCGAAATGACGAGGACGACGACCAGAGCCGTGACAGCGGCTTTGACACTCACCCGGCCAGAGTAGTCACACCCGCGCCGCGGTGGAGACGATCGTCGTGTAGTGCGCCGTGAACCGGCCGCCGTGGGAGTCGATCGCGGCGGCGATGCCGGAGAGCAGCTGCTCGCGCTGCTCCTCCGGCAGCAATCCCTGCCCGCCCTGGGTGAGGAGCTGGTCCAGCCACTCGTCGCGCGGGTAGGAGCGCTCCCACTCGAAACGCCACTCCTCCGGCTCGCCGAACGCGCCCGTCTCCCGCATCCCGTCGGCCGCCTTCGCGGCTCCCAGCGAATAGATCTCCGCCGCCGACCGGCCCGCCGCAGCCGTGATCGGCGAGTCCGGCAGCACCCGGCGGTACACCTCGGCAAACGCTTTCGCCAGCTCGTCGGGCGGCTGGAAACCGTTCCAGAACACCGCGAGCCGCCCGCCGGGGCGCAGCACCTCCGCTGCCTTGCGGGCGCCCGCCACCAGATCCACCCAGTGCCACGCCTGTCCCGCGACCACGGCGTCGAACGTCCGGCCCGCCGGGTCCCAGTCCTCGATCTTCGCCACCTCGACCTCGAACCCGGACCGCCGCGCCCACTCGGCCATCCGCGCGTCCGGGTCGATCCCCGTCACGCGGCAGCCCGCCGCCTGGAACTGCCGTGCCGCGATGCCCGTGCCGATGCCGACATCGAGAAAGTCGCGTCCGGGGCTCGCGGCGACGATCCGCTCCACCATCGCGTCCGGATACCGGGGCCGGGAACGGTCGTAGCGCTCGGCGTCGGCCCCGAAGGACTCCGCCACCTGGCGCTGCTGGTGGGGTTCGGAAGGTAAAGTGGGCATGTGCCCACCGTAGTGGGCAAGCGCCCACTAGAGCAAGGAGCACGATGCCGACCGGGGTCCACCTGCGTGACGTGCGCGAGCAGCTGTTCGACGCGGCCGAACGCGTCCTGCTCCGCGACGGGCCGAGCGAGCTGACCAGCCGCGCGGTCACCACGGAGGCGGGCTGCGCGAAAGGCGTGCTGCACCGGCACTTTCCCGACTTCGACGGCTTCCTCGCCGAACTGGTCGAGGACCGGATCGCGCGGCTCGGGCACACCGCGCTGCGCGAGTCCGCGGGCACCGGCACGGTCGCGGACAACCTCACCGAGGCGCTGACCTCGCTGTTCACCTCGGTCGCCGTCGCGATGGTCAGCCTCATCACCTTCCGCGACGAGCTGCGGGCGCGCCTGCGCCGGACCCACCCGACGGGAGTTCCACTGCTCACCGAGGCGACGGCGATGGTCGCCGACTACCTGACCGCCGAACGCGACCGAGGCCGCCTCAAGGAGAACGCCGACGTGCACACGCTCGCGCCCACGCTCATCGGCGCCGCGCACCTGCTGTTCGCCGACCGGAAAGGCACCCCGCCCGAGCCGGAAGCCGTGCACCGCATGGTGACGACCACCCTCGCCGGGGTGCTGGCCCGCGACTAGCCGGTCGCCCGGCGCGCGTCGTATTCGTGTTGCGCCGACAGGACGTCATCGCTGTGCTCGACCGTCCACTCGTACAGGCGCGTGAAGGGATCCCGGAACGACTCACCGAGGGGCGTGATGGAGTACTCCACGCCGAGCGGAGAGGTCTCCAGCACCCGGCGCCGGATCATGCCGTTGCGTTCGAGTTTGCGCAGCGTCTGGGTCAGTACTCGCTGCGTGACGCCCTCCAGTTGCCGCTTGATCTCGTTGAACCGGGTCGGTCGCTCCAGGACCGCCATGACCATCATCGACCACTTGTCGGCGATCTGATCGAGGATCGGCCGGCTCGGGCAATCGGCGGCGAACCGCGGAGTGCCGCGCGAGGGACACTCATGAACCTGGATCAGTACACGACGCTCGGAGTCACCACCGACGCCGGAGTCGCGCGATCGCCTTGGACGTCCCCCTGTCAACGCGCTGAGCGGAACCCTGATCCGCGAGCTGCACGACGCCCTCGGGCGCTGCGGGAGACCGCGAACCGCACCTGAGCTCATCGCAGCTGTCAAGCAGTTGGTCCCTCCGAAGGACCTGACCGACGGCCTGCGAGCGGAAAACGACGCCTGCGCCGAGCTGGTGAGCGGAGACCTTCCGGCACGACTCATGGGGAAGGCTCTGGAGCACGGTGCGCAGACCCCGGCGGGCGAGCGCGATCTGGAGTCGCTCATGCGAAGCGTCGCTGCCCTGCCGTAGGCACCAGCAGACCGGGTGACGTCGGTGGCTCAGACACCCACTAACCGGTCACCCGACACGAGCGTGCCGGACTGCTTGACGTGCCTGAGCAGCGGGCTGACCTCCATGCTCTGCAGTCCGGGCAGGGAACCGATGCGGTCCGAGGTGAACTCGAACAGCTCGTCGAGATTCCGGCAGACCGCGACGGCGTGCAGGTTGTACGGGCCGGAAACCGCTGCGGCGAAACCGATTTCGGGCTCCTGCGCGAGCGCGCGGCCGACGCTCTTGACCGCGGACGGGTGCACGCGCAGCCAGAGGTTCGCCCGGGCGTGCAGCCCCAGCGCCACCGCGGAGAGCTCGACGTCGATGTGCACGACACCACGCGCGAGCAGGAGTTCGAGGCGGCGGGCGGCGCGCCCGGGCGTGAGGTCCGCCGCGGCGGCGAGGTCCACGAGACCGGCGCGGCCGTCCGCGGCGAGCACGTCCAGCATCTTCTCGTCCTCGGGCGTCAACTGCACGGGATCCGCAGCGACGACCGGCGCTTCCTTGAACGGGGTGCCGTCGCTGCCGAGGGCCGCTTCCTCCTCCGGCGTCAGCGTGCCACGCAGCGCGACCCAGTAGTGGCCGCGACCGCCGACGAACTGGCGGAGCATCGCGAACGCGTTGAGGTCGAGGACGGCAGCAGTGCGCGGAAGCCGGTGACCGAGCAGGTCATCGCGTTGTTCCTGGGTCCGCGACCGCACCGCGCAGGTGATCTCGGAACCCGCCGCGCACAGGGCCACCCAGCTGACGTCCGGGCGCTTCGCGAGCGCGTCGGCGATCGCCGCGACGCTTCCGGGACGGCAGCGCAGCCGCACCAGCCACCTGCTCTGCCCCAACGCCCCCGGGTTGACGACCCCGGCGACCCGGATGACGCCGGCCGCCCGCAACCGGCGGTACCGGCGACCGAGAGCGCTCTCAGTCACGCCGAGCGCGGCCGCGATCGAGGCGAACGAGGCCCGTGGCGCGATCTGGAGCGCGCGAATGAGACGCACGTCCTCGGGCTGCGCAGTGACGGATTCAACCATGAACGGGTCTCCCACAGAGGCAATCCTACAAAACGGGGCTCCGGGCGTGCTCCGAAGATCGAACAGCGGAAAGACTCGGAGCATGACTTCAACCGCTCTCATCGTCGGCGCGTCCCGCGGCCTCGGGCACGCGATCGCGACCGAACTCCACGACCGGGGATGGCACGTCATCGGCACCGTCCGCGACACCACGGCTCGCACGCCCCTGCACGACCTGGCCGACCGCTCCGGCGGCCGCGTCCAGGTCGAGCACCTCGACATCAACGAACCGACCCAGCTGGCAGCCCTGCACGAGCGCCTCGCGCACCGGGAACTCGACGTGCTCTTCGTCAACGCGGGCACCACGAACAACGCGGTGGACACCCCGATCGGCGCCGTGTCGACGGCTGACTTCGTCGACGTGATGGTCACCAACGCGCTGAGCCCCCTGCGCGTCATCGAGGCGCTCGAAGACCTCGTGGCGCCGGCCGGGCTCATCGGGGTGATGTCCTCCGGGCAGGGCAGCATCACCAACAACACCACCGGCTCGCGCGAGCTCTACCGCGGCAGCAAGGCGGCGCTGAACATGTTCATGCGCAGCTACGCGGCCCGGCCGTCCGAGACCGGGCGCGCGTTCGTCCTCATGGCGCCCGGCTGGATCCGCACGGCACTGGGCGGGCCGGACGCGCCGTTCACCATCGAGGAGACCGTGCCGCGGGTGGTGGACGTCCTGCTGTCGCGGCTGGGCAAACCCGGCCTGGAGTTCCTCGACCGCTTCGGCGAAACCGTACCGTGGTGACTACTCCACGAGTGCCTGGTAGACGAGCTGCCGCAGGCGCTGGCGGATCGGGTGCGTGCTCGACGGCAGGAGCTGGGTGAAGAACAACGCGGTGAGCTCCTCCGCCGGGTCGACCCAGAACGCCGTGCTCGCCGCGCCACCCCACGCGTATTCACCGGGACTGGACAGGGTTTTCGCCTTCACCGGGTCCTTGAGCACGGAGAAGCCGAGCCCGAAACCGAAGCCGTCGAACGGCATCTCGGCGAACAGCGGACGCCCGTAGGCTTCCAGGTCCACGTCGCCGGGCAGGTGGTTGCTCGCCATGTGTGCCACGGTGCGCGGGCTGAGCAGGCGCACGCCGTCGAGCTCGCCGCCACGCAACAGGAACTGGGTGAACCGGTGGTAGTCCGCGGCCGTCGACACCAGGCCGCCGCCTCCGGAGAAGCAGTCGGGCCTGCCGACGCCGGTCCGGCCGAAGGCTTCGTTGCGGATTGCCTTGCGGGAGCCCGGTTCCGGCACGTACAGCGCGGCGAGGCGGTCGGTGTCGTCGGTGCCGAAGGACGTGTCGGTCATGCCCAGCGGGGTGAAGATGCGCTCGGCGAAGAACTCGTCGAGCGGCTTGCCCGACACGGCCTCGACGAGCCTGCCGAGGACGTCGGTGGAGACGGAGTAGTTCCACTCGCTGCCGGGCTGGAACACCAGTGGCAGCCGCGCCCACGCCTCCGACACGGCGGCCAGGTCCATGCCCGGCGGCGTGCCCCATTCGAAGCCGGCCTGCCGGTAGATGGCGTCGACCGGGTGGGCGTGGTGGAAACCGTAGGTCAGGCCGGAGGTGTGCGTGAGCAGGTGCCAGACGCGGATGGGTTCGGTGGCGGGTTCGGTGACCGGGTTGACCGCGGAGCCCTTCACGTACACGCGTGGCTCGGCGAACTCGGGCAGCCAGCGGGAAATCGGGTCCGTGAGGTCGAAGGCGCCCTCCTCGAAGAGGATCATCGCGGCGACCGACGTGACCGGTTTCGTCATCGAGAAGATGCGCCACAACGTGTCGGGTTCGACCGGTTTCCCGGCTTCGACGTCCCGGTGTCCGTACCGCGAATGGTGCACCACCTCGCCGCGCCGGGTGAGCACGATCTGCCAGCCCGGCAACAGGCCTTCGTCGACGTAACGGGCGAAGTGCCTGTCGATGCGCTGGAGGCGGTCCGCGTCGAAGCCCGCGCCGGCGGTCGGTTCCAGAACCATCCGCCGATCTTTTCCGCGGGACCCGGTTCCGTCAAGGCGTGGAACCGCATTCTTAGGGTAGCCTAACAGCACTGGGACGAGATTGAGGAGTTCACACATGGCGGACAGGCGCAGAGGAGGCCCGGCGGTCAAGCTGCGGGTGCTGCGGAAGCAGCAGCTCACCCCGCACATGATCCGGATCGTGGCCGGCGGCGACGGGTTCGCCGCGTTCCGGCCCAACGAGTTCACCGACGCGTACGTCAAGGTGCTGTTCCCGCAGCCGGGTGTCACGTATCCGGAGCCGTTCGACATGGGCGTCATCCGGGCGGAGTACCCGCGGGAGCAGTGGCCGGTGATGCGCAGCTACACGGTGCGCCACTACGACGCGGACGCACGGGAGCTGGCGATCGACTTCGTGCACCACGGCGACGAGGGGATCGCCGGACCGTGGGCGCGGCGCGTGCAGCCGGGCGACGACCTGCTGCTGAACGGGCCCGGCGGGGCGTACGCGCCGGGCGACGAGGCCGACTGGCACCTGCTGGCCGGCGACGAGAGCGCGCTGCCCGCGATCGCGCTGACGCTCGAAGCCATGCCCGCCGGGGTGCCGGTGCGCGTGTTCGTCGAGATCGAGGACGCGAGCGAGGAGCAGCCGCTGGCCACCAAGGGCGACGCACAGGTGCGCTGGGTCCACCGGTCGGCGGGCGAGGACCTCGTGACGGCGGTGCGGGAGCTGGACTTCCCGGAGGGCACGGTGCAGGCGTTCGTGCACGGGGAGGCCGGGTTCGTGCGGGAGCTGCGCCGGTACCTGCTCGACGAACGCGGGGTGCGCAAGGACCTCCTGTCGATCTCCGGCTACTGGCGCCGCGGAGCGACGGACGAGCAGTGGCGCGCGGAGAAGGCCGCGGAACGAGCGGCGGAACAAGGCGGCCGCTGACGTCCGGCGCCCTGGTGGGGGCGGCTACTCCCGCGCCCCCACCAGGCTGACCGGGGCCGGGCGGGTCGCGGACAGGCTCGTCCACACGCTCGTCACCCCGACCACCAGGAACGCCCCGGCCGCGACGAGTACCGCCACGGTCCACGGCACCACCACCAGCCCCACCGCGGAGCCGAGGCCCGCGACGCTCCCCGCGGCGGCGAGCAGCCCCAGCAGCACACCGGTGCCCGCGACCACCTCGGCCTCCAGCAACGCCATCCGCACCACCTGCGCGCGGTCCAGTCCGGTCACGCGGGCCGCCGCGAACTCGGACTTCCGTTCGGCCGCCGCGATGACCACCGCGTTGATCACGGCCACCAGCGCGTACAGCCCGGCAAGTCCCATGAGGACGGTCATGATGCCGGTGTTCACGGTGTCCTGCTTCGTGGCGGTGTTCGTGATCCATTCGTCCACAGTGGACGCCGGTTGAGGCAGCGCGGCGGGATCCGTGCCGGGCGCCACGTCGATGATGGTGCGCGCGGGTGACTGCGCGAGCACCTCGGGCGGCACCAGTTCGCGTGGCAGCAGGTAGGCCGGGCCGCCGCTGAAGTCGTCCGGCAGCACCGCGACCACGCGTGGCCGGATGTCCTTTCCTCCGACGCTCATCCGCAGCGTCTCCCCCATCGTCAGCCCCGGTCCGGCGACGGTGAGGCCGTGCAGGTCCGTCAGTGAGCCGCTCAACGGCGCCAGGCGGTGTGCCTGTCGGTAAGCGCTTTCATCCACGACGAGGGCCTCGTCTTCGTCGGAGTCGTCGTCGCTCTGGATGGTGACCGGGACGGTGTATTCGGTGGACGCCGTGGCCCCGAGCGGTGGGCTGACCGCCGAGGGCACCACGAAGTCGCCGCGGAGGTCGTCGGCCAGCCGGCGGTGTCCCGCTTCGGACAGTGTCGTCAGCGTGCCCGACATGCCGACCACGAGCGCGACCAGCACGAGCAACGGCGCCGCGGTCGACGCGCTGCGGCGGACGCCGTCGCGCAGGTTCGCGCGGGCCAGTCCGCCGAGCGGAGTGCGGCCCAGCACCAGCCCGAACAGCCGGGCCGCGGGCGGCACGACCAGCGGGCTGAGCGCGCTGAGGGCGACCGCGCCGGTCAACGCGACGTTCACCGACAGCGCGATCGCGCCGTCCGGACCGGCGAACCGCGAGACGATCGCGAGCGCGATGGAGCCGGCGAGGAACAGCAGCCCGAAGAACCACCGCGCCGGGGTCATCACGCGTGCCGCGTCACCGTTGTCGCGCAACGCCTCCAGTGGCCGCACCCGCGAGGCGCGCCGGGACGCGGCCAGCACGCCCAGTTGGGAGACCCCGAGCCCGATGCCCGCCGAGACCGCGAGGATCCAGTCGTGCCAGCGCACGGGGAACGGGGCGGGCACGAACCCGAGGTCGGTCAGCAGCCACGCCTGCACGCGCATCGTGACCAGTCCCAGCGGTGCGCCGAGCGCGGTCCCGACCAGGCCCAGCAGGAACGCTTCCGACAGCAGCAGCCGTCGTAGCTGGCGTCTGCTGCCGCCGACCAACCGCAGCAGAGCGAGGTCGCGCCGTCGTTGCGCGATGGTGAAAGCGAACGTCGAGGACACGATGAACACGGCCAGGAACGCGGCGATGCCCAGCGTCATGCTCACCAGCGTGATCGCCTCGACGTGGGCCGTCGCGGACAGCAGCACCAGCAGGGACGACTGCACCAGCGCCACGCCCAGCACGACGGTGACGATCGCGCCGACGAACAACGGCCAGCGCTCCCGGAAGGTGGACAAGGACAAGGTGAACATCACGCCTCCAAAGCCGCGAGCCGGTCCGGTGCGGACGGCGAAACCACCGCGGCCGCGCGGGCCGCGGGCATCGGATCATGCGGCGAAGCGACCCCCGGCCAGCCTCGCTGCCATCGCACCCCCGCGCCCGCAAGCCCATCCGCCGCCGCACCGGCACAAGCCGCTGCCGCGAACACGCGTGCCGGACCGCGCCGCCGGGAAAACCACGCCACCATCACGACTCCAGAGCCGCGAGCCGGTCCGCTACCTCGCGCGCGGACGGGGAGACCGCGCGGTCCACCACCCGGCCGTCCGACAGGAACACCACCGCGTCCGCGCGGGCCGCGGCCGCCGGGTCGTGGGTGACCATCACGATCGTCTGGCCCGCCGCGTCGACCAGCCGCCGCAGCAGGTCCAGTACCGTGCGGGCCGACTTCGAGTCCAGCGCCCCGGTCGGCTCGTCCGCGAACAGCACCTCCGGCCGTGTCACCATCGCCCGCGCGATCGCGACCCGCTGCTGCTGCCCGCCGGACAGCTCACGCGGACGGTGCCGCAACCGGTCCGCCAGCCCCACGCTCCCCAGCACCGCGCGAACGTCCCTTGTGGACACCCGGCGCCCGGCGAGCTTCAGCGGCAGCGCCACGTTCTGCTCCGCCGTCAGCGAACCGATGAGGTTGAAGCTCTGGAACACGAACCCGACCTGCTCGCGCCGCAGCGCGGTCAGCTCCCGGTCCGCCGCGTTCGTGATGTCCCGCCCGCCGAGGAGCACCTGCCCGCCGCTCACCTGCTCCAGCCCCGCCGCGCACTGCAACAGCGTGGACTTGCCGGAGCCGGACGGTCCCATCACCGCCGTCCAGGACCCCCTCGGAAAGGCCACACTCACCCCGTCGAGCGCCCGTACCCGGGCGTGCTTGCCGCCGTACTCCCGCGTCACGTCGCGGAGCTCCGCGGCCGTGGCCCGCTGCAGCTGGATCGTCATGCCGACCACACAACCAGCGGCGGCCGCCGGGAACACGACCGCGCACACCCCGGTCGACGGTAGGGCCTCCCCTACCCGACGGCGTCGAGCAGTGCGTCCAGCGCGTCGAGGCGGTGTGCGCTCACCACCGCGTCGCAGTACGGCCACACCGCGGCCATGCCGCCGACGAGCGGGCGGTAGCCGGGTTGCGCGGTGCGCGGGTTCACCCACACCACGCGGAACGCCAGCCGCGACAACCTCGCCATCTGTGCCGCCAGTGGGGCGGGATCGCCGGTCTCCCAGCCGTCGGAAATGATCACCACCACCGCGCCGCGCGCCATGCCCCGCGCGCCGAAGGTGTCGAGGAACTCGCGCAGCGCCGCGCCGATCCTCGTGCCACCGGACCAGTCGGGCGCCTCCGTCCCGGCCCGGCGCATCGCCGCAGCGGGGTCGTGGGCGAGCACCCGCGTCAGGCGCGTCAGCCGGGTCGCGAACGTGAACACCTCCGCCTTCGCGCCGAGGTTCGCGGACACCAGCAGCTGGAGCATCGCGCGGGCGTGCGCCTCCATCGAGCCGGAGATGTCGCACAGCACCACGAGCCGTCGCGGTTTCTCCCGCGGAACCCAGCGCCGCAACACCGCCGGTTCCCCGCCGCTGCGCCGTGCCCGGCGTAGCGTCTCCCGCATGTCGACACGTCGACCGCCTGCCGCGGCCCGCTTCCGCCGGGATCGCCGCGTAGGCGTCGCCAGCCGGAACCGTCGCATCAGCTCA
This sequence comes from Amycolatopsis bartoniae, assembly GCF_014191255.1. Lineage (GTDB taxonomy): Bacteria > Actinomycetota > Actinomycetes > Mycobacteriales > Pseudonocardiaceae > Amycolatopsis_E > Amycolatopsis_E bartoniae. The sequence continues at coordinate 401,468 of NZ_JACHWH010000002.1, forward strand.
CGAAGCTGCTCCAGCTCGCCGGGTTCGAGATCCGTGAAATCGCGTGACGCCAAGCGTTCCGCAGCGCTGCCGAGAGTCGCCAGCGGAACCTCGCGTTCCTTTCCCGCCGTCGTACCACCAGCGGTGAACTGACCGGCGGTCAGTGTCTCATCAGGACGGTCGCCACGGAAGTCCGCCGGGTCGAAGCCGTCACCGAACACGGCCTCGAACACGCGGTCCAGCACGGCAACTTCGTCCGAAGTGGACACCAGCGTGGCCAGCGCGCACCAGTAGACCTCCCGGATCCGCTGGGCGTCGACCGCGACGAGGGCCTGCGCGAAGCGGGCCGACCGGTCGGCCCCGACCGCCACTCCCTCGCGCCGCAACGCCTCGCCGAACCGGGCGGCGAGCACCGCGAGGTCGCTCACCACCAGCCTCCGGCCGCCTCGGCGACCGCCCGGTCCTCCTCGTACTTGAGCACCGCGCTGACGGTGTGCCGGGCCGCGGTTCCGTCGAGCTCCCGCACACCGAGCGCGTGCAGCGCCGCGGCCCAGTCGATCGCCTCCGCCACGCCCGGTGGCTTGGCCAGGTCGAGCCCGCGCAACCGCTGCACCGACCGCGCCACGCGCTCGGCCAGCCAGTCCTCCGCGGCGGGCACCCGCAGGCGGATGATCGCCGCCACCCGGCCGGCATCCGGATGCGCTATCCACTGGTACAGACAACGCCGCTTGAGCGCGTCGTGCAGCTCACGGGTGCGGTTCGACGTCAGTACGGCGATCGGCGGCACCACGGCCCGCCGCGTACCCAGCTCGGGAATGCTGACGGTGGCCTCCGCGAGCAGTTCGAGCAGGAACGCCTCGAACTCGTCGTCCGCGCGGTCGACCTCGTCGATCAACAGCACGGCCGGACGCGGGCCCGGGTGCTCGATCGCCGCCAGCAACGGCCGGGCCAGAAGATAATCGTCGGAGAACAAGTCCGCTTCGGACAGTGCTTCCCCACGTACTTCGGCGAGCCGGATGCCCAACAACTGCCGTGGATAGTTCCACTCGTACAGCGCATCCGCGGACGAGAGCCCTTCGTAGCACTGCAACCGGATCAGCTTCGTGTCCAGCGCCCGGGAAAGCGCTTTCGCGGCCTCGGTCTTGCCGACTCCGGGTTCGCCTTCGAGCAGGATCGGCTGCCGCAGCTCGACTGCCAGGAACAACGCGGTCGCCAGAGCCTCGTCGGTGAGGTAACCCGCGTCCTCCAGCTCGGCGGCGAGCCGCGCCACGGCGTCACGCATGCACGTACCTGCCGGGGTCGTCCGCGAACGCCTGATGGCAGCCGGGGCCGCAGAAGTGGTACGGCCGCCCGTCGTGCGTGAGCCGCAGCGCGTCGGCGGTCAGCGCCACGTTCATGCCGCACACCGGATCCACCGCCTCGGCGGGCTCGACGTCGAAGGCGTGCCCCGGTTCCCGCGGCCGCGCGGCGATCATCTCGGCGTACACCGAGACCGCGATCTCCTCCGGGGTCCGCGCCCCGATATCGAACCCGGCCGGGGTGTGCACCACGTCCGCGTCGAGCTGCAGGCCGTCGAGCACGGCGGTGCCGCGGCGATGGCTCGCGATGAGGCCGATGTAGTCGATCCCCGCCGCGGCGGCCGCCTTCAGCACCGTGTCCTCGCCGCGGCCGTGGGACGCGACGAGGACCGCGTTCGCGTCCTCCGGCAACGGGTCGGCCTCCGTCCGCACGTCGTACCCGAGTGCCCGGCCCACCGAAACGAGCGCGCGTGCCACCGGCGCGTCACCGTGCACCACGACGAGCACCGGGGGCAGCTGCGCCTCCAGGAAGATCTCCAGCGCACCGCCGGACAGGCACGGGTTTCCCACCGTCACGACACCTTCTTCGACTCGTTCGCCCGGCCCGGCCTCCGGCGTGATGCGCAGCAGGGTCGACTCCCCGGTGCCGAGCAGCCGGATCCCCTGCAGCCGCACCGTGGACTCGGCACAGTCACCGCCGACGAACCCCTCGATCGTGCCGTCGGGCAGGACCAGCGCGCAGTCGCCCGGTTTGGCGCTGGTCGGCCGCTGCGCGCGGACGACCGTGGCCAGCACGAAGGGCCGCCGGCTCGCCCGCAGCGAGTCGGCCTGCGCGAGCAGCGCCAGCCTGGACGTCACGGAATCGCCAGGTCGGTGCGGATCGGCCTGCCCTGCAGCGCGCACCACACCGCGGCGGGCGTGAGCGGCATGTCGGCGTGGCGCACGCCGTGTGGTTTCAGGGCGTCGAGCACGGCGTTGACCACCGCGGCCGGAGATCCGACGGTCGCGGACTCGCCGACGCCCTTCGCGCCGATCGGGTGGTGCGGCGACGGCGTGACCGTCTCGCCCAGCTCCCACGACGGGCACTCCATCGACGTCGGGAGTAGATAGTCCATAAAGGACCCGCCGAGATGGTTGCCGTCCTCGTCGAACGCCATGCCCTGCATCAGCGCCATGCCCACGCCGTCGGCCAGCCCGCCATGCACCTGGCCCTCGACGATCATCGGGTTGATGCGCACGCCGCAGTCGTCGACGGCGACGAACCGCCGCACCTTCACCTGTCCCGTTCCCGCGTCCACGTCGACCACGCACACGTAGGCGCCGAAAGGATAGGTGAGGTTCGGCGGGTTGTAGACGCAGGTGGCGTCCAGATGCCCTTCGACACCTTCGGGCAGTTCGAGGTTCGAGTGCGCGGCCATCGCGATGTCCTGAATGGACTTCCCGGCCGCCCGATCGCCCTTGACGAACCAGCGGCCCTTCTCCCACTCCAGGTCGTCCGCGCTCACTTCGAGCATCGCGGCCGCGACGATCTTCGCGCGCTCGCGGACCTTCCGCGCGACCACGGCCGTCGCCGCCCCGGACACCGGCGTCGAGCGGGAGCCGTAAGTGCCGAGCCCGAACGGCGTCTGGTCGGTGTCGCCGTGCACGACGTCGATGTCCTCGGGCGAAATGCCCAGCTCCTCGGCGACGATCTGCGCGAACGTCGTCTCGTGCCCCTGCCCCTGGCTCTGCACGGACAGCCGCAGCACTGCCTTGCCCGTCGGGTGCACGCGCAGCTCGGCGCCGTCGGCCATGCCCAGCCCGAGGATGTCCATGTGCTTGCGGGGCCCGGCGCCGACGGCCTCGGTGAAGAACGCCATGCCGATGCCCATCAGCTGCTCGCCACCCGCCTCGCGCCGCTTCGCCTGCTCCTCGCGCAGCTTCTCGTAGCCGACCATGTCCAGCGCCAGCCGCAGTGCGCGCGGGTAGTCGCCGGAGTCGTACTCCCAGCCCGTCTTGCTCTGGTACGGGAACTGCTCGGGCCGCAGCAGGTTCCGCAGGCGCAGCTCGGCCGGGTCCAGGCCGAGGTCGTGGGCGAGCACGTCGACCAGCCGCTCGACGAGGTACACCGCCTCGGTGATGCGGAACGAGCACGCGTACGCGACGCCTCCGGGCGCCTTGTTCGTGTAGACGCCGGTGACCTCCGCGTGCGCGGCCTCGATGTCGTACGAGCCGGTGAAGACGCCGAAGAACCCGGCGGGGTACTTCGTCGGCTGCGCGGTGCCGTTGAACGCGCCGTGGTCGGCGAGCACCTTGACCCGGACACCGAGGATCTTCCCGTCCTTTGTGGACGCGATCTCGCCGTGCATGTGGTAGTCGCGGGCGAAGGAGGTGCTCATCAGGTTCTCCGAGCGGTCCTCCATCCACTTCACGGGTTTGCCGGTGAGGATGGAACCGACGATGGAGCACACATAACCGGGGTAGATGCCGACCTTGTTGCCGAAGCCGCCGCCGATGTCCGGCGAGATCACGCGGATCTTGTGCTCGGGCAACCCCGCGACCAGCGCGTACACCGTGCGGTGCGCGTGCGGGGCCTGCGTGGTGGTCCAGATCGTGAGCTTGCCCGTGACGGGGTCCATGTCCGCGACTGAACCGCAGGTCTCCATCGGCGCCGGGTGCACCCGGGGGTACAGCATGTCCTGCACCGCGACGACTTCGGCGTTCGCGAACACCTCGTCCGTGCGTGCCTTGTCGCCGGTCTCCCAGTCGAAGATGTGGTTGTCCGCACGGCCTTCCAGGTCGTCCCGGATCACCGGGGCGCCGGCGTCGAGGGCCTTGCGCGCGTCCACCACCGGGGCGAGCGGCTCGTACTCGACGTCGATCAGCTCCAGCGCGTCCCGCGCGGAGTACCGGTCCTCGGCGACGACGAACGCCACCTCCTGGCCCTGGAACCGCACCTTGTCGGTGGCCAGCACCGCCTGCACGTCACCGGACAGCGTCGGCATCCACGCCAGGTCCAGCCCCGCGAGCGTCTCGCCCGTGATCACCGCCCGCACCTTTGGATGCGCCTCGGCCGCGCTCGTGTCGACCGACAGGATCTTCGCGTGCGCGTAGGGACTGCGGAGAACCGCACCGTGCAACATGCCGGGCAGCACCACGTCGTCGACGTAGTTGCCGCGCCCGCGCAGGAACCGCGCGTCCTCCTTGCGGTGCATCCGCCCGAACCCCATCGGCACCTCTTCGGTGGCGGTCATGCCTGCACCTCCTCCTGGGCCGCCTCGTGCTCGGCGGCCCAGCGGACCGACCGCACGATGTTCTCGTATCCCGTGCAACGGCACAGCTGCCCGGAGATCGCCTCGCGAATGTCCTCTTCGGACGGATCGGGATCGCGGTCGAGCAGCCAGCGGGCGGTCAGCATCATGCCCGGCGTGCAGAAACCGCACTGCAGGCCGTGACACTCGCGGAAGCCCTGCTGGACCGGGTCGAGCTCACTGCCGTTCGCGAGCCCCTCGACCGTGCGCACGCGGTGCCCGTCGGCCATCACCGCGAGGACGGTGCAGGACTTGACCGGCACCTCGTCCAGCCACACCACGCACGTGCCGCAGTTCGACGTGTCGCAGCCCCAATGCGTCCCGGTCAGGCGCAGCTCGTCACGCAGGAAATGCACGAGCAGCAGGCGCGGCTCCACGTCCCGCTGGTACTCGGTGCCGTTGACGGTCACGTTGATCTCCATCATGCCTCCTGCCTGCCGTGCCAGCGCGCGGCGGCGGCCGCCAGCGCGCGGGCGGTGAGGGTGGCGGCGAGGTGGCGTTTGTAGTCCACCGGGCCACGCTGGTCGGCGACCGGCGCGCAGTGCTCGGCCGCGATCGCACCGGCCCGCTCGAAGCGTTCGGCCGTCGCGGGCCCGCCGACGAGGAACTCCTCGGCCTCCGGCGCGTGGAAGTTCGCCGCGCCGACCGCGGTGAGCCCGATGCCCGCCTCGGCGATCACCCCGTCCTCCAGCCGCAGTTCCGCGCCCGCCGCGGCGACCGCCCAATCACCCGCGCGGCGTTCGACCTTCCGGTACGCCGACGCCGACGACCGGATCGGCACGCGGACCTGCACGAGCAGTTCCCCGTCGCCGACCGCGGTTTCGTAAGGGCCGGTGAAGAATTCCCGGATCGGCACGACACGTTGTCCGTTCTCGCCCTGGATCACCGCCTCCGCGCGCACCGCCGCGAAGGCCGCGGAAAGATCTTCGGAAGGGTCGGCCTGGCACAGCGATCCGCCGACCGTGCCGCGATTTCGCACCACCGGGTCGGCAATCAGTTTCTCGGCGTCGTGGAAGATCGGGAAATGCTCACCGGCGAGTGCGGAGGCGAGCAGGTCCGCGTGCCGCGCCATGGCGCCGATGCACAGCAGCTGCCCGTCGACGCTGATGCGCGCCAGCTCGGCGATCTCGTTGATGTCGACCAGGGCCTGGGGTTGTGCGAGCCGGAGTTTCATCATCGGGATCAGGCTGTGGCCACCGGCCACGATCCGCGATTCCGGCCCGTATTTGCCCAGCAGGCTCAGCGCGTGCTCGACGCTGGTCGCCCTCTCGTACTGGAACTGCGCGGGTACCTGCATGCGTAGCAGCGTTGCGCCGGACGAGTGATCCGGCAACGGCCCGATAAGGGTTCCATTATGAACGCTGATCACCGCCAGTGTCCGCCCCTAGAATCGGCCGGCGTGACGCTCGGACAGCTGAGTGCTTTCGTCCTGGTCGCCAGGCTCGGTTCGGTGACCGACGCCGCGAGGGCGATGGGGGTGAGCGAACCGGCGGTGTCGCAGGCGCTCGCCGCGCTGCGCAACCACCACGGCGACAAGCTCATCGTGCGCACCGGCGGCGGGATGACGCTCACGCCGGGTGGCAGCCGCCTGCTGCCGATCGCCTCGCAGATGGTCGCGCTGGGCGCGGACGCCGACGCCGCGGTGCGGGAGGCGAACGGCCGCGCGGAACGGTTGCAGGTGGCGGTGACGAGCACGCTGGCGGAGTTCGTGGCGAACCCGTTGCTGGAGGCGTTCGGCGCGCGGTCCGGGTTGCCGGTCGACGCGTCGGCGGGGCTCGCGCGGACGGCGGAGATGCCGGTGCTGGTGGGCAGCAGGCTCGCGGACGCCGCGCTGGGTCCTCGCCTCGACGGCGGCCTGGCCAGCGTGCCGGTCTTCCGCTGCGCGCTCGTCGCGGTGGCCGCGCCGCGGGCGCGCTACCGGGGCAGCCCGGCGAAGTGGCCGTGGCTCGTGGGCCCGTCGGGCGCGGACCCGGACAGCGACACGGCGCAGCTGCTGCAGCGGCTGGGCGTGCCGGACAGCGAGATCAGCGTGTTCCCGAACCAGACGGCGGCCTGGTCCGCGGCGGCGAGTGGTAAGGGGGTGTCGGTCGCGATCGAGCACCTCGTGGCGCCGCAGGTGCGCCGGGGTGAGCTCGCGGTGGTCCCGACCCCCGCCACCCCCGCGACGCAGTGCTGGCACCTGAGCACGCTGCCGCCGGACCGCCTCTCCACGGCGGCGGCCGCACTGCGCCACTTCCTGACCACCCCGGCGGCGATGCAGGTGATGCGCTCCCCCGGCGCGGGCGTCCCACCGTCCCGCTTCCGGCCGCCGGTCTACGTGACGATCTGGAGCTGAGCGGGTTCGGGGAGCATAACGTTTGCCGTTATTAACGCATCGCGTTACACTTGGTCATGATCAGGTCGTTCGCAGACAAGGACACCGACAAGCTGTGGCAACGACAGCGAGTCAAACGCTTCGAGTCCTTCGAACGAGCGGCTCAGCGCAAACTCGAAATGGTCAACGCCGCCGCCATCCTGACCGACCTGGCCGCGCCTCCCGGCAACCGCTTGGAAGCCCTTCGCGGGGACCGTGCCGGACAGCACAGCATCCGGATCAACGACCAGTACCGAGTTTGCTTCCGATGGACGGACGCAGGTCCGGAGGACGTGGAGATCTGCGACTACCACTAGCCCGCACTGGAGGGCGCGAGACATGAGCGACAAGCTGCCACCCATTCACCCCGGCGAGATCCTTGCCGAGGAGTTCCTGGCCCCGCTCGGGCTGACCCAGCACAAACTGGCCACCCGGCTCCACGTACCGCCGCGGCGGATCAACGAGATCGTGCACGGCAAGCGGGCGATCACCGCCGATACCGCCCTTCGGCTGGCGCGGTTCTTCGGCACCACGGCGCAGTTCTGGGTGGCGTTGCAGGCTCGCTACGACCTCGAACGGGAGCACGACCACCTCGGTTCGGCCCTCGATGAGATACAGCCCCTCGACGAGACCCTGGCGAACGCCTGAGGCCGCCGCGCCGCGGCCTCAGCCCAGCACCACCGAGGCCGCGATCGCGGTCAGCACCGACCGGTCCGTCGCCGCCGAGGTGACCTCCACCTGGTACGCCCCGATCCGCCGCGTCACGGGTGCCTCCGTCTGCGCCGGCGCCTGCGTCGTGGCTTTCGGCAGCTCGGGCGACGACGCCGCGGTGGTCGCCGACGGTTTCGCCGACGACCGCAGGGACGGCCGCGACGAGACCGACGGCACCTGCACCAACGACACCGTCACCGTCACGCAGAGCGGGTCGTCCGCCGCCTCGGGGCACAGCTGCGCCACGTCGTACTCCGCCGCGTGGTCCCACGACACCAGCCGCAGCCCGGCCGGTGCCTGCAACGACTTCAGCTCCGCCGGCGCGGGCACCGGTCCGGCCACGACGTCCTCCGCCAGCGCCGCCATCTCCGGCGCCGAGCCCTCGCCCCGCACCTGCAACCACTTCCCCGGCGAAACCTGCCACGACACCCGCGAAACCCCGGAGCCGGACTCCCCCGTGGTCGCCGCGACACCGTGCACGACGGTCCTCCCGTTCGGCTCCTCCGCCACGTCCGGGTCCGTGTCCGACGCGGTGATCGTGACGACCGAGCCCGTGGCGGCGTAGTCCGCCTGTGTGCCGCCGGAGTCCAGCCGCCAGCTCACGAGCGTGTAGCCCCGCACGTCGAACCGGAACGGCAGGTCCGGCGCGGACACCGCGGCGGACGACGGCGCGGCGACCGGCAACCGGGGCTCCTCGGCGGGAGGCCGCAACGTCGTCGCCGCCACCCCCAGTCCCCCGACCGTCACCACGACGGCCGCCGCCACGCTCGCCATCCGGCGCCGCCGGATCTTCCGCCGCGCACCACCCAGAACCGCCTCGGGATCGGGGGCCAGCGGTTCGCGGGCCCGCAGGGCCGCGCGCAGCTGCGGTTCCGACATCAGGCCACCTCCATGGTCATCCGCCCGCGCAGAATCGCCAGCCCGCGCGAGATGTGGCTGCGCACGGTGCCGACCGCGCAGCCGAGTACTTCGGCGATCTCGCCGTCGTCCCGGTCCTCGTAGAACCGCAGCACGATCGCGGCCTGCTGCGGCCGGCTCAGCCCGGCCAGCAGGACGGCGAGCTGGTCGGCGTCGGCGATGCGCAGCGCCGGGTCCGGCGTGGCCACCTCCCGCAGCCGCGTGACGTCGTCGGCGGGCCGCACCGACCGCTGGTACCAGCGCCGCCGCCACGACAGGTAGCCGTTGACCACCATCTTGCGTAGGTACAGGTCGGGCCGGTCGGTCGCCGACACCCGCCGCCAGCGCTGGTGGGCCCGCACGAGCGCGTCCTGCACGACGTCCTGCGCGAGGTCGCGGTCCCCGGTCAGCACGGCCGCGAACCGCACCAGCCCCGGCAGGTGTTCGCGGGAGAACTCCTCGAAGTGCACATCAAGCAGATGCCGCTACCCCACCCGGTGGTTGCAGTCCGCGGGAAAAAGGTCAGGCCGCCAGCCGGCGCACCACCGCGTCGGCCAGCAGGCGGCCCCGGTCGGTCAGCACCGCACGGCCCTCGCGCAGCCATCCGGCGTCGAGCAGCCCCTCCTGGGCGGCGGCCGAGGACTCGCTGAGCCCGTCGGCGTCGAGCGCCTCCAGCGGCAGCCCTTCGGCCAGCCGCAGCTCCAGCATGATCCGTTCCAGGTGCCGGTCCTCGTCCGTCAGCTCCTCGCGCCCGGCCTCCGGCGAACGGCCCTCCGCCAGCAGCGCCGCGTACCGGGCGGGGTGTTTCACGTTCCACCACCGCACGCCGCCGACGTGGCTGTGCGCGCCCGGCCCGGCGCCCCACCAGTCGCCGCCCTGCCAGTAGCCGAGGTTGTGCCGGCACCGCGCGTCGTCCGACGCCGCCCAGTTCGACACCTCGTACCAGGTCAGGCCCGCGGCGCTCAGCTTCGCGTCGATCAGCTCGTAGTACTCCGCCAGCACGTCCTCGTCCGGCATCGGCAGCTCGCCGCGCCGCACCCGCCGCGCCATCGCGGTGCCGTCCTCGACGATCAGCGAGTACGCCGACACGTGGTCGACACCCGCGGACAGCACCGCGTCGAGCGACGCCTGCAGGTCCTCCACCCGCTCACCGGGCGTGCCGTAGATCACGTCGAGGTTCACGTGCTCGAAACCCGCCGCCCGCGCCTCCTTCGCCGCCGCGACCGGACGGCCCGGGGTGTGCACGCGGTCGAGCACCTTGAGCACGTGCCGCGCCGCGGACTGCATGCCCAGCGACACGCGCGTATACCCGGCCTCGCGCAGACCCGCGAAGAACTCCGGCGAGGTGGACTCGGGGTTCGACTCGGTGGTCACCTCCGCGCCGGGCGCGAGCCCGAAGCTGCCGCGGACCGCGTCCAGCACCGACGCCAGCCCGTCCGCGCCCAGCAGCGACGGCGTGCCACCGCCCACGAAAACGGTCTCGGCCGGGCGCGGGCCCAGCTGCCGGACACCGAGCTCCAGCTCGCGCTTCAGCCCTTCCAGCCAGGACGCGGGTGACGCCGCGGACCCGAGCTCGCCCGCGGTGTAGGTGTTGAAGTCGCAGTACCCGCACCGGGTCGCGCAGAAGGGGACATGGATGTAGACGCCGAACACCCCTCCAGTGTCCCCCATGTCAACCCGCGTGATGATCCTCCCAGCATCCGGACACTGCTGGACCACACTCTGGGCACGTGGCACGCTGAAAACGTGACTTCTGCCGGTGTTCTCCTCGTGGCGCGCCGCCACGTCGACCTCCGGCGTGTCGCCAGCGCGCTGTGCCGCCCGTCCTGCTGACGCCGCTCTCTGTCACCACCACGAATTTCGGACAGCGGGCGCCGGACGCCGCGGACTCCCTTCCCCAGGACGCACCAGGGGACCCTCGCGCGCGCCGGTGCCCTCCGAGGACCCGGAGGATCCCATGGCTTCGCCGACGCGCGAAACTCCCCCCAGCCGCACCCCGCGCTCCCGGCAGCGGCGCGGCGAGGGCCAGTGGGCGCTCGGCTACCGCGAGCCGCTCAACCCGAACGAACGCTCGAAGAAGGACGACCACCCGCTCAACGTCCGCCCGCGCGTCGAGAACATCTACGCCAAGGGCGGGTTCTCCTCCATCGACCCGGGTGACCTGCGTGGCCGCTTCCGCTGGTACGGCCTGTACACGCAGCGCAAGCCCGGTATCGACGGCGGCCGCACGGCCACGCTCGAACCGGAGGAGCTGGACGACGAGTACTTCATGCTCCGGGTGCGCATCGACGGCGGGGCGCTGACCACCGAGCAGCTCGCGCTGGTGGGCGAGCTGTCGCAGACCTACGCGCGGGACACGGCGGACATCACCGACCGGCAGAACGTGCAGTACCACTGGATCCGGATCGAGGACGTGCCCACGATCTGGGAGAAGCTGGAGGCCGCCGGGCTCACCACGATGACCGCGTGCGGCGACAGCCCGCGCGTCATCCTCGGCTCGCCGCTGGCGGGCATCGCCGAGGACGAGGTGATCGACGCCACGCCGGCGATCGAGGACATCAAGCGCAACTACCTCGGCAAGCCCGAGTACTCGAACCTGCCGCGGAAGTTCAAGACCGCGGTGTCCGGCCTGCCCGACGTGACGCACGAGATCCACGACGTGGCGTTCGTCGGCGTGCACCACCCCGAGCACGGTCCCGGTTTCGACGTGTGGGTCGGCGGCGGCCTGTCCACCAATCCGATGTTCGGGCAGCGCCTGGGCGCGTGGGTGCCGCGCGACGAGGTGCACGAGGTGTGGGCGGGCGTGGTGGCGGTGTTCCGCGACTACGGCTACCGGCGGCTGCGTTCGCGGGCACGGCTGAAGTTCCTGGTCAAGGACTGGGGCGCGGAGAAATTCCGCGAAGTCCTCGAAAACGAGTACCTCAAGCGCAAGCTCGCCGACGGCCCGGCGCCCGAGGTGCCGCGGGTGCAGCACGACCACGTGGGCGTGCACCGGCAGAAGGACGGCAACTACTACGTCGGCGCCGCGCCCATCGCCGGCCGCGTGTCCGGTTCCCTGCTGATCGCGGTCGCGAAGGCCGCCGAGCGCGCGGGCTCCGGCCGGGTCCGGCTCACCCCGCTGCAGAAGCTCGTGGTGCTGGACGTGCCGGAGGCCGAGGTCGAGGGCCTGCAGGCGGAACTGGCCGAGCTGGGCCTGCCGACCGAGCCGAGCCCGTGGCGGCGGGGCGTGATGGCCTGCACCGGCATCGAGTTCTGCAAGCTCGCGATCGTCGAGACCAAGGCGCGCGCCAAGGAGCTGGTGACCGCGCTGGAGGAGCGGCTGGCCGACATCCAGTCCGGTGTGGACACCCCGGTCTCCGTGCACCTCAACGGCTGCCCGAACTCCTGTGCCCGCATCCAGACCGCCGACATCGGGCTCAAGGGGCAGATCGTCACCGACGACGACGGCAACCAGGTCGAGGGCTTCCAGGTGCACCTTGGCGGCGGGCTCGGGCTCGACACCGGGTTCGGCCGGAAGCTGCGCGGGCACAAGGTGACCGGCGACGAGCTGATCGATTACGTCGAGCGGGTCGTGCGCAACTACCACGCCCAGCGCGCCGAGGGCGAGCGGTTCGCCCAGTGGGTCGCGCGCGCCGACGAAGCGGACCTGCGATGAGCGAACGGGCGACGCCGTTCTACTGCCCCTTTTGCGGCGACGAGGACCTGCGTCCCGCGGACGAGGAGCGGGCCTGGCTGTGCGGGGCCTGCCGTCGCGTCTTCACTGTGAATTTCCTGGGAATCCGGCTACCGGAGGGAGCGAAATGACCGCGGTCACGGCTGACGAGGACCTGAAAGCGCTGGCGGACAAGGCATCTGTGGAACTGGCGGACGCCACCGCGCTCGAAGCGCTCGAATGGACCGCGGGAACTTTCGGGAACGACTTCATCGTTGCCTCGAACATGCAGGACGCGGTGCTGATCGACCTGGCCACCCGGGTGAAGTCCGATGTGGACGTTTTGTTCCTGCAGACCGGGTACCACTTCGCCGAGACCATCGGCACGCGGGACGCGGTCGAGACGGTGTACCCGGACGTGCGGATCGTCGACGCGCAGGCCGCGCAGTCGGTCGCCGAGCAGGACGCCGAGTACGGCCCGAAGCTGTACGAGCGCGACCCGAACCAGTGCTGCTTCCTGCGCAAGGTGGTGCCGCTGCGGAACACGCTGGCGAATTACAAGGCGTGGGTCACCGGGGTGCGCCGGGTGGACGCGCCGACGCGGGCGAACACGCCGATCGTCACGTGGGACGAGCGCAACGGGCTGGTGAAGGTCAACCCGATCGCCCCGTGGACCGACGAGGAGTTCCGGGCGTACATCGACTCCCGCGGAATCCTGGAGAACCCGCTGGTGTCGGAGGGCTACCTGTCCATCGGCTGCGCCCCGTGCACCGCGAAGGTCGCGCCGGGCGCCGACCCCCGCAGCGGCCGCTGGGCCGGCAAGTCCAAGACCGAGTGCGGCCTGCACGGCTGAGAGGAAGCGATGACCACTCTCGAAATCCCCGCAACGGACGCCGCCACCGATCACCTCGCGGCTCTGGAATCCGAGGCCATTCACATCTTCCGCGAGGTGGCGGGTGAGTTCGACCGGCCGGTGATCCTGTTCTCCGGTGGCAAGGACTCCACCCTGCTGCTGCACCTGGCGATCAAGGCGTTCTGGCCCGCGCCCGTGCCGTTCCCGCTGCTGCACGTCGACACCGGGCACAACTTCGACGAGGTCATCGCCTTCCGTGATGCGGTCGTCGAGAAGCACGGCCTGCGGCTGATCGTCGCCCACGTACAGGACTGGATCGACGACGGGCGCCTGACCGAACGGCCCGACGGCACCCGCAACCCGCTGCAGACCCAGCCGCTGCTGGACACGATCACCGAGCACAGGTTCGACGCCGTGTTCGGCGGCGGACGCCGCGACGAGGAGCGCGCGCGGGCGAAGGAACGCATTTTCAGCCTGCGCAACGCGTTCGGTCAGTGGGACCCGCGCCGCCAGCGTCCCGAATTGTGGAACCTGTACAACGGCAGGCACCGTCCGGGGGAACATGTGCGCGTGTTCCCGCTGTCCAACTGGACCGAAGCCGACGTGTGGCACTACATCGCCCGCGAACGGGTCGAGCTGCCCTCGATCTACTACGCGCACCGGCGCGAGGTCTACCGGCGGGACGGCATGTGGCTCACCGAAGGCCCGTGGGGCGGTCCCCGCGAGGGCGAAGAGGTCCAGGAGCTGAGCGTGCGCTACCGCACGGTCGGTGACGGCTCGTGCACCGGCGCGGTCGAGTCCACCGCCACCACGGTCGAGGAGGTCATCGCCGAGGTGCTCGCCAGCAGGCTCACCGAGCGCGGCGCGACCAGGGCCGACGACCGGCTCTCGGAGGCCGCCATGGAGGACCGCAAGCGAGAGGGCTACTTCTGATGAGCAGCTTGCTGAGGCTGGCCACCGCGGGCAGCGTGGACGACGGCAAGTCCACGCTCGTGGGCCGCCTGCTCTACGACACCAAGTCCGTGCTGGCCGACCAGCTCGACGCGGTCACCCGCGCCAGCGTGGACCGCGGACTGTCCACTCCGGACCTTTCGCTGCTCGTCGACGGGCTGCGCTCGGAGCGTGAGCAGGGCATCACGATCGACGTGGCGTACCGCTACTTCGCCACGCCCAGGCGCACGTTCGTGCTCGCCGACACCCCCGGGCACGTGCAGTACACCCGCAACACCGTCACCGGCGCGTCCACCGCGCAGCTGGCGATCCTGCTGGTGGACGCGCGCAAGGGCGTGATCGAGCAGACCCGGCGGCACGCCGCGGTGCTCGCGCTGCTCGGCGTGCCGCGCCTGGTGCTGGCGGTGAACAAGATCGACCTCGTCGACTACGACGAGGAGACGTTCACCGTCATCGCCAAGGAGTTCACCGACCACGCCACGTCGCTGGGCTATCCGGCGGGCTCGGTGCTGTCGATCCCGGTGTCCGCGCTGGTGGGCGACAACGTCGTGGAGCACTCCGGCAAGACCCCGTGGTACGAGGGCCCGACGCTGCTGGAACACCTGGAGACCGTGCCCGTCGCGCCGGACCCGCACGACGCGGCGTTCCGGTTCCCCGTGCAGTACGTGATCCGCCCGCGCACGCCCGAGCACCCGGACTACCGCGGGTACGCCGGACAGGTCGCGGCGGGCACCGTGCGCCGCGGGGACCAGGTCGTCGTGCTGCCCGCGGGGCTGCGCAGCACGGTCGAGCGCATCGACACCGCAGACGGCGAGCTCGAAGAGGCCGCGGCGGGCCGGAGCGTCACCCTGCTGCTGGCCGACGACCTCGACATCTCGCGCGGGGACGTCATCGCCGCCGCGGACGACGCGCCCGTGCCCACGGACGAGCTGGGCGCGACGCTCGCGTGGCTGTCCGAAAAGCCCCTGCGCCCCGGCGCGCGCGTGCTCGTGAAGCACGGCACCCGGACCGTACAGGCGTTCGTCGAGGAGCTGTCCACACGCTTCGACGAGCAGAAGCTGTCCACTGTGGATTCGCCCGAGGCGTTGCAGCTCAACGAGATCGGCCAGGTGCGGCTCCGCACGGCCGAGCCGCTGCCCGTCGACGACTACGCCGTCAACCGCCGCACCGGGTCCTTCCTGGTCATCGACGCGGGCGACGGCACCACGCTGGCGGCCGGTCTGGTCGGCGCACCGCTGCCGGTGCTCCGGTCCGACCGCGACGTGGTTTCCCCCGGCCCCTGACCTGAGAAAGGCCCTGCCCGTGAGAAGGACTGTGCGTGTCCTGGCTGTGACGCTGTCGTTGCTGGCTTTCGCCACGGCGTGTTCCCGCGCCGACCGCGGCGACAGCTCGGCGCCCGCCGCGAGCACCGGTGGCACCCCCGCCACCGAGGTGCGGCTGGCGTACTTCCCGAACGTCACGCACGCGTCGGCGCTCATCGGCCTCGACAAGGGCTACTTCACGCAGGAGCTGGGCAGCGGCACGAAGCTCACCCCGACCAAGTTCAACGCGGGCCCGGACGAGGTCTCGGCGCTGCTGGGCGGTTCCGTCGACATCGGCTTCATCGGCTCGGGGCCGGCGATCAACGCCTTCTCCAAGTCCGGCGGTGACGCGGTGCGGCTGGTCTCGGGCGCCACGTCGGGCGGCGCGCAGCTCGTGGTGAAGCCGGAGATCAACACCCCGCAGGACCTGCAGGGCAAGGTCGTGGCCGACCCGCAGGCGGGCAACACCCAGGACGTCGCGCTCAAGAAGTGGATCGCCGACCAGAAGCTGACCGGCGTCAACGTCCAGAGCGAGGACAACTCCGTCACGCTCGACCAGTTCCGCAAGGGCGCCGTGCAGGCGGCCTGGCTGCCGCAGCCGTGGTCGGCGCGCCTGGTCGCCGAGGCCGGGGCGAAGGTGCTCGTCGACGAGAAGACCCTGTGGCCCGACGGCCGCTTCCCGACGACGGTCGTGGTCGTGCGCACGCAGTTCCTCAACGAGCACCCGCAGACCGTGCAGGCGGTGCTCAAGGCCGTCCTCGACGCGAACAACTTCGCGGCGAGCGACCCCACCGAGGCCAAGGCAGCGGTGAACCGCCAGCTCAAGTCCCTGACCGGTTCGGCGCTGTCGCAGCCGGTGCTCGACGGCGCGTTCGCGAACATCGAGCTGACCACCGACCCGCTGGCGTCGCGGTTCCCGCAGCTGGCGCAGGACCAGGTCACCGCGGGCATCGCGAAGTCCGCGCCGGAGGTCAAGGGCTTCTTCGACCTCGCCCCGCTCAACGCCGTCCTGACGGCGGCGGGCAAGCCCGCGGTGAGCGCGGACGGCCTCGACCAGAAATGACGACCGAGGAAGGCAGGCGAACCCGATGACCGCCACTCTCGAGGACGCGTCCGTGCGGCCCACCACCGAGTACGCCGTGCGCCTGACCGGGGTGCACAAGACCTTCGGCCAAGGTGCTCGTGGCGTCGCGGCCCTGGCCGGCGTCGACCTCGAAGTGGCGCCGGGCGAGTTCGTCTGCCTGCTCGGGGCCTCCGGCTGTGGCAAGACCACGCTGCTCAACATCGTGGCGGGGCTGGACAAGCCGTCGGCGGGCGAGCTGGAGCTGAACAGCTCGCGCCCGGCGGTGATGTTCCAGGAGGCCGCGCTGATGCCGTGGCTCACCGCGGCCGCGAACGTCGAGCTGCCGCTGCGCCTGGCCGGGGTGTCCCGCGGCGAGCGCCGGAGCCGGACAGCGGAGCTGCTGGAGCTGGTGCGGCTCGACGGTGTCGGCGGCAAGCGGCCGCACGAGCTGTCCGGCGGGATGCGCCAGCGTGTCGCGCTCGCGCGGGCGCTGGCGTCGGCGCTGCACACGTCGGATGGCAGCCTTCCGCCGCTGTTGCTGATGGACGAGCCGTTCTCGGCGCTCGACGCGATCACGCGTGACGTGCTGCAGAGCGAGCTGTTGCGGGTGTGGCGCTCCACCGGCGCGGCAGTGGTGTTCGTGACGCACGACGTGCGCGAGGCCGTGCGCCTGGGCCAGCGGGTCGTGCTGCTGTCCTCGCGACCGGGGAAGGTCGTGCAGGAGTGGCAGGTCGGCGACCTGTCCGGGCCCGAGGAGCTGGACGCCATCGCGGTGATCAACCAGCGGCTGCGTGAGGTGATCTCCAGTCATGCCGCGGCTTGACGACCTCGACGCGGCCGTCGAAGCGGGCCTCGACGCCCTCGACACCCCGCCGCAGGACACCGGTCCGAGCCGGACGCGGCGGATTCTGTGGGCCGTGTTGCCGCCGGTCGCGTTCCTCGTGCTCGCGGTCGTGCTGTGGCAGGTGCTGTGGGCGGCGGCGTTCTGGCCCGAGTACCAGCTGCCCGCGCCGCTCGCGGTGTGGGACGAGCTGTGGGCCCGGATCAGCGACGCGCAGGCGCTGGGGTTCATCTGGACCTCGGTGCACCGCGCGGTGCTCGGGTTCCTCGTCGCGATCGTGATCGCGACCCCGCTGGGCCTGCTCGTCGCGAAGGTGCGGGTGGTGCGGTCGGCGATCGGGCCGTTCCTGTCCGGGTTGCAGAGCCTGCCGTCGGTCGCCTGGGTGCCCGCGGCGGTGCTGTGGTTCGGGATCACGCCCACGGCGATGTACGCGGTGCTGCTGCTGGGCAGCGTGCCGTCGATCGCGAACGGGCTGGTGGCCGGGATCGACCAGATCCCGCCGATCCTGCCGCGCGTCGGCAAGGTGCTCGGCGCAGGACGGCTGGCCGCGTCGCGGCACATCCTGCTGCCCGCCGCGCTGCCGGGTTACCTCGCCGGGCTCAAGCAGGGCTGGGCGTTCTCGTGGCGTTCGCTGATGGCGGCGGAGATCATCGCGACTTCGCCGTTGCTGGGCAAGGGCTTGGGCGCGTACCTCGACGACGGCCGCACCCTGTCGGACATGCCCACGGTGATCTCGGCGATCGTGCTGATCCTGCTGGTGGGCGTGGGCATCGAGCTGCTGGTGTTCCGGCCGCTGGAGCGGACGGTGCTGCGCACGCGCGGACTGACCGGGTCGGTGTAGTGAACGCTCCGCTGGTGGTGGTCGCCCACGGCAGCCGGGATCCCCGGTCCGCCGCGACGATCCGCGCCCTGGTCGAGCCGATCGGCGCCCAGGTGTCCTTTTTGGACCTGTCGGAACCGCTGCTGACGGACGTGCTCCGCGACCTGTACGCGCAGGGGCACCGTTCGGCGGTGGTCGTGCCGTTGCTGCTCGGCCGTGCCTACCACGCGCGGGTCGACCTGCCCACGCTCGTGCGCGAGGTGCCGCGGCTGCGAGTGTCCATTGCGGACGTTCTGGGTGTCGACCCGGGGCTGGAGTCGGTGGCGCTGGACAGGCTGGTGTCAGCGGGGGCCTCGCTGGAGGACCCCTCGCTCGGTGTTGTGCTGTCCGCGGTCGGTTCGTCGCACGCCCCGGCGAACGAGGCGGTCGTGCGGTTGGCACGGCGGTGGAACGCGCGGTACCCGATGCGGGTGGTGCCGGCCTTCGCGAGCGCCACGAAACCCGATGTGCCCGCCGCGATGGCTCGCCTGCGCGCGCTCGGCGCCCGCCGGTTCGCGGTGGCGTCGTGGTTCCTGGCGCCGGGCCTGCTGCCGGACCGCATCGCGCGGCTGGCGCGCGAGGCCTCGCCGGACGTCGTGCTGGCCGATTCGCTGGCGCCCGATCCGCGGATCGGTGAACTGGTGCTCGCCCGGTATTCGACGGCGCTGGAGCGGGCCGCATGAAGGTCCGGTTCGGCGTGGGGTTGGGTGCGGAGACGCCCGCGTCGCGGCTGCCCGAGGTGGCGGACCGGCTGGAGACGGCGGGCATCGACTCGCTGTGGCTGTCGGAGCACGTGTACTCGGCGGCGGTCGACCCGTTCATCGGTATGGCGCACGCGCTCGCCCGCACCCGGCGGTTGAAGGTGGGCACGTCGGTGGCGGTCCTGCCGGGACGGCAGCCGGTGCTGGTGGCGAAGCAGCTGGCGTCGCTGGCCGCGCTCGCCCCGAAACGGGTGCTGCCGGTGTTCGGCCTGCGCCCGGCGCGGCGGCAGGAGTGGAACCTGTTCGAGGTACCCGGCAGCCGGGCCACAGCGTTCGACGACTCGCTGCGGCAGCTGCGCGAGGCACTGACGGACGGATCGTTCGGCCCGGTGCCGCGACTGGACATCTGGCTGGGCGGCGCGGTGCCGGCGGCGTTCGACCGGATCGGCCGTTACGGCGACGGCTGGCTGGGCAGCTTCCTGCCGCCGTCGGACGCCGGGCCGGCGCGCGAGGCCATCGCGGCCGCCGCGGCTTCGGCCGGCCGCGAGATCGAACCCGACCACTACGGCATGAGCGTGCTCCTCGCGGACGGCGGCGTGCCGCCGGAACTGGCCGCGGCGGCCCGGGCCCGCCGCCCGGACGCCGACCCGTCGTCCCTGGTGGCCGGCAGCTGGCCGGAACTGCACCGCCTGCTGGACGGCTACCTCGCGGCGGGCCTCACGAAGTTCGTCGTGTACCACCGGGGCCCGCAACCGTGGGACGAGTTCGCGGACGCCTTCGCCCGGGAACTGCTGCCCCGCCAGAACTGAGGGATGATGGAGCGGCGATAACCGCGGATGGACGTGGAAGACCGCGGTTTTCGCAGGTAAAGGCTCTTGCGATAGTGGGCGGCGGCGTAAGGAGAAGTCTGTGACTGCGCTTCCACAGCCCCAGGTGGATGGTGAGCCCCATCTGCTGACGGTCGCGGAGTATGCGGCGCTCGGCGAGACCGAGCCTGGTTACACCGAGCTTCAGGAAGGCCGCCTGCTGAAGTCGCCGAGCCCCCGCCCCGCGCACAACATCGCATCGGGTTGGATCTTTTACCAACTCCTGCCACAGCTACCCGAGCAATTCAGAGTCATCCAGGACATCGACATCGACCTGGAACTCGTCCCCCCGGACCAGCCCGGCTTTTCCCGCCGCCCCGACCTGATCGTCGTCGACCGTGACGAGATCGCCCGCGTCGAGCGCGATGGCGGCCTGATCCGCGCCACTCAGGTGCTCGTCGTGATCGAGATCGTCTCTCCCGGCTCGCACCGCATGGACACCGTCGTCAAGCACGACGAGTACGCGGACGCCGGTATCCCCTTCTACTGGATCGTCGACCTCGACGAGCCCACCTCGCTCGTCGCCTGCCACCTCGCCGGTGAGTTCGGCTACCAGGACGCCCCCGCCGAGACCCGCCGCTTCACCACCCGCGAGCCCTTCCCCGTCGAGCTGGACCTCGCCCGCCTCCGCGGCTGACTGTGGCCCGCGCAACAGTGGTTCACCGCCGGTCGTGGCAAGGTGTCAGCCATGGCTGACGAACTCGTCCACTACTCGGTGCGGAGTGGCGCCGCGACGATCACGCTGGACTCCCCGCACAACCGCAACGCCCTGTCCGCCCAGCTGCGCCGCGAGCTGCGTGCCGCGCTCGCCAAGGCCGGCGGCGACACGGACGTCCGCGTCATCGTGCTCACCCACACCGGTCCCGTGTTCTGCGCCGGCATGGACCTCAAGGAGGCGCGCGGCGCGGACGCGTCCGACCAGGGCGTCAACGAGTTCCCCGAGATCCTCCAGCAGATCTGGAGCAGCCCGAAGCCGGTCGTCGCGAAGCTGGCTGGGCCGGCGCGCGCCGGGGGCGTCGGGATGGTCGCCGCCGCCGACATCGTCGTCGCCGCGAAGGAGGCCACGTTCGCCTTCTCCGAGGTGCGCATCGGCGTGGTCCCGGCGGTGATCTCGCTCGTCGTGCTCCCCCGCATCGCCCCGCGCGCCGCGCAGGAGCTGATGCTCACCGGCGAGGTGTTCGACGCCGCGCGCGCCGCCGAGATCGGGCTCATCACCGCCGCCGTCGACGCCGAGAAGCTCGACGACGAGACCGACCGCTACGTGCGCGCTCTCACGCTCGGCGGCCCGAACGCCCTCGCCGCCACCAAGGAACTGCTGGCGAGTCCCCGCCCGCCGACGCCGTCCGCGGGTTTCCAGGCGATGAACGCCCTGTCCGCACGGTTCTTCGCGAGCGAGGAGGGCCAGGAGGGGATCGTCGCGTTCGCCCAGAAGCGCAAGCCGAACTGGGTGCCCGCGGACTGACCTCAGTCGTCGGCGAGCGCGAGCGTCAGGCGGCGGCTGTCGGGACTGCCGCCGTCCGGCGCGAGCGCCCGCTCGGCGTCCGACAGCACGCTGCGAATCGCCAGGTAGCCACGTGGGTCGGCCTGCTTCAGCGCGTCCGAACCCTGCCACAGCAGCACGTGCTCGCCCCGGGGCAGCCAGGACAGGTCGGTGAGGCAGTCGTAGAGGGCGTCGAGGTTCCGGCCGAACCAGTCCGGAAACGACAGCGCCTCGGCGATCGCGTCCAGAGTGGACAGCTTGTCCGCCGGGCTGCCCGGCAGCACGTGCAGGTAGGCGCCACGGGCCCGCGCCCGGTCCGTGATGGTCTTGACGGTGGAATGCTCCATGACCTTCAACTTGCTATTTGGTGGGATCGACGATGACAAAGGACGCGTAGTGGTCACCGGTGTAGTACAGCTCCCGTGACTCGCCGGTGATCAGCCGCCGCGACCCGCGGTCCGAGCTGCCCGGCGTGGGCACGGTGTACTCATGGTAGTAACCGGACTGCTTCACCGGCAGGCGTTTCTCCCGGTTGTCGAACACCACGCCGTCGTTGCGGGGGTACGGGAACGGGCCGCCGCGCTGGATGAGCCGCCACGTCTGCCCGGCCTCGGGCGGCAACGCCGACAACGCCTTCGTGGCCATGCCGGAACCGGTGTCCCCGCTGGTACCGCTGCCACTGCCGAGGTCCTTGACCAGCCATCCCCCGAGGACGAGCACCAGGAGCCCGATCAGCGCAACGGTGATCCGCCTTCTGCTAGACACCCGCGCAACTCTAGAGACTGTCCGAACCCGTTCGTGTAGCGGTGCGGGTGGCGGAACCTGAGGGGCCTTCTCGCTCCGGGATCGCCTCCTCATGACCCCCAGGTCACCACGTCGGCGCTGTCCTCGCGAGAAGACCCCTCAGAACCCGCGGCGGCGCGAGCTGACAGCCCACAGCAAGCGGCTCCGCCGCTCAAAAGTGCTTCTTCTAGGACCGCGGCGGGCAGTCCTCGTCACGGGACGGGCGCAACCACGCCGCCACGCGGTCGACGATCCGGTCGATCAGCCATCCCACGCCGAGGCACAGCGGCCCGAGCACGGCGATGACCAGCAGGAACTGCAGCGGGAACCACAGCTGCGCGAGCCACAGCTCGGCGTTGTCCCACCAGTTGGCCAGTCCCGCGAACACGGATCACAGGGTACGCGGGGTCGCCCCGAGGTAGGTTGCTGGCATGTTCGCCGTGTATGCCGAAGAAGCCAACCACGACAACCCGCTGGACGCACTCGTCGTAGGCGAGCGGCCCGAGCCCGAGGTCCCCGACGGCTGGGTGAAGGTGGCGGTCCGCGCCGCCAGCCTCAACATGCACGACATCTGGACCCTGCGCGGCGTGGGCATCAAGGCCGAGCAGTTCCCGATGATCGTCGGCTGCGACGGCGCCGGCGTGCTGGAGGACGGCACCGAGGTCGTGCTGCACTCGGTGGTGAACGCCCCCGGCTGGCAGGGTGACGACACTCTCGACCCGAAGCGCACCCTGCTCACCGAGAAGTACCAGGGCACCTTCGCCGACTACGTCGTCGTGCCCGCCCGCAACGCGATCCCGAAGCCGCAGAACCTGTCGTTCACCGAGGCCGCGACGATGGGCACGGCCTGGCTGACGGCGTACCGGATGCTGTTCGTGAAGTCGGGCCTTCGTCCCGGTCAGACCATGCTCGTGCAGGGCGCCTCCGGTGGTGTGTCGACGGCTCTGGTGCAGCTCGGCCGCGCCGCCGGGTTCCGGGTGTGGGTCACCGGGCGCACGGAGGAGAAACGCGCACTGGCCGAGCAGCTGGGCGCGCACGCGACGTTCGAGTCCGGCGCGCGGCTGCCGGAGCGGGTGGACGCGGTGTTCGAGACGGTGGGCAAGGCCACGTGGGGGCACTCGCTGAAGTCGCTCAAGCCGGGCGGGACCGTGGTGGTCTCCGGTTCGACCAGTGGTCCGGACCCCAGCGCCGACCTGCAGCGCGTGTTCTTCCTGCAGCTGCGTGTCGTCGGCTCCACGATGGGCACCCGCGACGAGCTGGAGAGCCTGCTGGAGTACGTCTCGCTGGCCGGGATCAAGCCGCAGATCGGCGCCGAGCTGCCCATGACCGAGGCCGAGCAGGGCTTCCGGAACATGATGGACGGCGCCACCGCGGGCAAAATCGTTTTCACTCGCTAACACTCCCGCTTCAGCGCCTGAGCTGCGCAGACGCGGGACCGACACCGCTCCGACACTGCTTCGTGCCCACAACTTTCCCGGGGAAGGTGAGATTTCCTCGCTAATCTGGGTATATGACCGCAATGGAGCGGGGAAAGCGAGAGACGCCGGCGTCCCTACCGGCCGACCCGGGGCTCATCCGGGTCGGCCAGCGCAGCTACGCCGGTATCCGCACACGTGTGCTCGAAGTCGGTCCCAAGCGGTTGTTCCGGGGCGCTCCCCGGCTCGTACTCCTGCACGGCTACTGCGACAGCGCGGACACCTGGCGCCCGGTGCTGCAGCAGCTCGCCGAGGCGGGGATCTGCGCGGTGGCGGTGGATCTGCCCGGTTTCGGTGACGCCGACGCGCTGCGGTCCGGCCCGATGCTGCCGCAGCTCGACAGGTTCGTCGACGCGGTGCTCCGGGAACAGACCAAGCACGGCAAGGTGGTGCTCGCGGGCAACTCGCTCGGCGGCACGATGAGCCTGCGGGCGGCCGCGACCTCCCGGCACGCCATCGCGGGTGTGATCTCCATCGCCGCACCGGGTTTCGTGGACTCGTGGCTGGTGCGCGCGGTCGGCACGGCGCCGCTGCGCCTGTGGGCGGCCCTGCCGCTGCCGGTGCCCGGGTTCCTGGTCCGGACCATCGCCGAGTACGTCGTCCCGCGCCTGCTGTACGCCGACCACGGCGTCGCGGCGGCGGAGCACGTCCGGCGCTTCACGGAGCTCTTCCCCGACTACCGGTCCACGAAGGACCGGCTGGAGCAGGCCCGGCAGCTGGTCGAGGAGCTGGCGGAGGCGTACGAGGGGCTGGAGGACATCGAGGTGCCCCTGCTCGTCGTCGCGTGCGGCAAGGACCGGCTCGTGGACGCGGCGTCCGGGCGGCGCCTGCACTCGCTCGTCCCGCACAGCAGGCTGGTCGTGCGCGAGGACTGGGGGCACTGCCCGCAGCTCGACGACCCGACCACCGTCGCGGAACTCATGTCGTACTTCATCGCTGGGGCGACGCGGAAACGCAAGCCGCGGCGCCAGCGGGTGGCCGAGACGGAAGAGGTCGCCGCCGCCGGCTGAGCGTTCCGCCCAGGCTGGGCCTGTCCTGCGGCAGGTCGGGCAGGCCCAGCCACCCCTGGTTCAGTCCAGCCGCACGCGCCGTACGGCCTCCTTCGCCTCGGTCCGGAGGCGGGCGAAGATCTCCGCCGCCGGGCCCTCGGGCGCGACCGGGTACGTCTGCCCGGCCCACAGGTTCAGCCCCTCCGCGTCACCCGCCTTGCCCGCCGCCGCACGGACGGGGCGGGTGAGGTGGTGCACCTGCGGATAGGCGGCCGGGGCGGTCGCGGAGTGCTCGCTCAGGAACCTGTTCACCATGCCCCGCGCGGTGCGCCCGCTGAAGGCCCGCGTGAACGTCGTTTCCCGGCCGCCCTCGGCCAGCGCCCGGCGGTGCGCCGGTTGCGTGCCTGCCTCGTCGGCCCGCAGGAACGCCGTGCCGAGCTGCGCGGCGACCGCGCCCGCCGTGAGGACGGCCGCCACGTCCGCGCCGTGCACCAGTCCCCCGGTGGCGATCAGCGGCAGTTCGGTTGCGGCCGAAACGAGCCGCAGCAACGCGAGCAGCCCGTACGTCGGTCCGCCCGCGGGATCGGCCGGGTCGTCCGCCAGCAGACCGCGGTGCGCCCCGGCCTCGAACCCCTGGACGCACAACGCATCCACGCCGAGCGCCGCGGCGCGGGTGGCTTCGGCTGGATTGGTCACGGTGGCGATGACCTGGCTGCCTGCGTCGTGCAGCCGCGTCACGTCCTCGGGTGCGGGCAGGCCGAAGGTGAAGGACACGAAGGGGATCCGCTCGGCCACCACGAGGTCGACTTTCGCCGCGTAGTGGTCGTCGTCCCAGCGCGGTTCACCGGGCTCGGCCCCGTACCGTCCGGCTTCGGCCCGGATCCGTTCGACGTATCCGCCGAGGTCCACAGTGGACCGTGAGCCGGGCACGAACAGGTTCACCCCGAAGGTGCCGTTCGTCAGCTCCCGTGTCTTCGCGATACGCTCGGCGAGGGCGTCCGCCTGCAGGTATCCCGCGGCGACGAACCCCGAACCACCGGCTTCGACCACGGCCGCCACGAGCTCGGGCGTGGTCGGGCCGCCCGCCATCGGCGCCACCAGCACCGGGAAACGCAAGTCTTCGAACATGTGCTCAGCTTAGAAAGGGGTTACCGTTCCCGGCATGATCGACTTGACCCGAGTGCGCAAGCTCGCATACGCCGAGCACGGCCTCGCCACCATCGCGGTCGCCCGCGCCGACGGCAGCGTGCACGCGTCCGTGGTCAACGCCGGCCTCCTCCCCGATCCGGTGACGGGCCGGATGAGCGCGGGCTTCGTCGCCAGGGGCGGCACGCGCAAGCTCACCCTGTTGCGTGAACGCGGCTCCGGCACGATTGTCTTCCGCCGCGGCTGGGAGTGGGCGTCCGTCGAGGGCACGGCACGCCTGCTGGGCCCGGACGACGTCGATCCCGCCTTCGACCCCGCGAACCTGCCCCGGCTGCTGCGCGAGGTGTTCGTCGCGGCGACGGGCAGCCACGACGACTGGGAGGAGTACGACAGGGTCATGGCGGCCGAACGCCGCTGCGCGGTGTTCATCGAGGCACAACGCCTCTACGGCAACCCCTGACGGCGGTCGCTGCCTGCTGTCGGCTTCGCCGCCGTGGTCGAACGGCCCCTGCCAGGAGCCCGATGTCCCCTGCCAGGCAGCCAAGCCCCGCCGCCACCGCGCCCCGGCCCGGCAGCCAGCCTCCGCCACCCCCAACGCGACGTCACCCGAGGCCTACCAGCCTCTTCCGGCACCTCATGCTCAGGCCACCAGGGCCGAAACCGCGCTCCCGGGCGCCGGCCGACCCCGCGGCCCCTACTTCTTCTTGCCGCCCTTGTCACTCGGTTCGGTGGTGGACAGCGCCGCGACGAAGGCCTCCTGCGGGACCTCCACCCGCCCGATGTTCTTCATCCGCTTCTTGCCCTCCTTCTGCTTCTCCAGCAGCTTCCGCTTCCGCGAGATGTCACCGCCGTAGCACTTGGCCAGCACGTCCTTGCGGATCGCGCGGATGGTCTCGCGCGCGATGATCCGCGAGCCGACCGCCGCCTGGATCGGCACCTCGAACTGCTGCCGCGGGATCAGCTCGCGCAGCCGCGTCGCCATCCGGTTGCCGTAGCTGAAGGACGCGTCCTTGTGCACGATCGCGGAGAACGCGTCCACCGGCTCGCCCTGCAGCAGGATGTCGACCTTCACCAGGTCCGCGACCTGCTCACCGGCCTCCTCGTAGTCCAGCGAGGCATACCCGCGGGTGCGTGACTTCAGCGAGTCGAAGAAGTCGAAGATGATCTCCGCGAGCGGCAGGTGGTAGCGCAGCTCGACGCGGTCCTCGGACAGGTAGTCCATGCCCAGCAGCTGACCGCGCTTGCTCTGGCACAGCTCCATGATCGCGCCGATGAACTCGGCCGGCGCGATCACCGTGACCTTCGACAGCGGCTCGTGCACCTCGGCGATCTTGTACCCGGTCGGCCAGTCGGACGGGTTGGTCACCGTGTGCTCGCTGCCGTCCTCCAGCACCACGCGGTACACCACGTTCGGCGCGGTCGAGATCAGGTCGAGGCCGAACTCGCGCTCCAGCCGGTCCCGCGTGATCTCCAGGTGCAGCAGGCCGAGGAACCCGCAGCGGAACCCGAACCCGAGCGCCACCGACGTCTCCGGCTCGAACGTCAGCGCCGCGTCGTTGAGCTGCAGCTTCTCCAGCGCCTCGCGCAGCTCCGGGTAGTCCGAACCGTCCACCGGGTACAGCCCGGAGTAGACCATCGGCTTCGGCTCGCGGTACCCGGTCAGCGGCTGGGTCGCGCCCTTGCGCTCGCTGGTGACGGTGTCACCGACGCGCGACTGGCGCACGTCCTTCACGCCGGTGATCAGGTACCCCACCTCGCCGACGCCGAGGCCGTCGCTGGGCTTGGGCTCGGGCGAGATGATGCCGACCTCGAGCAGCTCGTGCGTGGCGCCGGTGGACATCATCCGGATCCGCTCGCGTGGCGTGATCTTGCCGTCGACGACGCGGATGTACGTGACGACCCCGCGGTAGGTGTCGTACACGGAGTCGAAGATCATCGCGCGGGCCGGGGCGTCCGGCTCGCCCTGCGGGGCGGGCACCTGGCGCACGACCTCGTCGAGCAGCTCCCGGACCCCCTCACCGGTCTTGGCCGACACGCGCAGCACGTCGGTCGGCTCGCAGCCGATGATGTGCGCCAGCTCGGCGGCGTACTTGTCCGGGTCGGCGGCGGGCAGGTCGATCTTGTTGAGGACCGGGATGATGTGCAGGTCCTTGTCGAGCGCCAGGTACAGGTTCGCCAGGGTCTGCGCCTCGATCCCCTGCGCCGCGTCGACCAGCAGGATCGCGCCCTCGCACGCCTCCAGCGCACGGGAGACCTCGTAGGTGAAGTCGACGTGGCCGGGGGTGTCGATGAGGTGCAGGACGTGGTCGGTGTCCCCGACCCGCCACGGCAGCCGGACGTTCTGCGCCTTGATCGTGATGCCGCGCTCGCGCTCGATGTCCATCCGGTCGAGGTACTGGGCGCGCATGGCCCGCTCCTCGACCACGCCCGTGAGCTGCAGCATGCGGTCGGCCAGCGTGGACTTGCCGTGGTCGATGTGCGCGATGATGCAGAAGTTCCGGATCAGCTCCGGCGGCGTGAACGTGGTGTCGGCGAAGGTCACTGATTTCCTCGGCTCGGTCGTGGGTGCGCCTCCAGTCTCCCATGCCCGGTGCAGGGGCATTTCCGGGTCATCCCCGATGCCGCCCGCCGCCGCGCGTGCTGACCTGGAGGTATGAGCACGACGGCCTTCGAGGCAGTTCTGGACCGGGCCTTCGGGCGACCCCGCGGCCTGCTGGGCAGGATCGGCGCGGCGGTGATGGCGTCGGTGAACGGCCCCACCGAACGGCACGTGGTGGACGTGGCGAGGCTCACTCCCGGGGAGGCCGTGCTGGTCGTCGGCCACGGGCCCGGGGTGGGTGTCGAGGCCGCGTTGACCAGAACGCCGCAGGTCACGGGCGTCGATCCGGCGGAGGCCATGCTCGCGCTGGCCAGGGCCCGCTGCCCGGACGCCCGCCTGAGCCGGGGAACGGCGGCCGACACGGGTCAGTCCGACGAGTCGGCGGACGTCGTGCTGAGCGTGAACAACGTCCAGCTGTGGCCCGACCGCGCGGCGGGGTTCGCCGAGCTGCGGCGGGTGCTGCGGCCGGGCGGCCGTCTGGTGCTGTCGGCGCCGGAGAAGTGGCTGCCGGTGTCGCGCCACGAACTGGCGGCGGAGGTGGCCGCCGCGGGGTTCACCGACCTGCAGACGTGGACGTGGGAGCCGCCCGGTTTCGCCTCCACGGCAGCGGAACTACGGGCGCGGCGGCTTTAGCCGGCCGGACGGGTGTCGGTACGGATGGGATGGTCCTCGGGCACTTCGACGAGCACGATGCGCAACCCGTCCGGGTCGGAGATCCACGCCTCGCGCAGACCCCACGGCTCCAGCCGGGGCTCGCGGTCGGGGCGCACGCCGTGCTCGGCGAGGTCGGCCACGGCCGCTTCGAGGTCGCGGACCTGCACCCAGATGGCGAGGCCCGCGGGCGTGCCGCCGTCGCCGTGCCCGGAGACCTCCAGCAGCCCCTGGCCGAGGAAGAACACGGTGCCGCCAGGGAACGTCCGGTAGATCGCCAGCCCGAGCACGTCGCGGTAGAACGCGGTCGTCTTTCCGGGATCGGCGGGCCGCACCAGGATCCGGCTGCTCAAGACCTCCATGGGTGCACCAAATCAGGAAGCTGCAATCGCCGCAATCCCGGCCAGCACGACGAGGGAGCCGACGAGCCGCCGGACGGGGTTGGCTTCGCCGAGCCACAGCCACGCGGCGAACCCGCCCAGCACGATGCTGACCTCGCGGGCGGGCGCGACGAGGCTGACGGGCGCGATGCGCATGGCGTAGAGGACGAGCAGGTACGCGACGGGTGAGAGCAGGCCCACGAGCAGGATCTCCCGCCGGTGGACGCGCCACAGCCCGCGGACGTCGCCCTGCCGCACCGCGATCGGCGCGAGGAACACGCTCTGAAGCAGCGCCCCGGCGCTGAAGTAGACCAGCGGCGGCACCCCGAGCGCGGTGACGGAGTGGTCGTCCCACAACGTGTATGCGGCAATGGTGAGCCCGGTCAGCAGCCCGTAGGCGACCCCAGCCCGCCGGCGGCCAGCCCCGGGGCGAGCGCCTGTGCCTTGAGGTGTGCTGCGCCCGGTGCTGTCGCCGTCGCCATCGGGCATGCCGCCATCGGGACCAGTGCCGTCGGCAATGCCGCGCCCGGCGCCGCCGCCTCCACTGTCAGGCGCGTCGCTCTGGGGGCCGCCACCGGAGCCGGTGCCGATGAGCAGCACCCCGCCGACGATGAGCACCGCCCCGACGAGGCCCAGCACTCCGGGCCGCTCCCCCAGCAGTACGACGGCCGTGAAGACCGACAACAGCGGCCCGCTGCCGCGCGCGAGCGGGTAGACGACGGACAGGTCCCCGACGGCGTACCCCCGTTGCAGCACGACGCCGTAGAGGACGTGGAAGACCGCCGTGAGCGGGGCGGCGAGCAGCCAGGTCCACTGCGGACGCTGCGGCTCCAGCACGAGTGCCACGACGGCGAGCGGCACGCAGACGACGGCGCTCACGGTGTAGTAGAGGAACACGAACCGGGCGCCCCCGCCGGTCACCCGCTTGGCGGCGAGGTTCCAGCCGGCGTGCACCACGGCGGCGACGAGGACGAGGGACAGGGCGGTGCCGTTCACCAGGGCCTTTCCGGCCGTTCGCGGGCGCGAAGGACCAGGCCCTCTAGGCTTTTCCCCTGTCAGGTGTACCCCCGGGGCCCTTCCCCCGGGGGCGGGTGCCGCTCGGACCGGACCCGCCGCTCCTGGTTGTGGGACTGGGGTCGGGCGGCGGCGGAACCCTAGGCACTACGAGGGGCACTCTACTCCGGCTGGTAACCTTGTCGATCGTTGCCGCGTGGCATTCCGCCAGGGAGGAAACCCGGTTCGCCGGGGTCACGAAGACGCGGCAGCGAAATCCGCCGAACGACCAAGGAGCGCCCGCGTGGCCAACATCAAGTCCCAGATCA
Organism: Amycolatopsis bartoniae; assembly: GCF_014191255.1. Classification (GTDB taxonomy): domain Bacteria; phylum Actinomycetota; class Actinomycetes; order Mycobacteriales; family Pseudonocardiaceae; genus Amycolatopsis_E; species Amycolatopsis_E bartoniae. The sequence continues at coordinate 431,908 of NZ_JACHWH010000002.1, forward strand.
AGCGTATCCAGACGAACGAGAAGGCGCGCCAGCGCAACCAGTCGATCAAGTCCTCGGTGAAGACCGCGATCCGCAAGTTCCGCGAGGCCGCCGAGGCCGGCGACAAGGACAAGGCGATCGAGCTGCAGAAGGCCGCCGCCAAGAAGCTGGACAAGGCCGCCAGCAAGGGTGTCATCCACCCGAACCAGGCCGCGAACAAGAAGTCCGCGCTCGCGAAGCGCGCCAACCAGCTCTGAGCTGACAGCGCCTCAGTTCGCAACTTCCCGAAGGCCCGCCACGGTTTCCGTTGGCGGGCCTTCGTTTTTCACGGGCAGATTGACATGCCCGCGTCGCGAGGGCCTGGGCTCTCGATCCCAGCGACGATGCCGCCACGCGTTTCGTTGGTGCGCCTTCATTTTCTCACCGGCAGGGCGCGGTGCCGATCACGAACGCCTGAACCCTGGGCCCCCAGCGACGATGCTGTCAGGCCAAGGGTGACCTCCCGCGTGCTGCGGACTGGGATCAGCGGAGATCGCGGGCATCGGCGATGTCGAGGACCGCTCGTTCGAGCGCGTAGGTGGGGTCGGCGGCAGCGCCCTTCACCTCCGCGTTGACGCGCGCGACGATCGCCATCGCCTTGTTCAGCCCCGCCGCGCCCCAGCCTCGCGCCTGTCCCTGCGCCTTGCGGATCTTCCACGGCGGCATGCCCAGCGACCCGGCCATCTGGTTCGGATTGCCGCGCCCCGCCGCGGACACCCGCGCGATGGTCCGGACCGCGTCGGCCAGTGCGTCGGCCACCAGGACGTGCGGCACGCCGATCTGCATCGCCCACCGCATCGACTCCAGCGCCGCCGCCCGGTCGCCCGCGACGGCCTTTTCCGCCACCGCGAAGCCCGTCACGTCGGCCCGGCCCCGGTGGTAGCGGCGCACCGCGTCCTCGTCGACCTTGCCGCCTGAGTCCGCGACGAGCTGCGCTGCCGCGGAGGCGAGCTCCCGCAGGTCCGAGCCGACCGCGTCGATGAGCGCCGCGACCGCCGTGGCGTCGATCCGGCCGCCGGCCTGCCGGATCTCGTTGCGGACGAACGCCTCCCGCTCCCCAGGTTTGGTGATCTTCGCGCACTCCGTGATCACCGCCCCCGCCTTCTTCAGCGCGGCGGGCAGGGCTTTCGCGGCCTTGCTGCGGCCACCGCCGGTGTGCACCACGACCAGCACCACCCCGTCGGCGGGTGCTTTCAGGTACGAGACGACGGCGTCCGACAGCTCCTGCGAGATGTCCTGCGCCGCGTCGAGCACGATCACCCGCCCCTCGCTGAACAGCGACGGGCTCACGAGCTCGGCCAGCGCGGGCGCCGTGAGGTCGGACACCCGCACCCTGGTCATGTCCGTGGTCGGGTCGACCAGGCGCGCCGAGTCGAGCGCGGCCCGGACGGCACGTTCCACGAGCAGCTCTTCCTCACCGAGGACGAGGTGCAGCGGCGCGGTGGTGGTGGCTGGCGCGGTCACTCTCCGATCCTCCCACGGTGACGAAGCCCGCAGGGGCATGGCGTCGGGCCGGGACGGTGTCGTATGTTTGTGACAGCCGCAGTGCGCTTTCGGTGCGCGGCCCACAATCGAATACCGCTCATCCAGAGGGGCAGAGGGAACGGCCCGACGAAGCCCCGGCAACCGGCGTCAGCCTGTCATCTCGATTCCGCGAGGTAGCTGACGACCACGGTGCCAATTCCGGCCCGCGTCAGCGGGACAGATGAGGAAAGGACCTCGCGATGACTGCAGCCGTCACCCCCACCAAGCGCTCCCTTGACCTGGGCCCCGCCGTGGAGCTCGTCTCGAAGGAGGAGGGCCACCGCCAGCCGCTGGCCCCGGAGTTCGTCTCCGCCGAGGACTTCTCGCCGCTCGAGGTCGCCTACGACTTCGGCCGTGTCCGCCGTGAGGACATCGAAGCCGGCCCGCGCAACATCTGGCGCTACAAGAAGCTGCTGCCCGTGCCCTCCAACGTCGAGGAGATCCCGAACACCGAGCCGGGCTGTACCCGGCTGGTGCGCGCCGACCGCCTCGCGAAGGCCCTGGGCCTCAAGCGGCTCTGGGTCAAGGACGACACCGGCAACCCCACCCACTCCTTCAAGGACCGCGTGGTCGCCGTCGCGCTCGCCGCGGCCCGTGAGTTCGGCTTCGACACCCTCGCCTGCCCCTCGACCGGCAACCTCGCCAACGCCGTCGCCGCGGCCGCCGCCCGCGCCGGCTGGCAGTCCGTCGTGTTGATCCCCTCCTCCCTCGAGCGCGCCAAGATCCTCACCACCGCCGTCTACGACGGCAACCTCATCGCCGTCGACGGCAACTACGACGACGTCAACCGGCTCGCGACCCAGCTCGCCGCCGAGAACGAGACGTGGGCGTTCGTGAACGTCAACGTCCGGCCGTACTACTCCGAGGGCTCGAAGACCCTGGGCTACGAGGTCGCCGAGCAGCTCGGCTGGCGTCTGCCGGAGCAGATCGTGGTGCCGATCGCCTCGGGCTCGCAGCTGACCAAGGTGGACAAGGGCTTCCGCGAGCTGGGCACCCTCGGCCTGGTCGAGGAGACCCCGTACAAGGTCTTCGGCGCCCAGGCCACGGGCTGCTCCCCGGTTTCGACGGCGTTCCGCAACGGCTACGACGTGGTGCAGCCGGTCAAGCCGGACACCATCGCCCGGTCCCTGGCCATCGGCAACCCCGCGGACGGCCCCTACGTGCTCGACGTCGTCAACCGCACCGGAGGTGCGATCGAGGACGTCTCCGACGAGGAGGTCGTCGAGGGCATCCGGCTGCTCGCCAGGACCGAAGGCATCTTCACCGAAACCGCCGGCGGCGTCACCGTGGCGACGACGAAGAAGCTCATCGAGACCGGCAAGCTCGACCCCGAAGCCGAGACCGTCCTGCTCATCACCGGTGACGGGCTCAAGACCCTGGACGCCGTCGAAGGCCGGATCGGTCCGAAGGCGACGGTCCCGCCGAACGCCGACGCGGTGCGCCAGGCCCTCCAGAGCTGAGTTTCACCTCCCTCTACGCACCACCGCCGGTTCTCCGTCGTCCGTGACCACGGCCGTGTCGCCGTCGGTGTCGGTGCGGGCGACCAACGCCCCGTCCGCCACCAGTTCGTCCACTGTGGACTTGCTGGGATGGCCGTAGCTGTTGCCCGCACCGACACTGATGAGCGCGAGCCGGGGCGCGACCGCGGCGAGGAACGTGGGCAGTGAGAAGCGGCTTCCGTGGTGGGGCACTTTCAACACCTCCGCGTGCAGGTCCGTGCCATCGGCGAGCAGGTCGCCCTGCGCCAGCAGTTCGACGTCGCCCGTGAGCAGCACCCGTCCGGCCGGCGTGAACGCCCGCAGGACGACCGACGTGTTGTTGATGTTCGTTCCGTCGGCGTCGTCTTCCTGCTGCTGCGAGCCGACGTAACGCGGTCCGATCACCTCCATGGACAGTCCGGGCCAGTCGAGTCGCTGACCGAGTTCCAGTTCCAGCAAGGGCACGCCGTGCCGCGCGGCGACCCCGGCCACCTGCCGCCACGCCCAGTCGGGCAGCCGTCCGGGCCCCACCGCGACCGCCCCGACCGACCGGCCGTCGAACACCGAGTCCAGCCCGCTGATGTGGTCGGCGTGCAGGTGGCTCAGCACGACCAGCGGCACCCGGTCCACGCCGAGCCGGGACAGGCATTCGTCGACGGGCCCCGGCTCCGGCCCGGTGTCCACGACAACTGCCCGCCCCGGGTCGGTGGTCGCCAGCACCTCCGCATCGCCCTGCCCCACATCGCACGCGACCATCGCCCATCCCGCCGGCGGCCATCCCGGCGCGATGACCCGCACCGGCACGACGACCAGCAGGACGCACACCAGCACGAGCGCCAACCCGACCCGCAGGCGTGGCCGCCGCAACAGCACCACCAGCACCGCCACGGCGACCAACGCCAGCACGCCGCCCCACCAGCCACCGGGCCAGGGCACCACCGCGCCCGGGATTCGCGAGGCGTGACGCGCGACCACGAGGAGCCAGTGCACCTCCGGCCCCGCCGCGAGTGCCGGCAGCTTGGCCGCGGCCGGCCAGAACGTGGCCAGCACGGCGGTCACCACGCCCAGTACCGTCGCCGGGGCGACCACCGGTGCGGCGAGGACGTTCGCGGCGATCGACACCACGCTGACCTGCCCGGCCATACCCGCGATCACGGGCGCGGTGACGAGGAACGCGGCGAGCGGGACGGCCAGCCCCTCCGCGATCCCCGGCGGCACACCGCGCCTGCTCATCGCCTCGACCCAGTGCGGCGCCAGCAGCACGAGCCCGGCCGTGGCGAGGGCAGACAGCGCGAAGCCGAGGCTGACCGCCATCGCCGGGTCGTAGACCACCAGCACACACACGGCCGCGGCCAATGCGGGCAGGACCGACCGGTGTCGTCCGAGTGCCAGGGCCAGTAGCCCGACCGCACCCATCACCCCCGCCCGCAGGACACTCGGTTCGCCACCGGTGAGGATCACGAACCCGACCAGCGCCAGCCCCGCCACGAGTGCTGACAGCCGGGGGCCGACCCGCAGCGCCCTGAGGAGCAACAGCACCGCGCCGGCCACGACGGCCAGATTGCTCCCGCTGACGGCCATCAAGTGCGACAGTCCGGCGTCGGTGAACTCGCGCTGCACCTGCGCGGAGACTCCGCTGGTGTCTCCCACCACCAGCCCGGGCAGCAGACCCGCCGCATCCTCCGAGAGGACAGAACACGCCTGCCTGAGCGCGGCTCGAACGGACTCCGCGGCCTTCTGCCACCAGGACGCGTCCCCCACCTCGCCCGGCGGCCCACGGACGTAGACAGCGGCCACTGTGAGGTCGGCGTCCCGCGGCGGAGCGAGCTTGCCCTGCACGGTGACTTCCTGGCCCGGCAGCAACTCCGACCACGCTGGGAAGGGCGTGAGAAGCACGACCCGTCCCGTGGAGTCGATCGGAGCCCGCGCGGCTTCGGCTCGCTCGACGGTCGCCGGGATGACGACGAGCCGCGCACCTGCCTGTTGCCCCGCATAGCCGGCTGTCTGGATCGGCTTCGGCCGCTCAGCCACTACCACGCGCAGCTTGACGGCAGCACCTCGAACGGCCAGTGCCCCCAACGGATCGTGCTGCGCGCTGAACACCACCCCGGCCAGCGGACCGGCCAACAGGACTCCGGCCAGCAGTAACGCACCCGCGCCCGCGAACCAGCGTGGGCGGCTCTTTCGCCAGCGCCAGAGCAGGACGACGGCGACCACCACGGCGGCCGAACCCACGACCAGCGCGGCCCACCAGCTCCACAGCAGCGCGACCAGCACACCGAGCCAGAGGACCAGCGCGGCCGGGACGAGACGGCAGTCGTGCCAGGCGGGCGTCCGGATGTCCGTGAGCATCAGACGGTCACCTGGTCCCGGAGCTTGGCGAACTTCGCCGTGCCGATGCCGTCGACCTCTTGCAGCTGGTCGATCGAGGTGAAGGAGCCATGCTCCGTACGCCAGTCGATGATCCGCTTCGCGGTGACCTCGCCGACGCCGGGCAGCGAGTCGAGCTGCTCGGCCGTCGCGCTGTTCAGGTTGACCTTGCCCGGCGCCGCGGACGGATCGGCCTGCTGGGGTATGGCCGACGGCGGCGCCGGGATGCCGACGTAGACCTGCTCGCCGTCCGTCAGCTTGCGGGCGAGGTTCAACGCCGTGATGTCCGTACCGTCGAAGACACCACCGGCCGCGCTCAACGCGTCGGCGACCCGGGCACCGCTCGGCACGGTGACGAGCCCGGGCGAGCGCACCTTGCCGACGACGCTGACCACCAACGAACTCTCGGCGGCCTTCGACTGAGCGACCGTGGACGTGGGCGGCCTGTCCTGAGCCGCGGGCAGCACCGGCGGACGCTCGGGTGGCGGGCTGCCGCCCAGCAGCACGATCGAACCGCCGATGAGGACCAGCACCGCGGCGAGGGCCGCGACGACGGCCGTGAGCCGGCGACGCGAGGGACTTCGGGTGAGCCCGGGCGGTACCCAGCGTTCGACGAGCTTGCCGATGAGCGGAGGTTCACGCTCCGAGGCGAGCGCCTGGTCGGCGAGCTGTCGCAGCCGGTTGCGGGCCGGGGACTCGGGGGTCTGGGGAAAGGCTTGTTCGAACACCCATTCGACGCTAGGAGGGGTGGCCCGGGGCGGGAAAGTGGGAATTGGGGCGGCTGTGGACAAGTGGGGGTATGTGGATAACTCCCCCACGAGAGGTCAGCGGTAGCCGACCGGGTTCCGCTGCACCACCACGCCGACCACGCCCGGCCCCGTGTGCGCGCCGATGACCGCGCCGAGCTCCGAAACCAGACACCCCTCCGGCACCACCAGCCGCTCCTCCAGCAGGTTGGCCAGCTCAGCCGCCCGTTCCGCCGACGCCAGGTGGTGCACCGCGACCTCGACCGGCTCGTCCCCCGCCGCGGCCGCCGCCAGGTCCACCAGCCGAACCACGGCGCGGTTCATCGTCCGCACCTTCTCCAGCGGTTGGATCCGTCCGTCGTCCATGTGCAGCACCGGTTTCACCGCGAGCGCCGTGCCCAGCAACGCCGCCGCGGCGCCGATCCGCCCGCCCCGGCGCAGGTACTCCAGGGTCTCGACCACGAACAGCGTTTTGGAAGCCCGGACAGCCGACATCGCGGCTTCCTCGACCTCCTTCGCCGACCCGCCCGCCTTCGCCGCCCGCGCGGCGTGCAGAGCCGCGAAACCGAGGCCCATCGCCGTCCCGCGCGAGTCCACGACCCGCACCACGTCCGGCCCGACCTGCTGCGCGGCCAGCACCGCCGACTCCCAGGTCCCCGAGATCTCGCTCGACAGGTGCAGCGACACGACTTCGTCCGCGCCCTCGTCCAGGGCTGCCCGGAACACGGCCGCGAACTCCGCCGGCGTCGGCCGCGAAGTGGTCACGATGCGCCGTTGCCCCAGCGCTTCCGCGAGCGCGACGGGCCCGACGTCGACGCCATCCAACGCCGCTTCGCCGTCGATGAGGACGTGCAGCGGCACCACCCGGATGGCGAACCGTTCGGCGAACCCCTCGGGCAGGTGGGCGGTGGAGTCGGTGATGACGGCGACCGGCACGCCGCAAGCCTACGGGGCGCCGGGCTCGGAGTCCGGGACCAGCAGCGGACCGATCAGCGCCGCCATCGCCTTGCCGACGGACGCGTGGCCCTCCCAGCCCCAGTGCATCCCGTCCGGGTTGCCCCGTCCGCCGAGCACGTGCTCCCCCACGACGGCGGGCAGGTCGAGCAGGGGAACGTCAGCCCGCGCGCCCCATTCCCGGACGGCGGCTTCCGCCTGGGCGCGGGCGGTGTGCACGCGGCCGTAGGAGTCGGCCCGGTGGACGCTGGGCAACACGCCGACGATCGGCAAGGCCGGCCGCAGGATGCGCAGGGCACCGACGGCCGTGTCCAGGTAGTGAACGGTCAACCGCGTCGGCAACACTGTCGGGCGACCCCGCAGTGCCACGGAGAGTTTCGGCTGCGCGGCGAGATACGCCTTGCGGGCGACGCGGCGCAATCCTTCCGGGCGGAGGTATCGCAGGCCGGTGCGCAGGTACGTGGGCAACGGCGACGGAAGCGTGTCCATGCTGCCCACCGCGAGCACCACCACGTCGACGTGGTGCAGGTCAGCCCACACGCGCGGGTCGCCGATGAGGGACCACCACATGTCCCGGGCCGTCCAGCCCATGCCCGCGACGAGGTCAGCCGGCCCGCCGAGCACTCCGGCCGCCACGTTCGGCCACAGCCGTGGCTCGTCGGCGGCACAGGGCCCCTCCGGACCGTGGAAGCTCAGCGAATCGCCGAAGACCAGCAGGCGCGGCACGGTCAGCCGTACATGCCCGCGTTGTAGGCGTTGAGCCGCCACGCCCCGTCACGACGGCTCAGCTCCACCCAGTGGCAGTTGCGGATACCGCCCAGCTGCGGCCACGCCTCCACGGGCAGCGACAACAACCCGGCGGTGAGGGCCGTGATCAGGCCGCCGTGCGCGGCGAGCAGCACCGTCTCCAGCGGCTCGTCGCTCGCCACCAGGTCGCCGACCACCTCAGCGGCGCGCTCCGCGACCTCCACCCTCGACTCACCGCCCGGCGGCGCCCACGTGGCGTCGACGCGCCAGCGGTCGCGATCGCCGGGATACGCGGCGTCCACCTCCGCGCCCGTCAGGCCCTGCCACTCGCCGAGGTGCGTCTCGCGCAGCCGCTTGTCGATGCGCAGCGGCACCCCGATGGCCTCGGTCAGCACGGTCGCCGTGTCGGTGGCTCGCCGCAGGTCGGAGGCGATGACCAGCTCGAGTTCGAACCGGGCGAGCGCGGGTACGGCGAACCGCGCCTGGTTCCAGCCCACCTCGGTGAGCGCCGAGTCGAGGTGCCCCTGCATCCGGCCCGCCGCGTTGTAGTCGGTCTCCCCGTGCCGCCAGAGCACGAGGCGCCGCAAGGTCACTCGCCGCCCTCGCCGTCGGCGAGGCCCGCCACCTCGATGCGCGGGCAGTCCTTCCACAGCCGCTCCAGGCCGTAGAAGGCACGTTCCTCGTCGTGCTGGACGTGGACCACCAGGTCGACGAAGTCGAGCAGCACCCAGCGGCCCTCACGGGCGCCTTCACGGCGCACGGGCTTGTGGCCCGCCAACCGCAGCTTCTCCTCGACGCTGTCGACGATGGCGCCCACCTGCCGCTCGTTGGGCGCGGACGCGATGAGGAACACGTCGGTGATCACGAGCTGTTCGGAGACGTCCAGCACCACGACATCGGTGGCCTTCTTGTCGGCAGCCGCGTGGGCTGCCACGTTCGCCATCTCCCGGGCTTGGGACGTCGCTGCCACTCCTGCTCCCTCTTACTGGGCATCCTGCCGGATCGAGGGTACCTGGCGGCTCACTCCTGCTTGCGGTACAGGTTTCTCTTGTCGATGTATCTCACGACACCGTCCGGCACGAGGTACCAGACCGGTTCGTTCCGCTGGGCGCGCTCGCGGCAGCCGGTGGACGAGATGGCCATGGCCGTGACCTCGACCAGGGTCACCTTGCCGCTGGGCAGGTGGTGGTCGTTGAGCCGGTAACCGGGCCGCGTGACGCCGATGAAGTGCGCGTAGTCGAACAGCTCGTCGGCGTTGTGCCAGGTCAGGATCTGTTCCAGGGCGTCGGCACCGGTGATGAAGAACAGTTCGGCCTCGGGGTACTCCGCGTGCAGGTCGCGCAGCGTGTCGACGGTGTAGGTCTCGCCGCCGCGGTCGATGTCCACCCTGCTGACGGAGAACTTGGGGTTCGACGCCGTCGCGATCACCGTCATCAGGTACCGGTCCTCGGCCTTCGTGACGGTGCGGCCGGTCTTCTGCCACGGCTGGCCCGTCGGCACGAAGATCACTTCGTCGAGCTCGAACCGGGACTGCACCTCGCTGGCCGCGACGAGGTGACCGTGGTGGATGGGATCGAAGGTTCCGCCCATGACCCCGAGACGCCGTGGTGACATGAACGAAGCGTATAGATCGCGGGCCGATGTGTGGGCCGCTGACGCGCGTCGCGGCCCACACACCTCCGCCGCGTCGCCGGCGATCCGAGGGGAACCTCCGGTGACGCTCCGCCCCTCCCCGGGCGGGACGAGGAGGAAACGCGTCCGCGTCACTCGTATGACGTCCTCAATCGGGGTGTTCCCGGTCACAGTGGGCACGAGTGGGCCAGTCGTGCGGTTTCCGAGCAGCCTTTGTCGGAGGCATGGGGTACACGTGGACCCGTGGAAATCCAGGAACTACGTGAACGCGCCGACACCCTGCTGCGAGCACTGGCCGGCGACGGTGCCACGTTGCGCGAAGACCAGTGGACGGCGATCCGGGCGCTGGTCGCCGAACACCGGCGCGCGCTCGTCGTGCAGCGCACGGGCTGGGGCAAGTCGGCGGTGTACTTCCTGGCCACCGCACTGCTGCGGCAACAGGGCGCCGGGCCCACAGTGATCATCTCGCCACTGCTCGCGCTGATGCGCAACCAGATCTCGGCGGCGGCCAGGGCCGGTATCGCGGCGGCGACCATGAACTCCGCCAACCCACAGGAGTGGGACGAAGTGCAGGCGCGGATCGCGAGCGGCGAGATCGACGTCCTGCTCGTGAGCCCGGAACGGCTCAACAACCCCGAGTTCCGCGACACCGTGCTGCCCAAGCTCACCACCACGGCCGGTCTGCTCGTGGTCGACGAGGCGCACTGCATCTCCGACTGGGGGCACGACTTCCGGCCGGACTACCGGCGACTGCGCACGCTGCTCGCCGACCTGCCGGACGGCGTGCCGGTACTGGCCACCACGGCGACCGCGAACAACCGGGTGGTCACCGATGTCGCCGAGCAGCTGGGGCTCGGCACGAGCTCGGACACGCTGGTGCTGCGCGGCCCGCTCGACAGGGAGAGCCTGCACCTGTCGGTGGCGAAGCTGCCGACCTCGGAGGCGCGCATCGCGTGGCTGGCCGAGCATCTGGCCGAGCTGCCCGGGTCCGGGATCATCTACACCCTGACGGTCGCGGCGGCGCACGACGTGGCGGGGCTGCTGCGAGAGCGCGGGTACGAGGTGGCCGCGTACACGGGCAAGACGGATCCGGCCGAACGGGAGGCCGCCGAGGACGATCTGCTGGGCAACCGGGTCAAAGCGCTCGTGGCCACCTCCGCGCTGGGCATGGGGTTCGACAAGCCCGATCTCGGGTTCGTCGTGCACTTGGGCGCGCCGTCGTCGCCGATCGCGTACTACCAGCAGGTCGGGCGTGCCGGTCGTGGCGTGCGCCGGGCCGAGGTGATCTTGCTGCCGGGTACGGAGGACAGGGAGATCTGGAACTACTTCAGCTCTCTGGCGTTCCCTGACGAGCGTCGAGTGACACAGGTGCTCGACGCGTTGGCGCAGGCCGACCGTCCACTCTCGACAGCCGCACTCGAGCCGATGGTCGAGTTGTCCCGGTCACGCCTTGAAATGGTGCTCAAGGTGCTCGACGTCGATGGCGCGGTCCGGCGGGTCCGTGGCGGCTGGGAGTCGACGGGAGAGGACTGGCAGTACGACGCCGGGCGGTACGGCCGGGTGAGCGAAGCCCGGAACGCCGAACAGCAGGCCATGCTGGACTACCAGGAGACCGAAGGCTGCCGGATGGAGTTCCTGCTGCGCCAGCTGGACGATTCGTACGCGGAGCCTTGCGGGCGCTGCGACAACTGCACGGGCAACGTCCGTGACACGGCGATCTCCGCGGAAGTGATCGAGGCGACGAGCAGCCGGTTGCGGCGTCCTGGTATCGAGTTGGCTCCACGGCGGCAGTGGCCCACCGGGATGAAGACGCTTGATGTGCCGTTGTCGGGCCGGATTCCGGAGGAGCACCAGGCCCAGCCGGGACGAGCGCTCGGCCGGTTGACCGACGTGGGGTGGGGAAACCGCTTGCGGGAGCTGGTCGGCACCTCGGCGCCGGACACCGAGGTGCCGGCACCGGTGTTCCAGGCCTGTGTGGCGGTGCTCGCGGCGTGGGACTGGAGGCGGCGGCCGGTCGCGGTCGTGGCGATGCCGTCGGATCGCAGGCCGCGGCTCACCCAAAGTCTCGCCGCCCGCTTCGCCGAGGTCGGCAAGCTGCGTTTCCTCGGCACGCTCGGAGCGCACGGGCCAGCGCCCCGGCGGGCCAACAGCGCGCAACGAGTGGCGGACCTGTGGCATCGCCTCGTCCTGCCGGAGGAACTGGCCGCGGAGTTGTCCACAGTAGACGGGCCAGTGCTGCTCGTGGACGACCTCGTCGAGTCCGGCTGGACGATGACGATGGCAGCCAGGCTGCTGCTGAAGGGAGGTGCGCCTGCCGTTCTCCCTTTCGCCCTCGCGGCGACGAACTGATTGCTGGATTTTGACGACGAGGAGGTGATGCGGGAGCGCGAAGGGACCTGTGGCTCGAACAGGGCGATCTGGCGCCGTTGGGACGGTCTCGGTTGGCAGCGCGGCGGGGATAGCGGCAGTCCCCATCCGCGGTGACGATCGCGACGGTTCGGCCAAACTGAGCGGTGAGCGTGCCGTTGCGGCCCCTGCCTCCGGTTCCGGCCGAGGTGCGCGACGACAGTGCGGCGGGATGCACTTCCCACGTCACCCGAGGCGGACCACGGCCTGCTCCCGGGTCAGGTCTTCCGAAACGGGCAGCGGTGTGGCAATCTCCACCAATCGGGCGACGCGGTGGAGGCACCCATGGCGGAATCGAAGATCGAGTCCGAGGTCCGGCACCGGTTGCCGATACGCAAGCTGTTCGCGGCGAGTGTCGGCAATGCGCTCGAGTGGTTCGACTGGACCATCTACGCGACGTTCAGCATCTACTTCGCAACAGCGTTCTTCCCATCGGGCAACGACGCACTGGCGCAGATCAACACCTTCGCCACCTACGCACTGGCGTTCTTCTTCCGGCCGCTGGGCGGGTTCCTGCTCGGCAGGTTCGCCGACGTGCGTGGGCGCAAGCCGGCGATGATCCTCACCATCAGCCTGATGGCGGGAGGATCGGTGGTCATCGGCATCCTGCCGACGTTCTCCCTCGTCGGCTGGCTGGCTCCGGTGCTGCTCCTGCTGGCCCGGATCACTCAGGGGCTGTCGCTGGGCGGCGAGGTGTCGAACGCGTCGGCGTACCTCGGTGAGATCGCGCCGCCGAAGTGGCGGGGCCGGTATTCGTCGTTCTTCTACATCTCGACGGGTTCGGCGGTCCTGCTCGCTTCGGTCCTCGGGTTCGTGCTCGCGCGGACCCTGGACAAGGCGGACCTGAACTCGTACGGGTGGCGGATCCCGTTCCTGCTGGGCGGGGTACTGGGTGTCATCGGGCTGTGGCTGCGGCGCAGCATCGCCGAGACCGAGCACTTCGAGCAGAACAAGGTCACCGCGCGGCGGGTGCACCGGCCGTTGCTCGCAACCTTGCGAGACCACCCGAAGGCCGTCGGGCAGCTCGTCGGGATCACGATGTTGTCGACGTTGTGCTACTACACGTTCTTCAGCGCGTTGACCCCATTCGCGGTGAAGACCCGGCACGCGAGCGACGTGGACGTGTTCCTGGCGCTGTCTGTCGGCACGGCGTTGTTCGTCGTGCTGCAGTACCCGTACGGGATGCTGTCGGACCGCATCGGGCGCAAGCCACAGCTGTACGTGTGGTCTGCGGCGACGGCCGTCCTGATCGTGCCACTGTCCACTTTGGTGCGGCCGGGGCTGGGTGGACTGCTCGTGGTGTTCTGCGTGGGGCTCGGACTGTACGCGGCGCTGTCGTCACTGGCGCCGGCGATCATGAGCGAGCTGTTCCCGACCTCGTTGCGGGGGCTGGGCATCGGCGCCTGGTACAACCTCACCGTCGCGCTGTTCGGTGGCACCGCTCCGCTGGTGATCAGCGCACTGGCGGCGGCGAACCTGTCGATCGTGTTCTTCTGGTACGTCGCCGGAGCGGCGGTGCTCACCTTCGTGGTGCTGCTGACGTTCCCGGAAACGCGGGCTACCGAGCTGCGCTGACCGCACCGATGCCTACGCGGCGGCCACGAGCCTGGTGATGGGCCGCGCTCGGGTCCCGCCGATTCGGCGTGGCATCGGGCCGCACTTGCGGCGGCCAGAAGAGCCCGACAACTCCGCGGCGCCGGGCCGCACTTGCGACGGCCAGAAGGACCCGACAACTCGGCGCGATGCCGGACCGCACTTACGACGGCCAGAAGGACCCGACAACTCGGCGCGGCGCGCGGCGCCCTCACGGCCGCCCCAAGCGCTCAGCGGCGTAGCGGCACGAGGTCGTCGGCGTGGACTACTTCTCTGCGTTGTTCCGGAGGAAGCTCGTGGGTCGAGCGGCCGATCAGCTCGGGCAGCTCCGTCGCGTCGAAGGCGACCACCCCGCGGGCCACCACGCGCTGCGCCGGGTCGGTCAGCTCGACGACGTCCCCTGCCTGGAAATCGCCGCTCACGCCCGTCACGCCGGCCGCCAGCAGTGAGCGGCGGCGGCGGACGACGGCCGTGACCGCGCCCTCGTCGAGTTGCAGGCGGCCCGTCGGGCCTGCCGCGTAGGCCAGCCAGAAGCGCCGGGCCGACAAGCGCGAGTCCGCCGCCGCGAAGGCTGTGCCCACCTCCGCCGTGCTCAGGGCTCGTGCCGCCTCGCTCGCCGCCGCCAGCAATACCGGGATACCCGCAGCTGCGGCTGTTCGGGCTGCCGCCAGTTTGGACACCATGCCGCCGGTGCCCAGGCCCGAACTCGACATGCCCACGGTGATGCCCGCGACGTCCGAATCGTCCGCGACCTCCGGAATCCTGCGGGTCGCACCGTCACGGGGATCGCCGTCGTACAGACCGTCCACATCAGACAACAGGACCAGCGCGTCCGCGCCAATGAGGTGCGCCACCAGCGCTGCCAGGCGATCGTTGTCGCCGAAGCGGATTTCCTCCGTGGCCACCGTGTCGTTCTCGTTCACCACCGGCACCGCCCCCAGCGCCAGCAACCGGGACAGGGTGCGCTGCGCGTTGCGGTAGTGCGACCGCCGCACGACGTCGTCCGAGGTGAGCAGCACCTGCCCCACGGTCAGCGAGTACCGGCCGAACGACTCCGCATACGCGTGCGCCAACTGCAACTGCCCGACGCTCGCCGCGGCCTGCTGCGTCGCCAGGTCCCTCGGGCGCTTGCCCAGCGCCAGCGGCGCCAGGCCGGCACCGATCGCACCCGACGACACCAGCACCAGCTGACTGCCCTGTCCGATCCGGGCCGCGATCGCGTCCACCAGAGCGTTCAGCCGCTCGACGTCCAGACCGCTCCCGGCCGTGGTCAGCGCCGACGAACCCACCTTCACGACCAGGCGCTCCGCGCCCGCGACGGCCTTCCGGGTGACGCTCATTCGTCGTCCAGCTCGTAGTCCTGCGCGTCGTCGGGCACACCGTCCCGGCGGATCCGCCGGGCCTCCTTGCGCTGCGCGGCCGTCACCCGGCTGTGGTCTTCCAGCCGCACGTCCGTGCCCCGTCCCGACAGGTGCGTCACCGCGCCCGGCGTGGACGGCTGCCAGTCGAACGTGACACCGCCGATCGTGACCGGGCAACCCGGCTTCGCCCCCTGGCGCGCGAGCTCGTCTTCCACGCCGAGCCGGTTGAGCCTGTCGGCCAGGTAGCCGACAGCCTCGTCGTTGCCGAAGTGCGTCTGCCGGATCCAGCGCTCCGGACGCGCGCCACGCACGATGAAACCGCCTGGCTCCTCCGGGTCCGGCTCCACGGTGAAGCCCGCGTCGTCGACGGCCTGCGGCCGCAGCACGATCCGCTCCGCGGCCGGGGCCGGCTGCTCGGCCCGATACTGCTCGACGATGCGGCCGAGCGCGTACGTCAGCTCGCGCAGCCCGTGCCGCGTCGCCGTCGACACCTCGAACACCGGCATGCCCCGCGCTTCCAGCTCGGGACGCACCATCTCCGCGAGCTCCGCCGCCTCGGGCACGTCGACCTTGTTCAGCACCACCACCCGCGGACGGTCGGCCAGCTCGCCGCCCAGCCCCGGCGTGTAGCGGGCGAGCTCCTCCTCCAGCGCGTCCACATCGGACAACGGGTCGCGGCCCGGGTCGTACGTCGCGCAGTCGACGACGTGCACCAGCACCGCGCAACGCTCGATGTGCCGGAGGAAGTCCAGGCCCAGGCCCTTGCCTTCACTCGCACCCGGGATCAGGCCCGGCACGTCGGCCATCGTGAACACCGTCTCGCCCGCCGTGACGACGCCGAGGTTCGGCACCAGTGTGGTGAACGGGTAGTCGGCGATCTTCGGCTTCGCCGCGGACAACACGGAGATCAGCGACGACTTGCCCGCCGACGGGAAGCCGACGAGCCCGACGTCCGCGACCGACCGCAGCTCCAGCACGAGCGAACGCGCCTCACCCGGCTCGCCGAGCAGGGCGAACCCGGGCGCCTTGCGGGCCCTGGACGCGAGCGCCGCGTTGCCCAGCCCGCCGCGACCACCCTGGGCGGCGACGAACGTGGTGCCCGGGGTGGTGAGGTCCGCGAGCACCTCGCCGTCCTCGGTCAGGACGACCGTGCCCGCCGGAACCTTCAGCTCCAGCGTCTGCCCCGCGGCACCGGCTCGGTGGCTGCCCTGCCCCTGCTTGCCGTTGCCCGCGCTGGCGTGCGGACGGAAGTGGAAGTCGAGCAGCGTGTGCACGTTCTGGTCCACGACCAGCAGCACGTCGCCGCCGTTGCCGCCGTTGCCCCCGTCGGGGCCGCCGAGCGGCTTGAACTTCTCGCGGTGCACCGAGGCGCAGCCGTTCCCGCCGTCGCCGGCGGCCACCTGGATCACCGCACGGTCAACGAACCGGGACGCCATGTCATGCCTTTCGGGTCTATTCAGAACTGCTTCAGACAAAAACGAGGGGCGGACCCGAATTTGTTCCGGGCCCGCCCCTCGTGGGAGGTGCTGTGCGTCTCGCGGGCCTCAGGCCTCGGTCGGGACGATGTTGACGGTCTTGCGGCCACGCTTCGCGCCGAACTCGACCGCACCGGCGGCGAGCGCGAACAGCGTGTCGTCACCGCCACGGCCGACGTTCACGCCGGGGTGGAACTTGGTGCCCCGCTGGCGGACGATGATCTCGCCCGCCTTGACGACCTGGCCGCCGAAGCGCTTGACGCCGAGGTACTGCGGGTTGGAGTCACGACCGTTGCGGGAGCTGGAAGCACCCTTCTTGTGTGCCATGCCTGCTCAGCTCCTTTACTTGCTGATTCCGGTGACCTCGACGCGGGTCAGCTTCTGCCGGTGACCCTGGCGCTTGTGGTAGCCGGTCTTGTTCTTGAACTTGTGGATCCGGATCTTCGGACCCTTGGTCTGCTCGACGACCCTGCCGGTGACCGAGACCTTCGCCAACGCGTCGGCGTCCGTAGTGACCTCGCCGCCGTCGACGTACAACACGGCGGGGAAGGTGTGCTCGGTGCCCGGCTCGCCCTCGAGCTTCTCGACCTCGACGACGTCGCCGACGGCCACCTTGTACTGCTTGCCGCCGGTCTTGACGATCGCGTACGCCGACACGGAAGTCTCCTGCTTACTCGACAATGGGTGAGGGCTTGCGACACGGCCCGCTCGGGCGGCCCGCTGATCGCGCCATGGCCCGCACGGGGGCGGACCGTTGTCTAGATTACGTGGCCCCCCGGTGCTGGCGTGCACCGGGGGGCGTTTTTCCCGCTCAGCTCTGGTCCGAGGCGTGCACCGGCGGACCGGCCGGGCGCGAGGCCGCGCGGCGGGGGCGCCGGCGAGCGGTGCGCACGGCCGGGGTCGGCACGTCCACCTCGGGTTCGGCCTGCTCGGTGGGCTCGGCTGCGGCGGCCTCCGGCTCCGTCGGCCGGCTCTCCGGCACGGATGCCGTGGCGGGCTCGGGCGAGCCTGCGTGCTCCGTGGTCGATCCGGGCTGGCCGGTCGCCTCGGTGGAGGCGGTGGGCTCGGTGGTGGCCGCGGTGCCGGTGGACGGCGCCTCGGTGGCTGCCGGGTCACCGGTCACTCCGGTGGACGACGTTGCTTCGGCGGACGTGGCGGCCGAGTCAGCGGTGGTCCCGGTGGGCTCGGCAATGCCTGCGTTGCCCGTGGCTCCGGCGGACGACGACGCCTGGGTGGTGCCCGCGTCACCGGTGGCTTCGGCGGAGGGGGCGGCGGCTGCGTCTTCCGCGGGGGATCCGGCGGCATCCGCGGAGGCGGGAGCGGTCGAGGTAGCGGTCTCCGTCGCGCCATGGGCCGGAGCCTCGGTGGCGTCCGCAGTGGAGGCCGTGACCGAGCCGGTGGGCTCGTCACTCGACGGGGTCTCGTCGAGCGGGGCGACCGGGTCCTGGGCCAGCGTGGGCTCCTGGGCGGTGTCCTCCGGGGTCTCCGGGGCTTCGGCGGCCGGTTCCGGTTCCACCTCCGGCGCCTCGGCGCGGTGGCGGCCGTTCAGAGCGGCCGAAACGACCTGCTCCGCGGTCTCCTCCGCGGCCTTCTCGGCCTCGCCCTCCGGCTTGCCCGACGAAGCGAGCTTCGCCGCGTGGGCCATCGCCTGAACGGCCGACACCACGGACTCCCGCCGCTCCGGCTGGGCCTTCTGCTCGGTGCGCTCGGCGGCCGGCTGCTGCTCCTCCGGCTTGCCCCGGCCCCGCGACCGGCGCGAGCCGCCGTGCTGGTGGCCGTTGCCGTTCGAGCCGTTGTTGCCGCCACCGGAGCGCTGCAGGTCGGTCGTGACGATGACGCCGCGGCCCTTGCAGTGCTCACACGTGGTGGAGAACGCCTCGATCAGGCCGGTGCCGACCTTCTTCCGGGTCATCTGCACCAGCCCCAGCGACGTCACCTCCGCCACCTGGTGCCGGGTCCGGTCGCGGCCGAGGCACTCGGTCAGCCGCCGCAGCACCAGCTCCCGGTTGGACTCCAGCACCATGTCGATGAAGTCGATCACGATGATGCCGCCGATGTCGCGCAGCCGCAGCTGGCGGACGATCTCCTCGGCGGACTCGAGGTTGTTGCGGGTCACCGTCTCTTCGAGGTTTCCACCCGATCCGGTGAACTTGCCGGTGTTGACGTCGATCACCGTCATCGCCTCGGTGCGGTCGATGACCAGGTACCCGCCCGAGGGCAGCCACACCTTGCGGTCCAGCGCCTTCATGATCTGCTCGTCGATCCGGTACTCGCTGAACACGTCACCCGTGCCGACGTACCGCTTGAGCCGCCCGGCCAGGTCGGGCGCGACGTGGTTGACGTAGGCGTTGATGGTCTCCCATGCCGTGTCACCCTGGACCTCCAGCTTCGCGAAGTCCTCGGTGAACAGGTCACGGACCACCTTGACCAGCAGGTCCGGCTCCTCGTAGAGCATGGTCGGCCCGGCGGACTTCTTGCCGCCCGACGCCGCGTCCGCCTTCTCCTTGATGACCTCCCACTGGGCCTTCAGGCGGCGGACGTCACGCTCCAGCTCCTCCTCGCTGATGCCCTCCGAGGCGGTGCGGATGATCACGCCCGCGTCCTCGGGAACGATGCGCTTGAGGATGTCCTTGAGCCGGCGGCGCTCGTTCTCCGGCAGCTTGCGCGAGATGCCCGTGGCCCCGCCCGCCGGGACGTACACCAGGAACCGGCCGGGCAGCGAGATCTGCGTGGTCAGCCGGGCACCCTTGTGGCCCACCGGGTCCTTGGTGACCTGCACCAGCACGTTGTCGCCGGTGGACAGCGCCTGCTCGATCTTGCGGGACTTGCCCTCCAGGCCGGCGGCGTCCCAGTCGACCTCACCGGCGTAGAGCACCGCGTTGCGGCCGCGGCCGATGTCGACGAACGCCGCCTCCATCGATGGCAGCACGTTCTGCACGCGGCCCAGGTACACGTTGCCGACGATCGACCCGCTGCCCTGCGACGTCACGAAGTGCTCGACCAGCACGCCGTCCTCGAGCACGCCGATCTGCGTGTGGTCGCCGCGCTCGGCCACGACCATCGTGCGCTCGACGGCCTCGCGACGCGCCAGGAACTCGGCCTCGGACAGGATCGGCACACGGCGGCGGCCCGCCTCGCGGCCGTCGCGGCGGCGCTGGCGCTTGGCCTCCAGCCGCGTCGAACCGCGGACGCTGCGGACGCCGTCGCCCTTCTCCTTGCCCTCCTTGGCGGGCTGCTTGTCCGCCTCGGGCTTGCTTTCGCGGACGTGCACGACGGTGTTCGGCGGGTCGTCACCCGTGGTGGGCTCGCCGTTGTCGTCGTCCGACACCTTGCGGCGGCGGCGACGGCGACGCCTGCGGCTGGTGCTCTCCGACTCGTCGGAGTCCTCGTCGTCGCTGTCGGCGTCCGCGTCGGGCTTCGCCTCTTCGGACCTGGCCTCCTCGGCCTGCTCCGGCTGGTCGGAGTTCTCGTCCTCGCCGGCGTTGTCCTCGCCGCCCTTGCCGCGCCCGCGGCCGCGACGGCCCCGGCGGCGGCGACGGCGACTGGCGGCCTCGTCGCTGTCCTCGTCCCTGTCCTGCTCCGGCGCCTCGGCCTGCTCCTCCTCGGCCGGCTCCTCCTGCTGCTTCGCAGGCTGGGACGGCCGGGTCACGGGGGCCTCCGGCGGCAGGAACACCGGGGACGGCGCCGCGAACACCGGGACGTGCGCCCGCGGGCGCACCGGCTCCGGCTCCTCGGCGACCGCCACCTCGGGAGGCGCCGCCTCGACGGGAGCGGGTTCGGCAGGGCCGGGTTCGGCCGCGCTCTGCTCGGCCGGGTCGGCCGCGAAGGCCTCGGCCACCCGGATCGCCACGTCCTTCGGCACGCTCGACTGCGCGCTACGGGCTGTCTCGCCCAGTTCGGTCAGCTTCGCCAGCACGTCCCGGCTGTTGGAGCCGAGCAGCCTCGCCAGTGCGTGCACTCGCACCCGGGCGGGCAGCTCGCCCAGCGGGCCGATGGGTGTGGCGGTGTCCCCGCCGGTGTTGTCGGCGGGTGTGTCCGCGTTCGTCATCTGTCTCCTCCGCCCCCGGGCGCGTCTGCCAGCTGGTCGCTGGAAGGACGCGGCCGCGCAGGGGCCACCTTCCTGTCCTGTTCCGCCGCGGTGGTCACCGCCGACGGGAATCCTGTGCCTCTCCAAGCTCCGACGGCACGCCGGAGGTCCGGCAGCCGCCGAAGGCAGGTCTGCTCGATCACGTGCCGGGGAGAACCGGCGGCTTCCCGCTCCGCCTCCACGTTCGTCCAGCCACCCCATCAGGTGGCGACGACCTGGCGCTCTTCCCGCACGTCACCGGGCCATCGGCGCCGGTTCGCACCGCGGTTGACGGGCGTCCCGGCTCGGCGGCCACCCCGAGTATCCCACACCGGGGCGCCACAGCCGCGCGCTTCCCTTCTCAGAGCGGCGTGCCCGCCCGGCCGGGCGAACTTGCCCGTTCCGCTTGTCGCCGGTCCGGCGGTGTCCTAGCGTCGCCTGATACCGCAGGTCCGGTGGAGGTTCGGTTGTCCGGGTTGGGACGGTCACTCGTGCTCGGCACGTGCGCCGTGCTGCTGGCCGCGACGCCGCTTCCGGCCGCGTTCGCCGACCAGTCCGGTCCCGGCTGCCCCGGCTCCGGCCGGTCGCTGCGCTACCTGGTGGTCTTCGACCGCGGCACACCCGAGGACGCAGCGAGGGGCCAGGTCGGCGCGGCGTGCGGCGCGACGAAGGTCTACTACCCGCAGATCAGCGTCGGCGTGGCCACCTCGGTGGCGCCGGACTTCGCCGCCCGGCTCGGGCCCGGTCGCGCGTTCAGCGCGCAGCAGGTGCGGCAGGACGACGCGAAGCGGCGCGCGCTGCCCGCGGTCTCGGAGGCGCCGGAGCGCGACCGCAGCGGCGAGCAATGGGACCTGGCCGCGGTCGGCGCGCCGCGGCCCGGTAGCCCGGATGTGGTGGTGGGCGTGCTCGACTCGGGGATCGATCCGGCGCAGCCCGACCTCGCGCGGGCCCTCGACCGCGCCTCGTCGGCGGGTTGCCTGACCGGCGCGCCGGACACCTCCCCCGGGGCGTGGGAACCGACCACGTCCGTGCACGGCACGCACGTGGCGGGCATCGTCGCCGCCGCGGACGACGGCAAGGGCACCACCGGCGTCGCGCCCGGGGTGCGGGTGGCGTCGGTGAAGGTGCTCGACGACCGCGGTTACGTGGATCCCGAGGCCGCCGTGTGCGGGCTGATGTGGGCGGCGGCCCAGCGGTTGCGGGTGGTCAACGCAAGTTTCTCGGTGGATCCGTGGGGCGTGTCGTGCGTGCGGCGGCCCGGGTTCGCCGTGGTGCGGGAGGCGGTGGCGCGGGCGCTGGACTACGCGACGAGCCAGGGCACGCTCACGGTCGCGGCCGCGACGAACGACGCGGTGAACCTCTCCCCCTCGCGCCCGGGCGTGTCGCCCTCGGGATGCGAAGAGCTGCCTGCCGGATTGCGCAACGCCGTGACGGTGTCAGCCGTGGGCCGCGACGGGGTGAAGGCGGGCTACAGCTCCTACGGCTTGGGCGTGGTGGACCTCACCGCGCCCGGCGGGGACCGCGGGGACTGCGTGCTTTCGACTGTGCCGGGCGGGTACACGTCGTTGTGCGGGACGTCGATGGCCGCGCCGCACGCCGCCGGGGTGGCCGCGCTCGTCGCGTCGGCGCACCCGGACTTCGGGCCGCGCCAGCTGCGGTCCGCGCTGTTCCGGGGCGCCCGGCCCGTGTCCTGCCCCGACGACTACGACCTCACCGGCGACGGGCACCAGGAAGCCTTCTGCACGGGGTACACCGGCTACAACGGCTTCTACGGGCACGGTGAGGTGGACGCGGCCGGAGCGCTCACCGCAGCAGCAGGCGGGTGAGCCGCCGCGACGCGCCCCAGACGCCGAGGACCGCGAGCGCGACCAGGTACGCAAGATGGCCCAGCATGCCGACGTCGAGCACGCCGATCGAGAGCTTCCGCATCAGCTCGACGCCGTGGTACAGCGGGAAGCACTGCACCAGGACCTGAAGCGCGGGCGGGTACACGCTCAGCGGGTAGAACGTGGTGGAGAACAGGAACATCGGCATCACGGCCAGCTGGACGAAGTCGAACTGCGACGGCGAACGCAGGAACGTCGCACACGTCATGCCGATGGCGGCGAAGGCGAACGCGACCAGCAGCGCGACCGGGACCAGCAGCACCGCCCACGGTGAGGCGACCAGGCCCATCGCGAGCATGACGCCGAAGAACGCCACGGCGTAGATCCCGCCGCGCAGGACCGCCCACGAGATCTCGCCGACCGCGATGTCGAGCGGGCCGATGGGGGTGGCGAGCATCGCCTCGTACGTCTTGGCGTAGCGGAACTTGAAGAAGACGTTGAACGTGCTGTCGAGGACCGCGCCGTTCATCGCCGACGACGCGAGCAGCGCCGGCGCGACGAAGGCGACGTAGCTCATCGGGCGCCCGTCCGGGCCGGTGACCTCGCTGACGAGCTTGCCGAAGCCGATCTGGAAGGCCACCAGGTAGAACAGCGGCTCGAACACGCCCGAGACGAAGACGAGCCACATGCGGGAGTAGGCGAGGACCGAGCGCTCGACAAGCTTGCTCGCGCGCCCGGCGTACAGGCCCGGCGGCAGGATGCGCAGCAGGACGCCGGAGCGCTGGTCGAGCGTGGTCATGTCGGGTCACCGATCCGGGGTCGTGGGGGCGGCTGGCGGTGGGGCCGGGCATGAGCGGCGGTTCCGGACGAGGTGCGGGGGGTGGCGAGCGGGGAGGCTGGGATGCGGGGCGCGAACCGGAATCGCAGGCACGACTCAGGCCGAAGGCAGTCGCGGACGGCGTGCCAGGCACTGCCCGGCGGGGAGGCTGGGATGCGGGGCGCGAACCGGAATCGCAGGCACGACTCGGCCGGAAGGCGGTGGCACCCTGCACGGCCGCTCCGACGCGGGACCAGCCGGGCGTGGGCGACCGGCATCTCACACCACCAGCCTGCGGTAGAAGGACCTGCGGGCGAAGTACGCGCCGACCGCGAACAGGGCCAGCAGGAACGCCACGTGGCCGAGCATCTCCCACCCCGGGACGCCGCCGAGGGTCGCGCCCCGGGCCAGCTGGTTTCCGTGCCACAGCGGGGAAATCCACGCCAGCCAGCGCAGCGCGAGCGGGATCTGCCCGATCGGGAAGAACGTGCCCGCGAACAGGGTCATCGGCATCACCACGAACCGGAACAGGGCGTTGAACCGCACGCCCTCGTCGTAGGTGCTCGCGGCGAACGCCGTGACCGGCGCGGCGCACGCGAGGCCCGTGCCGACCCCCACCAGCACCACCACGACCGCGCCCGCGTTGAGCCACCCGCCGAACGGCACGGCGATCAGCGCGTACACCGCACTGGCCAGCGACAAGCGCAGCGCGACCCACAGGAAGTGACCGCCCAGCAGCTGTCCCGGGCTGATCGGCGTGGCCGTGACCGCCAAATAGTCCTTCTGCCACTTGAACCCCGACAACACCGGGTACGTCGACTCCCCCACCGCGTTCTGCATCGCCGCCGACACCAGCAGCGCGGGCGCGATGTACTGCAGGTACGGCAGACCTCCCGTCGCGGGCCCGGCCCGCACCTGCGAACCGAAGCCCAGCCCCATCGCGACCAGGAACAGCAGCGGCTGCAACCCGGACGAGTACAGATTGGACTTCCAGTATCGCCGGTACCACGCCCAGCTGCCCTCGACGCGCAACCACGCCGCGTGCCAGGAACCGACGACCCTGCCCGTGGAAACGACCATCTCAGTCCACCAGCGTCCGTCCGGTGAGGCGCAGGAACACGTCCTCCAGCGTGCTGCGCCGCACCAGGCTCGACAGCGGCCGCAACCCGCGCGCGTGCACCTGCTCCAGCGCGGCCTCACCCGTGGCCGTGTACAGCAGGATGCGGTCCGGCAACGGCTCCACGCGTTCGGCGAGATCCGCGAAGTGCTCGGGCGGAAACTCCTGCCCCGGCGGGAAACGCAGCTCCAGCACCTCCCGGGTGGAGTACCGGGAGATCAGCTGCGCCGGGGAACCCTCGGCCACGATGCGGCCGCCGTCCATGACGACGAGCCTGTCGCACAGCTGCTCCGCTTCGTCCATGTAGTGCGTGGTGACGATGAGCGTGACGCCCTGCGCCTTCAGCCGGAACAGCCTGTCCCACAACAGATGCCGCGCCTGCGGGTCGAGCCCCGTGGTCGGCTCGTCGAGCAGCAGCAGCTCCGGGTCGTTGACGAGCGACCGCGCGATGGTCAGGCGCCGCTTCATGCCGCCGGACAACGGCTCCACCTCGGCCTCGGCCCTGTCCGTCAGCTGCGCGAACTCCAGCAGCTCCACCGCCTTCCGCCGCGTCTCCGCCCGCGACAGCCCGAAGTACCGGCCGTACACCTGCAGGTTCTGCCGCACTGTCAGCTCGTTGTCCAGGTTGTCCTGCTGCGGCACCACACCCAGCCGCGCGCGGATGCGCGGGCCGTCGGTGTCCGGGTCGAGGCCCAGCACCTTCAGGTCGCCGTCCGTGCGCGGGGAGACGCTGGCGATCATGCGCATGGTGGAGGACTTGCCCGCGCCGTTGGGCCCGAGGAAGCCGAACGCCTCGCCCCGGCGCACCTCGACGTCGATCCCCCGGACAGCCTCGAACTCGCCGAAGCGCTTGGTGAGCGCCTTGGCCTGGACCATGGTCGGTGCTTCGTCCACACCGAGAACACTAGGCGGGGGCACCGACAGTTTTCGACCGTATTACCGCGAGCCCGCCAGCTCCCGCGACAACGCGAAGGCCGCGGTGCGGACCGCGGGCGCGAGGCGCTCGACGTCCAGCCGCTCCGCGCTGCCGGTGATGGAGATGGCGGCGAGCAGCTTCCGGTGCGAGTCGAACACCGGTGCCGCGACCGCCGCGACGCCGACTTCCGACTCCTCGTGGTTGACGCTGTACCCCCGCTTGGACGCGCGGTCCAGCTCGTGGCGCAGCAGGCCCGGCGCGACGATCGTGCGGGGAGTCCTGCGGGCCAGCCCGGCCTCGGCGACGCGGGAGAAATAGCCGGGCGGCCCGAGCGCCAGGAAGATCTTGCCGGTCGCCGTGCAGTGCACCGGCAGCCGCGAGCCCACGCGGGACATGATGGGCGTCGAGCGGTGGCCGGTCACCTTCTCCAGGAACAGGGTGTGCGCCCCGTGCGGCACGGCCAGGTGGATGTTCTCGTGCGTGGACTCGTACAGGTCCTGCAGGTACGGCAACGCCGCTTCACGCAGGTCGCGGCGGCGGGGCACCCGCTGGCCCAGCTCGAAGAGCTTGATGCCCAGCCGGTAGCACTGCCCCACGCGCTCCAGCCCGCCCCAGCGGACCAGCTCGCCGGCCAGGCGGTGCGCGGTGGCCTTCGGCAGCCCGGTCCGGTGCACCAGCTCGGCGAGGTTCAGCTCGGTGTCGGTGGCTTCGAACGCGTCCAGCAGCAACAACCCGCGCGCGAGCACAGAGGTGGGCAAATCGCCGACACTGGCGGTCATGGGCCGATCGTGGCCCGAACCGGCCCGGGACGCAATGGTCCCGGGCCGGGGAGATCACCTCACAGGTCGGGGAACCACAGCTTCAGCTCGCGCTCGGCCGACTCCGGGGAGTCCGAGCCGTGCACCAGGTTGAACTGGGTCTCCAGCGCGAAGTCGCCGCGCAGGGTGCCCGGGGTGGCCTTCTCGACCGGGTCGGTGCCACCGGCGAGCTGGCGGAACGCGGTGATCGCCCGCGGGCCCTCGACCGCGATCGCCACGACCGGGCCGGAGGTGATGAACTCCAGCAGCTCGCCGAAGAACGGCTTCTCCTTGTGCTCGGCGTAGTGCTCCTCGGCGATCGAACGCTCGACGGTGCGCAGTTCCAGTGCGGCCAGGCTCAGGCCCTTGCGCTCGATGCGCGAAACGACCTCGCCGACGAGGCCGCGCTTCACGCCATCGGGCTTGACCAGAACCAGCGTGCGCTCACTCACGACTCTGTTGCTCCTTTTATCAATTCTTGCGGTGCGCAGAGCTTATCGGCGGCTCAGCCACGCTCCGGGGCGAGGGTCTTCGACCACAGCGAAGTGCCCTTGCCGTCACGCAGATCGACCGTCAGCGCACCGCTGGCGCCATCGACGTTCAGCTCCCCGAAATGCTGGAAACCTCCCAGCGGCGAGGTGTTGGCGACCGGCGGGGCGTGCACGAAAACCGCCTCGGGGCCGAACGTCGGGTCGAGGGTGTTCGGCCCGAACGCGCCCGCGTGCAACGGTCCGGAAACGAATTCCCAGAACGGCGAGAAATCGGCGAACGCGGCGCGGTCCGGCGAATAGTGGTGGGCTGCCGTGTAGTGCACGTCCGCGGTCAGCCACACGACGTTCGCGACGGCGCGGATCCGGTGCAGCACCCACGCGAGTTCCGCCTCGCGGCCCGCGGGCGCGCCCGGCAGGGCGTTCGCGACGCCCTCGATGCCGCTGCCGTCCGGCACGACGAGCCCGATCGGCAGGTCGGCCTGCACGATCTTCCACGTCGCGGTGCTGCGGTTCAGCCCGTCCACCAGCCACTTCGCCTGCTTGTCGCCGAGGATGTGGCCCGGCCGGGTCTGGTCGGCGGTGTTGGCGTCCTTGTAGGTGCGCATGTCGAGCACGAAGATCTCGACGTGCCTGCCGTAGCGGAAGCTGCGGTACACGCGGCCGTCGACGGCGCGCTTCGCGTCGATCGGGTGCCACTCGTGGAACGCCTGGAAAGCGCGCTGCTTGAGCACGTCGACGCGCTTCTCGGTGTATTCGGCCAGGTCGAGGATCTCACCGGGGTACCAGTTGTTGAGCACCTCGTGGTCGTCCCACTGGACGTAACTGGCAACAGCGGCGGTGAACGCCTTGAAGTTCTCGTCGAGGCGGTTGTACGCGTGCTGGCCGCGGTACTCGTCGAGCGTCTCGGCGACCTTGGACTTCTCCGGCGTGACGACGTTGCGCCACACGCGCCCGTCGGGCAGGGTTACCGACTCCGTCAGCGGGCCGTCGGAGTACACCGTGTCGCCGCTGTGCAGGAACAGGTCCGGCCTGCGCGCGGCCATCGCGGCGAACGGGGTCATGCCGCCGATGTCCGGGTTGATCCCCCAGCCCTGGCCCACGACGTCGCCGGACCACAGGATCCGCGTGTCGCTGCGGCCGAGCGGGACGGTGCGGAACCGGCCGGTGAGCGGCTCGCTGGTGGTGCGGCCGTCGTCCGCGGTGACGCGGTAGTGCAGCTCGGTGCCCGCGGGCAGGCCGGTGACCCGCACCTTGCCGGTGCCGCCGGTGTCCGGCGTGAGCAGCGGGCCGCGGTAGGTGCGGGCGCCCCGGAACGACGGGTCGCGGGAGACCTCGACGACCAGCCGCGACGGGCGGTCGGCGCGGGTCCAGACGGTGGCGGAGTCCGCGGTCACGTCGCCGGACTGGATGCCGTGCGTGAGCACCGGCCGGTCGCGGCGGACGAGAGCAGCGGCGGAGGCCGTGGGCGCGGTCAGCGCTCCGGCGGCGAGGGCACCGGCGGTGAGAGCACCCGTTTTCAGCAGGGAACGGCGGGTCTGTTCGGTCATGTCCGGCTTTCTATCCGGCGCCGGGGGCGGGTGGGCCAACTTCCGCTGGCCGCCGGGTGAACGGCGAACTTGCTCCACGAGCAAAGCTGCGTGACCCGCAAGTTCGCTTTAGCGTGGGAACCATGGGGCTGCGGGAGAGGAAGAAGCAGGAGACCCGGCGGGCGCTGAGCGACGCCGCGCTGCACCTCGCCGTCGAGCGGGGTCTGGAGCACGTGCTCGTCGAGGACATCGCCGCGGCGGCGAACGTCTCACCCCGCACGTTCAACAACTACTTCTCCAGCAAGCAGGAGGCCATCGCGTGGCGCGCGGTGCGGCACACCACCGGCGCCGCGGACCTGCTGCGGGAACGCCCCGCGGACGAACCGCTGTGGGAGGCGGTGACGAACGCCGTGCTGGCCCAGCCCGTGGAGGCGCCCGCGGACGGGGTGCGGCGGATCCTGCGGGACCCCGCACTGCGGGGCGAGTTCCTCAAGACCTACCACGCGGCGGAGCGGGAACTGGCGGCCGCGATCGCGGAGCGCACGGGCACCGACGTGCAGCGGGACATGCGTCCCCGGCTCGTCGCGGGGGCGGTCAGCCTCGCCCAGCGGATCGCGCTCGAACACTGGCTGCACGCCGAAACGCCCGGCCGTCCCGGAGAACTCCTGCGTCAGGCCCTCACCGAGCTGCGCGAGGGCCTGTCATGACGGGGGTTGCTGCTGGCTGGGCAGCGTCCCGGCGGCCATCCGGCGGGCGACGTCGCGGCGCAGCCAGAACGCCCACAGCCAGAAGGCGAGGAACAGCAGGCCGATCACGCCGATCGCGGTGATCGAGAACAGGAAC
Organism: Amycolatopsis bartoniae; assembly: GCF_014191255.1. Lineage (GTDB taxonomy): Bacteria > Actinomycetota > Actinomycetes > Mycobacteriales > Pseudonocardiaceae > Amycolatopsis_E > Amycolatopsis_E bartoniae. The sequence goes on from NZ_JACHWH010000002.1 coordinate 460,611, forward strand.
GCCACCAGCGCGAGCTGCAGCACCAGAATCACCGGCACGACCCACGGCCGCCGCACCAGACCGCAGCACACCAGCAGCAGGATCGCGATCGCGATGACCGTCCAGCCCTTGACCGTGCCGACGCCGCCGCCGAGCCGGGCGACCACCGGGAGCGCCAGGCCCACCGTGATCGCCTCGCACACGAGCGTGCCGGACATCACGCCGCGGAAGGACTTCATCGGGTCCTTCGCGGGCGGCTCGACCTCGCTCACGCGGGTTCCTTTCCGAACAGCGTCCGGGCCTCGCCCGCGGTCACGACCGAACCGGTGACCAGCACGCCGCCACCGGCCAGCGGCTCGTCCTCGATCTCCTCCACCAGCGCCACCGCGGTCTCGATGGCCGCGTCGAGCGTCGGCTCCGCGACCACCCGGTCCTCACCGAAGATCGACAGCGCCACGTCGTTCAGCTCGTCCAGGGGCATCGCGCGCTCGGAGTTGTTGCGGGTCACCACGACCTCCGACACCACCGGCTCCAGCGCTTCGAGGATGCCCCGCGCGTCCTTGTCGGCCATCACGCTCACCACAGCGGCGAGACGCCGGAACGCGAACTCCTCGCTGATCGTCGTCGCCAGCGCCCGCGCGCCGTGCGGGTTGTGGGCCGCGTCGAGCAGGACCGTCGGGGCCGCGCGGACGCGTTCGAGCCGTCCCGGCATCTCGACCTCGGCGAACGCCTCACGCACCGCGTCGATCACCAGCTGCCGGTCCTTGCCCGCGCCGAAGAACGCCTCGACCGCGGCCAGCGCGAGCACCGCGTTCTGCGCCTGGTGCACCCCGTGCAGCGGCAGGAAGATCTCGTCGTACACGCCGCCGAGGCCCTGCAGCGTGAGCATCTGACCGCCGACCGCGATCTCCCGGCGCAACACGGCGAACTCGCTGCCCGCCCGCGCCACGGTGGCGTCGACCTCGACCGTGCGCTCCAGCAGCACGCGCTGGGCCGCCGGGTCCTGCTCCGCGAGGACCGCGACGCTGCCCGGCTTGATGATCCCGGCCTTCTCCCCCGCGATCCCCGCGAGGTCGCTGCCCAGGTACTCGACGTGGTCGATGCCGACGGGCGTGATCACCGCGACCTGCCCGTCGGCGATATTCGTGGCGTCCCAGCGGCCACCCAGCCCGGTCTCCACGACCGCGATCTCCACCGGCGCGTCCGCGAACGCCGCGAACGCCATGCCGGTGAGCACCTCGAACTTGCTCATCGGCGGGCCGCCCGCGCCGTCGACCATCGCCACGTAGGGGGCGATGTCGGAGTAGATGTCGACGTACTTCGACGCCGGGATGGGCGCGCCGTCGACCGCGATCCGCTCGGTGACCAGCTGCAGGTGCGGGCTCGTGTACCGACCGACGCGCAGACCCATGCGGGTGAGCAGCGCGTCGATCATGCGGACGGTGGACCCCTTGCCGTTGGTGCCGGCGACGTGCAGCACCGGGTACGTCTTCTGGGGGTCGCCGAGCACGGTCATGAGCGCCTTGATGCGATCGAGCGAGGGCTCGATCTTCGTCTCCGGCCAGCGGGTGTTCAGCTCGGCCTCGACCTTGAGCAGCTCCTGGCGCGCCCGGCGCTCGATCTCCTCGGCGTCCTCGGGCCGGATCTCCTCGGGGTCGTCGGGCAGAGGCCCGGCCACGAAGTTGTCGCCGGTGGACAGCTCGGCTGGGTAGTCCTCTTCCACGTTGTCAAGTCTAGGGCGCCAACTTTCTGGCAGCTTGGGCCCATGCCGTTCGACCACAACCACCACTACCATCCGTTGCTGCTGCGTCAGATGCCCGCGGGCGCCCGTCGCGCGCTCGACGTCGGCTGCGGCACGGGACGGTTCGCGCGGCGGCTCGCCGGGGCGGGTCTGGAGGTGGAGGCCGTCGATCCGGACGGTGACGCCATCGCCGCGGCACGGGCGCTCGGCGGGAACATCCGTTACCGCCAGGAGGACATCACCGCGGCTGGGCTGGGGCGCTACGACCTCATCACCTGCCTGGCGTCGCTGCACCACCTGCCGTTCTCCACGGTGACGAGGCTGCGTGACGCACTGACCCCGGGCGGCGTGCTCGTGGTGCTGGGTCTGGCGAAACCCCGGTCCGCCGCGGACTTCGGCAAGTGGCTCGTGCTCGGTCCGCCGCTCAACCTGGCTGCCCGCGCGGTGGTGGCTGCCGGGGAGCGGCTCAACGGCGGTCCGGATCGGACGGTCCCGGTCCGGGTGCGGGACTGGGACATGACGATGACCGACGTGCGCCGCGAGTCGGCGCGGCTACTGCCCGGCAGCACCGTCCGGCCGCTCGTGTTCTGGCGGTACCTGCTGGTGTACGTCAACGCCGGAGGAACAGCCCCGCGGCGTCGGCGATGAGCGGACCGGTCTGCTCCGGGCGCGCCCGGCCGGAGGTGACGAGCGCGGCGATCCCCTGCAGCGTGGCGACGAGGAGCAGCCGCAGGCGTTCGAGGTCGCCGGGCGGCAGCACACCTGCCTGCTGCCCCTCGGCGATCAGCTCGCCGACCGAGGTGAACAGGCGCGCCGACGCCGCGCGGACCGCGTCGGACGGTCCGGTGTTCTTGGTCGCGAACATCAGGTCGAGCAGGGCCGCGTTCTCGGTCGCGAAGCGCACGTACCCGGTCGCCACCGCGCGCAGCCGCTTCTCGTAGTCCTCTCCGGCTTCGTCGAGCACCGCGGCCAAGGCGTCGCCCAGCCGCAGGAACCCCACTTCGGCGAGGGCGTCCAGCAGGGCCTGGCGATCGGGGAAGTGCCGTCGTGGCGCCGCGTGGCTGACCCCCGTCTGGCGCGCCAGATCCCGCAGCGAAAGCCCCTCGATGCCCTGCTCGCGCAGCGTGCGCTCGGCCTGGTCCAGCAGCGCCGCACGCAGGTGACCGTGGTGGTACGAGCGATCGGGCATGACGGCATCCTAACACTCATGTTGTCGTTGACTACTTTGTTGTCACTGACTACATTGTTGTCCATGACGACATTCCACGGGGTGACCATCCCCGACCTGACCGGCAAGACCGCGATCGTGACCGGAGCGAACGGCGGGATCGGACAGTCCACGGCTCGTGCCCTCGCCTCCGCCGGTGCGCACGTCGTGCTGGCGGTGCGGAATCCCGAAAAGGGCAAGGCGGCGAACGTTCCCGGCGAAGTGCGCGAGCTCGACCTCGCGAGCCTCGACTCCGTGCGGGCGTTCGCCGGCGGCTGGGACGGCCCGATCGACCTGCTGATCAACAACGCGGGGATCTCCTCGCCGGAGCTCGCCCGCACCGCCGACGGGTTCGAGGCGGACCTGGGAGTCAACCACCTCGGCCACTTCGCACTGACCAACCTGCTGCTGCCGCACCTCACCGGCCGCGTCGTGACCGTCTCCTCGCAGGCCGAGCGCATGGGCCGCCTCGACTTCGAGGACCTGAACTGGGAGCGCAGGCCCTTCCAGCGCTCCCGCGCCTACAACGACTCGAAGCTGGCGAACCTGCTGTTCACCGCCGAGCTCCAGCGCCGGCTGACCGCCGCGGGATCGGCCGTGCGCGCGAACGCCGCGCATCCCGGCCTGGTCAAGACGAACATCTACGACGACAGCGGCTCCGTGTGGTCGCTCGCGGTCCGGCTGCTGGGCCAGGACTCCGACCACGGCGCACTGCCGGTGCTCTATGCCGCCGTCGCCGACCTCCCCGGCAACAGCTTCGCGGGCCCCAAGCATCTCGCGCACATGCGCGGCGCCCCGCAGCTCATCGACCGCTCCGCCACCGCCCGGGACGAGGCGCTCGGCCGCCGCCTGTGGGACGTCTCCGAGCAGCTCACCGGTGTCCGCTCGCCGCTCGCGGCTTAGTGTGGGGCGTATGAGCAAACCTGACCCCCGTGACCTCCTGGGCATCCGCGACCTGCTCACCGGCGAGGAGCGCGAAATCGCCGACACCGTGCGGACCTTCGTCCGCAAGGAAGTCGCCGAGCACGCCGGCCGGTGGTTCGAGGACGCGGAGTTCCCGCGCCACCTGATCGGTGCCATCGGCGACATGGGCCTGCTGGGCATGCACCTCACCGGCTACGGCTGCGCGGGCGTGAACGCCACCTCCTACGGCCTCGCGTGCCTGGAGCTGGAGGCCGGGGACTCGGGGCTGCGCAGCTTCGTGTCCGTGCAGGGGTCGCTCGCGATGTTCCCGATCTGGAAGTACGGCTCGGAGGAGCAGAAGGAGCAGTGGCTGCCGGGCATGGCCCGCGGCGAGAAGATCGGCTGCTTCGGCCTCACCGAGCCCGACCGCGGCTCGGACCCCGGCGACATGCGCACGACGGCCCGGCGCGACGGCTCGGACTGGGTGCTCAACGGCGCGAAGATGTGGATCACCAACGGCACCCTCGCCGACATCGCCGTCGTGTGGGCGAGGGCCGAGGAGGGCATCCGCGGGTTCCTCGTGCCGACGGACACGCCCGGCTTCACCGCACGCGAGATCGAGCACAAGATGTCGCTGCGCATGTCGGCCACGGCGGAGCTGGTGCTGGAGGACGTGCGGCTGCCCGAGTCCGCCGTGCTGCCCGGCGTCAAGGGCCTGCGCGGGCCGCTGTCGTGCCTCGCCGAGGCGCGCTACGGGATCCTGTGGGGCGCGCTCGGCGCCGGGCGCGCCTGCTACGAGGCCGCGCTGGACTACGCCACCAGCCGGGAGCAGTTCGGCAAGCCCATCGGCGGTTTCCAGCTCACCCAGCAGAAGCTCGTGCAGATGGCGCTGGAGCTCAACAAGGGCCTGCTGCTGGCGCTGCACCTGGGGCGCCGCAAGGACTCCGGCGAGCTGCCGCCGGAGCTGGTGAGCTTCGGCAAGCTGAACAACGTGCGCACGGCGATCGACATCGCCCGCACGGCGCGGACGATCCTGGCGGCCAACGGGATCAGCCTGGAGTACCCGGTGATGCGGCACGCCAACAACCTCGAGTCGGTGCTGACGTACGAGGGCACGGAGGAGATCCACACGCTCGTGCTCGGCCAGCTGCTGACCGGGCAGTCCGCGTATCGCTGAGCCGGGTGGTTCCACTCCTTCGGCGGCATCGAGAAACAGTGTCGAGGGCTGACACTGAGGTATGCGCGTTCGCCGGGGCCTCATCGTGGCCGTCCTGTCCGTCTGCACCGTGCTCGTCTCCGCGTTCACCGCATCGGCGCAGACGGAGCACTACTCGCGGTACGTCGCCCTCGGTGACTCCTACACGGCGGGGCCCCTCATCCCGCTGCAACGGCTCGACCCGCTCGGGTGTCTGCGCTCCACCTCCGACTACCCCGCGCAACTGGCCCTGCGGCTGCTGGTGCCGTCGTTCACGGACGTCAGCTGCAGCGGCGCCGACACCACCGACATGACGGCGCCGCAGCAGGTGACGCTGGGCACCAACCCGCCGCAGCTGGACGCGCTGCGCGCGGACACGGACCTGGTGACGCTCGGCATCGGCGGCAACGACTACGGCGTGTTCGGCACGCTCGTCGGCACCTGCCCCGGCCTGCGCGCGAGCGACCCGACGGGCAACCCGTGCCAGCGGCAGTTCACGGTGGACGGCGTCGACACGATGAAGGCGAAGATCTCCCAGACGCAGGGGAACATCACCGCCGTGCTCACGGAGATCCACCGGCGCTCCCCGCAGGCGAAGGTGCTCGCGATCGGCTACCCGCGCATCGCCCCGCCGAGCGGCACCTGCCCGAACGTGCTGCCCTTCGCCGACGGCGACTACGCGTGGCTCAACAGCGTGGAAGAGGCGCTGAACCAGGCGGTCGCGAAGGCCGCGGCGGACAGCGGTTCGTCCTATGTGGACACCTTCGGCCCGTCGCTGGGCCACGACGCGTGCGCGGGCGCGGCGGCGTGGATCAACGGCAAGGACCTCAAGCTCACCGCCGCCCCGTACCACCCGAACTTCGCGGGGATGACGGGCCTGGCGGCGATCATCCAGGCGGCACTGGCCTGAGGCTCATTCCACGGTGACCCACGTCTCCTCGGGTTCGGCGGCGTCGATCAGGACGTTCGGCCGGAACCGGCGAACGCGGAACCCGTGGTGAGCAGGGACACCGGCAGGGCGTCGAAAGTGCCGCGGTCGAGCTTGAGCACCCGGACGCCCGCAGGAACGCCCACCGCCGGTCTCCGGGCAGCCCGTGCCAGGACACCGCGACCTCGTCGAGCGCCTGCCCGGCCATCAATTTCACGGGATACCGCGCCTCTCGGCCGCCAGTCGGGCAGCAGCATCCCGCTGTGGTCGGCGCGTTGTCAAGTCCACTGTGGACCCCGCAGCCCTCACGCCTTACATCCCGAAACGGTTGCGGATCCGCGCACGGTGTAACGAACCAACCGCCTCGCCGATCCCCGGACGTTGATCTATCCGAACGGAGTGGCAGTGGGCGAGTACGACATCGAGAACCATCCGGACCTGAAAGACCCGGACTGGCAGAAGCACGCGGTGAAGGAGGCCTGGGTCGACTACCGGCGCACCCGCCGCCGCGCGAGGCTGGGCCGGCGTCTCGCGATCACCGCGGTGGTGCTCGTCGTGCTGGGCGGCACGGGGTTCGCGGTCTACCGCTGGGGTAAGGCGACCTCGGAGCACTACACCGGAAGCGCTCCCACGGGCGGCTCCGTCCCGGCCGACGTCACCACGACCGGTCCGGCGCCGAGCGTCCTGCCCGACTTCGCCGCCGTCGACACGAGCCACCCCTTCGCCGACACGCCCGCCCAGAACTGGGCCGAGGGCATCGCGGGCCTGACGGTGCCGCCCGCGACGAAGGTCGGCGGGTTCTCCCAGGAGCAGGTCGGCGCCGCGCTGGAGCAGGTCAAGCAGGTGATCGCGGCGGCACAGTTCGACCAGGCGACGCTGGTGGGCCACAACCCGGAGAAGTACCTGACAGCGCTGGCCCCGAACGCGCGCTCCCAAATCCGGAGCCAGGCCGACCAGTTCGTCACCTACCTGGCCGACGGCTATCCCCTGCTCCCGGCCTCGCCACGGATGACGGGCGCGCTGACTCCGCGGGCCGGGAACAAGGGCGAACTCGTCGTGCACACGAGCTACGTGGTGGCGTACGCCTTCGACCCCGGCAGCCGCGACATCCAGGGCCCGGCCGAGATGGAGCCCTTCGTGCGGGTGGACGCGGACTACGTGGTGCGCCCGGGCGGGGACAAGGGCGACCGGGGCGTGTGGGTCGACCGGTCCGACCGCTACTTTTCCAACATCGCGTGCACTCCCGCCAGGCAGAACCGGATCGCCCCCGCGTTCGGCGAGCAGGACTTCGGCGGCCCTTCCCTCAGCCAGGATCCCGGGCAGTACGACCCGGCGAAACCCGCGCCCACCCAGGGGAACTGCTCCTGATTCGCACAGGCCAGACTTCACAGGCTAGACTGTGTATATGACCCGCGTTCCGAACGAGGTCGCGCGGCTCGCCGGTGCGCTGCGCGGGGTGCTCGGGCAGTTGCACCGGCGGTTGCGCCACGTGGGCAACGCCGGGGTGCTGACGCCGTCCCAGTCGGCCGTGCTCTCGCGGCTGCACCGGGACGGGCCCGCCACCCAGACCCAGCTCGCCGCGGCCGAGCACGTCCGCCAGCAGTCGATGGCGGCGACGCTCGGCGTGCTCGACGAGCTCGGCTACCTCCGGCGCACGCCTGACCCGCACGACGGCAGGCGGACGGTGATCTCACTGTCCGACCTGGGTACCCGGACGGTGCGGGGCGTGCACCAGCACCGCGAGGAGTGGCTGGCAACGGCGCTGGCGGGCTTCACGAGAGAGGAACGGGAAACCATCGACCGGGCGCTGCCCCTCCTGGAGCGCCTGGCACAGAGCTAGAGAAGTTTTTGGGCGGCGAAGCCGCTTGAGGGCACGGAACTCGCACCGCCGCGGGTTCTCAGACGTCTTCTCGCGAGGACAGCGCCGACGTGGTGAATTGGCATTCATGAGGAGGCGATCCCGGAGCGAGAAGGCGTCTGAGGTTCCGCTACCCGCACCGTGCGCAAATCGATCAACAGTGGCTTTGGGAGTGGTGAGGACGACGGCGACGCAGACGGCGACGCGAACCCCGGGACTTTTCGGCCCCAGGCTGGTCACCCCACTGGTGGCCAGCGCGGTGCTCAACCCCATCAACTCGACCCTGATCGCCGTCGCGCTGGTGCCGATCGCGCACTCGTTCGGCGCGCGCCCCGAGCAGACGGCGTGGCTGATCACGTCGCTGTACCTCGCGACGGCCGTCGGCCAGCCGGTGGTCGGGTTGTTCGTCGACCGCTTCGGCGCGCGGCGCGTGCTGCTGACCGGCGCGGTCATCGTGATGCTCGCGGGCATCGGCGGGCTGATGGCGTTCTCCCTCGGCTGGCTGATCGCCGTCCGCGCGGTGCTCGGCGTCGGGACGTGCGCCGGCTTCCCCGCCGCGATGGCGGTCCTGCGCAGAACGGCCGACGCGGCGGGCCGGGGCGTGCCGAGCCGCGTGCTGTCGGTGCTCGCGATGTCCTCGCAGACGGTCATGGTGATCGGGCCGACGCTCGGCGGCGCGCTGATCGGGCTGTTCGGCTGGCCCGCGATCTTCGCGGTCAACATCCCGCTCGCCGGGATCTCCCTGCTGCTGGCGTTGTTCTGGGTACCGAAGGACGACCGCGCGAACCTCAGCCACGAACGCATCGACGTCGCGGGCATCGTCCTGTTCTCGGCGAGCCTGCTCGTGGCGCTGCTGTTCGTGATGGAACCCGCCCTCGACGACCTGTACCTGCTGGGGGTCGCGGTGGTGCTGGCCGCCGTCTTCGTCCGCACCGAGCTGCGCACCGGGCGGCCCTTCGTCGACCTGCGGATGCTGGCGGGCAACACTCCCCTGCTGCGGACGTACCTGCGCCAGGCGCTGGCGTTCCTCATCGTGTACTCGATCATGTTCGGCTACGTGCAGTGGCTGGAGACCGCCCGTGACCTGAGCGAGGAGGGTGCGGGCGTGCTGCTGCTGCCGATGTCGGCCGTCGCGGTGCTCGCGGCCGCCGCGTCGGGCAAGCCGGACGGCATCTACGGCCGGCTGATCACCAACTCGCTCGCGCTGCTCGCCGGGTCCGCGTTGCTGCTGTTCGTCGGCACCGGCACGTGGTTCGTCGCGCTGGTCGGGCTGGCCGCGGTGTTCGGGCTGGGCCAGGGACTGACGAGTGTGACCAACCAGACAGCGCTCTACGGCCAGGCGCCCGCGGACCAGATGGGCACGGCGAGCGGCCTGTTCCGCACCGCCCAGTACCTCGGGGCGATTGGCGCATCGACGCTGATCGCGCTGTGTTTCGGCGCGCAGACCACGTCGGCGGGGCTGCACCACCTGGCGTGGGCGCTCGTCGGGATCGGCGTCGTGCTGTTCGCCGTCACCGCGTTCGACCGCGATCTTCGGGCCACCCGGTCTCGTCAAGATCTGGCCAAGAACGCAAGATGACGGTGTGACACGCAACGCACCGAGGGCCGACATCGACGAGGCCCAGCTGGAAGTCTCCAAGCCGAAGGACTGGGCCGCCGGAGTGCCCGGAGTCGCGGTTTCGCTGCTGCGCAGTGTCGAGCAGCTCGGCGCCGGCCGGACGGTCCGCGCGCTGCGGCTGCTCAACCAGCGGCAGGGCTTCGACTGCCCGGGCTGCGCGTGGCCGGAGCCGCAGCAGGCCGACGGCGAGCACCGCAAGCTCGCGGAGTTCTGCGAGAACGGCGCGAAGGCCGTCGCCGAGGAGGCCACCAAACGCCGCGTGGGCCCCGAGTTCTTCGCCGCGCACCCCGTCGCGGAGCTGGCGGACCGGACCGACTACTGGCTCGGCCAGCAGGGCCGCCTCACCCAGCCGATGGTGCTGCGCGAGGGCGGCACGCACTACGAGCCGATCGAGTGGGAAAGCGCTTTCTCACTCATCGCCGAGAAGCTGCGCGCACTGTCCACACCGGACGAAGCCGTGTTCTACACGTCGGGCCGCACCAGCAACGAGGCCGCGTTCCTGTACCAGCTGCTGGTGCGTTCCTTCGGCACCAACAACCTGCCGGACTGCAGCAACATGTGCCACGAGTCGTCGGGCGCGGCGCTCACCGAGTCCACCGGCATCGGCAAGGGTTCGGTGAGCCTGGCGGACATCCACCGCGCCGACCTGATCGTCGTGGTCGGGCAGAACCCGGGCACCAACCACCCGCGCATGTTGTCCGCGCTGGAGGAGGCGAAGGCCGGCGGTGCGAAGGTCATCGCCGTGAACCCGCTGCCGGAGGCGGGTCTGCTGCGGTTCAAGAACCCGCAGAACCCCCGTGGCGTGCTCGGCAAAGGCACCGCGCTGGCCGACGAGTTCGCGCAGATCCGCCTCGGCGGCGACCTCGCGTTGTTCCAGGCCGTGGGACACCTGCTGCTGTCGTGGGAGGAGGCCGCGCCGGGCACGGTGCTCGACCACGAGTTCATCGAAGGTTCCTCGCACGGTTTCGAGGACTACGCCAAGCACCTGCGCGAAATCGACTGGGCGGCGATGGATGCGGCGACGGGCTTGTCCCGTGAGCAGATCGTGCGCATCGCGCGGATGATCGCCGAGTCGCAGCGCACGGTGTACTGCTGGGCGATGGGCGTGACGCAGCACCGGCACGCCGTCGCGACGATCCAGGAGATCACGAACGTCGCACTGCTGCGCGGCATGATCGGCAAACCGGGCGCGGGACTGTGCCCGGTGCGCGGACACTCGAACGTGCAAGGCGACCGGACGATGGGCGTCTGGGAGAAGATGCCCGAGACGTTCCTGCGCAGCCTGGAGACGGAGTTCGGCATTCCGGTGCCGCGCAAGCACGGGTTCGATACGGTCGACGCGATCCGCGCGATGAACGACGGGCGCGGCAAGGTGTTCCTCGGCATGGGCGGCAACTTCGCCGCCGCCACACCGGATTCCGAGCTGACCGAACGCGCGCTGCGGGCGTGCGAGCTGACCGTCCACGTGTCGACGAAGCTCAACCGGTCGCACGTTGTGCCCGGAAAGACGGCGCTGATCCTGCCGACGCTCGGCCGCACGGAACGGGATGTGCAGGCGAGCGGGCATCAGTTCGTCACGGTCGAGGACTCGATGTCGTGCGTGCACGCCTCTCGTGGGCGGCTGCAGCCGGCGAGTGAGCACCTGCTGTCCGAGGTGGCCATCGTGTGCCGCCTCGCGCGGGCGTTGTTCGGCGAGGACCACGCCGTACCGTGGGCGGAGTTCGAGGGGAACTACGACCTGATCCGCGACCGGATCGCCCGCGTGGTCCCGGGTTGCGCCGACTACAACGCGCGCGCGCGGCAGCCGGACGGGTTCGTGCTCCCCCGCCCGCCGCGCGACTCGCGCGAGTTCCGCACGGGCACGGGCAAGGCGAACTTCACGGTCAGCGAGCTGGAGTTCCCACGGGTGCCCGAGGGGCGGCTGCTGTTGCAGACGCTGCGCAGCCACGACCAGTACAACACCACGATTTACGGCCTGTCGGACCGCTACCGCGGCATCGAGAACGGCCGGCGCGTGGTGCTGGTGCACGCGCAGGACCTCGCGGAGCTGGGGTTCGCGGACGGCGAGCTGGTGGACCTGGTGTCGGAGTGGGAGGACGGCGAGCGCCGCGCGGAGCGCTTCCGCCTCGTCGCGTACCCGACGGCCCGCGGCTGCGCGGCCGCGTACTTCCCCGAGGCAAACGCCTTGGTACCGCTGGGTTCCGTGGCGAAGAAGTCCAACACGCCGGTGTCGAAGGCGGTCGTGGTGCGGTTGGAGAAGCGCGTCACGTCCTGAGGTACGAGGCGCCGTTGAGGTCGAGGATCGCGCCGGACGCCCACGTCGAGCCCGGCGCGGCGAGGTACACGATGGCGTCCGCGATCTCGCCCGGCTCCGCCACGCGCCCGAAGGGGCTCTGCGCCCGCAGGGCGTCGCCGCGCTCCCCGGTCAGCCAGTCGGCGACCCGCTCGGTCGCGATGAAGCCCGGTGCCACCGAGGCGACCGAGATGCCGTGCGGCGCAAGGGACACCGCAAGCGACTGGCCCATCGCGTGCAGCGCGGCCTTCGTCGCGCCGTACGCGGGGTGGTCCGGCTCGCCGCGGAACGCGCCGCGCGAACCGACGTTCACGATGTGTCCCCGTGCGCCGCGCTCGATCATGTGCCGCGCGACGCAGAACGTCACGTCCGCGGCGCCGAGCAGGTTGACGGCCACCGAGTCGCGCCACACCTGTTGCCAGTGCTCGAAAGTAGTCTCCGCGGGCGGGTGTGCGGTAGCGGTCGTGGTGACCACGGCGGCGTTGTTCACGAGCACGTCGACGCCGCCGAGCGCCTCCTCCGCGGTGTCCGCGATGCGCTGGGGCTCGGCGGTGATGTCGCCTTGAACGAGCACGTGTCCGTTGCCCGGCAAGGATTCCAGCGTGGCTTCGGCGTCGGCGGAGTTCGAGTTGTAGTGCACGGCGACGCGTTCGCCCCGCTCGGCGAACGCCCGCGCCACTGCCCGCCCGAGGCCGGCCGCCGCACCGGTGACGAGGATTCCGCGGCTCATTTGGCGAACAACTGGGACTCGTCGCGGAAGGCCTTGAACTCCAGCGCGTTGCCCGCCGGGTCGTGCAGGAACATCGTCCACTGCTCCCCCGGCTCGCCCGCGAACCGCTGGTACGGCTCGATCACGAACCGCGTGCCCGCGGCGCGGAGCTTGTCCGCCAGCTCGTGGAAGTCCTCGACGCTCAGGATCAGCCCGAAGTGCGGCACCGGCACGTCGTGCCCGTCGACGGGGTTGCGCCCGGACTCGGGGCGTGCACCGGGGACGACGTGCGTGACCACCTGGTGGCCGTGGAAGTTCCAGTCCACCCAGGCCGTGTCCGACCGTCCCTCGGGCAGGCCGAGCACACCCCCGTAGAACTCGCGGGCGCGGGCGAGGTCGTCCACCGGAATGGCGAGGTGGAAGCCGGGGCGGGTCATCGGCTGCTCCTTCGGTTTGTTCGTATGTCCTCAGCTTGACCTTTGAAACTTCCGAATGTCAACATTTAGAACATGCAGCCAGCGCAGCGCCGTGGTCTCGCCGACGAGGCGGCCGACCGGATCCGCGAGGAGATCCTCGAGGGGCGGATCGAGCCGGGCAGTCCGCTGCGCGAGGTCGAGCTCGCGGAGTTGCTGCAGGTCAGCCGAGGTTCGGTCCGTGAGGGCCTGGCGGTGCTGGAGCGTGAGGGGCTCGTGCAAAGCGTGTGGCACAAGGGCACGCACGTGATCGGCCTGACCGTGGCCGACGTCGAAGAGGTCTACGCGGTGCGCGCCGCACTGGACCGGCTCGCGGCGGTCACCGCGGCGGTGCGGGCCACCGCCGAGCAGCTGGACGAGCTGGACCGGTTGGTCGCCCGGATGGCCAGGGAGATCGACGCGAGGCAGGTGCTGGCCCTCGACCTGGAGTTCCACGAGCTCATCTACCAGGCGGCGGCCAACCGCAGGCTGCTCGACGCGTGGCGCGCGGTGCGGTGGCAGGTCCACCTGTTCCAGTCGCACCGCATCCGCCTCGGCAGGGACCGCTACCGGGCCGCCGCGTGGGGCGAGCACAAGAGGCTGGCAACCCTCATCCGCTCCGGTGATGTGGGCCCCCTGGCCGACGCTGCGGAGGAACACGCACACTCGGCACGCCGGGCGCTGATCGAGAAGCTGACCGGCCCCCCGAAGCGCTGACTCGGTGGCCGCGGGCTCGGCTCGGCAGGCGGGGGGCTGGCTCGACGGCGGCGGGGGGCTGACTCGGCAGCCGGAAGGTTGGCTCCGGTGGTCGGAGGGCTGGCTCCGGTGGTCGGACGGTTCGGCTCGGCGGCCGGAAGGCTGGCTCGGTGGCCAGAGGGGCTGGCTCGGTGGCCGGAGGGGTTGGCTCGGCGGTCGGAGGGCTGGCTCGGTGACCGGACGGTTCGGCTCGGCGGCCGGAAGGCTGGCTCGGTGGCCAGAGGGGTTAGCTCGGTGGCCAGAGGGGTTAGCTCGGTGGCCGGAGGACTGGCTCGGTGGCCGGAAGGTTCCGCTCGGCGACTGGAGGGTTTGGCCCGGCAGAGCCACCAGAGGGGCGTCGGTCGCCGCAGGGCTTCCGCCACCGAGGCGATCCCTCAGCGGAGGCGGTGACCGGTCACTACGGCCATCGCCTTCGCCGAAGATCTCCTCCGGCCACCGGAAGTCGGCGGCAGGTTCGACGTCCGAAACCCCACCAGGCCATCCCTGCCACCGGCAGTTGTCAGCTCACCGTCCATCCCAGCCACCGGTGGCTGCCCGGGCCACCGAAAGCCCCACCGGCAGCTGCCCCGCCACCGGCAGCTGCCCCGGCCCCCAGAAGCCGCACCGGGCAGCGGCCCCGCCGCAGGCAGCTAGGCAGCGCCCCGGCCACCGGAAGCCCCACCGACAACTGCCCCGGCCTCCGGAAGCCGCCCCAGCCACCGAAAGCCACCCCACCCGGGCGTCAGCCGCCGAAGAGTTGGATCACCTTGCGGATCAGTTCGTACACCCCGTAGGCGAAGGGGAGCCCCACCCACAGCCACGCCAGCGTCATCAGCCACGGGCGACGGGTTTCGTCGGTCATGCCGCTTCCTTTCCGGCCGCCACGCCCGCCTGCTCGGCCGGCGGCTCGTGGTAGCGCTCCTTGACCGGCCGCACGAACTCGTTCGCGACGAAACCGACCACCAGCAGCGCGATCATGATGTAGAACGACGTCGTGTAGAGGTCCGGACCCTGCTTGCCCGCCTGCTTCTCGCTGTCCGCGATCGCGTTCACGATCAGCGGCCCCGCCACACCGGCCACCGACCAGGCGGTGAGCAGCCTGCCGTGGATCGCACCCACCTGATAAGTACCGAACAAATCCTTCAGGTACGCGGGCAGCGTCGCGAAACCCGCCCCGTAGAAGGAAAGGATCACCATCGCGCACAGGATGAAGACCACTTTGGACGAATTGCCGGTCAGCGCGATGATCAGGTACAGCACCGCGCCGATCCCGAGGTAACCGCGGTAGATGTTCTTGCGGCCGATCAAGTCCGAAGTGGACGACCACACGAAACGGCCGAGCATGTTGGTCAGCGACAGCAACGCCACGAACCCGGCGGCCGCCGCGGCGCCCACGGGCACCGACGTGCCCTTGAAGAAGTCCGTGATCATCGGCGACGCCTTCTCCAGGATGCCGATGCCCGCCGTCACGTTGAAGCACAACACGATCCACAGGCACCAGAACTGCGGCGTCTTGAGCGCGTTCGCCGCCGAGACGTTGGCGGTGGTGATCAGCGCGTTGCCGTTCGTCTGCGGCGGCGTCCAGCCCTTCGGGCGCCAGTCGTCGGCGGGCACGCGGATCAGGAACACGCCGAGCGACATGAACACCGCGTACACCACGCCGTGCACCAGGAACGACGCGCCGATCCCGCCCGGCGTACCGCCGAACGACTCGAGCATCTGGCTCGACCACGGTGAAGCGATGAGCGCACCGCCACCGAAGCCCATGATCGCGATCCCGGTCGCCATGCCCGGCCGGTCGGGGAACCACTTGATCAGCGTCGACACCGGCGAGATGTAGCCGATGCCCAGCCCGATCCCGCCGATCAGCCCGTAGCCCAGCACGATCAGCCAGTACTGGGACGTCGCGGCACCGAGCGCGGAGATGAGGAACCCGGCGGAGAAGCAGCTCGTCGACACGAACATCGCCCAGCGCGGCCCGTTGCGCTCGACCAGTGTGCCACCGAACGCGGCCGACAGGCCCAGCATCACGATCGCCAGCTGGAACGGCAACGCGCTCAGCGTGCCCGACAGGTGAAGCGCTTTCTCGAGCGGCGGCTTGAACACGCTCCACGCGTACGCCTGCCCGATCGACAGGTGCACCGAGAGCGCGGCGGGTGGGATGAGCCAGCGACTCCAGTTCGCGGGCGCAACCGTGTGTGAACGGTCCAGGAAGGTGACGGCCACTGCAATGCTCCCCTAGGCTGGATGGTGACAGCAATGTAGTACCGAAAGTGTGTTGATGCAGCAACTAATTGTCGAACTTTCGGCAAGACCCGGCGGGGAGTGACGGATCATGGGCCGAGTGACCGTGCGGCGGCCGGTGCGCATGCTGACCGAGACCGGGCAACGCCGCAGGCCGGACTCGCTGGCCGCCGAGGAGCCGCTGGAGATCCGGGTCGGCGGAAAAGCGCTGGCAGTGACCATGCGCACACCCGGCCACGACGTCGAGCTGGCGCACGGGTTCCTGCTGTCGGAGGGTGTGCTCGGCTCGCCGGACGACGTGTACGGCGCCCGCTACTGCGACGGCGTCGACGACCAGGGCCGCAACACTTACAACGTGTTGGATGTGACACTCGCCGAGGGTGTCGCACCACCGGAGACCGGGGTGGAGCGCAACTTCTACACCACCTCGTCGTGCGGCGTGTGCGGCAAGGCGGCGCTCGATGCGGTGAAACTGAAGACGCGGTTCCCGCCCGGGCAGTCACGGTTCGCGGTGACGCCGGAGGTGCTGTCGAAGCTGCCTGACGCCCTGCGCGAGAAGCAGAAGGTGTTCGCCAGCACCGGTGGGCTGCACGCGGCGGGCCTGTTCCGCGCCGACGGCACGCTGCTCGCCGTGCGCGAGGACGTGGGCAGGCACAACGCCGTCGACAAGGTGCTGGGCTGGGCCCTGCTGGAGGGACGCGTGCCGCTGGGCGACACCGGGCTGCTGGTGTCCGGGCGCGCGTCGTTCGAGCTGGTGCAGAAGGCCGCGATGGCCGGGATCCCGCTGCTGGCCGCGGTGTCGGCGCCGTCGTCGCTGGCGGTGGAGCTGGCCGAGGAGAACGGGATGACGCTCGTCGGGTTCCTGCGCGGGGCGAGCATGAACCTGTACACCGGTGAGCAGCGCGTGCTCGAAAAGGCCGCCGCGGCCTCCTGACCGTTCCCGTGGGCGGTTCCGTACGCTTGAATGATCCAGTGGACAAGCCTCGCCTCACCCGCCGGTCGCTGCTGATCGCCGGCGCGTCCGGGCTGGGGGTGGCCGCGTTCACCGCGGGCACGGCGACCGGGGTGCTGCCGGTGAGCGAGGCCGTGCAGCGGGCGCTCGGCGTCACGTCGACCACGCCGGTCAGCCAGGTCGGGTCCGCGCGGGTGGAGCGCGTGTGGTCGGCGGCGCGGGGTCGTGAGATCGACTTCGTCACGCTGCTGCCGAGCAAGTCGCCGCCACGGAACCTGCCGATGGTGCTGGTGCTGCACGGCCTGCACGGACGGGCCCGCACGGCCGCGCCCACCGGCACGCTGACCGAGCTGGCCGGGCAGGTCGCGCGGCACGCGGTGCCCCCGTTCGGGCTGGTCGCGGTGGACGGCGGGGACAACTACTGGCACGAGAACCAGCCCGGCGACGACCCGATGCGGATGCTGCTCGACGAGGTGCCGCAGTGGCTGCGGCGGCGCGGGCTCGGCGGGACCGACGGCAGGCCGTTCGCGGTGCTGGGCATGTCGATGGGCG
The DNA here is from genome assembly GCF_014191255.1 of Amycolatopsis bartoniae. Taxonomy (GTDB): domain Bacteria; phylum Actinomycetota; class Actinomycetes; order Mycobacteriales; family Pseudonocardiaceae; genus Amycolatopsis_E; species Amycolatopsis_E bartoniae. Next base: position 477,977 of record NZ_JACHWH010000002.1, read on the forward strand.
GGTTCGGCGGGCTGCTCTACGCGCGGCGCCGCGCCGAGCGGCGGCAGCCGCTGGGCGGGCTCGCGCTGCTGGCGCCCGCGTTGATCCTGTCGTGGCAGGAGATGTCGAAGCGGAACGCGTTCCACAGCGACGCGGACTGGGCCTCGATGGACCCGCTGAAGCACCTCTCGGCGACGAGCGCCGTCCCGACGGGCGTGTGGTGTGGCACGGAGGACCAGTTCATCCAGGGGGTGCGGCAGTTCATCGCCGCGACCCATCCCGCCGTGGCGTTCACGGCACGGGGCAAGCACGGCGACTCGTTCAACCGGACCGTGGTGCCCAGTGTGATCAGCTTCCTCGGCAAGCACGTGCCGCGGGTGTAGCGGGCGTCAGAGCCAGCTGGACACCCTCGACAACGCCCAGAAGCCGACGAGGATCGCGGCCAGGACGAGGGACGACCAGAGCAGCAGGGGCCGGTCGGCGGTGCCCGCGGCGCGGACGCGGCGCAGGGCGTAGTAGCCGAACCCGAACAGCGGGATGGGCAGCAGCGGCAACGGCGACAAGCGCACGCCGGTGGCGAGCAGGCACACCGCGGTGAGCACGACCAGCACCACCAGCACAGCGCGCTGGAGGCGCGCGTGGCTCAGGTACGGCGTGATGATCCGGTACGTGAGATCGCTGATCCCGCGTACATCTCCCCGGCCCTCCGGGACGACCGTGTCCGGGTCCGCGGTACCGGCCGTGGCGGTTTCGGTCCCCTGACCGGGACCTGCCCCCTCGACGCTCATTCGAGTAGCTTATCCGCCCGCCCGGAAACCCTTTCGGGCAACGGCCGATTACGCACCGGCACGGCAATCAGAACCTAGATCGCAGCCACCCCGTGCCCAGCCGCAGCTCCCTACACAACGGAACCACGGCGGGGGTCCAGGGGGCTTGCCCCCGGCGGGGCCTGGGGTTCGACCCCAGAAGACAGGCGAAACGAGCCCGGCGAGCGGGATGCGAAGCGAGCGCGAGCCGGTACTCGTTTCGCCTCTACGCCGTCTTTTCGCCGCGCTCCGTGCTGCGGCGGCGGGACGGCTGCCGGGACACGATGGTGGGGTTCACGTTCTCCCGCACGGTCTGCTCGGTGATGACCACCTTGGCGACGTCGTTGCGGCTCGGGATGTCGTACATCACCGGCTGCAGGACCTCCTCCATGATGGCGCGCAGCCCGCGGGCACCGGTGCCGCGCAGCACCGCCTGGTCCGCGATCGCCTCGAGCGCCGTCTTGGTGAACTCCAGCTCGACGTTGTCCATCTCGAAGAGCTTCTTGTACTGCTTGACCAGCGCGTTCCGCGGCTCGGTGAGGATCCGCACCAGCGAGTCCTTGTCCAGGTGCGTCACGTTCGCCACGATCGGCAGCCGGCCGATGAACTCCGGGATCAGCCCGAACTTGATCAGGTCCTCGGGCATGGTCTCGGAGAAGATGTCGCTCTCCTCGATCTCGGTCCGGGTGCGGATGTCCGCGCCGAAACCGATGCCGCGCTTGCCGATCCGGTCGTTGATGATCTTCTCCAGGCCCGCGAACGCGCCCGCCACGATGAACAGCACGTTCGTGGTGTCGATCTGGATGAACTCCTGGTGCGGGTGCTTGCGCCCGCCCTGCGGCGGCACCGAGGCAGTGGTGCCTTCGAGGATCTTCAGCAGCGCCTGCTGCACGCCCTCACCGGAGACGTCCCTGGTGATCGACGGGTTCTCCGACTTGCGGGCGATCTTGTCGACCTCGTCGATGTAGATGATGCCGGTCTCGGCGCGCTTGACGTCGTAGTCGGCGGCCTGGATGAGCTTGAGCAGGATGTTCTCGACGTCCTCGCCCACGTACCCGGCCTCGGTGAGCGCGGTGGCGTCGGCGATGGCGAACGGCACGTTCAGCATCTTCGCCAGCGTCTGCGCGAGGTACGTCTTACCGCAGCCGGTGGGGCCCAGCAGCAGAATGTTGGACTTGGCGAGCTCGACGGGCTCGTCCTTGGAGTCCTTGGGACCGGTCTTGTCGTCGGACTGGATGCGCTTGTAGTGGTTGTACACCGCCACCGCGAGCGTCCGCTTGGCGTCGGCCTGGCCGATGATGTACTGGTCGAGGAACTCGTGGATGTCGAGCGGCTTGGGCAGCTCGTCGAGCTTCACCTCGCCGGCTTCCGCCAGCTCCTCCTCGATGATCTCGTTGCACAGATCGATGCACTCATCGCAGATGTACACGCCGGGGCCGGCGATGAGCTTCTTCACCTGTTTCTGGCTCTTCCCGCAGAAAGAACACTTCAGCAGGTCCCCGCCGTCGCCGATCCGTGCCATGACCGTTGACCTGTCCCCTCCGGTGCACCGGATGGCGCACCTGAATCGTCTACCTGCCCTCGCCGCCGAGACAGCGGAATCGAACCTCGCCCCTGACGGTACCCGCCTCGGGGCCCGGACGGGAGGACCATCGGTCCCCGAGGCACGCCCGAAGGACCCTAGTGCGGCGGACCGGTGCCGGGTCGCAAGGACACGCACCGGGCCGCCGCCGGGACCCGTCTCAGCCCGCGAGCTTGCGGTACGAGAGCACCTCGTCGATGATCCCGTACTCCTTGGCCTGCTCGGCGGTGAGGATCTTGTCGCGCTCGACGTCGCGGCGGACCTCCTCCTCGCTCTTGCCGGTGTGGCGGGCGAGGGTGGTCTCCATCAGGCGCCGCACGCGCTGGATCTCGTTGGCCTGGATCTCCAGGTCGGAGACCTGACCGTAGGTGCCCTCGGTGGCGGGCTGGTGGATCAGCACGCGGGCGTTGGGCAGCGCGAGCCGCTTGCCCTTGGTGCCCGCCGCCAGCAGCACCGCCGCCGCCGAGGCCGCCTGGCCCAGCACGACGGTCTGGATCTCCGGGCGCACGAACTGCATCGTGTCGTAGATCGCCATCAGCGCGGTGAAGGAGCCACCGGGCGAGTTGATGTAGATCGTGATGTCGCGGTCCGGGTCCTCGTGCTCGAGGTGCAGCAGCTGGGCCATCACGTCGTTGGCCGACGCGTCGTCCACCTGCACGCCGAGCATGATCTGCCGCTCCTCGTACAGCTTGTTGTACGGGTTCGACTCCTTGATGCCGTAGCTGGTGCGCTCCACGTACGACGGCAGGATGTACCGGGACTGCGGAAGCTGGAAGTTGCTCATTTGTCTTGTCTCCTTGTCCGCGCCCGGTCAGTGGCTGCCGTTGGGCGAGGGAAGCTGGTTCTCCCGGCTGAGCACGTGGTCGACGAACCCGTACTCGCGGGCCTCTTCGGCGGTGAACCAGCGGTCGCGGTCGCCGTCGCGGATGATCTGCTCGATCGTCTGGCCGGTCTGCTCGGCGGTGATGCGCGCCAGCTCCTGCTTCCACTTGCCGAAGACCTCGGCCTGGATCGCGATGTCGGAGGCGGTGCCGCCGACGCCCGCGGAGGGCTGGTGCATCAGGATGCGGGCGTGCGGCAGCGCGTACCGCTTGCCGGGCGTGCCCGAGGACAGCAGGAACTGCCCCATCGAGGCGGCCAGGCCCATCGCGTACGTCGCCACGTCCGGCTCGATGAGCTGCATCGTGTCGTAGATGGCGAAGCCGGCGGTGACCGAGCCACCGGGCGAGTTGATGTAGAACCGGATGTCGGACTCGGAGTCCTCCGCCGACAGCAACAGCAGCTGCGCGGTGATCCGGTTGGCGACCTCGTCGTTGACCTCGGAGCCGAGCACCACGATGCGCTCGGCGAGCAGCCGCTCGAACACCGAGTCGGTCAGGTTGAGCCCCGCGGTGCTGGTCCGCGCCTCGGGCATGTGCTGCGTCACGTCTGCCTGCCTTTTCGCCGCCGTGGACCTCCGGCGCGGAGATCCACTGTGGACGTCCTTCGAAGTTTGAGATCTTGCATTCGACCCTAACGAACACGGGCGGCGCAGAAGTCCTGACACCGCCCGAGTTCGCTCAGAGCTTTACTTTTCGTCCGCGGACTCCGCGGCCTCGGTGACCTCGGTCTCATTCGCCGGGGTCTCGGGAGCCGCCTCGTCCTCGTCCCTGCCGAACAGGTCTTCGAGGTCCACCTCGGCGCCGGAGGCGTCGGTGACCGTCGCCCGGCGCACGACCGAGGCCAGCGCCTTGCCGCGGCGCACGTCCGCGTAGATGGCCGAGAGCTGCCCGGACTGCTGGGCCCGCTGCACGTACTCGTCGGGGCTGATGCCGAAGCGCTGCGCCTGGTAGATGATCCGCTCGGTCAGCTCGGCGTCGTTGACGCTGGTCTGCTCGGCGTCGGCGATCGTGTCCAGCAGCAGCTGCGTGCGCACGGCCTTCTCGGACTCCGCGCGCACCTCCTCGTTGAACTCGTCGAGGGTGCGGCCCTGGGACTCCAGCAGCTGGGCGAGCGCCTCCTCGCTGTGGTCCAGGTCGTGGACGGCGTCGTGCTTGCGGCTCTCGACCTCGGCCTCGACGACCTTCTCCGGCAGCGGCACCTCGACGTTCTCGAGCAGCTGCTCGAGGATCTTGTCGCGGGCCTGCACGCCCTGCTGGACCTTCTTCATCTTCGCGAGCCGCTCGCGCAGGTCCGCCTTCAGCTCGTCGATGGTGTCGAACTCGCTGGCCAGCTGGGCGAACTCGTCGTCGGCCTCGGGCAGCTCGCGCTGCTTGATGCTCTGCACGGTGACCGACACCTCGGCGTCCTGGCCGGCGAACTGGCCCGCCACCAGCTTGGTGGTGAAGGTCTTGGTCTCGCCCGCGTTCGCGCCGATGATCGCGTCGTCGATGCCCTCGACGAGCTGGCCGGAGCCGATCTCGTAGGACAGGCCCTGCGTCGCGGCCTCCTCGACCTCCTCACCGTCGACGGTGGCCGACAGGTCGATCGACACGAAGTCGCCGTCCTGCGCCGGGCGGTCGACGCCGGTCAAGGTGCCGAAGCGCGCGCGCAGGTTGTCCAGCTCGGCGTCGACCTCCTCGTCGGTGACCTCGACGTCGTCGACCGACACGGTGAGGCCGTCCAGCTCGGGCAGCGCGATCTCCGGGCGGATGTCCACCTCGGCGGTGAACTCCAGCACCTCGCGGTCCTCGAGCTTGGTGACCTCGAAGTCGGGCTGGCCGAGGGTGCGCACCTCGCCGGCGCGCACGGCCTCCAGGTACTTGGCCGGGATGGCCTCGTTGACGACCTCATCGAGCACCGGCGCGCGGCCGATCCGGCTTTCCAGGACGCGAGCGGGCGCCTTGCCGGGCCGGAAGCCCGGGATGCGCACCTGCTGGGCGATCTTGCGGTAGGCGCGGTCGAAGTTCGGTTTGAGTTCGTCGAACGGCACCTCGACATTGATCTTGACTCGCGTCGGGCTGAGCTGCTCGACGGTGCTCTTCAACGTGTTCTCCTCGAGCCGTACAGGGGTTGGTGGTGGACACACGCGTGCCCGAAGTCCCGAGTCTAGGCCAGCGACCAGCCAGGCCGGGGTCGGGCCTGCAAGCAGGGCCGGGACCGAAGCGGAAGTTTACATCTCCCCTGCTTTTGTCTACCTTCTTCCAGCAGCACGGTCCCCCTATCGGCGAGGAGCCGGTCGTGACTGGAGTACAGGCGGTGCCGGCCTCCGCGGCCGCAGTGCCACTGCCCCGGCTCCGGGTGCGGATGCCGGCCGTGGTCACCCCCACGCTCCTGCTGTTCGCCGGCGCCCTCGCGCTCGGCGCGGCGGTGGCCTGGCTCTCGCTCACCCACGTGGCGTCCCCGTGGGTCACGGTGCCGCTGCACGTCGCCGCCATGTTCGCGATGTTCGTGGTGGTGCACGAGTGCGCCCACCACGCGGCCGGGCGGCTGACCTGGCTCAACGACGTGGTGGGGCGGCTGGCGATGCCGTTCGTGTCGGCCGTCGGGGCGTTCGCCTCGGGCCGGTACCTGCACCTGGAGCAGCACCGGCGGCGCAGCGAGGGGCACCTGACGCAGTGGAACGTGCGCGGCCCGGCGTGGCAGCTGCCGCTGCGCTGGATGGTCACCGACCTGTGGCACCTGTGGGCGTACTTCAAGCGCATCGCCGACCGGCCGCAGCTGGAGGTGGCCGAGTCGCTGGGGCTGCTCCTGCTGGTGCCCGGGACGCTGGCCGCGGTGGCCGTGACGGGGCACGGCTGGGAGCTCGTGGTGGTGTACCTGCTGCCGCAGCGGATCGCGCTCGGGCTGTCCGCGTGGTGGTTCGACTGGTTCCCGCGGAACCTGCCGCCCGACGCCCGCAGCTACCACCGGGTGCACAGCCGGTACCCGAACCTGCCGTTCTACCTGTACCCGCAGGCGTGGCGGGCCGACCACGAGCCGCCGCGCAGCGCTCCCCCGGCGCCGGCCTGCCCCGGCGTCTTCCACTCGTTGGTGGTGTCGAGCGTGCGGCAGCTCACGGAGCAGGCGGTCGAGGTCGGTTTCACCGTGCCGGCTCATCTGGGTGAGGAGTTCCGCTTCACCCCCGGACAGCACGTGGTGCTACGCGCGACCATCGAGGGAGAGCCCGTCACCCGGCCGTATGCGATCAGCTCATGCCCCGGTGACGCGGAGCTGCGGGTGGCGATCAAGCGGGTGCCGGGCGGTCAGCTGTCGACGTACGCGACGACGCAGCTGCGGGCCGGTGACCGGCTGGCGGTGCGGCCGCCCGCGGGGCAGTTCGTGCTGGGGCCGTCGCGGCGCGGGAAGCACGTGGTGGCGGTGGCGGCGGGCGTCGGGATCGCGCCGTTGCTGCCGATGCTGGCGCACGAGCTGGCCACGTCGCCGAGGAGCCGGGCGACGCTGCTGTACACCAACCGCTGCGGCACGAGCACGATGTTCGCCGACGAGCTGACCGCGCTCGCCCGCCGGTTCGAGGGACGGCTGCGGATCGAGCACTTCCGGACCGACGAGCAGGACCCCGACCTGCGGTCGCCGCACCCGGCCCGGCTGTTCGAGAGCGTCGGCTCGGCGCTGGCGATCTGCTTCGAGCGCTACCACGCGGGCGGCCTCGACGCGCGGCGCCTGCGGGCGCTGCTGGCGTGCCGCCTGCACCCGGCCAAGGTGGACGAGTGGCTGGTGTGCGCGCCGCGGCCGATGGCACGCGTGGTGCGGTCGGTGCTGGCCGAGCACCACGTGCCGGAGCCCGCGGTACGGAGCGAGGAGTTCTCGGTGCCGGCGGAGGCGCACGACCTGGCGGGGTGAGCCGGGCCTTGTGCCGGGGTGCCTTTGTTTCGGGAGCGACTGGCGAAGCCGTGTCGTCCACCGGCGGTGGGTCGAGCCGGGGCGCGGGGCCCGGGAGGCGGGGCACGGCGGCGGGTCGCGAAGCCGGGTGCCGTCACCGGTGGTGGTGGCGGGTGGTCGAGCGGCGTCGCGGGGTCCCGCGAGGCGAGGCACGCCGGCGGGTCGTGGAGCCGTGCCGTCCACCGGCGGCGGATCGAGCCAGGTCGCGGGATCCCACGAGGCGAGGCACGGCGGCGGGTCGTGGAGCCGGGTGCCGTCCACCGGCGGCGGCGGGTTGAGCCGGGTCGCGGGATCCCACGAGGCGGGGCACGGCGGCGGGTCGTGGAGCCGTGCCGTCCACCGGCGGCGGGTCGAGCCGGGTCGCGGGGCCGGTGAGAGTGCAGGCCCGGCCTCGCGAAGCCGTGTCGTCCACTGGCCGGGTGGGCTACTCCCCCGACCGGAGGCGCAGGGCGAGCGTCGGGCAGAGGCGGGCCGCTCGTTCGGCGTGTGCCTGCAGCTCCGGGTGGATCGCGGGCTCCCGGGCGCCGTCGCGGGGCACCGGGTAGCCCCACGGGTCGCGGGTGAGCGTCTCCGGCAGCAGTTCCGTGCAGAGGCCGCGGCCGTCGCACGCGGTCCAGTCGATGTGCAGTTTCACGCCGTCCTCCTCGCCGCGCAGCCGCCCCGCAGGTGGCACGCGATCTCGTCGCCGAAGACGGCGAGGCTGCTGCGGACGAACCGCGCCGCGCCGTCCGGGTGGTGGCACGCGCCCCGCCGTTCGACGAGGTCCGCGAGCCGGTGGGCCTGCTCGGGCCGGCCCTCGCCGCGCACGAGCGCCGTCATGGTCCGCGCCAGCGCGGGCAGGCCGTTGAGGCAGGGCCCGCACTGCCGGGCGCTCTGGTTCGCGAGGTAGGTCACGATCCCCGTGGCCACCTCCAGTCCGCACTGGCCGTCGTCCAGCGCCACCACGACCCCGGCGCCGACGGAACCACCGAGCGGGCCGAGTGCCGCGCGGGACAACGGGATCCGGACGTCGGACGCCGGGATCCAGGTGCCGTGGTAGCCGCCGACGAGCACCGCCCGCAGGTTCCGCGCCGGGCCACCGGCACGGGCGAGCAGGTCGTCGAGCGGGATGCCGAGGGGCGCCTCGACCACACCGCCCTGCCGGACGGCACCGCTGACGGTGGCGAGGAACGTGCCCGGTTCCGCGGCGGTTCCGCGCTGCCGGAACCATTCCGGCCCGTACCGCGCGATCTGCGCGACGTGCGCCAGGGTCTCGACGTTCTGCACGAGCGTCGGCCTGCCGCGCACACCCGAACGGGCGGTGAGGTCGAGCCGGTCGGCGGGCAGCGCGGGTCGGCCCTCGATCGCGGCGACGACGGCCGACTCCTGTCCCGCGACGAAGTAGTCCGGCGCGGTCACGACGGTCACGGGCAGGGCGTCCCAAGTTGACCGTTCTGGGAGCGCTCTCAGGACAGCATCGGCGGCTGGGCCGCGCGGCACATAGAGGTATGCCTCCGCAGCGCGGACGGCCTCGGCGGCGAGCTGCAGCCCGTCGAGCACGAGGTGCGGGGCGCGGGTGAGCAGCGTGTGGTCCTTGGCACTGGCGGGTTCGCCCTCGGCGGCGTTGGCGACCACGACGGGCGAGGCCCCTTCGGCGACGGTGGAAAGCTTGCGCCACACGGGAAATCCGGCACCACCACGTCCGGTGAGCCCCGCCTGCCGGAGGTGCTCGACGAGGGGGCGGCGCCACGGGATGGGCCCGCTGCGGGCCAGGTGCGCGGGCAGGTCCGGGGCGGCCGCGTCGAGCAGCCCGGTGACGGTGACAACGGCGGTCATACGGCGGTCTCCAGGCGGGCGGGGGTGCGGCGTTCGGCGAAGCGGGCGGACAGGCGCCAGCAGAGCGCGCCGGCCACCGCGAGGACGCAGAGCACCGCGAGGGTGAGGAACCAGGGGGAGAAGCTGTCGGTGCCCGTGCCGAGGGCGTGGGCGAGGGCGATCGGCCAGAGCGCGTACGCGGCCCAGTGGACGGCGCGCCACGTACGCCGGCCGAGACGGTGTCGCAGCAGGCTGGTGACGACGAGCGCGAGGAGCACGTCGAGCGCGACGGTGCCGAGGCCCTGCCAGAACGGGCGGTAGTTCCCGGCGAACGGGAGGACGAAGTCGAACAGGCGCAGCATCGCGTACGGGTCGAACAGCAGCAGGACCACGTGCAGGGCGAGGAAGACCGAGGACAGGAGGCTGACGTTGCGGTGCACCTCGGTGACGGCGAAGCGCGGCAGCCACGGCGCGGGCCGCCCGGAGCGCGTCGCGACGCCGAGCACCATCGACAAGGTGAGCAACACGAGCGCGACGACGCCGGTGGCCCGGCCGAAGTCCCACAGTGCGGTGGCGGTCATGACTCCTCCGGGATTGGGGTGGGTGGTGGCTCGCGGCGGCCGAGGTGGGGTGGGAGCAGCGGTCGGTATGGATCGGGGGGCGGCCCAGGCGGCGGCCGGTGATCCGCAGCTGCCGCAAGCGGGTGGAAGCCTCCGGTCGCCGCGAAAGGGCGCGGGGCGGCCGCCGGGCGGGTGGTTGGGCGGGTGGTTGGGCGGGTGGTTGGGCGGGTGGTTGGGCGGGTGGTTGGGCGGGTGCGGCTTCGCGCGCCACCGGAGGTCGGTGGCAGCCGTCGGGTGGGTGGCGGGACCGGGTGGTGCTTCACGGCTCCTCCGGCCAGCCGCCCAGGGAGTGGACCTTGCCGGACTGGTCGACGAGGCGTGCGGGGACTCCGAGGTCCGCCAGCCAGGGCGGGGCGGCCTTGCCCCGGACCAGCGCCGCCGTTGTCCAGGTGTTCGCGTCCACGCAGCGGTCCGCCACCACCGTCGCGCTGCGCCACACCCGGTCGGCGGGCTGGCAGGTGCGCGGGTCGAGCACGTGGTGCAACAACCGGTCGCCGCTGCGCCAGGTGCGGCTCGACGTGCTGGACGTCGCCATCGCGGCGCCGCTCGGCACGGTCACCACGCACGCCGGATCGCCCGGCTGGTCCCGCACGAAGATCCGCCACCCCTCGGCCGGACCGGCGCCCGCCGTGGCCAGGTCGCCGCCCAGTTCGACCAGCACTCCGACACCCAGCGCGCCCGCGACGAGCCGCGCGCAGCGGTCCGCCGTCCACGCCTTCGCCGTCGCGCCCAGGTCCACGTGCACGTCCGAAGGCACCATCAGCCTGCGGTCTGCCAGCCGGATCCGCCGCCAGCCCGGCGCCGGGCGGACCTGCACCGGGATCGGCGGGCCCGGAACCGGCGGCAGACCCCGGTCGTAGCCCAGCTGCACCAGGGCGTTGCCCAGCGTCGGATCGACGTCGCCGTCCGTGCGGTGTGCCGCTTCCAGTGCGGCGGCCATCAGGTCCGCCAGCAGGGTGCTGACCTCGACTTCCCCGTCCGCGCGCTCGACGGCCGCCAGCTCCGAGTCCGGGCGGAACCGGCTGCACGCCCGGTCCACAGCCGCCAGCTCGACCTCCACCAGCTCCCGCGCGTCCGCCAGCGCCGCCGGGTCCGTGACGACCACCCAGGCCGTCGTGCTCCACACCGGCCACTGCGCGACCGTGTCCCCCTCCAGCAGAACGTTCATCACGATCCTCCCGACGAGCCGTGCGCCGGGCCGCTGCCGCTCGACAGGCCGCTGTCGTCGCTGAAACCCGACTGACTGTCCGATGTGGACGAAGACGAAGACGACGTCGACGCCGTCGCGTTGTCGTCCACCACCATCGCCACGACCGTCGCCCCCGCCACGCCGGTGAGAGCGATCCCAGTGGTCACCAGCGCGATGCGCCGCACCCCCGTTTCCCGCAGCCCCACGGCTCAGCTCTCCTCGTCGCGGCGCGGCAGGGCGCCCTGCTGCTGGCCGGCCGCGGTGCCTTCGGTCAGTGACTCGACGGTGGCGTTGTTCCCGGAGACCGTGGCCACCACGGTCACCGTGTCGCCCGTCGTGATGTCGCTGACCGCCGTGCCGCTGCCGATCGTGTAGGTCTTGCTGTAGCCGTCGCTGCTCTGGGTGGTCACGGAGGTCGAGCTGATCGCCGTCACCTTGCCCGTCTGCGTCAGCTCGGTGGTGTAGCCGCCGTTGCCGTCGGACACCACGAACTCGCCGTGCAGCGCGCTGGTGAGCGCCGATGACTGCCCGCCCGGTCCGGACATCTGCCCACCACCCGGCCCGCCCTGCATCGAGGTCGAGGCGTCGGACGAGCCGCTCGCGGCGTAGATCGCGGCACCGCCGGCGGCGGCCACCCCGACCGCGATCGCGACGGCGGCGATGGTCTTGCGCGGGGACCAGCGCAGGGCGGGCCGCTGTTGCGGGGCGCCCCACTGCTGCTCGGTCTGGGGAAGCTGTTCGGTAGTCATGCCGTTCAGCTTTCAAGCACAGTCTGTGCGGTTTCTGTGGCCGGCATGAAGGCTTGCTGTGGTTGTCCGGTACCGGCAATCACACAGCCGCCTCACAGGAAGCGCACAAGGACCCCACACGAACACCGGCGATCGTCGGCATTGTGAAACTGCCGAGAGCTGCCCGGGTGCGGCCGCTGCGGACGAGGCTCATCGCCGCGCTGGTCGCGTTGCTCACCGTGGTGTGCCTGGTCATCGGCGTGATCAGCGAGTTCGCCCTGAACGCCTTCCTCACCCGGCAGGTCGACGACCAGCTGCGGGACGCGGTGAACCGGTCGCAGGTGTTCACCCACGGCGGCCCCGAGCACGGCGACCCGCTCGACGCCTCGGGTACCACCGCCGGGACGGTGCACGCCTGGGTCTCCGGCAGCCAGCCGCACGGCGAGATCCTCGACACCGCACCGGGTTCGCACGTGCCCGTGCCGCAGGAGCTCGGCGACGACGACCTGACCACGCTCGACAAGGTGGCCGTGGGCGGCAGTCCCCAAACCGTCTCGCTCAGCTACGGCGAGTACCGCGTCCTCGCGATCTCCACGAACAGCGGCGTCGAGGTGTTCGGGCTGCCGCTGGACCAAGCCAACACGACCCTGCTCACCGTCGGGCTGATCCTCGGCGGGGTCGCGGCCGTCGCGGTGCTGGGCGCGGGTGTCGTCGGCGCGTTCGTCGTCCGCCGCACGCTGCGCCCGCTCGACCGGGTCGCCGCCGCGGCCTCGCGCGTGACGGAACTGCCGCTCGACCGCGGTGAGGTCGCGTTGTCGGTCCGCGTGCCGGTGACCGATACCGATCCCACGACCGAGGTCGGCCAGGTCGGTTACGCGCTCAACCGCATGCTCGTGCACATCGACAACGCGCTCGACGCGCGGCAGGCGAGCGAGATGCGGGTCCGGCAGTTCGTCGCCGACGCCAGCCACGAGCTGCGCACTCCCCTGGCCGCGATCCGCGGCTACGCCGAGCTGACCCGCCGCTCGAACGGCCGGGTGCCACCGGAGATCGCGCACGCCATGAACCGCGTCGAGTCCGAGGCCGCCCGGATGACGACGCTCGTCGACGACCTGCTCCTGCTGGCCCGCCTCGACGCCGGACGACCACTCGAACGGTCCGAAGTGGACCTCGCGAGACTGGTCGCGGACGCCGTCGGCGACGCGCACATCGCCGGTCCCCAGCACCGCTGGCGGCTGGAGCTGCCGGACGAACCGGTCGCCGTGGCCGGCGACGCGCAGCGGCTCCACCAGGTCCTCGCGAACCTGCTCGCGAACGGGCGCACCCACACCCCGCCGGGCACGACGGTCACCACGCGGCTGGCCGTCTCGGCGGACGGCAGCGCCGTGCTCACGGTGACCGACAACGGTCCCGGCATCGCGCCCGACCTGCTGCCGCACGTGTTCGAACGGTTCGCGCGCGGCGACTCCTCCCGTTCGCGCGCGGCCGGGAGCACCGGGCTCGGGATGGCGATCGTCGCGGCCGTCGTGAGCGCCCACCACGGGCTGGTGCACGTGCAGAGCAGGCCGGGCCGCACGGAGTTCGAGGTGCGGCTGCCACGCACAGGTTTTCCACAGGAACGGCACAAGGACGGCCAAGGTCGGGTCGAGAAGGTGGGCTCATGACAGTACTGGCCCGGCCCGTTTCCGAGAGCCCTCCCAACTCCCGCCGCCACCCGTTGCGCGGCCGTCCCGGCGACCCACGCTGGGTGCGGCCGGTCCTGCTCGGGCTGCTGGCGGCCACCGCGCTGCTCTACCTGGTGGGCCTGGGCTCCTCGGGCTGGGCGAACGCGTTCTACTCGGCCGCGGCGCAGGCGGGCGGCGAGAGCTGGAAGGCGTTGTTCTTCGGCTCCAGCGACCCGTCGAACGCGATCACGGTCGACAAGACCCCGGCCTCGCTGTGGGTCATGGGCCTGTCGGTGCGGATCTTCGGGCTCAGCTCGTGGAGCATCCTGGTGCCCGAGGCGCTGATGGGCGTCGCGTCGGTGGGCCTGCTGTACGTGACGGTGCGGCGGGTCAGCGGGCCGCGGGCCGGGCTGCTCGCGGGCGGCGTGCTGGCGCTGACTCCCGTGGCGGCGTTGATGTTCCGGTTCAACAACCCGGACGCGCTGATGGTCCTGCTGCTCATCGTGGGGGCCTACGCGACCCTGCGGGCCGCGGAGAAGGCGAGCCCGAAGTGGCTCGCGCTCGCCGGGGTCGCCGTCGGGTTCGGGTTCCTCGCGAAGATGCTGCAGGCGTTCCTCGTGCTGCCCGCGTTCGGCCTCGCCTACCTGGTTGCCGCGCCGGCATCGCTCGGAAAGCGCTTTCTGCACCTGTTCGGCGCGCTCGTCGCGATGCTCGTCTCCGCGGGCTGGTACATCGCCGTCGTCGAGCTGTGGCCGACGTGGAGCCGCCCGTTCATCGGCGGTTCTCAGACCAACAGCATCCTCGAACTCGCCTTCGGCTACAACGGTTTCGGCCGCATCACCGGTGACGAGGTCGGCAGCCTCGGCGGCGCGCAGAGCAGCGGCAGCTGGGCGCGGCTGTTCGGCAGTGAGATGGCGGGCGGGATCGCGTGGCTGCTGCCCGCGGCGGTGCTCGCACTGGGTGCGTTGATCTGGCTGACGTGGCGTGCCCCGCGCACCGACCTGACGCGGGCGTCGGCGATCGTCTGGGGCGGCTGGCTCGTCATCACCGGCGGCGTGTTCAGCTACATGAGCGGCATCATCCACCCGTACTACACGGTCGCGCTGGCTCCGGCCGTGGCGGCGCTCGTGGGTGCCGGGGCGGACCGGTTGTGGCGGGAGCGCTCCCATCCCATCGCGGCCGGGCTGCTGTCCAGCGGCGTCGCGCTCAGCGGGCTGACCGCGTACCTGGTGCTGCTGAACTCGGACTGGCAGCCCTGGCTGAAGTACTTCGCGCTCGTGCTCGGTCTCGGGGCGGCGGCGCTCGTGGTGGTCGCCGACCGGCTCCCCCGCCCGGCGGCCCGTGGCGTCGCGGTGCTCGCGCTCGTCGCGGCGCTGGCCGGTCCCGCGGGTTACACAGTGGCGACCGCCGCCACCTCGCACACCGGTGCGATCCCGTCCGCGGGGCCGAACAGCAGCGGCTTCGGCGGTGGCGGAGGCGGCGGGCCGCGTGGGAACTTCACCGGCGGCATGCCGGGTGGTGGCCAGGGTGGCGGTCGCGGCGGCGGTATCGGCAGCCTGCTCACCACCTCCACGCCGAGCCAGGCGCTGGTTTCCCTGCTGCAACAGAACAGCGGCTCGTACAGGTGGGCGGCGGCGACCGTCGGGTCGAACCCCGCGGCCAGCTACCAGCTCGCGGCGGACGTGCCCGTGATGGCGGTCGGCGGGTTCAACGGCACCGACCCCGCCCCGACGCTCGCGCAGTTCCAGGAACTGGTGAAGGACAAGGAGATCCACTACTTCGTCGGCTCGGGCTCGCAGATGGGCGGCAGCTCGGGCAGTGACGACGCGCAGGAGATCGCGCAATGGGTCGCGCAGAACTTCACGGCGACCACTGTGGACGGTACTACCGTCTACGACCTGACCACCTGACCGCCGTTCCCGAAGGGCTCCTTCCGTGCCATCCCGCGGAAGGAGCCCTTCTTCTTTTCCCTCACAGAAGCGCCACAGGGCAAGCACAAGGACACCCCAGCGCGGACGGGAACCGTGGAGGCATGACAGCCACGATGATTCCCCGCCCGGGCACGACTCCGGTCGACACGCGCACCACAGGCCCGGTCCTCGACGTCGTCATTCCCGTGTACAACGAGGAAACCGACCTGGAACCGGGCATCCGCCGGCTGCACGCACACTTGTCGGCCACGCTGCCCTACCGCTTCCGGATCACCATCGCCGACAACGCGAGCACCGACGCCACCCTGCCCGTCGCCGAACGGCTGGCCCGCGAGTTCGCCGAGGTCGAGGTGCACCACCTGGACCAGAAGGGCCGTGGGCGGGCACTGAAAGCGGTCTGGTCCACTTCGGACGCTCCGGTGCTGGCCTACATGGACGTCGACCTGTCGACCGACCTCGCCGCGCTGGGACCGCTCGTCGCACCGCTCGTCTCCGGGCACTCGGACCTGGCCATCGGCTCCCGGCTCGCCCGCGGGGCACGCGTGGTGCGCGGGCCCAAGCGGGAGTTCATCTCCCGCTGCTACAACCTGATCCTGCGCGGCACGCTGGCGGCGAAGTTCTCCGACGCGCAGTGCGGGTTCAAGGCGATCCGCGCCGACGTCGCGAAGCAGCTCCTGCCGCTCGTCGAGGACACCGGCTGGTTCTTCGACACCGAGCTGCTGGTGCTGGCGCAGCGCGCGGGGCTGCGCACGCACGAGGTTCCGGTCGACTGGGTGGACGATCCGGATTCCTCCGTGGACATCGTCGCGACGGCCACCGCGGACCTCAAGGGCGTCGCCAGGATGATCCGCGGCTTCGCGACGGGAGCGCTCCCAGTCGCCGAGCTGCGGGCCCAGCTGGGCCGTACGCCGATCGGCGTGTCCACCCCGGGTGTGCCGCCGAAACTCGCCACGCAGCTGGTGCGGTTCGCGGCCGTCGGTGCCGGCAGCACGCTGGCCTACCTCGTGCTGTTCCTCCTGCTGCGCCTGGGCATGGGCGCGCAGGCGGCGAACTTCCTCGCGCTCGGGGTCACCGCGATCGCGAACACCGCCGTGAACCGCAGGCTCACGTTCGGCGTCCGCGGGTCCGCCGGGGCCGTGCGGCACCAGTTCGAGGGCCTGCTCGTGTTCGGCCTCGGGCTCGTGCTCACGAGCGGTTCGCTGGCGTTGCTGAGCACGGCGAACGTCGCGCTCGAACTGACCGTACTGGTGGTGGCCAACCTGGCCGCCACCATCCTCCGCTTCGTCCTGCTGCGTGGCTGGGTGTTCCACCCGCGGCGCCAGGCGAACGTCAAGATCGGGGACAACCGATGACCAGCGTCCTCACGCGACCGGTCGCGCAGCACCGCGCCGAAGCGCCGCCCGCAAGGCCGAAGTGGCAGCGGCCCGCCGTGTTCGCCCTGCTCGGCCTGACCGCGGTGCTGTACCTGTGGGACCTCACGGCTTCCGGCTACGGCAACAGCTTCTACGCCGCCGCGATCCAGGCCGGTACCGAGAACTGGAAGGCCTGGCTGTTCGGCTCGCTCGACTCCGGCAACTCGATCACCGTCGACAAACCGCCCGCCGCGCTGTGGGTGACGGTGGCGTTCGCGCGGACCTTCGGGTTCTCCAGCTTCACCGTCCTGGCCCCGCAGGCGCTGATGGGCATCGGCTCGGTCGGCCTCCTCTACGCGACCGTCAAACGCACCTCCGGCCCGGTGGCCGGACTGGTCGCCGGGGCGGCGCTCGCGCTGACGCCGGTGGCCGTGCTGATGTTCCGGTTCGACAACCCGGACGCGTTCCTCGTGCTGCTGCTCGTCGCGGCCGCGTACTGCACCGTGCGGGCCGCGGAGAAGGCCAGCGGGAAGTGGCTCGCGCTCGCCGGCGTGGCGATCGGGTTCGGCTTCCTGACGAAGATGATGCAGGCGTTCCTGGTGCTGCCCGCGTTCGCGATCGGGTACCTGATCGTCGCACCGACGAGCCTGCGCAAGCGTTTGCTGCACCTGCTCGGCGCCGCGGTCGCGGTGGTCGTCTCCGCCGGGTGGTACGTCGCGCTCGTGGAGCTCTGGCCCGCGGACAGCAGGCCGTACATCGGCGGGTCGACGAACAACAGCCTGCTGGAGCTGGCGCTGGGTTACAACGGCCTCGGCCGGATCTTCGGTGGCGAGGGCAATGCCGGTGGCGGCGGTACGGGCGGTGGCGGGAACACGAGCTTCGGCGGCGGCACCGGGCTGTTCCGGATGTTCGGTTCCTCGTTCGGCACCGAGATTTCGTGGCTGCTGCCCGCCGCGTTGATCGGTCTCGGCGCCGGACTGTGGTTCACCCGGCACGCCCCGCGCACCGACCGGACGCGGCTGGCTCTCGTGGTGTGGGGCGGCTGGCTGCTGGTCACCGGGCTGGTGTTCAGTTTCATGAGCGGCACCGTGCACCCGTACTACTCGGTCCAGCTGGCCCCGGCGATCGCCGCGCTGGTCGCGATTTCGGGCCGGGCGCTGTGGCTCGGGCGCCACCACCTGCCCGCCCGCGTCGTGCTGGCCGCGATGGTCGCCGTGACCGCGATCTGGGACTACATCCTGCTCGCGCGCACCGCGGACTACCTGCCGTGGCTCAAGTTCGTCGTCGCCGTGCTGGGTCTGCTCGCGGCGACCTGCATCGGGATGGGCGTGCACCAGTTCCGGCGCGCGGCGGCGGTGGTGCTCACCGCGACCGTGCTCACGCTCGGGCTCGGCAGCACGGCCTACGCGGTGACCACCGCGGGCACCGCGCACACCGGCTCGATCCCCACCTCCGGGCCGTCGACCAGCGCCATGGGCGGCATGGGCACGGGCATGGGTGGGAGCGCTTCCAGTACCGGACTCTCGACGCTGCTGTCCGGCACCACGACCCAGTGGGCGGCCGCGGTGAGCAGCTCGCAGACCGCCGCGGAGCTGGAACTTTCCAGCGGCAAGGCCGTGATCGCGATCGGCGGCTGGAGCGGAACCGACGACTCTCCGACGCTCGCGCAGTTCCAGTCCTACGTCGCCGACGGGGAGATCACGTACTACATCTCCGGCGGCCAGGGCGGCGGAACGGGTGGGAGCGACTCGTCCGCGAGCGAGATCCAGTCGTGGGTCGAGGCGCACTTCACAGCGACGACGGTAGGAAACACCACCGTCTACGTGTTGAACGGGTGAAGCACAGGATCACTTCACCCGTTCCTCAGGCGGAGCACAGCCCGGCGGGTGAGACTGGGCACCACAGGCCGAAGGAGGGCCGCATGAACCGCACTTCCGCCCCCGGCTGGCACGCGGCCAGCGTCCAGGGACCGCGCGGCGTGAACGTCGACGCCGTCGCCGTCTCGCCCGGCCGGGCTGTGTTCGCCTTGGCCGACGGCGTGGGCGACTCTCCCGGCGCCGCCCACGCCGCCCGGATCGCCGTCGCGGCGGCGACCCGTTCCCCTTATCCGGATGGTCCCGAAGCCGCGTTGCTCGCCGCGCAGGAGGCCGTCCGCGCCGACGCGTCGGCGGGTGACTGCGTGCTCGTCGTCGCGGTGGCCGGCGAGCACGGCTACGGCGTCGCGTGGGTCGGGGACGTCCGGGCGTACGCGTGGGACGGGACGTGCCTGCGCCAGGTGACCCGTGACCACACGGTGGCGCAGTACTTCCGCGACCACGGGCAGGCGCCCAGCCCGCGCATGGAGCACCTCGTGACGACGAGCGTCCGCACGGCGGACGCGGCCGAGTTCGGCTCGGCGGAGGTGCCCGGCCCGGCGGGACTGCTGCTGACCAGTGACGGCGTGCACAAGACGCTGGGCCTCTCGGCGATGGCGGAACTGCTGCGGCGCCCGGCCAACTCGGCGGACGCCCTCACCGCGGCGGCCCTCGCCGAGGGCGGCTCGGACAACGCGACGGCGTTGTTCGTCGAGTGCCCGCCGGTGGCGGCGGACGTGGCGACGGTGCCCTTCCACGTGGCGGCCTGAGCGGCGCGGGTCTCCGGCCCGCGCCGCCCCGGCCCGCTCAGCCCAGTCCGTTCGCCGCGATGACCTGGGCGTACCAGGCGGCGGAGCGCTTCGGCGTCCGCCGCTGGGATTCGTAGTCCACGTGCACCAGTCCGAAGCGTTTCGCATAGCCCTCGGCCCATTCGAAGTTGTCCAGCAACGACCAGTAGAAGAACCCTCGCAGGTCCACGCCCTGCGCGAGCGCCGCGTGGGCCGCGCGCAGGTGGCTCTCCAGGAACGCGATCCGGCCGGTGTCCGCGATCTCGCCGTCCGGGCCCACCGCGTCCGGGTAGGCCGCCCCGTTTTCGGTGATGTACAAGGGAACCGCCGGATAGTCGCGGTGCACGCGCAGCAGCGTGTCCGTCAGTTTCGCCGGCTCCACCTGCCACCCGGAGTCCGTGCGTTCGGCGTGCGGGTCGGGGATGAACCGCACGTCCCGCGCGCCGATCCACTCCGGGCCCGCGGGTTCGCCCAGCGCCGGGTCGCGCGTCACCTCGTAACCGCGGTAGTAGTTGACGCCCAGCACGTCGATCGGGGCGCCGATCAGCTCCACATCCCCGTCGCGCACCGGAAAACCGAACGGCGCCAGGTCCGCCAGCAGGTCGTCCGGATACCGGCCCAGCAGCACGGGGTCGAGGAACAGCCGGTTCTGCAGGCCGTCGATCCGCCGCACCGCTTCCTCGTCCGCCCCCGACACCGGGTACAGGTTCAGCGTGATGCCCGACTGCGCCGACGGCGCGTACCGGCGCAGCTCCGGCATCGCGAGCCCGTGCGCCAGCAGCAGGTGGTGCGCGGCCGCCGCGGCCGCGGCCGGTTCCCGGCGTCCCGGCGCGTGCACCCCCGACCCGTAGCCGAGGAACGCCGAGCACCACGGTTCGTTCAAAGTGGACCAGAACGGGATGCGGTCGCCGAGCCGTTCCACCGTCGTGGCCGCGAATTCGGCGAACCGGTACGCCGTGTCCCGGTTCGCCCAGCCGCCGGTCTCCTCCAGCGCCTGCGGCAGGTCGAAGTGGTACAGCGTCGCCCACGGCTCGATGCCGTTGGCGAGCAGCTCGTCGGTCAGCCGGTCGTAGAAGTCCAAGCCCCGCGGGTTGGCCGCGCCGCCGTCGGGACGGACGCGCGACCACGCGACGGAGAACCGGTAGGCGCCGAACCCGAGCTCCCGCATCAGCGCGACGTCCTCGGTGGGGCGGTGGTAGTGGTCGGCCGCGGGTTCGCCGGTGTCGCCGCCCGCGACCGCGCCGGGACGGCGGCAGAAGGCGTCCCAGATCGAGTCGGTGCGCCCGTCCTCCGCGGTCGCGCCTTCGATCTGGAACGCGGCGGTGCTGGCGCCCCACCGGAACCCCGGCGGGAACTCCAGCGCCGCCGCCACCTGTGCACCGAGTACGGACATGCTCAACCTTTCACAGCGCCCTGCATGATCCCGGCCACGATCTGGCGGCCGAGCAGCAGGAAGACGATGAGGATCGGGATCGTGGCCAGCGTCGTGCCCGCCAGGACCAGTGAGTAGTCGACGTAGTAGCCGCTCTGCAGCCGCTCCAACGCGAGCTGCACCGTCGGGTTCTCCGCGTCGAGCACGATGAGCGGCCACAGGAAGTCGTTCCAGGACATCATGAACGTGAACATCGCCAGCACCGCGGCGGCCGGGCGCACTGCGGGCAGGCACACGTTGAGGAAGGTGCGGAAGACGCTGCAGCCGTCCACCCGCGCCGCCTCGATCAGCTCGTACGGGACGGCGTCCACTGTGTACTGTCGCATCCAGAACACGCCGAACGCGGTCACCAGGTTCGGCACGATCACCGCCTGCAGGTGCCCGGCCCAGCCGAACTTCGCCATCGCGATGAACAGCGGGATCACGCCGAGCTGGGTCGGCACCGCGAGCGTCACCACGATGAACACGAACAGCGGGTTGCTGCCGCGGAAGCGCAGCTTGGCGAACGCGAACCCGGCCAGCGACGAGAACAGCACCGTGGTCAGCGTGACCGTGCCGGACACGATGAGGCTGTTGCCGAGCGCCTTCCAGAACGCCACCACGTCGAACACCCGCGCCGCGTTGGCGAAGAAGTTCCCGCCCGGCAGCAGCGACGGCAGGTGGTCGGACAGCATCGAGGCGTCCCGGCTGGCGACCAGGAACTGCCAGTAGAACGGGAAGAACGACACGAGCACGAACACGCCCAGCGCCACGTAGACGAGCGGGTTCGCGCGGCCGAGCCTGGCGATCATCGGATCCGTCCCATCCGCCGGGTGAGCAGGAAGTTCAGCAACGCGATGACGATGATGAGCAGGAACAGCACCCACGCGATCGCCGACGCGTAGCCGAGGTCGAAGCTCTCGAACCCGGACTGGTACAGGTAGAGCGTCACGGTCTGGAACTGGTGCGAGGAGCCGCCGTTGTTCGAGCCCGGCATCGCGTCGAACAGCTTCGGCTCGGTGAAGATCTGCAGCCCGCCGATGGTCGAGGTGATCACCACGAACACCAGCGTGGGCCGCAGCATGGGCAGCGTGACGCTGACGAACCGGCGGATCGCGCCGGCGCCGTCGACCACCGCCGCCTCCATCACTTCCTTCGGCAGCGCCTGCATGGCGGCGAGCACGATCAGCGCGTTGTAGCCCGTCCACCGCCAGTTGACCATCGTCGCGATCGCGACGTGGCTGGCGAACCGGTTGGCCTGCCAGTCGACCCGGTCCAGCCCGAATGCTTCGAGGATCGAGTTGACCAGCCCGTAGTTCGGCCCGAACAGGTTGGCGAAGATGATGCCCAGCGCCACGAGGCTCGCCGCGTACGGCAGCAGGACCCCGATGCGCCAGCCGGTGGGCCAGCGCAGCCGGGTGTTCAGCAGGGCGGCCAGCAGCACGGCGATCACCACCTGCGGGCCGCTGGAGAGCACGAAGATGGACAACGTGTTGCCCAGCGCGTGCCAGAACTGCCCGTCGCCCATCAGGTCGACGTAGTTGCCGAGGCCGAGGAACTTCGGGTGGTCGTCGCCGACCTCCCAGTCGAACAGCGACACGTACGCCGTGTAGAGCAGGGGGAACAGGCCGGCGATCCCGAACACCACGAAGAACGGCGCGATGTAGAGGTACGGCGAAACCTTCACGTCCCACCGCGCGAGCCGTTCCCGCAGCGTCGGCTTGACCGGCCCCGGCCGCGACGCCCGCTGCCGCGGTTCGAGCACGGTACTCGTCATCCTGTCCCCCCCGATCCCTACTTCGCGATCTTCTTCGCGCCGTCGACGACCTGTTGCCAGGCTTCGGCGGGTGACTTGCCCTGTTCGACGCCCTGCAGCGCCGGGCTCGTGACGTTCTCCTGGATCTGGCCGTCACCGGGGCCCTTGTACTGCGCCTTCGTGACCTTGCGCGCCTGCTCGGCGTACAGCTCGCCGACCTTGACGCCGCCGAAGTAGTCGTCCGTGGCGTTCAGCAGCTCCGGTGAGGTGAGCGCCTGCGTCTGGCTCGGGAAGTTTCCCTTGGCCTGGAACGCCTTCAGCTGCTGCTCGGGCGCGGTGAGCCAGGCCGCGAGCTCGGCGGCCTCCTTCGGGTGCTTGCTCTGCTTCGGCACCGTCAGGTACGAGCCGCCCCAGTTGCCGCCGCCGTTGGGGAACGCGTCGGTGACCGCCCACTTGCCCGCGTTCGCCGGGCCTGCGTCCTCCTTGACCACGCCGAGCATCCACGACGGGCACACGGTGGTGGCGAAGGCGCCCTGCGCGAAGCCGGTCTTCCACTCGTTGCCGAACGCGATCAGCTTGGCCGACTGCCCCTGCTGGATCGCGGTGGTCACGCGGTCCCACGCCTGCTTGATGCCCGGGTTGCTGTCGATCGTCAGGTTGTCGTTGCGGTCGAAGTAGCCGACGTCGAGCTGGTTGACCATCGAGTTGTACAGCTGCGAGGAGGCGTCGAACCACGGCTTCCCGGTTTTGGCCACATAGGACTGTCCGGCCGCGAAGTACGTGTCCCAGCTCGCGAAGAGCGCTTTCACGCCCTCGGGGTCCGACGGCAGGTTCGCCGCGGCCAGCAGGTCCTTGCGGTAGCACAGGGCGAGCGGGCCGATGTCCGTGCCGTAGCCGATGAGACGGCCGTCCTTGTCCTTGCCGCCGTCGTACTTCCAGGGGAGCCACCGGTCCGCGCTCGCGTCCTTGGGGCCGATCTCGGTGAGGTCGTTGAACTTGCTGCCCTTGTCGACGATGTCGGAGAAGTGGCCCTCCTCCACGGCGACGACGTCCTCCAGCCCGGAACCCGCCGCCAGCTTGGTGATCAGGTTCTGGTGGTAGGGACCGCCCTCGCCGGTCTTGTGGTGGGTGATCTTGATGTTCGGGTGCAGCCGCTCGTACTCGGGCAGCAGGCTCTCGTAGCCGAACTCGGTGAACGTGCCGATGGTCAGTTCGATCTGCCCACCGGCGTCCCCCGCTCCGGCCGAGCCGCCACCGCCACCGCAGGCGGTCAGGCTCGCGCCGAGCACCGCCAGTCCGATCGCGAAGCTCACGCCCTTGTGAAGGTGTCGCACGTCAACCCCTTGCTCTGGAGGTCTGAGAAAACTGGGAGCGCTCCCAGAACGCGGCCCAGTGTGTTCGTTGTCACCGTTGGTGTCAAGGTGCGATAGGGTTGGAAGCGCTCCCAGCGAAAGGACGCACAGTGACGAGCAGCCAGGACGAGAGGCCGACGCTGGAGGACGTGGCGGCCTTCGCCGGGGTCTCCCGTTCCACCGCTTCGCGGGCCCTGAACGGCGACGCGAACGTCAGCTCCCGCGCCCGGGACGCCGTGCTGGCGGCCGCGCGCGATCTCGGCTACTCCCCGAACCAGGCGGCCCGTTCGCTGGTGACGCGGCGGACCGGCGCGGTCGCGGTGGTGCTGTCCGAGCCGGAGGAGGTCGTGCTGAGCGACCCGTACCGTACCGCCGTCATGCGCGCGGGCTACCGGGAGCTGGCCGCGTCGGGCAGCCAGATGGTGTTGATGTTCAACGACGGTCGCGACGACCACGCCCGCACGCTGCGCTTCCTGGAGGGCGGGCACGTGGACGGCGCGCTCGTGTTCGCCCCGCACAAGGCGGATCCCCTCCCCCGCGCGCTGCGGCTGTTGCGGATCCCCATCGTGTACGGCGGACAGCCCGGCAACATCACGCGCGGGGTGCACGTGGTCGACTTCGACAACTGCGACGGCGCGCGACTGGCTGTGGAGCACCTGATGGACAGTGGAAGACTCCAGATCGCGACGGTCGCGGGCCCGCAGGACCAGACAGCCGCGGTGCACCGGCTGGAGGGCTGGCGCAAGACCCTCATCCGCGCGGGTATGTCAGGTCTGTCCGAGGAAGCGGACTTCACCTTCGAGGGCGGACGCGCCGCGATGACCCGGCTGCTGAAGCGAGACCCGTTCCTGAACGGGGTGTTCGTGGCCAGCGACCTCATGGCCGCCGGTGCGTTGCGCGCGCTGCACGAAGCAGGCCGCCGCGTGCCGGACGACGTCGCGGTGATCGGTTTCGACGACCACCCCGCACTCGCCACCGCGATGCACCCGCCGCTGACGACGGTGCACCAGGACCCGGCCGCGCAGGTGCAGCACATGGTCGCCACGCTGATGGCGCTGCTGGCCGGCGAGACGGTCCGCCCGCAGCGGCACGTGCTTCCGGTCTCGTTGCGGCTGCGGGAATCGGCTTGACCTTCGGGTTCCCCGAGACTTCATGATGGGCGGGTGCTGATCACCATCGGAGCGCTCGCCCGGGCCAGTGGCCTCACCCCGGGCGCACTGCGCTTCTACGCCGACTGCGGCCTGCTCGTGCCCGCCCGGGTCGACCCGGCCACCGGTTACCGCTACTACCGCCGGGAGCAGAGCGCCCGCGCCCGGCTCGTCCGGCAGCTGCGCGAGATCGACGTGCCGCTGGACGCGGTGGCCCGCATCCTGGACGGCGAACACGAGCTGCTCGACGAGCACGTGCGTGAGCTGTCCGCGCGGGCCACGCGCGCGGCCGAGGCCGCCGACGCGATCAAACGGCAGCTGGCCCCTGTCGTCGACGGCAGGGCGCTGGCCGCCGCGTTCGCGCAGGTCCTGCCCGCGGCAGGGGATTCCGGCGGACTGGCCGGGGTCTTCGTGGAACTGGCTCCGGACGAGCTCACCCTGACCGCCACCGACCGGTACCGGCTGGCCACCCGCACGCTGGCGATCCGGCAGGGCGAGCGTGGCTCCGCCGTGGTGGCGCGATCCGGCCTCGCCGCGGTCCTCCCCTGGCTCGCCGGGCAACCGTCGGTGACGCCGGTACTGACCCCCGGCGCGCTCACGCTGTCGGCCGACCCGGAACGGCGCCGCTGCGCCACGATCGACCCCGCGTTCCCGGACTACCGCCTGATGCTGTCGGCGTTGCCGCCGGCCTCCCGGAGGGTCGTGCTCCGCCGTGACGAGCTGCCGGAGGCAGCCGGAGGGCGGGTCCACGTCGCCGCGCTGGGACTGACCTTCGAAGCCGCGACCCTGCGGAACGCGGTCGCCACCGCGGTCGGCCCGGAGCTGCTGTGTGAGGTCGCCGCGCCGGACCTGCCCGTCGTGATCCGCTCCGCCACCGATGGCACCGCCACCACGCTGGCCATGCCACTGGAGCCGTGCCGTGGCTGACGAAACGATGCTCGCGATCACCGAAGCGGTCCGGGCGGGCGACCGGGAGCGGTTGACGGCGCTGTGGACACCCGACGGCGACCCGCTGCACCGCTGCACGGTGGCCCACCACCTCGCCGACCTGTGCGAGCACCCCGCCGAGTCACTGGCGTGGAACGTGCGTGCCCTCGACGCCGCCGGCCGGCTGACCGACGAACGCCTGCGAGCCCACCACGACGGGCTGCGGGTGCGCGGTTTCTACCCCTCGCTGCACCTGAACCTGGCGGAGGACTACCGCAGGCTCGGCGCGATCGACGCGGCCCGACGGCATCTGGAGGAGGCCCGCGCGCGGCTGGACGCACTCGCCGACGACGCGTACGGCACCACAGTCCGCACCGGAATCGAGAACGTGGAACGAGCGATTCGCGAGTAGCATTTCCCGATGAGGCTGCGAGCGGCGAAACTCTTCGACGGGACGGCGCTGCGGGAAAATCCCGTGCTGACGCTGGACGGCGAACGGATCACCGCCGTCGAGTTCGGGGTGCCCGCGCCGGACGCGGTCGACCTCGGTGCCGCGACGCTGTTGCCGGGGCTGGTCGACGCGCACGTCCACCTCGCCTTCGACGCCGGCGCGAACCCCGTCGCGGCGCTCGCCGACCGCGACGACGAGCAGGCGCTCGAAGCGATGCGCACGGCGGCCCGGACCGCGTTGCGCGCGGGCATCACGACGGTGCGCGACCTCGGCGACCGCGGTTACCTGGCGCTGCGCCTGCGCGGCGAGCCCGGGCTGCCCACGATCCTCGCCGCCGGGCCGCCGCTCACCACGCCGCGCGGGCACTGCCACTACCTCGGCGGCGCGGTCGACCCCACTCCGGACGCGGTGCGCGCCGCCGTGCGGGAACGCGCCGAGCGGGGCGTGGACGTCGTGAAGATCATGGCCAGCGGCGGCACCCTCACCCCGGGCACCCGGCAGGAGGACACCCAGTTCGACGTGCCCGAGCTGCGGGCGGCCGTCGAGGAGGCGCACCGGCTCGGCCTGCCCGTGACGGCGCACGTCCATGCCACGCAAGCGATCCGCAACGCCGTCGAGGCGCATGTGGACGGTCTGGAGCACGTCTCGTTCTGGGCCGCGGACGGGGTGGACGATCCCCCGCCGGACCTGGTGCGGGACATCGTCGAGCGGCGGATCGTCGTCGGGGCCACGATGGGTACCGTGCCCGGAGGGGGCGTGGTGGCCCCCGCGGTCCGCTCGCGCCTGGCCAAGATCGTCGAGAACGTCCGGCTGCTGCACCGGTCCGGCGTGCGGATGGTGCTCAGCAGTGACGCGGGAATCGCCCCGCCCAAACCCCACGACGTGCTGCGGCACAGCATCGTTCTCGCGGGCGAGGCCGGGCTGGCGCCCGACGAGGTGCTGCGGCTGGTCACGCGGTACGCGGCGGAGGCGTGCGGGCTCGGCGACCGCAAGGGCAGGCTGGCGCCCGGCTTCGACGCCGACATCCTCGCCGTGGACGGTGATCCGCTCGCCGACCTGACGGCGGTCCACCGCGTCCGTGCGGTGTTCGCGCGTGGGCGGATCGTGCCGGGTTAGGGTGCCGGGGTGGAGTTGTTTCACCTGCGTTACTTCGTGGCGGTGGCCGAAGAGCTGAACTACTCCCAGGCGGCGCGGAAGCTGCACATGGCGACGTCCCCGTTGAGCCGCCGCGTCAAGGACCTCGAACGCGAGCTGGGGCAGGAACTGTTCAAGCGCAGCACGCACGCGGTCGAGCTGACCCCGGCGGGGCAGGCGCTGCTGCCGTTGGCGCGGGACGTGCTGGAGCGGGTGGGAGCGATCCCATGGCGCCTGCGGGAGGCGGCGCACGGCGAGCGGAGCACGGTGTTCGTCGGGGTGCCCGCCGGGTTGCACCCGAGCCTGCGCGCGAAGCTGCAGGTGCTGGCGGAGCAGGCGCGGGGTTCGGTCGACCTCAAGCGGTGGCCGGGGCCGAGCGCGGGACTGGTCGAGGCTGTGCACGACGGGAGGCTCGCGCTCGCGCTGGTCCGGCTCCCGGTGGCGGATCCGGCGCTGGAGGTGGCGGAGGTGCTGGCGGAACGGCTCGGCGCGGTGGTGCCGGCGGACCGGTTCGCGGGGCACGAGTCGGTGCGGCTGGCGGAGCTGACGGAACTGTCCTATGTGCCCGCGCCGAGTGACAACATGCCCGCCTACTTCGAGGAACTCGACGCGGCGCTCAACGCGGCCGGCGTGCGCAAGCGGCTGTGGCTGCCGCAGGGCGACTACTCGGGCATCGCGGAGCTGGTGTCGAGCGGGATCGCGTTCTCGATCTCGATGCTGGACCCGCAGAGCCCGATGCAGCTGTACCGCCTGGAGAACACGGTGACCCTGCCGTTCGCCGACCTCGACCCGCACCTCACGACGGCACTGGCCTGGCATGCCGACCGAGCCCGGCCGGGCTCGGAACTGGCCCCGCTCATCCAGGCGGCGAAGGAGATTTTCGGGGTCGGCGGGAAGTGAGGGTGGCAACCCGCACGCTTATCGACGTGGCGCGCAACCCGGGCCACCGGGTAGCCGGGCCGCTTCGCGGTGCGGCCCGCGGGCGCGAACGCTGCCCAGCCAGTAGCCGGGGGCGCGAGCCAAGCCAGTGACGGCGGCCGGGCGTGTGACCGCAGCAACCCGCACGCTTATCGAGATGGCGCCGCAACCAGGGCCGCCAGGTGGCCGGGCCGCTTCGCGATGCAACTCGCGGGTGCGAACATGCCCAGCCAGTAGCCGGGGCGCGACCCAAGCCAGCGCCCCTGACGGCGGCGGCCCCCGCGCGGGGGCCGGGCGTGTGGCCGGGGCGCGACCCAACCGGCGCCGCGGTGGCCGGGGCCTCGACCCCGGCCACCGCGAAGCTCACCGGGGCGCGGGTTCCAGGTGTACGACCTTCATGCGCGTCATCTCGTCCAGCAGCTCCGGGCCGTAACCGAAGCCCTCGCCGCTCGCGCCGTGCGGCTGGGCCGCGCCGCCGGGGGCGCCGCCGAACACGGCGTTCACCTTGACCGTCCCCACGGGCAGCTCACGCCACGCCCGCTGCGCGTGCTCCATCGAGCTCGTCAGCACTGTCGCCGCCAACCCGTACCTGTCGTCGCACGCTTCCCGCAGCGCCTGGTCGAAGTCGTCGACCACGCGGACCGGCGCGACGGGGCCGAAGGTCTCCTCCCGCAGGATCCGCATCGTCGGCTCGCAGTCCGTCAGCACTGTCGCCGGGTAGAACGAACCCTCCCCCGGCTCGCCTCCGGTCAGCAGCCGGGCGCCGTCGGCGACCGCCTCCGTCACCTGGGCGTGCACCTCGTCCCGCAGCCGCTCGTCGACCAGCCGCGCGAGCGGCACCTCGTCCGGGCGCTTGCGGGCCTCGGCGACCAGTGCGTCCAGGAACTCGTCCGCGATCGCGCGCGGCACGTAGATCCGTTCCACCGACACGCAGATCTGCCCGGCGTTCGCGAACGAGCCCAGCGCCGCCTGCTCCGCCGCCCACCGCGGGTCGACGTCGTCGTCCACGATCAACGGGTCGTTGCCGCCGTTCTCCAGCAGCACCTTGGCCCCCGTCGTCGCCGCGGCCGCCGCGATCGAGCGGCCGGTCGCGGTGCTGCCGACGTGCGCGATCAGGTCGGCGTCCGGGTGCGCGGCCAGCTGCGCGCCGACCCGCCCGTCACCGGACACGCACCGCAGCACGCCCTCGGGCAGCTCCTCGGCCAGGATCTCCGTCAGGAGCGCTCCCACCCGCGGGCAGCGCTCGCTCGGCTTGTGCACCACCGTGTTCCCCGTCGCCAACGCCGCGCCGAGCAGTCCGCACGCCACCGCGACCGGGTCGTTCCATGGCGTCAGCGCGACCACCACGCCCCGCGCCTCGGGCACCATCACGTCCGTCGCGCCCCAGCCGCCCTGCAGGCTGCGGCCGCGGTGCGTCGGCCCGAGCTCCGCGTACTGCTCCAGCGTGCCCGCCCCGGCCTCGATCCCGCCCTTGGCCTCGTCGAGCAGCTTGCCGGTCTCCTGGAAGTTCAGCTCGGCCAGCTCGTCGATCCGCGCCCGCAGCCGCGCCGCCGCGGCCTTCAGCACCGCGGCGCGCTCGGCGGCGGGAGTGCGCGACCACACGGCGAAAGCCCGCCGCGCGGACACGATCGCCTCGTCCGCCTCACCGAAAGTCGCCGTGGTCCCGCGCTCGATCACGTCGGTCATCGTCACCCCTTCTCCGCGAGCTGCTGTGCCTTCGCGTACGCCAACTGCAGGAAGTCCGCCCCGGTCAGCGCCGCGAACGCGCCGGCCACCAGCCGGGTCACGCGTGGCGCGAACAGCAGGCCGAACGTGAACGCCGTCACGACCCACATGTCGAGGCAGAACGGACACGACAACAGCTCCCCCAGGCTGTGCCGCACCCCGCTGGGTTTACGGACCTCCTCCATCACCTCCGCGGGGCCGCCCGCTCCGGAGTACCGGGTGAACGGGGCCCGCAACGGGCTGGTGACGGCGTCCTTGGTCAGTGTCCTGGACAACTTGTGCGTGCCCAGTGCGACCACCACCAGGTCTTCCTTGGCCACCTTCGCCGGCAGCTTCCTGCCGGTCAGCGCGGCGACCGCCGACGCGATGGCGACGAGCACCCCGTACACCGACATCACCGCGACATAGCCACCGAGCGGCCGGTCCTCGCCGTCGCGGTAGGCCCGGGCCTGGTCCTTCAGCTCGTGCAGAGCAGACATGCGCCCTCCTTCCGCCCGCAGGACTACCCGCGCAGGTCGCGCGCAACCCCCGCGCGCCCGGGGTACGGTGAGCGCGTGACGGAGAAGGACATCATCGGCAACATCGACGCGCTGATCGCCGAGGAGCACGAGCTCCGCGAGAAGGCGACCGGCAGCGGCCTGGAGGACGCCGACCGCGCGCGTGTCCGGCAGATCGAGGAGCAGCTGGACCAGTGCTGGGACCTGCTGCGCCAGCGCCGCGCCCGCCGCGAGTTCGGCGAGAACGAGAACGACGCCGAGGTGCGCCCCGTCAACGAGGTCGAGCACTACCAGCAGTAGCCGCGATGCGGCGCCGGGAGGTGCTCAGCCTCGTCGCGGCGGGCGGGCTGTTCGCGCTGCTCGACGTCGCGCTGGCGGGGCGTCCCGGTCCGGACCTCCCGCTGCTGCTGCTCGTCGACTGCTCGCTGCCCCTGCTCGGCCGCTTCCCCCGCGCGGTCGCCGCGCTGACGGTGGCGGTGTCCGTGGCGCTGCTCGGGATCGACCAGCACTCGCTCAGCCCGGTCACCGTGCCACGCGCGACGCCGGTCGTGATCATCGTGCTGGTTCTGCGCGCCGACCGGCGGTTCGCGCTGGCCGTGGTGGCGGTGCTCGCCGTCGTCGCCGGGCAGTGGTGGCGGCCGAGCTGGCTGGTCACGCCGGTGGGGCTGCTGAGCACCGCCGGTCCCGCGCTCGCGACGCTGTACTTCGACGCCCGGCGGCAGCTGCTGCGTTCGTTGCGGGAGCGGGCCGAACGCGCCGAACGCGAACGGCACCTGCTGGCCGAGCAGGCCCGTGCGGAGGAACGCCGCCGGCTCGCCGCGGAGATGCACGACGTGGTCACGCACAGGCTGAGCCTGATCGTGTTGCAGGCGGGCGCGCTGCGGCTGACCTCCGGTGAGCAGTCGGTGCGGGCGGCGGCGGAGGACATCCGCGAGTCCGGCGCGCACGCCCTGCGGGAGCTGCGTGACCTCGTGGGTGTGTTGCGCAGCGACGGGCAGGTCACCAGGCAGGACCGGCCGGTGTCCGTGCCGGACGTCGCGACGCTCGTGGCCGAGTCGGAGTCGGTGGGCGTGCCGGTGGAGCTGATCACCGAGGGCGACCCGGCTGGGATCGCTCCCACCGTCGCGCGGACGGTGTTCCGGGTGGTGCAGGAGGCGCTCACCAACGTCCGCAAGCACGCGCCGGGCGCGCGGGCGAAGGTCGAACTGCGTTACACCGCAACAGGTGTGGAGGTCCGCGTGACCAACACCGCGGCCACGGCAGCGCCCGACCCGGCGCTGACCGGCGGCGGCAGCGGGCTCGACGGGCTCGGGCAGCGGGTGGAGCTGGTCGGCGGCACCCTACACAGCGGTCCGACCGGCGAGGGCGGCTTCGCCGTCAGTGCGATACTTCCGGCGTACGTGACCACCACGGAAAGCCGGTGAGATGATCCGCCTCGTCCTCGTCGACGACGAGCCGATGGTGCTCGCGCACCTGCGCACGATCCTGGAGTCCGCCGAGGACATCACGGTCGCGGGGCAGGCACAGGACGGGGCCGAGGCGGTCGAGGCCGTGGTGCGCCACCGGCCGCACGTGGTGCTGATGGACCTGCGGATGCCCGGAGTCGACGGACTGACGGCGATCGAGTGGATCACGAAGCTGCCCGAGCCGCCGGCCGTCGTCGCGCTGACCACGTTCGACGCCGACTCCTACGTGCTGCGGGCGTTGCAGGCGGGGGCGTCGGGATTCCTGGTGAAGTCCACGCCACCGGAGGACCTGATCGGGCTCGTCCGGGTGGCGGCGGACGGGCACACCGTGCTGTCCCCCGAAGCGGCGCGGCGGCTGGTGGCTGCTTCCGGAGACGTCCGCAGACGCACCGAGGAGGCGCGACGACGCCTCGTCGGTCTCACCGAGCGCGAGGTGGACGTACTGGCCTGCCTGGGTTACGGACTGTCCAATGCGGACATAGCGGCGAAGCTGCACCTGTCCGAGGCGACGGTGAAGAGCTACGTCTCGCGCATGCTGGTCAAGCTGGGTTGCGCGAACCGCACGCAGGCGGGGTTGCTGGCGCACGAGGCGGACCTACTGCGTCCGTAACCGGGGCCACAGCTGTTCCCACGACACTGTCCGTCCTGTGTAGAGGGTCGCGAAGTCGGGCACGATCGGTTGTGCACTGGTGAAAGCCTTCTGCAGTGCGGGGTTCTGGGTGCCGAAGAACAACACGGTGTCGTCCTGTTCCGGTGGCTTCCCGAAGTAGTAGTAGCCGCGGTGGCCGCTGTAGGCACGTGGCACCGCGGCGCCGAACATGTCCACTCCCGCGGCGAACACGTACGAGTCGGTGAGCACCGCTGTGTGTGCACGGAGTTCGGGCGGCAACGCAAGGTAGGTCTGGTCGATCTGCTGGGCCAGCGGCACCAGCAGGCCATCGGCCTCGACGTAGGTCTTCGCCGTCACGGTGAACGGGACGTCCGGCAGCCGCTGCGCGACCGCCTTGGGGTAGACGGGAATGCTCAACAGCGCGTTCACCACCGAGGCGGCGAGCACCAGCGCCCCACTCCATTTCAGCACGCGCGGCCACCGGATCTCCTGCAGTCCCACCGCGGCCGCCGCGAACGGCACCGAGTAGAGGCTGAACAGGTAGTAGGACCGGCCGGACGTCACGGCGAACGCGACGACCAGCCCGAGCACGGTGACGCCGAGGAAGCGATATTCGCGGGAGCGCAGCAGCCAGCCGAGCCCGAACAACAGCAGTGGCAACCCCGCGAGCAGCCCCGCGCCCGCCAGCCCGTCCCACAGGTAGCCGCCCAGCCCGGGAAACTCCGCGGCGACCACCTGCTGCATGTGTGTGTAGGGCCAGCCGTGCGTCGCCTGCCAGACGAGCGTCGGCACGGTGGCGAGCACGGCGATCAGCCCGCCCACCCACAGCAGGGGCCTGCGCAGCAGCTCGCGGGGACCGAACAGCAGCGACGTGACGGCCAGCGCGGCCCACAGTGCGGGCACGAGGAACTTCGTCTCCAGGGAGAACGCGGTCACCACGCCCGCGGCGAGCAACAGGCGGTCGTCCCGCCGCCGGGTCCACCGCACGACCAGCCACAGGATGAGCGTCCAGAAGAACGGGTCGAGCGAGTAGGTTGCGAGCCAGTGCGCGACCCGGACCGCGCCGGAAAGCGCGTACGCGGTGGCGGCGAGAACCTGCGCGGGCACGCGGCCGCCCAGCTCCTTCGCCGTCATCCCGGCCAGCCACACCCCCGCGGCGCCGGCGAGCGTGACGGGCAGCCGCAGCGCGACCAGCGAACCGGGGAACAGCTGCTGCGCGAGCCCGGCGAGCGCCGGAACCAGTGGTGGCTGGTCGAAGTAGCCCCACGCGAGGTGGTCGTGGCCCGCGACGACGAAGTACGCCTCGTCGAAGAAGTAGCCGTAGTTGCGGCTCGCGACCAGCAGCAGCACCCCGGTGAGGAGCGCGATACCGGGCACGGCGAGGCGGGCTGGTTGCATGGTCCGAACCAACCATGCACGTCCCGCTCCCCGACAGCCCGGCAAGTGGGTTGTGGCAGCAACGAAAGTTGCACTCGCTCACAACGTTTCCCCGCAGCGGAGTGCGAAAGCGGTCGCTACCGTCGAGGCGTTCCGGTTTCCCTGCTGGGGGTAGGGAAAGCGGCTGGGCCCGGCGTGGCCCGGAAGGGACTTGCCGCACGCCGGGCCCGCCCCGGTGCGGAGGGGGTCAGGCGGCTTCTCGTGCCACCGACCTCGCCGCCAGCTCCGCCCGCACCGCGTCATAGGCCGGTTTCGGCCGGAAGTTCTCGTCCAGCAGGTTCGCCGCGCCCTCGCCGGTGAAGGTGCCCGGCACCCACGAGTACTTGTCGGTGAAACCCCAGACGGTGAACGAGATGCAGTGCCTCGTGGCGAGGCAGTCGCCGAGGACGCCGCGGTAGACGTCCGCCTGCGCCTGGAGTTTCGCGGCGTCGGGGGGCATCACCATGCGTACGTCGGCTTCCGTGATCGCCGTGTCGAGGCCGAGCCGGTCGAACCGCCACAGGTTCTGGCGCAGTGTCGTGGGTGCCGCGTCGACCGTGAGGTGTGCCTGGACGCCGACGCCGTCGATCGGCACGCCCTGCCTGCGCAGGTCCCGCACCAGTGCGTACACGGCGTCGCTCTTCGCGTTGACGTCCTCGATGTTGTAGTCGTTGTAGAACAGTTTCGCGTTCGGGTCGGCCTGGTGCGCCCAGCGGAACGCGTCCGCGATGTAGCCGGGGCCCAGTGTGCGCAGCCAGATCGTGTCGCGCAGCGTGCCGTCCTCGTTGAACGCCTCGTTCACCACGTCCCACTGCCAGATCCGGCCGCGGAAGTGACCGACGGTGTCGAAGATGTGCTGCCGCAGGATCGCGCGCAGCTCGTCGGCGGAGAAGTCGGTGGCCGTCAGCCACGCGGGCAGCTGGTTGTGCCACACCAGCACGTGCCCGCGCACCGCCTGCCCGTGCTGCCGGGCGAAGCCCACCAGCCGGTCGGCCGCGCTCCAGTCGTACTGGCCGCGCTGCGGTTCGAGCACCTCCCACTTCATCACGTTCTCCGGGGTCACGGTGGAGAACTCGCTGCCGACCCGCTGCCGGTAGACCGCGTCGTCCGCGAGCGCCGACATGTCGACCGCGGTGCCGATGCGGAGGTCGTGCCGGGCGGCCAGCGTCCGCAGCGTCGGTGGCGACGCGGCGGCGGCCGGTGCGGTGAGTAGTACGAGTATCCCGACGACAATGGCGAGGATTCTACGCATGAGGGCTCCGGAAATTGTCGAAACATTTCGAACGGAATCAGGCTGCCCGGTGACAGTAGAACGGGTTTACTTTTCGCGTCAAGAACAGCACACTGGGAGACCGCTCGGGAAACGATTATCGAAAAGTTTCGGATCAACGGAGATCGCCGATGCGCAGAATCCTCGCCGTGCTGGCTTCGCTCGCTTTCGCGCTCACCGCGGTCAGCGCTCCTGCCCCCGCCACTGCCGGGAGCGCTCCCACCGAGGAGTTTGTCGTCTCCGCGCCGGGACCGAGCCGGTTTCCCCTGGCAGCCCGCGGGTCGGTCGCGCCGCTGGTCGTGAGCGGCAGCGACTGGCCGGGCGTCACGCGCGTCGCCGGCGACCTGCAGGCGGATCTGCAGCGAGTCACCGGCACGCGGCCCGTGTTGTCGGTGGACACGGTGCCCGCCGCGCCGGAGGTCGTGCTGATCGGCACGCTCGGCCGCAGCCCGCTCATCGACGGCCTGGTGGCGTCGGGGAAGCTCGACGTGTCGGGCATCGCCGGGAAGTGGGAGACGTCGCTGCAGCAGGTCGTCGAGCATCCGCTGCCCGGCGTGCGGCGTGCACTCGTCCTCGTGGGCAGCGACCAGCGCGGCACGATCTACGGCAGCTACGAGGTGTCGCGGCAGATCGGCGTCTCCCCCTGGTACTGGTGGGACGACGTGCCCGCGCCGCACCGCGACGCGCTGTACGTCCTGCCCGGAGCGCACAGCCAGGGCACGCCCGCGGTGAAGTACCGCGGTTTCTTCATCAACGACGAGAACCCGGCGCTCGGCCGCTGGGAGCCGGGTCAGTTCGGCCCCGGTCTCGCACCCGGTTACCCGAACGGCTTCAACTCGGCGTTCTACGCGCGCGTCTTCGAAACGATGTTGCGGCTCAAGGCGAACTACCTCTGGCCCGCGGTGTGGGGCCGCGCCTTCGCCGAAGACGACCCACGCAACCACGCGACCGCCAAGGCGTACGGGGTGATCATGGGAACCTCGCACGAAGCGCCGATGATGCGCGGGATCGAGGAGTGGAACCGCCATCCGTACGCGTATGGCGGCAACGGCGAGTGGAGCTTCGTCCGCAACCGCGACGCGATCGAGCGGTACTGGGCCGACGGCATCCGGCGGATGACCGACGAGGACTTCGAGGGCGTGGTCACGCTCGGCATGCGCGGCAACGGCGACACGAGCCTGCCGGACGGCGCCGGCATCGACCTGATGCAGCAGATCCTGGACGACCAAAGGAAGATCCTCGGCGAAGTGTCCGGAAAGGACGTCACCACCATCCCGCAGGTGATGACGATGTACAAGGAGGTGCAGCGGTACTGGGACGAG
Source organism: Amycolatopsis bartoniae (assembly GCF_014191255.1). Lineage (GTDB taxonomy): Bacteria > Actinomycetota > Actinomycetes > Mycobacteriales > Pseudonocardiaceae > Amycolatopsis_E > Amycolatopsis_E bartoniae. The sequence continues at coordinate 514,466 of NZ_JACHWH010000002.1, forward strand.
GGCCTGCGCCCGCCCGACGACGTCACCGTCGTGTTCTCCGACGACAACTGGGGCAACCTCCGCAAGCTGCCCGATCCGGCGCTGCCACCCCGAAGCGGCGGTTACGGGCTGTACTACCACTTCGACTACGTGGGTGGCGGCCGCAACTACAAATGGGTGGACGCGAACCAGCTGGCGAACATCTGGGACCAGCTGAACCAGGCGTACCGCTACGGCGTGAACCGGCTGTGGACGGTCAACGTGGGCGACCTCAAGAACGACGAGCTGCCCACGCAGTTCTTCCTGGACTACGCGTGGAACCCGGACCGCTGGCCGGTGTCCCGGCTCGGCGAGTGGGAACGCCGGTACGCCGCGGAGAACTTCGGCACGCAGCAGGCGGGCGCGATCGCCGAGGTGCTGCACACGTACGGGATCCTGCAGTCGCGCCGCAAGCCGGAGCTGCTGAACCGGCGCATCACCACAAACGCGAACGGTGACGTGGTCTACGACGACCAGGCGACCCCGTTCAGCCTGACCGACTACGACGAACTGGACCGGGTCACCGCCGAGTGGCAGCGCCTCGCGACACAGGCGGAGCGGATCAAGCTGCCGCCGGAGTACCAGGACGCGTACTACGAACTCGTCTACTACGAGGTGAAGGCGACCGCGAACCTGTACGCGCTGCGGCGGGCCGAGTTCACGAACCTGCTGTACGCCGGGCAAGGCCGCGCGGCGACGAACCGCCTCGCCGACGAGACCGACGCCCGTTTCGCCGAGGACCAGGCGATGTCGGACTACTACAACAACGTCCTCGCGGGCGGGAAGTGGCGTGGTTTCCAGACGCAGCCGAAGATCGGCTACGGCGACGTCGCACGATACGGCCCGAACGCGGGCTGGCAGCAGCCGGAGAAGGACAACGAAGCCCTGCCGGACGAGGTTTTCCCGGCCGTGCAACGGATCCAGCTACCCGATCGACCCGAGCTGGGGGTGGCGATCGACGGGTCGGACAAGTGGTGGCCCGCCGAGCCGTCGGCCGCCGTGTTGCCCACGTTCAGCCCCTACCAGAGCCAGCCGCCGCAGTACATCGACGTGTTCAACCGCGGCTCGGTCCCGTTCGCGTACACCGTGCGGACCGGCGTGCCCTGGCTGCGGGTGGACCGGCCCGCCGGAGTGATCACCGACCAGACGCGCGTCACGGTCTCGGTCGACTGGACGCGGGCGCCGCGGGGCCGGACGACGGTGCCGATCACGGTCACGGGCAACGGCAACAGCGTCACGGTGCAGGCCGTGCTCGACAACCCGGTGGGCGAGCCGAAGGGCTTCGTCGAGGCCAACGGCTACGTGTCGATGCAGGCCGACCAGTACACCCGCGCGGTCGCGGCGAACGGCGTGCGGTGGGAGCGGATTCCCGGCCTCGGCCGCGAGGGTGCGGGCATGGAACCGTTCCCAGTGACCGCGCCCAGGCAGGCGCTGGGACCGCGGCTGGAGTACACCATGACGCTGTCGACCGCGGGCCCGGTGGACGTGCTGGCCTACCTGTCCCCGCGCAACGACACCCTGCCCGGCGCGGGCCTGTGCTATGCGATCTCGATCGACGACGAGACTCCCCAGGTGGTGGACATCATCGGCGCGGCGAACGACACGACGATGAACCGCCAGTGGGAACGCAACACCTCCGACAACGTCAACGTCACCACCACCCGCCACGTCGTCGGCGCCGGGACGCACACGCTCAAGGTCTGGATGGTCGATCCGACCGTGGTCGTGCAGAAACTCGTCGTGAACACCGGCGGCCTGCGGCCGAGCTACTTCGGCCCACCGCAGAGCATCCGCCGCTGAGCACTTTCACAGCGCACGCTCAGCTCGCACCCAAGCCCCTGCCAACTTCGCCCGGCACGCTGCGGGAACGGGGCGCGGAAGGGAGTGCGGGGAGTGCGACGGCAGGCACGGCTACTGGTGGTCGACGACGAACCGAACATGGTGGAGCTGCTCGCGGGCAGCCTGCGGTTCGCCGGGTTCGAGGTGACCACCGCCGACGACGGCCCGTCCGCACTCACGCAGGCCCGCCGCCACCGGCCGGACCTGCTGGTGCTCGACGTGATGCTGCCCGGGCTCGACGGGTTCGGTGTGGTGCGGCGGCTGCGTGCCGAGGGGATGCGCGCGCCCGTGCTGTTCCTCAGCGCCCGCGACGCGCCCGAGGACAAGGTCACCGGCCTGTCGCTGGGCGGGGACGACTACGTCACCAAGCCTTTCAGTCTGGACGAACTGGTCGCGCGCATCGAGGCGGTGCTGCGCCGGACCGATCCCCGCGACACCCGCCCACCGCGGCTGGCCGTCGCCGACATCGAGCTCGACGAGGGCTCGCACGAAGTGTTCAAGGCCGGGCAGCCGGTGGAGCTGTCGCCGACGGAGTTCCGCCTGCTGCGGTACTTCATGCTGAACGCCGGGCGCGTGCTGTCGAAGCAGCAGATCCTCGAAGGCGTGTGGCAGTTCGACTTCAGCGGAAACAACAGCGTCATCGAGTCGTACGTGTCGTACCTGCGCCGCAAGATCGACACGACCGAGCCCCGGCTGCTGCGCACCGTGCGCGGCGTCGGCTACCAGCTTCGGCCGCCGCGGACATGACGCGCCTCCGCATCCGGCTGCGCGCGGTCACCGCGCGCCTGCCGCTGCGGACCACGCTCGTGCTCCTGCTGCTCGCGTTGATCCTGCTCGCGCTGGTGGCAGTCGCCTTCACGTCGTCCGCCGCCCTGCGTTCGTACCTGCTGGACGGCGTCGACGACCGGCTGCGGCAGCTGGCGCGTGCCGCGAGCGACCTCGCGGGCAAGCCACCCGACGCGGGACCGCACCTGCCGAGTGACTTCGTCGTCGTGGTGACCGACGCGTCCGGGCACGTCACGAACGTGATCTCCGCGCCGTTCCAGCACGCGATCACCCCCGCGCTGCCGTCGCTGACCGTCGACCAGGTGCGGGGGTTGGCCGATCCGCTGTTCACCGTGGACTCGGCGGGCGGGGCGGACGGGCAGTGGCGGGTGCTCGCCACGGTCTCCCCCGACGGCGGTTCCTCGGTGTTCGTCGCCAGCAGCCTGGATCAGGTCGACTCCACGCTGAGCCGGTTGTCGTGGCTGTACCTGTTCGTCGGCGGGTTCGTGCTGCTGCTGTTCGCGGTCCTCGCCTGGTGGCTGGTGCGGCGCAGCCTCCGCCCACTGTCGGAGGTCGAGCAGACCGCGGCGGCCGTCGTGGCGGGCGACCTGTCCCACCGCGTGCCGGAGCGGGACAGCCGCACGGAGGTCGGGAAACTCGGCCTCGCGTTCAACAGCATGCTCGACCGCATCGAGACGTCGTTCCGCGCGCAGCGCGAGTCGGAGGCCGATGCCCGCCGCTCCGAGGAACGCATGCGCCGCTTCATCGCCGACGCCAGCCACGAGCTGCGCACGCCGCTGGCGTCGATCCGCGGGTTCGCCGAGCTGTACCGGCGCGGCGCGGCCGGTGAGGTGCCCCGGATCATGAACCGCATCGAGTCGGAGTCGATCCGGCTCGGCCGGCTGGTGGAGGACCTGCTGCTGCTCGCGCGGCTCGACGCCGAGCCCGAGCTGCGCCTCGCCCCGGTGGACCTGGTCGACCTCGCCGTGGACGCCGTGCAGGACGCCAGGGCGCTCGCCCCGGACCGCACGGTGTCGCTCGACGTCGACTGCGCCGGCGGTCCCGCCGTGGTGCGTGGTGACGAGCACCGCCTCCGGCAGATCTTCACGAACCTGGTCGGCAACGCGTTCGCCCACACCCCGCCGGGAACCTCGGTCACCCTGCGCGTGCGCACGGACGGGAGCGGTTTCGCCGTGCTGGAGGTCGCCGACGACGGTCCTGGACTGTCCGAACAGGACGCCGCCCGGCTGTTCGAGCGGTTCTACCGGGCGGACGTCTCCCGTGCTCGCAGCAGCGGCGGCTCGGGACTGGGCCTCGCGATCGTGGCCGCACTGGCCGCGGCCCACGGCGGGCGGGCCGAAGTGGACACCGCGCCGGGCAAGGGCGCGACGTTCCGGATCCTCCTTCCCCTTCACGCGGAAGTGCGCGGGATCACGGGCCTGTTACCGGTGGACTGACGTTATTCCTCGGTGACGTACAGGGTCCTCCCAGTTTTCGCGTCTTGACTGTCCTCATGAGACGACGCCTGGCCCTCGTGCTGCTCGCGGCACTGCTGCTGGTCACCGCCTGCTCCGGCTCGAACTCCAAGCAGGGCACCACCTTCGCGCCGTACGTCGACGTCACGGGGACGCATCCCGCGCTCGACGAGGTCGCCGCCAGCACGGGCCAGAAGGACTTCGTGCTCGCGTTCGTGCTGGCGAGCGGCACCACGTGCACCCCGACGTGGGGCGGCACGAAGGCCCTCACCGATCCCGAGTTGCTGCAGCAGATCAAAGCCGCGAGCGGGAACGTGACCGTCGCCACCGGCGGCGCGAACGGAACCTACCTGGAAAACGCCTGCACGGACGCCACCGCGTTGAAGGCCGCGTACGAGTCCACTCTGGACACTCTCGGCACGAACTCGCTCGATCTGGACATCGAGCAGGACATTCCCGTGAACACCGTCGTGCAGGCGCTCAAGCAGCTGCAGGACGAGCGGGGCACCAAAATCATGCTCACGCTCAAGGTCGAGTCCAGCGGGCTCACCGACTCCGGTGTGCAGCTGTTGCAGGCCGCGCAGGCAGCGGACCTCGACGTGACGGTCAACGCGATGCTGATGAACTTCGCCACCACCGGCGACTGGGCCACCTCGCTCGTCCAGAGTCTGGACACCGTGACCGCGCAAATCCGTCGCGTGTGGACGGACCTCGACGACGAGGGCGCCCACCGGATGCTCGGCGCCACCCTGATGATCGGGCAGAACGACACCGGCGAGGTCACCACCACGAGCGTCGCCCAGACCGTGCTCGACGCCGTCGCCGACCGCGACCTCGCGTTCGCCGGGTTCTGGTCCCTCAACCGCGACAACGGCGACTGCGCCGGCACCACGACCACCAGCGGCACCTGCAGCGGCGTCTCGCAGACCGCCTACGAGTTCACCTCCCTGTTCCAGAAGATCGCCTGAAAGGACCTGACGTGCTCCGAACGCGCACCGAGGTGTGGGAACCGCACCAGGGCACCCTGCCCGTCGCCGCCGACGACCCGGTTTTCGTCGACAGCAGCGGCCGCCGCCTGCTGTGGCTGCGCCTGGCCCTGTGCGGGGTGGCGCTGGCGTCCGTGGTGTTCGTCCTCGCGCTCGTGCTCAGTGTGACCGCCGGAGGGGTTTCGCCGAGCGTCAGCGCTTCCAGCCCTACCACCACCACGTCGGCGTGAAGGGCCGTGCGCTGACGGGACTGCGCCGCGCGCCGCGTTGGGTCCTCGCCGGGATCGTGACCGTGCTGCTGGCGTGCCTGCTCGCCGTGGCGGGCATCGCGAACGCGGACATCGGCAACGACGCGGACGCCGACGCCAGTGGGAGCGCTTCCAACGTCCCGTCGTCCATCCTCAACGGCGGCTCGATCATCGACGCCACCGGCGATTCCGTGGTGTCCTACGAGATCCCGGACAAGACGGTGGTGCTGACCTTCGACGACGGGCCAAGCTCCGAGTGGACCGAGCAGATCCTGTCGGTGCTCAAGGAAAACGGTGTCGTCGGCACGTTCTTCGAGGTCGGCACGCAGGTCGCGAAGTACTCCGGCATCATGCAGGACGTGGTCGACAGCGGTTCCGAGGTCGGCGTCCACACGTTCACCCACCCGGACCTGACGAAGGTGTCCGACGAACGCGTGCAGCTGGAGCTGTCCGAGTCCCAGCTGGCGCTGGCGGGCGCCGCGGACATCACCTCGAACATCGTGCGCCCGCCGTACTCGGCGACGCCGAAGGCGCTGGACAACCAGGACTACGCGGAGATCCAGAAGCTCGGCGACCTCGGTTACGTCACCGTGCTGACCGACCTCGACAGCGAGGACTGGCAGACCGACCTGTCGGTGGACCAGATGCTGGCCAACGCCACGCCCGAGAACGGTGACGGCGCGGTGATCCTCATGCACGACGCCGGCGGCGATCGCAGCAAAACCGTGCAGCTGCTGGAAAGGCTGATCCCGCTGCTGAAGTCCGAGGGCTACACGTTCACCACCGCGACCGACGCCGTGAACCTGGCGAAGGCCAACGGCACGGCGACGACGGCCGACCAGGCCCGTGGTTCCGTGCTGGTGGGCGCGATCCACGTGTCGACCGGGTTCCTCACCGCGCTCGGCTGGGGGCTCGTCGGCGTCGGCGCGCTCAGCGTCGGGCGGCTGGGGCTGATGCTGGTGTTCGCCCGGCGGCACAAGAAGCGCCGGCGTGCCTTCGCGTGGGGTGCGCCGGTGCGCGCGCCGGTCTCGGTGATCGTGCCCGCGTACAACGAAAAGGAGTGCATCGAGGACACGATCCGATCCCTCCAGGCGAGCGATCATCCGATCGAGATCATCGTGGTCGACGACGGATCCACCGACAACACGGCCGAACTGGCGGAGGCGCTCGGGGTGCGCGTCATCCGGCAGGAGAACGCGGGCAAGGCCACCGCGCTCAACACCGGGATCGCCGCCGCGCGGCACGACCTCATCGTGATGATGGACGGCGACACGGTGTTCGAGCCGACGACGGTGGGCAGGCTGGTGCAGCCGTTCGCGGATCCGGAGGTCGGTGCCGTGGCGGGCAACGCGAAGATCGCGAACCGCCGGGGACTTTTGGCTCAATGGCAGCACATCGAGTACGTGATGGGCTTCAACATCGACCGTCGCGTGTACGACCAGCTGCGCTGCATGCTGACCGTGCCGGGCGCGGTGGGCGCGTTCCGGCGCTCGGCGCTCGTACAGGTGGGTGGCGTGAGCGACGCGACGCTGGCCGAGGACACGGATCTGACGATCGCGCTCAGCCGCGCGGGGTGGCGCGTGGTGTACGAGGAGCGGGCGCGGGCGTGGACGGAGGCGCCGTCGAAGCTGCGGCAGCTGTGGATGCAGCGATACCGTTGGTGCTACGGGACGATGCAGTCGATGTGGAAGCACCGTCGCGCGGTGTTCGAGAAGGGCGCATCGGGCCGCATCGGGCGGTGGGGGTTGTTGCACCTGGCGTTGTTCCAGGTGGTGCTGCCCACGATGGCGCCGCTGATCGACATCCTCGCGGTGTACGGAATGTTCTTCCTGAACCCCGTCTACACGGCCGCGGCGTGGCTCGGGATGCTGCTGGTGCAGCTCCTCGGGGCGGTGTACGCGTTCCGCCTGGACGGCGAAAAACTGCGGCCGCTGTGGCTGCTTCCGTTGCAACAGCTCGTGTACCGCCAGCTGATGTACGGCGTGCTGATCCAGTCGGTGCTGACGGCGCTGGGCGGCACCCGGTTGCGGTGGCAGAAGCTGCGCCGCTCCGGCGGGCTCGGGGCCGCGCTGCCCGCACCGGGCTCCGGCGCGGGGACGAAAAGGGACTTTCCGGCGGTGTCCGTGACGGAGCAAGACAGGAGGAACCCATGACTCGAACGTCCGAAGTGGAGCCACGCTCAGCTGTGCTGGTCGTCGACGACAATCCGATGTTCCGCGAGCTGCTGGCCCGCGGCCTGGCACTGGAGGGCTTCGAGGTCGCGACGGCCCCGTCCGGCCCGGAGGCCCTGGTGCGGCTGTCGGAACGGCGCCCGGACCTGGTGCTCACGGATGTCGACATGCCCGGCATGACGGGCCTGGAGCTGGTCCGCACCCTGCGCGAGTGGGACGCGGACACCCCGGTGCTGTTCGTGACCGGCCGAGCCACCGACGCCGACGAGGCAGCGGGTTTCGCCGCCGGTGGCAACGGCTACCTCGTGAAACCGTTCGGCTGGTCGGAACTGCTGGAGCGGGTGCAGGCCCTGCTGGGTTCGCGGTCAGGTGCGCTGTGACACCAGACAGGTCACGAGGACACGCAGACGTCGTCCGTCGCTGACGTGCAGGTCGAATGCGAATCAGCCAGAAACGCCCCACGGGATAAGTCGGTACGAAATTCCGGAAACCTCTTCTGCTCATCGCCGCACACGCTCCTCTCGCGATCTTCGCCCTGCTCCGTCGCCCGTTCGGCCCTGTCGCACCTCCGGCCGAAATGCCCTCCCGGTTTCCGACGACTCCCGACGGGGTAACGCCGAAAACCGTCACACGGAGGGGGACCTGTGCTCTACGCGTACCTGGCCGCGGCCTCGCTGCTGTTGTTCGCCATCGGGGTCGGGCGCGAGCCGCGGCGAGTGAGCAACGCTGTGTGGCTCGGCGCGGCCGCGGTGTTCGGCGCCCTGTGGCTCCTGGTGCCCGCCGGCGCGGTGCCCTGGCTCGCCCGCCTGCTCGGGTTCGCCTTCGTGGTCGTCGCCATGATCCTGCCGCTCGTGCTGATCCTCAACGGGCTCGTCATGCTGCGCCGCGAAGGACGGTCCCTCGCGAACCTGCTGTCCCTGCTCGCCGGGCTCGCCCTCGCCGCCACCGCGGTGCTCGCCGTCGCCACCGGGCCGAGCACCAACCCGTGGGTCAACGCGCCTGTCGGCTCGATCGTGTTCGTCGTCGCCTACGCGGCGTTCCTCTTCGGTTGCTTCCTGCTCTACTCGCTCGTCTACGGCCGGGTCCGCCGCCACCGCGGCTTCACCGCGATCATCGTGCTCGGCGCCGGTCTCGCGAACGACAAGGTCACTCCCCTGCTCGCGAGCCGCCTCGACCGCGCCGTCCGGATCTACCGCCGCGAAGGCGGTCCCGTCATCGTCGTCTCCGGCGGTCAAGGTCCCGGGGAAACCATCACCGAAGCCGCCGCGATGCGCGACTACCTGATCAGCCGAGGCATTCCCACCGACCGCATCGTCGAAGAGGACAAGGCGACCACCACCGAGGAGAACCTCCGCTTCTCCGCCGCACTGCTCGGAAACGGCCCGAAGATCGCCGTCACCAGCAATTACCACGTGTTCCGCACGGCCGTCACCGCCCGCCGCCTCGGGCTGCGGCTCGACGTCGCCGGCGCCCCGACCGCCGCGTACTTCCTGCCGAGCGCGTTCCTCCGCGAGTTCGCCGCGCTCGTCGTCCACTACCGCCTCACGAACCTCGCCGCCGCGGGCGTCCTCGCGCTCATTCCGTGGGCGATGCTGCTGTGAAGAACGCCTCACGCCATGTATGGCTTTTGTACGCCCACCCCCGAAACTCCGCGCCATGACGAACCTTTCCCGGCGCGTGTTCCTGGCCACGAGCGCGGTCGTGACCACCGGTCTGCTGCTGCCCGCCACCGCGGCCGCGGCCGAACCCCGCATCTACAGCTGCGACGAGTGGGGTGCCCGGCCGCCGCAGGACGCGCTGGTCACGATCGACTCCCGGCCCGAGCGCATCCTCGTCCACCACATCGCGAGCGCCAACAGCACGGACTACTCGCTGGCGCACGCGTTCCAGGTCGCCCGTGACGACCAGCACGACCACATGGACAACAACGGCTGGTCCGACACGGGCCAGCACTTCACCATCAGCCGCGGCGGCTATCGATTGGAGGGCCGCCACGGCAGTCTCGACGCGCTGCGCGCGGGCGACCACATGATCCGCGGCGCGCACTGCCCGGGCCAGAACGACACGGCGATCGGGATCGAGAACGAGGGCACCTACATTTCGGAGCTGCCGCCGCAGGCGCAGTGGGACGCGCTGGTCGCCCTGTGCGGTTACGTCTGCGTGCAGTACGGCATCCCGCCGACCGAGATCAAGGGCCACCGGGACTACTACAACACCCAATGCCCCGGCGACGCGCTCTACGCACAGCTCCCCCGACTCCGCGAGGAGGTCGCGACGAGCCTCAGCGGGTCACAGCAGGATCCCCGACAGCGGCGGTGAGCGCGGCGGCGACCTGGCACACATCGCACAGGAAACGTGCGCTGGTGGCAAAGCCGACCGCCGGGTTTCAGGCGAGCATTCGAGAAGAGCGGCAACATCCCAAAGACAGTGGGTGATTCTCGATGACACAGATCGATTCGAAGCGGCGCCGGGTGTGGTTCATCACGGGAACGTCGTCAGGCATGGGCTACGCCATCGCGAAAGCAGCTCTGGAGCACGGGGACCTCGTGGCGGCAACCGCGAGGAACACCCGCGCGCTCGAAGAGCTGGTTACCGATTTTCCGGGGCAGGCGCTCACCATCGACCTCGACGTACGCGACGAAGAGGCCGTCAAAATGGCTGTCAGCAGGACGATCGGGGAGTTCCGTCGCATTGATGTCGTCGTCAACAATGCCGGCTTCGCGTTGGTGGGTCCGGTCGAAGGCACCAGCGACAAGCAGGCGCGGGACCTTTTCGACACGGGCTTCTTCGGTGCCCTGAACGTTCTGCGGGCCGCATTGCCCGTCCTGCGAAGCCAGCGTTCCGGCCACGTGCTTCACATGTCGTCCATCTTCGGCGAAATGTCCTTCCCGGGGACAGGCATGCTGGCCGCCGTCAAACAAGCTCTCGGAGGTGCTACCCAGGCGATGGGCGCGGAGCTCGCTCCGCTGGGCATCAAGTTCACCCAGATCGAACCGGGCGCGCTCCATACCCGGTTCTTGGCCAAATGGATTGTCGCCGAGCACGCCATCGCGGACTACGACGACACGGCAGGCGCTACCCTCGAAGGGCTGAAGGATCTTCCGCCAGAGGCGATCGCCGACGTTTCCCGCGTAGCCGCGGCAATTCTGGAGCTCGTCGACGCCGAACAGCCTCCCCTGCGTCTTGCACTGGGCAGCTGGGCCGGAGAAATCATCCGCAAGGAGATCGCCGGTCGATCGACCGATTTCGAAAACTGGTCCCACCTGACCAAGTCGGTCGACAATTCCTGAGGCCACACGGACAATGGGAGCCCACATGACCGTCTCGTTTCAGCTCAGCCCGGAGCAGGAGCAACTGAAACTCGGTGCTCGTCGGTTCGCCGAAGAGCACCTGCGTCCGCTCGCCGCCGACGTCCGCAAGGAGCCCGACCCGTTCAGCCGGGCCCTGCTGGCCCGCCCGGCGTTCGAGGAGGCGGTCGCGGCGGGGTTCCTCAAGGGGCTCATCCCGGCGCCGTTCGGCGGGACCGCCGGCGGCGGCGTCGAGGCCTGCATCCTCATCGAGGAGTGGGCCTGCCACAGCCCGGACTTCGTGATCTCGCTGGCGGGACCGCTCATCGCGCTCGCGCCTGTCTACGAGGCCGGCACGCCGGAGCAGATCGAGCGCTTCGTCGCCCCGTTCCTGGCCGACCACGGCGCTCCGGTCGCCGCCATGGCGTTCAGCGAACCGGAGGGCACCGCGAACTTCGCCGCGCCCCCGCCGGCCGAGGGCCTGCGCACGACCGCGGTGCCCGACGGGGAGTGGTGGGTCCTCAACGGGCGCAAGGCGTGGGCCTCCCATCTGCCCGGCTGGGATGGCAACGGGCCCGACGTGATGACCATCGTCTGCCGCACCCCCGGCGGGGTGTCCCTCATCGTTGCCGAACGCGAGCACCTGGCCGGCCACATCGAGGTGGAGGAGCACTACGACCTGCCCGGCCTGCGAGGCTGCCTGACGTCGCGGATCGGCCTGCACGATGTGCGCGTCCCACGGTCGAACCTCGTGGGCGCCGAGGGGCACGGTGTCCGGCTCACCTACGACGCGTTCTGGGCCACCGGCGCGTCGATCGGCATCTTCGCCGTCGCGGCGATGCGGCAGGCGTTCGAGGTGGCCTATCACTACGCGTCGACCAACACGCGAGGCGGCGCGGTGCCGATCATCGAGCACCAGTCCGTGGCCGATGTCCTGGCGGACGCCAAGAGCAGGATCGAGGCGGTCAGACTTCTGGCCTGGCGCGCGCTCGATGCCGTGATCGCGCAGGACGCGGCAGGTCCCGAACTGGCACTGCACGCCAAGATCTTCGGCTCCGAGATGGGGGTCGAGGTCATCACCCGGCTCATGAACGTCGTCGGCGTCCAGGCCTACGACACCAGCTTCCCGCTGATGACTTACCTGTCCCAGGCCCAGGCCTACCCGGTCATCGAGGGCAGCAACACCGGCATCCGCCGCCGCCAGCTCCAGGATCTGTTCCGCACACCCGGATACAACCCGCTCAGCGCGTCCGGAATGGCCTGACCGATGGGTCCCGCGCGTGCTTCCCTGCACGCACCTCACGTGGAGCGATTCCGAATTCGCGGCGGAATGCGCGGCTGAAGGAAGCCGGGTCAGTGAATCCGTGCCGCAGGGCGATGTCGGTGATCGTGGACCGGTTCAGGGGATCGGCCAGGAGCCGGGCACACTGATTCAGCCGCATCGTGCGCACGGTTTCCGCGAACGTGTGCTCCTGCCCTTCGAACAGCCTGTGCAGCAATCGCGGTGAAATCGCGAACCGGCGGCAGACCGCGACCACGGAAAGCCCGGGATCGCCCAGATTGGCCGCGATGAACCGCAGCACGTCGGCGCGAAGGGCGTCTTGTGCCGGCGCACCCCGATCTCGCGCGCCCAGTGCTGCCGAAACAACTGCGGCAAAGGACTGCTCCAGTTCGACTCGCACCTGCACCGATTCCGGTTCTTCCAGCTTCCACATCGACCGCATCATCGCGGCGGCGAGGCCCCCTACTCCGGAGCCGCCGTCGACCGGCATCGCGGTACCCTGCGTCGGATGGGACAACCGCGAGCCGAGCAGCTCGTGTGGTAGGCGGAAAGTGAACATGCGCCACTGCGACTCGAAATCGAGGAAGTACGGCAGCGTGGTGTCCACGACCCACAGCTGGCCCGGTGACATTACTGATTCCCGATCGCACTGCTGGCCCCGGCACCGGCCGGTGACCATCAGATTCACGAAGTAGAACTCCCCTCCGGACAGTTCCACCTCGCGCGGGCCATGCAATGTGCGCTGCGCCTGAGACCAGACATCGGCCCGGCTTATCTCACCAAGCGCCCGGCCTTCGACGCCACCGGCGAATCCGGCACCGGGAAACGACCTCTTCGGTGTCATGGGTATGAAGACATCGCAGATGACGTCATGCCAGTAGTCGAACTGATCCTGAACCGGCTGCTGTGCGATGTTCCAGACTGGCAATACGCACCTCCTCGATCACCAGCACCCCGGGCCACCCACTGCGTGTCGCGCGTCTCATCCCCATCGGAGGATGCGACCAACATAACCCCGGCCGACCGGCCACACAGTTCCCTCAGCGCGAGCAATCCGGCAGAGGCCCACCATCTGCGCTGGCCGAGCCAGCGGGCAGGCCGCGATTCCCCCGACCGGCGACACAGGGCGGCCCCGATGACCGGCCCTCACTCGAGCGGATTGTCTCCCACCACCAGAGGGCTGCGCGAGTTCAGGTGCCGCCCCTTGAACCTTGTTTGCCCAGGTCAAGGCCGTCAAGTCGGGATGACAGGATTTGAACCTGCGACCCTCCGCTCCCAAAGCGGATGCGCTACCAAGCTGCGCCACATCCCGATCACGCCCGGCGGGGCGCTGCGATCACTCTAGCCTCACCCGCTAGACTGGTCGCGCACCCCGGGCACCAGGGTGCATGCGGGCGTAGCTCAATGGTAGAGCCCCAGTCTTCCAAACTGGCTACGCGGGTTCGATTCCCGTCGCCCGCTCCAGCATATAGCCGCAGGTCAGCGGCAACAAAACGAGCGGCGGCCCCGATCCTGGGAACCGCCGCTCGTGTCGTTCGTGCCATTAGCGGGCCATTAGCCGACCGGAGCCAGGACGCCGAACGGCCCCTCTTCGTCGTCCGGTCGCTCCTGGGCCTTCCGGTACTGCTCCACCCGGGCGTTCAACTCCTCCGCGATCTGCCGATCCCGAACGCTCGTCGCGTGCTGATAGATCAACGCCGCTCGCACGGTGCTCTGCCCCATCCGCTGCATCAGCTCACGCGTGGTCGCCCCGGCCTCGGCCGCCATCTGGTTGCCCGTGTGACGCAGGTCATGGAAGTGGAAGCCCTTCGGCAACCCTGCCTTGACCACGGTCCGCGCCCAGTCCGTCTCCCGGTAGAAGTTCCCCCGCCGGAGCACCCCCTGCTGCTTCCCGACGAAGACCAGCCCATCACGACCAGCCTCGCTGTACTCCCTGAGGTGGGTCGCCAACTCGTCCGCCAGGAACCGGGGCAGCGCCACGACCCGGACCCCAGCCGCGGACTTCGGCGGGCCGATGTCCATCCGACCATCCTTCATCTGGGCCACCCGTCATGAAACCCGGAGGGCGATCAGTTCACCCCAGCGCAGTTCCGAGAAGGCCGCCAGCAGCACGAGGAACCGATACCGCCCCGGCACCAGCTCGGCCAAGCAGTAGACCGTTCAGGGGTCCGATGCTGGTCAGCGCCCTTGATCCGGCACCAAACCGAGCGGCGGTCCCACTCCAGGGAACCGCCGCTCGCTGCATCTGGCAAGAGCACCGATGAGTTTTCCCCTCCTCCCAAGTCAGTACGGGCACCAGACCCCCAAGGAGGAGCCATGACCGACAACCGCCTCACGACGTGTCTCTGGTTCGACGGCCGGGCTGAGGATGCGGCCAACTTCTACGTCACCGTGTTCGACAACGCGAGCATCGGGCAGGTCGCGCGCTATCCCGGGACCGGCGGCGGGCCCGCCGGGTCCGTCATGACCGTCGAGTTCGAGATCAACGGGCAGAAGTTCGTGGGGCTGAACGGCGGGCCGCAGTTCAAGTTCACCGAGGCCGTGTCGTTCCAGATCCCCTGCGAGACCCAGGAAGAAGTCGACTACTACTGGGACCGCCTCACCGCCGACGGCGGCGAGGAAGGGCCCTGCGGCTGGGTCAAGGACAAGTTCGGCCTCTCCTGGCAGGTCGTCCCCAACCGGCTGCTGGAACTGACCACCGGGCCCGACGCCGAGCAGGCCGCCCGCGCCTTCGAGGCCATGATGTCCATGCACAAGCTCGACATCGCCGCCCTCGAGAAGGCTGCCGCGGGCTGAGCTGCCACAGGCTCACGACAAGGCCACCACGGGCTGAGCCGCGCAGGCCCACAAGAGAGCCGCCGCGGGCTGGAGTCGCCCGCGGCGCTCGAAAGGCCACCGCGGGCTGAGCCCCTCAGACTGAGTCACCGCCGCCCTCGAAGCTCGCCGCGGACACAACCGCCGCGGGCAGGAGCCTAAATCGGCTCAAGGGCCAGCATCGTGTGCTGCGTGCTCAGCCCCTCGACGGACACCAGCGTGCACGCCACCACGCGCGCCTCGTACACGCGGCTCACCGCCAGCCCGGGGCGCGGCGCGAACGGGTAGTGGTTCGGCGTGAAAGCGTTTCCCCCGTTGCCGTCCTCCCGCGCGTGCACGTGGTTCATGTACCGGATCCCCGTGTCGAGATCCACGACCACGGGATGCCGGAACGGCAGGGTCATGTCGAACCCCTTCCGCTTCTTCTCCGGCCGCGTGTCCGCGAACTCCGTGATCTCGACGCGGTGACCGACGGGGATCGGCGCGGGGTAGTTCACCGCCAGTGTCGTCGTCACAAGATCACTTTAGGCGCAGCGCCGCCCGGCATTCCACGCAGCGCGGCAGCTTCCGCCACTGGTGCGTGGGCTCCGAGGGGATGCACCGCTGCCCGCACCGGGACCGCAACCCGGTACGGGGGTGGTACTCCCGCACCGGCGGCACCCAGTGCGTCGCCGCCGCGTCCTTGTCCGGCAACCAACCCCAGCACGATCCCAGATCCATGCGCGGCATGATCGGAACCGCACCCCGGCCCCGCCCACAGGACGCACCGCCGGTAACACAGCGCTTACCGGCGCACGCGCGATGTTTACGACACCTGCCGCGCCGTCGCCATCGCGCGCTCGGTCTCCCAGAACGCCCGCATCGACGTCACGAGCCCCGAAGCGTTCACGCGGTAGACGAACACGCCGTCGGTGTCCACGCGGTACCCGCCGGGCAGGAACGTCGTGATCGTGCCGTAGTTGGCCACCTCGTCCCCCGCCGCGAACGAGTCGCGGATGACGAACTCGAAGCGCTCCACCTTCGCGATCGTCAGGTCCCAGAACGCCGCGATCCCGTCGTGCCCGTGGTGCCCGCGCCCCTCCTCGTCGAACATCGACGGGCCCACCGGATCCTCCACCACCGCGTCCGGCGCGAACAACGCGAGCCACTCGTCCTTCGCGCCACGCACGACCGCGTTCATCGACCGCCATGCGGCCGAACGCGCGGCAGGCTGCTCCACTGACGTGTCCCAGCAGACTTCGACACCCATGGCTACACCTTCGCGATGATCTCGTCGGCGAACTTCCTGATCGCGTCCTTCTTCGGCTCCAGTGCGTCACCGAAGCCGATGCCTTCGAACACCCACGGCTGCGTGATGATGTCCGTCACGCCGATGTCCGCCTGCTCGCGGTACCCGTCGACGCCGAACCGGTCGATGCACACCGCCTGGATCTCGAACGGCACGTCGCCGCGGCCGTACTCGGCCCGCAGCGAAGCCAGCCGCTCGATCGTCGAGCGCAGGTCCTCGAACTTCATCATCGCACTCGACCAGCCGTCCCCGACCCGCGCGGCCCGCCGCAACGCGACCTCCGTGTGGCCGCCGATGTAGAACGGCACGCGCCGGCGCGGGGCGGGGCTCATCTGCAGCTTGTCGAAGTCGAAGAACTTCCCGTGGTACTCGACCATCCCGCCGTCGAGGATCAGGCGCAGCACCTCGATCGCCTCGTCGACGCGCTTGCCCCGCTGCGCGTACGGCGCCCCGCACCACTCGAACTCCTCCGGCGACCAGCCGACGCCGAGGCCGAGGCCGAACCGGTCGCCGGTGAGCACCGCGACCGAGCCGACCTGGCGCGCGAGCAGCACCGGATTGCGCGAGCCGAGCTTCATCACCGAGGTGTAGAACGTGATCTCGCTGGTCACCGCGCCCATCGCCGCGGCCGCGACGAGCGGGTCGGCCCAGGGCGTGTCGGCGTTCCAGAACCGGCTGCCGTCCGGGGTGTACGGGTACTCCGCGGACACCGATTCGGAGTAGAAGAGCGAGTCGGGCAGGACGACGGAGGAGAAACCGCACTCCTCGGCCGTGCGGGCCAGCTCGGCGAACTGCTCGAGGGGGTTCATCGCGACCGAGAGGCTGAACTTCATACCCCCGAGACTATAACGTGTTCTAGTTTTCGTCGAGGGCGGAACTTACCCGCTACTGTCCGCGTTGTCCGGATCAGACAATCCGAAACGCTGGGAGTAACCGATGGGCACCGCGATCGTCGTGATCGTGCTCCTCCTCGTCATCATCGGCGGCGTGGCGTACTTCGCCCGTTCGCAGGGGCAGAACCGCCAGCGCCAGCTGGACGACGCCAAGGCCGACGCGCGACGGCTGGTCGAGCGGCTCGGCGGCCAGGTGCTCAACCTGACCGGCACCGACGAGGCCTCCAAACAGGCGCTCGCCGACGCGTCGGAGCGCTACACCGCCGCCGGCTCGCAGCTGGACCAGGCCCGCACCGTCGAGCAGGCCAGGCTGGTCAAGGAGACCGCGCTCGAAGGGCTCTACTACGTCCGCGCCGCGCGCACGGCGATGGGCATGGACCCGGGCCCGCAGCTGCCCGAGGAGCGCGAGCGCGAGCGCGCCGGCAAGGTGAGCGAGCACCGCAGGGTGGACGTCGAGGGCCAGACGTACGAGGCGTCGCCGGAGCCGGGCAACAACACGCCGTACTACTACCCCGGCGGCCGCGTCGCGGGGCGGCCCGTGCCGCAGGGCTGGTACAGCGAGCCGTGGTGGAAGACGGCGCTGGTCGCGGGCGCGTGGGGGCTCGGTTCGGTCCTGCTGTTCGACGCGATGTTCTCCGGCATGAGCGGCGTCTCCAGCGCGGCCGCGTGGGAGTCCGGTTACGACGCCGGGCAGGAGGACGCCTTCGCCGACCAGGGCGACATGGGCGACGGCGGGGACTTCGACGGCGACGCGGCCGGTGACTTCGACGGCGGCGGTTTCGACGGCGGCGGCGACTTCGGTGGCGGCGACTTCAACGACTTCGGCGGCGGGGACTTCGGCGACTTCTGAGCTATTCCGGCTGGCAGACCGGGCACCAGTACAGGTTGCGCCCCGCCAGCTCGCGGTGCGCGATCGGCGTGCCGCACACCAGGCATGGCTGCCCCGTGCGCCGGTAGACGTACACCTCGCCGCCGTGCCGGTCCTCCCGCGGCGCCCGCCCCGTGACGTGCGGCAGGTGCTCGTCGGCGACGGTGTCGATGCGGCCGACGCGCACGCCGTGCCGCATCAGCGCCACGAGGTCGGTCCACATCTCCTTCCACGTCACCGGGTCCAGCGACCGGCCCGGCAGCATGGGCGCGACGCCGTGGCGGAACAGCAGCTCCGCGCGGTAGACGTTGCCGACGCCGGCGAGCACCGACTGGTCCATCAGCAGTGCCGCGATCGACGTCCGGGAGGCGGAGATCTTCTCGTACGCCCGCTCGGGCTTGGCGTCGCGGCGCAGCGGGTCCGGGCCCAGGCGCGCCTTGATGGCGTCGACCTGGTCGGGAGTCAGGAGCTCACAGCGCGTCGGGCCGCGCAGGTCCGTCCAATGTGTACCGCCGACCATCCGCATCCGCACCTGCCCGACGGGCGCCAGCACGGGCAGCTTCGCCTCGGTGAAGGTCCCGTACAATCCGAGGTGGACGTGCACCGAGCCGACGCCGGTGTAGTGGTGGAACAGGTGTTTGCCGTACGCCTCGGCCCGCACGAGCACCCGACCGTCCACTTCGGACGCTTCGGCGAACTTGCCCTGCGGGCTCGTCACCTCCACCGGCGCACCCGCGAAGCGCCGCTGGTGCAGCCGGGCGAGCCGGTGGAGGGTGTGGCCTTCGGGCATCAGCTGGGCAGCGCGGGCGGGGTGCCGGTGCGCTCGTAGTCGAGCAGCTGCTGGATCCGGCGGGCGTGCCGCTCGTCCGGGGAGACCGGGGTGGCGAGGAACGTCTCGACGATCGCGGTGGCCTCTTCGACCGTGTGCATCCGCGCGCCGATGCCGATGAGCTGGGCGTGGTTGTGCTCGCGGGCGAGCTGCGCGATCTCCGGCTTCCAGGCCAGCGCGGCGCGGGCGCCGGGCACCTTGTTGGCGGCGATCTGCTCGCCATTGCCGGAGCCGCCGATGACGATGCCGAGGCTGCCCTCGTCGGCGACCACTCGGCGGGCCGTCTCGACGCAGAACGCCGGGTAGTCGTCCGCGGCGTCGTACACGAACGGGCCGATGTCGGTGACCTCGTGCCCCTGGCCCTGCAGGTGGCTCACCAGGTGGTTCTTCAGCTCGAAACCGGCATGGTCGGATCCCAAGTAGACATGCACGTCTGGAGTCTGCCATCCCCATCCGGGCGCGGCATGCTCTGGGTATGACGCGATGGCTCGAACTGGGCGACGGCGTGTACGCGCGGCGGCACGAGTACCTCGACCTGACACTCGGGCTCGTGGTGGGCGGCGAGCGGTGCCTGGTGGTGGACACCGGCGGGGACGAGGTGCAGGGCGCGCGGTTCGCTGCCGCGGTCCGGGAGGTCACGGGCGCGCCGTGGCTCGTCGCGCTGACGCACGCCCACTTCGACCACCACTTCGGCACGCGGCCGTTTCTGCCGTGCCCGGTGTGGGCGCACGAGCGGTGCCGCGCCGCGATGGGCGCCGACCGCGAGGAGTGGGTCTCGGAGTTCCGCCGCGAGGGCAAGGACGAACTGGCGCAACGCCTGCGGGAAGCGGAACTCGTCGCGCCCACCTCGACGTTCGCCGAGGACGTGACGCTCGACCTCGGCGGCCGCACGGTGACGCTGCTGCACCCCGGGCGCGGGCACACCGACCACGACGTGGCGGTGCACGTGCCGGACGCGGACGTCCTGTTCGCCGGCGACCTGGTCGAAGCGCCCCCATCCGTCGGCGCGGACTCCCACGTCGGCGACTGGCCCCACGCCCTGGACCGCCTGCTGGCCCTGCGCCCCGGCACGATCGTGCCGGGGCACGGCGACCCCGTTGCCGCCGCCTTCGTACGACGTCAGCGGGAAGAGCTCAGTCGAAGTTCAGCTGACCGCTGCGGGTCCGCTTGAGTTCGTAGAAGTCCGGGTACGACGCCAGCAACCGGGCGCCGTCGAAGACCTTCAGTGCGTCTTCGCCGCGTGGGATGGACGACAGCACCGGGCCGAAGAACGCCACGCCGTCGATGTGGATCGTCGGCGTGCCCACGTCCATGCCGACCGGGTCCATGCCCTCGTGGTGGCTCTTCTGCAGCGCCTCGTCGTACTCCGTCGACTCCGCGGCCGCCGCCAGGTCCGCCGACGCCCCGATCGCCTCCAGCGCCTGCTTCAGCACCGACGGGATGTCCTTGTCACCGCCGTTGTGGAAGCGGGTGCCGAACTCGGTGTAGAACTCGCGCAGCACGCTCTCGTCCTTCGTCTGCGCCAGCGCGGTGGCCACCCGCACCGGGCCCCACGCCTTCCGCATCATCTCCTGGTAGTCCTCCGGCAGGTCGCGCCCGGAGTTGAGGATCGCCAGGCTCATCACGCGAAAGTGCAGGTCGAGGTCGCGGTGCTGCTCGACCTCCAGGATCCAGCGCGACGTGATCCAGGCGAACGGGCAGATGGGGTCGAAGTAGAAATCGACACGCGTGCGCTCGGCGGACATCGAATCTCCCTGTGGTACGGCCAACGGTTGGCGGTAACCAGGGCAACAGCGGCCGAGTTCCGCTTGTTCCCCCCGGCATCCGTGATTGGATAGCGAGACAGCCCAATGACCATCGCTAGTGCTACGAGGTGCCTGTGCCCGCCCCTAACCTGACCCGCGACCAAGCCCAGCAGCGTGCGGATCTCCTGGACGTCGAGTCCTACGACATCCTGCTCGACCTGACCGACGGCAACGGCGGTCCCGGGGAGAGGACGTTCGACTCGACCACCACGATCCGCTTCGCCGCCCGCGCGGGGGCGAGCTCCTGGGTCGACATCGTCGCCGCGGGCGTCCGCTCGGCCACGCTCAACGGCCGCGAGCTGGACGTGTCCGGCTACGTCGAGGACGACGGCATCGCGCTGCCGGACCTGGCCGCCGCCAACGAGCTGGTCGTGCGCGCCGACTGCCGCTACATGAACACCGGCGAGGGGCTGCACCGGTTCGTCGACCCGGTGGACGACGCGGTCTACCTCTACACGCAGTTCGAGACGGCCGACGCCAAGCGCATGTTCGCCTGCTTCGACCAGCCCGACCTCAAGTCGGTCTACCGCCTCACCGTGATCGCGCCGAACGACTGGAAGGTCGTGTCGAACGCGCCCGTGGAGTCCACCGAGAAGACCGCGGAGGGCGCCACGAAGACGGTGTTCGCCGTCTCCGACCGGATCTCCACGTACCTCGTCGCGCTCGTCGCCGGCCCGTATGCCGAGTGGCACGACCAGTACACCGACGAGCACGGCACCATCCCGCTCGGCATCTACTGCCGCGCGTCGCTGGCCGAGCACATGGACGCCGACCGGCTGTTCACCGAGACCAAGCAGGGTTTCGGCTTCTACCACAAGGCGTTCGCCACGCCCTACCCGTTCGCGAAGTACGACCAGCTGTTCGTGCCGGAGTTCAACGCGGGCGCGATGGAGAACGCGGGCGCGGTCACGTTCCTCGAGGACTACGTGTTCCGCAGCCGCGTCACCCGCTACTCCTACGAGCGCCGCGCCGAGACGCTGCTGCACGAGATGGCGCACATGTGGTTCGGAGACCTGGTCACCATGCGCTGGTGGGACGACCTGTGGCTGAACGAGTCGTTCGCCACGTTCGCGAGCGTGCTGGCGCAGGCCGAGGCCACCGAGTACGAGCACGCGTGGACCAGCTTCGCGAACATCGAGAAGTCGTGGGCGTACCGGCAGGACCAGCTGCCCTCGACGCACCCGATCGCCGCCGACATCGTCGACCTGCAGGCGGTCGAGGTGAACTTCGACGGCATCACCTACGCCAAGGGCGCGAGCGTGCTCAAGCAGCTCGTGTCGTACGTCGGGCTGGACAACTTCCTCGCCGGGCTGCGGGTGTACTTCGGCAAGCACGCGTGGGGCAACGCGACGCTGGCGGACCTGCTGGCCGCGCTGGAGCAGGCGTCCGGGCGCGACCTGTCCGGATGGAGCGCACAGTGGCTGGAGACCACGGGCCTCAACTCGCTGCGCCCGCGGTTCGACACCGACGGCGAAGGCCGCTTCACGTCGTTCTCGGTCGTGCAGACCGGCGCCAAGCCGGGCGCGGGCGAGCTGCGCACGCACCGCATCGCGGTCGGCGTCTACGACGACGACACCGACGGCAACCTTGTGCGCGTCCAGCGGGTGGAGCTGGACGTCGAGGGCGAGGTCACCGAGGTGCCCGAGCTAGTGGGCGCGCCCGCGGGCAAGCTCGTGCTGGTCAACGACGACGACCTGACCTACTGCACGATGCGCCTCGACGCGGGTTCGCTGACCACGCTGGTCGACCGGATCGCCGACATCACCGAGCCGCTGCCGCGCACGCTGTGCTGGTCGGCCGCGTGGGAGATGACCCGCGAGGCGGAGCTGAAGGCGCGGGACTTCGTCGCGATCGTCTCGCACGGCATCCACGCCGAGACCGAGGTCGGCGTCGTGCAGCGGCTCCTGCTGCAGGCGCAGACGGCGCTGAACTCCTACGCCGAGCAGCGCTGGGCCGCCGAGCAGGGCTGGCCCGCGTTCACCGCGCGGCTGCTGGAGCTGGCCCGCTCAGCCGAGCCGGGTTCGGACCACCAGCTGGCGTTCGTGAACTCGCTCACCGGCTCGGTGCTCGACGACGAGAAGCTCGGCGTCCTCGCGGGCTGGCTCGACGGGTCCGCGCCGCTGGACGGGCTCACCGTCGACGCGGACCTGCGGTGGCGGCTGCTCAACGCGCTGGTCGCGCACGGCAAGGCGGCGGACGCGGAGATCGACGCCGAGCTGGCCCGCGACGACACCGCCACCGGGCGGCGGCACGCGGAGCACGCCCGCGCGCTGCGCCCGAGCGTGGACGGCAAGGCCGAGGCGTGGCAGCGCGCGGTGTACGACGACGAGCTGCCCAACGCGCTCAGCAACGCGGTCATCGGCGGCTTCTCCCACCCCGGGCAGAAGCACCTGCTCGGTGACTACGTGAGCCGGTACTTCGAGGTGATCGACGAGGTGTGGCAGCGCCGTTCCAGCGAGCGTGCCCAGCCCACCGTGGTCGGCCTGTTCCCGGCATGGGCGGTCGCGCAGTCCACTGTGGAGGCCGCGGATCGCTGGCTCGCGGGCGAGCACCCGGCCGCGCTGCGGCGGCTGGTGTCGGAGGGCCGCGCCGGCATCGTGCGGGCGCTCGCGGCCCGCGAGTTCGACGAGAGCTGACGGAAAACGAGAACGGCCGACCTCCCGCGGGAGGCCGGCCGTTCTTCGCTCAGCAGGGTCAGGCCGGGGCGTGCCCCGCCTGGTCGGCGAGCATGCGCAGGCCGGAGACCAGGCCGCCGATGAGGTCGCCCTCCTTGAACGAGGCGACCATGCTCATCACGGCGAGCTTCGCGGCGCGGTCGGGCAGCCGCGGGAACGCCTCGGCGCCGGTGACGACCTCGACCACGCGCTCGCCGGGCGACACCGCGATCAGAACCGAGCGGGCCGCGGTCTCGCCGATGGAGGCGTGCAGCTTCTCCGCCGACTCCCGCGTGTCACCGCCCAGGTCACCCAGGTAGACGCTGAAGTCGATGCCGGTCTCCCGGCTCGCCAGGGTCAGCGCCTCGTCCAGACGGGCCAGCTGGGGCACGGTGAAGGGCACGGACGGCTTGGCCGGTTCGTACATCCGGGCCACCGAGCGCCGTCCGGTGGAGGTAACCCCTACTCCGAACTCCGCCTCGCCGGACTCGTTCTGCTGGACCAGCTCACCAGCTGCCACGGGCACCTCCCACTGCCGTCCCCGGCGCCTCGCCGGGATTCACCTGCCGATGCGCGCCGATGCCCTCGGGGTTGCCGCTCCACCACATCGGGGGGTACTCCCAGGGCTGGCCCGGACGGTAACGCGGGGTCCCGGCGAACTTCGAGCGCAGCGTCAGCAACGCGACCACGCCGTAGATGGCCGCCGGGATCAGCGCGAAGACCAGGATTGTCTCGACGATGCTCACGAGGAGGAACCTTAGCCGATCGCCTCTGAACCCACTGGGGAGCGTCAAGACCACTCGTCCCGTCCGGCCCACCGTCCGCCGTGTGCCGAGTTCCGGTTCACACAATGAGCCGAAAGACCCTTGCGCGAAAGATGGCAGCTCACCGTACGGGCGGCCGCACTCATCGCAATTCGGGTTGTTCCTGAGGGAAAATCCTCGTAGCTTTTTCACCTGTACGGGCCTTGCGCCTCGGTCCCCTTCCCGCAACGTAACGCACTGGGTCCCCGGAGGACATGTCATGAACCTCGCCGTTACCCCCGCTCAGCCCAACACCGACTACGCTCCGTCACTTTTCGGCGCCAACGACGGACGCGGCACCCGCGTCACGCGGGGTACCCGGGTGACCGCAGGCACTCGCGTGACGCGCGGTACCCGTGTCACCAGGGGCACCCGCGTCACGCGTGGCACGCGAGTCACCGCCGGCACGCGCGTCACCCGCGGTACCCGGGTCACCCGCGGCACCCGCGTGACCGCCGGTACCCGCGTCACCCGCGGCACCAGGGTGACGCGCGGCACCCGCGTCACCGCCGGCACGCGCGTCACCGCTTCCTGACGAAGCCTCCGGACTCCGGGCACCAGAACGCCCCGGCCGTCATTCCGACGACCGGGGCGAAGGTGTGTGCCGAGGAACTACGCGGCGACCCCGAGGTACGGGCGCCACAGGGGGTCGGCTTCCCCGCTGTGCACGAGCAGCCGCCAGTGCGGGCCGTGCGGCGCCGTCGGCACCACGCGCAGGTGCCAGCCCAGCTCGGACAGCAGCCGGTCGGCCTTGCGGTGGTTGCACTTGGCGCAGCAGGCCACGCAGTTCGTCCACGAGTGGGGGCCGCCCCTGCTGCGCGGGATGACGTGGTCGATGGTTTCGGCCCGGCCGCCGCAGTAGGCGCAGCGGTACCGGTCGCGGTGCATGAGCCCGGCCCGGGTGAGCGGGACCTGGGCCCGGTAGGGCACGCGGACGTAGGTGGACAGCCGGATCACGGACGGCACCGGCAGCGACACCGTGGCCGCGTGCAGCGTCAGCCCGGCGGGATCGCCGTGCACCACCTCCGCCTTGCCGCACATCACCAGCACCACGGCCCGCCGCAGCGGCAGCGCCGTCAGCGGCTCGAACGTGGCGTTGAGCAGAAGCACCCGCCGCCGTCCCCACCCGGGGGCCGTGCCGGCCGCCGGATCCCGGCCTCTACGCTGTCCCGGCGGACGGGCTCCGCGCCCTCCGCCACGCGCAGGTGGCCCACTCGGGTGGTGACCGCCGGCTGCGGCTCCACCCGGATAGGCACACAGGGCTACCTCCGGCGCCTGTCCCGCCACGAACTCGTGGTCGGCGGCGCCGAGGGGGATCGGTTGTCGGTCTGGCACTCGACCACCTCCACCGGTGCGGTCATAGTCGACCACAGATCACCCCGGAAATGCACCTGTGTTAGAAGACGTGTCCTGTGAGATCCGTCCGAAGTTCACGTGAACGAGGACGGACGAAGAGGCGAGGAAGGGACGACCCGCCCCCGTGAACCCGCTGCTGACCGAGACCCCCCAGTGCGTGACCGAGGAAGGCACCTGGTGCTACCAGGTCTACCGGGTGACCCACAACGAGTGGCTGGCCGCGTCGGCGAACTGGCTGGTGGCCAAGCCGATCACGATCCTGCTGATCCTCCTGGTCGCGGTGCTGATCCGGCTGGTGCTGCGCAAGGTCATCGACCGCGTCACGGAGATCCCGCGCAACAACGGGCGGCGGCTGCCCGCGCTGCTGCGCCCGCTGCGCGAGCGCGCGCCGGACCTGCTCGGCCCGATGGTCATCGAGCGCAGGCGCCAGCGGGCGAAGACGATCGGCTCGGTGCTCAAGTCGCTGACGTCGTTCCTCGTCTTCGGGCTCGCGTTCATCCAGATCCTCGGCGAGCTGGGGATCAACCTCGGGCCGATCATCGCCTCGGCCGGGATCGTCGGCGTCGCGCTGGGCTTCGGCGCGCAGAACCTGGTCAAGGACTTCATCTCCGGCATGTTCATGATGCTGGAGGACCAGTACGGCGTCGGCGACGTGATCGACATCGGCCCGGCCAGCGGCACCGTCGAGTCGGTGGGCCTGCGGATCACGACGCTGCGGGACGTGAAGGGCACCGTCTGGTACGTCCGCAACGGCGAGGTGCTGCGGGTGGGCAACTCCAGCCAGGGCTACGCGAACGCCGTGGTGGACGTGCCGCTGAGCTACACCGCGGACGTCGAGCGCGCGGTCGAGGTGCTCACCACCACGGTCACCGCGGCCGTCGCCGAGGCGCCGCTGTCGGACGAGGTGCTGGAGCCGCCGGAGGTGCTGGGCGTGGAAACCGTGACGCCGGAGGGCATCACGATCCGCGTGACGGCCAAGGTCCGGCCCGGGAAGCAGTGGTCGGTGCAGCGCGCGTTGCGGGCCCGGGTGATCGCCGGGCTGGAGGAGGCCGGGTTCGAACCGCCCATGGGCCGCTACCTGGGTCCGGCGAGCGCTGCACAATAGAGGCGTGCCCGAGACGAGCGAACCCCAGTCCTTCTACGATGCCGTCGGCGGCGAGCCGACGTTCCGCAAGATCGTCGCCCGGTTCTACGCCGAGGTGGCGGACGACGAAGTGCTGCGGCCGCTCTACCCCGAGGAGGACCTCGGGCCCGCGGAGGAGCGCCTGCGCCTGTTCCTGATGCAGTACTGGGGCGGCCCGCACACGTACTCCGACCAGCGCGGTCACCCGCGGCTGCGGATGCGGCACGCGCCCTACAAGGTGGGTCCCATCGAGCGGGACGCGTGGCTGCGCGCGATGCGGATCGCGGTGGACGAGGCGGACCTGCCGCCGGCGCTCGAACAACAGCTGTGGCAGTACCTGGAGATGGCCGCGCACAGCATGATGAACAGCTGGGACTGATGCCGCGCGTCGTGCGCGGGATCCGGTACGCCGCCCCGCCGGTCGGGGAGCTGCGGTTCGCGCCGCCGCAGCCGGTGACCGGCCTCCGCGAAGGCCCGGCGCACCCGTCCCTGCAGCCCGATCTCCTCGGCCGCGGCCTCACCGGGAGCGAGGACTGCCTGCACCTCACGGTGTACGCACCGGATTCGCCCGGCCCGCACCCGGTGCTGGTGTGGATCCACGGCGGTGGCGGTGTCACCGGCTCCCCGAACGACTACGACGGCACCCGCTTCGCCGAGCACGGCGTGGTCGTCGTGACGCTCGCGTACCGGCTGGGCGCGCTCGGCCTGCTCTACCTGCCGGAGGCGTTCGGCGGCGGCAACTTCGCGCTGCTGGACCAGCTCGCGGCCCTGCGCTGGGTGCGGGACCACATCGCGGAGTTCGGCGGGGACCCGGAGCGCGTGACGCTCGCGGGCGAGTCCAACGGCGGCCGCACGGTGGGCACGCTGCTCGCGGTCCCGGCCGCCCGCGGTCTCTTCCAGCAGGCCGTCGTGCAGAGCGGCACCGGGGTGGGCGAGCTCGTCGACACGCCGGAGGCGGCGCGGCGCACGGCCGACGCGTTGCTGGCCGAACTGGGCGTCGACGACCCCGTGAAGCTGCGGGAGCTGCCCGCCGAGCAGATCGTCGAGGCCCAGGTGCGGCTCGGCGGTGCCCGCGTTCCCTACCGGGTGGTGGTGGACGGTGCGGAGCTGATGCGGCGCCCGCTCGACGCCGTCGCCGCGGGCAGCGCGGCCGGGGTGCGGCTGCTGATCGGGACCAACCGCGACGAGGAGGACCTGTTCCGCGCGCTCGGACAGTCCCAGGGCCCGATGATGCTGCCCGATCCCGAGCCCGTGCTGGCGCGTTACCGCGAGCGCTTCCCCGGCGAGCCGGACCTGCCCGGCAGGGTCACGACGGCGAGTGACTGGTGGCTGCCCGCGATCCGGTTCGCCGAGGCGCAGCACGCCGCGGGCGGCGAGGTCTGGATGTACCGGCTGGACTGGCGGACGGAGGTGCGGGGCATGGGTGCCTGCCACGGCCTCGACGTGCCGCTGGTGTTCGACGACCTGGCCAACCCGTTCTTCCGGCTCCTCCTCGGCCGCGACACCACCCGCGCCCGCGCCGTCGCGGACACGATGCACGACGCGTGGGTGCGGTTCGTCCACGGTGAGTCGCCCTGGCCCCGCTACGAACCCGGACGCCGCACCACGATGCTGTTCGACACGGTCAGCGGCCCTGTCGACGACCCAGGTCGGGACGAGCGGCTGCTCTGGGACTAGCCCACCAGGCCGACGACCGGAGCCGGAGTTCCGCCGTGGGCTTCGCGGGCCACGACGATCGCGCCGGGCGCGGGCACGAGGTACAGGTCGGGCAGCGAGCCGGAACCGTCCAGCCGCACCGGGATCTGCGCGGGCGGCTGCCCGTCCCACGACTGTACGACGACCGTCAGGTCACGCCCGTTGTCGTTGCACGCTCGCAGGTAGGTGTGCGCGGTGGTCGCCTCGGCGGAGCGCACCGGGCACGCGGAGAAGTCCACCGGATGGGTGGTTCCGGTGGCCGTGTCGACGACCTCCAGCGCGGTGTCCTTCGCGCCGTCCTGCTGCTCGGCCAGCGGCAGCGCACCGGCGTCCGCGCGCACTAACCAGGGCTCGCGCGGGGTGGGCAGGAGCCTGCCGGTCTCGGTGTCGAACAGGCCGCTGGTCACCGAGCCGGGCGCGACGAGCCTGCCGACGATCCGCAGCCACACCGTCGCCCCGCCGGTGGTGGTCGCGGCCATCACGTCGAGGCGTTCGGAGTCCTGGCCGGACAACCGCACCTCGTGCCGCCACCGCTCGTGCCCGCTCACCTCGTCGAGCGCGACCAAGCCCGCCTTGCCGGCGCACTCCAGCGACGCGAGCACCACCGTCCGGGCCGGTGCCGCCAGGCTGAACGGGCTGTCACAGCCCTCCGGAGGCGACCACCGCCACAGCTCCTCGCCGTCGTCCACGTCGTAGCCGACGAGCTCGTCGCCCCGGATCGTGAAGGTCTTCGTGCCGACCGCCACCTGCCGGGTCTCGACGAGCACCGACGGCACCACCCGCTCGAACCGCGCCGCGCCGGACTCGGCGTCCAGCATCACGAGCAGCTTCGAGCTGCTGTCGTCCTTCGACGCGAACGCGGCCAGCACGGACCGTCCGTCTGCCGACGGGAGCAGCGCGTCCACGCGCGCGCCGAGCCGGGCGTAGTGCCAGTTCTCGCGACCGTCGCTGCCTTCGAGCGCCGTCACCCGGCCGTCCGCGGTCGCGACCACGACGCCGTAGGACGCCGCCACGACGTCCGTCACGTCCGACGGCGGCTGCCACGCCCACTGCCGCCCGCCTGGCCGTTCCGTGACGGGATCCGACGGAAGGTCGCGGATGAACCGCGTCTCCGACTCCGTGGCAGCGCTTTCCGCGCCCCACGGCGCCAGGAGCGCCGCCACTGCGACCACGACCACGCCGAGTACTCCGGCCGGACGCACCCGCCAGCTCGTCGAAGCCGTCAACCCGATCGCCGCCGCGACCGCACCGATCGCGAGCACGGGGGCGTCCGCGCCGGGCACTCCGCCCTGGACGTCGAGCAGCAGCTGGACAATCGCGGCGACCGCCACGATGGCGCCGAGCACCGCCGCGGCGATCCGCACCGCCCGGCGCCGGGCGAACCCGAGCGCGACCACCACCACGACGGCGGCGGTGAACCACCCGAGTTCGGCCCCCTTCGCCCGGGTCGCTCCACTGGACAGGAAGGGCGCCGCCAGCGCGCAGGCGGCACCGGCGATCGTCACGTAACGCAGCACACCTGTGAGACGGCCGCGAAGCGATCTTCGTTTCCTCAGAACAGCAACGGCAGCAGCGCCTGGCGCCGCCGGAGCACCGCGCCGTAGCGGCCGTCGAGCCGCAGCCACGAACTCGTCGCCGTCACGCGCACGACGTCCTCGGCTATCGACGAATCGACAAACCCCATGCCGGACAGGGCGAACAGGCAGCGCATCGGGATCTTCACCTCGAACCCGGCCCCGCTCACGGTGAGCACCGTCTGGTCCATCAGCGACGCCGGCGGCGTGCCGTGCGGGCCGACGTGCTCGCGCGCGAGCGCCACGCCCCGGTCGGTCAGCTCCCCGATCACGTGCACCGGCACGTCGTCCACGTGCTGCCACTGGCCGCCCCCGGGCAGCTCCCCCTGCCACAGCAGGTCCCGCGCCGGGCCCGGGTCCATCCGCTCCCCCGGCGCCACGGTGAGCGCGGCGAGCAGCTCGTTGCCGGACACCGTGACGTCACGGGGCGTGCTCTGCCCGGCGACCGCGCGCGTGGCCAGCACCTCGAACGGCGTGGCCACCCACGCCTCGACGACCTCCTCGCCCCGGTTGCGCAGCCGCACCGCGCACTGCCCGTCGAGGCGCACCGCGCGGGCGACGAACGCGGCGAGCGTCTCCCGCTCCGCGCTGTCGGCGACACGCAGCTCGGTGGCCGTCCCGGAACGGACGCTGTCAGTCATCGGTCTCCCCCGCCAGCCTTTCGCGCAGGAACTCCCGCTCGTCCTCGGTGAACCGGCGCGGACGGCCGGTGGACACGTCGTACGGCGCCAGCACCGTGTCCGCCACCACCGCCACCGGATCGTCCGCCGAAGGTCCACTGTGGACGGTGTAGTCCAGGGTGGCGGAGGCGAACCTGAGGTCCCGCAGGGAGACCTCGACCCGGATCTCCTGGCCGTCGACGACGATCGGTGCGCGGTAGTGCACGGACAGCTTCACCACGACCATACCCTTGGCGAACTCGGCGACCCCGGCACGGGCCGCCTCGCCGAACAACAGCGGCACGCGGGCCTCTTCGAGCAGCGTCACCATCCGCGCGTGGTTCACGTGCCCGAACACGTCCATGTCCGACCAGCGCGGCCGGACCATCGCCACGTACACCCGCTACCTCACCGTGCTGCGCAGCTGCCGCGCCGCCACCGACAGCGTCGCCAGGTCGAGCCTGCCGGACCGGCCGATCTCGTCCAGCGCGACCCGCGCCCGCGACAGCCGCGACGCGTTCGCCTTCTCCCACTGCGCGATCTTCTCCGCGGCGGAGTCCTCGGGATCGCTGTGCCGCAACGCGTCCAGCGTGATCGCCCGCAGCGAGGAGTACACGTCGTCGCGCAGCGAGAGCCGCGCGAGCGCGTGCCAGCGGTTGCCGCGTTCCAGCGCGCTGATCGAGGTGAGCAGCTGGTCGACGTTGAGGTGCGCCGACAGCGCGTAGTACAGCTCGGCGGTCTCCAGCGGGCTGCGCTCGGTCTCGACCCTGGCCTCCCGCTCGGCCAGCTCGGTGACCTCGATGACGTCCAGCAGGCCGTAGGAGTCCAGCAGCACCGCGATCCGGTCCGCCAGCTCCGTCGGCACGCCCTCGCCGCAGAACCGCTTGGTGCGCTCGGCGACGTGCTCTGCCTCGCGGCCGCCCAGCATCCCCCGGACCTTCGGCGCGAGCTTCACCACGGTGTCCTCGAAGCGGCTCATCTCCGCCCCGACCGCGAGCGGCTGGGGCCGGTTCGCCAGGAACCAGCGGGCGGCGCGGTCGAGCAGCCGCCGCGTCTCCAGCATCATCGCGTCGGTGATGTCGGTGTCCACCACGTTGTCGAGGGCGTGGATCGCGTTCCACAGCGAGTCCAGCTCGTACACGTGGGTGACCACCGTGTACGCACGCACGGCGTCGGTGGCGGTCGCGTTCATCTCCTCGGCGAGCCGGAACGCGTACGTGATGCCCGCGCCGTCGACGACCTCGTTCACCAGCATCGTGCTGATGATCTGCCGCCGCAGCGGGTGCTCGCCGATGGTGTCGGCGAACCGGTCCCGCAGCGGCTTCGGGAAGTACTCCGGCAGCCGCCGCGCGAACACCTCGGCATCGGGCAGCTCGCTGGCCAGCAGCTCGTCCTTCAGGTCCAGCTTCACGTGCGCGAGCAGCGTCGCCAGCTCCGGCGACGTCAAGCCCTGGCCGGCCTTCTCCAGCTCACGGAAGCGGGCCTTGCTCGGCAGCGACTCCAGCTGCCGGTCCAGCGCGCCCGCGGCCTCCAGCGCCGCGATCTGCCGCTCGTGCACGCTGACCATCCCTGGCGCGTGCGCGCGGCTCACGCCGAGCACCGAGTTCTGGTGGTAGTTGTCCGCCAGCACCAGGTCCCCGACCTCGTCGGTCATCTCGTGCAGCAGGGTGTTGCGCTGCTCGCGGTCGAGCTGCCCGCCCGCGACCAGGTGGTCGAGGAAGATCTTGATGTTGACCTCGTGGTCGGAGCAGTCGACGCCCGCCGAGTTGTCCAGCGCGTCGGTGTTGATCTTGCCGCCCGCCCTGGCGAACTCGATGCGGCCGCGCTGGGTCAGGCCCAGGTTGCCGCCCTCGCCGACGACCTTGACCCGCAGGTCCTTCCCGTTCACCCGGACGGCGTCGTTGGCCTTGTCGCCGGCGTCGGCGTGCGTCTCGTCCTCGGCCTTGACGTAGGTGCCGATACCGCCGTTCCACAGCAGGTCGACCGGGGCGAGCAGGATCGCCTTGATCAGCTCGGCGGGCGACAGGTGCGTGACGTCCTCGCCGAGGCCGAGCGCGCGGCGCACCTGCGGGGTGACCGGGATCGTCTTGGCGGTGCGCGGGTAGATCCCGCCGCCCTCGCTGATCACCGAGCGGTCGTAGTCGTCCCACGACGAGCGCGGCAGCGCGAACAACCGCTTGCGCTCGGCGAACGAGGCCTCCGCGTCGGGGTCGGGGTCGAGGAAGACGTGCAGGTGGTTGAACGCGGCGACCAACCGGATGTGCTCCGACAGCAGCATCCCGTTGCCGAACACGTCACCCGCCATGTCGCCGATGCCGACGACGGTGAAGTCCTGGCTCTGCGTGTCGACGCCCAGCTCGCGGAAGTGCCGCTTCACGCTCTCCCACGCGCCGCGGGCGGTGATGCCCATGGCCTTGTGGTCGTAGCCGACGGAACCACCGGAGGCGAAGGCGTCGCCGAGCCAGAAGCCGTAGCTCGCCGAGACCTCGTTGGCGATGTCGGAGAACGTCGCGGTGCCCTTGTCGGCCGCCACCACCAGGTACGTGTCGTCGGCGTCGTAGCGCACCACGTCCTTCGCCGGGATCGCGCGGCCCTCTACGCGGTTGTCGGTCAGGTCCAGCAGGCCCGAGATGAACATGCGGTAGCAGGCGATGCCCTCGCTCAGCTGCGCGTCGCGGTCCACGCCCGGGTCGCCCGTCGGCACCGGCGGGCGCTTGACGACGAACCCGCCCTTGGCGCCGACCGGCACGATGACGGCGTTCTTCACGGCCTGCGCCTTGACCAGCCCCAGGATCTCGGTGCGGAAGTCCTCGCGGCGGTCGGACCACCGCAGGCCACCGCGGGCGACGGCGCCGAAGCGCAGGTGCACGCCCTCCACGCGCGGCGAGTACACGAAGATCTCGAACCGCGGCCGCGGCTCGGGCAGGTCCGGCACGCCCTGCGGGTCCAGCTTGAACGCCAGGAACGGGCGCGGACGGCCTTCGTCGTCGGTCACCCGGTAGTTGGTGCGCAGGGTCGCGCGGATGACGGCGAGCAGGCGGCGCAGGATGCGGTCCTGGTCCAGGCTCGTGACCTCGTCGATCATCGAGGTGATCTCGTCGACGAGGGTTTCGGCCTGCGTGTCGGACTCCGGGTCCGTCGACAGGTCGAAGCGGTGCTCGAACAGCGCCAGCAGCTTGGTGGCGATGTCGGTGTGCGCCAGTACCGCGTCCTCGATGTACTCCTGCGAGTACGGCGTGCGGGCCTGACGCAGGTAGCGCGCGTACGCCCGCAGCACCGACGCCTGCCGCCAGGTGAGCCCGGCGCGCAGGACGAGCGAGTTGTAGCCGTCGATCTCGCAGTCGCCGCGCCAGGCGGCCGCGAACGCGTCCTGGAAGCGCACGCGCAGGTCCTGCTCGGCCTGCTCGGTGAGGTCGTCCAGCGCCTGCTGGCCGATCCGCAGGCCGAAGTCGTAGATCCAGGAGCGGGTGCCGTCCTCGCGGCGCAGCTCGTACGGCCGCTCGTCGACGACCTCCACGCCCATCCGCTGCAGCACCGGCAACACGACCGACAGGGTGACGCCCTCGCCCAGCAGGTACAGCTTGAAGCGCCGCTCCCCCGGCTCGGCGTCCGCCGGCACGTAGAACGACATCGCCAGGTCCTGCTCGTCGCGCAGTGACTCCAGCCGCCGCAGGTCGGCCAGCGCGTCGACGGCGTTGAAGTCCTCCTTGTACGCCTCGGGGAACACGCCCGCGTAGCGCTGGCCCAGCTCGGTGGCGGGTTCCTGGCCGACCGTCGCGGCGCTGCGGCCGTCGCGCCGCTCGGCCA
Source organism: Amycolatopsis bartoniae (assembly GCF_014191255.1). Classification (GTDB taxonomy): domain Bacteria; phylum Actinomycetota; class Actinomycetes; order Mycobacteriales; family Pseudonocardiaceae; genus Amycolatopsis_E; species Amycolatopsis_E bartoniae. The sequence goes on from NZ_JACHWH010000002.1 coordinate 548,705, forward strand.
GGATCGCGTCGACCATCAGGTCGTCCCAGCTGCGCACGGCCGCGTTGAGGCGTTCCTGGATGCGCAGGATGTCCGGTTCCAGGCGGCTGCCGGGGTCGGTGTGGACGATGAAGTGCACCTGGGCGAGCGCCGTCTCGCCGACGCGCGTGCCGTATTCGAGGTGCGTGCCCTCCAGCTCGGCGAGCAGGACCTCCTGCATCGCCAGGCGGGAGCGGGTGGTGTACCGGTCGCGCGGCAGGAAGACGAGGCACGAGTAGAAGCGCCCGTAGGTGTCGCGGCGCAGGAACAGGCGCAGCCGCCGCCGGTCGGACAGCGTGATGGCGCCGATGGCGGTGGAGAACAGCGAGTCCCGGTCGGCGGAGAACAGGTCGGCGCGCGGCCAGTTCTGCAGGACCTCCAGCATCCGCTGGCCGGAGAACGACTCCATCGGGTAGCCCGCGCGATGGATGACGTCGCGGACCTTGCGCGCGACGACCGGGATGTCGAGGACGTCCTCGTGCAGCGCGCTGGTGGTGAACATGCCGAGGAAGCGGTGCTCGCCGGTGACCTGGCCGCGCTCGTCGAACGTCTTGACGCCCACGTAGTACGGGTAGACGGGGCGGTGCACCGTGGACGGCGCGCTGGCCTGGGTGAGCACGAGGAGTTCGGGCTTGAGCGCGTTGGCGCCGGTGTCGGGGCCGGCGGTGAGGCTGCGGGCGGCGAGGTTGTCCTGGCGCAGCACGCCGAGGCCGGAGGCGAGGGAGGCGCGCAGGGCGGGTTCGTCGTCGCCGGGTTCGCCCTCGACGACCTCGAAGCGGCGGTAGCCGAGGAAGGTGAAGTGCCCGCGGGCGAGCCAGCGCAGCAGGGCACCGCTTTCGGTGACGTCACCGGCCTCCAGCGGGGGCGGGTTGTCGTCCAGCTCGGCGGCGACGTCGAGCGCGGCTTGGACCATCTTGTCGGTGTCCTCGACGACCTCGCGCACGTCGGCGAGGACGGAGGTCAGCTTGGTGTCCAGCTCCCGCGCCCGGTTGGGGTCGGTGATGAGGTCGACCTCGACGTACATCCATGATTCGGCGGCCGCGCCCTCGGGCGGCTGGGCGGCGTCGGCGGTCGGGTGGATCTCGAGGAGCTTGCCGGTGATGTCGCGGGTGACGACGACGATGGGGTGCACGAGGCGCTGGACCTGGAGGCCGTCGCGCGCGAGCTTGGCGGTGACGGAGTCGACCAGGTAGGGCATGTCGTCGGTGACGATCTGCACCACGGTGGCGTCGCGGGTCCAGCCGTCCTCGCTGGTGGTGGGGTTGAACAGCCGGACGCCGGGCCGGCCGGGGACGCGCTGCTCGGCGAACTGGCAGTGCGAGCGGACGGCGCCGACGAGGTCGACGGGGTCGTCGCCGAGGACCTCTTCGGCGGGCAGGTGGCGGTAGTAGAGGCGGATCAGGTCGGCGATGTCGGGCGCGTGCAGGGCGGCGGCTTCGACCAGCTCGTCACGGATTTGCTCCGGGCTGGCCGGGCGTCGTTGCACGGCCTCCCGCCCGGGGGTGACAGAAGAACGGGACGAAACACCTGTCGAGCTCATTTCAGGCAACTCTCCACTGAGCTTTTGATCACGCGATCACGCCGAACAGCCTCACCATAGTGCGGCCGTCCGGCGAGGTTCGCCCCACAGCCGCACACGATGCTGGTCCCATAGTGGTACGGAAAGATCGGCCAAGGGGTGGAGGGCGGGGTTCCTTAAGGCACTGTTGAGGTGCAGGCCGCCGTCCGGTCCCCGCCGGGTGCGGCGGGTACGGCGGGTGCGCCGGGTACGACAGCAGCGCCGGGTGCGACTGGCGCGGCGGGCACGGCGGGCACACCGGGTACGACCGGCACGCCGGGGCACGCCGGGGCACGCCGGGCACGACCGGCACGACCGGCACGCCGGGCACGCCGGGCACGGCGGGTGCAGCGGGCACGGCGGGTGCAGCGGGCACGGCGGGTGCGGCGGGCACGGCGGGTGCGGCGGGCACGCCGGGTGCGGCGGGCACGCCGGGTGCGGCTGCTGTCTGGATGTCGGCGGGTCGGGCGGGTCGGCGGAACTACCCCGCGCGGGTGGTGTCGGGAGCGGTGGGCGGGCAAGCCTGGCCTTGTGGCACCAGCACCCAGCCAACCCGCCGCGGCCCCCGCCACGGTCTCCGCCGCACCAAACCCACACAGGTCCCGATAGCTGCCACCCGCGGCCTCCATCGTGGCGCAGACCCGGGCGTCTCGCCTGTGGCGTCAGCGGTCTCCACCGCGATGGCGCCCGTTCGGCCGCTCACCGTTGCGGCTGTGGCCGTTCACCGGGCGGCGCTCGTCCGAGCCCTGGTTGCCCAGGCGCTTCACCAAGGCCGCGGCGCTGGATGTGCCCGCCTGGTGCTCCGCGAGGGCGCGCGCCAGGAGGTCAGCGAGTCCCGCGTCGGGAGGCAGGTCGTCGTCCAGCGGGGAGGAGCCGTTGTACTCGCTGCGGAACGGCTCGCCCAGCCCCTCGTCCTCGAACGCAGGAGTGCTGGTGAAGTGGGTCTCGGACGTGGAAGAGGCAGGCTCCCCGCTGAAGTCCTCGAACGGCTCCAGCGACGGCGGCAGCCGCAACCGCGGCAACCACGGATCGTTGACGACCAACGGGCGGTCCTCCCTCTCCGCAGCCGCCCCGGATTCCCCAGCCGAACTCTCGTCGGACTCTCGATGCCGCGAGGAGTCCAGCTCCGAAGGCGAGTCCGGCTCAGCCGCACCGCCGCGCAGAGGCGAGCCGACGGCGGAGAGCTCGGAAGCCTCACCCTGGTGGGTGGACTCGCGCTCCGCGTCTCCGTCCTGCAGGCCGAAGTCAGCCTCGGAAAACGGCTCTGCGTCCTTGAAATCCGGCCCAGTCCCGACAGCCTCACTGTCCCGACGACCAGCCCCAGCCTCGGCGAACGAGTCCCCGTCCTGCTGCTTTGGCGCGCTCCCAAGCCCGGCCTGGGCAGACGACCCGTGCCGAGCCCCCTCAGCGCGAGCCGAGCCGACCCCACCATGCCGACCGGCGGCGGCCGATCCGTCAAGCCCGGCCTGCTCGCCACCGTCCGAGACGGCGCCCGCCGACACCTCCTCCGGCTCGGCCTCACCGCCCCGCCGCGACTCAGTTTCCCGAGTAGCCGCCACACCGCCCGCGGTCTCTCGCGACTCGTCCGCCGCCCGGCGACGGCCGCCGCCCGAGCCCGCCGAAATCCCCAGCCGGTCCAGCACGGATCGTGCCGCGACGGAACCGTGTTCGGAGTCGTGCCGAGTAGTCACCTTCGGCTGCTCGTCGAGCGCCTCGTCAGCGGAGGAAGCGCTTTCCGCCTTGCGCTCGAACGCCAGCGAGACCCGCGGCGCGGGTTCGTCAGCAGGCGGAGGTGCGAGCGGCAGGTCCGCCACCGCCGGTTCGTCCACCGGCACGGGCGCCAGCCGGATCTCGGGCTTTGCCGCGGTCGGCTGATCGTCCGCCGCCCCGGCCTCCGCCGAGTTCGCGCTCCGGCCCGACTCCGGCTCACCGAGCGAACCCGCACCCCGGACCTTCGGCCCGGACCCCGATGTCTCCGAGGCGCCTTGCCAGTTCTCCGGACCCGACGCCGGCTCTTCCGCCAAACCGGCACGCCGAGCTCCGCGCCCCAGTTCCGACTCCTCCACCCAATCCGCGCGCCGGACTCCCTGTCCGAGATCCGACTCCACCACCCGATCCGCGCGCCGGACTCCCTGTCCGAGATCCGACTCCACCACCCGATCCGCGCGCCGGACTCCCTGTCCGAGATCCGACTCCACCGCGCGATCCGCGCGCCGGGGTGCCCGCCCGAGATCAGCCTCCTCCGCGGCATCGGCCTGCCGGGCTCCCCGCCCGAGTCCGGTTCCCTCCGTTGAAGCCGCGCGCCGGGCCTTCTGTCCCGGTCCCGTCTCCTCCACGCGATCCGCGCGCCGCGTTCCCTGCCCCAGCCCCAGCTCTTCCGCTCGGCTCGCGCGCCGCGCCCGACCCAGCCCCGGCTCTTCCTCTTCCGCTCGACCCGCGTGCCGCGTCGCCCGCCCCAGTCCCGGCTCTTCCGCCGAGGCCGCGAACCCCTCATCTCGCCCTGGGCGCGAGTCCTCTGCCGAAACCGAGCGCCGGTTCTCCTGACCCAGTCCCAGCTCTTCCGCCGAGCGCTGAACCGACTCGGCCTCTGTCCCGACCAGCCGCTCGTCAGCCCGACGGCGTCCGCCGGCCGACTCCGCGCCCGTCGAGCGCTGCGGCTCCTCCGCTCGCCGTTTCCCGGGGGTTTCGTCCGAGCGCTGGCCGGCGCCCCGCCGAGGCGGAAGCCATTGCCGCGTCTCGTCGTTCGCGTTGCGGTCCTCCGGCACCACGACGCGCGGGATGATCATGGTGTGCTCGGCGGCATCGGGCTCCGGCTGAACCGGCCTGCCCGGCGCGGACGGCTGTTCCGCACGCCGCCTGCCCGACTCCGCGGCCGGATGCACCACCACATGCCCGTTCCGCCCCGAACCGGCGCGCTTCGTCTCGGCAGCAGGGCTCACCTCGACAGCCTCATGCGCAGTCATGCCTTCGGCGGACTTCGCGTCGGCGCCGAGCACCTCGTCGAGGTCCAACGTCGCGTGCCCGCCGTTGCCGAACTCCCCGGACAGCAAGCCCATCGCCTGCCGACGAGCCCGCATGTGCAGGTGCTCGGCCGCACGACTGTGGTGCAGGCATTCGATCGCGTCCGGCGTCCGTCCCAGCCGTTCCTCGACGTGCGCCAGCTCCGCCCACAGCCGCGAAGTCAAGGCGTGCAACCCGTGCCGCTCGGTGCTGTGTACCGCGTCGCGCAACGTCACTGCGGCCGCTTCCACCGATCCTGCGGGCAGCAGGATCCGCGTCGCGATCGCCATCCGGAGCCAGCCCAGCGGTGCGATCGAAGCCGCTCGCTCGGGCTCCGTCAACGTGGACTCCGCCAGCTCCGTGGCGACCTCCGTGTCGCCGCGGTCCAGCAGCGAGCACACCAAGTGCAGGACCAACCGCACGCGCACAACCCCGCCGTCGCAGTCCGGGTCGTCCAGCTGCTCCAGCAGGCCGAGCCCGGTCCGTGCGGCGTCGGCAGCACCCATGACGTCGCCGTGGCGACGCCGGTGCGCCGACATCGCCACCCGCACGAGCGCTCGGGCCAGCAACCTGTCGTCGCCGTCGAGGTCATCGTCCGAGCCACACAAGCGGTCCGCCTCGGCGAGGGTCCGGTCGAGCTCCGGCTTGCGCCCGAACTGCGAAAGACAACCCACCAACTGGCACAACGCCGCGGCCTTGCCCGCTCCAGCGAAATCCGCCATACCGAGCGCAGGCCGCAACGCGGCGAGCCCGGTCAGCGGAACACCGACACTGCGCGCACAGATTGCCAAGTCCGTCCGCAGGCCGGCGGCGAGCGCCACCTCACCGAGATCCTCCGCGGCGCGAAGCGCGGCGACGGCCCGTCCCACGATCCCGGCCCGCAGTCCGAGGCGGACCCGGGCCGAGACGACCAGGCTCTCCGCCCGCACCCACAGCTCGTCCGACCCGCCGGCTTCGGCGAGCGACGCGGCTCGCTCCCCGAAGACCACGGTCAGCTCCGGCGCACGCAGACCGAGAACAGCCGCCTGCTGCAGCAGGTTCTCGATCGCATGGTTCTCACCGGTACCGGCCGCGGCCCACCCGGCTACTCGTGCTCCGGGCGGGCTGGATCGGACGTGCTTGATGGCTGCCAATGGGGACTCCGCTTCAGTTCCGGCTCAAGCGTGCTCGCGGACGTGCGTCAGTCGCGCGTCAACTTGCGGTGAGTCACCCGGTGGGGCCGGGCCGCCTCCGCTCCCATGCGGTCGATCTTGTTCTTCTCGTAGCCCTCGAAGTTGCCCTCGAACCAGAACCACTTCGCCGGGTTGGCGTCGTCACCCTCCCAGGCCAGGATGTGCGTGGCCACGCGGTCGAGGAACCACCGGTCGTGCGAAATGACCACCGCGCAACCGGGGAACTGCTCGAGCGCGTTCTCCAACGACCCCAGCGTCTCGACGTCCAGGTCGTTGGTCGGCTCGTCCAGCAGGATCAGGTTTCCGCCCTGCTTCAGCGTGAGCGCGAGGTTCAGCCGGTTCCGCTCGCCACCGGAGAGCACCCCGGCCGGCTTCTGCTGGTCCGGCCCCTTGAACCCGAACGCGGAGACGTACGCGCGCGACGGCATTTCCGTCTGGCCGACCTGGATGTAGTCGAGCCCGTCGGACACGACCTCCCACACCGTCTTCTTCGGATCGATCCCGGCCCGGTTCTGGTCCACATAGGACAGCTTGACCGTCTCGCCGATCTTGACCTCGCCCGAGTCCGCCTTCTCCAGACCGACGATCGTCTTGAACAGCGTGGTCTTACCGACGCCGTTCGGCCCGATGACACCGACGATGCCGTTGCGCGGCAGGTTGAACGACAGGTCGTCGATGAGCAGGCGGTCGTCGAACCCCTTGCGCAGGTGCTCGACCTCGACCACCACGCTGCCCAGCCGGGGCCCCGGCGGAATCTGGATCTCCTCGAAGTCCAGCTTGCGGGTGCGCTCGGCCTCCGCTGCCATCTCCTCGTAGCGGTCCAGACGGGCGCGGGACTTGGTCTGGCGCGCCTTGGCGTTGGAACGGACCCAGTCGAGCTCGGTCTTGAGCCGCTTGGCCAGCTTCGCGTCCTTCTTGCCCTGCACCTCCAATCGTTCCCGCTTCTTCTCGAGGTAGGTCGAGTAGTTGCCCTCGTAGCCCACAACCCGGCCGCGGTCGAGTTCCATGATCCATTCGGCCACGTTGTCCAGGAAGTACCGGTCGTGGGTGACCGCGAGGACGGCGCCGGGGTAGGTCGCGAGGAACTGCTCCAGCCACAGCACGCTTTCGGCGTCCAGGTGGTTGGTGGGCTCGTCGAGCAGCAGCAGGTCCGGCTTCGAGAGCAACAGCTTGCACAGCGCGACCCGGCGTCGTTCACCACCGGACAGGTGGGTCACCGGCTCGTCGGGCGGCGGGCACCGCAGGGCGTCCATCGCCTGCTCGAGCTGCGAGTCGAGCTCCCAGGCGTCGGCGTGGTCGAGTTCCTCCTGGAGCTGGCCCATCTCCTCCATCAGCGCGTCGCTGTAGTCGGTGGCCATCTGCTCGGCGATCTCGTTGAACCGGTCGAGCTTCACCTTGATCTCGCCGAGGCCCTCCTCGACGTTGCCGCGCACCGTCTTGTCCTCGTTGAGCGGCGGCTCCTGGAGGAGGATGCCGACCGAGGCCCCGGGCTGCAGGAAGGCATCCCCGTTGCTCGGCTGATCGAGCCCGGCCATGATCTTCAGCACGGTGGACTTGCCGGCACCGTTCGGCCCCACGACGCCGATCTTGGCGCCGGGGTAGAACGCGGTGCTGACGTCGTCGAGGATGACCTTGTCCCCGACGGTCTTGCGCACCTTTTTCATGGTGTAGATGAACTCGGCCATGACGTCGATCGTAGAGCTGCGCTTCACCAGCCCGAACGGCGGTCACCATCCAGCAACCCAGCGTCACCCCCTGTTCACGGCGCGAACATCACTCGTCGCGTTGCGCTGACCTCGGCCGTTCAGACGACCGGAACCGGTTCAGCCGCTTCGACAACCGGCTTCTTCCCGACCCCGTCCACCGACTCCCATCCCACCTGCGCCCCGGCCAAGCCGGCTTCCGGCCGCGGAACGCGGTCGATCCACGCCATGTAGTGCGCCAAATTTGGCCCCACACCCGATGCCTCAACCTCAGGTACAGCGCGAGAGTACGGCTCTTCGCCACTCGGCACGCTGGTGGACAACCGGCCCGTGACCAGGACCGGATCTCCCTTCCGCAGTGTCGACCGCACCGCCAGGGCGAGCCGCCGCCAGCACTTCACCCGGACCGAGAGCTGCCGCCCGTCGACCCACTCCTCCTTGATCTTGTCGAACCGCCGCTCAGTACTCCGCAGCCAGAACACGACCAGTTCGCGCCCGTCCGCGCCGACCTGCTTGCACTCCGGTTCCGTCGCCAGCACACCGGCAACCGTCACCGTCGTCTCCCCCAGCGCCATTGCTCCCGCATCCCTTCCCGTGTCTCGGTTTTCCTGCCGTGACACCAGCGTGCCGGGACGGGCGGGCCGGCGGAAGGGGCAGTTGCGCCGCCTGTGGACAACTGGGGGTATGTGGACAACTCGCCGGTCAGGCGCGAGGGTTGCCCTGATCCGCGAGCTGTTTGAGCATCGCGTTGTACGCCTCCAGATCGGCGTCCCCGGTCTGCTCGGCGCGGCGGTCCTTGCGCTTGGCCTCCCGCTCGTCCGCCCGCGCCCACTGCACGAGCAACGCGATGAGCACCAGCAACACCGGCAGTTCTCCGGAGGCCCACGCGATTCCTCCGCCGAGACGCTGGTCGGCCAGCAGATCCGAGACCCACGGCAGGTTCAGCGAGCGGTAGAACGTCTCGCCGATGACGGTCTGCTTGGACATCAGGATCACGCCGAAGAAAGCGTGGAACGGCATCGCCGCGAACATCATCCCCAGCCTGCCCAGGTGCGGCAGGCGGCGCGGTGCCGGGTCGACTCCGATCACCGGCCAGTAGAAGACGTAGCCCGACAGCAGGAAGTGCACATTCATCAGAAGGTGTGCCCAGTGGTAGTTGAGCGCACTGTCGAACAGTCCAGAAAAGTACAGAACGTAGAAGGAGCCGACGAACAACACCAGAGCCACAACCGGATGGGTGAGAACCTTGGCCAGTGGCGAGTGCACGAACGCCAGCAGCCACTCCCGTGGCCCCGGCGGGGAGTCCTTTCCGGACGTCGGCAGGGCACGCAGCGCCAGCGTCACCGGGCCGCCCAGCACGAACAACACGGGCGCCACCATCGACAGCAGCATGTGCACGCCCATGTGGGTGCTGAACATCGCGGGCGAGTACCGCCCGAGCCCCGAGGACGTGGCGATCAACAGCACGGCACACCCGGCAAGCCACGCGACGGTGCGGCCCACGGGCCACGCGTCACCGCGACGCCGCAGCCGGCGCACACCGGCGACGTACAACCCGGCCAGGACGAGCGCAGCCGTGCCGTAGACGAGGTCGAACCGCCAGTCGAACAGCAGCCGCAGCACCGTCGGCGCACCCGGCAGGTCGTAACCGATGAGCACCTCGGTGGTCGACGGCTGGGTGACCGCGTCCGCCGGCGGTGGAGTGCGCGCGAGCGCGGTCGCGATGCCGATCGTCACGAACATGATCAGCAACTCGACCGCGGCGAGCCTCAGCAGCTGCGCGCCGCCGCGCCCGTCCACCAGGTCCTTCACGCCCCGCGCCCGTTGCTGCTGACCGAAGACCCCGAGCACGAGCAGCGCGACGACCTTCGCCAGCACGAGCAGGCCGTAGTCGGTGGTGACGAGGTCGGCGAGCGAGATCCGGACGAGTGCGTTGATCACGCCCGAAAGCGCCATCACGATCCAGCAGACGAGCGCGAGCTTCGAGAACCGGCTCGCTGCGAGCGTGAGGTGCTCGCCTCGCCGCCAACCGTGAGCCAGCAACGCGAACAGGCCGCCGACCCAGAGCGAAGCGGCGACGAGGTGGTAGAGCAGGCTGTTGGTCGCCATGTCGTGCGAGCCGCCGCTTGCGGAGTGCCCCGTGAGCGCCACTGGCACCAGGCCCGCGACGGACACGAAGAACAGCACGGCTGTCCAGCCCCACGACAACGCGATCCGGCAGCCGACCGCGACCACGAGCGCGATCGCCGCCGTGAACAACCACGCCTTCGGCTGCTCGATCGCGTCGATCAGGTCGACGAAGACGACCGGCGAGAAGATCTCGGTGACGGGCTTGCCCGCACCGTCGGCCGCGGTGAAGAACACCGACGCGATCGCCGTCACGAACCAGACCCACGCCGCGATCCCCGCGGTCCGCAGTGCGGCGTACCCGTCCCGCGCGACCGTGCCGGAGGACTGCGGCGGCACGAGGAACGCCGCGAGGAGCAGCGAACCGACGCACACCACCGATGCCGCGTCCGCCAGGACCCGCACGACCCCGAGGCCGTAGTGCGTCAGCACCCCCGGATCGGGCAGGCCCGCGATGACGTACGTGGCGTCACCGGAGATCACGAGCAGTGCGACCGCGAGAACCGCGGCGAGGATCACGCTCACCGCGAGCAGCGGCAGCACACTGACCTTGCGCCGGGAGGGGGCTTGAGACTCCACGCTACGAGGGTAGGCCCGCCTCAGCGAACGTTGCCCGCCGCGGTGACCTCCCGGTGACGTGCGCGACCTGCGGCGACGGCCGCAGGAGCGATGAGCGCGGCGAGCAGTCCGACGACGACGAACGAAACGGACAACGACGTCAGCTGCGCCACACCGCCGACGACAGGGGGCCCAGCGAGGAATCCGCTGTACGCGATCGTGGTGACGAACGCGATCTCCCGCTCCCCTCCGCTGTCGTCGTCCCGCTTGCCCGCCGCTCCGGCCAGGCTCAACGCAATCGGGAAGGACGCGGCGAGGCCGGCTCCGGCCAGTCCGAAACCGGCGTAGGCGAATGCGGCGACCGGCACGACCGCCGCGACGACGAGCCCGACACCGGCGAGGATCGCCCCCGCTGCCAGCGTCCTCGCCGGCCCGAACCGGTTCTGGACCCACGCGCCGCCGAGCCGCGTCACGGCCATGGTCAGCGAGAACCCGGTGAACGCGAGTGCTGCCGCACCCTGGTCGATGTGCTGCACGGTGACCAGCAGCAAGGCCGACCAGTCCGAGCTCGCGCCTTCCGCGATCGCCGAGCACAGGGCGATCGCGGCGAGCAGCCACAGCACCGGACGCCGGATCGGGGCGACCCGCGACTTCGCGTGTGTCTCCTCGGTACGCGGCGCCGCCCGCGGCAGGCCGGGCAGCACGACCAGGAGAGCGACCAGGATCACGACCACGGCGACCAGGAAGTGCCGGAACGGGGACCAGGAATGGGCCGCCGCCAGTCCCGCGGCGGCCGACGCGATCAGCCCCCCGAAGCTGAATCCGGCGTGGAAGAGGGGCATGAGTGCGCGCCCGGCGCGCCGTTCCACTCCGACCGCACCGATGTTCATCGAGACGTCCAGCGCTCCGACCGAGAAACCCAGCCCGAACATCACGAACCCGAGCGCGAGCACGGAGCTCGCAGCGCCCACGAAAGGCAGGACGACGCAGGACAGGAGTGTCGCCGCCACCATCGCGGTGCGCGCGCCGAAGCGCTCGACGAACCGGCCCGACATGGACGCCGCCAGCACCATCCCGATGCTCGATCCGAGCAGCGCCAACCCCAGCGAGCCGGGCGCGGCGTGCAGCCGCTCGGCCAACGCGGGTACCCGGGGAGCCCACGAGCCGTAGACAGCTCCGTTGATCCCGAACACCACGAACACCGCGACACGGTCGCCGATCATGCGACACCTCCTTGCTCCACCTTGACTTAAGCGCTTCAGAAAATCCATACCCTTCTACACTGGTCCGATGACAGGTCGGCGACGCCCGACGCTGGACGACGTCGCGGACGCCGTCGGCGTCTCCCGGGCGACGGTCTCGAACGCGTACAACCGTCCGGACCAGCTCTCCGCACAGCTGCGCGAGGAGGTGCTCCGCGCGGCGAAGCGCCTCGGCTACACCGGTCCGAACCCGGTCGCGCGCAGCCTCGCGACGAAACGCAGCGGAGCGATCGCCTTCATGCTCGACACCGGGTTGTCCGCGGCGTTCTCCGATCCGGCTCTGTCGATCACGCTCGACGCGCTCAGCGCCGCAGTCGACTCCGAAGGACACGCACTGCTCCTTCTCCCTGGAGGCGACGATGGCGGCCCACGTGCGGACCGAGTGCTTGCGGCGCAGGCCGACCTCGCCGTCGCCTACTCGCTTGCCGACGGCGCGCCGGCGCTACGGGCGGTGCGCCAGCGAGGACTACCGCTCGTGGTGATCGACCAGCCCGTGGTGCCGGGCGCGGCACGGGTGAGCACCGATGACCGCGGCGGAGCCGTCGCGGCAGCGCGGCATCTGCTCGAACTCGGTCACCGGAGGTTCGGAATCCTTTCGGCGCAATGCCTTTCGGCGCCTCGGGGTGGTCCGCTCACGGCGGAACAGGCGGCTCGGTCGCGGTTTCGGGACAACCGCGAACGGCTTGCCGGCTACTTGGACACTCTCGGAGAAGCGGGAATCTCAACGGACTCTGTTCCAATCTGGGAAAGCTCCGGGCTTTCCCGTGACGACGCGAAAATGGGGGCGGCAGCGCTGCTCGACCGGCCGGAGCGACCGACCGCACTGCTGTGCATGTCGGACGAACTGGCCGTCGCCGCACTGGCAGCGGCGAAGGAGCGTGGACTTTCGGTACCGGACGATGTGTCCATAGTGGGCTTCGACGACACGCCCGTGGCGCGCTGGGCGGAGCCTCAGTTGACGACCATACACCAGGATCTCGTCGGCAAGGGCAGATTGGCCGGAGAAATCGCTTTGCGCCTGCTCGCCGGACACCGGGTGCCGGATCCGACCACTTTGGACGTTGAGTTGACGGTCCGCGGATCTACTGGGCCCGCGCGATAGCAGAAGGCCAGCGAGCGGACAACGCGTTCGGCGAAACTGTGGATAACTGATACCCGATCGAGCGAGCGGAAACTACTTATCCACAGAAGTAGAAATGCCTGATGACAAACTCCTTCCGGGCCGCCATTGTGGAGTGCATGAGCGGCACAGTGCCGCGAACCACTTCTCAGGGGGAGAAACATGAAACTGCGTGCAAATCTGCCTCGCGTACTCGTCATCGCCGTTCTCGGCCTGTTCTGCGGATCGGGTATCGCACAGGCCGATCCACGACCGTCCGACGGGTGTGAGCGCGGCGAATTCTGTGCGTGGACAAAGGAGTTCTACGCGGACGCCGTGCAGCGCATCGATCTCCGCACAGCCAACCCCGGGGAGTGCATCCCGCTTTCCGGCGGGTTCGAGGCCCGGTCGTTCGTCAACCAGATGAGCCGTGACATCACCGTCTACCAGGATGTCGAGTGCAGTACCGAAGGCGACTTCACGACCTATCCGGGTAAGGGGACGTTCATTCCCCGGGCACCCTTCGTCGTACGGGCCATCCAGATCTGGGACACGGTTTAGCGGCGACGCCAGATGTGGCGGCCGGCCGTCGCTCCTGGGGACTTCGGTCCTCGGCCGGTCCGTCCGGGGACTGCCTGAGCGCAGCCCCCGCCCGCGGGTGCACCTTCCGCCCCGAAACGGGTGCACCCGCGGGTCTCCTCCGGCGGCTTACTGGGGGCGCCGCCGGCGGAGACCGTCTTTCCGCACACGAGTCACTGAGCGAGGAGGGATGGCTAATACTGATCGAGTGAGTTTTCCCGGTGGTACCGGAGTTCGTCGCCAGGCAGCGCCTTCGTTGGCTTCGTCAACACTGCCCGGATTTCCGCCGGATCGGCCTTGGGTGAGCGGTCGGCGGTGAGGAGTCCGTTGCGTTCCTGCTCGGTGTCGGTCAGCTGGGTGTAGCAGAACCCGGCGAGTGCCGGCGAGTCGAGAACGGCCGTGACCAGGTCGTCGAGCTTTCGGACGAGGTCAGCGCCGTCGGTCACGGTCGAATAGCCGAACCAGTTCTCACCTTCCGCGGGGGCGTAGGTGAGACCGCCGAACTCGGTCAGCATCACCGGCCGATCGACGTCGACGACGCCGAGCACAAGCCTCCGCCCACCTGGGCGACCCGAGGCAAGAGTTTCTTGTATCGCAGTGGAACCACCGTAACGAGAACGAAGGGAGGAACCTGTGGGCGCGTAGTCGTGGATCCCGTACACGTCGGAGTCGTCCGGAGTTTCCCAGCCGTCGTTGGAAATGACGGGGCGAGCCGGGTCGATGGCCTTGGTGAGGTGGTAGAGCGAGCGAGCGAAATGCTCCTGGGAAGCAGAGGATGCGATGTCGGATACGCCCCAACTCTCGTTGAGGGGAACCCAGGTGACGATGCAGGGGTGGCTGCGGTCGCGACGCACGATTTCGAGCCACTCCTGGGTCAGCCGCTCGACGGCGGTCGGTCCGAACTCGTAGGCGTTCGCGGTCTCGCCCCAGACCAGTAAGCCGAGGCGGTCGCACCAGTAGAGGAACCGCGGGTCCTCAGCCTTCTGGTGCACCCGCACCCCGTTGAAGCCGAGTTCCTTCACCAGCTCGACTTCGCGGCGGAGGGCTTGAGCGTCCGGGGCGGCGAGGTGGGACTCGGGCCAGTAACCCTGTTCGAGGACCATCCGGGGGTAGTAGGGCACGTGGTTCAACAGGAACCGGCCGTCTGCGACGCCCACGTCCCGGAGACCGAGGTAGCTGCTGACCTCGTCGCCTGGTCCTTGGTCGGGTCGCGTAGTCACGGTGGCGTCGATGAGCACTGGGTTCTCGGGAGACCACAGCAGGCGGTTGCGTGCCTGTCCGTGGCGCAGGGCGGGAATCGTGACCTCGAACTGGAACCTGGTGCTGTCGACGCGGACGGACTGATCGGCGAGGACCTCGTCGTCGTGCCGGAGGACGACGCGCACAGTGGCGCCTGCGCGTGAGAGCGTGCCCTCGCACGTCACCGAGGTCCGGACGACATCAGGTGTCCAGTGCAGTTCGGTGAGGTGGAGTTCCGGTACGACCTCGGCCCACACCGGCTGCCAGATGCCGGTGGTGCGGTGGTACCAGATTTCGTGCGGCTCGGGACGCCAGTCCTGCTTGCCGCGAGGTTGTGCGACATCGGCCGGCTGGTCTTCAGCTCGGATCACAATGGACTGGCGGTCGCGTTGAAGCGTTTCGGTTATATCGAACGAGAAAGGAGTTTGCCCACCTTCGTGCTCACCCACCAGGATCCCGTTGATCCACACGGAAGCCCGGTAGTCGACCGCGCCGAAGTGCAGGAGCATCCGGTGACCGGGCGGCAGCGGCGGAGCATCGAACTCGTGCCGATACCAGACCACGGCGTGCGGTTGCGGAGCATGGATACCGGACAGCTGCGACTCCGGCGGGTACGGGACGAGGATGCTCCGGTCGAACGCGGCGGCGTCGTCGTACCAGCGACCAGTGCGGCCCCGGTCTTCGTCGTCGAAAGCAAATCCCCACTGCCCGCACAGGTCGATCCAGCCCTGCCGGACCAGTTGCGGGCGGGGACAGACGTGTTCCGGCTCGGCGTCGATCACGCCGCGCACCCTACCGCCGGGAGGTTGGGATGATCCATTGAATCGAGGAGGAAGCCGTTGCCGCGTGCAGGCCAACCGCTTGCTCACGAGCACGTGAACCCTTCGACAAGGGCGGCCTGTGACCGTTGGTTCGCTTCACGCTGGTCTGTACGGCTACTCAGCGAGGCTGCCGGTCGAGACAACGCGGCGCAGCCGAGCAGTCAGGTGGGGCCGAGACCTCCGGCAGTAGGACCTCTGGTCGTGCCCGCGCGCGATTGAGCGGATGCTCATGACCGGCCAAGCCTCACCCGGTCGTGTGGTGACTGGCGGATCTCGGCGCGGACCACCTGTTCCCCGCCTGCGAGCGAGGCAGCGACCAGGTCAGCTCACGTCCGCGACCACGCACGTGATGTTGTCCGGACCGCCGCCGGCGTTGGCCAGCTCGACGAGCTTCTGCACGACCTCGTCCGGGTCGGTGACCTGCCTCAGGGTCTCCGCGATCAGCTCGGGTGGGAGGACGTCGGACAGACCGTCGGAGCAGATGAGGTATCGGTCGCCGGGGTGGGCCTCGACCACGAACACATCCGGCTCGACCTGGCCGCCGCTCTGCAGTGCTCGCGTGAGCACCGACCGGCTGGGGTGGGTCATGGCGGCTTCCGGCGTGATCCGGCCCTGGTCGACCAGTTCCTGGACCACCGTGTGGTCGCGCGTGATCTGCTCCAGCTCGCCCTCGCGGAGGCGGTAGGCGCGGGAGTCACCGACGTGCGCCACGACGAACTCCTTGCCGCGCCAGAGCAGGGTGGTCATGGTGGTGCCCATGCCCTGGAGCGCGGGGTCCTCCTCGGCCAGCGCGGTCAGCCGCTGGGCCGCGTCGGCCACGGTCTCCGCCAGGACCTCGGCGGGGTCCACGTCGGAGTCGGCAAGGCGCTGGTCGAGGTCGGTGATCGCGGCGATCGCGGTCGAGCTGGCGACCTCGCCCGCGACGTGGCCCCCCATGCCGTCGGCGACGGCGAGCAGCCGTGAGCTGGTGAAGACCGAGTCCTCGTTCGCATCCCGCCGCTGGCCGACATCGGTCGCGACGGCATACCGGAGCGTCAGTGACCCACTGGGTTCCATGAGTGAAGTAAAGCAGTGACCGATCCGCGGCGGCACCGGCCTCACCCCCGCTGACCGGGGGACAGGCGACCGAGCAAGATCATCAAGACCGATCCGCCCCGGATTGGGCTCGTTCGCGGTGAATCCTCGCCGTGGTGCCCGGCCTGTCTCGGCCCACGGAGCTCAGCTTCAGCGGTCCAGCGGGCCGAGCACTCGGACGGCACCTCGCGGCGTGCCCATTCGACCCACCCGGTCGGCAGAGCGGCCGCCCGGCCGACGCGACTGCCCCAGCCGCTGAGGACCAGCTGCCCGACGGCTCGCGTGGCTCGCCGAGCGGCGCTCCACCACCGCGCGACACCGGCCGACGGGACTGGTCCTGCCGGTGCGGGTCCACAAGGTGACAACCGGCGTGCACCCACCAGCGCGGGTCCGCAGCCCGACAACCAACGGCCCACTGAGCGACCTGAGAGCGCACACCGCTGCCCGATCGGTGCGGCAGGGACTCGGCACTAATCACTTCGGCCGGCAACCCGGTGCGGTGACGCGACCGGGGGTACACCAGCCCGTGCGGTTACGGTATCCGCCGGATGTAGGCATGTTGACGGTCGGACACTTCGAAGCCCACGCGCCGGTAAATGTTCAGTGCGTTGTGGGCGTTGCTCTCGTCGACGCCCAGTGCCGCGCGCTCGTAGCCCTGCTCACGGGCCACTCTCAGCGTGTGCGCCAGCAGCGCCGTTGCCACGCCTCGCCCTCGTGACGCAGCGCGGGTTCCGACGTAGGAGACCTGCAGCTCACGCACGCCCGTCGCTTCGGCATCTGACTCGTAGAAGGCCGACAACACGAACGAGGCGACTTCGCCAGCATCCGAGAGAAGCAGGAACGACGACTCCGGGCGGAAGACTGGGCTGCCGGTCACCCGGTGCCGGAACAGCTCGGGTGAGTACGCCGCCATGCCCCAATGACCGCGGAACGCCTCGTTCAACGCCAGGCGGGTCGCTTCCTCGTGCTCCGGGGCGTAACCGGCCAAGCGCAGGTCCGCGGGCAGTTCGTGCGGCACGACCGCCGCGCCGGAACCCGCCGGGCCGAGATCCGCCCTGGCCAGATCTGCCGGACCGAAATCCGCCCTGCCGATGTCCGCCATGCCCAGATCCGCCAGACTGGACTCCCCCGGGCCGAGATCCGCACCGCCGGAATCCGGACCGAGACCCGCCCTGCCGGTATCCACCGGGCCTAGATCCGGCGGACCGGAATTCACCGGGCTGGAATCCGCTGCGCCGGAACCTACCGGGCCGAGAGCCGCCGCCCCCGGACCCATCGGACCGAGATCCGCCCTGCCCAGCTCCGCCCTGCCCAGCTCCGCCGGGCCGAGATCCGCTCTACCGATGTCCGCCGGGGCCAGATCCGCCAAACTGGACTCCCCCGGGTCGAGAGCCGCACCGTCAGAACCCCCCGGGCCGAGATCCGCCGCGCTGGAAGCCGGACCGAGACCCGCCCTCCCGAGAGCCGCCGCGCTGGAATCCAGACCGAGACCCGCCCTGACTAGAGCCGCCCCGCCAGAATCCGGACCGAAACCCGCGCCTCGAAGATCGGCTCGCATCGTCGCGAAGGAGCGGGAGCGGGTGAAACCCGCCTCGGTCAGTAGGGCCGCGTACCATCGCTGGTTCTCGTGGCTTCGGGCGTGCAGCTCCAGCGGCGCCTGCGGGAACGTCTGCGAGTGCAGCTTCGGCGCCGTCGCCAGTAGCCACTCGATCAGCGGCTTCCCCAGCTCCCGGCACTCGGGATGCACCTGCAGCTCCACGCGCATCCGGTGCTCCGGGTTCGCCTCCTCCCGCGGCACTGCCATCGCGTACCCGATCAGCCGTCCGCTGTCCCACGCGGACGTGCTGCCGTCGGGCAAGCGGACGTTCGGCGCGGTCAGCTCCTCACGCACGTCGTCCACGCTGTAGTGCTCATGCGTCGGCTCCACCGCTTCGGCCGCGTGCAGCAGCTCCGCGATGGCACCGGCGTCCTCAACCGAAAGAGCCCGCCACGTCCAGTTCACCCGGCCCAGCGTAAGAGCCACCGGACACCTGTCCCACCGATTTTCCGTGAACCGTTAACCTGCTTGACGTGCTCGTGCTGCTGCCCCCTTCGGAGACCAAGGCCCCCGGCGGTGACGGGCCGCCGCTCGATCTCGACGCACTGTCCTATCCCGAGCTGAACCCCGTCCGCCGGAAGCTCGCCGACGCCCTTGTCGAGCTCACCGCCGACGTCCCCGCCAGCCTCGACGCCCTCGGCCTGTCCCCGCGGCAGGAGGACGAGGTCGCCCGCAACGCCGCGCTGTGGACGTCACCGACGCTCCCCGCGCTGGAGCGCTATACCGGCGTCCTCTACGACGCGCTCGACATCGGCAGCTTCACGAAGACCCAGCTCGCCAAGGCGGAACGACGCCTCGCCGTCGCGTCGGCGCTGTTCGGCATCGCGCGAGGAGACGACCGTATCCCCGCCTACCGGCTCTCCGGCGGCAGCTCACTCCCCTCGCTCGGCGCCTTGCGCCCCCTCTGGCGCCCCGCGCTGGAGCCGGTCCTCGCCGGCCTGGACGAGCTGGTCGTCGACCTTCGCTCCGGCGCCTACGCCGCGCTCGCGCGCATTCCGGACGCGGTCGTCGTGCGCGTGGTCACCGCCGGCGGCAAGACGATCAGCCACCACAACAAGGCCTACAAAGGACAGCTCGCCGCCACACTCGCGAAGACCGCGCGCGAACCGTCCACTGTGGAGGGACTGCTCCGGGTGGCCTCGAAGGCGGGGTACGACGTCAAGCGCACCGGCGAGCACGAGATCGACCTGGTCATCGCGCACTGACCTCAGCGGTCGAACCGGCCCGGCGCATACGGTCCGAGGTCGAACGAAGGCTCCTCCCCCAGCGCCAACTCCGCGATCAGCATTCCCGCGAAAGGCGCGAGCGTCAGACCTCCCGCGCCGAAAGCCGTCGCCACCAACACCTCCGGCCGCCCGGGCAGCGGGCCGAGCAGCGGGAGATCGTCCTCGGACGCCGGACGGAAGCCGACGCGCGTTTCGAGCAGCGTCGCGTCCGCGAGGCCCGGCGCCACGCTCAGCGCGTTCTCCAGCACCTCACGCTGCCCCGCTGCCGTCACGCGGTAGTCGAACCCCGAACCCGTCTCCCGCGTCGCGCCCGCCACCACGCGAGAACCGGGAAACGCGAGCAGGTAGTGGCTCGACACCGGTAGCACCACCGGCCAAGAACCCGTCTCCACCCCCGGCAGCTCGAAGTGGCTGATCTGCCCACGCTGCGGCGCGACCCCCAACGACACCCCGAGCGGCGCCACCAGCTCCCCGCTCCACGCCCCCGCCGCCACCACGACGCGATCCGCCTCCCACCGCGAACCGTCCACGCGCAACTCGCCGGCCGACGACAGCTCCGCCCGCCCCGGCACCTGCTCGGCGCCGTAACGACTTGCCGCCGTCAGCAACACCTCACGCAGACGCCGTCCGTCGACGCGAGCGCCACCCGCCACGTGCACCGCGCCCAGCTCCGGCGCCAGCGCGGGGAACAACTCGCGCGCCTGTGCCGGGTCCAGGCGACGCACGTCGCCCACCTCGGGAGTCGCGCGGGCGCTGACCCTCGCGAACGCCTCGTCCAGCTCTCGCTCGTCCGCCGAGACGACCATGCCGCCGACGACCTCGAACGACGAGTCCGTCACCCCGTCCTCGGCCAGCTCCTCGACGAGCCTGCGGTAGTACGCGGCCGCGGCGCCCGCCGCGCTGTAGTGCTCCTCTCCCGCCCGCGAGGTCCACGGGCACACGATTCCGGCCCCGGCCGCCGTCGCCACACCCGTCCGCGCCGCGTCCACCACCACGACGTCCGCGCCCCGGCGCGCCAGCTGGTAGGCGGCGCTCGCGCCCGCGATTCCCGATCCGATGACAACTGTCCGCATGTCCAGCAGTCTGCCGGTAAATCGGTTGCCGCCGCATCCGTCGTTCACGCAAGATCGGTGCTCCCCGGAAGGAAGGAGGCCCGCCGATGACTGTCCGAACGCTTCGCCGTGCCCTTTTCCGTCCGCCCCTCGGCTGAGGGGCGCCTTCCGAGGAGACACCTTCCGATGTCCAACCGCTCCCGGTTCGACGACGACACCCCTTACACCCGTCGCGGCCGCCTTACCCAGAACGAACGCGCCCGCCTCGCCGCGCTCCGCGAGGACGTCTACGACGGGCTCGACACCGGCGACCGCCACTCGACGTGGGACACCGGCGAACGCGGCCCGCAGCCCTACCCGGACTGGGTGGTGACCGACCTCGCCGCGGTCGACACCGAGCTCGGCGTCCTCAAGAGCGGCAAGGAGGCCGACGTCCACCTGCTGCGCCGCGGCCTGCCCGACGGCTCCCGCGAATGCCTGCTCGCCGCGAAGCGCTACCGCTCGAACGAGCACCGGCAGTTCCACCGTGACGCGGGTTACCTCGAAGGGCGGCGGATGCGCCGCTCCCGCGAGACCCGCGCGATGGCGAACCGCACGTCGTTCGGCCGCAACCTGATCGCCGAGCAGTGGGCGGTCGCGGAGTTCGGCTACCTCTGTCGCTTGTGGACAGTGGGACTGCCCGTGCCGTACCCGGTGCAGCGGAACGGGACCGAGCTGCTCCTGGAGTTCCTCTGCGACGAGGACGGCAACGCCGCGCCACGGCTGGAACAGCTGCGCCCCGGCCCCGACGAGCTGGCCTTCCTGTGGTTCCAGGCCCGCAAGGCGCTCGAACAGCTCGCCGCCGAAGGGCTCGCGCACGGCGACCTGTCGCCCTACAACGTCCTGGTGCACGAAGGCAGGCTCGTGCTCATCGACCTGCCGCAGATGGTCGACGTGTTCGCCAACCCCGCCGGGCCCGAGTACCTCGCCCGCGACGTGGCCAACCTGGCCCGCTGGTTCACCGCGCGGGGGCTGGACATCGACGTGCCCGCTGTCACGCGTCACCTGCACGAGGAGGCCGGGCTCCGGTGAGCGCGACTCTTCAGGTAGACTGATCACAGACCGCAACCGGCGGCGTGGACAAGTGTTGTTCTTCGCGGCCAAGCCAGCATATGCGGCTCGCGGTTATCCACCCACCAACGGCGCACGGAATGCGCCGGGTCCGTCCCTGTGAACGCCCAGGACAACACTGCGCCCTGCCGAAAGCGGGCAGTTGGGCCTCCTTGCGACGTGCCACGTCCGAGAGGCAGTTAGTGAGCATCACCATCGAGTCCCCTTCGATGACCTCGTTCGAAGATTTCGACCTTCCGCAGTCCCTGCTCCAGGCGCTGCGGGAGCAGGGGATGAACTCCCCCTTCCCCATCCAGTCGGCCACCCTGCCCGACGCGCTCGCCGGGCGCGACGTGCTGGGTCGCGCGCAGACCGGTTCCGGCAAGACGCTGGCCTTCGGGCTGGCCCTGCTGGGCAGGCTCGGCGGTGGCAAAGCCCGCCCCAAGCGGCCGCGCGCCCTCGTGCTCGTCCCCACCCGCGAGCTGGCGATGCAGGTCGCCGACGCGCTCACGCCGCTGGCCAGGGCCATGGGCCTGTGGTGCCGCACGGTCGTCGGCGGCATGGCCTTCGCCCGTCAGGCCGACGCCCTCAACCGGGGTGTCGACCTGCTGATCGCCACTCCCGGCCGGCTGTCCGACCACGTCCGGCAGGGCACCTGCGTGCTCTCCGACGTGAACTTCGTCGCACTCGACGAAGCCGACCAGATGGCCGACATGGGCTTCCTGCCGCAGGTGCGGGAGATCCTCGACCTGACCCCGCCCGGTGGTCAGCGCCTGCTGTTCTCGGCCACCCTCGACGGTGACGTCAAGAAGCTGGTCGACCGGTACCTGACCGACCCGATCGAGCACTCGGTCGCGCCGGCCACGGCGAGCGTGGACACCATGGACCACTACGTGCTCCAGGTGACCCACCAGGACAAGCAGGCCATCGTCACCGAGATCGGTGCCCGCGAGGGCCGCACGATCATGTTCGTGCGCACCAAGCACCACGTCGACCGGCTCGCCGAGCGACTGCGCGCCAAGGGCGTCGCCGCGGGCGCGCTGCACGGCGGCAAGACGCAGGGCCAGCGCAACCGCGTGCTGTCGGACTTCAAGGAAGGCCACACCCCGGTGCTGGTCGCCACCGACGTCGCCGCGCGCGGCATCCACGTGGACGACGTCAGCCTGGTGCTGCACGTCGACCCCGCAGCCGACCACAAGGACTACCTGCACCGGGCGGGCCGCACCGCGCGGGCGGGCGCGTCCGGCACCGTGGTCACGCTGGTCACGCACGACCAGCGCCGCACCGTGCGCCGGATGACGGAGAAGGCCGGCGTGCGCGCCGAGTCGGCGAACGTCCGTCCGGGCGACCCCGACCTGGCCCGGATCACGGGTGCCCGTGAGCCGAGTGGTGAGCCCGTGGTGGAGCGTCGCCGCGAGCCGCAGCCCCGTCGTGGCGCCCCGCGTGGCGAGCGTCAGGGTGGCCGTGGCCGTGGCTTCGGCGGTCGTCAGGGCGGGTTCCGCGAGGGCCCGCGTCCGCCGCGGCGTGACGGTCGCGGTCCTTCGCGACGCACCCGCGACTGATTCCCGCAGCTCAGGAGGCCACCGTCCGTCAGGGCGGTGGCCTCCGTCGTTTCCGGGGCCGGGCCTGAGAGACTGCGGGGGTGGATGCAGCGCAGAACTCCGCGGCGGTGCCGCCCGAGCAGGTTTTCGACTGGCTCGACGCGGAGGCGAACCGCCGCGCCGGTGCCGGTCTGACGCGCAGGCTCCGCCCCCGGCCCGCTGCTGGTGCCGAACTGGACCTCGCGGGTAACGACTACCTCGGGCTGGCCAGGGACAAGCGGGTCGCCGGTGCGTCCGCCGCGGCCGCGCTGCGCTGGGGCGCCGGGTCGACGGGTTCGCGGCTGGTCACCGGTTCCACCGAGCTGCACGCGGAGCTGGAGCACGAGCTGGCCCGCTTCTGCGGGTTCCAGGCCGCTCTGGTGTTCTCCTCGGGCTTCACCGCGAACCTCGGTGCGGTCACCACGCTGTCCGGGGCCGACTCCGCCATCGTGACCGACAAGTACATCCACGCGTCGCTCATCGAAGGTTGCCGCCTGTCGCGCGCGGGCATCGCCGCCGTGGCCCACAGCGACGTCGCGGCCGTCAAGCACGCCCTCTCGACGCGGCGCACGCAGCGGGCGCTGGTGGTCACGGACTCGGTGTTCTCCGTGGACGGCGACCTCGCGCCGCTGCCCGAGCTGGCCGACGTGTGCCGCGCCCACGGTGCCGCGCTGCTCGTCGACGACGCCCACGGGCTGGGCGTGCTCGGCGACGGCGGCCGCGGGGCGGTCCACGCCGCCGGGCTCGCGGGCAGCCCGGACGTGGTCGCGACGGTGACGCTGTCGAAGTCCCTGGGCGCCCAGGGTGGCGCCGTACTGGGGCCGCGGCGAGTCATCCGGCACCTGGTCGAGACGGCCCGCAGCTTCATCTTCGACACCGGGCTCGCGCCCGCGAGTGCCGCGGCCGCGCTCGCCGCCCTCGGCGTGCTGAAGTCCGAACCGGAACTGCCGGGCAAGGTGCTGGCCAACGCGGCCCGGCTCGCCGAGCAGCTGACGGACGCCGGGTTCCGCGTCAGCAGGCCCGACGCGGCCGTGATCTCCGTGCACGCCCCGTCCGCCGAGGACGCCGTCAACTGGGCCGCGCGGTGCGCCGAGCAGGGCGTGCGGGTCGGCTGCTTCCGGCCGCCGTCGGTGCCCGACGGCATCTCCCGGCTGCGCCTGACCGCGCGCGCCGACCTCAGCGAGTCCGACGTGGACAGCGCCGTGAAGGTGGTCAGTGCGTGCGCGCCACCACGCGCCGCCACATCGTGATGTGCGGGATGCCGTCCTCTTCGAACTCCTCGCCCTCGGGCACGTAGCCGAACTTGGCGTAGAAGCCTTTCGCGTAGGTCTGCGCGTCCAGGACACTGTCGATGTCGCCGACGACCTCGAGGGCCTCGGTCATCAGGCGGGCGGCAAGCCCCTGCCCACGGGCGTGGCGGGCAGTGACGACCCGGCCGATGCGGAAGTGGCCGGGCTCGGTCAGCACCCGCAGGTAGGACGAGATGCCCTGCTCACCGGGAACCCACAGGTGCCGCGTGTCGGGCAGCAGGTCGCGGCCGTCCGGATCGAGGTAGGGGCAGTCCTGCTCCACGACGAACACGTCCGCGCGCAGGGTGAGGATCTGGTACAGCTGGCTCGGAGTCAGCTCGGTTCCGGCGACGTTCACCGGTCTTTGCTACCAGAGCAGCGATCGTGACTGGGACTGCGCCCTGATCTCGTCGGCGTACGTCGACACCCGCGTGTACACGCCGGGCTTACCGGGCTTCGCGCAGCCGTCGCCCCAGGACACGATGCCGATCAGCGTGTCGCCCACCACCAGCGGACCGCCGGAGTCGCCCTGGCACGCGTCGACGCCGCCGTCCGGGTAACCCGCGCACACCATGCTGGTGGCGTTGTAGTTGCTGTAGCTGGACGTGCAGCTGGAGTCGCTGACCACGGGCACGACGGCACTGCGCAGCGAGGTGGCGCGCGCGCCGCCGTCGGCGGTGCGGCCCCAGCCGAGCACGGTGGCGTTGGTGCCCTCGGCGTACAGCGAGCCGTCGGACTTGCCCGGCAGCGAGACCGGCCGGTACGACACCTGGCGGTCGAGGGTCAGCACCGCGACGTCGCTGCCCTTGCCCGGGTCGGAGAAGCCGGGCTCCGTCCAGATCTTCTTGACGTTCACGACCACGCCGTCGGTACCCGACTTCTGCTGCCGCCCCGCGACCACGCGCATGTCGGACTGGGCCACGGCGGCCGCGCAGTGCGCGGCGGTGGCGACGGCGGTGGAGCTGACCAGCACCCCGCCGCAGAACTGGTTGCCGCTGGAGTCGGTGAGGTACACGGCGTACGGGTAGTCCTGGATCGACGCCTCGCCACCGCCCACGATCCGCGGCTCGACCTGCGGCGCCGCGTCCCCTCCCGTGGCCGCGATGGCCGCCACCGGCAGGGAGGCGGCGAGCGCGGCCGCTGCCGCAAGCAGGAAGCGGACCTTCCGGTTGCGCCGGGCGTGTTTCGCCATGGGTGTTCCCCCTCTACCGGTTGAAGCTCACGATGTGGCACTCGGCGTTCGCGGGACTCCAGCGCGTAAGAGTGCAGACGTCACCCTAGTCGAGAGCGACCCCGAAGGGAGTCGCTGAACCGGGTGGTCTTGACTGCGGGAACAAACACCGGACACGAACGGGTTCCCTACGTGGAGAATCAGCTCATGGCGAAGGAAGGCACAGTGCCGCACTACGACCTGGTGATCGTCGGAACCGGTTCCGGGAACTCGATCCTGGACCCGCGCTTCGCCGGCTGGAAGACGGCGATCGTCGAGAAGAGCGTGTTCGGCGGCACCTGCCTCAACGTTGGGTGCATCCCGACCAAGATGTTCGTGCACACCGCCGACGTCGCCGCCACGCCGTCGGTCAGCGCCAGGTTCGGGGTGGACGAGGAGCTGGTGCACGTGCGGTGGCGCGACGTGCGCGACCGCATCTTCGGCCGGATCGACCCGATCGCCGCGGGCGGCCGCGAGTACCGCCTGAACCACCAGGACAACGCCAACCTCACCGTTTACGAGGGCGAGGGGCGCTTCACCGGGCACAAGGAGCTGACCGTCTCACTGCCCGACCGCACGGAGACGATCACCGCCGACCGGTTCGTGCTCGCGGCGGGTGGCAGGCCCGTCGTCCCGGACCTGGAGGGGCTCGACCAGGTCGAGTTCCACACGTCCGACTCGATCATGCGGCTCGACGAGCTGCCCGCGCGGCTGGTCATCATGGGCAGCGGGTTCGTCGCCGCCGAGTTCGCGCACGTGTTCGCGTCCCTCGGCGTGCGGGTCACGGTGCTCGCGCGCTCCGGCGCGCTGCTGCGCAACGAGGACGAGGACGTCAGCGCCCGGTTCACGGAACTGGCGGGCCAACGGTTCGACGTCCGGCTGAACCGGAAGGCGCTGCGGGCGCGCAAGACCGAGACCGGCATCGCGCTGGACCTCGACGACGGCGAGACCGTCGAAGGCGACCAGCTGCTCATCGCGATCGGCCGCCGCCCGAACTCGGACCTGCTCGACGTCGCGGCCACCGGTGTGGACACTGTGGACAGTGGGCACGTGAAGGTGGACTCCTACCAGCAGACTTCCGTCGAGGGCATCTACGCGCTCGGCGACCTGTCCTCGCGGTACGAGCTCAAACACGTCGCCAACCACGAGGCCCGCGTGGTGCAGCACAACCTGCTGCACCCGGACGAGCGCGTCCGGTCCGACCACCGGTTCGTGCCGCACGCGGTGTTCAGCTCCCCGCAGATCGCGTCCGTCGGCCTCACCGAACAGCAGGCGCGGCAACGGGGTCTGAAGTACACGACGTCCAAACAGGACTACGCGGGCATCGCGTACGGCTGGGCGATGGAGGACACCAGTGGCTTCGCGAAGCTGCTGGCCGACCCGGACACCGGACAGCTGCTGGGCGCGCACATCATCGGTCCGGAAGCCGCGACGGTGATCCAGCCACTGGTGCAGGCCATGAGCTTCGGCGTCGACGCGCACACGATGGCCCGCGGCCAGTACTGGATCCACCCCGCCATACCGGAGCTGGTCGAGAACGCGCTGCTGAACCTAGACGTACCTCGGCCGGCCCGCTAGGAACCCGAACACCATCTGCACGAGCACCGTCACCAGCAGCAGCGCGAACGGCACCGTCCAGGCGCCGGTCAGGTCGTGCAGCACGCCGAACAGGAACGGGCCGACGGCGGCCATCAGGTACCCGAAGCCCTGCGCCATGCCCGACAGCCGCGCGGTGTCGCCGCCGGTCCGGGCGCGCAGGGTGATCGTGGTGAGCGCGAGCGAGAACACGCTCATACCGAGCCCGATCAGGACCGCCCACACCACCGGCGCCGCCGCGGGCGCGACCATCACGCCGAGCACCCCGGCGAAACCGCACGCCGCCAGCCCGACGATCCACCAGCTCTGGCTGCCCCCGCGGGCGGCCAGCGGCGGCACGAGAAGGCTCACCGGCAGCCCGAGGATCGAGATCAGGCCGAGCAGCAGGCCCGCGTCGCCGCGGCTGACACCCGCGTCGATGAACACCTCGGGCAGCCAGCCCATCACGATGTAGGCCAGGCACGCCTGCAGCCCGAAGAACGCGGTCACGATCCAGGCGAGCGGGCTGCGCAGCAGCGACCGGCCGGTGCTGCGCGGGGAAGCCGCTCCCGAAGACTCGCCCGGCCGGCTGCGAGCGACCAGCAACCACACCACCAGCGCGAGCCCGGACAGCACGGCCCAGCTGCCCAGCCCCGGCCGCCAGCCGCCGAAAGCGCTGTCCAGCTGTGGGGTCGCGGCCGAGCCCAGCGCGCCGCCTGCCTGCAGGGCGCCGGTGTAGAGACCGGTGACGAGCCCGATGCGGGTGGCGAAGGACTCCTTCACCACCACGGGGATGAGCACGTTGGCCAGTGCGATGCCCGCGGTCGCGACGAGGGTGCCGCCGAGCACGACGAGCTGTCCGTCCAGTACCCGCAGCACCAGTCCGGCGGTGAGCAGGGTGAGCGCGGCGCCCACGGCACCGGCGATGCCGATCCGCTTGGCCACCCAGGGCGCGGTCGAACCGGCGAGGGCGAAGCACAGTCCGGGCATGGTGGTCAGCGCACCGGCCCACGTCGAGGTCGCGCCGAGTGACTCGCGCATCTCGTCGAGCACCGAACCCGCCGACGTGACCGCGGGGCGCAGGTTCAGCGCGGCGAGCACGACGGCGACGCCCAGCAGGCCGCTCCCGACGAGGACTCGCGACGTTTGTTTCACCGGTGTTTGCACCACGCCCGCTACTATGACAGACGTCGGATGATTGGGTGAAGGGACATTTCTCGTGCCGTTAGCCACAACACGTCGCACCGGTCTCGTCGACCAGGTCATCGGCCAGCTGCGCGAAGCGATCAGCCAGGGCGAGTGGGCCATCGGCGAGCGCATCCCCCCGGAAAGCACGCTCGCGGAGACGCTCGGCGTGGGCCGCAACACCGTTCGTGAAGCGGTACGAGCGCTCGCCCACAGCGGGCTGCTGGAAGTGCGCCAGGGCGACGGCACCTACGTGCGTGCCACCAGCGAGGTGTCCGGCGCCATCCGGCGGCTGTGCGGTTCGGAGCTGCGGGAGGTGCTGCAGGTGCGGCGCAGCCTGGAGGTCGAGGGCGCCCGGCTGGCGGCGACCGAGCGCACCGAGGAGGACCTCGCCCGGCTGCGCGAGCTGCTCGCCGCGCGCGACCGCGCGCAGGACGAGAGCTCGCTCGAGGACTTCGTGCGCGCGGACGCGGAGTTCCACGCGATGGTCGTCCGATGTGGACGGAACCGGTTGCTGACCGAGCTGTACCAGGGACTGACCGAGGTGGTCACGGCGAGCGTGGCCGCGACGTCGCACGACCGCCTCACCGAACGCGTCCCGATCGGGCACAGCGGGCTGGTGGACGCGATCGCCGACCGCGACCCCGCGCGCGCGGCGGCCGAGGCCGGCGGCTTCCTGGACCAGCTGCTGCTCAGGGAAGAGTCAGGATCTCCGCACCCGACGACGTGACGAGGATGGTGTGCTCGAACTGGGCGGTCCAGCTCTTGTCCTTCGTCGTGACCGTCCAGTCGTCGTCCCAGATGTCGTAGTCGATCGAGCCGAGGGTGATCATCGGCTCGATCGTGAACGTCATGTTCTCCACGATCTCCGTGGTGACCGACGGGTCCTCGTAGTGCAGGACGGTCGGGAAGGTGTGGAAGCCCGGTCCGACGCCGTGGCCGGTGAAGTCGCGGACCACGCCGTAGCCGAACCGCTTGGCGTAGGACTCGATCACGCGCCCGATCACGTTGAGCTGGCGACCGGGCCGCACGGCCTTGATCGCGCGCATCGTCGCCTCGTGCGTGCGCTCGACGAGCAGCCGCACCTCCTCGGCGACGTCCCCGGCGAGGAAGGTCGCGTTGGTGTCGCCATGCACGCCGCCGATGTACGCGGTGACGTCGATGTTGCAGATGTCGCCGTCCTCGATCACCGTCGAGTCGGGGATACCGTGGCAGATCACCTCGTTCAGCGAGGTGCAGCACGACTTCGGGTAGTTCCGGTAACCCAGCGTCGACGGGTACGCCTTGTGGTCGAGCAGGAACTCGTGCACCACCTTGTCGACGTCGTCGGTGGTGTTGCCGGGCTTGACGGCCTTGCCGCCCTCCTCCAGTGCCTGCGCGGCGATACGGGACGCGATCCGCATGGCCTCGACCTGCTCCGGGGTGCGCACGCCGTTGCCGGTGTCCCGCTTCGGCGCCGGCTTGTCCACGTACTCGGGGCGCGGAATGCTGGCGGGAACGGGACGGCGCGGGGTCTGCACGCCGGGCTTCAGTGGAGCACGCGAGAACATGGCTCCAGCCTACGACTCAGAACAGGACGGTGGCGTAGCGCCCGACCTGTCGGAACCCCACCCGCCGGTACGCCGCCAGCGCGGGGCTGTTGAACGAGTTCACGTACAGGCTCGCCGTGCGCCCCATGCCCTGGACCAGGCGGTTGACGACCGCGGCGGTCCCCGTCGTGCCGAGCCCGTGGCCGCGGCGGTCCGGGTGCACCCAGACGCCCTGGATCTGCCCGACGCTGCGGGACAACGCGCCGATCTCGGCCTTGAACACCACCTCGTGCCCGTCGAACCGGGCGAACGCGCGGCCACCCGCGATCAGTTCGGCCACGCGGGCGCGGTAGCTGGCGCCGCCGTCCCCGGTGCGCGGGTCGACGCCGACCTCCTCGATGAACATCGCGATGGCGGCGGGCAGGTACCGGTCGAGCTCGTCCGGCCGGACGGGCCGCACGAGCGGATCGGCGGCGACGGCGGACGGGCCGTCCATGGCCATCAGCGGCTGGTCGGGACGGACCTCGCGGGCCGGCCCCCACTCCGGTTCCAGCTCCTCCCACAGGCCCATGACCTGCTCGGACGGGCCGACGAGCGAGGAGCAGACGCGCTGCTTGCGCAGGGCGCGGTCGGCGAACGACCGCATGGCGGAGGCGTTGCCGCGCAGGGGGATCAGGTTCGGCCCGGAGAAGCAAAGGCCGGGCAGGCGAGCCGAGCGGGTGCCCCGGTAGTCGGCGGCCCACAGCTCGCCGCCCAGCCGCCAGGGGTCGAGACCGGCGATCTCGACCCGGGCGCTGACCATGCAGCTGGCCACCGGGTCGGCATCGAGGACGGCACGCACCGCCGGGTAGTCCCGATCACCGAGCAGCCGTGCACCGGCAAGCCGCAACACGCCGTCCAGATTGCCAGATGAACCCGGGTTATGGGAAACCGAGGGGTGTCAGAAGCGCGACGTGTCGAGCACGAGATCGAAGGGAGCGCCGATCTCGATCGGCTCCCCGAACGGCACCCGGTGCGACTTGCTGTAGATCCCCTGGACCGGCTCGCTGAACAGGGACACCGATGGGCCGTCCTCGTCCAGGGGATCGATCAGCAGGTACAGCGGGATCGGGCCGTGCCCGTAGGCCCACCTCTTCTTGGCGCGATCGTGCCGCGCCGTGCTCTTCGACGTGATCTCGACCGCGAGCAGCACGTGCTCGGCCGGAACGGGAGCGGAATTGCGGGGGATCACCGCGCGCGGCGCGACGCAGAGGTCGGGCACGTAGATGCCGCCGACCTGCTCGACACCGACGTCCTGCGTCTGGAAGATCCCGCATCCCTCCGGCCGCCGAGCCGCCAGGCTCTCATGCACCAGATCGGCGATCAGGTTGTGCGGTCCCCCGGGTGGCGGCGTCATGTGGATCCCCTCGACGGTCAGCTCCGGCCGCCATCCCTCGGGGACCTCCAGCTCACGCCAGGTATCCAGCAGGTAGCTCCAGCTCAGCGCGGAACCCGCGATCGCGGCACTCATGACCCACCCCGTTTCCTGCGCTCGGCTCCTACCAAGGATAGCGACAGAGGCGCCGGAAACGCCTCAACGGGAACCACGCTAAACCGCCCCTGAGCAGGCGTTGACCGCGGTCTTCCACGTCCCTGCGCGTCAGCCGACGGTGACCACCGGTTCGCCGGCGCCCGCCGACTCGCCGCTCTCCTCCGCGATCCGCATCGCCTCTTCGATGAGCGTTTCGACGATCTGGTGTTCGGGCACGGTCTTGATGACTTCGCCCTTGACGAAGATCTGGCCCTTGCCGTTGCCGCTGGCCACGCCGAGGTCGGCTTCGCGGGCCTCCCCCGGGCCGTTGACGACACAGCCCATCACCGCGACCCGCAGCGGGACCTCCATGCCCTCCAGCCCGGCGGTGACCTCCTCCGCCAGCCGGTACACGTCCACCTGCGCGCGCCCACACGACGGGCAGGAGACGATCTCCAGCTTCCGCGGCCGCAGGTTCAGCGACTGCAGGATCTGGGTGCCGACCTTGACCTCCTCGACCGGCGGCGCCGAGAGCGACACCCGGATCGTGTCCCCGATGCCCTGGCGCAGCAGCGCCCCGAACGCCACCGCCGACTTGATCGTGCCCTGGAACGCCGGACCGGCCTCGGTGACTCCCAGGTGCAGCGGGTAGTCGCACTGCTCGGCCAGCAGCTCGTACGCCCGCACCATCACCACGGGGTCGTTGTGCTTGACCGAGATCTTGATGTCGTGGAAGTCGTGCTCGGCGAACAGCGACGCCTCCCACAACGCCGACTCCGCCAGCGCCTCCGGCGTGGCCTTGCCGTACTTCTTCAACAGCCGCGGATCCAGCGACCCGGCGTTGACCCCGATCCGGATCGGGGTGCCGTGGTCCTTCGCCGCCTGCGCGATCTCTTTGACCTTGTCGTCGAACTTCTTGATGTTGCCCGGGTTCACCCGCACCGCGGCACAGCCGGCCTCGATCGCGGCGAACACGTACTTGGGCTGGAAGTGGATGTCGGCGATCACCGGGATCTGCGACTTCGCCGCGATCGCCGGCAACGCCTCGGCGTCGTCCGCCGACGGGCACGCCACCCGCACGATGTCACAACCGGCCGCGGTCAGCTCCGCGATCTGCTGCAACGTCGCGTTCACGTCAGCGGTCAACGTGGTGGTCATCGACTGCACCGAAATCGGATACTCGCTGCCCACCCCCACCGAACCCACCATCAACTGCCGGGTGGGCCGGCGCTCGGAAAGAACGGGAGGCGGAAGGGCAGGCATGCCAAGCGCGACGCTCATCGAATCCTCTACGGCTGCGAAGGAATGCGTACGAGCCCAGCCTACCTACTGCAGACGGATGGGGTTGACGATGTCAGCCGTCACGGTGAGCAGTGTTACCGCTCCGCCGATGAACACCAGGACCATCGTGATCGCGGACAACTTTGTGTAGTCGACCGGGCCGCCTGCGGCCTTCCCGCGCATCTTTCGGACGCCGTCGCGCACCCGTTCGTACCAGGTGACCGCGATGTGGCCACCGTCCAGCGGCAGCAGCGGCAGCAGGTTGAACACGCCCACGAAGAAGTTCAGGCTCGCCAGCAGCAGGAAGAACAGCTGCCACAGCCCGTTTTCGACGGCCTCGCCGCCGATCCGGCTGGCGCCGACGACGCTGACCGGCGTGTTCGGGTCGCGTTCGCCGCCGAAGATGGAGTGGACCACCGCCGGGATCCGCTCGGGGAACTCCAGCAGCCTGTCCCAGGTCTGGACGAACATGTTGGCGGTGAACCCGCCGGCGCCGCCGAAAGCGCTCACCGGGTTGTAGGAGAAGTTGTTGGCGAAGGTCACCCCGAGCGAGCCGACCGTGACGATCTTCTCGTTCCCCTTCTCGTCCTGGACGGGACGCTGGACCTGCGCGACGTCGATGGTCAGCGGAACCGTCCGCCCGTCCCGCTCGACCTGGAAGGTCACCGGCCCGGACAGCTGCTGGATCGCCGCCGTCACGTCGACGTAGGTGGGTGTGCTCTTGCCGTTGACGGACAGGACCTTGTCGCCGGGCTGCAGGCCGCCCTGCTTGGCGGGCGCGGGGTCACCTGGCCGGCAGTTCGGGTGCGCGAACTCCTCGTCGGTCTGGGCGTTGCGCACGCACTCGGACACGGCGGAGATCTGCGGCGTGCCCGTCACGTTCGGCAGGCCCATCGTGACGGCCATGAGGTAGAGCACGACGAACCCGAGGATGAAGTGCGTCACCGAGCCCGCGGCGAGCACCACCGTGCGCTTCCACGTCTTGAACCGCCACATCGCGCGCGGTGCCTCTTCCGGGGCCACCTCGTCCAGCGCCGTCATGCCCGCGATGTCGCAGAAACCGCCGAGCGGGATCCACTTGAGGCCGTACTCGGTCTCGCCGCGGCGGAAGGAGAAGACCTTGGGCCCGAACCCGATGAAGTAGCGCCGGACCTTCATGCCGAAGGCCTTGGCGGTGACCATGTGGCCCGCCTCGTGCAACGCGACGGACACGCAGATGCCCAGCGCGAACAGCACGACGCCGATGATGTAGGCGAGCACGCCCCTACTTCCTCCCGCTCGAGTTCAGCTCGGCGGCACGCGTGCGCGCCCACCGTTCCGCGGCGAATACGTCCTCCAGGTCACGCGGCTCCCGGTGCCACTCGTCGGCCGCACGCACCACCCTCTCCACAGTGTCCACGATGGACGTGAAGCGGGCGTTCTGCGTCAGGAAGGCGTCCACCATGACCTCGTTGGCCGCGTTGAACACCGCCGGGAGGCAGCCGCCGACGGTGCCGGCGTGCCGGGCGAGCTCGACGGCCGGGAAGGCGGCGCCGTCCAGCGGCTCGAACGTCCAGGCGGTGGCCTCGTCCCAGCGGCACGGGCGGGCGGCGTCGGCCACCCGGTTCGGCCAGTTCAGCGCCAGCGCGATGGGCAGCCGCATGTCGGGCGGGCTGGCCTGGGCGAGCGTGGAGCCGTCGGTGAAGGTCACCATCGAGTGCACGATCGACTGCGGGTGCACGACCACGTCGATCCGGTCACACGCCACGTCGAACAGCAGGCTCGCCTCGATGAGCTCCAGCCCCTTGTTGACGAGGGTGGCGGAGTTGATCGTGATGAGCCGCCCCATGGACCAGGTGGGGTGCGCGAGCGCGTCGGCCACCGTGACGTCCGCCATCTGCTCGCGGGTGCGGCCGCGGAACGGGCCACCGGAGGCGGTGAGCACGAGCCGGTCGACCTCCTCGGCGCGCCCGCCGCGCAGGGCCTGCGCCATCGCGGAGTGCTCGGAGTCGACCGGCACCAGCTGCCCGGGCTTGGCGGCCTTGAGCACCAGCGGGCCGCCCGCGATGAGGGACTCCTTGTTGGCGAGGGCGAGGGTCGCGCCGGTTTCGAGGGCGCGCAGCGTCGGTTCGAGGCCCCGGGAGCCGGGCAGGCCGTTGAGCACGATGTCCACGCCGACGGCGCCGATCAGCTCGACGACGGCGTCGGCGCCCGCGAAGATCCTCGGCAGCTTGAACTCGCCGCGGGAGTAGCCGCGCTTCTGGGCCTCGGCATACAGCGCGAGCTGGAGGTCTTCGGCGGCGGTGGCCTTCGTGATCGCCACCGCGTCGGCCTCGTGGGCGAGCGCCTGCTCGGCGAGCAGCGCGGGGTCGGAGCCGCCCGCGGCGAGGCCGGCGATGCGGAAGAGGTCCCGGTTGCGGGCGGCGACGTCGAGTGCCTGGGTGCCGATCGAGCCGGTCGAGCCGAGCACGAGGACTGAGCGGGTCGTGTTCATCACGTCCATTGTCCCGAACCGCCCGGCGCGCGTGGCGGGCGCATGTGGGATTATCACTGTCGCAGGTGAACGCAGGCGTTGAGGAGTGGATCGTGGCTACCAAGGCGGTCGTCAAGCGGCAGCAGTCCGAGGTCAAGAAGGTGGACCCGCGCGACGAGCCGTCGGCCGAGTGGGGCTGGCACGGCGGCTTCCCGAAGGCTTCGCGCTTCGCGGGCTGGTTCAGCGCGATCGTGCTGCTGGTGATGATCTACAACAACCACGAGAACAACACGGAGAACGTGTGGCTCGTGGGCATCGCGGCTGCGATCGTCATCGCCCTGCTGATCGACCTGAAGAAGCAGCGCACGTCCTGGCGCAGGTAGGCACGCGGTGCCGGGGCCTCCGGAGGGCTAGGTTTTCGGCTTCCTCGCGGCGACGAGCACGGGTTTCCGCCCTTCGACGGGAACCAGCAGGACCATGTACCGGCCTTCACCCCCGACCCACACGGGGCGGGGGTTTTTGCTGTTCAAGCGGGTTGACGCGCGCAGCGTGACACGGTGCCCGGCCGGATACGTGACCGAAGCCCATGCGGGGCTGGGCGTGCGGGACCCCCACTGCCCGGCTGGAGCGTCGATGGTCGCCGAAGCGGGTTGCCAGCTCGTACGCACCACGCTGCGGTGACGCCTGGTCCACCCGACGGCTTCCACGAGCAAGGCCGGGACGCACACCAGCGCCAGCGGCAACGAAACAGCACAAACCGGCGTGAGGATGTTGTTCGCCCCGGCTCCCGCGAACGCTGCGACGAGGACCAACAGCGCCATTCCGGCCCCCGCCACGAGCCACCGGGCGCGGGTGATCATGCGGGCGAGGTCCGCCGGATCGGGCTGTCCCTCCGGCAGCACCGGCCGAGCCACCGGCTTCCGCCGCCAAGGGCGCACCACCACTCCGGCCACGAGCCCCAAAGCCGACACCGCCAGCAGCAGACGCCCCAGCTTCACCAGCCGAGGCTACGCCCGGATCAGCCCTCCGCGGCCAGCTGACCACACGCCGCGGCGATCTCCTGGCCCCGCGTGTCCCGCACCGTGCACGCCACTCCCCCGGCGTTGACGCGTCGCACGAACTCGCGTTCCACCGGCTTCGGCGAGGCGTCCCACTTGCTGCCCGGTGTGGGGTTCAGCGGGATGACGTTGACGTGCACCAGCTGGCCCAGGTGCTTACGCAGCCGCTTCGCGAGCAGCTCGGCCCGCCAGGGCTGGTCATTGATGTCCCGGATCAGCGCGTACTCGATCGAGACCCGCCGCCCGGAGGTGTCGGCGTAGTATCGGGCCGCCTCCAGGACCTCGTCCACCGACCAGCGGTTGTTCACCGGCACGAGGGTGTCGCGCAGTTCGTCGTCCGGCGTGTGCAGCGACACCGCCAGCCTGACCTGCATCTTCTCGTCCGCCAGCTTGCGGATCGCGGGCGCGAGCCCGACCGTCGACACCGTCACGGACCGCTGCGAGATACCCAGACCGCCCGGCGCCGGGTCGGTGATCCGCCGCACGGCGGCGACCACCCGCTTGTAGTTCGCCAGCGGCTCACCCATGCCCATGAACACGATGTTCGACAGCCGCCCGGGGCCGCCGGGCATCAGGCCGTCCCGCATCACCGCGGCCGCGGACCGCACCTGGTCGACGATCTCCGCGGTGGACAGGTTGCGGTCGAGCCCGCCCTGCCCCGTGGCGCAGAAGGGACACGCCATCCCGCAGCCGGCCTGGCTGGAGATGCACAGGGTGGCGCGATCGGGGTAGCGCATCAGGACACTTTCCAGGAGCGTGCCGTCGTGCGCGCGCCACAACGTCTTGCGCGTCGCCCCGTCGTCGGCCGACAGCGCGCGGACCTCGGTGAGCAGCGGCGGCATCAGCTCGGTGACCAGGCGCTCGCGGGAGGCGGCCGGGATGTCGGTCATCGCCTCCGGGTCCACGGTCAGCCGCGAGAAGTAGTGGTTCGACAGCTGCTTGGCGCGGAACGGCTTCTCGCCGAGCTCGGCGACGGCGTCGGCGCGTTCGGCGACGGAGAGGTCGGCGAGGTGCCGCGGCGGCAGCCCACGCTTGGGCGCTTCGAAGACCAGGGGGAGGGCAGTCATAACCGTTCCAGTGTGCCACGACCAGCACGGTTGCGTTCCGACTGTTTCCGATATATCGTGAACATGTCGGAACACAACGGAAGGAGACCGACATGAGATTCCGTCCCCCCTTTCCCCCTGGTCCGGAAGGCCGTGGCGCCTTCGGGCCCCGCGGCGGCTTCGGCGAGTTCCCCCCTGGCTGGGGGCCCGGCGGACCGATGCGCGGACGTGGACCCGGCCCTCGCGGACACCACCGGGGCGGCCGCCGAGGCCGTCGCGGAGACGTCCGGGCCGCGATCCTGACCCTGCTCGCGGAGCAGCCGCGGCACGGTTACGAGATCATCAGCGAGATCGGCGACCGCAGCGGCGGCTTCTGGCGCCCGAGCCCCGGCTCGGTGTACCCGACGCTGCAGCTGCTGGCCGACGAAGGCCTGGTGATCAGCCGTGACGAAAGCGGCAAGAAGCTCTTCGAGCTCACCGACGAGGGCCGTGCCGCCGCCGAGCGGCTCGAAGGCAGCCCGCCGTGGGAGCAGATCGCCCACGACGTCGACCCGGCCGAGATCGACCTGCGCAAGGCCGGGGCCACCCTGGCCGCGGCGGCGGTCCAGGTGTCACAGGCCGGTACGCCGGAGCAGAAGAAGCGCGCCGTCACCGTCCTCAACGAGGCGCGGCGCTCGCTCTACGGCATCCTCGGCGAGATCGACGAGGACGACGCCGAGTGACCGGGCAGCACGAGGCCGGTGGGTTTTTCGCGGACGTGCACCCGATAACCCACCGGCACCGTGTACCCGGCCTCGCCGTTCCCGTTGTCCCGTAAGGAATCCGCGATGGCCCGTGCGGCCACCTCGGGACTGAACTCGATCTTCAGCACCGACTCCAGCTCGGCACGGTCGGCGAAGTGCCAGCGCGTCGCCATCCGGCGGCAGCGAAAACCGTTGCGGGCGAAGAAGTTCTCCACGGCCTGCGGGTCGTAGTGCGGCAGGTCGGCACGCATCCACCGGCCGTACGGCTCAGCGGTGGCGTCCAGATCGACGATCGCGAGCGTGCCACCCGGCCGCAGAACCCGGTCTGTTTCCCGCAAACCGGGCTCGCAACCGGGGCCGAAGAAGTACGCGGTCCGCGCGTGCACCACGTCGACGCTCGCGTCCGGTAACGGCACGCGTTGCGCGGAACCGGCGAGCACGCGGATTTTTCCGGATCCGGAAACTCTGCGTCGCGCCTTGTGCACCAACGGTTCATGTGGTTCGACACCCACCACCGAGCGCGCGGTCCTGGCGAACGCCGGCAGGTGAAACCCGGCGCCACAACCGAGATCGAGCACATCGCGTTCCGCCCACGGCGATTCTTCCGCCAGGACACGCCAAATCTCGCCGTCGGCGTCCTGCGCGCGGTTCTCGACCTCGTACACGTCGGGGTAGTACCAGATGTTCGGACTGGGGACCACGCCCCCGTCGCGGGAGAGCGCTTTCAGCCCGCGACGGGCGGCGTGCCACATAACCGCAGCATACGGGACTGAACAACGAAAACTTCCGGCAGCGGCCGTATGCTCGAAGCCTCCCCGGGACAGGAGGCACCATGGCACTCAGTCCGCTGCCCACACAGGCGATACTCCCCTCCGGTATACCGTGCTGGGTCGAGCTCGCGACCCTGGACGAGGGTGTGGCGCAGCAGTTCTACAACGGACTCTTCGGCTGGACCTTCTACCTCAACCGCGATCCGGCGACGCCCACGGGGCGCTACCTCATCGCTTCGTTCGGCAACCGCGACGTCGCCGGGATCTACCGCACACCGGACCGGCAACCGAGCCTCTGGACGGTCAACATCTCCGTGCAGAGCACGGCAAACGCCGCCGAATGGACGCAGCACCTGGGCGGAACGGTCACCCTCGGCCCCGTGGAGATCCCCGGCCGCGGCAGCATCGTGCACGTCCTGGACCCGGCCGGCGCGCCCGCCGTCTTCTGGCAGCCCTCACCGGCGTGGGACTTCGTGACCGGAACGCCGAACGCGTTCGCGACGGCGGACCTCAACACCCACCACGGCGAAGCGGCCGATGGCTTCTTCTGCCGCCTCTTCAACTACACGGCAAGACAGATCGGCGACCACCGCGGCATCGACTACACCGAATGGCTCCTGGACCAGCAGCCGGTGCTCTACCGGTACGTGATGGGCCCGGAGTACCCGCCGGAAACGTTGCCGCACTGGATGGTCTACTTCGAGGTGGACCCCGCGCGGGGCACCGACGCCACCGCCGGGCACGCCCTGATGCTGGGCGGCCGCATCGTCGTGGAGCCGTACGACACGCCGTGGGGCCGCGTCGCGATCCTTGCCGACCCGTGCGGCGCCGTGTTCTCGGTGATCGACCGCAGCCTCATGCTGGTGGACAACACCGGAGTCGCCGAGGTGGACGACCCCTACGACGACTGAGCCGTCAGCCGACGAACGCCGACAGCAGCACCCAGGACACGACGGCCGACGGCAGCAGTGAGTCCAGCCGGTCCATCAGCCCGCCGTGCCCGGGCAGCATGGTGCCCATGTCCTTGATGCCCAGGTCCCGCTTGATGAGCGACTCGACCAGGTCCCCGAGCGTGGCGGTGAGCACGATCGCGGCGCCGAACAGCACGCCCTGCCACACGTGCCCGTCGAGCAGGAAGTGCACCGACAGCGCGCCACCGACGACGCCCGCGACCAGCGAACCGGTGAAACCTTCCCAGGTCTTCTTCGGGCTGATCGACGGCGCCATCGGGTGCTTGCCCTTGAGCACGCCCGCGGCGTAGCCCCCGGTGTCGGACGCGACGACGCCGATCATGAACGTCAGTACCCGGCCGACCCCATCCGTGGGCGGCACGAGCATCGCGGCGAAGGACGCGAACAACGGCAGCCACGCGGCGGCGAACACCGACGTCGAAATGTCGCGCAGGTAGCCATCAGCGCCGCCAGGCAACCGCCACAGCAAGCAGGCCAGCACGGTGAGCGCGAACGCGATCATCGCGCCCTTGAGCCCGAACGGCCAGGCCAGCCAGACCATCGCCTGGCCACCCACCAGCAGCGGGACCAGCGCGAGCCGGATACCCGCCGCGCGGCGCACGGCCTGCGCGAACTCGATCGTCCCCACCGCGATGGCGACCGCGATGATCCCGATGAACAGGTACCGCACGGTGAGCAGCGAGACGAGGATCGCCGCCCCCAGCACCACGCCGACCGCGATGGCCGCCGGCAGGTTCCGGCCGGCCCGCGACGGTTTCTTGGCCGGGGCGGGTTCCTCCGGCTCGGGAGAAGACATCGGGGCCTTCTCGCGTTCTTCGCTCACCTGGGCCATCAGACCTCGAGTAGCTCGGTTTCCTTGTTCTTGACGAGTTCGTCGACCTGGGAGACGTAGCTGTCCGTCAGGTTCTGCAGTTCCTTCTCCGCGCGGGCGACCTCGTCCTCACCGGCCTCGCCGTCCTTGGCGATGCGGTCGAGCTCTTCCTTGGCCTTGCGGCGCACACCGCGGATGTGGACCTTGGCGTCCTCGCCCTTGCTCTTGGCCGTCTTCACCATCTCGCGGCGCCGCTCCTCGGTCAGCTGCGGGATGACGATGCGGATGATCTGCCCGTCGTTGCTGGGATTCACGCCCAGGTCGGATTCGCGGATCGCCTTCTCGATGGCGTTCAGCTGGCTCTGGTCGTACGGCTTGACGATGGCCATCCGCGCCTCGGGGATGTTCACGCTCGCCACCTGGTTGAGCGGCATCGTCGCGCCGTAGGCCTCGACCACCACGCGGGAGAACATCGACGGAGTGGCCCGGCCGGTC
Source organism: Amycolatopsis bartoniae (assembly GCF_014191255.1). Classification (GTDB taxonomy): domain Bacteria; phylum Actinomycetota; class Actinomycetes; order Mycobacteriales; family Pseudonocardiaceae; genus Amycolatopsis_E; species Amycolatopsis_E bartoniae. Next base: position 589,384 of record NZ_JACHWH010000002.1, read on the forward strand.
CGCACCGACGACAGATCCTCCTTGGCGTGGGACACCGCTTTTTCCATCTTCTCCTCGGCGTCGAGGAGGGTCTCGTCGATCACGGCTACTCCCGTTTTTCTCTGTTGTCTCCGGTGATCCCACCAGTACTGGGCGGTCAGTCCCGCGGCGGGGTGCTGACCAACGTCCCGATCCTCTCACCACGGACCGCGCGCGCGATGTTCCCCTCCGTGAGGAGGTTGAACACGATGATCGGCATGTTGTTGTCCATGCAGAGGCTGAAGGCCGTCGCGTCGGCGACCTTCAGCCCGCGTTCGAGCACCTCGCGGTGCGTGATCTCCTCGAACATCTTCGCGCCGGGGTCGGTTTTCGGGTCGGCGGTGAACACGCCGTCGACCGCCTTGGCCATCAGGACCGCCTCGCAGCCGATCTCCAGCGCCCGCTGCGCGGCCGCCGTGTCGGTGGAGAAGTACGGCATCCCGACGCCGGCGGCGAAGATGACCACACGGCCCTTCTCCAGGTGCCGCTCGGCGCGCCGCGGGATGTAGGGCTCGGCGACCTGGCCCATGGTGATGGCGCTCTGCACGCGCGTCGGCACGCCTTCCTTCTCCAGGAAGTCCTGCAGCGCGAGGCAGTTCATCACCGTGCCCAGCATGGCCATGTAGTCGGCGCGGTCGCGGTCCATGCCGCGCTGCGACAGCTCCGCGCCGCGGAAGTAGTTGCCACCCCCGATGACGACGGCCATCTGCACGCCGGTGCGCACGACCTCCGCGATCTGCAGCGCGACCGAGTGCACCACGTCGGGGTCGACGCCCAGCGATCCGCCGCCGAGCATCTCGCCGCCCAGTTTCAGCAGTACCCGTCGGTAGCCGTCATCGGCTCGTTGCTCCGTCATGCCCGCCCTCACCTCCGTGGGTACCGCTTCGCTCAAGTGCTCGTTCGGCATCGTGCCCCGTCCCCGAGTTCACCGGGAGACGGGGCACGATACGCGTCAGCCTGGGGGCCTTACTGCTGGCCCACCTCGAAGCGCGCGAACCGGGTGACGGTCACGCCCGCCGCGTCGAGCAGCTGCTTCACGGTCTTCTTGTTGTCGGTCACCGACGGCTGCTCCAGCAGCACGGTGTCCTTGTAGAAGGCGTTGACCTTGCCTTCGATGATCTTCGGCAGCGCCTGCTCCGGCTTGCCCTCGGCCCGCGCGGTCTCCTCGGCGATGCGGCGCTCGTTGTCGACGATGTCGGCGGGCACCTCCTCGCGGGTCAGGTACTTCGGCTTGAGGGCCGCGATCTGCAGCGCCGCACCGCGGGCCGCCTCGGCCCCGTCACCGGTGTACTCGACCAGCACGCCGACGGCCGGCGGAAGGCCGGCGCCACGGCGGTGCAGGTAGGTCTCGACCGTGCCGTCGAACGAGACGACCCGGCGCAGGACGAGCTTCTCGCCGATCTTGGCGGCCAGCTCCTGGACGGCGTCGTTGACGGTCTGGCCGCCCTCGAGCTGGGCCGCGCCCAGCTTCTCGACGTCGTCGGTGCGCGCGGCCTTGGCCGCGGCGACGATCTTCTCGGCCAGCTGCTGGAACTGCTCGTTCTTCGCGACGAAGTCGGTCTCGGAGTTGAGCTCGATCAGCACGCCGCCGTCACCGGCGACCAGACCCTCGGCGGTGGCGCGCTCGGCGCGCTTGCCGACGTCCTTCGCACCCTTGATGCGCAGGTACTCGACGGCCTTGTCGAAGTCGCCGTCGTTCTCCTCCAGCGCCTTCTTGCAGTCCATCATGCCGGAGCCGGTGAGCTCGCGGAGACGCTTCACGTCCGCCGCGGTGTAGTTCGCCATCGTGTTTCCTTCGGAGTTCTCGGGTCCCGCGCGGCCGCCGGCGAGCGGCCGCGCGGGGAAGCTGGTCAGGAAGAGGTGGTCTGCTCGGCGGGCTGCTGCTGCTCGCCGCCCTCATTGCCGGCCAGGAGCTCCTTCTCCCACTCGGCCAGCGGCTCGTCGGAGGCCACACCGGGCTCCGGCTTGTCCTGGCCCTCGGGCGCGGAACCGTTGCGGCCCGACCGGGCGAGCAGACCGGCCGCGGCCGCCTCGGCGACGACCTTGGTCAGCAGCGCCGCGGAACGGATCGCGTCGTCGTTGCCCGGGATCGGGTAGTCGACCTCGTCGGGGTCGCAGTTGGTGTCCAGCACCGCCACGACGGGGATGTTGAGCTTGCGCGCCTCGCCGACGGCGATGTGCTCCTTCTTGGTGTCCACGATCCACACGGCGGAGGGAACCTTCGCCATGTCGCGGATACCGCCGAGGGTCTTCTCGAGCTTGTCCTTCTCGCGGGTGAGCGTGAGGATTTCGCGCTTGGTCAGACCCTGGAAGCCACCGGTCTGCTCCTGCGCCTCGAGCTCCTTGAGGCGCTGCAGCCGCTTGTGCACGGTCTGGAAGTTGGTGAGCATGCCGCCCAGCCAGCGCTGGTTCACGTAGGGCATGCCCACGCGCTGCGCCTCGCTGGCGATCGCTTCCTGCGCCTGCTTCTTCGTGCCGACGAACATGATGGTGCCGCCGTGCGCGACCGTTTCCTTGATGAACTCGAACGCACGGTCGATGTACGTCAGCGTCTGCTGCAGGTCGATGATGTAGATGCCGTTGCGCTCGGTGAGGATGTAGCGCTTCATCTTCGGGTTCCAGCGCCGCGTCTGGTGCCCGAAGTGCACACCGGAGTCGAGCAGCTGCTTCATGGTGACGACGGCCATGGCCGGATTCGCACCTCTTCTGTCTGGCGTGCCGGGTTTTCACCGGCGCGCGTTTCGGTTTGCCGCTGCAGGCCGGGTGACCGGCAGCCCTGGTGCCGTGCCGGTGTCCGCACCCCGTGTCGCCACGAGGACCGCCCGGACACCGCGCGTCCCGTCTCGATCGAGCTGAGAGGTCGGGACATGCACGTGCACGCGAAGTCGACCTGTGCAGGACAGGCCGCGCGAATAGTGTACGCCCAGCGCTCGGCAGCATCACCCGGGGAGCCTGAGGGGTCCGAGCTGTCCACATCACCCTCGGTTGTCCACAGAATCGCATTCTGTTTCCCGTGGTGAGTGCTGGACGGCCATCGTGGGAGACGTGCCCAGGTTCTTCCCCGTGACATCAGCGCTCCTGCTCGTGGCAGGGGCGCTGATAACGCCGGTCGCGTGGAGCTCGGGCGCGGTGGTCCCCCGGTCTGCGGTGTTGCAGGAGCCCCGGTTCTCATGGCCACTGTCGCCGCCGCCGGAGGTGACGCGGGCCTTCGAAGCGCCGGCGACGGAGTACGGCCCGGGCCACCGAGGCGTCGACCTGGCGGCGGCACCCGGTCAGCCCGTCCTGGCAGCGGCCCCCGGTGTCGTGGTGTTCGCGGGCCAGGTCGCAGGCCAAGGCGTGGTATCGATCGACCACGACGGCGGCCTACGCACGACGTACGAGCCGGTGACCCCGACGGTGCCCGCAGGTGCCCAGGTCTACGGCGGGCAGCAGATCGGCTTGGTCAACCCCGGGCATCCGGGATGCCCGGTCGCGGCCTGCCTGCACTGGGGTGTCCGGCGAGGAGAGGAGTACCTGAACCCACTGGCCTTGATCCGAACGGAGTCCGTGATCCGGCTGAAGCCGTGGGAGCCGCCTTAAGGGCTGTCAGGACGCGGACCACAGCTCGGTGACTGGCGCCGGTCACCGACCTATTCCCCGCGGCTCCTGCCGACCCGCGTCAGCGCAGCCCGCCGCCTGCCGCCCCCGCGGCATCAGGGCTGCTGCTGCCGCCACTGCCTCGCCGGTCAGGCAGCACGGCAGCACGGCAGCACGGCAGCACGGCAGCACGGCAGCACGGCAGCACGGCAGCACGGCAGCACGGCAGCACGGCAGCACGGCAGCACGGCAGCACGGCAGCACGGCAGCACGGCAGCACGGCAGCACGGCAGCACGGCAGCACGGCAGCACGGCAGCACGGCAGCACGGCAGCACGGCAGCACGGCAGCACGGCAGCACGGCAGCACGGATGATGCTCCCACCCTCTCGTCGGTCGAGCACCGAACGCGGAAGTCCTCAGCGAAACCCGTCCCGACCGAGAGCCCGCGCCCCCGCCGCGGGCGACTGTCCCGCTCGTGTCCCGCTCGTGCGGCCGCAGCTACTCGCGAGGTCAGACGCTGGCTTGCTCGGTCAGGCGGGCCCGCAGCCGGAGGACCGCCCGGGTGTGGAGCTGGCTCACCCGCGACTCGGTGACGCCGAGGACCTTGCCGATCTCGGCGAGGGTCAGGCTCTCGAAGTAGTAGAGGCTGACCACGATCCGGTCGCGTTCGGTGAGTTGCGCGATGGCCTCGGCCAGCTGCCGCCGGTTGTCGCGGTCGACGAGGACAGCGACGGGGTCCACCGCGTCTTCGTCCTGCAGGGTGTCGACGAGTGACCCGCTGTCCTTGCCCGCCGCGATGAGGTCCTCGAGCGCCACGACGCTCGTGAGCCGTAGCTGGCCGTAGAGGTCGCGCAACTCGTCGAGCCCGATGCCGAGCTCCTCGGCCAGCTCGGTGTCGCTCGGCGTGCGGTGGAGGCGTGCCCCGAGCCGTTCGAGGGCGCGCTCGGCTTCCCGCAACCGGCTGCGCACCACGCGCGGCACCCAGTCCTGAGAACGGAGGTCATCCAGGATCGCTCCGCGGATGCGCTGCATCGCGTAGGTCTCGAAGCGCCAGCCCCGGTCGGGGTCGAACTTCTCGATGGCGTCGATCAGCCCGAAGATGCCGGACTGGACGAGGTCCCCGACGTCGACGTGCGTTGGCAACCCGGTGCCCACCCGCCCGGCGACGTACTTGACCAGCGGTGCGTAGTGCAGCACCAGACGCTCCCGGAGCCGCTGGTTCGGCCGCTCCCGGAACTCGCGCCACAAGGCGTTGATCGCCGCGTCGACCTCGTTCGTCGATCCGTCGCCACCGCCCCCGGTCCGACTCGGCTGGCCGCCAGCGCCGCCGGGCGCCAGCGCCGTACCGGCCGGAGCCGCACCATCACGCGCGTCGGCAGCCCGAGCCAGGCTGTCGGCGGCGGCGTCACGCCCCCCGCTCGCAGAGTCCGCAGGGGCGCGTCCGTCCACTGACCCCGCGACGGTCGCGCCACCGGCGGAATCCTCGATCGCGGTGCCGCTGCCGGAACCCGAGCCGTCCGGTAAGACGGTCTCAGTGGCGTTCAGGGCATGTGGGGGACCCGCAACGCTGATGTCGTGCTCGTTGTCCGTGGGGTGGGGCGCACGGCGAGCGTCAGCGGAGCCGGCCGTCGACAGGGGGCTGCCTGCCGGTTCGCCGTCCTGGGGGGCGTCCTCGCAGGGGTTGCCGCGACGAGGAGGCGCACTGCCGTCCGTGGGTACGCCGAGGTCGCCGTTCGGGCTGGTTTCCGAACGGTCTGCGTCGGTGAGGCGCAGGTCGGCTGTCATCGGACGGCCGCTCTCGGCAACGGGCTCAGTTCGGTCTCCGGGCTCAGGTCTGGTCGGGTGGAGCGACGACGGCCCCACCGGTCCTCCCCCATCACGCGCCGAGGTCATCGGGCGCGAGGGTGGGCTCGGTCATGGATCGCCTTCAACCGCTCGACTGTCACGTGAGTGTAGAGCTGCGTCGTGGCAAGCGTAGCGTGACCGAGCAGTTCCTGAACGCTGCGGAGATCAGCGCCTCCCTCCAGCAGGTGGGTCGCCGCGGTGTGCCGCAGCCCGTGCGGCCCCATGTCCGCCGCGCCGGGCACCGACTCGACGGCCTCGTGAACCAGGCGCCGGACCGCGCGCGGGTCCATCCGGCCACCACGGACGCCCAGGAACAGGGCCGCGGCGTCAGCCTTGGCCGCCGAGGCGACCATTGCCGGCCGGCCGATCTCCAACCAGGACCTCAGGGCGCGTTCGGCCGGCACGCCGAACGGCACCACGCGTTCCTTGCCTCCCTTGCCCAGGACCCGCACAACGCGGCTCCCGAAGTCGACGTCGTCGACGTCGAGTCCACAAAGCTCCGAAACCCGAACACCCGTCGCATACAGGAGTTCGAGGACCGCGTGGTCACGCATACCCTGCGGATCCAACTCAGCCGCCCCGGTGCTCGACGCCCGCAGCACCTCGCCGGCTTCGTCCGGTCGCAGCACCGCAGGGAGCGTCCGATGTGTCCGCGGGGAAACCAAGCGAGCTCCCGGATCCACCTCCAGCGCGCCCTGCCGCCGGGCCCAGGCGGTGAACGTCCGTGCGGCGGCCGACCGGCGGGCGAGCGTGGTGCGGCTGGCGCCACTCCCGTGCTGGTGGGCCAGCCACGCCCGGAGCACCGCGACGTCGAGCCCCGCCAGCGCCGACCGGTCGTCGTCCGCCCCGTGGTCCTGGTGCAGGAAACCCAGCAGCGAGACCACGTCCCCCACGTAAGCACGGACGGTGTGCTCGGACAGGCCGCGTTCGAGACTCAGATGCCGCTCGTAGCGCGCGATCAGGTCACGCGCCTTTTCCGGGAGGGCCGCACGGATCGCATGGAGGTCGACACGATCGTCTGCCCGGTCTCCTTTGCTCACGGACAGCCACGCTTTCCCGGCCGGCCGAACCGGTTCCGCGGCCGCAACTGGAGGAGATCAGGTGTGCGCGCTGCGTACACGCGTTCGTCTCTTGTGCACTCCTGAGCAGGCTCCGCCATAGGTACTCACGCTCGGTTAATCCGGCGCGATGGTCAAGCATCGCCACACCGCGTTACCTGCGTATCGCGTCACCACCTCTCTTCGGCTCGGATTGCTTCACGCGCTCTCCTTCGTGGCCCGCAGCTTTCGAGGTTGATGCCACCCGGTTTCGTCACGCTCAGCGAGACCCTCCATCTCCAGCACCGGCAGCACCGCACGGACGCGCGGCAGTGACACCCCCGACTCGGCCGCGATCTGTTCCGGAGACTTGCCTTGCCGACGTTCGAGAGCTTCGTGGATTCGAAGGGCGTCGCCGTCGAGACCGTCGGTCGGTCGCCTCGTCTGCAGCCGTTCCGGGGGGTCCGTGCCGAGTTTCCCGACGATCTCGACGACATCGTCGACAGAAGCCACGAGCGTCGCGGCGGAGTTGCGGATCAGCTCGTGGCAGCCGGCGGAGGTGGCCGAACCGATGGGACCGGGAACGGCCATCACGATCTTGCCGAGCGCACCCGCCGTGGTGGCGGTGTTGCGTGCGCCGCTGCGCCGTCCGGCTTCGACGACGACCGTGCCTTCGCTCAGCGCGGCGATCAGCCTGTTGCGCACCAGGAACCGGTGCCGTGCGGGCGGAGTGCCCGGTGGGTATTCGCTCAGCACGAGTCCACCGCGTTCGGCGATGGCGTTCAGCAGTCCGACATGCCCGGCTGGATAACCGGCCTCCAGCGAACACCCGAGCAATGCGACGGTGACTCCCTTGGCGGCGAGGGCACCCCGGTGAGCGGCTCCGTCAATGCCGTAAGCCGCGCCGGAGACGATGGTCAGGTCCCGCTCAGCCAGGCCGTAGGCGAACTCCCCCGCCACCTGTTCGCCGTAAACGCTGGCCGCGCGAGCACCGACGATCGCCACTGCTCCGTCAGCAGCCTCGTCCAACCGCGCGTCCCCACGAGCCCACAACGCGAGTGGTGCCGTGCCGCTTTGGATGCCGCGTTGCTGGGCCACTTCGAGGCAGAGCAACGGCCAGGCCGGCCACTCGTCGTCCTCGGGGATGATCAGGCGCGCACCCATGCCGTTGCCGGCCTCCAGGTCGGCTTCGGCCCGCTCCTGATCACGACGGGCGACCGTCTCGTCGATCACGCGTTGGGGGCAGTTGCCGCTTCGCACCGCTGCTGCCGCCGCGATCGGTCCACGTTCGGAGACGAACGCGACAAGAGCTGCCGCGGGCGGCTCGGCGACCCGGAGTAGGTAGGCCCTGGCACGGCGCTCTTCATCCAACGACATGGGCCTTGCCTCCCTGCCATCGGGGAAAGAACGGCTCGGGTGGAGGCGATTTGTCGTCAGCGAAATGAGCTGGGGCAGAGAGGCCAGGCTGGGCAGCGATTGGTGGGACCGAACCCGTGTGGGATCGGCTTGCGGTAGCCGCCGTGGAGTGCAGCGCCCCAGTCACCTGGGGTGGCGACAACAGAGCGGCGAAGCGGCGGCGAATGTTGATGGTTGTCTTCATGCGGATCTCCGATCGCGGAATTCGAGGGCGGCTGCTACGTGGTCTGCGTCGGGCTCGGGGGCTTTGGCGAGATCGGCCAGAGTCCACGAGATTCGCAGACAACGGTCGGCGCCCCGGGCGGTGAGGAAGCCTCTGTCCAGGCTGCGGTCGAGCAGTGCGGTGGCTCGTCGTGGAAGGGCGAACTCCCGGCGCAGCACCGGACCGGGCACCTCCGCGTTGGTGCGCCAGCCGTGCGCGGACCAACGTTCGGCAGCGCGGGCGCGGGCGCCAAGGACTCGTTCGCGAACAACGGCTGTGGGTTCCGGTTCATCGGTGTGCGTCGTCATCGCCGTGATGGGGTGCAGGTGAACCCGCAGGTCGACTCGGTCGAGCAACGGACCCGACAAGCGGTTGAGGTAACGGCGGCGGGCGGAGGGGGTGCAGGTGCAGTCCGTCTCGCGGGGCGGCGCGCAAGGGCACGGGTTGGTGGCCAGCACGAGCTGGAACCGCGCCGGGTAGCAGACCGAGCCCCTCGAACGAGCGATTCGCACTTCGCCGTCTTCGAGGGCGGTGCGGAGGGACTCCAGCGCTGGACTGGTGAACTCGGCAGCCTCGTCGAGGAGGAGGACTCCACGGTGCGCCTGGCTGATCAGGCCGGGCACTGCCAGCCCGCTACCGCCGCCTACCAAGGCCGCGACCGACACGGAGTGGTGCGGAGCGACGAACGGCGGCACCTTCACCAGTGGCGACGTGCGAGACAGGGAGCCGTGTACGGAATGAACAGCTGTCACCTCCAGTGCTTCATCCACGGAGAGCAACGGCAGAAGCCCGGGAAGGCGCTTCGCCAACATCGTCTTCCCGACCCCGGGCGGCCCCATGAACAGGAGGTGATGACCCCCTGCCGCGGCGACCTCCAGCGCCCAGCGCGCCTCGGGCTGGCCCACGACATCGGCCAGATCCGGCGCCTTCGGTGGTTCGGGGTCTCCGGGCGGGCTCGGGGGGACGAGCTCGCCTTCGCCGTGCAACCATGCGATGACTTCGGCCAGCCGCGCGGCGCCCAGGACGTCGATGCCGTCGACCAGCGCGGCTTCGTGGAGCGAGTGCACCGGCACCACGGCGCGTTTGACACCCGCTCTCCGCGCCGCGAGCAAGCCGGGGAGGACGCCTCGGATCTCGCGCACCCGGCCGTCCAGCGACAGCTCTCCCAACAGGACTGTTCCGGGCAGGCGGGTCGCGGGGACCTTGCCCGCGGCGGCGAGGACCGCTGTCGCGATGGCCAGGTCGTAGCCGGAGCCGAGCTTGGGCAGGTTCGCCGGGGAGAGGCCGAGGGTGAGCTTCTCCCCTGGCCACTGCTGCCCGGAGTTCCGGACGGCGGAGCGCACCCTGTCCTTGGCCTCGCGCAGCCCGGCGTCAGGCAGGCCGACGAGCTTCGTGCAGGGCAGGCCGCCGCCGAGATCGGCCTCGATCTCGATGACCCGCCCGTCGATGCCGAGCACGGCGACCGACCAGGTGTGTCCGATCGGCATCAGAAAGCCCCGGGGAAGTGTTCGAGCCGCAGCTCGCCGCCCGGCTCGACGAGGACGGCGACCACGTCGAACCGCACCTGGCACCAGCGGAGCTTGAAGGTGCGCAGCCACTGGCCGGTGATGCGGCGGATGCGGGCGATCTTCTCGGCGGTGACCGCCTCCGCGGGATCACCGAAGTTCTGGCCCGCTCTCGTCTTGACCTCGCACACCACGAGCATGCGCCGGTCGGTCGCGACGATGTCCAGCTCGCCCTCGCGGCAGCGCCAGTTCCTGGACAGCACCACGAAACCGAGCTTTTGCAGGTGCTGCGCGGCCAGATCCTCGCCCTTGCGGCCGAGGTTCAGGTGGGGCGCTTCCGTAGGTCGTGCCACAGCGCTCATCACTGCTTCCCCCAGAGATCAGATCTTGCGTTGGGAAAGACGCTGCCAGGTCCCGGGGCACCCGCACCAGGGCGAATTGGGTCGCCTGTGGATAACCCACCCCCTGTGGATAACTCGGAGGTGGGGGCGGGTTCGCAATGGGATGGGCTGGGCGGCCGGCGTAGGCGTGGGAGGAGGAGCGGGCGCTGGGCGGGGGTAGGCGTAGGGGTACGGGTAGGAGCTGGATCAGGGCAGGGGCGCAGAGGTACGGCGGGGTCCGGTGCGGGGGCGCGGGCACGAGCTGGAGTGAGGCGAGCCCACGACTTGCAGGGGCACGGGCGAGATCGGGCGCAGGACGCGGGCACCAGCTGGGAGCGAGGCGCGGGGACACGGGCAAGCGCAGGCGGGGGAACAAACGCGGGGGCAGGGGCGGACGCTGGACGGGCACAACGCAGGAGTGCGGGCAGGAGCTGGAGCGAGGCGAACCCACGAGCGCAGGGCACGGCGGGATCAGGCGCAGGGCTCGGGAACGCGGGCAACAGCTGGACCGGTGGCAAGCGCACGAGCGGGGCGAGGCCGGGCGGGACGGGCAGGGCGGGGCGGGGCGGGGTCGGACTGGGCTGGGCAGGGCAGGGCTGGCCCTGGGCAGGGCTAGGCACGGGGAGACAGAGCGGGGCTGGCCTGGGCAGGGCTGGCACGGCGGGACAGGGCAGGGCGAGGCTGGGCTCGGCGGGGCATGGCAAGGCATGGCGAGACAGGGCAGCCGAGACAGGGCAGGGCAGGGCAGGGCAGGGACGAGGGGGAGACTGCGCTTGTCGGGCTGCCGACGGGGGCAGCAGCCTGCCTGGCGTATGGAGACCAGGTCGTGCAGGGCTCACCAGAAATCAGCGGGACGACCACAGGTCGGAGATCGGGACCCGGGCGGAAGCGGCAAGGGGGTGAGTCCTACGGCTTGCCGGAGTGCCAGCGGGGTCTACGGCTGAGCCGTGCGGAGGAGCCCAAAGCGGGGATGGGGCAGTGCAAGGGGGCGAGGAGCCAGATCGCGGGGCGAGATGGATCAACAGGGGGTACTGAAACCAGGGTTGAACAGAGGTCAAGCGCAGACGAAGAGCAACAACACACCTCGGCGGGCGTCTGCCCGGAAAACCTCAGCCCGAGAACGGGCCGTCTTCGGGGAGGCGCAGGTCTGGTTTCTCCAGCTCCTCCACGTTGACGTCCTTGAAGGTGATCACCCGCACGTTCTTGACGAACCTGGCGGGGCGGTACATGTCCCACACCCAGGCATCGGACATCCGCACCTCGAAGTAGACCTCACCACCACCGTCGCGGACCTGGACATCCACGGCGTTCGCCAGGTAGAACCGCCGCTCGGTCTCCACCACGTACGAGAACTGGCTGACGATGTCCCGGTACTCCCGGTACAGCGACAACTCCATCTCGGTCTCGTACTTCTCGAGATCCTCTGCGCTCATGGAATCCGCGCCCCTCCTCGCGAGCTAAACCGACAATCCGGCGGCGGAACCCTCATTCTGACCCACCACGACGTCCAGGGCACGCACCGGCGCCTCACGTTGCCCGAGCGCCGCCGCGGTCAGCATCACCTTGTGTGGTGGCCGCCTGCCGTGAGCGGCCGCCGCCATCGCCACATTGGTGTAGGACCACCGATGTACCGCACTCGGACCGTATTCGGCGAGTGCCGCGCCGTGTTCGGTCGTGGTGTAACCCTTGTGCACGTCGAACCCGTACACCGGGTGCTCCCCGTGCAGGTCCGCCATGATGCGATCCCTGGTCACCTTCGCCAGCACCGACGCCGCAGCCACGCACGCGACCGCCCTGTCCCCCTTGACGACCGCCAGGCTCGGCGCCGGCAGGCCCGGCACCTTGAACCCGTCGGTCAACACGAACCCCGGGCAGGTCCGCAGGCCCGCGACCGCCCGCCGCATGCCCTCGATGTTCATGACGTGGATGCCGAGCAGATCCACCTCGGCCGCCGGAATCACCACGATGGAGTAGTCGAGCGCGCGCTTGATCACCCGTTCGTAGACCCGCTCGCGGGCCAGCGCGGTGAGCAGCTTGGAGTCGGTCAGCTCCTCCAACCGGGCCGCGTCCCCCGGCCGCAACATGCACGCCGCGACCACGAGCGGCCCGGCACACGCCCCGCGGCCGGCCTCGTCCACCCCCGCGACGGGGCCGAGACCCCGCCGGTCCAGTGCGGACAACAGGCCCCACGCGGTCTCCCCACGGACGACCGCCCGTGGGGGCTTGACCAGGGCCGCGAGCGCCGAAGAGCTACCCACTGGCTACCGCTTTCGCTTGACCACCCTGCGCGCGCCGGACCCGAGCTTCCGGCTGAGCGCGACCGCGGGCCACGCCGCGACCGCACCGGCACCGAGCGGCACGCCCTGCTGCCAGTCCGGCGCGCTCATGCCCAAGGCCACCGACTGCGCGTTCTCCTGCGGATTGGTGTCGCTCACCCCACCCCAGCGGTTGGGTGGCAGCACGATGATCCGCGCCTTGCCGATGATGTTGGCGACCGGCACGACACCGTTCAGCCCGCCCCCGCCCTGGCAGCGCGAGTCGCACGAGTCGTTGCGGTTGTCGCCCATCACCCAGACGTCGCCCTCCGGCACCTTCACCGGGGGGAACTCGTCCTGGTGCGGGTTGTCCGGATCCACCCAGTGGATGTACGGCTCGTTCAGCGCCTTGCCGTCGACCACGACCCGGTTCTGCGCGTCGCAGCACTGCACGGTCTGGCCGCCGGTGGCGATGATCCGCTTGACGAAGTCCCGCTCGTCGGGCGGCGCGAGGCCGAACACCGAACCGATGTCCTGGAAGAACCGGACGACCGCGTTGCTCGACCGCTGGGTCGGCGCGTCGTTCTCCAGCCACGGCGGCGGGCCCTTGAACACCACGACGTCACCCGGACCGGGGTCGGTGAAGTCGTAGGTGATCTTGTCGACCAGGACCTTGTCGCCGTAGCAGCCCGTGCACCCGTGCAGCGTCGATTCCATCGAGGCCGACGGGATCGTGTAGACCCGGGCGAAGAACTGCTGGAAAACGAAGGCGAGAACCAGCGCGACCACGATCAGGATCGGCAGTTCGACCCAGAAGGAGCGCTGTTTCTTGGCCTTGCGGTTGCGGCGTTTGCGATTCGCACCGCTTTCCGCGTTTTTGCCGTTTTCGGCACGTTCCGGTTCGTCCTCGGCAGCACTCGAGGGCACAGGCTCAACCACGTCGCCAGGCTACTAGCAGCCCGTTCAGGAGGCCGTGGGGGCTTCGCGACGCTCCTTGATCTTCGCCGCCTTGCCGCGCAGCTCGCGCAGGTAGTACAGCTTGGCGCGCCGCACGTCACCGCGCTTGAAGACCTCGATCTTCGCGATGTTGGGCGAGTGCACCGGGAAGGTGCGCTCCACGCCGACACCGAACGAAACCTTGCGCACGGTGAAGGTCTCGCGAATGCCACCGCCCTGCCGGCGGATGACCACGCCCTGGAAGATCTGGTTGCGCTCGCGGTTTCCCTCGATGACGCGAACGTGCACCTTCAGCGTGTCACCCGGGCGGAAGTTCGGAATGTCGGAACGCAGCGACTGAGCGTCCAGGGCGTCCAGGGTGTTCATCGGGATTCCGTCCTCGTCCTTCGTCAGTTCTCCGTGTTTCCGGGCGCGCACCTGCTCGGCAGCGATCGACCCGGGGGCTCAAGGGCAGCGCGCACTGATGGGCGGCGTGCCAAGAGTCAAGTATTGCAGACGCGGCCGCGGCCGGGTCACCCGGCCTGCCGCTGCTCCCCGCGGACGCGGTCGAGCACGGCGAGGTCGCGCTTGTCCAGGCTACCGTCGGGCAGCCGGTCCAGTAGCTCCGGCCGGCGGCGCGCCGTCCGTTCCAGCGCCTGGTCGCGGCGCCAGCGGTCGATGAGCGCGTGGTTGCCCGAGCGGAGCACCTCCGGCACCGCCAGCTCACGCCAGACCTCGGGCCGGGTGTAGCTGGGGCCTTCCAGGAGCCCGTCGGAGAACGAGTCCTGCTCGGCGGACACCGGATTGCCGAGGACTCCCGGCAGGAGCCGGACGGTGGCCTCGACCATCACCAGCACGGCGGCCTCGCCACCCACCAGCACGTAGTCCCCGATGGACACCTCGTCCACCGGCATCCGCCGCGCCGCGTCGTCGATCACCCGCTGGTCGATGCCCTCGTAGCGGCCGCAGGCGAACACGAGGTGCTCCTCCTGCGCGTACGCCCGGGCCATCTCCTGGGTGAACGGACGGCCCGCGGGCGTGGGCACGACGAGCCGGGTGGCCTCGCCGCACACGGTGTCCAGCGCGTCGCCCCAGACCTGGGGCTTCATGACCATGCCGGGACCGCCGCCGTACGGGGCGTCGTCCACGGCGCGGTGCACGTCGTGCGTCCAGTCACGCAGGTCGTGGACGCCGATCTCGATCAGGCCGCGCTCGATGGCGCGGCCCAGCAGCGCCGCCCGCAGCGGGTCCAGGTACTCGGGGAAGATCGTGACGACGTCGATCCGCATGGCCGCCCCACTCACTCCTCGTCGTCGAGCAGGCCCTCGGGCGGGTCGAGCACGACCCGGCCGCCGGCCACGTCGACGACGGGCACGATCTCCCGGACGAAGGGCACCAGTACCGTCCGGCCGTCCCGGTCCAGCGACAGCAGCTCGCCGCCGGGCGCGTGCACGATCTCCTGCACCGTGCCGACCTTCGTGCCGTCCGCCAGCTCCGCGCGGAGCCCTTCGAGCTCGTGGTCGTAGAACTCGTCGGGGTCGTCCGTCGGCGGCAGGTCGGCCGTGTCGGCGAGCAGCAGCACGCCCCGCACGGCGTCGGCGTCCTCACGGGACCGGACCTCCTCGAAGGTCACCAGCAGCCGCCCGCTGTGAGGGCGGGCGGCTGCGATGGTGAGCTGACGGGTGCGGCCGTCGCGGTACCGCGCGGAAAGCACGGCACCCTCCCGGAAACGCTCCTCGGGCGAGTCGGTGCGCACGTCCACGGCGAGCTCGCCGCGGATACCGTGCGACTTCGCGACCCGCCCGACCACGACCTCCACGGGCGCGGTCAGCGGTCGGTGTCGACGACGTCCACGCGGACGCCCCGGCCACCGATACCGCCCATGACCGTGCGCAGCGCCGTCGCGGTACGGCCGCCCCGCCCGATGACCTTGCCCAGGTCGTCGGGGTGGACGTGCACCTCGAGCGTGCGGCCGCGCCGGGTGGTGATCAGCTCGACCCGGACGTCGTCCGGGTTGTCGACGATCCCGCGCACCAGGTGTTCGAGGGAGTCCGCGAGGAAGCTCACGCCTCTTCCTTGCCCGCCTCGTCGGCCTCGGCCTTCTTCGGGGCCTTCTTCTTCGGCGTGGTCGCCTCGGTGGAGGGCTCCTCGCCGGCGGCCGCGAGCGCGGCGTTGAACAGGTCCTGCTTCGACGGCTTCGGCTCGCGGACCTTCAGCGTGCCCTCGGCGCCCGGCAGGCCCTTGAACTTCTGCCAGTCACCGGTGATCTCGAGGATGCGCTGCACCGGCTCGGTCGGCTGCGCGCCGACACCCAGCCAGTACTGGGCACGGTCGGAGTCGACCTCGATGAAGCTCGGCTCCTCCTTCGGGTGGTACTTGCCGATCGTCTCGATGGCCTTGCCATCCCGGCGGGTGCGCGCGTCGGCGACGATGATGCGGTAGTACGGCGCACGGATCTTGCCGAGGCGCTGCAGCTTGATCTTGACGGCCACGGGTGTGGGTACTCCTTGGTGTTCTCGGTGCTCGCTGGTGCCGGGTCACGATCCGAGTGGGGAAACGGACACGATTACCCGAAGCTTCGGTCGCCACGGCACGGTTGAGAGGGACCGGCCGGAGCGGGCAAGGGTCAATTGTGCCAGACGTCTTTCCGGGCGCGTCCTACAGGGTCATGACGCCCAGTGACGTGAGCAGGAGCGCGACCGCGGGGAGGAAGTTGTTCATCTGGTGCGCGACGACCGCGCCCAGCAGTCTGCCGGTGAGCAGGCGGGCCAGTCCGATGGGCAGCGCGATCACCAGCAGCAGCGTCGTGCGCAGCGGTTCGAGGTGGCTGACCGCGAACAGCGCCGTGGACAGCAGGAACGCCGCGAGCCTGCCCCACTTCTCCTTGCCCCACTGCAGCCGCTCGACCGCGCCCCACAGCAGGCCGCGGTAGATGACCTCCTCGCAGATGGGGCCGAGGATCCACAGGTAGGCGAACATGATGATCGCGGCGGTCACGGACATCGGCTGGTCCTCGACCAGCGCCCCGATCGCCGACGTGGCGTTGTTCTGCCCCACCGCCTGGGTCCAGACGAACGCGCTGACGGTGGTCAGGACCAGACCGAGCACGCCGAGCTTCAGGCCCAGCCGGACGTCCGCCCAGCGCCACTCCAGCCGCAGGTCCAGGCGCGGGCCGTTGCCGCGCCACACGGTGAACAGCACCGCCACGAGCGCGGCGAGCGCGGTGGGGATGATCGTGCCGATCAGCACCGTGCGGGGCGGGATGGGTTGCCCGGCGGGACCGGGGCCGAGCAGGACGCTGACGAACGCGGCCGAGGCGAGCAGGACGGCTTCGACGACCAGGAAGGCGCCGAAACCCCAGCGGTGCTCGGGGGCCGGGGGCGAGTCGGGCAGGTCGACGGAGTCCAGTGGTTCGTCCGGTTGCGTCGCCGTCACCCCGTGCCTCCGTCCCATCCGACCGAACCACCTACCGAGCCTAGTCCCCATCGCGCCGCCGTTCAGGAATCGGTGAACAGCAGCAACGCGGGAGCCAGGTTGTTCACCGCGTGCGCGACGAACGCCGCGCCCACCCGGCCGGTGCGCCGCCGGGCCCAGCCGATCGCCACGCCCTGCGCGACGAGCGCGACCGTGCGCGTCGGCTCGCCGTGCAGGTACGCGAACACCACGGCCGTCAGGACCAGGACGACCCAGCGCGGCACGCCGTGGTGTTCGAGCGCGTTCCACAACGCGCCGCGGACCAGCAGCTCCTCCGCCAGCGGAGTCGCGACCACCACGACGAGCGCGGCCAGCGCGAGCCAGAGCGTGGTGTCGTCGTCGTTGTCGGCGAGGTCCGCCAGTGGGCCGTCGGAGACGCGGTCCGTGCCGTACAACGCGAGGAGCAGCAGGTTGAGCAGGTAACCGGCGACCAGTGCGACGGCACCGCAGGCGAGCCCGACCTTGACGTCGCGAGCGGTGGGCAGCACCCCGAACCGTTCGCCGTAGCGGCGGGCGCCGAGCACCGGGGGCAGGCCGAGCAGGACGGTCGGGAGGAAGGCCAGCAGCAGGAGGGGGCCGACGTCCAGCAGCTCCAGGGGGTCGGCGCTGGGGCGGCCGGAGCGCGCGGCGGTGATCGCGAGGGTGGCCAGGTGGTACAGACCGAGGCCGACGAAGAAGGCGAGGAAGCCCCAGTGGGCACCGCGGGTGCGGTTCTGCTGGTCCACCCGCGCGCCCCCTTCCACGGCTCCAGGCTAAGTGGCGCGGTGCGATCGATCGAACCCGGGGCGTGAGGGGCGGTTGCGGGGCGGCGGGCTGCGCGGGTCGCAGCAGGGCGGCGGACGGGGACTGCGTGCGAGGGGCGGACTGGGCGGTCGCGCAGTAGTGGAGGCGGGCGGCAGTGGACGCAACAGCGGGCACGGCAGTCGCAAGACTGCGAAGTCGTGGCGGATGGGAGCGCGGAGACAGTGGCGGGCTGCGACAAGTGCGGCGACAGGTGGCAGCGAGGGTGCGCCGCAGGGGCGGCACCGCCAACGCGTGAGAACGGCCGTGGGCCCGCCCGGAAGGCTCAACGGATGAGCTTGCCCCGGAGCAGGATGTGCCGCGGGTGGCGGAGGACGGACAGGTCCTCGCGCGGATCGCGGTCGTAGACGAGCACGTCGGCGGGGGCGCCGTCCGTCAGGGAGTCGTGGCCCAGCCACTCCCGTGCCGCCCAGGACGCGGCCGCCAGGGCGTCCGTGCGGGACATGCCCGCTCGCCACAGGGCCTCGATCTCGTCGACCACGCGGCCGTGCGCCACCATGCCTCCCGCGTCGCTGCCCGCGTAGACGGGAACGCCCGCCGACATCGCCTCGGCGACCATGTCGCCCACGCCCGCGTGCAGCGCTCGCATGTGCGCCGCGTACGCCGGGTACTTGCCCGCCTTCTCCGCGATGCCCGGGAAGTTCTCGATGTTGATCAACGTCGGCACCAGCGCCGTGCCTCGGCGGGCCAGCTCGGCCAGCTGGTCCGGGGACAGGCCGGTGCCGTGCTCCAGGCAGTCGATCCCGGCGTTGATCAACCCCGGCAGGGCGTCCTCGCCGAAGACGTGCGCCGTCACGCGGGCTCCGGCTTCGTGCGCGACCTTGACCGCCTCCGCCAGCACGTCGTCCGGCCACAGGGGCGCCAGGTCACCGACCGAGCGGTCGATCCAGTCCCCCACCAGCTTCACCCAGCCGTCACCGTCGGCGGCCTGCTCGGCCACCGCCGCGGGCAGGTCGTCCGGCGAGTCCAGCTCCAGCCCCAAACCCGGTACGTACCGCTTCGGCAACGCCAGGTGCCGCCCCGCGCGGATGATCCGCGGCAGGTCCTCGCGCGCCTGCAACGGGCGGGCGTCGATCGGCTGCCCACAGTCGCGGATCAGCAACGTGCCCGCGTCGCGGTCGACGAGCGCCTGCGAGATCGCTTCGTCCACTGTGGCCGGTCCGGACACGCCGATGCCGGGGTGGCAGTGGGCGTCGACCAGGCCCGGCACGAGGAAACCCTCGGTGACGAGCGTCGGCGCGTCCTCCACCGGGGAGAACCGCAGGCGCCCGTCGCGCACCCAGACGTCCCGCTCCTGCCCGTCGGGCAGGACGACACCACGCAGGTGCATCACTTGTTCTTGGGCAGCTTGAACTTCGACGGGTCGAAACCGGGTACGTCGTTCATGCTGCCGCCCAGCTGGGACAGGTCGGGCATCCCGCCGCCGCCACCGGGCGGCAGCATCGGCATGCCACCGGGGAAGCCGCCGCGCACCTTGGGCTGCGTCGGGCCCTTGCCCTTGCCCTTCTTCCCCTTCTTGTTCTTGCGCTTGGTGGCGCTGCCGCCGCCGAAGCCGAACCGGCCCGCCATCTGCTGCATCATCTTGCGGGCCTCGAAGAACCGGTTCACGAGGTCGTTGACCTCGCGCACGGTCACCCCCGAACCGACGGCGATGCGCTGCCGCCGCGAACCGTTGATGATCTTCGGGTCGGCGCGCTCCGCCGGGGTCATGCCGCGGATGATCGCCTGCACCCGGTCCAGCTGCTTGTCGTCGACCTGCGCCAGCTGGTCCTTCATCTGGCCCGCGCCGGGCAGCATGCCGAGCAGGTTGCCGATCGGGCCCATCTTGCGCACCGCGAGCATCTGCTCGAGGAAGTCCTCCAGCGTCAGCTGGCCGGTGCCGAGCTTCGCCGCGGCCTTCTCCGCCTGCTCCTGGTCGAACGCCTGCTCGGCCTGCTCGATCAGGGTGAGCACGTCACCCATGCCCAGAATCCGGCTGGCCATCCGGTCCGGGTGGAAGGTGTCGAAGTCTTCGAGCTTCTCGCCGTTGGAGGCGAACAGGATCGGCTGCCCGGTGACCTGCCGCACCGACAGGGCGGCACCACCGCGGGCGTCACCGTCGAGCTTGGTGAGCACCACGCCGCTGAACCCGACGCCGTCGCGGAACGCCTCGGCCGTGTTGACCGCGTCCTGACCGATCATCGCGTCGACGACGAACAGCGTCTCGTCCGGCTGGACCGCGTCGCGGATGTCCGCGGCCTGCTTCATCAGCTCCTCGTCGACGCCCAGCCGGCCGGCGGTGTCGACGATGACGACGTCGTGCTGCGCGCGCTTGGCCTCGGCGACACCGCGGCGCGCCACGTCCACCGGGTCGCCGACGCCGTTGCCCGGCTCCGGTGCGAAGGTGGGCACGCCAGCCCGCTCGCCGACCACCTGGAGCTGGGTGACGGCGTTCGGGCGCTGCAGGTCACAGGCCACGAGCAGCGGCGCGTGGCCCTGCTTCTTCAGCCACAGCGAGAGCTTGCCCGCGAGCGTCGTCTTACCGGAACCCTGCAGACCGGCGAGCATGATCACCGTCGGCGGGTTCTTGGCCAGGCTGAGCCGCCGCGTCTCGCCGCCGAGGATCGCGACGAGCTCCTCGTTGACGATCTTGACGACCTGCTGCGCCGGGTTGAGCGCGCCCGAGACCTCGGCGCCCTTGGCGCGCTGCTTCACCTGCGCGATGAACTCCCGCACGACGGGCAGCGCGACGTCGGCCTCCAGCAGCGCGATACGGATCTCGCGCGCGGTGGCGTCGATGTCGGCGTCGGTCAGCTTCCCCTTGCCCCGCAGTGTCTGCAGGGCGGCGGTGAGCCGGTCGGAGAGGGTGTCGAACACGGGTGTGCACGCTCCAGCTGGTCGTGGTTGCTCCGTCGACCAGGGTAGCCGCCCGCCGCGGCCGAGCTGCGGGTACCGCGAAACCAGCCGAAACCGGTACCCAGCAGGTGCGTACCGATCTGCGAAGCCAACCCTTGGGACGACGAAAAAGCCTTGCGCAGATTACTACGCTTTCGCGTATGACTTCTCTGGTCGAAGACGAGGAACGGCACGTCCCGCTCCGCCGGATCGTCGCCCTGTTCCGGCCCTACCGGTGGGCGATGGCGGGTCTGCTGGGGCTGATCGTCGTGCAGGCCGGGCTCGGCGTGGCCTCCCCGTTCTTCCTGCGCGCGATCCTCGACAGCGCGCTCCCCCGCCGCGACACCGTCCTGCTCACGCTGCTCGCGGCGGCCATGATCGCGTGCTCGCTGGGCAGCGGGGCGATGAGCGTGACGACCACCGGCGTGGCGAACACGATCGGCCAGCGGGTGATGAACGACCTGCGTGTCGGCGTCTACGGGCACCTGCAGCGGATGTCGCTGGCCTTCTTCACCAGGACCCGCAGCGGCGAGGTGCTCTCGCGGGTGTTCAACGACATCGGCGGGGTGGACAACGTCGTCAACAACACCGCCAGCAGCATCGCGCAGAACGGCATCACCACGCTCGCCATCGCCGTCGCGCTGCTGGTGATGGACGGGCAGCTCGCGCTGCTCGGGCTGGTCGTCGTGCCGTTGTTCCTCGTGTTCACACTGCGGCTGGGGCGCAGGCGCCGCGCGCTCGCCCGCGGCCGGCAGGCCCGGCTCGCGCGGCTGACCACGATGGTCGAGGAATCGCTGTCGGTCGCGGGCGTGCTGCTCGCGAAGACGATGGGCAGCGAGCGGGAGCTGCGGGAACGGTTCGCGCGGGAGTCCGCGGAGATCTCGCGGCTGGAGCGGCAGTCCGCGCTGGCCGGGCGGTGGCAGCTGGCGTCGCGGCGGATGTGCCTGACGTGC
The DNA here is from genome assembly GCF_014191255.1 of Amycolatopsis bartoniae. Taxonomy (GTDB): domain Bacteria; phylum Actinomycetota; class Actinomycetes; order Mycobacteriales; family Pseudonocardiaceae; genus Amycolatopsis_E; species Amycolatopsis_E bartoniae. Next base: position 610,657 of record NZ_JACHWH010000002.1, read on the forward strand.
GTGCCCGCGATCGTCTACTGGCTCGCCGGAATGGCGCTGGCGCACGGCGCGAGCCCGACTTCGCTGGGCACCGTGGTGGCGTTCACGAGCATGCTGAACCGGCTGGTCGCCCCCGCGACGGCGATGCAGTCCGTGGGGCAGAACCTCTCCACCGCGACCGCGCTGTTCGGCCGCATCTTCGAGGTGCTGGACCTGCCGATGGAGATCGCGGACCGGCCCGGGGCGGCCGAGCTGACCGTGCGGGAGGGCGCGGTGAGCCTGCGTGGGGTGTCCTTCCGCTACGGCGACACGTGGACGCTGCAGGACATCGACCTGGAGATCCCCGCCGGTTCGACGACCGCGCTCGTAGGCGCGACCGGTTCGGGCAAGACGACGCTCGCGTACCTGGTGGCGCGGTTGTACGAGCCGAACGAGGGCAAGGTGCTCCTCGACGGCGTCGACATCCGCGACGTCACGCTGCGTTCGCTGGCCGGCGCGGTCGGGCTGGTGTCGCAGGAGACCTACCTGTTCCACGCGAGCGTGCGGGAGAACCTGCGGTTCGCGAAACCGGACGCGACCGACGAGGAGATCGAGCGGGCCGCCCGCGCGGCGCACATCCACGACACGCTCGCCGCGCTGCCCGAGGGCTACGACACAGTGGTCGGGCAGCGCGGATACCGGTTCTCCGGTGGGGAGAAACAGCGGATGGCGATCGCCCGGATCCTGCTGCGCAACCCGCCGGTCCTCGTGCTGGACGAGGCGACGAGCGCGCTGGACAACCGCACCGAGCGGGCCGTCCAGGCGGAGCTGGACCGGCTGGCGGCACAGCGCACCACGATCGCGATCGCGCACCGGCTGTCCACTGTGGAGCACGCCGACCAGATCGTGGTGCTCGACGGCGGGCGGATCGTGGAGCGGGGCAAGCACGCGGAGCTGCTGGCGCTCGGTGGGCGCTACGCCCGTTTGGTCCGGGGCGACACCTAAGCTGGGGATCATGGCGGACCCCGACCTGGCCGACCTCGCCCGCGTCGTGCGGGAGGGGGTCGGCAGGCTGAACTGGCGGATGCGCGCGGAACGCGGCGGGGAGAGCACGCTGGTGCTGGCCGTGCTCTCGCGGCTGCACCGGGCGGGCACGCAGACGCCCAAGGAGGTGTCGGACGGGGAGAAGATCCAGCCGCAGTCGCTGACCCGGGTGCTGGCCGCGATGGAACGCGACGGGCTCGTGTCGCGCCGCCCGGACCCGGACGACCGGCGGCGGTCGCTGCTGGACATCACCCAGTCCGGGCTGGCGGCTTTGCGGTCCTACAGCGAGCGGCGGGAACGCTGGCTGGCCGCGGCGATGGCGGAGACGCTGACCGAGACGGAACAGGAACTGCTCCGGCTGGCGGCGAAGGTGATGATGCAGCTGGCGGACAGTTGAGGGTTGGCGCGGCGGTGACCGGGGTGACCGGGTGGTGGCCGCGTGGCGCGGGGTGAGGGGTGCTCGGGTGGCGCTGGGGGTGGCCGGGGCTGGGGGTGACTCGGCGGCCGCCTGGTGAGGCGGTTGCCGGGCGGGATGACGGCTGGCCTGGTGGGCCCCGGATGGCGGCGGCTGGGCGGCGGTGCGGGGTGGAGTGGCGGTCAGGCTGGCGGCGGCTCGGCCGCGACCCGGGGCGGGTGGCGGCGGAAACGGATTGCGGCGGCTGCGTGGCAGCGCGGCGGCTCCGAAAACCCCCAAAAACCCCTCGAATACTCATGCGGGTGGCTCGCCCCCTCGCCGAGCCACCCGCATGGTCGCGTCGTAGTCGTCGGGGTCTGCCGCTCGCCGGACCCCCAGTGACTGGCGAGATGGGCCTTCGACGTCCTCGACGCGATGGCCTCAGCCTGCCGGTTCCGGGGGCCCGCGGGCAGCGTGAAGACACCCAAGTAGCACTAGGTAGTTCTACTCAAGCTGCTTGCCGAACCAACTCCGTACGCGGCGGTGTGACGCGACCGGGCCGCAGCCGTGACGCGACTTTCCCAAAAAATCTTCAGCGCCGCGACTTCGGGGCGTTGCGGGCCTTCGAAGCGGCCTTCCGAGCCCCCGCGCGGGACTGCGCCGCCTTCTCCGCCGCCGCCTTGGCGCGCTTCACCGCGGGCGACGACGCCTGGTCCTCGTCCGTTCGCTCCTGCGCCGTCTCCTGCAACGCCTCCAGCAGCTGCTCGACGCCCGCGTCCTGGGCCGCGGCCGTCGGGCTCAGCACCTCGCGGTCCTCCACCTTCGCCGCGATCAGCTCCTGCAACGCGGCGGCATATCTGTCCGTGTACTGCGCTGGTTCGAAATTGCCCGACAGGTTCTCGATGATGTTCGCCGCCGCACGAACCTGCGCCGTGCGGATGTCGATGTCGTCGTGCAGGAACGGGAAATCGGGGGTGCGCACCTCGTCCGGCCAGTGCAGCGTGTCCAGCATCAGCACCTGCCCGCGCACGCGCAACGCGCCCAGCGTCTCCCGCTGCCGCAACGCCACCCGCACGATCGCGACGCGCTCGGCCTGCTGCAGCGCCTCGCTCAGCAACACGTACGGCTTCGTCGCAGGCACCTCGGGTTCGAGGTAGTAGCTCTTGAGGAAGTACAGCGGATCGAGCTGCCCCGGCGGGACGAACCCGCAGATCTCGATCGAGTGCGCGGTGGGCAGCGGCAGCTCGGCCAGCTCGTCCTCCGCCAGCACGACCACGTCACCGCCCGGCAGCTCGTAGCCCCGGCCGACCTCGTGCTGCGGGATCTCGGCCCCGTCGACCTCGCAGATCCGCTTGAGCCGGATCCGGCCGCCGTCGACCGAGTGCAGCTGGTGCAGCCCGGTGCTGTGGTCCTCGGTGGCGCTGTAGGCCTTCACCGGGATCGCCGAACTGCCGAAACCGATCGTGCCTTTCCACACGGTGCGCATTCGAACAGTTTAGCGAACGAACCCCGTCCCCTATAGCTACAAACGGGTGTCCGGGCCGGCGAACTCGGCCGCGATCTGCGCGAACGGCTCGCTTTCGGCCAGCGCGTCGGCCGAATAGCCGAACGCACCGGCGGCCGCCTGGAGCACCTGGGCCAGCGCGCCGACCTCCGGCGAGGGCGCGGCGGCGAGCACACCCGCCTGCCCGTCCTCCACCCGTTCCGCGAGCCGGGTGAGCGCGCTGGACAACAACCGCTGGCCGGTGACGAGATCGGTGATCACCTTCGCCAGCTCGCCCAGCTCCACCTCCTGGGCACCGTCGAGCTCGGCGGCGCACGCACGGAGGTGGGAAGCGGCCACCGTGGACGGCAGGACGGTCGGCTCGAGCTCCGGCATGGCGGTCATCCTGCCATCGCGATCACCGATCGCCCGCGCGACACCCCGGGGCCCGCCCGCCGGATCGGCGGACGGGCCCGGAGAGCTCACGAGGCCGCCGCGAGCACCGCCTGCTCGACCCGGTGCCGCCACGCCAGGTCGAGGCTTCCGCCGCGCGGGGCGACCGCGAAGGAGTCCACGACGGCGCCGCCGAGGGTCGCGACCTTCGCCCAGCGCACCTCGGCCTCACACGCCTGCAGCGCGCCCGCGACCCGGTGCAGCAGGCCGATCCGGTCGTGCGCCCGCAGTTCGAGGACCACCGTGCTGGCGCCGGCGGTCTCGTCGTCGAACCACAGCACCTTGGGCTTCGCCATGACGCGGACCGGAGTGGAGTAGTCCCGCTCCTTCGCCGCGAGCTTCTGCTCCAGCGCGAGCCCGCCCGACACCGCCCGCGAGAACTGCTCCCGCAGCAGGCCCGGGTCCGGCAGCGAGCCGAACTTCGGCGACGCGGTGAAGATGCCCGCCCGGCCGTTGCCGTGACTGCGCAACGACGCCGTGTGCACCTCCAGCGAGTGCAGCGCGAGCACCCCGGCCGCCGGGGCGAGCAGCTCCGCGCGTTCGGGCACCGCGAGCACGACCGTCGCCACGTTGCCCTGCGCGCTGATCGAGACCTCGCCGCGGCCGTTGCGCACCGCCGTCTCCACCAGCTCGCGCTGCTCCCGGTCGAGCGGTTCCGGTGGTGCGAAACCCTTGCCCTGCAAGACGTGCCGGCAGCGCTGCACCAGGTTCTCGACCAGGCCCGCCTTCCAGTCCGTCCACACGCCCGGTCCGGTGGCCAGCGAATCGGCCTGGGTGAGCGCCTGGAGCAGTTCGAGCAGCACCACGTCGTTGTCGACCGTCTTCGCGATGCGGGCGATGGTGGCGGGCTCCTCGATGTCGCGACGCGTCGCCGTGTGCACCAGCAGCAGGTGGTGGCGCACCATCGCCGCCACGGTCGTCGCGTCGGCCTCCGGCAACCCGAGGCGACGGGCGACCTGCACCGTGATCGCCGCGCCCAGCTCGGAGTGGTCGGTGTCGCGGCCCTTGCCGATGTCGTGCAGCAACGCGCCGAGCAACAACAGGTCCGGCCGGGACACCGTCGTGGTGAGCTTGGCCGCCTCCACGCACGTCTGCACCAGGTGCCGGTCCACCGTCCACGAGTGCACCGGTTCGCGCGGCGGCAGGTCGCGCACCGCGCCCCATTCCGGGAACAGCCGCGCCCACAGGCCCGTGCGGTCGAGCGCCTCGACCGCGTCGATGAGCCCTTCGCCCGCGCCGAGCAGCTCGGTGAGGGCGTCGCGCGCGTCGGGCGGCCAAGGGGTGCGCAGTTCCGGCGCGGAGTCGGCGAGCGTGCGCAGGGTGCCGTGCGCGATCGGGGCTCCGGTGCGGGCCGAGGCCGCCGCGACGCGCAGCAGCAGGCCCGGGTCCTTGGCCGGCACGGCGTCGCGGGCCAGCGACACCTCGCTGCCGTGCAGCACCACGCCCTCGTCGAGCGGGGTGCGGCTGGGGCGGCGGCCGAACCGGCCCTTCGGTGGGTCCACAGTGGACCGGAGCGCGACCTCGACGGCGTAGCCGACGGTGCGGCCCGCGCCGGCGAGCTTGCGCGCCAACGTGAACCGGTCGCCGAAGCCGAGCTCCGCGGCGACCAGCTCGGCGTCCGGGGCACCGAGGATGTCGCGGTCCCGCCGCAGTTCCCGGCGCATTTCGGTGCGCACGTCGAGGAGCAGTTCCTTGGCCGCGCGCAGTTCCTCGCCCGGCCGGTCGGTCAGCTGCGCCGCGGCGAGCGCGTCCAGCACCCCGAGGTCACGCAGCCCGCCCTTGCCGTACTTGAGGTCGGGCTCCGCGGACTGGGCGATCTCCCCGCTGCGCTGCCAGCGCTTGCGGGTGGACTCCGCCAGCTCGGGCAGCCGCTTGCGGGCCGTGCGGCGCCACTGGTCGCGGGCCGCGGTGGCGAGCCGGGCGGTGAGCTCGGCGTCGCCCGCGAGGTGCCGCGCGTCGAGCAGCCCCATCGCGGTCCGCAGGTCCTCCGAGGCCACCTGGACGGCTTCGGCGGGCGTGCGGACGGAGTGGTCGAGGCCGATGCGCGCGTCCCACAGCGGGTACCACAGCGCGTCGGCGATGTCGGCGACCTGGGGGTTCTGGTTGTGCACCAGCACCAGGTCGAGGTCGGAGAACGGCACCAGCTCGCGCCGTCCGAGGCCGCCGACGGCGACCAGCGCGACACCGGGTTCAGCGGTGTCGACGCCGGCCGCCGCGGCGGCCTTGCTCAGCCAGAACTCGTACAGGTCCACCAGCGCGGCCCGCAGGGCGGCAGCGCCGAGCCTGCCGTGCCTGCCTTCCAGCAGCCGGTTCGCCGCCTGCGCGAGTTCCCCCCCGAGAACCATCCGCGCCTACAGGGCGTCCGTGCCGCGCTCGCCCGTGCGAACCCGGACCACGGTCTCGACCGGCGTCACCCAGACCTTGCCGTCACCGATCTTGCCGGTGTGCGCGGCGTTGACGATGGCCTCGATGACCTTCTCCACTCCTCCGTCGTCGGTGACGACCTCGACGCGGAGCTTGGCGACGAAGTCCACGGCGTACTCGGCACCGCGGTAGACCTCGGTGTGCCCCTTCTGCCTGCCGTAGCCCTGGACCTCGCTGACGGTCATGCCGAGCGCGCCCAGCTGCTCCAGCGCGGCACGGATGTCGTCGAGGGTGAACGGCTTGACGATGGCGGTGATCAGCTTCATGCCTTGCTTCCTTCCAGTGCCGCGCCGTCCTTCGACGCCGCCGCGAGCGCTGCCGGACCCGAACCGCTGTGGCCACCGAGGACGGACTGGCCGAAGTCGTACGCGCTTTCCGCGTGCTGCGCCTCGTCGATGCCGTTGACCTCGTCCTCGGTGCTGACGCGGAAGCCGCCCGCCGCCTTGATGATGAAGCCGAGGATGAGCGTGACGACGAACGAGTAGGCCAGGACGGTGAAGGCCGCCGCCGCCTGCCTGCCCAGCAGACCGAGACCACCGCCGTAGAAGAGCCCGTCGGCGCCGAGGGAGTTGACGCTGGTGGTGCCGAAGAAGCCGATCAGCAGCGTGCCGACGAGACCGCCGACCAGGTGCACGCCGACCACGTCGAGCGAGTCGTCGAAGCCGAGCTTGTACTTGAGGCTGATTGCGAGCGCGCACAGCGCACCGGCGATGACCCCGATCGCGATCGAGCCGAGCGGGGTGACGTAACCACACGCCGGAGTGATCGCGACGAGACCCGCGACGGCACCGGACGCGGCTCCGAGGGTGGTCGGCTTGCCGAAGCGCAGCTGCTCGACGAGCAGCCAGCCCAGCACGGCGGCCGCGGTGGCGACGGTGGTGTTGGTGAACGCGACACCGGCGAGGTCACCGGCCGAGAGCGCCGAGCCCGCGTTGAAGCCGTACCAGCCGAACCACAGCAGCGCGGCGCCGAGCAGCACGAACGGCACGTTGTGCGGGCGGCCGGTGTCCTTCGGCCAGCCCTTGCGCTTGCCGAGCACCAGTGCGAGCGCGAGCCCCGCGGCACCGGCGTTGATGTGGACCGCCGTACCACCGGCGAAGTCGAGCGCCTTGAGCTTGTTGGCGATCCAGCCGCCCGCGGAGTCGGGGCCCATGAAGCCGTCGAACGAGAACACCCAGTGCGCCACCGGGAAGTAGACGATGGTCACCCACAGCACCACGAACAGCGCCCAGCCCCAGAACTTGGCGCGGTCGGCGATCGCACCGGAGATCAACGCGGGGGTGATCACGGCGAACATCAGCTGGAACATCGCGAACACGATCACCGGCAGCGCGTCGGAGCCCGGCCAGGCGACCGCGGGGCTCGTGCTGGTGGCCGCGGTGGCGAACCCGGCGAGGTGGCCCCACGTGTTCGCGAAGCCCGCCTGGCTGAAGTTCCCGATCAGGCCGCTGAACGCGTCGGTCGAGAAGGACTCACCGAACCCGTAGAGGACCCACAGCACGGACACGATCGCCAAGCAGATGAAGTTCATCATGAGCATGTTGAGGACGCTCTTCACGCGAACCATGCCGCCATAGAAGAACGCCAGCCCTGGTGTCATGAGCATGACCAGCGCGGCGCTGGCCAACACCCATGCGGTGTCTCCTGCGTTCAGCACATCTTCCTCCCGGCTCGAGATATTGCCCGGGAGTTTTGAATTCGGGTGTTTCGCCGGACGGCATCCGACGTTTCACCGGCGTGAACTGTCCGGGCGCGAGTGTTACGACCACGTTTCCCGCGCTACTGGTGGCGGTGTCCATTCACGAAACGTCGCCGTCAGACACGGTCGGTGACCGGCGCCGGGGCGCGTGCTGGAATGGAGCAATGACCCTTCCGTCTCCCGTCGTGACGGCGTTGCGGTGCTCGCTCTGCGGCGATCCCGTCGAGCCGGCCGGGCGCACCCTGCGCTGCCCCCGCGGGCACGCCTTCGACCTCGCGAAACAGGGGTACGTGAACCTCCTGCACGCGAAGGTCCCGGCGGGCACCGCCGACACCGCGGAGATGGTCGCCGCGCGGGTGGAGTTCCTCGGCGCCGGGCACTACGCCGGGCTCGCGGACCGGCTGGCGAAGCGGGCCGCGGGGTTGCGCCCGAACCTCGTCGTCGACGCGGGCGCGGGCACCGGCTACTACCTCGCCCGGGTGCTGGACGAGGTGCCCGAGGCGACCGGGCTGGCGCTGGACGTCTCGGCGCTCGCGCTGCGGCGCGCGGCGCGGGCGCACGAGCGGATCGGCGCCGCGGTGTGGAACCTGTGGGAGCCGTGGCCGGTCGCGACCGCCTCGGCGGAACTGGTGCTGAACGTGTTCGCACCCCGCAACGGCGCGGAGTTCTCGCGCGTGCTGCGGCCGGACGGGCGGCTGCTCGTGGTGTCGCCCCAACCGGCGCACCTGCGGGAGCTGGCCGCGGTGGTGGACCTGCTGGAGGTGGACGAGCGCAAGGAGGAGCGGCTCGACGGCGCGCTCGCCGGGTACTTCGAGCCGGTGTCGCGGGAGGAACACATCGAACGGCTCACACTGTCCCCTGTGGACGTTTGCCGCGCGGTACTGATGGGTCCCAGCGCACACCACCCCGAGCGGCTCGCGCGACTCGGCGAGGTCACCGAACCGGTCGAGGTGACGGCGTCGTTCGTGTTGTCCGAGTACCGGAAGCTGCCGTGACCACGCCCGCCACGCGCATCACCGACCGGGCGTGGCTGCGCGCCCAGATCGACCTCGCCGCCCGGCGGTACGGCCACGCGCGTACCGATGTGCTCGGCACGATCTGGTGGTACTCGGCGTCCTCGGTCCTGGTGGCGCCCACCCTGGAAACGCTGGCGAAGGCGGAACCCCCGCTCGACCCGGCGCTGGACGCGCTGAGCCTGGAGCTGCTGCCCGACGGCACCCTCGTGAGCGCGCAGTCGTCTCGGCGGCTCACCGGCGACGTCGGCGCGGCGTTCGCGGGGATGATCGAGGCCGTCGTGGCAGCGCTCGAAGACGTGACCGGGGCCCGTGCCCCCGCACTGCGCGCGATCGCGACGGACTCGGTCGCCAACCGTCTACTGTGGAACGGCGCGCCGGGCCTGGCCGAACCGATGGCCGCGGCCATCGGCCTGCCGAAGCCGCGCTACGCCGACGTCGGCGGCACGACCGTGGTCCGCCGCGCCTCGTGTTGCCTCCTCTACCTCGCGACGCGGCAGGACAAGTGCCTCAGCTGCCCGCGCCAGACGCCCGCGGAGCGCGAACGGCGGCTGCGGTCAGCCTTCGGCCAAGGCGGACAGTGACGCGAACTCGTCGTCGGTGAGCTCCACCCGCGCGGCGGCGACGTTCTCCTCCAGGTGCGCCACCGAACGCGTGCCGGGGATCGGCAGCATCACCGGCGACCGGCGCAGCAGCCACGCCACCGCCAGCTGGGCCGGTGACGCCTCGTGCTCCTTCGCCGCCTGCTCCAGGATGCCGCCGGGCCGCGCGAGCCGTCCGGTGGCGATGGGGAACCACGGGATGAACGCGATGCCCTGCTCGGCCGCGTGGTCCAGGACGGGCTCGTTGTGCCGGTCGGCGAGGTTGAACAGGTTCTGCACGCTGACGATTTCCGCCACGTCCCTGGCCTGTTCCAGCTGCGCGACGTCGACCTCGGACAGTCCGATGTGCCGGATCTTGCCCTCGTCCTGCAGCTGCTTCAGCTCCCCCACCTGGTCGGCGAGCGGCACCTCGGGGTCGACGCGGTGCAGCTGGTAGAGGTCGATCCGGTCCAGCCGCAACCTGCGGAGGCTCATTTCCACCTCCTGCCGCAGGTACGCGGGACGGCCGCACGGCACCCACTGGTCCGGTCCGGTGCGCAGGAACCCGCCCTTCGTGGCGATGACCAGATCGTCCGGATACGGGTACAGGGCCTCGCGGATGAGCTCCTCGCTGACGTGCGGGCCGTAGGAGTCGGCCGTGTCGATGAGGTTGACGCCCAGCTCCACGGCCCGGTGGAGCACCGCGATCGCGCCGTCGTGGTCGGCGGGCGGACCCCAGACGCCGGGGCCGGTGAGCTGCATCGCGCCGTAGCCGAGGCGGTGCACCGGCAGGTCGCCGCCGAGCAGGAAGGTGCCGCCCGGAGCGGTCTCGATGTTCGTCATGGGACCGCGACTACCCACTTCCACGAGCCGGGAACCTTGGCCCGCAGGGGAAATCCTGGGTAACGTCCCAGGGGTGAGTGAGCGCAGCTGGGGTTTCCGCACCCGGGCACTGCACGCCGGCGGGACGCCCGACCCGGCGACCGGGGCCAGGGCGGTGCCGATCTACCAGACCACGAGTTTCGTGTTCGAGGACGCCGCCGACGCGGCCAACCTGTTCGCCCTGCAGAAGTACGGCAACATCTACAGCCGCATCGGCAACCCGACGGTGGCGGCGTTCGAGGAGCGCCTGGCCAGCCTGGAGGGCGGCATCGGCGGGGTCGCCACCAGCAGCGGGCAGGCCGCGGAGTTCCTCACGTTCGCCGCGCTCGCCGAGGCGGGTGACCACATCGTGTCCGCCAGCGGCCTCTACGGCGGGACGGTCACCCAGCTGGACGGCACGTTGCGCCGGTTCGGGGTGGAGACGACGTTCGTCCCCGACGACGACCTGGACGCGTACGCGGCGGCGATCACCGACCGCACGAAGCTGGTCTACACCGAGATCATCGGCAACCCGGGCGGGGGCGTCGCGGACCTCGCGGGCCTGGCGGACCTCGCGCACGCACACGGCATCCCGCTCGTCGTGGACGCGACGCTCGCGACGCCGTACCTGTGCCGCCCCATCGAGCACGGCGCGGACATCGTGCTGCACTCGGCGACGAAGTTCCTCGGCGGGCACGGCACCACGCTCGGCGGCATCGTCGTCGAGTCCGGGAAGTTCGACTGGGGCAACGGGAAGTTCCCGCGGATGACGGAGGTCGTGCCCTCCTATGGCGGGCTGAAGTACTGGGAGAACTTCGGCGAGTACGCGTTCTGCACGCGGCTGCGTGCCGAGCAGCTGCGTGACATCGGCGCGGTGCTCTCGCCGCACTCGGCGTTCCTGCTGCTCCAGGGCGTCGAGACGCTGCCGCAGCGGATGGACGCACACGTGCGCAACGCGCAGGCGGTGGCGGAGTTCCTCGCCGCCGACGACCGCGTGGCGTGGGTGAGCTACGCGGGTCTGCCCGGCCACCGGCACCACGAGCGCGCGAAGAAGTACCTGCCGCTGGGGCCGGGCGCGGTGTTCTCGTTCGGTGTCAAGGGCGGCCGGGCGGCGGGCGAGAGGTTCGTCGAGTCGGTCGAGCTGCTCTCGCACCTGGCGAACGTCGGCGACGCGCGCACGCTGGTGATCCACCCGGCGTCGACCACGCACCAGCAGCTGTCCGACGAGCAGCTGCGGGCCGGTGGCGTGGGCCCGGACCTGATCCGGCTGTCGGTCGGGCTGGAGGACGTCGAGGACATCTGTTGGGACCTCGATCAGGCGCTGGCGGCGGCGGTGAAGGCATGAGTTTGGAAACAAGTGTCCCGGCGGGCGCTGTGCGGGCGGATTCCGCGCTGTCCTGGACTCCGCCGACGGCGCGGGAGCGGCAGGCGATCCTGCGCCGCACGAAGTCGGTGACGATCGTGGGCGCGTCGGACAACCCCGCGCGGCCCAGTTTCTTCGTCGCCACGTACCTGCTGTCGTCGAGCCGCTATCGGGTGAACTTCGTCAACCCGCGGTTGAAGACGCTGCTGGGGCAGCCGGTGCACGCCTCGCTGGCGGACGTGCCGGACGTGGACCTGGTGAGCGTGTTCCGCAAGCACGACGACCTGCCGGACGTCACCGAAGAGGTGATCGAGGCCGGGGCGCGGACGCTGTGGCTGCAGCTGGGCCTGTGGCACGAGCCGGTCGCGGAGCGCGCCACCGGCGCGGGGCTCGACGTGGTGATGAACCGGTGCGTGAAGATCGAGCACGCGCGCTTCGCGGGTGGCTTACACCTGGCGGGTTTCAATACCGGTGTGATCGGTTCGCGCCGCCAGTCGGCACCGTGAGGGGAAGGAACGCCATGCGGAAACGGTTGTTCTGGACATGACCGGAGAGCTGCGGGTTACGTTCGTCGGCGGACCGACCGCGTTGCTGGAGATCGCGGACCGGAGGCTGCTCACCGACCCGACGTTCAGCCCGGCCGGGGAGTACGAAACCGGCCCGGGGCGCACGCTGACCAAGACCGAGGGCCCGGCGGTGCCGCTGTCGGAGCTGGAGCCGGTCGACGCGGTGCTGCTGTCGCACGACCAGCACCCCGACAACCTGGACCCGGCGGGGCGTGAGCTCGTCGGCCGGATCCTGCTGACGCTGACCACCGTGAGCGGCGCGCGGCGCCTGGGCGGCACGGCGCAGGGCCTGCCGCCGTGGGCCGCGCTGGCGCTCGGGCAGCTGGAGGTCATCGCGGTGCCCGCCCAGCACGGCCCGGCCGGCGCCGAGGGCGTGACGGGCGAGGTGACGGGTTTCGTGCTGCGCGGGCGGGACGTGCCGTCGGTGTACGTGTCGGGCGACAACGCGTCGCTGGACCAGGTGCGGGCCATCGCGCGGCGGGTGGGACCGGTGGACGTGGCGTTGTTGTTCGCGGGGGCCGCGCGGACGTCGTTGTTCGACGGGGCGCCGCTGACGCTGACCAGCGAACTGGCGGCGGAGGCGACGCGAATCCTGAACGCGAAGATCGTGATCCCGCTGCACACGCGCGGCTGGGGTCACTTCACGGAGGGCCCGGACGCGGTGCGCAAGGCGTTCGCGAACGCGGGCCTGAGCGAACGGCTGCGAGTACTGGAGCCCGGGGAGTCCATCACACTGATCTCCCGCCGCGGCGAGTGACGCTGCTGCCCCTGGGCGAGGCCGCGATCAGGGCGCTTGCGGCAGGGGATTTCGCGGCCTTCGGGCGGCCGGAGTGGCTCGCGGGTTGGGGCCGGGCGCGGGCGCGCTGACGGAGCTGCTCGACCGCGCGAGTTCGACGCCCGCTGAGGGCCTACTCCGCCCCTTCCAGGACGAAGCGGCTGCGGTTCCGCAGGAAGGTCACCACCTCCGCCGGGGCCTTGGCCGGGCTGCCGGCGTCGTACGGGGGTTGCGGGTCGTACTCGATGCCCAGTTGGATGGTTTGCGCCAGGAGGTCTCCGCCGAGGCGACCGGACACCGCGAGGGCCATGTCGATGCCCGAGGAAACACCCGCCGCGGTGACGTACTTCTCGTCGAACACCACGCGCTCGCTCACCGGGGTCGCGCCCAGGCCCGTCAGTTGCTCCAGCGCCAGCCAGTGCGAGGTCGCGCGGCGGCCTCGCAGCAGGCCCGCCGCGCCGAGGATCAGCGAGCCCGTGCACACCGACGTCGTCCAGGTGGTCGTCTCGTCCACGGCACGCAGCCACTCGTGCACCGGACCGTCCGACATGAGCGCCGTCTGGCCCGGGCCGCCCGGTACGACGACGGTGTCCGGCTCAGGAACATCCACGAGCGTGGCGTCGACGACCAGCCCGAGGCTGCCCGTGTCGTTGCGCACCGGGCCTCTCCGCTCGCCCACGAAGACCACCTGCGTCTCCGGGATGCGGCTGAAGACCTCGTAGGGACCGACGGCGTCGAGTGCCGTCAGCCGGTCATACAGCAGGATCGCGATCTGCATCTCTCTCCTTCCGGTGGCCGGGCTGGAACCGGCGGCGGTATTCGGCGGGGTTGACGCCGAGCGTGCGCAGGAAGGCCCGCCGCATCGCCTCGCTGGTGCCGAAACCGCACCGGTGGGCGATGGCGGCGATGCCGTCGGTGGTGTCCTCCAGGTGACGGCGGGCCGCCTCCAGCCGGACGCGGTCGACGTACCGGCCGGGCGGCATGCCGACCTCCGCGGTGAACGCCCGCGCGAAGTGCCGGGGCGACAGGCTCGCGCGGCGGGCCAGCGCCTCCACGGTCAGGTCCGCGGCCGGGTTGTCTGTGATCCACTGCTGGACCTCGTGCAGCGGCTCGCTCCGCGCCGTCTGCGTGGCGAGCTGCACGCTGAACTGCGCCTGGTTGCCGGGCCGCCGCAGGAACACGACGAGGTTGCGGGCGATGGCCAGCGCGATCTCGCGGCCCAGGTCCTCCTCGACCAGCGCGAGCGCGAGGTCGATGCCCGCGGTGACGCCCGCGGACGTGGCGACGTGCCCGTCCCGGATGAAGATCGGCTCCGCGTCGACGTCGATCTCCGGGAAGCGGCCGGCGAGGGTATCGCAGTACGCCCAGTGCGTGGTGGCGCGGCGGCCGGCGAGCAGCCCGGCCTCGGCGAGCAGGAACGCGCCCGTGCAGACCGAGACGACCTGCTCCGGGCGCCGCCCGTGCTCCCGCAGCCAGGCGACGACCTCCGCGTCCGGCGTCCGGGTGCCTTCACCTCCCGGCACGAGCAGGAGCTCCGGCACCGCAGCGGAGTTCAGGTCCTCGTCGGGCGTGACGAGCAGACCGCTGGACGTCCGGACCGGGTGGCCGCCCGCCGCCGCGGTGGTGACGGCGTACGCGGCCGGGCGACCGTCCCGGTGCCGGAAACGGTTGGCGTAGCTGAAGACTTCGAGCGGCCCCGTCAAGTCGAGGCTCTGCACGCCCTCGAAGAGGACGATGAGCACGGTCCGGGTCTCCATGCCACCCATGCTCGTCCGGCAGCGGGGATGGCCACAATGCCGGACAACCCACCTTTTCGGCCGCCTACCGCGCCTCCTCGAAGCGGGCCGTGAACGCCGCGCGGCCCTCGTCGGTCAGCGCGCCGTGCAGCCGGAGCCGGGCCATCCCGCCGTCCGGGTAGATGTCCAGGCGCAGGTGGGTCAGCTGACGTGGCTGCTCGACCGGGAACCGGTGCCGTGTGTCGGGCTGAAGACGCGTGCGGGGCAGCACCTCGAACCACGTCTCGCCGTCGACGGAACCGCTGAGCGAAGCCCAGCCCGGCGCGTTGCCCTTGAAGTGGCTCGTGTCCAGCTCCGCGAGCCTCGGCAAGCCCGCCCCGGCCAGCGCGATCACCACCCAGTCGTTGCCGTCGTCGCGACGGCGAGCCGTCTCCCAGCCCTCGCCCATCACCGCCGCGAAACCCGGCGAGATCAGGTTCGACGGCGACGAGTAGAACATGTTGCTCGCCGCCACGACGCGAGCGCCGTTCTCCAGCGCCGCCAGGTCCAGCGAGCCCAGGTCCAGCAACCGCGGGTCGGCCACCGGCGTGCCGTGCACCCGGAACCGCGCCACCCCGCCGTCCGGGTGGATCGTCAGCCGCACGTGCGTCCAGCGGCGCGAGGACGAGACCTGGAACGAGTTCTCACTGTCCCCCTTCAACGGGGACTTCTCCACCAGAGTCGTCCAGTCCAAAGCGGACAGTTCGTCGGGCGACGGGTAGCCGTCCACCGCCACTGCCTCGACGGACGCGAACGGCGGATAGTTGCCTGTGAAGAACGCCGTGTCCACGACGACCCCCGAGACCACGCCGGGCAACCCGAGCCGGACGATTGCCTGGTCGGAGCCGGGCTCACGGCGCCGCCGCGTCTCCCAGCCGTCGTAGATCTGCCCCTTGTGCCCGAAGCTCCAGGGCTGGAACTCCGGCCGCGACGGCTTGATCAGGTTCTCCCGCTCGGCGAACAACTCGTCGTTGGCCCATACCACCGAACCGCCGACCCGCCGCGACGCCAGGTCCGGCTCGTTCGTCCACTCTGGACTGTCCACTACGCACTCCCTCGTACCAGCAACCGACCCTGCGGCTCACCCGTGACCTCGCGGCCCCGCAACCACGTCGACCGCACCACGCCCGTCAGCGACCGGCCGTGGTAGGCGCTCACCGGGTTGCGGTGGCGCAGGTTCGCCACGTCCACCACGAACTCCTCGTCCGGCGCGAACACGCAGAAATCCGCGTCCGCACCCGCCGCGATCCGGCCCTTGCGCGCCAGCCCGGCCTGCTCGGCGGGCCGCTCCGCCATCCAGCGCACCACGTCGGCGAGACCGAACCCGCGTTGCCGCGCCCCGGTCCACACCGCGGGCAACCCGACCTGCAGGCTCGCGATCCCGCCCCACGCCTCACCGAAGTCGCCGCTGTCGAACCGCTTCAGCTCCGGCGTGCACGGCGAGTGGTCGCTGACGACCAGGTCTATCGTGCCGTCCGCGAGCCCCTGCCACAGCCGTTCCCGGTTGTCCGCCTCCCGGATCGGCGGGCAGCACTTGAACTGCGTGGCGCCGTCGGCGATCTCCTCGGCCGTGAACGTCAGGTAGTGCGGGCACGTCTCGACCGTCAGCCGGACCCCGTCCCGTCGCGCCTGCGCGATCATCGGTAACGCGTCCGAAGAGGACAGATGCAGGATGTGCACGCGGGCGCCGGTCCGGCGGGCCAGTTCGATGACCCGGGAGATCGCCACGTTCTCCGCCTCCCGCGGCCGGGAGCCGAGGAAACCGCCGTACCCCGGGCCGTGCGGCTGGGGGGCTTGCTCGATCGTCTCGGCGTCCTCGGCGTGCACGATCATCAGCGCGCCCAGGTCACGCAGGAGGCCGAGGTCCGCCTCCAGCTCGTCGTCGGACAGCGGCGGGAACTCGTCGACGCCCGAGTGCAGCAGGAAGCACTTGAACCCGAACACGCCCTCGACGTGCAGCGCCCGCAGCTCGCCCGCGTTGCCCGGGATCGCGCCGCCCCAGAAACCGACGTCGACGTGCACGCGCCCGGAAGCCGTCTTGCGCTTGATGTCCAGCGCCGCCACGTCGACCGTCGGCGGCAGGCTGTTGAGCGGCATGTCGACGATCGTCGTGATGCCGCCGGCCGCCGCCGCGCGGGTCGCCGTCTCGAAGCCCTCCCACTCGCTGCGGCCGGGGTCGTTGACGTGCACGTGGGTGTCGACCAGCCCGGGCAGCAGGACCTCGTCGTCGCCCAGCTCCACCACCCGCTCGCCGGTCAGCCCGCCGGCGGCCACCTCGACGATCCGCCCGTCCCGCACCCCGACCTCGCACGGCCCCTCCCCCGCGGCCGTCACCGCCCGCCGCGCCCGCACCACCAGGTCCATCAAACCTCCTCGAACTCCACCACGTTCGCCAGTGACGTCCCCATCGCAGCGTTTTCCGTGCGCTCGATCAAGACCTCCACCAGCACCGGGCGGCGCGTGCGCTCGGCCTCCTCGCGCGCCCACGCCAACGAGGGCCGGATGTCGGCGGGCTCGGTGACGCGCGTGCCCGTGCACCCGTAGGCGGACATGAGCCGCACGTTGTCCGCACCGTCGTACGCGATGTCCACCTGGTAGTCCATCCCGTAACCGCGTTCGGCCTGCCGGATCAGGCCCAGGTAGGAGTTGTTGAGCATGACCAGCACGAACGGCACGTCGTACTGCGCGGCGACGGCCAGCTCTTCGACGAGGAACTGGAACGAGTAGTCCCCGACGATGCCGACGACCTCCGCCCCGGGCCGGGCCTTCTTCACGCCGATCGCGGCCGGGATCTCCCAGCCGAGCGGGCCGGCCTGCCCGCACACCTGGTAGTGCCGTGGCTTGTGCGCGCGCTGGAACTGGCCCGACCAGATCTGGTACAGCCCGATCGCGGTGACAAAGTACGTGTCCTCGCCGAACAGTTCGTTGATTTCGCGGAACACGCGGGGCGCCTTGATCGGGACCGTGTCGAAGTCCTCGCGGCGCGGCAGGTCCTGGCGCAGCTGCCCGATCCGCTTCACCCACGGGCTCCGGTCGGGCACCGGCTCCCGGATCGAGTCCAGCAGCGCGCGCAGGAACTCGGCCACGTCGGACACGATGCCCAGGTCCGGGCCGAAGACGCGGCCCAGCTGCGTGGGCTCGATGTCGACGTGGATGAACTTGCGGTCGCCGCGGTAGACGTCCAGCTCGCCGGTGTGCCGGTCGCCGAACCGCGCGCCCAGCGCGAGCACGAGGTCCGCCTCCAGGAACGCCGCGTTGGCCCAGCGCTGGGAGGTCTGGATGCCCGCCATGCCCGCGAACAGCTCGTGCTCCTCGGGGAAGCCGCCCTTGCCCATGAGCGTGACCTGCACCGGCACGCCGAGCCGCTCGGCCACCTCCCGCAGCAGGTCCGCGGCCTCGCTCAGCACCACTCCCCCGCCCGCCAGTATCAGCGGGCGTTCCGCGGCGAGCAGCAGGTCCAGCGCCCGTTCGACGCGCGGGAGGTGCGGCGTCACGACCGGCACCGGCAGCGGGCAGTCGATGCCGGAGTCCCACTCGATCTCCTGCTTCTGCACGTCCAGCGGCAGGTCGACGAGCACCGGACCGGGGCGCCCGGACCGCGCGATGCGGAACGCCTCGCGGAAGATCCACGGCGCCTGCGCGGCCTCCTTGACCTGCACGGCCCACTTCGTGACGGGCTTGGCGATTTCCACGATGTCGACCGCCTGGAACGCCTCCTGGTGCAGCTTCGACGACACCGCCTGGCCGGTGATGCACAGGATCGGGATCGAATCCGCCTGCGCGGTGTAGAGGCCGGTGATCATGTTGGTGCCCGCGGGCCCCGAGGTGCCGATCGCGACGCCGACGTTCCCGGTGGTGCGCGCCCAGCCGTCGGCCATGTGCGTGGCACCCTCCTCGTGCCGCACGACGAGGTGCTCGATGCCGCCGTGGGAGCGCATCGCCTGGTACAGCGGCAGGATCGCGGCGCCGGGACAGCCGAACACGGTGTCCACGCCCTCGCTCGCGAGGACTTCGACGACGGCCTGCATCACGGGCATTCTCGGCATCGCACTACTCCCGTCCGGACAGCTGGTCGACGAGCTTCAGCAGGGCGCCGTGGTCGAGCCCGCCATGCCCCTGGGCCTTGAGCGACGCCATCAGCTGGGCGACCACCGCGCCCAGCGGGAGCACGACCCCGGCCTCGCGGGCGGCGGCCTGCACGATGCCGAGGTCCTTGTGGTGCAGCTCGACGCGGAAGCCCGGCGTGAACTCGCGCCGCACCATGGCCGCGGCCTTGCGGTCGAGGATGCGGTTTCCCGCGAGGCCACCGGAAAGGACCTCGATCGCGGCCCCGGTGTCCACGTCGTGTGCTTCCAGGAACACCAGCGACTCCGCGACCAGTTCGATGGTGCCCGCGACGATGAGCTGGTTGGCGGCCTTCACGGTCTGTCCCGCGCCCGCGGCGCCGACGTGCACGACTGTGCTGCCCACGGCTTCGAGCACGGGACGCGCGGCGGCGAAGTCCTCCGCCGCGCCGCCGACCATGATCGACAGGCTGCCCTCGATCGCGCCCTGCTCGCCGCCGGACACCGGGGCGTCGACAGCCCTGGCGCGGCTCGCGATCTGACGCGAGACGTCCGGCCGGATGGTGCTGCAGTCGATCAGCAGCGTGCCCGGCTTCGCGTGCGCCAGCACGCCGTCCTCACCGAGGACGACGGCCTCGACATCGGGCGAGTCGGGCAGCATGGTGACCACCACGTCGGCGTCGCGCACGGCGTCGGCGACGCTGTCGGCGCCCCGTCCGCCCGCTTCGACGAGCCGTGCAATCTTGACCGAGCTGCGGTTGTAGCCCGTCACGTCGAACCCGGCCTTGACCAGGTTGGCCGCCATCGGGCCGCCCATGATGCCCAGGCCGATGAAGCCGATCTTCGTCATCGCTTGCCTCCCAGCCAGCCGAAGGAGTCCTCGGTGCGCCCGCTCGGGTGGTATTCCAGGCCCGCGTACCCGGTGTAGCCCGCGTCGGTGAGCTTGGCCAGGTAGCCCTCGATGTCGAGGTTCCCCGTGCCCGGCTCGTGGCGCCCGGGCACGTCGGCGAACTGGACGTGCCCGATGCGGTCGACGTGGTGCTCGATCACCGCGTCGAGGTCGTCGCCGTTGGTGCCCAGGTGGTAGAGGTCGAACAGGAGCAGGATGTCGTCCCGGCCCACCTTGTCCATCACCGCGAACGCGTCGGCGGCCGTCTTCAGCGGGTACCGGTCCGCGCCGGAGAGCGGTTCGAGCACGAGCCGCGCGCCGATCCGGGCCGCAGCACTCGCCGCGGTGTCCAGTGTGGACAGTGCGTGTTCGTCCTGCGCCGCCGGGTCCTGGCCCTCGACCCGGTTGCCGTAGAGCGCGTTGAAGGTCCGGCAGCCGAGCCGTTCGGCGATGCCGACCGCGATCTCCACGCTGTCGGCCAGCTCCCGCTCACGGCCGGGCCACGACACCACACCCCGGTCCCCGGCGGGCATGTCCCCGGCGAAGAAGTTCAGGCTCACCAGGCTCACGCCCGCGTCGGCGACCGACCGCACGAACGCGTCGACCTCCCGGTCACCGGGGTTGGCGGTGTCGAACGGCCACCAGTACTCGACCGCGGTGAACCCGGCGACCCTGGCCGCGTCGGCGCGCTCCAGCAGGGGCAGCTCGGTGAACAGGAGGGAGAGGTTCGCGTCGTACCGCATAGCGCCTTCTTCCGTATTGCGGAAATTGAATTCCGTAGAACGAGAATAGCTCTGTGGTCGGGGCCCGGTCAACGGGATACGGTGCGAGCGTGGAGCTGAGAGCCGAGTTCACCACCGAGCCCTTCCGCGGCGAAGGCGAGCCGCCCGAGCACGCCGTCCGCGCCCGCGAAGCGGCCACCGAAGCCGGGCTGACCGTCGATTTCGGCCCCCTCGGCACCACCGCCTCCGGTGAGGCGGACGCCCTGCTCGGCGCACTGCCCGCGATCGCCCGTGCCGCGCTCGACGGCGGCGCCACCCGGCTCACGCTGCAACTGTCCACAGGTGACACCAAGCCCATCCCCGAACCCGCGCCGCAACTGGAACGGCTCATCCGCGAGGTCGAAGCCCAGCTCGGCGCCCCGCTCGCCGAACTCGACCGCGCCGGCAAGCAGCGTGCCGTGCGACTACTGGAAGAGCGGGGTGCTTTCGCGATGCGGAAAGCCGTGGTCACCATCGCCTCCGCTCTCGGGGTCACGCGGTTCACCGTCTACAACTACCTCAACCGCTCCCATTGACTTCAACAAATTGTTGACGGACTATCAAGCCGTGGCTTCCGATCTGGCCGGGTTCAACTCCGCGCCGACCTCCCACCTCCGGCCGGTCCTCACGGCGTGCCTCGACGTGCCGCGCTGGGTCGAAACCGTGCTCGCGGGGCGGCCGTATGCCGACCTCGCCGCGTTGCAGGCCCGCGCCGACCTCACCCTGGAAGCGGACGAGATCCGGCGCGCGATGGCCGCCCATCCCCGGATCGGCGAGCGGGCCACGGGTGCCTCGAAGACCGAGCAGTCCGGTGTGGACAGTGCGACGGCGGAGCGGTTCCGCGCCGCGAACGCCGAGTACGAGGCCCGCTTCGGGCACGTGTTCCTGGTGTGCGCGAGCGGCCGCAGCGGCGAGGAACTACTGGCCGACCTGCGTGAACGCCTCGGCAACGACCCGGCCACCGAACTCGCCGTCGCCGGCCGGGAGCTGGTCAAGATCGCCCAGCTGCGGCTGGAGAAAGCGGTGACCGCATGAGTCTCGTGACCACTCACGTCCTCGACGCCGCCCGAGGCCGTCCGGCGGCAGGAATTCCCGTACGACTGGAGTCTCCGGCCGGGCTCGTCGCCGAGGCCCGGACCGACGAAGACGGCCGCGTCCGCGACCTCGGCCCCGACGAGCTGGCGCCCGGCGTGTACCGGCTGGTCTTCGACACCGGCGACTACCTCGGCCAGGACGGCTTCTTCCCCGAGGTCACCGTGACGTTCCGCATCACCGACGGGCGGGCGCACCACCACGTGCCGATCCTGCTCAGCCCGTACGCCTACTCCACCTACCGAGGGAGCTGATCGTGGCCATCAACCTGGGTCCCAACCAGTACGGCAAGGCCGAAGTCCGCCTGGTGACGGTGGACCGCAGCAGCCCGGTGCACCGGATCAAGGACCTCACCGTGTCCACGTCGCTGCGCGGTGACCTCGCCGCGACGCACCTGCACGGCGACAACACGGGCGTACTGGCCACCGACACGCAGAAGAACACGGTGTACGCGTTCGCCAAGCAGAGCCCGGTCGGCGAGATCGAGGACTTCGCGCTGCGGCTGGGACGGCACTTCGTGCGCGGCAACATCACCGGCGCGCGGATCCTGGTCGAGGAACACGGCTGGGAACGGATCGTCGTCGACGGGAAGCCGCACGAGCACTCGTTCTCCCGCGCGGGCGACGAGAAACGCACCACGGCGGTGACGATCGACGGCGACCGCGCGTGGGTGGTCTCGGGCCTCAAGGACCTCGTGGTGCTCAAGTCGACCGGCTCGGAGTTCCACGGCTTCCCGCGTGACGAGTACACCACGCTGCCCGAGACCGACGACCGCATTCTCGCGACCGCCGTCACCGCCCGCTGGCGTTACCAGGGCACGGACCTCGACTGGAGCAAGAGCTTCGGCGAGATCCGCCGGATCATGCTGGAGAAGTTCGCCACGCTGCACAGCTATTCTCTGCAGCAGACCCTGTACGGGATGGGCGAGGCCGTGCTGCGGGAGCGGCCCGAGGTGGCCGAGATCCGGCTCTCCCTGCCCAACAAGCACCACTTCCTGGTCGACCTCACCCCGTTCGGCCTGACCAACGACAACGAGGTGTTCCACGCGGCGGACCGCCCGTACGGCCTCATCGAAGGTACTGTTCTCCGGGACGACGCCGAAGAAGCCGGACTCGCCTGGTACTCGCTTCCGGCCTTCTGAGGAGCCGCATGACCGCGACCGTGTCCGAAGTGGACGTTCATCCCGTCGACCGCAGGCCGCCGGCCGCGCAACTGGTCGTCGGCGGCGTCCAGCACGTGGCCGCCATGTACGCCGGGGTGGTCGCCCCGCCGCTGATCATCGGCGCCGCCGTCGGGCTGTCGCCTGGCCAGCTCAGCCTCCTGATCAGTGCGAGCCTGTTCACCGCGGGGCTCGCGACGCTGCTGCAGACCCTCGGCGTGTGGCGGTTCGGCGCCCGGCTGCCGCTGGTCAACGGCGTGACGTTCGCCAACGTGGCGCCGGTGCTCGCGATCGTGCAGCAGCACGGGCCGGCGAACGCGCTGGGCATCGTCTACGGCGCCACGCTCGTCGGGGCCGCGCTGATGGTGCTCGCCGCGCCGTTCTTCTCCCGCCTGACGCGGTTCTTCCCGCCACTGGTGACGGGCACGGTGATCACGCTGATCGGCGTCTCGCTGCTACCGGTCGCGATCGGCTGGATCTCCGCGCAGCAGGACAGCGTACAGCCGCGTGGCCTGCTGCTGGCGGGGATCACGCTGGTCGCGGTGCTCGCGTTCAACCGCTTCCTGACGGGGTTCCTGAGCCGGATCGCGTTGCTGCTCGGGCTGGTCGTGGGCACGCTCGTGGCCTGGCCGCTGGGCCAGGTCGACTCGTCGACCCTGCGGGACGCGCCCGCGTTCGGCGTCGCGAGCCCGTTCCACTTCGGCACCCCGGCGTTCGACGTCGCGGCGATCGTGTCGATGGCCATCGTGATGCTGGTGATCATGGCGGAGAGCACGGCGGACATGCTGGCGCTCGGCGAGGTCGTGGGCCGTCCCACGACGCAGCGCACGCTGGCCGACGGCCTGCGGGCGGACGGGCTGGCGACGGCAGTGAGCACGGTCTTCGGCGGGTTCGCGTGCACGGCGTTCGCGCAGAACATCGGGCTGGTGGCGCTGACGCGGATGGTGAGCCGGTACGTGGTCGCGGCCAGCGGGGCGGTGCTGGTGCTGCTCGGGCTGTTCCCCGTGGCGGGCGGGATCGTGGCGCTGGTGCCGCAGCCGGTGCTCGGCGGGGCCGGGCTCGTGTTGTTCGGCAGCGTCGCGGTCAGCGGCATCCGCACGCTCACGAGGGCTTCGTTCGACCGGCCCGCGAACGTCACGATCGCGGCCGCCGCGCTCGGAGTGGGCCTCATCCCGATCGCCGCGCCGCACTTCTACGCGCACTTCCCGTCGGCGGTGCAGACGGTGCTGAACTCGGGAATCAGCGCGGGCTGTGTGATCGCGGTGGTGCTCAACCTCCTGTTCGGCGATCACCGTAAGGCGCCCGAGGCGAAGTAGACCGCGAACACCGCCGCCAGCCCGCCGAGCAGCCAGCCGACCTCGCGGGACCGTCCCTTCGCCACCTTGATCAGCACGTACGCCACCAGCCCGGCGCCGATGCCGTTCGTGATCGAGTACGTGAACGGGATGACCGCCGCGACCAGGAACACCGGGATCGCGACGTCGACGTCCTGCCACGGGATCCGCCGCGCCTGGCCGACCATCAGGCCGCCGATCACGACGAGCGCGGGCGCGGCGGCCTGCGCGGGCACGATCGCCGCGAGCGGGGTCAGGAACAGGGTGAGCGTGAACAGCCCGCCGGTGACCACGCTCGCCAGCCCGGTCCGCGCGCCTTCGCCCACACCCGCGGCGGATTCGAGGAACACCGTGTTCGGCGCCGCCCCGGTCAGGCCGCCCGCCAGCGCGCCGAAGCCGTCGACCAGCAGGATCCGGCCCATGCCCTCGACCCGGCCGTCCCGCACGAGCCCGGCCTCCTCCGACACGCTGGTGATCGTGCCCATCGCGTCGAAGAACCCCGACAGCACCAGCGTGAACAGGAACACGCTCGCCGTCACCGGTCCCGCCGAGGCGAAGCCGCCGAACAGGTCGACGTGCCCGAGCAGGCCGAAATCCGGGGTGGCGACGACGTTTCCCGGCACCTTCGGCTCCACCAGCCCCCAGCCGCCCGGATGCCAGAGCGCGTCGACGGCGATCGCGAGCACGGTCGCCGTGCCGATGCCGATCAGCACCGCGCCGGGCGTGCCGCGGGTGACGAGCACGATCATCAGCAGCAGCCCGATGCAGAACACCGCAACCGGCCAGCCGGCCAGGTGCCCGTCGACGCCCATCCGCACGGGCACGGTCGAGTTCGCGGAGTCCGGCGTTCGCGTCACGAACCCCGCGCTGACCAGGCCGACGAGTGCGAGGTAGAGCCCGATCCCGACCGTGATCGCGGTCTTGAGCGCCGCCGGGATCGCGGCCAGAATCCGCTCGCGCACGCCGGACACGGCCAGCGCCACGATGCACACGCCTTCGAGCACGACGAGCCCGAACGCCTGCGCCCACGTCATCTCCGGCGCGAGCTGGAACGCGACGACGCCGTTGATGCCGAGCCCCGCCGCGAGCGCGAGCGGCGCGCGGCCGAACAGTCCCATGAGGACGGTCGTGACCCCGGCGGCGAGCGCGGTCGCGGTGGTGACTTCGGCGGTGCCGAGCCGCGCGCCGGTGACGTCCGCGGAAGCCCCGAGGATCAGCGGGTTGAGCAGCACGATGTAGCACATGGCGACGAACGTCGTGACCCCGCCGCGCACCTCCCGCCCGACGCTGCTGCCACGACGGGAGATCGCGAAGAAACTGTCGAGTGTGGACGTACCGGTGCGGCTGCGGAGCTGGATCATGCTCGCCTCCTTGCGGGCGCGCTGAACCAGGCCCTCCCCACGGAAGGGCCTGGTTCAGCGGAAACGGCTAGACGATGTGCTCGGGCCGGACGGGAACGCGGTTCAGCGCCTTCCCGGTGGCGGCCCGGATCGCCGCGACGATCGCCGGGGTGGACGAGATCGTCGGGGGTTCGCCCACCCCGCGCAGTCCGTACGGCGCGTGCGGGTCGGCCAGTTCGAGCACGTCGACGGACATCGGCGGCATGTCGAGCACGGTCGGGATCAGGTAGTCGGTGAACGACGGGTTCCGGATCTTCCCGTCACGCGTCTGGATCTCCTCCATCACGGCGAGCCCGAGCCCCTGCGCGGAGCCGCCGTGGATCTGGCCGAGCACCGCCTGCGGGTTGAGCGCCTTGCCGACGTCCTGGGCGCAGTCGAGCGCGACCACCTTGACCAGGCCCAGCTCCACGTCCACGTCCACCACCGCCCGGTGCGCCGCGAAACCGTACTGCACGTGGGCGTTCCCGGCGCCGGTCTCCGGGTCGAGCGTCTCGGTGGGCCGGTGCCGCCACTCCACGGTCTCGTCGATGGTCGTGTCGCCGAGCACGTCCACCAGGTCCGCGAGCACACCGTCCTGAGTGGACACCAGCTTGCCGCCGACCAGACTCAGGTTCGCGGACGGGTGCTCGACCCGCGCGAACAACGCCTGCCGCACGGCCAGGCACGCGGCACGCACCGCGCCTCCGGTGACGTAGGTCTGGCGGGACGCCGAGGTCGAGCCCGCGCTGCCGATCGACGTGTCCATCGGCAGGATCGTCACCTGCTCGACGCCCAGTTCCGTGCGCGCGATCTGCTGGAGCACGGTGACCAGCCCCTGCCCGACCTCGCACGCGGCGGTCTGCACCGTCGCGGCCGCCTCACCGCCCACGACCTCCAGGCGCACCCGGGCGGTGGAGTAGTCGTCGAAGCCCTCGGAGAAGCAGATGTTCTTGAGCCCGACCGCATAACCGACCCCGCGCACGACGCCTTCGCCGTGCGTCGTGTTCGACACCCCGCCGGGCAGGGTCCGCAGGTCCCGCTCCCCCGCGGGCTCGGACGGCAACGGCTTCGCGGCCAGCCGCCGCAGCAGCTCCACCACGGGCGCGGCGGAGTCCACCACCTGCCCCGTGGGCAGCACCGAGCCCTCGTGCATCGCGTTGCGGACGCGCACCTCGACGGGATCCAGGCCGCACGCCTCGGCGAGTTTGTCCATTTGCGACTCGTACGCGAACGCCGCCTGCACCGCGCCGAAACCGCGCATGGCACCGCACGGCGGGTTGTTCGTGTACGTGCCCCAGCAGTCGATCTGCACGTTGTCGACCTCGTACGGGCCGACGCCGAGCGTCGCGGCGTTCCCGACCACGGCGGGCGTCGAGGACGCGTACGCACCGCCGTCGAGGAAGATCCGCGCCTTGACGTAGACGAGCCTGCCGTCGCGGTCGGCGCCGTGCTCGTAGTGCAGCGTCGCCGGATGCCGGTGGACGTGCCCGTAGAACGACTCCTCGCGGTTGTAGACCATCTTGATCGGCTTGCCCGTGTGCAGCGCGAGCAGGCACGCGTGGACCTGCATCGACAGGTCCTCGCGGCCGCCGAACGCGCCGCCGACCCCGGCGAGCGTCAGCCGCACCTTCTCCTCGGGCAGCCCGAGCGCCGCGACGACCTGCCGCTGGTCGACGTGCAGCCACTGGGTGGCCACGTACAGGTCGATCCCGCCGTCCTCGGCCGGCACCGCGAGCCCCGACTCGGGCCCGAGGAACGCCTGGTCCTGCATCCCGACCTCGTACGTCCCGGTGACCACGACCTCGGCCCGCGCGTCCGGGTTCCCGTGCCGGATCGGCACGTAGCGCACGACGTTCCCGCCCGGGTGCAGCTCCGGCGCCTCACCGGAAACCGCTTTCTCGGCGTCGGTGACGGGTTCGAGCACCTCGTAGGAGACCTTGATCCGCTTCATCGCCCGGCGGGCGGTCTCCGGGTGGTCGGCCGCGACGAGCGCGACCGGTTCGCCCTGGTACCGCACGACGTCGACGGCCAGCACGGGCTGGTCGGGGTGGTCGAGGCCGTACCGGTTCACGCCGGGCACGTCCTCGTGCGTCAACACGGCCTGGACTCCCGGCACCGCAAGGGCTTCGGTGAGGTCGATGCCGGTGATCCGCGCGTACGGGTGCGGGCTGCGCAGCGTCGCGCCCCACAGCATGTCCTCGTGCCACAGGTCCGAGGAGTAGGCGAACTCGCCCCGCACCTTGACGATGCCGTCCGGGCGGCGCGGGCTGCTGCCGATCCCGCTCGCGGTGGTCTGTTCGGTGGTCGTCATCGCAACCTCCTGGCGGCCGCGGTCAGTTCCGCGGCCAGCGTGGTCTCGTCGGCGGTGCGCAGGTGCCCGTCGGCCACGACGGTCCGCCCGCCGACCATCAGCAGCTTCACCGGCGGGGTCGCGCCGAGCACCAGCGCCGCGACCGGATCCTCGATGCCCGCGTAGAGCAGGCCGCTGAGGTCCCACACCGCCAGGTCGGCGAGCTTGCCGGGTTCGAGCGAGCCGATCTCCTCCTCGCGCCCGAGGCAGCGCGCGCCGCCGATCGTGCCCAGGCGCAGCGCGTCCCGGACGGTCAGCGCGGTCGGGCCGCCGCGCTGGCGGGCCTGCAGCAACGCCTGGTGCAGCTCCTCGCCGAGCCCGCCCGACTCGTTGGACGCCGCGCCGTCGACGCCGAGCCCGACGGGCGCGCCGGCGTCGAGCAGGTCCCGCACCGGCGCGATGCCGGTGCCGAGGCGTCCGTTGGAGGTCGGGCAGTGCGCCGAACCGGTGCGAGTCGCGCCGAACCGGCGGACCGCGGTCGGCGCGAGGTGCACGGTGTGCGCCAGCCAGACGTCCCCGCCGAGCCAGCCCAGCTTGTCGGCGTACTCGGCCGGGGTGCAGCCGTTCTCCGCCTGGCACTGGGCTTCCTCGTCGAGGGTCTCGGCGAGGTGCGTGTGCAGCCGGACTCCCTTGCGGCGCGCCAGTTCCGCCGCGCCGAGCATCAGCTTTTCGCTCACCGAGAACGGCGAGCACGGTCCGACGGCGACGCGGACGCGCGCGTCCGGCGACCGGTCGTGGTACCGGTCGATGGCCTCCTCCGTGCCGCGCAGGGCTTCCTCGGTGTCCTCGACGAGGTTGTCCGGCGGCAGGCCGCCCTGCGAAACGCCGCGGTCCATCGAGCCCCGCACGAGGTGCGCCCGCACGCCGACCCGGTGCGTCGCCTCGACCAGCGCCTGCACCTGGTCGCCGCCCTCGCGCGGGAAGACGTAGTGGTGGTCGGCGACGGTCGTGCAGCCGGTCAGGGCCAGCCGGGCGAGCCCCGCGCTCGCGGCGGCGTGGGTGATGCGCGCGTCGAGGCGCCCCCACACCGGGTACAGCTCGACGAGCCACTGGAACAGCGTCGAGTCGGCGGCGAGACCGCGAGTGACCCACTGGTACAGGTGGTGGTGGGTGTTCACCAGGCCCGGCGTGACCAGGCAGCCGGTGGCGTCGATCGTCACGTCGCCCTCGGCGGGCCCCTCGCCGACGGCGACGATCCGCTCGTCCTCCACGACGACGTGCCCGCTGCGGTACTCGGTGCCCTCGGCGTCGACGGTCGCGATCGCGGCGCCCCGCAGGACGGTCCTCATCGGCTCGCCGCCAGCCGCACCGCGTCGAGGATCTTCTCGTACCCCGTGCAGCGGCACAGGTTTCCGGCCAGCGCCTCGCGGATCTCCTCGTCGCTCGGGTCCGGTACGCGCTGGATCAGGTCGTGTGCCGCGACGACGAGCCCCGGCGTGCAGAAACCGCACTGCACCGCGCCCGCGTCCACAAAGGACTGCTGCACGGGGTCGAGCTGCTCGCCGTCGGCGAGGCCCTCCACCGTGCGCACCTCACGCCCCTCCGCCTGCCCCGCCGCGACCAGGCACGAGCACACCGGCATCCCGTCCAGGTACACCGTGCACGATCCGCATTCGCCCTGCTCACAGGCGTTCTTCGAGCCCGGCAGGCCGAGCCGCTCGCGCAGGACGTAGAGCAGGCTCTCGCCCTCCCACACGTCGTCGGCCTGTTTGGCCTCGCCGTTGACGGTCACGTTCACGCGCATGCCCGGTTCCCTTCGACAGTCTCCTGCCACGCCCAGCCCAGCGTGCGGCGGGCCAGGACGGACAGGGCGTGCTTGCGGTAGGCGGCAGTGCCGCGGACGTCGTCGATGGGCTGGGCCGCCGCGGCGACGAGCTCGCCGAACCGGCGCTTGAGCGAGTCCGGCAGCAGCCCGCTCTCGGGCAGCTCGGCGGCCAGGAACTCCTCGGCCTCGGGCACCCGGCGCGGAGTCGGGGCGGCGGAACCGATGGCGGCCCGCACCTGCCTGCCCTCGATGGCGACGGCGAACGAGCACACCGCGATGACCATGGCGTTGCGCGTGCCGACCTTGGCGAACTGCTGCGCGCCCGCCCGGACGGGCAGGTGCACGGCGGTGATCAGCTCGTCCTCGGCGAGGGCGTTGCGCTTCACGCCGAGGTAGAACTCCTCGGCGGGGATCAGGCGCGTGCCACGGACGGAGGCGGCCTCGACGCGCGCGCCGGTGACCAGCAGGACGGGGTGCGTGTCCCCGGCGGGCGAGGCGGCGCCCAGGTTGCCGCCGACGGTGCCGCGGTTGCGGATCTGCGGCGAGCCGACCGTCCTGGCGGCCATCGCGAGCCCGGGCAGCTGTGTCCCCAGCTCGGCGATGACCCGGGTGTAGGGCACGGCGGCACCGAGCCGGACTGTCCGGTCCACAGCGGACCAGTTCGCCAGCTCGGAGACGCGGGTCAGGTCCAGCAGTGCGGCCGGGCGGCGGGCGTCGAAGTTGAGCTCGACCATCACGTCGGTGCCGCCGGCGAGCGGCACGGCATCGGGCCGCTCGGCCTTGAGTGCGAGCGCCTCGGCGAGGGTCCGCGGTCGGAGGAAGTCCACCCGACGAGTACACCGCTGTGAGCCCGGCCACGGCAACGGCGCGGAAGTATGAACCGAAGCCCTGGTCAGGGGTGACCGTTCGTACTTTCCTCCAAGGCGGATGACGCGGGTGTTACCGCACCTGGGCGTAGGCCGCCGCGGTGCGCTCCGCCGCGGCGGCCGCCTGCTCCGGGTCCTCGCCCGCCGCCTCGTGCGCGGCCGCCCACGCCTCGCTGCTGGCGACGAAGTACTCCCGTGCCTCGTCGGACTCGGTCCAGCCCGCCGGGTTGCTCAGCCCGGCGACGTGCAGCCCCAGCCCCAGCAGCGTCAGGTCCCAGCCCACGCCCACCGCGCCGGGCCCGAACTGGTCCCACTGCGCCTCGTCGTCGAGCCCCGAGTGCTCCACTTCGAGGAACGTGCCGCCCTTGACTCCCCGCAGCCGCACCTCCACCACCGACGGCGGCGCCTGCCCGTACTCCCAGCTCACCCGCA
This sequence comes from Amycolatopsis bartoniae, assembly GCF_014191255.1. Classification (GTDB taxonomy): domain Bacteria; phylum Actinomycetota; class Actinomycetes; order Mycobacteriales; family Pseudonocardiaceae; genus Amycolatopsis_E; species Amycolatopsis_E bartoniae. The sequence continues at coordinate 641,137 of NZ_JACHWH010000002.1, forward strand.
GCAGCTCCGGGCGGCGGCAGCTCAGGACCTCGCCGCTCGCGTTGCCCTCCAGCTGGTAGCGTCCGCCCAGTTCGAGGTCCCCGCTGACCGGCAGGAACCACTGGCCCAGCCGTTCGGGGTCGGTGAGCGCGCCCCACAGGTCCTCGATCTCCGCCACGAAGCCGCGCCGCAGCACCACCGACCGGTCCCCCACCTTCCGGCTGACGGCGTTGATCTGCTCGGCGACGTCCATCCCCTGCTCCTTCCGCTTCTCCCCACGCTCACTTTCCCCGCCGCCGCGGCGGCGCGCAATCTAGGATCGGCCGGTCATGACCTTGGTGAGGACCCTGCTGGAGATCCCGGAGCTGCGGCTGCGGCTGCGGACGGGCTCCGCGCTGCTCGGGCGGGAGATCAGCCGCATCTACGTCACCGAGCTGCCCGATCCCAGCCGGTACGTGTCCGCGGGCGAGGTGGTGCTCACGGGCCTGCTGTGGTGGCGGCAGCCGGGTGACGCCGAGCCCTTCGTCGCCGCCCTGGCGCGGGCCGGGGTCGCGGCGCTGGCGGCCTCGGGCGCGGACACCGAGGGCATTCCCGACGACGTCGTGCGCGCGTGCGCCCAGCACCGGATCCCGCTGCTCGAAGTGCCGTCGGACCTGTCGTTCGCGGTGGTCACCGAGCGTGTCGTGCTCGCACTCGCCGCCGACCGGGGGCGCGAGCCGAGCGGCGCGCGCAAACGTTTGCTGACCACCGCGGAGGCGTCCCTGCCGGTGCTGCTGCACCAGGGCGCACGGGAGCTGGGCGCGCCGTGCTGGGTGCTGTCGGCCACCGGGCGAGTCGTCGCCGGTACCGCTCCGGACGCGCCGTCGGCCGAGTGGCTCAACCCTGAGCGGGAGCGCACTGTCCACGAGCGGTACACGTTGCTGCCCGTGCGCGGCCGGTTCCGGCTGCCGTGGATCCTCGCGGTGGGCTCGCCCGAGACCGGCGACCTGGCCGACGAGCTGGCGGGGCTGGTCGGCCTCGCCCGTGCCCGCGCCGAGCAGGTCCGCCGGACCGCCGACCGTGCGGCCGAGCCGCTGTTCACCGCGCTCGGCGGCGGTTCCGGTGACCTCGCGGCCGCCTTCGCCGCCACCGGCCGCGCGGAGTCGGTGCGGGTGGTCCTGGTGCGCACGCCGGACGACCTGGCGGCCGAACTGCTGGCGGAGCTCGTCGCGGACCTGTCCGCCTCGACGGGTTTCCTCGGCGAGGACGCGTGCGCCGTGGTGGACGCGGACGAGCGCTGGCCCTCCGACTGGGCCACCATGGCTCGCCACGGATTGTCCATTGTGGATCACCTTGTCGGCCTGCCGCGGGTGTCCGTGGGGATCGGCGGTCCGGCCACTGTGGACGGACTACGTGGCGCGGCGCAGGAGGCCCGGCAGGCGGCGGAGGTCGCATCCCGCCGCCCCGACCCGCTCGGCGTGGTGGCGGGCGAGGACATCGCCGTGCACCGGCTGCTGGTGGCAGGCGCCCCGGACGAGCTGCGCCGCTCGGTGCGGGCCCGCGTGCTCGGCGACCTGCTGGCCTACGACGCGGCGCAGGGCACGGACCTCGTGCGGACCGTGCGGGTGTTCCTGGAGTGCTCCAGCTCCCCGACCGCCGCCGCGAAGGCCCTGCACGTGCACGTCAACACGCTGCGTTACCGCATCGCCCGCGCGTCCGAACTGCTCGGCCTGGACCTCAACGACTTCCCCACGCAGGTGGACGTCTACCTGGCGCTACAGGCGTGAAAACGGTGCTAACTTCGAGCTGTGGATCCGAGTGACGACGGCGACGTACGAAGACACCGGCGCGCCAGGAACCGGTACCTGGGTGCGTGTCTGCTCTGCCTGGGCGCCCTGTGCGTGCTCGTCGGAGGGGTGATCACCGGGGTACTCGATGGCAGCCTCTCGTCGTCCGACAGGGACTTCTTCGCCGGCAGCGTCGTGTTGTTCGTGCTCTTCGCGGTGCCCGCCGTGTTCCTCGGCAGACAGGCCCGCTACTGGCACCGGCAGGCACGCGCGCGGAGCCGGACGGTCGCGACGGCCTGGGCCGCCGGCCGGCCGGTACTGGAGCCGGCGAGGTGGCTGCCCTCCGGTCCCGGGGATCCCACTGCGCTTCCGCAGTCGAAGCGCATCGCACTGGTGGCCCTGCGCAACACCGGGATCACCGGGCTCTTCCTCTTGGTGCTGCTCTTCGGCTGGTTCTCGACCGAACGGGTCACGCGCGACTCGCAGAACCTGCTCGACCACGGAACGAGGGTCACCGCCACGGTGATCGGCGAGTATTCGCAGTCCAAGGGCGACGGGGCGATCTACGTGCTCTACCCGGCGGGCGGCACGCTTCGCACAGCGAAAATCCGGCTCGACGAGCACCCGTTCGAGGTGGGCGACACGGTCACGGTCATCTACGACCCCGCCGACCCCGGCCGGGTCCGTACCGCCGAGGCCGAGAACCTCAGCGACTTCCAGCTGTGGCTTGGCTTCGTGCCGCTACTGGCCGGGCTGACCGGCACCCTAATCGCGGGGGCGGCCACGGTGGGCTGGTTCCGGCGGTACTGCGCGGTGCGGCGCACCGGCTGGCATCCCGCCTCGGTCGTGGTCGACGAGATCGGGCGGATCTTCGTGACCTACGCCGACCGCAGCCACGTCGAGCTGGGCGGAGTGCTGTCGGTCCGGCGGCCGTCCCGCTTCGCGGGCGACGAGCAGCGGCGGGGGTGGGTGGGCGGTGAGGACCGGCCGATGGTGGTGCTGTTCGCCCGTGAGGGCAAGCGCCCGTATGCGGTTCCGGTGCGGGCGGAAGACCGGCTGCGCCCGCCTTCCCGTCCACGCCGCCGCTCCGGCCGCCGGGGGCGCGCCGGCAGACCGGGCGCCGAGCCTCACGCCGCCCGTCGCGCGTAAGCCTCCAGCCGCGGCCGAGGCAGCGGCAGCTCCACCTCGTCCAGCGCTCCGCAGTCGAGGCCGCGGCAGAGGAACGTCGCCAGTGCCTGGGCCGTCGCGGGTTCGTCCAGCACGCCACTGTCCACTTGCGACGCGTAGTCCCGCAGGCGCGCCGCCGCTGCGGGAAAGCCCTCGCGGAAGAACGCGTACGTCGCGGCGAAGCGGGTCGGCAGCTGGTGCGGGTGCAGGTCCCAGCCCTGGTAGAAACCGCGCTCCAGTGACCGCCGCACGAGGCGGAGGTGCTCGCGCCAGCCCTCGATCACCGACTCCCCCACCGGCAGCCGGTTGGTGGAGCCGTCCGAGAGGCGCACCCCCGTTCCCGCGGCGCTGACCTGCATGAACGCCTTCGCGAAGTCCGCCGCGGGGTGCTCCATGCTCTGGTACGCCGCCGCGATGCCCAGCCCCGCGCTGTAGTCGTACGTGCCGTAGTGCAGCCCGCTGCACCGTCCGTCGGCGGCCTGGATGATCCGCGGTACGGCCACCGCGCCGGAAGCATCCACAATGGACTGCGAGGTCTCGATCTGTACCTCGAACCGCAGCGAACGCTCGGCCAGCCCGTACGCCTTCTCCAGCGCGCCGAGGACCTCCGCCGCCACCGCGACCTGCTCGACCGCCGTCACCTTCGGCAGCGTCACCACGAACCCCGGCGGCAGGTCACCGCCGTCCAGCAGGGCACCGAGGAACAGGTCCAGCGTGCGGATCCCCCGCCGCCGGGTCGCCCGCTCGAAGCTCTTGAACCGGATACCGACAAAGGGGGGTGCCTCACCAGCAGCGAGAACACGCCCGCACGACACAGCCGCCGCGTCCTCGGCCTCGTCACCGGGGTTGCCGTAGCCGTCCTCGAAGTCGATCCGCAGGTCCTCGATCGGCTCCGCCGCGAGCTTGCGCTCCACCCGCGACCCGATTTCCGGGGCCAAGCCCAGCTCGGGGCCGCGTTCGGCGAAGATCGCCCGCGCCCGCGCGCCCCAGTCGTCCAGCAGGCCGGGCCCGTACCGGTGCGCCGGCACGTACACCGTGTGCACCGGCTGACGGCCGGCCGGCTCCCCCGGGTACAGCGCCGCGACGCGAGCGTCCACTTCGGACAACCGCGCGTCCGCCGCCGCGTACACCCCGTCGGGGAGCCGGCCCGCCACGTCAGGAAATCCGCTCGTAGGCCGACAGCGTCAGGAAGTCGACGTACTGCTCCGCGAGCGCGACCTCCTCGAACAGCTCCACCGCCGGGGTGAGCAGCTCGGCGGGCACCTGGCCGTCCAGCTCCTTGCGCACGTCGTCGAGCACCCCGCGCACCAGCTCGCGCGTGACCTTCTCGCCGTTGTCGAGCGTGATGCCGTTCTGCACCCACTGCCACACCTGCGAGCGGGAGATCTCGGCGGTCGCGGCGTCCTCCATCAGGTTGTGGATGCCCGCCGCGCCGTTGCCGCCCAGCCACGAGGCGATGTAGCGCACCCCCACGTCGACCGCGCCGCGCAGCCCGGCCTCGGTGGCCGAGCCCTCGGTGGCGGCGACGTTCAACAGGTCGTCGGCCGTGACGTGCACGTCCTCGCGCTTGCGGTCGAGCTGGTTCGGCTTGTCGCCGAGGACCTTGTCGAACTCCTCGCGGCACAGGTCGACCATGCCCGGGTGCGCGACCCACGAACCGTCGAAGCCGTCGTTGGCCTCGCGGGCCTTGTCGGCGTGGACCTTCTTGGAGGCGTTCTCGTTGACCTCCGGGTCCTTGCTCGGGATGAACGCGGCCATGCCGCCGATCGCGAACGCACCGCGCTTGTGGCACGTGCGCACCAGCAGCTCGGTGTAGGCGCGCATGAACGGCGCGGTCATGGTGACGCTGTTGCGGTCCGGCAGCACGAACTTCTCGCCCGCGTCACGGAAGTACTTGATGATGCTGAACAGGTAGTCCCAGCGGCCGGCGTTGAGACCCGAGGCGTGCTCACGCAGCTCGTAGAGGATCTCCTCCATCTCGAACGCGGCCGGAATGGTCTCGATCAGCACGGTGGCGCGGATGGTGCCGTGCTCGATGCCCAGCTCCTTCTCCGCGTAGGTGAACACGTCGTTCCACAGCCTCGCTTCGAGGTGGCTCTCCATCTTCGGCAGGTAGAAGTACGGGCCCTTGTCGTTCGCCAGCAGCGCGCGCACGTTGTGGAAGAAGTAGAGCCCGAAGTCGACCAGCGCGCCGACGCCCTTGCGGCCGCCGAAGGTCAGGTTCCGCTCGTCGAGGTGCCACCCGCGCGGGCGAACCACGATGGTGGCCAGCGGAGCGTCCTTCCTCAGCTCGTAGTGCTTGCCATTGCTGTCGAGCGTGATGTCGCCCCGGATCGCGTCACGCAGGTTGACCTGGCCACCGATGACGTTGCGCCAGTGCGGGGTGTTGGCGTCCTCGAAGTCGGCCAGCCACACCTTCGCACCGGAGTTCAGCGCGTTGATGGTCATCTTGCGGTCGGTGGGGCCGGTGATCTCCACGCGCCGGTCCTGCAGCGCGGGCGGCGCGACGGCGACCTGCCAGTCGCCCTCGCGGATCTCCTTGGTCTCCGGCAGGAAGTCCAGCCGTCCGGTCCGCTTCGCCTCCTCGCGGCGCTGCACGCGGGCGGCGAGCAGCTCGTCGCGCCGGGCGGCGAAGTTGTCGTGCAAGCCGGCCAGGAACTCCAGCGCCTCCGGCGTCAGGATCTCGTCGCCTCGCTCGACGGACCCGCCGAGCACCTGGGCTTCAGACATGCGGCAACACTCCAAAAGACAGACGTACGGTTTCTACATCTCGGACTATAGTTTCTGCATAGCGGAAGCTCAACGTGAGGAGAGCGGGTGGCCGAGGAGAAGACGGGCCGGGACGGCGGCGTCCAGTCGCTGCGCCGCGCCTTCGAGCTGCTGGAACGGCTGGCGGACACGGGCGGCGAGGCCAGCCTGTCCGAGCTGGCGGCGACGTCGGGCCTGCCGATGCCGACCATCCACCGGCTGATCCGCACCCTCGTGGCGCTGGGGTACGTGCGGCAGAACACCAACCGCCGGTACGCGCTGGGGGCCCGGCTCATCCGGTTGGGTGAGAACGCGAGTATGCAGTTCGGCACGTGGGCGCGGCCGCTGCTCGCGGAGCTGGTGGACGAGGTCGGCGAGACGGCGAACCTGGCGGTGCTGGAGCGCGACGAGGTGGTGTACGTGGCGCAGGTGCCGTCGAAGCACTCGATGCGGATGTTCACCGAGGTCGGGCGCCGGGTGCTGCCGCACGGCACGGGCGTCGGCAAGGCGATCCTGTCGCAGCTGCCGCCGGACGACGTGCGGGCGCTGCTGGACCGGACGGGGATGCCGTCGTACACCGAGCACACTGTGACCGACCCCGAGGAGCTGCTGCGCCACCTCGCCACGATCGCCCGTCAGGGTTACGCCGTGGACGAAAGCGAGCAGGAACTGGGCGTCCGCTGCGTGGCGGCGCCGCTCACGGGCACCCCGGCACCCGCCGCGGTGTCGGTGTCGGGCCCGGAGGGCCGCCTGACGAAGGAGGCGGTGTCCCGCATCGCCCCGGCGGTCCAGCGCGTGGCGGAGACCCTGTCGGCGCACCTGTCGAGCGAGGACCTGAGCGCCTAGCTTTCGCGCCGGCTCACGGTGAGCAGGAGCGGGGTGCCGACTCCCCGCCGAGCGCTCAGGTCGGCGAGGAAACCGCCCAGCCAGCCGATCGCGTCGAGCGACCATTCGGCGAGCGTGCCGCCGAACGTCACGCGGTGCCCGGGCCGCCAGAGGTGGTCGGGCAGGGGTGGCGCCGGCGGCGGCCCTGGGTCCACCGAGGGCTCGCACACGAACACGTCCTGGTCCAGCCGGTCCATCTCCTCGCGCAACCGCGCGGGCGACTGCCTCCCGTCGAGGGTCACCAGTACGGGTGTACCGGACCGGGGACCACCGTCATCGAACCAGGCGGCGGTGCGCAGCGACGGCATCCGGGCGGCTTCGGGCCGGGCCGCGGTGTCCAGCGCCTGCACGGGCAACAGCACCTGCACCGTCCACAGCCGCAGGTCGCCGAGGCGCGCCAGCACGTCGCCGGCGCAGCGGAGGAACGGCTGCACGGGCAGCGGCCGGTCGCCGGGAACCGGCTCGACGCCCACCTGGAACCACGCGACCAGCGACGAGCCGGGAACGGCGAGCGGGTGCTCCCGCCCGGCGTCGTTCATACCCCACAGGCCCGCCACCCCGTCGTCGAGCCACCCCATGGCCAGCGCCCTGTCGTGGAACCGGATGTAGACGTCGCGGTCCGGGTCCGGGTTGTTCCCCGGGTGGGGCAGCAGCTGCCCGTACAGCGCGGCGAACAGGGTGCCCCCGGCCCGGCGGAAACCGCCCACCCGGCCGGGGCGGGCTTCTTCCCGGCTCATTCAGCCCAGCAGCGCGTCCACGAACGCCTCCGGTTCGAAGGGCGCCAGGTCGTCCGGGCCTTCGCCCAGGCCGACCAGCTTCACCGGGACCCCGAGCTCCCGCTGGACCTGGAACACGATGCCACCCTTGGCGGTGCCATCCAGTTTGGTCAGCACGATGCCGGTGACGTCGATGACCTCCCGGAACACGCGCGCCTGCGCGAGACCGTTCTGCCCCGTCGTGGCGTCGAGGACCAGCAGCACCTCGTCCACCTTGGCCTGCTTCTCGACCACCCGCTTGACCTTGCCCAGCTCGTCCATCAGGCCGGTCTTGGTGTGCAGCCGCCCGGCGGTGTCGATCAGCACGGCGTCCACGCCGGCCTCCACGCCCCGCTTGACCGCGTCGAACGCGACCGCTGCCGGGTCCGCGCCCTCCTTGCCCCGCACGACCTCCGCGCCCACGCGCTCGGCCCACGTCTGCAGCTGGTCGGCCGCCGCCGCGCGGAACGTGTCCGCCGCGCCCAGCACGACCTGGCTCTCCTGCGCCACGAGCACGCGCGCGAGCTTGCCCGTCGTGGTGGTCTTGCCGGTGCCGTTCACACCCGCGACCAGCACCACCGCGGGCTGCTTCTGCCCGTCCACCGTGTGCGGCAGCGCCCGCACCGCCCGCGGCGCCTCCGTCCGCAGCGCGTCGGTCAGCACCTCGCGCAGCAGCGTCCGCGCCTCCTCCGGCGTCCGGACACCGCGCGTCGAGATCTCCGACCGCAGCCGGTCCACGATCTCCGTCGTCGTCGCCGCGCCCAGGTCCGCGACCAGCAGCGTGTCCTCGACGTCCTGCCACGAGTCCTCGTCCAGGTCACCCGCCCCGAGCAGGCCCAGCAGGCTCTGCCCGAACATCGACCGCGACTTCGACAGCCGCCCGCGCAGCCGCTCCATCCGCCCGGCCGCCGGCGCGATCTCCTCCCGCGCGACCGGCTCCTCAGGAGCCTCGGGCGGCAGCTTGACGTCCACAATGCCGCGCCGCGGCGCGTCACGCGGCACCGACGCGTCATCGCCGACTCCCGGCTGCCCGTCGACCTCGGTCCGCTCGCCCGCGGGGTGCGGTGGTGCTTCCTCGCCACCGGGCGCCAGCGCTATCCCGCCGCCCGCCTGGTAGCTCCCGCCTCTCGGCTTCGTCTCCCGCTCGACGCGCTCGGACTCGCGCAGGTTGATCCGCCGCCTGCGCGCCACGGTCAGGCCGGTGACCAGCGCGATCGCCAGCAGTACGACGACTACCAGGATGATCCAGAACCAGAGGTTGCTCGACACGTCGTCATCCTCGCATCCATCCGGGCAGCGGGGGGAACGACCTGGGTTTCCCCACGTCTCATCTACCGGAAACTCGGTTCGGACAAGAATTCACGACGTGTCTTGCGAACAGGAAAGTAAAGGACTAGACCACTCCACCATGGGAGAGCGCGTGGCCGGCCTGCTGTCCGGCACCTCGGTCGACGGGATCGACGTGGCGGTCGCCGACCTGCGCCTGAACGGCGAGGAGGTCGTGCTGACCCCGGCCGGCTTCCTCGAAGTCCCCTACCCCGCCGGGCTGCGCGAGGACCTGCTCGCCGCCCTGCCGCCCGCCAGGACCACCGCCGAGCAGCTCACCAAGCTGGACACCCGCGTCGGGCAGGCGTTCGCCGAGGCCGTGCAGCAGGGGCTCGACCGGTTCGGCCCGGCGGACCTCGTCGCGTCCCTCGGCCAGACCGTCTTCCACTGGGTCGAGGACGGCCGCGCCCGCGGCACGCTCCAGCTCGGCCGGCCCGCGTGGATCGCCGAACGCACCGGACTGCCCGTGGTCGCGGACCTGCGGGCCCGTGATGTCGCGGCCGGCGGTCACGGCGCCCCGCTCGCCAGCACTCTCGACCGGCTGTGGCTGCGTGAGCTGGCCGAATCCACCGGGCGACCGGCAGTGGCGCTCAACATCGGCGGCATCGCCAACGTCACCGTCGTCCAGCCGGACGGCGAAGCCATCGCCTACGACACCGGCCCGGGCAACGCGCTGCTCGACCTCGCCGCGTTGCGCACGACGGGCCGCCCACGCGACGAGAACGGCGAACTCGCCTCGAAGGGCCGCGTCGACGAAGACCTCCTGCGCCGTCTGCTCGCCGAGCCGTACTACGCCGCCGCGCCCCCGAAGTCCACCGGCAAGGAGCTGTTCCACTCCGCCTACCTCGACGACGTCCTCGCCACGACGGCGCCCGAGGATCTACTCGCGACCCTCACCGAGCTGACCGCCCACACGATCGCCGCTGCCTGCCGCGACGCCGGAACAGTCGTCGCCTCCGGCGGCGGCGTCGAGAACCCGGCGCTCATGCGCGCCCTGTCGGCCAAACTGCGCGCCCGCCTCCTCACCAGCGACGACCTGGGCCTGCCCCGCGCCGCGAAGGAGGCGTACCTGACGGCGCTGCTCGGCTGGCTGACGTGGCACGGCCTGCCCGCGAACGTGCCGAGCGCCACCGGCGCCCGCGGCCTCCGCCTGCTCGGCAGCATCACGCCTGGTGCCGCACCTCTGACCCTGCCCCCACCACACCCCGTGGCCGTCACCCGTCTGCGGGTAGCGACCGGCGGGCCCGAAGAGTAGGAGAGACGAATGCATCCCGTGGACCTGGCGATCATCGTCGTGTACCTGGCCGCGATGCCGGCCGTGGGCGTGCTGGTGGGGCGGCGGCAGCGCTCGGCCGCGGACTACTTCATCGGCGAGCGCAGCCTGCCGTGGTGGGCGGTGTGCTTCTCGATCGTGGCCACGGAGACCTCGACGCTGACGGTGATCAGCACGCCGGGACTGATCTGGGCGGCGTCGGGCAGCTACAACGGGCTGACGTACCTGCAGCTGCCGTTCGGCTACATCATCGGCCGCACGCTCGTGTCGTTCGTGCTGCTGCCGCGGTACTTCAAGGGCAGGCAGTCGACGGCGTACCAGTACCTCGGCGAGCGGTTCGGCTCGGTGATGCAGGGGGTCTCGTCGATCGCGTTCATCGTCACGCGGCTGCTGGCCGAGGGCGTGCGGCTGTTCGCGGGCGCCATCCCGATCCAGGTGATCCTCACCCACTACGGGCTGCACACGCAGTACTGGCAGATCGTGGTGGTGCTCACCGCGCTCACCGTGATCTACGCGCTGGTCGGCGGGATCAAGGCCGTGGTGTGGGTCGACGTCATCCAGCTGACCGTCTACGTAGGCGCGGCGGTCGTCGCGGCGATCGTGCTGGCCACGAAGCTGCCGTCCGGCTGGGCCTCCCGCGCCTCCGACGCCGGGATCTTCCGCGTGTTCGACTTCAACTTCGACGGGCTGCACCTGCTGACGAGCCAGTACGCGTTCCTCACCGCCGTGGTCGGCGGCGCGATCTTCACGATGGCCTCGCACGGCACCGACCAGCTGATCGTGCAGCGGTTCCTGGCGTGTCGCAGCATCGCCGACGGCCGCAAGGCGCTGATCGGCAGCGGGATCGCCGTGACCATCCAGTTCGCGCTGTTCCTGCTGATCGGCGCGATGCTGTGGGCGCACAACGGGTTCCGCAACCTCAAGGAGCTGGGCGTCAAGAGCAGCGACGACATCTTCACGAACTTCATCACCAGCGAGCTGCCGGTCGGCGTGGCGGGCCTGCTGATCGCCGCGATCCTGGCGTCCACGATGGGCGCGCTCGCCTCCGCGCTGAACGCACTGTCGAACTCCACCGTGGCCGACCTGTACGAGCGCTTCACCAAGCGCAAGCCGGAGGACTCGAAGCTGCTGCGGCACGGTCGCATCTGGACACTCGTGTGGGCCGTGGTGTTCGCGGTGTTCGGCTCGCTGTTCTCCAGCCGCAACAACCCGGTGATCGAGCAGGGCCTGTCGATCACGGGTTACACCTACGGCGCGATGCTGGGCGCGTTCTTCCTCGGGCTGATGATCAAACGCGCGCGGCAGCTGGACGCGGTGATCGCGTTCGTCGTGACCGTCGCGGTGATGGCCGTGGTGGTGCTGGCGGTGAAGATCCCGCCGGCGCCGGGCGCGAAGCCCGTGGTGCTCGCGTTCCCGTGGTACACGCTGCTCGGGGTGCTGATCACGCTGCTGGTCGGCGGGCTGCTCTCGCTGCGGCACCGGTCACCGGCGCCCTCGGCGAAGCCGGAGGTCAGCAGCCCGGCCGCGTGATCAGCGCGCGTCGGAGCGCTGCGGCACCTCGAACGGCGCGTTGAGGTCCTCGCCCTGGTTCGGGATCTTGGGGTAGGTGACCGGCTCGTCGGCGTCGGGGTGGCTGAACAGGGACTGAGCGGTGGTACGGGGTGTAGTCATGTACTTCCTTCGTGCGATGAGAGAAACCGGGGCGAGGCCCGGGAGAGAGAGGGGCACCCGCTGGTAAGAAGCGGCGAGCCGCGGCGGTCGGAACGACCGCCTGACCCCAGCCTACGCGCTTCCGGCGCCGATGGGGGGACGTACTCCTAAGGTGGGTTGTCATGGACCGCCAAACCGACGCCACCCACTCCCTCGGGCAGGGGCTCGCCGGGTACCTCCGTGCCATCGCCACCGCGCTCGACCTCCCCGAGCAGGGCACCAGCTTCGAGATCAGCGACACCGCCACCGCCTACATCGCGCTGCGGCGCGGGGCGCGGCGGCCGGGCGAGGACCTCATGCTGGTGTGGAGCGAGAGCAGCGGGTGGGCGCTGGCCGTGGAGACCGATCCCCGCGAGACGCCCGAGGTGCTCGCGCACCTGGGTGGCGACGACGCGGTACCGGCGCCGGAACGAGTGGCCCGGTTCGTCCGCGACGTGCTCGCGGACCGGTGGGACACCAGGGCCCGGCCGGTGTTCGCCGTGTCCGGTAACCGGCCGGCCCTGGCGGAGAGCCTGGCGCCCTACGTCAGTCCGCCGCAGGCGTGAGGGTCTGCGAGAACACCGAGTACCGGGCGCCGGACCAGGCGGGCGCGCCCGCCACCGGTTCCAGCCGCACCTGCACCGAGGAGTGGCCCGCGGTCGCCCACGTCGGCAGGTCGAAGGAGTCCTCCAGCCAGCGCGAGTAGCCGTTGCCGAGCGGCTGGTACCACTCCCCCACCGGTTTGCCGTCCACGAACACCGCCGCCCGCTGGAAGGCGTTGGCCTGGTCGGAGATCCGCCGCAGCCGCACGCCCTGGTTGTCCTGCGCGACGCGGGCGGTGAAGGTGACCGGCGCCGTGGTCGCCGTGACCGTGCCGGTGACCGGGGTCCGGTCGGCCTTGCCCTCGAACGTCGAGGTCAGCGTGGTCATCGTCTCGCCGGGCGCGGTGTAGCCGTGCGCGGCGCGGGAGGCGGCGTCGGCCACGTCCACCACGTCCGACGGCGTCAGCGACGGGTCGGCCTGGCCGTACCAGTAGGCCGTCGAGCTGTACTCGGCGGGCATCTGCGACCGGTTGCCGTGCTCGATGTCGAACTCCACGCCGTTGCCGAACGGCACCGCGTCGGCCATCAGCAGGCGGTACGCGTTGAGGCACACGTACTGGCAGCCGTCGGTCCCGTTCTCGTGGCTCACCAGCCCCGCCTGCGGCATCGCGTACGGCACGCCCTCGACGAAACCGTCCCGCGCGTCCTGGAAGTACCAGCCGGACTCGTAGAAGTCCTCCGAACCCGTGCCGTACTCCAGCGGGCTCTGCGAACCGTCCGGGTACACGCGCTCGTCGCCTTCGAGGAAGTTCATCTGGTGCACCGGGCCGGGCGGGATGTGCCCGCGCATGGTGGTGGTGATGCCGTAGAACAGGCCGCGCCCCTGGGTGTTCAGGAACGTCCAGTCCTGCCCCGGCACGGTGTTCCCGCGGTCCTGGGTCGCGTGGAAGTACCCGAGGTCGCCACGAGCCAGACCGTCCACAACGGACCCGTCGCGCGCCCACGTCACCGCGAGGCTCCCCGCCGTGACGGGCACCTGCGAGGTGTTCACCAACTCGACTACCGCCCGCTGCCGGTACGGCATCGGCCACCACGACGTGAACGCGCCGTTGTCGGTGGTGTCGATCGAGTGCAGGAGCGTGCGCGAGGCATACTTGCCGAGACCGGAGCCGAAGAACTCGCCGACCGGAGCGTCCACAGTGGTCTGGCCGTCGAAGCTGATCCGCAGCCGCAGCCCGTCGAGGACCGCGTCGGAGGCCGCGACCCGCCCGGCGTCGGAGGCGTACCGGAACTGCTGCAGCCCGGCCCACGTCTGGCCCGTGATCCGGTAGCCGTGCACGGCCTCGTCACTGGGGTGGTTCGGGCCGAGGTCCATGATGTCGGTGCGCACCCACTGGCCGCCGACCAGGCTGTGGATCTCGTACCGGAACTCGTTGACGTCCAGGTCCGAGGACTCGAACTCGTTCGCCAGCTGCAGCGACGAGCGGTGCGCGGTGAGCGCCGCGGGCAGCTCGATCGTCTGCTCGGCCCAGGTGCCGGGCTGCGACGCGCCGTTGCTCCACTCCCCCGCCGGCGTCCCGTTCACGCTCAGGGTGGCCCGCTGGTTGCCGATCCCCGCGTCGTAGCGGCGGGTGACGCGCACGCCCTGGTTCAGCGGGGAAATGGCCGCGGTGAAAGCGCTTTCCCCGTTGGCGAAGGCGCGGCCGTCGTCGTAGACCGCGGGCGCGGCGACCACCTGCGGCAGCCGCAGCGAGAGTTCGTCGAGCTGCCCGGGGCCGCTCACCGGCACGGTCATCGCGGCGCCCGGGGCGAGCGTGACGCCCGCCTGCTCGGTGCGGCTGCCCGGCGCGGCGGGCTTCGGGTCGCGCACGCCGTAACCCCGCAGGCGCTGGATCACGTCGAGCGCCTTGTCGTTCGGGTCGAACGTGCGCACGCCCGTCGCGTCGGCGAACTGGCGGTACGCCACGTGGTAGAAGTGCGGGTTGTTCTCCGTGGTGATCCGCATCGAGTGCGTGTACGGCATCGGCACCTTGATCACCGCGCCGCCCATCGTGTCCGCCGAGTTCCCGACCAGCGGCCACACGAACGGCGCGCCCGTCGCCCCGTCCACGATGTCCTGCACCGAACCGTGCAGCACCGTGCGGCCGTCCAGCTCCACCTTGATCTGCCCGATCGGCGCGACGGAGTCCGACAGGTAGGTGAACCAGATCGACGACACCTCCCCCGCCGTGTGCGATTCGGCGATCACGCAGCCGTCGTCGTCGTGGCGGAGGCAGGAATAGGTGCCGTTGAACCCGTCGTCGTTGTCGCCGGTCCGGTCGAAACTCGAAAACTGTTTCATCTGTTCGCCCGGCCGCAGCTGGGCCAGCGCGGAGAGCGAGCGGTAGGTGTCCCAGCCGACCGGCCCCTTGGGCGGGCCGAACGGCACGGTGGCCGAAGCATGCCAGGGAACGAGCAGGGCGAAGGCGAGGACGACAGCGGTGACCAGGCTTTTTCTGTGCACGACAGTGGGCACGGCGGGGACTCCTGCGGGGCGGGGATGAGACGAGAAATCGATTACCGAGGTTAAGCCAGCGTTAACTTCGCCGTCTAGCGCCACCCGGGTGGTATGGACCAGCACGCAGCGTGATTACCCGTGAAAAACTTTTCACGCGGTATCGATCGGGCTAATTCGCCGAAACGGCTTCGACTTTTTCCTCCCGCAGCCGCTGCGAAATCACCTTCGTGATTCCGTCGCCCTGCATGCTCACGCCGTACAGCGCGTCCGCGATTTCCATCGTCGGCTTCTGGTGCGTGATGATGATCAGCTGCGACGAGTCGCGCAGCTGCTCCAGCAGGCCGATCAGCCGCCGCATGTTGGTGTCGTCCAGCGCGGCCTCGACCTCGTCCATCACGTAGAACGGCGAGGGGCGGGCGCGGAAGATCGCGACCAGCATGCCCACCGCCACCAGCGACTTCTCGCCACCGGACAGCAGCGACAGCCGCTTGACCTTCTTGCCCGGCGGGCGCGCCTCGACGTCCACGCCCGTGGCGAGCATGTCGTCCGGCTCTGTCAGCACCATGCGGCCTTCTCCGCCGGGGAACAGCACGGAGAACACGGTCTCGAATTCGCGGGCGACGTCCCAGTAGGCGGACGTGAAGACCTCCAGGATCTTGTCGTCCACCTCCTTGATGACCGTCAGCAGGTCCTTTCGCGTCGCCTTGAGGTCTTCGAGCTGCGTGGAAAGGAACTTGTAGCGCTCCTCCAGCGCGGCGAACTCCTCCAGCGCCAGCGGGTTGACCTTGCCCAGCATGGACAGGTCCTTCTCCGCGCGCTTCGCCCGCCGCTCCTGCGTCGCCCGGTCGTACGGGATCGGCGGCGGCGCCGTCACCGACTCGCCGCGCTCGCGCGCCTCCTCGTACTCGGCCATCTCCCCGGCGCTCGGCGGCACCGGCACATCCGGCCCGTACTCGGAAACCAGGTCCTCCAGGCCGATGCCGAAGTCCTCGCCGATCTTGCTCTCCAGCTGCTCCAGCCGAAGCCGCTGCTCCGCCCGCAGCACCTCGTCGCGGTGCACGGCGTCGGTCAGCTTCTCCAGCTCGCCGGTCAGCTCGCGGACGCGGCTGCGAACCTGGGCCAGCGCGGTCTCCCGGCCCTGCCGGGCCGCCTGCACCTCGTCGCGCTCGGCCGCCGCCCGCTGCACCGACTGCTCGATGCGCTCCAGCGCCAGCTCACCGGCGTCGACGACCGCCGACGCGATCGCGGCACCCTTCGCCCGCGACGCCCGTGCGCGCTCGGCGCGCTCCCGCGCCTGCTGCTCCGCGTACGCGGCACGGCGCAGCGACTCCGCGCGGCCCGCGATACCCCGCGCCCGCTCCTCGGCCGTGCGCAGCGCGAGCCGCGCCTCGACCTCCTCCTGCCGGACGAGGGCCAGCTGCTCGGCCATCTCGTCGCGCTCGCTGGTGTCCGGGTCCTCGTCCACCGCTTCCTCGGCGACGGCGGAGAGCCGTTCCTCCAGCTCGGCGAGCTTCTCGACCGCTTCCTGCCTGCTGTTCTCGACCTTCGCCCGCTGCTGGTGCAGGCGCGTCACCTCGGCCTCGGCCGAACGCGCGGCCTGCTGCAGCCGGTTGAGCCGCTCCGACGAACGCGCCTTGCGGACCTTCGCCTCGCCCAGCGCGTCCTTGGCCTGCCCGACCTCCTCGCGGCGGGCCTGCTGCTCGGCGCGGGCGCCCTCCAGCTCGGCGGCGGTGCGCTCCAGCAGCCGTTCCGCCGCGAGCAGCCTGTCCTGCGCCTCGTCGACCGCGGCCTGCACCTCGATGACGCTCTCGCTGCGCGAGGAACCGCCGACCGCCCAGTGCGAGCCGAAGACGTCGCCCTCGGTGGTCACCGTGCTGACGTCCGGGTGCACGGCCACCACCCGGCGCGCACTGTCCAGATCGGACACCACCGCGACGCGCTCCAGCGCGCGTTCCACCGCCGGGCGCAACGCCTCCGGCGCCGTGACGACCTCACGCGCCCAGCGCGCACCGTCCGGAAGCGACGGCCACGACGTGGTGTCCACTGTGTACTGCTGGCCGCCGAGCAGCACGCCCGCACGGCCGGAGTCGTTGTCCTTCAGGTACTTCAGCGCGGCCAGTGCGTCTTCCCCGCCCTGCACGGCGACCGCGTCGGCGACCGGGCCGAGCGCCGCGGCGAGCGCGACCTCGTAACCGGGCTCGACGGTCAGCAGCGCGGCGACCGACCCGAGCAGACCGGGCAGCTGGTCGGCCGCGCCCAGCAGCGCACCCGCGCCGTCCTTGCGGCGCAGCCCCATCGACAGCGCGTCGACGCGCGCCTTCTCCGAAGCGATCTCGCGCTCGGTGGCACGCTCGGCCTTGACCAGCTCTTCGACGCGGGCCTTGGCTGCGTTGTTCGCCTCCACCGCGCGGTCGTGGCGGGCCTGCAGCTCCGCGTCGTCGGACTCCTCGACACCGCCCTCGGCCTTGGCCTCCTCCAGCTCCTCCACGGCGATCTCGGCGCGCGCGGCGGCCTCGTCGATCGCGGTGGTGAGGCGGTCGATCTCGTCGGCGGTGGCGCCGTTCTTGCTGCGCAGCGCCTCGACCTGACCGGTGAGCTTCGCCAGCCCCTCGCGGCGGTCGGCGATCGCCCGCACCGCCGCCATGTGCGCGCGCTCGGCGGCCTGCACGGCGTGCTCCAGCTGCTCGCGGCGCTGCACGGCCTCCGAGAGGATCGAGCGCGCCTGCGCGACGGCTTCGTTCAGCTCCTCCTCGCGCATCGCGACCTGCTCGGCCTCGGCGAGCAGCTCCTCGGGGTCGCGGCCGCTCTGGTGCGTCTCGACGTCGGCCGACAGGTGCCGCTGCTTCTCGACGGCCAGCCGGACGGTGCCGCGCAGGCGCTCGGCGAGCGCCGACAGCTTGTACCAGGTGTCCTGCGTCTGGTTCAGCCGCGGCGCGTCCTCCGCCAGCAACGCTTCGAGCTGGTTCTCCTCGGCGCTGACCATCTCCAGCGCCTGCTCGACCTCGGCGCGGCGGGCGCGGGCGGTGGCCTCGTCCGCCTCTTCCCTGGCGATGGCCTCGCGCTGGGTCACCAGGTCGTCGGCGAGCAGGCGCAGGCGCGCGTCCCGCAGCTCGGCCTGCACCGTCTGGGCCTTGCGGGCGATCTCGGCCTGCTTGCCCAGCGGCTTGAGCTGGCGGCGCAGCTCCGCGGTCAGGTCACCGAGGCGGTCGAGGTTGCCCTGCATCGCGGTGAGCTTGCGCAGCGCCTTTTCCTTGCGCTTGCGGTGCTTGAGCACGCCCGCGGCCTCTTCGATGAACGCGCGGCGCTCCTCGGGCTTCGACTCCAGGATCTGCGACAGCTGGCCCTGGCCGACGATGACGTGCATCTCGCGGCCGATACCGGAGTCCGACAGCAGTTCCTGGATGTCCAGCAGGCGGCACGAGCTGCCGTTGATCTCGTACTCGCTCGCCCCGTCGCGGAACATGCGGCGCGTGATGGAGACCTCGGAGTACTCGATCGGCAGCGCGCCGTCGGCGTTGTCGATGGTCAGCGTCACCTCGGCGCGGCCGAGCGGGGCGCGGCCCGCGGTGCCGGCGAAGATGACGTCCTCCATCTTGCCGCCACGCAGGTCCTTCGCCCCCTGCGTGCCCATGACCCAGCGCAACGCGTCGAGCACGTTGGACTTGCCCGAGCCGTTCGGCCCGACGACGCACGTGATGCCGGGTTCGAACCGCAGGGTGGTCGCCGAGGCGAAGGACTTGAAGCCCTTCAGCGTCAGACTCTTCAGATGCACGTGGCGGGGACCCCTCCGGTGCTGCGAACCTCTGCCGGTCGGTTGAGTCTACCGAGGCCGGGTTCGCGACTGCGGGAGGCGCGGCCGGGGCCCGGCGTGGCGCTTCCCAGTGGTCACACCAGCCCCGTTGGCCTCACTTCTCGACAAACCCGGCCAGCCCGCCCTGCGGCGGCGACCAGTGCTCGATCACCTGATCCACACTTCCGGGTGAGGACGGCGACCGGAGCAGCGAGAGGAGCTGCTGACAGTGTTCTTCTGCACCCTCCGCGATCACCTCCACCCGCCCGTCCGGCAGGTTCCGCGCGCTGCCGACCAGCTCCAGCTCCAGCGCGCGGCACCGGGTCCACCAGCGGAAACCGACACCCTGCACCCGGCCGCTCACCCACGCGGTGAGGCGCGCCACGTCCTTTTCCCCGCTCATGACCCCCATGGTGCCCCATAAACTTGGTTGCGGAGGGTGAACGGTGCGCACCGAGCCGCTCGCACACCGTTAACCAACGGTGCTAACCTCCCCGTCGGGTCCACCGCCTGGGCTACTCCGCCCGGGCAACAACAGGCGAAAATCCTCAGCAAGGAGCCACCCATGGCCCATTCCGGGTCACGATCGAGTCAGCGCGCCGAAGTCGCGCCGCCCCGCGACTCCTCGTCCCGCTCGAAGCGGAACGGGTACGTGCTGCTGGCGGTCAGCGGTGTCGTCCTCGCGACGGCGTTCGGTGGCCTCGCCCAGCTGTCCTCGTCCTCGACGAACACCGCGAGCGGTGACTTTCCGGGCGGGAACGCCAACTCGGCGTCCGGGCCGCAGCTGATCCCGGGCAACCCCGTGCCGGGCACCACCACGGTGAACGGCACGGCCCAGCCCGACCCGGCGACGTCCCCGACGGCGGTCGTCAGCGTCGGGCCGGACGGGAAGCCGGTGGTGACGATCCTGCCGGCGCCGGGGTCCGGTCAGAAGCCGGTCGTGCTGGCGCCGGGGACGCCGATTCCAGCGGGGACGTACATTCCGCCGGGGACGCAGATCCCGCCGTCGAACCCGGTGACGCCTTCGGATCCCGGGAAGGACGACCCGCCGCCGACGTCCTCGCATTCCAAGCCGCCGTCATCCACGCCGCCGTCGAGTTCGCAGTCGACGCCGCCCAGTTCGGAGTCGTCCACGCCGCCTGACTCGACGCCGCCGTCCAGTGAATCGAGCACTCCGCCGAGTTCTTCGACCGGGGATTCCGGTGGGGCGTCTACTACGCCTAGTGGGCAGTGACGCGCTTCGCGGGTGAAGACCGCCTTTCAGCCTTCGAATCGGTAGCCCATGCCTGGTTCTGTCAGCAGGTGTTTGGGTCTTGAGGGTTGTTGTTCCAGCTTTCTTCTGAGTTGTGCCAGGTACACCCTCAGGTAGTGGGTCTCGTTCTCGTACGTCGGCCCCCAGACGTCTCTCAACAACTGCTTCTGCGAGACCAGTCTGCCTCTGTTTCTGATCAGCAGTTCCAGTACGCCCCACTCCGTTTTGGTCAGGTGCACTTCCTGGCCGTCGCGTTCCACCTTCTTCGCCGCCAGGTCCACTGTGAACGCTTCGGTCTTCACTACCGCTTCGACATCGTCCGAAGTGGACACCGTGGAACGTCTCACGGCGGCCCGTAGGCGTGCCAGTAGTTCGTCCATGCCGAAGGGCTTCGTCACGTAGTCGTCCGCGCCCGCGTCCAGGGCGTGCACCTTGTCCGGGGAGTCGCTCCTGGCCGACAGCACGATGATCGGGACCGTCGTCCAGCCCCTCAGCCCGGCGATGACCTCATTACCGTCCATGTCCGGCAGGCCCAGGTCCAGGATCACCACGTCCGGCCTGGTTTCCGCCACCGCACGCAGCGCCGCGGCTCCGTCGTGGGCGGTGATCACCTTGTAGCCCCGCGCGGCCAGGTTGATGCGCAACGCCCGCACGATCTGCGGCTCGTCGTCGACCACCAGCACCGTCGCCGTCACCGCTCCCCCTCCCGCGCCGCCCGCAGCGAGATGACCACTGTCAAACCGCCGCCGGGCGTGTCCTCCGCCCTGATCGTGCCGCCCATGGCCTCCGTGAAACCCTTCGCCACCGACAGACCCAAGCCTATGCCCGGCGTGCTGTCCCGGTCCCCCAACCGCTGGAACGGCGCGAAAGCCGAGTCCGCGGCCCGCTTCTTCAGGCCGCGCCCGTGGTCGATCACCCGCAGCTCCACGTACTCCGCGTGCGTGCTCCCCCGCACCGCCACCGGCTCCGCACCACGACCGTGCCGCAGCGCGTTGTCCACCACGTTCGCCACGACCCTTTCCAACAGGCCCGGATCCGCCAGCACGGCGGGCAGGTGCTCGTCCACCGCGACCACCACCGGCTCCGAGTGTTCCACAGTGGACAGTGCGTGCGCGACGACCTCGTCGTAGCCGACCGGGCGCAGCTGGGGACGCACCGCACCGGTCGCGAGCCGGGACGAGTCCAGCAGGTTGTCCACCAAGCCCGCCAGCCGGTCGGTCGACTCCTCCGCCGTCGCCAGCAGCTCCCCGGTGTCCTCCTGCGACAGCTCGATGTCCTGCGCCCGCAGGCTGCCGATGGCCGCCTTGATCGAGGTCAGCGGCGTGCGCAGGTCGTGCCCCAGCGCCGACAACAGGGCCGTCCGCAGCTCCGTCGCCTCCGCCTTGCGCTCCGCCTCCGCCGTCGCCGCCGCCAACCGTTGCTGCCGCAACGCGAGCAGCGCCTGCCCGGCCGCCGCCTCCAGCACGCGCCGGTCCGCCGCGGGCAAGGCCCTGCCCCGCAACGTCAGGTGCACGTCCGCCGTCACGGGAATGTCCACATCGGCCTCGTCGGGTTCCTCGCACGGGTTCGGCCCGCACTCCTCCACCCGGTGCCACACCCCGTCCCGCTTCTCGACCAGGCTCACCGCCTCCAGGCCGAAGTTTTCACGCACCTTCTCCAGCAACCGCGGCAGGGGCGCGGTGCTCGTCAGCACCGTCCGCGCGTACGACGCGAGCAGCGAAGCCTCGGTCCTGGCCTGCGTCGCCTGGGACGCGCGGCGTGCGGCGGCGTCGACGACGAGCGCGACCAGCACGCCGACCACGACCATCGCGACCAGCGTGGTGACATTGCTCTGCGCGTGCACGGTCAGCGTGTAGAAGGGCTCGGTGAAGAAGAAGTTGAGCAGCCCGGCCGAAAGCAGCGCGGCGACGAGCGCGGGCCCGAGCCCGCCGACCAGCGCGACCACGACCGTGGCCAGGAAGTAGTCCACGACGTCCGTCGAGAAGTCCAGCTGTCCGCGCAGCAGCACACCGATCACGGTGGCGAGCGCCGGTACGAGCACCGACAGCACCCATCCGACCCCGCGCCGCGACGGTTTGAGCGGGCTGCGCCGCTCCAGCCACGACCGCAACCGGCCGCCGGCCTCGGGGTGGGTGACCATGTGCACGTCGATGGCGCCGGAGTGCCGCACCACGGTCGAGCCCTTGCCCTCGTCGAACAGCCGCGCCACCCGCGACCGCCGGGACGTGCCCAGCACGAGCTGCGTCGCGTTGACCCCGCGGGCGAAGTCGAGCAGCGCCGTCGGCACGTCGTCGCCGACCACGGTGTGGAACGTGGCACCCACCTCGTCCGCCAGCTTCCGGTACTTCCCCAGGTCCAGCGGCACGAGCGGGGACAACCCGTCCGCGTGCTGGACGTGCACCACCAGCAGCTCCGCGCCCGCCCGCGCAGCGATCCGGCTGCCGCGCCGGATCAGCGTCTCGCTCTCCGGCCCCGCCGTGATCGCGACGACGACCCGCTCACGCGTCTCCCACGTTTCGGTGATCCGCTGCTCGGCGCGGTACCGCTGCAGCGCCACGTCCACCTGGTCTGCCACCCACAGCAGCGCCAGCTCGCGCAGCGCGGTCAGGTTGCCGGGCCGGAAGTAGTTGCCCAGCGCGGCGTCGATCCGCTCCGCGGGGTAGATGTTGCCGTGCGCCAGGCGGCGGCGCAGCGCCTCGGGCGTGAGGTCGACCAGCTCGACCTGCTCGGCTCGGCGCACCACCTCGTCGGGCACCGTCTCCTGCTGCGGCACCCCGGTGATCTTCTCGACGACGTCGTTGAGGCTCTGCAGGTGCTGCACGTTGACGGTGGACAGCACGTCGATGCCCGCGGCGAGCAGCTCCTCGACGTCCTGCCAGCGCTTCTCGTTGCGCGAACCGGGGATGTTGGTGTGCGCGAGTTCGTCCACAATGGCCACTTCGGGCCTGCGGGCGAGGACCGCGTCGACATCCAGCTCGGTGAACTCGCGCCCACGGTGCACGCCGGTGCGCCGCGGCACGACCTCGATGCCGTCGAGGAGCGCGGCGGTCTTGGCGCGGCCGTGCGTCTCGACGAGCCCGGCCACGACGTCGGTGCCGCGCTCCAGCCGCCGCCGCGCCTCGCCCAGCATCGCGAAGGTCTTGCCGACGCCGGGCGCCGCCCCGAGGTAGATCCGCAGCTCTCCCCGGGGCGGCCGATCCTGCTGTCCGTCCACGGTTTCAGTGTGCCTCCGCCGCGGCGACCGCGAGGTTCAGCGCCAGCACGTTCACCCCGGGGATCCCGATGCCGTCCCCGCTCGTGTGCTGCTGGACGAGCTCCCGCACCTGCGCCTCCGGCAGTCCGGTCATCCGCGCCACCCTCGGCGCCTGCAGGTCCGCGTACGCGACGCTGATGTCCGGATCGACGCCGGAAGCCGAAGCCGTGACGGCGTCCGCGGGAACGGCGTCCGGCGAGACGCCCTCGCGCTGGGCGATGGCCGCCTTGCGTTCCTGGACCTGCTGCACCAGTTTGTCGCTGAACCCGCCGAGGTTGGACCCGCCCGACGTGGACGGGTCGCCCGTCGCCGACGCACGCGTGTGGAAGTACGGGTCGCGCGCGGGGTCCGCCGGCTTCGGGTCGATCCCGATGAGCGACGAGCCCACGGCCTGCCCGTCGACGGTGACCACCGAGCCTTCGGCGTGCGCCTCCAGCCCCGGCAGCCGCGAAACCGCCCACACACCGAGGGGGTAGACCACCCCCAGCAGCACCGTGAACACCAGCAGCACGCGCAGTCCCGCGCCCGCCTGCTTGAACCATGCCTTCATGAGCACTACCCGATTCCAGGGATGAAGCGGACCACCAGGTCCACGAGCCAGATGCCGAGGAACGGCGTCACGATGCCGCCGACGCCGTAGACCAGCAGGTTCCGCCGCAGCAGCGAGGACGCGCTCGACGGCTTGTACCGCACGCCACGCAGGGCCAGCGGGATGAGCAGCACGATGATCAGCGCGTTGAACACCACCGCGGACAGGATCGCCGACTGCGGCGAGTGCAGGTGCAGGATGTTCAGCCCGCCCAGCTGCGGGTAGATCGCCACGAACATCGCGGGCAGGATCGCGAAGTACTTCGCGAGGTCGTTCGCGATGGAGAACGTCGTCAGCGCACCACGGGTGATCAGCAGCTGCTTGCCGATCTCGACGATCTCGATCAGCTTCGTCGGGTCGGAGTCGAGGTCGACCATGTTGCCGGCCTCCTTGGCCGCCATGGTGCCGGTGTTCATCGCGACCCCGACGTCGGACGCGGCCAGCGCGGGCGCGTCGTTCGTGCCGTCGCCGGTCATCGCGACGAGCCGCCCGCCCTCCTGTTCCTGGTGGATCAGCGCCATCTTGTCCTCGGGCTTGGCCTCGGCGAGGTAGTCGTCGACGCCGGCGTCCTCGGCGATGGCACGCGCGGTGAGCGGGTTGTCGCCGGTGATCATCACCGTCCGGATGCCCATCGTGCGCAGCTCGGCGAACCGCTCGCGCATCCCGGGCTTCACGACGTCCGACAGCCGGATGACCCCGCGTACGAACGCGTGGCCAGCGGTCAATTCGGCCACCACGAGCGGTGTGCCGCCCTGCTGACTGATTTCGTCGACAATCCGGTTCGTCTCGTCGGGGAACTCACCGCCGTGCCCGCGCACCCATTCGCGCACGGCGCTCGCCGCGCCCTTGCGCACCTGCCGCGAGCCGAGGTCGATACCGCTCATCCGGGTCTGCGCGGTGAACGGCACGAACTCGCCACCCGGGTCCGCGGTCGCGGGCCCGGTCAGCTCGACGATGCTGCGGCCCTCCGGCGTGCCGTCGGCGAGGCTGGCGAGCCGCGCGGCCGCCACGAGTTGTTCGGCACTCGCGCCGCCGACCGGGATCAGCTCAGTGGCCTTGCGGTTGCCGAAGGTGATCGTGCCGGTCTTGTCCAGCAGCAGCGTCGAGACATCGCCCGCGGCCTCGACCGCGCGGCCCGAGGTGGCGAGCACGTTGCGCTGCACCAGCCGGTCCATGCCCGCGATGCCGATGGCCGACAGCAGCGCACCGATCGTCGTCGGGATCAGGCAGACCAGCAACGCCGTCAGCACGACGACCGACTGACGACTGCCCGAGTAGGCCGCCATCGGCTGCAACGCGACGACTGCCAACAAGAAGATGATCGTCAAAGTGGAAAGTAGGATTGTCAACGCGACTTCATTCGGCGTCTTCTGCCGGGACGCGCCCTCCACGAGCGCGATCATCCGGTCCACGAAGGTCTCGCCGGGCTTGGTCGTGATCTTCACGACGATCCGGTCGGACAACACGGTGGTGCCGCCGGTGACGGCCGACCGGTCGCCGCCGGACTCGCGGATCACCGGCGCCGACTCGCCCGTGATGGCCGACTCGTCGACCGTCGCGATGCCCTCGATTACGTCGCCGTCGCCCGGGATCACCTCGTTCGCCTCGACGACCACGAGGTCGCCGATCTTCAGGTCGACGCCCGGCACCCGCTCCTCGGCACCGTCCGTGAGGCGACGGGCGACCGTCTCCTTCTTGGTGCGCCGCAAGGACTCCGCCTGCGCCTTGCCTCGCCCCTCGGCGACGGCCTCGGCGAGGTTGGCGAACACGACGGTGAACCAGAGCCAGACCGCGACGAGGATCGTGAACACGCTGGGGTCGAGGACCGCGAACACCGTGGTGAGCGCCGAACCGACCCAGACCACGAACATGACGGGGTTGTGCAGCTGGTGCCGTGGGTCGAGCTTGCGCAATGCTTCGGGCAATGACACCAGCAGCTGCCGCGGGCTGAACACGCCCGCGCCGACGCGTACCTCGGATTCCCTTGTGGGAGCGGGCTTTTCCTGTGTGACGGTCATGCCATGGCCTCCGCGATGGGACCGAGAGCGAGCGCCGGAACGAACGTCAGCGCCGCGACGAGCAGGATCGTGCCGGCCAGCATCGAACCGAACAGCGGTCCCGTGGTGGGCAGGGTGCCCGCGGTCTCGGGCACCTTCCGTTGTGCGGCGAGGGATCCGGCGAGGCAGAGCGTCGCGAGGATCGGCACGAACCGGCCGACGAGCATCGCGACCGACAGCGACGACTGGAACCAGCCGTCGGTGACGGTGATCCCGGCGAACGCGCTGCCGTTGTTGTTGGCGGTCGAGGTGTAGGCGTAGAGCACTTCGGACAGTCCGTGCGAGCCGCTGTTGGCCATCGCGGCCGTGGTCCCGGGCAGCAGCAGCGCGACGCCCGAACCGAGCAGCATCACCGTCGGCATCGCGAGCATCGAGATCGCGGCCGCGGTGACCTCCCGCCTGCCCAGTTTCTTGCCGAGGTACTCCGGCGTGCGCCCGACCATCAGTCCGGCCAGGAACATCGCGATGATCGCCATCACCAGGATCCCGTAGAGCCCGGTGCCGACACCGCCCGGCGAAACCTCGCTGAACAGCATGTGCAGCAACGGCATTCCGCCGCCGAGCCCGCTGAAGCTGTCGTGCATCGAGTTGACCGCGCCGGTCGAGGTGCCGGTGGTGCTGGTGGCGAACAGCGACGAGCCGCTGATGCCGAACCGCTGTTCCTTGCCCTCCAGGTTGGCCCCCGCGAGCAGTGCCGCCGGACCGTTCGGATGCGCCTCGGCCCACCAGGTCACCGCGAGCACGAACGTCCACAACAGACCCATCACCGACAGCAGGACGTAACCCTGCCTGCGGTTCCCGACGAGCTTGCCGAACGTGCGGGTGAGCGACACCGGGATCACCAGCAGCAGGAAGACCTCGACGAGATCACTCCAGACGTTCGGGTTCTCGAACGGGTGCGCGGAGTTGGCGTTGAAGATGCCGCCGCCGTTGGTGCCGAGCTCCTTGATCGCCTCCTGGCTCGCGGCCGGGGCGATCGCGATGGTGCTCTGCGAACCGTCCGGATTGGTCACCGCGATGCCGGAGTGCAGGCTCTGCACCACTCCGAGCGCGATGAGCACGATCGCGAACACGAACGAGATCGGCAGCAGGACCCGCACGGTGCCGCGCGTGAGATCCACCCAGAAGTTGCCGAGCCGGTCGGTGCGCGAGCGCAGGAAGCCGCGGATCAACGCGACCGCGACGGCGAGCCCGACCGCGGCGGACAGGAAGTTCTGCACCGTCAGGCCGGCCATCTGCACGACGTGGCCCATCGTCGTCTCGGGCACGTAGGACTGCCAGTTCGTGTTGGTCACGAAGCTGACGGCCGTGTTGAAGGCGACGCCCGGGCTCACCGCGCCCCGCCCGAAGTTCAGGGGCAGGAACGCCTGGAGGCGCTGCAGCAGGTACAGGAAGACCACGGACACGAGCGAGAACGCGAGCACGCCCAGCGCGTACGTGGGCCAGCGCTGCTCGGCGTCCGGGTCCACGCGGAAGAGCCGGTACAGGCCGCGCTCGACCCTGAGGTGCTTGTCCGTGGTCAGGACACGTGCCAGGTAGTCGCCGAGAGGTTTGTAGACAATCGCCAAGGCGACAAGGAGAATGCCGACTTGCAGAAAGCCGGACAAGAGATCGTTCACTAGAACTTCTCCGGCTTGATCAGTGCCACGAACAGGTACACGACCAGCCCCAGCGCCAGTACGGCGCCGACGATGTCGGCCGCCAGGCCGGATCCCGTCACAGCTTCTCCAACCCGCGCAGTGTGAGTGCGAGCGCCGCGAAGACGGCGATCAGCAAAACGGCGTACAGCAGGTCCGCCATCCCGCACCTCTCTTCGTGGGTCACCTCGTCCGGTGACCGCCCGCGACCACTGTGCGGCCCGCGCCGGGCGCCTTGACCTGCCCTGACGACCTCTTGACGGCGCACGGCACGGCGTTTACGCCTTCTTGACGCCTGGTGAGGCTGAGCACACTCCCCGTAATCCGGTCGGACACAGCGGGCGATTCGGGCAGACACGGATCGCGCACGTGTGTTACCACTGTGTTACGCATAGTTGTGCTAGCTAAGCTTTCGGGAGGCAGGAACTTCATGTGCGGAATCACCGGCTGGGTGGCGTTCGACGCGGACCTCACCCAGCGCCGCGAGACGCTCGACGCGATGACGGAGACGATGTCCTGCCGCGGCCCCGACGACGAGGGCACGTGGGTCGCGCCGCACGCCGCGCTGGGCCACCGCCGGCTCGCGATCATCGACCTGCCCGGCGGGCGCCAGCCCATGTCGGTGCACACGCCGAACGGCGAGGTCGCCATGGTCTACAGCGGTGAGGCGTACAACTTCACCGAGCTGCGCGCGGAGCTGGCCGGGCTGGGGCACGAGTTCATCACCGACAGCGACACCGAGGTCGTGCTGCACGGCTACCTGCAGTGGGGCGAGGCCGTCGCCGACCACCTCAACGGCATGTACGCCTTCGCGATCTGGGACGCCCGTGACGAGAAGCTCGTCATGATCCGCGACCGGATGGGGATCAAGCCGTTCTACTACTACCCCACCCGCGACGGCGTGCTGTTCGGCTCGGAGCCGAAGGCGATCCTGGCGAACCCGTCGGCACGCAAGGTCGTCGACGCCGACGGGCTGCGCGAGCTGTTCGCCTTCACCAAGACGCCGGGCTGGTCGCTGTGGAAGGGCATGTACGAGGTCGAGCCGGGCACGATCGTGCGCGTCGACCGCGGTGGCGTGCACACGCACACGTACTGGAAGCTCGACGCCGTCGAGCACACCGACGACCAGGAGACCACGGTCGCGCGGGTGCGCGAGCTGATGACGGACATCGTGCACCGGCAGCTCGTCGCCGACGTGCCCCGTTGCGTGCTGCTGTCCGGTGGCCTGGACTCCAGCGCCATCACCGGGTTGGCGGCCGCGCGCCTGGCCGAGGACGGCGAGCAGTTGCGCACGTTCTCGGTCGACTTCTTCGGGCAGGAGGAGAACTTCCAGCCCGACGAGATGCGTGACACGCCGGACTCGCCGTTCATCCGGGACGTCGCGAAGCTGGTCGGATCGGCGCACAAGGACGTCATGCTCGACCCGGGCGCGCTGACCGATCCCGAGGTGCGGCGCGCCGTGATCACCGCGCGGGACATCCCGGCGGGTCTCGGTGACATGGACGCCTCGCTGTACCTGCTGTTCAAGGCCATCCGGTCGGAGTCGACGGTGGCGCTGTCCGGTGAGTCCGCGGACGAGGTGTTCGGCGGGTACCGGTGGTTCCACGACGAGGAGGTGCGCAAGGCGGACACCTTCCCGTGGCTCGCGTTCCGCACCGGGATGCTCGACAACAGCGACGTGCTCCGCCCGGAGGTGAGCAAGCTGCTGGACGTCCCGTCGTACATCGCCGACCAGTACCGCACCGCGGTCGCACAGGTCGACCAGCTCGACGGGGCGAGTGAGTTCGAGCAGCGCATGCGCACGTTCTGCCACCTGCACCTGACCCGCATGGTGCGCTCGCTGCTCGACCGCAAGGACCGCGCGTCGATGGCCGTCGGACTGGAAGTGCGTGTGCCGTTCTGCGACCACCGGCTCGTCGAGTACGTCTACAACACGCCGTGGTCGCTGAAGACGTTCGACGGCAGGGAGAAGAGCCTCCTGCGCCACGCGACGAAGCACGTGCTGCCGCAGTCCGTCGTGGACAGGGTGAAGAGCCCGTATCCGTCCACACAGGACCCCGGCTACGTGGCGGCGCTGCAGCAGCAGGTGAAGGAGGTGCTGGCGACGCCCGACAGCCCGGTGTTCTCCCTGGTCGACCGCAACTGGCTGACCGAGGTCGTGGACACCGACCCGCAGTCCGTGAAGGGCGGGGCGCGACACGGGCTGAACCAGACGCTCGACCTGCACCACTGGTTCGACATCTACCAGCCCGAGCTACAGCTGGACTGAGTGGCCGAAGCCACACCTGAAAATCAGCTGTGAAAATCCGGCATAAGGCACAACGGGGGCGGGGTAACCGTTGACGAGGGTAGAGAGGTGAGTGAGATGACCCAAGCTTTCACGCAGACCGCGTTCAGCAACGCCCCCGCGAACCCCCAGCTGCCCACTCTGCCCACCGGCTGGCCGATCGGGTCGTACTCCTCGTACGAGGAGGCCCAGCGGGCCGTCGACCACCTTGCCGACAACGACTTCCCGGTCACGGACGTCACGATCGTCGGCGTCGAGCCGATGCTCGTCGAGCGCGTCGCCGGCAAGCTCAGCTGGGGCCGGGTGCTCGGCAGCGCCGCGGGGTCCGGTGCCTGGTTCGGTCTGTTCGTGGGACTGCTGCTGAGCATGTTCGGCACCGGCGCCGGGTTGCTGCCGATCGTGATCGGACTCGTGGCCGGCGTGGCGTTCAGCATGGTGTTCGCCGCGGTGAGCTACGGGGCGAGCCGGGGCAAGCGGGACTTCGTCTCGCACAGTCAGCTCGTCGCCCGGCGGTACGACGTGCTCAGCCAGCCGCGCAACGCCGAACGCGGCCGTGAGCTGCTGGCGCACCTCGCCGCGCGGGTGGGTCTGAACAGCTGAGTTTCACTCGTCCGAGGGCCTCGCATCCTGGCGGTGCGGGGCCCTCGGTCTGTTCGCGAGGAGGATTGGCTTTCGCGCCGCGTGGGTACTGGGAACACATGAGCGAAAACCCGGAGAAGGATCCCCAGGACTGGACGACGGGCGAGGAGCCGATGACAGGCCCGCAGCGGTCCTACCTGCACACGCTCGCGCAGGAGGCGCAGGTGGAGGTGCCGGAGAACCTGTCGAAGGCGGACGCCTCGCGGATGATCGACGAGTTGCAGCAGAAAACCGGGCGGGGAGCTTAGGGGCTGCACGCGTGAGCCGTGGTCGGTTTGGGTGCGGACTTGACCGGGCGCTGGGCGCCCTCGTTCCGCCCGGCCACCCCCGCCCCTTTCCCCTGATCGTTTAACGGTTGGCTTGCCGCCTCAAGGGCGCCTTCGGCGTCGCTTCGCGATCGCTGCGCGACCCTTGACCCGGCAAGCCAACCGCTAATGCAGCTGGGGATCGGGGACGGGGGAGGTCCGGGCGTGTGCCGGGCCGCCTTTGCTGCCGGGTACCGTTTTGGTTGTGGTCAGGCCTTCGGCTGCCGTGGTTTCGGCTGGCATCTGGGGCAGTAGTACGAGGACCTGTTCATGAACGGTTCCCGTTTGATCGGGGTACCGCAGCGGCGGCAGGGGCGGTCTTCCTGGCCGTAGACGTTCAGGGACCTCTCGAAGTAGCCCGACTGGCCGTTGACGTTCACGTACAGCGCGTCGAACGAAGTGCCGCCCGCTTGGAGGGCCTCGCCCATCACCTCCGTGGCCGCTTCCAGCAGCAGGGTGCCCTGTGCGTTGGTGAGCTTCTCCGTGGGGCGGGACCAGTGCAGGCGGGCGCGCCACAGTGCCTCGTCGGCGTAGATGTTGCCCACTCCGGAGACCAGGGTCTGGTCCAGCAGTGCCCGCTTGACCTCCGTGCGGCGGGAACGCAACGCCCGCACCGCCTGCTTCGGGTCGAACGCCGGGTCCATCGGGTCCCGCGCGATGTGTGCGATGGTCGCCGGGAGCAGCTCCGTGCCGGTGTCCACCAGGTCGGCGAGCGCGAGACCGCCGAAGGTGCGCTGGTCCACGAAACGCAGTTCCGGTCCCCCGTCGGCGAACCGGACCCGCACGCGCAGGTGCTTCTCGTCCGGGGCGCCCTCCGGCTGGACGAGCATCTGCCCGCTCATCCCGAGGTGCGCGAGGATCGCCTCCTTGTCCGACAGCTCCAGCCAGAGGTACTTCCCCCGCCGCCGCACGGCGACGACCGTCGCACCCGCCAGGCGGCCCGTGAAGTCCTCCGGCCCCAGCTCGTGCCGCCTGATCGCACGGGAGTGCAGGACCTCGACGTGCGCTATGACGCGCCCCGCCACATGCGCCTGCAACCCGGCGCGGACCACCTCTACCTCGGGAAGTTCCGGCACTCCCCCAGGTTACTGTCCGCGCTACGCTGTTCCGGACGAGGAGGTGGACGCGATGAGCCTTGCCGCCGAACGCCTTGCCGGGTGGCCGGAACTGCTGCGCATGTGGCAGACACTCGACCTGCCCCACGGCTGGCGAGCCGAAATCACCGAGGGGGGCATCGCGGTAACACCATCACCGGACCACGACCACAAGGCGATAGCTCATCTCGTGCACAAGGCACTGATCAAGGGGATCCCCGACGAGTGGGCGGTGTACCAGACCCACGGCCTCCGGATCGCGGGCGCGCACAAGGTCTTCATCCCCGACCTGGTCGTCGCTCCCGAGGACGCGCCGGTCGAGGCGGACGACCGGCTCCTCCTCTCCACTCACGCGCTGCTGGTCGTGGAGATCACTTCGGCGAGCAACCCGCTCCCCGACCGCACGACGAAGAAGGACGCCTACGCCTCCGGCGGTGTCGGCATCTACGTGCTCATCGACCGTTGGCACGAGCCGAAGGCGCGGGTCACCGTCTTCTCCGATCCCGTCGACGGGGCCTACCAGCGCAGCACCACAACGCCGTTCGGTGAGACCGTCGACCTTCCGGAGCC
This sequence comes from Amycolatopsis bartoniae, assembly GCF_014191255.1. Taxonomy (GTDB): domain Bacteria; phylum Actinomycetota; class Actinomycetes; order Mycobacteriales; family Pseudonocardiaceae; genus Amycolatopsis_E; species Amycolatopsis_E bartoniae. Next base: position 673,237 of record NZ_JACHWH010000002.1, read on the forward strand.
CATCGGGCTCGCGCTGGACACCGGGCGCTTCGGCTAGTCCTGCTGGGGCCTCCGGGCTCAGACGGTGAGGACGAGCTTCCCCTGGAGGTGACCGGCGTCGAGCAGCCTGTGTGCGTCGGCGACCCGCTCGAACGGGAAGGTCTCCTGCACGTGCACCCGCAGCCTGCCCTGCTCGACGAGGTCGACCAGACCTCGCAGTGCGACCGGGTCCGGGTCGACCCCGATGCCGCTGAAGCGCAGGCCCGCCGCCTCGAACTTGGCGATCAGGTCCGTGTCCTCGTCCGCCACCGCGGTCACCAGGTGGCCCCCTGGGCGGAGCACCCCGAGCGACCGCTCGGCGGTGTCCCCGCCGACGGTGTCGAGCACGACGTCGACGTCGCGGACCACCTCGGCGAAGTCGGTCGTCGCGTAGTCGATCACTTCGTCGGCGCCGAACCGCTCGACGAACTCCCGCTTGCTCCCGCCGGCCGTGGTGGTCACGTGTGCGCCGAGGGCTTTCGCGATCTGGATCGCGACGTGGCCGACCCCGCCGCCACCGCCGTGGACCAGGACACGGTCGCCCGCGGTCACGCCGCCGAGGTCGACGAGGCCCTGCCACGCCGTCAGCCCGACCACCGGCAACGCCGCGGCTTCGACGTGCGGGAGCGACACCGGCTTGCGTACCAGGTGCAACGCCGGCGCGGCCACGAACTCGGCGTACGCGTTGGCGGCCCTGGGAAACCACGGCATTCCGAACACCTCGTCGCCGGGCCTGAACCGCCACGTCCGCGCCGCTTCGACCACTCCGCTGACGTCCCAGCCGAGGACGAACGGCGGCTGGCCGATCAGCGGGAACTCACCGGCGCGCAGCCGCGCCTCCAGCGGGTTCAGCCCGATCGCCTCGACGCGAACGAGGACCTCGGTCGGCAGGGGGCGAGGCTCGGGCGCGTCCACGATGGTGAGCACCTCGGGACCGCCGAGCACCTGCTGGGTGATGACTCGCATGACTCTCCTAGCTCTGGGGGAACAAACCCCACGCTAGGTTTCCGATGGGAACCGGCAGGTACCTTTGGCGCCATGAGCGGTTTCGGTCCCGGTGAGTTCTTCCTCGCCGACTGCCCGGCACGGCTGGCGGTCGAGCTGATCGCCGACAAGTGGACGGTGGTCGTGCTCGCCGGACTCAGCAAGGGCCCGGTGCGCCACGGCGAACTGGTCGAGCTGATCGGCGGCATCTCCCGCAAGGTGCTCACCCAGACGCTCCGCCGGCTGGAGGCACACGGACTTGTCCGCCGCCACGCGTACGCCGAGGTGCCGCCCCGCGTCGAGTACGAGCTCACCCCGCTCGGGGCGACGCTGACCGATCCGATCCACACACTGACCGAGTGGGCGAAGGCGAACGGCGACGCTGTCCTCGCCGCGCTCGACGCCAATTCCGAGCCACTCGCCCAGCACGGCTGAGCCCGCGCGCTAGTCCTGCTGGGGCTTGAGCTCTTCGTTCAGCGCGCGCCACGCGGTTTCGGCGGCCTTCTGCTCCGCTTCCTTCTTCGTGGTGCCCTCGCCGTGGCCGAGGTCGCGGCCGGCGATCAGCACCGTGGCGCTGAACTCCTTGCGGTGGTCCGGGCCGGTGTCCTCCACCTTGTACTCCGGCACACCCAGCCCCGCCGACGCGGTCAGCTCCTGCAGGCTCGTCTTCCAGTCCAGCCCGGCCCCACGCAGCGGCGCCTCCGCCAGCAGCGGGTCGAACAGGCGGTGGACCAGGGTGCGCCCCGCGTCGATCCCGTGCGCCAGGTACACCGCACCGATGATCGCTTCGAGGCCGTCCGCCAGGATGCTCGCCTTGTCCCTGCCGCCGGTGAGCTCCTCGCCCTTGCCCAGCAGCAGGTGCGCGCCCAGCCCGCCCTCGCCGAGGCCGCGCGCGACCCCCGCCAGTGCGTGCATGTTCACCACGCTGGCCCGCAGCTTCGCGAGCTGCCCCTCGGGCAGGTCGGGGTGCGTGCGGTACAGGTGGTCGGTGACGACGAGCCCGAGCACGGCGTCACCCAGGAACTCCAACCGCTCGTTGGGCGGCAGCCCACCGTTCTCGTAGGCGTAAGAACGGTGGGTCAGCGCAAGATGAAGCAGCTCGGCGTCGAGGTCGACGCCGAGCGCTTCGAGCAGTGATGCTGGGTCGGCAGCCGGTCCTCCCGGCTTCGACTTACCCCCCATCAGCGTCAGCCTCAGGCGGGCTCGACGACCTGCCGACCGTCGTACTGGCCGCAGGTCGGGCAGGCCACGTGCTGCGGCTTCGGCTGCCGGCAGGCGCGGTTCTGGCAGGGCACCAGCTGCACCGGGGCCGCTTTCCACGACGACCGGCGGGTGCGCGTGTTGGCTCGCGACATCTTCCGCTTCGGGACGGCCACGACTACATCTCCTCGTTCAAGGTTCGCTCGCTGACGCGAGCCTGCTTTCCACTGCCCACGAGCTGGTGCTCGTCAAGCTTCCTGGTCGGGGCCACCCGCCGGAGAATCACCAAGACGCTCGACCAGCGCGGCCCACCGAGGGTCTATCGTCTCATGCCCGTGTCCGGGCTCGAGATCGGCCCACTTCCTGCCGCACTCCTGGCACAGCCCCGGGCAGTCCTCGCTGCACAGCGGCACCTGCGGCAGGGCCAGCACGAGCGCGTCCCGCACGATCGGTTCAAGGTCGAGCCGGTCGTCGACCAGCCTGCTGACCTCGTCCTCGTCGGTGGTGACGTCGGTGGTGGACCCTGGGTAGGCGAACAGCTCGGTGAGCTCGATCTCGACCTCGTCCTCGATGGGGTCGAGGCAGCGCGAGCACTCGCCGGTGGTCCGCGCCGTGGCGGTGCCGGTGACCAGCACACCCTCCACGACGGACTCCAGCAGCAGGTCGAGGTCGATCTCGGAACCCTCCGGCACGACGATGACGTCGGGCACGCCCAGCACGGTGCTCACCGGGACGGTCCGCCGGAGGGTACGGCTCAGCCCGGCACGGCGCCCCAGCTCCCGGGTGTCGACCACCCAGGGGTTGCGCGTGTCGAGGAAAGTCTTGTCGTCAGACATGTGAGTGCACTCGGATCATCGGTGAGGTGGGCAACCCCACCAGGGTACCGGCCCTCAGGGCTGGAAGTCGTACAGCGGGGTGCGTGAGCTCATGCCCGGCGGCGTCCGCAGGTGGTTGCGGCCCGAGTCGACCGTGCGCAGGGTGGTGGACAGCAGCTCGGAGAACTCGGCGAGCTTGCCGTCCACATACGCGTCGCAGTCCGCGCGCTGGCGGTCGGCCTCGGCGTGCGCCTCGTCCACGATGCGGGCGGACTCGGCGTGTGCGGCCTGCACGACCTCGGTTTGCGAGACCAGCCGTGCCTGCTCGTGGCGGCCGTCCTCGATCGCGCGCTCGTAACCGGCGCGCCCGGCCTCGATCATCCGCTCCGACTCGGCGCGCGAGCGCTCCACGAGGTTCTGGTACTCGGCCTGGCCCGCGGCGATCATGCGCTCGGCCTCGGCGTGTGCGTCGGCCATGATCTGCTCGGCACGCGCCCTGGCGTCCTCCAGCATCCGCTGGGCCTCTTCGGTGGCCTCGGTCAGCGTGGTGTCGGCCTCGGCGCGGGCGCCGTTGACCATGGCGTCGGACTCGGCGCGGGCCTTGTCGATCAGCTCGTCCCGCTTGTCGAGCACGTCCTGCGCGTCGTCGACCTCCTGCGGGAGGGCGTCGCGCACGTCGTCGAGGAGCTCCAGCACGTCCCCGCGCGGCACCACGCAGCTCGACGTCATCGGCACCCCGCGTGCCTCTTCCACGATCGTGACGAGCTCGTCGAGAGCCTCGAACACCCGGTACACGGCAACTCCTTGGCTGGCCCTTCGCGCTGGCTCGTTCCAGTTTGCCGGGTCGGGACGGAAAGGCCGGGGAGGTTGGGCCCCGCGTGTCAAGAGCGTTCGGCCAGCTTCGCCGTCAGCCGCTCGAACACCACGCCCGGCACGAGGTTCTTCACGTCCCCGCCGTACGTCGCGACCTCCTTGACCAGCGAGCTGGACACGAAGCCGTACCGCGGGTTGTTCGACATCAGCAGGGTCTCGACACCGGACAGCTCACGGTTCATCTGCGCCATCTGCAGCTCGTAGTCGAAGTCGCTGACCGAGCGCAGGCCCTTGGCGATCGCGGCGATGCCGTGCTGCCTGCAGTAGTCCACGAGCAGGCCGTGCCACGAGTCCACGCGCACGTTGGGCAGTGCGTCGGTGATCTCGGTGATCATCGCGAGCCGTTCGTCGATCGAGAACAGGCCCTTCTTGTTCTTGTTGATCATCACGGCCACCACGACCTCGTCGAAGAGCTTGCTAGCCCGTTCGATGACGTCCAGATGCCCGTTCGTCACGGGGTCGTAGGAACCGGGGCAGACCGCACGCACCATGGCGCGGACGTTACCCGGTGATCACGGCTCGTGGCGCGGCGAAGTGACGTACTCCGCCCAGTACAGCGCCGTGTCGCCGTGCCGCATCGCCCGGACCGGCGCGAATCCCGCGGGCCAGTCCGGTTCGCCGTCGCGCTGCGCCCGCTCGACGACCACCAAACCGTCTTCGGCGAGCCAGCCGCCCGCCGCGAGCGCGGTCAACATCACAGCGAGCCGGGCCGCGTCGACCGCGTACGGCGGATCGGCCAGCACCAGGTCGAACGGCTTCTCGGCGGGCTGGGCCAGCACGGCCTCCACCTGCCCGGCCCGCACCACGCCGCCCAGCGCGAGTTCCGCCACATTCCCCCGCAGCACCTGCACCGCCCGCCGGTCGGACTCGACGAACACCGCGTCGGCGGCGCCGCGCGAGAGCGCCTCCAGCCCCAGCGCACCGGATCCGGCGTAGAGGTCCAGCACCCGCGCGCCGTCGAGCTCACCGGCCGCCTGCAGCGCGTTGAACAGGGATTCCCGGACCCGTTCCGAGGTCGGCCGCGTGCCCTGGGGCGGCACCTTGAGCCGCCTGCCTCCCGCCCGTCCGGCGACGATCCTGGTCACCGGCCCATCTTCGCAGCCGTGATTTTGTCGCCGGGACTTGGTGAAGGGTTCGGGCGGCACGCGTAGAGTCGTTCTTCCTGTTGCGGGAGTGAGTCGTAGGAGCGCTGCGTGTCGGAACCTCGGGTCAGACGGGCCGAGATCGCCATCGAGCAAGAGCACGTCGATCGCGTTTACCGCCGACTCGCCGAGCTGCGGGCCCAGGCGGAGGCCATGCGCGCCAAGGGCTACGAGATCGGGCACGGCGCGCAGCGCGAGGCGGTGTTCGAGCAGGCGTCGATGCTGTTCGAGCGGGACATGATGGTGTTCCACGCCAACCAGACCCTGCAGACGCTCGACGCCGAGTACGAGGGTCTCGTGTTCGGCCGGCTGGACCAGACCAGCCGCGAGAAGATCTACGTCGGCCGCCTGGGCATCCGCGACGCCGAGTTCGACAACCTCGTCACCGACTGGCGCGCGCCCGCCGCTGCCGCGTTCTACCAGGCCACCGCCGAGGAGCCGATGGACGTGGTGCGCCGCCGCGTCATCCGCTGCTCCGGGCAGAACGTGCTGGACGTGGACGACGACGTGCTGATCCCGGACGCCGTGCCCGAGGACATGCAGGTGGTGGGCGAGGGCGCGCTGATGGCCGCCCTGGGGCGGTCGCGCGGGGAGAAGATGCGCGACATCGTCGCCACGATCCAGCGCGAGCAGGACGAGGTCATCCGCGCGCCGTGGCGTGGCGTCACCGAGATCACCGGCGGGCCGGGCACCGGCAAGACGGCCGTCGCGCTGCACCGCGCCGCGTACCTGCTGTACCGCCACCGCCGCCAGCTGGGTGGTGCGGGCGTGTTCGTGCTGGGTCCGTCCGGTGTGTTCACCAACTACATCTCGCGCGTGCTGCCGTCGATGGGCGAGACGAACGTGGAGCTGCGGGCGCTGGGCGAGGTGCTCGACGGCGTGGTCGCGACGCGCCAGGACTCCGCGCCGCTCGCGGCGATCAAGGGTTCGCTGCGGATGCGCAAGGTGCTGACGAGGGCGATGCGGGACACGCCGCCGGACGTGCCGGACGAGCTGCGGATCGTCTACCGCGGCGAGGTGCTCCGGTTGCGGGGCAAGGAGCTGGAGAAGGTGCGCCGCAAGGTGCACGGCCACGGCGGGCCGCCGAACCGGTCCCGCGTGCGGGCGGCGGAGACGCTGCTGGAGGCGCTGGCGGACAAGGCCGAGGAGAACGCGAAGGCCGACGGACGCAGCGTCGAACGGGCGGAGCTGATCACCGAGCTGGGTGAGCGGATCGACTTCCACCGGTTCCTCGTCGTGTGGTGGCCGGTGCTGTACCCGGGCGAGATCCTGCGCTGGCTGGGCGATCCGGCGCGGCTCACGCGGGCGGGCAAGGGCGTGCTCAGCCGCGACGAGGTCGACCTGCTGGCGGCGTCGTTCGCCGACCGCGAGCGGGAGTGGTCGGTCGCGGACGTGGCGTTGCTGGACGAGCTGCGGGTACTGGTGGGCCAGCCGCCGAAGCGGCGCCGCCGGGTGCAGTCGGTGGAGCTGGACGCGGCGCCGGCCGCGCGCGGCAGCGAGGGTCAGGGCCCGCACCGGCCCGAGCACTACGACGAGTACTCGCACATCGTGGTGGACGAGTCGCAGGACCTGTCGCCCATGCAGTGGCGGATGATCGGGCGGCGCGGGAAGTACGCGAGCTGGACGGTCGTCGGCGACCCGGTGCAGAGCTCGTGGCCCGATCCGGAGGAGGCCGCGCAGGCACGGGACCAGGCGTTCGGCCTGCGTACCGCGCGGCGCCGGTACACGCTGCGGACGAACTACCGGAACTCGAAGGAGATCTTCGACCTGGCCGCGAAGGTCGTGGCCGGGCACGCCGAGGCGGGTGAGCTGCCGGAGGCGGTGCGCACGACGGGCCTGGAGCCGGACGTGCGGATCGTCGAGCAGGCGGGTGTCGAGAGTGCGACGGAGGCCGCGGCGAAGGAGCTGCTGGACGCGGTCGAGGGCACGGTCGGTGTCATCTGCGCGATGGACCGGGTGCCGCAGGTGCGAGGCTGGTTGCAGGGGCAGGCGGACGAGCGGTTGAAGGTCGTCGGCAGTCTGGACTCGAAGGGACTGGAGTACGACGCGGTGGTGCTCGTGGAGCCCACGGAGCTGATCACGGAGTCGACCACGGGACGGCGGGTGCTGTACGTCGCGCTCACCCGTGCCACGCAGCAGCTGACGGTGGTGGCCACCGACCGGGAATGGCTGTGACGCTGTCAGTGCTGGACCTGGCACCGATCCCGGACGGTGGTGACGCTGGCACGGCGTTGCGGAACAGCCTGGATCTGGCCCGGCGGGTCGAGCAGCTGGGGTACCACCGGTACTGGGTGGCGGAGCACCACAACATGCCGGGCGTGGCCAGCGCCGCGACGGCCGTACTGGTGGCGCACCTCGCGCAGGTGACGACCGGCCTGCGGGTGGGTTCGGGCGGGATCATGCTGCCGAACCACGCGCCGCTCGTGGTGGCCGAGCAGTTCGGCACGCTGGAGGCCCTGCATCCCGGCCGGATCGATCTGGGGATAGGCCGAGCGCCAGGCACGGACGGCACAACGGCCGCGGCGCTGCGGGGCGCGCGGAACGTGGCGGACTTCCCGCAGCAGCTGGCTGAGCTGCTGACGTACTTCGAGCCGGACGAGACGCGCACGGTGCACGCCATCCCCGCGATCGGCCACAAACCCCCGGTGTGGCTGCTGGGTTCGAGCGGCTTCAGCGCGAAGCTGGCGGGAGAGCTGGGACTGCCGTTCGCGTTCGCCCACCACATCAGCGCGAGGAACACCCTGCCAGCGGTGCGGGTGTACCGGGAGTCGTTCCGCCCGTCCGAGGCGCTGCGGGAGCCGTACCTGATGCTGAGCGTGGCCGTGGTCTGCGCGGAAACGCAGGAGCGAGCCGACTGGCTGGCGGGCCCGGCGGAGCTCCGTTTCCTGAGCAGACACCACGGCCACCCGATCAAGCTCCCGACCCCGGAGACCGCAGCGTCCTACGACTACACCGATGAGGATCGGCAAGTGCTGCAGCGAAAGTTCGGCAGCCACCTGATCGGCACCCCGGAAACGGTGCACAAAGGCCTGAACGCCCTGGCCCAGGACACGGGCGCGAACGAACTGATGCTCACCACAATGACGCACAACCACAAAGACCGAGTGCGCTCGTACGAACTACTGGCCACATAAACAAAACCGGACACCCGGCAACGAAACCCAGCCCGGCACCCGCCCAGACCTCCCCCGTCCCCGATACAAAGCCGTCATTAGCGGTCGACGCGCCGTGTCAAGGGTGAGGCGAAGCCTCATCGCGAAGCGACGCCGAAGGCGCCCTTGACGCGGCGTGCCGACCGTTAAACACTCAAAAATCGGGGCGCCCACGCAACCACAGTTCACGCGCGCAGCGCGGCTTCACGCGCGCAGCGCGGCTCCTGCTCAGGACAACAACGCCTTCCGCGTCCTCGGCATCCCCGACTTTCCGTCCTGTTCCTTCACCGCCAGTACCTGGTTCACGCCGATCGAGCCCCTCTCGAAGGTCAGCGCCGACGCGGCCATGTACAGGCGCCACACCCGGGCGCGGCCCTCGCTGGTCAGCCGTACCGCGTCGGACCAGCGCGCCTCCAGGTTCGCGACCCATGCGCGCAGGGTCAGGGCGTAGTGCTCGCGCAGCGCCTCGACGTCGCGGATCTCGAAGCCCGCCTCCTCGATGGCGCTCACCATGACGCTCACCGGCTCCAGCTCGCCGTCCGGGAAGACGTAGCGGTTGATGAACGACGTCTTGTCGTTCGTGTGGCCCGGCACGCCCGCCTTGCGGGAGATGGCGTGGTTGAGCAGCCTGCCCTGCGGCTTGAGCAGGTCGTACAGCGTCTTCGCGTACGTCGGCAGCATCGACTGGCCCACGTGCTCCGCCATGCCGATGCTGGAGATCGCGTCGAACGGGCCGTCGTGCACGTCCCGGTAGTCCTGGACCCGGATCTCCACCAGGTCCGACAGGCCCTCCTCCGCCACGCGCTTGCGGGCGAAGTCGGCCTGCGCCTGCGACAGCGTGATACCGACCGCGTGGGCGCCGTACTCCCGCGCGGCGTGGATGACGAACGTGCCCCAGCCGCAGCCGACGTCGAGGACCCGCATGCCCTGGTGCAGCCCGAGCTTGCGGGCCACGAGGTCGACCTTCGCCGTCTGGGCGTCTTCCAGCGTCTTCGCGTTGTCGTCCCAGACCGCGCACGAGTAGGTCATCGACGGGCCCAGCACGAGCGCGTAGAAGTCGTTGCCGACGTCGTAGTGGTGGCTGATCGCCTCCGCGTCACGGCGCTTCGAGTGCAGCCGCCCGGCCAGCCTGATCTCCTCGGCCGGGGGCTTGGGCGGCAGGCCGAACGCCCGCAGCCGCAGCCCGGTCTTGATGACGTCGCGCTTGACCGCGCCGTCCACGGCCAGCGTGCCGGACTGCGCGCCGACGACGCGTTCGAGGTGGGAAAGGCTTTCGAAGAAATCGGACTCGACGTCGAGATCCCCCGACACGAAACACCGGGCGATACCGAGCTCGTTCGGCGCCCACAGCAGCCTGCGCAACGCCCGGCGGCGCCTCAGCACCAGCCGCACCGGAGCGTCCGGCGGACCGGCCTCGCTCCCGTCCCAGCAGCGGATACGGAGCGGGATTGCGCTGCCCAGCACCGCACGGATCAGACCGTAGACGGATTCAGCGGCAGCGTTGCGCGAGGTGACCACGTACCTCATTCAAGCACTTACCGGGACTTCACGCCCATACCCGCGAGGCTGATTCGCCCGAACTGCCGGAATCGGAGGCCGTGTACTTTCCCACAGGAAATCCGCGGGAAAGTACACGGCCGTTCTGCTACTCCAGCACCAGGAGGAGGTCGCCGCCCTCGACCTGCTGGACCGAGTTGATGGCGAGCCTGCCCACCTTGCCGCCCGTCGCGGCGGTGATCGACGCCTCCATCTTCATCGCCTCGATCGTGGCCACCGTGGCGCCCGCGGCCACCTCGTCACCCTCCCGCACGGACAGCGTGACGACCCCGGCGAACGGCGCGGCGACGTGCTTCGGGTTGCCCTTGTCGGCCTTCTCCGCCGCCGGCAGGTCCGACGCCACCGAGCGGTCGCGCACCTGGATCGGCCGCAGCTGTCCGTTGAGGCTGGACATCACCGTGCGCATGCCGCGCTCGTCGGCCTCGCCGATGGCCTCCAGCTCGATGAGCAGCCGTACGCCCGGTTCGAGGTCCACCTGGTACTCCTCCCCCGGGCGCAGCCCGTAGAAGAAGTCCTTGCTCGGCAGCACGCTCGTGTCGCCGTACGCCTCGCGGTGCGCCTCGAACTCCTTCGTCGGCGCCGGGAACAGCAGCCGGTTGAGCGTCCGGCGCCGGTCGTTCGCCAGCCCTTCGCGGTCCTCGGCGGACAGCTCGGTCTCCGGCTTCGGCTCGGCGCGGCCTTCGAGCGCCTTGGTGCGGAACGGCTCCGGCCAGCCGCCGGGCGGGTCGCCCAGCTCGCCGCGCAGGAAGCCGATCACCGAGTCCGGAATGTCGTACTTGTTCGGCTCCGCCTCGAACTTCTCCGGCGACACCCCGGCGCCGACGAGGTGCAGCGCGAGGTCACCGACCACCTTGGACGAAGGCGTGACCTTCACCAGGTGGCCGAGGATCCGGTCGGCGGCTGCGTACATCGCCTCGATGTCCTCGAACCGGTCGCCGAGGCCGAGCGCGCGGGCCTGCGTGCGCAGGTTGGACAGCTGCCCGCCGGGGATCTCGTGGTCGTACACGCGGCCGGTCGGCGAGGCGAGCCCCGCCTCGAACGGCGCGTAGATCTTGCGCACGATCTCCCAGTACGGCTCCAGGTTCCCGACTGCCCGCAGGCTCAGGCCCGTCGGCCGCTCGGAGTGGTCGGTCGCCGCGACGATCGCCGACAGCGACGGCTGCGACGTGGTGCCCGCCATCGACGCCACCGCACCGTCCACCGCGTCCGCACCCGCGCCGATCGCCGCGAGGTACGTGCCCAGCTGGCCGCCTGCGGTGTCGTGGGTGTGGATGTGCACCGGCAGGTCGAACTCCTTGCGCAGCGCGGAAACCAGCTTCGCCGCGGCGGGTGCGCGCAGCAGGCCCGCCATGTCCTTGATGGCGAGCACGTGCGCCCCGGCGCCGACGATCTGCTCGGCGAGCTTCAGGTAGTAGTCCAATGTGTACAGCTTCTCGGCCGGGTCCGAGAGGTCCGAGGTGTAGCAGAGGGCGACCTCGGCGACGGCCTTGCCGGTCTCGCGCACCGCCTCGATGGCGGGCCGCATCTGCTCGACGTCGTTGAGGGCGTCGAAGATGCGGAAGATGTCGATGCCGGTGTTGGTGGCCTCTTCGACGAAGGCGTTGGTCACCTCCGTCGGGTACGGCGTGTAGCCGACGGTGTTACGCCCGCGCAGCAGCATCTGCAGGCAGATGTTCGGCACGGCCTCACGCAGCCGCGCGAGCCGCTCCCACGGGTCCTCGGCGAGGAACCGCAGCGCGACGTCGTAGGTCGCGCCGCCCCAGCACTCCAGCGACAGCAGCTGCGGCAGGGTGTGCGCGACGGCCGGGGCCACGGCGAGCAGATCCTTCGTGCGCACGCGCGTGGCGAGCAGGGACTGGTGCGCGTCGCGGAACGTCGTGTCGGTGACGCCGACCGTCGGGGACTCCCGCATCCAGCGTGCGAAGCCCTCCGGGCCCAGCTCGGTGAGCTTCTGCTTCGACCCGGCGGCGGGCTCGCCGTTCGGCACCTCCGGCAGCTTGCTCGCCGGGTCGACGAGCCGCGGGCGGTCGCCGTGCGGCTTGTTGACCGTGACGTCCGCGAGGTACGTCAGCAGGCGCGTGCCGCGGTCGGCGGAGTGCCGCGCGGTGAGCAGGTGCGGGCGCTCCTCGATGAACGACGTGGTGACACGGCCGTTGCGGAAGTCCTCGTCGTCCAGCACCGCCTGCAGGAACGGGATGTTCGTGGCGACCCCGCGGATGCGGAACTCCGCCAGCGCCCGGCGGGCGCGGTTCGCCGCGGTCTTGAAGTCCCGCCCGCGGCAGGTGAGCTTGACGAGCATCGAGTCGAAGTGGGCGCTGATCTCCGTGCCCGCGAAGGCGGTACCGCCGTCGAGCCGGATGCCGGAACCACCGGGCGAGCGGTAGGCGCTGATCATCCCGGTGTCCGGGCGGAACCCGTTCGCCGGGTCCTCGGTGGTGATGCGGCACTGCATCGCCGCGCCACGCAGGTAGACCTTGTCCTGCGACAGGCCGAGGTCCGCCAGCGTCTCGCCGGACGCGATGCGCATCTGCGACTGCACGAGGTCGACGTCGGTGACCTCCTCGGTGACCGTGTGCTCGACCTGGATGCGCGGGTTCATCTCGATGAAGTGGTGCTGCCCCTGCTTGTCGAGCAGGAACTCCACGGTGCCCGCGTTGCGGTAGCCGATCTTGCGGGCGAACGCGACGGCGTCGTTGCAGATCCGTTCGCGCAGCTCCGGGTCGAGGTTCGGCGCCGGGGCCAGCTCGATGACCTTCTGGTGGCGCCGCTGCACGGAGCAGTCGCGCTCGAAGAGGTGAATGACGTTGCCCTCGCCATCCGCGAGGATCTGCACCTCGATGTGCCGCGGGTCGACGACGGCCTTCTCCAGGAACACCGTCGGGTCGCCGAACGCGGACTCGGCCTCGCGCGCGGCGGCTTCGATCGACTCGCGCAGGTTCGCCGGGTCGTCGACGCGCCGCATCCCGCGGCCACCGCCACCGGCGACGGCCTTGACGAAGACCGGGAAGCCGATCTCGTCGGCGGCGGCCACGAGGGCGTCCACATCGGTCGACGGCTGGGACGAGCCGAGCACGGGCACGCCGGCGTCGCGGGCGGCGGCCACGGCGCGGGCCTTGTTGCCGGTCAGTTCGAGGATCTGCGCGCTGGGGCCGATGAAGGTGATCCCGGCCTGTTCACAGGCCAGCGCGAGATCGGGGTTCTCGGACAGGAAACCGTAACCGGGGTAGATGGCGTCGGCCCCGGCCTTCCTCGCCGCGCCGACGATCTCGTCGACCGACAGGTAGGCACGCACCGGGTGGCCCTCGACGCCGATTTCGTAGGCTTCGTCGGCCTTCAGCCGGTGCAGTGAGTTGCGATCCTCGTACGGGAACACCGCCACCGTGCCCGCGCCCAGCTCATAGCCGGCGCGGAAGGCACGGATGGCGATCTCACCACGGTTGGCGACGAGTACCTTCCGGAACATGCCCGGTCCTTCCTCTGGCGTACGGATCGGTGGAGGGCTGACGTTACCTTGCCGATCCCGTCACGCGGGAGTTCAGTCCCGGGTGATGGACGTCATTGAGCTTCGGAAACGTTCTCGGAAACGGTGCAGAGAAGCCGGTTCGGGGTGCCCTGCGGGACGCCCGTCAGGACGTTCGCCGTGGCGTTCCTGACGAGCGCCGCGGTGACCTCCGCTGGGGTTGCGGACGGGTGCTCGGCGCGGTAGAGGGCTGCCGCGCCCGCGACGAACGCCGCCGCCATCGAGGTGCCCGACGTGTTCACCGGGCCGGACGGCGAGCTCGACGGGATGTCCACCCCGGGCGCGTACAGGTCGAGGCCCGCGCCGAAGTTCGACTTCGGCGACACCGCGCCGCTGGAGTCCATCGCGCCCACCGTCAGCACGTCCGGCACGCGGCCGGGCGACGTCGTCGAGACGTCCGCGGCGTTCCAGCCCGCGGGCACCACCACCGGCATCGCCGCGGCCAGTGTCTGCACCGCCTTGTCGAGCTGGTCGTTCGCGGGGCCGCCGATGCCGAGCACGGCCACCGCGGGCTGCTTCGCGTTCTGCGCGACCCACCCGATTCCCGAGATGATGTTCAGCAGGTTGCCGTTCCCGCTGTTGTCGAGCACCTTCACCGGAACGATGCGCACGCCCTTCGCGACGCCGTACGTCTGCCCGCCGAGGATGCTCGCCAGCCGCGTGCCGTCGCCGTTGCCGTCGGTGGTGTCGGTGTTGCCGTCGACGAAGTTCTGCCCCGCTTCGACCCGGGCGCCGAACTCCGCCTGCGTCCCGTCGACACCCGTGTCGATGACGTACACCGTCACCTGGTCGGCCGTCGTGTCGTAGCGGTAGAGGTGGTCGGTGGCCCCGTCGCGCTGGTCGATGCGATCCAGGCCCCAGCTCGGCGGGTTGTCCTGCCTGCCGGATTCGGCCAGTGCGGGAGCGGCCGCCGTCAGCGTGGCGGCGACGGTCAGGAGCAACGAGATCGCGGTACGCGCCGGAAACCTGTTCACATCCGCAGGGTGACCCGCTCACCCACAAGGCACAAACGCTGTCCCACTATCGGGCGGTCAGGACTTCTCCAGGTACTCCGCCCGCTCGCCGTCGACCACCGCCGCCACCAGGTCCGCCAGCCCGGGGTGGTCCGTCAGCGCCGGGTCCTCCGCCACGATCTCCTGCGCCCGCAGGCGCGCCTCGGCGATCGTCTCCTCGTCCCGCAGCAGCGACAGCAGCTTGAGGCTCGACCGCTTGCCCGACTGGGCGGCGCCGAGGATGTCGCCTTCCCGGCGCAGTTCCAGGTCCAGGCGCGAAAGCTCGAAGCCGTCGGTGGTGGACTCGACCGCGTTCAGCCGCTCCCGAGTGAACGTGCCGTCGAGCGCCTCGGTGACCAGCAGGCACAGCCCGGCCACGCTGCCCCGCCCGACGCGGCCGCGCAGCTGGTGCAGCTGGCTCACGCCGAACCGGTCCGCGTCCATGATCACCATCGCGGTCGCGTTGGGCACGTTGACACCGACCTCGATCACCGTGGTGGCCACCAGCACGTCGAGCTTCCCGGCGGCGAAGGCGCGCATCACCGCGTCCTTCTCGTCGGCGGCGAGCCGGCCGTGCAGGATCCCGATCCGCAGCCCCGCGAGCGGCCCGGCCTCCAGCTCGGCCGCCACGTCGAGCACCGCGAGCGGCGGGCGCTTGTCGCTCTTGTCCGACGGCGGCTCGTCACCGATCCGCGGGCACACCACGTACGCCTGGTGCCCCTTCGCGACCTCCTCGCGCACCCGCTGCCACACCCTGTCCAGCCACGCGGGCTTCTCGGCGACGGGCACGACGGTGGTGGAGATCGGCGAGCGGCCGACCGGCATCACGCGCAGCGCCGACGTCTCCAGGTCGCCGTACACGGTCATCGCGACCGTGCGGGGAATCGGCGTCGCGGTCATCACCAGCACGTGCGGGCTCGTGTCGTTCGCACCCCGCGTACGCAGCGCGTCCCGCTGCTCGACGCCGAAGCGGTGCTGCTCGTCGACCACCACGAACCCGAGGTCGGCGAAGGACACCGTGTCCTGGATCAGCGCGTGCGTGCCGACCACGATGCCCGCCGCGCCGCTCGCCGCGTCCAGCAGCGCCTGCTTGCGCTCCTTCGCGGGCATCGAACCGGTGAGCAGGGTGATCTTCGTGGCCTGCTCCGCCGCGCCCAGCTCGCCCGCCTGGCCGAGCTCGCCCAGCATCTCCCGCAGCGAGCGCGCGTGCTGCGCGGCGAGGACCTCGGTGGGCGCGAGCATCGCGGCCTGGCGCCCGGAGTCGACGACCTGGAGCATCGCCCGCAGCGCGACGACGGTCTTGCCGCTGCCGACCTCGCCCTGCAGCAGCCGGTTCATCGGGTGCTCGCGCTCCAGATCCGCCGCGATGTGGTCGCCCACCTCGCGCTGCCCGCTGGTCAGCTCGAACGGCAACCGCTGGTCGAACGCTTCGAGGAGACCGCCCGGCTTCGGCGGGCACGCGGGCGCGGGCCGCGACACCGTGGAGAACCGGCGCTGCGCGAAGATCAGCTGGATCGCCATCGCCTCGTCCCACTTGAGCCGCTCGCGCGCGGCGTCGAGGGCGCGCTGGTCCTGCGGGCGGTGGATGGCGTGCAGCGCGTCGAACAGTTCGAGGAAGCCGTAGCGCTTGCGCAGCGCCTGCGGCATCGGGTCCTCCTCGCGCTCCAGCGTGTCCAGCACCTGCCGGACGCACCGCGCGATGGACCACGACGGCACGCCCGACGCCGCCGGGTAGACGGGGATGATCGCGCCGACGAAGTCGTCCATGGCGCTCTCGTTGTTCTCGTCGAGCATCTGGTACTCGGGGTTCGCGAGCTGCAGCTTGTTGCGGAACGCGGTGACCTTGCCCGCGAACAGGCCCGTCTTGCCCAGCTGCAGCTCCCGCTCGCGCTGGTGGGCATTGCCGAAGAACGCGCACTCCAGCCTGCGCTGCCCGTCGGTGATGGTCATTTCGAGGATCCAGCCGGGCTTGTTGCGCATCCGGCGCTTGTTGACCTTCTCGATGCGCGCCATGACGGTGGCGTGCTCGCCGATCTCCAGGCCCGCGATGTTCGTCAGCTCGCCGCGCTCGGCGTAGCGGCGCGGGTAGTGGCGCAGCAGGTCGGCGACGGTCACGATGCCCAGCGCCTCGTCCAGCGCCGTCGCCGTCTTCTTGCCCAGCAACGAGGTCAGCTTGTCGCCAAGGACTGTCATTTCCTACTCCACGCCGATCAGCAGCACCGCTTCGGTCTGGCCGCCGGGATAGCTCACGAACTCGACCTCCGGCCGTTCCTCGCACAGCAGGTCCGCCAGCTCCCCCGCCACCCCTTCGGGCGCCGCGGCACCGGTCAGCACGGTGACCAGCTCGCCGCCGACCGCGAGCATCCGCCGCAGCACGGTCATCGCCGCGGTGACCAGGTTCTCCTCCGTCGACGGCTCCACCAGCACGACCTCGCCGTCGACGAAGCCGATGAGGTCGCCGGGGTGCGCCGGCCCCACCCAGGTTAACGACTCCTCCTGCGCGACCACGAGCTCGCCACGCCGCGTCGCCGCGGCCGCCTCGGCCATCGCCACCACGTCGTCGTTCACCCGGCGCGCCGGGTCGTGCACGGCGAGCGCGGCCAGCACCTGCACCGGGGAAGCACACGGGATCACGACCACCTCGCGGTCGCCGATCATGGCGTGCCCGGCCGTCGCGTCGGCGGCTTCGGTGAGGTCCATGCCGCCGGGGAGGATCGTGACGTGCCCGACCGCGCGCTCGGTGACGAGGCCCAGCATCTCCTCGACGCTGGGCTTCGCGTCCTGAGGGGCCGCGAGGACCGCGACGCCCTCTTCGCGCAGCAGTTCGGCCAGCTCGTCGCCGCGCACGACGGCGACGACAGCGCGGTCCGGCCCCGCCGGGGCCTCGATCGGGACGGGCGTGATCAGCGGCTCGACGCGGATCCGCCGGGGACGGCCGAGGGCGAGGCCCGCTTCGATGGCGGCGCCGATGTCGGCGCAGTGCACGTGGACGGCGTACGCGCCCGAGCCGTCTCCCGCGACGGTGACGCTGTCACCGAGGCCGCTCAACGTGTGCCGCAACCCGGGCAGGTCGGCTTCCGCGGCGTCTTCGAGCAGGTACATGACCTCCCACGCGTACGGCGCGGGCTCGGCGTCCTCGGACTCCGAGTGCGCTTCGCACGAGTGGACCGGCTCGGTGGCCGTCCCCAGGACGACCCCGGCGAGCGCGTCGAGAACGGCGACGAGCCCGCGCGCGCCCGCGTCGACGACACCGGCGGAGGCGAGAACGGGCAGCTGCTGCGGAGTCTGTTCGAGAGCGGCCGAGGCGGCCTTCGCGGCTGTCGTGACGACGTCGTGGAGGTCGGTGCTCTCGACGGTGGTGGCCACGGCGTGCAGGACGGTGAGCATCGTGCCCGCGACCGGCCGGGCGACCGCATCGGTGGCGACGCGGTCGGCGTGCACCAGTGCGTCGGCGAGCGCGGGGCCGTCCAGCTCGGGCTTGCCGCCGGCGGCTTCGGCCAGGCCGCGCAGGACCTGCGAGAGGATGACGCCGGAGTTGCCGCGGGCGCTGCGCACCGCGCCGCGGGCGAGCTGGGCCAGTGCCTCGGACGCGCTCTCGGGTGCGGGGGTCAGCGCGTTGCGGGCGCCGGTCATCGTGTGGAGGAGGTTGGAGCCGGTGTCGGAGTCGGCCACCGGGTAGACGTTGATGCCGTTGATGGCCGGGCGCAGCACGTCGAGGCTGTGCACACACGCCGACGCCCAGGCCACCACCGCAGCCCCGTCCAACGCCCGCACGTCCGCCTCCCTCCCGTTCCCGGCAGCGTATCGACCCGGGCGCGGAAGGCATCAACGCACTAGTTACTATGGTCGAGTTGCCCGGCCCCGCTGGGCGTGGTTTGTCTTCCCTGATCGTCAAAGGAGTTCGACGTGGCTGCCGTGTGCGACGTCTGTGGCAAGGGACCGGGCTTCGGCAAGTCCGTCTCGCACTCCCACCGGCGTACCAACCGCCGCTGGAACCCGAACATCCAGACCGTCCATGCCAAGGTCGGTGTGTCCCAGCGCAAGCGCCTGAACGTGTGCACCTCGTGCCTCAAGGCCGGCAAGGTCGTGCGGGGCTGATCCCCTGGCTTCCGGGCCCGGGCGGACTGCGGTCCCCCGGGCCTTTTGCCGTGCCCGGGTTACGGCAGCTTCCAGTCGATGGGTTCGCCGCCCTGCTGGACGAGCAGTTCGTTGACCCTGCTGAAGGGGCGCGAGCCGAAGAAGCCGTTGTGCGCCGAGAGCGGGCTCGGATGCACCGACTCGATGCACGGCACTCCCTTGAGCAGCGGTTTCAGGCTCCGCGCCTGCGAACCCCACAGGATCGCGACCAGCGGGCCACCCCGGGCGGCCAGCGCGCGGATCGCCTGCTCGGTGATCTCCTCCCAGCCCTTGCCCTTGTGGGAGTTCGGCGAACCCGGGCGCACGGTCAGCGCCCTGTTGAGCAGCAGCACGCCCTGCTCGGTCCACGGCGTCAGGTCCCCGTTGGACGGCAGCGGATGACCGAGGTCGTCGCAGTACTCCTGGTAGATGTTGACCAGGCTCTTGGGCAGCGGCCGCACGTCGGGCGCCACCGCGAAGCACAGGCCGATCGGGTGACCCGGCGTCGGGTACGGGTCCTGCCCGACGATGAGCACCCGCACGTCCGCGAAGGGCTGCTGGAACGCCCGCAGCACGTTCTCCCCCGACGGCAGGTAACGCCGTCCCGCCGCGATCTCGGCACGCAGGAAGTCCCCCATCGCCGCGATGCGGTCGGCGACCGGGGCGAGGGCCTCGGCCCAGCCCGCTTCCACGATCTCTGCCAACGGTTTTGCAGCCACGGCCCGCGACTCTAGCGCTATAACGGACTGATGGCTGACGTGCGGGTCGAGGTCGAGGGCACCACCACGACGATCTGGCTGGACCGCCCGGACCGGCGCAACGCCGTCGACCGGGGGATGGCGGCCGAACTCCGCGCCGCGTTCGAGGATTTCGAGGCCGATCCGGGGCAGCGGGTCGCGGTGCTGGCCGGGTCCGGTGGGACTTTCTGCGCCGGCGCCGACCTGACCGCGGTGAACGATCCCTTGCGCCGCAACGAACTCGACGCGGACGGCGCGGGCCCCATGGGTCCGACCAGGATGGCGTTGGGCAAACCGCTCGTCGCGGCGATCGCGGGGCACGCGGTGGCGGGCGGGCTGGAACTGGCCCTGCTCGCTGACCTGCGGATCGTGGAGCGCGACGCGGTGCTCGGGGTGTTCTGCCGCCGCTGGGGAGTGCCGCTGATCGACGGCGGAACCGTGCGGCTGCCCAGGATCGTCGGGCTGGGGCGGGCGCTGGACCTGATCCTCACCGGACGTCCGGTGGCGGCCGAGGAGGCACTGGCGATGGGGCTGGCGAACCGCGTGTGCGAACCCGGGCAGGCGGTCGCCACGGCCCAGGCGCTGGCGGCGGAGATCGCGGGATTTCCGTTCGACTGCGTGCTGACCGACCGCGCCTCGGCCTACGCCGGGCTGGACCTGCCACTCGCGGAGGCGCTGCGCGCCGAGGGCGCGGCAGGCAACCCGATCGTGGCACGCGAAGGTGCCGCCGGAGCCGCCCGCTTCACCTCCGGCGCCGGGCGGCACGGGGCCTTCGACTAGTCCAGCCGCCTGAGGTTGGCGCGGAACGCCTTCGCCCGCTCGACGTAGCCGTCCACCACGCGCTTGATCTGTTCCGGGCCGAAGGACGTGTTCGGGCGCGTCTTGGCCGGTACGCCGAGCGCGATGTGGCCCGACGGCACGTGCGAGCGGTACGACAGCACCGCGCCGGCGCCGACCATGGCGCCGTCCTCGACGACGCTTCCGTTGAGCACCACCGAACCCGACGCGATCAGGCAACCGCTCCCGATGCGGGCGCCTTCGACGTGCACGGCGTGCCCGATCGCCGACGACGGGCCGAGGATCGTCGGCTCCGCCGCCGTGCAGTGGACGACACAACCGTCCTGGATGTTCGACCGCTCCCCCACCTCGATGTACCCGTGGTCACCCCGCAGCACGGTCTGCGGCCAGACCGACGCGCCCGCCGCGATCCGCACGTCGCCGATCACCGTGGCGTCGGGGTGGACGTAGGCGTCCGGGTGGATGGAGGGCACGAGGTCGCCGAGCGCGTAGATCGCCATGCGCCCCATTGCACCACGCGGTGCTTGTCAGGAATATCCTGACAACTGTAAGGTCCGTCCTGACACCAAGGAGAACGCCATGACCACTGCGATCGCGCACTGCTCTTTCTGCCGGAAGCCCAGCACCGAGGTCCGCAAACTGGTGGCAGGGCCCGGAGTCTTCATCTGCGACGGCTGCGTCACGCTCGCGGCGGAGGTGGTTACGGGCGACCCCGGACCGGATTCCCCTGTCCTGCCATGGGATCTGGACCTACCGCTCGACGCCGTGCTGGCGAACCTCACCACCGTCGCCGCCGCGGGGGCGCAGGCCGAGCGCAACCTCCGGCTCTGGGTGGGCAAAGCACGCGCACTCGGCGGCACCTGGACGCAGATCGGCGAAGCGCTCGGGATGACGCGTCAGTCGGCGTGGGAGCGGTTCTCCGGGGAGGACTGAAGCTCCTTGGCGAAACACCGGCTCGTCTCGTGGTCGCGGTAGTAGCCGAACTTGGGGATCTCCACATACCCCGACGAGCGGTACAACGCGATCGCCTCCGGCTGTTTCAGGCCCGTCTCCAGGACCATCCGCCGGTGGCCCGCCGCGGCCGCCGTGCGTTCCAGCTCCGCGAGCACCGTCCGGGCGAAACCGTTGCCCCGCGCGGATTCCACCACGTACATCCGCTTGATCTCGGCGTCTCCCGCCCGCAGCCCCGGCGGCGGCACGGGGTGCGAACGCCAGCCACCGCACGCGACCGGTGTGCCTTCCGAATACCCGACGAGGAACAGGCCCTGCGGCGGCGTGAACTCCGTCGCGTCGATCGAAGAGAGGTCGCGGTCGCCGTAGCGCACGACGTACTCCTCCTGGACCTCCTCGGTCAGCTTGACGGCGTCCGGGTCGTCGAAAGGGAGCACGCGAAGGTCCACACCACCACATTATGGTGTCAGCGCCAGTGCTCCCAACCGCTTTCCTCGGCGTAGACCTCGCCGTCCACCGTGACGCCCGAGCCCGTCTTCGTGACCATGCCGATCCCCCGCCACCCCTCGGGCAGCCTCACCGACGGCGGGAAGGTCGCCGCCAGCGCGTGGTCCTCGCCGCCGGTCAGCACCCACCGCAGCGGGTCGTTGCCCAGCGCGGTACCGACCTCGACCAGGCGGGGGTGCACCTCCAGCAGCCCGGTGCGCACGTCGATCCCGACGTCCGAAGCCTCCGCGACGTGCCCGAGATCGGCCAGCAGCCCGTCGGAGACGTCGATCATCGCCGTGGCACCGGCGTCGGCCGCGGCCGGACCGGCGGCGTACACCGGTTCCGGATACCGCTGTGCGTTCGCGACCGTCACCGGCGAGCGGAACCCGCGGTGCAGCACCGCCAGTCCGGCGGCTGCCCAGCCGAGACGCCCGCACACCGCGACGACGTCACCGGGTCGCGCACCGGAACGGGTGACCGGCGTTCGCCCGCCCAGGTCACCCAGCGCCGTGATGCTCACCACGAGCTGGCCTGCCTGCACCATGTCCCCGCCGACGACCCCCGCGCCCGCGCCGGACGCCTCGGCCCACATGCCGTCGGTGAGCCCCTTCACCACCTCGGCCGGCGTGTCGGCGGGGCACGCGAGCCCGACGAGGACCGACGTCGGCACCGCGCCCATCGCCGCGATGTCGGCGAGGTTCACCGCCACCGCCTTGCGCCCCACCTGTTCCGGTGTGGACCAGTCGAGCCGGAAGTGCACGCCCTGCACCAGCACGTCGGTGCTCGCCACCACCCGCCCGTCGGGCTGCGCGACCACGGCCGCGTCGTCACCGGGACCCAGCAGAGTGCTCTCGGGCTGTGTTCGGCCCGCCGTCACCACCCGGATGAGACCGAACTCACCCAGTTCGGCGACGGTGCCGCCAGCAGACACGTCGTGTGACGACACTTCCTCACTCCGTCCCTCTTAAGTCGGAAAGTCGGATGACCTATGGTCTCTCGGTTGGGGTAGGTTCTTCTCACGTTCCTACCGTGAGTCGGACGCAGAAGACGAAGGGGCGCGCCGTGGTTCACGCATACATCCTCATCCAGACCGAAGTCGGCAAGGCCGCGGCGGTGGCGGCGGAGATCTCGGGCATTCCCGGAGTCACGACGTCGGAGGACGTGACGGGTCCCTACGACGTGATCGTCCGCGCCGAGGCCGACACCGTGGACCAGCTGGGACAGCTGGTGGTCGCGAAGGTGCAGGGTGTCGAGGGCATCACCCGCACCCTCACGTGCCCGGTGGTACACCTCTAGACCGTGCCCGAAGAACAGACCGGCGCCCCGCCGCGGCGGATGATCGTCCTCGCGGCGGTGCTCGCCGTCGCGCTGGCGGCCGCGGTCGCCGTGCTCAGCCTCGTCAACCGCTCCGCGCAGGACCAGCCGGACAACGGCCCGCTCGCGCTCGTCACGGTGCCGGCGCCGCAGGCGGACTCCCCGGAGTGCGCGACGCTGGTCCCCGCGCTGCCCGCGCAGCTGACGTCCAACGGCAAGACGCTGGACCACCGGGAGATCGCCGAGCCCGCGCCGCCCGCCACCGTCGCGTGGGGCGCGCCGGACGCGATCGTGCTGCGGTGCGGGATCGACCGCCCCGCGGAGCTGACGCCGACGGCGCAGCTGCGCGTGGTGTCGGGCGTGCAGTGGCTGCCGGTGGAGGGCGACGGCACGTCGACGTGGTACGTCGTCGACCGCAACGTCTACGTCGGGCTCACCGTGCCGGACTCCGCGGGCACCGGCCCGCTGCAGACGATCTCGGACGTCGTCGCCGCGAAGCTGCCCGCGGTACCGCTGAGGTTCTGACCCAGCAAGCGTCCACTGTGGACATTCAATGCAACAGGTCCACCAGTAGGTGCAGCGCGTCCCGCAACGCCTCACGCGAACAGCCCGCGTAGCCGATCGCCGCACCGAACGCGGTGGGAGTGCCGGCGAAGTGCCGGGCCAGGCCGTCCAGCCGGATGTTCCGGCGTTCGGCCGCCCGCAGCCGGTCGTGTTCCTCCTCCGCCGAGGCGAACGGCACCACCAGGTGCGCGCCCGCCTCGTCGCCGACCACCGGCACGCCCCCCGCCCGCAGGGCGGCCACCAGCAGCATCCGCCGCTCGGACAGCTCCCGCCGCAGTTTCCGCAGGTGGCGCCCCAGGTCGCCGTGCCGCGCCAGCTCGATCAGCACCCGCTGCCCCGCGGGCGACGGGCGCGTGCCGGTGCGGTCGCGGTAGGCCAGCACGGCCGAGGTCACCGCGGGCGGCGCGACCATCCAGCCCGCGCCCAGCGTCGGCGTGAGGATCTTGCTCGTGGTGCCCAGGTGCGCGACGACGTCCGGGGCGAGCGCGGCCAGCAGCGGCAGCGGCGCGACGTCGAAACGCAGCTCGCCGTCGTAGTCGTCCTCGATGACCAGCATGTTCTCCCGGCGGGCGCGCTCCACGAGGTCCACGCGGCGGCCCGCGCTCATCCGGCTGCCCATCGGGTACTGGTGCGCGGGCGAGCAGTAGACCGCGCGGACGCCGGCGGGGATCGCGTCCGGGCGCAGTCCCTCCTCGTCCACCGGAACGCCCACCACGGTCAGCCCCGCGGCCCGCAGCGCGTGCACCGCGCGCTGGTAGCCCGGCTCCTCGACCGCGATCACGTCGCCCGCCGAGAACACCGCCCCGGCGAGCTCGACGACCGCCCCCGTCGTGCCGCCGGTCGCGAGCACGAAGTCCGTGCCGACGGCGAGCCCGCGGTGGCGCAGCAGGTGTTCCGCGATCGCCGCCCGGTAGTCCGGCAGGCCGGCACGATGGGCCCGCGACAACGGCGGCGCGTCCGCGGCGGCCCGCCAGGCGCGGCGCCACGCGGCCCGGTCAAGGCCCGCCGCCCACGGCGTGCCCGGGGTGAGGTCGAGGAACGAGTCCGGTTCCTGCAGCTCACCGGGTACGGTGCGGTGGACGGGCCGGTCGCTGGGCGGGGACGTCGTGACGTAGGTGCCCGAGCCGTGCCGCCCGGCGATCCAGCCCTCGGCGTGCAGCTGCTCGTACGCCGCGGACGTCACGGTCCGGCTCACGCCGAGCCGCTCGGCCAGCGCACGCGTGGACGGCAGCCGGTCGCCGCCACGCAGGTGGCCGTTCGACGCGGACTCGCGCAGCGCGTCGGCCAGCTGCACCGCCAGGGGCACCGGGGACTCCCGGTCGAGCGTCACGGGCAGGGCGGTGCCGGAGTGCGTCACGAGAAGTGGACCTTTCAAACGTGCCAATAGTGGCTATTCTACGATGCCACTTGCTCCGGCACGCTGAGGAGCATGACCACGCTTTCGCCGACTCCCCGCAGCACGCTGACCCGCAAGAAGGACCGGGGCGCCACCGACCGCCAGGCCCTCTACGACGTGCTCGACGAGGCCCTGATCTGCCACCTCGGCCTGGTGCTCGACGGGTCCCCGGTCGTGCTGCCCACCGGGTACGGGCGCGACGGCGACACGCTGTACCTGCACGGATCGACCGGCGCGGGCAACCTCCGCGCCGCCGCGAAGGGCATCGACGTCTGCGTCACCGTGACCCTGCTCGACGGGCTGGTCTACGCGCGCTCGCTCAACAACCACTCGATGAACTACCGCAGCGCGGTGGTGCACGGCCGGGCACGGCTCGTGCAGGACGCCGAGGAGAAGATGCACGGGCTGCACGTCGTGACCGAGCACCTGACGCCCGGCTCGTGGGATCACGCGCGAGCCGTCAACCCCAAGGAGTTCGCGTCGGTGGCCGTGCTCGCCCTCGGACTGGAGGAGGCGTCGGTGAAGATCCGCGCGGGCGGGCCCGGCGAGGAGCCGGAGGACGAGGATCGCACCGACATCTGGGCGGGCGTGGTACCGGTCCAGACCACTTTCGGTGCACCCGTGCCCGCGGACTACGTCCCGTCGGACATGCGGGTGCCGCCGCACGTCAATCGCGCACGGGCCCGGTGACCGGGTCGAGGTGGTACGGCCGCATCGCGCGGCCGCCCGCCCGGTAGACGTGGATGCTGATCGCCGGGTCCGGTCCCTCGTTGCGCACCTGGTGCACGTAGCCGGGGGCGAACACGCGGGACTGCCCGGCGGACAGGTGGTGCAGCTCGGTCACCGCCCGCCCGTCCGGCGCCCGGCGTGCGACGAGCTCCGACAGCTGCCCGCTCACCACGGTGAACGCGCCGGTGGAGCTCGCGTGGTCGTGCAGGTCGGTGTGCTGACCGGGCAGCCAGCCCATCAGCCAGACCTCTTCCCGCTCGTCGGCGGCGATGCGGGTGGAGAAGCGCTGGTCGGGGTCGTAGCGGAGCAGGTCGCGCCAGCGGTCCCGCTCGGCGGCGTACTCCAGGGCGACGCGCACGGGGTGGCGCAGGGAAGACTTCTCGTCGAGCGCGACAGTGTTGTCCGGAACGGCGAACATGGCTGCTGGTGTCCTTGGAAAAGAGGGATGGGAAGGGTCGGCCGCTGGGATGGGTCAGCGACAGCGACAAGGACACAGCGCGAACATGCCGTACAGGAAACCAGTGCCGGCCCCGCCCGGCAACCGAATCCCACGAAGTGGAATCAGGACCACTCGTGCTTGTTCTGCCTGCCCAGCAGCTCCGCCCCGGCGCGGCGGGGGTCGAGCCCCTCGTGGCACACGCGGTGCATCGCGTCGGTGATCGGCATGTCGACCCCACTGGTCTGGGCCAGTTCGCGGATCGACGAGCACGACATGACGCCCTCGGCCACCTGGCCGCCCGCCGCGCGCTGCGCCTGTTCGAGCGTCTCGCCGCGGCCGAGGCGTTCGCCGAACGTCCGGTTGCGCGACAGCGGGGACGAACACGTCGCCACCAGGTCGCCGACCCCCGCGAGCCCCGCGAACGTCAGCGGGTCGGCGCCGAGTTTCGCGCCCAGCCGGGCGGTTTCGGCCAGTCCGCGCGTGATGAGCGTGGCCACCGTGTTGGCGCCGTAGCCCATGCCCGCCGCCATGCCGCAGCTGAGCGCGATGACGTTCTTGCACGCGCCGCCCAGCTCGCAGCCGATGACGTCGGTGTTGGTGTACGGGCGGAAGTACGTGCCGGAACAGGCGCGCTGGATCGCGACCGCGCGCTCGTGGTCGGTGCACGCCAGCACCGCCGCCGCGGGCTGTTCCTGCGCGATCTCGCGGGCCAGGTTCGGGCCCGACACCACGACGATGTCGTTCTCCGGCGCGCCCGAGATCTCCGCGATCACCTCGCTCATCCGCTTGAGCGTGCCCAGTTCCACGCCCTTCGCGAGGCTCACGAGGATCGCCCCGGCGGGCAGCAGCTCGCGCCAGCCCGTCAGGTTCGCCCGCAGGCTCTGGCTCGGCACCGCCAGCACCACGGCTTCGGCGCCGTCCAGCGCCTCCGCCGCGTCGGCGGTCGCGGTCAGGTTGGCGGGCAACCGGATCTCCGGGAGGTAACCGGCGTTGACGTGCTCGTCGCGGATCTGCGCGGCGACTTCGGGACGGCGCGCCCACATCGTCACGTCGCGGCCCGCGTCGGCGAGCACCTTCGCGAACGCCGTGCCCCACGAACCCGCCCCGAGCACCGTGATGCGCTGGACGTCCATCACTCGCCGTCCGCCGGCTCCGGCTTCTTCGCCGGTGGCTGCTCGCCCCGGATTTCGGCCAGCAGGTCGGTGACGCGGTCCATCAGCAGTTCCGTCACCTCGCGCAACACCGCCGCGGTGGGCTCCTGTCCCCGGTAGGCGGACAGGTCGACGGGCTCGCCGACGCGGTGGGTGATCGTCTTGCGCGGGATGAGGCGGAGCTTCTTGTGGTAGAAGTCCAGGATCTCGTTGGTGCCCCAGCGGGCGATCGGGATCACCGGCACGTCGCTGCCGAGCGCGAGGCGCGCCACACCGGTGTAGGAGCGCTTGGGCCAGCCGTTGGGGTCCTTGGTGATGGTGCCCTCGGGGTAGATCACCACGACCTTGCCGTCGCGCAGCGCCTGGTGCGCCGCGCGCAGGCTGTCACCCGCGCTGCTGGAGCCGCGGTAGACGGGGATGCTGCCGGCGCCGACGAAGATCCGGC
Source organism: Amycolatopsis bartoniae (assembly GCF_014191255.1). Lineage (GTDB taxonomy): Bacteria > Actinomycetota > Actinomycetes > Mycobacteriales > Pseudonocardiaceae > Amycolatopsis_E > Amycolatopsis_E bartoniae. Next base: position 700,619 of record NZ_JACHWH010000002.1, read on the forward strand.
CGAAGATCGGCGTGTCCACGAGGCTGCTCTTGCCGAGGAACCGCGGCACCCGCTTCTGCCGGTGCACGAACACCGCGTCGACCGCCGGGTCCATGTGGGAGACGTGGTTCATCACCAGCAGGGCCCCGCCTTCGCGGGGAACGCGCTCGCCCCCTTCGTACACACGCCGTGCCAGGTACGTGACGGGATAGAACAGGGCGGCGGCGGCTCCGACCCAGAAACCGCCCTTCTCGCGTCCGGACAAGGCTCCTCCTGTGGTGTCTGCTGCTACCGGCTGATCCTAGGGGGCGGGTTCGGGAAAGATGGGGGCTGTGCCTGTGCCCGTCGATCTGATCGTGCCGCTCAAGCCGCCGCGCCTGGGCAAGTCCCGGCTGCGCGGCGCTGTCACCGACGCCCGGCACCCGTCGTTGGTGCTGGCACTGGCCGCGGACACGGTCACCGCCGCGGCGAGCGTCGTGCGCCGGGTGCTCGTGGTCGCCACCGATCCCGCCGCCGTCGCGCCGCTGCGGGACTGCGGGGCCGAGATCGTCTCCGAGCAGGGCGCGGGCGACCTCAACGCCGCGCTGCGCCGGGGCGAGGCACTGGTGCGCGCGGACGATCCGCACTCCGTCGTCGGCGCGCTGCAGGCGGACCTGCCAGCGCTGCGCCCGGACGAGCTGGCGGCCGCGCTCGCCGAAGCCGCGGGACGGCGCGCGTTCACCGCGGACTGGGCGGGCACCGGCACCACACTCCTGCTGTCCGCGCCGGGCGCGGCGCTCGAACCGCGCTTCGGCGCCGGGTCCGCCGCCGCCCATGCGGGCACCGGCGCCGTCGCGCTCGCGCTGCCCGCGCCGGGGCTGCGCCGGGACGTGGACACCGCTGCGGACCTCGCGCAGGCGGGTGAGCTCGGTCTCGGTCCGCACACCGGGCGGCTCCTGTGCGAAGGGAGCGCCGCGTGAACATCGCGCGTCCACTGGGGCAACTGCTGAAGATCACGCTCCGGTTCACGGGGACGGTGCTGAATGCGGCGATCGGCGTAGCGGCGAACGCGGCCGAAGTGAGGAACAATGCGGGTGTGAGCAGCGACGAGAGCACCTCCCCGGACACGACCGCACCCGCTACCGACGACAGCAGGGCCGTGCAGTTCCGCGCCGTGCCCTCAGCGCCGCCCGCCGTGACCGCGCCCGTCGCGGCCGCCGGTGAGTCACTGCCGGACGACCGCTACTTCAACCGCGAACTGTCCTGGCAGGACTTCAACGCCCGGGTGCTGGCGCTGGCCGAGGACGCGTCCCAGCCCCTGCTGGAGCGGGCCAAGTTCCTGGCCATCTTCGCGTCCAATTTGGACGAGTTCTACATGGTGCGGGTGGCGGGGCTGAAGCGCCGTGACGAGACGGGCCTGCCGGTGCGCAGCGCCGACGGGCTGACCCCGCGCGAGCAGTTGGCCTACATCGCCAAGCGCAACCAGGACCTCGTGGAGCGGCACACGCTCGCGTTCGAGGAGCACGTCCGGCCCGAGCTGGCCGAGCACGACATCTCCATCGTCGGCTGGGCCGACCTGGATGCGGGCGACCAGCTGCGGCTGTCGAACTACTTCAGCGAGCAGATCTTCCCCGTGCTCACCCCGCTGGCCGTCGACCCCGCGCACCCGTTCCCCTACATCTCGGGGCTGTCGCTCAACCTCGCCGTGACGGTGCGCGACCCGGAGGAGGGCACCGAGCGGTTCGCGCGCGTGAAGGTGCCCAACAACGTGCCGCGGCTGATCAGGGTCGAGCCGAGCCGGGAGAGCCGCGTCGCCACGTTCCTGCCGTTGGAGGAGCTCATCGCCGCGCACCTCGGCGAGCTGTTCACCGGCATGGAGGTCACCGAGCACCACGTGTTCCGCGTGACCCGCAACGCGGACTTCGAGGTCGAGGAGGACCGCGACGAGGACCTGCTGCAGGCGCTGGAGCGCGAGCTCGCGCAGCGGCGGTTCGGGCCGCCGGTGCGCCTGGAGGTCGCGCAGGACATGAGCGAGCACATGCTCGAACTGCTGCTGCGGGAGCTGGAGGTGGACCCGCACGACGTCGTCGAGGTGCCGGGCCTGCTCGACCTCACCTGCCTGACGCAGCTGTCCGGTTTGGATCGCAAGGAGCTCAAGGACCGCCCTTTCGTGCCGGCCACGCACCCGGCGTTCGCGGAGCGGGAGACGCCGAAGAGCGTCTTCGCCACCCTGCGCGAGGGTGACGTGCTGGTGCACCACCCGTACGACTCGTTCTCCACGAGCGTGCAGCGGTTCATCGAGCAGGCCGCGGCGGACGACAAGGTGCTGGCGATCAAGCAGACGCTGTACCGCACCTCCGGCGACTCCCCCATCGTCAACGCGCTGATCGACGCGGCGGAGGCGGGCAAGCAGGTCGTCGCGCTCGTGGAGATCAAGGCGCGCTTCGACGAGGAGGCCAACATCTCGTGGGCCCGGACGCTGGAGCGGGCGGGCGTGCACGTGGTCTACGGGCTCGTGGGGCTCAAGACGCACTGCAAGGTCTCGATGGTGGTGCGGCAGGAGGGCGCGACGCTGCGCCGCTACTGCCACATCGGCACGGGCAACTACAACCCGAAGACCGCCCGGCTGTACGAGGACCTGGGGTTGCTGACGGCCGACCCGGCGATCGGCGCGGACCTGACGGACCTGTTCAACGTCCTCACCGGGTACTCGCGGCAGGAGACGTACCGCAACATCCTCACCTCCCCCAACGGGATCCGCCGCGGCATCATCCGGCTCATCGGCGAGGAGATCGAGCACGCGCACGCCGGCAAGCAGGCCGGTATCCGCATCAAGTGCAACTCGCTCGTCGACGAGCAGGTCATCGACGCGCTGTACCGCGCTTCGCAGCAGGGCGTGCCGGTGGACATCGTGGTGCGCGGGATCTGCGCGCTGAAGCCGGGGGTGCCGGGGCTGAGCGACAACATCCGCGTGCGCTCGATCCTCGGCCGGTTCCTGGAGCACTCCCGGATCTTCCACTTCCGGGCGGGCGGCACGCACTGGATCGGCAGCGCGGACATGATGCACCGCAACCTCGACCGCCGGATCGAGGCGCTGGTGTGCGTGCAGGACCCGAAGCTGACGGCGCAGCTGGAGGACGTCCTCGACTCGGCGCTCGACCCGACGACGCGGTGCTGGGTGCTGACGGCCACCGGCGAGTGGTCACCGTCGCCCGCCGAGGGCTCGAAGGTGCGGGACCACCAGGTGGAGCTGCTCGCCCGGCACAAGGCACAGGGGTGATCCAGGCCGCGGGGGCGGTGCTCTGGCGGGATTCGGGCCGGGGCACCGAGGTGGCGGTCGTGCACCGGCCGCGGTACGACGACTGGTCGCTGCCCAAGGGGAAACTCGATCCCGGGGAGACGTTCCCGGACGCGGCGGTGCGGGAGCTCGCGGAGGAGACGGGGTTCCGCGCCGTGCTGGGGCGGCGGCTGCGGACGGTCCGATATCCGGTGCGGGGCGAGGAGAAGGTCGTCGAGTACTGGAGCGCGCGGGCCGGTGCGGGGGAGTTCTCGCCGGACGACGAGGTCGACGCCCTGCGGTGGGTTCCGGTGGCGGAGGCCCCCGGCGCGTTGACGTACCGGATGGACGTGGAGGTGCTGTCGGCGTTCACCGCGTTGCCGCCGGCGTTGACCACGTTGTTGCTGGTGCGCCACGCCAAGGCGGGCAAGCGCAGCGAGTGGACGGGCGACGACGACCTGCGGCCGCTGTCCCCGGCGGGGCAGCGGCAGGCGGACGCCCTGCGGCGGTTGTTGCCGTTGTTCGGAGTGGACCGGTTGTTCTCCGCGCCGCGGCTGCGGTGTGTGCAGACGGTGCACGGCGTGGCGGAGGACCTGGGGGTGGAGGTCGTGCAGGAGCCGTTGCTGTCGGAGGAGGAGTACTGGAGCGACCCGGCGCGCGGGCTCGGCCGGTTGCTCGCGATCGCCGCCGGTGGCGGGACTCCCGCGGTGTGCAGCCAGGGCGGGGTGATCCCGGACGTCGTGGCGGCGCTGGCGGAGCGGGCGGGTCTGGACGTGTCCGCGGGCGACGGAGTGCCGAGTAAGAAGGGTTCGGTGTGGGTGCTGTCCTTCCGCCCGCCGGAGTCCGACGGAACCCCCCACCTCGCGGCGGCGGACTACTATCCGACCGCACTCCCGCACCCCACCCCGGCGCGGTTCTGATTCCCGTATTGTTGCGGAGGCTCACAATTCTTTGACGCCTTTCGAACGGGGTCCGGGGCCCGTTCGGGCAGGGAATCGTGACTTCGCGGGCGCACTGGGTGGGGCTTCTGCCGTCTCGCGTGGGGCGGTTGGGGCTCGTGTTGGGGCTGAGATGCCGTGCAGGGGACCGGAAGCGGCTGGGGTGTCCGTCCGGGTCCGGAAGTCCGCTCGCGGGCTGGAGAAGGCCGCTGGGAAGCCAAGCCGGGGCTTCACTTCGGTATCGGGAACCATCACCGGGTGCCGCAGAAGGCCGCCGTGGGGCCAGCCCGGGGATCTCGCGTCCGACGACCGGGAACCACCGGCAGGCGGCGGAGAACGCCGCTGTGGCGCGGGCTGGGAATCCTCGCGCCGGACGACCGGAACCATCGCCACGGACCGGAGAAGCCGCCGGAGCCGGGTCCAGGGACCCTCGCCCCCCGACAACCGGAACTACCGCGAAGCGCTGGAGAAAGCCGCCGGAGCGCCGGCCTGGGGCTCGCACACGAACCTTCGCCAGCGCGGGATGGCCGCCGTGGTGCCGTTCCGGGAGGAATCCCCCGCCCGCCGTCCCATCCCGTCGTGAGTGCGGCTGGGACAGCGCGGCGTGGCGGCCTCGCCGACTGGCCACTTCCGCTGAGCGGCCGCTTCTCCCCGGAAACGCCGCAGGGCCGCCGTTCGTGGGGGCCAGCGGCTTCACCAGGGGGGGCGAGCATGGCCGGGAACCGTTGCGAGAACAGCCCACCAGCCGTCCCATCCCATCGCGAGTACGGCCGGGACAGTCCCGGAACGGCCGAACCCTTCCACTGACCGGTTGTCGCCGCCGCACTCCGGAAACGCCGCAGGGCCCCCGCGATCCGATCGCGAGGGCCCTGCCGGGACGCCGTTCGAGTGAACGGGCTACTACTACTTCTTCTTCGCGCGCGAAGTGGTGGCCTTCTTCGCCGCCGCCGAGGTCTTGCTCGCGGTGGTCTTCGCCGCGGCCTTCGGCGCCGCCTTGGCGGTGGAGGCCTTCTTCGCCGTCGTCGTGGACTTGGCCGCCGTCGCCTTCGGCGCCGCAGCGGTCTTCGTGGCAGCGGCGGCGGTCCGCGTGCCGCGCGTGGTGGTGCTGCGCGTGGCGGTGGGCCGGGTCGCCGTGGTGCTGCGGCTCGTGGTGGCGCGGGTGCCGGTGGTGGAACGCGTGCCGGCGGCGGCGCGCGTGCCCGTGGTGCCGGTGCTGCGCGTGGCGGTGGTGCCGGTGGCGCGCTTGACGGCGGTGGCCTTCGGCAGCTTCTTCGCGCCGCTGATGACGTCCTTGAACGTGGTTCCGGCGCGGAAGGCCGGCACGTTGGTCTTCTTCACCTTCACGGTCTCACCGGTGCGCGGGTTGCGAGCGGTGCGGGCGGCGCGGGCGCGCTTCTCGAACACCCCGAAGCCGGTGATGTTGACCTTCTCGCCCTTGTTGACCGTCCGGATGATGATGTCGACGAGACCGTCGACGGCCTCGGACGCAACCTTCTTGTCGCCCAAACGCTCGGAGAGCGCCTCGATCAGCTGGGCCTTGTTGGCCATTCCAGTCCTCCATGAAGAACTACTTGTCACACGGCCACTTCGGCCGACTTGCGCACACGGTATTACCAATCGGCCGGAAATTCCAAACGGCGCGCGGAATTTTTTCCGGCTCGGAGCCTGCTTTCCGTCCTCCGAGCGACCCTCCAGGGGCCTTCCGCGCGCCGTTCGGCGTGGTGTCAGCGGTCCTCGATTCCCTTGCTGAGCAGGGAATCTGTGCCGGTCAGGCCCCCTGCGGGAGGGTCACCGGCTTCCAGTTGGGACGCTGCGACTCGAACTCGTCGATCTCGTCGGCGTGGCGGAGGGTGAGAGCGATGTCATCGAGCCCCTCCAGCAGCCGCCAGCGGGTGTAGTCGTCGATCGCGAAGGTCGCGACGAAGTCCTTGGCCCGCACGGTCTTCTCCTCGAGGTCCACCGTGACCTCCGTGCCGGGGTCGTTCTCGAGGATCTTCCACAGCTGCTCGACGTCCTGCTGCTCGCACTGGGCGGCCACCAGACCGCCCTTGCCGGCGTTGCCACGGAAGATGTCCGCGAACCGGGCGGAGATGACGACCCGGAACCCGTAGTCCTGCAATGCCCAGACAGCGTGTTCGCGCGAAGAGCCGGTGCCGAAGTCCGGTCCGGCGACCAGCACGCTGCCGGACTTGAACGGCTCCTGGTTGAGGATGAACGTCTCGTCGGCGCGCCAGGCCGCGAACAGCCCGTCCTCGAAGCCGGTGCGGGTCACCCGCTTCAGGTAGACGGCCGGGATGATCTGGTCAGTGTCCACGTTGGACCGGCGCAGGGGCACCCCGACACCGGTGTGAATCTTGAACGGCTCCATGGTGGCGGTCTCCTTCGGGGTCAGAGGTCCTCGGGGCTGGACAGGGTGCCGCGGACGGCCGTGGCGGCCGCGACGAGCGGCGAGACGAGGTGGGTGCGGCCCCCCTTGCCCTGCCTGCCCTCGAAGTTGCGGTTGGAGGTGGAGGCGCTGCGCTCACCCGGCTTCAGCTGGTCCGGGTTCATGCCCAGGCACATCGAGCAGCCCGCCTGGCGCCACTCGGCACCGGCGTCGACGAACACCTTGTCCAGCCCTTCGGCCTCGGCCGCCTGCCGCACGCGCATCGAGCCCGGCACGACGAGCATCCGCACGCCCTCGGCCACCTTGCGGCCCTGCAGCACGCCCGCCGCGGCCCGCAGGTCCTCGATCCGGCCGTTGGTGCACGAACCGAGGAAGACCGTGTCGACGCTGATCTCACGCAGCGGGGTGCCCGGCTTCAGGTCCATATAGGACAGGGCCTTCTCGGCCGCGGAGCGCTCGTTCTCGTCCGCGATGGCCTCCGGGTCGGGAACGCTTTCACCCAGCGGAAGACCCTGGCCCGGGTTGGTGCCCCACGTGACGAACGGGGTCAGGCTGTCGGCGTCGAGGTGCACCTCGGCGTCGAACTCCGCGCCCTCGTCGGTGCGCAGCTCGTTCCAGTTCGCCACCGCGGCGTCCCAGTCCGCGCCCTTGGGGGCGTGCGGCCGGTCCTTGAGGTAGGCGTAGGTGGTCTCGTCGGGCGCGATCATCCCGGCGCGGGCGCCCGCCTCGATGGACATGTTGCAGATGGTCATGCGGGCTTCCATCGACAGCGAGCGGATCGCGCTGCCGCGGTACTCCAGCACGTAGCCCTGTCCGCCGCCGGTGCCGATCTTCGCGATGACGGCGAGGATGATGTCCTTCGCCGTGACGCCGGGCCGCAGCTCCCCATCCACGTTGATGGCCATGGTCTTGAAGGGCTTCAGCGGCAGGGTCTGCGTGGCGAGCACGTGCTCCACCTCGGAGGTGCCGATGCCGAACGCCATCGCGCCGAACGCGCCGTGCGTGGAGGTGTGGCTGTCGCCGCACACCACGGTCATGCCGGGCTGCGTCAGGCCGAGCTGCGGGCCGATGACGTGCACGATGCCCTGCTCGGCGTCGCCCATCGGGTGCAGCCGGATGCCGAACTCCTTGCAGTTGCGGCGAAGGGTGTCGACCTGGGTGCGGGACACCGGGTCGGCGATCGGCAGCTCGATGTCGACCGTGGGGACGTTGTGGTCCTCGGTCGCGATGGTGAGGTCGGGCCTGCGCACCGGGCGCCCGGCCAGCCGCAGGCCGTCGAACGCCTGCGGGCTGGTGACCTCGTGCACCAGGTGCAGGTCGATGTAGAGCAGGTCGGGCTCCGCGCCTTCGCCCTTGCGCACGACGTGCGCATCCCAGACCTTCTCGGCCAGCGTGCGGGGCCGTGTGTCGGTCATCTGCGCTCCTCCCAAGAGGTTGGTTGGGAGCAAAGGAACTCGATCTCCGGCCGCCGAGCCGCGCGCCGGGCAGCAGCTCGAGTCCGATGTTTCCCAGATTGTGGACTTCCCATGATCCGGGAAGTTAGTATCGCTTCGTGGGACAGCATAGCCCTTCAAACCAGCAGAGCGGTATCGGTGTGCTCGACAAGGCGGTGGCCGTACTGCAGGCCGTCGCCGAAGAACCGTGCGGGCTCGCGGAACTCTGCGGCAGAACGGGCCTGCCGCGCGCCACCGCGCATCGCCTCGCCGTCGGCCTCGAAGTCCACCGGCTCCTGCGGCGCGGCCCCGACGGGCGCTGGCGCCCGGGCACCGCGCTGGCGGAACTCGCCGGTGGCACCACGGATCCGCTGCTCGACGCGGCGGGCACCGTCCTGCCGAAGCTGCGCGACATCACGGGCGAGAGCGTGCAGCTCTACCGCCGTGACGGCGTGCAGCGGGTGTGCGTCTCGACTTCCGAGCCGGCGAGCGGGCTGCGCGACACGGTGCCCATTGGTTCGAGGCTGCCGATGACGGCCGGTTCGGGCGCGAAAGTCCTCGCGGCGTGGGCGGATCCGCACACACAGCGGGCGATCCTGGCGGACGCGGTGTTCGGCGAGCGGACGCTGTTGGAGGTGCGCCGCCGCGGCTGGGCACAAAGCGTCGCCGAACGCGAGCCGGGCGTAGCGAGCGTTTCGGCGCCGGTGCGGGACTCCTCGGGCACGGTCATCGCGGCGGTCTCGGTGTCCGGCCCGGTGGAACGGATCGGCCGCAAACCGGGCGCCCGCTGGGCGGCGGACCTCCTCGCGGCGGCGGAGGCACTGCAGGAACGGCTTTGAGTTCAGACGGGCGCGACGGCCGGGGATGGCTGTCGCGCCCGTTTTTCATGCCTCGGTGACCGAGCGGAACGGTTGTCAGTTCACGCAGTTCACTCCACCCGCCGTGATGGGCGCCGCCGCCGGGGTCGGTGTCGCGGGGGTCGTCGGGGCAGCGCCCGGGCCGCTGTAGTCCGTGCCGAGGTACACGCGCACGTGCCCGGCGTGCAGCGCCGGGTCCGCGACGATCCGCACCCCGCCGAGGAACTGCGCCACCTGCTCCGCCTCCGTCTGCTCCCCCGCCGCGTAGTCGACCACCGTGGTGTGCCGCGACGACACGCTCGACACCGCCCCCACCGCATACCCGAGCCCGGACAGGTCCTGCGAAACCCGCGCGGCGAGGTTGTCGACGCCGCTCGCGTTCTCCACGTCCACCACCGCCTCACCGGTTGCGGTGGCACTGGGCACGGTCGGGACCACAGTGGACTGCGAACCACCGATGGCCTGCTGGATGAACGCCTTGACCTGCGCGGGGTCGACCTGCACGGAGTCCCCGTCCGACGTCTTCAGGTCGACGTTCCCGACGGGGATGGTCTCGAACCGGATCTTCCCCCCGGCGAGACCCTGCAGCTGCTGCGCGAATGAGAACACGTCCCAGCCCTGGTCGATGGTGACCGTCTTCTGCACCGCGCCGATCAGGTTCCCCAGCTTCGCCGGATCGGTCAACGTGCCCGCGGACAACACCGTGTGCGCCATGCTCGCCATGAACGCCTGCTGCCGCCGGATCCGGTCCAGGTCCCCGTTCGGCAGCCCGTGCCGCTGCCGCACGAACGCGAGCGCCTGCGCGCCCGAGATCGTCTGCTCCCCCGCGGGGAAGTTCGCCCCGGAGTAGGAGTCGTGCACGGCCGTGTTGAGGCACACCGGAACGCCGCCGACGGCCTCGCTCACGTCGTAGAAGCCGACCAGGTTCACCGACGCGAAGTGGTTCACCGTCAGGCCGGTCAGCTGCTCCACGGTCTGGATCGCGTTCTTCGCCCCCGCCTGCGCGGCCTGCACGTTCAGCTGCGCTCCGCTCACTCCCTGAGCACGCAACGAGTTCTCGGCGGCCACCTGTGCGTAGGTGTACGCCGAGTTGATCTTGTGCTTGCCGTAGCCGCCCGCGATCTGGACGTAGGAGTCGCGCGGGATCGAGAAGGCGACGGCGTTCCCGCCGCCCGCCGGGATGTGGATGAGGATCATCGTGTCGGTGTTGTCGCCGCCATCACTCGAATCACCGGCGTGCAGCTGGTCGAGCAGGTCCGCGGGCAGCGGGTTCCCCTGCGCGTCGGTGCGGGTGTCCAGGCCGACGAGCAGGATGTTCTGCTCCCCCGTGCTCGCGGCACCGGGGTCGAGGACGTCGGCTGTGGACAGTCCGGTGGTCAGCCGGTGGACCTGGGACCAGCCCAGCCCCGTGATGCCGAACACCAGCAGGGACACCAGCGCGACCACGGTCCGGCCCGTGAGCCTCGCCGAACGGGACTCGCTCATTCCGGGGAGCAAATCACCCCGCGTATGCGGACAGCGTGAAGAACTCCGCTGTGGACGATGCGGTAATGCGGTTGCCGGATCGGGGGTACCCGGGGAATTCTCGTCCCGAGCCGAACGAGAGAGGAAGGACGACATGCACGCCGCACTGGAGGGGGCGCGGGTACCGATCCGGATATGGGCCGACCCGGCGTCGGTCGAGGAGGCCGCGATGCGCCAGCTGCGCAACGTGGCGAACCTGCCGTGGGTGCACGGTCTCGCGGTGATGCCGGACGTGCACTACGGCAAGGGCGCGACGGTCGGCAGCGTCATCGCGATGCGCGACGCGGTGTCGCCGGCAGCGGTCGGCGTGGACATCGGGTGCGGGATGAGCGCGGTCCGCACGTCACTGACGGCGAGCGACCTGCCCGACGACCTCGGCAGGCTGCGGCGGCGCATCGAATCCGCCGTGCCGGTCGGGTTTTCGATGCACAAGACACCGGTGGACCCGGCACGCGTGCCCGGTTCCGGTGGCTGGGACCGGTTCTGGTCGGCGTTCGGTGCGCTGCACCCGGGTGTGCAGAACCTGCGGGACCGCGCGCGGGCGCAGGTCGGCAGCCTCGGCGGGGGCAACCACTTCATCGAGGTGTGCCTGGAACAGGGCGGCGCCGACGAGGGACGCGTGTGGCTGATGTTGCACTCGGGTTCGCGGGGGATCGGGAACGAACTGGCGAAGCGGCACATCGACGTCGCGCGTTCGCTGCCGCACAACGCCGATCTGCCGGACCGTGACCTGGCGGTGTTCGTCGCGGGCACGCCGGAGATGGCCGCGTACCGGCGGGACCTGTTCTGGGCGCAGGACTACGCGGCCCGCAACCGGGCCACGATGGTCGCGCTCGTGCAGCGCGCGCTGGCGGACGAGGTGCCGGGCGTACGGTTCGACGAGCCGATTTCGTGCCACCACAACTACGTCGCGGAGGAGACCTACGACGGCGTGGACGTGCTGGTGACGCGGAAGGGCGCGATCCGGGCGGGGTCGGGAGATCTGGGCATCATCCCGGGCAGCATGGGCACCGGCTCGTACATCGTGCGGGGACTGGGGAACGAGTCGTCGTTCCTGTCGGCGTCCCACGGCGCCGGCCGGCGGATGTCGAGGACGAAGGCACGCAAGACCTTCACGGCGGCGGACCTGGCCGCTCAGACGAGCGGCGTGGAATGCCGCAAGGACGACGGTGTGGTGGACGAAATCCCCGCGGCGTACAAGGACATCGACTCGGTGATCGCGGCGCAGACGGATCTGGTGGAGGTGGTGGCGCACCTGAAGCAGGTGGTGTGCGTGAAGGGCTGAGCAGCACTCAGCCCAGCAACTCCACCGCTGCGCGCAGTTCCTCCAGCGCCTGCCGCGCCAGCGCCGGGAACGACTCCTCGTTCTCCGGCTCGATCCAGCGCGCGAAGGCTCGCGAAAACGCGTGCGCGCCGAGTTCGGCGGCGAGGCTTGCCGCCGGATCCGGCACGCCGCGCTTTTCGAGCGCCTCCGTCATCGCCGCGGCGAGGCCAGCGTGCTTGAACGCCGACCGCTCCCGCAGCTCGCTGTGCGCCGTCACGACCGCTATCAGCCGGGGGCCGAACTCGCGCTGGACGGGTGTGAAGCTGGCGGCGACGGCGTCCAGTCCGGCGGCGACCGCCTCCAGCGGAGTGGCCGATTCCGCGCACTCCGCGATTCCGTCCGCGAGCAACCGCGAATGCATTTCCTGACCGGCGAACAGCACCTCCCGTTTGTCGGGGAAATGCCGGAAGAACGTGGTCTTCGTCAGCCCGGCCCGCTGCGCGATCTCGCTGACCGTCGTGTTGTCGTACCCCTGCTCCGCGAACAGGTCGACCGCGGCGTGCACCAGCCGCTCCCGCGCGTTCGGCTCCCATCGACCCATGAGCCCCAGCTTAGGTGATGTGACTGAGTACCGTCACTCCTGCTACAGTGACGGTACTCAGTCACATCACCTCGTCAGGAGAGTTCATGCGCGTCTTCGTCACCGGCGCCAGCGGCCACATCGGCTCGGCTGTCGTCACCGAGCTCGTCCAGGCCGGGCACGACGTCGTCGGCCTCGCCCGCTCGGAAACGTCCGCCACCACCGTCAAGTCCCTGGGCGCCGAGGTGCGCCGCGGCGAGCTGGGCGACCTCGACGGCCTTCGCGAAGCCGCGTCCGACGCGGACGCGGTGATCCACCTCGCCTTCGACCACGGCGCCCTGGACCCGCAGGGTTTCGTCGCCGCCGCCAACGTTGACCTGGCCGTCGTGCGGGCGTTCGCCGACGCGCTCGACGGCACCGGCAAGACCTTCATCGGTATCGGCCTCGGCAACAGCGGCGACGAGGAGATTGACAAGGCCGTCAACGCCAACCCCCGGTCCGCCGTGGCGAACGAGGTCGCCGGCTTCACCGACCGCGGCATCCGTGCCCTGCTCGTCGGCATCCCGCCGGTCGTGCACAGCACGTACGACAAGCACGGTTTCATCCCCATGATGATCGGGATCGCCCGCGCCAAGGGCGTGTCCGGTTACATCGGCGACGGGGGCAACCGCTGGCCCGCCGTGCACACGCTCGACCTGGCCCACCTTTACCGGCTGGCGCTGGAAAAGGCGCCGTCCGGGGCACGCCTGCCCGCCGCGGCCGAAGACGGCATCGCCGTGCGGGAAATCGCCGAGGTGATCGGCCGCCAACTGGGGATTCCGGTCGAGAGCGTCGCGCCCGAGCGGGCCGCGGAGCACTTCGGGGCATTCGGCGCCTTCATGACACTCGGCCTGCCGCCGCTCGCCTCGCAGACCCGTGAACTGCTGGGCTGGGAACCGGTTCACCCCGGTCTGATCGCCGACCTCGAAGAAGGCCACTACTTCAACTAGAACAAGTGTTCGAAGAGCGGGTAGACTGCGGGCATGACCGTGGGACTACAGGGCTCGCTGTTCGGGCAGACCGACGAGGTCGCGCTCCGGCCGCTGTCGGCCGCCCGGCGCACGACGCTGGGCGACGGCGCCTGGATCGACGTCCTGCCGTACTGGCTCGGCGGGGCCGACAGGCTCTTCGAACGGCTGGTGGAGCACGTGCCGTGGCACGCCGAACGACGCCGGATGTACGACCGCGTCGTCGACGTGCCGCGGCTGCTCTGCTTCTACGGCGAGAGCGACGAACTGCCGCACCCGGTGCTCGACGAGGCCCGCTCGGCGCTGAGCGCGCACTACGCGCAGGAGCTCGGCGAGCCGTTCCGCACGGCGGGGCTCTGCCTCTACCGGGACGGCCGCGACAGTGTGGCGTGGCACGGGGACACGATCGGCCGCGGCTCGCGCGAGGACACCATGGTGGCGATCCTGTCCGTGGGCGCGCCGCGCAGCCTGCTGCTGCGGCCGCGCGGCGGCGGGCAGACGGTGCGCCAGGCGCTGGGGCCGGGCGACCTCATCGTGATGGGCGGTTCGTGCCAGCGCACGTGGGAGCACGCGATTCCCAAGACCGGCAAGCCGGTCGGGCCACGCATCAGCATCCAGTTCCGGCCCCGCGGCGTCCGGTGAAGCCTCAGGAGCGGGCCCAGCGTTCCCCGGCGTGCAGCCATTCACGGTCCCAGCGCACGGCGCGGCGGCGGTCCAGCACCAGCCGGACGCTCCAGTACACCGCGGTCAGCCCCAGCGCGACCACCAGCCACGAGAAGATCCCGGCGAGGACGCTCGTCGTCACGGCGTCCGAGGACGTCATCGGCGCGGGCACCGGGTCACCGGCGTTCGACAGCCAGACGGGCACCTCGCTGCCCGCGGTGGTGCCGGGATCGGCGGCGATGGTGCCGATCCGCTCGGCGCCGCCCGCGACGGTCCAGCGGGCGTGCACCCCGGTCGAGCCGCCGTCGGCGCTGAGGTAGGCGCCGTCCGTGGCGGGCACGGGCGTCGGGGCGTCTTCGATGAGGGTGGCGGTGGCGAGGTGACGCGAAGCCTGCTGCTCGGCCGAAACGGCGAGCTGCCCCCGGTAGGTGGTGGAGCCGACGAGCACGGCGAGCGGAAGTGCGACGAGCAACCCCAGTACGACGACGAGCAGCAGCGCGGCCTCGACGCGGTCGGAGCGTCTGGCCAGTGGATTGCGACCAAGGTGGATACGGCGCCAGAATCGGGCTGTACGCCCGAATGGTCCGTTCACGGTCCCCAGTCCCCCTTTCCCAGCAACGTGATGAACAACTGTGGCAATACCCACTTTGCCGCACCGGTACGCCAAAGGCTCGGAAACGAGACCAACACCGCTTTGAGCGGCCGGTCACAACCGGAGGTTTTGCCGCCCCCGCACGGGAAAGCTCACTGCGGTGCTCCCTCCACCAGTAACCGAAAGTGACCGCATCGCATTCTGTTCGAATAGGAATTCATTTGTCCATTCGGGACAGGTGACCCCTTCGACCTCGACAAACGGACCGAGCACCACTCCGGCGGGGTTTCCGCGGGCTTTTGGGGTGATCACCCGAAAGAGTCGTGGTCTGGGCCAATCCGCTGCGGCGCGTAGGCGGGCGGATCGTGCTTGACTGGGTCGCGATGGACTTCGAGGTGGTGTCGGACGAGCTGTTCGCCGCGAAGCGGGAGGACTTCACCGCGCTGCGGGACGAGCGGGTGAAGCAGGCGCGGCCGGACCGCGCGCTGGCGGACCGGATCGCCGGCCTGCGCAAGCCGACGGTCGCGGCGTGGCTGGTCAACCAGGTGAGCCGTAACTGCCCGGAGGAGGTCGACCGGCTCGCCGAGTTGGGCGTTTCCCTGCGGAGGGCGCACGAGCAGTTGGCGGGCGCGGACCTGCGGGCGTTGTCGCGGGAGCGGCACGAGGTGCTCGGGTTGCTGAACAAGCGGGCACAGTGGCTGGCCCGCAAGGCGGGTTACGCGTTCAGCGACGCCACGAGCAGGCAGGTGGACGACACGTTCGAGGCCGCGGTGTCCGACGAGCAGGCCCTGGAGGCGGTGCGGGCCGCCCGCCTGAGCGCGGCGCTCGCGCCGGGCTCCCCGGAACAGTGGCTCACGGCGGCGGTGGTTCCGGCGCGGGCTCCGGACCGGAAGGCGCAGCCGCGGAAGACCGCACCGGAACGGAAGCCCCCGACGCGGAAGCAGCCGGACCGGAAGGCGCCGGACCGCAAGACGGAACGCGAGGCGGAGCGAAAGCGCCGAGACCGCGAGCGGGCGGCCCGCGAGGAGGTCGCCGCGGCCATCGAGGCGCGGGACGAGGCAGCACAAGCGCTCTCCGACGCCGAACACCGCGCCGCCGAAGCCGCCGACACGGTGGCGGAACTACGCGCCCGCCTGGAGGAAGCGACAAAGACCGAGCGCGAACGGAAAGCCGAAGTCACGGCGGCGAAGAAGGCCCTCACAGCAGCGAAGCGCGCTGCGGACGCCGCGGAGAAGCGCTTAGCCGACCTGGACTGAGGCCAGTGCCCGGCCCGCCGCCCGCGAACCGCACCCGACGCGCGGGCAAGCACCAGGCGGAACCGGACTCAGGCCAGAACTCCCACCGTCCAGTAGCCGCAACCAACCTGCCACACCGCCGCCGACCTCGCGGAAACGCCTGGCGAACCCGAATCGCCAAGCCCCCAGCCGTGTGAGCGCCGCCCCCAACCCCGGCCCGCAGCCCGCCGGGAAGGTGCCCCACGAACCCGGTTCACGCCCCAGTCACCTGATGGCCGAGCCACCCCGCCACCGGCCACGTGCAGCCCCCCCAACCCCACCCCAGTCGCTCAGCCACCACCCAACCCCGGCCCGCAGCCCGCCGCGGAAGGCGGCGCCGAACCCAGCCACCGCCCCCAACCCACCTGGCGGCCAAAGCCAACCCCACCGCCGACCACGTGCAGCCACGCCAAACCCCACCCCAGTCGCTCAGACCCAACCCCCGCCCACAGCCCGCCGCGGAAGGCGCCCCACGAACCCAGCCCCCAACCACCTGGGCGGCCGAAGCCAACCCGCCGCCGCCCACGCCCAACCCCGCCGAAGTCACCACCGCCGCTCCAACCCCAACCCCCACCATCACCCCGAAAGCTTCTTCACCAGCTCCAGCCCCCGCTCGGCCCAGGCGATCTCCGTCCGGGCGCGCTCCGCCATTCCCTGGTAGACGTGCACCTTGTACGCCACGATCGCCTCGTGGTCGGCCTCCGGGGCGTGGGCCAGGCGCCGCTGGAGCAGCTCCGTCTCGTGTGCCCGCAGCTGCGCCACGTGCCGTTCCCACCGCTGCAGCTGCTCCTGGTGGTGCGCCCGGTGCAGCTCGAACTGCCGCCGCACCACGTCCGGTTCCGCGTACTCGAAATAGGTCGCCTTCAGGTACACCGCATCGCGAACCGCAGCAGGCGCCTCGACTTCCGACACCCAGCGGCGCAGCTCCCCCTCCCCCGCCGGCGTCAGCCGGTACGCGCGCTTGACCGCCTTCGTGCCCCGCGGCTGCTCGTCCGCCGCCACCAGCTCCTCGCCCTCCAGCTTCCGCAGCTCCGTGTAGATCTGCGGATGCGGCGCGTGCCAGACCCGGTCGGCGGACTGGTCGAACTGCTTGGCCAGCTCGTACCCCGTCATCGGCCCGGCTTCGAGCAGGGCGAGCAGCGCGTGGCGCAGGGACATCCGAGCCTCCCAATATGTAACTACATACGTAAACGTTGACATACTTTGGCACGCGCGGTTAGCGTACGCCCAGCTCGATCATCGACGATCGGAGTTCCTCCCATGAGCACACCCGGCAACGGCCGTGCGGCCGTCGTCACGCTGACCTACCTCGGCTTCGCCCTCCAGCTCGTGCAGGTCGGCCTGCTGCCCCTGCTGCCCGCGATCGGCAAGGCGCTGCACACGTCCGCCGCGGGCACGGCGTGGATCCTCACGTCGGGCCTGCTGTCCGGTGCGGTCTTCCTCGCCGTGCTCACCCGCCTCGCGGACCTGATCGGCAAGAAGCCGGTGATCCTCCTCGCGATGGGCCTGGTGCTGGCGGGCTGCCTGATCGACAGCTTCGCCACGAACCTTCCGCTCGTTCTCGCCGGCCGCGTGCTGATCGGCGCCCAGCTGCCGATGCTCGCGCTGCCCGAGGCGATCGCGAGCGACACCCTGCCGCCGAAACGCGCGCACACCGCGATCAGCGCGATTCACGTCGGCACCGGGCTCGGCATCGCCGCGGGCCTGCTGCTCGGCGCGGTCGTCGGCATCCACCCGCAGAACTGGCACCTGTTCTTCGTGTGCGGCGCGGTCGCGAGCCTGCTCGGGCTCGCCGCGACGACGGTGTTCGTGCGCGACTCACCGGAACGCGCCCACGGCGGGCTCGACGTGCCCGGCGCCGTCCTGCTCACCCTCGCGCTCGTCGCGCTGCTGCTCGGCCTGAGCCAGGGCCCCTCCTGGGGGTGGGGCTCCGGCCAGGTGCTCGGGCTGCTGATCGGCGGCGTCGCGCTCGGCGGCCTGTGGTGGTGGCGGGAACGCGCCGCGCGCCACCCGCTGATCGACGTCTCCTACCTGCTGCGGCCGCAGGTCGCCCTCCCCTACGCGATGACCTTCCTGATCGCGTTCGGCATCTACGGCTCGCTGTCCGCGGTGACGCGGCTCGCGCAGACGCCGGTCTCGTCCGGTTTCGGCTACGGCTGGAGCAGCCTCGGCGCGGGCTGGTTCGCGGTGCCGCAGGCGGTGGGCAGCGTGCTCGGCATCGTCGTGCTGCGCGCGATGCGGCCTCGCGGCCTCGTGCTGACGTCCGCGATCGCGTTCGTCTCGATCACGATCGGCTTCGCCGGGTTCGCGCTCGGCCACGCCGTGCCGCTCGTCGAGCTGATCTCGCTCGGCTTCGACTCGATGGGCCTCGCGGTCGCGCTCGCCGCGACGCAACTGCTCGTGCTGCGTGCCGTTCCCGCCGCCGAGTCCGGAATCGCGCTCGGGCTTTCGGTGGTGATGTACGCGGTGGGCAACTCGGTCGGTAGCGCGGTCGCCGGGGTGCTGTTCGCGAGCCTCACCACGCCCGCCGGCACTCCGGCGCTGAGCTCGTACCTCGCCGGGTTCGCCGCGTGCGGGCTGTGCGCGGTGGTCGCGCTGCTGCTGTGCGTGCCGCTGGCCCGGCACCGGTCCAGGACCACCACCGCCAACCTCGAAGGAGTTCCCGCATGACCCGCCTTTCGCTGTCCTTCGCCTGCTGGGACTACGACCGGATGCGTGCGCTGCAGGACGGGCGCGTGCGACCGGAGGGCATCGACCTGAACTTCCTCTCGCTACCGGTCGAGGAGACGTTCTACCGGCAGCTGCGGCACCAGGAGTTCGACGTCAGCGAGATGAGCCTGTCGTCGTACCTGCTGACGCTCGACCGCGAGGACCCGCCTTTCGTTGCGCTGCCGGTGTTCCCGTCGCGGGTGTTCCGGCACCAGTCGATCTACGTCAGCACCCGCAGCGGGATCACGGAGCCGAAGGACCTCGTCGGCAAGCGCGTCGGCACGCCGGAGTACCAGCTGACGGCCGGGGTGTGGCAGCGCGGCATCCTCGCCGAGGAGCACGGCGTGCCGGTGGACTCGGTGCAGTACTTCACCGGCGGCATCGAGGAACCCGGGCGGCACGAGAAGATCCGGTTGAACCTGCCGGACTCCATCAGCGTCACGCCGATCGGTCCGGACCAGACGCTGTCGGCGATGCTGGCCGAAGGCGAGCTCGACGCGATCTACAGCGCCTCGCAGCCGTCGTGCTTCGGGCGTGTGCCGCACGTGCGGCACCTGTTCGAGGACTTCGTGGCGGCGGAGAAGGACTACTACCGGCGGACGCGGATCTTCCCGATCATGCACACCGTCGTGCTGCGGCGCGAGCTGCACGAACGGCACCCGTGGATCGCGCGCTCGCTCACCAAGGCGTTCACCGAGTCGTTGGCGGTGGCGTACGAGGATCTCAAGCACCGCAACGCTTTCAAGGTGATGCTGCCGTGGTTGCAGCAGCACCTGGAGGAGACTGTGGACGCGCTGGGGCCGGGCTACTGGGACTACGGGCTCGAACGCAACCGGCACGTGCTGGAGACGTTCGCCCGCTACTCGCACAAGCAGGGGCTGGCGGCGCGGGTGCGGACCGCGGAGGAGATCGTGCTGGCGTCCGCTTCGGACTCGTTCAAACTCTGAAGCTCTTGTGGACAGTCTGAAGCAGACGGTGTCGGACGCGTGCCGGGTCCTGGCCGAACGAGGTGTGGTCGACGGGATCCTCGGGCACGTCAGCGTCCGGGTGGATGCCGAGCACCTGCTCGTGCGGACGCGGGGGCCGTACGAACAGGGTTTGCGCCACACGGTGCCGGACGACGTTCGCCAGGTCGACCTCGAAGGCGAGGGCGAGCTCGGTGACTGGCGGGTGCCGAACGAGCTGCCGATCCACACGGAGGTGCTGCGGGCCAGGCCGGACGTGGGCGCCGTCGTGCACGCGCACCCGCCCGCGTTGCTCCTTTGTGGACTGGCGGAGCTGTCGCTGCGCCCGGTGTACGGGGCGTTCGACATCCCGGGGATGCGGCTCGCGGCCGAGGGTGTGCCGGTGTACCCGAGGTCGGTGCTGATCCGGCGGCGGGACCTGGCGCAGGAGATGCTGGCGGCGATGGGTGACCGGCCGGTGTGCCTGCTGCGCGGGCACGGCGTGACGGTGACGGGCGCGAGCGTCGAGGAGGCCGTGGTGCGGACGATCGCGCTGGAGACGCTGGCCCGCGTGACGCTGGAGCTGCACCGCGTGGGCGCGGAGGACGTGCCGCCCGTGAGCGACGCCGACCTCGCGGAGCTGCCCGACCTCGGGGCGGGGTTCAACACGGGGGCCCAGTGGCGCGCACTGCTGGCCGACCTGCCGGAACGTTGACACGCGCCTTGTCCACGTGTCGGATTGCCGGATCGGCCGAATGTCGATCGCCGGATTAGCGGATTGTCAACAAGTTTCCGCCGAACCCAGCACCCCCACAATCCTTGACCGGCACTTTACTCCGCGTTATGGTCCAGACCACAAGGTTCAGACAACTCCGTCCCACAGCCAGTGGAAGAGGAGACTCGACCATGAACGGAAAACGCCGCACCCACCTCAAGTCCGTCGCCGCGGGGGCCGTTCTCGCCCCGGTCGTCGCGCTCGCCCTACCCGCCGGAGTGGCCAGCGCGCACGGTTACATCAACTCCCCGCCCAGCCGCCAGGCCCAGTGCGCCCAGGGCATCGTCGCGTGCGGGGACATCAAGTACGAGCCGCAGAGCGTGGAAGGGCCCAAGGGGCTGTACAGCTGCAGCGGCGGCAACACCCGCTTCGCCGAACTGGACGACGACACCAAGGGCTGGCGGGTCACCTCCGTCGGCCGCACGGTCACCATCACCTGGACGATGACGGCTGCGCACCGCACCAGCAACTGGCAGTACTACATCGGCAACACGCTGGTCGACCAGAAGGACGGCGGGAACGCCCAGCCGCCGTCGACCGTGTCGCACTCCATCACCCTCGGCAACTTCACGGGCAGGCAGAAGCTCCTCGCCGTGTGGAACATCGCCGACACCGCCAACGCCTTCTACTCCTGCGTGGACCTGCAGATCAACTGACGTCAGCCCCGGTACGACGCCACCACGTCGTCACCCTCCGGCTGCCGCTCCACCACCGTCGTCGCCACGTCCACCAGGCGGCGGCGGTGGCTGCGGGCGTACAGCCGCAGCACGACGAACGCCTGCTCCACCCCGATGCCCAGCCGCTCCGCCAGCACACCCTTGGCCTGTTCGATGGTGATCCGGCTGGTCAGCGCGGTCTGCAGCTGCTCGACCAGCACCTCGTGCTGCCGCAGCGTCCGCTCGTGCAGGATCCCGATCGTCGCGATGTCCGCCAGGGCCTGGCCGACACCCAGCCGGTCCTCACCGAACTCGCCCGCCGCCTCGGCGAACAGGTTCACCGCGCCCACGATGTTCTCCCGCAGCCGCATCGGCACCGCCGCCACCGCGGCGAACCCCGCCTCCCGCGCGGCCGGCGCGAACACCGGCCACTGCGCCGCCGAACGCAGGTCGGGGCACTGGATCGGCCGCCCCTGCCGGTAGCAGTCGATCGCCGCGCCCTCCTGGTTCTGCAGCTGCAGCAGCTCCAGCAACCGCGCCTGCTCCCCGGAGGCACCCACCACGTTGAGCACGCCGTGCGTGTTCGCCAGCAGCAGCCCGGCGGCGTCGACCCCGAGCAGCTCGACGCAGCGCAAGGCCAGCCCGTGCAGGAAGTCGATCAGGTCGAAGTCGGCTACCAGGGTGTCCGCGAGCTCGACGAACGCCCGCGTCACCCGCGTGTCGGGCACACTCATCGGTGCTCCCCTCCGGACTCGTCGCTGGGGGCGAACCGGAGCCGGCGCTGCACCACTGCCTTCGCCACCTCCCCCAGTCGCTCACCGCGAGCGTATGCGTGTGCGCGCAGTCGCACCATGGCCTCTCCCACCGGCACGTCCAACTGCACCGACACCATGCCCGCGGCCTGGTGCAACTCGGCCCCGTAGTTGAAGAAGCCTCCGCCACCGCCGTCACCGTTCGCACCGGCCCGGTCGTCGAGGACGATCGCCAGCGCGGCATCCGCGTACACCATCACGTCCGCCAGTTCATCCGGTCCGAGCGCCCCGGTGCGCCTGCGGTGGAGGTCCAGCGCGCCCACCCGCACCGCACCGAGGCGCAGCGGGACCGAGAACTGCGCCCGCGCGCCCGTCCGCAACGCGTCCGGCACGTAGGCCGGCCAGCGGTCGCGCCGGGCGGCGAGGTCCGGCACGAGCACCGGCCCGAGTCCCGCGGCGGCTGCCAGCGCAGGGCCTTCTCCCGATGTGGTCTGCAGCTCTACCAGCTCCTCGCCGAGTGGTGCGGTGGCGTACACCAGGTGCCCGGCCTGCAGACTACTGGTCAGCAGGAGCACGGCGGCATCGGCCGAAACAGCCTCCGCACAGCTCTGGCACGCGTGGCGCACGGAGACGGGAGCGGATTCACGGCGCGCGCACTCGGCGATGGACGACCACACCCTGGCCGCCCTGTCCTCGTTCATCTCGCGCAAACCGCCTCGGTGTCCTCCGCCAGGGGTGGCTGAACAATACCCAGGGTTCACCGCCGAGTCTGCGCACAGGAGCGGCCGCCGCGGCAGGGTCCTTCGACCCTTGTCCGGCGCGAATACGGCAATCGGCGCAGCGCAACCGGACGAAAGGAGTATTTGTCACCCGATCGGGTTTTCCGCTCCGGTGGGGGAGGAATTTCTCCGGTATGACCAGGACACGAACTTACTCCGGCCGCGCCTCCGCCGCCAGGATCGTCACCGGCGTCGGGGCTCTGTTCGCCCTCATCGAAGTCGTCTACATCCTGCTGATCCTGCTGGGCGCCAACGCGGGGAACGCGTTCACGCGCTTCATCCGCTCGATCGCCGAGCCGTTGGCACTGTTCTTCCCGGGCCTGTTCCCGATCGACAACGCCCAGCTCGCCGTGCTGGTGAACTACGGACTCGCCGCGATCTTCTGGGTCGTCGTCACCGGCCTCATCGCCCGCCTGTTCTTCCGCTGACACACCGGTCCCGGGACGCTCTTCCGTCCCTAGTGGACGGTCGTGCCGCAGCTGCGCGAATGTTGACGCTGCGGTGAACATCACGATCGACCGGCGTCCCGATCGGGCATCATGACCGGCGTGAGCACTCTTCCCAGCACCGCGGACCTGGTGGACGAGCACGGCGAGAAGCTCCAGGTGTGCGACACGCAGTTCCGCCAGTTCGGCGCGCACCGGGTGTTCAGCGGCCCGGTGCGCACGATCACCTGCTACCACGACAACGGGCTCGTGCGCGAGCTGCTCCGCACTCCCGGCGAGGGCGCCGTCCTCGTCGTCGACGGTCGCGGCTCGCTGCACAGCGCACTGACCGGCGACCTCATCGCGAAGTCCGCGGTGGACAACGGCTGGGCCGGGTTGGTGATCAACGGTGCGGTCCGCGACAGCGCCGTGCTCGCGGACCTGCCCATCGGCATCAAGGCCCTCGGCACGAACCCACGCAAGAGCAGCAAGGCGGGCGCCGGAGCGGTGGACGTGCCGGTCGGCTTCGGCGGGATCACCTTCCACCCCGGCGATCTGCTCTACGCCGACGACGACGGCGTGGTGCTCCTGCCTGCTGGTTCGTGAGGACAATCGGCTCGTCGGATTGTCGGCTTGATGTGTTTGAGGCTTGTTGACAATCCTGCGGTCCTACAAGCGGACAGGGCTACAGGGGCATTGTCGACCCTCCGGCGGCAGGACGGGCGTGCCGAGCCAACCGGACGCGGGTGCCACCCCAACGCCTACCCCGCCGGGGCCGGGTCCCTGGCCGACCTGTCCACAATCGTCTCGAACAAACCGTCGCTTGTTGACAATCCGGCTCGGCTACAGGTGGATGCGCCTACACACGGATTGTCAACAACCTCCTGCGGAAACAGCCGTACTGACTCAACCGGCGCGGGAGCTGCCCAAACACCTCCCAGGCGTGGGCTAGTTCGCCCGCCGAGTGTTCACAATCGGCACAACGGAAGTGCCGCTTGTTGACAATCCGACCCGGCTACAAGCAGAGGCGCCTACACGAGCATTGTCGACAACCCGACGACGCAGGCAGCCGACAGCAGCCCACACCAGCCGACAGAAGCAGCCGCCAGAAGCAGCCGCCAGAAGCAGCCGACGCCAGCCAACGACCAACCGACCGCCTACCGAGCCCGGGCCAGCTCGTCCGCCAGCCGGTCCGCGGCCGGAGTCCCTACCTGTCCACAGAGGACAATGGCCTCCCGCCGGTGATTCCGCGCCGACTCGGTGTCTCCGGTCAGCGCCAGCACCGAAGCCAGCTCGGCGAGCGCCTGCGCGCGCTGCCAGCGGGTGAACGGCTCGGTGAACTCCGCCAGCGCCGCCCGCAGGCAGTCCACCGCCCGCTCGTACTCCCCTGCCTCCCGCCACGCCTGGCCCTCGCGCAGGGCGGCGTCCGCGGCCTCTAGCGGGTTGTCGACCTCGTCGAACAGCGAGCGTTCCGTCCGGTAGGCCCGCGCGGCTTCCGGCCAGTCGCCCATCTTCGCCAGCGCGCTGCCCATGAAGCGGAAGACGAGCGAGCGCATGAGCTGGTAGGTCTGCGGGTTCGCCTCGGCGCGCTGCAGCTCGCAGTCGGCGAGCACCGCGCGGTGCACCGCGAGCGCCTCCTCCGGCCTGCCGACCGCCGACAGGACCTGCCCCAGCACGTTCCGCAGCGGCGCCTGCCCCGCCCAGAAGCTCAGGCTGTTCGCGACCGCCGCGACGCGGATCTGCTCCAGCGCCTCGTCGGCCTGGCCGAGCCGCATCAGCACCGCGGCCAGGTACGTCCGCGCCCACATCTCCTCGCCGGTGTCGCCGATTTCCCGCGCCAGCGCCAGCGCCTCCCGGTGCGCCTCGAACCCGCCCTCGTCGTCCTGCCGGCACAGGTACCGCGCCCAGCCGACGAAGTTCAGCAGCTTCGCCTCCGAGTGCCGCTCCCCCAGCTCGCGCGCGGCGGCGAGGCCCAGCTCGAACACCTGGTCCCACGGGTAGTGCTGCTGCCGGACGTCGGAGTACCAGTGCATGGCCTCCGCGAGCCCCACCACGCGCCGGTGGTCCCCGTCGCGTGCGGCGATGCGCTGGGCGGCGAGCCAGTTCGCGGACTCGTAGTCCAGCCACCGCGCCGCCGCCTCCCGGGAGCCGAACCGCGGGCCGCCCGTCACCGCCTCCGGGTGGAACCACGCGGCCGCGAGGACGGCGGTGTCCAGCAGGTGGCTGACCACGGCGGCGCGCACCTTCGCGACGTCGTCCGGGTCCTCCTCGGCCTCCAGCCGCTCGCGGGCGAACAACCGGATCAGGTCGTGGTAGGAGTAGCGGCCGTCCCGCGCGGACGCCTGCAGCAGGTTGGCGTCCACCAGCTCGTCGATGTACGGCCGCACCTCGGCCTCGGGCAGCCCGGTCGCGACGGCGGCCAGCTCCACGCCGAACGCCGGCCCCGGGATCAACGCCAGCCGCTGGAACACCAGCCGCGCCGCCCCCGTCAGCCGCCGGTGTGACATCGCGAACGCCGAACGCACCCGCAGGTCGCCCGCCGACAACGCGGCCAGCCGTGTGCCCTCGTCACGCAACAGCCGCACCAGGTGCTCGATCGACCAGTGCGGGCGGCTGGCCAGGCGGTTTCCCGCGATGCGGACGGCCAGCGGGAGGTTGCCGCACAGCTCGGCCAGCTCCGCGACCGCCTCCGGCTCCGCCCGCACCCGATCCGGCCCGATGATCGTGCCGACGAGCGCCGCGGCGTCCTCCCGGCTGAGCGCGCCGAGCCAGATCCAGCGGCCGGACTCCAGCCCCACCAGCGCGCGGCGGCACGTGATCACCATGAGGCAGCCGGTGGTGCGGGCCAGCAGCGGGCGCAGCTGGGTCTCGTCGGCGGCGTTGTCGAGCAGGATCATGGTGCGCCGACCGGCCAGCAACGACCGGAACAGCGTGGTCTGCTCCTCGACGGTGAGCGGGATCTGCTCGGCCGGGACGCCCAGCGCGCGCAGCAGGATGTCGAGCGCTACGCGGGGCGTGACGGGCTGGTCGTCCATCCCGCGCAGGTCGACGGAGAAGCAGCCGTCGGGGAACTCGTCTCGCAGCTCGTACGCGGCCGTCGCGGCCAGCGCCGTCTTGCCGACGCCGGGGTGCCCGACCACCGACACCACCACCCCGCCCGGCGCCTCGGCGGCCTCGCGCGCGGCGGCGCGCAGCCGGGCCAGCTCGTCGGCGCGGCCCACCAGGTCCGGCACCGCGCTGGGCAGCGGCGCGACGACGCCGGTCAGCGGGGCCGGGCGGGTACCGCGCTGGCGACCCTGGCGGGCCAGCTCCAGGAAGCGGAAGCGCTCGACACCGGCCAGGCCGAGCGCATCGGCCAGCGCCTCGGTCGAACGCCGTTGCGCGGCTCTGGCACGGCCGCGTTCCAGGTCGGAGAGGGCGCGGACGCTCACCCCGGAGGCTTCGGCAAGGTCGGCCTGAGTCAGCCCGGCGGCCCGGCGCAGCCGCAGGAGCAGCTCGCCGAAGCCCGGCTCGTCGGCAGCGGAAGTCTCGTTCACCGCCGACCATTAAACCGGCAGAAGTAGCCGAGGTGAAAAACTGCTGGTCGTTCTTCCTGGCCCCGGTTGCTGTTTTCGCGGTTTCCTGGCGCCATGTCAATCAGTATCGCCCGTATGGAGGACACGGGCTCTCCACTGACCCGGCTCGGCCAGGGCCCGGCGATCACCGTCGGCGTGCTCGCGACCGATCCGCTGCTGCGGGCCGGTCTCGCCGGCGTGCTGCGCGCCCATCCCGGGTTCGAGGTCGTCGAGCACGAGCCGCGCCAGGCGGGGGTCCTCGTGGCCGTCACCGACGACCTGCGGACCCTGCCGTACCTGGTCGGCGAGACCTCGGCCCACACGCGGCTCGTCCTCGTCGCCGACCCGCCGCGCCCGGCGGAGCTGTGGACGGCGATCGAGAGCGGGCTCGTCGTGCTGGTGCCGCGCGAGGACGCCAGCCCGGAACGGCTGCGCAAGGCGGTCGCCGCGGCCGCGCGCGGGTTCGGGCACCTCCCGCCCGAGCAGCTGGGCCAGGTGCTGCAGGGCATGGCGCGGCTGCACCGCGAGGTCCTCGTGCCCCACGACCTGACGCCCACCGGACTGTCCACACGGGAGACCACGGTGCTGCGGCTGCTCGCCGAGGGACAGGACACCGCGGAGATCGCCGCGGAGATGGCCTATTCGGAACGGACCGTGAAGAACATCCTCCACAAGCTCACCACCAGGCTCGGGCTGCGCAACCGGACACACGCCGTGTCCTACGCACTACGCCACGGATTGATCTAGCGCTGGGCTGAAAGAGGGTACGAGGGGCGGCCCCTTGGAGGACCGTGACGTGGCGCACTACTCTCGGTGCGTTCAGCCGTCACCAACCGTCCCAGCGAGGCAGTCATGACCGGTGCACCGCCCACCACCTCACCGAGCCAGGTCCCCGTCGGAGTGGACCCGAACAGGCCCAGCATCGCCCGCATCTACGACGGGTTCCTCGGGGGGAAGGACCACTACGAGGTCGACCGGGCGGTGATGCACAAGATCAACGAGGCGGTGCCGGAGGCGGTGGACATCGCCAAGGGCAACCGGGGGTTCCTCAACCGCGCGTGCCGGTTCCTCGCCGGCCAATCGTCGATCGAGCAGTACCTCGACTGCGGCTCGGGGCTGCCGACGGCCGAGAACACGCACCAAATCGTGCAGCGGAGCAACCCCGACGCACGCGTGGTCTACGTGGACAACGACCCGGTGGTGCTCGCCCATGGGCGCGCGCTGCTGGAAGAGAACGAGAACGTCCACATGGTCGAAGCGGACATCTTCACGCCGTCCGCGGTGCTGACCAACGAGACCGTCCGGCGGCACATCGACTTCTCGCAGCCCCTGGTGCTGCTGCACGTCGGCACCCTGCACCACTTCGAGGGCGACGGCGGCCCCGACGTGATGCGGGAGTACATCGACGCGCTCGCGCCGGGTTCGTACGTCGTGTTCTCGCACTTCTACGACCCACAGGTGCCGGAGCTGACCGCGCTGGCCAAGCGGATCGAGGAGATTCTCGTGCACGGGCCGATGGGTGCCGGCCGGTTCCGCACCAAGGACGAGATCCTGGCGATGCTGCCGGGACTGGAGATCGTCAAGCCCAACGCGACGACGGGCCCGGACCTGGTCGCGTGCGACGAGTGGTGGCCCGACGGCCCCCGCCTGACGCCGCTGAGCAAGGCGGCCCGCTGCATCGCGGGGATCGTGGCCCGCAAGCCGTGATCCCCCACCGCCCCCGGCGTTCTGCCGGGGGCGGTGCTCACCGGGGACCATAGGCTGGTTCGCATGGCGCTGAAGTCCGACTACACCGGACAGGAGTGCTCCATCGCACGCACGCTGGAGGTCGTCGGCGAGCGGTGGACGTTCCTGATCCTGCGGGACCTGTTCTTCGGCCTGCGGCGGTTCACCGACCTGTACCGGCACCTGGCCATCCCCAAGGCGGTACTGACCGTCCGCCTGGAACGCCTCGTCGCCGCGGGGGTGCTCGCGC
Source organism: Amycolatopsis bartoniae (assembly GCF_014191255.1). Taxonomy (GTDB): domain Bacteria; phylum Actinomycetota; class Actinomycetes; order Mycobacteriales; family Pseudonocardiaceae; genus Amycolatopsis_E; species Amycolatopsis_E bartoniae. Next base: position 728,941 of record NZ_JACHWH010000002.1, read on the forward strand.
GGACGGAGTCCCAGTACCGGCTCACCGCGAAAGGTCTGGACCTCTGGCCCGCGCTGCACGCGCTCAACGACTGGGGCAACACGCACCTCGCGCCGCACGGCCCGCGCGCGCTGTTCCTGCACGTGGACTGCGGAAGTGTCCTGGTCAGCGGCGGTTTCTGCGCCGGCTGCGGGCGGATCCCGGCGGTGACGGAGGTCGAGTACCGGCCGGGCCCCGGCCAGCCACCCGACCCGGCGGACCCGGTGGATCAGGCACTACGACCGGCCCACCGGCTGCTGGAACCGCTGCTGCTGGGGTGAGCCCGAGCACGCCCGTTTCCGGCATACTGCCCCGGTGACGCGCACCGGCTGGCTCGACCTCGGGATCGTGCTCGCGAGCTTCGTCGCAGGCGGCCTGATCAACTGGCTGGTGCGGCCGGCGAAACTGGGCAACAAGATCCTGATCATGTTGGTGTGCATCGCCGTCGCTGTCGTCCTGGTGTTGACGGTACTGAAAGACACGCCGAACGACGAGGGACACGACATCGCACTTGTTTCGTGCCCGCGCTTGTTCGACGAGGCACATGATCTGCTGGGAAAGCAGTCCGGACTAGACCCGCCACCCCTGGCGGGCTTCGCCTTCACTCCCAGCCAGGACGTCCCCGGCAGGGTCGACCTCACGCTGACCTGGATCAACGAGGTACCCGTCGCGCAGAGTGCCGTCGCGGTTCAAGGTGTCTACGGCCAGGCCGACCCCGCGGACAATTTCATCGATCACGAACAGCCCGCGGCGGCGTCGGGCGAGTGCTGGAACTGGTACCACTTCGGACCTCGCGACGATGCGCAGCCGAAGACGGTACGGCTTCGCGTCGGCGCATTGTGGCCGCAGCAACAGTACTGCTTCTACACCGCTTTCCGGACCGATGCCGGCTACTCGAAACCGACCGGAATCCGCTGCGCGACGGCGACCTGGAAACCGGAATGGGGTGCACCGGCGCCGGTGCCGCAGAAGTGACGCCCGAAGCCCTTCAGCACTCCAGCCGCACGACGAAACCCTCCTCGTCGGCGTACATGCAGACGTGGCGGCAGATCTGGTGGGCCATCCACAGCCCCACCCCGGCGGACCGGGTTTCCTTCGCCGCCACCAGACCGGTGAACGGGTCCACCGGTCCGGCGCCGCCATCGGTCACCGTCACCACCGCGCGGCCCGGGCCGCTCCAGATCCGCACCCGCAGCGGTGGCCTGCCGTGCACGAACGCGTTCGTCACGGCCTCGCTCACCGCCATCACGAAGTCCTCGGTCCGGTCCCGCCCGATCCCCGACGGCCCCAGCGCCGCCCGCAGCTCGCGGCGCGCCTCGGCCGCCGTCGGGTCCCTCAGGTCCGTTACCGGCGGCTCGGCCTCGGGCAGCGGCCGCGGCGCCTCCCGCCACGGCGACAGGAACCGCGCCGGGACCTCGTACCCGTCGTTGTGCACGTGCCGACCGTCGACGGTCGCCAGCCGCGGGTGCGTCCGCACCACGTCGTCCAGCACGTGCTCCGGCGTGATCCTCGTGTCGTACGGGCACAGCCCCCACAACGGGAAGTCGTCGAAGACGCGGTTGACCACCGACTCGTACCGCGCCCACCAGTCCCACGGCTGCCCGGCCCCGGGGTGCGGCACGTCCCCCACCACCCGCACCTGCGCCGCCCCGTCCGCGACGCACCGCGCGAACAGCTCGCGGTACCGGCGGATCGCGACGGCGGGCCGCAGGTACTGCTCGTCGCCCGGGATCACGGTCACCTTCGCCAGGTCGAAGGCCGTGCCCAGCAGCCGCTCGTTCACGGGGCCGAACGCCACCAGCACCGGCTCCCCGGCGGCCACGCCCTCCTCCAGGAACGGCACGACGACGTCGAGCAGCTCCTGGTCGGAGGCGTAGAACGCGGCCTCGTGGAAGTACCCTTCGTGTCCCTCCGCGGCACCGGTCCTCATGCGGTGCGCTCCACCGTCACCCGCGGCACGTCGAGCAGCCCGAGCAGCCGCTCGACACCCGGGTGGCCGGTGCGCAGGACCACGGTCGCGTCCCGGCGGGCCGCCGCGTCCGCCAGCGCCCAGAGGCTGCGGTGGTCGACGAACTCCAGGTCGTGCCCGTCGATCACCACCCGCCCACCGGGCAGCCCGGCCCGTTCGAGGACCAGCGGGAACGTCTCGGCGCTGCTGAAGTCAAGCTCGCCGGCGAGGGTCAGGGTGCCGTCGGACCCGGCGTGCAGCCGGAACGGCGTGGCGTCCGGACTCGCCGCCGGGTGCAGGCCGGCCAGCTGCGCCACCGCCGACGGGTCGAGCTCGTCCCGCCGGTACGCGCACAACGCCGAGAACGGGTGGGTGACCATGTAGCGGTCCACGCGGTGCTCGTACCGGGTGAACTGCTCCAGCTGCCGCGGCGTGCGCACCAGCGCGGTCGCCTCGGCCGCCACCCGGTAACCGCGGAACCCCTGCGCGAGCGCGGCCTCGGTGGCCGCCGCGTAGGCCGCGACCTGCGTCTCCGGATCCACCACTTCGTCGGGGCCGTACACGCCGTCGAGTGATTCGACCGTCAGTGCGCCGTCGGCCAGTGCCCGCGCCAGCGGCTCGGCCCGGCTCAGCTGCGCCCGCAGCTCGTCCGCCGCTCCCGGGGCGACGAACGCCGTCCGCAACCCCAGGTGGAGCCCTTCGGTGAGGAACTCGACGGCGCGTGCCAGGAAGTCGGCGTGGTCGTCGTAGGACCAGCAGACGTGGTCGTGGACGCCGAACCCCCGCCCCGAGGTCGAGACTCCGGAAGTCCGCATGGTCGACATCGTATCTGCTCGAAAGAGCGATTCGATCGCCGAATCGGGGGTACCCCATCAGTGGGAACCAAAGGAAGCGAGGGAATCGTGGACATCTACGGTTGGGACGCTGCCGAATCGGCCCTGCAGGGCTACGTCTCCGCGGTGGCGGAAGCGCTCGGAGTGCCGCCGGAATCCACCTGTGCCATGACCGGCCGGCCCGCCAGCGCCTACATCGCGCTCGAGGAGCGCCTGCCGAACTTCCCCGACCGCGATCTCGCCCTGCTCTGGGAGGACACCCAGGGCTGGGCCGCCGCGATCGAGACGCACAGCGGTGAGGACGTCATCGTGGTCGCCTACCTCGGCGGCGAGGTCGTGCCGCCGGCGCGGGAGGTGGTGGCCTTCCTGCGCGACCTGCTCGCCGACAGGCATCCGGGCCAGCTCGAACCGCCGAACTTCGACCGCTGCCCGGACCTCGTCGAGCGCCTCGCGCGCCACGGCCACCGCGGCCCGTCACGGTCGATGGTCAGCGGCTCGCCGTCGTAGCCCCCGCACCCGGGCCCGTCCTCCACGCACTTCGGGGGGCGGGCCTTGTCGTGTGCGGGGTCCTACACCGGCACCTCCCAGTCGATGACGACCCGGTCGCCCTCGTGGTGGACGCGTCCGCCGCTACCGCGCGCCCGCTCCTCCAGCGCCCGCAACGCCTCCGGCTCCCCCGGCTCGGGTCCGGTGATCCACAGGCGCACGCAACCTTCCGTCCGCGCCAGCTCGATCCCCACCGGCCCGGCGCTCCCGGGCCCCAGCAGCGCGCCCGTCGCCTCTTCCAGCACCCCGAGCACCTCGGCGACCAACTCGTCGGGCAGCTCGTGGTCCAGGTCCCCGGTCAGCACGAGCTCCGGCACCACCCCGACCTCGGCCTCCAGCTCGCTGACCAGCGTCTGCACCGCGAGCCCCAGTGACTGCCGCGCCGGGGCGGGCAGGTGCCCGTACAGCGCCGAGCGCAGCTGGTTGACGGCCTGGTCGAGGTCGGCGATGGCGCGCCGGAACACCGGTTGCGCCGCCGGATACCGGGCGATCGCCGACTGGAGGGTCAGGCCGATCCCGAACAGGTTCTTGATCACCGTGTCGCCCAGCTCGCGCGCGATCCGGTCGGTCTCCTCCAGCCGCACGACCTGGTCCGCCGCCTCCGAGGCCCGGCCCACCTCCCCGATGATGCGCACCCGCATGCTCTCCACCGCGCGCCCCACCTCGGCGACCTCCTGCGGCCCGTCCGCGTCGACCCGCCGTTCGAGGTCGCCGTCGGCGACCCACCGCACCTGGGTGAGCAGCCGCCGCAGCGGCGCGTCCAGCGAGCGGCGCAGCAGCAGCACGGTGACGAGCCCGATCAGGAGCGCGAACACGGCACAGCCGATGGTCACCGAGTTCGCCGTCCGCTGGGCGCTCGTGCTCTGCTGCAGCCCGGCGGCGGTCAGCTCGTCGATGTGGGCCTGCAGGTCCGCCAGCCGCGCCCGCACTACGTCGAACGCCTGCTTGCCCTGCAACGCGTTCGGCATCGACGTCCCGGAGCGGACGGCGGCGATGCTCGGCGTGATCGACGCGTCGAGCCAGTCGCCGCGCGCGGCGTCGACCGCGAGCAGCAGGCGCAGGGACGGCGCGTCGAACGCGAGTAGTTGCCGCAGGTTCGCCTCGCGCCGGGACACGTCGGCCTGCCCGGACTCGAACGGCGCGAGGAACTGGTCGTCGCCGGTGAGCAGGAAACCCCGCACCCCGGTCTCCATGTCGACGTAGTCCTTGCTCAACGCGGCCGCCGCCTGCTGCGCGGGGCGCAGCGTGCCGCGGACGTGGTTGCCGACGGAGGTGTCGTAGAGCCGGGACGCGGTGGTGGCGGCAGCGGTGACGAGGAGGAGGAACAGAAGACCACCGACGAGTGCGTACACCCGCCAGCGCAGTGTCTGCGGCCAGGCCCGGGTGAGCACGGTTGATGGTACCGCCTGAATGGCGGCCGGCGGTTCAATGCCGCGGCGGTGGCCGAATCCGCATCGGGGGCGAGTTCGGCCAACTCGAATGGCCGATGGATTGGCACGGTGACAACTGCCTACAATTCGATTCCCCGCCGCCCCTGATCGAAAGAACCCGCGTGACAGTTCCCGCCGTGGCCCGGACCCCGACCGGGCGCCGGTTCCAGCTCGCCGCGCTGCTGCGGCACCTGCGTGAGCAGTGCGGGCTCACGCAGGAGGAGGTCGGCGCGATGATCTGGCCGGGAACGAGCGCGCGCAGCGTGCAGAACAAGATCACGCGGCTGGAGAACGGCGACGGCGGCATCAGCGAAAACGATCTACTGCAACTGCTCAAGGCCTACGGCGCCACCGCCGACGTCACGCTCGACCTGGCGTTGCACCTGAACAACGGCACCTCGCAGCGCGGCCGGTGGCGCGGCGCGCGGGCGGTGCACCCGGAGTACTTCCGGCAGTACATCGACCTCGAGGAAGACGCCGATCTCATTCGGATGGTCGCCATCGAGCGGATTCCGCCGTTATTGCAGAGCGAATCGTACGTGCGCGCCGACCGGCCCACGCCGGAATCGGTGACCGCCATTCTGGACCGGCAGCGAGTGCTGTCCCGTCCGGAACCGCCGGAAGTCTACGCGTTGCTCAGCGAATCCTGTGTGCGCAGAATCCGCGGGAATTCCGCGGTGATGGCCGAGCAGCTGGACCGGTTGCTAACGCTGTCGCAGCAGCCGAACATCACGCTGCAGCTCCTGCCGTTCGCGCCCCGGCCCGGGCTCGCGGTGGACATGGCGCTGGAACGGTTCGCGCTGCTGCGCCTGCCCGCGCCCGGCGTGATCGGGAAGTTCCGGCAGCACCTGGACTTCGCGTACACGACGATGGGCGGGCGGCTCGTGCCCGACGACAACGTCCAGCCGTACGAACGGTTGTGGCTCATGGCGACGCGCGCGGCACTGAGCCCCGAAGCGACCCGGCGGTTCCTTCGCGACGTGCGTGGCGAACTCCGCGAGAGCAAGGAGTGAGCGATGTCCGAACCGGCCGAGCCCACGGTCGCCGCGGCGGCCCGGGTGTACGACTACATGCTGGGCGGCACCCACAACTACGCCGTGGACCGGGCGGCCGCCGCGCAGACCGCGCGGTCGTTCCCGCTCGCCGCCGTCGGAGCCCGCTACAACCGGGAGTTCCTCGGCCGGGTGGTGCGCTTCCTGACCGGGGCGGGCATCCGGCAGTTCCTCGACCTCGGCTCCGGCATCCCGACGGCGGGCAACGTGCACGAGATCGCGCAGGCGGAGGATCCGGCCGCGCGCGTGGTGTACGTCGACTACGAGCGCGAAGCCGTGGAGCTCGGGCAGCGCATCCTCGGTGGCAACCCGAACGCGACGGCCATCCGGGCGGACCTGCGGGAGCCCGAGGACGTGCTGTCGCGCGCCGGGCTGCTGGACTTCGGCGAGCCGGTGGCCGTGCTGATGATCTCGGTGCTGCACTTCATCACCGACGACGAGCAGGCGCGCGACGTCGTTCGGAAGTACGTGGGGCGGCTCGTGCCCGGCAGCTACTTGGCGCTCAGCCACCTCACGTGGGCCGGTGGCCGCGCGGGCACGCTGCAGCGGGAGACGAGCCACGTCTACAACAACACCGTCGCGGAGAGCCTCGCGATCCGCGACGTCGAGCAGGTGGCGTCGTTCTTCACCGGGCTCGAACTGGTCGAGCCCGGGCTCGTACCCCTGCCGGACTGGCGCCCCGACGACCCGGACTACGTGCCGGACGAGGACGACGTGCCGCGCCAGGTGGGCGTTGGCGGGGTGGGCCGGACGCGCCTGGACGTTTCGTCCGATCTCTAGACTGACCGGGTGGGAACGGCGGACGCGATCCTCGACGCGCTCAAGGAGCTGGTGCCCGGGCTGGCCGCGACGTTCGGCCGCTCGTGCGAGGTGGTGCTGCACGACTACCGGCTCGGCGACCGGTCGGTGGTCGCCGTCGCGGGCGAGGTGACCGGGCGGCACGTGGGCGGTGCGACGAGCGAGATCGGCCTGCGGATGCTGGCGCGGGGCGACGGCGCGGAGCCGGAGCTCAACTACGTCACGCGGACGGAGTCGGGCCGCATCGTGAAGTCGTCGACGCTGCCGCTGAAGGACGACGAGGGACACGTGTTCGGCGCGCTGTGCGTGAACCTGGACGTGACGGCGCTGCGCCAGGTCGGCGATCTGCTGTCCGACCTGGCCGGGCTCGCCCCGGCGGCCGTGCCGGCCACGACGTTCACCGACGACTTCGACGAGGTGGTCGACTCGGTGGTGCGCGCGGAGGAGCTGGCCCTGGCGAAGCCGGTGGACAGCCTGAGCCGGCGGGAACGGCTCCGGCTGCTCAAGGCGCTGGACGAGCGCGGCGTGTTCGCCGTCCGCGGCGCGGCGCCCCGCATCGCCTCGCGGCTGGGCATCTCGCGCGCGTCGCTGTACACCGACCTCGCGGAGTGCCGCCGTCAGTCCTCCGGCAGCACGTCCGCCCCGTAGCGCTCCGACGCGAACGTCCGCAGCCGCTGTGCGAGGTCCGCCAGCGCGGCGGCCGCGTGGTGGCCCCGGTCCCACGCCGCGAACAACGACAGCCGCAGCGGGCCGTCTCGGCCGTTGATGCGCAAGGGGTGCAACCCGAACCGCGGGTCGTCCGACACCACCGCCACGCCCCGGCCCGCCGCCGCAAGCGCTTGCGCCACTTGGGCATTGCCGCATTCGACGAGTTCGGGCGTCGCGAGACCGGCGGCGGTGAGCGCCTCCTGCAGGATCTGCCGCGGCCGGAACGACGGGTCCAGCACGACGAGCCGTTCCCCCGCCAGCTCCGCCAGGCCGACGCCGGACCGGCCCGCCCAGCGGTGCCCGGACGGCACGTAGGCGAACAACGGCATCCGCGCGAGCGGCAGGCCGCCCCACGACCGGTGCGGCGGCTGGGTCACGATCGCCAGGTCGGCGCCGCGCCGCAGGGCCGTCGTGCCACTGGTCCCGACCACCGTGGGCAGCGGGTCGGCGGGGCCGAAGGTCGCCAGGAACGGGGCGATCAGGTCGGTGAGCGTGGTGGTCGGCGCGCCGATCGTCAGGCGCACCAGGCGTCCGGCGGCGAACGACTCCGCGGCGGACAACGCGTCGTCCGCCCGCCGCAGGACGTCCCGCGCCACAGGCAGGAACTGCGTGCCCGCCGCCGTGAGCGCGAGCCGGTTGCCGTGCCGTTCGAACAGCTCCAGCCGCAGCTCGCGCTCCAGCTGCCGGACCTGCCGCGACAGCGCCGGCTGGGTCACGTGCACGGCCTGCGCCGCGGCACTCACCGAACCGTGTTCGGCGACCGCGACGAAGTACCGGAGGGTCCGTAGCTCCACGGCTTCCAGTATGCCTCACAGGCATAACGAGATGAGAAAACAAGCAGTGGACGGCATGGCCACGAGCTTCGAGGATGGCGGCATGACGCTCACCACGGGGCTGCCGCAGGCCCGCCACCTCGCCACCGAGATCCCCGGCCCACGCTCGCGGGAACTGTTGTCCCGCAAGGAAAGTGCCGTCGCCCGCGGGGTGGGCATGACGATGCCGGTGTTCGCGGTGCGCGCGGGCGGCGGAGTCGTCGAGGACGTGGACGGCAACGTGCTGATCGACCTCGGCTCCGGCATCGCCGTGACGACCGTCGGCGTGAGCGCGCCACGTGTGGTGACGGCGGTGCGCGAGCAGGCCGAGGCGTTCACGCACACGTGCTTCATGGTCACGCCGTACGAGGGTTACGTCGCGGTGGCCGAGCAGCTGAACCGCCTGACGCCCGGCACGCACGAGAAGCGGTCGGTGCTGTTCAACTCCGGCGCGGAGGCCGTCGAGAACGCGGTCAAGATCGCCCGTGCCTACACGGGCAGGCAGGCGGTCGTCGCGTTCGACCACGCCTACCACGGCCGCACCAACCTCACGATGGCGCTCACCGCGAAGAACATGCCGTACAAGCAGGGTTTCGGCCCGTTCGCGCCCGAGATCCACCGCGCCCCGCTGTCGTACCCGTTCCGCGACGGGCTCGACGGCCCGGCCGCCGCCCGGCGCGCGCTCGACACGATCGACAAGCAGGTCGGCAAGCCGGCCGCGGTGGTGATCGAACCCATCCAGGGCGAAGGCGGTTTCATCGTGCCCGCGCCCGGATTCCTGCCCGCCATCGCGCAGTGGTGCCGGGACAACGACGTCGTGTTCGTCGCCGACGAGGTCCAGACCGGTTTCGCCCGCACCGGCGCGCTGTTCGCCAGCGAGCACGAGGGGATCGTGCCGGACCTGCTCGTCAGCGCGAAGGGCATCGCCGGCGGGCTGCCGCTGTCGGCCGTGACCGGGCGCGCGGAGATCATGGACGCCGCGCACGCGGGCGGTCTCGGCGGTACTTACGGCGGCAACCCGATCGCGTGCGCCGCCGCGCTGGCGACCATCGAGACGATCGAGGCCGAGCACCTCGTCGAGCGCGCCCGCGAGATCGAACGGCTGATGAAGGACCGGCTGTCCCGGCTCCGCGACGACCGGATCGGCGACATCCGGGGCCGCGGCGCGATGATCGCCGTGGAGCTGGTGCGCCCCGGCACCACCGAGCCCGATCCGGAACTGGCCCGCGCGGTGGCCGCCGCCGCGCACGCCCGCGGCGTGATCGTGCTCACCTGCGGCACCTACGGCAACGTGCTGCGATTCCTGCCCCCACTGTCCATTTCGGACGCGTTGCTCGACGATGCGCTCGACGTACTTTCGGAGTGTCTGTGAAGTTCATTGTTGACAATCCAGCAACCGGACAACCCATCGCGACAGTTGTCGACAATGGTCCCGCCGAAGCGACCGCCGCGGTCGACGCCGCCTCAGCCGCCGCGCGTGGCTGGGCCCGCACACCCGCCCGCACGCGGTCGGAGGTGCTGCACCGGACTTTCGAGCTGATGCTGCGCGACCGCGAGGAACTGGCCGCGCTCATCGTGTCGGAGAACGGCAAGTCGCTCGCCGACGCGCGCGGCGAGGTGACCTACGCGGCGGAGTTCTTCCGTTGGTACGGCGAGGAAGCCGTGCGCACCGACGGCAGCTACGGCCCCTCCCCCGCGGGTGGCACGCGCACGCTGGTGACACGCAAGCCGGTGGGCGTCGCCGCGCTCGTCACGCCGTGGAACTTCCCGGCCGCGATGGCCACCCGCAAGATCGGCCCGGCGTTGGCGGCGGGCTGCACCGTGGTGCTCAAGCCGGCGGCCGAGACGCCGTTGACCGCGCTCGCGATCGCACGCCTGCTCACCGAGGCCGGGCTGCCCGACGGCGTGGTGAACGTCGTGACCACCACGGACGCCGCGGCGGTCGTGACGACGTGGCTCGAAGACCCGCGCGTCCGCAAGATCTCCTTCACCGGCTCGACGCGCGTGGGGCAGTTGTTGTTGCGCCAGGCCGCCGACCGGGTGGTGAACGCCTCGATGGAACTGGGCGGCAACGCGCCTTTCGTGGTGACCGCCGACGCCGATCTGGACGCGGCGGTCGAGGGCGCGATGATCGCGAAGTTCCGCAACGGCGGCCAGGCGTGCACGGCGGCGAACCGGTTCTACGTGCACGCCGACGTCGCCGAGGAGTTCACGGCGCGCCTGGCCCGCCGCGTCGAGGCGCTGGAGCCCGGCGAGCTGGGCCCGTTGATCAGTGCGAAGGCCGTGGAAGGCGTGACGAAGCTGGTCGAGTCCGCGCTCGCGGCCGGGGCGCGCGTGGTCGCCCGCGCGGAGATTCCCGGTGACGGCAAGGGTTACTTCTTCCCGCCGACCGTGCTGGCCGACGTGCCCGCGGACGCGGAGATCGTGCGGCAGGAGATCTTCGGCCCGGTGGCGCCGATCGTGGTGTGGCGTGCGGAGGAGGAGATGCTGGAGCTGGTGAACGCCTCCGAGCTGGGCCTTGCGGCCTACGTCTACGCCGGGGAGCTGCAGCACGCGCTCCGGCTGGGCGAGGCGATCGACGCGGGCATGGTCGGCATCAACCGCGGGCTGGTGTCGGACCCGGCGGCCCCGTTCGGCGGGATGAAGCAGAGCGGCCTCGGCCGCGAAGGCGCCCGCGAGGGCCTGCACGAGTTCACCGAGATCCAGTACCTGAGCGTCGACTGGCCGGAGGTCTGAGCGGGCGGTTCGCGGTGTTCACCGGGCCCGGCTGAGGAGGTCGCGGCCGACATCGCCTCAGGCGTCGCGCGCGTCGTAGTCGGCGCGGGAACGCTCGATGCCGACGTGGTTCTGCTCCGCCCACCCGGCCAGCTCCCGCGCGACAGCGAGGAAGCTCAGCCCGCGGGGCGTGAGCGCGTACTCCACGCGGGGCGGCACGGTGGGGTGCAGGGTGCGGGTCACGAGCCCGTCCCGTTCGAGGGCACGCAGCGTGGTGCTGAGCATGCGCTGGTTGATGGGCAGGCAGGCGCGGCGCAGCTCGTTGAACCGCCGCGTCCGCCCCGCGAGCGCACAGACGACGATCACGGCCCACTTGTCGCCGACCCGGTCGAGCACACTGCGGACGAGCGCGAGCCCCTCCTCGGGGCGGCGCGTTTCGAGGTCGCTCACGTTCCCTCCGGCGGTCAACCGTTGCACAAGTGTTGCAACGTTTTCCGAGGATACGTCGGCGCCCGCGGCCCCGCAGAGCGACATGAGTTGACTCCCGCCCCGGCGCAGGGGGACGCTCGGCCTCCCCATTCCGAAGCCCGAGCTGGGAGGCGCCCACTCGACTGCCGCACCCTGCAGCGGTAAACCGCGATCTATGGTTTCATTGAGTGAGATTCCCCTACCGGACAGGCCCAGCAACGGCGGCCGGACGAGTGTCGGCCTGGTCACGAACAGTGAGAGGCGCAGGCCCGCAGCGGCGGCGCCGGAGACCATTCCAGGGACAGCCATGTGGGTTCAGCGCCTCGTCACCGGTTTCCTGCGCCTTCTCGGCCGCGAGCGGGAGCAGCGGCGTACCTCCGGTTCGACGGACTTCGAGTTGCAGGAGGGCTGGCCCGTCCGCCTCCCCGAAGCCCAGGGTCCGCTGATCGGGCGTGGCGAACCCCTGCGGGTGCTCGACGAGCTCCTCACCCGCTCCGGGATCGTGGTGCTCGAAGGCGAGGCCGGGATCGGCAAGACGCACCTGATGCTGTGGTGGGCGAACCGGGTGTGCGGGCAGTTCCCCGACGGCTGCCTCTTCGCCGACCTCAACGGGGTGGTCTCGGAAAGCCAGACCGAGGCGGTGCTGACCGGGTTCCTGGAGGAGCTCGGCGTCTCCCCCAGCGCGGCCGAGCGGCCGGAGGAGCTTCCCGCGTTGTTCCGCTCGGTCACCGCCGGCAAGCGGCTCCTCGTCGTGCTGGACAACGCCGCACTGGCCGCCCAGGTCGCCGCCCTGCTGCCCGCGGGCGAGTTCGCCGTGGTGGTGACGAGCCGCAAGCCTCTCGCGGACCTCGCCCGCACCCGGGGCGCGACCAGGATCCCGCTGAGCAAGCTCGGCATCCCGGAGTCGAAGGACGTGCTGCGGCAGATCGGCGGGGCGGCGCGCGTCGACGACGACCCGGTGGCCACCGCCGCGGTGATCGAACGGTGCCACCGCCTGCCGCTGGCCCTGTGCCTGGCGGCCGAGCAGCTGGCCGCCCGGCCCGAGCTGAGCATGGCGGAGCTCGCCGAAGAGCTCGAACGCGAGGAGCGGGTCACGACGATGGTCGTGTCGCTCGACACGGGAATCACCTTTCCCACCGTGCTGGACGCGACCTACCGCAAGCTGCCTCCGGCCGTCGCCAGGACCTACCGGCTGCTGGGCGCGCAGCCGTGCCCGGCCCTGCACCTGTCCGCGATCGCCGCGCTCACCGGACAGGACCTGGCCGCCGCACGGGACGCCGTGGCCGTCCTGCGGCGCTTCAAGCTGGTCGGACGCACCCGGGACGGCCGGATCGCGTTGCAGAACATGCTCCGGGACTTCGCCGCGGGCCGGGCCGGTGCCGAAGAAACCGAGGAAGGGCTGCGCAGGCTGTTGCGCTGGTACGTCGCGACCGCGTGGCACGCGGGAAACGCGGTGGCACCCGGGTGGGCGGGCCCCGCGTTGACCGCGGGAGCGGACGACATCGACCCGCTGGTGTTCTCCAAGCAGGAGTACCAGAAAGCGCTTACCTGGTTCCACACCGAGCGCGAGGCCGTGCTCGCATTGGTCAAGACCATTGGGCACCGGGAAAGCACGGCCTGGAAGGCGCCCGTTCTGTACCTGCCCCACCTGTTCCTGTCGAGGCCGTGGAGCGACTGCCTGGAGTTCGCGCGGCTGGGGGTCAGGATCGCCCGTGCCGCCGGGGATGACCTCGGCCTCGCCCGCTGCCTGCACTCGCTGGGCTGGGTCCTGCACGAGCTGCGCCAGGACGACGAGGCGCTGCTCTGCCTGCGGGAAGCCATGGACCTGCACCGCCGCCTGAAGGACGACCGTGGCAAGGCGTGGACGGCTTACGCGCTCGGCGAAAGCCTCACGGCGACCGGTCACCTGGTGGACGCGCTGCGGTACTTCGAGCTGGCACTGGCGCACTTCCGGGCGCCGGAGTGGTTGTTCGGCAAGGCGATCGTGCTGGCGAGCATGGCGTTCGCGCTGGACGAGCAGGACGCGCAGCGTGCGTTCGCCGCCGCGGAGGAAGCGCTGTCGATCTCCAACCGGGTGGGCATCTGCCCGCTGCAGAGCCGCTCGCAGCACCAGCTGGGCCTGCTCCACCACCTGCACGGCGACCCGCTGCTGGCCATCGAGCACTTCAGCCAGGCGGTCCGCCTGTGGCGTAGAACGGGCGAACGCTGGGGCGAGGCCAACACGCTGCTGAGCCTCGCGGAGACCTACATCGCGGTGGACAGGATCGACGAGGCGTCGGAAGCACTGACCGCGTCACTGGAGCTCTTCCGGGCCCTGCACGACCCCCGCGCACTCGTCGCCCAGGCGACGCTGACGAAGCTGGAGGCCCGCGCCAAGCCGGACCAGCCTTCCTGAGGTCACCGGCCTCGGTCTCGTCGCCCGAGACCCGACGCGGGAAGCACGCCGTCGCCCCGGCTACGGTTTCTTCCGTGACGGCAACCGCTCGGGTGCACCGGCGTCTTGGGCCCGCCGCCCTGATGGGCGCTGGGCTCGCGGTCGTCGGTGTGGCCGGGTACGCCTTTCTCGCCCTCTCGGGGCACACGCTCGGCACCGGGGACGCCGCCGCGGTGGCGTCGCTCTACCTGCTCGTCAACATCATCGGGCCCGGGGTCTTCACCGCGCTGGAGCAGGAGACCAGCCGGGCCGTCAGTGCCGGGCTCGCGGTGGGCGCGAGCGTCGCTCCGGTGCGGCGGCGGGCGCTGCTCGCCGGCGCCGGGCTGCTCGCCGTGGTCGTGCTGGTGTTGCTCGCGGCTTCGCCGGTGCTCGTGGCCAAGGCGTTCGGCGGGCGGTGGGCGCTGTTCGGCGCGCTGGTACTCGGGTCCGCGACCGCCGCCGCCGTCTACCTCGTGCGCGGGCTGCTCGGCGGGCGCCGCCGCTTCGGCGGGTACGCCGCCACGCTCGCGGTCGAAGGCTTCGCCCGGTTGCTCCCCTGCGTCGTGCTGGCACTGGCCGGTACTCCCGGCGCCGGGGCCTTCGGCCTGCTGTTCGCCGCCGGGTCCGCGTTCGGGGTCCTCGCCGGACTGCCCGCGCTGCGCGGAAATCCCGCCGACGGCGACCCCGTCCCCGCGCCTGCCATGGTGCGGCCGATCGCCGTCCTCGTCGGCTCGACCGTGCTGTCCCAGCTGGTCGCCAACCTCGCACCGGTCGTCGTGTCGGGCAGGCTGACCACCGACACCGCGACGGCCGCCGCGTTCGCGTCGGCGTTCGTGCTCGTCCGGGTCCCGCTGCTGATGTTCGCCCCGGTGCAGGCGATGCTCCTGCCCACCCTCACCTCCGCCGCCACCCGCGGGGACCTCGGCACCGTGCGGCGCGCCCTGCGGCTGATCCTCACCGCCGTGGCGGTCGTCGGGCTGCTCGGCACGCTGCTGTCGTTCGTGCTCGGGCCGTGGGCGGTGCGGGTCCTCTTCGGCGCGCACGTGACGTTGCCGTCGAGCGTGCTGGGCGTGCTGGGGCTCGGCACCTGCGTGCTGCTGGTCGCCCAGGTGCTGCAGCCCGCGCTGGTGGCGCTGGGACTGCACCGCGCGGCGACGCTGTCGTGGCTGCTCGGTTCCGCCGTGCTGACCGGACTGCTCTTCCTGCCGGGCGATCCGCTCGACGCCGCCGTGCTCGCCCAGATCGCCGGATCGGTCCTCGTCGTCGGCGGGATGGTCTGGGCACTCGCGGGCGCATTGCGCAAATCGAAGTGACCTAGACTTCCCCGCGTGGGAAGACAACCGCCGGGTGAGCGGGTCCTGATCATCGTCCCCGCCTGGAACGAAGAGCGTTGCGTGGGCGGGACGGTTCGCGAGATCAGGACGGCGTTGCCCGGCACCGACGTGCTGGTCGTCGACGACGGGTCGACCGACCGCACTGTCGAGACCGCGCGCGAAGCGGGCGCGAAAGTCCTCGAACTGCCCTACAACCTCGGCGTCGGCGGGGCGATGCGCGCCGGGTTCCGGTACGCGCTGCGCCACGGCTACGACACCGCGGTGCAGGTGGACGCCGACGGGCAGCACGATCCGCGTGAGGTGCCGCGGCTGCTGGCCGGGCTCACCGACGCCGATGTGGTGATCGGCGCGCGTTTCCACGGCGAGGACGACGAGTACCGCGTCCGCGGGCCGCGGAGGTGGGCGATGGTCGTGCTCGCGAAGGTGTTGTCGCGGCTGGCGAAGACCCCGCTGACCGACACCACGTCCGGTTTCAAGGCCACCGGTCCCCGTGCGTTGCCGATTTTCGCGCAGCACTACCCGGTCGAGTACCTCGGTGACACCATCGAGTCACTGGTGATCGCGCTGCGCGCCGGCTGCCGGGTCGCGCAGGTGCCCGCCCGCATGCGGCCGCGCAGTGACGGCCGGCCGAGTCACCGCCCGCTCAAGGCGAGCGTCTACCTGTTCCGCGCGGGGTTCGCGCTGCTGCTGGCGCTCGTCCGCCGCTGGGACGTCGTCGCGGACCGGGCCACGCTTTCCCCGGAGGCGCGATGAGTTCCTACGTCGTCGGCCTGGTCGGCAGCCTGCTCGTCCTGGCCGGGATCTTCGAGCTGCTGCGGCGGCGCCAGCTCAGCGAGAAGTACGCCGTGCTGTGGCTGGTCGTCGGGGTGGTCGTGCTGGTGCTGACGATCTTCCCCGGCCTGCTGACCGCGCTGGCCAGGGCCACCGGTGTCGTGCTGCCGGTGAACCTGCTGTTCTTCGTGGCGATCATCTTCCTGGTCTGCGTGACGCTGCACCTGTCGTGGGAGCTGTCGCGGGTGGAGAACGAAACCCGCAAGCTGGCCGAGGACCTGGCGATCCTGCGGCTGGAACTGGACGAGCACCGGAGGCAGCAGCGGCATGACCACGGTTGACATCCTGATGCCGTACTACGGCGACGACGAGCTGATGCGCACCGCGGTGCGCAGCGTGCTCGCGCAGGACGATCCGCGCTGGCGGCTCACGGTCGTCGACGACGGGACCGTGCCGGGCGTGCCGGAGTGGTTCGCGGGCCTCGGCGACGAGCGGGTGCGCTACCTGCGCAACGAACGCAACCTCGGCGTGACGGGCAACTTCAACAAGTGCCTCGGGCTGGCCGAGCACGAGCTGACCGTGCTGATGGGCTCGGACGACCGGATGCTCCCGAACTACGTGGGCACGGTCATCGCCGCGCACGAAGCGGTGCCGCAGGCCGCGATCATCCAGCCCGGCGTGCGCCTCATCGACGGCGAAGGGCGCCCCACCCGGACGCTCGTCGACGAAGCGAAACGCCGGATCTACGCACCGAAGGTCCGCGGCCGGCTGGTGCTGCGGGGCGAACCGCTCGCGCTGAGCCTCGTGCGCGGGGACTGGCTGTACTTCCCGTCGCTGTGCTGGCGCACGGACAGCCTGCGGTCGGTGCGGTTCCGCGAGGACCTGCGGGTGATCCAGGACCTGGCGCTGCTGCTGGAACTGGTGCAGCGCGGGGAAAGCCTGCTCGTCGACGACACGGTGTGCTTCGAGTACCGCAGGCACGCGGAAAGCGAGTCCTCGGCCACCGCGCAGGCGGGCTCCCGGTTCGCCGAGGCCGAGAACTTCTTCCTGGAGACCGCGGAAAGCCTGCGCGAGCACGGCTGGACCCGTGCTGCCCGCGCGGCACGGCTGCACCTGTCCTCCCGGCTCTTCGCACTGACCGTGTTGCCGGGCGCCCTCCGCGGGCCCGACCGCGCCGGAGTGGCAACGTTGGCCCGGCACGCTTTCGGCCGTCGTGCCGGTACAGTCCCCGGAATGACCGCCCCGAGATCCACCGACGGTGCCGACTACACCGATCGGCTCGTCCGGCTGGAACAGCCGCTGTGGAAGCGTTTGCTCGACGTCCAGGCCCCGTACCGGCGCAACGTCCGGCGGCTGTTCGGCACGCGCGAGGTCCTCGACGTCGGCTGCGGGCTCGGCCGCAACCTCGCCCACCTCGCGCCGCGGGGTGTCGGGGTCGACCACAACGAGCACTCCGTCGAGGTGTGCCGTCAGCGCGGGCTTACCGCTTTCACCACCGAAGAGTTCGGCGAGACCGAATACGCGACGCCGGGGCGCTTCGGCGGGCTGCTCGCCGCGCACCTGATCGAGCACCTGCCGCGTGCCGACGCGGTCAAGGTCCTGGCCGGCTACGTCGACTACCTGGCGCCGGGCGCGAGGGTCGTGTTCATCTGCCCGCAGGAGCGCGGTTACGCCACCGACAGCACGCACGTGGAGTTCACCGACTTCGACGGGCTGGCGGACGTGGCGCGGCAGCTGGGCCTGACGGTCGAGGAGCGCAGGTCGTTCCCGTTCCCCCGGTTCGCCGGAAAGTTCTTTCCCTACAACGAGTTCGTGCTCGTCGCTAGCAAGCCGTGAGCCGGTAGAGCTTCAACGGCCCGTCGGAGTCGACGAGCTGGAAACCCGGTCGCGCGCCGGGGTCGGCGAGGCCCGGATACTCCTTCGGGCCCGGCGAGTCGGGCCAGAAGTACTCCTCGCCGATGAGGAGGTAGCGGACGTCCAGCCGGTCCGCGGCCGCGCACACCGCCGGGTCCGTGGCGGCGTCGATCAGGTGCTGCGCCACGGAGGTCCGGTCCGGGGTCTCGGGCACCCCGAACTGCGGCACCAGCACCTGGCGGTCGGCCAGTGCCCACAACAGGATGCTGCCGTCCCACGGGTTTCCGGCGACGCGGGCGTCCGCGGGGATCTCGTTCTTGATGCGCGCGAAGAAGGCGCGCTCCCGGTCGTCGACCAGGCGGCTGCCGGGTTTGGCGGCGGCCTCGGTGTAGTGCCCGGCGAGGACGGTGGTGTGGCTGTGCACGTACAGCCCGCCGGTCACCGCGAGGAGGACCACGCCCAGCACCGACGCGACGAGCACGGGTGCCGCCTTCGGCACGCCGCGGCGGATCGCGTGCGTGAGCAACAGGATCGCGGCGACCGCGAGCGGCACGGCGGTGATCGGCACCATCGCCGCGAGCCGGTGCGAGTCGTTGTACCAGTAGCCGGTGAACTTCTGCGTCGCCGCCGTGTTCACCCCGGCGCTCAGGACGTAGAGCACGCACGACAGCAGCTGCCCGCCCACCAGCCACCGCAGTCCGGAGCGCCACAGGCAGTAGCCGAACCCCACCAGCACCAACGCGGACAGCACCCAGAGCGAGTCGTACGTGTTGGTGGCGTTGCGCAGCAGCTCGCTGACCGCGTGCCGGGGCGTGGTGAACGGCGGCCACGGCATCGTGCGGACGGTCGCCAGTGCCGGCGTGGTCGCCGCCCACCACCAGCCCAGCAGGAACACCGCGACGGCGACCGCGATCTCGGCCAGTCCCCGGCCCGGACGCCGTAGCGCGCGACGGATCAACGCGGTACCGACCGGGAAGATCGACAAAGCGATGAGGCTGAACAGGACGTTGGGGTGCGCGAGCGCCAGTCCGACCACGACCACCGGCAGGAGCAGCCACGCCCGGCCGCGGCCGAGGGCGTCCTCCTTCGCCAGCCCGCACACCGAAAGCACGACGCCCAGCGACGCCGGGGCCAGCGCCATGCCGAGCAGGTTCGGCCACAGGACACCGAAGCTGAGCAGCCCCCACGGGTAGGCGTTGAAGCCGAGGCTGACCACGCCGGTGACGGCCAACGCCGCTCGCGAGGGACCGAAGATCTGACGGACGAGGAAAACGCACGACAGCGGCCAGGCGAGCAGCGCGACCGCGGCGGCGAACAGGTTGGTGGCGACGGGAATGCTGCCGCCGGTGGTGGACACGACGAGCGACACCAGGTCGTGCCACGCGCCCGGGTAGAAGGCGTCCGGCGCGCCGGGCGCGCCGAGGTTGGTCAGCGTGAGGGAGGACGCGTTGTGCGAGTCGAGGATGTACGCGACGGCGTTGTAGTGGAACACCGCGTCGAAGGTCTCCGACAGCGAGTCCGGTTCGCCGAAGCCGCGGGCCAGCGCCACCGCCCCGAGAACCGCGGCGGGCACCAGCCCGAGCACGGCCGCGGTCGTGGCCGACCGGCGGTCCGGCTGCCGCGGCGGAAAGCGGCGCCGCACGAGGAACGCCACGACACCGGTCACCACCGCGACCACGAGGCACACGACGGCGACCAGGAGCGGGGACCACGCGACGCCGAGCTTGCCCGCCACCACGGCGAGCGCCGCCGCCTCCGCGACCGTCACGATCGGGGCCGTCGCCCAGGCCGCCAGGCCCCGCAGGCCCGCGAGGTAGGTCACGAGCAGTCCGGGTA
This sequence comes from Amycolatopsis bartoniae, assembly GCF_014191255.1. GTDB lineage: Bacteria > Actinomycetota > Actinomycetes > Mycobacteriales > Pseudonocardiaceae > Amycolatopsis_E > Amycolatopsis_E bartoniae. The sequence goes on from NZ_JACHWH010000002.1 coordinate 748,477, forward strand.
CCAGCAGCCATCCGACGCACACGAGCCCGACGGGCACCGATCCGAACCAGCTCACCGCTGTTCCTACCCCCTGCGCACACCTGCTCTGGCCCCCCGTCGCGGGGGGCCAGAGCAGGCTACGTGATCAGTTCGACGCGTAGTAACCGAACAGGTCCGCGATGACCTGGACGGTGCCGAACCGGTTGTAGAAGTCGATCGCCGAACCGTTGACAGGCGTGACCACCGCGTTCGGAATGGTCTGCCCGGCAGTGAAGTTCAGGTTCGACGACGCCGGCCGCGCCACCCCGGACGGGTACACGGTGAGGAACCCGCCGTCGGTGGGCTCGGTCACCGTCACGTTCAGCATGAGCGCCTTGGCCGTCGCCAGCGGGCCGTAGTTGCCCGCACCGGCCGAGTCCTGCAGCGGAAGCGCCAGCACTCCGCCCGGGCCGACCGGAACCTGCTGGCCCGCGGCCACGCCCTGGCCGCTGCGGGTGTCGAGCAGCCGCTGCGGAGTGGACGTGTGGAACAGGTACCCGCTGCCGTCGTTGGTGAAGTAGCCGAACAGGTCGGCGATGACGTGGACGGTGCCGAAGCGGTTGTAGATGTCCACAGTCCCGTTCGGTCCCACCGGGACGGTCACGAGGTTCGGAATCGTCTGTCCCGCCGAGAAGTTCAGGTTCGACGACGCCGGCCTCGACGAGCCGTCCGGCCACAGCGTCAGGAACCCACCGTCGGTGGGCTCCGTCGCCGTCACGTTCAGCACCACCGCGGTGACCCCGGACGCCGGCACCCCGCTGCGGCCCGTCACCGGCAGTTGCAGGGTCGCCCCCGCACCCAGCGGTGCCGTGCCCGGCACGCCGGTGGCCGACCGGGTGTCGAGCACCCGCGTCGGCGTCAGCGGGTTGAACCGGCTGCTGGCACCGGTCGAGTAGTAGCCGAAGATGTCGGCGATGACGTGGACGGTGCCGAAGCGGTTGTAGATGTCCACAGTCCCGTTCGGTCCCACCGGGACGGTCACGAGGTTCGGAATCGTCTGTCCCGCGGAGAAGTTCAGGTTCGACGACGCCGGCCGCGGCGAACCGTCCGGCCACAGCGTCAGGAACCCACCGTCGGTGGGCTCCGTCGCCGTCACGTTCAGTACGACCGCGGTCGCACCGCCCGGCACGCCGTTCGCGTTGGTCACCGGCAGCTTCAGCGTGGCTCCCGCACCCAGCGGCGCAGTGCCCGGCTGCCCGATCGACGACCGGGTGTCCAGGATGCGAGCCGGCGTGACCGCGGAGAACGCGCTGCCCACCGAAGCGGGCTTCGCCGCGCAGAGCGTCTCGACGAGCGCGGGCGCCTTCGGGGTGCCGAGGCCGGTCGCCAGGTCGTACCCGGTGGTCGCCGGGTACAGCGAGCCCGTGTAGCCGGAGCCGTCGAGCTTGTTGTTGCCCACCGTGATGTCGGTCAGCAGGGTGCCGTGCTGGTACAGCGTCGGGTTCACGAAGCCGACGGCCCCGTTCGCCGCGCAGGACTGGCTGGCGTCGGTGAGCGCGAGGATCGCCGCCCACAGCGGTGCGGCGCCACTGGTCCCGCCGACGGTCGTCCAGTACTGCACGAAGTTGGCCTGCCCCGGCGTCCCGTCGTGACCGTTGGCGATCAGGTACCCGGTGTCGCCGTCGGCGAGTGCCGAGACGTCCGGCACCTGGCGGCAGGTCGAGCCGCTGGCCGCGCCGCACAGGTTGCTGTAGCCGCTGCCCTGGACCGTGCTCTGGTAGTTCGCGGCGCCGGACAGCACCTGGTAGCGCGAGACACCGCCGCCGCTGGCACCCGGGTAGGTGCCGGGGGTGTTCCAGGTGCTCTGCGAAGCGGTGGAAGCACCGCTGGGCAGCGTCATCCGCGTACCGCCCACGCCGAGCACGTTCGGCTGCGACGCCGGATCGTCCGTGACGAGGTTGCTGACATCCGGGCTGGACGGGTTCTGGTAGCAGCCGGTGGAACCGGAGTCACCGGAAGCGGCGACGACGGTCTGCCCCTGCGCCGCGGCCATGGCGAACACGTTGGCCTCGGCGCTGCGCATCCCCGGGTCCCACGCCTGCATGTCGGTTTCGCAGATGCCCCACGAGGTCGAGATGACCTGGACGGCGTCGTCGGTGACCATCTGCCGGTAGGTGGCGAGGTAGTCGGTGCTGGAGGCGTTGTCGGGGCCCTGGTACACCTTGATGGCCGCACCGGGCGCGATGCCGGCGACCACCTCGATGTCGAGCGCCGACTCCAGGCCGACCCCGGTGGTGTAGGTCGGCGGCAGGGTCGGGCCGCCCGCGACCTTCACGGTCGACACGGCGTTGCGCAGACCGAAGCAGTCGTTGAAGGCCTTGATGTCCTGCGGGTCGTAGTTCTCCAGTTCGAGCAGGCCGACGGTGACCCCGGCACCGGTGTTGCCGTACTGGTTGAGCAGCGCGCCGGTGCCGTAGGCGTAGTTGGCCGCCAGCGTCGCGGGCTCCCAGTAGTTCTGGGTGTCCTGCAGGCCGCTGTTGGCGGCCAGCTGCTTGACGTCGGCGCAGAAGGTCGGAGTGGCGACGTTCGAGTGCACGGGCGAGCCCGCACCTTCGGGCACGGCGACGGTCTTGCCCGTCGTGGTGTGGTGCGGAACGGGCTTGACGAGGTTGTTCAGCCCCACGATGCCGGTGACCTCGGCGGCCGCGTTGGCGGGCAGCTCCGGCGAGTCCGTGTTCGTGTACGTCGTGCGGCCGTCGGACATCCGGTAGCCCGCGAAGCCGACGTGCAGGGCGCGAGCGGCTTCGCCGACCGTCGTCCGCACGGGGATCGAGAGTCCGTCCGCGCTGACCGAGCCAGGCTGGAGGCCCTGGGCCTTCAGCGCGGCCGTCACGGTGTCGACGGTGGCCTTCGTCGGCCCGAACGCCGAGGCGAACTGGCCCTTGGCCAGGTACTGCTTGTACTGCGGCGAGCCGGGCGTCGACACCGCGGTCACGAAGGCCTGCAGTGCGGCCGGGTCGCGCGGCGAGAGCTCGACGGTCAGCTCGACCGGCTGGTTCGCGTCGGGATCCGCCAGGCGGACGGCGTTGTTCGGCACCTGCGGGGCCGCTCCCACGGGCCGCAGCTCCTGCGTGCCCGCCGCGACGGCGGCGGGCGACTGCGCGATCGAGACGCCGACCGCGATGGCCGCCGCGAGCGTCAGCCCGCGGCGCAGGTGTCTGGATGGTGCACTGGCGACAGAGTTCGCCACTCATTCCTCCTCGAAGGGTGCAACGAAGTCACACAACCCCCGAGCGGGCACGACAAGAACAGCACACCTTGTCCCCCAGAAGTGTGACGGGCAGAGGAAAGCTAACAGGTGCGGGGAAGGCTGTCTGCCCCTTTTGTATAACGGTTTTCCGTTGTGGGGCGGAGAAAGAGCAGTGGTCATCGGAAGATCGCGAACGGCGTCTCATCCGTTACAGCTTCGGCGGAGACGCCGGCGCTACCGGCGAGTACCACGCGGGCGCCCGGAGGGGATGCTCCGCAAGCCCTGGCGCGGAGATCATCAGCGCCAGGGCTGCACGCGGTCAGCCCAGAATTTCAGCTATCGACTCGACGACCTCGGCCGCCGTGGGCATGCCGGCGATTTGCGCGGCAACCTTCGCCGCCCGGTCTCGGAATGCCGAATCGGTCAACAGCTCCGTGACGGCCTGCCGGATGCGAGATTCGACCGCGGCCTCTTCCGGCAGCAGGCGCAGCCCGGCACCAGACACGACGACCCGGTCGGCCACGGCGAACTGATCGGCAGCATAGGGAAGTACCACCAGCGGGATTCCCAGGGAGAGGGCGCCCAACGTCGTTCCCGCACCGCCGTGACAAACGACGACGTCGCAATCGGACAGCAGTTCCGCCATCGGACGGAACGGCTCGAACTGGACACGCTCGCGGTCGACGTCGAACTCCTCGGGGGTCGCGGCAGGACCAAGCGTCACGCGCAGGTCGGCGTCGAGTGCGGCGACTTCGTTGATCAACGGGTTGAGCACCTTGGGGCTACCGAAGAGCGTGCCGAAGGTGATCAACACTCGCGGCCGCTCACCATCGACGGGTGAAGACGACTTCGGTTCCGGACCGTTCGGCGCACGATGACTCTCCGGCCGCAGCGGCAACCAGTGCTCGGGCCTCTGCCAGTGGTCGACCTGCATGACCGGCGGGCAGATGTCCGCGACGAAGACAGGCTTACGCAAGCCGAGGCCTCGCTCCGCGCGCAGGTCGACTTTGGACTGCAGCGCGACGGTCTGGTCCGGCCTGAATTCCGGACCGAGGGTGACGGTACCGAACGGCACGTCGAGCCTGGCCGCGAGCAGCGGGCCAAGGTAGTCGTAGCTGTCGCCGACGATGAGGTCTGGGCGCCATTCCCGGACCAAGGGGAGCGCGTCGTCGAAGGACAGATCGGGACGGACTCCGACGAACAGTTCCGCCTCGGTGTCGGTGTCCGGCGTACCGCCGGCCACGGGGTCAATGCCGGTACGGCGGATGACCTCGCCGAGCAGCTCGGGAATCTCCGCGCCGGCAGAAAGCACCTCGGCGTCCTCACTGGCGACCATCTGGCCGAGTGACGGCGGCCCAACGAACGCCACGTCGTCGCCGTGGCCGCGAAAGGCACGAACCAAGGGCAGCAAGGGATACAGGTGGCCGAACGCGGGCATGGGCGAGAACAGGATACGCATGGAAGAACTCCTCCGTTGGATTTGGTGTTACCTGGAGTTGCAACGGAAAGACGCGGAAAATGCGGTCCGAAAGCCGAAAACGCAGTGCGGTACGCACTCAAGTGCGGCGAGCTACAGAAATGTCTCCCCAGACGCAGACAGTTTCGGCGCCCAGGTCGGCGGCCCACGGGATGAACGACGTCCCGGCGACGGTCACTCCCGCCGCGGCCAACGTAGCGGCGAACGGCCGGCACTCGACCCGATCGCGATCAACCACCCGGCCCACACAAGCGCGAAGGCGAACCGCATCAAGGACAACCGCCGCAGCGACGGCGCGAGGGCACTCGTGGCGGCACTCACGAAATCTCCTTGAGGCGGATGCGATTCGATGGGCACGAGACGAACCCGGAGCATGCTTGGGTGTCTAGAGCGCTCTGTACACGGCTTACCCTAGCGGACTCCCTCGAATGGGTCAATACCGAACGTTCTATCTCGGTTGACCAGGTCGCACCGCCCTTCAGCGCCAGACCGTTATCGGCAGACCGACTCTGACCTGCGGATAGCCGACCGCGGCCGGACTGGGGTCCTTCGTGGCGCCGGTGAGCTCGAAGACGGGGCGGCCGGGACCGGGGATGGCGTAGGGGTCGAACAGCTGCTGTGATTCGGCTTTGCTTGGTACTCCAGCCGTAGATCGTGATTGTCATGGTTCTCGGGCACGCTCGGTTGCGGCGACGACGGTGAGGAACGCGTATGCGAGCATCGCCAGGATGGTCCAGCGGTGCCAGGAGACCCAGCGTCGGACCTGGTGCTGATCGAGGCCGGCCAGTCCTTTGCCGGTTTGGAAGGATTCCGCGACGCGCCACCGGGTTCCGGCCACCCGGACCAGAACGGGCAGCGCCACGGGGATGGGCGCGTAGCAGCGGTAGAACGCCAACTCTTTCGTGCGCGGTTACGTCGGATCAGCAGCCGCACGAGCAGGTTGGAGGCTTTCAGCGACGGCGTGCTGGCCGTGGCGATCACGCTGCTCGTCCTCGATTTGCCCGCCGCCACGGAGGCGGCGGAAGGTCTGAGCCGATCCGGCCGCCGCGACGGGCGCACTGCGTCACGACCCAGATGATCGAATCGAAGTGACGGCCTTCGCGCACGTTCACTGCCAGCCGCCGCACCACCGCCGTCCTGATCGTCCGAAAGGAATCTCGAATGAGCACAGTACTGAACGTCGGGCTCGATCCACGGGTCGTCGGCGACCCCACGGCGCCCAGCGAAGCCTTCCCGACGGTCGACGCGGCCGAGGTCAAGGCCGGCCTGGACCGGGCCGCGGCCGAACTCGCCCGCATGGGCCTCGGTTTCGAGACCTGCCTACTCGATCGAAGTACGTCGGCGGAGGAGGAGTTCCGCGCCGCCGTCCGCCGGAAGCACTACGACATCATCGTGATCGACCGGACACCCACCGTGGAAGCCGTGCGCCGATGGTGGCCCCGGCCCGCCGCCGGCTGACACCGGCCTCCGGGGCCGGCTGCGACGCCAGAAGGAAGCGCAGGCGATGGTCGGCGCCGCGATGACCGCGACGCGAAGATCAGGGAACCATGGACTTGTTCGAGCAGCAGAAGCTGCACGGCAACCCGCTCGAGTACGTGCCCTGTACGTGGAGCCGGACTCCGATCCGCTTCGACTTACGCTCGTCGAGAAGTACGCCTCTCCCGCCGCGTTCCAAACACCTCGACGGTGCGCTCGTCGGGCACCTGCCGGCCAGCGGACCCGACCCCGTCGTGCTGAAGCCCGCGGAGCTGACAATCACCGTCGACGACACCGACACCGCTCGACTGCGGATATTGCCGGATCGAGCTCGTACTCACCGTTGAGGCCGTGACCCAGGCACTGCAAGCCTCGTCGCAGACAAAACACAGGAGCCGCTCCCTGGTGGAAGCGGCTCCTGCGTTGTACCCCCGATGGGATTCGAACCCACGCTACCGGCGTGAGAGGCCGGCGTCCTAGGCCGCTAGACGACGGGGGCTTGCTCTTTGTTGCGAGAGGAAACTTACCAGACGCTCATTTCCGCTTCGCAGCTGGGGTACCAGGACTCGAACCTAGACTAACTGAACCAGAATCAGTCGTGCTGCCGATTACACCATACCCCAACGGTTTTGCCGTTCCGGTCGCGATCCGGATCAGCTCCGCCGGGAAGAAATACTAGACCACGCCCCGCGACCGCCCCGCACCGGGGGCCGCAATCAGCGCTGGGCGGGGACCCCGATGCGCGCGAACTCGCTGACCAGCAGCTGCGGGAGGTCGTCGAGGCCGCTGATGACGTGCACGCCCTCCGGGACCTCCGCGCCGCTGTCGTGGCGGTCCAGCCACACGCCCGCGAGCCCCGCGTCCCGCGCCCCCACGGCGTCGGTCTGGAGCTTGTCGCCCACATGAGCGGCTTCGGCCGGATCGCAGCCCAACCGGGCGCAGACTGAGTGGAACATCACGGGATCGGGCTTGGCGACACCGATTTCGCCCGCGATGGCGACGTGGTCGAAGAACCGGGCGAGGCCGAGACCGGCCAGTTTCGCCCGCTGGTGCGCCCCTGAGGCGTTCGTCACGGCGGCCAGCTGCACGCCCGCCGCCCGCAGCCAGTCCAGGCACGGCAGGACGTCGTCGAACAGGCACATCGACCGCCGCAGCAGGTCCTTGCGCTCCGCTTCGAACCGCGCGATCTCCTCGTCGTCCGCGACCACGCCCAGCTCCCCCAGGAAACACCGCGTGCGTCTGCGGTGCATCGAGGCGTAGTCGAGCTCGCCCGCCACCACGAGCGCCACGTGCCGGTCCGTGATCTGGTCCCACAGCGGCCACAGGTCCGCTCGTCCGAGCACCGCCGCGAGCGCGCGGCGGCCGGCGGCGCTGAAGTCGACGAGCGTGTCGTCGATGTCCAGGCACACCAGGCGGAGGCGGGGTGGCGTCCACGGATCGGCCGGAGCGCCGAGGGTGGTGACGGGGGCGACGGAACGGGGGCGCGCGAAATCCACCCAGCGAGGCTAGGGGACTCAGCGCGTTCGCGATTCGACCGACAAGGTGATTACTTTCGTCGATTCGCGATCGTGACCCTCTACTGTCAGTTGCCCGGCACTGCGCGCATCAGCCGAGCGAGTGATGTTGAGCGCCCGAGCAGCTCCATCGACTCGTACAGCGGCGGTGACACCGTGCGCCCGGTCACAGCCACCCGCACGGGCGCGAAAGCCTTGCGGGGCTTGAGACCCAGCTTCTCCACCAGTGCGTCCTTGAGCGCCTGCTCGATCGCGGGCGCCTGCCACTCGGACAGCGGTTCGAGCGCCTCGATCGCCGCGCGCAGCACCGGCTCCGCGTCCGGCCCGAGCGCCTTGGTGGCCGCGTCCTCTTCGGGCGCGAACTCCTCCTCCGGCACGAACAGGAAGCGCACCAGCCCGGCGGCGTCGCCGAGCACCGTCACGCGCTCCTGCACCAGCGGCGCGATGGCACGCAGCCGGTCCAGCTGCTCGTCGCTCGGCTGTTCCGGCAGGACACCGGCGGAGACCAGGTAGGGAATCACCCGCCGCACGAAGTCCTCGGCGGACAACGCCCGCACGTGCGTGCCGTTGATCGCCTCCGCCTTCTTCGCGTCGAACCGGGCAGGGTTGGCGCTGACCTTGCTGATCTCGAAGGCGTCCACGAGCTCCTGCACGCTGAACACGTCGCGGTCGTCCGCGATGGACCAGCCCAGCAACGCGAGGTAGTTGAGCAGTCCCTCCGGGATGAACCCGCGGTCGCGGTAGTTGAACAGGTTCGACTGCGGGTCGCGTTTGGACAGTTTCTTGTTGCCCTCGCCCATCACGTACGGCAGGTGGCCGAACTCGGGCGTGAAGTCGGTGACGCCGATGCGCCGCAGCGCGGCGTACAGGGCGAGCTGGCGCGGCGTGGAGGGCAGCAGGTCCTCGCCGCGCAGCACGTGGGTGATCCGCATGAGCGCGTCGTCGACCGGGTTGGTCAGCGTGTACAGCGGATCCCCGTTGGCGCGCACCAGAACCGGGTCCGGCACGCTGCCGCCCGGGAACGTGATGGGCCCGCGGACGAGGTCGTCCCAGCTCAGGTCCTCCGCCGGCATCCGCAGCCGCAGCACGGGCTTGCGGCCCTCGGCGCGGAACGCCTCGCGACGGGCCTCGGTGAGGTCGCGGTCGAAGTTGTCGTAGCCCAGCTTGGGGTCCTGGCCCGCGGCCTTGCGCCGGGCCTCGACCTCCTCGTTGGTCGAGTACGCCTCGTACAGCTCGCCCGCTTCGAGCAGCCGCCGCGCGATGTCGGCGTAGATGTCGCGGCGCTCGCTCTGCCGGTAAGGGCCGTACTCGCCGCCGGCGTCCGGGCCCTCGTCCCAGTCGATGCCCAGCCAGCGCAACGCCTCCAGCAACTGCTGGTAGGACTCCTCGCTGTCGCGGGCGGCGTCGGTGTCCTCGATGCGGAACACCAGTGTGCCGCCGTGGTGGCGGGCGAAGGCCCAGTTGAACAGCGCCGTGCGGATCAGCCCGACGTGCGGGGTGCCGGTGGGCGAGGGGCAGAAGCGGGCGCGTACCGCGGTCTCAGTCATAGCGCGACCAGCGTATCCCGCTTGACGAACGCCTTCCCCGAGGCCATCCTGGTTTTATTCAACGGGCGATGAAAAAGGGGTGGCGGCGATGACCGAGCGGACGACGTGCCTCGTGGCGGGCGGCGGACCTGCGGGGATGGTGCTGGGGCTCCTGCTGGCCAGGGCCGGGGTGGACGTCACGGTGCTGGAGAAGCATGGCGACTTCCTGCGGGACTTCCGTGGCGACACCGTGCACCCCTCCACGCAGGTGCTGCTGGACGAGCTGGGACTGGGCGAGCGGTTCGCGGCGCTGCCGCAGAGCCACGTCGACGAGGTGCGGATCCCCGGGGACGACGGGCCCGACCTGGTGGTGGCCGACTTCCGGCGGCTGCGGACGGCGCACCCGTACATCGCGATGGTGCCGCAGTGGGACCTGCTGGACCTGCTCGCCGAGGCGGGCCGCGCCGAGCCGAACTTCCACCTGCGGATGGACACCGAGGTGGTGGACCTGCTGCGGGACGGCCGCCGCGTCGCGGGCGTGCGGTACCGGACCGCGGACGGGCGGACCGGGGAGATCGAGGCGGACCTGACCGTGGGCTGCGACGGGCGGTGGTCGCGCGTGCGCGAGCTGGCCGGGCTGCGGCCGCACGAGTTCCCGGTGCCGATCGACGTGTGGTGGTTCCGGCTGCCGCGGGAGGGCGGCGAGCGGGCGACGCTGATGCCGGCGATGCGGCGCGGCCAGTTCGCGATCCTGATCCCGCGGGAGGGCTACTTCCAGATCGCGTACGTGGCGCGCAAGGGGCTGGACGCGCAGCTGCGGGCGGAGGGGCTGGACGCGTTCCGGGAGCGGATCGCGCAGGTGGCGCCGCAGCTCGCCGACCGGGTGGGCAAGCTGGAGTCGCTGGACGACGTGAAGCAGCTGGACGTGCGGCTCAACCTGCTGCGCCGCTGGCACGCCGACGGGGTGCTGTGCATCGGCGACGCGGCGCACGCGATGTCACCCATCGGTGGGGTCGGCATCAACCTGGCGGTGCAGGACGCGGTGGCGACGGCACGGTTGCTGGCGGAGCCGCTGCGGCGGGGGCGGGTGCGTGGCGCGGACCTGGCGCGCGTGCACCGGCGGCGGTGGCTGCCGACGGTGCTCGTGCAGGGCCTCCAGCGCGCCATGCACCGCGGCGTGATCCGGCCGGTGATCGAAGGCAGGCGCAGCGGCCCGCCACCGGCGGTGACCAGGCTGCTGAACCTCGTGCCGGGCGCCCGGCGGGTACCGGCGTACCTCATCGGGATCGGCCTGCTGCCGGAGCACGCCCCGGCATCAGCGAAACGCTGAGGGGGGCCTGGCACCGTGCGGGTCAGTGACGCCACGGCCGGGCGAACCGGCGATTCAGACCTTCTGCGCCGTGTTGGTCAGGGTGCCGATGCCCTCGATCGTGATCGACACCGACTGCCCGTCGGTCATCGGGCCGACGCCCTCCGGGGTGCCGGTGAGGATCACGTCGCCCGGCAGCAGCGTCATCACGCCCGACACGAACTCGACCAGCTCGGGGATCTTGTGGATCAGCAGCGACGTCCGCGAGTCCTGCTTCACCTGGCCGTCCAGCTCCGTCCGGATGGCCAGGTCCGCCGGGTCCAGCGACGTCTCGATCCACGGCCCCAGCGGGCAGAACGTGTCGTAGCCCTTCGCCCGGCCCCACTGGCCGTCGGCCTTCTGCAGGTCCCGTGCGCTGACGTCGTTGGCGATCGTGTAGCCCAGGATGACGCTCGCCGCGCGGGAGGCGGGCACGTTCTTCACCGGCTGGCCGATCACGACCGCCAGTTCGCCCTCGAAGTCCACCCGCTCCGACTCCGCCGGCAGCCGGATCGCCGCGTTGGGGCCGATCACGCTGGTGGACGGCTTGAGGAACGTCATCGGCGAGGTGGGCACCTCGTTGCCGAACTCGGCCGCGTGCGCCGCGTAGTTGCGGCCCACCGCGATGACCTTGCTGGGCAGGATCGGCGCGAGCAACCGGACGTCGGCCAGCGGCCAGCGCTTCCCGGTGTAGTTGGGCGTGCCGAAGGGGTGCTCGGCGATTTCGAGCACCTCGGCCCCGTCGCCCTCCCCCTCGATCGACGCGAACGCGACACCACCAGCATGAGCAATCCGAGCTAACCGCACGGTGCGGAAGTCTACGTCACCCCCGCCTGCTCTTGTGGACCAGCGCGTCGCACATCGCGAGCCAGCTCGCCTCGACGATGTTCGGGTGCACGCCGACCGTCGTCCACTCGTGGTCGCCGTCGCTGGACTCCAGCAGCACGCGCGTGGTGGCGTCCGTACCGGGGTGGCCGGGCAGGATGCGCACCTTGTAGTCCGCCAGCTCGACACTGTCCAACCAGGACAGGTACGGCAGCAGTGCCTTGCGCAGCGCGGCGTCCAGCGCGTGCACCGGCCCGTTGCCCTCCGCGGTAGCGATCACGCGCTCGCCCGAGACGTGCACCTTCACCGTCGCCTCGGAGACGATCTCGCCGTCGGAGCGGTGGTCGAGCACCACCCGGTAGGACTCCAGGGTGAACGGCGGCGACGCGAAGTCCTCACCGGCTTCCTTGCGCAGCAACAGTTCCAGCGAAGCGTCCGCCGCCTCGAACGACCAGCCCTCGGCCTCCAGCCGCTTGACCTTCGCCACCGCGCTGGTGAGCGCGTCGGGCAGGCCGGCGAGGTCGACCCCGAGCTCACGTCCCTTGAGCTCCAGGCTCGCCCTGCCGGCCATCTCGGTGACCAGGACCCGCATGTCGTTGCCGACGGAAGGAGGATCGATGTGGTTGTACAGCAACGGATCCACCTTGATCGCGCTCGCGTGCAGCCCCGCCTTGTGGGCGAAGGCCGAGGCCCCGACGTAGGCCTGGTGGGTGTCGGGGGCGATGTTCGCGATTTCGGCAAGGGCATGGGAGACGCGGGTCAGCTCGGCCGCTCCCCCGGTCGGGAGGACGTCCATGCCGAGCTTGGCCACGAGGTTTCCCGTCACGGCGAACAGGTCGGCGTTGCCCGCCCGTTCCCCGTAACCGTTCGCGGTGCACTGCACGTGCGTCGCGCCGGCCTGCACCGCCGCGACGCTGTTGGCCACGGCGCAGGACGTGTCGTCCTGGCAGTGGATGCCGAGCCGGAAACCGGTGCGCGCCTTGACGTCCCGCACCGTTTCGGCGAGCCCGAGCGGCAGCTGGCCGCCGTTGGTGTCGCACAGCACCACCACGTCCGCACCGGCGTTCGCGGCCGCGTCGAGCACGCGCAGCGCCGTGTCCGGATCGTGGGCGTAGCCGTCGAAGAAGTGCTCCGCGTCGAGGAACACGCGCCGCCCCTCCCCCACCAGGAACGACACCGTGTCGGACACCATCGCGCACGCCTCGGGCACGTCCACGCGCAGCGCCCGCTCGATGTGGCGGCGGTCGGACTTCGCGACGAGCGTGACCACGGGCGCTTCGGCGTCGAGCAGCGCGCGGACCTGCGGGTCCTTCGCCGCGGTGGTGCCCGCCTTGCGCGTCGAGCCGAACGCCACGAGCACCGCGTGCCTCAGCTCCAGCTCCCCCTTCGCCGCCCGCGCGAAGAACTCGGTGTCCTTCGGCAGCGCGCCCGGCCACCCGCCTTCGATGAAACCGACGCCCAGCTCGTCGAGCAGCCGCGCCACCGCGAGCTTGTCCGGCACGGAGTAGGAAATTCCCTCACGCTGCGCGCCGTCCCGCAAAGTCGTGTCGTACAGGTGGAAGTCGTCCCCGAGCGGTGTTCCGGCCGGCGCCGTTCTCATCGTGCTCTCCTTGTGGTGGGGCGGAAGGTCGTTCGGGCAAAGAAAAAACCTCCCGCAACGGGTGCGAGAGGTCTGCGCGCCGGGTGTCCGAGGTGGACGCTAGCCGGCGCGCCTGCCGATAATGATCACGGCGGAGAAAGTCACCACTTCACTATGCCACACGGTTCCGAAAAGGCAAATGCCCTCCCCGGCGGAAACCGGGAAGGGCATTCGCGGGAACGGGTTCAGGCCACGGGACGCGTGTTCGACGAAACCAGCGCGGCGAGCCGGTCGCCGATCGCGTGCGTCGAGCCCGGGTTCTTCTGGTCGCGCGTCGCGAGGTCGAACGCCACCGACGCCTCGATGCGGCGGGCCGCCTCGCGCTGGCCGAGGTGGTCCAGCAGCAGCGAGACCGACAGCACGGCGGCGGTCGGGTCGGCGAGGCCCTGGCCCGCGATGTCCGGGGCGCTGCCGTGCACCGGCTCGAACATGCTCGGGTTGCGGCGGGTGATGTCGAGGTTGCCGCTGGCGGCGAGCCCGATGCCACCGGTGACGGCGGCCGCGAGGTCGGTGAGGATGTCGCCGAACAGGTTGTCGGTGACGATCACGTCGAACCGCGACGGGTCGGTGACGAGGTGGATCATCGCGGCGTCGACGTGGGAGTAGGCCACCGTGACGTCGGGGTGCTCCAGCGAGACCTCTTCGACGATCCGCGACCACAGCGAGCCCGCGTGCAGGAGCACGTTCGTCTTGTGCACCAGCGTCAGGTGCTTGCGCGGGCGATCCTCGGCGCGCTTGAACGCGTCGGCCACCACGCGCCGGATGCCGAACGCGGTGTTGACGCTGACCTCGGTGGCGATCTCGTGGTCGGTGTCCTTGCGCAGCAGGCCGCCGTTGCCCGCGTACGGGCCTTCGGTGCCTTCGCGCACGACGATCATGTCGATCTCGGACGAGGTGTCGGCCAGCGGGCCGCGCACGCCGGGGTAGAGCCGGGCGGGACGCAGGTTGACGTGGTGGTCGAGCTCGAACCGCAGGCGCAGCAGCAGGCCGCGTTCGAGGATGCCGCTGGGCACGCTCGGGTCGCCGACCGCACCCAGCAGGATGGCGTCCTGCTCGCGCAGCTCGCCGAGCACGGACTCGGGCAGCAGCTCGCCCGTGGAGTGCCAGCGGGCCGCGCCGAGGTCGTAGCTGGTGGTTTCGACGCCGGGAACGACTTCGGCGAGTACCTTGAGCGCCTCGGTGATCACTTCGGGTCCGATCCCATCTCCTGGGATCACCGCGAGCCGCATCCAGACACCTCCGTCAACCAGTGCGGTGAGGCCCAGCCGGGCCGCTTCCGCACGAAAACTCCAGCCACGGCAGGTTACCGGCCGTTGTCACCGAGCCGAAGCGGCACCACCCTTATGCCGTAATTTCTCACGTCGCGAGACACCCGAACGGGTAGTCGCACTGAAGCCGCCGGGAGGCCCCGGAAAGGGCTTCCCGGCGGCCCTGATCAGCGGATCTTGATCACCTGAGCGCGTGCACCAGCGCCGTTGTGGTGTACCAGCGCCAGTAGACCCTCACCCGTATCGGCGGCGGCCGAGGCGGCGTTCCGGGTGACCGTCAGCCGGGTGCCCGGCTGCGCCGCGTAGAGCACCGCGGGGCCGCCCGTCCCCTGGACGGAGTACTCGGGCGCGAGCGGGTCGAACGACAGCGGGGTGCCCACCGAGTCGATGACCGCGTTCGGGCTGCCGGGCGCCGGGTAGTAGCCCGCCACCCCGGCGGTGTAGGTGATGCGGTGGCTCGCGGCTGCCGGGTCGAGGCCCAGGGCCGCGATGCTGACCGGCAGCACCACCACGTTCGTGTCGAACACGTTCGTGTCCACGTCGCCGAGCTGCCCGTTCACCGCCTGCACGTCCACCGACGGCTCACCGGCGGTGTTGAGGTCGACGGTGTTCACCAGCAGCACGTCGGTGCCCGTCGCCTTGGTCACGTACGCCTCGAAGTCCGGCTTGCCGTCCCCGGTGGTGTCGATGTCCACGAACGGGATCGTGTTGCTGCCGAGGTTCGCCCAGTCGCCCCACGTGGACAGGCCGAACGCGAGCAGCGCGTCCTGCGGGGTGCCGGCCTGGCGCGCGGCCGGCGCGGTCGACGCGGCGCCGACGTACTGCAGGTCACCGCCCTTCGCGGTGTCGTTGACCGTGCAGCCCTCGGTGACCTTTCCGCGGCACGGCGGCAGCTTCGGCGAGGTGGCCTGCAGCTCCAACACGCTGATCAGCGACCGGTACCGCTCGCTGCCCGTGCCCTGGTCGAGCCCGCGCCCGCCGAGCGGCAGCGTGGCCTGGTCGCCACGCAGGTTCAGCGAGTTCGGCACGGTGATCGCCGAGACCGGCTTCGGCGCGGCGTACACCGGCACGCGCAGCGGGACCGACGACCGGGTGACGGAGGTGAATGCCACGCGGCCGGAGGCGTCGGCGAGGAACTGCCGCGCGAGGCCCGCCTGCTCGGTCGCCATCGTCGGGTCGAGAACCTTCCGCAGCGCCGTGGGATCGGTGATCCGCAGGGTGACCCGCACCGACGCCTGGCCCTGCGGCGGGACGACGACCACCGGCGTGGACACCTGGTAGCGCACGCCCGGCAGCTCGTTCACCGCCTCGTAGTCCACCCGGTAGGTCGCCAGGCGGGTGCCCTTGTTGACGACCTTGATCGTCTTGGTGAGCGACAGCGGGCGGCCCGCCTCGACGGTGCCGAAGCCGACGCTCACCGTGCCGGGGTCGTCCGCCACGTAGGCCAGCACGGACGTGTCCAGCGCCGCCTTCGCGTCGATCCGCCCGGCCCCCACTCGTTGCGGAGCGTAGGTTTCGCCGCCGGCGGTGATGTCGTGGACCGCGGTGTCCATGATCGCGGCCTTGACCTCCTCCACCGACCAGTCCGGGTGCGCCTGGCGGACGAGCGCCGTCACGCCCGAGGTGTGTGGCGCCGCCATCGAGGTGCCCGACAGGACCGTGCGGTCGTTGCCGCTGCCGCGAAACGCCGACGTGATCGTGTCGCCCGGCGCCGAGACGTCCGGCTTCACCGCGGGCCCGCGCACGCCACGCGAGGTGAACGAGCTCGGGCTGTCCACAATGGACGGATCGGAGGTCTGCAGGCTGGTCCGGCCCGCGCCGAAGAGGCGGACGGTCAGCGTGCCGGCGTCGAGCGCGGGCCGCACGGACGCGGTGGCCGAGGCGGTGAACTGGAACATCGGCACCGTCGCGTTGCCCGCGATCCCGGCCCCGAAGTGCTCCACCGAGGACGACAGCAGCACGCCGGTCGCCCCGGCCGCCTGCGCGTTGTTGGCGCGGGCCGCCGAGCCGCAGGCCCGGGTGGAGTCGTTGTCGTCCCACTCCAGCCAGACGAACCTGCCCGCGGCGGCGGCCTTGTCGGCCGCGCTGTAGGGCGCGCAGCCGTCGGCGTCGGACAGCTTCACGACGCTGTTGGTCACGTCGAGCGTGTCGTAGTTCGCGTAATCCTGGCTGTACTGCCCGCCCTTGCGGCCCGCGACCGTGGCGGGCGCGGTCACTTCGGCGGCGTCGCGCAGCACGGACGCGTCGCGGCTGCTCGCCACGGTCAGCGCCTCCGGGGTGTTGCCCGGCGCGCCACCGACGTCGAACAGGTCACCGCCGTTGCCCGCGGAGATCACCGGCACGACACCGTTGTGCGCGAGCTTGCGTACGAACAGCGAGTCCGGGTCGTCCGGCGCGCCGTAGTCGCTGCCCAGCGACAGGTTGACGACGTCGAGGTGGTCGTCGAAGTCGCCGTCGCCGTTCGGGTCCAGTGCCCAGTCGAGCGCCTGCGACGTGACGTCGGTGGACCCGCCGCAGCCGAACACCTTGATGGCGTACAGCAGGGCCTTCGGCGCGGTGCCCGGGCCGATCTTCATCGCGTTCAGCGCCTCCGGCGTGAGCTTCGAGTAGTCGCCGGTGAAGGTGCTGCCGTCGGCGTTGACGCCGAAGCCGCCGATGGTGCCCGAGACGTGCGTGCCGTGCTCGCCGCACGCGAGCGGGTTGGGGTCCGGCGCCGGTTCGGGGGAGCCACTGGTGCCGTTCGAGTCGTACTCGTCGCCCACCAGGTCGGTGCCGCCGACGACCTTCGCCGTCGGGAACAGCGGCGTCGGCTTCGACCGGTCGACCGAGGCGTACGCCTCCTTGGTGCCGGGACCGCCGAAGTCGGCGTGCGTGTAGTCGATGCCGTCGTCGATCACGCCGACGCGGATGCCGTCGCCGTAGCGGCCGGTCTGCTGCCACGCCGTGAGCGTGTTGGTCAGCTGGACGGCGCTGGCGTTCTCACGCGTCTTCGGCACCACCGTCCGGACCGACACGACGTCCTGGCGCTGCGCGATCTCCCGCAGCTTCGCCGCGTCCGCCGTGACGACGACGCCGGGAACCGCGTTCGACGTCTGGAACAGCTTCTTCGTGCCGGCGTCGAGCGAGCGCAGCTGGCCGAGCACCGAGTCGGCCGCGCCGGTGACCCCGGCCCTGGCCGCGTTGGCGGCCTGCTTCGCCTTCTCGGTGCCACCGCTGCGGGCCGCGTTGAACGCGTCGACAGCGGGCTGCTGCGCCAGCTCGATGAAGGCGGTGGTCCTGCCCCGCGCCGCGGTGAGCCGCTCGGACAGCTTGCCGCGCAGGCCGGAGGTGTCCACCTTCACGGCGGGCACCCCGGCCGCGGGCGTGTCCTCCGCGGCGTCCGCCGTGCCCGCGACCGTGGCCGCCAGCGCGACGGCGAAGACGGCGGCCGGAAGCCGCCGGGCCCAAGTTCTCATCGAAGTCCACTCCAGATCAAAAGGGTGGCTGAGAACCTATCCCGGAACCCGGCGGCTTCCTAGGGCGAAACGGAGGAATCCGACTTTCGTCGGTCTATCGGGTCAAGCGAACGTCACGGCACGAATCGTGCGCGCACCCACCGTCGCCGCGATCGGCTCCAGCAGGTGGCTGTCCACCTCGCGGTCGACGCGCAGCAGCATCACCGCGTCCGTGCCGTCCGTGGTCTGGCTGATCTGCGCCGCCTCGATGTTGACCGAGGCCTCGCCGAGCAGCGTGCCGACGCGGCCCATGATGCCGGGGCGGTCCGGGTACTCCAGCAGCAGCATGTTGCCCTCGGCGCGGATGTCGAAGTGCCTGCCGTTGACCTCGACCAGCTTCTCGACCTCACCCTTGCCGGTGACCGAACCCGACACCGACACCGTGCTGCCGTCCTCGCGCACCGCGCGCACGGTGACCAGGCTGCGCCAGTTCGGGCTCTCGGTCTGCTTGGTCAGCTCGACGCGCACCCCCAGCTCCTCGGCCAGCCGCGGCGCGTTCACGAACGTCACCTGGTCCTCGACCACGCCGGAGAACACCCCGCGCAGCGCGGCCAGCTGCAGCACGCTCACGTCCTCGTTCGACAGCTCGCCGCTGACGGTGACGGTGACCGACGCCGGGGCCTTCTGGCTCAACGCCGACACGACCGTGCCGAGCTTCTGGGTGAGCGACAGGTACGGCCGCACCTCCTCGCCGACCGCGCCGCCGCCGGAGACGTTCACCGCGTCCGGCACGAAGTCACCACGCAGGGCCAGCAGCACCGAGTGCGCGACGTCCGTGCCCGCGCGGTCCTGCGCCTCGGCGGTGGAGGCGCCCAGGTGCGGGGTGACCACGACGTTGGGCAGCTCGAACAGCGGGCTGGAGGTGGTGGGCTCGGTGGCGAACACGTCGATGCCCGCGCCGCCGACGTGCCCGCTGCGGATGGCGTCGGCGAGGGCCTCCTCGACGACGAGGCCACCGCGTGCGGCGTTGACGATGATGACGCCCTGCTTGGTCTTCTTGAGCGCCTCGGCGTCGATGAGGCCCTTGGTCTCGGGCGTCTTGGGCAGGTGGATCGAGATCGCGTCGGCCCGCGACAGCAGCTCGTCCAGGCTCACCAGCTCGATGCCCAGCTGCGCGGCGCGCGCGGCCGACACGTACGGGTCGTACGCGATGATCGTGGTGCCGAAGGCGGCGAGGCGCTGCGAGACCAGCTGCCCGATCTTGCCGAGGCCGACGACGCCGACGGTCTTGCCGTTCAGCTCCACGCCGGTGAAGGCGCTGCGCTTCCACTCCCCGCCCCGCAGGCTCTGGTCGGCGGCGGGGACCCGGCGCGCGACGGCGAGCAGCAGCGCGACGGCGTGCTCGGCGGCGGAGACGATGTTCGACGTGGGCGCGTTGACGACCAGGACACCGCGGGCGGTGGCGGCGGGTACCTCGACGTTGTCGAGGCCGACCCCGGCGCGGGCGACGACCTTGAGCCTGCTGGTCGCGTTCAGCACCTCGGCGTCGACCTGGGTCGCGGACCGGACGAGCAGCGCGTCGGCGCCCTTCACCGCTTCGAGGAGTGCGGGACGGTCGGTGCCGTCCACGTGCTGGACCTCAACCTCGTCGCCGAACACGCTCAGCACGGAGGGCGCGAGCTTTTCGGCGATGAGGACGACGGGCTTGCTGGGGTTGGTCACGATTCGACTCCCAAAGAAAGACGCAGCTCGGCGGATGGCTCGAAGTCTAGTCGCGTGCGGTCGGGGTTCCGTTAACGGGCGCGCAACCTGACGAAAACATGACCCTCGGCCGAAATGCGTCCCAGAATGCGGGAAACGATCAGTTCTCCGGCAGGTCGAATTCCCCGTCGCGGACGCCCGCCACGAAGGCGTCCCATTCGGACGGTGTGAACACCAGCACCGTGCCGTCCGGTTCGGACGACGAGCGCAGCGCGGTGTAGGTCAGGCCGTCGGTGTGGGGCACGAACGCGTACTCGATCGCGTCCGGGATGGTCTCGCCCGCGGGCTCGGCCCGTTGCCACTGCGCGGTTTCCAGATCGAGCACATGCCGCACGCCGGCTTTGTCGTCGACGGGAGAGGTGCGTTGATCACTCATGGCGCACACGGTAGCTCGGATGAGCGGCGGTGCCACCTTCACGGGGTGAACGCCGTGAAGGTGGCACCGGAGGTGGGACTGATCAGGCGGTTTCGGTGATGGGACGGTCCACCCAGGACATCAGGCCACGCAGCTTGCTGCCCGTCTCCTCGAGGGGGTGCTTCTCGCCGGCTTCCTGCAGCTTCTGGAAGTTCGGCCGGCCCGCCTCGTCCTCGGCGACCCACTCACGGGCGAAGGTACCGTCCTGGATCTCGCCCAGGATCTTGCGCATCTCCTCCTTGACCGCGGGCGTGATGACACGCGGGCCGCGGGTGAGGTCGCCGTACTCGGCGGTGTCGGAGATCGAGTACCGCATGCGGGCGATGCCGCCCTCGTACATGAGGTCGACGATGAGCTTGAGCTCGTGCAGCACCTCGAAGTACGCCATCTCGGGGGCGTAGCCCGCCTCGGTCAGCACCTCGAAGCCGTTCTGCACCAGCGCCGTGGTGCCACCGCAGAGCACGACCTGCTCACCGAACAGGTCGGTCTCGGTCTCCTCCTTGAAGGAGGTCTTGATGACACCCGCGCGCGCACCGCCGATCGCGGCCGCGTAGGACAGGGCCAGCGCCTGCGCGCCGCCCGTCGGGTCCTGCGCCACCGCGATGAGGCACGGCACGCCCTTGCCGTCGACGAACTGGCGGCGCACCAGGTGGCCGGGGCCCTTCGGCGCGACCATGGCGACGTCCACATTGGCCGGCGGCTTGATCAGGTCGAAGTGGATGTTGAACCCGTGCCCGAAGAAGATCGCGTCGCCGTCCTTGAGGTTCGGCTCGATGTCCTCGGCGTAGATGAAGCGCTGCTTGGTGTCCGGCGCGAGGATCATGATCACGTCGGCCTCCTTGGAGGCCTCCGCCGGGGTGAGCACCCGCAGGCCCTCCTCCTCGGCCTTGGCGCGCGACTTCGACCCCTCCGGCAGACCGATGCGCACATCGACCCCGGAGTCGCGCAGGCTCAGCGCGTGCGCGTGGCCCTGGCTGCCGTACCCGATCACGGCGACCTTGCGACCCTGGATGATGCTCAGATCGGCGTCGTCGTCGTAGAAGATTTCGACTGACATGAGGGGAACTACTTTCCTTTCGGTTGTTCAGCGAGGCGAAGTTGCCGTGATCGACCGGGCGCCCCGTCCCACGGCGACCATGCCGGACTGCACGATCTCCCGGACGCCGTAGGGCTCGAGCATGCGCAGGAGGGCACCCAGTTTGTCCCCGGTGCCCGTCGCCTCGATGGTCAGCGCCTCGGGTGAGACGTCGACGACCTTGGCGCGGAACAGCTGCACGGTCTCCAGCACCTGGCTGCGGACGGTGGCGTCGGCCCTGACCTTGACCAGCAGCAGTTCGCGCTGCACGGACGCGGCGGGTTCGAGCTCGACGATCTTGATGACGTTCACGAGCTTGTTGAGCTGCTTGGTCACCTGTTCGAGCGGTAGCTCCTCAACAGCGACCACGATCGTCATGCGGGACACCTCGGGGTTCTCCGTGGGTCCGACGGCGAGGGACTCGATGTTGAAGCCCCGGCGCGAGAACAGCCCGGCCACCCTGGCGAGCGCACCGGGCACATTCTCCACCAGCACGCTGAGCGTATGAGTGCTCACTTCGGCGTCACCTCGTCACTCACCTCGTCGTCGTCGAACAGCGGCCTGATGCCCCGCGCCGCCATGACCTCGTCGTTGCCGGCGCCCGGGCCGACCATCGGCCACACCTGTGCATCCTTCCCGACCACGAAGTCGATCACGACGGGGCGGTCGTTGATCTCCATCGCGCGGCGGATGACCTGGTCGACCTCCTCCTTCGTCTCGCAGCGGAGGCCGGCGCAGCCGAGCGCCTCGGCCAGCAGCGTGAAGTCGGGGATGCGGTGCTTGTGCGTACCGAGGTCGGTGTTGGAGTACCGCTCGGCGTAGAACAGGTTCTGCCACTGGCGGACCATGCCGAGGTTGCCGTTGTTGATCACGGCGACCTTGATGGGCGCGCCCTCGATGGCGCAGGTGGCCAGTTCCTGGTTGGTCATCTGGAAGCAGCCGTCGCCGTCGATCGCCCAGACCTGCTTGTCCGGCACGCCGAACTTGGCGCCCATCGCGGCCGGGACGGCGAAGCCCATCGTGCCGAGGCCGCCGGAGTTGATCCACGTGCGCGGGTTCTCGTACTTGACGAACTGCGCGGCCCACATCTGGTGCTGGCCGACGCCCGCCGCGTACACCGCGTCCGGGCCGACGATCGCGCCGATGCGCTCGATCACGTACTGCGGCGAGAGCGTGCCGTCGGCGGGCCACTCGTAGCCCGCCGGGAACGTGTCGCGCCACGCGTCGATCTGCGTCCACCACGGGGCCAGGTCCGGCTCGCCGGTGCGGTCGGTCTCGGCCTTCACCGCGTCGATCAGCTCCGTGATGATCTCCGCGCAGTCCCCGACGATCGGCACGTCCGCCTTGCGGTTCTTGGAGATCTCGGCCGGGTCGATGTCGGCGTGCACCACGGTGGCGTCCGGCGCGAACGAGTCGAGCCTGCCGGTGACCCGGTCGTCGAACCGGGCGCCCAGCGCCACCAGCAGGTCCGCGCGCTGCATCGCCGCGACCGCCGCGACCGAGCCGTGCATACCGGGCATGCCCAGGTGCTGCGGGTGCGAGTCGGGGAACGCGCCGCGCGCCATCAGCGTGGTGACGACGGGGATGCCGGTCTGCTCGGCGAGCTGCTTGAGCTGGGCCGAGGCGGCGGCCTTGATCACGCCGCCGCCGACGTAGAGCACCGGGCGGCGGGCCTGCGCGATGAGCCGCGCGGCCTCGCGGACCTGCTTGCCGTGCGGGCGCAGCGTCGGCCGGTAGCCGGGCAGGCGCATCTCCGGCGGCCACGAGAACGACGTCTGCTCCTGCAGCACGTCCTTCGGGATGTCGACGAGCACCGGGCCGGGGCGGCCGGTGGAGGCCAGGTGGAACGCCTCGGCGATGGTCCGCGGGATGTCCGCCGGGTCCTTGACGAGGAAGTTGTGCTTGGTGATCGGCATCGTGATGCCGCAGATGTCGGCTTCCTGGAAGGCGTCGGTGCCGATCAGCTGGCGGGTCTGCTGCCCGGTGATCGCGACGACCGGCACGGAGTCCATGTTCGCGTCGGCCAGCGGGGTGACCAGGTTGGTGGCGCCGGGGCCGGAGGTGGCCATGCAGACGCCGACCTTGCCGGTGGCCTGCGCGTAGCCCGTCGCCGCGTGGCCCGCGCCCTGCTCGTGCCGGACGAGGACGTGCCGCACCTTCGTGGAGTCCAGCAGCGGGTCGTAGGCGGGCAGGATGGTGCCACCGGGAATGCCGAACACGACCTCCGCGCCCACGGCCTCGAGCGAGCGGACGAGCGACTGCGCACCCGTGACCCGTACCGGGGTGCCGGCGGGCGGGGTGGGCTTGGGGCGGGCCCCGAGCTGGGCGGGCGAGGCCGGGGCGGGGCCGGCTTTCGCTTCCGGTCGCGAGGTGGCGCTAGTCATCAGTTCTGCCTCGTGGGTCTCGTGGTGTCGTCACTCGTTCGGGTACTGGCGGCTGGGCAACAAAAAACCCCCGCCGACCAGGGAGGTCGTACGAGGGTCGCGCGTCGACGCAGCGGGTGGTTCCTAAGCGTCGACGCGCTTGGAAAGTACAAGACCGGTCTGCGGGATCACGCCTCCGACGTTAACGGGTCGTTGCGAGAAGTGTCAACTCTGCGAGATCGTGATCCCGGATACTGGGCACTCCTACCGTTGGAGGCCCTGCCTTCCGAAGCCCTTCCCGGGCGGTGCACCATTTCGGGGTGCCCGAAACAGCCGACCCGCCGCAGCCGGTCAAGCGCCGGAAGGCGACGTTCCGCGTCCCGCTGATCGCACTGCTCGCGATCTTCGGCCTGATGGTGTGCCTGGCGCCCACGGCGTTCGCGGACGTTCCCGGATTGTGGGCGCTGTACGTCGTTCCGCTGGCGCTGATCGTGTACGTCGTGCGCACCAGGACGGTCGCCACGCCGCAGGGGCTCGCGGTGTGGACGATGTTCGGGCACCGCGAGCTGCCCTGGGACGCGCTGAAAGGGCTGTCGATCTCCAAGAAGGCCAAGGTGAGCGCGGTGCTCGCCGACGACAGCAAGATCCCGCTGCCGTCGGTGCGCACGCGCCACCTGCCGGTGCTGGCGCTGGTGTCCAACGGCAGGCTCAAGGACCCGACGGGCCTCGTCGAGGAGATCGTCACGCCCGCGGAGCCGGAGCCTCCGGAATCGCCGGGTTCGTCGGCGGAGTAGCCCAGTCCTCGATCCGCCCGGCCGCGCGGAAACGCAGCGCCGGGTCGGCGTAGCGCGCGGCCGGAACGGCGTAGAGCGCGTCCACGGCGGTCCGGTGCGCCTCGTAGGCGGTCACGTAAGCCGCGGTCTCCGCTTCGGAGGCCGGCAGCCGGGCGGCGGCGAGCAGGTTCTTCAGTACCTCGGTCATGTCTCTCCTCAGGCGGCGGTGCGGACGGCGGGCTGGGGCACCCGCAGGTGCCAGTCGGTGCTCTGCTGGAAGGCGTCCCCGGCCCGCAGGATCGCGGCCTCGCCGAACGCGGGACCGGCCAGCTGCAGCGAAAGCGGCAGCCCGGCGGCGGTGAAGCCCATCGGCACGGCGAGCACGGGGTTGCCGACGGTGTCCCAGTACGGCGTGTGGATCATCGAGAACAGCCGGTCGACGTCGGTCTGCCCGCCCGGCCCCGTGATCTCCCCGAACTTCGGCGCCCCCACCGAAGTCGTCGGGCACACGATCACGTCGACGGTCTCGAACAGCCGCCCGATCGCGTCCTGCGCCACGCGCCGGACCCGTTGCGCCTGCACGTAGTCCGCGCCGGAGACCATCGCGCCGACCGCCATCATCGCCCGGGTGGCGACGAAGTAGTCCTCCCAGCGGCTCGCGAGGTCGGTGCGGTGGTAGGCCAGCGCCTCGCAACCCATCGTGATCATGTCCGCGGTGACCATCTCGTGCCAGTACGGCAGCGTGACCTCCACGAGCGTCGCGCCCTGCTCGGCGAGCACCGCGATCGCGGCATCGAAGGTGCTTTCCAGCGCCGGATCGCTGTCGGCCGGGAAGTGGTGCTCACGCACGACGCCGATCCGCATCCCGGTGAGGTCGCCGGTGAACTCGGGCGCGGCGAACGGCGCGTCCACGCAGTCCGGGTCGCTCGGGTCCAGGCCCGCCAGCACTTCGAGCACCGCCGCGCAGTCCTTCGCGCTGCGGGCCAGCGGGCCGATGTGGTCGAGGCTGTAGCCGAGCGGGACGCACCCGGACTTCGGCACCCGGCCGAACGTGGGCATCAGCCCGCTCACCCCGCAGAACGCCGCCGGGATGCGGATGCTGCCCGCCGTGTCGGTGCCCAGCCCGGCGAGGAACATCCCCGCCGCGACCCCGCTGCCGGTGCCGGAGCTGGAGCCGCCGGGCCAGGTCTCGGGGTCCCACGGGTTGCGCGGGACCGGGAACGGCTTCGTCGCGTCGGGCATGCCGCACGCG
Source organism: Amycolatopsis bartoniae (assembly GCF_014191255.1). Lineage (GTDB taxonomy): Bacteria > Actinomycetota > Actinomycetes > Mycobacteriales > Pseudonocardiaceae > Amycolatopsis_E > Amycolatopsis_E bartoniae. Next base: position 773,831 of record NZ_JACHWH010000002.1, read on the forward strand.
AACTCCATCGTCGTGGTCTTGCCGGTGATCACCGCGCCCGCGGCCTTCACCCGCGCGACCGCCGGCGCGTCCTTGTCCGCGCCCCAGCTGCGGTCGAGGACCAGGCTCTGCGCGGTCGTCGGACCCTCGGCCATCGCCAGGATGTCCTTGACGCCAAAGGGAATTCCGTGCAGCGGACCACGGTCGACGCCGCTCGCCAGCTCGGCGTCCGCGGCTGCGGCGCGCTCCAGCGCGTACTCGTCGAAGCGGGCGAGGTACGTGCCGAGAGCGTCGTCGTGCGCGTCGGCCGTGGCGATCGCGGCTTCGGTCAGCGCCACCGAGGTGACAGTGCCGTCGCGCAGCGCCTTCGCGGCGTCGGTGAGGGTCTGGGGGAACTCGGTCATGACAGCTCCTTGGTGCCGCGGGAGACGAAGCGGAAGCGCTCGCCGCGCGTGTGGATGAAGGCCAGGTCGAAGGGGCGGCCGTCGGGGGCGTAGATCAGCTGCTCCATGAGGATCAGCGGCGCGCCCTCGCGGATCCCGAGCACCGACGCCAGCAGTGCGTCGGCCAGCTCGCAGTCGAAGATGAACTCGGAGTCCGACAGCTCGACCCTGGCGTCGTCGAGCAACCGGTACCAGTCGGAGACGAACGGGGTGCCCAGCAGTTGCCCGGCTTCCGGGAACAGCACGTAGTTCGTGGCCACGGCGATCGGTTCCTCGTCGTGCAGCGCCACGTACTCCAGCCGCAGGCACGGCGTGCCGGGAGCGACCCCGAGCCGCTCGGCTGCCGTCGGCGGCGCGGGCACGACCGAGCGGTCCAGCTCGCGGGGCCGCATCCGCTGGTTCAGCAGGCTGTCCCGCGACGGCTTGATCACCCCGTGTGCCTCCGGCAGTGACGTCTTCACCGGCTTGACGGCCGTGTGCGTGCCGATGCCCTGCGTGCGCTCGATGAGCCCTTCGGCCCGCAACAGCGTGAGCGCCTGGCGGACCGTCGCGCGCGACGCCTGGTGCGACGCCATCAGCTCGGCCTCGCTGGGCAGGTGGCCGTCCGGGTAGTGACCGCCCTGGACCGCCGCGCGCAACATGTCCCGCAGCCGGCGCACGTCGTGTACCCGCTGCTGCGATACGGGTTTCATCCTCCGGGACGCTAAGGAGCGGGCATTGCCCGGCGGTCTCCGGTGGATGACCTCGCTGTTACACGTGATCATGCGGCCACCGGCGTTCCGGCGAACTCGGCAGCGGTGGCGAAACCGCAGTCCCGCATCACCTCGACGACGATCATGGCCTGCATCACGCGACCTCCAGTGCGGGTGCTTCTTCCTGAGGGGGAGCGAACTTCGGCATGCCGAGCGGCGTGGCGCCACTGGGCGGCCGCCAGGCGTTGGGCTTGCAGGCGTCGTGGCACGCACCCTCGGTGGAGCAGCAGAGCGAGCAGATCGTGCCGCCGTGGTGCGGGCAGGTGGCCATGTCGATCACGTCGTAGTCGCCGCCGCAGACCGAGCACGGCAGCTCACCGTCGTTCTCCGGCAGCTCGGACAACCGCGCGATGTACCAACGTCCTCTTGTCGACAATGCGATGATCGGCGGGAGGACAATCGCCACCGCCAACGCGATGAACGGCGACAGTGCGGCGGCCGTGGCACCGAAGGCCCCGTAGTAGGCGACCATCGAGACCGCGCCGGCGACGATCATCGAGCCGAAGCCGACCGGGTTGACGTTGTAGAGGTGCGCCCGGTGGAACACGAGGTCCGGCGGCGCGAGCCCGAGCCACTTCTTGTTGATCACCAGGTCCGCCACCATCGCGCCGATCCAGGCGACGCCGACGTTGGAGTACCAGGCGAGCACCTCGACGATGTGGTCGAAGATGCCGATCTCCATGAGCACCAGCGACAGCCCGACCTGCAGGAACACCCACGCGGCACGGCCGGGGTGGCGGTGCAGCAGCCGCGAGAAGAAGTTCGACCACGACAGCGAGCCCGAGTAGGTGTTCATGATGTTGATCTTGACCTGGGACAGCAGCACCAGGAGTCCGGCGAGGACCAGCGCGACCGTGTGGTTGCCGGTCAGCCGCTCGTACACCGCGGTGAACAGGTCCACCGGGATCCCGACGTGCGCGGCGTCGACCTTCGTCGAGGCGTAACCGACCAGCAGCGTCGAGGCGAAGAAGATGCCCACGGCGAACAGCGCGAAGCCGGGCCCGCCCATGATCACCGCGAGCCGCCAGCGGTGCCGGTTCCCCGTCGACGGGTCGGGCATCAGCCGCAGGTAGTCGCCCTGCTCCCCCACCTGGGTGGCGAGTGACAGTTGCGCGGCGGCGATGGTGAACACGGCGAGCACGGTGAGCCCGGCCAGGCCGGTGGGCGAGACGGTCGTCGGGTGCACCATGTTGTGCCCGGCGTCCGGCGCCGTCGCCGCGGTGCCCAGCGCCAGTCCGATCAGCGCGATCCAGATCGGCCAGGTCCACGCCTGGAACTTCGCGCTGAACGACATCCCGTACAGCGTCAGCGGGATCATCACCGCGGACACCACGACGTAGGACAGGTGGATGTCCAGCCGCGTCAGCGCGGTGACCGCCTGCGCCATGATCGCGCCCTCGTACGCCAGGAAGATCAGCGTGTAGGTCGCGTACACCAGCGACGTCAGCGTCGAACCGAGGTAGCCGAAGCCGGAGCCGCGGGTGAGCAGGTCGATGTCGACGTGCTTGCGGGCGATGGCGAACGCGATCACCAGTGTGAGCGGCAATGTCACCGCGGCCGCGACGAGGAAGCCGACGAGCGCGTTCGCGAAGCCGAAGGCGTCGACGAACGCGGCGTCGAGCGCGTAGCCCGCCATCGCGGAAATGCCCACGAGGCAGGAGAGGAACACCATCCAGGGCGACCACTTGCGGAACGCCGCCGGGGTGTACCGCAGGGAGTAGTCCTCCATCTGCGGATTGTCAGCGAGGCCCATTTCCGATCCCTTCGCTCGAGTTGAGCGAAAGCTGCCAAGGCCGTATTTCCGCTGCGTATCGGCTCGTGTTGCGCCGGGTTACGCCGATTACCGGCACTGGAGAAGGGCTGGTGATCTGCGGTTTCCCACATTCCGGTCACCACTGCGCCGGAATTCGCCGTCCTTGAGCCGCCGCGTGCGGGGAGTGATCCGGACGGGCGTAACCTCGGTGCCATGCCTGCTCTGCGCTCCCGAACCACCACCCACGGCCGCAACGCCGCGGGCGCCCGTTCCCTGTGGCGGGCCACCGGCATGACCGACAGCGACTTCGGTAAGCCGATCGTGGCGATCGCCAACTCCTACACCCAGTTCGTGCCGGGCCACGTACACCTCAAGAACCTCGGCGAGATCGTCGCCGAGGCCGTGGCCGAGGCCGGTGGCGTGGCCCGCGAGTTCCACACGATCGCGGTGGACGACGGGATCGCGATGGGGCACAGCGGCATGCTCTACTCGCTGCCCTCGCGCGAGATCATCGCGGACTCCGTGGAGTACATGGTGAACGCGCACCAGGCCGACGCGCTGGTGTGCATCTCCAACTGCGACAAGATCACGCCGGGCATGCTCAACGCCGCGATGCGGCTCAACATCCCGACGGTGTTCGTGTCCGGCGGGCCGATGGAGGCCGGCAAGGCCGTCGTCGTCGGCGGGGTCGCGCAGGCGCCCACCGACCTGATCACCGCGATCTCGGCCTCGGCCAGCCCGGAGGTCGACGAGGACGGGCTGTCCATTGTGGAGCGCTCCGCGTGCCCCACGTGCGGCTCCTGCTCGGGCATGTTCACCGCGAACTCGATGAACTGCCTCACCGAGGCGCTGGGCCTGTCCCTGCCGGGCAACGGGTCCACGCTGGCCACGCACGCCGCGCGCCGCGCGCTGTTCTCCGGCGCCGGGCGCACCGTCGTCGAGCTGGCGAAACGCTGGTACGAGCAGGACGACGAGAGCGTGCTGCCGCGGAACATCGCGACCAAGGCCGCGTTCGAGAACGCGATGGCGCTCGACATGGCCATGGGCGGCTCCACCAACACCGTGCTGCACATCCTCGCCGCCGCGCAGGAGGGCGAAGTCGACTTCACGATCGCGGACATCGACGCGATCGGCCGTCGCGTGCCGTGCCTGTCGAAGGTGGCGCCGAACTCCGACTACCACATGGAGGACGTGCACCGGGCCGGTGGCATCCCCGCGATCCTCGGCGAGCTGTACCGCGGCGGGCTGCTGAACGAGAATGTCACCGCGGTCCACTCACCCTCGCTGGACGAGTGGCTGTCGAAGTGGGACATCCGCGCCGAGTCGCCCGCGCCGGAGGCGATCGAGCTGTTCCACGCCGCGCCGGGCGGAGTCCGCACCACCGAGGCGTTCTCGACGGAGAACCGGTGGTCCTCTTTGGACACCGACGCCGAGGGCGGGTGCATCCGGGACCTCGCGCACGCGTACACGAAGGACGGCGGGCTGGCGATCCTGCGCGGCAACCTGGCCGAGAACGGCGCGGTGATCAAGGCCGCGGGCATCGAGGAGTCGCTGTGGCGGTTCCAGGGTCCCGCGCACGTGCTGGAGAGCCAGGAGGAAGCCGTCTCGGCGATCCTGGGCAAGAAGATCCAGCCCGGTGAGGTGCTCGTGATCCGCTACGAGGGTCCCGCGGGCGGCCCGGGGATGCAGGAGATGCTGCACCCGACGGCGTTCCTCAAGGGCTCGGGTCTCGGCAAGAAGTGCGCGCTGATCACCGACGGCCGGTTCTCCGGTGGCTCGTCGGGCATCTCGGTGGGGCACATCTCGCCGGAAGCCGCGTCGGGCGGCGTGATCGGTTTGGTGGAGAACGGCGACCAGATCCTGATCGACGTGCACGAGCGGAAGCTGGAGCTGCTCGTGGACGACGAGGTGCTGGCCGAGCGCCGCGCGAAGATGGACGCGAGCGAGCGCCCGTGGCAGCCGAAGGACAGGCAGCGCCCGGTCACGGCGGCCCTGCGTGCCTACGCCCGCATGGCGACCTCCGCCGACACCGGCGCGGTGCGCGACGTGAACCGCTGACGTTTCCCGCACGAAAGCTCCCCGCTCTTCCCCGGAAGGGCGGGGAGCTTTTTTGTCTACAGTGGCGGGATGAGCCGGATTCTGGTCTTCGGCGCCGCGGGGCGCACGGGACAGGTCGTCGTCGAGGAAGCGCTTCGCGCCGGGCACGAGGTGACCGCGGCGGTGCGGCGGCCCCGGGACCTGCCGTGCGAGGTGGTGCGGGCCGATGTCCTCGACGTGGAGAGCGTTCGCGCGGCGGCGAAGGGGCACGACGCGGTCGTGTCGGCGATCGGCCCGGCCGGGCGCAAGGCGGCCGGGCTGTACTCCGGGGCGGCGCGGACCTTCACCGCCGCACTGCCGGAAGCCGGGGTGTCCCGCCTGGTCGTGCTGTCGTCCGCCGGTGTCCGGCACGACGACCCGGCGTTCGCGCTGTGGTACCGCGTGGTCGCGCGCACCCTGCTGAACGAGCTGTACGGCGACATGCGGGAGATGGAGTCGATCCTGCGGGAAAGCACGCTGGACTGGACGTCCGTCCGCCCGGCCCGGATCACCGACGACGAGCCCACCGGCGACTACCGCGTCGGGGACGGTGCCACGCCCGCGGGTGGGCGGGAGATTCCCCGCGCCGACCTCGCGCGGTTCATCCTGGGCGCCCTCGACGAGCCGCGCTGGGTGCGGAGCGCGCCGACGCTCGCCCGTTAACGCCGGAACAGCAGCGTCACCGCGACGACGGCCCCGGCGGCGAGCACCAGCCCGACGATCCCGAACGGCAACGGCCTGCGGCGCCACGGCGTGTTCGTGTCCACCGAGATCCCGCCGGGCCCGGTGAACAGCAGCGCGAGCGCCAGCCCGGCGAGTACCAGGTGGTACTCGAACCCGTTGCCGTCGCCGAGGAAGAAGCCCGCGCGGTGCTTGAGGTACACGGCGTTCGCCGTCACGGCGAGCAGCGCGGCCGCCGCGGCCGGCGTGAACAGGCCCAGCACCAGCAGCGCGCCGCCGGCGATCTCCGTGACCCCGCCCAGCCACGACAGCAGCGTCGTCTGGCTCGTGTACCCCTGGTCACCCAGGATCTGCGAGAAGTCACCGATCCCGGGCCCGTCGAACAGGCCGAACACCTTCTGCAGGCCGTGGACGCCCAGCGTGCCGCCCAGCACCAGCCGCAGGATCAGCAGCCCGAAGCTCAGCCCGCTGTGCCACTGGGGCGACCGGCCGTCCTCGGCACCGAGGCGGTCCTCGGGCTCGGACAACTTCGTGTCGTCGTCCGCGGCCTCGAAGTAGCCGGAGTCCTCGAAGTAGTTCCGGCGGCCGTAGTCATCCTTGGAGCTCGTCACGCCGCGCAGAGTAGAGCACTACCCCCGATCGAGTGAATACTTTCCGTGCTCGTTTTCCGCCCCGGCACCCGAACTCACCGGGCCGCTTACCGGTGGCTCACGGAGATCCACCTAGGCTTGAGGTCTATGCGCATTCGGTGGGGACGGGCTCCGTGGCTGGTCGCGGCCTGCGGCGTCGTGCTCGCGGGCTGTGCGAGCTTCGACGACCGCGCCGCGGGCCAGACGTTCGAACCGGCCCCGGAGCTGAGCGCGCCGGCCGGGCCGCAGCCGCAACTGCCGGAGATGGACGGCAGTTCCGGGAGCGACGGCACCACGCAGCCGAGCGCGCCGCGCACGTCGGTCCCGCCGCCGCAGGGCTGCACCGACTTCGACAAGGCCGTGATCGCGACGTGCCTGGACACGGTGTCCGCGGTCGCGGCCCTGCCCGGTACCGACTCCGCGCCCGCCGCGCTGGCCGGGGAGCGCAAGAGCGGCCGGGTGCTGCAGGTCGCGAGTGGCGCGCCGGCGGCCGAGCTGATCAAGCTGGACGTGGTCGCGGCCGGGGACGGCGGGCTGACGGGTCTCGCGCTGTCGCCGACGTACTCCGAGGACCAGCTCGTCTTCGCGTACATCACGACGGCGACGGACAACCGGGTGGTCCGGTTCACGAAGGGCCAGCAGGCGAAGCCCATCCTGACGGGCATCCCGAAGGGCGCGACCGGCAACCGCGGCGCCCTGACCACGGACGGCAAGGGCGCGCTGCTCGTCGCGACGGGTGACGCGGGCAACCCGTCCGCGGCGGCGGATCCCGGTTCGCTGGCGGGCAAGATCCTGCGCATCGACACGTCCGGCAACGCGGCGCCGGGCAATCCCACGCCGGGCTCGCGGGTGTACGCGAGCGGGCTGCGCTCCCCCGGCGGCCTGTGCAAGGCGGCGGACGGCAGCAGGCTGTGGGTGACCGACCACGGCGACGCGGCGGACGTCGTCTATCGGGTGACGGCGGGTACTTCGCTGGCGGCTCCGGCGTGGACGTGGCCGGACAAGCCGGGCCTGGCGGGCTGCGCGGACGCCGGTGAGTCGCTGATGATCGGCACCTCGGTGGCGGGCAACGTCCAGCAGGTGCCGATCACACTGGACGGTTCGGTGGGCGGCCAGCCGAAGGCGATCATGGACGGGACGGACGGGAGCGGGTACGGGCGCTACGGCGGAATGGACCCGCTGAGCACCCAGTACGCGTTCGTGGGCACGGTCAACAAGGACGGCGGCCGGCCGGTGTCCAGCGACGATCGGGTCGTGATCATCCAGTTGCAGCCGAATCCCAGCGGCGGCAGCGGCAAGGACTGAGTTTTTGTCGGTGGTGGGTGGGAGCATTTCGGTATGTCTGATGCGAAGGCCGAACTGCGCGGCTACCTGCAGTCCGGGCGTGACGCCGTGTTGTGGAAGCTGGACGGCCTGTCCGAGTACGACGCGCGCCGCCCGATGACGCCCACGGGCACCAACCTGCTGGGTTTGGTGAAGCACCTGGCGGGCGTCGAGGCGGGATACTTCGGAGACGTCTTCGGGCGCCCGTTCGGTGAGCCCATCCCCTGGATGGCCGAGGACGCCGAACCGAACTCCGACATGTGGGCAAGGCCGGACGAGTCCCGCTCAGAACTGATCGACTTGTACCGGCGCGTGTGGACACACGCCGACGAGACCATTGAGATGTTGGCGTTGGACGCGAAGGGCCTGGTCCCGTGGTGGCCGCCGGAGCGCAGGGAGCCGAGCCTGCACCGGCTCCTGGTCCACGTGGCGACGGAGACCCACAGACACGCCGGCCACGCCGACATAGTGCGCGAGTTGATCGACGGCGCAGCGGGTTTGAGGCCAGACCGCGACAACCTCCCAGAAGGCGACCGTCAGTGGTGGGAGGGCTATCGGGACCGGCTGGAGCAGGCGGCAAGGGAGGCGGAGGCGCGAGGTTAGGGGCTATGAGCGAGGCCGAAGGTGAGCACTCCACGAACAAACCCGCCACCCCGCAACGAAAACGGAACCGGGCAATCCCTCCGCCCGGTCCTCCCCCGTCCCCGATACAAAGCCGTCATTAGCGGTTGGCTCGCCGTGTCAAGGGTCGCGCAGCGATCGCGAAGCGACGCCGAAGAAGCTTCTATGTCAAGTGGTGGTGGTCGGTTTGTAGTGCGTGGTAGATGACGTTGGTGAGGTGGCGTTTGAGGGCGCGGATGGCGGCTTTTTTGGTGGCGTGGGGGTGTTGCTGGGTCCAGCGGTCTCGGAATTGCTGGGCGGGTGGGTGGTGGATGAGCTGGATGAGGGCGATGCGGTGCAGGCAGGTGTTGAGTTGCCGGTTCCCGCCGCGGTTGAGCCGGTATTGGGGTGTGTTGGAGGACCAGACCGGGATGGGTGCGGTGCCGGTGTGCATGGCGAACGCGGCGGGGCTGCGGAAACGGGTGATGTCGGCGACTTCCCCGATCAGTTTGGCCGCGGCGAGGACGTTGATTCCCACGATCGCCATCAGGGTGGGTGCGATCGGGGTGACCAGCTCGCTCAGGCGTCGCTCGAGTATCAGGATCTGCTCGGTCAGCCGGGTGATGTCGGCCAGCAGGTCCAAGGCGATGTCGCGGCGGACACTGGCGGGCAGGGCCGCAACCATCCCGGTGAGGGCGTGCTGGCGGCGGCGCCCGGTCAGTGTCCGCGTCCCCTCGTCCAGCCCGGGTGCCAGGTCATGCAGGTGCCAGCGCAGCCGGCAGATCGCGGCGGTGCGGGCCGCCACCACCGTCTCCCGCCGGTCGATCAGCAACCGCAGGTCCAACGCGACCTGATCCAACCTCGCCGCAGGCAAACGCGGTTCACGCAGCGCGGCCCGGGCGATCGCGAGCGCGTCGATCGGGTCGGACTTGCCCCGGGTGCGGGCACTGGCCCGGCACGCGACCATCAGCTTGGGCGGTACCCACACCACCGCCGACCCCATCCCGATCAGCGTGCGCACCAGACGACCCGCCACCGCACGCCCGTCTTCCACCGCCCACCGCCGCTGCCCGAACCGCCCGGCCCACACCCACAACCGCAACACCCCGGCCTCGTCAGCCGCCACCGTCACCTGACCGAGCTTGCGACCCACCTCGTCCACCGCGACCGCGGTATGGGTGTGCTTGTGCGGATCAATCCCAATGACCACCATGGTTCTCGCGTGTCCTTCCACTCCAGGGCAGGCATGCACCCCGGGCCAGGCTGGACGGACACACCTCAGTCGAGTTGATGGATGGCGTCTCGTCCACGCTTCTATCAAGTCACGCCCAGCCGGCCCGGGACCCCGGCCACGCTGGACAATTCTTCGCCAAGCCAACCACCAACACGCAGGTGACAGCGCCCTTGAGAGTCACCACGCAACCGAGGACCAGACCCTAACCGCCACACGACGGCACCAACACCCCACCACTGAGGCGCCCTTGACGCGGCGAGTCAACCGTTAAACGATCGGCGATCGGGGCGGAGAGGGCCACCCCACGAGGGCGGCCACGCCCGGTCAAGTCCCCACCCGACGCAACCACCACCCACGCGCGCAGCGCGTCTTTTCACGCGCGCCAGCGCGGCTCCAAAGATCAAGAGATGCCTAGCCGGTGGGCAAGTCGGGTGTGTTCAAAGCGGCTACCTCCGCCGCAAGGCCCGCACGTCCAACCCCGCCGCGACCACCGACACAACCCCGCAGACCATCCCCAGGTACCGCCCCACGCCGCCGTAGAATCCGACGCCACCGGCCTCCAGCAGTTCCCTGGCGTCCTCGTCGAACTGCCAGCCGATGCCCAGCCACGCCAGCACCATCAGCACCAGCGCCACCGCCGCGCCGATCAGCCACAGGTGCGGCAGCCCGCTGATCCGCACCTTCGGCCGCTGCCCCAGCACCACGACGACCACCCCGGCCAGTGCGAGCAGCACCGGGCCGGACCACGCGAGGAACCCGGTGGTGAAGGCGTTCCGCGCGACCTCGCCCGACGGCAGGTCGTTCAGCGCGTCCTCGACGTCCTGCTGCGTCGCGGACAGGTTCGTCCACGGCAGGAACAGCGCACCGATCGCGACGAGTCCCGCCGCGAGCGCCACCCACTCCCGCCACGACACCCGGGAGAACGCAAAACTCGCCGAAACCTCGCCGCGGCGCCCGGATGCAGCGCCCGAAACCCCGCCAAGACGCCCGGACGCACCGCGCGAAGCCCCGCCACCACCCGCCGAAGCCTCGCCGCGGCGCCCGGACGCACTCCGCGAAGCCCCGCCGTCACCCGCCGAAGCCTCGCCACGACGCCCGGACGCACCGCCCGAAGCCCCGCCACCCGCCGGAGCCTCGCCGCGGCGCCGGAAAACGCCGCGTGAGGCTCCGCCGGGCTTCGTACCGCGAGCCACCGTCAGGCGCCGACCCGCTCGATGATCAGCTCTCGCACGCGTTTGGCGTCGGCCTGGCCCTTCGTCGCCTTCATGACCGCGCCGACGATCGCGCCCGCCGCCTGGACCTTGCCGCCCCGGATCTTGTCCGCGATGTCCGGCTGCGCCGCCAGTGCCTCGTCGACCGCCGCCAGCAGGGCCGAGTCGTCCGAGACGACCTTCAGGCCCCGCTTCTCCACGACCTCACGCGGCTCACCCTCGCCGGCGAGCACGCCCTGGACGACCTCCTTGGCCAGCTTGTTCGTCAGCTCACCGGACGACACCAGCGCGATGACCTCGGCCACCTGCTTCGGCGTGATCGGCAGGTCGGCCAGCTCGACCCCGCGGCTGTTCGCCTCCTGCGCCAGCGTGCTGACCCACCAACCACGCGCCTCGTTCGGCGACGCACCGGCCTCGACGGTCGCCGCGACGAGGTCGACCGCACCGACGTTCAGCAGGTCACGCAGCGCCTCGTCGGACAGCGACCACTCGGCCTGGATCCGCTTGCGCCGCTCGGACGGCAACTCCGGCAGCGTCGCGCGCAGCTGCTCCACCCATTCGCGCGACGGCGCGATCGGCACCAGGTCGGGCTCCGGGAAGTACCGGTAGTCCTCCGCGGTCTCCTTGGTGCGCCCGGACGACGTGGTGCCGTCGGCCTCCTGGAAGTGCCGCGTCTCCTGCTTGATCTTGCCGCCGTCGGCGAGCACCGCCGCCTGGCGCGTCATCTCGTACCGCACCGCGCGCTCGACGCTGCGCAGCGAGTTGACGTTCTTCGTCTCCGTCCGCGTGCCGAATTCCGTGGCACCGCGAGGCATGAGCGACACGTTCGCGTCGCACCGCAGCGAGCCCTGGTCCATCCGCACGTCCGACACGTCCAGCGCGCGCAGCAGGTCCCGCAGCGTGCTGACGTACGCCCGCGCCACCTCCGGGGCACGCGAACCCGTGCCGGTGATCGGCTTAGTGACGATCTCGATCAGCGGCACACCGGCGCGGTTGTAGTCCAGCAGCGAGTAGTCCGCGCCGTGGATCCGACCGGTCGCGCCACCGACGTGCAGCGACTTGCCGGTGTCCTCCTCCATGTGCGCGCGCTCGATCTCGACGCGCACGACCTCGCCGTCGTCGAGGGTCACGTCGAGGTAGCCGTTGAACGCGATCGGCTCGTCGTACTGCGACGTCTGGAAGTTCTTCGGCATGTCCGGGTAGAAGTAGTTCTTCCGCGCGAACCGGCACCACTCCGCGATCTCGCAGTTGAGCGCGAGGCCGATCCGGATGGCCGACTCGACGCCCTTGCCGTTGAGCACGGGCAGCGCGCCGGGCAGGCCGAGGCACGTCGGGCAGACGTGGGTGTTGGGCTCGCCGCCGAACTCGTTGGCGCAGCCGCAGAACATCTTCGTGTTGGTGTTGAGCTCGACGTGCACCTCGAGCCCCAGCACCGGGTCGTAGCGCTCCACGACCTCGGCGTAGTCCATCAGGTCGGCGACAGCAGTCACGCCGAAACCCCCTTCAGCTCCGGAAGCCGGTCGAGGAAATCGCCGCGCGCGACCTCGTAGGCCGCGCCGACCCGGTACAACCGGTCGTCGGCGAGCGCGGGCGCCATGATCTGCAGGCCCACCGGCAGTCCGTCCTCATCGGACAGTCCACTGGGGACGCTCATCGCGGCGTTGCCCGCGAGGTTGGCGGGAATCGTGCACAGGTCGGCGAGGTACATGGCCATCGGGTCGTCGACCCGCTCCCCGATCTTGAACGCCGTGGTGGGCGTCGTCGGCGAGACCAGCACGTCGACCCGCTCGAACGCGGCGTCGAAGTCGCGCGTGATGAGCGTGCGCACCTTCTGGGCCGAGCCGTAGTAGGCGTCGTAGTAGCCCGAGGACAGCGCGTACGTGCCGAGCATGATGCGGCGCTTGACCTCGGGGCCGAACCCGGCCTCGCGGGTGAGCGACATGACCTCTTCGGCGCTGTGCGTGCCGTCGTCGGCGACGCGCAGGCCGTAGCGCATCGCGTCGAACCGGGCGAGGTTCGACGAGCACTCGCTCGGCGCGATCAGGTAGTACGCGGGCAGCGCGTACACGAAGTGCGGGCAGGAGACCTCGACGACCTCCGCGCCGAGCGCGCGCAGCTGGTCGACGGCGGCCTCGAAGGAGCGCTGCACCCCGGCCTGGTAGCCGTCGCCGCTGAACTCCCGCACCACGCCGACCTTGACGCCCTTGAGGTCGCCGTGCAGGCCCTCGCGGGCGGCGGCCACCACCGGCGGCACCGGCGCGTCGATCGAGGTGGAGTCGAGCGGGTCGTACCCGGCGATGACCTCGTGCAGCAGCGCCGCGTCCAGCACCGTGCGGGCGCACGGGCCGGCCTGGTCGAGCGAGGACGAGAAGGCGACCAGCCCGTAGCGGGAGACCCCGCCGTACGTGGGCTTCACGCCGACCGTGCCGGTGACGGCGCCGGGCTGGCGGATCGAGCCACCGGTGTCGGTGCCGATCGCGAGCGGCGCCTCGAACGCGGCCAGCGAAGCCGCCGAGCCACCGCCCGAGCCACCGGGGATGCGCGCGTGGTCCCACGGGTTGTGGGTGGGGCCGTACGCGGAGTTCTCGGTGGACGAGCCCATCGCGAACTCGTCCATGTTGGTCTTGCCGAGGATCGGCACGCCGGCCTCGCGCAGCCGCCGCGTGACGGTGGCGTCGTACGGCGGGATCCAGCCCTCCAGGGTCTTCGACCCGACGGTGGTGGGCATGTCCTTGGTGGTGAGCACGTCCTTGAGCGCGAGCGGCACGCCGGCGAGCGCGGACGCCCGCTCCGGCGCCTCGTCGACGGCCTTCGCGGCGGCGAGCGCGCCCTCGGCGTCGACGTGCAGGAACGCGTGCACGAAGTCGTCGACCTGGCCGATGCGGTCCAGGTGCGCCTGCGTCACCTCGACGGACGAGACCTCGCGGGCGGCGATCTTCTCGGCCAGCTCGGCGGCGGTGAACTTTGTCAGATCGGTCACTGTTCCTCCCCCAGGATCCGCGGCACCCGGAAGCGGCCCTCTTCGGCGGCCGGCGCGCCCTGCAGCGCCTGCTGCTGCGTCAGCCCGGGGCGCACGACGTCGTCGCGGAAGACGTTGGTCAGCGGCACGGCGTGCGAGGTGGGCGGGATGTCGCCACCCGCGACCTCCTGCACCTTGGCGACCGAGTCCAGGATCTGGTCGAGCTGACCTGCGAAGACGTCGAGCTCGTCGTCGGTGACCGCCAGGTGTGCGAGCTTGGCGAGATGCGCGACCTCGGCACGGGAAATATTGGGCACGCGGGCTACTCCCGGAGTGTGCTGGGTAGGGGTTTCGGCACCCGCAAGTCTATGGCGGCCGCCCCGGGCGCTTCGACTGGGTTGTGCCAGCTCGCATGCGGAACGGTCTCGGTACGCGGACAGCAACTCCCGGGAGGACACTGGGTCTGTCACAATCAGCGGCCGGTGTGCGCTTCCGGGCAAGGCGGGGGCGCCAGTCCCGAAAGGGGTTCGCGTTGTCCTTCCTGATCCGGGTGCAGCTCCCGGACTCGCCCGGGACCCTGGGGGCGGTCGCCACGGCGCTGGGCACCATCGGGGCGGACATCCTCAGCGTGGACGTGGTGGAGCGCACCGGCGGCATCGCCATCGACGACCTGGTCATCGAGCTGCCGTCCGGCCGCCTGCCGGACGCGCTCATCACCGCCGCCGAGAGCATCCCCGGCGTGGAGGTCGATGCGGTCCGCCCCTACGCGGGCGTGCTCGACACCCACCGCGAGCTGGAGCTGGTGGAGGAGATCGCGGCCCAGCCCGCGTCGGGCCTGGAGACCCTGGTCGAGGGCGTGCCGCGGATCATCCGCGCCGGCTGGTCGATCGTGGTGACCGGATCCGAGGAGGGCGTGCAGCGGCTGGCGTCGTCCAGCGCGGCGCCCGAGGTGCCGATCACGCACCTGCCGTGGCTGCCGCTGGAGCGCGCCACTGTGCTCGACGGCGAGGACGACTGGGTGCCGGAGACCTGGCAGGAGCTGGGCACCGAGCTGGCGGCGACCCCGCTGGGCAAACCGGGCAGGGCGCTGCTGGTCGGACGACCGGGCGGCCCGATGTTCCGCGCCGCGGAGGTCGCGCGGCTGGCCCACTTCGCGGGCATTGTCGCCGTCGTACTCGACGGCTGAGGCGTCCTGACGGGATCGAGGCCGCGGTGCTGGCGCGCGGGCCTAACCGGCGTGATCGGCGACGCGCACCGAGAGCACTCGATGGCTGGCTCACCGCCTCGCGACCGCGCCCGTGATGTTGCGGGCCATCCCGCCGAAAACCCCGCGACGGCGCACGGCTGCGCGGGCGGGAGGCGCTCGACCGGGCGGAGCGGATCGTGCGCGAGGACAACGTCGGTCATCGGAGCCTTGGGGACGGCGGAATAGCAGGCGAGGCCGGGGCGGCGCCGTCGAACCGCTCGGCGCACGGCTGCGCGGGATGTGTCAGGCATTGGAGCGCCTGGGGGCGAGGGCGACTCGCGGAGCAGCAAGTAACAATGCGCCGTCTTGTGCAGCGGACGGTTCGACGGCACGGGAGCCTTACGTTCCAGTCGTTCAGAGCTCTGCCGCGTAGGCCCTCAGCCAGACGTTCGGGACCGGTTGCCAGTCGCGTTCGGGGAGGCGCTCGAAGCCCAGGCGGTCGTACAGGCGGTGGGCCGTCGTCATGCTTTCCAGGCTGGACAGCACCACTCGGCAGGCACCCAGCTCCCTCGCCCGGTTCAGCACCGCGCGGGTCAAAGCCTCGCCGACGCCGCGGCCTCGGGCCGTCGGCGCGGTGGACAGCATCCGGAACTCCAGCTCACCCTCCCTGGAGATCTCGGAGTACGGGGTGCCCGGGCGGACGATCGTGACCGAACCCAGCAACTCGCCCTCGTCGCTCACCGCCACCAGTAGTTCGCCCTGCTCGGCGCGGCGGGCGGCGTCGGCCAGTTCGTGCACGTACTCCGGATCCGCGACCAGCAGACCGTCGGCCTGGTACGCGGCTACCGTCATCGCACCGACCGCTTCGTGTTCCTCCGGCCGCACCGGGCGGACGACGATCTCACTCACCCATGCCTCACTCACCAGCCTCGGCTTCTTCCTCTCCTGCCGGTAAGGCCACCTCCGCCGCGGCTTCCGGGCCCTGCGTGAGCAGCACCTCGAAACCGTCCTCGTCGAGGACCGGGACCTTCAGCTGCACCGCCTTGTCGTACTTCGAGCCGGGGGCGTCGCCGACCACCACGAAGGCCGTCTTCTTCGACACCGAGCCCGCCGCCTTGCCGCCGCGCGACATGATCGACTCCTTGGCCTCGTCCCGGGAGAACCGCGTCAGCGAGCCCGTCACCACAATGGACAGACCCTCCAGGTTCCGCGGGATCGACTCGTCCCGCTCCTCCGCCATCCGCACCCCGGCGCGGCGCCACTTCTCCACCACCTCGCGGTGCCAGTCGACCGCGAACCACTCCTTCACCGCCGCCGCGATGGTGGGGCCCACGCCGTCGACATCGGCCAGCTGCTCCTCCGTCGCCTCCTCGATGGCCTCCAGCGAACCGAACTCCCGCGCCAGCGCCTGCGCCGCCGTGGGGCCCACGTGCCGGATCGACAACGCCACCAGCACCTTCCACAGTGGACGGTCCTTCGCCGTGTCCAGGTTGGCCAGCAGCTTCCGCGCGTTGGCCGACAACCCGCCCGCCTTGGTGCGGAACAGCTCCACCTGCTCCAGCTTCTCCTCGTCGAGGTCGAAGATGTCGCCCTCGTCGACCACCACCCCGGACTCCAGCAGCGCCGTGGCCGCCTCGTAGCCCAGCACCTCGATGTCGAACGCACCCCGCCCCGCCAGGTGGAACAACCGCTCCCGCAGCTGCGCCGGGCACGACCGCGCGTTCGGGCAGCGGATGTCGACGTCACCCTCCTTCTGGTGCGCCAGCGGCGTGCCGCACTCCGGGCAGCGCGTGGGCATGACGAACTCCCGCTCGTCACCCGTGCGGGCGTCGGCGACCGGGCCGAGCACCTCCGGGATCACGTCACCCGCCTTGCGGATCACCACCCGGTCACCGATCAGGACGCCCTTGCGCTTGACCTCCGAGGCGTTGTGCAGCGTGGCCATCCCGACCGTGGACCCGGCCACCTTCACCGGCTCCATCACCGCGAACGGCGTGACGCGCCCGGTGCGGCCCACGTTGACCTGGATGTCCAGCAGCTTCGTGATCGCCTCCTCCGGCGGGTACTTGTACGCGATGGCCCACCGCGGCGCGCGCGACGTGGTGCCCAGCCGCCGCTGCAGCGACACCTGGTCGACCTTGATCACGATGCCGTCGATCTCGTGCTCGGCGTCGTGCCGGTGCTCACCCCAGTAGTCGATGTGGTCGAGCACCTCCTTCGAGCTGGTGAACACCTTGGTGTGCGGGGAAACCGGCAGGCCCCACGCCGTCAGCGCGTCGTACGCCTCCGACTGCCGCCGCGGCTCGAAGCCCTCCCGCTTGCCCAGCCCGTGGCAGATGAGCCGGAGCCTGCGGCTGCGCGTGACGCGGGGATCCTTCTGCCGCAACGAACCCGCCGCCGTGTTGCGCGGGTTGGCGAACGGCGGCTTGCCCGCCTCGACGAGCTTCGCGTTGAGCTCCAGGAAGTCCTCGACCCGGAAGAACACCTCGCCGCGCACCTCGACGACCGCGGGCACCGGGAACTCGTCGGTGCCCGTCAGCTCGTCCGGCACCTGGTCGAGCGTGCGGACGTTCAGCGTGACGTCCTCGCCCGTGCGCCCGTCCCCCCGGGTGAGCGCGCGCGTGAGCCTGCCCCGCTCGTACAGCAGGTTGATGGCCAGCCCGTCGATCTTCAGCTCGGCCAGGTACTGCGTGGAGCCGACCTCGCGCTCCACGCGCTCCATCCACGCGCACATCTCGTCGCGGTCGAACACGTTGTCGAGGCTGAGCATGCGTTCGAGGTGGTCGTACGCCGCGAACTCGGTGGAGAACGTGCCGCCCACGTTCTGCGTCGGCGAGTCGGGCGTGGCCAGGCCCGGGTACTGCTCCTCCAGCTCCTGCAGCCGCCGCAGCAGCTCGTCGAACTGGCCGTCGGAGATCGTGGGCGAGTCCAGCACGTAGTACCGGAACTGGTGACCGCGGACCTCGTCCGCGAGCGCGCCGTGCCGCTCCCGCACGTCGGCGGGCACCTCGGTCACGTCCTGGGCTTCTGCTGGAACTTCACTCACAGCCGGTAAGCCTAGTGGGCACCACCGACAAAAATCTCAGTTCGCCCCGTCCAGCCCCCGGACCAGGTCACGAAGCTCCAGCAGCGACATCGAACCGGCGGGCTCGGAGTCGACGGCCTCCACTCTGCGTAACCGTTCGCCCGCGAGGCGCTCGCCCAGCGTGGCGTCCAGCGGCAGGAAGGTCAGCGCCGAGCGCGCCGCCTCGTCCAGCTCCGCCAGCTCCGGGTGGTACAGCTCGACGTCCACCGCGCCGTCCTCGACCCGTGCCGCGACGCGGAAGTCGCCCAGCGTGATGCGGTGGCCGCCGAGGTTCACCGTCACCTCGGTGGGGTCCGGCACCGGTGGCACCGAGTCGTGGTACTCCCAGATCGCGTCCTCCTCCGGGGCGGCGCGGCGCCACGCGTCGGTGTAAGGCCGCAACGCCGGGTCCTCCTGTCCGCTGACCACGAGCGCGTAGATCGCCCGCTGCCCTCGTTCGAGTGAGAAGTGCAGCTCCGGGTGCAGCCGCGCGACGGCGGAGGCCAGCTCGTTCTCGACGCGCTGGGGCTCGCGGTCACCGAGCGCCGCGTTGACCTCCGGCAGCAGCTCGAACCAGCGCTGCCAGAACGCGACGGCGGCGGCGTCCGCGTCAGCGGGCACCTCCTGCTCCGGCCAGGGCGTGCGCGGGTCGGGCACGTCGTCTTCCCGTCGGGACCGGCGGAACCATCGCATCCGGGATGTCTACCAGCCTTCCGGGGGCTCCACGAACGCTTTGCCGACATCGCGCGTGAGCGCCAGCGCCCGGCGCAGCCAGCTCGCGGTGCTGCCCGCCAGGCCGCATGCCGGCGTCGGCACGGCGCGTTCGGCGAGGACGGACCGGTTGAAGCCCAGCCGGTCGGCGAGCCGCAGCGCGGGCTCGGCGACCTCGCGCAGCGTCACCGGACGGCCCGGGTCGAGCGCGGGCACCAGGCCGAGGAACAACTCCACCCCGCTGTCCCACGCCTCGCCGAGCTCGTCGAGCAGCTTCGCGGGCGAGCCGCCGAGCGACGTCGCGTCGAACGAGAGCGCGCCGGCACCGGCCGAGCGCAACAACCCGAACGGCGGCCGCGGCGCACAGCAGTGCACGACGACCGGGTGACCGGTAACCTTCTCGGCTCGCTCGATCGTGTGCTGCAACAGCTCCCGCGCCTCCGGTTCCCCCACCGCGGCGACGGTGCCGTAACCCGAGGGAGTGGACAGCGTTCCGGCGAGGACATCCGGCAGGGTGGGTTCGTCGAACTGGACCACCACCTCCGCGCCGGTGCGGGCCTTCAGCTCGGCGACGTGCGCGGCGAGACCTTCGAGCAGCGACTCGGTGAAGTCCCGCACCGCCCCGGGATCGCTGAGCACGCGGTGCCCGCGCGGCAGCTCGACGCCGGCCGCGAAGGTCCACGGCCCGGCGAGCTGCGTCTTGATCACCTTCGCGCCCGCCGCGGCCTCCTGCACGGCGTCGAGGTCCCACCGCAGCAGGTCGACCGCGTGGCGATGGTCGCGGCCGGGGTGCGCGGCGACGCGGTAGCCGCTGGGCACCTCCTCGATCGCGAGGTCGACGAGGAACGCGGCGGTGCGGCCCAGGATGTCCGCGCCGACGCCGCGGGCGGGCAGCTCGGGCAGGTGCGGGAACTCGGGCAGCTCGCCGAACACGACGGCGGCGGCTTCCTCCGCGTCGGTCCCCGGCAGGGAACCGATACCGGTCGCGGCACCGGCGGGCCAGGCTCGTTCGGTCACGCCCGCCATTGTGCCGCCGCCGTGGGAAGGGGGTGAAGGCGGCAGGGGCCTGCCTCCGAGGCTTATCGGGAAAAACGCCACCCGGGGAGATCCCGACATTCCTCCGCAATTCGCCGCGCCGCTCCCGCACGGCGTTTTCCCTGGCTACGCTTCGGATGCATGACGAGGGATTCGCGGCGAACCGGGGGCGGCACGCTGTTCACCGAACCGGTGCTGGTGGTCGACCGGAAGGCGACACCGGCCGGAAGCGGCCGCGAGTTCGGTGTGTTCGACCAGCACGGCGACCGGCTGGGGGCCGTCGTGGAGATCGGCCGGGGCCTGCTGCGGAAAGCCTTGCACCTGTTTCCGAATTGCGACCAGTTTCTGACCTCCCGGTTCGAAGTCCGCGATGCCGGGGGCAGTGTGGTGCTGAAAGTGACGCGCCCCGCGAAAATGGTGCCTTCCCGGTTTCTCGTCACCCGGGCCGACGGCACTCCGATCGGCGAGATCAGCCGGGAGAGCACGCCGGGCCGGATCCGGTTCGCGTTCACCGCGCGCGGGCGCCCCGTCGGCCAGTTGCACGCGGAGAGGGACTTCTCGATCACCGACGCCGACGGCCTGGAGGTCGCCCATGGAGCTCCGACGGCGGACAACTACGTGGTCGAGGTGCACGACCACCTGTCGGACCCGCTGGCGAGCATGGTCGTGGCCGCCGCGCTGACGGTCGACACGGCCCTCAAACAGGCCGGACACGACACGTGAGCTGAGTCTCAACACCTTTGTGTGGACAATCCGTCCCCGGGCGTTTCAGAGTGGATGTTTCCGGGATGGAAGGGACGTTGAGGTCGCGTGGAACCAGTCGCCGAGGACGCAACACGGCCGTGGGCCGAGCCGGGTATCTACGAGGTGGCCTCCGGCGTCTACCGGATCCCGCTGCCGCTGCCGAACGACGGGCTCCGCGCGGTCAACGTCTACGCGATCACCGACGGCAGCGAGCTGGTGATGATCGACTCGGGCTGGGCGCTGCAGGAGGCGCGGGACCAGCTGGAGGTCTCGCTCAAGGCCATCGGCGCCGGGCTCGGTGACGTCAGCCGCTTCCTGGTCACCCACGTCCACCGCGACCACTACACGCAGGCCGTGGTGCTGCGGCGCGAGTTCGGCAACCGGATCGCGCTGGGCGAGCACGAGCGGACGTCGCTGGAAATCGCGGCCATGCCCGACGGGTCGCCGATCAACGCGCAGATCGAGCAGCTGCACCAGGCAGGCGCCGATCCGGTGGTGGCGGAACTGCGGAAGTTCTTCGGCGGCGCACGCAACACCGAGGCGGACATCTGGGAGATGCCCGACGAGTGGCTGACGACGGGCAGGCGCACGGTGCTGGAAGGCCGCGCGCTGGACGTCGTGCACACGCCGGGACACACCGCGGGCCACGTGGTGTTCGACGACGGCGCCGCGGGCCTGATGTTCACCGGCGACCACGTCCTGCCGCACATCACGCCGTCGATCGGGTTCCACCCGGCGTCGGCGGAACTGCCCCTGCGCGACTTCCTCGACTCGCTGCGGCTGGTCCGCGGCATGCCCGACCGCCGGATGCTCCCGGCGCACGGCCCGGTGTCCCCCAGCGTCCACGCGCGGGTCGACGAGCTGCTGGCCCACCACGAAGACCGGCTGGACAAGGTGGCGAAAACGCTTTCCGAAGGCGCGTCGACGGCGTACGAGTCGGCGCGGAAACTGGGCTGGACGCGCAGGCAGCGCAAGCTCGACGAGCTCGACCCGTTCAACCAGATGCTGGCGGTGACCGAGACCAAGGCACACCTGGACCTGCTGGCGCACCAGGGGAAACTGAAGATGTCCGAAGTGGACGGTGTGCGGCACTACACGCGCGGCTGAGCCCTTGCCCGATGGGGCCACCAACGGTGCCTCCGAATCCGGCGACGCCGACACCTTCTGCCTGCTAGCGTTCGTGGCCCGAAAATTCCCCACCAACGCGGAGGCACGACATGCGCAGGATCACGGTGACCGGGATGGTCGCTGCCGTACTCGCCGGTTCGGCCGGAGCGGCGGCCGCGCTGTGGACCGGTTCCGGACCCGCCGGTGCCGTGGCCGACGGGCACGACGCGGCGCCGGGCCAGTTCCCCTTCGCGGTCGAGATCACCGCGACCGACATCCCGAAGCCCGACGGCTCGACCTACGACAGCGCGTGCTCCGCGGGTCTGATCAGTCCTCAGTGGATAGTCACGGCCGGGCACTGCTTCCACGACGTGAACCGCAACCCGGTGAGCGGTCCGCCGCTGTACCACGCCACGGCGACGATCGGGGTGGCCGAGCTCAGCGACCCCAACGCCGTCACCGTCGACATCGTCGACGTGCGCCAGTCACCGGCGAACGACATCGCGCTGGCGAAGCTGGCCTCGCCCGTCGAGGGCGTCGAGACGCTGCAGCTCCCGCAGCAAGCGCCCGCCGTCGGCGACGAGCTGACGCTCGCCGGCTGGGGTGCCACCGAAAGCACCAACCCGACGCCGTCGACGCAGCTGCGCTACGGGCGGGTCGAGGTCAGCAGCGTCACCCGTACCACCGTCCTCGCGCACGGCGTGTGGCCCGAGGCGGACACCAGCGCCTGCACCTACGACTCGGGCGCGCCCTACTTCAGCGGAACCACGCTGGTGTCCGTGGAAAGCACCGGACCGGACTGCCCGCACACCGACGACGAGACCACCTTGCGCGTCGATGTCATCGCCGACTGGATCCAGCAGGAGATCGGCCAGTAACGCCTCTGCGCAAGCGTGCCGCTCTCGTGAGTGATCATGAGGGTTCACCCCCGGGGTAGGTGCCATACTCGGGTGGTGAGTGAGATCAACATCCGGCGCGCCACGGCCGCCGATGTCGGGCCGATCGTCGCCATGCTGGCCGACGACCCCCTCGGCAGGAGCCGCGAGTCGCCGGACGACCTCACCCCCTACGAGCGGGCGTTCGCCCGCGTCGACGCCGATCCGGACCAGCTCCTCGCCGTCGCGGACGACGACGGCGAGGTCGTCGGCACCTTGCAGTTGACGTTCATCCCCGGACTGTCACGCCAGGGTGCCACCCGCGCGCTGATCGAAGCGGTCCGCGTGCGCGCGGACCGCCGCGGCGACGGCCTCGGCGGCACCCTCGTGAAGTGGGCGATCGATGCGGCGAGGCGACGCGACTGCGTTCTGGTGCAGCTCACCTCCGACGCCTCGCGGACCGCCGCGCACCGCTTCTACCTGCGGTTGGGCTTCGAACAGAGCCATCTCGGGTTCAAGCTGGCGCTGTGAACCGTTGCATTCGCGCGAAATGTTCTTTCCCGAACGTGTGAACTGACCATGATGTGGGTATCAGCGAAATTCCCGATTGCTCTCCGAGAGTGGCCGCGATGAACGAAGCCGACCAGATCGAGGTCTCGCACGAAGAGCGGGACGGGTGCCTCCTCGCCACGATCAACGGCATTCTCGACTCCCGCAGCTACCCCTACCTCCGTGACGCCCTGATCAAGCTCGCGCTGGAGCAGCCGCGCGCGGTCGTGGCGCGACTGGACGAGCTCCGGGTCGACAGCCAGCCGCTGCTCACCGTGTTCTCGGCGGTCTGGATGCGCGTGAGCCAGTGGCCGGACGTGCCGGTCTTCCTCGTGTCGAGCGACGCCGACCAGCGCGGTTCGATCGTCGGCAGCGCCGTCAGCAAGTTCGTTCCCGTCTTCGCGACGGTCGAGGACGCGGTCCGCGCCGCGGAGGCCCCGCCGCCGCGGCGCCGACGGCGAGCCCTGTACCCGCCGGTGCTGATGTGCTCGGGGGCGGCGCGCAACTTCGTCCGGGAGACCTGCCGCGACTGGCGGATCGAAGCCTGGACCTCCGACGCGCTGTGCATCGCCTCCGAGCTGGTGGAGAACGCGATCGAGCACGCCGGCACCGATCTGGAGCTGCGACTGGAGCTGCGCAGCGGCGTGCTCACCGTGGCCGTGCGCGACGGCAGCCCGAAGCCCGCCGTACTGCGGCAAGGCAAGCAGGGCCAGCCCGTGGGCTACGGCCTGCAGATCGTCTCCGACATCGCCAAGGCGTGGGGCTGCTCCCCGGACCTGGAGGGCGGCAAGATCACCTGGGCGACGCTGACTACCGGTCCTCGCTGGTTCGAGAGGTACCCCGCGTGGCAGGTTCCGCGAGGCCGTCCATGGTCTCCATGACGAGGATCGCCCCGGTCGACTCCCCGCGCCGGTTCCGCAGCGCCCCGCACGCGACGCGCACCGTGACGGCCCGGCCGCGCCGGTTCACCGCCTTCAGCACGATTTCCTCCGAGTAGGCCGGGTCGGCCAGCGCGGGCCGCACCACCGGGCGCAGCTCCGCCACCGGCAGGCCGATGTCGAGGTTGAGCAGGTGCTCGCCCGCGGCCTCGTCGTTGCGCAGCCCCCACAGCTCCTCCGCGCCCGAGTTCCACGCCACGACGCGCATCTGGTGGTCCACCACCACGACCCCGGCCCGCAGCGACGTGAGGATCGACTCCAGGAACTCGTTGACGTCGTCCAGCTCGCTCGTGCGGTCGCGCAGCGCGTTGTTGATGGTCTGCAGCTCGTCGTTCGTGGAGTGGAGCTCCTCGTTGGTGGTTTCCAGCTCCTCGTTCGTCGACTGGAGCTCCTCGTTGGTGGTCTCCAGTTCCTCGACCGTGGACTGCAGTTCCTCGTTGGTGGTCTCCAGTTCCTCGGTGGTCGACTGGAGCTCCTCGTAGGCGTTCTCCCGCGCCCGGTTGGCGTTCGCCAGCTCGGAGAGCAGGCGGTGGCTCGTGGTGACGTCGTGGAACACCACGGACACCCCGATCACCTCGTCGCTGAGCGAGAGCAGCGGGCTGACGTGCAGCTCCAGCACGAGCACCTCGCCGGGACCGCGCTGCCACTCGACATCCTTGACCCGCATCGCCCGCCGTTCCTCGCGTGCCTGCGCGACGTACCCGCGCAGCTCGACCGGGCGGTAGGACAGCTCCAGGTCGGGCAGGGGACGGCCGATGTCGCGCTCCGACAGGCCGAACAGCTGCTGCGCCTGGCTGTTCGCCAGCGCGACGACGTCCTCGGAGTTGACCACCACCTGGGCGACGGGACTCGCGGAGAAGGCCAGGGCGCGCAGCTCGTCGGCCTCCGTGACCGCGGTCGGCTGGTCCTGGGCGAAGGACATGCCGAACACCGAGGCGCCCGCGGGCGTGAACGCCACCTTCCGGAAGACGCGGTGCCTGAGGTCGAGCGGGTCGAACAGGCGGCTGTGGGACAGCAGCATCTCCGCCTTGCCCATGAACAGCACCCCGCGGGGCTGCAACGCGAAGTGCAGCTTCCGCAGGATGTTCGCCTGCGTCTCGGCGGTGAAGTACATCAGCGTGTTGCGGCAGAGCAGCAGGTCGATGCGGGAGATCGGCGCGTCCTGCACGAGGTCGTTGCGGCCGAAGATCACCGACCGGCGCAGGTCCTTGTGGAAGGCGTAGCGGCCGGCGAGCCTCTCGAAGTACTTCCGCACGTACTCCTCGGGCAGCGACTCGATCTCCTTCTCGCCGTAGGTCGCCTGGCGGGCCTGGGCGAGCGCTTCCTCGTCCACGTCGGTCGCGTAGATCTTCACGCGCTGGCGGAACTCTTCGAGGCCCATCGCCTCGGCGAGCACGATGGCGAGGCTGTACGCCTCCTCCCCCGACGAGCAGCCCGCGCTCCAGATCCGCACCTGGTCGTCGGGCCCGCGCTCGGCGAGCAGCATCGGCACGACCTCGGCCTGCAGGTAGTCCCACGCGTCGGGGTCGCGGAAGAAACCGGTGACGTTGATCAGGATCGTGTTGAACAACGCGGCGAACTCGTCGCTGTTGGCCTGCAGGTGGTCGAGGTAGTCGGGATAGCCGTCGGCGCCCACCTGCGCCATGCGCCGGGAGACGCGGCGCATCAGGCTGCTGCGCTTGTACCCGGTGAAATCGAAACCGCGCGTTTCCTTCAGGTGTTCGAGGATCGCCTCGAACCCCTCGTCCCGCTCAATTCCGGTCTGCTCGCTCACCTCGCGGACCCTACCCACTGTCTGCCGCCATCGACGAATTCACCTCACGCCGACTCATCGGACAACTCGTCCGCCGGCCCGTCAGGTGCCGGAAGCCCGTTCAGGAGGAACTGGCGGAGCACCTCCACCGCTCGCGAGGTCTCCTCGGCGTGCCACTGGTAGCGGGTGGCCACGAGCGGAAAGCCCCGCGCCTGGGCGTCCTCGCACATGCTGCCGGCCAGATCGCGTTTCTCCTCCAGCGCGCGCAACCCGGCCCACAGCGCCTGCTCGATCTCCTGCGACTGCTGCTGGAACAGCGCCTGCGCGGTCCAGGCGTGCCCGACCCGGCACCGGTACCGCATGCCCCGCTCGTCCAGCGAGAACAGCACGCCCTGGCAGTCCGGGCAGGCGAACTTGGACGGATTCGTCACGTCGACCACCTCCGGCAGGCTCGCGGCCACCCGCTCCCCGGCGCGCGCGGCCTTGGCTTCCACCTCGTCGATCAGGGAGAGCGGCGGCACGCCGCAGCCGTCGACGGTCTCCCGCACCCGCTGCGCCAGCTCCGCGCCCATCTCCCGCGCCGGCAGGACGCCGTCCATCTTCACCCGCATCAAGGCGCTCTCCGGCATCCCCCGGTAGATCGCCTCCTTGGGGTCCTGCACGTAGGCGAGCCCGCCCCGGGACTTGATCACCGACAGGCCGGTGGTGCCGTCGTCGAGCGAGCCCGAGAGGACGACCCCGATCACGCCCGGCCCGCGCGCCTGCGCCGCCGAACGGAACGTGGCGTCGATGGCCGGGCGGTGCCCGTTCTCCGTCGGCCCCCGCGACAGCCGGACGCGCCCGTCCTCGACGAGCAGGTGGTGGTCGGGCGGGGCGGTGTAGATGCGCCCCGGCCGCAGCGT
The DNA here is from genome assembly GCF_014191255.1 of Amycolatopsis bartoniae. GTDB lineage: Bacteria > Actinomycetota > Actinomycetes > Mycobacteriales > Pseudonocardiaceae > Amycolatopsis_E > Amycolatopsis_E bartoniae. Next base: position 800,335 of record NZ_JACHWH010000002.1, read on the forward strand.
TCCGCCGTGGCGCGCGCTTTCGGCGGGAAGCGGCCCCGCCCTGCCGAGGATCGCCGGGAGCGAGCTCACCCCGGCGGGCGGCAGGTGCAGCACGACCACCACAGCCGCGGCGAAGTCCGCCGGGAGCCCGCTCACCAGGTCACGCAACGCCTCGACGCCCCCGGCAGACGCACCGACGACCACCAGGTCCCTCGGCTGCTCACTCACGCCGGGCGCCTCCTTCGCTTGCCTTGTCGCGACAGTCGCGCTGCCAGCCGGAGGAGTTCACAACCGGCATGCGACCGGTCGAGGGCTTCGCTCCTCGCGGCGGTTGGTAGTGCCGACCATCACACCACGTGAGCCTACGCCGTCGTAGGCGGCGCTCCGCACCCCGAACGTCAGGAAGTGGTACCGGAAATTTTGGCGCTGCCCAGCACGAGGTCCCCCCGCGGGTCAGGCCGGTACAGCACCACGACCTGCCCGGGCGCAACGCCGCGCAACGGTTCGCGCAACTGGACGCGCACCTCGCCGTCGACGACCTCGGCCACCGCGTCCGCGGTGCCGCCGTGCGCCCGCACCTGGATCACGCACTCGGTGGGCCCGTCGAGCGGTCCGCCTGGCCACACCGCCCGGTCGGCGCGGATCCCGCGGACCGCCAGCCGCTCGGCCGCGCCCACCGTGACCGTGCCCGACACCGGTTCGAGCGAAAGCACGTAACGCGGCCTGCCGTCGGCCGCGGGGTGCTCCACGCCCAGGCCCTTGCGCTGGCCGATCGTGAAGCCGTGCACGCCCGTGTGCCGCCCCAGCACCGCACCCGTCTCGGCGTCCACCAGATCGCCGGGGCGCTCGCCGAGCCTGCGTTCGAGGAACTTCTTCGTGTCGCCGTCGGGGATGAAGCAGATGTCGTGGCTGTCGGGCTTGCGCGCGACGGCGAGCCCGCGGCGCTCCGCCTCGTCCCGCACGTCGGACTTGTGCGAGTCGCCGAGCGGGAACAGCGAGTGCCGCAGCTGCTCGGGCGTCAGCGACGCCAGCACGTACGACTGGTCCTTGCCCTCGTCGGCGCTGCGGCGCAGCTCCGGCACACCGTCCACAAGGGACAGCCGGGCGTAGTGGCCGGTGGCGACGGCGTCGAAGCCGAGCGCCATCGCCTTCTCCAGCAGCGCCTCGAACTTGATCTTCTCGTTGCACGTCACGCACGGGTTCGGCGTGCGCCCGGCGGCGTACTCGCCCACGAAGCTCTCGATCACCTCTTCGGTGAAGCGCTCCGCGAAGTCCCACACGTAGAACGGGATGCCGAGGATGTCGGCGGCCCGGCGGGCGTCGTTCGAGTCCTCCAGCGTGCAGCAACCCCGCGCGCCGGTGCGCAGCGTGCCCGGCTTCGCCGACAGCGCCAGGTGCACCCCGACGACGTCGTGCCCGGCGTCGACGGCGCGGGCGGCGGCCACCGCCGAGTCCACTCCCCCGCTCATCGCGGCCAGTACCCGCATCACACCTCCTGCTTCGCCTGCTTGCGCATTCCGGTCAACCCCGCCTGGCGTGCCCGGGCCACCACCGCGCCGATCTCACGCGCGACCGCGTCCACGTCCTCCTGGGTGGTGGTGTGGCCGAGGGAGAAGCGCAGCGAGCAACGCGCGTCCGTCGGGTCCGCGCCCATCGCGAGCAGCACGTGGCTGGGCTGCGCGACCCCGGCCGTGCAGGCCGAGCCCGTCGAGCACTCGATGCCCTTGGCGTCCAGCAGCATCAGCAGGCTGTCACCCGCACAGCCCGAGAAGGTGAAGTGCGCGTTGCCGGGCAGCCTGCCCTCCCCGGGCGGCGCACCGTTGAGCACCGCGTCGGGCACCTCGCGGCGGATCGCGTCGATCAGCGCGTCGCGAAGGCGCCCGATCTCGGCCGCCCGCTCCTGCTGCTGGCCGACCGTGGTGCGCACGGCCGTGGCGAACGCGTGGATCGCGGGCACGTCGAGCGTGCCCGAGCGGACGTCGCGCTCCTGCCCGCCGCCGTGCAGCAGCGGCACGCATTCGGCGTCGCGGGCGAGCAGCAGCGCGCCGACGCCGTACGGGCCGCCGATCTTGTGGCCGGTGAGCGTGAGCGCGCTGACGCCGCTGGCCGCGAAGTCGATGGGCACGCCGCCGACCGCCTGCACGGCGTCGGTGTGCAGCGGGATGTCGTGCTCGGCGCAGACCGCCGCGAGCTCGGGCAGCGGGTTGACGGTGCCGACCTCGTTGTTCGCCCACATCACGGAGACCAGCGCGACGTCGGACGGGTCCTGCTCGATCGCCTTGCGCAGCACCTCGGGCCGCACGCGGCCGTGCTCGTCGACCTCCAGCCACGTCACCTCGGCGCCGGCGTGGTCGGCGAGCCACTGCGCGGTGTCCAGCACCGCGTGGTGCTCGACGACGCTGGTGATCACGCGGCGGCGCTTCGGGTCGGCGGCCTGGCGGGCCCAGAAAGTGCCCTTGACGGCGAGGTTGTCGCTCTCGGTGCCGCCCGCGGTGAAGATCACCTCGGACGGCCGGGCGCCCATGGCCTCGGCGATCGCCTCGCGGGCCTCCTCGACCATCCGCCGCGCCCGCCGCCCCGAGGAGTGCAGGGAGGAGGCGTTGCCCACCGTGGACAGCGCCTCGCTCATCGCCGCTATGGCTTCCGGCAACATGGGGGTGGTCGCCGCGTGGTCGAGGTAGGTCATCGCCCTCCCAGGGTAGACCGTCTTGTTCACCCTTGTGTGGGCCACCGGCGGGTGATGAGGACGCCGAGCAGGGCGAGCGCGGCGAGCACTGTGGCCAGCACCACGACGGCGTTCGAGGGCGCCCCCTCGGAGGCCAGCAGGCCCAGCAGCACACCGCCGAAACCGACCGTGAGCGCGGAGCCGACCCAGTCGCCCAGCTGCATGGCGGAGGTGTGGTAGCCGCGCTCGGCGACGGGCGAGAACCGGTACAGCAGCAGGGTGATCGCGGGATAGCCGGTGCCCATGCCCGCCCCGCCGGCCACGCACGCCACGAACGCGAGCCAGCCGGGCACCTCCGGCCGCGCGACGAAGGCGAACAGCACGAGCGAGCCCGTCACGAGGGCGAAACCCAGGCGCAGCGCGGTTTCCCGGGACCAGTCGGGGTAGCGGCCCTGCAGCGCCGACGCGGCGGACCAGCCGAGCGCGCTGACCGTCAGCGGCAGCCCGGCGAGCGCGGGTGAGTAGCCGTGCACCTCGGTCATCGTCAGGGGGAGATATGCCTCCATTCCGGCGAAAGCCCCGCCGAGCAACGCACGCGCGGCGACGACCGTGGGCAGGCCGGCCCGCGCGGTCACCGTGCCGGGTGGCAGCAGCCTGCGCAGGGCGAAACCGAGAGCGACGAGCCCGGCGGCGCCGTACCCGATCGCGACCGGTGACGGGTGCTGCGCAGCCCACGTCAGCGCGGCAACCCCGAAGGCGGCGCCGAGCGCGGCGGGAATCCCGGCGCGGCGTTGTGGTGGGGCTTGGGGTGGGGCGGTGCGGCGTGAGTCGGCGGCGGGTGGTTCGGCGCGGCGTGGCTGCGAGGCGGCGGGAGGGCCAAGGCGGCGTGCGACGGGGACGAGCAGGGCCAGGCCGAGCGCGGCGAGCGGGACGAGGCCCAGGAACACCCAGCGCCAGCCGAGGTGCTCGGTCACCAGCCCGGCGACGGACGGCCCGACGACGGCGGGCAGGACCCAGGCGGCCGCGTTCGCCGCGTACATGACGGGGCGTTCGCGGTCGGTGTAGACCAGCGCGATCAGCAGTGAGACGGCGACGAGGACGGTGCCGGAACCCAGGCCCTGCAGGACGCGGCCGGCGAGCAGGAGCGCCATGTTCGTGGCGGCCCCGCACAGCACGAGCCCGGCGAGGAAGACGCCCGGCCCGGCGACGAGCGCGAGCGAGGGCCCGCGTCGGTCGCACAGCCGCCCGGCGAGCACGGTCGCGACGACGCTCGCGACGAGGAACGCGGTGAACGGCCAGGAGTAGAGCGCCTGGCCGGCCAGTGCGGGCACGAGGGTCGGCATCGCGGTGGCGACGCCCATGTTCTCGAACGCGATCAACGTGACGACCAGCAGACTGGCGACGGTGGTCCCCCGATGCGCCGGCTGCCACAACACGCGACGCCCCACGGCGACAGCGATCATCCCGCGATAGTGCAACCTCCACCGCGGTGGAGGTCAACGGCTTCCGCTGAGGCGGCGGGATTTCCAGCGGTGACAGGGTTTCGGACACCCGGACCGGAGCCGGGGGTTGCGCGGCGGTGCTGGGGCCGCCACACCGAAGCCGCCGGATTCCAAGCAGCCGCGACTGGACATCCGACACGACAGCGACACACGGGCCACCGGATCCAGCCCACCCAGCACCGGATTCCAAGCAGCCGCAGCCGAACACCCGACACGACAGCGACACAGACGCACCGGATCCGGCTGACCCCGAAGCCGCCGGATTCCAAGCAACCGCGGCCGGACACCCCGGCACGGCAGCCGCGCCGGGCCAGCAGGATCCAGCCACCCCGCAGCCACCGGATTCCAAGCCACCGCAGCCCGACACCCGACATGGTGCAGCGCCGGGGCAGGGCGCGGATCGGCATCGCGTGGAGGCAGGTGCGCCAAGGCAGCCCGGCACCACGCCCGGGCTGCCGGACGTCAGACCGCCGGCGCGGGGCGGGGTTCCGGCTGCGCCACCGGCACCACGCGGGTGTGGCGTGGCGCGTGGACCGTCCCCAGTGCCGAGTGCACCGCGGACTCCGCCAGCGCCGCCAGCTCCTTGCGGTCCGCGGCGCGGCCGGGCGCGATTTCCTCGCACACGAAGACTTCCAGCACCAGACCCCGCAGGCGGGCGACCCGCCGGAGCGAGTCGATCAGCGACTCCGGGCCGATGAACGCCGGCTGGGTGGTCTCGCGGCCGTCCGCGAGGCGGTACCTCAAGGCAAGCGGGCGCACCGGCACACCGCCGTCGATCGCGGCCTGGAACGCAGCCGGCGCGAACCTGCCCGTCGCCAGGCCGCACCACGTCGTGCCCTCCGGCGTCACGCTCACCAGCGAACCGCCGCGCAGGGCTGCCGCCAGTTCGGCCACCGTGCCCGGCAATGTGGACAGCCGTTCGCGGTCCAGGAAGATGCTGCCGCCCCGCGCGACCAGGCCGCCGAGCACCGGCCAGCTCGCGATCTCCTTCTTCGCCAGCGCCCGCATCGGCCGCAGCGCGTTCACGGCCACGATGTCCAGCCACGAGATGTGGTTGTTCACCACGAGTGCGCCACGCCCCGCCTCGTCGTGTCGGAACTCGTCACCGCCGTGCACCAGCAGCCGCACTCCGAACGCCCGCAGCACCGACCGGAAGATCCAGCGCACCAACGGTTCCCGCACCCGCGCGACCATCAGCAGCGGGCTCGCCGCCAGCGCCGTCAGCACCACGCCGACCGCCCCGGCGATCCGCAACACCCGCCGCGGGAACGCCACGGTGGGCGCGCCGGACGTCAGACACCCGTCCCCACACGGGGAAACCGGCATCCAGGCGTGGCTCATGCCCCGCCTCCGAGGAAGAACTTCAGGTACCGCTCGTCGAGGGCGTGCAGGTCGAGCAGGGTGAAGAAGTCCGCGACGCCGAAGTCCGGGTCGTGCGCGGGCGCGCCGCACACCTTCGCGCCCAGCCGCGTGTAGCCCTTGATCAGCGGCGGCAGCACCGAACGCGCCGGCCGCTCGATGCCGTCGCTGTCCCACGGGTTCAGCGGCGCGACCCGCAGCTCCTCGCGGGCGTAGTGCTTGGCCTGGATGAGATCCCACACGCCCGCGGCGTAGCTGCCGCCGTCGGCGAGCTGCACCGACGCGCAGCCGCCGAGGTAGCGGTGCCCGGACAGCAGCATGTACCGCCCGATCCCGGCCCACACCAGGCTCACCACGGCGCCGGTGCGGTGGTCGGGGTGCACGCAGGAACGCCCGGTCTCGACCAGCGAACCGCGCAGGGGCGCCAGGTTGCGCAGGTCGAACTCGGTCTCGGAGTACAGCCCGCCCGCCGCGATGGCGCGGTCCGGCGGCAGCATCCGGTAGGTGCCGACGATCTGGCCGGTGTCGTCGTCGCGCACCACCAGGTGGTCGCAGAACTCGTCGAACCGGTCGACGTCGAGCCCCGGGGTCGGCGAGTGCAGCTGCGCGCCCAGCTCGCCGGCGAAGACGTCGTGGCGAAGTCGTTGCGCGGCAACGACTTCCTCGCTGTCGGAAGCGACGAGCAGTGAGTAGCGGGGTGCTCCGCCCTGCTGCGCGTCGGTGCTGACGAGAAGCTGTGACCGCGTCATGTCGATAGGTCTACCGGCGGGAAGGAAACCACCAGAGGGTTCCTCGCGTGACCACCTCGTGCACGTTCGGTGAACCGCCGGTTCTCAGGCTGCTCTCAGGTATCCCGAGTGATCGATCTCGCGTCATGGCGCCGGCGCGGGCCGGGTATCGCTCCGGGGAGACGTGACGCCGACCGGAGTGGAGTGTGATGTCCGGCAGCTGGATGCGGATCGTGGTGGCCTTCGCCGGCGCCGCCGTGGTGTTCGGCCTGTTCCTGGCCTTCGAGTACGCCCTGCGCGGGGTGCTGCGGCGGCTCGGCAGGCGCGCGGCACTGCTGGGCGAGCTGGCGCAGCACGTCCACCGGCCGCTGCGGTGGTTCGGCGCGATGGTCGTGCTGCGGATCACGGTGTTCGTCGCCCTGCCCCCGGGTTCGTGGCGCGACGCCTCCTCGCACGTGCTGACGCTCGCGCTCATCGGGACCGGCGCCTGGCTGCTCGCCGGGGTGCTCGGGGCGGTCGAGCAGACAATGCTGGCGCGCTGGCGCACGGACGTGGCCGACAACCGGCACGCGCGGCGCATGCAGACCCAGATCCGGCTGGTGCGGCGGGTGGTCGTCGCGGCGGTCGCCGTGCTCGCGCTGGGCGCGATGCTCATGACGTTCCCCGGGCTGCGCACGGCGGGCACGAGCCTGCTGGCGTCGGCCGGGGTGATCGGCGCGATCGCCGCGCTGGCCGCGCAGTCGTTGCTGGGCAACGTGTTCGCGGGCCTGCAGATCGCGTTCAGCGATGCGATCCGGCTCGACGACGTGGTGATCGTGGAGGGCGAGTGGGGCCGCGTCGAGGACATCACGCTGACCTACCTCGTCGTGCACCTGTGGGACGACCGGCGCCTGGTGATCCCGACGGCGCAGTTCATGTCGCAGCCGTTCGAGAACTGGACCCGGCGAGACGCGGCGCTGCTCGGCACGGTCGAGCTGGACGTGGACTGGACCATGCCGGTCGAGGAGATGCGCGAGGAGCTGCGGCGGATCCTGGAGTCGACGCGGCTGTGGGACGGGCGGGTGTCCGTGCTGCAGGTGACCGACGCGACGAACACGCTGGTGCGCGTGCGGGCGCTGGTGAGCGCGGTGGACGCGCCGACGCTGTTCGACCTGCGCTGCCTGGTGCGGGAGCAGCTGGTGCAGTGGGTGCGGGGCAAGCACCCGTACGCGGTGCCGCGCCTGCGCGCCGAACGCGTGCCGACGATCCCCGCGTCGCACCAGCCGGAGGAGGCGCCCGGCCACGACGCCCGCCTGTTCGGCGACAGCGCCGACGGCCGGGAGCGGGTGCACACCTTCAACGGCCCGGAAAACCCCTGACGCCGGTGCCACAGCCGCGTGGGTGGCACCGTAAAGCCGCGGGGCCACCGCCGGAAGTCCGGCGATGGCCCCGCGAGAAACATCCGGCGCTCAGCCCTTGCGCTTCGCCACCTCTTCGGTGAGCTGCGGGGCGACGTTGAACAGGTCGCCCACCACACCGAAGTCGGCGATCTCGAAGATCGGCGCCTCCGGGTCCTTGTTCACCGCGACGATCGTCTTCGAGGTCTGCATGCCCGCGCGGTGCTGGATGGCACCCGAGATGCCCAGCGCCACGTACAGCTGCGGCGAGACCGTCTTACCGGTCTGGCCCACCTGGAACTGCGCCGGGTAGTAGCCCGAGTCGACCGCGGCACGCGAGGCACCGACAGCCGCGCCCAGCGCGTCCGCCAGCTTCTCCACGACCTCGAACTTCTCGGCCGAACCGACGCCACGGCCACCGGACACGACGATGGACGCCTCGGTCAGCTCCGGCCGGTCGCCGCCCACCACCGGCTCCACACCGGTGATCTTCGCGGACTTCGCCGCGTCCGTGGCGGGGACCTCGACGGTCTCCTCCGCCGCCGCGCCCTCGGCCTCGCTCGCCTCGACCGCACCCGGGCGGACCGAGATGACCGGGATGCCGTGGGCCGCCTTCGCCTTCACCGTGTACGCGCCACCGAAGATCGACTGCTCGGTGGTGCCGTCGGAGTTGACCGCGACCACGTCGTAGAGCAGCGCGCCGCCCAGGCGTACCGCGAGCCGGCCGGTGACCTCCTTGCCCTCGCCGGTCGCCGCGGCGACCACGGCGGCCGGGGAGACCTGCTCGGCCAGCTTGGCCAGCACGTCCACCTTCGGCGTCACCAGGTACTTGTCGGCGTCGTCGGACTCGGCGACGTACACCTTCGCCGCGCCGTAGCGCGCCAGCTGCTCCTTGAACTTGCCGGCGGTGCCCGGGGAACCGACGACGACGGCGGACGGCTCGCCCAGCTCGCGCGCGGCGGTGAGCAGCTCGAAGGTCAGCTTCTTGAGTTCGCCGTTGATGTGGTCGACGAGAACCAGAACCTCAGCCATTGTGTCGTCTCCTCTCAGATGAGCTTCTGGCCGACCAGGTACTCGGCGACCTTCGAGCCGCCGTCACCCTCGTCCTCGACCCGCTGACCGGCCGTGCGCGGCGGCTTCGGCGCGGCTTCGGCGACCTGCGACCAGGCGTTGCCGAGGCCGACCTCGCCCGCGTCGATGCCGAGGTCGGCGATCGTCAGGGTGTCGACCGGCTTCTTCTTCGCGGCCATGATGCCCTTGAAGGACGGGTAGCGCGGCTCGTTGATCTTCTCGCTCACGCTCACCAGAGCGGGCAGGCTCGCTTCGAGGTGGGTCAGCCCGTCCTCGGTCTCGCGGTCGGCCTTCACGGTGCTGCCGTCGACGGTCAGCTCGCGCACGTAGGTCAGCTGCGGCAGGCCCAGCAGCTCGGCGAGGATCGCGGGCACCGCGCCCGCGCGGCCGTCGGACGCCTCGTTGCCGGCGATGATCAGGTCGTAGCCCTCGACCTTGCCGATGGCGGCGGCCAGCACCTTGGCGGTGGCGATGACGTCGGAGCCGTGCAGCGCCTCGTCGGAGACGTGGATGGCCTTGTCGGCACCCATCGACAGCGCCTTGCGGATCGCGTCGGTGGCGCGGTCGGGGCCCACCGAGATCACGGTGACCTCGCCCTCGCCGGCCTCCTTGATCTTCAGGGCCTCTTCGACGGCCTTCTCGTTGATCTCGTCGAGCACCGCGTCGGCGGACTCGCGGTCCAGCGTGTGGTCAGAGTCGGAGAGCTTGCGCTCCGAATAGGTGTCCGGCACCTGCTTGACCAGAACGACAATCTTCGTCATGGGTCCCCTTCGACCTCCCGGAATCGACCCTACTGATCGGTAGAGTAGGGAGATTTCCCGGCACTGGCGCGCCGAGGTGACGCCATTCACCGAGAATCGCAGACTACTAGGACCATCGTCCCACTTCTTGCTTCCACCCTATCGCGCTACTCCGAGTGGCCTCCGAGGCGGACGGGCTACAACTCGTAGACCTTTCGGGCTAACCTCACACCCCGTGTCTACTCACGTGGCAGTAGTGACCGATTCGACGGCCTCCCTGCCGGAGCAGGTCGCCCAGCAGTGGGGGATCAAGGTGATCCAGCTCCAGCTCCAGGTGGAGAACCGGATCGACGACGAGCGCCGGTTCGACCGCGGCGAGCTCGTGGAGTCCCTGCGCGCGGGCAGGCACGTCGCGACGGCCCCACCCGATCCGGGCGCCTTCTTCTGGGCGTACCAGGACGCGGCGGCAGCGGGGGCCGCGGCGATCGTCAGCATCCACATCTCGGGCCGGATGTCCGCGACCGTGCACGCGGCCCGGCAGGCCGCGGACCAGGTGCGCGTCCCCGTCTACACGCTCGACAGCGGGACGGTCGGCATGAGCCTGGGCATGGCCGTGTTGTCCGCGGCGCGCGCGGCGGCGGCAGGCGCCCAGGTGAACCGCGTGATCGAAGCGGCGGAGCGGCGGTTCACGAGCACATCGGAGCTGATCTACGTCGACACGCTGGAGTACCTCCGGCGCGGCGGCCGGATCGGGGCCGCGTCGGCGATGCTCGGCACCGCGCTGAACATCAAGCCGTTGCTGACAGTGAAGCGGGGAGAGGTCGCGCCACTCGCCCGGGTGGCGGGCGCGAAGCGGGCGCTGAGCAAGCTGGTGGACATCGCCGCCGAACGTGCGGGCTCGCACCCGAGCGAGGTCGCGGTGTCGTGCTTCCGGCCCACCGACCGGGAGCTGGCGATGGTCGGCGAGCTGCGCAACCGGATCCCGAACATCCGGGACCTCTCCATCGTCGAGGCGAGCGTCGTGGTCGGCTCGCACGTCGGCCCCGGCGCGATGAGCGTGACCGTTTCTCCGGTTTGACCTCGGAACCCCTCGGTTATCCCTGCCGTTGAAGCGGTAGCGGAAACCGACATAAGGGAGTAACCGTGGCCTCGCTGCTCAACCGGCTCAGCCGTCTCGCCAACAGTCCGCAGGGGCGTCGCGTGATCCAGCAGGCGAAGGAGTTCGCCAACGACCCGCGCCGCCGCCAGCAGGCGAAGGACGCCGTGGACAAGGTGCGCCGCCAGCTGGCGAACCGCCGCCGCGGACACTGATCGATAACTTCCCGTGCACACGTAACGATCTCCTGCCCTCACCCGATAGGGTCACCCCAGCTCGGACCGGAGGGAGCTGCGGGTGCTGACGACAACGCGTGAGGCGGGCGGCGACGAGCAGCGGCTGATCGCGGAGATCAGACGGTTCGCCGCCGCCCCCTTCGACGCCCGCCCCGCGCCGACGGCCACTCCGTCCGATCTGGACCTGCGCCTGTTCCGCACCACGTACCTGCCGGCGTTCCTGCCCGGCGAGGCGACCGACGATCCGCAGCGTCCGGTGGAGCCCGACCTCGCCCGGCTGCGGCTGATCACCCCCGGCGGCGCGCCGACGAACCTCGGCGTGCTCGCCGTGGGCACCGACCCCAGCACGCACGTGCCCGGCGCGTACGTGCAGTTCATCCGCTACCAGGGCGTGGATCTCGACGCGCCGGTCGTCGACCAGCACGAGATCCGCGCCGATCTCGTCACCACCGCCACGCGGCTGAGCGCGCTCGTCGCGGCGAACCTGCGCACCAAGCTCGCCGAGGGCGAGGGCCTGTTCCGTGAGGACGCCCTGCCCGACTACCCGCCCGAGTCGCTGCGCGAGGCGTGCATGAACGCGCTGATGCACCGCGACTACGAGCACTCGCACGCGCCGGTGCGCATCGCGTGGTTCGAGGACCGGATCGAGATCACCAACCCGGGCGGCCCGTACGGGCAGGTCCGCGCCGACAACTTCGACCGCGTGCAGGACTACCGCAACCCGGGCGTGGCCAGGGCGATGAAGGCGCTGGGCTACGTGAACCGCTTCGGCCGCGGGATCTCGCGCATCCGCGCCTCGATGGCACGCGTGGGCAGCCCGGTGCCCGAGTTCCGCGTGGACGACGCGTCGTGGTGTGTCGTTCTCCGCAAATGGCCGTGAGCGAAGGCTTCTGAATCAGCGGAATGCTTAACTCTCCGCATCCCGACTCGGCGGAGGTGTTGTTTCCGAGGTTCGAGTACGGGGCTCGGTTCCATACCAGATGACATGCCCTGTCATGAAGACAACAGAGGCGGCTGTGGTAACGAAGGCCACAAGGGGGATCACCGGGCTGAGCGTCCGGCAGGGATCGGTGCTCGCACCCGCGTCGATGACCCCGAACGTGACGACCGCCAGCAGTACGATGATCAGATAAGCCCAACCAATCCGCGCCACAGCACCAGACAGTTCGATCGGTAGCCGCTCTCGCCCGAAACCTCGCTTGCGCAGGATGGGGTAGAGTACCCAACTGACAAGAACCTGAATCACGACCGCGACGATCGCAACAACCTCCAGCAAGGAAAGTCCCCTGTCCTTTCCGTAGCGGATATCCGAATAATCCGTGAGCCCGAGGCTCGTGTAGATGATGATTATCGGCGCCACGATCCCGATGAGAACTCCGCGCACAAAAGACGACACCTGCAGACCCACTCCCGGGCCGTCGGCTGACAGATTTTCCGTCGCATCCAGCGTGAGCACTACGGCGTAGAACAGCATCATACCCGCGAGAGAAAACGCCACGGCGAGAACGACTTCTTCCGTGGCCGCGCGACCGCTCGACACTGTCGCCCCGCCTTGAACCGCGTAGCCCAAGCTGGCACACGTCAGTGCCAGGAAGGACGACAGCAGCATCCGATAAGCCGACCCCAGGGGTGCGGCGGCCTTGTCCGGAGCCGCATCTGCTCCGCCACGGGCGCGACCTGCGTCCAACCTGGCTGATACGAGGAAGATCAGGGCCGCGAAGGCAAGTCCCGCAAGAACACCGGCAAGCTGCGAGTAGAACCCGGCGACACCGGCCACGTTGAATTTCAGCGTTCCGTCTTCACCACAGAAGGGCGGTTGTGTGACAAACACAGATATCACTCCATCCCAAACCATGCGAATACACGTCTGACCCGTGCCTGGCCCCCTTGACTCCAGTGCAGTCGGGCACACCCCTTCAGACGTTACAAATATTCCCACGGGATGATCGAGTTCACCGACCCGCCGAATCCGCACTTGTAACGATCTTGGGCTTCGCGCGACGAAAAGAGCCGAACCCACTGCACGCCCTCCCAGAAGTGGACGAATCCATGATTCGAAGACGCAGCACGCGCATCGCCGGTGCTCTGCTTTCTTTTCTCGTAATAGTTATGGCCACGAAGAGAGCATGGGCGGAGACCGACGAAACTCCTCGCCGGATCGGAGCGACCGCAGGCGAGGATCCCACCCGCACCCTCGAACCACTGACAAAGGAGGTACTGATACGACGCTCGGTTGAGACGTTCCCTTCCGGTTACCTCAACAACATCAGCGTCATCCAGGGTGTTGCCCTTGGCGGCCTCATTCTCAACACCGTTCATGCGTGGCCATCAGATGCGATCTCATCGGAAGCAGCACTGTTGCTCGGTCAGGCCACCTTCCTCTTCATGGGTATTCTCGTCGTCTCCTACGAGTACCTCTGGTTCCTGACCGTCGTCCGTTGGACACCCACTTTTCGAGACACACTGGTACCACTCGTACTCGGCGTATCCGAAATCGTGCCACAGTTCTTCCTACGAGGCGGTACCACCTGGTGGACCAGTACATCGATCTTCGTCCTCGTTGGCGCGGCAGCATTTTTCAATACGATAACCAGACTGGAACCAGAACTGTTCAGCAGCGATGGCAGAGAGGCGTTCAGAGAAGTGCGCACCGTTCTGTGGCGGCTGATGATGTGCTGCATTGGAACTTCCCTGTTCGCGGGCACGATCGCCTGGTCGACAGCCTTCCACGAAGTGCGTCTGGTTTCGATGATCGCCGCTTGGGCGCTGGGGACGGCATTGTTCGTCGTGGTATCGCTGAGCGAACACGCTCTCGACCGGGTTTACGCCATTTTCGAGATCGAGCGCAGACCCAAGAAGTCGGACAGGAAGCGCAGACGTATAACTGCCACCGGCTGAGGCGGCCGTCACGCGGCCCAGTGTCGCCGCAGGCCCCAACTCTGCCGACCGCCATTCGGAGGGGGTGAGGTCGACCCCGCTGGCTCCTGCGTGATGATGATCCGGTACGGGCACATCCCAGTTCCAGCGCAGTTGACACCGCGCCAGAGCTGGTTCGAGATCCGGAGGCAACGCATGGAGACGAAAACCGCAGGTAGAAGCCTTGCGCTGCACCTGACCGGGGAACGGACCGTGCCCGGGATTCCGGAGGAGAACTACTGGTTCCGCCGGCACGAGGCCGCCTACCTCGCACTGCTGCCGCACTGCGCGGGTGCCACGGTGCTGGAGGCCGGCTGCGGTGAGGGCTACGGCGCGGCGCTGATCGCCGAGCACGCGGCGCGGGTGCTCGCGCTCGACTACGACCAGCCCACCGTCACGCACGTCGCCCGGCGTTATCCACAGGTGGGGACAGTGCGGGGAAACCTCGCGTACCTGCCGCTGCGGGATTCCACTGTGGACGTCGTGGCGAACTTCCAGGTGATCGAGCACCTGTGGGACCAGGCGGGGTTCCTCGCCGAGTGCCGCCGGGTGCTGCGGCCGGGCGGGAAGCTGCTCGTGACCACCCCGAACAGGCTGACCTTCACCCCGGACAGCGACACTCCCCTGAACCCGTACCACACGCGGGAACTCGCACCGTCCGAATTGGACACCCTGCTGTGCGAGGCCGGTTTCGAGGTCGAGGCGCTGCACGGGCTGCACCACGGCGCGGCCGTGCGCGCGCTCGACGAGCGCTACGGCGGGTCGATCATCGAGGCGCAGCTGGACGTCGTGCTGGGAGAGCTGCCCGGGCAGGCGCGGTGGCCGGACGCGCTGCTCGCGGACGTCGCCGCGATCCGCGCGGACGGGTTCGAGATCACCGGCGGACGACTGGACGAGAGCCTCGACCTGATCGCCGTGGCGGTGCGACCGTGACCACCGAGGGAACGTTCTGCCTGGTCCTGCACAGCCACCTGCCGTGGCTTCCGCACCACGGCTCTTGGCCGGTCGGCGAGGAGTGGCTCTACCAGGCGTGGGCGCACTCCTACCTGCCGGTGGTCGACCTGCTGCGCCGCTTCGCCGACGAGGGCAGGCGCGACGTGCTCACCCTCGGCGTCACCCCGGTCCTCGCGGCGCAGCTCGACGACCCGTACTGCCTGCGCACGTTCCACGAGTGGCTGGGCCACTGGCAGCTGCGGGCGTTGCAGGCGAGCACGTTGTGGCGCGAGGACCCGCTGCTGCGCGAGCTCGCCGCGACGGAGCACCGCGCGGCCCTGCACGCCAGCGAGGAGCTGGAAACCCGGTGGCGGCACGGGTTCTCGCCGATCCTGCGGTCGCTTGTGGACAGTGACGTGATCGAGCTGCTCGGCGGCCCGTTGACGCACCCGTTCCAGCCGCTGCTCGACCCGCGCATCCGGTCGTTCGCGCTGCGTTCCGGGCTCGACGACACCGAGCTGCGGATCGGGCACCGCCCCGCGGGCATCTGGGCGCCGGAGTGCGGATACGCGCCGGGCATGGAGGACGGCTACGCGGCGGCGGGCGTGCGGCGGTTCCTCGTGGATGGTCCCTCGCTGCACGGCGACACGTCGGCGGCGCGCACCGTCGGTTCGTCGGACGTCGTGTGCTTCGGGCGCGATCTCGAAGTGACGTACCGGGTGTGGTCGCCGAAGGCGGGTTATCCCGGGCACGCGCACTACCGGGACTTCCACACGTGGGCGCACGAGGTCGGCGTGAAGCCGTCGCGCGTCACCGGGCAGCAGGTCGCACCGCAGGACAAGGCGCCGTACGACCCGGCACTGGCCGCGGACACGGTGGCCGTGCACGTCAAGGACTTCGTGGACACGGTCGTGACGCGGCTGCGGCGGCTGCGGGAACGCGACGGCCGGGAGGCGCTGGTCGTCGCGGCCTACGACACGGAGCTGTTCGGGCACTGGTGGTACGAAGGCCCGGCGTGGCTGGAGGGCGTGCTGCGCGCGCTGCCGGAGGCGGGGGTGCGCGTGACGACGCTGGGCGGCGCGCTGGAGGCCGGGCACCTCGGCGGGCCGGTGGACCTGCCCGCGTCGTCGTGGGGTTCGGGCAAGGACTGGCGAGTGTGGGACGGCGAGCAGGTCGCGGACATGGTGGCGGCCAACGCGGCGCTGCAGGAGCGGCTGCTGGCGGTGAAGCCGGGCACGCTGCGGGATCCGGCGCTGGACCTGGCCGTCGGCGAGGCGATGCTGGCCCTGTCGAGCGACTGGGCGTTCATGGTCACGAAGGACTCGGCGGCCGACTACGCGCGCCGCCGCGCGGCGGTCCACACCGAGCGCTTCGACGCCGTCCTGGCAGGAAAACGCCCGTTGCCGCTGGAAGACCGCGTCTTCGGGCACCTCGACGCCCGGTTGTTGACCCGCGAGTAACCTCGGCCCATGCGCGTGCTGATGCTGTCCTGGGAATACCCGCCGGTCGTGGTCGGCGGGCTCGCCCGCCACGTGCACGCGCTGGCGCGGCACCTGGCGCGGGACGGGCACGAGGTCGTGGTGTTGTGCCGGCACGTGGCGGGGACGGATGCGCAGACCCATCCGACCACCGACCGGGTCGTCGACGGCGTGCGGGTGATCCGCGTGGCCGAGGACCCGATGCACGTGACGTTCGAGCAGGACCTCGTCGCGTGGACGCTCGCGATGGGGCACGCGATGGTGCGGCACGGGCTGGAGCTGCTGCGCACGTGGCAGCCGGACGTGGTGCACGCCCACGACTGGCTCGTCGCGCACCCGGCGATCACGCTCGCGGAGACGGCCGGGAAGGCGCTGGTGGGCACCATCCACGCGACGGAGGCCGGGCGGCACTCGGGGTGGTTGTCGTACCCACTGAACCAGCAGGTGCACTCGGCGGAGTGGTGGCTGGCGAACCGGGCCGACGCGCTGATCACGTGCTCGCGGGCGATGCGGGCCGAGGTGGCGGGCCTGTTCGAGGTGGCGGCGGACGACATCAGCGTCATCCACAACGGCATCGAGGAACGGGGCTGGCGTGTCCCGCCGGCGGCGGTGGCGAAGGCGCGGTCGGTGTACGCGCCCGACGGCGCGCCGCTGTTGCTCTACTTCGGACGGCTGGAGTGGGAGAAGGGCGTGCAGGACCTGATCGCCGCCCTGCCCGCGATCCGCCGTGACCATCCGGGCACGCGGCTGGTGGTGGCGGGGCGTGGGCGGCATCTGGACGAGCTGGTCGCGCAGGCCCGGAAACTACGCGTGCGCCGGGCGGTGCACTTCGCGGGACACCTGCCGGACCGCGAGCTGCGGGCAGCGCTCGCGGCGGCGGACGCCGTGGTGCTGCCGAGCAAGTACGAGCCGTTCGGGATAGTGGCCCTGGAGGCGGCGGCGGCCGAGGCCCCGCTGATCGCGTCGACGGCGGGCGGCCTCGGCGAGGTGGTGATCGACGGGCTCACCGGCCTGGCCTTCGCCCCGGGCGACAGCGCGGCGATCCGCGCCGCGGTGCACTCCGTGCTCAGCGACCGGAAAGCGGCGCGCCGCCGAGCCCGCACGGCACGCGCCCGCCTGGCGGAGGACTTCGACTGGGCCCGCATCGCCGAGGCGACGGCGGAGGTCTACCGCCGGGCGAAGGTGCGGGAACACGAGGAACTGCCAAGGCCGAAGATCCCCACGGGGAACGCCTTCGCCTGACCGGCTCCGGCCGCGGCCAGAGCGCGCCACCAGCCCTAAGCCAGATCCTCCACCGTCAGATACCGGCCCGAGCGGGCGTCCGCCTCGCCTGCCACCAGGCGGATCAGCTGCGCCGCCGCGGCCTCGGCGCTGCCGAGCTTGCCCGCGCGCTTGGCTTCCTCGGCGAAGGCCAGGACTCCGTCGGCCCAGGGGTCGCCCGTTCGGCCGCGTTCGAAGTGCGCCCGGGTCATGCCCTCCTCCACGAGGCCCGGGTCGAAGGCCAGCGCCGCGACGCCCGTGCCCTTCAGCTCGCCCGCCAGGTTCTCCACCAGCTTGATCTGCGCGGCCTTCGACACCGAGTAGGCACTCGCGTGCGGCCAGCGCTTCCGGCCGGCCTCGCTGACGATCGTGATCACCCGCCCGCGCCCCCTGGCGACCATGTCCGGCAGCAGCGCCCGGGTCGCCAGCAGCGTGCCGCGCACGTTCACCTCCACCGCCCGCCACCAGTCGTCCGCGTCGACATCCCACACGGGGCCGAGCGGACCGGGCAGGGCGGCGTTGTTCACCAGGACGTCCACGTCGCCGAAACCGGCGACCGCCCGGCGCGTGGCCGTCGGATCCAGGACATCCGCAACCGCCCACGACACCTGCGCGCCCTCGGCGGTCAGCTCGGCCGCGGTCGTGCGCAGGGCATCCTCGTCGCGGCCGGTGATCAGCACGTTCGCCCGCGCCCGGGCCAGCGCCGCGGCGAACACCCGGCCCAGCCCGCGGCCACCGCCGGTCACCACCACCGAAAGCCCGCGCAGCGGCCCGCCCTCCAGCTCCGCCCGCACCACCTTTCCCGTGGTGGAGCGGGGAATCGCGGCCACCCGCTCGACGAGCCGCACCCGCTTGTGCGGCGCGACGCGGGCGGCGACGTACGCCATGATTTCCGCCGGCGGCACGGGTTCGGTCAGCACCACGTACGCCTTCGGCACCTCCCCGGCCACCGGGTCCGGCTCCCCCAGCACGGCGACGTCCGCGACCGCCGGATGGGTCATCAGCAGGTCTTCCAGCTCGGCGGGCGCGACCTGGTGCCCCTTGTACTTGATCAGCGACTTGAGCCTGCCGACCAGCGTGACGTACCCGCCTTCGTCGCGCCGGGCCAGATCACCCGTGTGCAGCCAGCCGTCGTCGTCGATCAGCGCCGCCGTGGCGGCCGGGTCGCCGAGGTAACCCGGCGTCACCTGCGGCCCGCGGATCCACAGCTCCCCCGGCATCGCGTCGGCGCCGGTTTCCGGGTCCACGAACCGGACTTCGGTGCCCGGCACCGGAACTCCGACGGACTCGACCGGCCCGGGCGCGCCGTCCGGGGTGAAGCAGATGCAGCCCGCCTCCGTCATTCCGAGCCCCTGCACCACCGGCACGCCGAGCGCCGCGGAGCACTTCTCGGCCGCCGACGCCGCCAACGGCGCGCCGCCGGAGACCACCAGCCGCAGCCGCCCGCCCGGCACAGGACTCACGGAATCCAGTTGCGCCACCACGCTGGGCACGAGGTAGGCCACCGTCACGCCGTGCTTTCCCGCCAGCTCTACCAGTTCGGCGGGCGTGCCGAGCGGGGTCGGTGCGAGCACGAGCGGCGCCCCGGTCAGCAGGCAGTTGTTCATCGCCATCTGCATGCCGTAGATGTGCCGCAACGGCGTGACCGCCAGCACGACGTCCTCTTCGGACAGTCGGTGCACCCCCGCGATCTGGTGCAGGTTGGCCACCAGGTTGTCGTGGGTGATGATCACCTGCTTCGGCTTGCCCTGCGTACCACTCGACGCCGCCAGCACGGCGGTCTTCGATCCACCTTCGGGCGCAGGGCAAGACGAACCCGAGTCACCAACCTCCACAGTGGACACACCGACCGGAAGCCCTGGCCGCCCGTCGGAGATCACCACACTGACCTCGTTGGCCCGCAACAAAGCAGCCCACTCGTCCGGCTTCGCCCGCGGGTCCAGCGGCAGCACCACCGCACCGGCGGCGAGCGCGCCGTGGAAGCCGGCGATGAACTCCGCACTGTTCTCCAGCACGAGACCGACGACCTCGGCGCCACGCACTCGCGAGGCGACGCCCGCCGCGGCCGCCGCCAGCTCACGCCGGGTCCACCGGCGCTCGGTGCCGCCGGTCAGGTCGACGACCGCGAGCCGTTCGTCGGTGACGGCGGCGAGGTCCGGGCCCCAGATGGCCTCGATCAGGCTGGTCATGCGCGTTCTCCTCAGCGGATCCGGACGAGGGTCTTGGTCGCGGTGCGGTCGCGCATGGCCTCGTAACCCTTCGCGATGTCCCCCAGCGGCACGGACAGGTCGAACACCGGCGACGGGTCGAGCCGGCCCGCCAGCACGTCCTCGACCAGGCCGGGCAGGTACGTCCTGGCCGGGGCGAGGCCACCGGCGACCGTGAGGTTGCGCAGGAAGCAGGCCATCAGGTCGAGCCCGGCGTGCAGCCCGCCGACGGGGCTGAGCGCGCCGCCGTCGCGGACGATCCCGATCGCCGTCGTCAGCGAACCGGCCTCGCCCACGCAGTCCACCACCACGTCGACGCCCGCGCCATCGGTGGCCGCGCGGACCGCCTCGACGGCCTCCGCTCCCCGTGCCGAAACCACTTCCGTGGCACCGAAACCGCGGCCGATCCGGACGCGGTCCTCGTGCCTGCCCAGCAGGAGAACCTGTTCCGCACCGGCCTGCCGCGCGGCGAGGACCGAGCACAGCCCCACCGCACCGTCGCCGATCACCGCGACCGACGCCCCGGGCGCGATCCGCGTCATCCGCGCCGCGTGCCGCCCGGTGGCCATCACGTCGCACAGCGCCAGCAGCGCGGACAGCCGCTCGTCGTTCTCGTCCACCGCCGCGGGAACCAGCGTGGCGTCGGCGAACGGCACGCGCACCGCCTCGGCCTGACCGCCGTCACCGGCCACGCCGAACATCCCTCCGGCGCGGCACGAGCTGGGCACGCCGTGCTCGCACTCCAGGCACGTGCCGTCGGCGAACACGAACGGCGCCACCACCGTCGTGCCCGGGCGCAAGGTCACGTCGGCACCCACGTCCTCGACGACGCCGACGAACTCGTGCCCGCACCGGGGTCCGGTCACGGGGCCGGGCAGGCCCGCGTAGCCACGCAGGTCCGTGCCGCAGATCCCGGCGGCGAGCACCCGCACGACCGCGTCGGTGGGCTCCTCGATCCGCGGATCGGGCACGTCCTCGACGACCAGCTCGCCCGGACCACGCAGCAGCGCCGCTTTCATGCTCTGGTTCCTTTCAGTTGCTCAGGCGGCGGGCGATCGTCAGCCCGTCGGCGAGGGTCAGCAGCACCGACTCCACACGGTCGTCGGCGCGGACGTGGGCGTTGAATTCCCTGATGGCCTGGCCGTTGCGGCTCGGGTGCTCGTCGACGACCTCGCCCGCGTAGAGCACGTTGTCGGCGAGGATCAGCCCGCCGGGCCGGATCCTGGGCACCAGCGCCTCCCAGTACCCCAGGTAGCCGACCTTGTCCGCGTCGATGAACGCCAGGTCGATCACCAGGTCCCCGGGCAGTGACTTGAGCGTCTCCGCGGCCGGCCCGAGGTGCTGCCGCACGCGGTCGGCGACCCCGGCCTCCTGCCACGCCTGCCGGGCGACGGCGGTCCAGTCCTGCGACACGTCGAAGGTGTGCACCACGCCGTCCGCACCGACACCGCGGGCGAACGCGAGCGTCGAGTACCCGGTGAACGTGCCGATCTCGACGACGGTCTTCGCGCCGATCGCCTGCGTGAGCAACGTGAGGAAGACCGCCTGCTCGTGCGGGACCTGCATCTCGGCGACGCCGCCGAGCGCGAGCGTGGCTTCGACGAGGCGCTGCTGGGCCGGGGTCGGCGGCTCAGCTTGCGCGACGACGTAGCTCGTCAGCTGCGGGCTCAGTCCGATCCGTTTGTCGAGGTCCATCGTGCTCCTCCAGGAGTGGCCGGGCGGCGAGGGTCGTGGCGAGGTCGCGCATCATCGAAGACAGGCCGGCGGGCAGCAGGTCCGCGACGCCGGTGTGCGTGGGCAGGTCGAGCGGGCGGGCGGCCAGGTCGCACTGCAGCGCGGCGACGCGGCGCAGCAGGTGCGCGCGGAACTCCGCGTCCGACGTCGGCCTGCGGTGCACCAGGAAGAACTCGTCGAGGGTGTCGCGCTCGTCGTCGGTCGCTCCCTCGCCGGGTCGCCTGCCCGCCTGTTTGAGCAGCGATTCCCCTTGCGGGACAAGGATCTTCGCCAGTGTCATGTGGATGAGCCGGTGCCGTTTGAGCGCCTGCTTGAGCACACCGTCGGCGGGCAGGTCGTATCGCCCGAGCAGGGCGAGCACCCGTTCGTAGTCCCGCGCCCACACGCCGCTGAACGCCGGGTTGCGCGCCATCATGCGGGCGCGGATGACCTGCGCGTAGGTGTCCGCGGTGCAGCTGCCCGCGTAGAGCTGCAGGGCCGAGTACCGGTCGTACCACAGGGCTGCCTCGGCCATGCCCGCGTCGGTGACGCCGTCGCGGAGCAGGTCCTCCAGCAGGTCCCCGAGCAGCCGCCAGGTGCCGAAGGCGAGGTGGTGTCCCAGCACCCAGCGGTAGAACGCGCGTTCCGCGGGGTCGTCGGGCGAGGCGAACACCTCCGGGCGCGGCGCTACGGCCAGTGCCAGGTAGCCGCGCACATCCTCGCCGTCGCCCGCGGTCAGCCGCTGGGCGGGCATCGGCATCGGCAGGACCTCCAGCCGGGCCCGGACCGGGATGTCCATCACGCGTCCGCCAGGTGCGCGTCGAGCAGGTCGGCCGCGGCGCGGACCGCGGTGTCCAGCGGCCGGTCGCGTTCGACGGGTTCGAGTACCGCCGCCAGCTCGTCGAACAGCCGGACGCAGGCGGGCGCGGTGGGCCGGCGGGCGCCGACGAACACCGCCTGGCGCAGGCCCAGCGCGAGCGAACCGTGCAGCAGCCGCAGGGAGCCGGCGAGAGAGAGGGCGTTGAGCGCCGCCTGCGTGCCGAACGGCACGACGTCCTGGTTGTGCAGGTTCGTCGGCACGCTCTGGAAACTCGCGGGGGTCGCACGCCTTCGCATGTCCACCACCACGGCGGTGGTGACCACCTGCACGCCCTGGAGCCCGTGCTGACGGCCCGGCTCGGGCGAGAGCATCGGCGGCAGACCACCGTTGCGGTGCGGGTCGACGAGCAGGTCCAGCTGCCGCTCGGCGAGGTTGCCGGTCTGGGTGGCGACCATCGCGAGCAGGTCGGCGGCGAACGCGCACGGCTGGCCGAAGAAGTTGCCGCCGTGCGCGATCAGGTCGTCCTCCTCGAAGAACAACGGGTTGTCGCTCACGCCGTTGAGGTCGTTGTCGACAACCGAACCCGCGTACTCCACGGCCGAGGCCGCGGCGCCGAGCAGCTGCGGTGAGCAGCGGATGCTGTAGGGCTCCTGCAGCGGCCGGTCCGGCTCGGGCCGGACACCCGCCAGCAGCGCGGCCATGCGCTCACCGGTCGCGATCACGGCGGGATGCCCGTACGCCTTGAGCAGCTGAGGCGCGAGGAAGGCCGGGGCGCAGCCGAGCAGGTCGGCGAGCAGTGCGGTCAGCGCGGCCGCGGCCTTGAGGGAACGGGAGATCGACGTCCACGCCAGCGCGGCGGCCGCGGTGGTCAGCGAGGTGCCGTTGACGAAACCCAGCGCGTCGCGGCCGTCGAGCGGCAGGTGCGCCAGCCCGGCCTCGCGCAGCGCCTCCTCAGCGGGCAGCCGCCTGCCGTCCAGGTAGGCGTACCCGTGGCCGCGCAGGGCCTGCGCGATGTGGGCCAGCGGCACCAGGTCACCGCTGGCGCCGACGGAACCCAGCGTGGGTACCGCCGGTGCGAAGGTGGTGCGCAGCATGGCGCACAGCGCGTCGAGCACGGTGCCGGAGACCCCGGACCGGCCCCGGGCCAGCGACCACAGCCGGGCCAGCACCGTCGCGCGGACGAGCTCCGGCGGCAGGTCCGGGCCCTGGCCCGCGGTCAGGTGCTGCAACACGTTGTCGCACTGGTCCGCCGCGGTGTCCCGGCCGGCGAAGGCGACGAGCGGGCCGAAACCCGTGGTGGAGCCGTAGATCGCGTGGTCGCCGGACAGGCAACGGTCCACAAAGGTCCGTCCACGGTCGACCTCGGCGCGGGTCGCGGCGGGCAGTTCGAGGTCCAGCGGCCGGGCCGCGCGTTCGAGCAACGCGGCGTCCAGCCTCGTCGGCAGCGAGGTGGCAGGAGACAGCGACATGCGATCCCTCTCGGGCAACGGGGATGCGGGGAGTGCCTGCCGGGCCGCTCCAGCGCGCCCGGGGTGCGACACCAGCTTGTCCCGCTGTCACATGCGCCGGAAGTGATCTTGTCGATTCGGGCAGGATTCCGGGCCCGTACTCACCACTGGTCTCGACGAGACCGGGCCTCACGTGTCCACAGTGCCACGACCTGCGGAAATGTTGCGCCCGAATGTCCAATTCGGAGAGTCGGTGTTACACCGCGGTGAACGGACCTCAGAACACCGGCAGCGGCACGCCGTGCTCGGACTCGGGGCGGGGGCCGAAGATCCGCCGCTGCGCCTCGGCGATCGGCACGTCGTTGATGCTCGCCTCGCGGCGGCGCATCAGGCCGTCGTCGGAGAACTCCCACAGCTCGTTGCCGTAGCTGCGGTACCACTGCCCCTCCGCGTCGTGGCTCTCGTACTGGAACCGCACCGCGATCCGGTTGCCGCGGAAGCCCCACAGTTCCTTGCGCAGCGCGTAGTCCAGCTCCCGCTCCCACTTCGCGGTGAGGAAACGGACGATCTCGGCGCGGCCCACGACGTGCTGGTCACGGTTGCGCCACACCGAATCCGGCGTGTACGCCAGCGCCACCTTCTCCGGGTCGCGCGTGTTCCACGCGTCCTCGGCGGCCTGGACCTTCTGCGCGGCGGTGGTCTCGTCGAAGGGCGGAAAAGGCGGACGGCTCATGCCGCCAGCGTAGAGAACGCACGTTCTCCGCGCCAGTGCGAAAAGAGCCCGGCAGGAACGGGTGTTCCTGCCGGGCCTTCCCGCGCGCCGTCCGGCCAGAGAATCAGCGCGCGTCGCCCTCCCTGTCAGGAGGAAAGGAGGGCGACCAGCTCACCAGGCCCTCGGGAGGGAAACTCATCGCACGTCCGTCAGGTAGCGGGCGTACGCACACGTGGTGAAGAAGCTCGGGAGCTTCTCGCCCAGCGCGGTCTCCTCGAAGATCTCGCGGGCGTCGTCCAGGCGGTTGCCCTCGCCGAGGTCCGCGCGGACGTTCGCCGCCTCCTCGTCCAGCCACTGCCGCACCAGCTCCGGCGTGACCGCGGTGCCGTCGTCGAGCTTCGTGCCGTTGCGGACCCACTGCCACACCTGGCACCGCGCGATCTCGGCGGTCGCGGCGTCCTCCATCAGGTTGAAGATCGCCGCCGCGCCCGTGCCGCGCAGCCACGAGTCGACGTACCGCAGCGCCACGTTGATGTTGGCGCGGACACCCCGCTCGGTGACCTCGCCGCCCGCGCTGGCGACGTTCAGCAGGTCCTCGCCCGTCACGGACACGTCGTCCCGCAGCCGGCCCAGCTGGTTCGGCCAGCCGCCGAGCGCCTCGCTGAAGACCTCGTCGCACACCGGCACCAGGCCGGGGTGCGCGACCCACGAACCGTCGAAGCCGTCGTTCGCCTCGCGCTCCTTGTCCTGGCGGACCTTCTCCAGCGCCGTCGCGTTCACCTCCGGGTCCTTGCTCGGGATGAACGCCGCCATACCGCCGATCGCGTAGGCGCCACGCTTGTGGCAGGTGCTCACCAGCAGCTCGGTGTAGGCCCGCATGAACGGCACGGTCATGGTGACCTGCGCGCGGTCCGGGAGCACGAAGTCCGCGCCGGAGTCGGCGAACGTCTTGATCATCGAGAAGATGTAGTCCCAGCGGCCCGCGTTCAGCCCGGCCGCGTGCTCGCGCAGCTCGTAGAGGATCTCCTCCATCTCGAACGCGGCGGTGATCGTCTCGATCAGCACGGTCGCGCGGATGGTGCCCCGCGGGATGCCGAGCTCGTCCTGCGCCAGGAGGAACACGTCGTTCCACAGCCGCGCTTCGAGGTGGCTCTCCAGCTTCGGCAGGTAGAAGTACGGGCCGCTGCCCCGCGCGATCAGCTGGCGCGCGTTGTGGAAGAAGTACAGCCCGAAGTCCACGAGGCTCGCCGAAACCGGGCGGCCGTCGATGCGGATGTGCTTCTCCACCAGGTGCCAGCCGCGCGGGCGCGCGACGATCGTGGCCGGGTTGTCGCCCACGCGGTACTGCTTGCCGTTCGACTCGAAGTCGATGTTGCGGCGGATCGCGTCGTAGAGGTTCAGCTGGCCGCCGATGACGTTGGCCCAGGTCGGGGAGAGCGCGTCCTCGAAGTCCGCGAGCCACACCTTCGCACCGGAGTTCAGCGCGTTGACGGTCATCTTCTTGTCGGTCGGCCCGGTGATCTCGACGCGGCGGTCCTCCAGCCCGGGCGCGGGCTGCGCGACCTGCCACGAGGAGTCGTTGCGGATCCAGCGCGTCTCCGGCAGGAACTCCAGCGAGCGCTCACCCGAGGCGAGCTCCTCGCAGCGCCGGCGGCGCGCGTCGAGCAGTTCGCGCCGGCGGCCGGCGAAGGCGTTGTCCAGCTTCGCGATGAAGTCCACCGCGGCCGGGGTGAGGATCTCGTCGAAGCGTTCCCCGCGGGGACCGGCGATGTCGATCCGGGACGTGAACCTTGTGGACATGATGACCTCTCTTCGGCGCGAACTCTGGGGTCGGAGGACCGGGCTGCCCCGGGGTGGAGTCGGGGCAGCCCGGTCCTCACGCGGTCAGTGGAACTGGGCTTCCTCGGTGGAACCGGTGAGCGCGGTGGTCGAGCTCTCCGGGTTCAGGGCGGTGGACACCAGGTCGAACCAGCCGGTGCCGACCTCGCGCTGGTGCTTGGTGGCGGTGTAGCCCCGCTCCTCGGCCGCGAACTCGCGCTCCTGCAGGTCGACGTAGGCGGTCATGCCCTCGCGGGCGTAGCCGTGCGCCAGGTCGAACATCGAGTAGTTCAGGGCGTGGAAGCCGGCCAACGTGATGAACTGGAACTTGTAGCCCATGTGGCCCAGTTCGCGCTGGAACTTCGCGATCGTCGCGTCGTCCAGGTGCTTGCGCCAGTTGAACGACGGCGAGCAGTTGTAGGCCAGCATCTGGTCCGGGTACTTCGCCTTGATGGCCTCCGCGTACTTGCGGGCGACCTCCAGGTCCGGAGTGGACGTTTCCATCCACAGCAGGTCGGCGTACTCGGCGTAGGCCAGCCCGCGGTCGATGCACGGGTCGATGCCGTTGGTGACCTTGTAGAAGCCCTCCGACGTGCGCTCGCCGGTGATGTACTTCTGGTCGCGCTCGTCGACATCGCTGGTGATCAGCGTCGCGGCCTGCGCGTCGGTGCGGGCGACGACCAGCGTCGGCACGTTCAGCACGTCCGCGGCGAGGCGGGCGGCGTTGAGGGTGCGCTCGTGCTGCTTGGTCGGGATCAGGACCTTGCCGCCGAGGTGACCGCACTTCTTCTCGGACGCGAGCTGGTCCTCCCAGTGCACGCCCGCGGCGCCGGCGGCGATCATGCCCTTCATCAGCTCGAACGCGTTGAGCGGGCCACCGAAGCCGGCCTCGGCGTCGGCGACGATCGGCGCGTACCAGTCGATGTCGGTGTTGCCCTCGGCCCAGTTGATCTGGTCGGCACGGCCCAGCGCGTTGTTGATGCGGCGGACGACGGCCGGCACCGAGTTGGCCGGGTAGAGGCTCTGGTCCGGGTAGGTCTGGCCGGCCAGGTTGGCGTCGGCCGCGACCTGCCAGCCGGACAGGTAGATCGCCTTGAGGCCCGCGCGGACCTGCTGCACGGCCTGGTTGCCGGTGAGGGCGCCGAGGGCGTGGACGTAGTCCTCGCTCTGCAGCAGCTGCCACAGCTTCTCGGCGCCGCGGCGGGCCAGCGTGTGCTCCTCGACCACGCTGCCACGCAGCTTGATCACGTCAGCCGCGCTGTAGGACCGCTTGACGCCCTTCCACCGGGGGTCGGTCTCCCACTGCTTGGCCAGCTCTGCGGCCGCCTGCTCGAGGTTCTCGCTCATGAGATGTCTCCACCTTTGCAAATCTTGCGATGACTCGCTGATGTCTTCGACGATGACATGACCAGCTAAAACAAAGCCAGCGCTCCAACTTGCCAATTTCTGTAAATTTTTCGTAGCATGTTGTGAAGGTTGCGAACGACCCGTTCGCAGCTCACAGAAAGTTTCGTGACTGAACCGGTGTCTTGATCGGTCAGGGACGGAAGATCTCCGATTCGGAGGCGGGAAATGGACAAGACTTTCGCCGGCGCGAAGCTGCGTCACCTTCGCGAGAGCCGCTCGATGAGCCAGGCCGACGCGGCCCGGCTGCTGGAAATCAGCCCCAGCTACCTCAACCAGATCGAGCACAACGCCCGTCCCTTGACCGTTCCAGTGCTCCTTCGCATCACCGAGGCGTTCGGTGTCGACACCGAGTTCTTCGCCAACAACGACACCGCGCGGCTCGTCGCGGACGTCCGTGAAGCCCTCCTCGACGAGGCCGTGGGCCTCGAAGCGACCACCAGCGAGCTGAACGACCTGGCCACCAACCTCCCGGGCGTCGCGCAGGCGCTGGTGAAGCTGCACCGCAGCTACCGCAACGCCGTCGAGACCACGGCCGCGCTGGTCACCGAGAACGGGATGGGCCTGCACGGCAGTGCCGCCGCTCCCCTGCCGCACGAGGAGGTCCGGGACTTCTTCTACGAGCGGGAGAACTACGTCGCCGAGCTGGACGAGCGCGCGGAGAAGATGGCGGCGGCGATGGACCTGCGGCCGGGCAGCGTGCACCGCACCCTGCAGGACCAGCTCACCGACCGCTACGGCGTCCAGGTGACCACCGAGGGCATCGACGAGGCCCGCGGCCAGCAGCACCGGTACGAGCCGGACGCGCGGGTGCTGCGGCTGGCGCCGAGCCTGCGCATCGGGCAGCGCTCGTTCCGGATGGCGTCGCAGATCGCACTGCTGGAGTACGACGACCTGATCACGGAGCTGGCCGACTCGTGGGCGTTCTCCGGACCGGCTGCGCGCTCGCTGGCGCGGGTCGGGCTGGCGAACTACTTCGCGGGCGCGCTGATCCTGCCGTACGGGCCGTTCCTGTCGCAGGCCGAACGCGTCCGGTACGACATCGAGCGGCTGTGCGACCAGTTCGGCGTCGGCTTCGAGACGGTGTGCCACCGGCTGTCGACGATGCAGCGGCCGAAGATGCGCGGGGTGCCGTTCTCGTTCGTGCGCGTGGACCGGGCGGGGAACATGTCGAAGCGCCAGTCCGCGGCGGGCTTCCACTTCTCCCGCGTCGGCGGCGCGTGTCCACTGTGGAACATCTACGAGGCGTTCACCGCGCCCGGCAAGATCATCACGCAGATCGCGACGCTGCCGGACGGCAAGAGCTACTTCTGGATCGCGCGGACGATCCAGCGCAACATCGGCGGCTACGGCAGCCCGGGCAAGATGTTCAGCGTCGGGCTGGGCTGCGAGCTGCGCCACGCCCGGCGGCTGGTGTACTCGACGGGCCTGGACCTGGACGACCGCGCGGCCGCGACGCCGATCGGCATGGGCTGCAAGGTGTGCGACCGCCCGGCCTGCCCGCAGCGCGCCTTCCCGACGATCGGCAAGCAGCTGACGGTGGACGAGAACACGAGCACGTTCGTGCCCTATCCGGCGGTGCCGAAGGGCTGAACGGACATCATCCCGTGCGGCCGGGGGTGCCCGTGCGGGCGGCTCTCTATCTTCGCTGGTATGCGCGTTCTGTTCACCAGCGTGCCCGCGTACGGGCACCTCCTGCCGCTGCTGCCTACCGCGGTGGCCGCCAGGGCCGCGGGCGACGAGGTCGCCGTCTCCACCGGAGCATCGATGGGGGCGACGGTCGGGGACCTGCCGTTCCTGCCCGCCGGGCCGGAGATACCGGAGTTGTTCGCCGAGCAGGCACGGCGGCCGGGCGCCGGTGACCCCACCGACGCGACGGACCTGGCGGGAGTGACCGGGCTGTTCTCCGACACGCGCATCGACCTCGGCTTCGACGCGGCGCTGGCCGCCGCGAAGGGGTTCCAGGCCGAGGTGATCGTCTCGGACGTCGTCGACCTGGTCGCCCCGCTCGTGGCCGCGGCGCTCGGGATTCCGTGGGTGGTCCACGGCATCACCGTCGAGTTCCCCCCGCCGATGGTGCAGAGCTTCTTCGACGGGATGACTCGCCAGGCCGAGGCCCGCGGCCTGCGGGTGCCGTCCCGGGCCGCGTTGCTGGAGCTGTGGCCTTCATTCCTGCAGCACGACGGCTACCGCCTGCCCGACGACGGGATCGCACTGCGCCCCCTGCCCTACCGGCCGCCGGGCAGCGCACCGGCACCGCTGCCCCGGGGCGAGCGGCCGCGAGTGCTGATCACGCTGGGTACCACGGCCGACATGTCGATCATCACCGGCAAGCTGCTCGCCTCGCTGTCCGCTCTGGACGTCGAGGTCGTCGTCACCGGCGCCGCCGTTCCGGACGCCCCGGAGGACGTTCGCTTCGTCGGGTTCACCCCGCTGGCCGATCTGCTGGAAGGAACCGACGCGGTGGTCACGGCCGGTGGAGCGGGCACGGTGATCGCTTCGCTGAGCCACGGCATCCCGATGGTCGCCCTGCCCACGATCGCCGACCAGCCGGTCCTCGCGGAGCGGGCGGCGTCAGCGGGTGCCGCCCTCGTCCTCGACCCGTCGGAAGCGGAGGACCGGCTCGCGAGCGCACTCCGCACCGTCCTCGACGATCCGGCACCCCGGTCGGCGGCCCGCGAAGTGGCCGCCCGGATCGCCGAGCTGCCCGCCCCGGAAGCCGCGTGGGCCGAGCTGCACCGGCGGTTGGCGCAGGAACGATGAAACCGGTCGAAGCCGTCACCGACATCGCGGCGAGTCCGCAGCAGGTCCGGGACGTGCTCACGGACTTTGCCGCCTATCCGGACTGGGCGACGTACATCTGGTCCATCGAGGGGCGCGCGGTTCGCCGCCTTCAACGCGGCGTTGAAGGATCGCGTCGAGGCGGGGTTGCTTTAGCTCCGGCTTCGCTCGGGTTCTCGTTCTCCAGGGTCTTCCGCAGCGCCTTGTCCGCCTTGCGGGCCATGTCCTTCACGGCCTCCCGGCGTTCCGCGTCCGCCTCGTAGTCCGCGCGGCGGTCGCGGACCACGCGGGCCGGGGAGCCGACCGCGATCTTGTAGTCCGGGATGTCCCCGCGCACCACCGCGTGCGCCCCGAGGACGCAGCCGCGGCCGACGCGGGTTCCGCGCAGCACCGAGACCTTTGTGCCGATCCACGTGTCCGGCCCGATGCGCACCGGCGACTTCACGATGCCCTGGTCCTTGATCGGCAGGGTGATGTCGCTCGTGATGTGGTCGAAGTCGCAGATGTACACCCAGTCCGCGACGAGCGTGGCGGCGCCCAGCTCGATGTCGAGGTAGCCGTTGACCACGTTCTGCCGCCCGAACACCGCCTTGTCGCCGATGCGCAGCGAGCCCTCGTGGCAGCGGATGGCGTTGCCGTCGCCGATGTGGACCCAGCGGCCGATCTCCAGCCTGCCGTAGCCGGGGCGGCAGTGGATCTCCACGTTCTTGCCGAGGAACACCATGCCGCGCAGGATGATGTGCGGGTTCGCCAGCCGGAACTTCAGCAGCCGCCAGTACCGGACCAGGTACCAGGGCGTGTAGGCGTGGTTGCGCAGGACCCAGCGCAGCGAGTCGGCGGTCAGGAACTTCGCCTGCCGCGGGTCACGCCGGGCGCGCCGCCACGCGCCGAGCCGGGAGAGCACCGGTGATCCCCACATCGATGTCATACCTTGAGGGTATGGGCATGAAACTGATCATCGACACTGACCCTGGCGTGGACGACGCCTTCGCGATCGCGCTCGCCGCGCTCAGCGAGGATGTCCGGCTCCTCGGTGTCACGACGGTGTTCGGCAACGTCCCGCTGGAGAACACCACCGCCAACGCCCTGCGCGTCCTGCAGCTCTGTGGCCGCCCGGACGTCCCGGTCGCCGCCGGGGCCGCGCGGCCGCTGGTCCACCCGCAGCTCGCCCGCGCCGGGCACGTGCACGGAGCGGACGGACTATCCGGTCGCTCCGCCTCCCTGCCCGCGCCGCAACGGGAACCCGAGCCCGGCGGCGCCGTGCGGCTCCTCGTGTCCCTGCTCGAAGCGGCCGACGAGCCCGTCACGATCGCGCCCATCGGGCCGCTCACGAACATCGCGCTGTTGCTGGCCGCGCACCCGCACGTGAAGCCGAAGATCGGCCGCATCGTGCTGATGGGCGGCGGCGTCGCGCGCGGCAACAGCACGGCCACCGCGGAGTTCAACATCTGGAGCGACCCGGAGGCGGCGCGGCGCGTGCTCGTCGACGAGGACGTGCCCTGCGTCATGGTGCCGCTGGACCTGACCCACCGGTGCGCGGTCTCCACGGCTTGGCTGAACGAGCTCGCGCAGAGCCCGATCGGCGCCGCGCTCACCGCGCTGACCCCGGACTACCTCGCGTCCTACCGCCGCTCGCTCGGCTGGGACGGGATCGTGCTGCACGACGCCGTCGCGGTGGCCGAGGCGATCAACCCGGGCATCCTGCGGACCGAGCCGTATCCGATCGAAGTGGACTGCACCTTCGGCCCCGGACGCGGCACCACCCTCGTCGACCGCCGGTTGCCCGGCATGCGCGGCGAGGGTGACGGAGCCGTGGCCCCGAAGACCGTCCAGGTCGCGGTGGACACGGACGTGGCCGGCCTCGGGGAGTTCGTGCTGGGCAGGCTCAGGCGGTCAGTGCCCGCTTGAGGAACGTGATCGCCTGGGCGATCGCGGCGTCCGCGGCGTGCGTCTCGCGCAGGGCGTTCAGCATCACGAAGTCGTGGATCACGCCCTGGTACCGCACCGCGGTGACGGGCACGCCGGCCTGGCGCAGCTTGGCCGCGTAGGCCTCGCCCTCGTCGCGCAGCACGTCGGCCTCGCCGGTGATGACCAGTGCCGGCGGCAGGCCCGCGAGCTGCTCCACGCTCGCCCGCAGCGGCGACGCGGTGATCTCGGCGCGCTGCTTCTCGCTGGTCGTGTACTGGTCCCAGAACCACTTCATGCCGGTGCGGGAGAGGAAGTAGCCGTCGGCGAACTCCTCGTACGAGGCGGTGTCGAAGTTCGCGTCGGTGACCGGGTAGAAGAGCACCTGCTGCTTGAACGACGGGCCCCCGCGCTCCTTGGCCATCAGCGTCACGGCGGCGGTCATGTTCCCGCCGACCGAGTCACCCGCGATCGCAATGCGGCTGGGGTCGAGGTCCTGCTCGGCGCCGTTCTCGGCGACCCACTGCGCCACGCGGTAGTTCTGCTCGATCGCGACCGGGTAGCGGGCTTCGGGCGAGAGGCTGTACTTCGGGAAGACCACGGCGGCGTTCGCGCCGACGGCGAGCTCGCGGACCAGGCGGTCGTGGGTGTGCTCGTTGCCGAACACCCAGCCGGCGCCGTGGATGTAGACGATCACCGGCAGCGGGCCGGTCGCGCCCTTCGGCCGCAGGATGCGCACCGGCACGTCGGCGAGCGTGGTGTCTTCGAGGTCGACCTCGGGCTTCGCGATCTCGCCCGACTGCACCTCGTCCACGGCCTTGTGCCCGTCGACGGGACCGAGGTCGTAGAGGTACGGCGGGTTCGCGGTGGCCTCGGTGAACGCCTGCGCGGCGGGCTCCAGCGCCAGGTTCCGGGGGTTCGCGCTCATGTCCTTCTCCTTGCGGTTCCCGGTGTCGAACCGGATGACTAGAAGGTAGCTCGCAATCAAGTTGTACACAACTAAGTTGGGCTCAATGAGATGCAGGCCACTTGAATTGCCCACTTCCCCGTAGGAGAGGACTATGAACCGGAAGGAGGTGACCGGATGTCCGAAGAAGCACCGAAGCTCGACGACCAGGTCTGCTTCGCGCTCTACGCCGCCTCGCGGGCGGTGACGAGCCTCTACCGGCCGCTGCTGGAGGAACTGAACCTGACATATCCGCAGTACCTGGTGATGCTGGTGCTGTGGGAGCACGGCAGCAGCCAGGTCAAGGAGCTGGGCCGCGCGCTCAGCCTCGACTCCGGCACGCTGTCACCACTGCTCAAGCGCCTGGAGAAGCTCGGGCTCGTGCGCCGGGAGCGGCGCAGCGACGACGAGCGCTCCGTGTGCATCACGCTGACCGACGAAGGCGCGGCGCTGAAGGAGAAGGCCATCCCGCTGCCGACGACGATCGGCGAGGCGATGGGACTGGACGACGCGGGGCTGGCCGAGCTGCGCACGACGTTGCGGGCGCTCACCGAGTCGGTTACGAACTACCGCGTGGTGCCCACTGTGGACAGTCCAGGTTCGCTTCGGTAACCAGGAGTTCCGGAACCGGAAAGCGCTTCCCGGGAGGCCGCGCCGGAAAGCAACCGGTGTGATCACGGGGCGTCCTGGGAACATGGCTGAGATGCGAGTCGAACCGGCGAGCGTGGCCGATGCTGCTGACCTCCTCGCCGTGCACGTCGCGGCCCGCACCGCGTACTACCACGGCTTCCTGGACGAGGAGGTGCTCGCGAAGCAGAACACGCGGGACCCGGAGCTGTACGCGAGCATCATCCGCGACCCCAGCCGGACCGTGCGGGTCGCGCGCCTCGGCGACGAGCTGGTCGGCTTCCTCATGATCGGCCCGTGCTACCACCCAGAACCCGATCCGGCGGTGACTTCGCAGCTGTACCAGATCCACGTGCACCCGGACTGGTTCCGCCACGGCATCGGCTCGGCCCTGCACGCGGAGGCGGTGTCGATCTGGCGCGCGGCGGACGTGCTCGCGGCACGGCTGTGGGCGTGGGACTTCAACACCCGCGCCCACGCGTTCTACCTCGCGAAAGGCTGGTACCGGGACGGGCGCGAGGCCCCGGACTCGCCACGCGTCGGGAACCACCGGATGCTGGGCTACCGCCTCGACCTGCCACGGGAAACTCAGTAGCGTCCACTCCTAGGTTGAGGGCATGACACTTCCGCAGGGCGACCTCGGCCTCCTGGACACCGACCTCGCCCAGAAGCTGCTCGGCTCGACCGAACTGGCCCGGCTGGCATACGTGGCGCACGACGGCACGCCACGCGTGTTCCCGATGCTGTTCCACTGGAACGGCGAGGAGATCGTCTTCGCCACGTTCACGGGCACGGCGAAACTCAAGGCGCTGACCGCGCGTCCGGACGTCGCGGTCACCATCGACCGGGCAGGCCCGCCGCCCGAGGTGCTCCTCCTGCGTGGCCGCGCGGAGGTGATCGAGGTCGACGGCCTCGCGCCGGAGTACCGCTGGGCACAGGAACGCTACAACGGCCCGGAAGCCTTGAAGGCGGTCGACGAGCTGGAAGCCACCGGAGCCCGCATGGCGCGCATCGTCGTGCGCCCCACCTGGGTCGGCACCTTCGACTTCGTGACCCGCTTCCCCGGCGGCGGCACGGCCGAGGACTTCGCCCAGCGGGGGCAGTGACTCAAGACGCCGAGACGACCTCCCGCACCCACGCCAGATCCGCCTTGCCCGCCGGGCTGCGGCGGATCTCCGGCACGAACACCACGTCCCGCGGCCGCTTGTAGCCCGCCAGCTCCGCGCCCACGTGGTCGCTCACTTCGTCGGCCGTCAGCTCGCCCCGCGCGACGACCACAGCCACCACCCGCTGCCCCCACCGCGGGTCCGGCGCGCCGACCACGATCACGTCCTGGACCGCTGGGTGCGTGGCGAGCACCTGCTCGACCTCCTCGGCGAACACCTTCTCCCCACCCGTGTTGATCACCCGGCTACCCCGCCCGAGCAGTACGAGCGAGCCGTCCTCCGCGATCGTCCCGAAGTCCCCCGAAAACACGTACCGCGTGCCGTCGACGACGCGGAACGTGGCCGCGCTCGCCGAAGGGTCGTCGAGGTAGCGCGTCTCCGGCTGTGTCGGCGCCGCGATCCGCCCCACCACGCCGGAACCGGGCTCGACGTCGCGGTCGTCGGGACCGAGCACGCGACACCCCGGCAGCAGCTCGAACCGCTCGCGCCGCTTCCGGGACGTGACAGACCGCGCGAACGGCCCGCCCTCCGACGCGGCCAGCATGTCCTCCAGCTCCGCGTCACAGTGCCGCAGCAGACCTTCCTTCACCGCACTGCTCCACGTCACGCCGGCGCTGACCACCCGCTGGAGGCTGCTCACGTCGTAGTGCCCGCGGTCGAGCGCGTCGTTCAGCGGCGCCGCGAACACGTCGCCGACCACCACCAGCACCGCCACGCGCAGCCGTTCGATCTCCCGCGCCAGCTCGTCCGGGTCGAAGGACCGGGACGGCAGGTACGCGACGGTCCCGCCGCTCACCAGGCAGCCGAGACTCAGGTACAGCCCCGTTCCGTGCATCAGCGGCGGCGCCACGAGCGTCGTCCGGCCCTGGATCTTGGCCGCGTTCGCGCCGACCACCTCGCCCAGCCACCGCTGGCTCGCGAGCACGCCCTTCGGCCTGCCGGTCGTACCTCCGGTGAACATCAGCCACTCGTCGTCCGGTGAGCGCGGAATCCGCGGCAGCGGCGGCAGATCGACGTCCCCGAACGGCACCAGCGCGCATCCCGGTAACCCGGCGGCCCGCACGCGCGGCTCCAGCTCCGGGTCGTACACCAGCGCCCGCGCGTCCGCGCCGCCCAGCAGCTCGGCCAGCTCGCGTTCGCGGTAGCGGTAGTTCACGTTCACCGGCAGCGCGCGCAGCTTCAGCACCGCGAACACGGTCTCCAGGTAGCCGGGCCCGTTGAACAGCGCGATGCCGACGCGCGAACCGCGGCCGATCCCGTGCCCGGCGAGCAACGCGGCGCGGCGCGCGGCCCGTTCGTCCAGCTCACGCCAGGAAAGCCGGGCCTTCCCGCAGACGACCGCGTCCCGGTCTCCCAGCTCGTCGGCGAGGCGTTCCAGGACCGTCGCGAGGTTCCCGTCCACGCTCCCGAGCTTCGCCTTCCGGCGAGTGGCAGGGCAAGCCCCTTCTCGTTCCGCGGAAGATGAGCGTTGCTAATAACTCTCACTAAGAGCTATATTCGGAGCTGTGAGCACACCACTCGCGGAAAACCTGATGCTGACCGTGACCGGGCTGCGCCGGCTCGTCCGGCGCCAGGTCCGCGCTCGGATCCCGCAACTGCAGCCGAGCCTGCGGGGCGCGCAGGTCGAGCTGTTGCGGGCGGTCGAGACGGAGCCCGGCATCGGCGTCGCCGCGGCGGCCCGCAAGCTGCACCTGGCGGGCAACTCGGTGAGCACGCTGGTCAACCAGCTCGTCGAGCTCGGGATGCTCGACCGCACGGTGGATCCGGCCGACCGGCGGGCCGCCCGGTTGGAGCTGACGCCCGCCGCGCACGTCCGGCTCGGCACGTGGCGGCGCGCCAGGAACGAGTTCGTGGCGGACCGGCTCGCCACTCTGTCCGAAGTGGACCGGAACGCCATCGCCGCGGCGCTGCCGGCCCTCAACCGGCTGATCGCGGCCATGGAGGAGGACACATGACGGACGTTCCCGCCGTGCGCTGCACGGGACTGCGGTACTCCTTCGGCGAGAAGGCCGCGGTCGACGGGCTCGACCTGGAGATTCCGGCGGGCGAGGTGTTCGGCCTGCTCGGCCCCAACGGGGCGGGCAAGACCACCACCATCCGGATGATCACCACGCTGCTGCCGGTCACGCACGGCAAGATCGACGTGTTCGGCATCGACGTGCACCGGCGGATGGCCGTGCGGCGGCTGATCGGCTATGTGCCACAACAGCTTTCCGCCGACGGGACGCTCACCGGCCGGGAGAACGTGAACCTGTTCGCGCGGCTGTTCGACGTGCCGCGGCGGCAGCGCAAGGAGCAGGTCGAACGCGCGCTCGACGCGGTCGGCCTCACCCAGGACGCGGACCGCCAGGCGTCGGGCTACTCCGGCGGCATGATCCGCCGCCTCGAACTGGCGCAGGCGCTGATCAGCTCACCGCGGCTGCTGATCCTCGACGAACCGACGATCGGGCTCGACCCGGTCGCCCGCTCCAGCGTGTGGGAGCGCATCGAGCAGATCCGCCGCGAGACCGGCATGACGGTGCTGGTCACCACGCACTACATGGACGAGGCCGAGCAGTACTGCGAACGCATCGCGCTCATGCACCGCGGCCGGATCCGTGCGCTCGGCACCCCGGCCGAACTCGAAGCCGGTCTCGGCGCGGGGTCCACATTGGACGACGTGTTCCGCGCCATGACCGGCGACCAGCTCGATGGAGGAGGAATCCGCGATGTCCGCTCCGCTCGTCGCACCGCCCGCCGCCTGGGCTAGCCCCGGCCCGCTGCGGCAGGTCCAGCTGCTGCTGTCCCGGATGGGCACGATGTGCCTGATGGAGCTGCAGAAGCTCCGCCGGGACCGCACCGAGCTGGTCACCCGCGCGATCCAGCCCGCGCTGTGGTTGCTGATCTTCGGCGAGACGTTCACGCGCCTGCGTGCCATCCCCACGGGGAACACGCCGTACCTCGACTACCTCGCGCCCGGCATCCTCGCCCAGTCGGCGTTGTTCATCGCGATCTTCTACGGCATCCAGATCATCTGGGAACGCGACGCGGGAGTCCTGTCGAAGCTGCTCGTCACGCCCACGCCACGGGCCGCGCTGGTGACGGGCAAGGCGTTCGCCGCCGGGTTGCGTGCGCTCGTGCAGGCGCTGATCGTGCTGGTCCTCGCCGCGATCCTCGGCGTGGGGCTGACGACGAACCCGCTGAAGCTCATCGCCATGGCGCTCGCGCTGGTCTTCGGCTCGGCGTTCTTCTGCTGCCTGTCCATCGTCATCGCGGGCCTGGTGCTCTCGCGCGACCGGTTGATGGGCATCGGGCAGGCGATCACCATGCCGTTGTTCTTCGGCTCCAACGCGCTCTACCCGGTGGACCTGATGCCGACGTGGCTCAAGGTGCTCAACCACGTCAACCCGCTGAGCTACGAGGTCGAGGCCCTGCGCGGGCTGCTGATCGGCACGCCCGCCCGGCTCGGGCTCGACTTCGGGGTGCTGATCGGCGTCATGGTCGCGGCGATCGGTGTCGCGTCGGCGCTGCTGGGGCGGCTCGCGCGCTGAGGAGTTTGTCGGAATTCACGTTCGGGTACCCCTGCGCGCACCAGCCGCACTACTGCAGTGCGGCGCTCATCCGGCAAAGGGGACGAGATCATGGCTCGTTCGAAAGATGCGCACATCAAGGTGCAGGGGCTGCAGCCCGTCCAGGTGCTCGCCGGGCTGGTCGGCCTGGTGTACCTGGCGGCGGGCATCGTCGGGTTCGCGCGGACCGGCCTCGGCAACTTCACCGGCAACCAGCACGAGATGCTGCTCGGGTTCATGATCAACCCGTTGCACAACCTCGTGCATGTCGTGGTCGGCGTGCTCGGTCTGCTGACCGCGACCTACTCCGGCCTCGCCCGGACCTACGGGTGGGTGCTGTTCCTCGGGTACGGCCTGATCGCGGTGTGGGGTCTGATGATCACCGGCGTGATCTCGCGCAACCCCGTTGCGAACGTGGGCAACCCGCTGAACCTCAACAACGCGGACAACTGGCTGCACATCGGCACCGCCGTGCTGGGCCTGATCATCGCGGTCATGCCGGCCCGCAAGACCGTCCACGTCGTGGAGCCGGAGGCGGCTCCCACCACCGCGGCGAGCACCACGGCGGTGACCGAGCCGATCCCCACCGGTGGCGACACCCGTGCGGACGTCCCGGAACAGGCGAAGGCCGAGGAACGTCCGGGCCACCGGCGCCGGTCGTCCTGGCTGCGGCGCAGCCACACGCCGGCGGCGCACTGAGTTCTTGGGTGAGGCCGTCAACCGGCACCGCTGCGGGTTCTGAGGGAGCTTCTCGCGAGGACAGCGCCGACGTGGTCACCTGGCGGTCATGAGTCGGCGATCCCGGAGCGAGAAGCTTCCTCAGGTTCCGCTACCCGCACCGGCTCGCAAGCCGCTTCGGGTACAGGTCCTGGCAGACTGCTCCGCGTGAGTGGAACGGTTTTGGTCCTGGGTGGGCGTAGTGAGATCGGCCTGGAAGTCGCACGCAGGCTGGTCGGGCCCGACAACAAGATCGTGCTGGCCGCCCGGCGCAGCGCGGACCTCGACGCACAGGAGGCCGCGCTGCGCGAGGCCGGCGCGAAGGACGTCGCCCGCGCCGAGTTCGACGCGGACGACCTCGCGAGCCACCGGCCCGTGCTCGAAGGCGTTCTCGCCGAGCACGGGCCGCTCGACGTCGTGGTGGTGGCGTTCGGGATCCTCGGCGACCAGCAGCGCGCCGAGGCCGACGCCACGCACGCCGCCGCGATCGTGCACACGGACTACCTGGCCCACGTGCACCTGCTGACCGAGCTGGTGAATCTGTTGAAGGCACAGGGATCCGGCCGGATCGTGGTGTTCTCGTCCGTCGCCGGAATCCGGGTGCGGCGGGCGAACTACGTGTACGGGTCGGCGAAGGCCGGGCTCGACGGGTTCGCCAGCGGCCTCGCCGACGCGCTGCACGGCGGTCCCGTGCGGCTACTGCTCGTGCGGCCCGGGTTCGTCGTCGGCCGGATGACCCAGGGCATGAGCCCCGCGCCGTTCTCCAGCACGCCCGGCCAGGTCGCCGAAGCCACCGTCGCGGCGCTGCGGCGCGGGCGCGGCGAGGTGTGGGTCCCCGCCGTGCTCCGTCCCGTCTTCTTCGCGATGCGGCTGCTTCCGCGTGCAGTGTGGCGGCGTCTGCCGCGCTGACTCAGCCGCCGAGGATTCCGCCGAGGCCGCCGAGCAGCCCGCCGAGGATGCCGCTGCCCAGCCGGCCGCTGTTGTCCTTCGGCGGCT
The DNA here is from genome assembly GCF_014191255.1 of Amycolatopsis bartoniae. Lineage (GTDB taxonomy): Bacteria > Actinomycetota > Actinomycetes > Mycobacteriales > Pseudonocardiaceae > Amycolatopsis_E > Amycolatopsis_E bartoniae. The sequence goes on from NZ_JACHWH010000002.1 coordinate 840,482, forward strand.
CCTCGCTCGGCGTAGACGTCGAGGTGGTCGGCGTGGCGGTGGTCGGCGGCTGGGCGTGCGGCGCGGGCGAGCTGCTGCTCGTGGTGTCCTGCGGCGGCGGGTCGGTGCGGCTGGTGGTCGTGGTTGTCGACGACGTGCTGTCCGCGGTGGTCGCGTCGCTCGACGAGCCGGCGGGCGCCTGCCCGATGGAGCCCGTGCGGGCCTGCCCGCCGCTGGACGCGGAGCGCGTGCTCGCGGACTGGGTCTCGGCGGCGCCGTCGGGCGTGGCGCTGGTGCTGTCCTGTGTGGACGACTGGCTGGAGGCGAGGTTCGGCGAGCTGGTGACCTCGCTCGTGGTCGCGTCGGGCGCGATGACGGGCCCACCACCACCGCCCGCGGCGGAGATGGCCGAGTCGTGCAGCTGCCCCGTGGTCAGCGCCGTCACGGCGACTCCGGCCAGCGCGGCGACCCCCGCGGCCAGCGCACCGACGCGGCTGGCCTTGCGGCGGTCCCAGCGGCCTTCGCGGCGCAGCAGCACGGCCACGGGGATGCGTTCGGTCGGGGCGTCGGCGAGGGGGTCCTTCACGGCAGGCAACTCCTGCGTCATGCCCTCGCGGCGCAGCAGGTCGGCGACGGTCAACTGCTCGCCGCCCTCACCCTGTCGGGAACTCACCTCGTCACTCCGCACGTTCACAGCCCCCTCGTTCGTCACTAACAGCAACATACTTAACCGTCGTTACCAGTTCGTTGTCAACATAGTGGGGACAGTCACAGCCCTTCGAGACAATTTTCGACGCTCTGTGATGAACAGGTAGCGGAAGTGCACTCGCGGGCAACGCCGTACCGTGGGCGGGAGGAGGTGCAAGCCATGCCGGAGCGGAACCCGTTCAGCTGGATGCTGCGCTGGGCGGACTGGTTCGAGCAGCGCGGGGTCTACGTGCCGGGCGAGGACAACCACACCGTCGACCCGTGGCGGGACTTCGGCTGGCTCATCGTCGTCTGGGTGCTCGCGGTCGGCGGCTTCATCCTGTTCTTCGCCCTCGCCACCTGAGCGAGTGGTGGCGCTCACCGGCGGTACCGTTCCGATCACGGATCGGCCACAGCCCTACACCAGGTGCGCCTCAACCCCCCGCGACGCCTCGCCGCCGGGGCCGAGTCCCGCCATTGTGAACGAGTCCCCCCGGCAGAAGTGCCTACCCCGAACGGCGCAGCCGGAGGTGACCTTCGACGAGTGAAGGAAGTTGCCGCTGTGCGCACCCCGAGGCACGTCCTGATCGCGGCCGCCCTGGTCGGGCTGACCGCGTGCGGCGCGCCCGCGCAGACCGAGCCGATGGCGAGGAACGAGGCGGGCAGCCCGGCCCTCCAGGCGGCGGCTGCGCCCACTCAGCAGACTCTGGGCTTCGGTGGCCAGTACCGTTTCGACGACGGTGTGACGATCTCGGTGTCGACGCCGAAGTCGTTCCGCCCCAGTGAAAGCGCGTACCCGCACAGTGATCGGGCGGCGGCGTTCGAGATAGCCGTCCGCAACGACGGCGACCAGCCCTACCGGCTCTCGGCGTTGTCCGTGTCGGCCACGGTCGCCGGGGGCGGGGCCAAGCAGGTGGTCGATCCCACGCAGGGTTACAGCGGCATCGTGGACGCGGGCAAGGACGTCCCGACCGGTCGAGACGTCCGGTTCACGCTGGCGTTCGCCGTGCCGGAGCAGCCCGCGGAGATGCGGCTGTCCCTGCGCCCGAACACCACGAGCACCGTCGTCGCCGTGTACTGCGGGCCTGCCTGAGCGGCTAGGCTCGCGCCCATGCAGCGACTTTCTCCCGGCGATCCCGCCCCCGACTTCACCCTTGCCGACAGCGAAGGCAACAAGGTCTCGCTCAGGGATTATCGAGGGCAGCGGGTAGTGGTGTACTTCTACCCGGCGGCCGGGACGCCCGGCTGCACCAAGCAGGCGTGCGACTTCCGCGACAGCCTCGCGCAACTCAACAACGCCGGTTACCAGGTGCTCGGCATCTCCCCTGACAAGCCGGAGAAACTGGCAAAATTCGTCGAGGCGGAGCAGTTGACCTTCCCGTTGCTGTCCGACCCGGAAAAGGAAGTCCTCAACGAATGGGGCGCCTTCGGGGAAAAGAAGAACTACGGCAGGACAATCCAGGGCGTCATCAGGTCGACCTTCGTGGTGGACCCGGAGGGCAACATCGAAAAGGCCCTGTACAACGTCCGAGCCACCGGCCACGTAGCAAAACTACTGCGAGACCTGTCCATTTCGGAATAACCAAAAGACAGCAGCAACAAAACGCAACCAAAGGACGCCCAAACCTCCCCCGTCCCCGATACAAAGCCGTCATTAGCGGTCGGCACGGTGTGTCAAGGGTGAGGCGAAGCCTCATCGCGAAGCGACGCCGAAGGCGCCCTTGACGCACCGTGGCGACCGTTAAACAATCGGCGATCGGGGCGCCCTACGTGACCACGGTTTTCGCGCGCAGCGCGGCTTTTGGTCTTTTCACGCACATACCCGCGAGTTCAAAGATCAAAAGAATGCCTCGCCGACGGGCTGGCTCCGGGATGGCCGGGCCCAAAGGGATCTCACCTCATGCAGGTGGTCGAGTCGTGTGGTCATCCCGTCGCCTGCGGTTTGTGCATATCACTTTGACCCAGGCCCGCAAGCTTGGCATGTCAGCTCACGCGAGCACGAGGGTTGCGGGCCTGGCTCAAAGTGATGGCCCGGTTTCAGGCGACGGGATGACCACCCAACTCTGGCTTTGTGTTCAAAGCGCCCTTACAGGGCCTTTGTTCTGTATGCCTCCACCAGTTGCCTCTCGGCATCCCCCAAATACCTCGCCAGCAACCGCTCCGCCTCGGCCCCATCCCCCTGCTGCAGCGCGGTGAGGATCTCCCGATTCCGGGCCAAATACGGCTCGTGAAATGGCTGCGGATCCGCCATCACATGAAATACCAGCCGCAACTCCGCCAGCAACCCTCGCATCAGTTCATCCACCCGCGGACTCTCGGCGAGCGTGCACAATCCCTGATGAAAACGAATGTCCGCCGTCCCCAGTTCACGCCACGCCTGCCGACGAGCGGCGTCCTCCCCCGCCTCCACGGCGGCCTCCACCGCGGCCAGTCGCTCTCCTGGCGGACTCTGCACGTCCCGCACGATCGAGCACTGCACGATCTTCCGCAACCGGTACAGATCAGCGACGTCCTCGACCGTCAGCACCCGGACGAACACGCCCCGATTCAGCTCGTGCACCAACAGCCGTTCGTGGGTCAGCAAGCGGAACGCCTCACGCAGCGTGTTTCGCGAGACGCCGAGCGCGCCACCGATCGCCTCTTCCGAGAGACGGCTCCCGGGTGCGAAGTGGCCCTCCGTGATGCGGGTCCGGAGCACGTCCGCAAGCCGCTCCGCCGTGCTGGTGCGGCCGAGGAGCGAGCGGTCCGCCTCCAGGCCGGCGATGGGATCCGAGCTTGGGGCATCGGTGCGCAAGGGGGCCTCCGGGCTACGACACGCGGGTCACGGCCAGTTAACCAGCACATCCACCCCTGATTCAACGTGTCGCACGACCAATCAGGGTATTGACTGATCGTTGAACAATCCTTACCTTGACATTTCCGCGTTCCCTCACGGATCGGAACCCGCGATGACCGAACCCAGCACCGACCGGAAGTCCCTGCGGCGCGCGTTCGTGGCGAGCCTGTCCGGGACCACCCTCGAGTACTACGACTTCGCTGTCTACTCGGTGGCCTCGGCGACCATCCTCGGCAAGCTGTTCTTCCCGTCGTCGGACGAGCTGGCGAGCACCATGCTGGCGTTCTCGACGTTCGCGGTCGGCTACGTCTCCCGGCCGTTCGGCGGGTTCCTGTTCGGCAGGCTCGGCGACATCCTCGGGCGCAAGCAGGTGCTGGTGTTCACCCTGCTGCTGACCGGCATCGCGACGTTCCTGATCGGCGTCCTGCCCACGCACGCCGCGTTCGGTGGCGGGGCCGCCGTGCTGCTGGTGCTGCTGCGCTTCGCCCAGGGCGTCGGCGTCGGCGGCGAATGGGGTGGCGCGGTCCTGCTCTCCAGCGAGTTCGGCGACCCGAAGCGCCGGGGCTTCTGGGCCTCCGCCGCCCAGATCGGGCCGCCCGCGGGCACGCTGCTGGCCAACGGCGTGCTGACCCTGCTGTCGCTGCTGCTGACCACCGCGCAGTTCGAGTCGTGGGGCTGGCGGGTCGCGTTCCTGCTGTCCGGCGTGCTGGTGCTGTTCGGCCTGTGGCTGCGGATGCGGCTGGAGGAAACGCCGGTGTTCCGCAAGATCGCCGAGCGCGGCGAGCGGCCGAAGGCACCCGTGCGCGAGGTCTTCCGGGAGGAGCCGCGCGCGCTCATCACGGGAATTCTCGTGCGCATCTGCCCGGACGTGCTGTACTCGCTGTTCACCGTCTTCGTGCTGACGTACCTCACCAACCGGCTGCACCTGCCCAAGAGCGACGGCACCATCGCGGTGATGATCGGCTCGGCGTGCCAGCTGTTCCTGATGCCGGCGTTCGGCGCGCTGTCCGACCGCGTCAGCCGCCGCACGCTGTACCTCGTGGGCACGATCGCCGCCGTCGTGTGGCCGTTCCTGTTCTTCCCGCTGGCGAACACGCGCTCGGTCGTGTTGATCATCGTGGGGGTCGTCGTGGCGCTCGCGATCCACGCCCTGCTCTACGGGCCGCAGGCCGCGCTGATCACCGAGCAGTTCTCCGTGCGGCTGCGCTACACCGGCAGCTCGCTCGCGTACACGCTCGCGGCGGTCGTCGGTGGCGCGGTCGCGCCGCTGGTGTTCACGGCGCTGCTCGCCGGGTTCGGCACGTGGGTGGTCGTGGCGCTGTACCTGGCGTTCACCGGGATCCTGACGCTCGGCGGGGTGCTGCTGAGCCGCACGGGACGGGCGGTGGAAGCCGAGCCCGCCGGGGCGCGGCCATGAGGATCGACCTGAACTGCGACGCGGACGGCCGCCTGCCCGACGTCGTCACGGCCGCGAACGTGCACTGCGGCTGCCATGCCGGGGCGGCACGCACGATGCGCGAGGTGTGCGAGGCGGCCGTCAAACGCGGCGTCGCGATCGGCGCGCTCGTCGGCTACCGGCACGGGGACGGCAGCGAGCTGGTCGACGACGTGCTGTACCAGCTGGGGGCGCTGGACGCGATCGCGGGCTCGGCGGGCGGCGAGGTCCGCTACGTCAAGGCCCGCGTCCGCGACGAGCACGCGGCGGCGGTCGTCGAGGCGGTGTGGCAGTACGACCCGCAGCTGCCCGTGCTCGGGCAGCCGGGCTCGGCCCTGCTGCGGCACGCGGCCGAGAACGGGCTCGTCACGGTGGCCGAGGCGTTCCCCGCCCGGCACTATCACCCGGACGGCCACCCGCTGCCGGACGCGGCACTGTCCGATCCGGACGAGATCGCGTGGCGCTGCCTCCGCCTCGTCACGCAGGGCGAGATCGTCGCTGTGGACGGCACGGTGATTCCCCTGCGCGCGGACTCGCTGTACGTCCACGGCAGTAGCTCCGCCGCCGTCCGGACGTTGCTCGACGCCGCCGGTGTGGAGCTACGCAGTTTCGCCTAGCGCCCGCAGCGCCGGGAGCAACGCCCGCAAAGCCCGCCCACGGTGGGAGACCGCGTCCTTCTCCGCCGGGTCGAGTTCCGCCGACGTACGGGTCTCCCCCTCCGGCACGAAGATCGGGTCGTAGCCGAAACCGTTGGTGCCACGGGGTTTCCGCACGAGCCGCCCGCGCCACTCGCCGCGCACGACCGTCTCCTCGCCGCCCGGGACGACGAGCGCGGCGGCGCACACGAACGCCGCGCCCATCCGGTCGTCCGGGGTGTCGCCGGTCTGCGCCAGCACCAGCTCCAGGTTCGCCTGGTCGTCGCCGTGCCTGCCGGACCAGCGTGCCGACAGCACGCCGGGCATCCCGTTGAGCGCGTCGACCGAAATACCCGAGTCGTCGGCGACCGAGGGCAGGCCCGTCGCCGCCGCGGCGTCGCGGGCCTTCGCCACCGCGTTCTCCTCGAACGTCGCGCCCGTCTCGGGCGCCTCGGGGAACTCGGGCACGTCGGACAGGCCGATCACCTCGATGCCGGAAACGCCCTCGGCCTCCAGGATCCGGCGCAGCTCGCCGAGCTTCTTCGCGTTGCGCGTGGCCAGCAGCACCCGGGTCACTTCGAGCCCTTCGACTTCTTGCCGGTGTGCGGCTCGGGCAGCTCGCCCGGGTACGCCTCCTCCAGCGCGGCGGTCTGCTTGCGGGTCAGCTCCTCGCAGCCCGCCAGCGCCAGGTCGAGCATCTTGTCCAAAGTGGACCGCGTGAACGTGGCGCCCTCGCCGGTGCCCTGCACCTCGATGAGCGTGCCCGCGTCCGTGGCGACGACGTTCAGGTCGACCTCGGCGCGCGAGTCCTCCTCGTACGGCAGGTCGAGGCGCACCCGGCCGTCCACCACCCCGACGCTGACCGCGGACACCATGGCCGACAACGGCTTCGGGTCGGCGAGCCGCCCGGCTGCCGCGAGCCACGTGACGGCGTCGTGCAGCGCCACGTACCCGCCGGTGATCGCGGCGGTGCGGGTACCGCCGTCGGCCTGGATCACGTCGCAGTCGAGGTGGATCGTGTTCTCGCCCAGCGCGGACAGGTCGATGCACGCCCGCAGCGACCGCCCGATGAGGCGGCTGATCTCGTGCGTGCGCCCGCCGACGCGGCCCTTCACGGACTCGCGGTCGCCGCGGTCGTGGGTGGCCGAGGGCAGCATCGCGTACTCGGCGGTGACCCAGCCCAGCCCGGAACCGGCGCGCCAGCGCGGCACCCCCTCGGTGACGCTCGCGGCGCACAGCACCCTGGTCCTGCCGTACTCGATGAGCACCGAGCCCGCGGGCCAGTCCTGGAACCCGCGCGTGATCCTGACCTCGCGGAGCTCGTCGTCGTTCCTACCGTCTTTACGTGCCACGCCCTGAAGGGTAGAGCGTCACAGTTCGTAGGTCGCGCCCTGCTCGACGAGGACGGCGCCGGGGAAGGCGGCCTTCGCCTCGGCGAGGATCGCGGCCGCGTCGCTCCACGGCGCCACGTGCGTGAGCAGCAGCTGCCCGGCCCCCGCCCGGGAGGCCAGCTCCCCCGCCTGCCTGCCGGACAGGTGCACGCCCGGCGGCCGCTCGGGCGCGTCGGTCCACGTCGCCTCGGACAGCAGCACGTCCACGCCGCGCGCCAGCTCGTCGAGCTGCGGGCAGGGACCGGTGTCGCCGGTGTACGCCAGCGTCCTGCCGCCGTGGCTGATGCGCAGCCCGAACGCCTCCGTCGGGTGGTCCACGGCGACGGCGGTCAACTCGAAGGGCCCGATCCGGACCGGCGCGGCACCGAGGGCGTGGAAGTCGTACACATCGGACAGATCCGTCTCGGCGAGCTCGACGTCGTTCGGCGCGTACGCCTTCGCCAGCCGGGCCGGGGCGTTCTCCGGCGCGTGCACCGGCAGGCGGCGCGCGAGCACGTCGAACGGCGGCGCCGGGTGGTAGCGGCGCAGCACGGTGAGCGCGCCGAAGTCGGCGCAGTGGTCGGGATGCAGGTGCGACAGCACGAGCGCGCCGAGGTCGAACGGGTCGTGCCGGGTCTGCAGCTCCGCGAGCGTGCCGTTGCCCAGCTCCACGCCCAGCAGGAAGCCCTCGGCCTCCAGCAGGTAACCCGACGCCGCCTTGCCGGGCCCCGGAATGCTGCCGGAGCAGCCCAGAATCGTGAGTCGCACGAGCGTCACCCTCCCACGTCAGCGCGTCGCGGGCGAAAGGACGCCCGGTGCGAAACCCATGAACCGCTGCGCGAGCCGGGCGAACGGCTCCGGCGAACCGGTGGCGATGAACTCGTGCCGCGGCGTGGTTTCGCGCTCGGCGAGCAGGTCGCGCTCGGTCAGCACGCGCACCACGTCCTTCGCGGTCTCCTCGGCGCTCGACACCAGCGTCACGTCGGGCCCCATCACGATCTGCAGCACGCCGCTGAGCAGCGGGTAGTGCGTGCAGCCGAGGACGAGCGTGTCGACCTGCGCGCGCAGCAACGGCTCCAGGTAGCCCTGGGCGAGGCCGAGGACCTGCCGCCCGGAGGTGATGCCACGCTCCACGAAGTCCACGAAACGCGGGCACGCGACGCTGGTGACGGTGACGTCCCGGGCGGCGGCGAACGCGTCGTCGTAGGCGCGCGAGCGGACCGTGCCCTCGGTGCCGATCACGCCGATGCGCCCGCTGTGCGTCGCGGAGACCGCGCGCCGGACGGCGGGGAGCACGACCTCGATGACGGGCACGTCGTAGCGCTCGCGGGCGTCCCGCAGACACGCGGCGGACGCGGTGTTGCAGGCGATCACGAGCGCCTTGACACCGCCCTCGACGAGGTTGTCGAGCGCCGCGAGCGCCAGCTCACGGGCGCGGGCGATGGGGAGTGGGCCGTACGGGTTGTGGGCGGTGTCGCCGACGTAGCGGAGCTGCTCGTGCGGCAGCTGCTCGAGGAGCGCGCGCGCCACGGTCAACCCGCCGACACCGGAGTCGAACACGCCGATCGGAGCCTCGGGACTGATCACACGGTTCAGGCTAGCTGCTTGCGTGCCTTCGCCCGGTCCGCGGCCGCCGCGAACCACGCCGCGAGGATGCCGCCGAGCGCCCCGAACACGTGTGCCTGCCAGGAGATCCCGGGGTTGCCGGGCAGCAGTCCCCACAGCGTGCCGCCCCAGACCAGCAGCAGCACCCCGGCGACGACGAGTTGCCCGAACGCCCGGTTGAACAGGCCGCGGACCAGCAGGTACGCGAGCCACCCGAAGGCAACGCCGGACGCGCCGATGGTCGAGGTGTGGTCCACACCGGTGAGCCACACGCCGAGCCCGCTGACCACCCAGATCAGGCCGGTGACCGCGAGCCAGCGCCCCACCCCGGACGCGAGCGCGAGGAAGCCGAACACCAGGACGGGAATCGTGTTGGCGAACAGGTGCGTCCAGCTACCGTGCAGGAGCGGCGCCCACACGACGCCGTCGAGCCCGGACAGCGTGCGCGGCACGATGCCCTCGTCGTCGAGCCGGTGGTGCAGGCCGGCGTCCACCAGCTCCACGAGGTACAGCAACGTGGTGAACGCGAGCACCACCACGGCCGCGGGCTTGACTTTCGCGGGCAGGATGCGCTTCGCGGGGTCGACGGGTGCGGTCGCTGTGCTCATACTCGTCACGGTACGGACCTGCGAGAACGCGGACCTCGGGTGAAAACCCTGAATTCGGGGACGACGCCGGGTGAGGATTCGGTTGCGGCGCGTTGATGCGGTGCTTACGCCCCGGAAACAGCGACCCGCTTCTCTTGTCAGGCATGACGAGCATCTACGAACAGATCGGCGGCCAGGAAGCACTGATCACCGTCGTCGACGACTTCTACGAGCGCGTGCTGGCGGACCCGGAACTGGCAGGGTTCTTCCGGGGCACCAACCTGCCGCGCTTGAAGGGCATGCAGGTCGAGTTCTTCGCCGCGGCATTGGGCGGCCCGGACGAGTACCAGGGCCGCTCGATGAAGGAGGTCCACCGAGGCCGAGGCATCGGACAACACCACTTCGACCTGGTCGCCAAGCACCTGACGGAGGCGTTGCAAGGAGCAGGCGTCCCCCAGGAAACGGTGGACACCATCATCGGCGCCATCGCACCCTTAGCCCCGGAAATCGTTTCAAGCACAGCAGCGGCCTAAACCGCACCCGGCAACAAAACCGGAACCAACACCCCCTACCGCCCGGTCCTCCCCCATCCCCGATACAAAGCCGTCATTAGCGGTTGACTCGCCGTGTCAAGGGTCGCGCAGCGATCGCGAAGCGACGCCGAAGGCGCCCTTGACGCGGCGAGTCAACCGTTAAACAATCAAAAATCGGGGCGCCCAACGCAACCACGGCTTTTCGCGCGCAGCGCGGTCTTTTCACGCACATACCCGCGAGTTCAAAGATCAAAAGAATGCCTCGCCGGCGGGCAGGCTCCGGGATGGCCGGGCCCAAAGGGATCTCACCTTGGCGAGGTGGTCGAGTTGAGTGGTCATCCCGTCGCCTGCGGTTTGTGCATATCACTTTGACCCAGACCCGCAAGCTTGGCATGACCGGCTGCGGTCTCGAAAAAGGTTGCGGGTCTGGCTCAAAGTGATCGGCTGGTTTCAGGCGACGGGATGACCACCCAACTCTGGGTTTTAATGCCTGCTCACGCCCAAAGTTCCCCGTCCAGCCTTGCCGCCGCTTCATCCAACGTGCCGCTGTACGCACCTGTCGACAAGTACTTCCAGCCCGCATCCGCCACGACAAAAGCGATATCCGCCTTCTCGCCCTTCGCCGCGGCCTTCTCCGCCGCGCCCAGTGCCGCGTGCAGGACCGCGCCCGTGGAAATCCCGGCGAAAATGCCCTCGTGTTCCAGCAGGTCGCGGGTTCTGCGGAGGGCGTCGTACGCGCCCACCGAGTAGCGGCCGTTGAGCACGTCCGGGTCGTACAGCTCCGGCACGAAACCCTCGTCGAGGTTGCGCAGGCCGTACACCAGCTCGCCGTACCGGGGCTCGGCCGCGATGATCTGTACGCCCGGCTTCTGTTCGTGCAGGTAGCGGCCTACGCCGACCAGTGTGCCCGTGGTGCCGAGGCCGCCGACGAAGTGCGTGATCGTCGGCAGGTCCTTCAGCAGCTCCGGGCCGGTGGTGCGGTAGTGCGCGTCCGCGTTGGCGGGGTTGCCGTACTGGTACAGCATCACCCAGTCGGGGTGCTGCTCGGCGAGCTCCTTGGCCCGCCGCACCGCCTCGTTCGAGCCACCGGCGGCGGGTGAGAACACGATGCGCGCGCCGTACGCCTGCAGCAGCTGCTTGCGCTCGGTCGACGTGTTCTCCGGCATCACGCAGATGAGCCCGTAGCCCTTGAGCTTCGCGGCCATCGCGAGCGAGATGCCGGTGTTGCCGGAGGTCGGTTCCAGGATGGTCGAACCCCGGCGCAGCCTGCCCTCGCGCTCGGCGGCCTCGATCATGGCCAGCGCGGGCCGGTCCTTGATCGAGCCGGTGGGGTTGCGGTCCTCCAGCTTGGCCCACAACCGCACCTCGTCGGTCGGGGACAGGCGGGGCAGACCGACCAGCGGGGTGCCGCCCAGTGCGTCGAGCAGGGAGTCGAAGCGAGCCATCAGCTCAGCGCGCGCCGCCCGCGACGGCGGGCAGGATCGTCACGGTGTCGCCGTCCTTGACCTCGGCGTCCAGGCCACCGGCGAAGCGGACGTCCTCGTCGTTGACGTACACGTTCACGAACCGGTGCAGCTTCTCGTCCTTCACGAGGCGGCCCTTGATGCCGCTGTGGCGCGACTCGATGTCGTCGATCACCTCGAGCACCGTCTTGCCGGACGCCTCGACGGACTTCTCGCCGCCGGTATGCGTGCGCAGGATGGTCGGGATGGACACGGTCACGGCCATGGGAAGTTACCTCCGCTTGGGTTTCTCTGGGACAGACGTTCGGGACGGGCGCGTTATTCCGTGATCTCCACGGGCTCCTCGGTGACCACGCCGTCGACGATGCGGTACGAGCGGAACTCGTGCTGCTCCGGGTCGCGCGTGGAAACCAGCACGTAGTGCGCGTCGGGCTCGGAGGCGTACGACACGTCGGTGCGCGACGGGTAGGCCTCGGTGGCGGTGTGCGAGTGGTAGATGACGACGGGGACCTCGTCGTTGGCGTCCAGCTCGCGGTACAGCTTGAGCAGGTCGGCCGAGTCGAACTCGTAGAACGTCGGCGAGCGCGCCGCGTTGAGCATCGGGATGAACCGGACAGGCCGGTCGGACCCCTCGGGCCCGGCGATCACGCCACACGCCTCGTCCGGGTGGTCCCGGCGAGCGTGGGCGACGATCTCCTCGACGAGTTCACGGCGGATCCGAAGCACGCTGGCCATCTTACGGGCCGGACACGTGGTGTTCACAGAGTGAGACTGCGCACGGGTGGCAGAACGCCGGTGGGCGCGCGCATGGCCTCGTGGGCGAGGTGGTGCTGGATCGCGGCCAGCACCACGATCGCGTGGTTCCGCCGCAGCGGCCGCTGCCACCGGCGACGGCGGGTCAGGCAGGTGGTCTGGGCATGCCCGGCGGCGACGAACCAGTCGGCGACCTCCGACGGGGTGAGCAGCAGATGCTCCGTGGGGCGGCATTGCGCCAGCACCCGGCGCACGGCACCGGTCACCTCTTCGCGCATCCTCGCGCCCTGGCGCCCGCGGAATTCCCGGCTGGTGACACGGGCGGCGTAGGCGTCCGGAAACAGGTGCTCGTCACGCAGCCCCTTCTCCAGGGCTTGGAGCAGCCGGGTGAACTGCCGCACCAGGAACTCGGCCCCGGCGGGCGTGATTCGCACGACGACCTGCCCGCCACCAACGGAGCGCGCACCGAAGTCGACGTTCACGACGGAATCCCGACGGTCGCGTGCAGGCCGTGGACCTGCAGCCGCGCCACGAGATCCTCCGCCGTGTCCTGGGTGCTGCACCAGGTCAGCACGCTGCTGCCACTCTCGTGCACGTCGTCGGCGAACTCGAAACCGCGGTCCACCGGCAGGCCGAACACCCGCCCCACGACGTACGCCACACCGGCGTGCGTGTTCGCGTCGTCGTTGTGCACCACAACCGCCCAGTGCCGCTCAGCTTCCACGGCTTTCTGATCTTCCGGAGACCACCGGCCGTTACGCCTCGAAGGTCTCCGGCCACACGTCCCGGTAGGCGGGCACCCCACCCGCCCCGGTCGCCGACAACACTCCGTGCACGATCGCCCTTGCGAACACCCGCGCCGCGGCCGAGCACAGCGCGTCCAGCGCCGCCGCGCGGGAGGCCTCTCCCAGTGGGCCCTTCGCGACCGGCAGCTCCCGATCGCCCGTGGCCAGGGCGAACACCGTGTCCCCGTCGAACATCGTGTGCGCCGGGCGCACCGCCCTTGCCAACCCGTCCTGGGCCGCCACCGCCAGGCGCCTGCACTCCGCCTTCGACAGGGCCGCGTCGACCGCCACCACGCCGATCGTCGTGTTCAGGTCCGTGCGCGCCGACGGCACCGAGCCGGGACGCGAAGGCCACGTCACCCCGAAGTCACCGTGGTCCGCCGCGAACGGCACGCCCGTCGCGAGCGACACCGCCTCACCCGAGGCGTTGACCACGGCCAGCGCGCCGACCGTGTAGCCGTTCACGACCTCGCTCGCGCTGCCCACGCCGCCCTTCAGCGACCCGACCACCGCGCCCGCCCCGGCACCGACCGTGCCCTGCTCCACCGGTCCGGCCGAAGCCGCCGCACAGGCCGCGTAGCCGAAAGCCGCGTCCGGGCGGTTGCCCCACTCGCTGCGCGGCAGGTCGAAGATCACCGCCGCCGGCACGATCGGCACCACTTCGTGTGGCTGCGCGCCCACCGGAAACCCCAGGTCACGCTCCCCCAGCCAGCGCATCACACCGTCCGCCGCCGCGAGCCCGTACGCGCTCCCGCCCGACAGGCAGATCGCGTTCACCCGCTGCACCAGGTTCTCCGGCTCCAGCAGGTTCGTCTCCCGCGTGCCCGGCGCGCCGCCACGCTGGTCCACCGCGCCCGTCGCCCCGCCGGGCACCAGCACCACGGTGGTGCCCGTGGCCCAGCCGGGTTCGACCCGCTGGTGGTGCCCGACGAGCACCCCCGACACGTCGGTGATCATGCCGTCAGCGCCTGGACCAGCGTCTCCTGCACGTACGTGAGCCAGTGGTAGACGCCGAGGTGCGGTGAGCGCGGGTCGTCCTCGGGCAGGTCGTCGGGCATGTCCTCGGTGACGTCGAGCGCGGTCCCCAGCGCGAGCCGGACGTCGTTGAGCGCCGAGAGCCACGCGTCGGCCTGCTCCACCGACAACCGGACGTTGCCGCCGTCACGCGGCAGCGTCTCCATCACCACCTGCGCCACGCCGACCTTCGCGTCGACCAGCTCGGGCTCGTGCAGCGAGCGCAGCGCGCCCGCCGAGTCGAGGTCCTCCTGGGTGGGGTTGTCCGGGTCGAGCTTGTGGTAGTCGGGCAGCAGGCGCGAGAGCACCGGGTCGTCGGGCGACTCCGAGGGACCCGTCTTGATCCCCGTCAGCTCCGCCAGCGGGTCCTGCGGCGCCTCCTCGGCGCGGGCCTGCAGCATGTCTTCGAGCTGGCTCACCAGCCCGCGCAACACCGCGGCCTCCTGCTGCTCGAACCCGGCGACGACCTGGCCGCCCTTGCGCTTCCAGCCTTTCACGCCTTCTCCATGGTGGCCCACAGCCCGGCGGCGTGGAGTCTCGTCACGTCGGCCTCAACCTTCTCCCTGGAGCCCGACGACACCGTCGCCCGGCCCTTGTGGTGCACGTCCAGCATCAGCTTCGTGGCGTGGTCCCGGCTGTACCCGAAGAGCTTCTGGAACACGTACGTCACGTACGACATCAGGTTGACGGGGTCGTTCCAGACGACGGTCTGCCACGGACTGTCCTCGGCGCCCACTTCGGCCCCGGCCGGCTCAACCTGCGTCTGTTCGGTTGCGACAGGCGTGGTCATACCCACATGGTGTCACGGATGCGGTACGGCGTGGCCGAGCGGTCGGTCCGTTCAGGTGAAGCACGCGTTCCCTCATTAGTCTTACCCCATGGGTTCGCCTGAGACGCAGGGCAGCACGGCACTGCTCACCGACCACTACGAACTGACGATGCTGGGCAGTGCGCTCGCCGACGGCACGGGCGACCGGCCGTGCGTGTTCGAGGTGTTCGCCCGCCGCCTGCCGGACGGGCGCCGCTACGGCGTCGTCGCCGGCACCGGGCGGGTGCTCGACGCCATCACCGACTTCCGGTTCACCGACGCCGAGATCACCCAGCTCGCCCAGACCGCCGTGGTCGACGACGAGACACTGGCCTGGCTCGCGGACTACGAGTTCACCGGCGACATCGAGGGCTACCCCGAGGGCGAGCTGTACTTCCCGGGCTCGCCGGTCCTCACCGTGCGCGGCACCTTCAACGAGGCCGTCGTGCTGGAGACCCTCGTGCTGTCGATCCTCAACCACGACAGCGCGATCGCGTCGGCCGCCGCGCGCATGTCCGGCGCCGCGCACGGCAGGCCGATCATCGAGATGGGCAGCCGCCGCACGCAGGAGTACGCGGCCGTCGCCGCCGCGCGCGCCGCGTACCTGGCCGGGTTCGCCGCGACCTCCAACCTGGAGGCGGGCCGCCGCTACGGCGTCCCGACCCGCGGCACCGTCGCGCACGCCTTCATGCTGCTGCACGACAGCGAGGAGGACGCGTTCCGCGCCCAGATCGAGAAGATGGGCACGGACACCACGCTGCTGGTGGACACCTACGACATCACCCAGGGCATCGAGACCGCGGTCCGTGTCGCCGGGCCGGAGCTCGGCGCGATCCGGATCGACTCCGGTGACGTCGGGGTGCTGGCCCGCAAGGCCCGCGAGCAGCTCGACTCGTTCGGCGCGAAGGACACCCGCATCGTCGTCTCCGGCGACCTCGACGAGCACGCGATCGCGGCGCTGCGTGCCGAGCCTGTCGACGCCTACGGGGTCGGCACCTCCGTCGTCACCGGTTCGGGTGCGCCGACCGCGGGCATGGTCTACAAGCTCGTCGAGGTCGACGGCCGTCCGGTGGCCAAGCGCAGCGAGAACAAGGCGTCGCGCGGCGGCCAGAAGATCGCGGTGCGGCGGCACAAGCCGACCGGCACGGCGCTGGAGGAGGTCGTGTACCACGGCCAGAAGCAGCCCGAGCTGGGCCAGTACGACCGGCCGCTGCAGATCCCGATGATCAGCGAGGGGCGCCCGGTGCACGACCTGCCGACCCTCGACGACGCCCGCGAGCGGCTGCGGCATTGCCTGGTGAGCCTGCCGTGGGAGGGTCTGAAGCTGTCCAAGGGCGAACCCGCCATCCCCACCGTGTTCGTGGAGGAGGACCAATGAGCCGCGCGCTGGTCGTGGTGGACGTGCAGAACGATTTCTGCGAGGGCGGCGCGCTCGCCGTCGCCGGGGGTGCGGCCACCGCCGCGGAGATCACCGAGCACCTCGCCGGGGGTGGTTACGACCACGTCGTGGCCACCCGCGACTACCACATCGACCCGGGCGCGCACTTCAGCGACGAGCCGGACTACGTGCGCACGTGGCCGCGGCACTGCGAGGCCGGCACGCCCGGCGCGTCGTTCCACCCGGCGCTCGACGTCGGCCCGATCTCGACGGTGTTCTCGAAGGGCCAGTACAGCGACGGCTACTCCGGTTTCGAGGGACACACCGGCGCCGGCGAGGGCCTTGGCGACTGGCTGAAGGCCCACGACGTGACGGAGATCGACGTGGTGGGCATCGCGACCGACCACTGCGTGCGCGCCACCTCGCTCGACGCCGTGCGGGCCGGTTTCTCCGTGCGCGTGCTGCTGGACCTGACCGCGGGCGTAGCGCGCGAGACGACCGACAAGGCGCTGGCGGACCTGCGCGCGGCCGGGGTCGCGCTGACCGGCACGCCGAAGGTGGGCTGATGCGGCCGATGCTGAAGAGGCACAACATCCATTTCCGCGAGCGGCTCGCGGCGAGCAAGGTGATCGCGGTCCTGCGCGCGGAGGACACCGAGTACTTCCCCGACGTCGCGCAGGTGCTCTACGACTCCGGCCTCCGCGTGGTCGAGACGGCGCTCACCACGCCGGGCGCGCTCCACGCGGTCGGGCAGATGCAGGTGGAGCTGGGCCGCGACACGCTGGTGGGCGCGGGCAACGTGCGCACCGTGTCCGATGTGGACAGTTGCGCGGCCGCGGGTGTGGACTTTCTCGCCACGCCGACCGTCTCGCCGGACGTGCTGGCGCGGGCGCAGCAGTACGAGCTGCCGGTGGTGTGCGGGGCGCTGACGCCGACGGAGGTCGACGCGGCGTGGCGGCACGGGGCCGCCGTCGTGCGGGTGTTCCCCATCGGCCCGTCCGGCGGGGTCCGGTACCTGCAGCAGGTGCGTGGTCCGCTGCCGGAGATCCCGCTGGTCCCGGCGGGTGGCGTCACGCTGCCGGAGGTGGAGGGCTACCTGGGCGCGGGGGCGTTCGCGGTGGCGGTCGGCGCGCCACTGCTGGGCGACGCCGTGTGCGGCGGCAGGCTCGAAGAGCTGGGGCAGCGCGCCTCGTACCTCGCCTCGCTGGCGGGGAAGTTCGTCTGACGGCGGCGGGGCCCGCGGCGGGCCCCGCCGCACGTGTCACTTACCGAACGGGTCGCAGGCCGCGGTGCCGACGTAGATGTCGCCCGACGCCGGGCCGCCCTGCGGGAACAGCTTGATGTGCATCGCGTGGGTGACGAGGCTGCCGTCCGCGGGGTGCGGCACGATCACCTCGTTGAGCACGATGTCGGCCATCGGCGGGTCGCCCTCGGCGCGGCCCGGAACGGGAATCGTGTAGTTCACCGGGATGTTCTCGGGCACCGTGATACCGCTGACCGCGCCCAGCTGCATCGAGCCCGAGCTGCCGTTCTTCGTCGTGGTGCAGCCCGCCTGGTAGGTGCGGACGGTGATCCTCGGCCCGCCGTACAGGCGCAGCGCGCTCGTCTCGAACCGCGAGCCTTCGACCTGCACGGACGCGGTGCCGTCCGCGTTGCGCACGCACTTCGTCGTCCCCAGCCCGAACTTCGTGGTCGGCCCGACGAACACCGGGTCCGCGCGGTTCTCCGCCGTCGCGCCCAGCGCGCACGGCGCGATCGGGTCGGCGCGGTTCTGCTCGCCCTCGACCGTGACGTCCGCCGCCCCGATCGAGCCGGACCCGGTCGCCGTGACCTCCTGTGCCTGTGCCGTCACCGGGACGGCGGCCAGGCACAGGGCCGCCAGCAGAACCCCCTTCGCCCGCGCCATCAGCAACTCCTCTCGCTCGCGCCTGGTAGTCCTCCTCCGACATCGACTCCCCGGAGGCGAACCTCAACACACGGACGAGTGGTTCAGCGGACAACCGGCTCAGCCCGGCCTTCGCGGTTCCGTCGGTGGGGGCCGGTACCGTTGCTTCCCGTGCCGTCCCCCACTGATCCCCCCGGTGTCAACGAGCTCCTCACGCACGCCGTGGAGGCGCTCGGCGGAGCGGAGCGCCCGGGGCAGGTCGAGATGGCCGAGGCGGTCGGGCGGGCGCTGCGCACGGGCGAGCACCTGGCGGTGCAGGCCGGCACGGGCACCGGCAAGTCGCTGGCGTACCTGGTGCCCGCGATCCGGCACGCCATCGTCAAGGACACCACGGTCGTCGTGTCGACGGCCACCATCGCGCTGCAGCGCCAGCTGGTCGACCGCGACCTGCCGAGGCTCGCGAAGGCGCTGAAGAAGCCGCTGGGCCGCGAGCCCACCTTCGCGATCCTCAAGGGCCGCCGGAACTACCTGTGCCTGCACCGGCTCGACAGCGGGGCGCCCGAGGAGCCCGAGGACCCGGGCCTGTTCGACCCGTTCGCCGTGTCCCGTCTCGGCAAGGAGGTGCAGCGGCTGCGCGAGTGGTCGTCCGACACCGAGACGGGCGACCGCGACGAGCTGGTGCCCGGCGTGTCGGAGCAGGCGTGGCGGCAGGTGTCGGTCACCGCCCGCGAGTGCCTCGGCGTGTCGCGCTGCCCGGTGGGCACCGACTGCTTCGCCGAGCGGGCGCGCGGGGAGGCCGGGCGGGCCGACGTGGTGGTCACCAACCACGCGCTGCTCGCGATCGACGCGCTGCAGGGCTACCAGGTGCTGCCGGAGCACGACCTGGTGATCGTCGACGAGGCCCACGAGCTGGTCGACCGCGTCACGTCCGTGGCCACCGGCGAGCTGACGGCCTCGATGGTCGCGATCGCCGTGCGCCGCTGCGGAAAGCTCATCGACGCCGACATCGCCGACCGGCTGGAGGAGTCCGGCGAGGGTCTGGCGATGATCCTCGAAGACCTCCAGCCGGGCCGGATCGACTCGCTGCCGAAGGCGCTGGGGAACGCGGTGGCGGCGGTCCGCGACGGGGCGCACGCGTGCCTGTCGGCGCTGGGTTCCGACCGCAAGGAGGACGTCGACGAGGCGACGGCGCGCAAGCTCGCCCGCTCGCAGGTGGAAGAGGTCCACGACACGGCGGTCCGGCTGCTGGAGGCGTTCGACGAGGACACCGCGCACCAGCGCGACGTGGTGTGGTTGTCCGCGGACCGGTACGGGATGAGCAACCGCCCGCCGTCGCTGCACGTCGCGCCCCTGTCGGTGGCGGGCCTGTTGCGGGAGCGGCTGTTCGGCGCCACCACCACGGTGCTCACGTCGGCCACGCTGACGCTCGGCGGCGCGTTCGACACGCTGGCGCGGCAGTGGGGCCTGCCGCCGCAGGCGAAGGTGGAAAAGGCCGAGGGCACGGCCACGGACAAGGCGCCGCCCACGGACGGCGAGGATCTGAAGTGGACGGGCATCGACGTCGGCTCGCCGTTCGACCACCGTCGCAACGGGATCCTGTACGTGGCGAAACACCTGCCCGCACCGGGCCGCGACGGCCTACCACCGTCCACATTGGACGAGATCGCGGAGCTGATCGACGCCGCGGGCGGCCGCACGCTCGGGTTGTTCTCGTCGATGCGCGCGGCGAAGCAGGCGACGGAGGAGCTGCGCGACCGGGTCAAGCATCCGATCCTGTGCCAGGGCGAGGACACCACGGCGCTGCTGGTGCGCAAGTTCGCCGAGGACACGCGCACGTGCCTGTTCGGCACGCTGTCGCTGTGGCAGGGCGTGGACGTGCCCGGGCCGTCGCTGCAGCTGGTGATCGTGGACCGGATCCCGTTCCCCCGCCCCGACGACCCGGTGCAGTCGGCGCGGCAGCGGGCGGTGGAAGCCCGGGGCGGCAACGGTTTCCTCACGGTGGCGGCCACGCACGCCGCGCTGCTGCTAGCGCAGGGCACCGGCAGGCTGCACCGGTCGGTCGCCGACCGCGGCGTGGTGGCGGTGCTCGACTCACGGCTGGCCACCGCCCGGTACGCGGGATTCCTGAAGGCTTCGCTGCCGCCGTTCTGGCCCACGACGGACCCGGAGGTGGCGCGAGCCGCCCTGCGCAGGCTGGACGCCGCCGCCCCGGCCTGAAGCCGCGGGCCGGGCGCGCTACCGTGGACTGAACTTGGACTAAGGAGGACCGTGTCCCAGGACTCGCCTCGCGCGCGATCGCGTTCGGTCAGTGTCGACGACATCGGGGTGCGCCGTCAGCTCGCCGACGGGCGCGAGGAGTCGGTCACGTGGGCGGAGCTGTCCGCGGTGGTGGTCAGGGTGATTCCCGAGGGCCCGTGGAACGAGGACGTGTTCCTGATGCTCGCCGGCGCGAACGGCAACGGCACGGCGGTCCCCAGCGGCGATCCGGCGGCGGACGCGCTCATCGAGCGCCTGCAGACCCTGCCGGGCTTCGACAACGAGAAGTTCGTCGAGGCGATGACCACCGACGCCGACGAGGCCTACGTGGTCTGGAAGGCGAACTAGCTGCCCGCGCGCAGCTAGTTCGCCAATACGAAAAGCAGACCATTCCTTTACGGTTCCGCCGGCTTGTGAGCTGCCCCTCTTCCGGTGTTCCGGCGTTCGGCAGTGGTCATCGACATTTAACGTTTCCGGCAGATCGAGCTGCTTGACGGCACAAGAGGCGACTTCTAACGTTGATCATGTAGCCGGCGTCGGCTACGACGCCTTGTCGCTTTCCTTTTCATTCCGGCCGGAAATCCTGTCACCGGCCGTCCACCGAGCATTGTCGCTCTCGCCGCCTTGTGCGCCTCAGCCTTCCTTTTGCCTCAGTACTTTCTGTTGAACCGGAGTCCGCACCACATGCTCGACCCGTGGTCCGTTATTACTTCCCCACGGACGAAGCCCTTCCAGCGGCGGTCCTCGCCGAATTCGCACCGATTCCGACGGCCGCGTAGGCAATGAGAGCGAAAATGCCTTTGCTGGCGAACGTGAACCTGCTCAAGCTGAGCCGGCGGACGCCCCGGCGGCCGGCGCTCGCCCAGGTCGGAACGGTCCGGCAGTCGCGGTACGTCACGCAGGCCGCCGACTGCGTGCAGCAGGGCGGGCCGGGCCGCGAGTGGTCCGACAAACCGCCCGTGGTGGCGTCGTACGTGCTGGTCAAGCTCTGCGAGCAGTACTGCATGGTGGCCCTGCTGGAGAACATGCCGGAGGGCTACTGCTCGGTCGGCAGTGGCCAGCTGCTGAACCACCGGGCGCCGGTGGTGATCGGCGCGGAGGTCACGTTCACGGTCCGCTGCACCGAGGCCCGGGGTTCCTACAGCAAGTGGGAGGTCGTGGTGGAGGACTCCCACGGGGTGGTGGGCGACGGCTGGATGGCCTTCGCCGTCGTGCACAAGGCCGACTTCGAGGCCCGCCGGATCGCGCCGAAGCACGCCGCGGTGATTCCCACTCAGCCCCGGCAGGAACCAGTCAGCCAGTAAGCACCGATGACGCGCCTCGCCCGCCGGGCAGCACCCGGCGGGCGAGGTGTCTATCGGTTTCCGGCGGTACCTAGCCGCCCGCGGCCGCCTTTTCGAAGGCGGGCAGCACGATGTCGAAGCTCCTCGCCACCTGTTCGACCGCGCCGGGCTCGCCGGAGGCGACGAACGCGGTGGCGCCCAGCTCGTAGGCGTCCTGTTAGGTGCCCGGTGCCGGCCCACAGCAACGGCGCGGCCTGCGCCGATGCCGACCCGGTCGCCCACCTCGATCTGCCCGACGTCTTCCCCGACCGCCTCGTGCCCCGCCACGAGGGGATAGCGGCTGATCCCGTTGGTGGTTGTCGATCAGGTCGACATCGGTGTGGCAGACCCCGCAGTGGGTGACGCGGACGTCCACCACCTCCGGCCCCAGCGGCCCGCTGTCGTACCGCGCCACCAGGCTTGGCCGCCGCATACGCCTTGACCTGCGTCCTCCCGCGCGCGGTCGATCAGGCGGTGGGGAACTCCTCCGTCACCGGGATGCCCTTCTTGAGCGTCCGGCTCACCGTGCACAGCTTCTCGATCGCGCGGTCCACGGCCAGCGCAAGCGCTTTCCGGTCGGCCTCGGCAAGCGCCGAGACGTCCAAGTCGAACTTCACGTGCACGGCGTCCAGCTCCGACGCGCCCTCGCGGCGGTCGGCCGACGCCTCCACGCGGAACTTCGAGTCCTCCCCCACGCGGCGCGTGATCAGCTCCTCCGCGGTGACCGCCGAGCAGCCCGCCGCCGCGACCTGCAGCAGCTCCGCGGGCGAGAACGCCCCCTCGGCGCCCTTGCGGCCGAGCCGCACCTCGGCACCGCGCTCGTTGCGCCCCACGAACTCGTGCTCGCCGACCCGCTCAACTTCGAGACCCATCTCGCTCCCTCCGGATTCCTACCGGCGAGAACCACCACCCGCACCGCCTTGTTCCCGGCAGTGCGCGCAGGTCCAGCTAGCGGAACTGCGCCAGGACCGTGACCGTCCCCGGCTCGACCTCCGTGAAGCCCGCGTCCCGGACCGCCACCACCCGGCGGGAACGCCACGCGCCCTCCGGGTCGTCACCCGGGTGGAGCTGCTTCCACAGCGCCACGCTCGGCGTGCGGACGGCGCAGGCGTAACCGCGCTCGCGCCACGACGCCAGCTCCTCTTCGGACAGCAGCGACGCCAGGATCATCGTGCCGTGGCCGACCTGCGCGGACGCCTTGCCAACCGTCATCGCCACCTCGGGGTTGAGCAGCAGCACCGGCAGGTCGTCCGGCGCGGGCGGCGGCTCGTCCGGCGGCAGGTCGCTGCCCTGGATCTGCAGCCGCGCGATCTCCTTCGGCACGTCCACCACCCGGCCCGGCACCAGCGCCCGCGCCTCGGCGCCGCCGACGGTCACCGTGACGCCCGGAAACTCCTGCGCCACCCGCCAGTGCAGGCCCCGCGCGCGCCGCGAAACCTTCCTGATGTGCCCGGAAACCCAGGCGTGCACGGCCTCGTGCCACTCCCCGCCCGGCTCGGCGCGCTCGTCCAGGCACACCGCCAGCGCCGCGGTGGCCGCCGCCTCCAGCAACGGCGTGCGCGCGGGCGGCGCCGACTTCTCCATGTGCAGGATCACCGGCATCGCCTGCACCTGCTCCGGCGACGCCTCGGGCAGCGCCGTCTCCTCCGCGGGCAACCCGAGCCATTCGGCGTACCGGGCGGCCAACGGCGCCAGGACGCTCACAACGTCGGCCGCAGGAGTTCGAGCCCGTCGGCCGCGTCGGCGGCCTCGACCTCCGCCCTGGTCACGCCGAGCACGAACAGCACGGCGTCGAGGTACGGGTGGGACAACGCGGTGTCCGCGACCTCCCGCAGCGCGGGCTTCGCGTTGAACGCCACGCCCATCCCGGCCGCCCGCAGCATGTCGATGTCGTTCGCGCCGTCACCGACCGCCACGCACTGCGCCAGCGGAATGCCGTACTCACCCGCGAACCGGCGCAACGCGGTCGCTTTGCCCGCCCTGTCGATGATCTCGCCGACCACCCGGCCGGTGAGCTTGCCGTCCACGACCTCCAGCTCGTTCGCCGCCGCGAAGTCGAGCTGCAGGTCGTCCACGATGCGCTGGATGATGCGCGTGAACCCGCCCGACACCACCCCGCAGCGGAAACCGAGGCGCTTGAGCGTGCGGACCGTGGTGCGCGCGCCCGGCGTGAGCAGGATCGCGTCGGCGACCTCGTCGAGCACCGACTCGGGCAGCCCTTCGAGCAGCCGCACCCGCCGTTCGAGCGACTCGGTGAAGTTCAGCTCCCCGCGCATCGCGGCCTCGGTGATCTCGCGGACCTCCGGCTCGACCCCGGCGTGCGCGGCGAGCATCTCGATGACCTCGCCCTGCACGAGCGTGGAGTCCACATCGAACACGATGAGCCGTTTCGCGCGGCGCGCCAGCCCGGCCCGCTCCACCGCGATGTCCAGACCACCGCTGGAAGCCACGTCCGCCAGCACCGAGCGGAGCTCCACATCGGACTGGTCGGTGTCGCGGGGCACCGACAGGTGCACTTCGAGCCCCGTGACCGGGTAGTCGGCGATCCGCCGGATCGCGTCGATGTTCGCGCCGAGGGCCGCGAGGCGGCGGGCCACGTCGGTGAACGCGCGGGCGCTCAACGGCCTCCCCAGCACGACGGCGACGTGCGTCGAGCCCTGCCGCGCCGGGGCGAACGGGTCCTCCCCGATGGCCTCGCCGACGCGGACGTCGACCGTCATGCCGACCGTGGCCATGGCCTGCTCGACCGCCTCCTGCAGGCCCTCGGGGTCGTCGCCGACCCCGACGAGCACGCCGAGCACCAGCTGGCCGCGGATCACGACCTGCTCGACGTCGAGCAGGTCGACCCCGTGCCGGGTGAGCGCCGCGAACAGCACGGAGGTGACGCCGGGCTTGTCCGGGCCCGTGGTGGTGATCAGGACCGGGGTCAGCTCGTGCACTGTGCTCTTTCCTCCGTTTCGGTGCCGGACAGACGGGCGGCCCGGCGCGTGAACCACACGCACCGGGCCGCCGCCTTCAGATCCGGGTCACTGCTCCGCCGCGTTGTCCTTGTCGTGGTCACCGGGGATGGCCGCCTCGGTGAGCAGCTGCGACGGGGCCTTGTAGCCGCCCTCGTGCTCCTTCGGCTTACCGGTGAAGGTGATCTCACCCTCGTGGCGCAGCCGGTCGACCATGTGCGGGTAGTGCAGCTCGAACGCCGGCCGCTCCGAACGGATCCGGGGCAGCTCGGTGAAGTTGTGCCGCGGCGGCGGGCAGCTGGTGGCCCATTCGAGCGAGTTGCCGTAGCCCCACGGGTCGTCCACCGTGACGATCTCGCCGTACCGGTAGCTCTTGAACACGTTGTAGATGAACGGCAGCGTGGACGCCCCGAGGATGTACGCGCCGATCGTGGAGATCGTGTTCAGGGTGGTGAAGCCGTCGCTGGCCAGGTAGTCGACGTACCGGCGGGGCATGCCCTCGGCGCCGAGCCAGTGCTGCACCAGGAACGTGGTGTGGAAGCCGATGAACGTGGTCCAGAAGTGGAGCTTGCCCAGCTTCTCGTCCATCATCCGGCCCGTGATCTTCGGGAACCAGAAGTAGATCCCGGCGAAGGTCGCGAACACGATCGTGCCGTAGAGCACGTAGTGGAAGTGCGCCACCACGAAGTAGCTGTCCGACACCTGGAAGTCGATCGCGGGCGCGGCCAGCAGGATGCCGGTCAGACCACCGAAGAGGAACGTGACCAGGAAGCCGATCGAGAAGATCATCGGCGTCTCGAAGGTCAGGTGCCCCTTCCACATCGTGCCGATCCAGTTGAAGAACTTCACGCCGGTCGGCACCGCGATCAGGAAGGTCATGAAGGAGAAGAACGGCAGGAGCACCGCGCCGGTGGCGTACATGTGGTGCGCCCACACCGCGACCGACAGCGCCGCGATCCCCAGCGTGGCCCAGACCAGGCCCTTGTAGCCGAACACCGGCTTGCGGGAGAAGACCGGGAAGATCTCGGACACGATGCCGAAGAACGGCAGCGCGACGATGTACACCTCGGGATGGCCGAAGAACCAGAACAGGTGCTGCCACAGGATCACCCCGCCGGTGGCCGGGTCGAACACGTGGGCCCCGATGTGCCGGTCGGCCAGCAGGCCCATCAGCGCGGCGGTGAGGATCGGGAACGCGATCAGCACCAGCAGCGACGTGACCAGGATGTTCCAGGTGAAGATCGGCATCCGGTACATCGTCATGCCGGGCGCGCGCAGGCACACGATCGTGGTGACCATGTTGACCGCGCCGAGGATGGTGCCCAGACCGGAGACGGCGAGGCCGGCGATCCACATGTCGGCACCCATGCCCGGCGAGTGGATGGCGTCCGACAGCGGGGTGTAGGCGAACCAGCCGAAGTCGGCCGCGCCACCCGGCGTCAGGAAGCCCGACACCGCGATCGTGCTGCCGAACAGGTACAGCCAGTACGAGAAGGCGTTGAGCCGCGGGAACGCCACGTCCGGCGAGCCGATCTGCAGCGGCATGACGAAGTTCGCGAACCCGAACAGGATCGGCGTCGCGTACATCAGCAGCATGATCGTGCCGTGCATGGTGAACAGCTGGTTGTACTGCTCGTTCGAGAGGAACTGCTGCCCGGGACGCGCCAGCTCGGTGCGGATGAGCATCGCCATCGCGCCACCGATCATGAAGAAAGCGAAGGACGTGACCAGGTACATCACGCCGATCTGCTTGTGGTCCGTCGTGCGGAACAACCGCAGCAGGAACGAACCCTTCGCCGCCTCGCGCGCCGGGTACGGCCGCGTAGCGATCGGCTGCGGGGCTACGGCTGTCACTCCTGCCTCCAAGACTTGCCTCGTTGTCTGTCCTCGGCCGCCTCGGCAGCCGATCGGATCGTATCCCCCGGTACCGACAACGCTGCGCACCGGCTGGGAGGATCACACAGTGGACGACCCGTACGTGGCCCGCGCACTGGCCGCCGCGGTCGCCGTGGGGCGACGGCTTGGGCTGCCCGTGGACGACCCCGAGGTGCTCGCCTGGAAGTCGAACGTGCTGGTCAGGCTGGGTCCGGCGGTGGCGAGGGTGCCCGCGACGACCCTGCTGGCCCGTGACCCGGTGGCCGACTGGATGGCCCGTGACGTGGCATTGTCGACGTTCCTCGCGGAGCGGGAGGCACCGGTCATTCCGCCTTTCGAAAACCCCGGTCCGCACTTCGCGCAGGGACTTCCGGTGACGCTGTGGCGTTTCACACGTCCCGGCACCGCGTCCGTGCCGAGTGGGGTGGGCGTGCTGCTCGCCGAGCTGCACGCGGTACTGGCGGAGTTTCCGGGCGAGTACGGGGAATGCGGCCCGGCGGTGGACCTGGCGCGGTGGCTGGAGTACGTCGAGGACAGCCGCGTGCGCGACGAGGTGGCGCGGGTGCTGGCGGAGCTGCCGGACCTGCCCGTGCAGCCCCTGCACGGCGACGCGCACACCGGGAACCTGATGGGCACGGCCGACGGTCCGAAGTGGCTGGACTTCGAGGACAGCTGGCGGGGCCCGCTCGCGTGGGACGTGGCGTGCCTGGCGAACTCGTCGGACGGTGCGGCGGCGGACTATCCGGGCGAGGTCGAGGGCCTGCCGGAGTACCGGCGGCTGCGGAGACTGTACGGGGTCTGCTGGCGTTTCGTGATAGCGCGGCGGTTTCCGGAGCGGCGGGGCGAAGCGCTTGCCGCGGCGGCGGAGTACTTCGCCTAACGCCACCACCCCAGTACCGCCTCGGCCAGCGCCTCCGGAGCCTCCAACGGCGTGAGGTGTCCGGCGCCGCCGAGCACGGCCAGCTCCGCCTTCGGCAGCGCGTCCGCCATGGCCCGCGCCGCCTCGGGCGGGGTCAGGCCGTCCTCCTCCCCCACGACGACGAGCGCCGGAACGTCCGCCGCCGCGAGGACGTCGGTGGAGTCGGGCCGGGCGGCCATCGCGCGTGCCGCCCACGCCACACCGGACGGCGGCTGCGACTCGATGAGGTCCCGCGCCGTCTCCACGACGTCCGGGCGGGTGGTCCGGGTCCGCTCGGACAGCAGGTTCGGCAACATCGAGTCCGCGAGCCAGCCCCGCACGCCTTCGGCCTCGGCCCGCGCCGCGACGCGCTCACGGTTCTCGGCGGCCTCCGGCGCGTCGGCGGTGGCCTTCGTGTCGACCAGCACCAGCCCGCCGACCCGCTCGGGCGCGAGCCGCAACACCGCCATGGTCACGTACCCGCCCATCGAGCAGCCACCGAGCACGACCCGGTCGAGCTCCAGCCGGTCCAGCAGCGCGACCACGTCTCTGGCGGCGTCCTCCAGGCTGGGCGCGCGGTCGGTGTCCGGCAGCGGCGTGCGGCCGAGGCCCCGCTGGTCCGGCGTGATCAACCGGCCGTGGGCGGCCAGCGGCGCGCGCACGGAGTTCCACATCCGGGCGTCGACGGGGAAGGCGTGCAGTAGGAGCAGCGGGAGGTCGGCCATGACGCCCATTCTGTCGGAGGGGCGCGCTAGCGTCCTGCCTGTGTTCTCCGAGATCCGCACCGAGCGGCTCCTGCTGCGCCGGCTCACCGAAGCCGACCGTGCGGACGTGGTGCGCATCCAGACCGACCCGAGGACCAACGTGCACCACCCCAGGCCGCCGGACGAGGAGGAGAGTGACGCGAAGTTCGACTCGTGGCTCGACGACTGGGCCACGCACGGGTTCGGCTACCTGCCGGTGCGCGCGTTGTCCGGGCAGGTGCTCGGCGTCGGGGGGCTGCAGCTGCGGGTGTTCGGCGCGGAGGAGGTGCTGAACCTCTACTACCGGTTCCTCCCCGAGGCGTGGGGCCGCGGGTACGCGACGGAGATGGCCGAGGCGGTGATCGCGTGGGCGGAGGAGGCGGTACCGGAGTACCCGGTGCAGATCAGCGTGAGCGTGACGAACCAGCCGTCGCTGAACGTCGCGAAGCGGCTGGGGTTCGCGACGTTCGCCGAGACGCTCCACGAAGGCGCCATCACGCGCCACTTCCGCCGGGACTGAGAACTTGACCGTGTGCCGCAAGGGAAATCCCGGCCTACGGCCACAGGGCCGCGCGCCAGGCCCGGCACGACCAGCGGGAGACCGCCGAAGTGAGCGTGCGCGACATCCTGCGCATGGCCACGCAGCGGTTGCGATCGCTGACCGCTCGTTAACGCTTCCGAGTGGGACGGCGGCGTTCGCGTGCCTGCCAGCAGGCCCGGTGCCAGTGCCTGCGGTCGGCCACCGAGCCCGTCTCGTCCGCGGGCCACGCCACCACGTGCGCGACGCCGGCGGGAATCTCCTGGTCGCAGCCAGGGCAGCGGTAGATCTTCGTGGCCTGGCTGCCGGGCACCGTGCGCACGAGCCACTCGCCGTCCGAACCGGACTCCGTGCGGGCCCAGCCGGTGGCCGCCCCGAGCTCGACGGGACGGCCACGGTGTGGTTTGTTGCGGCGCGGCACCTACCGCACAGTACTGGGGCGCCGGAACGTCAGCGCGACGAGGAACGTGAGCCCGGCGATCACGGCCGAGACGACGAACGCGTGCGTCATGCCGGTGACCAGAACCTCCCGCGGTGAGCCGGTGGCGTGCCGGGTCGCGGAGCCGAAGACGGTGACCAGGATCGCCAGGCCGAGGGTCGCGCCGGTCTGCTGCATGGTCTGCAGCACCCCGCCCGCCGCGCCCGCGTCCCGCGGCGGCACGGTCGCCATGACGATCACGTTCAGCGGCGAGAAGGCCAGCCCCATGCCGAGCCCCATCAGCAGCATCGGCACGAGCAGCAGCGGGAAGTACCCGCTGTCCACGGAAAGCCGCGTCAGCAGCACCAGCCCGGCGGCCATCAGCGTGGTGCCGACGAGCGCGACCGGCTTGGGCCCGAAGCGCGGCAGCAGGCGCGGGATCAGCCGGCTCGTGCCGAACACCAGCAGCGCCATCGGCAGGAACGCGAACCCGGTCGCGAGTGCCCCGTAGCCGCGCACCTCCTGCACGTACTGCGCGAGGAAGAAGAACATCGACATCCCCGCCATCGGCCCGAGGAAGAAGTTCGCGTACGCCGATGCCCGGTTGCGGTCGGCGAACAGGCGCAGTGGCAGCAGCGGCTGGGCGGTGCGCAGCTCGACGACGAAGAACACGACGAGCAGGACGACGCCCGCGGCGAGCGAAAGCAGCGTGGTGCGATCGCCCCAACCGTCGCTGGCGGCACGGATGAAGCCGTACACCACGGCGGCCACGCCACCCGTCGCGGTGACGGCGCCGGGCAGGTCGAGCCTGCTCGGGTGGCGTTCCGGCTCCCGGAGATGACGTGCGGCGAGCGCGACCGCCGCGACGCCGAAGGGCACGTTGATGAACAGCACCCACCGCCACGACAGCCATTCGGTGAGCAGGCCGCCGAGGATCAGGCCGACCGCGAAACCGGCGCTGGCCATGCCGGAGAACAGGGCGAGGGCGCGCAGCCGCGCCTTGGGTTCGGTGAACGTGGTGGTGAGCAGGGCGAGCGTGCTCGGTCCGGCGGCCGCGGCGCCGAGCCCCTGCGCGATGCGGGCGATGAGCAGCCACGTCGAGGACTCGGCGAAGCCGCCGGCGAACGAGGCGAGCGTGAACAGCGTCAGGCCGCCGATGAAGACGCGGCGGCGGCCGAACAGGTCGCCCGCGCGGCCGCCGAGCAGCAGCAGGCCGCCGAAGACGAGGGTGTAGGCGTTGATCACCCAGGACAGCGAGGTCGCGCTGAAGTGCAGGTCGGCCTGGATGCGCGGCAGCGCCACGTTCATCACCGTGGCGTCGAGGATGATCATCAGCTGACAGGCCAGCAGGGTGGCCAGGACGATGCCGGGCCGGTGCGGCCGGACGTCCGGGGCGAGCGCCGCAGCGTTCGCGGACAGCGTTCTTTCAGGCAAGAAGTGCTCCAGTGAATGCGCGAAATCAAGCGGACGGACTCTCCGCTTCCATGGAGCTATCATATGGAGGATGTCTCCGGTTGTGCAACCCTATTCGGAGATTCCGTCCGTTTCCAGGAGGAGGGTCCGTGGGATCAACGCCGACGCCACGCCCGATGCGCGCCGACGCCCGCCGCAACTACGAGCGGATCGTCGAGGTGGCGCGGGAGGTCTTCCGAGAGCACGGGCCCGAGGCGCCGCTGGACGACGTGGCGCGGCGGGCCTGCGTGGGGCCGGGCACGCTGTACCGGCACTTCCCGAACCGGGAGGAGCTGATCGCGGCGGTGTACCGGGCGGACCTCGAGGCCCTGGCCGACCAGGCGTACGACCTCGCGGAGCGGCTGGAGCCCGGTGAGGCGCTCACCGAGTGGCTGCGGGTGCAGGTGGGCTTCGCGCTGCACAAGCGCGGTCTCGCGGCGAAGCTCAAGGCCGCGATGGACCGCGACGCGGAGGGGTTCGCCCTGTGCAAGACGAAGCTCAACGAGGCTGCGGCGACCCTGGTGAAGGCGGCGCAGGACGCGGGCGCGATCCGGCAGGACGTGCGGCCGCGCGACCTGCAGCTGATGGCGCACGGCATAGGCGTGGCCACGGAGGCGACGCCCGACGCGGCGGAACGCCTGCTGACGGTGATGCTGGACGGTCTACGGCCGCAGTGAGGGCTGGGTAACGCCGCCGCCCGGGCTCACTCGCGGTGGGCCAGCGCCAGCGGGACCAGCTGTTCGGCGGTCGTGAGGGAGCCATGCTGGCCGATGAGCGACGACTCGATCGGTTCCGCCTCGCGACGGAGCAGGCCGAAGCGGTCGCGGGCCGCCACGACGACGTCTCCGATCCTCGGCCGCACCCGGTCGCTCACCCGCGGCCCGAACCACCCCGCCTCGATCGCCTCGTCGCGCGTCACCACCCAGGCGCAGCCGGCCAGCTCCGCGCGCCACGCCGCGAGCACGTCCGCCAGCGCCCCTTCCCGCGCGTACACGTGCCGCGCCCGCACCTCGCCCGCGATCGTGCGCACGCCGTCGAGCAGCTGCGGCATCGCGTCCAGGTCCACCGCCGTCCGGTCGACCGCCACCATTCCGTGGTCGGCCACCACCGCCAGCGCCCGCCCCGGCGTCAGCCCGTCCACAATGGACTCGACGAGCCGGTCGACCTGGCGCAGCTGCATCCGCCAGGCGGGTGAGCCCGGGCCGTACAGGTGCCCGAGCTGGTCGAGCTGGCTGTGGTAGGCGTAGCAGAACCCGGGCGCGGTCTCCAGCACCCGCAGCACCGACGCGGCGAGGTCCCCGAGCGCGTGCACCCCCACGTACTCGCCCCCGCGCTGCACCGCCTCGGTCAGCGCCGACTTCGCGAACTGGGCCTCCGACACGACAGTCGCCCGCACCCCCGCCGCCGCGGCCCGCGCGAACGTCGTCGGCAGCGGCTGGACGTCCTGCGGCGGCAGCCGGTCACGCAGGTCCGGCCCGCCCGGGTGCCCGGACCAGCGCAGCGCGTTCAGCACGCCCGCCCCGGGCACCTCGAAGGTGTAACCCGTCATGCCGTGCTCGCCCGACGCGACGCCCGTGCCGATCGCCGCCAGCCCCGCCGCCGTCGTGGACGGATAGCCGACCTGCAGCGGGCTGCGGTTCAACGCCGCCAGCACCGGCGCGTCGGCCGCGTGCTGCTCCAGCAGCTCCCAGCCGAGCCCGTCGACGAGCAGCACGCAGGCAGCCGACACCGTCGGGAGGTCCAGCGTGTTCGCGAACCCGGGCACCCCGAGCACCGCGAGCACGGAGGGCACGACCTGCGCCAGGTGGGGGCGGTTTCCGACGGTAGGCAGCTCCACGGTCCCAGCTTGGCAGGGACCCCTCCCGCCGCGCACTTCCAGCGGGATAATGGCGGCATGCCGACCTACGCCTACCGCTGCCGCGAGTGCACGGAGACCTTCGAGGTGAACCGCCCGATGAGCGAGTCCGCCGCGCCCGCGACCTGCCCGGAGGGGCACGCGGACACCGTCAAGCTGCTCACCACCGTGGCCCTCACCGGCTCGGCCGGCGCCCCGGCCCCCACGGGCGGCGGCTGCTGCGGCGGCGCCTGCGGCTGCGGAAACTGACACTCCACAGTGGACGGCGGCCAGCCGCTTCAGGTGGGGCCGTCAACCGGCACCGCCGCGGGTTCTGAGGGAGCTTCTCGCGAGGACAGCGCCGACGTGGTGACCTGGAGGTCATGAGTCGGCGATCCCGGAGCGAGAAGCTTCCTCAGGTTCCGCTACCCGCACCGGCCGTCAAGCCTTGAAAACCCTCTTTATTCCTCGCCGAAGTTGCTCTCGACGAGGTCCTGGACGGTGCGGAGGGCCTGAGCTGCCTGTGCGCCGCGGGCCCGGACCTCGATCCGGTCGCCCTTGCGGGCCCCGAGTGACATCAGCGCCAGCACGCTGTGCGCGTCGGCCTCCTGCTCGCCCAGTGCCACGCTGACGTCGGCCTCGATGCCCGCCAGGCTGCGCGCCAGCACCGCCGCCGGCCGGGCGTGCAGGCCGACCTCGTTGCGCAGCTCCAGCTCGACGCTCTGCGCGTCCGCCCCTGCCGTGTCCTGCGGCGCCTCCAGGTCCGGCGCCGCGGCGGCCGCCGCCGCGGACAGCACGTCCGCCCGGCTCGCCCCACCCTGCGCCGCGACCGCGGCGGCCACCGCGCCCTCGACGAACGGCGCGTCGGCCACCACCGCCGCCTCCGGGTCGGCCAGCGACTCGACCGCCAGCTCGGCCGTCATCTGCGCGCTGCCCAGGTCGTACAGCAACACGACCCCGGCGCCGCCGTCCGCCCGCTGCACGGCCGCGACGACCCGGTCGTAGTCCGTGCCGATACCGCCGTCGGGGAGCCCGCCCGCGGCTTCGATCGTCACGTCGGGCGCCATCTGCGCGGCGACCTCCGCGAGCCCCTCGGCGAGCTTCGCGCTGTGGGACACCAACACCAGTCCGACGCGGTTCACCGGGCCGCCTCCGCGAACGCGCCCAGCAGCAACGACGTGGAGCGCGCACCCGGATCCAGGTGACCCGCGCTGCGCTCCCCCAGGTACGACGCCCGGCCCTTGCGCGCCACCAGGTCCACTGTGGACTCCGCACCCCGCGCCGCGGCTTCCGCGGCCGCCTGCAGCACCGACGCGACGTCCGTACCCTTCTCCGCGGCCGCGACCGCGGGCAGCAGCGCGTCGACCATCGTCTTGTCGCCCTCGACCGCCTTGCCCCGCGCCTGCACGCCTTCCAGCGCGGCCCGCAGGCCCGCGACCACGGCGGCGGCGTCCAGTTCGGACGCGTTGCCGACCGCTGTGGACGCACGCAGGAAAGCCGTGCCGTACAACGGACCCGCCGCGCCGCCGACCTTCGAGATCAACGTGGTGGCGGCGAGTTTCAGCACCGCGCCCGGCGTGTCCGGTACCGCGGCGTCGAGGGACGCCACGATCGCGGCGAACCCCCTGTTCAGGTTCTCGCCGTGGTCACCGTCGCCGATCGCGCGGTCCAGCTCGACCAGCTCGGCGCGGTGTTCGGCGACGACCTTCGCGGCGGCACGCAACGCAGCCGCGACCCCGTTCGCGGTGCAACTCATGTCAGGCCCTCCAGCGCAGTGCGGCGGTGTCGACGGGAGCATCCCACAGCTCGGTCAGCTCATCGTCCAGTTTGAGCAGTGTCAGGCTGATTCCCTGCATCTCCAGGCTCGTGATGTACGGCCCGACGAGCCGCCGCTCGACCGCGATGCCGCGGTCGGCCAGCAGCCGTTCGGCGATGCCGTGCGCCAGGTACAGCTCGACCGGCGGGGTGCCGCCCATCGAGTTGGTGAACAGCAGGACCCGGTCGCCCTCGGCGAACGGGAGGTCCTCGACGACGGCGTTCAGCATCCGCTCGACGAGTGCGTTCGCCGGCTCGATCTTGATCCGCTCGCGCCCGGGCTCGCCGTGGATGCCGATGCCGAACTCGATCTCGTCGTCGGCGAGGGAGAAGCTGGGCTCACCGACGTGCGGGACGGTCGGCGCGGTGAGCGCGACACCGATCGAGCGGACCTGCCCGATCACCTTGCGCGCCAACGCTTCCACCGCGTCCAGCGAGTCGCCGCGCGCCGCCGCGGCGCCGGTCAGCTTCTCCAGCAGCACGGTGCCGCCGACGCCACGGCGACCCGCGGTGAACGTCGAGTCCGCCACGGCCACGTCGTCGTCGATCACGACACTGCGCACGTCCAGGCCCTCGGCGGCGGCCAGCTCGGCGGCCGTCTCGAAGTTGAGCACGTCGCCGGTGTAGTTCTTGACGATCAGCAGCGCGCCCGCGTCGGAAGTGGTGGCGGTGACCGCGGCCTGCACGGCGTCGGGCGTCGGGGAGGTGAACACCGCGCCCGGGACGGCCGCGTCGAGCATGCCGGGGCCGACGAAACCGGCGTGCAGTGGCTCGTGCCCGGAACCGCCACCGGAGATGATCGCGACCTTGCCCGCCACGGGGGCGTCGGC
This sequence comes from Amycolatopsis bartoniae, assembly GCF_014191255.1. Classification (GTDB taxonomy): domain Bacteria; phylum Actinomycetota; class Actinomycetes; order Mycobacteriales; family Pseudonocardiaceae; genus Amycolatopsis_E; species Amycolatopsis_E bartoniae. Next base: position 875,173 of record NZ_JACHWH010000002.1, read on the forward strand.
GCGGACCACCACGTCCGGTTCGTACTGGACGCGCACGCGGTCCGCGTGCGCTGCGGCGAAACCACGCAGGGATTCGGTGACCACGTCCGCCGGATCGTTGATGACCTTCTTCATGCGCGCCTCCGTTGGCTTTCGATCTACCGCCTTCTGTCTACCTTCGTTTCCCTGGCCGCGCTACGGGTGCGGGAGCTTCGGCAGCAGCGCGTGCACCACCGTGAGCGCCTTGCCGCACGCGTCGTCGTTCCCGGCGTCGTCGTGGAAGTTGTCGTACTCGAACGACACCACCTCGCCGTGACCGTCCGAGGTCGGCCGGTGCAGCCACTCCACCGTGCACTCCTTGCCCGAATGGGTGTCGAGCTTCTGGTAGCCGGTGACGCCGCCGCCGAGGTCGACCGGGGTCTCACCGTCGTCGGCGGAGGGCAGGACCTTCTCGTCGAAGTCGAGGTAACCGGTGGCGGCACCACCGTCCCAGGTGCACCCGTGCATGCCGTACGGGGTGGGGTCGGAGCCGCGGCCGAGCACGTTCGTGATCGTCGTCTGGTCGACCAGCGTGCAGAAGTCCAGGTCGAGGAGCGAACCGGCGGGCCGCGACAGCTTGGTGGGGCTGCCGTGCAGGCGCCGCACCACGTTCCGCAGCGCGGTCTGCCCCGCCCCGCACGGGTCGCCGCCCTCGTAGGTGACGCCGACGGAGATCCCGTACCCCGGGCTCCGCGAGGTCAGGGCCGTGGCCGTGCACAGGTTCCCGTCCGGTCCGGAGACGCGCAGCGGCAGACCTTCGACAGTGCCGGAGGTGTCGCCGGTGCTGACCGCGATGTCGTCGAGCTGCAGGCTGACGTGGATCTTCTTGCCGCCCGCGTCGGTGACGTCGGCCGAGCACTGGCCGAGCGAGGAGGTGTCCTGCGAGCTCGTGTCCACACTGCCGAGGTCGGCGAGGTCCGAGGCGTCGAGCAGGGCGCACGGGTCGACGGTCCGCAGCGCCGCGAGCGAGACGGCGGCGTCGGTGATCGGCCCGTCCGGGGCGACCGAGGCGGTGACCGTGGTGCGCGGGAAGTTCTGCTTGCTCAGGTCGGGGCCGCACGCGGTGGCGAGCAGCGCCGCCAGCAGTACCGTCGCAACGAGACGAGGCCGGGCGGAACGGGCAGGAAAACGCACGCCTGCACCGTAACCGCACCGGCCTCGCCCAGTACGTCGAACCTGTTATTCGGCCGCGGGGGTGTTGTCTTCCGCGGCGGGTTCCTCCGGCACGCGGATCGGCCGCACGAGCGCCCACACCACGAACAGCGCGGTGAAGATCAGCAGGCCGACGCCGGCCCACAGGTTGATGTTGACGCCACCCGCCTTCGCGATGTCCGCGTCGTCGGTGACCGCCGCGCCCATGATCGTCAGCACGATGCCGTACACGCCGGTCAGCAGGGCGATGATCAGCCGGATGTCGAACGCGCCCGCCTTGCGCGTCCGAGAGGTGGTTGGGGTTGCCATGGCTGTCGTCCTCCTAGAAGGCGATGTTCAGCAGGATGGTGATGACCAGGGCGATGCCCGCCAGCAGCACGGGCTTGCGGTACCAGCCCGCGTCCTCGCCGGTGGTCTCGTGCTTGAGCGTGTCGCGCGGCGTCAGCGAGTACACCAGGCCCGCCAGCTCCGACTCCGGCTTGGCCGGGGTGAACATGGTGACCACGACGCTGACCACGATGTCGACCACGAACGCCGCGATCGCCGCCACGAAGCTCGTGCCCTGGCCGGGCAGGTTGAGCGCGCCCGTCTTGCTCAGCACGAAGATCACGACGGCCGCCGCCGTGCCGAGCACCAGACCGGACCAGCCCGCGGACTTCGACATCCGCTTCCAGAACATGCCGAGGATGAACGTGGCGAACAGCGGCGCGTTGAAGAAGGAGAACAGCGTCTGCAGGTAGTCCATCAGGTTCGAGTAGGTCGAAGCGATGGCCGCGGTGAGGATCGCCAGCAGCGTCGCGACCACGGTGACCACGCGGCCCGTCGTCAGGTAGTACGAGTCGGGCCGGTTCTTCTTGATGTAGGTCTGGAAGATGTCGTAGGTGAACACCGTGTTGAACGAGCTCAGGTTCGCCGCCATGCCCGCCATGAACGAGGCGAGCAGGCCGGCGATCGCGACGCCGAGGATGCCGTTCGGCAGCACGTCCCGCATGAGCAGCAGCAGCGCGTCGTTGAACGTCGCGCCGCTGGGCGCGGACTTGCCGTCCAGCAGCGCCTGCTTGTTCTGGCCCATCAGCTCGGTGACGCTGACCGCGGCGATCATGCCCGGGATGATCACGATGAACGGGATGAACATCTTCGGGAACGCGCCGATGATCGGCGTGCGGCGGGCCGCGGACATGCTCTTCGACGCCATCGCGCGCTGGACCTCGACGAAGTTCGTGGTCCAGTAACCGAAGGAGAGCACGAAGCCGAGGCCGAACACCAGGCCGAGGACGGACAGGAAGTTGCTGCCGAAGCCGGTCAGCTGGTTGCCCGGCCACGAGTGCAGCTGCGGCGTGCCGCCGGGGCTGTTGGTCACCTTGTCGACCAGGCCGTGCCAGCCGCCGACCTTGTACAGGCCGGCGATGGTGAGCGGGATCAGCGCGGCGAGGATGACGAAGAACTGCAGCACCTCGTTGTAGATGGCGGCCGAAAGCCCGCCCAGCGCGGTGTAGACCAGCACGATCGCCGCGGCGACGATGATCGAGACCCAGATGCTCCAGCCGAGCAGCAGGTTCACGACGTTGGCCAGCAGGTACAGGTTCGCGCCCGCGATCAGGATCTGCGCGAGCGCGAAGCTGGCGCCGTTCACCCAGTGGGCGGTGGGGCCGAAGCGGCGGAGCATGAACTCCGGCACGCTGCGGACCTTGGAGCCGTAGTAGAACGGCATCATCACGACGCCGAGGAACAGCATCGCCGGGATCGCGCCGATCCAGAAGTAGTGCGCGGTCGGCAGGCCGTACTGCGCGCCGTTCGCCGACATGCCCATGACCTCGATCGCGCCGAGGTTCGCGGAGATGAAGGCCAGACCGGTCACCCAGGCGGGCAGGGATCGTCCGGACAGGAAGAAGTCGAGGCTGGTCGAGACCTGCCTCCGGGCCAGGTAGCCGATGCCGAGCACCAGCACGAAGTAGAACGCGAGCAACACGTAGTCGATCGCGCTCGCATCAAGTCGCAGGTTCGCTGCGGCTAGGACATGCACCGGTGCACCTCCACGAGTCAACACCATTCAACAAGAAACACCAGGATCAAGCTGACGAGCGCACATTACTACCTGGCGTTCGGACATGTGAACTTCGCCGGTGCGCCTTGTCCATGTTGAGACCGAGGCTGTGAGCAGCCAACCGCGTCCGGCGGGGTTCGGCAACTCGAAGAAGGGGGAAAAGGGCAGCTCGGATGGGCTTGACGGGAAGCCCTCAGAACAGGCGGAACTCGTCGCTTTCCGTGCCGCGCAGCTTGTCGTAGTCGAGCGTCAGACAGCGGATTCCCCGGTCCTCCGCGAGGGTGCGCGCCTGCGGCTTGATGAGCTGCGCCGCGAACACGCCCTGCACCGGCGCCAGCAGCGGGTCCCGGTTGAGCAGTTCCAGGTACCGGGTCAGCTGCTCCACCCCGTCGATCTCGCCGCGGCGCTTGATCTCCACCGCCACCGACCGGCCCTCGGCGTCGCGGGCCATGATGTCCACCGGGCCGATCGCGGTCGGGTATTCGCGGCGCACGAGGGAGTAGCCCTCGCCGAGGGTGGTGATGTGCTCGGCCAGCAACTCCTGCAGGTGAGCCTCCACCCCGTCCTTCTGCAGGCCCGGCTCGGCGCCCAGCTCGTGCGTCACCTCGTCGATCCGCTCCTCGATGCTGATCACGAGCTTCTCGCCGGCCTTGTTCTGCACCGTCCAGATGTCGCCGTCCTCGATGAGCCAGCACGGGGGGCTCATCCAGTTCAGCGGCTTGTACGCCCGGTCGTCCGAGTGGATGGACACGGACCCGTCGGCCTTGATGAGCAGCAGCCTGGTGGCCATCGGCAGGTGGGCGGTCAGGCGGCCGGCGTAGTCGACCTGGCAGCGAGCGATCACGAGGCGCACCCGAGGAGGGTAGAAGACGCCTTGGGCACACTGTGCGGGTGGATCCCATTCGACAGGTCAGCTCCCGTGAGGTGTACCGGAACAACTGGATGACGGTGCGCGAGGACGGCATCCGCCGCCCGGACGGCTCCCCCGGCATCTACGGCGTGGTCGACAAACCCGACTACGCGCTCGTCATCCCCCTCGACGGTGACCGGCTGCACCTGGTCGAACAGTTCCGCTACCCGCTCGGCCTGCGCCGCTGGGAGTTCCCGCAGGGCACGGCGCCCGATCTCGCCGAGGTGGAGCCGCTGGAGCTGGCCGCCCGCGAGCTGCGCGAGGAGACCGGGCTGGTCGCGGGCAAGCTGGAGGAGCTCGGGCTGCTCGACGTCGCCCCGGGGATGGCGAGCCAGCGCGGCCGGGTCTTCCTCGCCACCGACCTGACGGAGGGCCCGCACGAGCGGGAGCACGAGGAACAGGACATGCGCACCGGATGGTTCCCGCGCACGGAGTTCGAACGCCTCATCGCCCGCGGAGAGGTCACGGACGCCCAGTCGATCGCGGCGTACGGTCTGTTGCTGCTGCACGAACGAGGGCGCTAGTCCCAGTTCGGTTTCCGCTTCTCCAGGAAGGCGGCCATGCCCTCGCGGGCGTCCGGGGTCTGCGACGCGGCGGCCATGACCTCCAGTGCGATCGCGTAGGCATCCGCCTCGGGGCGGTCGAGCTGGGCGTACAGCGTCGCCTTGCCCATCGCCTTGCTGGCGCGGCTCCCCCGCGTCGCGCGGCCGAGCAGTTCGGCGACGGCTTCGTCGAGCTGCTCGTCGGGCACCACGCGGTTCACCAGCCCCCAGTCGAGCGCGGTCGCGGCGTCGATCGGGTCGCCGGTGAGGGCCAGTTCCATCAGGCGCTTCCGCCCGACCGCGCGGGCCACGGGCACCGCCGGGGTGTGGCAGAACCAGCCACCCTTGCCCCCAGGCAGCGCGAACCCCGCGGACTCCGCCGCGACGGCCAGGTCGCACGACGCGACGAGCTGGCAGCCGGCGGCCGTCGCGAGCCCGTGCACGCGCGCGACGACGACCTGCGGGACGGATTGGATGGTGTGCATCAGATCGGTGCACAGCCGCAGCAGCGCACGCACCCCGTCGAGGTCACGGGCGGCGACGTCACCGAAGTCGTGCCCGGCGGAGAACACGGGCCCGGCCGCGGCGAGCACGATGCCGGTGGCGTCGGCCGTACTGGCTTCGCGGAACGCGGCCAGCAGCTCACGCAGGTGCTCCTCGGACAGCGAGTTCCGCCGCGCGGGCCGGTTCATCGTGATCGTGATCGTCGCGTCCTCGCGCTTGACGAGGAGATGCTGGTACTCGCCCATGACGTCGACCGTACGCGCTCACAGCATGGTGCAGATCCACCACAGCGGCACGGCCATCGCGGTGGGGTCGGCTGCTGCAGACGAGTCGAAACGCACTAGGGCTCCTCACGATCGGGTGTTTGTCCTGAATGGACGGCTGGACTGTAGGCGCGATGATCACCCGGCCGCAACAGTCCGCGGTGTACTCCGAACGTGCGCGTCGTACCGCGCTATAGCTACTGAACGTGCGCTTAGCCGCACCCAGACGTGATCCAATCAGGACTTTCACCGTCAGGAGCAACTCTGCGTAGAGCACTGAGTTTCGAAGCGTGAAAAGTCGATCTCACCTATTTGAGTGATACGGCTTTGAGGCATGCCCTGCCCCGGTGTCACGGGCCACCGGGATGACCGGCGTGGCGCCCAGCTCCGCAGCCCTGCGATCGACGACCTCCGCCCGCCACTCCTCGCCATGCTGCCGGTACCGCACGGCCGCCCGCTCCCACGCGCCGCGGGCCTCCTCGTGCTCCCCCAGCCGCAGCCACGCCCGCCCGAGGAGGTCGAGCGCTTCGGCTTCCGCGCCTTGGTTCTCCAGCACCAGGGCGAGTTCGAGCGCCCGCCGCCCCGTACGAACAGCCTCCGCCGCCCGATCCCGGTCCAGCGCCAGCTCCGTCAGCACCACGTGCAGGCGCAGCCCGGCAGCGACGTCCTGCACCTGGGTGAACAGTGCTTCCGCGCTGACACCCAGCTCGTCGGCATGCCGGTGCCGGCCGCGGAACCGGGCGAGCGCGCACAGTTCGGTCAGGGTCGCCAGCTGCCCCGCGGTGTCGTCGAGCTGTTCCCGCAACCGCAGCGCCCGCGTGAAGTGCTCGGTTGCCGGTTCGAGCAAGCGCTTTTCCGCGAGGATCTCGCCGAGCCAGTGCTCGGCCTTCGCCTCCCGCTCGCGGTCTCCCAGCTCCCGCGCGAGCCTCAGGCACTCCCGGAACATCTCGGCCGCGGCCCGGTTCCTGCCTTCGCGCCGGGCCAGCTGTGCGAGGTTGATCCGCACGGTCAGCTCCGCCGTCGGGTTTCCGAGCGGCCGCACCAGCTCCGCCGCCCGGCGGAGGTGTCGCCCGGCGGCCGCGGTGTCGCCCGTGATGGTCAGGTAGTGCCCGAGGTCGTTCAACGTCGTCGCGAGCGTCCCCCCGTCCAGCTCCGCGCCCAGCACCGCGGTGTACGCGTTGATGATGTCGGCGTAATGCCCCATCCGCGCGAAGGCGTGCGCCGTCAGGTGCGGCACGGGCCAGGCGAACCCGGGCAGCCCGGCCCGCAGCGCGCAGCGGATCACCGCGCTGAGGTTGGCGCGTTCGAGCCGGTACCAGCGCATCGCGTCCGCTTCGTCCGCGAACGCACGGGGTTCGCCGTCCTCCGGCAACGGCGGGCGGGCGAGCAGGGGGAAGACCGTCCGGTGCGCCTGGTACGCGCTGTGCAGGTAGTGACCCAGCATCCGCCGTCGCGCCTGGTCGCTCTCCGGGTCGCGCTCGGCGAGCCCGGCCGCGAAGGCGAGCAGCAGGTCGTGCATGCGGTACCGGTCGACCTCTCCCGGCTGCTCCAGCAGGTGCGCGCCGACCAGTTCGTCGAGCCGCCGCCGGGTCTCCGGCACCGGTTCCCCGGTGAGCGAGGCAGCGGCGTGCACCCCGAACTCGGCGCCGGGATGCACGCCTAGGAGCCGGAACAGCCTCGCGGTGCCGACCGGCAGCGCCTCGTAGGACAGCGTGAAGACGGCGGTGAGACTCGCGTCCGGACCGTCGCCGTCGTGACCGATGCCCAGCAGCAGCTCCCGGTCACGCAACTGGTCCGCCAGCGCCCGCAAGGGGATCTCCGGGCGGCTCGCGGCTCGCTCGGCGACCAGGTTGAGCGCCAGCGGCAGGCCCCCGCACAGCTCGGCGAGCTCCTGCAGGCCCTCCCGCGCGCGACCGCGGATCCGGCCCGACAGCAGGGTCATCGCGTCCGCGGGCGCGAGCGGTCCGACGGTCAGCGCCGGAATCCCTTGCTGCACCGCGAGTTCGGTCAGCCGATGACGGCTGGTGATCACCACCGGGCAGGAACCGAACAACGGCAGCAACCCGCGCACGTGCGCGGAGTTCCGCGCGTTGTCGAGGATGACGGCCATGGGCCGGGCTTCGAGCAGCACCCGCAGCTTCTCCGCCCGTGCCACGGAACCGGCGGCGTGCTCCACCGGTTGTCCCAACTGGGCGAGGAAGGACTCGACGACCTCGTCCGCCTCCATCGGATTGGTCCGCGAGACGCCACGGAGGTCCGCGAAGAGCACCCCGAGACCGGTGTGCCGCGCCCAGCGCACGGCCGTGGCGGTCTTGCCGACCCCGCCCAGCCCCGAGAGCGCGACGGCCGATCCGCTGAGTTCGTCCAGCGCTTCCAGCAGGTCGGCACGGCCCGTGAAGTCGACGACCTCGCGCGGGAGCCGCCTCGGCAGGGGCGGCTTCGCGGGCGGTTCACGGTGGACGACCGGCCTCAGCCGCTCGTGGTGGTCGCGCAGCTCCCTGGCTTCCTCGTCACGCCCCTCGTCCTGCAGTCGCCGGTACGCGTTCAGGTAGTACGCCGTCGCTTCGCTGTGCCGCCCGAGCGCGTGCAACACGGTGAGCCGCCGCTCGGCGAAGGCGGTTTCGGGCCGGTGCCGTTGCTCCAGCTCGCGCAGCCGGAGCAGCGCAAGGTCGTAACGGCCCAGCGCGATCTGCTCGTCCAGCAGCAGCTGGTTCGCCGGCAGCCACTCGTCCAGCAGGACGTGCCGCCGCCAGTTCCGCGCCGGCTCGGTGTCCAGGTCCGCGAGCGGGCGGTCGCGCCACAGCGCCACCGCCGCACCGGCGTGCTCCAGTGCTTCTTCGTGCTCTCCGCGATCGGCATGGGAACGTGCGCGGAAGATCAGTTCCCGGAATCGCCAGTAATCGATCAGCCGCTTCTCGACCTCGAGCACCAGGCCGCCGTCGGCGGTGATCAGCCGAGCTTGCGGGCCGAGGTTTTCCAGTGCTTTCCGGATTCGGTGAGAGTAGGTGTGGAACGTGATTTTGAGGTCTTTCGGCGGCCGCTCGGGCCACACCCACTCCACCAGACGCTCGAAGGAAATTCGGCGGCCGGGCTGCGCGAGCAGCACCGCCAGGATCTGGCGGACCTTGCGGGAGCCGACGAGGTGCACGCCCGGCTGACCGTGCACCTGCACGATCGTGCCGCCCAGAATGCCGAACATGATTTTTCCCGACATCGGACACCACCTCCCGGCCCCCATCCCAGAATGCCACCGTAAACCGTGATGCGTGGTGAAAAGAGCGATTTCCCCGGGCCTGACATCCGCCTGTCAGAAATCGCGCCGGGATGTCAGGACATTGTCCACCCAGCTGCCCGGGCGTTGTCAGGTGCACGGGAAACGCTCCACCGCATGGACACGAACCTCTGGATCCGCGGGCCGCTCGGGCCGGACGCCTCCGCTCGGCGCACCCGCGTCTGCAAGAACGTTCTCGTCGTCGTTCCCACCGTGGCCGCCGGGACGCGGTTGCTCGACGTGCTTCCGCTGGTCGAGGCGGACTTCCGCGCCCAGGCGCTGTTCACCGTGCCCCACACGACCGACGTGTGGCCCGGGCTCGGCGACTTCGTGCGGGCGCAGGGCGGGCTCGCCGTCCCGTGGCAGCAGGCCGTCCGGCACCGGTGGGACCTCGTGCTCGCCGCCAGCCACCGGCACCTTCCCGACCTCGACGGGCCGATCCTCCTGCTGCCCCACGGCGCGGGCGCCGCCATGTCGCGCCGCTACAGCCGGAAGGCCGGCGGGGCGCAGGTGCCGACTACGGGCCTCGACCGTGAGCTGCTCACCTACCGCGGCCGCGCGCTGCCCGCGGCGCTCGCGCTGCCGCACGAGGACGAGCTGTCCCTGCTCGGCAGGCTCTGCCCCGAAGCGCTCGACCGCGCGGAGGTCACCGGGGACATCTGCCTCGACCGGATGCGCGCGAGCCTGCCCTTCCGGCACCAGTACCGGCAGGCGCTCGGCGTTCCCGACGACGAGCTGCTGGTGACCGTCAGTTCCACCTGGTCGCCCGACTCGCTCTTCGGGCGGCTGCCACGGCTGTGCCGCGCACTGCTCGACGAGTTCGCACACGTCGCCCTCGTCCTTCATCCACAGGTGTGGACGGTGCACGGCCGGCGGCAGATCGCCGCCTGGCTGTCCGACTGCCCCGGGCTCCGGTTGATCCCGCCGGACGAAGGCTGGCGGGCCACGATGATCGCCGCCGACTGGGTGATCGGCGACCACGGTTCCACCACCGCCTACGCCGCCGCGACCGGGCGTCCCGTCACCTTGGCCACGTGTCCCGATGTCCGCGAAGGCAGCATCGCCGCGGTCGTCCGGGAGCACGCACCCCAGCTGCGGCGGAACCGCGGGCTCGCCGGGCAACGGGCCGAAGCCGTCGACCGCGCCGCCGTCCTCCAGAACGCCGTCCTCCCGGCCATCACCTCACGGCCCGATGCCGCCGCGCCCGCCTTGCGCGCGCTGATCTACCGGCTGCTCGGCCTCCCCGAGCCCTCCCACGCACCGGCCGCCGGTGCCGTTCCGCTGCCCCGTCATGGCTGAGGCGGGCGTGTACCGGGTCCTGGTGCGCTTCGGGAACGAGGAGGTCGACTGCCTGGTCGCGGTGCGACACGAGACATCCGCGCGCTGGCTCGCCTGCGCGGACGTGGTGGTCGACGACGAGGCCGCGGTCGTGGCGGCGGCCGTCGGCTACGCCTGGTGGATCTCGGCCAGCCGCGCGGCCACCTGCCCGGCCCGCGGATCGGCCGACGACTCGTAGATCTCCCGGGCCTCGGTCAGGTGCTCCCGCGCGGAATCCCCGCGTCCGCAGGTGATTTCCAGCTCTCCGAACGCGAAGAGGACCTCGGCGACGTAGTGCGGCGAGCCCACCTCGCGGGTCATCGCCAGTGCTTCGCGCATCAGGGGCAGTCCCTCCTCCGGGCGGCCTCGGCAGGCGTGCAGCGCGCCGAGTGCGGTCAGCGTCCGCGCGTACTGGATCGGATCGTCCAGCTCCGCCATCGAACGGGCCGCCGCGGTCAGCTCCGCCGCCGCCTCGTCCAGGCGGCCGAGGTCCGTCAGCACCTCCCCCGCGCGCCGGCGGCACAGCGCCACACCGCGCGGCACCCCCATCCGCGCCTGGACACCGGCGGCGTCGCGGAAGTAGTCGAGTGCCGCCGGCAGGTCGCCCGAGCCCCGGGCCGCGCGACCGAGCTGGGAAAGCGCTGTCGCCATCGTCAGGTCGTGCTTCTCCACGCGACCGAGGCGCAACGCCAGCTCGTTCTCCGCGGTCGCCTCGCGGTAGCGGCCCAGTTTCGCGTACGCGAAGCCGAGCTGCGACCGGATCCGGGCCTCCGCGAGCCGGTTGCCGCACTGCTCCGCCGCCGCGACGCCGAGCCGCTGCAGCTCGATCCAGTCCTGGTAGTGCCGGTGGTGCAGGAAGTGCCCCCACAGCGCCTCGCAGAACTGCCACACGAGGTCCGGCCAGCCGCGCCGGGCCGCCTCCAGCAGCGCGCCGCGCACCGCGGCCTGTTCGCGGACCAGCCAGTCCCCGGCGTCCTCGATGGGCCGGGGCAGCGGGTCTTCGGTGTAGTACCGGCTCAGCCGCCAGCGGTGCGGATGCACGACCGCGTCGGCCTTGACCGTCATCGCGAGGTACCACTCGACGATGGCCCGCCGCAGAGCCTCGCACCGTTCGGGCGGCAGGTCCTGTTCCGCACGGGCGGCGGCGTGCGCGCGCACCAGGTCGTGGCACCGGAACCGGCCGTGCTCGTCCTCGCTCAGCAGGTTCGCGTCGAGCAGCTCTTCGAGCGCGTCGTCGATCTCCTCGGGCTCCGCTTCGGTCACGTCGGTCAGCACGTCGGCGTCGAAACCGCCACCGGGATGCAGTCCGGCCAGGCGGTAGAGGTGCCGGGCGGGCTCGGACAGGCGCACGACCGACGCGTCGAACACACCGTCGAGTGAGACCTCTTCCGTCGACAGCCGCAACAGCGCGAACCGTCGCCCGAGCGACGCGGCTTCGCGCTGCAACCCGCGGCGCGGGCGGGTGCGCAGGCGGGCGCCGACCACGGCCAGCGCGAGGGGTAGCCCGCCGCACATCCCGGCGAGCGACCGCGCCGCCTCGGGTTCGGCCTCGACACGCTCACGGCCCACTAGTTGCGCCAGCACCTCCGTCGAGTCCTCCGGCGCGAGCGGGCCCAGCTCGACGTACTGCCCTTCGTTCGCGAGCCCCGCCAGCCGCCACCTGCTGGTCACCACCACGATGCCCGCCGCCGGCAGCAACGGGCGGACCTGCGCGGCCGATACCGCGTTGTCCAGCAGGACCGCGATGTCGCGTCCCGCCGTGAGAGACCTGTAGGCCGCTTCGCGCTCTTCGCGCGTCTCCGGCACTTCGTCGGCCGGGACGCCCAATGCGGTGAGGAACTGGTGCAGGACGGTGTCCGGCGTCGCCGGACCCACCGGGTCGAAGGCCGCGAGGTCGGCGTGGAGCTGGCCGTCGGGGTACTCGTCGCGAACGCGGTGCAGCCAGTGCAGGGCCAGCGTCGTCTTGCCCGTGCCCGCGGGCCCGGTCAGGATCACCAGCCGCCCGGCCGAGCTCCGGTACGCGTCCAGCCCGGCCAGCTCCCGCGCGCGGCCCGCGACCACCGGCGGTGGTGGGGGAAGCTGTGCCGGGGTCACGACCGCACGCCGGGTGTACACGTGCAGCGACTGCACCGAACCGGCTTGGACGACGGGACCGGTGACGGTGCCGTCGAGGCGGTTCGTCACCCTTTCCGGTCTACCCCATCATTCCGGGGGCGGGCAAGGACGAACGGTGTTGTGGAAGCCGAAGACCCGTCGTTCGCGGGCGGTCACCCGCGCCATCACCTCCGCGCGGCGCGGGGTGCTCGTCGCAGTGCGGTAGTCCGGGTGGCCGAACAGGCCGACGTCGTCGATCTCGTGGAGGGCCAGCAGGTCGGGGCCGGTCCCCTCGACCCGGCGGTACCGGCGGACGCGGTGCCAGCCGGGGATCGCGAGCAGCAGGGGTACGTGCTCCTCGCGGTACCAGTCGGCCAGCCCGCGCTCGTCCGGGGTCGACAAGGCGACCGACACCACCACGGGCGCTTCCGCGACCGGCGTGCCCTGGTCGTCGATCAGCTCGTACACCCGCCGGTCGAGGGTGTCGAGCCGCTCGACCACCGACTGCTCGCGCGGGCTCCGCCTCCGGACCGCCTGGTACGCCTCGCCGTGGAGCGCCTTGGTGTCCAGCTCGTACCACGCCAGCCAGCCCGGCCGCTCCCCGTCGAGCGCGCGGTACCGGTACCCGCTGCGGATGCCCGGCACGGCCAGTCGCTTCGGGGCGTGCTCGGTGTCGTACCAGTCGTGGAACTCGGGCTCGGGCACGCGGCCGGGCTCGGCGAGAACGAACAGGAGTGCTTCGGTCATCGGGTACCGTCTTTCCGGTGTCGAGAGAAGACCCCGACGTCATCGACTCGGTCGAGAAGGCCTTCCGGTTGCTGCAGAGCTTCTCCGCCGAGCGCCCGGCGATGACCGTGAGCGGCGCCGCCGCCGCGACGGGCCTCACCCGCGCCACCGCCCGGCGGATCCTGCTCACGCTGGAGCGCCTGGGCTTCGCGGAGACGGACGGCCGCGAGTTCCGCCTCACGCCGGGGGTGCTGCGGCTGGGCTACGGCTACCTCGCCGCGCTGCCGTTCTGGGAGCACGCGCAACCGCACCTGCGGGCGCTCTCCGACGAGCTGAGGGAGGCCAGCTCGATGGCCACTTTGGACGGTGGCGAGATCGTCTACGTGGTGCGGGTACCGGCTTCGCGCTCGATGACCATCACGCTCAACGTCGGTTCGCGCCTGCCCGCGTACCCGACGTCGATGGGCCGCGTGCTGCTCGCCGCACTGCCCGACGCCGAGCTGGAGTCCTATTTGGACCGTACGGAGTTGGAGCGGCTGACGTCGCACACGATCACCGACCGCGCCGAGCTGCGTGCCGAGCTGCAGCGCGTGCGGGAGCAGGGCTACGCGGTGGTGGACGGGGAACGCGAGGAGGGCGTCCGCTCGGCGGCGGCGCCCGTGCGCGGATCCGCAGGGCAGGTGCTGGCGGCGCTGAACGTCTCCGCCAACGCCGCCCGGGTGTCCCTTTCCGAGCTGCGCACCCGCTTCGTGCCGCGCCTGCTGGAGACGGCCGAGGCCATCACCAAGGACATCGCGGGGCTCCACTAGTTCCGCCCGTCGCCGTCGACAACCACCTGGGTCGATCTTCTCCCCATCGGATTGTCAACAATCAGCTTCGAGGACATTCCGCGGCTCCACTCGGCGTCGAAACAGACAACCGGATTGTCAACAAGGAGGCTAGAGGACATTTGACGGCTCCATCAGAAGCCAAAACAGAAGATCGGAGCGTCAACAAACCTCCCGCGCCCAATGGGCGGACCCCCTGGAGACAACACAGCAGGTCGGATCGTCAACAAACTCCCCCGCCCGCAATGCACGGATGCCCCCGAAGACAGCCCGGCAGGTCGGATCCTCAACCAACCTCCCCGCACGCAATGCGCGGCCCCTCGCGAAGACACACTGAAGGTCGGATTGTCAACAATCAAACTTGAGAACATGCCGACGCTCCACTAGAAGTCGAAACAGATCGTCGGATTGTCAACAAGCAGGCGCCGCAATGCGGCCTCGTCCGGCGCGATTTCCGCGAGCAGGTTCACCAGATCGCCGTCGTTCGGGACGAACCCGTGCGTGTTGGGGTGCGGGAAGTCGGTGCCCCACACCACCCGCTCGGGCGCGTGCGTCGCGAGCAGCTTCGCCAGCTCCGCCGCGTCACCGAGGTCCGGCGGCGCCGTGGCGATCCGGTCGGTGCCGCTGAGCTTGACCCACACCGAGCCCGTGTCGAGCAGCCGCCGCAGCGCGGTCACCGCCCTGCTGCCCAGGCCCTGCCGCAGGTCCACCCGCGCGAGGTGGTCGATCACCACCCGCAGCGGCAGGGACCGCACGAGGTCCTCGTGGTCGGCGATGCCCTCGCCCGCCACGTGCAGGGCGAGGTGCCAGCCGTACGGCCGGATCTTGTCCACAATGGCCCGGATCGTCTCGGCCGACGGTGCGGGCCCGAGGTGGGGCGTGAAGTGCAGCCGCGCGCCGCGGACCCCTGCCTCGTGCAGGCGCGCGATCTCGACGTCCGGCGTCTCCGGCTTCACCAGCGCGACTCCGCGGTACTCCCCGCGCCCCAGGGCATCCAGCAGTGCCGAGTGGTCGGTGCCGTGGCACGCGGACTGCACGATCACCGCCCGCTCGAAACCGAGGAACCCGTGCAGCCGCTGGAGATCTTCCAGTGGTGCCTCGGGTGGCGTGAACGTCCGCTCGGGTGCGTACGGGAACTTCGCCGTGGGACCGAAGATGTGGCAGTGCGAGTCGCAGCTGCCCGGTGGCAGCGTGAACAGCGGCGGCTTCGGATCGGGATCGGGGCCGGGGTTGGCGGGGTCGCTCATCAGTCACACCTCGCGGTCATGCCGCCGTCGACGACGATCTCCGTGCCCGTGACGAACCGGGCCTCGTCCGAGGCCAGGTACAGCGCGGCATACGCGGTGTCCCGGCCGTCTCCCATGAACCCCAGCGGAATCCGGGCCTTGCGTTGCGCCAGCAGCGTTTCGACGTCCCCGCCGGCGCGCTGCCCCGCGAGCCGCGCCTCCACCAGCGGCGTGTGCAGCTGACCCGGCACCACGGTGTTCACGCGGATGCCGTCGGCGGCGTGCTGCACCGCGGTGACCTTGGAGAACTGGATGACGCCCGCCTTCGCCGCGGCGTAACCGACCTGCGGCGAACCGGTGAACCGCGTGCCCGAGGTGGACGCGGTGTTGACGATCGCGCCGCCACCGTTCGCCTTCATCACCGGGATGACGTGCTTGCAGGTCAGGTAGACGCTGGTCAGGTTGTAGTCCAGCTGCGCGTGCCAGTCCTGCTCGCTCAGCTCGACCGGGCCGCCGGGCCGTGACCCGCCCACGTTGTTGACGAGGACGTCCACCCGCCCGAAGGTGTCGACACACGCCGCGACCATTTGTCCTACAGCCGCATTGTCCGTGACGTCGCACGTATGAATGTCAACAATCCCCTTTTCGATCAATCGGACAGTCTCCGCCAGCGCGTCCGGGTCGAGGTCCACCGCGAACACCTTCGCGCCCTCGCGCGCGAACAGCACGGCCGCCGCGCGCCCGTTGCCCCAGCCGGGGCCGACGCTGCCGGCGCCGGTGATCACGGCGACCTTGCCCTCGAGCCTGCCCGTCACCGCCCCACCTCCAGCGCGACCAGGAACCGGGACACCATGTTGTACGCACCGACGGTCACCGTCAGCTCGACGACCTGCCGGTCGTCGAAGTGCTCGCCGAGCGCGCGGAACAGCTCCTCGCCGACCGCCACCTGACGGGTCATCGCATCGGTGTAGGCGAGCGCCGCCCGCTGCCGCGGGTCGAGCACCGCCGGGTCGCCGTCCGCGCGCAGGGCCGCGATCTGCTCCGTGGTCAGGCCCTCGTCCTTCGCGACGGGCTCGTGCGCGGACCACTCGTACCCGGCGCCGTTCAGCTCCGCCACCCGCAGGATCGCCAGCTCCCGGACGTCCCCCGGCAGCGTCGAGCGCCCCCGGATCGCGCCGAGCAGGCTGTTCCAGCCGTCCGCGAAAGGCGGGCTGTGCAACAGCATCCCGTCGAGCGGGGTCAGCCTGCCGCCGCGTCGCGCGCGGATGCGCTCGGCGACCTCGCCGTCCCCGGTCACGTAGTCGAGCCTTGCCACTTTCTCTCCTTCGATCGGAACACGTTTTGAAAGCGGCGGAGCCGCTTGCTTCTGCGCCGTCAGCTCGCACCGCCGCGGGTTCTGAGGTGGCCTCTCGCGAGGACAGCGCCTCCGTGGTGGGAGGCACAGTCGCGGAGCGTCCATGAGGGGTGGTGGTCGGGCTGGCGGGCGGGGGGTCATGAGGAGGCGATCCCACAGCGAGAGGCCGCCTCAGGTTCCGCTACCCGCACCGGCACCCAAGCCGGATCCAAAACTGTCTCTAGCCGCGGGCACGGTTTCCGGTGCGCCCGCGGGATCTTGACCGGACAGCACCTTCCGCGCCCGGTCGAGGTCGAACACGCCCTCCCAGCGGCTCACGACGATGCTGCCGAGCATCTGGCCGCACAGGCTGACGAGGCCGCGCATGGTGGACAGGAACCGGTCGATGCCCAGCACGAGCATGATCCCGGCGACGGGGACGGCGCCCGTCGTGGACAGCGTCGCCGCGAGGATCACGAACCCCGCGCCCGCGACGCCCGCGCTGCCCTTCGACGTGACCATGAAGACCGCGAGCAGCCCGATCTGCTGCCACAGCGACAGCTGCACGTCGAACGCCTGCGCGATGTAGAGCGACGCGAAGCCCAGGTACAGGCAGACGCCGTCGCCGTTGAAGGCGTACCCGGACGGGACGACGAGCCCGACGATCCGCTTCGGCGCGCCCAGGTGCTCCAGCTTGCGCATCAGCTGCGGCATCACGGCCTCGTAGTTCGCGGTGCCCAGCGTGATCAGCAGCTCGTCCTTGAAGTACCGGTACAGCTTCAGGATCCGGATCCCGCACAGCCGCGCGACCACGCCGAACACCACGAGGCAGAACACGATGCCGGTGGCCCAGAACAACACGACGATCCCGCCGAGGCTGGCGAGCGTCGACGCCCCGAACTTGCCCGTGGTGTACGCCATCGCGCCGAACGCGCCCAGCGGGGCCAGGTACATGACGAGCTTGACGATGCCGAACAGCGCGTCGCTCACGCGCTCGATCCCGCGCACCAGCGGGGCGCCGCGCTCGCCGAGCGCCTTGACCGCGATCGCGAACAGCACCGCGACGAGCAGCACCTGCAGCACGTTGCCGTCGGTGAACGCGCTGACCACGGTCTTCGGGATGACGTTGACCAGGAAGTCGTACCAGTGCTGCGACTCGCCGGTCTGCACGTACTGCTGCGCCGAGCCGGACAGCTTGAGCGAGCCCGGGTCGGCATGGATCCCGCTGCCGGGGCGGACCAGGTCCATCACGACCAACCCGAGGATCAGGGCGACCGTGGTGAGCACCTCGAAGTAGACGAGGGCTTTCACGCCGACGCGGCCGACGCTGGTCAGCTCCCCCGCCGAGGCGATGCCCGTGACGATCGTGCAGAACACCACCGGCGCGATGAGCATCTGGATGAGGGAGATGAACCCGGTCCCGAGGGGCTGCAGCGACGCACCCGCGCCGGGTGCGACGAACCCGAGTACGGCGCCGAGGACGATCGCCACCAGGACGGTGACGTACAGCTTCGTGGTGAAAGCGCTTCGCAGGACTCTTCCGGCCGACATCATCGTCTCCGTTGTGTTCGACTGACGCACATTTGCTCGTCTGACGAACAACATGATGGGCTGTTCGAGTGGTTCCCGTCAAGAAGCACGCCACTGTGGACGTCCGATGTGAAAGCAGCTCGACTTTGGGCATCCCAGAGAAACGGTCGTTCCACTGGCGCGAGCGCGGTGGCGGCCGGCAGCGAAACCGGCCGCCTCGAAGACGCGGCGGCTGAGGGGAGGGACAACCGATGACCCAGCTCATCGTGCTCGGCCTCGTCCTGGCCGGGATCTACGCCATCCAGTGCCTCATCTGGCCGTTCGCCGCGTGCCGCAGCTGCAGCGGGGCGGGCAAGCACCGGTCACCGTCCGGAAAGGCGTTCCGCACGTGTTCGCACTGCGGCGGGAACGGGCGGCGCGTCCGGCTCGGACGGCGGCTGTTCGGCAAACCCTGACGTCAGGGGCGGTCCAGCACCGCGTGCAGGAACTCGCGCGTGCGCTCGTGGTCCGGGTCGGTGAACAGCTTCTCCGGCGGCGCGTCCTCGATGACCTGACCGCGGTCGAACATCAGCACCCGGTCCGACACGTCCCGCGCGAACTGCATCTCGTGCGTGACGCAGAGGAACGTGATGTCCGTGGTGGTCGCGATGTCCTTGAGCACCTTGAGGACCCCGGCCACCAGCTCGGGGTCGAGCGCGGACGTCACCTCGTCCAGCAGCAGCACCTCGGGCCGCATCGCGAGTGCCCGCGCGATCGCGACCCGCTGTTGCTGCCCGCCGGACAGCCTGCTCGGGTGCTCGCGGACCTTGTCGCCGAGCCCGACGAGCTCCAGCAGCTCCACCGCGCGCGCCTCCGCGTCCTGTTTGGACAGCCCGAGTGCGCGCACCGGTGCCTCGGTGACGTTCTGCAGCACGTCCATGTTCGGGAACAGGTTGAACTGCTGGAAGACCATCCCGATCCGCTTGCGCATGCGCCGCAGGTGCTTCTCGTTCGCCGGCACCTCGCGGTCGCCCTTGGGCATGTGCGTCAGGCATTCGCCGCCGACGTGGATGCGCCCGGCGTTCACGCGCTCCAGCGTCATGAGCAGCCGCAGGATCGTCGTCTTGCCCGACCCGCTGGGCCCGATCAGTGTGACGAACTCACCCGGCGCGACGGTGAAGTCCAGGTCCCGCAACACGACGTGGTCGCCGAAGCGCTTCTCCACGTTCTCGAAGACGATCATGCTAGAGCTGTCCGACACGGCGTTCCAACCTTCTCACCAGGACCGAGGCCGGAAGGCTGACCAGCAGGAACAGCACCCCGGCGAGCGTGTACGGCTCGATCACCCGGAACGTCTCCGCGCCCTGCTCCTTGGCGCGGTTGAGCACGTCGAGCACCCCGATCGCCAACAGCAGCGGGGTCTCCTTGAACATCGAGATCGTGTAGTTGCCCAGCGCGGGCAGCACGCGCGGCACGGCCTGCGGCAGGATGATGCCCGTCCACACGCGACCACGCGGCAGGCTCAACGCCGTCGCCGCCTCCCACTGTCCTTTCGGGACCGCTTCGATCCCGGCACGGTACACCTCGGACGTGTAGGTGGCGTAGTGGATGCCGAGTGCGATCACACCGGTGAGGAACGCCGAAGGCTGCACGCCCAGCGCGGGCCACAGCAGGTAGAAGATGACGAAGACCTGGATCAGCAGCGGTGTGCTGCGGACGAACTCGACGAACAGGAACACCGCCTGGCTGAGCACGGGAATCCGGGCGCGGCGCACCAACGCGAACACCAGCCCGAGCACGTACGCCACCGCCGAGCCCAGCAGCGTCAGCTCCACCGTCACCAGCAAACCCTTGAGCAGCAAGGGAAGCGACTCGTACGCGTTCTCCCAGTCCCAGTTCATCAGGACACCCCCGCCGTTCTGGCGAACAGCCTGCTGCGCGCGACCGGGCGCCTGCCGAGCCGCCGCGAACCGAGCCGTTCCAGCGCCCGCATGATGAGCGTGATCACCACCGCGAGCACGAGGTAGCACAACAGCTCGACGCCGTAGATGAACACGAGCTGGCTGCCGTAAACCGGCCGCAGCAGCTCGCCCTTCTCCGTGATCTCCCCGGCGGAGATGAACGTCAGCAGCGCGGTGCTCTTCAGCAGCTGGATGAACAGGTTGTTGAAGGGCGGGTACATCTCGACCACGGCCTGGGGCAGCAGCACGCGCAACATGCGCTGCGCCGGGGAAAGCGACAGCGCGACCGCGCCTTCCCGCTGCGCCTTCGGCACCGACTGCACGGCACCGCGCACGATCTCCGCGCCGTACGCCCCGTGGTTGAGGCCGAGCACGAGGATGCCCGCGAACAACGGGACCAGCTTGAGCCCGACCAGCGCCGGCAGCACGAAGTACAGCCAGAACAGCTGCACCACTTCGGACGTGCCGCGGAACACCTCGACGTAGACCCGGCTGACGAACCGGACCGGCCGCAACCGCGACAGCATCGCCAGTCCGGCGAGCAAGGACAGCACGATCGCCAACGCGATCCCGCCGAGCGTGGCGGAGACCGTCGCGCTCAGCCCGCTCAGGATCGACGAGACGATGTAGGAGGTCGAGTCGGACACGGACTCAGGCGGCGCACAGCTTGTCGGTCGTCAGGTCCGCCTTCGGCACGTTGCTCTGGTCGAACCCGAAAGGCGCCACGATCTGCAGCCACTGACCGTTGGTGTGCAACGTTTTCAGCTGCTGGTTGAACGCGTCGCGCAGCGAACCGTCGCTCTGGCGGAACACGAACCCGCCCGCGGAGACCACCGGCTGCCCGTTCTCGGTCGGGGTGAAGCCCGGCGTCACCTCGACGGCCGCGTCCGGGTTCTGCTTCGCCAGGTACTTCAACGAGATGTCGGTCAGCGCCGCCGCGTACACCCGGCCCGCGGTGACCGCGCGGAGCATGTTGTTCTGGTTGTCCAGCGTCTCGATGTCGGACTCCGCGACCCCGGCGCCGGTGGCGTACCCCTTTTCGACCGCGGCCGACAGCACGGCGATCTTGACCTTCTTCGCCGCGGCGTCCTGCAGGTTCGTGATCCCCTGTGGATTTCCCTTGGGCACCAGCAAAGCGGTGAGCGCGGAGTAGTCCGGATCGGAGAACAACGCGGCCTTGCAGCGGGTCGGTGTGATGTTCATGCCCGCCGCCACCACGTCGAACTGCTTGGCGTTCAGCGCCGGGATCAGCTGGTCGAACGGGACCACACTGGCCTGCACGTTGTCGATGCCCAGCGCCTTGAACACCGCGCGCGCCACCTCGGGCGCCTCACCGGTGGTGTTGCCGGAGGAGTCGGCGAAACCGTAGGGCGCCTCGTTCGCGATCCCGATCTTGATCGTCTTCGCGTCGCGCGCCGACGTCAGCGTGTCACCCCCGCTGCCGGTGCTCTCGCACGCGGCCAGCAACGCCGGCCCGCCGACCGCGGCCGCCCCCACCACGGCGGAGCGCCGGAGGAAATCTCGTCTCGTCCACGTTCCCTGCGCCATCGCAGCACCCCGTTCGATCGAGTTGCTACCGAACGTAGGCGCCTGCACCGATCGGGTCAAAGTGCGTTATCGGAAAGAGATCATTCTCCAGGCAAATCGTGGGTTTCGCGAATGACTGTGACAATCTCGTTCATGATCTCGGTGAGTTCGTAGTCCTTCGGGGTGAACACCCGCGCGATTCCGCGTTCCACGAGCAGTTTCGCGTCCTCGGCCGGGATGATCCCGCCGACGATCACCGGGATGTCCGCCGCCCCCGCCGCGCGCAGCCCGTCGACCACCTCCGGCACGACCTCCAGATGCGAACCGGAGAGCACCGAGAGCCCCACGACGTGCACGCCCTCCTGCACCGCGGCGGCCACGATCTGCTGTGGCGTCAGGCGAATGCCCTGGTAGACGACCTCGAACCCGGCGTCACGGGCTCGGACGGCCACCTGTTCGGCGCCGTTGGAGTGCCCGTCGAGTCCCGGCTTCCCCACCAGGATCCGCAGGCGCTCGCCGAGCTGCTCGCCCGTCGCCCGCACCCGGTCCCGCACGCGCGACAGATCCGCCGCGTTCCCGGACGCCGAGGCCGCCGAGACGCCCGTCGGAGCGCGGTACTCGCCGAACACCTCACGCAACGCACCCGCCCACTCCCCCGTCGTCACCCCGGCCCGCGCGCAGGCCAGCGTCGCTTCGAACAGGTTCTCGGTGGTCTTCGCGGTTTCGCGCAACCGGTCGAGCGCCTGCGTCACTTCGGCGTCGTCGCGCTGCTGCCGCCACTCCTCCAGCGCGGCGACCGCCTGCTTCTCCACCGCCGGGTCCACGGTTTCGATCGCCTTGGCACCCTCCGCCTGCAACGGGCTCGGCTCGGTGGTCTCGAACCTGTTGACCCCGACCAGAACCCGCTCGCCGGACTCGACCGCGTGCCGGTACTCGACGAGCGAGGAAACCAGCTGGGACTTGAGGTAACCGCTTTCCACCGCCGCCACCGCGCCACCGAGCTCCTGCACCCGGTCGATCTCCGCGCGCGCCCCATCGGCAATCTCGTCCACTTTGGACTCGATGACGTGCGATCCGGCGAAGATGTCCTCGTACTCCAGCAGATCCGTCTCGTACGCGAGCACCTGCTGCATCCGCAACGCCCACTGCTGGTCCCACGGGCGGGGCAGGCCGAGCGCCTCGTTCCACGCCGGCAGCTGGATCGCGCGGGCGCGGGCGTCACGCGAGAGCGACACCGCGAGCATCTCCAGCACGATGCGCTGCACGTTGTTCTCCGGCTGCGCCTCGGTGAGCCCGAGCGAGTTGACCTGGACGCCGTAGCGCAGCCGTCGCGCCTTGGGATCCGTTACGCCGTACCGTTCGCGGGTCAGCTCGTCCCACAGCTTCGCGAAGGCGCGCATCTTGCACATCTCCTCGACGAAGCGCACCCCGGCGTTGACGAAGAACGAGATCCGCCCGACGACGCGGCCCATGTCGGCCTCGTCGATCTGGCCGGAGTCGCGGATGGCGTCGAGCACGGCGATCGCGGTCGACAGCGCGTAAGCGACCTCCTGCGTGGGCGTGGCCCCGGCCTCCTGCAGGTGGTAGCTGCAGATGTTGATCGGGTTCCACTTCGGCACGTGGTGCACGGTCCAGGCGATCACGTCGGTGATCAGCCGCAGGCTCGGCGCGGGCGGGAAGATGTACGTGCCGCGGGAGAGGTACTCCTTGATGATGTCGTTCTGCGTGGTGCCCGTGAGTTCGCCGAGTACGCCGGGCCCGGACTGCTCCTGCGCGACGGTCACGTACAGCGCGAGCAGCCACATCGCGGGGGCGTTGATCGTCATGGAGGTGTTGGCCTCGGCCAGCGGGATGCCGTCGAAGAGGCGCCGCATGTCGCCGAGGTGCGCGACCGGCACGCCGACCTTGCCGACCTCGCCCTTGGCCAGCGGGTGGTCGGCGTCGTAGCCGGTCTGCGTCGGCAGGTCGAAGGCCACCGACAGGCCCGTCTGCCCCTTCGCGAGGTTGCGGCGGTACAGCTCGTTCGACGCGGTGGCCGACGAATGCCCCGCGTAGGTGCGCATCACCCAGGGGCGGTCGCGCTCACGGTCGGTGGGATAGGGCACGGGGCACCTCCATCGCGTTTCGCCCAGCGTACTTTCCGGTAACATGCCCGCCCAGTGGCGCACCTCACGGAAATTCCGCCGCCCCGGGTGTGGGCCGCGGTTAACGTGGGCGTTCGTGACGTGGAGTTCCTATGGCACCTACCTGGTGTTCGTCGTCCTCGTGGTGCTGGCGCCCGGGCCCGACACGATGGTGACGCTCAAGAACGCGCTCGGCGGCGGGACGCGCGGCGGGCTGCTCGCGGTCTGCGGCATCGCGGTGGGCAACCTCCTGCAGGGCACCCTGGTGGCGCTCGGTCTCGGCGCGCTCATCGTCCGGTCGGAGCCGGTGTTCCTCACGCTGCGCTGGGCGGGCGCGGCGTACCTGTGTTTCCTGGGGATCCAGGCCCTGCGCAGCGCCCGGCGCGGCGACTACAGCGGGCTCGACGCGGCGGGCGCGCGGGTGAGCGGTTTCCGGCGGTGGCGCGAAGGGTTCCTGTCGAACGTCACGAACCCGAAGGTGCTGGCGCTGTACCTGTCCGTGCTGCCGCAGTTCCTGGACCCGGAGCGCACCACGACGTGGGATGCGCTGGTGCTGGCCTACACGGTGGTGGTGCTGGGCGCGGTGTACCTGGTGGCCCTGATGGCGGTCGTGCACCGCGTCCGCGAGTGGCTCCAGAAGCGCCGCGTACGCCGCTCCCTGGACACCCTGACCGGTGGCGCGCTGATCGGCTTCGGCATAGCCCTGGCGGCGGAGGGTTAGCGGAGCAACTCCGCCAGGTCGATGGAGACGTCGACAGGGTCGGTGACGGCCATCGTCTTCGTGTGCGCTCATCGAACCCCGAACTCGCGATCGTTCCGCCGGGATACGTTGACACGCGCCCCGGGCGCACTCACCGCGCGGACGCGGTCAGGCGCGCTCCGGCTCGCCTGCCACCCGTTCGATCCGCGCGCCCAGCCGGTTCAGGTTTTCGACGAAGTGCGGGTAGCCGCGGTCGATGTGGAACACGTCCCACACCTCCGTGACCCCGTCGGCGCACAGGCCGGCCAGCACGAGGCCCGCGCCGGCGCGGATGTCCGACGCCCAGACCGGCGCGCTGGACAGCGACTCGACCCCCCGCACCACCGCGTGGTGCCCGTCCGTCCGCGCGTCCGCGCCCAGCCGCTGCATCTCCTCGATGAACCGGAACCGCGCCTCGTACACGTTCTCCGTGATCATCGACGTGCCCTCCGACACCGCCGACAGCGCCACGGCGAACGGCTGCAGGTCCGTCGCGAACCCGGGGTACGGCAGCGTCACGAAGTCGACCGCCTTCGGCCGCTCCTCCTGGCGCACCCGGAAACCCGAGTCGTCGTACGTCGTCACGTCGGCGCCGGCCAGCCGCAGCTTGTCCAGCACCAGGTCGAGGTGGTGCGGGTTCACCCCGCGCACCGTGAGGTCGCCGCGCGTCATCGCCGCCGCGAACGCCCACGTCGCCCCGACGATCCGGTCGCCGATCACGCGGTGCTCGGTCGGGTGCAGCGCTTCCACGCCGTGCACGGTCAGCGTCGACGTGCCCGCGCCCTCGATCTTCGCGCCCATCTCGATGAGCATCGTGCAGATGTCGGCGATCTCCGGCTCGCGCGCGGCGTTGTCGATCACCGTCGTGCCCTCGGCCAGCACCGCCGCCATCAGGATGTTCTCGGTCGCCCCGACGCTCGGGAAGTCCAGCCAGATCTGCGCGCCCTGCAGCTCGTCGGCCTTCGCCACGACGCAGCCGTGCTCGATCGTGCTCGTCGCGCCCAGCGCGCGCAGCCCGTTCTGGTGCATGTCCAGCGGCCGCGAACCGATCGCGTCCCCGCCCGGCAGCGCCACGACGGCGCGCTTGAGCCTGCCGACCAACGGGCCGAGCACGCACACCGACGCCCGCAGCTTGCCCATCGCGGGCGAGTCGGCGCGGTGCGACAGCTCGGACGGCGTGGTGATCCTGGCCGTGTCGCCGTCGAGCTCGACCTCGCAACCGACACTGCGCAGCACGTCCGCCATCAGGGGGACGTCGAGGATCTGCGGGCAGTTGGTGATCGTCGTGGTGCCCTCGGCGAGCAGCGCCGCCGCCATCAGCTTGAGGACGCTGTTCTTCGCGCCGACGACCTCGACCTCGCCCTCGAGACGGGCCCCGCCATGCACATCGAAGTGCTCGCTCATGGGCGTCATCATGCCTCCCCCGGATGCCACCCGATCGGGAGGGCAGGCGATAACAGACCGCAACAAGCTTCAGGCGAAAGTGTGAAACACTACGCGCTTTCCGAGCGATAAACGCCTGCCGTGTAACCCGGCTGAGGGAGCGATACGCGAGATGGTGGCCCGCCCGACGACACCCGGTCTACCGACGGTGCACCGCACCGAGATCGACGGCGTGCCCGTCTTCTGGCACAGCCAACCCGGTCGGCTGAACGCGAGCCTGGTCTTCGGTGTCGGCATCGCGCACGAGACGTTCCTGGAAACGGGTATCACGCACCTCGTCGAGCACCTCGCGATGCGCCCGCTGCGCACGAGCCGCTACGAGAACAACGCGACGACCGAGATGCTGCACACCAGTTTCGACGTCACCAGCAACCCGGCGACGGTCGTCGACCACCTGCGGCGCCTCTGCGAGTCGCTGAGCAACCTCGACACCAGCCCGCTCAGTCTCGAACGCGGAATCCTGGTCGCCGAGGAGCGCACGAGCGAAGGCCCCGGCGTCACGGCGTGGCTGCCCGCGTCGATCTGGTTCGGCAACCACTCCTACGGCCTCGCGGGCAGCGTCCAGGTCGCCACCGTCCGCGCGACCAGCCGGGACGTGCGCGAGTGGTGTGCCCGCTGGTTCCACCGCGGCAACGCGGCGCTCGTGCTGTCCGGGCCCCCGCCGGAGGGCCTGCGGCTGCCGCTGCCGGACGGCCCGCGGCAGCGGCCACCCGCCGTGGCTCCCTTCGACCTGCCGACGCCCGCGCGCACCACCGTGCCCAACGGCGTGGTCGGCTGCGCGCTCGTCGACTGGACGGCGGCGATGGGGTGTGTTGTCGGAGTGTTGACAACCCGACTTACGAATCGTCTACGACACGACGAGGGGCTTGTCTACGACATCGGTTTCGACCATCAGATTGTCGACGATCGACAGGCGGTGCTCGGGTTCGGCACGGACGTGCCCGACAAGCACGCGCCTCGCGTCCTCGAAGCGATCCGCGCGGAGTTGGCCGCGTTGGGCGAGACCGGGCCGACCGCGGAGGAACTGGCCGCGGACCGCGACAACCTGCTGGAGCAGCTCGGCGAGCGGGAGTTCGCCGAGTACCGCGCCTTCGACGAGGCGATGAGCGAGCTGACGGGCTGGTCGTCGGCCGCCGCGCACCAGCAGGAGGTGCTCGCGGGCGTCGACCCCGGGGCGGTGACGAAGGCCGCGCGGGAGCTCGCGGCGAACCTCGTGCTGTGCGGGCCCGACGGCCGGGTGCCGGCCGACCTGCCGGACCTGCCCGGCAGCCCGCTCCCCCCGGTGACGGGCCGCGAGGTCAAGCGCGCGCTGGTCGGCTCGACCGCCCCGCGCGGCTTCCGTCTGGTGGTGGGCGACGAGGGCCTGACCTCGTACTACGGCTCCAGCCCCGTGCCGGTGGCCGTGGTGCGGTTCGACGACCTCGCCGGCGTGGCCGTCGAGCACACCGACGGCCGGCTGCCGATCCTGCACGTGTTCGGCAGGCACGGCGGCATGATCACCGTCCGGCCCGGCGACTGGCGCGGCGGTCGCACGCTGGTCCGCGAGCTGCAGAGCCGCTTCTCCCCCGAGGTGTGTTTCGACGCGCCGGACGCCATGCGGCTCTTCGAACAGTCCTAAAGTGGGGCAATGCCCGTACGCATCAACCGCGTCTACACCAAGGTCGGCGACAACGGCACCACCGCGCTCGGGGACGGCAGCCGCGTCCCGAAGACGGATCCGCGGCTCGCCGCGTACGCCGACGTCGACGAGGCCAACTCCGTCATCGGGCTGGCGCTCGCGATGGGCGGCCTGGGCGACGAGATCACCGGCGTCCTGCGGCGGGTGCAGAACGACCTGTTCGACGTCGGCGCTGACCTGTGCGCGCCGGTGGTCGAAAACCCGCCTTATCCGCCCTTGCGGATCACCGAGGACTACGTGACGCGCCTCGAAGGCTGGTGCGACGAGTTCAACGAGCGCCTGCCGAAGCTGACGTCGTTCATCCTGCCCGGCGGCACCCCCGGCGCGGCCTTCCTCCACCAGGCGCGCACGGTGGCGCGGCGCGCCGAGCGCAGCGGCTGGGCACTCGTCGAGGCGGACGCCGAGCGCACGAACACGCTCGCCGTGAAGTACCTCAACCGCCTCTCCGACCTGCTCTTCATCCTCGCCCGCCTGGCCAACCCGGACGGCGACGTCCTCTGGCAACCGGGCGGCGAGCGCTAGACACGAGAAAAGCGCCCCCACCACGGGGGCGCTTCTCCAGAAACTCAGCTGGCCCGGGGGATCCGGCGTCCTGGCGGGGCGGACTCCAGCCACGACAGGAAGCCCGTCAGCGCGCCCGGGCCCATCGCGATCTCGATCGGCTCGTGGCCCTCCGACTCGCATCTCAGGACGGTCGCGTCGGCGGGGACCGCGTACGCCTCCGTGCCCGCCGGGTCACGACGGTCGGCGATCATCAGCGTTTCGCGGTCGAACACGCGGTCCGGGCCCGTCCGCAGGCTCCACACCCGGTACCAGGCGAAGATCTCCGCCTCGTACCGCGCGATGCCCAGATGCCAGCCCGCCCGCGTGTTGTCCGGGTTCCACCTCAGCGCGACGCTCACGCCGCCGGCGCGGCGCATCCGCACCCAGCGCAGCCCGTACCAGGCCGCAATGACGACAAGACCGAGCAGGAGGACCAGGACAATCACCGCGATCTCCACGGCCGGCTCCCGCTCGTCGCCCGCGTCAGGCCGGCTGACCGGCCGCTCGCAGGCGGGCGCTCGCCCTCGCCCTTTCCGCCTCGTCCTCGGCGTTGAGCGCGGCCCTGGCCTGCTCCACGTCGATCTCCTCGGCCAGCTCGGCGGACTCGGCGAGCACGCTGACGCGCTCGTTGGTCACGGAGAGGAAGCCACCGTGCACGGCCGCGTGGACCGTCTCGCCGTCGGTGGTCTCGATCTTCACGATCCCGCCCTCGACGAGCTGCCCGAGCACCGGCTCGTGACCCGGCATGATGCCGATCTCGCCCTCGGTGGTCTGCGCGACCACGAACGTGGCCTGGCCCGACCAGAGGCGGCGCTCGACGGCGACAAGCTCGACGGAAATCTCAGCCACGTAGCTCTCCTTCACCTCGGGCGTCGCTACCAGAGTCTAATACGCCCGGATCGGCTGACGAAAACGGCGGGGCCGGGTCCTTAAAGGACACTCGCCCCCGCCGCTTCCGGTCAGGTCACTTCTTGGTGATCTCTCGGTACTTCTTCTCGAGGTCGTCCAGACCACCGATGCCCAGGAACGCCTGCTCCGGGTAGTGGTCGAACTCGCCCTTGGCGATCTTGTCGAACGCCTCGACGGTCTCCGACCGCGGCACGGTCGAACCGGGCTGCCCGGTGAACGTCTCCGCGACCAGCATGTTCTGCGACAGGAAGCGCTCGATGCGCCGCGCCCGCTGCACCGTCAGCTTGTCCTCTTCGGACAGCTCGTCCATACCGAGGATCGCGATGATGTCCTGCAGCTCCTTGTACTTCTGCAGGATCCGGATGACCTCGGACGCCACCCGGTAGTGGTCCTCGCCGACGATGGCCGGGTCGAGGATCGTCGAGGTGGACGCCAGCGGGTCCACCGCCGGGAAGATGCCCTTCTGGAACACCGACCGCGAAAGCTCGGTGGTGGCGTCCAGGTGGGCGAACGTCGTCGCCGGGGCCGGGTCGGTGTAGTCGTCCGCCGGCACGTAGATCGCCTGCATCGAGGTGATCGAACGGCCCTTGGTGGAGGTGATCCGCTCCTGCAGCTCACCCATCTCGTCGGCCAGCGTGGGCTGGTAACCCACGGCCGAAGGCATGCGGCCCAGCAGGGTCGACACCTCGGAACCGGCCTGGGTGAACCGGAAGATGTTGTCGATGAACAGCAGCACGTCCTGGTTCTGCACGTCGCGGAAGTACTCCGCCATCGTCAGCGCGGACAGCGCGACCCGCATACGGGTGCCCGGCGGCTCGTCCATCTGGCCGAACACGAGCGCGGTGTCGTTGATGACGCCGTCCTCGCTCATCTCCAGGAACAGGTCGGTGCCCTCACGGGTGCGCTCGCCGACACCGGCGAACACCGAGGTGCCACCGAAGTTCTTGGCGACACGGGTGATCATCTCCTTGATGAGCACCGTCTTGCCGACGCCGGCACCACCGAACAGGCCGATCTTGCCACCCTGCACGTACGGGGTGAGCAGGTCGATGACCTTGAGGCCGGTCTCCAGCATCTGGGTGCGGCCTTCGAGCTGGTCGAACGCCGGCGGCTTGCGGTGGATGCTCCAGCGCTCCAGGTCCGAGCCGTAGCCCGGCTGGTCGAGGCAGTCGCCCAGCGCGTTGTAGACGTGGCCCTTGACCGCGTCGCCGACCGGCACCGAGATCGGCGCACCGGTGTCGGTGACCTCGGCACCGCGGACGAGACCGTCCTGCGGGGCCAGGGAGATCGTGCGGACCAGGTTGTCACCCAGGTGCTGGGCGACCTCCAGGGTCACGGTCTTGCGCAGTTCGGGGAACTCGATGTCGACCTTGAGCGCGTTGTAGAGGTCGGGCACCGCGCCGCGCGGGAACTCGACGTCGACGACGGGACCGGCGACGGAGACGATCCGTCCCTTGGTCCGGGTTTCAGTGGTGGTCATCTACTCATCACTTCCTACAGCGGCGAGCGCATCGGCCCCACCGACGATTTCGCTGATCTCCTGCGTGATCTGGGCCTGCCGGGCCTGGTTCGCCAGCCGGGTGTAGGTGTTCACCAGGTCGTTGGCGTTGTCCGAGGCCGACTTCATGGCGGTGCGCCGCGCGGCCAGCTCGGAAGCGGCCGACTCCAGCAGTGCCGAGAAGATCCGCGTGTTGATGTACTTCGGCAGCAGGGCCGACAGCAGCCGGTCGGCGCTGGGCTCGAACTCGTAGGACGGCAGCAGGTCGCCCGGCTGGGCCTGCTGCTGCTCGTCCTCCTCCGAGTACTCGATCTCCAGCGGCGCCATGCGCTTGGCGGTCGGTACCTGGCTGAGCATCGAGCGGAACTCGGTGTACACGATGTGCACCTCGTCCACGCCGTCCTCGGCCAGGAACGCCTCCGTCAGCGCCCGGCCCGCCTCGGCCGCGTTCTCGTACCGCGGCTGGTCGGAGAACCCGGTCCAGCTGTCGGCGACCTCGCGGCCCCGGAACCGGTAGTAGCCAAGGCCCTTGCCGCCGATCACGTAGACCGACGGCTCCTTGCCCTCCGAGCGCAGCAGCGACAGCAGCTCCTCGGTGGTGCGCAGCACATTGGGGTTGTACGCACCGCACAGGCCCTTGTCACTGGTCACCACCAGCACCGCGGCCCGCTTCGGGTTCGGCCGCTCGACGAGGAACGGGTCGTCCAGGTTGGACGCCGCGCTCGCGAGCGCCGAGAGCACCTTGGTGATCTCGGTCGAGTAGGGCCGGGAGGCCTCCACCCGCGCCTGCGCACGGCCGATGCGCGAGGTGGCGATCAGTTCCATCGCCTTGGTGATCTTGCCGATCGACTTGGTCGCCCGGATCTTTGCCCGGAGCTCGCGAAGTTGCGCCATGAGCTATCCGCTCACTTCGTCGGGGCCGGCTTGTTGACCTTGACGGTCTCCTGCCCGACCTTGTCGGAGTCCATCGCCTCGGACTCGGCCTCGTTGGTCAGCGTCTGACCCTCCGAGGTGCGGAAGCCCTTCTTGAACTCGTTCGACGCGTTGACGACGCGCTCGGCGAGCTCGTCGGTCCACTGACCCTTGTCGCGGATCTCGGCGAGGATGTCGTCGTGCTTGTGGCGCAGGTTCTCCAGCAGCTCGTGGTTGAACCGCGCCACGTCCTCGACCGGCACGTCGTCGAAGTGCCCGTTGGTGCCGAGGTACACGGTGATGACCTGCTGCTCGACCGGCACCGGCGAGTACTGCGGTTGCTTGAGCACCTCGTACAGGCGGACACCGCGGTCCAGCTGGGCGCGAGAGGTCGGGTCCAGGTCGGAGGCGAAGGCGGCGAACGCCTGCAGCTCCTGGTACTGGGACAGGTCGATCCGCAGCGAGCCGGAGACCTTCTTCATCGCCTTGATCTGCGCGTCACCGCCGACTCGCGAGACCGACGTGGTGACGTCGACCGCGGGGCGCTGACCCGAGTTGAACAGGTCCGACTGGAAGAAGCACTGGCCGTCGGTGATCGAGATGACGTTCGTCGGGATGTAGGCCGAGATGTCGTTGGCCTTGGTCTCGATGATCGGCAGCCCGGTCAGCGAACCGCCGCCCAGCTCGTCGGACAGCTTCGCGCACCGCTCCAGCAGCCGCGAGTGCAAGTAGAAGACGTCGCCGGGGAACGCCTCGCGGCCCGGCGGGCGGCGCAGCAGCAGCGAGATCGCGCGGTAGGCGTCGGCCTGCTTGGACAGGTCGTCGAACACGATCAGCACGTGCTTGCCCTGGTACATCCAGTGCTGGCCCAGCGCCGAACCGGTGTAGGGGGCGAGCCACTTGAAGCCGGCCGAGTCCGAAGCCGGGGCGGCGACGATGGTGGTGTACTCCAGCGCGCCCGCGTCCTCCAGGGACTTGCGCACCCCGGCGATGGTCGAGCCCTTCTGGCCGACCGCGACGTAGATGCAGCGGACCTGCTTGGCCGGGTCGCCGCTCTCCCAGTTCGCCTTCTGGTTGATGATCGTGTCGACGCAGACCGCGGTCTTGCCGGTCTTGCGGTCACCGATGATCAGCTGGCGCTGACCGCGGCCGATCGGCGTCATCGCGTCGATCGCGGTGATACCGGTCTGCAGCGGCTCGGACACCGGCTGCCGCTGGACCACCGAGGCGGCCTGCAGCTCCAGCGCCCGGCGCTCGTCGGACGCGATGTCGCCGAGTCCGTCGATCGGCTTGCCCAGCGGGTCGATGACCCGGCCGAGGAAGTCCTCGCCGACCGGGATGGACAGGATCTGCCCGGTCCGCTTGACCTCCTGGCCCTCTTCGATCTGCTCGTAGTTACCCAGGATCACGACGCCGATCCGGCGCGGCTCCAGGTTCTGCGCGACGCCGAGGATGCCGCCGGGGAACTCCAGCAGCTCGTTGGCCATGGTCGAGGGCAGGCCCTCGACGTGGGCGACGCCGTCACCGGTGTCGATGACGGTGCCGACCTCTTCCCGGCTCACGTCGGGTGAGTAACTCGAGACGTAGTTCTCGATCGCGCCACGGATCTCGTCCGAGGAGATCGTCAGCTCCGCCATGTCTGTCCCGCTCTCGCTTCGTTCTTGCCAGTGTTCAAAGTCTTGGTGGGGCTCATGCCAGCTGCCTGCGCAGTGCCGCGATCCGACCCGCCGCACTGCCGTCGATGACCTCGTCACCGACGCGGACGACCAGTCCGCCGCCGAGCTTCGGGTCGACCTCCACGAGCAGGGTGATCTGCCTGCCGTAGATGCCGGTGAGCTTCTCGGTCAGCTGCTGCTCCTGCTGGCCGGTGAGCGGCGCGGCGCTGGTGACGTAGGCGACCGAACGCTCCCGGCGCTCCGCGGCCAGCCGGACCAGCCGGTCGAGGCCGAAGCCGACCCCGCGCCCGGTCTGACGGGTCACGACCTGCTCGACCAGTGCCAGCGTCACGGCACCGGCCTTGCCGCCGAACAGCTCACGGACCAGCTGGCGCTTGGCCGCGACGGGCGCGGCCTGGTCCGACAACGCCTGGTCGAGTTCGGGTTCACCTACCAGGATACGGGCAATCCGGAACAGCTCGTCCTCGACGGCGTCCAGATTTCCGGCCTTTTCCGCGCTGGTCAGCAGCGCGGACCGGCCGAGCGACTCCAGACCGTCCAGCAGCTCGCGCGGACTGGACCACCGCTGGCCGACCGCGTCCTCGAGCACGCGCAGCGCGGGCCCGGACACCTTGCCGTCCAGCAGCGAGGTGACCAGCCGCTTGCGGGCCTCGGGGTCGGAGGAGCCGTCGCCCAGAGCCCGGCGCAGGCCGATCTCCCTGGTCAGCAGCTCGACCACGGAGAACAGCTCCGACCCCAGGGTCTCCGGCTCGACACCGGCCTGGCCGAGCACCCCATCGAGGGTGCGCTCGGCCGCGGCGAGTGCTTCGCGGCTGGCGGCGTGCAGTGTTGCCGGGCTAGTCATGGGCCTCTTACTTTCCTGCTCCGTTGGCGGTCCCGAGCTCGGCGAGGAAGCGGTCGACCGTGCCGCGGCGGCGGGCCTCGTCCTCCAGGGACTCACCCACGATGCGGCTGGCCAGCTCGACCGAGTTGCGGCCCAGCTCGGCCCGCAGCTCGGCGACGATCTGCGCCTTCTGGGCCTGCAGTGCGGCGTGGCCCTGCGCGATGATGCGCGCGGCCTCGTCCTGGGCCTCGGCCTTCAGCTCTTCCTTGATCCGCTCGGCCTCGAGCCGCGCGTCGTCGCGGATCTTGGCCGCCTCGGTGAAGGCGTCGGCGAGCTGGGCCTTGTACTCGGCCCGCGCCTTCTCCGCCTCCGCCTGCGCCTGCTCGGCCTTCTCGATGCCACCCTCGATCTTGGCGGCCCGCTCCTCGTAGAGCTTCTCGAAGCGCGGGACGGCGAACTTCGCCAGCAGCCAGAGCAGGAGGAGGAACGCGATCAGGCCGACGATGACTTCCGGGATGTTCGGAAGCACCGGGCTCGGCGAATCCGCCGCGAGCACCATCTGGGTCTTCAGCACAACGACTCCTTCAGCGATGAGCGGTCAACTCAGGCGGCGGAGGCGATGAAGTAGACGACCAGACCGATCAGCGCCAGCACCTCGGTAAGCACGAACGTGGTCCACGCGATACCCATCAGCTTGCCCTGCGCCTCCGGCTGGCGGGCGGTGCCGTTGATGACGGCGGCCCAGATCAGGCCGATACCGATACCGGGGCCGATCGCGCCGAGGCCGTACCCGATGGCGGCGAGACCCGGGTTGAGGTTCACCGCGGATTCGGCGGCCTGCGCGAGAACGATGTTGCTCACTTGGTATATCCCTTTCCAGTCGGTCCGCGTAGTCCGCGGATCGGGGGCTTGCGGTTGTGGTGGTCTTCGTTAGTGGTCTTCGGCCAGTGCCGCGCCGATGTAGTTCGCCGAGAGGACCGCGAACACGTACGCCTGGATCACCTGGATCAGCGCTTCCACGAAGGTCATCAGGATGGCGAACGCGAACGAGATGATCGAAACCGGCTTCGCGATCGCGCCACTGGCCTCGACCAGCAGGAACTCGCCCGCGACCGTGAAGACCAGGAGGATGAGGTGCCCGGCGAACATCGCGGCGAAAACACGGATGGCGAGCGTGATCGGGTTGAGCACGAACTTCTGCAGGAACTCGATCGGCGTCAGCAGGAGGTAGATCGCCGCGGGCGCGCCCGGCGGAACGGTCTGGTGCTTGAGGTAACCGACGAAACCGTGCCGCTTGAAGCCCACGAAGTGGTAGACCGGGTAGACCACGAACAGCGACAACGCGAGCGGGAAACCGATGTGCGCGAACGTCGGGAACTGGAAGAACGGGATCAGCCCGAAGACGTTGTTGACCAGCACGAAGCTGAACAGGGTGAGCACGAGCGGGATGTACGGCCGGAAGTCCTTCGAACCGATCTGCTCGCGGGCCATGCCGTTGCGGGCGAAGTCGTAGACGTACTCCGCCAGGAACTGGCCCTTGCCCGGCACGACCTTCAGCTTCCGCGAGCTGATCAGGAAGAACGCGGCGATGATGACGACCGACAGCACGATCAGGATCATCGGCTTCGTGATGCCGAGGAAGATCGGCGGCAGGTCGAAGTCTCCGGCACCGGGGGGCGTGAAGGTGCTGCCCTCGGTCACTACCAGCGCGCCCAACTGGGCTCCTTCCGGTTCTCCCGGCCGGCGTCACTCCGCCGGGGGAATCGTCACGATCTGGACTTAACGTACCCGATAGGTTTCGGGTACCTGGAAGCGGCTCCCGTGGGTGAACTGGTAGTGAACACTCAGCCACCGGGGAGTCCGGCGCTACGATTCCCGAGGACGGGGTCGGGGAGGACCGATACCCGAGGCTCCATCACGATCGCGACAGTGCTGGTCGGGGTTCCGCCTTCGGGGAGCGCGGCCGTTCCCGCCTCCACATTTCCGGACGATACCAGCCGGTAGACGGCTGCCGTACGCCCGTACTCCTTAACTGTCGCTCGCGGGGATGATCGTCGGAATCCTGGTCCGCCGGAACGCGAGGAACTCGGCCGCGGCCCACACCAGAATGACGGCGAGCATCGTGAAGGCCAGCGCCTTCACGTGCAGGAAACCGACGTGGCGCAGCAGCATCATCACGCCGAGCAGCACCAAGATCTTGAGGATGTACCCGCCCAGCGACACGGCCATCAGCGCCATCGGGTCCATCGCGGCGGTCTTGCGCATCATCCACAGCGTCACCAGCGACGACGCGAAGGCGATGACACCGCCGGCGAGCGCGCCGAACAGGCCGTGCAGCCCGACCAGCAGCAGCGACACCACGGCGCCGACGACGACGGTGGCGATCCCCGGCCACAGCGCACCCCGGTACATCGCGTCCGCGAGCTTGAGCACGGACTGGGCGTGCGGGTTCTCGGTCTTCTCGGTCATCACTGTCACGTCGCTCCCTGCTGGTTCCTCGACCTCAGTCTAGGGATGACCGAAACGATCGCCGCGAGCACCAGCCCCGCGCCCGCGATCCACAGCACCGCGGCCGTATCGAACAGCGTCAGCGAAACCGCACCGAAACCGAGCAGCCCGGCCCACAGGTAAATGAGCAGCACCGCGCGGCGCTGCGAATGACCGATCTCCAGCAGCCGGTGGTGCAGGTGCATCTTGTCCGCCGCGAACGGGCTCTGACCTCGGCGGGTGCGCCGGACGACGGCCATCAGCAGGTCGAGCACCGGCAGGAACAGCACCGCGACCACGACCAGCAGCGGCGAGAGCAGCGCGAGCGCGTCCGAGCCGCCGAACCGGGTGTAGTTGATCTTCCCGGAGGCGGACGTGGTGGCGCCGGCCAGCATCAGGCCGATCATCATCGAGCCCGAGTCGCCCATGAAGATCTTCGCGGGCTGGAAGTTGTGCGGCAGGAAGCCCAGGCAGGCACCCGCGAGCGTGGCGGCGATCAGCGCGGGCGGGTACGTGCCGACGTCGCCGCCCGCCGAGCGGAGCAGGCCGAGCGAGAACGCGCACGTCGCGGTGGCGGCGATGAACCCCAGGCCGGCGGCCAGCCCGTCGAGGCCGTCGACGAAGTTCATCGCGTTGACCAGCAGCACCACCAGGATGACCATGAGCAAGCTGCCCTGGTTGCTGTCGAGGATGACCACCTGGCCGAGCGCGTCACCGTTGCCGCCCCACGGCACCCAGAACACGTTCCACTGCACGCCGAAGATCACCAGGATGCCCGCGCACAGCACCTGCCCGGCGAGCTTGGTCCACGCGTCGATCTCGAACCGGTCGTCGACGGCGCCGATCAGCACGATCACGCCACCGCCGATGAGCACGCCGACGGGGTCGAGCGAGTACTCGAACGCGCGCCGCAGCACCGGCAGCTGGTGGGCCATCGCCATGCCCCCGGCGACGCCGAGGTACATCGCGAGACCACCCATCCGCGGGATGGGGATGACGTGCACGTCGCGGGCACGCGGGTTGGCGATGGCGCCCGCGCGGATGGCGAACCGCCGGACGAGACCCGTGAGCAGGAAGGTCAGCGTCGCCGAGATGAGGCCGACGAGGATGTACTCCCGGATCGGGAGTCCGGCGGTCGCGATCGGAGTCATCAGGAGCGGGTGGCCACCGGCACGCCGAGCACCTCGGAGACGGCCGCGGCGCTCACGGCGCCCTCGCGCAGCAGGAGTGGCTCGCTGCCGGTGAGGTCCACGATGGTGGACGGCACGGGCTCACCGCTCGGGCCGCCGTCGAGGTACACCGAGACCGAGTCGCCCAGCTGGTCCTTCGCCTCCTGCGCGGTGGCGGCAGGCGGCTGGCCGGAGACGTTCGCGCTCGACACGGCCATCGGACCGACGTCGCGCAGCAGCTCCAGCGCGACCGGGTGCAGCGGCATCCGGAGCATCACGGTGCCGCGCGTGGTGCCGAGGTCCCATTGCAGGCTCGGCGCGTGCGGCAACACGATGGACAGGTCACCCGGCCAGAACGCCTCGACGAGAGCCCTTGCGTGGGGCGGCATCCCGAGCACCAGACCATCCACAGTGGACCACGAGCCGACGAGCACGCCCACCGGCATGTCCGGCCCGCGGTGCTTCGCGCGCAGCAGCGCGCGCACGGCACCCGCGTCGAAGGCGTCCGCCCCGATGCCGTAGACCGTGTCGGTGGGCAGAACGACCAGTCGGCTGGAACGCACCGCGCTCGCGGCCTCGGCCAATCCCTCCGCCCGCGATTCCGGACGGCTGCAGTCGTACACCGCGCTCATGCCGGGGAGCTTATTCCTTCAGGTGTGCGGCCCATGTTGAGGGTCACGCCCGGCGAGCGGTGACGAACCGGGGGCGTCCGGTCAGGTCCTGGTGGTCGCGGACGTCCGTCAGCACCTTGCGCGCGGACACGACGGCGGGGGCCGCCGTGCCGTGGGAGTCGTCGTGCTCGATGGCCAGCCCGCCGCCGGGCTTGAGCAGCCGCGCGGCGGTGGCGACGGCCAGCCGGAGCACGGCGAGCCCGCCCTCGGACGCGAACACGGCCTGCGCCGGGTCGTAGTCGATGACCTCGGGCGGCAGCTCGCCGCCCGGCGGCACGTACGGGGGGTTGCACAGGACCAGGTCCACCAGCCCGTCCAGCTCCGCGAAGATCGTGTTGTCGCCGACGTCGCCGGAGTACAGCCGGATCGGAGTGTCCCCCAGCTCGGCGCGCGCGTCGGCGTTGTGGCGGGCCCACGCCAGCGCCGTGGAGTCGTTGTCGACGGCGTAGACGATCGCGTCCGGGCGCTCGTGCGCGACGGCCAGCGCCAGCGCGCCGGACCCCGTGCACAGGTCCACGACCACGGGGAGCTCCCGGCCCTTGAGCAGGTTCAGCCCCCATTCGAGGAGCAGCTCGGTCTCCGGACGGGGGATGAACACACCCGGCCCGACGCTCACCGTGATGTTCCCGAGCGCGGCCCAGCCTGTCAGGTGCTGCAGCGGCACCCGTTTGGCGCGTTGCGCCACGAGCTGGCCGATGGCGTCGATGACAGGCGGGTCGACCAGCGGGATCAACGGCAGCCGTCCCCGTTCGACCCCCAGGACGTGAGCGGCGAGCAGCTCGGCGTCCGTCCGGGGGGACGCGACGCCGGCCTGCTCCAGGATCCTGGTCGCCTCGAGGATGGCCAGGCGCAGAGGTTGCCGCTTCACATGTCCAACTTTCGCACAGGACCGGTCAGGATCCGGCGGCGGCGAGCCGCTCCTCGCGGTCGGCGGCCGCGAGCGCGTCCAGCACCGCGTCCAGCTCGCCGTCGAGCACCTGGTCGAGGTTGTACGCCTTGTAGTTCACCCGGTGGTCGGAAATGCGGTTCTCGGGGAAGTTGTAGGTGCGCACCCGCTCGGACCGGTCGACCGTGCGGACCTGCGAGCGCCGCGCGTCGGCCGCCTTGCTCGCGGCCTCCTCCTCGGCCAGCGCCTGCAGCCGGGCCTGCAGCACCTGGATGGCGCGTGCCCGGTTCTGGATCTGCGACTTCTCGTTCTGGCACGACACCACGATCCCGGTCGGCAGGTGCGTCACCCGCACGGCGGAGTCGGTGGTGTTCACGCTCTGCCCGCCGGGGCCGGAGGAGCGGAAGACGTCGATGCGCAGGTCGTTCGGATCGATCTCCACCTCGACCTCCTCGGGCTCGGGGTAGATCAGCACCCCGGCCGCGGACGTGTGGATCCGGCCCTGCGACTCCGTCGCCGGCACGCGCTGCACGCGGTGCACACCGCCCTCGAACTTCAGCCGCGCCCACACGCCGTCCGCGTTGCCGCCCTTGCTCTTGAGCGAGACCGTGACGTCCTTGTAGCCGCCGAGGTCGGAGTCGACCGAGTCGAGCACCTCGGCCTTCCAGCCGTGGCGCTCGGCGTACCGCAGGTACATGCGCAGCAGGTCGCCCGCGAACAACGCGGACTCCTCGCCGCCTTCACCCGACTTGATCTCCATGACCACGTCCGAGCCGTCGTACGGGTCGCGTGGCAGCAGCAGCTCGGTGAGCCGGGACTCCAGCGCCGGGATGCGCGCGGCGATCTCCTGCGACTCGGCGGCGAACGTCGGGTCCTCGTGCGCCAGCTCCTGGGCGGCCGCCAGGTCCTCACGAGCCGCGTCCAGCTCGCCGATCGCCTTGACCACCGGTGCCAGCTCGGCGTACCGCCGCCCCAGCTTGCGCGCCCGCGACTGGTCGGCGTGCACGGCCGGGTCCGCGAGCTGCTTCTCCAGCTCGGCGTACTCGTCGAGCAGCCCGCGCAGTGAGGACGATTCCACTTCAGAGACCTCTTGTTTCGGCGAAGGACGTGGACATGAAAGCGGCGCCCGCCCCCGGGGTCCGGGTGCGGGCGCCGTCGATCAAGCTACTTGGCGTCGGTCTTCTTCTGACGCTTGCCGTAGCGCGCCTCGAAGCGCGCGACCCGGCCACCGGTGTCCAGAATCTTCTGCTTGCCGGTGTAGAACGGGTGGCAGCTGGAGCAGATTTCGACCGTGATGTTGCCCGAGGTCTTGGTGCTCCGCGTGGTGAAGGTGTTACCGCAGCCGCACGTCACCGTGGTCGGGACGTACTCGGGGTGGATACCGCTCTTCATGGGGTCCTCTCATCGTGGCCGCCGGGTCCTCGCGTGAGGTGAACCGGAGCCGGACTTCAGCGGATTGATTTTGCCAGATCAGCTGACGTCTCGAACAACGCACCCCCGCCCCCGGCTATTCCGGGGAACGGGGGCGCGAGGCGATCAGTCTTCGTCGGCGCTGCCGAGAGCCGTCTTCGAGACCTGCATGAGGAACTCGATGTTGGTCTTGGTCTTGCGCAGGCGGGACAGCAGCAGGTCGATGGCCTGCTGGGAGTCCAGCGCGGTCAGCACCCGGTGCAGGCGGTGGTGGATGGCCAGCTCGTCCGGCGAGAGCAGCAGCTCCTCCTTGCGGGTGCTGGACAGGTTGACGTCCACCGCCGGGTACACCCGGCGCTCGGAGATCTTGCGGTCCAGCTTCAGCTCGGCGTTGCCGGTGCCCTTGAACTCCTCGAAGATCACCGTGTCACCGGTGGAGCCGGTCTCCACCAGCGCGGTGGCGAAGATCGTCAGCGAGCCGCCGTTCTCGATGTTGCGCGCCGCGCCGAGGAAGCGCTTCGGCGGGAACAGCGCCGTCGAGTCGACACCACCGGACAGGATCCGGCCGGACGCCGGGGCCGCCAGGTTGTAGGCGCGGCCGAGGCGGGTGATCGAGTCGAGCAGGACCACCACGTCCATGCCCATCTCCACCAGGCGCTTGGCCCGCTCGATGGACAGCTCGGCGACCGAGGTGTGGTCTGACGGCGGCCGGTCGAAGGTCGAGGCGATGACCTCGCCCTTCACCGAGCGCTGCATGTCGGTGACCTCTTCCGGCCGCTCGTCGACGAGGACGACCATCAGGTGGCACTCGGGGTTGTTCGTGGTGATCGCGTTGGCGATGTCCTGCATGATCATCGTCTTGCCCGCCTTGGGCGGGGACACGATCAGTGCGCGCTGCCCCTTGCCGACCGGCATCACCAGGTCGATGATGCGCGTGGTCAGCTTGTGCGACTCGGTCTCCAGGCGCAGCCGCTCGTTCGGGTAGAGCGGGGTGAGCTTGGTGAACTCCGGCCGCTTCTTGGCCTGGTCCGGCTCCAGCCCGTTGACGCTGTCCACCCGCACCAGCGGGTTGAACTTCTGCCGCTGCTGCTCACCCTCGCGCGGCTGCTTGACGACACCGGTGATGGCGTCACCGCGGCGCAGACCGTACTTGCGGACCAGCGACAGCGAGACGTACACGTCGTTCGGCCCCGGCAGGTAGCCCGAGGTGCGCACGAACGCGTAGTTGTCGAGCACGTCGAGGATGCCGGCGACCGGCAGCAGGACGTCGTCTTCGCGGATCTCGGTGTCCGGCGTGCCGCCTTCGCCCCGGCTGCTGCCACGGCGGCGGCGGTCGCGGAACCGGCGGCCGCGGCG
Source organism: Amycolatopsis bartoniae (assembly GCF_014191255.1). GTDB lineage: Bacteria > Actinomycetota > Actinomycetes > Mycobacteriales > Pseudonocardiaceae > Amycolatopsis_E > Amycolatopsis_E bartoniae. Next base: position 916,720 of record NZ_JACHWH010000002.1, read on the forward strand.
GCCGCCCTCGTCGTCGTCCGCCCCGCCCTGGTTGCCGCCGCCCTGCTGGCCGCGGTTGTTCTGGGACTGGTTGTTGTTCTGCTGGCGGCGGTCGTCGCGCTGATCGCCACCGCGCTCGCGCTGGTCACCGCCGCGCTCGCGCTGGTCACCGCGCTGCTGCTGGGCGTTGTCGCCCTTGCCATCACGGCCGCTGTCACGCTGGCCGCCGTCGCGCTGGCCACCATCACGGCCAGCATCACGACCACCGTCGCGCTGACCGCTGTCACGACCACCGTCGCGCTGGCCGCCACCGTCGGGGCTGCCCGCGGGGCGGTTCGAGCCGCGGCGACGGCGGTTGCCGCCCTCGCGGCGAGCGCCGTCCTCCCCCTGCTGGGGGGTTTCCTCGACGGTCTTCTCCACCTGCGGCGCCTTCTGCTCGGCAGGCTGCTCGGCGGGCTTGTCCGCGGGCTTCTCCTGCTTCTTGACCGGCACCGCGGCAGCCTGCTGCTCGGCGACGCCGTCGAAGGGCAGCGTGTCGTCCGCCCCGGCGCGCTTGCGGGGCGCCTTGCCCTGACGCTCGCGGATGGCGGCGATGAGGTCGCCCTTGCGCATGCCCTTGGTGTCCCCGACACCCAGTTCCGCCGCGAGTTCCCGCAGGTCGGCGATCACCATGCCGGAAAGCCCGCCGGTGCGCCGCTTGGGCGCGGTGCCGTTGGTCTGTTCCCCTGCTGATCCCGACGCGACCGGAGCGGCCTGGGTGTCCAGGTCACCGCTCAAAAGATCGGTGTTGCTCACACATGTCCTTCCTGACCGATCCACGCCTCCAGGTGGATCAGCGGACTACCGCCCGCGTCTGATCGCGCAGCGGTTCGCTACTGCCCGGTGCGGCTTCTCCAGCTCGAGACCGGCAGGTCACAGCGGCGGAGCCGCCACACGGGATGCCTGCTCCCCTGGGGAGCACGCGGAATTCGTCACCATGGCCACCGGAAACCCGCCTGAGGTCCATCCCTGCATCAACTGTGCGGAATCATCGGCTTCAAACTGAAGATGCGATCCGGGAAGGATCCCCCGGGACCGTCACCGGGTGCGGAACTGCGCACGGTGATCGAACGCCCCCGAGGGTAGACCGAGCGGAGTCGAGGTGCAACAACCACCCCCGGCGTGGCGCGAAATCGGGGCGCCGCCGCTATCGGGCCGTGACCTGGACTCCGGCCGGATCCACCGGCAGTTCGGAGACCACGAACTTCTCAACACCGACCGAACCGGGAATTATTCCGTCCGTGGTCAGCGCCAGCACGGTGGGGCCCGCGCCGGACACGGCGGCCGCCACTCCGGCATCGCGGAGTTCCGCCACCAGGCGCGCTGTTTCCGGGTAGGCGGGCGCGCGGTAGTGCTGGTGCAGCCGGTCGGCGGTGGCCGCCAGCAGCAGAGCGGGATCGCAGGTCAGGGCGTGCACGGCGAGCGCGGCGCGACCGGCGGAAAACGCCGCGTCGGCGTGCGGGACCTGCGCGGGCAGCAGGCCGCGGGTAGTGGCGGTGGACGACTTCACGGCGGGCACGGCGAGCACCGGCCGGATCGACGGGTGCACCCGCAGGCGTTCGGCGCGGAAGCGGCCTTCCTCACACCACGCGACCACCAGCCCGCCGAGCAGGCTCGCCGCCGCGTTGTCGGCGTGCCCCTCGAACTCGGCGGCCAGCTGCACGGCGTCCGCGTCCAGCTCCCGGTCCGCGAGGGCGTAACCCGCCGCGACGCCGGAGACGATCGCCGCCGCGGACGAACCGAGGCCGCGCGCGTGCGGGATCTTGTTGAAGCAGCGCAGGTGCAGGCCCGGGGCGCGCACTCCGAGCCGCTCGCAGGTGTGGCGGATCGCACGCACGACGAGGTGCGACTCGTCCGTCGGCACGTCCTCGACCCCGCCGGCGCCCGCGTCGAACACCTCGACCTTCAACCCGGCCTCGATGACCTGCACCTCGACCACGTCGTGCAGCCCGAGCGCGAGCCCCAGCGCGTCGAAGCCCGGGCCGAGGTTGGCCGACGAAGCGGGCACGGTCACCTTGAACGCGGTCACGGAAGGTCCAGCGCCGCCGCTACCGCGTTCGGGTCGACCGCGAGCGGCTCGACCTCGACGTTGCCCTCCAGCGCCGTCGCCGGGTCCTTGAGGCCGTGCCCGGTGACGGTGCACACCACCGTCGAGCCCTTCGGCAGGCGGCCGTCCTCGGCCGTGAGCAGCAGCCCGGCGACGCTCGTGGCCGACGAGGGCTCGACGAACACGCCCTCCTTGCTGGCCAGCAGCCGGTACGCGGCGAGGATCTGCTTGTCGGTGACCTTCTCGAACAGCCCGCCCGACGCGTTGCGCGCCTGCACGGCGCCCTCCCACGACGCGGGGCTGCCGATGCGGATCGCGGTGGCGATGGTCTCCGGCTCCTTCACCGGCTCACCGTCGACCAGGGGCGCGGCGCCCGCGGCCTGGAAACCGAACATCCGCGGGGTGTTGTCGACGATCTTGTCCGCCGCGTAGCCGGTATAACCCGCCCAGTAGGCGGTGATGTTGCCCGCGTTGCCGACGGGCAGGCAGTGGATGTCGGGGGCGCGGCCCAGCACGTCGCACACCTCGTACGCGGCCGTGCGCTGCCCGACGAGGCGCACCGGGTTGACCGAGTTGACCAGCGTCACCGGGTGGTCCGCGGCGGTCTTGCGGGCGAGTTCGAGGCAGTCGTCGAAGTTGCCGTCCACCTGCAGGATCCGCGCGCCGTGCAGCACGGCCTGGGCGAGCTTGCCCATCGCGATCTTGCCCTGCGGCACGAGCACCGCGCAGGTGAGCCCGGCGCGCGCGGCGTACGCGGCGGCCGAGGCCGAGGTGTTGCCGGTGGAGGCGCAGATGACCGCTTTCAGCCCGCTGGCCAGCGCGTGCGTGATCGCCACGGTCATGCCGCGGTCCTTGAACGAGCCGGTCGGGTTCGCGCCCTCGACCTTGAGGTACACCTCGGCGCCGGTCAGCCCGGACAGGTGCGGCGCGGGCAGCAGCGGCGTGTTGCCCTCACCGAGGGTGACCACCTTCGCCCCGGCCGGGATCGGCACCCGGTCCGCGTAGGCCTCGATGATCCCGGGCCAACCCGGCTTCGCTGTCATGCGGCCTCCTCGACCGGACGCGGCAAGCCGCGGCAGAAATTTTCACGTCGGCCGGCATGGTGCTCGATGGTTCGCTCGCAAGCTTCGCTCACGTGTCTTCGCCTTCCACCCTCATCACGCTGACCACCTCACGGACGACGTCCATCTTCCCGATCGCCTCGACCGTCGCTTCGAGGGCCGCGTCGGGAGCGAGGTGGGTCACGATCACGAGGCTCGCCATGGACAGCCTGTCGCGCTGGCGCACCGCCGCGATGCTCACGCCGTGGTCGGCGAACACCTGCGCGACCTGCGCCAGGACACCCGGCTTGTCGGCCACGTCGAGGCTCACGTGGTAGCGCGTCGGCGTCTGCCCCATCGGGCGCACCGGCAGGTTGGCGTGCGCGGACTCTCGCGGCCCGTGGCCGCCCTGCACACGGTTGCGTGCCACCGCCACGAGGTCGCCGAGCACGGCACTGGCCGTCGGGGCGCCGCCCGCGCCCTGGCCGTAGAACATCAGCTCGCCCGCCGCGTCCGCCTCGACGAACACCGCGTTGAACGCGCCGCCGACGCTCGCGAGCGGGTGGGGGCGCGGGAGCATCACCGGGTGCACGCGTGCCGAGACCGACTCGGTGCCGTCGTCCGCGGTCACCCGCTCGCAGATCGCGAGGAGCTTCACGGTGCGGCCCAGGGCCTTCGCTGCCGCGATGTCCGACGCCGTGACGCCCGAGATGCCCTCGCGGTGCACGTCCGACGCCGTGACGCGGGTGTGGAAGGCCAGCGAGGCGAGGATCGCGGCCTTGGACGCGGCGTCGTAACCGTCCACATCGGCCGTCGGGTCCGCCTCCGCGTAGCCGAGGCGGCTTGCCTCGTCGAGGGTTTCGGCGTAACCGGCACCCGTGGAGTCCATTGCGGACAGGATGAAGTTGGTGGTGCCGTTGACGATGCCCATCACCTTCGTGATGCGGTCTCCCGCCAGCGACTCGCGCAGCGGCCGCAGCAGCGGGATCGCGCCCGCCACCGACGCCTCGAAGTACAGGTCAGCCCCGCCCGCGTCGGCCGCCTCGGACAGCTCGCCCGAGTGCTCCGACAGCAGCGCCTTGTTGGCCGTGACGACCGACTTCCCCTTGCGCAGCGCGGTGAGCAGCCACGTGCGGACGGGCTCGATGCCGCCGATCAGCTCGACCACTACGTCCACATCGGACTCGACGAGCGCGGCCGCGTCGGCGGTCAGCAGGTGCTGCGGCAGCTCGGGGTGCTTGTCGGGGCGGCGGACCGCGATACCGGCCAGCTCCACCGGCGCGCCCGCGCGCGCGGCCAGCTCGCCGGCCTGCTCGGTGAGCAGCCTGGCGACCTCACTGCCCACCGTGCCGCAGCCGAGCAGGGCGACGCGCACGGTCCGCCCGTCCGAAGTGGACAGTGTCACGACACCTCCAGGTTCAGCATGTCCTCGACGGTCTCGCGGCGCAGCAGCAGCCGCGCGCTGCCGTTGCGGACCGCGACCACCGCGGGGCGCGGCTGCCGGTTGTAGTTGCTGGCCATCGAGTAGCAGTACGCGCCCGTGGCGGCCAGCGCGAGCAGGTCACCGGGGGCGAGCGAGTCCGGCAGCCAGCAGTCGCGCACCACGATGTCGCCGGACTCGCAGTGCTTGCCCACCACGCGGGACAGCGCGGCGCCCACCTCGCCGTCGCCCTCGTCGGCCGAGCGCGACACCAGGCGGCAGTCGTACACCGCGTCGTAGAGCGCCGTGCGGATGTTGTCGCTCATCCCGCCGTCGACGCTCACGTACCGGCGACTGAGGTTGTCGCCGAGCGAGACGTCCTTGATCGTGCCCACCTCGTACAGCGTGATCGTGCCGGGACCGGCGATCGCGCGGCCCGGCTCGCCCGCGATGCGCGGCACCGGCAGCCCGGCGAACTCGCACTCCTTGCGGACGATCTCGCGGATCTGCGTGACCATCTGCGCGGGCGGCGGCGGGTTGTCCCGATCGGTGTACGCGATGCCGAAACCGCCACCGAGGTCCACAACGGACAGTTGCTGGATCAGCTCGTCGCCGTGTTCCTTGCGCAGCTCGGCGAGCAGCCCGACCACGCGGCGCGCGGCGACCTCGAACCCGTCGGAGTCGAAGATCTGCGAGCCGATGTGGCTGTGCAGGCCGATCAGCCGCAGCGACGGGGCGTTGAGCACCCGGCGCACGGCCTCGGCGGCGTCACCGGAAGCCAGCGAGAAACCGAACTTCTGGTCCTCGTGGGCGGTCGCGATGAACTCGTGCGTGTGCGCCTCGACGCCGACGGTGACGCGCACGAGGACGTTCTGCACGACCTCGTGGCGGGCCGCCACGTCGCCGAGCCGGGCGATCTCGTAGAACGAGTCGAGCACCACCGTGCCGACCCCGGCGGCCACCGCGCTTTCGAGCTCGTCCATCGACTTGTTGTTGCCGTGGAAGGTGATCCGCTCGGCGGGGAACCCGGCGTGCAGCGCGATGGCGAGCTCGCCGCCGCTGGCGACGTCGAGGCTCAGCCCCTGCGCGGCGACCCAGCGGGCGACCTCCGTGCACAGGAACGCCTTGCCCGCGTAGTGCACGAGCGACGGGTCGTCGAACGCCTCGGCGTACTCCGCGCAGCGCGCCTTGAAGTCGGCCTCGTCCACCACGAACAGCGGCGTGCCGTACGTCTCGGCGAGCTCGCGCACGTCGACACCGGCGATGCGCACGACACCGTCCGGGGCGCGATAGGTGTTGCGGGGCCACACCTTCGGGTACAGCCGGTCGAACTCCTCGGCCGTGGTGGGGGGAAAGCCCGCGTTGTCGGCGTGCGGGCGCACGTCGGCGTGGCGCGGTCCTGCGGGGTGGGCCATCGACTACATCCGTTCCGGGGCGGAGACACCGAGCAGCTGGAGACCGTTGGCGAACACCTGGCGCGCGGCGTCGCACAGCGCGAGCCGGGCGAAGGTCAGCGGCGTGGCCTCCTCGTCGCCCTTCGGCAGGACCGGGGCGACGGTGTAGAACTTGTGGAACTCGCTGGCCAGGCTTTCGAGGTAGCGCGCGACGCGGTGCGGCTCGCGCAGCTCGGCGGCCTTGCGCACGACCTTCGGGAACTCGTCGATCGTGCGGATGAGGTCGCCCTCCTGCGGCAGCGTCAGCAGGCTCAGGTCGGCCTCCGCGTCGAGCTTCAGGCCGAGGTCGGCGGCGTTGCGCTGCAGCGAAGCGAGCCGGGCGTGCGCGTACTGCACGTAGTAGACCGGGTTCTCGTTGCTGTGCTTGCGCAGCAGGTCGAGGTCCACGTCGATGCTGGAGTCGACGGAGTACCGCGTCAGCTCGTAGCGCGCGGCGTCCACGCCGACGGCCTCGACGAGGTCCTCCATCGTGATGACCGTGCCCGCGCGCTTGCTCATCCGGACCGGCTTGCCGTCGCTGACGAGGTTGACCAGCTGCCCGATGAGCACCTCGACCACCGCCGGGTCCTGCCCCATCGCGGCCGCCGCGGCCTTCAGGCGCGCGATGTAGCCGTGGTGGTCGGCGCCCAGCATGTAGATGCACAGGTCGGCGCCGCGGCCGATCTTGTCCTGCAGGTAGGCGATGTCGCCCGCGATGTACGCCGGGTTACCGTCGCTCTTGATGACCACGCGGTCCTTGTCGTCGCCGAACTCCGTGGAGCGCAGCCACCAGGCACCGTCGGCCTCGTAGAGGTTCCCCGACCGCTTGAGCTCCTCGACCGCCCGCGCGACCGCGCCACTCTGGTGCAGCGAGTCCTCGTGGAAGTAGACGTCGAAGTCGGTGCCGAACTCGTGCAGGCTCTGCTTGATCTCGGCGAACATCAGCTCGACGCCGATACGGCGGAAGGTCTCGTGCCGCTCGGCCTCCGGCAGCGACAGCGCGCTCGGCTCCTGGCGCAGCACCTCGGCGGCGATGTCGGAGATGTACGCGCCCGCGTAGCCGTCCTCCGGCGCGGGCTCGCCCTTCGCGGCGGCGATCAGCGACCGGACGAACCGGTCGATCTGCGCACCCGCGTCGTTGAAGTAGTACTCACGCGTGACGTCGGCGCCCTGCGCGGCCAGCACGCGGCCCAGCGCGTCGCCGACCGCCGCCCAGCGCGTACCGCCGAGGTGGACCGGGCCGGTGGGGTTGGCCGACACGAACTCCAGGTTGATCCGGCGGCCCGCCAGCGCGTCCCCGAAGCCGTAGCGCTCGCCCGCGGCCAGCACCTGACGGACCTGCTCGCCCTGCGCACCGGCGGCGAGGCGGAAGTTCAGGAAGCCGGGACCCGCGACCTCCGCGCTGTCGACACCCTCGTCCGCCGCCACCCGGTCGGCCAGCGCCTGCGCGAACTCACGCGGCTGGAGCCCTACTTTCTTCGCTACCTGCAGGGCCAGGTTGGTGGCGTAGTCTCCGTGTTCGGGATTGCGGGGTCGCTCGATCGTCACCGGGTCGGGCAGGACCGACGAGTCGAGCCCACGGTCGGTCAGGACCTGCACGGCGGACGAGCGAACGAGTTCGGCGAGCACGGCGGGAGTCACTCCGCGAGTGTATGTGGCCGTTGACGTGGGCCTGACACGCAGTCCCTAGACTCAAGTCCGAGTCAAATTCGGTTCACAAGTGGATGCGGGAGCCATGGCCAGCGGCACGAAGAAGAAGGCGTCCTCGAAGAAGGCCGTCAGAGCGGCGCGCAACTCGGTGGTCACCAGGCGGGGCTTCCCGTGGGGCACGGTCATCGCCGTCGTCGGCGTCGTGGCGCTCGCCGCCGTCGTGATCACCTACTACCTGGTGCAGTCGGCGCCCAAGCGCGCGCTGGCCGACTGGGTGCCCAGCGCGTCCAACCCGGACCCGTCGCTGAAGCTGGCCGGCATCGTCACCGTGAACTACCAGGGCAGTGTGCACGTGCTGCCCACCGAGCGCGTCGCGTACGACCACTCGCCGCCGTTCGGCGGGCCGCACGACGGGTACTGGGCCGCCTGCACGGGCGTCGTCTACCCGAAGGCGGTGCGCACGGAGAACATGGTCCACTCGCTGGAGCACGGCGCGGTGTGGATCGCCTACAACCCCGACCAGGTCACCGGCGACGCGCTGAACAAGCTCAAGGCCAAGGTCGAGGGCAAGCCGTACACGATGATGTCGCCGTACCCGGGCCTCGACAAGCCGATCTCGCTGCAGTCGTGGGGGCACCAGCTCAAGGTCGACAGCGCGGACGACCAGCGCATCGACGAGTTCATCACGGCGCTGCGCACCAACCAGAACACCTACCCCGAGGTCGGCGCCTCCTGTGACGCGCTCGGCCCGGGCGCGTTCGACCCGGACAACCCGCCGCCGTTCGACCCGACCCCGCCGGGGCCCGACGCCAAGCCGATGAACTACCAGGGCTCCAGCGGCACCCAGCAGGACATGGGCGCCGGCGCCGCGTCCAGCGCGCCCGCGACCGGCGCGCCCGCGTCGAGCGCGCCGGCGAGCGCCACTCCCTGATGACCGTCGAAGAAGAAGCGGCCCCGCCGCAGTCCTCGTGGTCGCGCCCGGTGGTGATCGGCGCGTCGGTGATCGCCGTGCTGCTGCTGGGCGCGGTGCTCGGGATGTTCCTGACGCAGCGCGCGCTGAGCTCGTCCGACTCGGCCACCCCGGGCGCGAACTCGGTCGAGGTCGGGTTCGCGCAGGACATGTCGGTGCATCACCTGCAGGCCGTCACCATGGCCAACTGGGCGCGGGACCACAGCACCGACCCGGAGATCCGGCAGCTCGCGTTCGACATCCAGAGCACGCAGCTGGAGCAGGTCGGGCGGATGAAGGGCTGGCTCATGCTGTGGGGCCAGCCGGAGCAGCCGACCGGCGGGTACATGACGTGGATGACCCAGGCGGGCGGGCACGACATGGCGGGCATGTCGATGGCGTCGTCGAGCGCGTTGCCCGCCGACGCCCCGATGCCCGGCATGGCGACCAACGCGGAGCTGGCGAAGCTGCGCTCGCTGTCCGGCAAGGACCTCGACGTGTACTTCCTGCAGCTCATGCTGCGCCACCACCAGGGCGGCACGGGGATGGCGCAGTACGCGTACGACCACGCCTCCGTGGCGGCGGTGAAGACGCTGGCGCAGAGCATCCTGCAGTCGCAGGGGGCGGAGATGACGCTGATGAAGCAGCAGCTCGCCGCGCGGGGCGCTCAGCCGCTGTAGTTCACCAGGTGATCTCCTCGCAGCGCTTGGCCTGTTCGCAGGGCTCGATCTGCAGCGTGGCGTGCTTGATGTCGTAGCCGTTGGCCAGCAGGTTCTGCGCCTGTGAGAGGACCTGCGCGGGCACGGCGTGCTGCTCGACGGCGAGGTGCGCGGAGGCGACCTCCATGCCCGAGGTGAGGGTCCACACGTGCAGGTCGTGGACGTCGCGGACCCCGGCGAGCGAGGTGAGTTCGGCGGCTATGCGCTCGACGTCGACCTCGGCGGGGGCGTGCTGGAAGAGGATGCGCAGGGCTCGTTTGGCCAGCGCCACGGTGCGGGGCAGCACGAACAGCCCGATGGCGACACCGATGATGGGGTCGGCGTAGCGCCAGCCGGTGGTGAGCGTGATCGCGCCGCTGACGAGGACGCCGACGGAGCCGATGAGGTCGGCGAGGACCTCGAGGTACGCGCCGCGGACGTTGAGGCTCTCCTTGGCGCCGGAGCGGAGTAGCGCGAAGGCGGCCAGGTTGGCGACGAGCCCCGCGACAGCCGTCAGCAGCACGGGAAGCCCCGGAACGGCGGGCGGGTCGCTGATGCGCCCGACCGCCTCGGCGAGCACGTAGGCGGCGACGCCGAAGAGCAGGACGGCGTTACCGAGGGCGGCGAGGACCTCGGCCCGGTACAACCCGAAGGTGCGCCGGTAGGTCGGCCCGCTGCGCCGCGCCAGGACGATCGCCGTGAGGGCCATTCCGAGCCCGAAGACGTCGGTGAGCATGTGCGCGGCGTCGGAGATGAGGGCCAGCGACGAGGTCAGCACCCCGACGACCACTTCGAGCAGCAGGAACACGACGCCGATGACGAGCGCCACGACGAGGCGGGGCAGGTGCCGCCCGGACGCGCTCGGGACGTGCCCGTGGCCGTGACCGTGGCCCATGGGTCGGCCTCCTCTCGTCGTGGGCAACATATAGCGATATGCGCATGTGTGCAATACAGGGTAGCCTTACCTGCTCGGAAGGTACCGCTCTCGCGCGCCACGCGCACGGGGTCCCGGATGCCGGGCAGTGAGGGGGGTGCGCTAGAGTTCTCACGTCGCACAGCGATGTGGCCCTCGTAGCTCAGGGGATAGAGCACTGCCCTCCGGAGGCAGGTGTCGCAGGTTCGAATCCTGCCGAGGGCACCCAGTGAAGGCCCCAGAAGCTCCCGTCGTTTCGACGGGAGCTTCTTTTTTTGCCTCAGCGCACACAGCGGCGGCAACCCCACACCCACTCAGCCAAGACGGCGAGCCTCGCTTCGGCACGACGCCGAGTTACTTCGATGTCGCGAACGGAAAGCAGCACGGGTCACAGCAGAGCCGCATGGGACCGGAGGCCCGAGAAGGGCCCCGTTCCCCGGCAAGGAATATCGATCACTGATCACATTCAGGCGCGACGGGCACACCTAGAGCAATACTCCCTCACCGACAGTCTCCGTGGCCACAGCACACCGCAATCGATTTCGACATTTTCCCACGGAGTGGCAAGATCAACTGTTTGCGATACGCCTTTTGGGTGGTCGCGTTTTGTTGACACGAGGCGAAAAAGAGCTACTGAATGTAGCGCAACAAGGGTCAACTAGATTAATCTCCGATTTTCCTTCGCAGAGCTAACACTCTTCGAAAGATACTATCAATCGCCTGAACTGGTCATTTCACTTTCTGCAACTCGCCATATGCGCTGGTGATGAGGCCCGCTGGCCTGGATTTCGAGAGTGGTGCCGAAATGATCTCCGATGGGCCGCCGAACTCCGAACGGAACGGGAGTAAGGTCGGGATACCCGATCCGGATTACACCCGTGAGTAGTCAGAAGGAGAGCAGTACCGCCGTAGTGGCGATCAGCGCAAGAGAAGCGCGGACCCTTCGCTCCACCGAAGGGCCCGCGCCGTTGTTCCGCTCCACCCCTAGCGCGAGGAGAGACAGAACGATGCCCAGCTTACGCTGGCGACGTAGCCATATGACCCCACCCGAGGTGGGTGATTTCGGCCGGTCTTCATCCGCCGACCGAACCCCGACCGAGAACGTGAACGCATACCGAAAGCCCGTTCATCCCTCTGTTGTGGACGACCAGGGAGCGAGTCCTGACCTGGACCACGACGGCCTCACCGCCATCATCCGGGCCGGATGGCCGTCCACGCTGCGCCTGATCGCGCTCCTGGTCGTTCCTTTGGCCATCGTGGCTTGGGTGGCACCGTCGGTCGCCGTGGCGATGGCGGTTCCGTTGGTGACCGGAGTTCTTTGGCTGCTGCGAGGCTCGAAGACGCGGCAACTGCCGCCCGACCGCTCATCCACACCTTCCAGCGAAAAACCTGTGAGGGCCGAATCGGAGGTACTCGGCGAAATCGCGGAGATCAGGTCCTGACGGAACCGATGTGCCACGGGGCCTCGCTCACGTCCCCGATCTCGCGGTTTTCTAAGGCCGGTCCTCACCGTCATCAACTGCTGGCGGTGAGGACCCCGGCGCTCATCGCACCGTGACGAAATCTCCCACCGCGCGTTCGCCTGTTGCGTCGGACGGGTGGTTCACCAACACACCCCGCACCGCCATGGTTGTTGAGCCGCCGCCGTCCAGGTTCATTGCCTCGGTCGCGCCCAGGGATCGCAGGAAGCGGGCGGCCTCTTCCAGGGTGAAACCCTCGCTCACCCCTGGCTGGCGGCCGTCGACCGTGACCAGCAGCAGGTGGCCGCTCGCGTCGATTCCCGCCAGGGTGCGGGGCTGGCGTTGCTCCGACCACGCGTAGCCGAACGACAGGTCACGCGGGTCCACCACGCCCTCCGTCGCCGCGTCGATCGACAGGTGGCCGTGGCGCAGGAGGGTCGGCGCGGCGCTCGCGATGCTCTCCCCCGCCGGCAGGCGCAGGCCCTCCACTGACAGACGATCATGAGAAGCAAGCCAGCCCGCCGAGGCGCCGATTCCTTGCAGCACAACGGAACCAGCCGGGACCGAGCCACCCCGCGGGCCGACCGTGGCCCCATGCGCGTCGAGCGTCACCTGCACACCGGGGCCCGTGGGCAACGCGGCCCCGAACTCCGGCGTGAACGCGACGATCTCGTCCGTGCTCGTGCACGTGAAGTCCTGCCGCGGCGCTGTCGTCGGCTGGGCGTCCGGGCGGCCGCAATCGCGGATCACGCCCGGCTTCCGGTTCACGCCCTCGATCGCGTGGCTGTCACGGCCACTGCGCACCGTCACGCGGGACGTCGCATCGACGATGCGCGGACCGCCCGGGCCGAGGACCAGCGCCGCCCGGTTACCTGCCGACAGTGACTCCACCCGGCCGTCGTACGCGGCCAGGCCCGAAGGCACGCCTTGGTAACCGTCCGCGTCCGAGGTCACGAAGAACCCGCCGTTGACCGCGACCAGCGCCCCCGCCACCTCCGACGTCTTCTTCCGCTGCGCGACGGCGCCGTCGTGCGTCGCCTCGACGTCGTACCGCCGCGGGTCGATCACCGCCACGTGGACCTGCTCGGCGTCCGGCGCCTGGTCCGCGTCGTAGCCCGTCCACTCCGCGGCCGCCGTCGGGAAGCCCGCCGCCTTGATCGCCGCCACCGCGGCCTGCGCCTCGGCCTGCGAACCGTACGAACCGGTCCGCACCCGGACGCCCTCCGGGCCGTGCGGGGTGTCGGAGAACGCCGGCCAGCCGATCGTGTCCTGCCGGGCCGGGTAGCCGGCGGCGGAGAGCCGGGCCGCGGTGTCCCTGGCCCACGCCGCCGTGCCCAGCTCGGCGACGGCCGCCGCGCCGGTGAGGACGTTCGTCGTGGGCGCGCCGATGGTCACCGTCCAATACGGCGCGGTGGGACGGCTCAGGACGCCTGTCCTGACCTCCAGGCCGGGCGCGACGGCGTGGCTGGTCCAGTGCCAGCCGGAGCCGTCCGCGGCGGCCGCGACAGGGGCGACGGCCGGCACGGTCAGCGCGAGGGCGAGTGCGGGGAGCAGACGGGAGATCACGCCGGAAGTCCAGTCACCACAACCCACCGGCACGTGGCCACCGCGAGGCCCTCACGTGAACTTCCCGTCAACCACCGGTTCCCACAGCCGTGGCGTGCTCCACGCGACCAGCGCCACCGCCAGCACGCACAGCACCCCGCCGCTCACCAGGGCCGCCGTGCCGGAAGTCGCGCTCGCCACCAGGCCCGCGCGCAGGTTGCCGACGTCCGGGCCCGCCTGCCCGACCATCTGCTCCGCCGCCGCGGCGCGTCCCATCAGCGCGTCCGGGGTGCGCAGCTGGATCACCGTGCTGCGCGAGACCACCGACACCGTGTCCGCGGCCCCCGCGAGGACCAGACAACCGAGACCGAGCCACGGGTTCGGCGCCAGCCCGAACAGCGTCAGCGACACGCCCCAGCCGACTGATCCCACGACCATCACCAGACCGGGCCGTGGCAGCCGCGTGAAGGTGCCCGAGAACACCGAAGCCACCACTCCCCCGACGGCGATCGCGCTCAGGAACAGGCCCAGCGTGCGCGGGTTGTCGCCGAAGCGCTCCGCGTTGACCAGCGGGAACAGGCTCACCGGCATGGACAGGACCATCGAGGCGAGATCCGTCAGCAACGCGCCGCGCACCCCCGGCTCCCGCACGAGGAACGCCAGCCCGTCCGCCACCCCGCGCAGGCCCGGCCGCGAACCCTCCGCCCGCACGCGCGGCAACCCGAGAACACCGTGGAACGCCAGCAGGAAGGTGGCTGCGTCCAGCGCGTAGCAGCCGCCGAGCCCGAGCCAGCCCAGCGCCACCCCGGCCAGCGCGGGACCGAGCAACATGGCTCCCTGGAAGGAAATCCGGTTCAGCGCGAGACCCGCGGCGAGCTGCTCCGCGGGCAGCAGGTGGGGGACGAACGTGCGCGCCGCCGGCCCGCTTCCCGCGCCGAAAGTGGACTGCACGGCCAGCACCGCCAGCAGGACGGGCATCGGCAAACCGCCCAGGAACCCTTGCACCGCAAGGACAATCGAGCACACCGCCTGGCCGGTGATGGTCCACAGGTAGAACCTCCGCCGCTCCACGCGGTCCACCAGCGCTCCGGCGAACAGTCCGAACGCGAGGATCGGCAACGCCTGCGCCAGCGCCGCCGCGCCCGTCCACACCGTGCTGCCCGTGGCCCCCCAGACCTGGAACAGCACCGCCACGAGCGTCAGCTGCCCGCCGAACGCGGAGCACGTCCGGCCCGTCCACCAACGTCGGAAGGCGGGCGAAGTGCGCAACGGCGTGAGGTCCAACAGCACCGCGTCACCCTGCCAGCACGTGCGCGCCGACGCGAAGCGGTTTTCCTGCCTATAGTCGGCCCCGTGGGGATCGGAAACATCGGGCTCGTCGTGCACCCGAGCAAACCCGTCGACTCGTCCGTGCGCACGATCCTCGACTTCGCCGCCGGCCACCGGTGCCGGGTGCTCGTGCGCAAGTCCCAGGCCGCGCGGGTGCCGGAGGCCGAAACGGTGCCCGACGAGGAGTTCGCCGGGCAGGTGGACGGCATCCTCAGCCTCGGCGGGGACGGCACGATGCTCGGCGCGCTGCGGCTCGTCGTCGGCACCTCCGTGCCCGTGCTCGGCGTCAACCACGGCAACCTCGGCTTCCTCGTCGAGGTCCAGCCGCACCAGCTCGAAATGGCGCTGGAGCAGCTGGTGCGCGAGGACTTCACGGTCGAACCACACAGCTGCCTGACCACCGGGGAGCACACGGCGTTCAACGACCTCGTGCTCACCCGGCTCGGCCGCGGCGCCGTGTCGGTCGATCTGACGGTCAACGGCCAGCAGTTCGGCTACTACCGCTGCGATGCGCTGGTGGTCGCGACGCCCACCGGCTCGACCGCCTACAACTACGCCGCCGGCGGGCCGGTCGTCTCGCCGTCCGCGCCCGCGCTCGTGGTCACGCCCGTCGCGCCGATGGCCGGGGTCAGCCGCCCGGTCGTGCTCGGGCCCAGCGACGAGATCCGCCTGCACCTCGCGCCCGACAGCGCGCCCGTCGGGCTGGAGGTCGACGGCACCGAGGCGGAGCACCTGGCACCGGACGGGGTGGTCACCGCCCGCCTGCTCCTGGACGCCGCGAAGGTGGTGCGCCTGTCCGCCGGTACCCACGCGAGCCGCAGCCGCGTCAAACTGAGCCTGCTGGACCTGCCGCTGCGACCGGACCAGCTGCTCGACCTCGTTCCCGAACACGTCCGGAAGCGACTGGGTTGAGGCCCTCGCCGCCGGGGAAAAGAGGCGACATGACGACCCCACGCGAGACGTACCGGCCCTTCGGGCTCCCCACCGACCTCGGCGAGCAGGTCCGCCGCGTGACCGGGCGCTGGTGGCTGGTCACGCTGCTGGGCCTCGCGACCGCGGTGCTGGGCGTCCTGCTGCTCGCGAACCTCGCCACCGCGGTCGGCGTGCTGGCGACACTCGTCGCGATCGCGCTCATCGTGGAGGGTGTCAACCAGCTCGTCACCGCCGACCGGCAGCACCGGCGCTGGCCCGCCTACGCGCTCGGCGTGGTGTGGGTCGTCGTCGGCGTGATCGCGCTGGCCTGGCCCGGGATCACGCTGCTCGCGCTCGCCGCGACCGTCGGTGTCGGTCTCGTCGTCGGCGGGGTCATCGAAGCGGCCGGTGCGATCGCGGCACGCCGGGCCCTGCCGATGTGGGGCCTGTGGCTCACGCTCGGCGTGCTGACGCTGGTCATCGGGATCATCGCGCTCGCCTGGCCCGGGCTGACGATCCTGACGCTGGCCATCTGGCTCGGCATCACACTCGTCGTCCGTGGCGTCAGCGCGATCGCGTTCGGCTTGTTGCTCAGGAGGGCGCACCGGTCCGTCTAGCCGGGCGGTGAGTTTCGAGCCTCCGCGGGGTCTGCACCGATCGACAGACACAGCGGAGAGAGGAACCACCGTGGGCAAGCTGATCGTGGACGAGTTCATGACCCTCGACGGAGTGGCGCAGTCGCCGGGACAGCCCGACGAGGACCGGGACGGCGGCTTCCGCCACGGCGGGTGGCACGCGTCGTTCCTGGACCCCGAGGCGGGCAAGGCCGGGTTCGAAAGAGCCCAGTCGATGGACGCCCTGCTGCTCGGCCGCCGGACCTACGACGTGTTCGCCGGCTTCTGGCCGACCGCTCCCGAGGAGATGCCGTTCACCGGCCTGCTCAACGGCGTGCCCAAGTACGTCGCGAGCCGGACGCTCACCGAACCGTCCTGGCAGGGCACGACGCTGCTGGCCCAGCCCGTCGAGGAGAGCGTCGCCGCGCTGAAGGAGCGCCACGAGGAGGTGCACGTCATCGGCAGCCTCAACCTGGTGCAGCAGCTGCTGCGCGCCGGCCTCGTCGACCGGCTGGACCTGCTGGTCGACCCGCTCGTGCTCGGCACCGGCAAGAAGGTGTTCGGCGACGGGATGCCGCCCACCGCGCTGCGGCTGGTCGACTCGACGGCCTACGCCAACGGCATGCTCCACCTGGCTTACGAACCCACCGGCGCACCGACCTACGGCACCATCGGCTAGGCGTACTTGGCCAGCACGAGCCAGCCGTGCCCCGGCACGGTGCTGCCGGGGCGGTCGCCGGGTGACGCGGTGGCGATCACCGAGAAACCGGTGACGTCCAACGGGAACCGGTAGGGCTCATCCCCGATGTTCAGCAGCGTCAGCACCTCGCCCTCGGCCGCGAGGGACCGCAGCGCGACCGCGCGGTTGGTGAGGTGCTCGACCGACGTGTGCGCCCGCACCAGCCACGGGTGCCGCCGGCGCATGCCGATCAGCCGCTGGTGCAGGCGGTAGGTGGGCCAGCCGAACGGCGCCAGCTCGCCGGGCTCACGCGGGAACGCGGGGCGGATCGCGTCGTCGCCGCCCTCGCGTTCCTCCTTGAGGCCGCGGAACGCCTGCTCGTCGCCGTAGTAGATGCTCGGCACCCCGGCGAGGGTCGTGAGCAGCACGAGCGCGTGCGCGAAGTGGCGTTCGTCGGTCAGCCGCGAGGCCAGGCGCGTGACGTCGTGGTTGCCGACGAACGTCTGCGGCACGAACACGTCG
This sequence comes from Amycolatopsis bartoniae, assembly GCF_014191255.1. GTDB lineage: Bacteria > Actinomycetota > Actinomycetes > Mycobacteriales > Pseudonocardiaceae > Amycolatopsis_E > Amycolatopsis_E bartoniae. Next base: position 933,949 of record NZ_JACHWH010000002.1, read on the forward strand.
AGCAGCGCCACGTGCCGCTTCAGCGCCCAGGCCAGCTCGAAGAAGTTCCCGTCGTTGAGCGAGCTCCAGATCGCCTTCCACAGCTCGTACTGCGTGACCGAGTCGAGCCCGCTGCGCTCGACGTAGGCCGTGTAGTCGCCGTGCAGGACCTCGCCGACGAGCCACGCGTCGGGATGCCGTTCCCGCACCGCGGGCAGGACGCGCTGCCAGAACTCCGGGGGCACCGCGTACGCCGCGTCGAGCCGCCAGCCCGACACTCCCCGGTCGAGCCAGTGGTTGAGCACGCGTGTCACGTACTCGGCCACGGCGGGCTTGGCGTGGTCGAGCGCGACGAGATGGTGGTGCCCCTCGAAGACGTCGTACGCCCCGTCCGGGCGGCGGCGGAACCAGTCCCGTCCCTGCGCGAACCTGGCGCTGACGTGGTTGAACACCCCGTCGAGCACCACTCGCAGGCCCCGCTCCCCCGCCGCGGCGACCAGCCGGTCGAAGTCCTGCTCGTCGCCGAGCCGCGGGTCGATGCGGAAGTGGTCGACCGTGTCGTAGCCGTGGGTCTCGGAGGCGAACACCGGGCCGAGCAGCAGGCCCGAGCAGCCGAGCTCGACGGCGTAGTCCAGCCAGTCGGCGAGCCGGCGGAGCCGGTGCTGGCCCGGGCTCTCCGCGGCGGCCCGCGGCGCCCCGGTGAACCCCAGGGGGTAGACGTGCCAGAAGATCGCGTGCTCCGCCCAGCGGACCATCCGTGCTCCTCGTCTCATGCCTATCGGTAGCGCCTGCCGCCGCCGACCGCGATGCTTTACGGGTGGATCAGGACCTCTCGGACCTCTCGGCACTCGCTGCCGCGTACGGCGTGGCTACCCGCTACGAAAACTCCGAACAACGCGAGGTCGTCGTCGACGATGACGTCGTGGTCGCCGTGCTCGCCCAGTTCGGGGTCGACGCGTCGAGCCCCGCAAGCATCCGGCGCGAACTCGCCGCCGTCCGCGAGACACGAGAACGTACCGCCCTCCCCCCGACCCTCGTGCTCCGGGCCGGTACCGGGCACGACGCGGGCGGCCCGGCCGTGCTCCATCTGGAGGACGGCACGCGCCGCGAGATCGACGGCACCATTCCCGCCGACCTGCCGCTGGGCTGGCACCGCGTGGTGACCGGCGAGCAGGAGGTCGTGCTGGCGGTGGTGCCGGACCGGCTGCCCGACGTGCCGCCCGCGTGGGGCTGGATGCTCCAGCTGTACGGGCTGCGCTCGGCCGAGTCGTGGGGCGCGGGCGACTACGGCGATCTCGCCGAGGTGGCCCGGCGGTCGGCCGAGGAGCTGGGCGCGGGCGTGCTGCTGGTCAACCCCGTGCAGGCGATCAGCCCGACGCACCCCATCGAGCGCTCGCCGTACTCCCCGGCGAGCCGCCGCTTCGCGAACCCGCTCTACCTGCGGGTCACGGCCACGAAAGCGTTTGCGGACGCCGACGAGGCCACGCGCCGACGGATCCTCGCGCTCAAGCCCGACCCGGACACCGAGCTGATCGACTACGACGCGGTGTGGGACGCGAAGCTGGCCGCGCTGGAGCTGTTGTGGCCGCAGGACATCGCGGAACCGGACCCGGCGCTGCGGGACTTCGCGACGTTCAGCGCCCTCGCCGAGCGGCACGGCCCGGACTGGCGCGAGTGGCCCGAGCCGCTGCGCGACCGCGACAGCGCCGAGGTCGCCGCGGCGCGGGAGGAGCTGGCCGACCGGATCTCGTTCCACGCCTGGCTGCAGCACCTGTGCCGCGAACAGCTCGACGCCGCGCGGCAGGCGGCGCACGACGCCGGGATGCCGGTCGGGATCGTGCACGACATGCCCGTGGGTGTGCACCCCGGCGGCGCCGACACGTGGGCGCTCGGCGACGCGTTCGCCGCGAAGGTGACCGTCGGCGCGCCGCCGGACGCGTTCAGCCAGCAGGGGCAGGACTGGAACCTTCCGCCGTGGCGGCCGGACCGGCTCGCCGAGCTCGGCTACGCGCCGTTCCGCGACGTGCTGCGCGGCGTGCTCCAGTATGCCGACGGGGTGCGCATCGACCACGTCGCCGGACTGTGGCGGCTGTGGTGGATCCCGCCGGGCGAGCCGCCGTCACGCGGCACGTACGTGCACTACGACGCCGAAGCGATGATGGGCATCCTCGCGCTGGAAGCGCACCGCGCGAACGCGGTCGTCGTCGGCGAGGACCTCGGCACCGTCGAGCCCGAAGTGACCGAGACGATGCACGAGCGCGGGATGCTCTCCTCGGCCGTGCTGTGGTTCCAGCGCGACTACGACACACCCGGACATCCGTTTGTCCCGCCGGGAAAGTGGGATTCTGAGTCCATGGCGAGCATCACCACGCACGACCTCCCGACGGTGGCCGGCTGGCTCACCTCGGAGCACGTGCGGGTGCGCGCCGAGCTGGGCCTGCTCGACGGACCGGCCGAGCGGGAGTACGAAAGCGCCGCGGAGGAACGGGAGGCACTGACTAACTTCCTTGCAGAGCAAGGGATTCCGCACGAAGACATGGTGGCGGCGCTGCACACGCTGCTCGCCTCCGCCGCGTCCCGCCTGCTGCTGACCGCACCCGCCGACGTCGTCGGCGAACGCCGCCAGCCCAACCTGCCGGGCACGGTCGACCAGTACCCGAACTGGCGGCTACCCTTGCCCGTCACCGTCGACGAGTTCTTCGCCGACCCCGGCGTGAGCCGTCTGGTCGCCACCCTGCGGGCCGCGCGCCCGCTGAACCGCTGAGGAGACCACGTTGCCGCCCTGGCCCGGAACGCCCTACCCACTCGGAGCCACCTACGACGGGGTCGGGACCAACTTCGCCCTGTTCTCCGAAGTCGCCGACCGCGTCGAACTGTGCCTCATCGGCGAGGAGGGCAAGGAGGAGCGCGTCACCCTGCCCGAGGTGGACGGGTTCGTCCACCACGGTTACCTGCTCGGCGTCGGCCCCGGCCAGCGCTACGGCTACCGCGTGCACGGCCCCTACGACCCGGAGCAGGGGTTGCGCTGCAACCCGAACAAGCTCCTGATCGACCCGTACGCCAAGGCGATCTCGGGCGGGGTGGACTGGGACGAGTCCCTGTTCGGCTACCCCTTCGGCTCGCCGGGGGAGCGCAACGACGGCGACTCCGCCGGGCACGTGCCGCTCGCCACCGTGGTCAGCCCGTTCTTCGACTGGGCCGACGACCGGCCGCCGCGCACGCCGTACAACGAGTCGGTGATCTACGAGGCCCACGTGCGCGGCCTGACGATGAACCACCCCGAGGTGCCGCCGCGGCTGCGTGGCACGTACGCCGGGCTCGCGCACCCCGCGGTCATCGAGCACCTGCAGAAGCTGGGCGTGACGGCGATCGAGCTGATGCCGGTGCACCAGTTCATCACCGACCACGGCCTGGTCGAGAAGGGGCTGGCCAACTACTGGGGCTACAACACGATCGGCTTCTTCGCCCCGCACGAGGCGTATGCGGCGCTGCCCGAGCAGGCCGGCCAGGTGCAGGAGTTCAAGGGCATGGTCCGCGCCCTGCACGAGGCCAACATCGAGGTGATCCTCGACGTCGTCTACAACCACACCGCCGAGGGCAACCACCTGGGCCCGACGCTGTCCATGCGCGGTATCGACAACCACGCCTACTACCGGCTCGTCGACGACCAGCCGAAGTACTACATGGACTACACGGGCACCGGGAACTCGCTCAACGTCCGGCACCCGCACACGCTGCAGCTGATCATGGACTCGCTGCGGTACTGGGTCACCGAGATGCACGTCGACGGGTTCCGCTTCGACCTGGCCGCCACGCTGGCGCGCGAGTTCTACGACGTGGACCGGCTGTCCACGTTCTTCGACCTCGTGCAGCAGGACCCGACGGTGAGCAGGGTGAAGCTGATCGCCGAGCCGTGGGACGTCGGGCCCGGCGGCTACCAGGTGGGCAACTTCCCTCCACTGTGGACGGAGTGGAACGGCAAGTACCGCGACACCGTGCGGGACTTCTGGCGCGGTGAGCCCTCGACGCTGGGCGAGTTCGCCTCGCGCATCACGGGTTCGTCCGACCTGTACCAGGACGACGGGCGCCGCCCGTTCGCGTCGGTCAACTTCGTCACCGCGCACGACGGCTTCACGCTGCACGACCTGGTGTCCTACAACGACAAGCACAACGAGGCCAACGGCGAGGACGGCCACGACGGCGCCGACGACAACCGGTCGTGGAACTGCGGCGTGGAGGGCGAGACCGAGGACGCGGAGGTGAACGCGCTGCGCGAGCGCCAGCGCCGCAACTTCCTCGCCACGCTGCTGCTGTCGCAGGGCGTGCCGATGCTGCTGCACGGCGACGAGCTGGGCCGCACGCAGCAGGGCAACAACAACGCCTACTGCCAGGACAACGACCTCTCGTGGGTGGACTGGCGGCTGCTGGAGGAGAACGCGGACCTCGTCCACTTCGTCGGCAAGCTGACCGAGTTCCGGCGCAACCACCCGGTGTTCCGGCGGCGGCGGTTCTTCCAGGGCAGGCCGATCCGCAAGAGCGACGAGGTCGCCGACATCGCCTGGTTCACCCCCGCGGGCCAGGAGATGAAGGAGCAGAACTGGGACGACGGCTTCGGCAGGTCGGTCGTCGTGTTCCTCAACGGCAAGGGCATCCCGGACCTGGACCAGCGGGGCATGCGCGTGGAGGACGACTCGTTCCTCATGGCGTTCAACGCGCACTACGAGGACATCGACTGGACCCTGCCGGACGACGAGTACGGGTCGGAGTGGGCGATCGTGATCGACACCGCGAAGGGTGAGGTGTCGGAGGAGACGGCCGAGCCGCACGTGGCCGCGGGCGGCAGCATCACCCTGCCCGCCAGGGCGCTGATGGTGCTCCAGCGCTGCGAGCAGGCCGCGGAATGACGCCGCCGAGCTCGACCTACCGCCTGCAGCTGCGCCCCGAGTTCACCTTCGCCGACGCCGAAGCGCAGGTCGACTACCTGCGCCGGCTCGGCGTGGGCGCGCTGTACGCCTCGCCGGTCCTGGACGCGACGCCCGGGTCCACGCACGGCTACGACGTGGTCGACCCGACGCGGGCGCGGCCCGAACTGGGCGGCGAGGAGGCCCGGAAAGCGCTTTCCGCCAAGCTGCGGGAGGCCGGGCTGGGGTTCGTCGTCGACATCGTGCCCAACCACATGGCGGTCGAGGTCGCGAAGGCCAACCCGTGGTGGTGGGACGTGCTGCGTCACGGCCGGGATTCGGCGTACGCGGGGCACTTCGACATCGACTGGAGCCGCGGCCGGATCCTGCTGCCGGTGCTGGGCGACGACGACGCCGTCGCGGAGCTCAAGGTCGAGGACTCCCCCGACGGCCACGAGCTGGTCTACTACGACCACCGCTTCCCGATCGCGCCCGGTACCGAGGGCGGCTCGCCGCAGGAGGTGCACGCGCGGCAGCACTACGAGCTGGTCGGCTGGCGGCGCGGCAACGCGGAGCTGAACTACCGCCGGTTCTTCGACATCACCACGCTCGCCGCGGTGCGCGTCGAGGTGCCGGAGGTGTTCGCCGACACGCACGGCGAGGTGCTGCGCTGGGTCGCCGACGGCGAGGTCACCGGCCTGCGCGTGGACCACCCGGACGGCCTCGCCGACCCGGGCGGGTACATGCGACGGCTGCGCGAGGGCGCGCCCGGGGCGTGGCTCGTGGTGGAGAAGATCCTGCATCCGGGCGAGGACCTGCCGCAGAGCTGGCCTGTCGACGGCACCACCGGCTACGACGCATTGCGGGAGATCTCCGGCCTGTTCGTCGATCCGGCGGGCGCACCGCGGTTCTCGCTGCTGGCCGGTTCGCCGGACTACGCGGCGGTCGAGGAGGAGGCCCGCCGGCTGGTCACGGACTCGATCCTGGTCGCGGAGATGCGCCGGATCGGGGCGCTGGTGGGTGCGCCGGACGCGCCCGCCGCCGTGGCCGAGCTGATGATCGCGTTCCCGGTGTACCGGTCGTACCTGCCCGAGGGCGAGCCGCACTGGGCGCAGGCCGTCCAGCGGGCCAAGGAAAAGCGGCCCGAACTGGCGTCCACTGTGGACGAAATCGACCGGCGCGTGCGGGCCGAGCCGCACGGGGAGCTGGCCACGCGCATTCAGCAGACCTCCGGCATGGTCGTCGCGAAGGGCACCGAGGACACCACGTTCTACCGCTACACCCGCTTCGCGGCGCTCAACGAGGTCGGCGGCTCGCCCGCGGACTTCGGCACGAGCGTCGCGGAGTTCCACGAGTCGGCCGCGGCCCGTGAGGCGGGCTGGCCGACGGCGATGACCACGCTGACCACCCACGACACCAAGCGGTCCGAGGACGTGCGGGCACGCCTGGCCGTGCTGTCGGAAATACCGGACGAGTTCGCCGACGCGGTGGAGCGGTGGACGGCGACGCACGGCATCGACGAGCCGTCGCTGAACCTGCTGGCGTGGCAGACACTCGTCGGCGCTTGGCCGATTTCGGCCGACCGGCTGCGCGGCTACCTCGACAAGGCCGCCAAGGAAGCCAAGATCCGCACCACCTGGACCGACCACGACGAGGCGTTCGAGCAGGAGGTCGCCGAGTGGCCGGACCGCGTGCTCGGCGCTACGGAGCTGGGCGTCGAGGAGTTCGTCGAGCGGATCAAGGGGCCGGGCTGGTCGAACGCGCTGGGCCAGAAGCTGGTCCAGCTCACCGCGCCCGGGGTGCCCGACGTGTACCAGGGCACCGAGCTGTGGGACCTGTCGCTGGTCGACCCGGACAACCGGCGGCCGGTGGACTACGGCGTGCGCCGGCAGATCCTCGACCGGATCGAGGCGGGCGAGCTGCCGGAGGTCGACGACACGGGCGCGGCGAAGCTGCTCGTCGTGCACCGGACGCTGACCCTGCGTCGTGACCACCCCGAGCTGTTCCGCGGCTACAAGCGGCTGCACGCCGAAGGTCCCGCGGCCGAGCACGCGCTCGCGTTCGAGCGCAACGGGCTGGTCGTCGTCGCGACGCGGCTGCCGGTCGGGCTCGCGAACGGCGGTGGCTGGCGGAACACCGTGCTGCCGTTGCCGCCGGGCGAGTGGACCGACGTCTTCACGGGTACCTCCGCGGCCGGGGAGTTGTCCCGTCTGCTGTCGCGGTATCCCGTGGCACTGCTGGTGCGAGGAGATTGATGGCTTTCACGGTGTGGGCGCCGGGGCAGGACCGTGTCCGGGTGCGGGTCGACGGCGCCGACCACGACATGACCCTGCGCGACGGCGACTGGTGGTACTCCGACGCGACGGGCACGGACTACGCGTTCCTGCTGGGCGAGGACGAGGAGCCGTTGCCGGATCCGCGTTCGCGGTGGCAGCCCGAGGGCGTGCACGGGCCTTCGCGGGTGTACGACCACGGCGCGTTCTCCTGGACCGACCAGTCGTGGACGGGCCGGGCCCTGCCGGGCGGGGTGCTGTACGAGCTGCACGTCGGCACGTTCACCGAGGGCGGCACGTTCGACTCGGCGATCGAGCGCCTCGACCACCTCGTCGACCTCGGGATCACGTTCGTCGAGGTGCTGCCGGTGAACTCGTTCGACGGCACCGCGGGCTGGGGTTACGACGGGGTGCTGTGGGGCGCGGTGCACGAGCCGTACGGCGGGCCCGACGGGTTCAAGCGGTTCGTCGACGCCTGCCACGCGCGCGGGCTGGCCGTGGTGCTCGACGTGGTCTACAACCACCTGGGCCCGTCGGGCGCGTACCTCGACCGGTTCGGGCCGTACTTCGCGGGGCAGAACGACTGGGGCCCGGGGCTCAACCTGGACGGCGAGGGCTCCGACGAGGTCCGCCGGTACGTGATCGACAACGCGCTGGGCTGGCTGCGGGACTTCCACGTCGACGCGCTGCGGCTGGACGCGGTGCACGCGTTGAGCGACCGCCGGGCCACGCACCTGCTGGAGGAGCTGGCACGGGAGGTGGAAGCGCTTTCCGCCGCCGTGTGCCGTCCGCTGACGCTGATCGCCGAGTCGGACCTCAACGACCCGAAGCTGGTGCTGTCGCGGGAGGCCCACGGGTACGGGCTGCACGCGCAGTGGTCGGACGACCTGCACCACGCGCTGCACGTGGCGTTGTCGGGCGAGACGAGCGGGTACTACGCGGACTTCGCGGCGCCGGGCGCGCTGGCCCGGACGCTCAAGGAGGTCTTCTTCCACGCCGGCACGTGGTCGTCCTTCCGCGGCCGCACGCACGGGCGGCCGGTGGACACGCGGACGGTGCCGGGGCACCGGTTCCTGGCGTACCTGCAGAACCACGACCAGATCGGCAACCGCGCGACGGGCGACCGCCTGTCGGCGACGGTGTCCCCCGGCCTGCTCGCGTGCGGGGCGGCGATCGTGTTCTGCTCGCCGTACACGCCGATGATCTTCATGGGCGAGGAGTGGGCGGCGAGCACGCCGTGGCAGTTCTTCGCGTCGTTCCCCGATCCCGAGCTGGCGGAGGCGGTGCGGACGGGCCGGCGGCGGGAGTTCTCGCGGCACGGGTGGGGCGAGTCGGAGGTGCCGGACCCGATCGACCCGGCGACGGTGGAGCGGTCGCGGCTGCGCTGGGTGGAGGTGGCCGAGCCGGGGCACCGGGAGGTGCTGGAGCTGTACCGGTCGCTGATCCGGCTGCGGCGGGAGTGGCCGGCGCTGGCGGACCCGCACCTGGACCGCCTGGAGGTCCGCGCGGAGGGCTCGTGGCTGCTGCTGTACCGCGGCTCCCTGCGGCTGGCGTGCAACCTCGGCCCGGAACCGGTGACCATCCCGTTGGACGGCGAGGCCGCGCAGGTACTGCTGTCGTGGGGCGAGGCGACGGCGACGGGCGCGACGGCGACGCTGCCCCCGGAGTCCTTCGCGCTGGTGGAGCTGCTCGATTGAGCATCTCCAAAAATAACTCCTGAGCTGCGGATGTGCGAAATGTCGGGGGAGGCTGGGAAGATCGGAAGATGGCCATCCCACCGTCAGCAGCCGACACCGCAGTCCTCGCCGGCCGCCCCTTCCCGCTGGGCGCGCACCCCGAAGGGGGTGGCGTCCGCTTCGCCGTGACCTCGAACGTCGCGGAGGCGGTGGAGGTGTGCCTGATCTCCGACGACGGCTCCGAGCGCCGCGTGGAGCTGACCGAGCGCACCTTCGGCGTGTGGCACGGCCTGGTCCCCGGCGTCACCTCCGGCCAGAAGTACGGCTACCGCGTCCACGGCCCGTACGCGCCGCAGCGCGGGCTGCGCTGCAACCCCGCGAAGCTCCTCGTCGACCCGTACGCCACGCACATCACCGGCGCGCTCACCGACCTCGACGCCGCGCTCGGGTACGTCGGCGACCCGATGCACGGCAAAATCTCCAAAGTGGACTCGCTCGGCAGCGTCCCGCTGTCGGTCGTCGGCTCGCACGGCGGGCCCGACACCGGCGTCAAGCCGGAGGTGCCGTTCGAGGAGTCGGTGATCTACGAGCTGCACGTCAAGGGCTACACGCAACAGCACCCGTTCGTCCCGGAGCACCTGCGCGGCACGTACCTCGGCATCGCGCACCCGGTGGTGATCGAGCACCTGGTGCGCCTCGGCGTCACCGCCGTCGAACTGCTGCCCGTGCACTGGTTCACCGAGGAGCCGTACCTCGTGCGCACCGGCCGCCGCAACTACTGGGGCTACTCCCCGCTCGGCTACTTCGCCCCGCACGCCGGGTACGCGAGCGAACCGGGCCGCGAGGTCGAGGAGTTCCGCACCATGGTCGCCGCGCTGCACGCGGTGAACATCGAGGTGATCATGGACGTCGTCTTCAACCACACGTGCGAAGGCGGCTTCGAAGGCCCCACCCTGAGTTTCCGCGGCCTCGACGCGCCCGCCTACTACCTGCACGGCCCCCGCGGCGGCGGCTTCGACCTCACCGGCTGCGGCAACACCCTCGAAGCCGGCTCCCCCACCGTGATCAGGCTGGTCACCGACTCGCTGCGCTACTGGGCCACCGAGATGGGTGTCGACGGCTTCCGCTTCGACCTCGCCAGCACGCTCGGCCGCCCGCACGGCGGCGCGTTCGACCGCGACTCGGCGATGCTCACGGCCATCACCACCGACCCGGTCCTGTCGCGCTGCAAGCTGATCGCCGAACCGTGGGACGTCACGGGCGAGGGCTACCGCGTCGGCGACTTCGGCGCGCAGTGGGCCGAGTGGAACGGCCGCTACCGCGACACCGTGCGCGACTTCTGGCGCGGCGCGGTCCGGGTCGACGACCTCGCGTTCCGGCTGTCCGGCTCGTCCGACCTCTACGACCACAACCTGCGCCGCCCGTGGCAGTCGATCAACTTCGTCACCGCCCACGACGGTTTCACGCTGCGGGACCTGGTGTCGTACAACGGCAAGCACAACGAGGCCAACGGCGAGGACAACCGGGACGGCAGCAACGACAACCGCTCCTGGAACCACGGCGTCGAGGGCCCGACGGACGACCCGGACATCACCGCGCTGCGTGCCCGCCAGGCCCGCAACATCCTCGCCACGCTCCTGCTGTCCACCGGCACCCCGATGATCGTCGCGGGCGACGACCTGTGGCGCACCCAGCACGGCAACAACAACGCCTACTGCCTCGACGACGAGACGTCCTGGCTCGACTGGGCGGGCGGCGAGGACGCCGAGGCGATGCTCGCGTTCGCCCGCCGCGTGATCCACCTGCGTGCGGACAGCCCGGCGCTGCGCCAGCCGCAGTTCTTCGAGGGCCGCAAGACGCCCACGGGCAAACCGGACCTGATCTGGCTGCGTCCCGACGGGACGGAGATGACCGAGAAGGACTGGTTCGACGACGACCGCCGGACGCTCGGCATGTGGATCGACGGTTCCAACAGCCAGTCCCGCACCCGGGCGGGCGAGCTGATCCCGGACCACTCCTGGTTGCTGTGGCTGCATTCCGGCGACGAACCGGTGGAGATCACGCTGCCCGCGGAGGAGTACGGGCCGTCGTTCAAGCCGACGCTCGACACCAGCTGCCCCGACGGCGACCCGGCGCGCGTCGAGCCGCTCAAGCCCGGCGACACCCTCACCCTCACCTCGCGGTCCCTGCTGCTGTTGCGCGCACCGCGCCGGTGACGCCTGGGTTACCAGTCGGCGCGGGCACTGGACAGGAGTCGCCCGGCGTCCCAAAGTGGCAACCGATAGGTTTGCGCTTGTCCGCAGCCGGGTACCACCTGCCGAGGACCTGTTCCCGGTCTTGAAAATCTTCACCCACAGGCTGCGGCTTCCGCGCATCACACACGCACATCAAGGGAAGGGGCGCTGCCGATGACCGGCCGGCTCGGCATCGACGACGTGACCCCGGCGGTGAGCTGTGGCCAGTACCCGGCCAAGGCCGTCGTCGGTGAGCACGTCCCGGTTTCGGCGACCGTCTGGCGGGAGGGGCACGACGCCCTCGCCGCCACAGTCACATGGCGAGGCCCGAACGACCGGGTCGCGCGGCGGACGCGGATGACCGAGCAGGGCACGGGACTCGACCGCTACGGCGCCGTGATCGTGCCCGACTGCGAAGGCATGTGGACGTTCCGCGTGGACGCGTGGAGTGACCCGTGGTCCACGTGGCGGCACAACGTGAAGGTGAAGGTCGCCGCCGGGCAGGGTGCCGACGAGCTGGCCAACGACCTGGAGATCGGCGCGCAGCTGCTCGACCGCGTGTCCCGCCGTCCGGACCGCCGCCGCGAACGGGCGTTGCTGGCCAGCGCTTCGGCCGCGCTGCGTGATTCGGTGCGGCTGCTCGCCGAGCGGATCGGGCCCGCGCTGTCGAACGACGTCGAGCGCGTCATGCACGAGTACCCGGTGCGCGAGCTGGTCACCAAGGGCAAGCCGTTCAAGATCTGGGTCGACCGGGAGCGCGCCGCCTACGGGTCCTGGTACGAGTTCTTCCCGCGCTCCACGGGCGGCTGGGACGCCGAGGGCAAGCCGGTGCACGGCACGTTCGCCACCGCCACCAAGGAGCTCGACCGCGTCGCCCGGATGGGCTTCGACGTCGTCTACCTGCCGCCGATCCACCCCATCGGCCGCGTGAACCGCAAGGGGCGCAACAACTCCGTCGTCGCGGACGAGAACGACGTCGGCTCGCCCTGGGCCATCGGCTCCGACGAGGGCGGGCACGACGCGGTCCACCCCGACCTGGGCACGCTGGAGGACTTCGACGCGTTCGTGGCGCGCGCGGAGGAGCTGGGCCTGGAGGTGGCGATCGACCTGGCGCTGCAGGCCGCGCCCGACCACCCGTGGGTGCTCAAGCACCCGGAGTTCTTCACCACGCGCCCCGACGGCACCATCGCGTACGCGGAGAACCCGCCGAAGAAGTACCAGGACATCTACCCGATCAACTTCGACAACGACCCGCAGGCCATCTACAACGAGGTGCTGCGCGTCGTGCTCCACTGGGTCGGGCACGGGGTGCGGATCTTCCGGGTCGACAACCCGCACACCAAGCCGCCGGACTTCTGGGCCTGGCTGATCGCCACCGTCAAGGACGCGCACCCCGACGTGCTGTTCCTGTCGGAGGCGTTCACGCGCCCGGCGCGGCTGTGGGGCCTGGCGAAGCTCGGTTTCACCCAGAGCTACACGTACTTCACCTGGCGGACCAGCAAGGAGGAGCTCGTCGAGTTCGGGGAGGACCTGGTCGAGCACTGGGACCAGGGGCGGCCCAACCTGTTCGTCAACACCCCGGACATCCTCCACGAGTCGCTGCAGCGGGGCGGGCCGGGCATGTTCGCCCTGCGGGCCGCGCTCGCCGCGACGCTGTCCCCGTCGTGGGGCGTGTACTCCGGTTACGAGCTGTACGAGTGCCAGCCCGTGCGCGAGGGCAGCGAGGAGTACCTCAACTCCGAGAAGTACGAGCTGCGCCCGCGCGACTTCGCCAAGGCGCTGGCCGAGGGCCGGTCGCTCGAACCGTGGCTGACCAAGCTCAACGCCGTCCGGCGCGCGCACCCCGCGCTGCAGCAGATGCGCACCCTGAAGTTCCACCACATCGACAACGGCGGACTGATCGCCTACTCCAAGCAGGACCCCGCCACCGGCGACACGGTCGTCGTCGTGGCGACGCTGAACCCCTTCGGAGCCGAGGAGGGCACGTTGTGGCTCGACCTGCCCGCGCTCGGTTTCGACTGGTACGACCGGCTGATCGCGCACGACGAGGTCACCGGTGAGACCTGGGACTGGGGCCAGGCCAACTACGTGCGGCTCGAACCCTGGCGGGCGGTCGCGCACGTGGTGAGCCTGCAACGACGACTGGCCGGCTGACACGGAACGAGCAGGAGGGCACCCCCGTGCCGGCGAGGCGCACGGGGGTGGCGGGGACGTACCCGGATTTCAGGTGGGACGAGGTGGAGTGATGGTTGAAGAACCCCGGCCCGACGCGGCACTCGGGCTGCATCGAAGCGAGCCCTCACACCGGCGAGCAACGCACCACAGCAACAACAGTCGGGACGAGGTGGAGTGATGGTTGAAGAACCCCGGCCCGACGCGGCACTCGGGCTGGACGGGGTGCCTCATACCGGTGAGGCGATGACCGAAGAAGGCATGCTGGTCGAACCCCAGGCCGACGACTTCCAGTCGGCGAAACAGGCTCCCAGCAACCCCATGTGGTACAAGGGCGCCGTCTTCTACGAGGTGCTGGTGCGCGCCTTCACCGACTCCAACGGTGACGGCACCGGCGACCTGCGGGGCCTGGCCGGGCGGCTGGACTACCTCGAATGGCTCGGGGTGGACTGCCTGTGGCTGCCCCCGTTCTACGCCTCGCCGCTGCGCGACGGCGGCTACGACATCTCCGACTTCCGCGCGGTGCTGCCCGAGTTCGGCACCGTGGAGGACTTCGTCTACCTGCTGGACGAGGCGCACAAGCGGGGCATCAGGGTGATCACCGACCTGGTGCTCAACCACACCTCGGACATGCACCCGTGGTTCCAGCAGTCCCGCACCGATCCCGACGGGCCGTACGGCGACTTCTACGTGTGGAGCGACGACGACTCCCGCTACGCCGACGCCCGCATCATCTTCGTCGACACCGAGACCTCCAACTGGACCTACGACCCGGTGCGCGGCCAGTTCTACTGGCACCGGTTCTTCAGCCACCAGCCCGACCTCAACTACGAGAACCCCGCCGTGCAGGAGGCGATGATCGACGTCCTGCGGTTCTGGCTGAACCTGGGCATCGACGGATTCCGCCTGGACGCCGTGCCGTACCTGTTCGAGCAGGAGGGCACCAACTGCGAGAACCTGCCGCGCACGCACGAGTTCCTCAAACGCTGCCGCAAGGTGGTCGACGACGAGTACCCGGGCCGCGTGCTGCTGGCCGAGGCGAACCAGTGGCCCTCCGACGTCGTGGAGTACTTCGGCGACCCGGCCACCGGCGGCGACGAGTGCCACATGGCGTTCCACTTCCCGCTGATGCCACGCATCTTCATGGCGGTGCGCCGGGAGTCCCGCTTCCCGATCTCCGAGATCCTCGCCCAGACCCCGAAGATCCCCGACAACAGCCAGTGGGGCATCTTCCTGCGCAACCACGACGAGCTGACGCTCGAAATGGTCAGCGACGAAGAGCGCGACTACATGTACTCGGAGTACGCCAAGGACCCGCGGATGAAGGCCAACATCGGCATCCGCCGGCGCCTGGCCCCGCTGCTGGAGAACGACCGGAACCAGCTCGAACTGTTCACGGCCATGCTGCTGTCCCTCCCGGGCTCGCCCGTCCTGTACTACGGTGACGAGATCGGCATGGGCGACAACATCTGGCTGGGTGACCGCGACGCGGTGCGCACACCCATGCAGTGGACCCCGGACCGGAACGCGGGCTTCTCCTCGTGCGACCCGGGCCGGATCTACCTGCCGGTCATCATGGACCCCATCTACGGCTACCAGGCCATCAACGTGGAGGCGCAACGCGACAGCGCTTCCTCGCTGCTCAACTGGACCCGGCGGATGATCGAGGTGCGCAAGCAGCACCACGCGTTCGCCGAGGGCGAGTTCGTCGAGCTCGGCGGGTCCAACCCGAGCGTGCTGGCGTACAAGCGCACGTGGACGAGGCCCGACGGACGGCAGGACGTGGTCCTGTGCGTGAACAACCTGTCCCGGTTCCCGCAGCCGGTGGAGCTGAACCTGGCCGAGCACGAGGGCTGCACGCCGATGGAGCTCACCGGAGGCGTGCTGTTCCCCGACATCGGGGAGCTGCCGTACCTGCTCACCCTGCCCGGCCACGGGTTCTACTGGTTCCAGCTGCTGGACGAGGACGCGAAGGCGAGGCGAGGTGACTGACGGTGAGCGACCCGGCTGAACTGATCGACCCCCTGGTGAGCGAACTTCCGAAATGGCTGCCCACCCAACGGTGGTTCGGTGGGAAGGACCGGCCGATCACCTCGGTCCGGCCGCTGGGCACGACGGTGCTGCAGGAGGGCGACCCGCTGCTGCTGCACATGATCGTCGAGGTGTACCAGGGCGACCGCATGGCGCCCTACCAGCTGGTGGTCGCCAGCCGGGACCAGCTCCCGGAGTACCTGGGATCCAGCTGGATCGGCACCGAGCGCGGCCGCCCCTGTTACGAGGCCACCGGCGACGCCGACGTCACCGGCCGGCTGCTGGACCTCATCGCGGAGGGCGCGGACGTCGGCTCGCTGAAGTTCCGGCACGAGCCGGGCGCCGAGGTGAAGGGCGGCCTGCGTGGCCGTCCCATCACCTCCGAGCAGAGCAACACCTCGCTCGTCTACGGCAACTCCTACATCCTCAAGCTGTTCCGCAAGCTGTCGCCGGGTGAGAACCCGGACCTGCTGCTGCACCGCGCGCTGCAGGAGCAGGGGTGCGAGCACATCGCGCCGCTGCTGGGCAGCATCACCGGCGACCTGTACGGCGAGCCGGCCACGGTCGGGATGCTGCAGCAGTTCATCACCGACGCGGTGGACGGCTGGGCCATGGCCACCACGAGCGTGCGCGATCTGATGGCCGACCCGGAGCTGCCGCCGGACCAGGTGGGCGGCGACTTCGCGGGCGAGTCCCAGCGGCTCGGCCAGGCCGTCGCGAAGGTGCACAACGACCTGCGGCGGGCGCTCGGCGAGCAGGTGGCCGAGGCCGAGCACCTCGACGAGGTCGTGAAGATCATGCAGGCGCGGCTCGACTCGGTGGCGCAGGTCGTGCCGGAGCTCGCCGAGTACGCGCCCGCGCTGCGGGCGGCGTTCGAGAAGCTGCGCGAGCTCTCCGGTCCGGTCCCCATGCAGTACATCCACGGCGACCTTCACCTGGGGCAGGTCCTGCGGACGGTCACCGGCTGGCTGCTGCTGGACTTCGAGGGCGAACCGGCGGCGCCGCTCGCCGAGCGGTCCGCGCTGCGCTCGCCGCTGCGAGACGTGGCGGGCATGTTGCGCTCGTTCGACTACGCGGCGCACCAGATGCTGATCGGGCAGCCGGAAGACCCGAAGCTCACCGAACGGGCACTGGAGTGGTCGAGGCGCAACCGGGACGCGTTCTGCGACGGGTACGCCAAGGCCGCGCCGGAGTCCATCGGAGACCCCCGCTCGCAGGTGCACCTGCTGCGGGCACTGGAACTGGACAAGGCGGTCTACGAGGTCGCCTACGAACACGCGAACCGGCCGGAGTGGCTCGGCGTGCCGCTCGCGTCGATCGCCCGGATCGCCGAGGAGGCGAGCAACCCGTGACCGAACTGCCCGACGGCGCCCCGGCCCCAGCGGACATCGACCGGCTGCTGGACGGGTCGCACCACGATCCGCACTCGGTGCTCGGCGTGCACACCGTCTCCGACCAGGTGGTGGTCCGCGCCTTCCAGCCGCACGCCCGGTCTGTCACCGTGGTGGCCGCAGACCACAAGTTCGAGCTGACGCGCGTGGTGGACGGCCTGTTCTCCGGCACGGTGCCCGAGAACCCCGGCGACTACCGGCTCGAAGTGGACTTCGACGGGCACGTCGTGGAGGTCGACGACCCGTACCGGTGGCTGCCGACGGTCGGTGAGCTGGACCGGCACCTGATCGGCGAGGGCAGGCACGAGCGGCTGTGGGACGTGCTGGGCGCGCACGTGCGCCGGTACGACACGCCGCACGGCGTCGTGCGTGGCGTGTCGTTCGCGGTCTGGGCGCCGACGGCGCGGGGCGTGCGCGTGATCGGCGACTTCAACGGCTGGGACGGGCGGTCGCACATGATGCGCTCGCTCGGCTCCTCGGGCGTGTGGGAGATCTTCATTCCCGGGCTCGACGCGGGGACCGTCTACAAGTACCGGATCCTCGGCGCGGACGGGCACTGGCACGAGAAGGCCGACCCGCTGGCGTTCGCGACGGAACGGCCACCCAAGACGGCGTCGGTGGTCACCGAGTCGTCGTACGAGTGGGGCGACGACGCGTGGCTCGCGCAGCGCGCCGCCACCAACTGGGTCAATGCGCCGATGAGCATCTACGAGGTGCACCTCGGCTCGTGGCGGCCGGGGCTGGGCTACCGGGAGCTGGCCGACGAGCTGGCGGACTACCTGGAGGAGACGGGCTTCACGCACGTCGAGCTGCTGCCGGTCGCCGAGCACCCGTTCGGCGGTTCGTGGGGCTACCAGGTGACGTCGTACTACGCGCCGACGTCGCGGTTCGGTTCGCCGGACGACTTCCGGTACTTCGTGGACCGCCTGCACGAGCGCGGCATCGGCGTGCTGGTGGACTGGGTGCCCGCGCACTTCCCGAAGGACAGCTGGGCGCTGGCCCGGTTCGACGGGACGCCGTTGTACGAGCACGCGGACCCGCGGCGCGGCGAGCAGCCGGACTGGGGCACGTACGTGTTCGACTTCGGGCGCAACGAGGTGCGGAACTTCCTGGTGGCCAACGCGCTGTACTGGCTGGAGGAGTTCCACCTGGACGGGCTGCGCGTGGACGCGGTGGCGTCGATGCTGTACCTGGACTACTCGCGGCCCGACGGCCAGTGGGTGCCCAACGAGTACGGCGGCCGCGAGAACCTCGACGCGGTGCGGTTCCTGCAGGAGCTGAACGCGACCGTCTACAAGCGACACCCGGGTGTCCTGATGGTGGCCGAGGAGTCCACGGCGTGGCCCGGGGTCTCCCGCCCGACCCACCTCGGCGGGCTGGGCTTCGGCTTCAAGTGGAACATGGGCTGGATGCACGACACGCTGCACTACCTGGCGCACGACCCGGTGCACCGGATGTACCACCACAACGAGATGACGTTCTCGCTGGTGTACGCGTGGAGCGAGAACTTCGTGCTGCCCCTGTCGCACGACGAAGTGGTGCACGGCAAGGGTTCGCTGTGGGCGCGGATGCCGGGTGACGACTGGAACAAGGCCGCCGGGGTGCGGTCGTTGCTGGCGTTCATGTGGGCGCACCCTGGCAAGCAGCTGCTGTTCATGGGCGGGGAGTTCGCGCAGGAGCAGGAGTGGTCGGAGGAGCGTTCGCTGGACTGGCACCTGCTGGAGCAGCCGCTGCACGCCGGCGTGCGCCGGCTGATGGCGGACCTGAACCGGGTGTACAAGGCGTCTCCGGCGTTGTACAGCGCGGATTCCCGGCCCGAGGGTTTCCAGTGGATCGACGCGAACGACGCGAACAACAACGTGGTGAGCTTCCTGCGCATCGGCGAGGACGGTTCGCGGCTGGCGTGCGTGGCCAACTTCGCCGGCGGGCCGCATCACAACTACCGGATCGGCCTGCCGGTGGCGGGCCGCTGGCGCGAGGCGGTCAACACGGACGCGACCGGCTACGGCGGTTCGGGCGTGGGGAACCTCGGCGTGGTGGAGGCGGTGGCCGAGCCCTGGCACGGGATGCCGGCGTCCGCGGTGCTCCAGCTGCCCCCGGCCGGGGTGCTGTGGCTGGTGCCCGAGTAACCGGGCGTCGTCGGGCGGAATTTCCGGTCCCGGCTCGGCACGACGGGGGTCGTCGTGCCGAGCCGCCGGTTCCCGGGTGAGACTGGTGGCGCAAACGATCTCCACCGGCGAAGGGCACTCCCCATGGACCTCCACCTCCGCGACAAGCGTGCGCTCGTCACCGGCGCCTCGCAGGGCATCGGCGCGGCGACCGCCGAAGTGCTCGCCGAGGAAGGGTGCACACTGCATCTGGCCGCCCGCAGTGGATCCACATTGGACGCGTTGGCCGAGCGCCTGCGCGCGGCCCACGGCGTGGCGGTCCACGTGCACGTGGTGGACCTGCGCGACTCCGACGACCTGCACGGCCTGGCCGACGCCGTGCCTGA
This sequence comes from Amycolatopsis bartoniae, assembly GCF_014191255.1. Classification (GTDB taxonomy): domain Bacteria; phylum Actinomycetota; class Actinomycetes; order Mycobacteriales; family Pseudonocardiaceae; genus Amycolatopsis_E; species Amycolatopsis_E bartoniae. The sequence goes on from NZ_JACHWH010000002.1 coordinate 953,100, forward strand.
GCCGGACATCCTGGTCAACAACGCGGGTGACATCCCCGGCGGGCGGCTGGCGGACGTCGACGAGGGAACCTGGCGCCACGCCTGGGAACTGAAGGTGTTCGGCTACATCGACCTCACCCGGCTCGTCTACGCGCGCATGAAGGAACGCGGGCAGGGCGTGATCGTCAACAACATCGGTGCGGCCGGTGAGCGGTTCGACGGCGGCTACATCGCGGGCAGCAGCGGGAACGCGGCGTTGATGGCCTTCACCCGCGCGCTCGGCGGCCGCAGCCTGCACGAGGGCGTCCGCGTCGTCGGCGTGAACCCCGGGCCGGTGGAGACCGAACGCATCGTCAAGCTCATGAAGTCCAGGGCCCGCACCGAGTTCGGCGACGAGAACCGCTACCGGGAGCTGATGTCGGCGTTCCCGCTCGGGCGTCCCGCGAAGCCACGGGAGATCGCGGACCTGATCGCGTTTCTCGCTTCGGACCGTTCCGCCTACACCACCGGAACGATCGTCACCGTGGACGGCGGCCACGCGGCCTAAGGGCTGCAGGTGACCGCGGGCTGCACCGGGTCGCTTCCCGTGGTGGCCGCGGTGAAGCCGAACGACGTCGTGCCGCCGGGGGCGATCACGGCGTTGTAGCTCGCGTTCGTCACCGTCACCGCGGCGCCGTTCCGGGCGAGGGTGCCGTTCCAGAGGCCGTTGATCGCGTCTCCGGCGCGCAACTGCCAGCGGACGGTCCAGCCAGTCAGGCCCCGTCCTTCGTTGTCGCGCACGGTGACCTCGACCTGGTAGCCGTTCGGCCAGGAGTTGACGATCCGGTAGTCCGCCACGCACTCCGGTTCCGGGGCCGGGGCGCTGCTGGAGGTCGTCGCTGAAGGGCTGGACACCGGCGCGGCGGTCGACGGAGTGTCCGCGCCGCCGTGCACCAGGCTGCCGATGAGCACCCCGACCGCCAGCAACGCCACCGCCCCCACTCCGGCGAAAACCAGGCGGCGCGGCGGTTTCCGGCGGGCGGGCAGCAGCAACGTCGGCTCCCGTGGCGGCGGCACCGGCCTGCCCTGCGCCACCGCGTCCAGCGCCTCCTGCACCTCCGCCATCCGCGGCCGTTCGAGCGGCTCCGGCCGCAGCATCCGCGTCAGCACCTCGGTCAGCGGCCCCGCCTGACGCGGCGGCACGACCTCACCCCGCGCGACCCGCTGCAACAGCGCGTACGGGTTCTCGTCCCGCCCGAACGGCGGCGCCCCTTCGACCGCCGCGTACAACGTGGCGCCGAGCGAGAAGACGTCGGACGCGAAGGACGCTTCTTCCCCGCCCGCCACCTCCGGTGCCAGGAACGCGGGCGTTCCCGCGATCACCCCGCCGTCCGTCACGGTTCCCTCGCCGAGCGCGCGGGAAATGCCGAAGTCGGCGAGCTTCGCCGTCCCGTCGGCCGCGATGAGCACGTTGCCGGGCGTCACGTCCCGGTGCACGATGCCCTCGACGTGCGCCGCGGCCAGCGCCGACGCCACCTGGCTGCCGATCCCCGCGACGTACGCCGGCGGCAGCGGTCCCCGCTCGGCCGTGAGCGCGGCGAGGCTCTGCGACGGCAGGAACTCCAGGATCAGGCACGGCTTGCCGTCGTGCTCGACCACGTCGTGCACCGTGATGGCGTGCGGATGCTTCAGTTTGGCGGCGACGCGCCCTTCCCTGATCGCGCGCCGGACCGCCTGCTGGGCCGCTTCCTCGCCCGCGGTCTCGTCGAGCACGAGCTGCTTCACGGCGACGGTCCGGCCCAGGCGCTCGTCCCGCGCCTGCCAGACCACGCCCATCGAGCCGCGGCCGATCCGGGACACCAGCCGGTACCGTCCTGCGATCAGCTCGCCTTCGGCGGTCACGTTCCCTCCGGTCCCGAGGTCCTGGACGGCCATTCTAGGTACCACGGGTGCGGCGGCTGTGAACCGCGAACGCGTCAGCCGCGCGTCGTGAGCGCGAAGACCTTCAGGTTCGGTACGGCGGTGGTGGTGAACGACGTGAGGGTGCGGGTGGGGTCGGCCGGCAGGCTGACGTGCCAGATCCGCACGGTGCGGCCGTCCGCGGTGCCGTTGACGTTGTAACGCGTCGAAGCCGTCAGGGCGGTCTCCTCACCGAAGTGGGCGGCCGTGGCCGCCCAGTCGGTGATCGCGAGGTGCGCCGTGCTCGTGGTGCCGTCGCTGTAGGTGAAGGTCACGTCGGTCTGCTGGTCGCCGTTGACCGCGGTCGCCAGCAGCTCGACGGACCGGTACTTCCCCGGCGTGACGTAGTCGCGTTGGCCACGCAGGCTGGAGAAGTTCCCCGCCGTGCCCGTGGTCGGCGGAACCAGGTACGGCACCGACGCAAGCGTTTGCACACCCGACGGGGGCAGCTGCTCGGCCGGGAAGCTCCAGCCCTTGCCGTCGAGGTTGCCCTGCGCCTTGGCGTCCGCCGTCGCGATGCCGTCGATGTCGTACTGCGGGTTCTGCAGGCAGTCGGCACCCGCCGGGGTGCAGGCGGCGGGCAGGTTCGGCACCGCGGGTGCGGGCTGGACGTGATCCACCGGCGGCGTGCCCCACGTGCTCGGCGTCGAGCCCAGCGTGAACGTGACCTCGCCGCCGGAGTTCACGACCGACTCCGGCAGCCACGACTCCGCGTGGGCACGCCCGTCGAGCCGCACGTTCTGCACGTAGATGTTCGACGCGGAAGCGCCGGGGGCGTTGATGGTGATCGTCGGGCCGCCGCCGTCGCGCTTGACCCACGCCTTCGGGAACATCGGGCTGGACAACAACATTTCCGCGCGGCTCGGCGTCTGCGGGTACAGGCCGAGCGCGGCGAAGACGTACCACGCGGACATCGTGCCCAGGTCGTCGTTGCCGGGCAGCCCGCCGGGACCGGTCTTGTACACCAGAGACGCCATCGCGCGGACCGTCTCCTGCGTCTTCCACGGCTGCCCGAGCGCGTTGTACAGCCACGGCGTGTGGATGCCGGGCTCGTTGGTCGGGTCGTAGCGGAAGCCGTCGCCGCCGGTGGCCCAGGAACCGTCGGGGCGGTGGAAGAACGCGTCAAGTCGTTGTGCCGCAACGTCTTTCCCACCCATGGCCGCGGCGAGACCGGACACGTCGTGCTGGACCATCCAGGTGTAGGTCGCGCTCGTGCCCTGCGCGAACCCGAGGTCGGAGGTCGAGGAGAACGGCCACACCCACGTGCCGTCGGAGTCGCGGGCCTGCTGGTAGCCACCCTCCGGCCCGGCAGACGGGTTGAACGTGTTCCGCCACCAGCTCGCCCGCGGCAGCATCTCGCGGTAGACCTTGCGGTTGCCCAGGCGCTGCGCCCAGTCGGCGAGCGCGAAGTCCGCCGCGGAGTCCTCCAGCGTCTCGGCCGCGCCACCCCAGCAGTGGCAGACGTCCTGCGGTGCGTAGCCGAGCTTCAGGTACTCCGCGAGGTTCGGTCGCTGGCCTTCGCACTGCCCGGGACAGCCGGCGTCGGACAGCCCGGCCGGGTTCGGCACGGTCGCCTGTCGGTACAGGGAGTCGAAGGCGCCGCGGACGTCGAAGTTGCGCACGCCCATCGCGTAGAACCCGGCCAGCGTGGGCGCGGACGGGTCGCCCGTCATGACGTGCGTCGGCCCGTTGACGTGGATCCAGCGGTCCCACACGCCGCCGTTCTGCTGCGCCAGGTTGTACAGCGACTGCGCGAAGTCCCCGGCGATCCCGGGTTCCAGCAGCGCGAGCAGCTGCGTGTGCGCGCGGTACTCGTCCCAGCCGGAGAAGTTGCCGTACTGCGCCCGCTGTCCCGGCGCGAGCCGGTGCACCTGCTGGTCGCTGCCGAGGTACGTGCCGCCGACGTCGCTGGCGACGTTCGGCTCCAGGAACGAGTGGTACAGCGCGGTGTAGAAGGTGGTGAGCTGGTCGGCGCTGCCGCCGGCGACCTCGATCGAGCGCAGCTGCCGGTTCCACTCCTGCCGCGCGTCGGCCGCGACGGAGGCGACGGTGTCTCTGGGCTTCACCTCGGCGGCGAGGTTGCCGCGGGCCGCGTCGAGGCTCGTGTAGGAGATGCCGACCTTCATTTGCACGTCGGTGGCGTCGAAGCTGACGTAACCGCCGGAGCCCTTGCCCGCGCGGGCGGCGCCGGTGAGGTAACCCTCGCCGCCGTGCGCGGTGGTCGAACCGGGCTGCAGCTGGTCGTTCACCCACGTGCCCGTGCCGGAGAACGCCTTGTCGAACGATGCGACGAAGTACAGCCGGTAGTAGGTCTTGCGGTTGTTATCGCCGCCGTTGGCGCGGCGGCCGCAGAACGCGCCCGTGAGAACGGAACCGGTGACCGTGCGGGTGGCCGGGTCGATGGTGATCTCGGCGTCCTCGCTGCCATTGAGCGAGTTGGACACGCGGAAGAGCAGGTTCGCCGGGGAGCCCGCGGGGAAGGTGAACTCGCCGACACCCGCACGCGTGGTGACGGACAGGTCGGCCTTCACCCCGGAGTCCAGCGTGACCGTGTATCGGCCGGGCTGCGCGTTTTCGTTGTCGTGGCTGAAGTTGCTCGCGTACACCGCGTCCGTGGTGTCGGCGGTCGGCGACGACGTGACCGCACCGGCGAACGGCAGGATCGGCACGTCACCGGCGGCGCCCGGGTGGCAGCCGGCGCCGTTGACGTGCGTCAGCGCGAAGCCGCGGGTGCGGGGCGTGGCGTAGGAGTACCCGTTGGCGCCCGCCGCGTTGGTCTGGTCCCCCGCGGTGTTGGTGGGGCTCCACGAGATCATGCCGAACGGCCGCACCGCGCCGGGATAGGTGTTGCCGCCGTTGGCAGAACCGATGAGCGGATCGGCGTAGCGGACCGGATCGGTGACCTTGGCGGCCGCGGCTTCGGCCGGCACGGCGGGGAGCAGCGCGCCCACCAGGGCGACCGCGAGCAGGGATCGAATCACCCGCCGATCCCAGCCGTCCGGTTCGACCGGAACGTGAACTCCGGCGGACGACCAGGGGTCGGCGAGGTCAACTTCGCTTTCATCGAGCGACAGGATGCCACTCCGCGCGGGGCAGGGGTACCCGCCGTTCGGCTGCCGCGGGCGCGGACGGCGACCCGCCACGGAGATCGGCCGCTATTCGTTCCACGTCGCGGTTTTCGTGTGGTGTGCTGCCGTTCATCCGCGGCGGCCGCTGCCGCCGGTGGTTGCGCTCGATGAGGTAGCCGAGCAGGACCAGGACCGCGAGGAAGAGGATCAGGTTCGTCATGGCACCAACTGTCCGCGCAGCCAGATCCTGCCAACAGTGGCAGATCTGACGACCTGCGCTAAAATTCCGCCATGCTGAAAACCGTCGCCGTGGTGGTGATCGAGGACGTGGCCCCGTTCGAGTTCGGGGTGATCTGCGAGGTGTTCGGCATCGACCGCAGCGACGACGGCGGGCCGAAGTTCGAGTTCCGCGTGTGCGGCGAACGCCCCGGCGAGCCGGTGCCCACGTCGATCCCCGGCGTCGCCCTGACCCCGGCGTACGGGCTGGACGGCCTCGAAGACGCGGACCTCGTCGCCGTGCCCGCCGTCGCGATCCGCGACGAGTACCCGTCCGCCGTCGTCGCCGCGGTCCAGGCCGCGGCGGCCCGGGGCGCGACGCTGCTGTCCGTCTGCAGCGGCGCGTTCCTGCTCGGCGCCGCCGGGCTGCTCGACGACCGGCACTGCACCACGCACTGGCACCACATCGGCGAGTTCCAGGAGCGCTTCCCCGACGCGAAGGTCGATCCGGACGTGCTGTTCGTCGACGAGGGCGACATCATCACCAGCGCGGGCACCGCCGCGGGCATCGACGCGTGCCTGCACCTGGTCCGCCGGGAGCTGGGGTCGGCCGTGGCCACCGTCATCGCGCGGCGGATGGTCGTGCCGCCGCAGCGGGACGGCGGGCAGCGGCAGTTCGTGGAGACCCCGGTGCCCGAGTGCACGGCCGACAGCCTGCAGCCGATCCTGTTGTGGCTGCAGGAGAACCTCGCCGAGGAGCACACCGTCGCCACGCTCGCGCGCCGCGCGCAGATGTCGGAGCGCACCTTCGCCCGCCGGTTCGTCGCCGAGACCGGTACGACACCGCACAAATGGCTGTCCGCGCAACGGGTTCTGCACGCGCGCACGCTGCTGGAGGAGACGCGGCTGGGCATCGAGGAGATCGCGCGCGAGTGCGGGTTCGGCACGGCCGCCCTGCTGCGCCACCACTTCCACCGCGTGGTGGGGGTCTCACCGCACGACTACCGGCGGACTTTCGCGCACGCTTGAGGCATGCTGGCTGCCGTGGCTTATGACGTGGACGCGGTACGCAGGCACTTCCCCGCGCTCGGTGAGGGCGCCGCGCACTTCGACGGGCCGGGTGGCTCGCAGGTGCCGGACGTCGTCGGCGAGGCCGTCGCGGCGACGCTCACCGCCGCGATCGCCAACCGAGGTAGCGTGACCGCCGCCGAGCGCCGTGCGGAGCAGGTGGTGCGGGACGCGCGCCAGGCCGCGGCGGACCTCGTGGGCGGGCGGGCGGAGGGCGTCGTGTTCGGGCGCAGCATGACGCAGCTGACCTACGACTTCTCCCGTGCGCTGGCGAAGACGTGGCAGCCCGGCGACGAGGTCGTGGTGACCCGGCTCGACCACGACGCCAACATCCGCCCGTGGGTGCAGGCCGCCGAGGCGCGCGGGGTGACGGTCCGCTGGGCCGACTTCGACCCGGCGACCGGGGAGCTGCCGGCGGACGCGATTCCGGTGACCGAGCGGACGAAGCTGGTCGCCGTCACGGGGGCGTCGAACCTGCTCGGCACCCGGCCGGATCTGCCCGCGATCGCCGAGCGCGTGCACGAGGTGGGCGCACTGTGCTATGTGGACGGTGTGCACCTGACGCCACACGCGCCCGTTGATCTGGCGTCGCTGGGCGCGGACTTCTACGTCTGCTCGCCGTACAAGTTCCTCGGCCCGCACCTGGGTTTCGTGGCCGCGGCGCCGGAGCTGCTGGAGACGCTGCACCCGGACAAGCTCGCGCCCTCCACCGATGCGGTGCCCGAGCGCTTCGAGCTGGGCACCCTCCCCTACGAGCTGCTCGCGGGCGCCACGGCGGCGATCGACTTCCTCGCCGGGCTCGTCCCCGGCACCGGCTCCCGGCGCGAACGCCTGCTCGCGTCGATGCGCGCGCTGGAGGAGTACGAGAACGCGCTGCTGCTCCGCTTGGACGAGGGCCTCGCCGGAATCGACGAAGTCACCCGCTACGGCTCCCCCACCCGCCACCGCACGCCGACGGTACTGTTCACAGTGGACGGTGTGCCACCCGACGAGGTTTATCGCCGTCTGGCCGATCGAGGCGTGAACGCACCGGCGGGGAGCTTCTACGCTCTCGAGTGCTCCCGACATCTCGGCCTGGGGGACGCGGGCGCGGTACGGGCGGGAATCGCGCCCTACACGAACGAGTCCGATGTGGACCGTCTGTTGGCAGCGGTCGAGGGCTTGAGGTAGCGGTCGAACCAGTCGCGGGTCCGGTGCAGCAGGTCGAGCTGGTGGCCGCGTTCGAGGATGGCGTGGTTCTCCCGCGGGTAGACGACTCCGCGCCACCGGAATGCCCGACGCGCGCTGACCTGGCTGGTTCACCGCCGCTGCGACGTCCTCTACGCCATGCTCCGCAACCACACTCACTACCACCCACCCGGTTCTGCCGCGGCTTGACAGCCACATGGGGACGCCCGGGAAAGCGATTCTGCTCACCGGTTTCGCTTGGCGAGCAGTCGCGCGCGGATGGACTGGGACTGAGCCACTTCGGCGATGGTGAGTGCCATTGCCAGGCCGGCGTCGTGGACGAACCGGTCGCCTTCGGGGCCACCCGCGGCGGCGGCGAAGGCGGCGGTGTGGTTGCCGTCTTCGGGCGGGAGGTCGTAGGAGAGCATCGGGTGGATCGCGGGGATGCGCAGCGAGACGTTGCCCATGTCGGTCGAGCCGAACATCTTGTCGGGGTAGTCGGGGAACGTCCGCCCGATGACTTTGGCGTTCTTCTCGAACACCGAAGCGAGGTCGGGGTCGTGGCGGAACTCGCGGTAGATGGAGGGCAGCGAGGTGTACTCCACACTGGTGCCGGTGGCGACGGCGCCGGCGTCGAAGCAGCGCCGGACCCGTTCCCACACCTGGTCGACTTCGTCGATGGTGTCGCAGCGGATCATGCAGTCGACGACCGCCCGATCGGCGATGACGTTGACCGCCGACCCGGCTTCCTTGACGATGTGGTGCACCCTGATGCCGTCGCGCAACTGCTGCCTCAGCAGACCGATGGCGGTCTGGGCGACGACGGTCGCGTCGGCGGCGTTGAGCGCGTTCCAGGGGCGCGACGCGTGCCCGCCACGACCCGTGTACATCACCTGCCAGGACCGCGAAGCACGCAACTGCGGGATGACGACGTCCTTGAGCGACGGGTGGACCATCATGGCCGCGTGGGTGCCGTCGAACACGCCGCGGTTGACCATGATCTCCTTGCCGGTCCCCTTTTCCTCCGCGGGAGTGCCGAAGACCCGTACCGTCAGCCCGAGCTCGTCGGCGTGGGGCGCCAGCGCCAGGGCGGCACCCATCGCCGCGGCCGCGATCGTGTTGTGGCCGCAACCGTGCCCGATGCCGGGGAGCGCGTCCATTTCCGCGCAGAGACCCATCACCAGGTCGCCGGATCCCGTTGAGGCCACGAATGCCGTCGGCAGGTCGGCCACACCCTTCTCCACCGAGAACCGCCCACCCTCTCCGAGGACCGCGATGAGCGCCGCCGACGTTTCGTGCTCTTCGAAGGCCAGTTCGGGATTGGCGTTGATCCGGTGCGACAGCTCCAGGACCGAGTCCAGGTTCTGCTCGAACACGCGCTCGATGCGCTCCTTGATGCCGGTCATCGGGACGAGTCCTTTCCGGTGAGTACGTAGTCGGCGATCTGGGCGTGCGTGGCGAACCAGACGCCCTCGTGCGAGGCGATGTGCTCGAGCAGCTCGGTGAGGATGGTGATGCGGGAACGGTGACCGATGCAGTGGGGGTGCAGGGTGAGCTGGAAGATCCCGTGCTCGGCGTAGGCGACGTCGAACTCGTCGCGCCAGATCGACAGCACCCCGCGTGGGGTGGTGTAGGGGCGCAGGTAGGTGAACCGGTCCATCATGAAGTACGGCATGTCGTCGCGGATCCACTCGACCGGCAGTTCGACAATGCCGGTGGGCTCACCGTCGGCGAGGACTTCGTAGCAGTCGTCGTCGGCCATCAGTGACGAGTCGTACGTCAAGCCCAGCTCGCGCACGATCCGCAACGAGTGGGGGGAAAGGTCCCACGACGGGGTGCGGATGCCCACCGGGCGCGTTCCGACGAGGCGCTCCAGCGTGTCCGCGGCCCGGAACGCCAGGTCGCGTTCCGCTTCGGGCGACAGCTGGGTGTTGCGTTCGTGGATCCAGCCGTGCAACGCCACCTCGTGCCCCTCGTCCACATAGGACTTCGCCTCGCCGTCGTGGAGCAGCGCGGACACGGCGGGCATGAAGAACGTCGCCGGCGCCTCGAAGCGCCTCAGTAGCTCCATGATCCGGGGCACCCCGACCCGGGCACCGTACTCGCCCTGCGACAACTTGCCCGGCAGCACTTCGCCGTCCCGTAGCGCGGGCGTTTCGTGGTCGGAGTCGAACGACAACGCCACAGCGACTCTCGCCCCACCAGGCCAGGACTCCGGGCGCAGCGGACGCCCGGCGCGCACCCGCTCGACGTGCCCGCGCCAGGTTCGCTCATCCCACTGCCACGGCTGCTGCTCGGTCATGCTTCCTCCAGAACGTCATGGTTCGTCGAAGTGCGCCGGACAAGCCCGTCCTCCTCGACCGAGGTGGACGGATCAAGCTCTTGTGAACACCGCGGGCCGGGCCTCCCCGGGCCACACGCGGAACACTGCGCTCCAGCGCCAGGGCTCCGCCGGCAACGCGGCTTTGCGGGGGAGGCGCCTCGGCGAGGTTTCACCGAACGCGGCGTTCCGTACCCCGGCGGCGTCCAGCGCCCGTACCGTGTCGCGCGTGCCCTCGGCGCCGTAGTCCAGCGCGTGGTTCATGGTCAGGGACACCAGGTCGAAACCGAATGCGCGAGCTCTCCCGCGCCGAGGCCGGCGCACGCACGCATCGTGACCAGTTTCCCGGCGCGCTGCCCGGATTCGGTGAGCGGAACCTCCAGGTCCCCGATTGTCAGGTCGCCGCCCTGGAGAAGCCCGAACGCCGGATCGCCAGGGCCGCCGGGCTCCGCGACCGGCCGCGGGGGCCGCCCCGAGACCACCAAGTCTCCCATGATCGTCAGATCCATCTCGCTCCGTTCCGCAATGCGATATGGCGTGCTACATCGTAATACGAGAGATGAGCCCGGTAAAGCGTGCCGTCATGAGAAATGGCGGTGCGCAAGTTGGTACGCTCCCCTCCTCATGCGGGACCCAGAGGATGACGATGACCTCGCCGGACAGGGCAAGCCGGGCAGCGGCGTCCGGTCGATGAACAGCGTGCTCAGTACGCTGCGCGTGTTCGAAGAGGTCGCCCTGCGGCAGCCGATCGGCGTTTCGGAACTGGCCCGCACTACGGAGATCCCGAAGAGTTCCGTGCAACGGTGCCTGGTGACGCTCCAGCAGGCAGGATGGCTGAAGATCGTGGACCCCGAGCGCGCGCGCTGGGGCGTGACGATGAAGGCGCTGACCCTCGGGCTGCGCAGCGCCGGCGAACAAGACCTCCGAGAAGTGGCGGGTCCCATCATCAAGCGTCTCGCCGCCGACACCGATGAGACGGTGCTCCTCGGCGTGCGCGACGGCGAAGACTACGTCATCGTCGCCCGGGAGGACACCACGCAGGTCGTCCGCGTCGTCCAGGAGGTCGGTTCGCGGGTGCCGCTGCGTGCGACGTCCGCAGGATGGGCGATCATGGCGCACCTCGGCGAGGCCGAGGTGAACGAACTGCTGCGGCGTGAGCTCAGGGAGGTCGAGCAGGCGCCGGTGCCGGACGCCGACGAGCTCCGCGAGGAGATCGCGCGGACCAGGGAACGCGGGTACGCCCTCAACGGCTCGTCGTCGTGGTACCGGCCCCAGGTGGCTTCGATCGGCGTGGCTATCACGGACCCGGCCGGGCAGCCCATCGCGGGACTGACGCTGTCCGTGCCGGCGATGCGCTTCGACCGTGCGCACGCGAAGGTCTGGGCACCATTGGTGATCGCGGCGGCGGACGAGATCGGCCGACTGCTTTCGTCCGTCTGATCGCGTCGCCACCAGGCGCGGTGCCGGTCCATCACCCGTCCTCTTTCGTGCCACATGGCGAACCGGCGTGCTGAGTTGTAGCATAACCGTTGCGTCCAGCATCTGCGCAGACAGCGGACCGCGAAGGAGTCCGGATGCCGGTGAACCTTTCCCCGGATGGATCAGTCGAGTGCCCGCTTCTTCGCACCGTCGGGCATCGTCATGATCGTGACCACGCCGACGGCCACCGAGGCGACGACGTAGATCCAGATTTTGTCCTGCTGTCCGATGCTGGCCAGCCAGGTGGTGAAGTAGGGCGCGGTGCCCCCGAACACGGCCACCGCCGCCGCATAGGGGATTCCGGTGCCGCTCGTGCGCACCGGGGTCGGGAACAGCTCGGCGTAGATGGCGGCCACGTTCGCCGAATTGCCCACGAGCAGGATCACGCCGACAAGCTCGACCAGCAGCAGCGTCCAGAACCCGCCGCCGTCGAGCAGGTGGTAGGCCGGCCACGCGAACACCGCGAAACCGACCAGGAAGAACATGAAGGTGGAGCGCCGGCCCAGACGGTCCGACACCAGTCCGCCGAGCGGGAGCAGCAGCATGAAGACAACGACCGCGAGGGAGTTCGCGAGAAGTGCCTTGTCCAGGCTGAGACCGGTCGTAGTGCTGGCGTAGCCAGGCATGTTGGTGATCCACAGGTAGTAGAGGATCGTGCCGGGAACCGTGATCCCGACGACGCGGAGCAGGCCCAGCTTGTGTTCGGCGAACAGCGTCTTCACCGGCCCGTGCGGTTTGCCGGACAGTTCTGCGTTGCCGAAGTGCTCGGTCTCCTGTGTACGGGACCGCAACCACAGGACGATCAGCCCAAGGGCGGCGACGACCGCGAAAGCTATCCGCCAGCCGAACGCGTGCATCTGCGCCTCGTTCAGAGCCGAGGTCACGACGAGCCCGAGCAACGAGGCGAGCAGCACGCCGGCCGCTGTCGACACCTGCTGGAAAGACCCCGCGAACGCGCGCCTCCGCGGCGGCGCACTCTCCACTATGTACGACACCGCGCTGGGCCATTCGCCACCGGCGGAGAAGCCCTGCACGAGCCTGGCCACCAGCAGCACCACGGGTGCGAGCACCCCGATGCGCTCGTAGGTCGGACACACCGCGATGATGAAACCACCGGCCGACATCAAGGTCACGGTCAGCGCCAGTGCCCTTTTGCGACCGTACCGGTCGGCGTAGGCGCCCAGGACGACGGCGCCGACCGGGCGCACGAAGAATCCCACCGCGAAGATCGCCAGTGTGGACAGAAACGCGGTGACGGTATTGCCTGACGGAAAGAACTGGCCTGCGAAGACCGGCGCCAGGGCGGAGTAGACCCCCCAGTCCAGGAACTCGATCGCGTTCCCGAGCGCCCCGGCGAAGATCGCCTTCCGGCCTTTGCGGGTGATCCTGGTCGGGCGCACGACGCCGCCGACGGTGTCGACCGCGGCGACGATGTTTTCTTCTGCTGGCATGGGCTTTTCCTTGGGATCACAGCGGAGAAACGGGGGCAGGGTGTGCTTCGCCGAGGGCGCCCGGCGGGTGTAGCGACGGACACCCTCGCTTAGATCGGATTAGCGTATTACGCTAATCTTGTATGTCAAGATCTGGCGCTACCGCCGGATGCGAAGTTGTGAGGGAGTGAGTTCAGCTGTGCCCAGCACAGAATCCAGCGGCCCCGTGATGAGCCCATTACGACTGCGCGAAGTCACGGTGCCCAACCGCTTGTGGATGTCTCCCATGGCCCAGTACTCGGCGGGCCCCGACGGGAAGCCGACCGACTGGCACCTCGTGCACTACGGTGCACGAGCGGTGGGCGGGGCCGGCCTGATCATGGTCGAATCCGCGGCCGTCGGACCACTGCACCGCACCACCTCGGCGGATCTCGGGATCTGGAACGAGGACCAGGCCGCCGCACACCGCCGCCTGACGTCGTTTCTGTCTGGACAGGGCACGGTTCCCGGGATCCAGCTGCTGGCCGCGGGCCGGAAGGGGTCGCACCAGGTGCCCTGGGTGGGCGAGGGGCAAAACGGCCCGGTGAGCATGGACGACGGCGGCTGGGAGCTGATCGCGCCGTCACCGATCCCGTTCGGCGACCTGTCCGTGCCCCGGGAAGCCGGTCACGCCGACCTCGACGAGGTCGTGTCGGCCTTCGCCAACGCGGCGAGGATGGCGCACCTGGCGGGGTACGAGGTCGCCGAGCTCCACGCCGCGCACGGGTACATCCTGCATCAGTTCCTGTCCCCGCTGTCCAACCACCGGACGGACGAGTACGGCGGCAGCCTGCAGAACCGGATGCGCCTCCCACTGCGCGTGGCCCGCGCCGTCCGGGAAGCGTTCCCCGCCGGAAAGCCCGTCTTCGTGCGCATTACCGCCACGGACTGGGTCGAGGGCGGCATCTCCGTCGAGGAGGCGGCCACGTTCGCCAAGGAACTTGCGGCCGTGGGCATCGACCTCCTCGACGTCACCTCCGGGGTGCTGGTGCGGGACCGGGAGGCCAGGCCACCGGCCAGGGACGGCGTCAACGTCGAGTTCGCGAGCGCGCTCAAGAAGGCATCGGGACTCGCCGTCGCCCCGGTCGGGCAGATCGGCGACCTCTCACTGGCCGGCGAGGTCGTGGCCGGTGGCCAGGCCGACGCCGTGCTGATCGGGCGCCCGTTGCTTCGCGACCCGTACCTCGCGCTGCGCAACTGGCCCAGCGACAAGACGGCGTGGCCGAGCCAGTATCACCGCGCGTTGTGAGACCGGACGTGGAAGAGGAAAGGAAACTCGCATGACCGTGCCCAAAAGGACAACCACGAACCGCGAGGTCCAGCGGCCGCACGACACGACGATCCGGTACACGATCAGCGGACCGGCCGAGGGCCCGACCCTGGCCTTCATCCACGGATGGGGCTGCAACCGCAGGGATTTCGACGCTGTGATCGGCTTCCTACCCGCGCACTACCGCGTCCTCGCGATCGACCTCGCCGAACACGGCGAGTCCCGGTCCACGCGCGAGGTCTGGACGATGGAGGAGTTCGCCCGTGACGTCGCGGCCGTGCTGGCAGCCGAGGCAGTGGTCAGCTGTGCGGTGGTCGGGCACTCATTGGGCGGAGCGGTGGCCGTGGAGACCGGCCGGATCCTGCCTGAGGTCGTCTCGCACGTGATCGCGCTCGACGCCCTGCACTACCTCTCCCTGTTTCCCGCACAGGACGAGCAGCAGGCCCACGCGGTGCTGCAGCCATTCCGGGAGGACTTCGCCGCGGCGATGCGGGGCATGGTCGAGGCGGGTTCGCCGGAAGGCACCGATCCGGCGCTGAACGACGCCTACTTCGCGAAGATGGTGACGGTGCGGCAGCCTGCGGGCCTGCGCTCGCTGGAAGGGCTCGTGCACTGGGACATGGACGCCGCGCTGCGCGAGGTCACGCGGCCGGTCACGCTGTTCGCGGTGCGTTCGATCCTCAGCCAGGAAGCCATCGAACGATACGGCGACCGCATCCACATCGTGCCCGTGGACCTCGGAACGCACCACTTTCACGTCGAGTCGCCCGAGGGCACGGCCGAGCTGCTGGTCGACACTTTGTCCGAATAGGACGGTGAAGCACCCCGGACCGCCACCGCCCTCACCCGACGGAGCGGGCCGGGGCTCAGCCGGCGTCGGGCTCCTGGTCCTCGCGCTGACGCGCGGCGAGTTCGCGTAGTGCGGCGGCCCCCGCGTTGCGGACGTGGAGCTCACACGCCGCACGAGCGGCGTCAGCGTCAGCGCGCACAGCCGCGGCGTCGTGGATCGCTTCCAGTTCGCGGACCGTCTCCGGCGCACGCCCGTCAGCCTGCAGGGACAGCCCGCGCAACATCTGGACGCGGGCGTGGATACCGCGGAGGGTCGATTCGATGACCGGATTCACCGCCCCGGCGATAAGAACGTCGTAGAACTCGTCCTTCATCGCCAGCCGCTCGGCCAGGTCGGCCTTGCGGTAAGTGCGGGCGAACCGCCGCACCACCTTGCCCAGCTGCTCACGCTGCCCGGCCGTGGCCCGTTCGGCGAACAACGCCCCGGCCAAGCCCTCCAGCGCGCCCCGCACCTCGAACAGCGCCTTGGCGTCGAAGGCCGTCAGCTCGGTGACGACCGGCCCGCGGTTGGGCACCGTGGTCACCAGTCCTTCGGACTCCAACTGCCGCAAGACCTCGCGGATCACCGTCCGGGAGACCTCGTACCGCGCACACAGCCGCGCCTCGACCAGCCGCTCCCCCGGTTTGAACTCCGCTGCCAGAATGTCCTGACGGAGCACTTCGAGTACTTGGGACCGCAGCGGCGCGGCGACGCGCTGCACCCGTTGCCCTGCCACGCGGCCTCCTTCCGTCGCCAGTACGCTATCACTGTAATACCGGCATCGCGGGGCGGCGACAGGGCGTGCGCCGTCACCGGGTCAGGTTGACCCCGGTCACCTTCGCGAGGTAACGCGCGATCTCGGACTGATCCGGGTTCGCTTCGCCGAGGCCGGCGAGCGCGGCCTGGCAAAACCGGACACAGGCTCGCGACACCTCGGGCGACAACCCCAGTGAGGTCGCCAAATCCAGTGCGGTGGTGATGTCCTTGACGGTCAACGGAAGCGAGAACCCGACCTGAAACCGCCCGTCCAGCACCTCCGGCCCGATCTTGACCTCGGTCGACTGGTTGCGGCCGGTGGAGGAGTTGATGACGTCGAGCATGGTCCGGGGATCCAGACCGAACTTGGTTCCCACGACGAGCACCTCGAGCGCGCCGACCAGGCCGATGGCGGACAGCAGGTTGTTGAGCGCCTTCAGCGCGTGCGCCGAGCCCGCGGGGCCGACGTGCGTCACCGAGCTGCCCATCGCGCGCAGCAAGGGAAGCGCCCGCTCGTAGTCCCCGGCCTCGCCGCCGGCCATGATCGTCAGTTCGGCGGTCGCGGCCTTGCGCGGGCCACCGGAGACCGGCGCGTCGACCATCGCCACGCCGCGCTCCCGGAGCCGCTTCGCCAGCTCCTGGGTCGTCCTGGGCACCGACGAGCCCATGTCGACGACGAGCGCGCCCGGACGCAAGCGGCCGGCGAAGCTCCCGGGGTCTGCCGGATCGCCGAGCACCTGCTCGACGACCGAGCTGCTGGGCAGCATGAGGATCACTACGTCGGCGCCGGCGCCGTCGTCGAGACGGGTCAACGCCCTGACACCGGGGTTGCCGGCGGCGGCGTCGGCCGCGTCGGGGTTGGCGTCGAAGGCCGCTACCGGTAGGGATCGCGCGAGATTGCGAACCATGGGCTGCCCCATGGTGCCCAAGCCGATGAAGGTGACAGCGTCAGTCATGACCGTCCTGCCTTCCCGTCACGCGTGGCGGTGCCCGAACCCGCGTGGAAAACCTCCACGGTCGGCTCCAGGCCGTCTGCGCCCACGACCTCGCACCAGGCATCGAAGCCGGCCTGGAAGGCCACGATGCCGGCCTCGGGCAGGCTGATCTCGATCGCCTCGAGGATCTCCCGCGGGGTGAGGCCGAGATCGAGCGCGACCTTGATGTGGCTCTGGATGTGCCCCTTCGAAGCGCGCATCACGGTGAGGCTGACGATGAAGATGAGCTCCTTCGTCCTGCGGTCGAGCGCCCGCTGGTCGAGGTACGCCGCGCCGACGAGACCGTTGGCCGCCTCCAGCACGCCGAAATCCTGCTTGGCCATCACCTTGTGGTAGTCGAGGACGTAGCCCCGCTCGCGGGCCATGTCGTCGATGTAGCGCTGCGGATCCCGCACAGCCGCCATGATGACTCCCTTCGTCAAGGCAGTACTGTAATACAGTAATATAGGCTGATCAACCCGCCTGGCGCACGGAGGCAAGAACCGGATCGACAGCTCGATCCCACGCGCCGGGTCGGAATGCACGAGAACCCATTTGTCTGAGGGACGAGCATCTGGCGTCTTGGAGTCGTGTCGGCCCGGCGTTCGTGGCGCAGGGCGAGGTGGCGGTAGCCGGTCAGCCAGGCATCGATCGATGATCCATCGGTAGCGGCCGGGACGTTCCTTGGATTCGATGCCTTCACACGACAGACGAGGTTGGATTCCTTCGTTGTTGCCCGCGGAAATGCCGGTCGTGATTGGCGGGCCGGTGGTGGATTTCCGACGGGGTTTGCCGCGATCGATCGGGCTCCGGCCGCCCTTTTGGGCCCGCACGTGGGCCGCGCTTCCGTGCTCCAGCCACCGCGAGCCGCCCGAGCGCGTAATCAGGCGGCTCGCTGCGCAGATGCGGGTAATCCGCCCCAGCCCCCCGTGGAGCGGGTGATGGTGCTCGCTGCACCGAACACCGCCGGAACATCACGCCACGCGACCCCACACCGGTACGCCCTCTGATCTCCGAGAGCAATCGAAAACCGCGACACACGGCAGCAACCCAGCAAACAACCGGCAACTGTGCCAGACCCGCCCTCGTCGGCGGGGTCTTCGCCAGGTAGACCAGCCGCCAGCCGGTGCCGGTCTGCCGCCAGGTGACCCGTACCGCCGGGCCGAGGTTGCGCACGGTGCCGTCCGGGTCCAGCAGGGGCAGCTCGGGCTCCTGCACGCCGGGATCGAGCGTGTCCTCGGTCCAGGTGAGCACGGGCCGCGGCACCACCTCCGCGACGTGCCGGTCGCCGAAGTGGGCAGGTGGCGAGAGCCGCACCTCGCGCGGTGTCTTCCCGTCCACGACCAGCTCCGCCGTCAGTTCCGTCATGAATTCACTGTGCCAGGGCGCGGGCTGCCGTTACCGTCAGCGGCGTGCCCGACGACCTCTTCGCCAACCCCCGCCTCGCGGGGATCTACGACCTGCTCGAAGGCGACCGCGACGATCTCGGCCCCTACCTGGCCTTGGCTGAGGACCTCGGCGCGCAGCACGTCCTCGACATCGGTTGCGGGACCGGGACCTTCGCGTTGCTGCTGGCCTCTCGCGGGTTCGACGTCACCGGTGTCGAACCCGCCGCCGCGTCGCTCGACGTTGCTCGTGCCAAGCCTGGTGCGGAGGAAGTGCGCTGGATTCACGGGGACGCCACCACCCTGCCCCCGATGCGGGCCGATCTCGCGACCATGACCGCGAACGTCGCTCAGGCCATCGTCGAGCCCGAGGCGTGGCGGGGCACGCTCCGCGGGGTACACGACGCGTTGCGGCCTGGCGGCCACCTGGTCTTCGAGAGCCGCGACCCCGCCTACCGCGCCTGGGAGGGCTGGAACCGCGCCGCTTCGCACCACGTCACCGGCGACGTGGAGAGCTGGGTCGAGCTACTCGACGTGAGCCTGCCGCTGGTGACGTTCCGCTGGACGTACGTCTTCCCCGACGGCGAAACCCTCACGTCCGACTCCACGCTCCGCTTCCGCACCCGGGACGAGATCGAAGCCGACCTCCTCGCCGCGGGCTACGGGGTCGACGACGTCCGCGACGCGCCCGACCGGCCCGGCCGCGAGTTCGTGTTCGTCGCCTCCCGCTGACGCAGCCGGTCGAGAATTCCGTCCAGGGCAAGGAGATCCTCCGGCGGCAGGGACAGCAGCGCCGCCGGCGGCGCCGACAGGATCCTCGACGCCGTGGCCGCCGCGGCGTGCCCCGCCGGGGTGGGCTCGACGAGCTTCGAGCGCCGGTCCTCCGGGCGCACCCTGCGCTCCACCAGCCCGCGCTGCTCCAGATCGTCCACCAGCACCGTGGCGTACGGCCGGTCGATCAGCAGCTCCTCGGCCAGCTCCCCGAGCGTCATCGGGCGCACCGCGAGCCGCCGCAGGGCCTTGGCCTTGACGAAGCTCAGCCCCAGCTCGTCGACGACCTGCTTGCGGCGGTCGTACCGGTCGACCACCAGCTCCCGCATCCGCTCCCACACCCGCCCGGCCAGCGTGGTGCCCGATGGTTCGCTCGCAAGCTCGCTCACGCGGCGACCCTCTCCTCCTCGACGAAGTGCTGCGCCGTGCGGCGCGCCCACGTGCCCGTGGTGACGAAACCGAGCACGAGCACCACGACGCCGCAACCGACCATGATCCACCAGGCCGGTGCGCTCGCCGCCGCGAACCCGGCCTCGATCGGCCCCCGCACGCGCGACGTCACCACCGCGCCGAGCACCGCGACACCCAGCGCACCGCCGACGACCCGGCTCGTCGAGGCGACCGCCGCCGCGACACCCGCCTGCTCCCGCGGCATCCCCGACACCGCCGCGTTCGTGATGGGCGGATTGACCATACCGAAACCGATCCCGAACACCAGGTACGTCACGACCAGCAGGAGCAGCGGCGAATGCGCGGTGAGCGTGGTGAGCAGCAGCCCCGACACGAAGATCCCCGCCCCGCCGGCCACGAGCGGCACCCGCGCGCCCCGGCTGCCCACGATCCGGCCCGACACCGGGGCCAGCACGAGGATCATCGCCGCGGTGGGCAATGTCAACAATCCGGCGTGCAGAGGAGAGTACCCGCGGACAGTCTGCAAGTAGATCGCGTTGAGGAACAGAAAACCGCCCATGCACGCGAAGCCGGAGATCGCGATGACCGTCGCACCGGAGAACGGCGCGCTGGTGAAGAACCGCGGGTCGATCAACGGTTCCGCGCGCCGCTTCTCGTACGGCACCAGGCACAGCACGGCGGCCGCGGCGAGCACGAAACAGCCGATCGTCTGCGCCGAACCCCAGCCCGCGTGCGGCGCCTCGATGATGCCGTAGGTCAGGCTGCCCAGGATCACGAACACCAGCAGCTGCCCCACCGGGTCCACGCGACGGGCCCGCGCGGCGCGCGACTCCGGCACGAACAGCGCGGCGAGCACGAACGCGACGACGCCGATCGGCACGTTGATCCAGAAGATCGACCGCCAGCCGACCGCGTCCACCAGCGCCCCGCCGACCACCGGCCCGAGCGCCATGCTGATCCCGAACACCCCGCCCCAGACGCCGATCGCGCGCGCCCGCTCCCGCGGGTCGGTGAAGGTGTTGGTGACGATCGACATCGCGACCGGGTTGAGCATCGAGCCGCCGACGGCCTGCACCATCCGGAACACGACGAGCAGCCCGACGTTCGGCGCCAGGCTGCACAGCAGCGAGCCGATCGTGAACACCGCCAGCCCGGTCTGGAACGTGCGGCGCCTGCCCAGCCGGTCCGCGGTCGACCCGGACAGCATCAGCAGGCTCGCGAGCACGAGCGAGTACGCGTCCACGGTCCACTGCAGGCTCGAGACGCCGGTGGCGAAGTCGTGCTGGATCGACGGCAGCGCGAGGTTGACGATCGTGTTGTCCATCGAGACGACGAACAGGCTCAGGCAGCAGATGGCCAGCACGAGCCAGCGGCGGCGGTAGGTCAGCTCCGGCAAGAGCACTCCAGGATAGTTGTAGATCTATAACAGTTAACACTCTACAACTTTTGGCTCTGGACGGGATTCATCTAATGATTTAACGTTTGTGGTCGGTGCCTTCGATGGAGAGGAACTGGTCGTGACGGGTGAGCGGCGGAGTGCGGCGTGGTTCGGGGCGTCCGGCCGGGCCGGGATGATCTACCGGTCGTGGATGCGCAACCAGGGCTTCGGGCCGGAGGTGTTCGACGGACGGCCGGTGATCGGCATCGCGACGAGCGCGTCGGAACTGGCTCCCTGCAACGCGCACCTGCACCGGGTGGCCGAGGCGGTCAAGCGCGGGGTGTGGCAGGCGGGCGGGTTCCCGCTGGAGTTCCCGACGATGGCCACCGGCGAGACGCTCATGCGGCCCACCGCGATGCTCTACCGCAACCTCATGGCGATGGAGGTCGAGGAGCTCATCCGCGCCAACCCGCTGGACGGCGTCGTGCTGCTTTCGGGCTGCGACAAGACGACCCCGGCGATGCTGATGGCCGCGGCGAGCGTCGACCTGCCCGCCGTGATGGTCACCGGCGGGCCGATGCTCAACGGCAAGTACCGGGGCACGGACGTCGGGTCCGGCACGCATGTCTGGAAGTTCGAGGAGGAGCTCAAGGCCGGGCGGATGACGCAGGAGGAGTGCTTCTTCGCCGAGGGCTGCATGGCCCGCTCCAACGGGCACTGCATGACCATGGGCACCGCCTCCACGATGGCGTGCCTGGCCGAGGCGCTCGGCATGCAGCTGCCCGGTTCGGCGGCCTGGCCCGCGGTGGACGCGCGCCGGTTCGAGATCGGGCAGGCCGCGGGGCAGCGGATCGTGGGAATGGTCGAGGAGGACCTGCGCCCCTCGCAGATCCTGACCCGGCAGGCGTTCGAGAACGCGATCCGCGTCAACGCGGCCATCGGCGGGTCGACGAACGCGCTGGTGCACCTGATGGCGATCGCCGGCCGCGCGGAGGTGCCGCTCGCGCTCGACGACTTCGACGTGCTGGCCCGCGCGGTACCGACGCTGGTGAACCTCATGCCGTCCGGGAAGTTCCTGATGGAGGACTTCTGCTACGCCGGTGGCCTGCCGGTGGTGATGCGCGAGCTGCTGGAGCACGGGCTGCTGCACGGCGAGTGCGTGACCGTGACGGGCAAGAGCGTCGCGGACACGGTGAGCGGGGCGGAGAACTACGGGCCCGAGGTGATCACCAGCGTGGCCGAGCCGTTCCAGCCCGCGGGCACCGGAACCGCTGTGCTGCGCGGAAACCTGGCGCCGAACGGGGCGGTGCTCAAGCAGTCGGCCGCGTCCCCGGAGCTGCTGACCCACACCGGCCCGGCGCTCGCGTTCGACACGGTGGAGGACTACCACGCCGTCGCGGACGACCCCGACCTCGACGTCACCCCCGACACGATCCTGGTGATCCGCGGGGCGGGGCCGAAGGGCTATCCGGGGATGCCTGAGGTGTCCAACGTGGCGCTGCCCGCGAAGCTGCTCAAGGCGGGGATCACCGACATGGTGCGGATCTGCGACGGGCGCATGTCGGGCACCGGGTACGGCACGGTCGTGCTGCACGTCGCGCCGGAGTCCGCCGTGGGCGGCCCGCTCGCGCTCGTGCGCAGCGGCGACCGGATCACGCTCGACGTGCCGAACCGGTCGCTGACCCTGCACGTGGACGACGAGGAGCTCGCCGCCCGCCGCGCCGCGTGGCAGCCGCCGGAGTCCACCATCACGAGCGGATACGCCTGGCTGTACACGCAGCACGTCGGGCAGGCCGACACGGGAGCCGACTTCGACTTCCTCCGCGGCCGCCGGGGCCACACCGTGCCCCGGGACTCGCACTGACTGCTCACCTGAACTCGGGCAGGACCTTGCTGGACCACGCCTCGAAGAACTTGTCGTGGTCCGAACCGATCTGCTGGACGTACACCTCGTCGAACCCGGCGTCGGCGAACTTGCGCACCTGCTGCACGTACTTGTCCGGGTCCGGGCCACACGGGATCGACTCCCCCACCGCCTCCTCGGTCACCAGCGTCGAGGCGGCGGCGAACTCGCTCGGGATCGGCAGGTTCCGCGGGAGGTTGCCGGGCAGCAGGTCGTTCGGCCACTTGCGGTGCGCGGTCTTGCGGCCCTGCTCCTCCGACTCGGCCCAGCACGCCTTGAACCCGCCCTGGATCGGGCCCCGGCCGCCCTCGTCGCGGTAGCGCTTCACGAGCTCCGCGTCCGGCATCACCGTGCACAGCCCGTCCGCGGTCTTCGCCGCGTGGCTGATCGCCTTCGGGCCGAACGCCGACACGTAGATCGGCACCGGCTCCTCGGGCAGCGTGTAGATCCGTGCCTGCTCCACCGTGTAGTGCTTCCCGCGGTGGTTGACGAGCTTGCCGGTGTGCAGCTCGCGGATCACGTCGATGGCCTCGTCGAGCATCTCCAGCCGCTCGTCCGGCGGCGGCCAGTGGTCGCCGAGCACGTGCTCGTTCAGCGCCTCGCCACTGCCCACGCCAAGCGTGAACCCGCCGCGGCATTGCACCGCCGCAGTCGCCGCGGCCTGGGCGACGATCGCCGGGTGGATGCGGATCGTCGGGCACGTCACCGCCGTGGTGATCGGCAGCGAGGTCACCTGCGACAGCGCACCGATGACCGACCACACGAACGGGCTCTGCCCCTGCTCGTCCAGCCACGGGTGGAAGTGGTCGGAGATCCACAGCCGTTCGAACCCGGCCTGCTCCGCCTGCTTCGCCTGCTCGACGAGCTCCTGCGGACCGAACTCCTCGCACGAAAGGAAATAGCCGATGCTCACCATGTGGTGCGACTACCCCGCACCACCGCGCTCAACCGCGCGCGCGCTCCGTGAGGACCCGCGCCACGGGCTCCAGCCCGGACATCTCCACGACGCGCCGCACCGGGGAGCTCGGCGGCACCACCAGGTCCAGCTTCATCTGCAGCACCCGCAGCCGTTCGGCGAGGGTGAACAGGATGCGCAGCCCGGCGCTGTCGAGGTACTCCAGCTTCGCCAGGTCGAGCACGACCGTCGTGACGTCGTTGGTGACCGCGTCGTTGATCTGCTGCTGCACCTCGCTCGCGTTCGCGAGGTCGATCTCGCCCACTATCCGCACGAGGACCGCGTCCCCGTCGACTTCCTTGGTGATCTCAGCCGCAGTCATGCCTTCGCCTCCGGCTCGAGACGTCGCCGGATCATGACTGTCGTCCCTTCTTCGGTCCTGTTCACCTGGACGTCGTCGCCGCACTTCTGCATCAGCGTCAGTCCTCGTCCGCGGTTCTTGCCCCGCGCGGCGCGCCACCGGCCGTCGTCCCGCACGGTGACGACCAGTTCGTCGTCACGCAGTTCGATCCGCAGGTGGACATCTCCCCCGGCGGGGCCGTACGCGTGCTCCACGGAGTTCGTGCACGCCTCGCCGACCGCGAGCAGCAGGTCACCGGTGACGTCTCCGGCGACGCCGACCGCCGACAGCCAGCGCCGCATCGCCGCGCGGATGTCCTTGAGCGACTCGGGGATCGCGGGCACGGTCACTTCGAGCGGGCCGACCTCGTCCGGCCCCTGCCGCCGGAACGCCAGCAGCGCGACGTCGTCCTCCGGCACGTACTCGCCGATGAGCTTCGCCATCACGTGCGCGCACACCTTGTCGGACGGCTCGATGTCGACCGCCGCGCGCAACGCCTCCAGCCCCTGGTCCAGCGGCGCGTGCCGGCGTTCCACCAGGCCGTCGGTGTAGAAGCAGGTGATGGTGCCCGGCGGCAGGTCGACCACCGTGGTCTGCCTGCGGGCCTCCCGCACGGCGCCGATCGGTGGGTCGGTGGGCAGCTTCGCGAACTCGGCGGGCGCGCCGGGGCGGGCCAGCACCGGGGCGAGGTGCCCCGCCGACGACAGGTACAGCTTGTCGAAGTTGGGTTCGAGGGTGCCGTAGAGGACGGTCGCCATCATGCCGGGCTCGAAGTGCTGCGCCTTGCGGTCGAGGCGGGTGAGCACGTCGGCCGGGTCGGTGGTCTCCAGCGAGTAGGCGCGCAACGCGCTGCGCAGCCGGCCCATGACCACCGCGGCGGGCAGGTCGTGCCCGACGACGTCGCCGATCACGATGCCCATCCAGCCGTTCGGCAGGGTGAACACGTCGTACCAGTCGCCGGCGACGATCGAGCGGCCGCCGGGCACGTACCGGGCCGCGAAGTCGAGCGAGAGCACGTGCGGCAGCTGGGCGGGCAGCAGGCTGCGCTGCAGCTTGGCCGCGGCGGCCCGCGCGGACTGGGCCTGCTGCGCGTCGACGGTCAGCGCCACCCGGTCGGCGGCCGCCTGCAGGAACTCGACGTCGTCGTCGGTGAAGCGGCGCGACGTGAGGCTACCGACGTGCAGCACGCCGATCACCTGTCCGCCGATCAGCAGCGGCACGCCGAGGAGGGTCTGGATGCCCCGCTCCCACAGCAACTGGTTCACGACCGTGGTGCTGTCGACCCGGTCGAGCATGACCGGGTGCTTCTCGGCGGCGACCTTCCCGGCGAAGCCCTGGCCCAGCGGCACCCGCACGCCCTGGCGCACCTCGGTCTCGATGCCCTTCGTGGCGGTGGCTATCAGCTCGGTGCCACCGGGTTCGAGGAGCAGGACGGCGACAGTGTCGGCGCTGAGCCCCTGGCAGATGCGTTCGAGCAGCTCCGTGAGGATGTCGTCGCTGTCCATGTGCGCGAGCGCGCGGTCGCTGACCGATCCCATCCGGCGGAGCCTGTCTTCCGCGCTCGCCGCTGCTGCCATGATCGGTAGTTAACCAGCCCTCGGGAGAAGAAAACGACGGTACTTACTCCGGACACGGTAACCCCCGCTCGTTCCGCCCGCCACCGAGCCTCGGGTTCGTCACGGTGGGTACCACTGCGGTGACCAAAAGCGGCGAAACCGGAGGTAGAGGCGGCGATGGGGGCCGCTGAGCGGAACACCTCGCGTCCGGTACAGCCGGGGCCGGACACCGGCCGGCCCCGGCATCACCTCAGCCGCGCTCGATCAGATGCCCCACGTGATCGGGGCCCGGGTGCGCCGCGCCGGAGCCGTCGCGGCGGTCGACCGGTTCTGGCAGCTCCACCGGGTCTCCGTTGCGGGAGACACCGGCGGGACGCGGCCCGACCCACGCCAGGGTCAGCTCCTCCTCGCCCTTGAGGAACCGGTGGGCACGCACCCCGCCCGTCGCGCGGCCCTTGGCCGGGTACTCGGTGAACGGCGTGACCTTCACCGTCTGCCCGGTCGCCGTGACCACCAGCGGCACGCCGCGTTCCGGATCGTCCGTCCGCACCGCGCCGAAGAACACCACGTGGGCGTCGTCGGCGAGCTTGATGCCCGCCATGCCACCGCTCTTGAGGCCCTGCGGCCGCACCAGCGACACCGACAACCGCAGCAGCGACGCGTCCGACGCGACGAAGGCGAGCGTCTCGTTCCGGTTGGTCAGCCAGCTGGCGCCGACCACCTCGTCGCCGTCCTTGAGGGAGATGACCTCGAACTCGTCGGCCCGCACGGGCCACTCCGGCGCGCACACCTTGACGATCCCGTGCCGCGTGCCGAGCGCGAGCCCCGGCGACTCCGCGGCCTGCTCGCCGAGCGGCGCGAGGCCGATGACCCGCTCGCCCTTCTCCAGCGGCACCAGCTCCCGCGCGGCCATCCCGCCGCGCAACGACACCGTGCCCGCGCCTTCGGGCAGCACCGGCAGCGGCAGCACGTCCGTCTTGAACGCGCGGCCCCGGCTGGTGACCAGCAGAACCTGGCCCCGCGCCGTCGAGTGCACCAGCGCCGCCACCGCGTCGTGCTTCACGCGCCCGTTGCGGCGGCGGCCTTCCTGCGCCTCCTCGGACTCCGCCGCGGTGCGGGCGACCAGGCCCGTCGCGGAGAGGATCACCTGGCACGGGTCGTCCGCGACCTCGCGCGGGCCCGCGGGCTGGGACGCCGCGAGCACCTCCTTGAGGTCACCGTCGATCAGCGCGGTGCGCCGCTCGGTGCGGAAGTCCTTGGCGATCTTGGCCAGCTCGTTGGAGACGACCTTCTTCAGCTCGCGCTCGTCCTCCAGGATCGTGGTGAGCTCCGCGATCTCCGCGCGCAGCCGCTCCTGCTCGTCCTCCAGTTCCAGCTTGTCGTACTTGGTGAGCCGCCGCAGCGGCGTGTCCAGGATGTACGTCGCCTGGATCTCCGAGAGCTTGAACCGCTTCATCAGGCCGTCCTTGGCCTCGGCGGCGTTCTCGCTGTTGCGGATCAGCCGGATCACCTTGTCGATGTCCAGCAGCGCGATCAGCAGGCCCTCGACCAGGTGCAGTCGTTCCTCGCGCTTACGGCGGCGGTAACGGGTGCGCCGGGTGACCACGTCGTAGCGGTGCTGCAGGAACACGTCCAGCAGCTGCTTGAGCCCCAGCGTCTGCGGCTGCCCGTCGACGAGCACGAGGTTGTTGATGCCGAACGACTGCTCCAGCGGCGTGAGCCGGTAGAGGTCGGCCAGCAGCGGCTGCGGGTTGACGCCCACCTTGCACTCGATGACCAGCCGGGTGCCGTTCTCGCGGTCGGTCAGGTCCTTCACGTCCGCGATGCCGGTGAGCCGCTTGGACTTGTTGACCTCGTCGGTGATCTTCTCGATCACCTTCTCCGGCCCGACGCCGTACGGCAGCTCGGTGACGGTGATGGCCTGCCGCCCGCGGCTGCCCTCCAGCGGCCCGGTCTCGACCTTCGCGCGCATGCGCACCACGCCGCGGCCGGTCTCGTACGCCTTGCGGACCTCGTCGAGCCCGAGCAGCAGCCCGCCGGTGGGCAGGTCCGGGCCGGGCACGAACTCCATGAGCTTGTCGAGCGACGCGTTGGGGTGGTTGATGAGCCACCGCGCGGCGGCGATGATCTCGCCCATGTTGTGCGGGATCATGTTGGTGGCCATGCCGACCGCGATGCCCGACGTGCCGTTGACCAGCAGGTTCGGGTAGGCCGCCGGCAGCACCGTCGGCTCGGACAGCGAGCCGTCGTAGTTCGGCCGGAAGTCGACCGTCTCCTCCCCCAGCTCACCGACGAGGAGCATCGCCTCGGGCGACATACGGGCCTCGGTGTTGTGGTTGACGAAGCCACCGGCGAGGAACGAGTGGTCCTCGGAGTCCACCCGGACCGAGTAGACCTCCGCCGGCTCGGCCACGGCGACCTCGGTGATCTCCTCGAACCGGTAGCCGGAGTCCAGTACCGGCAGGACCGTGGCCAGCACCTCGGTGTCCTCGACGCGGTCGAGGAGCTCCTGCCGGTCCCCCGGCTCGAAGCCGAGGTACTCCGCGACGAACGGGACCTGCTCGCCGAGGTCCTGGGAAACTTCCAGACGGCGACCGGAACGCCGCGCGACGACGCCCAGCTCGGCGAGCAGCTCCTGCACCTCGGCGGCCAGGCGCTCGCTGTCGCAGGAGATCGTGGCGCCGCCTCCAGACAGGGCCGTCACGAACGCCCGCTTGACGCCCCAGCCACCGGTCCAGACCTCTTCCGGCACCGACCCGTGTGCTTCCGCGGCGGCGCGGGCCCCGAGCTCCGCCTCGCGAGCCGTCGGAGTCACCTGCTGCCAGGCGTTGCGCGCGATGGCGACGACCGCGCCGGGCCGCAGCTCGTCGAGCCGCCGCCACTGGAACAGCGGCACACCCATCGGCGCTTCCAGGCACAGGACCAGGTGGTTCTCGCTGCCCCGCAACGAAAAGCCCGACTCGGTGGCGATGCGGATCGTCGGGTGGACGCCCGAGTTGAAGACCTTCGAGACCCGGACCGCCTTGCCGTCCTTGTCCAGGACCTCGAAGTCGGCGTCGGCCTCGCTGTCGGCGGGCAGGCTCACCACGTCGGCGATGCGAGGGCTCGACCCGTCCGCGAGGCGGATCCGGGTGTCCCCGACGACGCAGTACCGCGAGGCCGCCGGGCCGTCGTCCGGGCTGCCGAAGTTGCCGTGCCCGTCGATCAGCGGCGCGTTCATCGAGAAGTCCTGCGCCAGGCGGACCATCGCGTCGTAGATCGCCGTGTCGCCGTGCGGGTGGTAGCGGCCCATCACGTCACCGACGACGCGGGACGACTTGACGTACGCGTGGTTCGGCCGGTAGCCCGCCTCGTTCATCGCGAACAGGATCCGGCGGTGCACCGGCTTCAGGCCGTCCCGCGCGTCGGGCAGCGCGCGGGAGTGGATGACCGAGTACGCGTACTCCAGGTACGAGTCCTCGATCTCCGTCTTGACCGGGTTCTCGAAGACCTGCGCGCCGGCCTGGTCGAAGGCCGCCGGGTCGACCCTGGTGGTGGGGGTTTTGCGCCGTGCCATGGCTCAGCTTCTCCTGGTGCTCAGATGTCGATGGCGGCCTGGTCCACCCGGCCGGAGGACTCGATCAGCCAGTTGCGCCGCGGCTCCACCTTCTCGCCCATCAACAGGTCGAGTGCGGCCTCCGCGGCTTCCGCGTCGTCGAGGGTGATCCGGCGGACCGACCGGGTCGCCGGGTTCATCGTGGTCTCCCACAGCTCGTCGGCGTCCATCTCGCCGAGGCCCTTGAACCGCGGCACCGGCGTGACGACCGTCTTGCCCGCCCTCTCCAGCTCCGCGACCTTCGCCTCCATCTCGCGCTGGGTGAAGGTGAAGTGCGTCTCGGGGTTGCGGCCCTTGGTCATGACCTTGTGCAGCGGCGGCATCGCCGCGTACAGCCGCCCGTCCTCGATCACCGGGCGCATGTAGCGCGCGAACAACGTGATCAGCAGCGTGCGGATGTGCGAACCGTCGACGTCCGCGTCGGCCATCAGGATCACGCGGCCGTAGCGCATCGTCGACAGGTCGAACGTACGCCCGCTGCCCGCGCCGAGCACCTGCACGATGGACGCGATCTCGGCGTTCTTCAGCGTGTCGCCGAGCGACGCCTTCTGCACGTTGAGGATCTTGCCCCGCAACGGCAGCAGCGCCTGGTACTCCGACACACGGGCCATGCGCGCCGAGCCGAGTGCGCTGTCGCCCTCGACGAGGAACAGCTCGCTGCGCGAGATGCCCGTGGTGCGGCAGTCGACGAGCTTCGGCGGCATCGCCGCGCCTTCGAGCGCGGTCTTGCGGCGCGCCGCGTCCTTCTGCTGCTTCTGGGTCAGCCGCACGCGCGCCGCGTCGACCACCTTCTGCAGCACGATCTTGGCCTCGGACTTGGTCTTGCGGTCCTCGGTCCACGCCTTGAGCTGCTTCTCGACCACGCCCTGGATCACCCGCGTGATGCCCGCCGTGGACAGCTCGTCCTTGGTCTGCGAGGTGAACTGCGGCTCGGGGATGCGCACGTGGATCACGGCCGTCATGCCCTCCAGCACGTCCTCGGCCGTCGGCAGGTCCTCCTTGGGCTTGAGCAGCCCGCGGGTCTTGGAGATGGCCTCCTGCAAGGCTTTCAGCGCCCCGCGGTCGAACCCGCGGCGGTGGGTGCCGCCGTGCACGTTGCGGATGGTGTTGGTGAAGCACTCGACCGTGCGCTCGTAGCCGGTGCTCCACCGCAGCGCCACCTCGATCTCGGCGCGACGCTCCACATTGGACTTCATCACGCCGTTCTCGTCGGCGGCGTTCTCCTTGTACGTGCCCTCGCCGGTGATCATGATGATGCCCGACACCGGCTTGTCGCCGCTGGGCGTCAGGAACTCCACCATGTCCCGCAGGCCGTGGGGGTAGGAGAACGTCTCCTCGCCGATCGAGCCCTCGGTGGCGTCCCGCAGCACGTACGTGACCCCGGGCACGAGGAACGCGGTGTTGCGCAGCTTGGCGCGCACCGCCTCGGTGTCGAGCTTCGCGCCCGTCTCGAAGTAGCGGGAGTCGTACCAGTAGCGGATCGAGGTGCCGGTGCGCTCGCCGCGCTTCATCTTCCCCACCACGCGCAGCCCCGGCTGCGGGGTGAACTTCGCCTTCGGGCCCGGCCCGTCGAACACGCCGGGCACGCCGTGCGCGAACGACATCTCGTGCACCTTGCCGTCGTTCCTCACGGTGACGTCGAAGCGGTGTGACAGCGCGTTGACCGCCGACGCGCCCACCCCGTGCAGCCCGCCGGAGGTCTTGTAGCCGGAACCGCCGAACTTGCCGCCCGCGTGCAGCCGCGTGAGCACCAGTTCGACGCCGGAAAGGCCGGATTTCGCGTGTTTCCCGGTGGGGATGCCGCGGCCGTCGTCGTCGACCTGGACGCTGCCGTCCGCGTGCAGGGTGACCACGACCCGGGTGGCGTGACCGGCGACACCCTCGTCGGTCGAGTTGTCCACGATCTCGGTGAACAGGTGGTTGATCCCGCGGCTGTCGGTGGACCCGATGTACATGCCGGGCCGCTTGCGGACAGCTTCCAGCCCCTCGAGGTGCGTCAGGTCGTCGGCCCCGTAGAGGGGCTCAGCAGAGGCGGTCACAGGGTCTTTCTCCCAGGTCGTGGCGGAATGTGGCGTCGAACCGGCGACCCACGGTAGGACAGGGTATCGGACCGGTCCGACAAAACCGCGTTCCTCGAGGCGTGCCGTACCCTCGGGACGTGACAAAACGGCCCGAACCACCGCTGCCTCAGCGGCACGGTCTGGACCCGGCGCGGATGAAACTGCCCGCCGAGGGCCCATGGGCGACGGTGCGGGACCACCTCGTCGAACGCATCCCGCGGCTGCCACCGGGGCGCCTCGACGAGATGCTCGCGGAGGGCCGGATCGTCGGGCTCGACGGGCCGGTGACGCGGGAAACGCCGTTCAAGGCGGGGGCGTACATCTGGTTCCACCGCGACCTGCCGGAGGAGACGCCGGTTCCGTTCCGGATCGACGTCGTGCACGCCGACGAGCACCTCGTCGTGGTGGACAAGCCGCACTTCCTGGCCACGATCCCGCGCGGGCAGCACGTGCTGGAGACGGCGCTGGTGCGGTTGCGGCGCGACCTGGAGCTGCCCGAGCTGAGCCCCGCCCACCGGCTGGACCGCGTCACCGCCGGGCTGCTGATGTTCGTGCGGCGGCGGGAGCACCGCGGCGCGTACCAGACGTTGTTCCGCGATCGCCGCGTCCGCAAGGAGTACGAGGCGATCGCGCCCCACGACCCCGCGCTCGAACTGCCGCGCACAGTGGTCAGCCGGATCGTGAAGGAGCGCGGAACCATTACGGCGGAAGAGGTTCCGGGCCCGCCGAACGCCGAGACCCGCGTCGAGCTGCTGGAGCACTCGGGCGGGCTGGGCCGTTACCGGCTGGTGCCCGCGACGGGCCGCACGCACCAGCTGCGGGTGCACATGAACTCGCTGGGCGTGCCGATCCTCGGCGACCGGTTCTACCCGGTGGTGCGGGAGACGCCGCTGCACGACTTCCGCCGCCCGCTGCAGCTGCTGGCCAAGACGCTGGAGTTCCGCGACCCGCTGACGGGGGAAGAACGGCGGTTCGAGAGCCGCCGGGCGTTGCAGGCGTGGAGTTCCTACGCGGATTGGGAATCCGCCTAGCCGGTCAGGAAGAGTGGTGCAGCACGCGGAGCATCGCGTTGTCGTCGATCGACTCCGGGTCCGGTTCGACGCACGCGGCCAGGCCCGCCCGCAGCGCCTCCTCGTCGAGGCCCGTGCCGATGAGCACCAGCTGCGTCCGCGGCTCGCCCGGCCACTCGCCCCGCTCGAAACGCAGGTAGCGGCCGACGGTGTGCAGCGTGTAGCGCTCCCGCACTCCGAAGTGGACAGTGCCCTTCGCGCGGTACAGGCCCTCCGGGCGTTCGTCGAGCAACCGCAGGAACTTGCGCGGGTGCAACACTTCCGGCGTCTCGAACGACACCGTCTGGTACTCCGCGTGCAGGTGCCCGTCGTGATCGAGCAGCTCGTCGAACGACAGCTGCTCGACGGCCGGGCGCGGGCGCTCGACGGGATCCAGCAGCAGGCGCAGGTCGATCCGCCCGTACGCGACCGGCAGCACCGGCCGTCCACCGCTCAGTTTCCCCGCCAGCTCACGAATCCGCGTCACCTGCTCCGCGGACACGCGGTCGATCTTGTTGAGCACCACCAGATCCGCGAACGCGAGATGCCGCTCCAGCTCGGGATGCCGGTCGCACGTGGACTCGAACTCCGCGGCGTCGACCACCTCGACCAGACCGCCGTACTCGATTTCCTCGTGTGTGGCCGACAACACGAGCTGCACCAGCTCGCGCGGCTCCGCCAGCCCGCTCGCCTCGATGACGATCAGGTCCAGCTCCGCCTGCGTGAGCCGCTCCAGCATGCGGTCGAGACCACTCGCGTCCACCGCGCAGCACAGGCAGCCGTTGCCCAGCGAAACCGACGCGTCGACCTGACCCGCGACCGTGAGCGCGTCCACGTTGATCGCGCCGAAGTCGTTGACCAGCACGCCTATCCGCACGCCCTGGTCGTTGTGTAGCAGGTGGTTGAGCAGCGTCGTCTTGCCCGCGCCCAGGAAACCCGCGAGCACGAGAACGGGGATCCGCGGCTGCATAATCTGCACCATAGCGGGTAGTAGGGGGTGTTTCACGTCGACGGGCGCTGGGCATACTGCGGACCGTGCACAATGGAAAGCTGCAGCTCGAAGACGTGACCATCGCGGACCGTTCCGTGGTCCGCAGAGCCGTGGGTGCCGCCGCTGTCGGCAACATCACGGAGTGGTACGACTTCGGGGTCTACGGATACCTCGCGACGACCATCACCAAGGTCTTCTTCTCGGGGCTGCCGCCCGCCATGGGCACCATCGCCACGTTCGGACTGTTCGCCGTGTCGTTCCTGATCCGTCCCTTCGGCAGCCTGTTCTTCGGCCCGCTGGGCGACCGGATCGGGCGCAAGAAGGTGCTGTCGCTCACCGTCATCCTGATGGCCGCGGGCACCTTCGTGATCGGGGTGGTGCCCAGCTACGCGCAGATCGGCATCGCCGCGCCGCTGCTGGTGCTGCTCGCCCGCCTGTTGCAGGGCGTGTCGACCGGCGGCGAGTACGGCAACGCGATGACGTTCATCGCCGAGTACGCCCCGGACCGGCGGCGCGGCTTCCTGGGCAGCTGGCTCGAGTTCGGCACGCTGACCGGGTACGCGTTCGGCGCGACCATCGCCACCGTGCTGACCGCGGTGCTCACCCCCGACCAGCTGCTGAGCTGGGGCTGGCGGCTGCCGTTCCTGCTCGCGCTGCCGCTCGGCGCGGTGGGGCTGTACCTGCGGCTGAAGCTGGAGGAGACGCCGGCGTTCGCGGACCTGATGGAGCAGTCGAAGGCCGCGAACAAGCCGCCGGAGAAGTCGGAGCTCCGCCGCGTGTTCGTCGACCACTGGCGCGCGATGCTGCTGTGCGCGGGGCTGGTGCTGGCCTGGAACGTGACGAACTACATGCTCACCAGCTACGTCCCCACCTACCTCACCGAGACGCTGCCCGGCCACGGCCACACCGGCACCGGCCAGACCGCGTCCGAGGTGCTGCAGATCGTGACGCTGGTCGTGCTGATGGTCGTCATCACGTTCCTCGGCAGGCTGTCGGACCGGATCGGGCGGCGGAAGGTGGTGCTCGCGGGCTGCGTGGCGCTGGTGGTGCTGTCGCTGCCGTCGGTGCTGCTGCTGCGCGCGGGCGGTGACGTGCGGACGCTGCTGGGGCTGCTGATCATGGGGCTGACCCTGATCTGCTTCTCGGCGGTGCTGCCGTCCACGCTCCCGGCGATGTTCCCGACGCGGATCCGCGCGGGCGGGCTGTCCATCTCGTTCAACATCGCGGTGTCGCTGTTCGGCGGCACGACCTCGACGGTGATGAGCGCGCTGGTCGCGGGCACCGGGGACCTGAACTGGCCCGCCTACTACCTCATGGCGGCCGGGGTCATCGGGGCGATCAGCATCGTGCTCACGCGGGAGACGGCACAGCGGCCGCTCGCCGGGTCGCCGCCGATCGTGGAGAGCAGGCAGGAAGCCCGCGAGGTCGTCGACGCCCAGCACTGAGCGGACCGGTCAGAGGGTCAGCGACTGGGTGCCCAGTACGACGGCCAGCGCCAGGCGGTCGGCGTCCTCCGTGCCGGGCTCGGCGGTGTAGACGGAGACGCGCAGGTCGTCCAGTGCGACGAGCAGCGTGTCGCAGTCGAGGGTGATCCGGCCGACCGCCGGGTGGTCGACGGTCTTGCGCCGGGACGGGTCGGGCAGCGACGTCGGGGTGTCGGCGTCCCAGAGCTCGGCGAAGCGCGGGCTGCCGGCGGTCAGGTCGGCGATCAGGCGCCGCAGGGCGTGGTCGGCCGGGTAACGCGAGGCCGTCAGG
The DNA here is from genome assembly GCF_014191255.1 of Amycolatopsis bartoniae. GTDB lineage: Bacteria > Actinomycetota > Actinomycetes > Mycobacteriales > Pseudonocardiaceae > Amycolatopsis_E > Amycolatopsis_E bartoniae. Next base: position 987,782 of record NZ_JACHWH010000002.1, read on the forward strand.
CGCAGGTCGGCCACGAGGCGGGCCTCGTGCTCGGCCTGCTCCTGCGCGGTGTGCACCACCCGCGAGGGCAGGCCGGTCACGTTGCGCCAGACGGCGTTCCGTGCCAGGCCACGCCAGGCGGTCGTGTCACCCATCAGCGCGTCGTAGGGCGCGTTGGCCAGCACCAGCGTCCAGCTCGCGTCGTACACCACCACCGGCGTGTTCGACAGCCGGTCGAGCAGTCGTTGCACGCTCGGCGGAATCCGCGACGGCACGACGTCCGGGCCGGGTGCGGCGTGCCCGGCCAGCCGGAAGAGCAGGTCGCGTTCGGTGTCGGACAGGCGCAGCGCCCGGGCCAGCGACTCCACCACCTGCGCCGACGGCGCGGTCGCGCGCCCCTGCTCCAGGCGGGTCAGGTAGTCGGCCGAGATGCCGGCGAGCCCGGCCAGCTCCTCGCGGCGCAACCCGCTGGCCCGGCGCCGGCGGCCCGCCGGCACGCCGACGGCCTCGGGCGCCACCCGGTCACGCCAGCGGCGCACCGTCCGGCCGAACTCCCACGCTTCCACGAATCCCAGTCTCCGCCGGTCGCACCGGGTTGTCCTGGCCCTGGCAGTCCTACGAAAACCGGACGACTGCCTGCGGCCCGGCCGGGCGCGCAACCTGGGGCCATGACCGAACCCGGAACTGTGCTGATCACCGGCCCGACCCGCAACCTGGGCCGCCACGCCACCCTCGCCTTGGCCGAGCGCCCACCGGGGCAACGGCCCGACCTGCTGCTGGTCGGCCGCGCCGGACGGGACCTGACCGCGGTGGCCGACGAGGCCAGGGCGCGCGGCGCCAACGTCCGCGAGATCGGCTGCGACCTCTCACGCCTGGCCGACGTGCGTGCCGCCGCGGCCACCGTGCGGGACCTGCTCACCGCCGGTGCCGTCCGGCCGCTGCGCGCGCTGGTCGCCAACGCGGGCACCATGTCGCCCGACACCCGGCGGGCCTCGGCCGACGGCTACGAGCTGACCTTCGCCGTCAACTACCTCGCCCACGCCCAGCTCATCGGCGATCTGCTCGGCTCGTTCACCGCCCCGGCGCGGATCGTGCTGGTCGGCTCGAACACCTACGCCGCCAACTTCTGGCGCAAGCTGCTGCACGTGCCCCCGGCCGAGTGGGCCGACCCCGTCGAGCTGGCCCGCCCTGCTCCCGCCGAACAGGCCCCGGGCATGACCCCGTCCGGCGTCGCCTACTCCAACGCGAAGCTGGCGATCCTGTACTACGCCCACGAACTGCAGCGCCACGCCGGTGACGGGATCACCGTGTCGGTGTTCGAGCCGGGCTGGATGCCCAGCACCGCGTTGAGCCGGGACGCGCCCGCGGCGTTCCAGGCGATGGGCCGGGCCCTGGCCCGGATCCCCGGTGTGTCGACACCGCAGCGCTCGGGGCCGCTGCTGGCCGCGCTGGCCCTCGACGAGAAGTGGGCGCACCTGCGCGACGGCGCGTTCGTGGTGAAGACCAGGCCGACCGCGGTGCGGCCGGTCGCCCACGATCGCGCCCGGGAACGGCGCCTGTGGGAGGCGACCGCCGAGCTGCTGGCCCGGGCGGGCGCGCCGCGTTAGCTCACTTCGCGCCGCCCGGCTCGGACATCTTGGCCGCCAGCTTGGTGTTCAGGGTGTCCGGGCTGTGCTGCGCCACGTTGGCCTGCACCTTGTTGCGGGCGCCGGTGATCACGTGGTCCTTGCCCGCCATCAGTGCCTCGAAGCCCGCCTTGGCGACCTCGGCCGCGTCGTCCTTCGGGCCGCTGCCGATCTTCGTGTCCTCCATTCCCGCGCGGGTGAAGAACTCGGTGTCGGTCGGGCCGGGCATCAGCGCGGTGACCGTGACGCCGCTGTCCTTCAGCTCCTCCCGCAGCGCCTGCGCGAACGAGCCGACGAACGCCTTCGACGCGTGGTAGACCGACTGGTACGGGCCGGGCATGCTCGCCGCGATCGAGGACGTGAACAGCACGCGGCCGCCGCCGCTGGCCGCCATCCCGGGGATCACCCGCTTGGCCAGGTGGACGGTGGACCGGACGTTGAGGTCGACGACCCGCAGCTGGTCCGCCAGGTCCCCGCCGTCGGTGAAGGACCCGCCCACGCCGACGCCCGCGTTGAGGGCCAGCGCCGCCACCGGCTTCCCGCCGAGGTGCCGCACGAGCTCCTCGACGCCCTCGGGTTCGGCGAGGTCGACGCGCACGGCCTCCACCCGCGCGCCCAGCCGCGCGATCTCCTCCCGTGCCTCGTCGAGCTCCGGGTTCTCCGCCGCGATGAGCAGGTCGTACCCGTGTTGCGCGAACTGCTTCGCCAGCTCCCGGCCGATCCCCGTGGACGCGCCGGTCACTACCGCCAGTGGTTTGCTCGTGGTGTCCGTCATGCCGGGATGGATACCCGGCGGGTGGCGGTCAAACGTGCACCCGATCCGTCTACAGCGCGTGACGATCCCACCAGCCCCGTCTGACGCTGCGTGTTCGTCCGTTCGATCAGCGCAGGTCGGCCCGTTGTGGCGGGGATTCGCTGTGCGCGCCGGGAAAACGCCCCTACACTGGTCCCGGAGCAGAGCGTGAAAGCGCTTTCTCAGCTGGACCCGCCCAGCGCCCAACCTCCCCCCTCGGGGCGCTGTGGCGCAGAGTGGTCCCTGGCGGGCTCCCCCTGCCCCGCCGGGGACCACCCCAGCGAAGTCCTCTGTGGACACTCGGATGCTCAGGTGAGCGCGTCCGGCGCCGCGAGGCAGCCCGCCGTGGTCAGCTCCAGGTTCGCGAGCGAAGCGGCGTGCGTCGTCTCGTCGGCCGCGGCGACGCAATCGCTCACGACGTGCACGGTGAAGCCGAGGTCCGTCGCGTGGCGCGCGGTCTGCTCCACCGTCAGGTTCGTCGCCACCCCGGTGATCAGCAGGGTGCCCACATCGTTGGCCCGCAGCCACTCCGCCAGGTCGTTCCCGGCAAGCCCGGACAGCTTCTGGTTGTCCACCACGGCGTCCGCGAGCCCCGCCACCTCCGGAATCAGCTGCGCACCAGGCGCGTCCGGCCGGAACGCCTCCTGCGCCTCCCCCACGGCACGCATGAAACCCGTGTTGCGCACCAGTTCGCCCTCGCCCTCCGGGATGGTGAAGCGCGTGCAGATCACCGGCATCCCGGCCGCCCGCGCGGCCTGGTGGAACCGGGCCGCGCGGCCCACCACGCCGCTGCGCGCCACCGGCCCGGCCAGCAGCCCGCCGAAGAACCCCTGCGGCGAGATCACGTTCACCTGCCAGTGCAGCGCCAGCACCGCCCTGCCCCGTTCATCGGCCATGTCGCGATCATCCCACCTCCCCGGAGAGGTGGAGAAAAAACAACTGCCGGCCCTTTCCGGAAAATCCGCCGCACTGGTCCGGTCGCCGGAATGCACACACCCGTCGGGAGGCCCGGAAATCGAATTCCGGACGAGTACGGCCGGTGGCCGAGATAGCGCTTTCCGTAGATCCGGCCGAGGCGGGTGGCACTGCTGGTTGATCACCCGTCACGCACCGCAGTGAACCAGGTCAAGGGCATGTTCCGATTAATCGGACATCAGCTTGAACACTTGACAAGGCCCGGCCCGGTGGGGTTGTCTCCTACGCGCTTCGCTGCACACTGGTGGGAACTTTTTCGAAATTGCTGATCAACGCGTGAGAATCGGGCGGCCCCGTAAATGGAACGAACCGAGCCGGGCCGGGCGGCCTGGCCACCCAGTGGCTGGAGTCTCCGGACCAAGATCTCCGTCGTCCTGCTGCTGCCCGTGATCGTCGCGCTGACACTGGCTGGCACGCGCATCGAGAGCGAGCTGACCCGGGCGACCGACTTCAGCACCGTGCGCGACCAGCTGCCGGTGCTGCGCGACATCACCGATCTCGCCGACCTCGTCAACCAGGAATCCGTCGCGACGGTGACCGCGGGCCGCGCCGGGCTGCCCACCGCGCAGATCGACGCCGTCGACGCCAAGGCCGCGGAGCTCCAGCGCGACGCCGACTTCGGCAGCCTGTCCCCGGAAACCAGCCGCGTGCTCAACACCGCCATCGGCAGGCTCGGCGTGCTGCGCAACGTGAACAGCAACCGCGACCCGGTCGGCACCACGGCGGGCTACCGCGACATCGTGTTCGCACTGGCCAACACCGTGCCCGCGTTCACCACCCCCACCGCCGACAGCGAGCTCGACCGGCTGGCCTTCACCGGCCGCAACCTCCTGCAGCTGCGCGGGTCGCTCGCCGTGCAGGAGGGGTTGCTGCGCTCGATCGGGCCGGGCACCGACCAGGCCGTGATCACCTCCGCCGCGCAAGCCGCCGCGGAGGAGTCGGCGCTGCGCAACCAGGTGCAGGCGTCGCTGACCGGCGACCAGCAGGCCCGCTTCGCCACGGCGACCGCGTCCTCGGCCGACCGCCAGGCCGCGCTGCAGTCCGCGCTCGCCACCGACCGCACCACCGAGCTCAGCTCACTGCTGCTGCCCATCGCGGCGGAGAGCGCCGGGCTGGGCGACGTGCTGACCGAGCTGATCACGGGTCTTTCGACGGCGATCTCCGACCAGACCGACGACGCGCGCTCGACCGCGTTGCGCGACGCCTCGCTCGTCATCGGCGCGCTGCTCGCCGCGCTCGCCATCGCGCTGTTCATGGCGCGCTCGGTGGTCTCGCCGATGCGGCGGCTGCACGCGGCGGCACTGTCCGCGGCGCACGAGCAGCTGCCCAGGACGATCGAACGGGTGCGCAGCGGCGACGAGGTGTCGTGGCAGTCGGTCGAACCGGTCGGCATCACGACCGGCGAGGAGATCGGCCAGCTCGCGCACGCCTTCGACGAGATGCACCAGCAGGCGGTCCGGCTCGCCGGCGAGCAGGCGGAGCTGCGCAAGCAGGTCAGCGAGATGTTCATGACGCTGGCCCGGCGCAGCCAGTCCATGGTCGAACTGCAGCTGACGGTGCTGGAGGGGCTCGAGTCCAACGAGCGGGACCCGCAGCGGCTCGACGAGCTGTTCCGGCTCGACCACCTGGCCACCCGCCTGCGCCGCAACGGCGAGAACCTGCAGGTGCTCGCCGGCGGCAGCCCGGCGCGGCGCGACACCGGCCCGGTGTCGATGGTCGAGCTGCTGCGCGGCGCCACGTCCGAGGTCAAGGACTACCGGCGGGTCTCGCTCGTCAACGTGCCCAACGGGGCGGTGCGTTCGGAAGCGGCCGCGGACGTCGTGCACATCCTCGCCGAGCTGCTGGAGAACGCGACCCGCTTCTCCCCGCCGGAGGAGAAGGTGTACCTGACGGCGGACCGCGGCAGCGACGGCGGCCTGCTCGTCGAGGTGGTGGACAACGGGCTCGGCATGACCACCGAGGACCTCGCCGCCGCCAACCAGCGGCTCGCCTCGGGCGACACGGTCAGCCCGGAAACCGCCCGCCGCATGGGGTTGTTCGTGGTAGGGCGGCTCGCCGCCCGGCACGGCGTCACCGTCCGGCTGCGCGGCACGATGACCAGGGCGGGCCGCACCGGTGTCACCGCGAGCGTGCACCTGCCGGGCGAGCTGATCATCACCGACGGCACGTCCGCCCGCACCCCGGCCCTCGCCGCGGCCAGTGCCGTCAACGGCGCCGTCAACGGCCACGCCCACCCCGCGCCCGCGCCGTCCATCCCGCCGCAGCTGCCCGCCCGGACACCGATCTTCGACCGCGTGGTGTCGAACTGGTTCACCGAGCACACGGCGGACGAGAGCTCCGAGACGGCGCCACCGTCGCGGAACTGGGTCACGCCGGCCGACGAAGCCCGCCGCAAGGCCGAAGCCGCCGTCGAGCAGTCCGCGACGGCCGTGCTCAACCCCGCCGGGCTGCCGACGCGCAAGCCCGGCGCCCAGCTCGCACCCGGCGCGGCGCTGCCCCGCACCAAGGGCGAAGGCCCCCGAGACTTCCGTGATCCAGCAGCGGTCCGGAACAACCTGTCCAGGCACTACAACGGATTGCGGGCGGCGCGGCAGCGCACCGCGAACGAGGAGAGATCGTGACCCACTCATCCACCGCGCCCTCGCCGAGCTGGCTCGTCTCCGAGTTCAGCGAGGAGGTCGCCGGGGTCGCCCACGCCGCGCTCGTCTCCGCCGACGGGCTGCTGGTGGCGGCGTCGAAGAAGCTGCCGCGCGACCGGGCCGACCAGCTGTCCGCGATCGCGTCCGGTCTGTCGAGCCTCGCGCTGGGCACCGCCGAGCTGTTCACCGCGGGCCGCGTCGTGCAGTCGGTGATCGAGATGGAGGAGGGTTTCCTGCTGCTGATGAGCGTCGGGGACGGCTCCAACCTGGTCGTGCTCGCGAGCCCCGGCTGCGACATCGGGCTGATCGGCTACGAGATGACGCTGCTCGTCGACAGGGTGGGCAAAATGGTTGACACGCCGCTTCGGCAGGCGGGACCGTGAGTGGCCCGAATCCGCCGGACGGGCGGCCAGGACCCTCGCTGGCCAGGCCGTACGCCTGGACCGATGGCCGCACCCGGCCGGCGGTCGAGCTAGCCATAGAAGCTCTGGTCCAGACCACACCGGAAGGGCAGGCCGTGCCGTTCAACCGCGCCAGCCCGCTGTCGACCGTGACGCAGTTGTGCCTGCACCCGCGGTCGATGGCGGAGATCGCGGCGTACCTGTCCGTACCCCTGCAGGTGGTGCGGGTGCTCGTGGCCGACCTGCTCGCCTCCGGCTGGGTGATCGTGCGAGACACTCTCTCCGATCACGCAACCTGGGACGAGCGTCACGACCTGCTGGAAAGGGTCCTCAGTGGACTACGCACACTCTGACAGCTCGCAGCACATCACGTCGGCGAAGATCATCGTCGCCGGCGGGTTCGGTGCGGGCAAGACCACCTTCGTCGGCGCGCTGTCGGAAATCGTTCCGCTGCGCACGGAGGCGATGATGACGGCGGCGTCGGAAGGGATCGACGAGCTGACCGACGTGCCCGACAAGGTCACCACCACCGTCGCGATGGACTTCGGCAGGCTCACCCTCGCCGACGACCTCGTGCTGTACCTGTTCGGCACCCCGGGCCAGCACCGGTTCTGGTTCATGTGGGACGACCTGGTGCGCGGCGCGATCGGCGCCGTCGTGCTGGTGGACACGCGGCGCCTGGCGGACAGCTTCTCCGCCATCGACTTCTTCGAGTCGCGGCGGCTGCCGTTCGTGATAGCGATCAACCAGTTCGACGCCGTGCTGCGGCACTCGATCGACGACGTCCGCGACGCGCTCGCGGTGGGCCCGGGGGTCCCGGTGCTCACGTGCGACGCGCGGTCGGCGGAGTCGACGAAGCAGACCCTCATCGCCGCCACCGAGCACGCCATGGCCCGGTTGATCTCGGCGAACTGACTCCCCGGAGGCTCCCCGATGGACATGACCGACGTGCAGCACTTCGCGCTGGGCGACTGGCTGCTGCTGCTCGCGTACCTCACGTCGGTGGTGGGGTGCACGGTCGGGTTGTCGTGCACGCTGCAGGCCCGGTACGCGCTGAGCGCGCGGTCGCGGCTGTCGTGGCTCGCGCTGGCGGCGCTGTCCATCGGCGGGGTCGGGATCTGGCTGATGCACTTCGTGGCGATGCTCGGTTTCTCCACACCGGGGATGCCGGTGCGCTACAACGTCTTCTGGACGGTGCTGTCCGCGGTGCTGGCGGTGGTCTCGGTGTTCGGGGGGCTGCTGGTGTTCGGCGTGCGGACGCGGTTCGCGTGGTGGCGGCTGATCGCCGGCGGGGTGATCACCGGGCTGGCGGTGAACCTCATGCACTACACCGGCATGTGGGGCCTGGAGGTCAAGGGCTCGATCGGCTACCAGCCGGGCCTGGTGGTGCTGTCGGTCGTGATCGCCGTCGTCGCGGCCACCGCGGCGCTGTGGTTCACGGTCGCGGTGGACAAGCCGCTGCACCGCCTCGCGGCGGGACTGGTCGCGGGGATCGCCGTGACGGGCATGCACTACACGGGCATGGCGGCGATGCGGGTGCACCTGGACATGGGCGCGCCGGACCCGGCGGGCGTCGAGGTGTTCTCGTTCCTGTTCCCGGTGTTCGTCCTGGCGGCGGTCGCGCTGGCGGTGCCGATCTGCGCGGTGCTGATGGCCCCGCCGCCGGGCTCCCGCCGCGCGCCGGTGCAGGTGCCGGCCAAGCAGCCCGCCTGACGGGATCAGTTCTCGCAGCCGCAGGTCCGGCACGCCCCGGGCCTGCGGCTGCGTCACGTGCAGCACCCGCCGCTTTCCCCCGCTCGTCGTATCCCGACATTCCACCCCATCCCGTCACGATCCGCTCTCTTCCCGAACGCGCGCGGAATTTTTCCCCCGCGCGCCGTGTCACTGAAGCATGTGAACCACGACGGCTGCTCTCTCGTCTCATTGTCGGGGGCGGGACAGTGGGAGTTGTGATCACCACTCCGGGGAGGCAGGCGCTCGACATGGATCGCCGTGACGCGGAGACTGAACAGCGAACAGGCAGCATCCACTGCCGACGGGTTGACCTTGGGGGAACGGCCGGCCATGTCCACAGCTCTTCGTTACCGGAAAGGTGACACGACCGTGTCTCGGTTCGACTTCACGCTCGGCAGCGTGGAGGCCGTGGTCGTCGGGCGCGCGGTGGGGGCGGACGTCCGCGTGTTCCCGTTGCGCATCAGCAACACGACGGTCGACCCGGTCCGGTTCGCCCGCCTGGCCCGCCAGGTCTACTTCGACCTCGAGGACCGGCGGCTGTCGGTCCGCGGAGAACTGAACCGCCAGGTCCGCGCGGCCTTCGACCTGCTGCGCGACCACCGGGTCTCGGTCGCCGCGAGCGGCACCGACGTCCGCCACGGGGACCTGGCCGTGTTCGCGGCCACCGACGGCGCGCAGGCGCTGACGATCACCCAGACCGGCGGCGAGGACAAGCTGGAGTTCTCGCTGCTGCCCGACGAGGAGCTGGTGCGCACCCTCGCCGGTGCCCTGCCCGCGGCGGATCCGGCGCCGACCCGTCCGCTCGCGGTCTCCCGCCGCGACGACCAGCCGCGCTCGGCGTTCGCCGCCCGGCGGCAGGCCGAGGAGGAGTTCGACCGGGAGGAGACCGAGGCGTTCGGCAGCCTCCAGGTGAACAGCGTGGTGCGCCCGCGTGGCGGCATCCGGACCCGGACGCGAACGCAGGACGAAGAAATCCTGACCGAGATCCTCGCCGGGCCGCGGCTGGGCGGCGGCTACTTCACCGCGAGCGGCCGCGGACGGCACGGCGAGCAGCGCACTGCGGAACCCGTCACGTGGCTCGACACCGAGGACGGCCGCTACCTGGTCCACACCACCACGGACCGCTCGTCGACCACGGCGCACTACGTGCCGGCGGGCTTCGCGGACGTCGCCGCAACCGTCCGCACGATGATCTCCGCGGTCTACTGAGGAGGGGGAACCGCGCCATGAGCGACGGACAGGACGCCGCCCAGCCGACGATGGCGGCCGACCGGATGCTGAGCGGCACCGAACTGAAGCAGCTGGCCGTGACGGGGAGTTTCGCGGTCGACGAGGGCACCGGCGACCGCATGATCCAGGCGCTGCAGGACATCGTCGACACGCTGGAGGCACGCTGGGCCGCGCTGCAGCAGTTCGAGCAGGCGCCGCCGCTGAGCAACACCGCCACGTCCCGCTGGGCGTCGCACGTGATGCTCAAGACGGCGACCGACGACGACGGCCTGCTCACCCAGCTGCGGCAGGCGAAGGAAGAACTGCCCACGTACATCGAGGCAATCAAGCTCGCCAAGACGAACTACCGGTCACAGGACAGCGCGAGCGGGACGGCGCTGACCAGGATCAGCGCCCAGGGCTGACGCGCGGGCAGTGAGGAGAACCAACGTGGCCATCACCCCTCCCGGCGGCTTTTTCCACGACATCACCGAAAACCCCGACTCGCCCTACTACGTGGGGCCGATCGGGTCCGCCGTGTCCTCGGGCGACGACATCCGCGCCGAGGTGGCACGCGAGGTCGACGACGAGATCGCCCACGGCTGGCTCGGTGACGTGGTCACGCCGCTGCAGCGCGACCAGGAGATCCAGCGCCGTTACGAGGAGCAGATTTCGCAGTCCCGGCAGGGTCTGGACCACGGGCTGGAGCTGCGCGACAACGGCAACGCGCCCAGCACGGTGTGGGACAACGCGACCCACGAGCAGATGGTCGAGGCGCTCACCGAGAACGCCGACCCCGCCACGGTGGCCGTCACCTCCGAGGAGTGGGTGCGGCTGGGCAACGACCTCACCGAGCACCAGCAGAACCTCGCCTCCGCGATCGCCGACAGCCTCTCCGACTGGCAGGGCTCGGGCGGCGACGCGGCCCGCCGGCACCTGGCCTCCGTCGGTCAGTGGCTCGGCACCACCGCACAGGGCGCCACGCTCACCGGCCGCCAGCAGGAGATCCACTCGCAGGCGCTGAACGAGGCACAGAAGCAGATGGCGGTGAACCCGCCGGTGCAGTTCGACACGCAGAGCGCGAACGCGCGCCTGCAGGCCCTGACCGATCCGGTGGCCTACGCGCAGCAGGCCCAGCTCGACCTGGCGGCGCTGCGGCAGCAGCAGGCCGCGCGCCAGCAGGCGGCTCGGATCATGTCGCAGTACGACGACACGGTCGCCTCGGCCAGCACCACCCCGGTCTTCCCGGCGCCGCCGAAGCTGGCGCAGCTGACCGCCAGGAGCGCGGTGCTGCCGAGGAGTTCCACGACGCCGCAGAGCGAGACGGCCGTGACTCCGCGGCTCGCGGCCGACCGGCAGCTCCAGCCGGGCACTGTCGCGGGAGCACCATCCGATGTGGACGGCCAGGCTGCGCGCTTTTCCGGGAGTTCGGGGACGACGGGCGGCGAGCTGCCGTTGAGCGCGTCCGGCTACTCGGGTGGCGCCACGTCCTACGGCGGTTCGGGTGGGTACGGCGGCTCCGTGCCGGAGATCCCCGACAGCACCCTGCCGGCGTCGGTCACCGGCACCGACCTCAGCTCCACCACCGGCACCGGAACCGGCTCGGGTCGCGTGCCGACGATCGGCTACTCCGGCGGGATCAACGGCGACAGCATCGCCAGCCGCCTCGGCGGCACGGCCGTCCCCACCGGCAACCCGCTCGAAGGCATCGGTTCCATCGGCGGCACCGGCGGGATCGGCGGCAGCTCACTGGGCGGCATCAAGGGTGTCGGCGGGATCGGGGAAACCGCGGGCACGGCCGGAAAGGGCCTCGGCGGCATCGGGGGTTCCGGCGGTTCCGGTGGCGTCAAGGGCATCGGCGGCGGTGGTGGCGCTGGCGCCGGAAACCGGCTCGCGGGCGGGATCGGGTCCGGCGCCGCGGCCGAGGAAGCCGCGGCCGCGCGTAGCGGGGCCGGTGCCGCCGGAGCGGCGGGCCGCAACGGCACGTCTGGCGCCGGGCTGGGGGGCCACGGCGGCAAGGGCAAGGGGGAAGAGGACAAGGAGCACCGGATCGCCGACTACGTCGAAGGCGAGCCCGACCTCTTCGAGGCCGAGCAGGTCGTCGCCCCGCCGGTCATCGGGGACTGGAAGAAGAACAAGACGGACAAGAAGAAGTAGCGGGGGCGACATGTCTTTCGAAGTGGTCGCGGATGAGCTGCGCACGCACGCCGGCCATCTGGACGGCCTGACCGACCGGCTGAACGCGGCCGTGGACGCGGCCCGCGCCGTGGCGATGGGCGACTCGGCGTACGGCCTGCTGTGCGCCTTCCTGCCGCCCATCGTCAACGCGACGACGCAGGACGACGCGACGGAGGCGCTGAACGCCGCGGTCGAGGGCATGACCGCCACGGCGGACAACGTCCGCACCGCGGCGTCGAACTACGACGACCAGGACACCTCGAACGCGCAGCCGTTCGAGGTGCAGCTGCGGGAGCAGGAGCCGGTCGCGTCGGCGCGCATCGGCACGGTCGTCCAGCCGGTGCAGGCGTCCGCGCGTGAGGGGGCGGGCGAATGACCGCGGCAAACGGGCTCGGCGACCTGATGCGAGACCCCGACCAGGCGATCGAGCGGATCGACGAGTGGGCGGCAAGCTTCGCACGCAAGGCCGAGCGCTACCGCGCGGCGCAGGAGCGCACGGAGGAGATCCGGCTGACGTCGGCCAACACCGACGGCTCGGTGCGGGTGACCGTGCGCGCGGACGGCAGCGTCACCGACCTCGACCTGTCCGGCCGCGCGCGCACCATGCCGCTGGAGGAGCTGTCGGCGCAGATCCTCACCACCATGCGGCGCGCGCAGGCCGGGATCGCCGAGCGCGTGGCCGAGGTGATGACCGAGGAGGTCGGCGAGGAGGACCCGCAGACGCGGGCGCTGCTCGTGGACAACCTGCGCAGCCGCTTCCCCGATCCGGACGAGGACGACGAGGTGCCGGAGGAGGAGTCGGACGAGTCACCCGCCGCCGAGGACCGGCCGCCGCGGCGGCCCGCCGAGCAGGAGTCCGAGGACGACGAGGACAACAACCCCTGGTGATCCCCCTCGGAACGAGGAAGAGCCGGCCTTCCGCCCGGGGGAAGGCCGGCTCTTCGTCCGTCGGGGGACGTGGATCGGCGGGGACCGGAGGATCTGTCGATCCGAGTGCTGCATCCGGAGAGTTGCCTGCCGACCGGGGGTTCTACTCACCTCCGTTCGGCGGAATCAGTGGTTACACATCGTCGAGCACTGTCACGGATTCGGGCGAGGCACCGACGCCTGCCGGAGTGAGTGTTTTCCGCCGCCGTCTTGGACGGGTGACCCGCGAACCCGTTGCGCGTCAACCTGTTTGCCCTGGTGAAGCCCGGATCCTGCTTCCCGGGGCATCCGCCCATCGCCGCTCCACAGTGGACTCCGCCCCGAAGGGTAGCCGTCACGGCGCGTGATCACGGCAGGCGCTACCATGTCGGAAAGCGCTGCGAAAGGAACTGCGGTGAGCCAACGGGGACCTGAGCCCTTTCCACCCGAAGGGGTGGACCTGGAACACCCGAGCGTGGCGCGGGTCTACGACTTCCTCCTGGGTGGCACGGCCAACTGGGCGATCGACCGGACGTTCGGCGAGAAGGTGCTGACGAGCTTCCCGGTGCTGCGTTCCGTCGCCGTCGCCAACCGGTTGTTCCTGCACCGCGCGGTGCGGCACCTGATGCGGCTGGGCGTGCGGCAGTTCATCGACATCGGCTCGGGCATCCCGACGATGGGCAACACGCACCAGATCGCCGACGAGGTGGCCCCGGACGCGAAGGTCGTGTACATCGACCACGAGCCGGTCGCCGTCGCGCACTCGCGGTACCTGCTGGAGAAGCACGGCGACCCGAAGCGGCACGCGGTGGTGCAGGCCGACATGCGTGACCCGGACGGGTTGTGGGACAGCGTCGCCGAGACCGGGGTGATCGACTTCGACCAGCCGGTGGCCGTGCTGCTCGTGGCGGTGCTGCACATCGAGCAGCCAGGGCACGACGGCAAGGACATCGGCCCGCAGTGCGTGGCGCGCTACCGGGAGCTGCTGAACTCCGGCTCGTACCTGGTGGTTTCGCAGGTCACCGACGAGGGTGTGCCCGACGAGCTGGCGGACAAGCTGGTCGAGCTGAAGCAGATGTACGACGCCTCGTCGAACCCGGTGGTGTGGCGCAAGCAGTCCGAGATCCGTGACCTGCTGGGGGACTTCGAGCTGGTCGAGCCCGGCATGACGTGGACCCCGTTGTGGCATCCCGAGGAGAGCAGCCCCAACTCGCCGGAGCTGGAGTTCACGACCCCCGAGGAGTCGGTGATCTGGGTCGGCGTGGGCCGCAAGCCGTGAGGTTGCCGGCGGGTGCGCTGGGCCTGGCGGCGCGGCTCGTCGCGGCCTGGGGCGTGGGCGCCGGAATCGGCGCGGTCGGCACCGGGCTCGCCGATCCCCTGCCACGGGTCTGAACCGGTTTTGTCGGGCCCCTGCTAGTCATCGCGCGCGTGATTGGCGTGCTGGTACGGAATATCTCCGCGAGCCTTTCCGCGGTCCGCGCGGGTGGGTAGCTTCCCGCTCCGGGGCACTTCCGACGGGCGAAAGCGGGACGCGATGAACTCCTCCAGCAGAAAGCGCTTTCTGGCACTGGCCTCCGTGGCCGGCGCCGCGGCGGCCGTCACCGGTCTCGTGCTCGGCACCGGCACCGGCAGTGCGGCCCCGGTCGAGCTGACGCTGAACTACACGTGCCCGTTCCCGCTTATCGGCGACCAGGCGATCAAGGTCGTGATCAAGTCGGACGTGCCCGCCACGATCGCGGTCGGCGAGCCGACGCCCGAGTTCTCGATCACCGCCATCTCCACCGTGCCGGAAACCGCCACGCAGGGGCTCACGCTCGTCGGCGCGACGACGGTCGAAGGCACGGCGCAGGCCGGTTCCACGATCGAGGTGCCCGAGGGCACGCTGCCGGTGACCGTGCCCGCGACCATCCCGTCGACGCCCGTGCCCGCGTCGGGCTCGTTCGACGTGACGGCCACCGGAACCGCGCCCGCGCTGACGTTCTCGCAGGCCGGGCAGGGCACCATCCGGGTGAACGACATCGCGCTCACGCTCACTCCGCGCACGGCGTCCGGCGGGGAGACCGGCCTGGGCACGTTCACCTCGCAGTGCAAGCAGAACGCGGGGCAGAACAACGTGCTCGCCACGTTCCAGATCACCGGCGGGGGCGGCGGCTCGACCACGCCGTCCACGCCCACCAGCACGACGACGACAACCACCACCACGTCGTCTCCCACCACCACGAGCGGGTCGACGAGCGGGTCGGCGACGACGAGCCCCACCACGACCACGCGTTCGTCCACGAGTTCGGCCACGAGCGGCTCCAGCACGACGCGGTCCACGACGTCTTCGTCCGCGGCGGGTGGCGTCGTGCCGGCGAACTACACGCCGTCGTCGGGCAGCCGTGAGCTCGCTTACACCGGGGTGCCCGTGCTGGCCACGATCGCGGCCGGGCTGGCGCTGGTGTCCGCCGGTGCGCTGCTGCTGTTCCGGCGCCGGTCATCGAGCGACCGATGACGTGACCGGCTGGGGCGTGTCGTTCGTCTCGTGACCGAGGGTGACTCCGGCCACGAGACAGAGGGCGGCGACCCAGCAGGCCAGGCGGAGAAGGCTGGAGACGGGGCAGAGGATCTTCATGGGATTCTCCTTGCGGGGAGGGGGTTCTGCTTCGAGAATCACCCTGGCGGTGGTTGCGGGACAACGAGTTTCCTGTTTCCGGCTCGATCGGCAACTGTCCCATGTGGACTGCGAGAGCGCGGTCACACTGCCGGGGTGCGGGCGGGGTCCCGGGAGCGGGGCGTTGCGGTGATAATGGGGGTGTGGCGGACAGTGGATCCCCTTCGCTGGTCGAAGACTTCGGACCGGCGTGGGTGCCGGGGCGGTTCGAGCGGGGCACGGACGGGCCGCAGCTGATCCTCGTGGGGGTGGACGGGTCGCCGACGGCGTTGCGGGCGGGTGCCTACGCGGCGGGCCTCGCGCGGCGGCAGCGGTCCCGGCTGGTGGTGGTGTACGTGATGTCGCCGTCGGTGTGGACGGGGATGTCGGCGAGCCTGCTGTCGGCCGCGCAGGAGCAGGCGCACGACGAGCTGATCACGGAGCTGCGGGAGCCCATCGCGCGGCTCGCGCAGGAGGCGCACATCCCGGTGACGCTGGAGATTCGCCGCGGGGACGCGTACACGGAGCTGCGCCGCGTGGCGACGGAACGGCAGGCGGACCTGGTAGTGGTCGGGGCGTCCGAAAGCGCCGGTCACCGCCTGGTGGGCTCGGTCGCGACGCGCCTGGTGAAGGCAGGTCTCTGGCCGGTGACAGTGGTGCCGTAATCGCGGCGGCGGTCCGCTCGGTGGACGGCCGGTTCGCGCGAGCGTTTGCCGCCTACTGGGTCAGGTTTGAGACGACCGTGCCTGCCTCGGGCACCACGGCACGCTGGGCGGGCCGCTCGGTGAGCCGGTCCCCGCAAGCGATTGCCGCCTACCGGGTCAGCTCCGAGTCACGCACCAGCAGACCCACCGGGCGGCCCGCTCGGTGAGCCGGTCCCACAAACGATCGCCCCTACTGGGCCAGCTCCAAGACAACCGTGCCCACCTCGGCCACCAGGCCACGCGCCGTCACGCCGAGCGAGTCCGGCTCGCCGCCCTGCCCAGCCGGTCCCCGCAAACGATTGCCCCCTACCGGGTCAGCTCCAAGACGACCGTGCCCGCCACCTGGTCGCGCGCCGTCACGCCGAGCCAGTCGCGACTCGGCGCCCTGTCCCCTACTGGGTCAGTTCCGAGATGACCGTGCCCACCTCGGCCACCAGGTCGCGCGCCAGGAGTCCCGTCACGCCGGTCTTCGGGATCAGGCGCTGGCCCGCCAGTGCGTGCACGTGCGTGGCCCAGCAAGCCGCCTGTTCCGGGGTCGCCGAGCGGGCCAGGAAGCCGCCGATCAGGCCTGCCAGCACGTCGCCGCTGCCGGAGGTCGCCAGGTGGATGTGGCCGCCGCCGTCGAACCAGCGTTCTCCCGACGGGCTGGCGATCGCGCCCATGAGCGAGACCACCGCCTGGTAGCGGTCCGCGATGCCGGCCGCGGCGGTGGCGTAGTCCTCGACCTCGCCGCCGAGCAGGTACTCCGCCTCCGTGTGGTTCGGCGACATCACGACGCGCCCCGCCCACGGCTTCACCAGCTCCGGCTCCCGGCTCAACGCCCCGAGCGCGTACGCGTCCAGCACCAGCCGCGCGTCCTCCGCCACCAGCGGCAGCACCCGCTCCAGCAGCGCGAACGTCTCGTCGACGTCCGTCAGCCCCGGCCCGATCACCACCACGCGTGCCGCGGGCAGCACGTCCCGCAGCACCTCGGCCGCCTCACGGGACACCGCTCCCCCGTCGGTCTCCGGCAGCCCGAACACCGAAGCCTCCGGCACGGCCACCCCGAGGGGCGTCGC
>NZ_JACHWH010000003.1:0-65000 GCF_014191255.1 Amycolatopsis bartoniae
GGCCTGCTGCACGTGGCGCAGGGCGAGATCGAGGTCCTTGACCTCCATGGTGTTCGGATAGGCGTTGACGGGTGCGTCGTCGACGGGCGCGGGACCCTGCCGCGGCACCAGCCCGCCGTCGATCCCGGGTCCGTCGCCGGTGCTGATCAGCCAGTACGGGTTGCTGCCCCAGCGCTCGAAGGACCAGTCGAACACCGTCTTGTAGAACGTGATCGCGCGTTCCGGGTCGGTCGCGTGGATCTCGAAGTGGACGGGACGAGGCATGCCGAGCCTCCTCGCCTGCGGGGAAGGGATTGCGCGAGTCTACCGTCCGGCCGCCCACCCGGCAGCAATCTCCACCGTCGAGGCTCGCCCGCCCAGCGGCAAGCTCCGCCAACCTCGCGTGCCCGGCAGAAGCTCCACCGGTCCGGGGTCCCACCACCCGCCAGGCAAGTTCCCCCAATCCCGCCCCGGCAGCAAGCGTCGCTCGTCCCAGCCGCGCGCATGGCAACCTGCACCGGTCCCGGCCGCGCGCCCGGCAGCAATGCCCACCCGTGCCTCCGGCAGCAGGCTTCGCCGGTCCCACCCGCGCCTCCGGCAGCAGGCTTCACCAGTCCCGGCCGCGCGCCCGGCAGCAATGCCCACCCGTGCCTCCGGGGGCAGGCTTCGCCGGTCCCACCCGCGCCGCCGGCAGCAGGCTTCACCAGTCCCGGCCGCGCGCCCGGCAGCAACCTGAACCAATCCCGACCGCCCGCCTGGCAGAAGTTTCACCGGCACGGGCGACGCGCATGGCAGCAAGCTCTGCCAACCCGCCCGGCGTCACCGGGTCCCGGCCACCCGGCAGCAAGCCCCATCAGCTCACTCACCCACCCAGCAACCCTCACCGGGCCTTGAGCCACACCATCGAGAGGTGCTCCCGCTCCACCAGGGCCTCCAGCTCCGCCACCGTGGGCAGCCTGCCGACGTTCACCTTCAACCCGAGCCGTCGCTGGGCCTGTTCCAGTCCCAGCTCCTCGAACCGCTTGGCGTACGTCTCCGCCACCGTGCGCGCGTACTCCACCAGCACCCCGCGCATCGGCGTGGTGCGGCCCTCGAACACGACGTCCACGTCCCGGCCGCCGCGAAAGTTCAGGCGCCACCGGGCACCGGTGAGCACCATCAGCCCGTCGTCCCACCGGTGGGCCGTCGCGGGCACCTCGTACCGCCGCCCGGTCCGGCGCCCGCTGAACCGCAGCACCAGCACCGACCGCCCGATCGGCCCGCCCAGCGGCGTCCGCAGCAACCCCAGCAGCACCGGGTTCAGCAACCGCACCGCGGCGGCCGGCGGCCGCGTCACCGAGACAGCATCCATGGCCGCCAGTATTTCAGCTCGTGATGTCCTTCGTGGCGAATCGGCGAGCCGCGATCAACGCCAGCACCGTCCCGTAGGCCACCGCCGACAGCACACCCGCCGCGATGTTGGCCCAGTCGACGTCCGTCGCGACCAGGTCCAGCCACGCGTAGGAGTAGTGCGTCGGCAGGTAGTTGCGCAGGCTGCCCAGCGCCGTGATCTGGTCCAGGATCTGCGACAGGATCGCCGCCAGCACCGCACCGCCGACCGCGCCCAGCGGCGCGTCCGTCGACACGCTCAGCAGCAGCGCCAGTCCCGCCACCCACGCCAGTTGGATCACGATGTACACCGTCGACACCACGATCACGACCAGGCTCTGCCCGAACGGGATCGCGTCCCCGGTCGGGCTGATCGCGTCGCCCGCGCCGTACCAGATCAGCCCCACCACGAGCGACACCAGCGGCAGCAGCACCAGCGCCAGCACCGACAGCAGCCCCGACGCGATCGCCTTCTGCCGCAACACCCGGTGCCGCGGCACGGGGATCGCCAGCAGGTACTTCAGGCTCGACCACGAAGCCTCGCTCGCGATCGTGTCGCCGAAGAACAACGCGACGATCGTCGGCAGCAGGAACCCGCCCGCCACGAACAGCGCCAGCACCACGAAGTTCGGCGCGCTCGCCGTCGCGAGGTCGACGAACCCGCCCGAACGCCGGTTCGGGCTGGACTGCCCCACCTCGAACGCGATCACCAGGATGAACGGCAGCAGCACCACGAACCCCAGCACGAGCTGCGTGCGCCGGCGGCGGAGCTGGCGCCGCAGCTCCACCCCCAGCCGCAACGTCCGCCCCGCGCGGTACCCGGCGACCGCGCCGTCCGCCCCCGAGGCCACCTGCTCCCGCCGCGCCAGCGCGGTCAGCTCGTCCAGCGCCGCCGGATCGGTGTGCACCCCGGAATCGAGCACCGCGTTCTCGGCGGCGCGATCCTTCCCGGCCATCACGACTCCCTCCCGCACGACCACGGTGACAGCGCGACCCGGCTGCCCAGCGGCGGCATGAACCGGCGGTCGACGGCGGACACCCGCGACACCGGCACGATTCGGTGGTTCGGGGCGGCCACCTGACCCGGTGCCCGCGACAGCGGCAAAGCCCGGCGGCCGGGAACGAACCTTCCGCCGTTCGACGGCGGCCTCGGCGCGGTCCGACACGCAGCGGCGAACACACCGCTGCCCGGTGGCGACCCCGGCGCAGTCCGCGGCCCTGCGGCGGATACACCGCTGCGCGGCCGCGGCATCAGCCTGGTTCGCGGCCCGGCGCCGAACTCCCCGCTGCTCACTCGCGACCCGGGCGCGGTTCGGCAAGCAGCGGTGAACTCCCCGCTGCTTACTCGCGGCCCGGGCGCGGTCCGGCCTGCAGCGGTGAACACACCGTTGCGTGGCCGCGGCATCAGCCTGGTTCGCGGCCCGGCGCCGAACTCCCCGCTGCTCGCTCGCGACCCGGGCGCGGTCCGGGAAGCAGCGGCGAACTTCCCGTTGCTTACTCGCGGCCGGGGCGCGGTCCGGCAAGCAGCGGCGAACTCCCCGCTGCTCGCTCGCGGCCCAGGCGCGGTCCGGGAAGCAACGGCGAACTCCCCGTCACGCATCCGCGACACCGGCACCGTCCCGTGCGCGGCGGTCGAAATCCCGGCGCTCGCGTGTGGCACCTCGCGCCCTCCGGTCATCACGACTCCTCACCCACCAGCCGCAGGAAGGCGTCTTCCAGGCGGCGCCTCGGGCCGGCCTGGTCGACCGCCACACCGGCGCGCACGAGCGCCGCCACGGCTTCCGCTCTCGGCAGGCCGTCCAGGTTGGCGTGCACCAGATCCCCTTCGACGTCCACATCGGACACTCCGCCGACCGAGCGCAGCGCCGCGGCCGCCGCCTCCGGGTCGCCGACCCGGAAAGTCGCCTCGCCGCCCGCCGCCGCGATGTCGCCGACCGGGCCGGACGCCACCAGCGCCCCGCGGTGCATGACCACCACGTGCGTACAGGTCTGCTCCACCTCGGCCAGCAGGTGGCTCGACACCACCACCGTGCGCCCGGTCGCCGCGTACCGCTGCAGCACCTCGCGCATCTGGTGGATCTGCGGCGGGTCCAGCCCGTTGGTCGGTTCGTCGAGCACGAGCAGCTCCGGCAGCCCCAGCATCGCCTGCGCGATCGCGAGCCGCTGCCGCATGCCCTGGCTGTACGTCCGCACCTTCCGGTGCACCGCCGAGCCCAGCCCCGCGATCTCCAGCGCCTCCGCGAAGTGCGCCTGCTCCGCCGGCCGCCCGGTCGCGTCCCAGTACAGCCGCAGGTTCAGCTCACCCGACAGGTGCGGCAGGAACCCCGAACCCTCCACGAACGACCCGATCCGCGACAGCACCGGCGCCCCCGCCGACACCGGATGCCCGAACACCCGGATCTGCCCGGCGGTCGGGGTGATGAGCCCCATCAGCATCCGCAGCGTCGTCGTCTTGCCCGCGCCGTTCGGCCCGAGCAGGCCGAGCACCTGCCCCGGCTCGACGCGGAACGACAGGTCCCGCACCGCGGTGAGCCCGCCGGGATACGCCTTGGTCAGCCCCTCGATCACGAGCGGCACGTCGGACAGCGAAGGATCGGCCCGGTGCGCCCGGCGCCGGCGCAGCGCGGCGATCACCGCCACCACCAGCGCGACGAGCAGGATTCCGAGGATCGCCAACACGGTGCCCAGCGGCCAGCCGGAACCCGCCGCCGTGCCCGGGATGACCGGCACGAACAGCCCGCCGTCGGCGGAGATCTGGTACGCCGCGGGCGCGATCGGCGTCGCGAACGCCTGGTCGGTGGTGGTGACCACGACCTGCAGCGCGTGCCCGGACTCGATCGGCCGCACGATGCCCGCGAGCGTCACGGTGACCTCGGCGGCACCCCCGGGCAGCGGCACGCGGATCGGCGCCACCTGGTTGGCGGGCAGCGTCCGCGTGCCGTCCGGGCTCACGTCGTAGAGCTTCGCGAACAGCACGGCCTCCGGCGCGGTGCCCGCGATGCGCAGCCGCACCGTCGCGGACCCGGCGACCAGCAGCTGCGAGTCGACCGGCGCCGTGGTGAAGCGCGCGGACTGCCCCGGCGGGTCGACGCCGAACAGCCCCGACACCCGCGAGGACCCGGCGAGCCCGTTGAGCCCGGGAATTCCGCTGACCGCGGCGGGCACGCCGCCCGGCGGATTCACCACGGTCTGCTCGCCGCCCCGCAGCGCGAGCGGGTTCCGCTGCGTCGTGTCGCCGGTCAGGCCCGGGTAGTCCGGCGCCGTCACGATCCGCACCGACGGCGAACCCGACGCGCGCAGCGAACCCTGCACGTCGTAGGAGAAGCCGGTGACCGGGTCGCTGCCCTCGCCGGTGAGCTGGAACCACAGCCAGTCGCCGATCTTCGCGCGCAGCTGTGGCCCCGGCTGCCCGCCGTCGTGACCGCCCGCGTACCAGATCTGCTGCACCTTCCCACCCGCCGCGACGATCTGGCGCGCGGTGGCGTCGGACTGGTCGAGCCCGAACAGCGTGTCGTTCTCACCCTGCACGAGCAGCGTCGGCACGGTGATCTTCGAGGTGACCGACGCGGGGGAGACGCGGTGCAGCAGGTCCACGGTCGCCTGCGTGACCCGGCCGGTGGTGGCGAGCTCCGTGTACGCCTGGCAGATCTGCGCGGTGAAGCGGCCGCAAACGTTCGCGGCGGGCGGCAGCTGCACCCGCCCGGGCGCCGCCGCCCCGCCCCCGGAACCGCCGCTGGAGCTGCTGCTGTCGCTGCTCTCCTGACCCGGCTCCGGCGCCTCGGTCGCCGCTTCCGCGCCGGTGCCCGAGCCCGCGGAGAACAACAGCCCCGCCCACGACCGCTTGAAGACCCCGTCCGCGGCGAAGGCTCCCGCGGCCGGAGTGGCGGCCGGGACGGCGTCGGCCCGAGCGGCGTTGGGCACCAGGCCCTGCGCGAGGTCGTTGTACGTGATCACCGGTGAGATGGCGTCGACGCGCTTGTCCGTGCCCGCGAGCAGCAGCGCGAGCGCGCCGCCGTAGGACGCCCCGATCACCCCGACGCGCGGGTCGCCCGGGCCGTCCTGGCGCACGTCGGGCCGCTTCGCCAGGTAGTCGACGAGGCGGGCCGCGTCGGCGACTTCGAGGTCCGGGTCGTCGAGGCCGATCTGCCCCGTGCTGTGCCCGAAGCCGCGCGCGGACCACGTGAGCACCACGAACCCGCGGCGCGCGAGCTCCTGCGCCTGCCCGGTGACGCTGGTCTTGTCGCCGCCGAACCCGTGCGGCAGCAGCACGGCCGGGGCCGGGGTGCGCGCCGGCAGGTACAGGGTGGTGTCCAGGTGCACCTGCGTGGCGGCGCCGGGCGCGGCGGGCACGTCGAGCACGGCGTCCTGGCTCGCGACGGGCGCGGCGTCGTTCCCGGCGCGGGCCCAGACGATCCCGGCGGCGGCGAGCAGCACCACGACCACACCCAGGGTCACGAGCCGGCCACGGCGGGTGTGCGGTAGCGGAATACGGGGCACCCCGAAACCGTAGGTGAAGTTTCCTGAGAACGGACGAGAGCGGTCCCCGATCCCGGTGATGAGGCTTACCTAAGCTGGCCCGCCGGCCTGACATCGGACATGATGGACAGGACGTGGAGGGGAGTATTCCTTCGCGGCGGTGTCGTCAGCACGGCGGTCCTGCGGGACACCCGGCGCCGTCGGCCGGTCCTCGGACCGGCGGAAGAGACCTCCGGCTAGCTGCTGTGCGCGCTAACCGGAGGTATTGCGTAAATGACTGTCCCCGTGTGGCTGTGGCTCGCGACCGTGGCGGGTCTGCTTCTCCTCATCGCGATCGACCTGGTGATCGTCGATACCAAGCCCCACGAGGTGACCACCCGCGAAGCCGCGAAGTGGGTCGTGTTCTACGTGGCCTGCGCGGTTCTGTTCGGGGCCGGGGTCTGGTTCTTCGCCGGGCACGATCCGGGGGTCGAGTTCTTCACCGGGTACCTCACCGAGTACTCGCTCTCGGTGGACAACCTGTTCATCTTCATGGTGATCATGGCGTCGTTCAAGGTGCCGCTGATCCACCAGCACCGCGTCCTGCTCGTCGGGATCCTGCTCGCGCTCGCCATGCGCAGCGTGTTCATCGCGATCGGCGCGGCGCTCATCGCCCAGTTCGTGTGGGTGTTCTTCCTCTTCGGCGCGGTCCTGCTGTGGACCGCGGTGAGCATGCTCCGCGGCGACGACGAGAAGGAGGAGTACCACGAGAATGTCCTCACGCGGTGGGTGCGCAAGATCTACCCGGTGAGCGACGACTTCGACGGGCACAAGATGTTCGTCAAGCGCGAGGGACGGCGGCACATCACGCCGATGTTCCTGGTGATCGTCGCCATCGGCAGCGCCGACCTGCTGTTCGCGGTCGACTCGATCCCCGCGATCTTCGGCATCACGCAGGAGGCGTTCCTGGTCTTCACCGCCAACGCCTTCGCGCTGATGGGCCTGCGGCAGCTGTTCTTCCTGCTCGGCGGGCTGGTCAACAAGCTCGTGTACCTGACCTACGGGCTCGCGGTGATCCTCGCGTTCATCGGCCTGAAGCTGGTGGTGCACGCGCTGCACGAGTACCACGTGGCGCCGGACTGGCTGGACATCAACAACTGGATCTCGCTCGGCGTGATCGTGGTGGTGCTGACGATCACCACGGTCGCGAGCCTGCTCAAGAGCAGGCGTGACGCTGCGGTGGAGCAACCGAGCGAACGGTAACCTCGGCGAATGCGTCCCACCGACATCGACCTTCTCACCACCCCCGGCGCGCCGGCCCTGCACGGGGACCTGCTGCTCACGGGAGTCTCCGCCCCGCACGCCGAAGGCAACACCTATCGCGGCGCACTGTGGCGGATCGGCCTCGACGGCGAGGCCCGCCAGTGGACCCACGGCGAGCGCGACTCCGCTCCGGCTGTTTCGCCCGACGGGCGCTGGGTCGCTTTCCTTCGAGCGGAAGCGAAGGCGAGCCCGCAGCTGCACGTGATCGCCGTCGACGGCGGGGACGCCCGTCGGCTGACCGACCTGCCGCTCGGCGCCGGGCAGCCGGTGTGGGCGCCGGACTCGCGCCGGATCGCTTTCACCGCAAGGATTCCCGAGCCGGGCCGCTACGGCGTGCCGACGGAGGACGGGGAGAAGCTCGAACCGGCCGAGGAGGCGCCGCGGCGGATCACGCGGTTCGACTACCGCATCGACGACATCGGCTTCCTGCGTGACCGCCCGGAGCGGTTGTTCGTCGTCGACGTCACGGAACCCGCGGGAGATCTTGTGCCGCTGACCGACGACCGGGTGGACGTGTCCGGGCCGGTATGGACCCCGGACGGTGAGCGGATCCTCGTGATCGCCCAGCGTGAATGGGGTGCCGCGGAAACCGAGGAGACCGACCTCTACGCCGTGCCCGCCGGCGGCGGCGAGCCCGTGCTGGTCGTGCGCAGCAAGGGCGGTGTCGAGAACGCCGCCGTCACCGGGGACGGCACGGTGTGGTTCATCGGCGCGGAGTACACGTGGCCGTATGGCGAAGCGCGCAACCCGGGCTTGTGGGCGGCGAAGCTGTCCGACGAGCCCGCGACGCCGCGCCGCCTGACCGACGCCGAGACCGTGCACGTCGTCTCCGGCGCCGGAGCGCCCGCGGTGCTCGGTGACCAGCTGCTCGTCGCGGTGCTCAACCGCGGCGCGGTGGAGCTGCGGGCGGTGCCGCGCGACGCGGAGGAGGCGCCGCTGGACAAGCTCGCCGTCCTCGCGGGCGAGCGGGCGGCCGTGCGGTCGTTCATCGTCGACGGCGGCCGGGTCGCCGCCGTGGTGGCGCGCCCGGACAGCGCCGGGGACGTGGTGCTGATCGAGGGCGATGCGCAGCGCACGCTCACCGACTTCTCGAAACCGTTGCGGGAGCGGGGAATCCGGCCGCTGGAGGAGCTCACCGCGACGGCGCCCGACGGTTACCCGGTGCACGGCTGGCTGGTCCGGCCCGAAGGCGAGGGCCCGCACCCGGTGCTGCTGGTGGTGCACGGCGGCCCGTTCGCCGCCTACGACTGGGGCCTGTTCGACGAGGCCCAGGTGTACGCGGCGGCGGGCTACGCGGTGGTGCTGGGCAACCCGCGCGGGTCGGCGGGCTACGGGCAAAGCCACGGCCGGGCGATCGTGCGCGCGTTCGGCACCGTCGACGCCGACGACCTGCTGGCCCTGCTGGACTCCGCGCTGGAGCGGCCGGGGCTCGACTCGTCCCGGGTCGGTGTGATGGGCGGCTCCTACGGCGGGTTCATGACCACCTGGCTGGCGGCGCACCACGGCGAGCGCTTCCGCGCGGCGTGGAGCGAGCGTGCCGTCAACGCCTGGGACTCGATGGTCGGCAGCTCCGACATCGGCTGGTCCTTCGTCGACGCCTACATCGGCGACGACCTGCAGGAGCAGCTCAACCGCAGCCCGCTGACCTACGCCGACCGCATCCGGATCCCGTTCGCCGTGGTGCACTCCGAGCACGACTGGCGTTGCCCGGTCGAGCAGGCGCAACGGCTGTACGTGGCGCTCAAGCGCGCCGGGGCCGACGTCGAGATGCTGCTGTTCCCCGGCGAGGGGCACGAGCTGAGCCGGTCCGGCAGGCCGCGGCACCGGATCCAGCGGTTCGAGGCCGTGCTCGGCTGGTGGGCCCGCCACCTGTAGGAACCCGGGATGAAGTGGACGGTGCGGCGCGCCGTGCCCGCGGACGCGGGGCGCATCGCCGAGATCAACATCGAGGGCTGGCGCGCCGCGTACCGCGGTCTCCTGCCGGACTCCTACCTCGACGGGATGCGGTACGAGACGCTGCGCGAGCGGTGGAGCACCGGTCTGCGCAGCTACACCGAGCCGGCGGCGATGTTCGTCGCCGTCGGCCCGGACCCGGTGGTCCGCGCGTACGCGTTCGTCAGCGCCGCGCGCCAGGAGACCGACCGGCACCCGAACCTGCCGACCGGTGAGCTGTGCGCGATCTACGCCGACCCGCGGTGGCGCGGCACGGGCGCGGGTTTCGCGGTGCACCAGGCGGCGCTGGGCCACCTCGCCGCGCACGGCTACCGCCATGCGGTGCTGTGGGTGCTGGCGGGCAACGCCCCTGCGCGGCGGTTCTACGAGGCGCGGGGCTGGAAGTGCGACGACGTGCTGCAGGACCTGCCGCTGGGCGGAGAGCCGATTCCGGAGGTGCGGTACTCGCGGGGGCTTCAGGAGAGCAGGACGTAGTTGAGCTGCTCGCAGACGCGCCCCAGCGGGATGTCCAGTCCGGGGTGGTCCAGCGGCAGCAGCACGTCGGGCTCGGTGGGCAGCGCCTCGCCCGCCGGCGGGTCCCACAGGCACACCGCGGGGCCGCCGCCGTCCATCGACGAGCGGTACCACAGGCCGTCGAGGTCGTCGAACACGTCGCGGATCGCGCGTGCCCACGCCTGCGTGATCTTCTTGGGACCACTGGAGATCTCCTGCGAAGCCCCGGCGCGGGTCGGCCACAGGCCGGACAGGTCGAGCAGCCGCAGCGTGCGCGTCGGGTGCGCGATCACCAGGTAGGGCTTCTTCGTGTGCCGGTCCACAATGGACGACTCCTGGAACACCTCGGCGACGCTCGTGCGCACCGAAAGCCCGTAGTACGCCACGCCGTTGCCCGGGTCGTGCACCGGCGCGCCGCCGTGGCCGGGGTGCTGCGGGTCGAACCGGCCGTGCGGCAGGGGACCGTTGTGCCGGAAGGAGTGCCACTGCTGCGGGTGGTGGCCGCCGGTGCTGAAGATGCGCACCAGCCGGGTGGCGGGGTGCACCGCCACCACGTCTTCGTCGTGGAGCGCGCCGACCAGCGTCGCGCGGTCGGGCGGCAGGGGGAGCCGGGCCATCGGGTCGGGCTACCGCCTCAGAACGCGGTGCCGAGCGTGGCCGCGAGCGCGGCCACCGGCCGCGGGTCGCCGCCGGCGAGCAGCCACTGCACGGGGCTGACCGGCTCGTTCGCCACGGTCAGGTCGGACTGGGGACGGGTCATGAACGCGGCCACCACGAGCGCGGGCTCGTCGCCGGGCACGGCCGCGAGCACGGCGTCGAGGCCCGGCAGCACGCCGTCCTCGGTGAACTGCCACGCGGGCAGCCGCCAGCCACCCTGATCCTTCCAGCCGGACAGCCGCCGGTCGGCGAGCCGGTGCCGGACGCGGCTGGGGTCGACGCCGAGCCGTTTCGCGGCGGCGCCGACGGAGAGCGCGGACTCGGCCAGCACGGCCTGCGCGGCCACGGCGCGCGCCCGGTAGTCGGGCTCGTCCTCGTGGTACGGCGAGAGGTCGAGGCCGGCCTCGGCGAGCGCCCGCCGCTCGCGGTCGTCGAAGAACTGGGCGGGCTCGGGGTTCGGCGGGGCGAGGCGGCGCGCCTCGTCCTCGACCAGCGTCAGGAACTCCGCCGCGTCGATGCGCAGTCCCGCGCGGGCGAGAACGTCCTCCAAGGCGAGCGTCACGGCTTCAGCGTAGCGCAGGCGTGCGCCTTCGTGCGCGGGCCGGAAGAACTCGCTTGACACGTGTCCTGGGTCACTCTAGCGTCGCAGTAATCGATTTCTCGCCGAGGCTGCCGAGGAGGTGGGGATGGACGGCGACGTCGCCCCGCTGGCCGGGCTGACGGGGATCAGCAAGTCCTTCGGCGGGGCGCAGGCCGTCCGCGAGGTGGACTTCACCCTGCGCGCCGGGGAGGTCCACGCGCTGCTGGGGGAGAACGGCGCCGGGAAGTCGACGCTGATGAAGGTGCTCTCGGGCGAGCTGACCCCCGACTCCGGGGAGATCCGGATCGAGGGCGCGCCGGTCCGCCTCTCCGGGCCCGGGGACGCCCAGCGGGCCGGTATCGCGATGATCCACCAGGAGCTGGACCTCGTGCCCGCGCTGTCGGTGGCGGAGAACGTCTTCCTCGGCCGCGAGCCCAGGACCAGGCTCGGCACGGTCGACCGGCGGCGGATGGTGCGCGACACCGCCCGGCTGCTGGAGCGCGCGGGGGTCGGCTTCGACCCGCGGCGGCCGGTGGAGCAGCTGCGCACCGGCGAGCAGCAGCTGGTCGTCATCGTCAAGGCGCTGTCGCTCGACGCCCGGATCCTGATCATGGACGAGCCGACGTCCGCGTTGTCCGCGCCCGAGGTCGAGCGGCTGCTGGAGGTGATCGGCGAGCTGCGGCGCGCGGGTGCCGGGATCGTCTACATCTCCCACCGGATGGAGGAGATCGGCCGCGTCGCCGACCGTGCCACGGTGCTGCGCAACGGGCGCGTCGTGGCGGAGTTCGACGCGCGGTCGATGACGGCGGCACAGGCGTCCGAGGCGATGGTCGGGCGGCCGGTGCACCTGATGTTCCGCACCGCAGGGGAAACCGCCGCGGCGGCGGGGGAGGAGCTGCTGCGGGTCGAGGGCCTGGCGGTGCGGACCCGCAGGCCCCGGCCGGGGCGCAGGGACCCGGCCGGGGTCAGCCTGCGGGTCGGCAAGGGGGAGATCGTCGGGCTCGCCGGGCTGCTCGGCGCCGGGCGGACGGAGCTGCTGGAAACGCTGTACGGCGCGGGCACCAAGGGGACCTGGCAGGGGAAGGTCCTGTTGGACGGCAAGGAGATCCGGCCGCGTTCACCGCGGCGCGCGCTGTGGCTGGGCATGGCCTTCGTGCCCGAGGACCGGCGGATCTCCGGGCTCGCGCTGGAGCACTCGGTGCTGGCCAACACGGTGCTGTCCATTGTGGACAGGATCGCCCGGCTGGGCTGGGTGCCGCGGCGGCGCGAACAGCAGGCGGCACGAGCTTCCGTGGACCGGCTGGGGGTGAAGCTCGCGTCGCTGCGCGGTCCGGCCGGCGCGCTGTCCGGCGGCAACCAGCAGAAGGTGGTGCTCGGACGCGGCCTGCTCACCGAGCCCCGCCTGCTGCTGCTCGACGAGCCGACCCGCGGCGTGGACGTGGGCGCCAAGGCCGAGATCTACCGGCTGCTCGGCGAGGCGGCGGCGCAGGGCGTGGGCGTGCTGCTGGCCTCGTCCGAGCCCGCCGAGCTGATCGGCGTCTGCCACCGGGTGGTCGTGCTGCAGGGCGGGCGCACGGTGCGGGAGCTGGACACCGCGGCGATCTCCGAGGCGGACCTGCTGGCGGCGGCGATGGGGCAGGGCGCACTGGAGGACCTGGTGGCAGGGGGTACGCGATGACGGCGGAGCTCACGGGAGTGCCCGCGCGGCGCCACGACGTACTGGCGGCGGTGTTCCGGTTCCAGAGCCTGTTCGGGCTGGTGCTGGTGTTCCTCGCGGCCGTCGTGTACTCGCCGAGCAAGAACGGGCACCTGCTGTTCCTCGACTCCGGCAACCTGTTCAACGTCGTGCGGTCGATCTCCGAGATCGGCATCCTCGCGGTGGGGATGACGCTGGTCATCCTCATCGGCGGGATCGACCTGTCGGTCGGGTCGGTGCTCGGCCTCGCCAGCGTCGGCTCGGCGGTGCTGCTGGTGAACAACGACCTCGGTGTCGTCCCGGTGGTGCTCGCCGTGCTCGCGATCGGGCTCGGTTTCGGGCTGCTGCAAGGGATCGCGGTCTCGCAGTTCAAGATCCAGGCGTTCATCGTGACGCTGGCGGGGATGCAGATCGCCCGCGGGCTCGCGCGGATCTGGTCCGGCGGGCAGGGCATCACGATCACCTACGGCGACGCGCCCGGGCAGGCGCCGGTGGTGTTCTCGCTGCTGGGCGAGCGCACCTTCGACGGCGTGGTCCCGATCCCGGCGCTGATCTTCGTCGTGGTCGCCGCGCTGGCGGTGCTGCTGCTGCGGGTCAGCGCGTTCTCCCGGCACGTCTACGCGATCGGCGGCAACGAGAAGGCCGCGCGGCTGTCGGGTGTGCCCGTGCGGCGGGTGAAGATCGTGGTGTTCGGTGTCTGCGGGCTGCTCGCGGCGCTCGCCGGCATCGTGCACGCCGGGCAGCTCAACTTCGGCGGGCCGAACGACGGCGCGATGTACGAGCTGGACGCGATCGCCGCGGTGGTGATCGGCGGCACCAGCCTGTCCGGCGGCCGCGGTTCGGTGGTCGGCACGGTCGCCGGCGCGCTGCTGGTCGGCGTGCTGCGCAACATCCTGGCGCTCAACAACGTGGACTCCAACGTCCAGCTGCTGGTCATCGGACTGGTGATCGTCCTCGCCGCGGGCCTGCAGCGCCTGCGGCCCGCCTCGGTTTCCTGAACAACGAGATGGGGTTGGTATGACAAGGAAGTCAGCCATCGTCCTCGGCGCCTGCGTCGTGCTGGCCGCCTGCGGGACGACGCACGAGAACACCGGTGCGGGCGGCCCGAGCTCACCGGGCAAGTGTGGTGGTCCGGGGGGCAGCTACACGATCGGCATGAGCCAGGCCAACGTCGCCGAGCCCTACCGGCAGCGGATGGACGACGACATCCGCGCGGCGGCCGCTGCCGTGCCGCAGTTCAAGGTCAACTTCGCCGACGCGGCGCAGGACAACTCCAAGCAGGTCGAGCAGGTCGACAACTTCGTGACGCAGCAGGTGGACCTGCTGATCATCAGCCCGAACGAGGCGACCCCGCTCACCGCGCCGGTGAAACGCGCCTACGACAAGGGAATTCCGGTGCTGGTGCTGGACCGCAAGGTCGACGGCGACGCCTACACCGAGTTCATCGGCGCGGACAACGTCGACATCGGCAGGCAGGCCGGGCAGTACTTCGCGAAGACGCTGCTGCCGCACGGCGGCAAGATCGCCGAGATCCGCGGGCTCGCGGGCTCGACACCGGCGAAGGAGCGCGGCGACGGGTTCGCGCAGGGCATCCAGGGCAGCGGTATCGACATCGTGGCCACGCAGGACGGCGACTGGCTGCGGGACAAGGGACAGCAGCAGGCGGACGCGATCCTCAAGGCGCACCCGGAGATCCAGGCGATCTACTCGCAGAACGACCCGATGGCCGAGGGCGCGCGGATCGCGGCGCAGAACGCCGGGCGCGCCGACCTGCCGATCACCGGTATCGACGGGTTGCCGATCGAGTCCGGCGGCATCAAGGCCGTCGAGGCCGGACGGCTGTCGGCGACCTTCATCTACCCCACCGGGGGCAAGGAGGCGATCGACGCGGCGAAGAAGCTGCTGATCGACTGCCAGCAGGTGCCCAAGACCCAGACCCTGAGCACGCAGCTGGTCACCAAGGACAACGCCGCCCAGGTGTACGCCAAGCTCAACGAGGGGAAGTAGCGCGCTGGGTGCTGCCGCGTTCGATGAGCCGGGCCTCGAGCATGGTCGCGGCCGGGGGCAGCGACGGCTCCGCGATCCGCGCGAGCAGCAGGCGTGCGGCCGCGGCGCCGATCTCGTAGGCCGGCTGGGCGACCACCGTGAGCGGCGGGTCGATGAGCGTCGCCCACGGGACGTCGTCGAACGCCACCACGCCGACGTCCCGGCCGAGCCGCAGCCCCGCCTCGCCGAGCGCCTCCAGCACGCCGATCGCCATCGCGCTGTTGGCCACCAGCAGCGCGTCCGGCGACTCGGCGAGCAGCGCCTCGGTCGCCTGCCTGCCGCCGGACGCGCGGTACTCGCCGCGCCGCTCCAGCCGCAGGTCCCGGCCCGCGGCGTCGAGCGCGTCGCGGTAGCCGGCGAGGCGGTCGTCGGCCGTGCGGATGCCGGCCGGGCCCGTGACGCAGCCGATCCGCCGGTAGCCCGCGCCGATGAGGTGCTCGGTGGCCTGCCGCGCGGCGAGCCGCGAGTCCACGAGCACCTGGTCGCATTCGGTCAGCGGGCGGTCGACCGCGACGAGCGGGGTGCCGCGGTGGCGGAGCCGTTCGACGCTGGAGGAGACGTCGGTGGGGGAGAGCACCACGCCCGCCACCCGCTCCTGCAGCGCGACGTCGATGTAGCGCTGTTCCTTGTCGGCGTTCTCGTCGGAGTTGCACAGCACCACGGAGTAGCCCGCGGTCTGGGCCACGTCCTCGACCCCGCGCGCGATGGACGTGAAGAACGGGTTCTCCACGTCGGAGATGATCAGCGCCAGCACCGCCGTCTCCTGCCGCCGCAGGTTCCTGGCCAGGCCGTTGGGGTGGTAGCCGAGCTCCTCGGCCGCGGCGCGCACGCGCGCCACCAGCGCCGGGTCCACTGTGGACTTCCCGTTGAGGGCTCTCGACACGGTCGCCGTGGAGACGCCCGCCTGCCTGGCGACGTCGCTGATGGTCGCCACGGCGACCCCTCCCTTCCCGGCGCCCTTGACAGCGCCGTCCGCGAAAGCATAGCGTCCCGAGTAATCGATTACCCGCATCAGGAGGCAGCGTGGCCCGCATCGGCGTAGTCAGCATTTCCGACGGGCGTGACCATGTGCACGCCCGCAACGCCGGTTTCATCCAGTCCAAACAGGACGCTCTGGTCCGCTCGCTCGTCGCGGCGGGCCACGACGTGGTGCCGGGGCCGGACCTGGTGTCCAGCAACGTCCTCGCGACGTCCGTGGCGCGGGAGGTGGCCGCCGCGGACGTCGACGTCACCGTCTTCTACTACGCGGTGTGGAGCTTCCCGCACTTCACGATGCTCGCCGCGGACGCCACGCGCAGCCCGCTGGTCCTGGTCGCCAGCACCGACCCGACGGAGCCGGGGCTCGTCGGCATGCTCGCCGCGGGCGGGGCGCTCGACCAGATCGGGCGCACGCACACCCGGTTGTGGGGCGCGCCCGACGAGGCCGAGCTGGTCGAGAAGATCGGCGCACAGGCTCGTGCCGCCGGTGCCGTCGCATCGCTGCGCGGCTCCACGTTCGGCCGCTTCGGTGGCCGCCCGATGGGCATGAACACCGCCGTCGCCAACACCGACCAGTGGATGCGCCAGTTCGGCGTCGACGTCGAGGAGATCGACCAGTACGAGCTGGTCCGCCGCGCGGAGCTGGCCGACGCGGGCGAGGCCGCCAAGGCGCGGGAGTGGATCGAGGCGCACGCGGCGGGCGTGCACTACGACGGCAAGAAGCTCACCCCGGAGCTGCTGGAGCGGCAGATCCGCTCGTACCTCGCGATCCGCGACATCATCGCCGAGCGCGGGCTGGACTTCTCCGGCATCAAGGGCCAGCCCGAGCTGACCGAGCACTTCGCGACCATGGACGTCACCGAGGCGTTCCTCAACGACCCGTACGACTGGAACGGGCCGAAGGACGTGCACGTCACCGCCACCGAGGCGGACATGGACGGCGCGCTCACCATGCAGCTGTTCCACCGGATCTCCGGCACGCCGGTGCTGTTCGCCGACGTCCGGCACTACCACGCCGACCGCGACATCTGGGACCTGTGCAACTCCGGCCAGCACGCCACCTGGTTCGCCGCCCGCAGCGACGACCCGGCGGAGAACCTGGCGAAGGTGCACTTCTACCCCGAGGTGTTCTTCTTCCCCGCGGGCGGCGCGTCGGTGCAGCACATCGCGGCGCCCGGGCAGATGACGCTGGGCAGGCTCACCCGCGAGTCCGGCGAGTACCGGCTGCAGCTGATGCTCGGCGAGTTCGAAAGCTACGACGACGCCACGAACACCGAGCTGGTGAACCAGTCCACCCCCGAGTGGCCACACGCGTTCGCACGCCTCGACGTGCCCGGCGAGACGTTCCTGTCGAAGTTCGGGGCCAACCACATCCACGCCGTGCCCGGCGACGTCCGCGCCGAGCTGCGCGCCGCCGCCGCGCTGCTGGGCGTCCGGCTCGACGAGTGGACCCGTGGCTGAGCGCGGGCTGCTGCTCGGCATCGACATCGGGACGGCCAGCTCGAAGGGCGTCCTCGTCACGCCGCGCGGCGAGATCGTCGCCCGCGCCTCCCGCGCGCACAGCACGTCGTACCCGCACCCGGGCTGGGTCGAGCACGACGCGGAATCCGTGTGGTGGCAGGACTTCGTGTGGTTGTGCCGGGAACTGACTTCGGAGGGCCGGTCCTTGGCGGGCCTGGCGGTCAGTGGCATCGGTCCCGTGCTGCTGCCCGCGGACGGCGGGGGAAAGCCGTTGCGGCCCGCGATCCTGTACGGCGTCGACACGCGGGCGCAGCGGGAAATCGAAGAGCTGACGGAGGAACTGGGCGCGGACGCGATCCTGGAGCGTGCGGGCACGGCCCTCTCGTCCCAGGCGGTCGGCCCGAAGTGGCGGTGGCTCGCGCGGCACGAGCCGGAGGTGTTCGAGCGCACGAAGCTGTTCCTCATGGCCAGCTCGTACCTCGTGCACCGGCTCACCGGGGAGTACGTGCTCGACCACCACTCGGCGAGCCAGTGCGACCCGATGTACGACCTGCGTGCGGGCGGGTGGGCGGCGGACTGGGCGGAGCGCGTCGCGCCCGGCGTCGAGCTGCCGCGGCTGCTGTGGCCGACGGAGGTCGCGGGCACGGTCACCGCCGCGGCAGCCGAGGAAACCGGTCTGCCGCAAGGGCTTCCGGTCACCGCGGGCACCGTCGACGCGTGGGCCGAGGCCGCCAGCGTCGGCGTGGCCGACCCGGGCGACACGATGGTCATGTACGGCACCACGATGTTCCTCGTCCAGGTGCTCGCGGATCCCCGGCCGCACCAGGGGTTGTGGACCACGTGCGGCGCGTTCCCCGGCACGTACTCGCTCGCCGCGGGCATGGCGACGTCGGGGGCGATCACCGAGTGGCTGCGCAAGCTCGTCGGCGGCGACTTCGCGGACCTGGTGCGGCAGGCGGCGGCCGTGCCCGCGGGCAGCCGGGGTTTGTTGCTGCTGCCGTACTTCGCGGGCGAGCGCACGCCGCTGTTCGACCCGGACGCCCGCGGCGTGATCGCCGGGCTGACCACGGGGCACGGGCTGGGCGAGCTGTACCGGGCGGCGCTGGAGGGCATCGCGTACGGGGTGCGGCACAACCTCGAAGCGATGCACGCGTCCGGCGGCGAGGCGCGGCGGCTGGTCGCCGTCGGCGGCGGCACGCAGGGCGGGCTGTGGACGCAGATCGTCAGCGACGTCACGGGCAGTGAGCAGCAGGTGCCGGCCGAGACCATCGGCGCGGCGCTCGGGGACGCCGTGCTGGCCGCGGTCGCGATCGGCCTGGAGCCCGACGCGGGGAAGTGGAACCCGGTGTCGGCCACCGTGCGGCCCGACGAGTCGCGCGGAGCCGTGTACGAGGAGTTCTACGCCCACTACCGAGGGTTGTATCCGTCCACAAAGGACACGATGCACTTCCTCGCGGATCGTCAGCAGGCCGCCGACCGGGGCGTTCCGTGAGCGTGCGATCACGAAGCGACAGCGCGAGCTCCGTGTGCCTACCCCGTCCGAGTGAAAAGAGACACCTGGTCGTCACGTGGGTAACGATTCGTACTCTTCTCCCGAGTAGTAGTTGACGCGCTTGGCGGAAGCGCGGTGAGTCGAGAGAAGACCTGCCATGGGTGTAGTCCCCGCGGTAGGCCCCGCGTCCAGGCGGAGGCTGAGGTCCGGAACGGTCGTGCTGCTGGCCGGGCTCGGAGTCGTGCTGGCGGTCGGGGTCGTCTCGGTGCTGGTGGCGGTCCAGCGCCCCGGCGCGCCGGCGCCGTCGACGTTCACCGGCCCCGAGGTGCCTGCCGCGCCACCGGTGGCTACGGCCGTCACGCATGTGGTGACGTACGAGCTGACCGGCAAGGGGACCGCGCGGAACATCACCTACGTCGGCCAGGGGGCGGACATCGAGCAGGTCCCGCAGGCGACCGCGCCGTGGTCCACGACGGTGCGGCACACGGGTGCCGCGGGCGGCAGCGAGTACTTCAGCCTGACGGCGCAGAACGCCGGCCCGGGCAGCCTCGGCTGCCGCATCTGGGTCGACGGCACGCCGGTGAGCACGTCGTCGGTGGACGCTCCGCAGGGCATGGTCCGCTGCTCGAAGTCACTGAGCTGATCTCGGCGCCCCCGCCGCACCGGGCGAACCTGGACCGGGTGCACGTCGCGTCGGTGCTGTCGTCGAGGATCTCTCCGTGACCGGTGCGACGATCGCCTTCGGGCCCATGCTCGGCGTGGTGCTGGTGGCGCTCGTCGCGCTCGGCGGGGTCGTGTTGTGGCTCGGTGAGCTGGGGCAGGCGCGCGCCGTCGTCACCGCCGCTCTGCGGGCCGTGCTGCAGCTGGCCCTCGTGTCGCTCGTGATCACCGCCGTCCTGCGCACCGGGTGGCTCACCGCGCTGTTCGTGCTGCTCATGTTCTCCGTCGCCGCCGTGACGTCCGCGCGGCGCGTCGGCGTGCCCAAACGGGTCCCGCAGACAGCCGCCGCCATCGGTGCCGGGGTGCTGCCCGTGCTGGCGCTCGTCCTGGCGACCGGCGTCGTGCCGTGGCGGCCGATCGCCGTCGTGCCCATCGCGGGCATCGTGACCGGCAACGCGATGTCCGCCACCTCCCAGGCCGCCCGGCGCGCGCTCGACGAGCTGAGGACCCGCCACGGCGAGTACGAAGCCGCGCTGGCGCTGGGGTTCCTGCCCCGCGCCGCCGCGCTGGAGATCTGCCGCCCCTCCGCGAGCCAGGCCCTGATCCCCGCCCTCGACCAGACCCGCACCGTCGGGCTGGTCACCCTGCCCGGCGCGTACGTCGGTGTCCTGCTCGGCGGCGCGAGCCCGCTGCAGGCCGGGATCACGCAGGTCCTGGTGCTCATCGGGGTGCTCGCCGCGCAGTCCGTCGCCGTGCTCGTGGCCGTCCAGCTCGTCGCGGCGGGAACGATCGCGCGGGACTAACTTGGGGGCCATGACTCTTGCCGATCTCGTGATCGACGGTTACGACCGCGTCCAGCAGGTCGTGCACAGCGCCGTGCGGGGGCTGAGCGACGAGCAGCTGGCCACCCCGCCGGAGAAGGGCGCCAACACGATCGCGTGGCTCGTGTGGCACCTGACCCGCGTGCAGGACGACCACCTCGCCGACCTCGAAGCCGCGCCGCAGGTGTGGACCGAGCAGGGCTGGCACGACCGCTTCGCCCTGCCCTTCGGCCCCGAGGCCACCGGCTACGGCCAGAGCGAGAAGGACGTCGAGGCCGTGCGCGCGTCCGCCGAACTGCTCACCGGTTACCACGACGCCGTGCACGACCAGACCGTCGCCTGGCTCCGCGGGCTGGAGGAGTCCCAGCTCGACCGCGTCGTCGACGAGAACTGGGACCCGCCGGTCACCCTCGCCGTGCGGCTGGTCAGCGTCCTGTCCGACGACCTGCAGCACGCCGGGCAGGCCGCGTACGTCCGGGGAATCCTGCAACGCCGGTGAGTTTCCGGCCCGCGCCCGGTCTGCACTCGCATGGGTGACTACGCGGACATCAACGGCCTGAAGCTCTACTACGAGGTGCACGGTGAAGGCCGGCCCGTCGTGCTGCTGCACGGCGGCCTGCACACCTTCGACCTGTCCTTCGGAGCGCTCCTGCCGCGACTGGCAGGTCATCAGGTGATCGGCGTCGAGCTGCAGGGGCACGGGCACACCGCCGACATCGCGGCCCGACGGCTACCACGACGACGTCCGCGATCCGGCGCTGTTCGCGACCTCCACGCGGTTGCCCACCGAGGCCGACTTCCGCGAGATGAGCGAGGCGTACGCGCGCGTCGCCCCCGATCCCGCCCATTTCGCCGAGTTCCAGGGAAAACTGTCCGCGGTCGTGGCGGGAATGCCGGGCTGGCCGGACGACGCGCTGCGCGGCATTCCGGTGCCGGCGCTGCTCGTGTTCGGCGACCACGACTTCGTCCGCCTCGACCACGCGCTCGCCATGACCGCGCTCATCCCGGACTCCCGGCTCGCCGTCCTGCCCGGCACCACGCACGCGGACGTCCTGCGCCGCACCGAGCTGCTCGCGCCGATGCTGACGGAGTTCCTGCGCTGAGCCGAACGGGCGACCAGGTGCCGAGCGGGTGAGCCGCCCTGCTCGGCGCCGGATTTCCGGACCCGGCGACGACGCTCGGGACAGCCGGAAGCCGTTGCGCACGCACTCTGCGTGGTTCCGCGTTCAGTCGGACAGGTAGCCGGTCCCGCCGGAATGGCCGTCGCCGGAGCGGGGCCCGGGCTGGAAGCGTCGGACGGCATGCAGGCTTTCACGTTGCCCGACTTCTACCTGCCGTACCCGGCCCGCCTCAACCCGCACCTGGAGCGCGCCCGCGCCCACAGCGAGGAATGGGCCCGGCAGATGGGCATGCTCGACGCGCCCACTCCGGACGGCGGCCTCGTCTGGGACGCCGACCGGCTGGCCAAAATGGACTACGCGCTCATGTGCGCCTACACCCACCCCGACTGCGACGGGCCCGCGCTCGACCTCGTCACCGACTGGTACGTGTGGGTGTTCTTCTTCGACGACGACTTCCTCGAACAGTACAAGTACTCCCGGGACCTCAAGGGCGCCAAGGCGTACCTGGACCGGCTGGAGCTGTTCATGACCGACGAGCCGCCGGAGGTCACCAACGCGGGCGAGGCGGGCCTGAAGGACCTGTGGCAGCGCACGGTGCCGTCGATGTCGGAGGGCTGGCGGCGGCGGTTCGTCACCAGCACGCACAACCTGATGGTCGAATCCCTGTGGGAGCTGGACAACATCGACCGCGGCCGCATCGCCAACCCGATCGAGTACATCCAGATGCGGCGCAAGGTCGGCGGCGCGCCGTGGTCGGCGAACCTCGTCGAGTACGCCGTCGGCGCCGAGGTGCCGGACCAGCTGGCCGGCACGCGGCAGATCCAGGTGCTCACCGACACCTTCGCCGACGCCGTGCACCTGCGCAACGACCTGTTCTCCTACCAGCGCGAGGTGCAGGAGGAGGGCGAGAACTCCAACGCGGTGCTGGTGTTCGAGCGGTTCCTCGACCTGCCCACGCAGGAGGCGGCGGAGCTCGTCAACGACCTGCTGACCTCCCGGCTGCAGCAGTTCGAGAACACCGCGCTGACGGAGGTGCCCGCGCTGCTGGCTGACCAGGCGGTGCCGCCGCACGAGCAGGCGGGCGTGGCGGCGTACGTGAAGGGACTGCAGGACTGGCAGGCCGGCGGACACGAATGGCACGCGCGCTCCAGCCGGTACATGAACGAGGGCGCCGCGGCGAACTCCGCGTTGAGCGGCCCGACCGGACTCGGCACGTCCTCCGGCCGGTTGTCGTTCGCCCCTGGGATCAAAGGAAAAGCACGCCAGCACGCGCACCTCCCGCACCAGCCCGTCGGGCCGCTGCCCGTACCGGAGCTGTACATGCCGTTCCCGATCCGGATGAGCCCGCACCTCGACGCGGCGCGGGAGTACTCGGTCGGCTGGGCGCGGGAGATGGGGATGCTCGACGGGAGCGTCTGGAACGAGCGCCGCTACCGCGGGCTCGACCTCGCCCACTGTGCGTCGATGATCCACTCGGATGCCACGCCGGAGCAGCTGTACCTGTCCACGGACTGGCTGACGTGGGGCACCTACGGCGACGACTACTACCCGGTGTTCTTCGGCGCGACGCGCAACATCCCCGCGGCGAAGCACCTGACGGACCGGCTGTCGTTGTTCATGCCGCTCGACGCGGGGGAGACCCCGCCACCGTCGAACCCGCTGGAGCGCGGGCTGGCGGACCTGTGGCAGCGCACGGCGGGCCCGATGAGCGAGCGGTACCGCGGCGCGTTCCGGAAGTCCGTCGAGGACATGGTGCAGAGCTGGGTCTGGGAGCTGTGGAACCAGGCACAGCACCGCATCCCCGACCCGGTGGACTACGTGGAGATGCGGCGCCGGACGTTCGGCTCCGACATGACGATGAGCCTCGCGCGCCTGGCGCACGCCGACGTCCTGCCGCCGGAGCTGTTCCGCAACCGCGTGCTGCACGAGCTGGACACCGCGGCGCAGGACTACGCGTGCTTCCTCAACGACCTGTTCTCGTACCAGAAGGAGATCGAGTACGAGGGCGAGCTGCACAACATGGTGCTGGTGGTGGAGAACTTCCTCGGCGCGCCCCGCACCGAGGCGGCGGACGTGGTGGCGAAACTGATGCGGGCGCGGATGGAGCAGTTCGAGCACATCCTCGCCAACGACCTGCCGAACCTGTTCGAGGACCTGGAGCTGTCCGGCCCCGCGCGCGAGGCGCTGCTGGCGCACGCGGACCATTTGAAGAACTGGATGTCGGGGATTCTGGAGTGGCACCGCAAGTGCGTGCGGTACACGGAACCGGAGCTGCGGCGGAACCGCTTCCCGGGCCTGGAGGCGCTGGGGCTGGCGGTGGGCTGACTCAGCGGCGGTGGCGCCGCACCCAGTCGACGGTGCAGCACCACTCGCAGGGCTCCAGCTCACCGGGCGCGACCTCCGCCCACGCGATGGGCGTCAGCTCGTGCGTGGTCATGCCCTGGCGGGTGGCGCGGCGGGTTGGGGCGGGGTCGACGGGGCGGCGGTTCGCCCGGTCAACACGCTCGGCCTACCTCCGCTCCGGC
Source organism: Amycolatopsis bartoniae (assembly GCF_014191255.1). Classification (GTDB taxonomy): domain Bacteria; phylum Actinomycetota; class Actinomycetes; order Mycobacteriales; family Pseudonocardiaceae; genus Amycolatopsis_E; species Amycolatopsis_E bartoniae. The sequence continues at coordinate 23,608 of NZ_JACHWH010000003.1, forward strand.
GGGTAGGCGAGGCCCGCCCCCGCCGCATGGGGCCCCTCGCTTCCCGCCGTTGGCGCCACTCGCGTGACCGCGAGTGGTAGCGCGCCGTCGTCCTCCACGACCACCGGGGCGGGGGGCGGCGGGGGAGCGGGCGGCAGCTTCGCCGCCTCCTTCGCGCCTCGCACGGCCAGCCGGTCGGCGCGCTCGTTGTCCGGGTGACCGTTGTGCCCCTTGACCCAGTGCCACTCGATCTCGTGCCGCGTCAGCGCCGCGTCCAGCCGGCGCCACAGGTCGGCGTTCTTGACCGGCTGCCGGGCCGAGGTGAGCCAGCCGTTGCCCTTCCAGCGTGGCAGCCAGGACAGCACACCGCTGCGCACGTACGTGCTGTCGGTGTAGAGCCGCACCGCCGAGGGCCGCTTCAAGGTCTCCAGCGCCTGGATGGCGGCCATCAGCTCCATGCGGTTGTTCGTCGTGGGCCCGGGATCGGCGCCGTGCAGCTCGCGCTCGTGCCCGCCGTAGCGCAGCACGGCACCCCAGCCGCCCGGGCCGGGGTTGGGGCTGCACGCCCCGTCGGTGTAGATCTCGACGAACACTTCCCCCACGCCGAGAATGTAACAACACCAGCCGTAACAACCGCCGTTCCGGTGGCGACTCATCCCGTGGAATGATCAACAACCGGAACGGGCAGTCGTGACCTTCCCACCCCCGCCGCCGTGGCAGCCACCTTCCCCTCCTCCGTCGAGGAGGTGGCGCACCCGCCTGCTGATCCGGCTCGGCGTGGCCGCGGTGGCCGCGGTGATCGGCTTCACCACCGCCGCGTCGCACCACCACACGTCGCAGCAGCCGACGTTCTCGATGACGCTGAGCCCGGTGACGCCCCCGCTGAACCCGCTCGTGCCGTCCCCGACGCGGAAGCGGGTGCCGCGCATGGTGGACACGAAGGTCGGCGAGAAGACCAGCTTCACGAGCCCGGACAGCACCGGCGGTCCCGACGTGGAGTTCACGGTCACGAAGATCACCGTCAACGGCCGGTGCACGGCGCCGTACGCGCAGAAGGCGGAGAACGGGCACTTCCTGTTCCTGGAGATGTCCATCCGGACGGCGCCCACGATGACCGGGCTGTACGCGTCGAACCTGTTCAACCCGTTGTACTTCTCGGTGGCCGGCCCCGACGGCACGGTGGAGGACGGCGACTCGATCGCGAGCTCGCCGACGTACGGCTGCCTGCCCGACAGCAAGCGTTTGCCCCTCGGCCTGGAGCCGGGCAGGACGTACCAGGCCACGATCGTGCTCGACGCGCACAACATCCACGGCAAGGTCCGCCTGGCGCCCGCCGGAGGTCTCCTCGACACCGACGGCTGGCAGTGGCAACTGGGGGAAGCGGCCTGACTCAGGCCGGGTGTGAAATCGGCGTGCCGCCAACGCACAGCACCAGCTCGCCGGACTGAGCGGCCCGCAGCGCGACGGCGACCCGTGCCGCGAGTAAAGGCGGCAAGGGGGCGTGGCATCGAGGTCGAACAGTCCGGCGGACACGATCTCCGGGGGAACGCGCGGTCCAGGCCCAGTTCCTCGCGCACCTCGCGCCGGGCGGCGGCCCACGGCGCCTCTGCGGCGTCGACGGCAGGTAGGAGGGCTCCACGAGCAGGACCCGGCCCTCGGCGTCGTGGAACAGCACGCCGGCCGACATGCGCTTGCGGTCGAGCGACCGCACGTACTCGTCGAACGGCAGCAGCTCCACGCGCCGAGGCTGCCCGCCGCTCAGCTCACCAGCCCCGCTCGCGCCACTCCGCCAGCTTCGGGCGCTCCGCGCCCAGCGTCGAGTCGTCCCCGTGACCCGGGTAGAACCACGTCTCGTCGGGCAGGACGTCGAACACCCGTGACTCCACGTCGTCCATCAACGAGCGGAAATCATCCGGAGAGGTGGTCTTTCCCACGCCACCCGGGAACAGGGAGTCGCCCGTGAACAGGTGCGGTCCCCCTTCCGGGTCGCGGTAGAGCAGTGCGATCGACCCGGGCGTGTGACCCCGCAGGTGGATCACCTCCAGGGTGCAGTCGCCGACGGTCAGGGTGTCCCCGTGCTCCACCAGGAAGTCCGGAGGCACCGGCAGCGGCCCCGCGTCCAGCGGGTGCGCCGCCGTGTTCGCACCGTTCGCCCCGGCCACCGCGCCCAGCGCCTGCCAGTGGTCGCCGTGCTGGTGGGTGGTCACGACGGTGCGCAGCGCGGGCCTGTCCGGCCCGGAACCGATGAGGTCCGAGATGCGGTCCGGGTCCGCGGCCGCGTCGATCAGCAGCGCCTCGTTCTGCGCCCGGCACACCAGCAGGTAGGTGTTGTTGTCCATCGGCCCGACGGACAGCTTGGTGATGGTCAGCGCCCCGAGCGTGCGGCGAGCGGCGTCCCCGCCCGGCTCGACGTGCCCGGTGTAGTCCTCCACGACGTTCACCTGGCACACCGTAGTCGTCGCGCTGCGGTCCGTTCCACCCGTTCAGCTTGGTCTCAGATTCACAACGTAGCCTCGTTTCCCGTTGCCGTAAGTCGATCAAGCCAGGAAGCCCGTGCCCCGTCCCCCGAAGCGCAGGATCAGCTGGGATGCCGTCCGCGTCGTCGCCGTGTTCGCGGTGATGCTGGGCCACATCACCCACCAGGGTCCGCTCGCCCACCCCGAGCTCGCCGACTACCCGTTCCGGATCACCGCCCAGTTCGGCGCCGCCGCGCTCATGGTCATCTCCGGCTACTTCGTGTGCCAGACCGTCCGCCGCGGCGGCACCCGCCGCTGGCTGTGGCGGAAGGTGGCGCGCCTCGTGCCGCCGTACCTGGTCGCCGTGCTGATCACCTACCTGGTGATGCGCATGGCGGGCGCGGTGTTCAACGGCCAGGGCTTCGGCAGCGGCTGGTTCGCCACGCTCTTCGGTCCCACCTCGGACGGCGTGGCGTGGAAGACGTCGTGGTACGTGCCCGTCGGCAAGGACCTGCTGATCAACCTGTTCATGGTGCAGGGCTGGGACCAGTCGTTCATCTGGCTCGACGGCTCGTACTGGACGCTGCCGGTGCAGCTGCTCGTGTTCAGCGGCGCCGCGCTGCTGTGGGCCCGCGCGCCCTGGCTGCGCGGCGACCGGCGGGTCCAGCTGCTGGCGTGGGGCATGGTCGTGCTGCCGTGGTTCGTCCGGTTCGTGGTGATCGGCGTGCACAACCCCGCGCCCTGGGCGTTCGGCGTGGTCTTCGGGCTCGGGCTGCACCGGATGCACGCGTTCGCCGCGGGCATCGCGATCTGGCTGTGGGCGCGCGGCCGGATGCGTGGCGCACATCTCACGCTGCTGCTCGCGGCCGTGGTCGTCGCGCAGGACCTGCACCTGTACCCGGACCACGTGGCGCTGCCGACCGACCCCGCGCGGCTGCCGTCCGACCTCGGCTTCGCCGTGATGCTCGTCGCGATCTGCGCCGCCGCGAAGGGTCCGGACTGGACGTTCCTGCGCCCCCTCGCGCCGGCGCTCACCTGGCTGGCCGGCATCTCGTTCGGCGTGTACCTGCTGCACCAGGAGCTGGGCTACGTGCTGGCCCGGATCCTGCTCGACGCCGGCGTGCCCGGCTGGGTGCGGCTGCCCCTCGTGCTCGGCGCGGCCGTCCTCGCCGGCTGGGCCCTCACTACACTGGTTGAACGGCCGGTGCACGACCGGCTGACCCGACCGCGCCGGACGGCCCCATCGCCCCGATCCGCGCCGGACGACCTGCTTCCGCCCGAGCACTCGGCTGCGGGGAACGGTCCGGCGCCCGTTTCTGTCGGTGGTCCGTCCTAGCATGGTCGCGGCCGGTCTCATACGGCCGGAATCTCCAGCGAAGGGACCTTGGCGTGGCTGATCGCCTCGTTGTTCGCGGCGCCCGCGAGCACAACCTCCGTGGCGTCGATCTCGACCTGCCCCGGGACAGCCTGATCGTGTTCACCGGCCTGTCCGGGTCCGGGAAGTCCAGCCTCGCGTTCGACACGATCTTCGCCGAGGGCCAGCGGCGTTACGTCGAGTCGCTTTCGGCGTACGCGCGGCAGTTCCTGGGGCAGATGGACAAGCCGGACGTCGACTTCATCGAGGGCCTGTCCCCGGCGGTGTCGATCGACCAGAAGTCCACCTCGCGCAACCCGCGTTCCACCGTGGGCACCATCACCGAGGTCTACGACTACCTGCGCCTGCTGTTCGCCCGCGCCGGCAAGCCGCACTGTCCGCAGTGCGGCGAGGCGATCAGCAAGCAGACCCCGCAGCAGATCGTCGACCAGGTGCTCGAAATGGAGCCCGGCACCCGTTTCCAGGTGCTGGCGCCCGTGGTGCGCGGCCGCAAGGGGGAGTACCTCGACCTGTTCGCGAACCTGCAGCAGCAGGGCTACTCGCGTGCCCGCGTCGACGGGCAGGTGTACCAGCTCACCGACCCGCCGAAGCTGAAGAAGCAGGAGAAGCACCACATCGGCGTGGTGGTCGACCGGTTGTCGGTCAAGGCGTCGTCGAAGCAGCGGCTCACCGACTCGGTCGAGACCGCGCTGCGGCTGGCCGACGGGCTGGTCGAGCTGGAGTTCGTCGACCTGCCGGAGAACGACGCGCACCGCGTGCGCGGCTTCTCCGAGAACCTGGCCTGCCCCAACGGCCACCCGCTCACCATCGAGGACCTCGAACCCCGGTCGTTCTCGTTCAACTCGCCCTACGGCGCCTGCCCCGAGTGCACGGGTCTCGGCATCCGCAAGGAGGTCGACCCGGAGCTGGTGGTGCCGGACGACGAGCTGTCGCTGGGCGAGGGTGCCATCGCGCCGTGGGCGGGCGGGCAGAGCGCCGACTACTTCCAGCGGCTGCTGGAGTCGCTCGCGGAGGCGGTCGGGTTCCGCATGGACACGCCGTGGCGCCAGCTGCCCGCGAAGGTGCAGAAGGCGGTGCTGCACGGCGTCAACGAGCAGGTCCACGTGCGCTACCGCAACCGGTACGGCCGCCAGCGCTCGTACTACGCCAACTTCGAGGGCGTCATCCCGTTCCTGGAGCGCAGGCTCGACCAGACCGAGTCCGAGTACATGCGCGAGCGCTACGAGGGCTACATGCGCGAGGTGCCGTGCCCGGCGTGCCAGGGCACCCGCCTCAAGCCGGAGATCCTCGCGGTCACGCTGGAGCACGCCGAGTACGGCGACCGCTCCATCGCCGAGGTCTGCGCCCTGTCCATCGAGGAGGCGTCGGACTTCCTCGACGGGCTGCGGCTCGGGCAACGGCAGAAGATGATCGCCGGCGCGGTGCTGAAGGAGATCCAGGCGCGTCTGCGCTTCCTGCTCGACGTGGGGCTCAACTACCTGTCGCTCGACCGGGCCGCGGGCACGCTGTCCGGTGGCGAGGCGCAGCGCATCCGGCTGGCGACGCAGATCGGGTCGGGCCTGGTCGGCGTGCTGTACGTGCTGGACGAGCCGTCGATCGGGCTGCACCAGCGGGACAACCACCGGCTGATCGAGACGCTGACCCGGCTGCGCGACCTGGGCAACACGCTGATCGTCGTCGAGCACGACGAGGACACCATCCGCTCCAGCGACTGGGTCGTCGACATCGGCCCGGGCGCGGGTGAGCACGGCGGCCACGTCGTCCACAGTGGACCGTACAAGAAGCTGTTGCGCAGCAAGGAGTCGCTGACGGGGCAGTACCTGTCCGGGCGGCGCGGCATCGCGGTGCCCGAGATCCGGCGGCCGGTGGACCGCAAGCGCAGGCTCACCGTGGTGGGCGCGCGCGAGCACAACCTGCGCGGGGTCGACGTGTCGTTCCCGCTGGGCTGCCTGGTGTCGGTCACGGGTGTGTCCGGTTCGGGGAAGTCCACGCTGGTCAACGACATCCTGGCCACGGTGCTGGCCAACAAGCTCAACGGCGCGCGGCAGGTGCCGGGCAGGCACACGCGGGTGCGCGGGCTCGACCTGGTGGACAAGCTGGTGCGGGTGGACCAGTCGCCGATCGGCCGCACCCCGCGGTCCAACCCGGCGACGTACACCGGCGTGTGGGACCACATCCGGAAGCTGTTCGCGGCCACCACCGAGGCGAAGGTGCGCGGCTACCAGCCGGGCCGGTTCTCGTTCAACGTCAAGGGCGGGCGCTGCGAGGCGTGCGCGGGCGACGGCACGATCAAGATCGAGATGAACTTCCTGCCGGACGTGTACGTGCCGTGTGAGGTGTGCAAGGGCGCCCGGTACAACCGGGAGACCCTGGAGGTGCACTACAAGGGCAAGACGGTCTCGGAAGTCCTCGACATGCCGATCGAGGAGGCCGCGGAGTTCTTCGAGCCGATCAAGGCGATCCACCGGCACCTGCAGACGCTGGTCGACGTGGGCCTGGGCTACGTGCGGCTCGGCCAGCCCGCGCCCACCCTGTCGGGTGGTGAGGCGCAGCGCGTGAAGCTCGCCAGCGAGCTGCAGAAGCGGTCCACGGGCAAGACGGTGTACGTGCTCGACGAGCCGACCACGGGGTTGCACTTCGAGGACATCCGGAAGCTGCTGGGCGTGATCAACGGCCTGGTGGACAAGGGCAACACGGTCATCGTGATCGAGCACAACCTCGACGTGATCAAGACGTCCGACTGGATCATCGACATGGGCCCGGAGGGCGGTTCCGGCGGCGGCACGGTCGTCGCGGAGGGCACGCCGGAGGAGATCGCGGAGGTCGAGGAGAGCCACACCGGCCAGTTCCTGCGTACGGTGCTCACGAACGCCTGACCAGCGGCGGCCTCCTCCACGCCGCGGGACGGTGGCTTCTCCGGTCCCGGGGCGGAGTGGTGGCGCGCGGCTGCCGCCAACCGCCGGCGTCGGCGTGAGCGAGCGGTGGCCTCTCCGCCAAGGCGGGGAGGCCGCCATGAACCACCGCGGTCCGGCGTACGTGCTCCCACCGTGAAGCCCGTCCTGCTCCGCCCGGCCGCGACGGTCCTCGGGCTGCTCGTGCTCGCCGGGTGCGCCCGGGGCAGCGGACCGGCTCCGCCGCCGGCCGACCTCAATGCCACGGACACGCCGGGCTTCGGCACGATCGTCACCGACGTGCAGGGCCACGCGCTCTACCGCTTCGACGCCGACACCGCGCAGCCCTCGGTCTCGCACTGCTACGACCAGTGCGCCGCGCTCTGGCCACCGCTGCTCGCGGCCGGGGTCACCGTCACCATCCAGGGCCTCGACCGGACGCTGATCAGCACCACCACCCGCCGCGACGGCACGCAGCAGGTGACCCTCGGCGGCTGGCCGCTCTACCGCTCCCTCAAGGACACCGCCCCCGGCGAGGCGGCCGGTCAGGGCTCGGGCGGCTCGTGGTTCGCCGTCACGCCCACCGGCGCCCGCGCGACCGCCCGCCCACCGTCCTCATCGGACACTCAGTGACGGGCGCGCATACTGGTTCCGTGCGGTTCAACGACTACCGGTTCCGGGACACCTGGTTCCTGCCCGCTCCCGGGCACGCCGTCTTCGACGCGGTCGTCGACCTGGAGCACTACCCGCGGTGGTGGCCGGATGTGCGCTCCGTCCGCAAGGTCGACGCCGACACCGCGGAGCTGGTCTGCCAGGCGAGCCTGCCCTACCGCCTCGTCATCCGCCTGCACCGCGCCGAGCAGGACGAGTCCGCCGGGCGGCTGCGCGTCCACCTCGACGGGGACCTCGAAGGCTCCCTCGCGGCGCGCCTGTTCGCCCGGCCCGGTGGCACGCGGCTCGACATCACGCAGGAGGTGGTGGCCACCAAGCCCCTGCTCCGCGGCCTCGCCCCGGTGGCCCGCCCGCTGTTCCGGCTCAACCACGCGCTGATGATGCGCCGCGGCCGCCTCGGCCTGCTCGCGTTCCTGACCTGACGACGCCGCCCGCCCGGAAAACCCGGGCGGGCGGCGGTCAGCGAAAACCTCAGACCAGCGCCTTCTCCTCGCGCGGCTCCGCCACCGCCTCCGGCTGCTCGTCGTCGCGCAGCGCGGTGTCGTCGAAGGGATCGCGCCCCGACAGCACCTCCGCCGCCTTTTCGCGGTCGAACTCCTTCGTCCACGAGCCGATCAGCACCGTCGCGACCGCGTTGCCCGCGAAGTTCGTCACCGCGCGCGCCTCCGACATGAAGCGGTCGATGCCGAGGATGAAGCCGACCCCGCCGACGAGGTCCGGGCGGTGCGACTGCAGACCGCCCGCCAGCGTCGCGATGCCCGCGCCGCTCACGCCCGCCGCGCCCTTCGACGCGATGATCATGAACACCAGCAGCGAGATCTGCTCGCCGATCGACAGCGGGCTGCCCTGCGCCGACGCGACGAACAGCGTCGCCATCGTCAGGTAGATCGCCGTGCCGTCGAGGTTGAACGAGTACCCCGTCGGCACCGTGATCCCGGCGACCGACCGGCTCACGCCCAGGTGCTGCATCTTCCCGATCAGCAGCGGCAGCGCCGACTCGGAGGACGACGTCGACACGATCAGCAGGAACTCCCGCGCGAGGTAGCGCAGCAGGCTGAAAATGTTGATCCGCGCCCCGAACCACAGGATCGCGCCCAGCACGACGCACACGAACAGCAGGCACGTCACGTAGAACCCGAGCATCACCACGAGCAGGCTCTTCAGCGCCGCCCAGCCCGTGCTGCCGACGACCGCGGCGATCGCCCCGAACGCGCCGACCGGCGCCGCCCACATGATCATCGACAGGACCCGGAACACGAGCTTCTGGAGGTGCTCGATGCCGCGCAGGATCGGCTGTCCGACGGGACCCATCTTCTGCAGCGCGAACCCGACCAGCAGCGCGACGAGCAGCGTCTGCAGCACCGAGCCCGCGGTGAACGCCGACAGCAGCGACGTCGGGATGATGCCGAGGAGGAAGTCGGTGCTGCCCTCGCCGCCGGTCGCCTGCTGGTGCGCCTTCGCCGCGTCGGCGGGGTTGAGGTGCAGCCCCGAACCCGGGTGCAGGACGTTGCCCACGACGAGCCCGATGAACAGTGCCACTGTGGACATCGCCAGGAAGTAGCCGATGGCGATCAGCCCGACCTTGCCGACCTTGGCCGCCTTCGCGACGGAACCGATGCCGAGCACGATCGTGCAGAAGATGATGGGGGAGATCATCATCTTGATGAGGTTCACGAACCCGGTGCCCAGCGGCGCGAGGCCCTTGGCGAACGCGGGGGCGGCGAACCCGACGATGATGCCGAGCACGACGGCGGCGACGACCGCGAGATACAGGTAGTGCATCCGGTCGCTGCGCCGTGGTGTGGCGTCGGCGGATTGCGTTGTCGGCACCCTTGCCTCCAATGGGGACGGCGCGCCCTCCCGGCGCGGCTCAGCACGGAACTATGCAGCCCGCGGTGGTGGCGGTCACCATTGTGTTCATTGAGTTCGCTCCCGGCCGGTGACCTATCGTCGACGGATGCGGAACCGGCGCTGGAGTCTCGCCCGCCAGCTGCTGCTGGTGCAGGTCGCGGGAGTCGTCGCACTGGTCGGCGTCGGCGCCGGGCTGGCCTACCTCGACGCCTCGAACGCGGCGAACGACCGGGCCACCGAGGAGGTCCTCGGGATCTCCCGCACGGTCGCCGACGCGCCGACCGTGCTCGAAGCGCTGTCCACTGCGGACCCGACGGCGCGGCTGCAGCCGTACGCCGAGCAGGTGCGCGCCGACACCCACGTCGACTTCGTCACGATCATGACCCCGGACGGCGTCCGCTACACCCACCCGAACCCGGCCGTGATCGGGCAGCGGTTCCTCGGCAACACGGCGCAGGCGGTGCGGGGCGGCGTGGTCACCGAGACCTACACCGGCACGCTCGGCCCGTCGATGCGGTCGGTGGTCCCGGTGTTCGACGCGCACCGCCGGGTCGTCGCGCTGGTGGCCGTGGGCATCAGGATCGAGGCGATCTCGGCGGAGCTCGCCGAGCGGCTCGAACCGCTGGTCGCGGTCGCCGCGGCGGTGCTCGTCGTCGGCGTCGCGGGCAGTGTGCTCGTCAGCGCCCGGCTGCGGCGGCAGACCCGCGGCCTCGCCCCGGCGGAGCTGAGCAGCGTGTTCGCCTACTACGAGGCCACCCTGCACGCCGTCCGCGAAGGGCTGGTGCTGCTCGGCGACGACCGCCGCGTGGTGCTGTGCAACGACGCGGCTCGCGAACTGCTCGGACTCGGCGGCGATCCGGTCGGCAGGCCGGTCGCGGAGCTGGGCCTGCCGCAGGAACTGGTGGCGACCTTTTCTTCAGGCGAACCACGCACCGACGAGATCCACCTGACCGACACCCGCGTCCTCGTGGTCAGCACCGCGCCGGTGCGGTCGGGCGAGCAGGCGCGTGGTGTCGTGGTGACGTTGCGGGACCACACGGACCTGCAGCTGCTGACCGGCGAGCTGAACACCACCCGGGGCCTCGCGGAATCCCTGCGTTCCCAGGCACACGAGGCCGCGAACCGGCTGCACACCGTGGTGTCGCTGGTCGAGATGGGCCGCGACGAGGAGGCGGTCGAGTTCGCGACGGCCGAGCTGGAGATCGCGCAGCGGCTGACCGACCGGGTCATGGGCGCGGTGGCCGAGCCCGTGCTCGCCGCGTTGCTGCTCGGCAAGGCGGCGGAGGCGAGCGAGCGCGGCGTGGAGCTGGTGCTCTCCGACGACACCGCGCTCGACGAGCTGGACCTCGAACCCCGCGACCTCGTGACCGTCCTGGGCAACCTGGTCGACAACGCGATCGACGCCGCCATCGAAAACGCCGCCGCCGCGCGGCCCCGCGTGACGGTCACCGTGCGGGGCGGGGACGGCGAGCTGCTCCTGCGCGTGGCCGACAGCGGCCCGGGCGTGGCGGAGTCCGCGCGCACCGCGGTGTTCCAGCGCGGCTGGTCGACGAAACCGCAGGAGGGCCCGGTCGGGCACGGCCTCGGCCTGGCGCTGGTCGGGCAGGTGGTGCGCCGCTACGGTGGCGAAATCGCGCTCGACAACGACGGCGGTGCGGTGTTCACCGTCCGGCTGCCGCTGCGGCAGGAGGCCGCCCGATGATCCTGGTGCTCGTGGTCGAGGACGACCCGGTCGCCGCCGAGGCACACCGCCAGTACGTCGAGCGCGTCGCCGGGTTCACCGTCGCGGGGGTGGTGCACTCCGGCGCGGAGGCGCTGCGGTTCTGCGAACGGCACACCGTCGACCTCGTCCTGCTCGACTTCTACCTGCCGGACACGCACGGGCTCGCGGTGTGCCGCGCGCTGCGGGCGTCCGGCAGCGCGGTGGACGTCATCGCCGTGACCTCCGCGCGCGACCTCGCGGTGGTGAAGGCGGCGGTGTCCGCCGGGATCGTGCAGTACCTGCTCAAGCCGTTCACCTTCGCGTCCCTTCGCGACAAGCTGGAGCGCTACGCGCGTTTCCGCGAAAGCACGGGCGAAGCGAGCGACCAGACCGACGTGGACCGTGCACTCGCGACGCTGAGCACGCCGGGCCGCACCGCGTTGCCGAAGGGCATGAGCACGCAGACCCTCGACGCGATCGTGGCGACCCTGCGCGCCGAACCGGACGGCCTGCCCGCGAGCGCGGCCGCCGAGGCGACCGGCGTTTCGCGCGTGACCGCCCGCCGTTATCTGGAGTACCTGGCCGACAACGGGCTCGCCCGGCGTGAGCCGCGCTACGGACAGGTGGGCAGACCTGAGGTTTGGTACCGCGCGCAGGCATGATCGCCTAGTCTGCGGGCATGACCCAGGGATACCCCCAGCAGCAGTTCCCGATCCTGCTGTCCACGATGAACGATTTGCCGGGCTACAAGGTGGTCCGGGTGTACGGCGAGGTCTTCGGTCTCACCGTGCGCAGCCGCAACATGTTCTCCACCATGGGCGCGGGCTTCAAGGCGATGGCGGGCGGTGAGCTGAAGGGTCTGTCCAAACTGCTCTCCGACTCCCGGCACGAGGCGCTCGGCCGGCTCGCGCAGGAGGCGATGAACTACGGCGCGAACGCGGTGCTCGCGCTGCGCTTCGACTGCAACGAGATCGCCCAGACGGCGAGCGAGATCGCCGCGTACGGCACCGCGGTCTACGTCGTGCCCGAAGGCGCCGAGCAGGGCCAGCAGGCGGCGCCGCAGCAGGCTGCGCCCCAGCAGTACCAGCAGCAGTACGCCCAGCCGCAGCAGTACCAGCAGCCGCAGCAGGGCTACCCGCAGCAGTGACTCAGCCCGGCCGGTCCAGTTCGGCGGCGATCTCGTCGAGGTGGACCGGCCGCAGATCGCTCACGTCGAGGCCGACGTTCAGCTGACGGCCGTGGCGCCGCCACGCGCCGTGCACGTGCCCGTGCAGCAACGGCAACCCTTCGTCGGGCAGCCGGTACTGCGACGCGCGGTCGTCCTCGGTGTGGTCGCCCTCGTACGGGAAGTGGCTCAGCAGGACGTTGCGCCCGCCGATCCGCCGCCGCGCGAACGCCTGCACGGAGGCGAAGTGCTCCAACCATGCGCGCTGGTGCTGGTACGCCTGCCGCAGCCCGGGCCACGGCTCGTCGTGGTTCCCGGTGACCAGGTGCAGCTCCCCGTGCAGCTGCCGCAGCACGCCGGCGAAGCGGGCCAGCCGCCCCATGCCGACGTCGCCGAGGTGCCACACCTGGTCGCCGGGGTGCACGGTCGCGTTCCACCGCTGCACCACGAACTCGTCGTGCTCGGCCGGTGAGCCGAAGCCACGCAGCCCCGCGACCAGCTGGTGGTCGAAGTGGGTGTCGGCGGTGAACCAGACGTTCATCCACCCATTACAACAGCACCACCGCGACCGACGGCACCGCGAGCGAACCCCGCGCCGTGCCCAGCGCACCGGTGGCCGGGTCGCGGGGCAGCCACGTCACGGTGCCCGACCGCTGGTTCGACACGTACAGCCAGCGCTGCCCCGTGTCGAACGTGAAGTGCCGCGGCCACACCCCGCCGGTGGGCACGTTCTCGCCCAGGCGCTGGAGTTCCCGTCCCCGCACCGCGAACGTGGCGATCGTGTTCTCCCCGCGCACCGAGGTGTAGACGAACCGGCCGTCCGCGGACGCGGCGATCTCCCCGGGGTAGTTGGGCCCCGGCGAGGTGGCGGTGTCCACAACCTGCTCCGCGGTGAGGGTGCCGGTTCCGGCGTGCCAGCCCAGCACGGTGACCACCGGCGTCAGTTCGCACGCCAGGTACGCCAGCGGGCCCGCGGGGTGGAAGGTCAGGTGCCGGGGCCCGGTCCCGGCGGGCAGTTCGAGCTGCTGGTGCAGCGTCAGCCTGCCGCCGTCGAGCCGGTAGACGTACACCGAGTCCGCGCCCAGGTCCACCGACAGCACCCAGCGGCCGCTCGGGTCGGTCACCACCTGGTGCGCGTGCGGCTCCCCGCTCGCCGCGCTGTGCTGCACCAGGTCCGTGGCCTCGCCGAGCCTGCCGCCGGCCAGGATCGGGTGCACCACAACGGATCCCGAGCCGTAGTTGGCGGTCAGCAGGTACTTCCCGCTCGGGTGCACGGACAGGTGCGTGGGCAGCGAACCGAGCGTCGGCCGGGTGCCGAGGATCCTGCCGCTCACGTCCAGCGCGGTGACCGTGCCGGTGTCGCTCTCGTTGGTGGAGTACAGGACGTTGCCGCGGCGAGCGAACCACGACGCGTCCGGGACGCCGGGCACGGTGTGGTCCGCGCGCAGGCCCGGGGTGCCGACGGTGACGACGTCCAGCCCGTGCCCGGCGGGCTCGGAACTGGTGTAGCTGCCGACGAACGCGGTCCGCTTCGGACTGGCGAGAGCGGGGGTGGCGGTGAGCGCCAACGCGGTGGCGCCGAGGAAAGCGCGGCGGGGGAGCGGGGACACTTCGACCTCCTACACGAGCGCCATCAGCACGGCGGCGACGGCGAAACCGGTGACGGACAACAGGGTTTCCAGCACGGTCCAGGTCTTGAGGGTGTCGGAGACCGACAGCCCGAAGTAGCGCGAGACGATCCAGAACCCGCCGTCGTTGACGTGCGAGGCGATGATCGACCCGGCGGAGATCGCGACCACCAGCAGCGCCAGCTGCACCTGCGAGTAGTGCAGCTCGGTCACGGTCGGCGCGATGATGCCGCTCGTGGTCACGATCGCGACGGTCGCCGAGCCCTGCGCGACCCGCAGCCCGCAGCTGATCACGTACGCCGCGAAGATCACCGGCAGCCCGGCGTCGTGCAGCGAGTCCGCGACGGCCTTGCCGATCCCGGTCGCCGACAGCACCGCGCCGAAGAACGCCCCGGCGCCGACCACCAGCAGCAGCATCGCGACCGGCCGCAACGACGCGGCGGCCAGCTCGGACAGGTGCTTGCCCGTCATCCCGCGGCGGTAGCCCAGCAGCCACGACGCGAGCAGCACGGTGATCGTCAGCGCGACCGCGGGCGTGCCGACGAACGCGGCGATGCCCGCGAGCGTCGAGTCCTTGGGCAGCCAGATGCTGCCGAACGTGCCGGCCAGGATCAGCACGAGCGGTACCGCGATGATCCCGGTGACCAGCCCCAGCGACGGCGGGTGCTCGTCCTCCTCCTCGTCGACGACGATCATCTCCGCGGGCACCGGCCGGTTCATCCGCTTGCCGATCCACGTCGGGAACAGCACGCCGCTGACGAACCACGCCGGAATCCCGCACACGGCGCCCATCAGGATGATCCAGCCGAGGTCCACGTGCAGCAGCCCGGCCGCGGCGACCGGGCCGGGGTGCGGCGGGATGAACGCGTGCGTCATGGACAGGCCCGCGAGCAGCGGCAGGCAGTACAGCAGGATCGACCGGCCGCCCTGGCGCGCCGCGACGTACACCAGCGGCGCCAGCACGAAGATGCCGATGTCGAAGAACACCGGGATGCCGAAGATCAGGCCCGCGAGCCCCATCGCGAGCGGGGCGCGCTTCTCGCCGAACGCCCGCAGCAGCGCACCGGTCAGCACGCGGGCGCCACCGGAGCGTTCCAGGATCGACCCGAGCAGCGTGCCCAGGCCGATGATCGCCGTGATGTGCCCGAGGATGCTGCCGAAACCCTTTTCCAGCAAGGAGTCCGACGTCTTCTGCGCGGTGCCGACGATCGTGCCGACGGGCAGGCCCGCGGCGAGCGCGGTCAGCAGGCCCACCACGATCAGCGCGATGAACGGCTCGACCTTCAGCCTGATGATCAGCGCCAGCAGGACGGCGATGGACACCGCGGCGAGGACGAGCAGCCCGCCGGTCGTGTGTTGCAGCCAGTGGATCAAGCGGACCTCCGCAGCGAATGCCCGGCGAGCGCGCCGGTCGGGGACCCGTCTTCGAGCGTGGCGACGCCGTTGACGAAGACGTGGGTGATGCCCTCGGCGGGTTGCCGCGGGTCGTCGAAGGTGGCGGTGTCGCGGATCGTCGCCGGGTCGAACAGCACCAGGTCGGCCGCGTAGCCCGGTTTGACGAGCCCCCGGTCGGTCAGCCGCAGCCGCCGCGCGGGCCGTCCGGTCAGGTGCGCGACGCACTCGGGCAGGTCGAGCACGCCGAGCTCGCGGACGTAGTGGCCGAGGTAGCGGGGGAACGTGCCCCACGCCCGCGGGTGCGGCCGGTCACCGACCAGGAGCCCGTCGCTGCCGCCGGTGTGGGTGCGGTGGCGCATGATCGTCCGGACGTTCTCCTCGTGCCCGACGTGCATCAGGCAGGAGGTGCCCAGCCGTTCGGACACCAGCACGTCGAAGTACAGCCGCGCGGGCGGGATCCCTTGCCGCCGCGCGGATTCCGCGACGGTGTGGCCGACGAGGTGCGCGTTCTCCGCCTTGCGCACGCCGTTGATCTCGATGGTGTCCCAGTCGATCGGCACACCGTGCGCGCCGTCGGAACCGGTCTCCTCGATGTCGACACGGATCCTTTCGCGACTGTCCGGATCGGACAGTCGCGCCAGCGTCGCCGCCAGCCCGCCCTCGGCGGACCAGCTCGGCAGCAGCGCGGACAGGTAGGTCGCGCCCGGCAGGTACGGGTAGGTGTCGAGGGTGATGTCGGCGCCGTCGTCGAGCGCCTCGTCCAGCAGGCGCAGCAGGTCGGGTGCCTTTCCCTTGTTCACGGAGAAATTCATCGTCGCGTGCGCCAGGTGCAGCGGGCAGTGCGCGCGGCGCGACACGTCGACCATCTCCGCGAACGCCTCCAGCGCGCCCGCGCCATAGCTGCGGTGGTGCGGGCTGTAGTAGCCGCCGAGCGAGCCGACGACCTCGCACAACGCGACCAGTTCGGCGGTGTCCGCGTACATGCCCGGCGTGTACGTCAGCCCCGACGACATGCCCACCGCGCCCTCGCGCAGCCCGGTGGCCACCAGCTCCCGCATCCGGTCCAGTTCGGACTCCGTCGCGGGCCGGGCGTCGTGCCCGACGACGAGCATCCGCACGGTGCCCTGCGGCACCAGGTACGCGGCGTTGACGGCGATGCCCTCGTCGAGCCGGTCCAGGTACTCGCCGACCGAGCGCCACGACCACGCGAAGCCCGGCGGGTCGTCGTTCCAGCCCGCGAGCTGCTGGCGCAGCGCCGCGAGGGTCTCGTCGTCGACCGGGGCGTAGGACAGCCCGTCCTGGCCCAGGACCTCCGTCGTGACGCCCTGCGAGACCTTCGCCAGGTGGTCGGGCCGGGCGAGGATCTGCAGGTCCGAGTGCGAGTGCATGTCGATGAACCCGGGCGCCAGCACGAGCCCGCCGGCGTCGATCGTGCGGCGCCCGGTGAGCGAGGGGCCGATCTCGGCGATGCGGCCCTCGCTGATCCGGACGTCGGCACGCGTGAGGGGAGCCCCGGTGCCGTCGGCGATCCGGGCACCGCGGAGCACTGTGTCCATGCCGGTCCCTAGAAGTAGGTGCGAACGAAGTCGACGACGGTGCCGCCGTCCACCACGGGCAGCAGGGTCCACTTGTCGAACACCGTGCACGGGTGCGACAGGCCCAGGCCGACCCAGTCACCGACGCGTAGCGGCGAACCGGCGGGAAGTGCGACGAACGCGTGCTGGTCGTTCAGCGCGGTCACCCGGTGCCCGTCCAGCCGCCGCGTCTGCCCGTCCCGGCGCACCAGCTGAGGCTCGGGCAGCCCCTCGTCGAAGGAGGCGTCGCGCTTGCCGAGCGTTAGCAGCGCGAGGTCCTCGGTGGGCTTCGACGTCACCTGCGCCCACGCCCGCAAGGCCGGGCGGAGTTGGTCGGTGAGCGGCGAGATGGACCGGTAGAAGCCGTCGTCGTGCGTGATGTAGGCACCGCTGCGCAGGACCGTCAGCACGTCGAGGCCGTCGGGCCAGCCGGCGAGCTCGGCGACGACGAGGTCGAAGTACGCGCTGCCCCCGGCCGTGACCACGATCTGCCCGTCGAAGAAGCCCCGCTCCGCCAACGTGATCGCGAGGCCGCGCAGATTGCGGAGGTACGCGCTGACGACCTCCCGCGACCGCGCCGAGTTGTCGTGCGCGAGCGCGCCCTCGTACCCGCTGACACCGCCGAGCCGCAGCACCGGGCTGTCCCGCACGGCTTCCGCGATCGCGAGCGCCGTCGCCTCGTCCCGCGCGCCGGTCCGCCCGCCGTCCCCGCCCAGCTCGACCAGCACGTCCACCGGCCGTGCCGTGCCACGCAACGCCTCGGTCATCAGCTCGACGGCGGCGACCGAGTCCACCCAGCAACTGAACTCGAAGCCCGGGTCACGCTCCAGCTCGCCCGCGAGCCAGCGCAACGCGGCCGGCTCGACCAGCTGGTTCGCCAGCAGCACGCGCGACACCCCGAACGCCCGGTAGACCCGCAGTTGGCTCGCATTCGCGGCGGTGATGCCCCACGCGCCCTGCTCGATCTGGCGCGCGAACAGCTGAGGTGCCATGGTCGTCTTGCCGTGCGGCGCGAGCAGCACGCCGTGCTCGGCGCACCACGCCGCCACCGTCCGCAGGTTGTGCTCCAGCGCGTCGGCTTCGAGCACCACGACCGGGCCCGGAAAGCCGTCCTCGAACAGGTCGAGCCGCCGCTTCGCCGCGTCGGCGAGCGAAAGCCCCCACAACGCCGGCGGCACCGCCTTGAACCGCCAGTCGAGCGTTTCGGCCCGGAGGGCGGCCAGCGCGGCCTGGTCGATCGAGCAGGGAGAGGACGCCATCGCTACTCCGTTGCGTAATGTGCAATCGGCATTGCACATGATGATGGAAGTAGATGTAGCATCGTCACCCGTGCGGGTCAATGGGAGCGGTTGTGAGCCAAAGTCTTGATCGTGGGCTGAGCGTGCTCGGCGCGCTCGCGCGGGGCACGGACACGCTCGACGCGCTGGCCGAGGAGCTGGGCGTGCACAAGTCCACAGTGCTGCGGCTGCTGCGGACGCTGGAGGCGCACCACTTCGTGCGGCGCGAGGGGCAGCGGCACTACCGGCTCGGCAGCGCGCTGTTCGACCTCGCCAGCCGCGCGCTCGAAGACCGCGACGTGCGCCGCAGCGCCGCTCCCGCGCTGGCCGCGCTCAACGCGCGCACCGGGCACACCGTGCACCTCGCCACGTACGAGGAGGGCGAGGTCGTCTACGTCGACAAGTACGAGGGCCGGCACAGCGTGCGGATGTACTCGCGGATCGGCAAGCGCGCCCCGCTGCACTGCACGGCCGTCGGCAAGGTGCTGGTCGCCGCGTTCGACCCGGAACGCCGCGAAGAGATCGCGCGTTCGCTGGAGTACCCGGCGCTGACCGGGAACACGATCACCACCGCGGAGGCGTACCTCGACGAGCTGGCGCGCGTGGCCGAGCAGGGCTATGCCGTCGACAACGCCGAGCACGAGGACTTCATCCACTGCGTCGCGGCGCCCGTGCGCGGGCCCGGCGGCGCGGTGCTCGCGGCGGTGTCGCTGTCGGTGCCGCGCGTGCTGCTCGACTACGACGGCCTGCTCGCGCTGCTGCCCGAGCTGACCGCCACCGCGGAGGAAGCCTCCGTCCACAGTGGATGGACGGGACAGTGAGAGAGGGGAATTCGATGGGCAAGGTCGCGATCAGCACCGGGAACGCGCCGAAACCCGCCGCGAACTATTCGCCGGGCGTGCGCAAGGGGAACATCCTGCAGGTCGCCGGGCAGGTCGGGGTCGACCCCGCCACGGGCGAGGTCGCGGGCACCACGGTGGCCGAGCAGGCACGGCAGGCGTTCGCGAACGTCGAAGCGGTGCTGGCGGCGGCCGGTTCGAGCTTCGACGACGTGGTGATGGTGCGCGTGTACCTGACCGACACCGCGCACTTCGCGGAGTTCAACGAGGTCTACAACCAGCTGGTGAAGGAGCCGTACGCGGCGCGCACCACGGTCTACGTGGGCCTGCCGGAGGGGCTGCTGGTGGAGATCGACGCGCTCGCCGTCCTCGACTGAGAACTCCCCG
Organism: Amycolatopsis bartoniae; assembly: GCF_014191255.1. GTDB lineage: Bacteria > Actinomycetota > Actinomycetes > Mycobacteriales > Pseudonocardiaceae > Amycolatopsis_E > Amycolatopsis_E bartoniae. The sequence continues at coordinate 42,799 of NZ_JACHWH010000003.1, forward strand.
CCGCGGGGCCTGCTGCGGCCCCGCGGCGGGAGTGTCAGTGGACGGGGCCGGTGTACTTCTCGCCGGGGCCCTGGCCGGGGGCGTCGGGCACGGCGGAGGCCTCGCGGAAGGCCTTCTGGAGTGACTGGAGGCCGTCGCGCAGCGGGGCGGCGTGCAGGCCGAGGTACTCGGCGGACGCCGTGACCAGTCCCGCGAGCGCGGTGATCAGGCGGCGGGCTTCGTCGAGGTCGCGGTGCGGGCTGGAGTCCGGGTCGGGGTCGGCCAGGCCGAGGCGCTCGGCCGCCGCGGACATGAGCATCACGGCCGCCCGGCTGATCACCTCCACGCTGGGGATGTCCTCCAGCTCGCGCACGCCCGGGGAATTCTCGGGCTGGGGGGAAGCGTTGTAAGACACGTCTGCTACCCTTCCACGTGCGACCAGCCTCCGAGAGATCGGGGGCCGCAAGTGGAGCCCCGCTCCCACCCGCGTTGCCGTACCGGCGGCCGGGTCCGGTCTCGCCACCTTCGAGGTGGCGAAGCGTCCGCATCGGCGGGCGCGATCGGAACAGGGCCCCGCGTGCCGGCGTTGAGAACGAAGCCGGCGTCGGGGCCCGTGGTATGTGGGCACCAGGTCGAGCAGGCTGGACAACTTTCCTCGGACCAAGGAGGCCACATCAGTTCCGAGACACGCATCAACGACCGCATCCGCGTTCCGGAGGTCCGGCTCGTCGGACCCAACGGTGAGCAGGTCGGGATCGTCAAGATCGAGGATGCGCTCAGGCTGGCACAGGACGCGGACCTCGACCTCGTCGAGGTCGCGGCACAGGCGCACCCGCCCGTCTGCAGGCTCATGGACTACGGCAAGTTCAAGTACGAGAGCGCGCAGAAGGCCCGCGAGTCACGCCGCAACCAGCAGCTGACCGTCATCAAAGAGCAGAAGCTGCGTCCCAAGATCGACCAGCACGACTACGAGACGAAGAAGGGGCACGTGTCCCGCTTCCTCGCCGCTGGTAACAAGGTCAAGGTGACCATCATGTTCCGTGGTCGCGAGCAGTCCCGGCCCGAGCTCGGGTTCCGGCTGCTGCAGAAGCTCGCCGACGAGGTGGCTGAGCTCGGCTACGTGGAGTCCTCGCCGAAGCAGGACGGCCGGAACATGATCATGGTGCTGGCGCCGCACAAGAACGCGAAGGCGAAGCAGAAGGCGGCCAAGGAGCCGGTCGAGTCCTGACGGGGCTTCGCGCAGACGCAGTCCGCAGCACACCGGGCGACCGGTGTGCTGCACTCTGAAGGAGATCAATCATGCCCAAGATGAAGACGCACAGCGGGACTTCCAAGCGAGTCCGCGTGACCGGCAGCGGCAAGCTGCGCCGCCAGCGGGCCGGCCGTCGTCACATTATGGAGAAGAAGGCCAGCAAGGTCGCCCGCCGCCTGGAGGGCACCACCGAGATCGCCAAGAACGACGTGGGCCGGGTCAAGCGGCTCCTCGGTCGCTGAGCTTTCCAGGACTCGCTTCGTAAACCCGGGGTGCTCCCGCGCCCCCTGAGATCGACAGGATGGACCCGTGGCACGCGTCAAGCGGGCGGTGAACGCCCAGAAGAAGCGTCGCGCAACCCTCGAACTGGCCAGCGGCTACCGCGGTCAGCGTTCGCGGTTGTACCGCAAGGCCAAGGAGCAGACGCTCCACTCGCTCAACTACGCCTACCGGGACCGTCGCGCCCGCAAGGGTGACTTCCGCCAGCTGTGGATCACCCGCATCAACGCGGCGGCCCGGCAGAACGGCGTGACCTACAACCGGTTCATCCAGGGCCTCAAGGCCGCCGGTGTCGAGGTCGACCGGAAGGTGCTGGCCGACCTGGCCGTCAACGACGCCGCGGCGTTCGCGGCGCTGGCGGAGGTCGCCAAGCAGAACGTGACGACCGGCCCGGACTCCGAGAAGAAGTCGGCCTGAGCACGAACACCACCCGGCCCGGGGCGGATCCGTTCACCGAACGGACCCCCCGGGTCGTTGCTGCGCGCCGGTTGACGAGGCGAGCGGACCGCCAGAAGGCGGGCCGCTTCCTGGCGGAGGGCGCGAACGCGGTGGCCGCGGCCTTGGCCCGCGAGCCGGGCTTCGTGCACGAGCTGTTCGTGACCACCCGAGCCGAGCAGGCGCACCCGGAACTGGTCGCCGCCGCCCGGGAAGCGGGCGTCCGAGTCTCCCCGGTAACCGACCGCGCCGCGGCGGCCCTGTCGGAGACGGTGACCCCGCAGGGCATCGTCGCGGTCTGCGACCTGCTGGACAGGCCCCTGGAGGAGGTCCTGCCCCCGGCCCCCGGCGGTGATTCGGCCCCTGGCGGTGGTTCGGCGCTCGGCGGCGCCCCGGCGCCTGGCGGTGGTTCGACGCTGCCCGGCGGTAGCTCGGTGTCGCCCGGCGATGGCGTCGCGCTCGGCCGCACGCCTGAACCCGGCAGTAGCCCGGCACCCGGCAGTAGCCCGGCACCCGGCAGTAGCCCGGCGCCCGGCAGTAGCCCGGCGCCCGGCAGTAGCCCGGCGCCCGGCAGCCCCCCGGCGTCCGGCAGTGGCTCGACGCTGCCCGGCGATGGCCCCGCGCCCGGCCGCACGCCTGAGCCCGGCAGCACCCCGACGCCCGGCGCTGCCACGAAGTCGCCCAGCGATGACCCCGCGCCCGGCGGCGCCCCCGCGATGCCGACCCCGGATCCCGGCGGCGCCCGCCTCACGTTGACGCCTCCCGCCGTGGAGCCGGTGTCTGCTCCTGCGGGCGAGTCGTCGACCTCCGCAACCTCGCCCTCCGCCACCATCGGCGAGGCCGCCGCTCCTGGTAGCGCAACCGCGGCCCCCGCTGTCCGTGATGAGGCTGACACTGATGTCGCCACCTCCGCGGCAGCCGCCCCCGCCTCCGATGCTCCCGCCGTCCCCAACCCCGCGGCCGCTGTTGGCGTCCCGTCAATCCCACGCCTGGTCGCCGTCCTGGTGGATGTCGCCGATCCGGGCAATGCGGGCACCGTCATCCGTGTCGCGGACGCCGCCGGGGCCGACGCCGTGATCCTGGCCGGCGACAGTGTCGACCCGCACAACGGCAAGTGCGTGCGCGCCTCCGCCGGCAGCCTGTTCCACCCACCGGTCGCCCGCGAGCGCGACGTCGCCCGCGTCCTCGCCGCGTGCCGCGCCGCAGGGTTGCGCCTGCTCGGCGCCCACGGCTACGCCGAAACCGAACTTCCCGCCGTCCCGCTCGACGAGCCCGTGGCTTGGGTCTTCGGCAACGAGGCCCACGGCCTGCCCGCCGAGGTCCTCGACGCCGTGGACGAAACCGTCCGCATCCCGATCTACGGCGGGGCCGAAAGCCTCAACCTGGCGACCGCCGCCGCCGTCTGCCTGTACGGCAGTGCCATGGCCCAGCGCAGGTCGAGCGGAGGGTGACCGGCCGTCACCGGATGACAGTCGCCTAGAATCTGCCGGTAATCGCTTACGTGTGCTCGCGCCGAGCCGCGGACCCGTCCAGCGGACGCTGAGGAGTTATGTCCGGAGCCAACGACAAGCAGGAGCCGCAGCCGGCCGACGCGCTGAAGCCGGAGACCCTGCAGGCGGCGATCAAGAACGCCGAGGCCGAGTTCGCCCAGGCGGCGGACCTCGACGCGCTGGCCGCCGTCAAGCCCGCCCACCTCGGCGACCACTCGCCCCTGCTGCTGGCGCGCCGCGCCATCGGCGCCCTGCCCAAGGACGAGAAGTCCGAGGCGGGCAAGCGCGTCAACGAGGCCCGCCAGGCCATCCAGGGCGCCTTCGACGCCCGCCGCGCCGTGCTGCAGGTCGAGCGCGACGAGCGCGTGCTGCGCGAGGAAGCCGTCGACGTGACCCTGCCGTGGGACCGCGTGCCCCGCGGCGCCCGCCACCCCATCACCACGATCAGCGAGCGCGTCGCCGACGTGTTCGTCGCGATGGGGTGGGAGGTCGCCGAGGGCCCGGAGCTCGAGGCCGAGTGGTTCAACTTCGACGCCCTGAACTTCGGCAAGGACCACCCGGCCCGCCAGATGCAGGACACCTTCTACGTCGGCGAGCCCGGCTCGGGTCTCGTGTTGCGCACCCACACCTCCCCGGTGCAGGCGCGCACGCTCCTGCACCGCGACCTGCCCGTCTACGTCGTGTGCCCCGGCCGCACCTACCGCACCGACGAGCTGGACGCCACGCACACCCCCGTCTTCTCCCAGGTCGAGGGCCTCGCGGTGGACAAGGGGCTCACGATGGCCAACCTCAAGGGCACCCTCGACGCGTTCGCCCGCGCGATGTTCGGCGAGCGCTCCCGGACCAGGCTGCGCCCCCACTTCTTCCCGTTCACCGAGCCGTCGGCCGAGGTCGACGTGTGGTTCGAGGAGAAGAAGGGCGGCCCGGGCTGGGTCGAGTGGGGCGGCTGCGGCATGGTCCACCCGAACGTGCTGCGCGCCTGCGGGGTCGACCCGCAGGTGTACAGCGGCTTCGCGTTCGGCATGGGTCTCGAGCGCACCCTGCAGTTCCGCAACGGCATCCCCGACATGCGCGACATGGTCGAGGGCGACGTTCGCTTCACCCTTCCCTTCGGAACGGAGGCATAGTGCGAGTCCCCGTGAGCTGGCTCCTCGAGCATCTCGACGCCGGCGAGGTCGGACCGCAGGAGCTGGCCGACGCCTTCGTCCGGATCGGGATGGAGATCGAGGAGGTCCAGCCCCTCAACGTGATCAGCGGCCCCGTCGTGGTCGGCCGTGTCGCCGAGATCGAGGAGCTGACGGGCTTCAAGAAGCCCATCCGGTACTGCCGCGTCGAAACCGGCGAGGACGACCTGCCGGACGACGAAGGCGACGAGCAGAACGCGGGCCCGCACGGGCTCAAGACGCGCGGCATCGTCTGCGGCGCCACCAACTTCGCGGAGGGCGACCTCGTGGTGGTCGCGCTGCCGGGCAGCGAGCTGCCCGGCGGTTTCGCGATCGCCCAGCGCAAGACCTACGGCCGCGTCAGCGACGGCATGATCTGCTCCGCCCGCGAGCTCGGCCTCGGCGACGACCACACCGGCATCCTCGTGCTGCCGCCGTCCACGGCCTCCCCGGGTGACGACGCGCGCGCCGTGCTCGGCCTCGAGGACACCGTGCTGGACGTCGTGCCGACCCCTGACCGCGGCTACGCCCTGTCGGTGCGTGGCCTCGCGCGCGAGCTGGCCTGCGCCCTCGACGTGCCGTTCGGCGACCCCGCCGCGATCGACCTGCCGGAGCCCGAGGGCGAGGCGTGGCCGGTGCGGATCGAGAGCGAGGACGGCTGCAAGCGGTTCGTCCTGCGCCGGGTCACCGGCCTGGACGCCACCGCACCCACCCCGTGGTGGCTGCGCCGCAGGCTGCTGCTCGCCGGGATCCGGTCCATCTCGCTCGCGGTGGACGTGACCAACTACGTGATGCTCGAACTCGGGCACCCGCTGCACGCCTTCGACTCCGCGTCGGTGAAGGGCGAGCTGGTCGTCCGCCGCGCGCGGCAGGGCGAGAAGCTGACCACCCTCGACGACGTCGAGCGGGCCCTCGACCCCGACGACGTGGTCATCGCCGACGACAGCGGCGTGATCTCGCTGGCGGGGACCATGGGCGGCGCGAGCACCGAGATCAGCCCGGAGAGCACCGACGTGCTCCTCGAAGCGGCGCACTGGGACCCGGCGTCGATCAGCCGCACCGCCCGCCGCCACAAGCTGTTCTCCGAGGCGGCGAAGCGTTTCGAGCGCTACACCGACCCTCAGCTGTGCGCGGCCGCCGTCGAGCTCGCCGCGCGCCTGCTGCGCCGGTACGGCGAGGGCAGCATCCAGCCGGGCCGCACCGATGTCGGGCACGTGGAGCCGATGGCACCGGTCACGATGCCGATCGACCTGCCGGACCGGGTCGCCGGCGTGCGCTACGAGCGCGGCGTGACCGTGCGCAGGCTCGGCCAGATCGGCTGCAAGGTCCAGGTCAGTACCTCCGACGAGGGCGTCGCGCAGGTCACCGCCGTGCCGCCGAGCTGGCGCGGCGACCTGCTGCAGCCCGCCGACCTGGTGGAGGAGGTGCTGCGGCTGGAGGGCTACGACAGCATCCCGTCCACGCTGCCGCCCGCTCCGCCCGGCGCCGGGCTCACCGAGAGCCAGCGCCGTCGCCGGACCGTGTCGCGCGCACTGGCCGAAGCCGGGTACGTCGAGGTGCTGCCGTTCCCGTTCATGTCGGACGAGACGTGGGACGCCTTCGGCCTTGCCGGTGACGACGTGCGGCGCCACACCGTCAAGGTGCAGAACCCGCTGGAGGCCGACAAGGACCGGATGGCCACCTCGCTGCTGCCGGGCCTGCTGGAAACCCTGCAGCGCAACGTGTCCCGCGGTTTCCGCGACCTGGCGCTGTTCCACGTCGGCCAGGTGGTGCTGCCCAGCGCGGCGCCCGTCCCGATGCCCGAACTCGGCGTCGGTGACCGGCCGGGCGACGAGGAGCTGGCCCAGCTCGAGGCCGCCGTGCCTCCGCAGCCGCTGCACGTGGCCGTGGTACTGGCCGGGCAGCGCGCCCGCTCCGGCTGGTGGGGCGAGGGCGAGCAGGCGAACTGGGCCGACGCGGTCGAGGCCGCGCGGCTCGTCGGCGCCGCCGCGGGCGTCGAGCTGCGGGTCCGGGCCGCGGATCTCGCACCGTGGCACCCCGGCCGGTGCGCCCAGCTGCGCGTGGGCGACTGGCCGGTGGGGCATGCCGGTGAGCTGCACCCCAAGGTGGTCGAGGCGCTCGGGCTGCCGAAGCGCACGGTGGCGATGGAGCTCGACCTGGACGCCATCCCGCTGCCCGAGAGCAGGCCGGCCCCGGCGGTCTCGCCGTACCCGCCGGTACTGCTGGACATCGCGCTCGTCGTGGACGCCAAGGTGCCGGCCGCCGATCTCGCCGAGGCCGTCACTGCGGGCGGCGGTGAGCTGCTGGAGGACGTCACGCTGTTCGATGCCTACACCGGTGACCAGGTGGGTGAGGGCAAGCGCTCCCTGGCCTACAAGCTGCGCTTCCGCGCGCCGGACCGGACGCTGACCGTGGAGGAGGCGACCAAGGCGCGCGACGCCGCGGTCGCCGAGGCGGCCTCGCGGTTCGGTGCCGTCCTGCGGGGCTGACGCTGCTGTCGCGGTGAGCCGGAGCCACCTCCGGCTCACCGCGGCACGTGCTTGAGCGCTTCGCGCACCGACAGCGGCGAAAGCCCGGGATGCGTGTCGACGAAGCGCGTCACCCAGTCCGGATCGAGCCGACTGTACTGCCGCAGCGCCCACCCGATCGCCTTGCGCAGGAAGAACTCCCGCGCGTCGAGGTTCGCTTCGATCGCGAAGCTCAGCAGTGCCAGGTCGGTTTCCTCCTTCGCGCCGAGCTGGCAGATGATCGCCGTCCGGCGGCGCCACAGGTCGGTGTCGACGGCCCAGCGCCGCATGACGGGCTCCACTGTGGCCGGTTGGGCCCGCAGCAAAGGCCCGACGCGATGCGCGGCGATCTCGTCGACGAAGTCCCACCAGGCCCCAGTCACGATCATCTCTTCGTGCAACGGCAACAGGCCGGTGTCCTGCCACCGCGCGTACGGCCGGTTCCCCGTCAGGTCGATCGCGACGTAACGCTCCTCCCGGAACTCCGCCTCCCGCCACAGCTTCTCCGCGACCGCGACGAAGGACTCCTTGTCCGGTAAGGGATGAGCGGCGAACACCCGGCGGGTCACCTGCTGCCGGACGGGTTTCGGCACGCCGTGGAACGGCATCGCCGACTTCATGTAGCGGCGCATCTCCACCGCCTTCTCCGGATCGCCTGCCGCGGCGAGGGATTCCCGGACCGCCGTCACCAGATCGTCCACAGTGTCCACCTCCATCGGGTGACCAGGGGAAGTACCGACGAATGTCGGGTGGCGAAACCGAACGAGATCCGAAAGGTTGTACCGAAACGTTGCTCGTTTCCGTTGGATCCCAGCGGGATTGTCGACGAAAAGGACCAAAGTGAACAAACTCGTCTCCGCGTTCGCGGTGGCCGGCCTGCTCGCCGCCTCCGTGGTCGCGGCCGTCCCGGCGAACGCGGCTCCGGCGCTGCCGGAGTTCGACCCGGCGCCGATCACCTGGGGAACCTGCGCCTCTACCGGCCTGCAGAAGGCGGGCGCGCAGTGCGGCTTCCTCGAGGTGCCGCTCGACTACCGCGATCCGGAGGGCACCAAGATCTCGCTCGCGGTCTCGCGGGTTCGGCACACCACGGCGCAGTCGCAGGGGGTCATGCTCGTCAACCCGGGAGGCCCCGGCGGATCCGGCCTGACCCTCTCGGTGCTCGGCCGCTCGGTGCCCCACCACGCCGGGGACTCCTACGACTGGATCGGCTTCGATCCCCGTGGCGTCGGCGCCAGCAAGCCCGCGCTGTCGTGCGACCCGGACTACTTCGGCTACAACCGGCCCGACTACGTGCCCCGCACGCCGCAGCTGGAGCAGACCTGGCTCGCTTCGTCGAAGGCGTACGCCGCGGCCTGCGCGAAGAACGGGCCACTGCTCGACCACATGAAGACCAGGGACTCCGCGCAGGACATGGAGTCGCTGCGCAAGGCGCTCGGCGAGCAGCAGATCAACTACTACGGCTTCTCCTACGGCACCTACCTCGGCCAGGTGTACTCGACGCTGTACCCGCAGCGGGTGCGGCGGATGGTGCTCGACAGCACCGTGGACCCGCGCAAGGTCTGGTACCGGGCCAACCTGGACCAGGACATCGCCTTCGACCACAACATCGGGATCTACTTCGACTGGGTGGCGAAGTACGACAGCGTCTACCACCTCGGCACGTCCGGCGACGCGGTCGAGAAGCTCTGGTACGACCAGCAGCAGAAGCTCGCGCAGAGCCCCGCGGGCGGAGTGGTCGGGCCGGACGAGTGGACCGACATCTTCCTGCAGGCCGGCTACTACCGGTTCGGCTGGGAGGACATCGCGAAGGCGTTCAGCGGCTGGGTGCACGACGGCGACTGGCAGACGCTCAAGGCGCTCTACGACGACTCCGCAAGCCCGGGCGACGACAACGGGTACGCGGTGTACGCCGCGGTGCAGTGCAGCGACGTCCAGTGGCCGCAGAGCTGGGGGAAGTGGCGCGTCGACAACTCTGCGACGTACTTCCGCGCTCCGTTCGAGACGTGGGGCAACGCCTGGTACAACGCACCCTGCCTGTTCTGGCCCGCGAAGGCGGGCGTGCCGGTGAAGATCAACGGCGCGAAGGTGCGGAGCGCCCTGCTCATCGACGAGGAGCTCGACGCCGCGACGCCGTTCGAGGGCAGCCTGCAGGTGCGCCGCCTCTACCCGAACTCGGCGCTGATCAGCGAACCCGGCGGCATGACCCACGCCGACTCGCTCTCCGGTGACGCGTGCGTGGACGACCAGGTGGCGGACTACCTGGCCACGGGCAAGCTGCCCGAGCGCAAGCCGGGCAACGGCCCCGACACCACGTGCGACCCGCTGCCCGACCCGGTGCCCGCCGGGGCCGCGGCCAAGTCCGACACGGACGCCACGCAGCAGCCCCTTCAGCCGCTGACGGGCCCCGCGCGGCGCTGATCGTCCGGCCTTCGCCGCCCCGGTGTGCTCGCCGGGGCGGCGTTGTCGTTCGTGGTGGTTCATGCGGCCCCCAGATGGCTCGTGGTCGTGTGCCCAGCACGGTACGAGCGGGGTACGACAGTTTCGGAACGCGACCGCCCGGAAGCCCCCGGTGACGAAAATTGTCGGAGGGTGCCGCTAGCGTCCGCGGCATGAACATCATCGAAGAGCACCGGACCAAGATCCGGGCCGGCGAGAACACCTATTCCATCGAGGTCAGCGCGGTGCCGGACGGCGAGCGTCCGCAACGGCTGATCGTGAGCATCGGCGGGGCGGACCCCCAGGGCGAGTCCGTCGTGGACGGGCACCTGGAGCTCGCCCCGGCGGCCGCGGAGGCCCTGGGCTCCGTGCTGTCCGAGACGCTGCGGCACCACGCGGCGATCACCGAACCGGGAGGCCGAAGAACACGGGCACGACCCGCGAGCCAGGGGCGGCCGTGGACGCCGAAGCAGGACGCGGACCTGGAGCGCCGCTGGATCGAACGCGTCCCGATAGCCGACATCGCGGCCGAGTTCGAGCGGTCACCGGGCGGCATCCGCGCCCGGCTGCCGAGGGTGGGCTGCGATCCCGAGCGGCCGGGGGAGTACCTGCCCGAGCCGCCGAGCCAGCGATCCGGCGGGGGAGGGTCGCCGGACTCCTGACCGGCCTGGTGGGGGCGGCTGCGTGCCGCCCCCACCCGGGGCTGCCCTGCGACCGGACGCTCGCTCGGGCCGCTCGGGCCGCTCGGGCCGCTCGGGCCGCTCGGGCCGCTCGGGCTGCTCGGGCTGTCGGGTCCGGCGGTTGCGTGCCGCCCCACCCGGGGCTGCCCGGTGTCCGGACGCTCGCTCGGGCTGGTCGCGCTGGTCCGGCGGTCGCATCGCCCGCCCCAGTGTCGGCACGCTCGCTCGGCTGCTCGGCTGCTCGGCTGCTCGGCTGCTCGGCTGCTCGGCTGCTCGGCTGCTCGGCTGCTCGCTGTCGGGTCCGGCGGGTTGCGTGCCGCCCCACCCGGGGCTGCCCGGTGTCCGGATGCTCGCTTGGCTCGGGTTACTTGAGCTGGTCCGGCGGTTGCACCCCCCGGGGGTGGTCCGTGTCGGCAGGTTCGCTCGGGCCGCTCAGACTGTCGGGTCCGCGGTTGCATGCCGTCCCCGAGGTGCCCCGTGACCGGGCGCTCGGTCCGGTCACAGGGCTGGTCCGGCGGGTTGCGTGCCGCCCCCACCCGGGGGCTGCCCGGTGTCCGCACGTTCGCTCGGGCTGCTCGGGCCGGGCCGACGGCTGGGCCACGGTGTCCGCACCCTCGCACGGGCTGTCGCGTCCGGCGGCGGCCAGTACGAACCCGGCGCCCGGCACGACGACCGGCACCGGCCGCCCACCTGTGAAAATTCCGAACCCCGGAAAGGAGCCGCCATCCATCATCCCTCAGCGTGACACACCCGCCGTTGATTGACCTTGCGCTGTCATGCATAATCATTCGTATGACGGTGAAGGTCGCGGTGGCCGGGGCGAGCGGGTACGCGGGTGGCGAGCTCCTGCGTCTGCTCCTCGTGCACCCGGAAGTGGAGATCGGCGTGCTGACCGCTGCCAGCAGCGCGGGTACCCCGCTGGGGCAGCACCAGCCCCACCTGGCCCCGCTGGCCGGCCGTGTCCTGCGCGAGACGACGGCGGAGACCCTCGCCGGGCACGACGTCGTCTTCCTCGCGCTGCCGCATGGTCATTCGGCGGAGATCGCGGCGCAGCTCGGGCCCGACGTGCTGGTCGTCGACCTGGGCGCCGACCACCGGCTGCGCGAGCCGGCGGACTGGCAGCGCTGGTACGGCGGCACCCACGCGGGCACCTGGCCCTACGGCCTGCCCGAGCTGCCCGGTGCCCGCGAAAAGCTGGCGGGTACCAAGCGGATCGCGGTGCCCGGCTGCTTCCCGACCGGCGGCACGCTGGCGCTCGCACCGGCGCTGGCCGCGGGGCTCGTGCGACCCGAGGTCTCCGTCGTCTCGGTCACCGGCACGTCCGGCGCGGGCAAGAGCCTGAAGCCGCACCTGCTCGGGTCCGAGGTGATGGGGTCCGCGAGCGCCTACGGGGTGGGTGGCGCGCACCGCCACACGCCGGAGTTCGCGCAGAACCTCGGTCTCGTGGCGGGGCAGCCGGTCACGGTGTCGTTCACGCCGGTGCTCGCGCCGATGCCGCGCGGGATCCTCACCACCGCGAGCGCGCCGCTGTTGTCCGATATGGACACCGCGGACGCGCGGGCGGTGTACGAGAAGGCGTACGACGACGAGCCTTTCGTGCAGCTGCTGCCCGAGGGAGCCTGGCCGACCACGGCGGCGACGCTGGGTTCCAACAACGTGCAGCTGCAGGTGACCGTGGACCGCGACGCGCGCAGGCTGGTCGCGGTGTCCTCGATCGACAACCTGACCAAGGGCACCGCGGGTGGTGCCGTCCAGTCCATGAACCTCGCCCTCGGTCTCCCTGAGACCACCGGACTTTCGACCGTAGGAGTCGCCCCGTGACCGTCACCGGACCGAAGGGGTTCCGCGCCGCCGGAGTGGCCGCCGGGATCAAGGCGTCCGGCGCGCTGGACCTCGCGCTCGTCGTCAACGACGGCCCCGAGCAGGCGGCCGCCGGCGTGTTCACCCGCAACGTGATCAAGGCCGCGCCGGTGCTGTGGTCCCAGGAGGTGCTGCGCCACCAGCGGCTGCGTGCCGTGGTGCTCAACTCGGGCGGGGCGAACGCCGCGACCGGGCCCGGCGGGTTCCAGGACACGCACGCGACGGCGGAGAAGGTCGCGAAGGTCCTCGACACCGGAGCGGTCGAGGTCGCCGTGTGCTCCACCGGCCTCATCGGCGAGCGGCTGCCGATGGACGCGGTCCTGTCCGGAGTGGACACGGCGGCGGAGGCGCTGGCGGACACACCGGAGGCGGGCGTCGCCGCGGCCACGGCCGTCATGACCACCGACACCAAGCCGAAGCACACCTACAAGACGCACGCCGGCGGCTGGGGCATCGGCGGCATGGCGAAGGGCGCCGGCATGCTGGCGCCGAACCTCGCGACGATGCTCTCGGTCGTCACGACCGACGCCTCGATCGAGCCGGACGCGCTCGACGCGGCCCTGCGCGCCGCCACGCGGGTCACGTTCGACCGGCTGGACGTCGACGGCGGCACGTCGACCAACGACACCGTGCTGCTCCTGGCGTCCGGCGCCAGCGGGATCGCCCCGAAGCTGGACGACTTCACCGAGCTGCTCACCGCGGTCTGCCTCGACCTCGTCTACCAGCTGCGCGCCGACTCCGAAGGCGCCACGAAGGACGTCGACATCGTCGTCCGCGGCGCGGCGAGCGAGCAGGACGCGATCAACGTCGGCCGCACGGTCGCCGAGGACAACCTGGTCAAGACCGCACTGTTCGGCTCAGACCCGAACTGGGGCCGCGTCGCGATGGCGCTCGGCCGCGCCCAGGCCGAGATCGACCCGGAGACGGTGTCGATCACCATCAACGGCGTCACGCTGTTCGCGCACGGCACCACCGCCGCCGACCGCTCGGCCGCCGACCTGTCCGGCCGTGCGATCGAGATCCTGATCGACCTCGGTGTCGGCACCAGCACGGCGACGATCTACAGCACCGACCTGTCGCACGGTTACGTCGAAGAGAACAGCGCGTACTCCTCATGACGCCTTCCGAAGCCCTCGTGCCGGCCGACGACCGGCTCGCCACCGCCGCCGAGAAGGCCGGCGTCCTCATCGAGGCCCTGCCGTGGCTGCAGCGCTTCCACGGCGCCACCGTCGTGGTCAAGTACGGCGGCAACGCGATGATCGACAACGAGCTCAAGCACGCGTTCGCGCAGGACATGGTGTTCCTCCGGCTCGCCGGGCTGCACCCGGTCGTGGTGCACGGCGGCGGGCCGCAGATCACCGCGATGCTGGGCCGTCTCGGCATCGAGGGTGAATTCAAGGGCGGCCTGCGCGTCACCACGCCCGAGACGATGGACGTCGTGCGCATGGTCCTGGTCGGGCAGGTCAGCCGCGAGCTGGTCGGCCTGATCAACGCGCACGGCCCCTACGCCGTCGGCATCTCCGGCGAGGACGCCCAGCTGTTCATCGCCGAGCGCAAGCAGGCGACGGTCAACGGCGAAGCGGTCGACGTCGGGCTGGTCGGCGAGGTCGCGTCGGTGAACCCCGCCGCGGTGCTCGACATCGTCAACGCCGGGCGCATCCCCGTCGTGTCCACCGTCGCCCCGGACGTCGACGGTGTGGTGCACAACGTCAACGCCGACACCGCCGCCGGTGCGCTCGCCGCGGCGCTGGGAGCCGAGAAGCTGGTCGTGCTCACCGACGTCGAGGGCCTGTACGCGAACTGGCCGGACCGCTCCTCGCTCGTCGACCGCATCCGCGTCGACCGGCTCGAACAGCTGCTGCCGTCACTGGCCAGCGGCATGATCCCCAAGATGGAGGCGTGCGCGAAGGCCGTCCGCGGCGGGGTCCGCGGCGCGCACGTGATCGACGGCCGCATCGCCCACTCCGTCCTGCTCGAAGTGTTCACCTCCCGCGGAATCGGCACCATGGTCCTGCCCGAAGAGGAGCCCTCATGACCCCGATAACGTCCAATGTGGACGGCCAGGCGCACTGGCGGTCCGCGCTCATGGACAACTACGGCACACCGCAGCTGACGCTGGTCCGCGGGGAGGGCGCGCGCGTCTGGGACGCCGAGGACAACGAGTACGTCGACCTGCTGGGCGGGATCGCGGTGAACGCGCTCGGTCACGCCCACCCCGAGGTCGTGCGCGCGGTCACTGAGCAGATCACGAAGCTCGGGCACACCTCGAACCTGTACGTGAACCCGGTCGCCGTCGAGTTCGCCGAGGCCCTGCTGGACGTCGCCGGGCTGACCGGCAACGCGAAGGTCCTGTTCGTCAACTCCGGCGCGGAGGCGAACGAGGCCGCGATCAAGATCAGCAGGCTTACCGGGCGCACGAAGATCGTCGCGTGCGAGGGTGCCTTCCACGGCCGCACGATGGGCTCGCTCGCGCTCACCGGCCAGCCGGCGAAGCGCGAGCCGTTCGAGCCCGTCATGCCGGGCGTCACGCACGTCCCCTTCGGCGACGTCGACGCACTGCGCGCCGCGGTGGACGAGGAGACCGCGGCGGTCGTGCTGGAGCCGATCCTCGGTGAGGGCGGGGTCATCCCCGCGCCCGACGGCTACCTGCAGGCCGCGCGCGAGATCACCAAGAACACCGGCGCCCTGCTGATCCTCGACGAGGTGCAGACCGGCATCGGGCGCACCGGCACGTGGTTCGCCTTCCAGCGCGCCGGGATCACGCCGGACGTGTTCACCCTCGCCAAGGGCCTCGGCGGCGGCCTGCCGCTCGGCGCCACCATCGGCGTCGGCGCGGCCGCGGACCTGCTCAAGCCGGGCCAGCACGGCACCACTTTCGGCGGCAACCCGGTGTGCTGCGCCGCGGGCCTCGCCGTGCTGCGCACCATCGCCCGCGACAACCTCAACGACCACGTGTCCGCGCTGGGCAAGGACATCGTCACCGGCGTCGAGGAGTTGAAGCACCCGCTGGTCGGCGGCGTCCGCGGCGCGGGCCTGCTGATCGGGATCGCGTTGCGCGAACCGGTCGCCCCCGCGGTCGCCAAGGCCGCGCAGGACGCCGGTTACCTCGTCAACCCGGTCGCCCCGGACGCCATCCGGCTCGCGCCGCCCCTGATCCTCAGCGAGGAGCAGGCCCAGGGCTTCCTCGCGGCACTCCCCGGCGCCCTCGACTCCGCGAACCCGAAGGACTGACATGCCCCGCCACTTCCTCCGCGACGACGACCTCACCCCCGAGGAGCAGCTCGCCGTCCTCGACCTCGCCGACGAGCTCAAGAAGGACCCGCTCGGCAACCGCGCGCTGGGGGGCCCGAAGTCGGTCGCGGTGCTGTTCGAGAAGAACTCCACCCGCACCCGGATGTCGTTCGAGGTCGGCATCAGTCAGCTCGGCGGTCACCCGATCATCGTCGACGGCCGCTCCATGCAGCTCGGCCGCGAGGAGACCATCGAGGACACCGCGCGCGTCCTCTCGCGGTACGTCGACGCGGTGGTGTGGCGGACGTTCGCGCAGCAGCGGCTCAACGCGATGGCCTCCGCGGCGAGCGTGCCGGTCGTCAACGCGTTGACCGACGAGTTCCACCCGTGCCAGGTGCTGGCCGACCTGCAGACCATCCGCGAGCGCAAGGGGAAGCTCGCCGGGCTCACCCTGACCTACCTCGGTGACGGCGCCAACAACATGGCGCACTCGCTGATGCTCGGCGGCGCCACGGCCGGGCTGCACGTCCGGGTCGTGTCGCCGGAGGGGTTCCAGCCGCTCGCGGAGGTCACGCAGGCGGCGAAGGAGCGGGCGGCGCAGACCGGCGGCGGCGTCGCGGTCTACACCGATCCGAAGGAGGCCGTCGAGGGCGCCGACGTGCTCGTGACGGACACCTGGACGTCGATGGGGCAGGAGAACGACGGGCTCGACAGGGTCACGCCGTTCCGCAAGCTGCAGGTCAACAGCGAGCTGCTGGCCCAGGCGGCGCCCGGCGCGATCGTCCTGCACTGCCTGCCGGCGCACCGCGGCTGGGAGATCACCGACGAGGTGCTCGACGGGCCGGCGAGCGCGGTGTGGGACGAGGCCGAAAACCGGCTGCACGCACAGAAAGCGCTGTTGGTGTGGTTGCTGAGCGAACGACGATGAGTCGCGCGGCTCGCCAGGCGCGGATCACCGAACTGGTGTCCACGATGGCGATCCGCAGCCAGACCGAGCTGGCCAAGCTGCTGTCGGCCGAGGGCATCGAGGTCACGCAGGCTACGTTGTCGCGGGACCTCGACGAGCTCGGCGCCGTCAAGCTGCGGGGCGCGGACTCGGGCGCACCGGTGTACGTCATCCCGGAGGACGGCAGCCCGGTGCGCGGGGTGCAGGGCGGTACCTCCCGGCTGTCGCGGCTGCTGGCCGAGCTGATGGTCTCGGCGGACTGCTCGGGCAACCTCACGGTGCTGCGCACGCCGCCCGGC
Source organism: Amycolatopsis bartoniae (assembly GCF_014191255.1). Lineage (GTDB taxonomy): Bacteria > Actinomycetota > Actinomycetes > Mycobacteriales > Pseudonocardiaceae > Amycolatopsis_E > Amycolatopsis_E bartoniae. Next base: position 59,356 of record NZ_JACHWH010000003.1, read on the forward strand.
GCCGCGCAGTTCCTGGCCAGCGCGATCGACCGGGCGGCGCTGGAGGAGGTCGTCGGCTCGATCGCCGGCGACGACACGGTCGCGGTGATCGCCAGGGAGCCGCTGACCGGACGGGACCTGGCCGACCGCTTCACCGCGCTCGCGCGGCGGTCGTCTACTTTGGACTGAAGACTTCGAGGAACAAGGAGAACGGGCAATGACGGAGCGGGTAGTGCTCGCCTACTCGGGCGGGCTGGACACCTCGGTGGGCATCGGCTGGATCGCCGAGGAGACCGGGGCCGAGGTGGTCGCGGTGGCGGTCGACCTCGGTCAGGGCGGTGAGGACCTGGACACGATCCGCCAGCGCGCGCTGGACTGCGGCGCGGTCGAGGCCGTCGTCGCCGACGCGCGGGACGAGTTCGCGAACGAGTACTGCCTGCCGGCGCTGCAGGCCGACGCGCTCTACATGGACCGCTACCCGCTGGTCTCCGCGCTGTCGCGGCCGGTCATCGTGAAGCACCTGGCGGAGGCCGCGAAGTACCACGGCGCCACGACGGTCGCGCACGGCTGCACCGGCAAGGGCAACGACCAGGTCCGCTTCGAGGTCGGTCTCGGCGCGCTGGTGCCGGACCTGAAGGTCATCGCCCCGGTCCGCGACTTCGCATGGACCCGCGAGAAGGCGATCGCCTACGCCGAGGAGCGCAACCTGCCGATCGACGTCACCAAGAAGTCCCCGTTCTCGATCGACCAGAACGTGTGGGGCCGCGCCGTCGAGACGGGCTTCCTCGAGGACCTGTGGAACGCGCCCACCAAGGACGTCTACTCCTACACCGAGGACCCGACGGTCAACTTCCAGGCGCCGGACGAGCTGGTCATCACGTTCGAGAAGGGCGTGCCGGTCGCGATCGACGGCAAGCCGGTCACGATGCTGGAGGCGATCCAGCAGCTGAACCAGCGCGCGGGCGCGCAGGGTGTCGGCCGGCTGGACATGGTCGAGGACCGCCTGGTGGGCATCAAGAGCCGCGAGGTCTACGAGGCGCCGGGCGCGATCGCGCTGATCACCGCGCACCAGGAGCTGGAGAACGTCACCGTCGAGCGTGACCTGGCCCGGTTCAAGCGCCAGGTCGGGCAGCGCTGGACCGAGCTGGTCTACGACGGCCTGTGGTTCTCGCCGCTCAAGGACGCGCTGGACGCGTTCATCGCCAAGAGCCAGGAGCACGTCACGGGTGAGATCCGGCTGCGCCTGCACGCCGGCACCGCGGTGGTCACCGGCCGCCGCAGCGAGCACTCGCTGTACGACTTCAACCTGGCCACCTACGACGAGGGCGACACGTTCGACCAGAGCCTGGCGAAGGGCTTCGTCCAGCTGTGGGGCCTGCCGAGCAAGATCGCCGCGAAGCGCGACCAGAAGAGCTGAGGTTCATGACCGAGGGACACCAGCCGGTGCAGCTGTGGGGCGGCCGGTTCGCCAGCGGGCCGGCCGAGGCGATGGCGAAGCTGTCGGCCTCGACCCACTTCGACTGGCGCCTGGCGCCCTACGACATCGCCGGTTCCAGGGCGCACGCCCGCGTGCTGCACAACGCGGGCCTGCTGTCCGAGGACGAGCTGGCCGCGATGCTGAAGGCGCTCGACCAGCTCGCCGACGACGTCGCGTCGGGCGCGTTCACGCCCACTCTCGAGGACGAGGACGTGCACACGGCGCTCGAACGCGGGCTGCTGGAGCGGGCGGGCACCGAGCTGGGCGGCAAGATCCGCGCCGGCCGGTCGCGCAACGACCAGGTCGCGACCCTGTTCCGCATGTGGCTGCGGGACGCGGCGCGCCGCACGGCGGCGGGCGCGCTCGACGTCGTGGACGCGCTGGTGTCGCAGGCGAAGCGGCATCCGGACGCGATCCTGCCGGGCCGCACGCACCTGCAGCACGCGCAGCCGGTCCTGCTGGCGCACCACCTGCTGGCGCACGCGCACGCGCTGCTGCGGGACGTGAGCCGGCTGCGGGACTGGGACGACCGCACGGCCGAGTCGCCGTACGGCTCGGGTGCGCTGGCGGGTTCCTCGCTCGGCCTCGATCCGGAGGCGGTGGCGAAGGAGCTGGGCTTCGCCGCGAGCGTCGAGAACTCGATCGACGGCACGGCTTCGCGGGATTTCGCGGCGGAGTTCGCGTTCGCGCTCGCGATGCTCGGCGTGAACCTGTCGCGGATCGCCGAAGAGGTGATCATCTGGAACACCGCCGAGTTCGGCTACGTGACGCTCGACGACGCGTGGGCCACCGGCAGCTCGATCATGCCGCAGAAGAAGAACCCGGACGTCGCGGAGCTGACCCGCGGCAAGTCCGGGAGGCTGATCGGCAATCTCACCGGCCTGCTCGCCACGCTCAAGGCGATGCCGCTGGCGTACAACCGGGACCTGCAGGAGGACAAGGAGCCGGTCTTCGACTCCGTCGAGCAGCTGGAGCTGCTGTTCCCCGCGATCGCCGGAATGCTGGGCACGCTCACGTTCCACACCGGACGGCTCGCGGAGCTGGCGCCGGCCGGGTTCACGCTGGCCACCGACATCGCGGAATGGCTCGTGCGCCAAGGGGTTCCGTTCCGCGTCGCCCATGAGGCGGCGGGGGAGTGCGTCCGGGTCGCGGAGTCGCGCGGCGCCGGCCTGGAGGACCTGACGGACGAGGAACTGGCGAAGATCTCGCCGGCGCTCACGCCGCAGGTGCGTGAGGTGCTGACAGTCGAGGGTTCGGTCGCCTCGCGCGACGCCCGCGGCGGCACGGCTCCGGCTCGCGTCGCGGAGCAGCTCTCGCGGCTGGAGGACAGGGTGACCGGGTTCCGGGAGTGGGTTTCCGGTACACATTGAGCCTGTGACGATCGACCACCTGGTCTACGCGACACCGCACCTCGACACGACGGTGGCGGTGTTGCGTGACCAGGGCATTCCCCTCACGGCCGGTGGTCCGCACGTCGGGCGCGGCACCCGGAACTTCCTCGCGGGCCTGGGCGGTGACACGTACCTGGAGGTCATCGGCCCCGATCCGGAGCAGCCGGACCCGGCGGAGCCGCGCTCGTTCGGCATCGACGAGCTGACCGGGCCGCGCCTGGTCACGTGGGCGGCGCGGGTCTCGGGCTTTCCGGACCCGGAGCTGCTCGGCCCGATCCCCATGTCTCGCCGCCGTCCGGACGGTGTCCTGCTCGAATGGGAGCTGGCGTTTCCGCCCGGCGGGGACGGGCTGGTGCCGTTCCTGATCGACTGGCACGACTCGCCGCATCCCGCGGAGACGCTGGAGCACTCCGTCCGGCTGGTGTCGTTCCGCTGCGTGCATCCCTCGCCTGAGGTCATCGCGCGCGAGGTGGGGGCGCTCGGGCAGTCGCTCCGGATCGACCGGGGCGACCGGCCCGGCCTCGAAGCCGAGCTGACCACGCGAACGGGCAGCGTGATCCTGCGATGAGGCTGTTCGAGCGCGAAGAACTCGCCGTCGACCCCCTGGACCTGGCGCGACTGCTGCTCGGTGCGGTGATCGAGACGACGACGCCGGAGGGCACGGTCGCCGCCCGGCTCGTCGAGGTGGAGGCGTACCGCGGGCAGGACGACCCGGCGTCGCACTGCTACCGGGGACGGACCCCGCGCAACGAGGTGATGTGGGGCCCCGCCGGGCACCTGTACGTCTACTTCGTGTACGGCATGCACTTCTGCGCGAACGTCGTCGGGTGCGAGGACGGCGAGCCGGGCGCGGTGCTGCTGCGCGCGGCCGAGGTCGTCTCGGGCGTGGACGTGGCGAAGGTGCGGCGCAAGGCCGCGCGCCGGGAGCACGAGCTCGCTCAGGGGCCTGCCCGGCTGACCTCCGCGCTGCGGATCGGTCCCGAGCACAACGGTGCGGACCTGACCGATCCGAACTCGCCCGTGCGCCTCCTGGCGGGAGACCCCGTGGAGCGGATCCACACCGGACCGCGGGTCGGGGTGGCGGCCGCGATCGACGTCCGGTGGCGGTTCTGGATCGACTCGCCCGCGGTGTCGGCCTACCGCCGCGGCGGCCGGGCCACCCGGAACAAAGCCGGTTGACCTGGTACGGGAGTATCGAGACGTGAGCGAACACATCCTCGACGAACTCTCCTGGCGCGGGCTCATCGCGCACTCCACCGACCTCGACGCGCTGCGGAAGGACCTGGACGCGGGCCCGCTCACGCTCTACGGCGGCTTCGACCCGACCGCCGACAGCCTGCACGCCGGTCACCTCGTCCAGCTGCTGACCCTGGCCCGGTTCCAGCAGGCCGGGCACCGGCCGATCGCGCTCGGCGGTGTCGCCACGGGGCAGATCGGCGACCCCCGGGACGTGGGGGAGCGCACGATGGTGAGCCCGGAGCTCACCGCGGCGCGGTTCGAGAAGATCCGGGCCCAGCTCGAGAAGTTCGTGGTGTTCGACGACTCGCCGACCGGGGCGTTGATCGAGAACAACATGAACTGGTTCAAGGACGTCTCCGCCCTGGAGTTCCTGCGTGACGTCGGCAAGCACTTCTCGCTGAACTCGATGCTCGCGCGGGACACGGTCAAACGCCGGCTCGCCTCCGACGGCATCTCCTACACCGAGTTCAGCTACCTGCTCCTGCAGTCGTTCGACTACCTGCAGCTGTACCGGAAGTACGGGACGAAGCTGCAGATCGGCGGCAACGACCAGTGGGTGAACATCATCGGCGGGGTCGACTACATCCGGAAGGTGGACGGCGGCACGGCACACGCGCTGACGACGCCGCTCGTCACGGACTCCGAGGGCCGGAAGTTCGGCAAGTCCACCGGCGGTGGGAACGTCTGGCTGGACCCGTCGCTCACCTCGCCGTACGCGTGGTTCCAGTACTTCGTGAACGTCGGGGACGCCGAGGTGATCCCGTACCTGAAGATGTTCACCTTCCTCGGCCGCGAGGAGATCGACGAGCTCGCCCGGCTGACCGAGGAGAAGCCGCAGCTGCGAGCCGCGCAGCGGAAGCTCGCGGAGGAGCTGACCACGCTCGTGCACGGCGCTGAGCAGACGAGGCAGGTCACGCTGGCGAGCCAGGCGCTGTTCGGCCGGGGGGAGCTGACCGAGCTCGACGAGTCGACGCTGGACGCGGTCATGGGTGAGGTGCCCACCGCGGACGTCCGGCTGTCCGACGAGCCGACGATCGTCGACCTCCTGCTCGCGCCCGGACTCGTGGACAGCAAGGGCGCGGCGCGGCGCACCGTGAAGGAAGGCGGGGCGTACGTGAACAACGTGAAGGTCGCCGACGAGGAGTGGCGCCCGAACGCGTCCGACGCGCTGCACGGCCGGTGGCTCGTGGTGCGCCGGGGCAAGCGGACCACCGGTGGCGTCCGTTTGCTGGCCTGACCTGCGGTTTCGCCCTTAAGGGACCCCCCTGTTTCAGGGGGGTTCGGGGGCATGTAATCTTCTCTTCGTCGCCAGGGAGACCGGGCGGCGCGGGGATCACGAACCAAGCTCCCACCGAGTGTGGTAGAGTGGGTGGTCCTGGCCTGGACGGATGTCCACCCCCCGAGGAAATCTCCGGATTACCGGTGGGGTAGAGTCTGGTCCAGACACAACAAAGCTTGAAGATATGCAGAGACTTCTGCGTGTTGTTTGAGAACTCAACAGTGTGCTAGTGAACTAAGCCAGTAGAGCTTATTATGTAACCTCGTTTGAGGTTCCTTTG